>NZ_JAIGNN010000001.1 GCF_019711565.1 Qipengyuania proteolytica
GGGACCGTCCACCGCATCAAGGTGAAGATGGCCAATGCGGCATAAACAAGAGCGTCAGGGTTCGGTGCCTCTTCTGGGCACCATTTGTTCTTCTCACGTTCTCCCAAATAATCTATAAAACCCGCAGAAATCCTGGGGATTTGGCCCTTGGATCGTTCCGGATCGTCCCGCCTGTTCTTGGGGGTTCCAGACACTTTTGTGGGCCTTTTGAGGCCGTTTCGCAAAGGCCCAGATGAAAAGGCCCCCACATGCCGCTAACAGATACTCGCCTCCGCGCACTCAAGCCCAAGGATAAGCCGTACAAGGTAACCGATGAGCGCGGCCTATATGTTGAGGTCACGCCGACCGGCGGCAAACTTTGGCGATTCCGATACCGGATCGGCGGCGCGCAAAAGAAGCTCTGCATCGGCAGCTATCCAGACATCAGTCTCAAGCAAGCGCGAGACGAAGCCTACGAGGCACGACGAGCTGTTGCTTCAGGGGGCGACCCGGCCTTTGAGAAGCGGAAGCGGAAAATCCGCGCCGAGTTCCTTTCTGCACAGACGTTCGAGGCAGTCGCACGTGAGTATATTGAACAGATGATGGTCCAGAATGGCCGTGCCGATGGCACGATCGTCAAGGCCAATTATTTCCTCGACAAGCTTGCGCCTGCCATCGGGAACCGACCCATCAACGAGATCGAGCCGTTCGAAGTCCTGGCTCCCCTCAAACGGCTGGAAGCCACCGGTAAGCACGAGACTGCGAAGAAATGCCGCTCGTTCGCAGGCCGCGTGTTTCGCTACGGTGTTGCTACCACCCGCTGCAAATCCGATCCGACCAGTATGCTGAAGGGCGCTCTCGTAACGCCGAGAGCCACGCATTATGCAGCAATCCTCGAGCCCACCGAGCTAGGCGGGCTGCTGCGCGCAATCGACGACTTCACTGGCTACATGGTGACGAAGTTAGCATTGCAGATAGCGCCGCATGTGTTCGTACGCCCCGGCGAACTCCGGCACGCCGAATGGCATGAGATCGACCTCGTCGATGGGGTCTGGAAGATCCCTGCCGGTAAAATGAAAGCGCGCCGAGCGCATGCCGTCCCGCTTTCCAAGCAGGTTAGAGGCTATCTCACTGATCTGGCCGAGATGCTCGGCCGCGAAGGATATGTTTTCCCATCTGCGCGCAGCTCCAAGCGTCCCATGAGTGAAAACACGCTCAATGCCGCATTCCGTCGCATGGGATACTCGAAAGAAGAAGTCACCGCGCACGGACTCCGTGCGACAGCATCGACATTCCTGAACGAGTCGGGACTTTGGAATCCGGATGCAATCGAGCGTGCCCTGGCACATGGCGACAGCAATGTTGTGCGTGGCATCTACCATCGCGGCAAGCATTGGGACGAGCGCGTGCGCATGGCTCAATGGTGGAGCGACTACCTCGATGAGCTGCGGACAGGAGGAAAGGTCATCATGGGGAAGTTTGCGAAGGGTTGATCGGGAGATCGAATTTCTTCTCAGCCAATGCAGGATTGAAGGCTCAGGTTCAGCCCTATCAGGGACACTGACGCCAGCACGGCGAACTCAATTCTGATGCCCCAGATCCGAAGCCAATTCCGCATCGTGCCGAGCCTCAGTTCGTAGAGCTTTGGCAGCTAAGTTGATCGAAGCGCTCAGCAACAGTCTTCCACGTTGCTATGCCTGCCTCGTCCTCTTCGTTGGATAGCCGCTGGATTTGCTGCGCGATATAAGCGGTTCCCTCTTCGCCATGGTTCTTTTCGACCCAGAGTGCGACGGCCCACAATTCCTGATCGCGGTTCAGCACCATGGCTCACGTCTCCCGGTCCAGGTCCGCGCCAGCCCTTCGCTGACCAGCTGATCGCCAAGCGAGCGGCCGCCGCGCGTTACAACCCGCAATTTGCGACCGTACTGATCCTCATCTCTGCTCCCGATAGTCCTCAGTTCAAAGGGCCCGTCATTGAGCAATTCGACAAGGCGGTACGTCGCACGCATGCCGAGCTGGTATTCATAGTCGCAACGAGGCTCGCTAATCTCGGGAGTGTCGATGTCGGCAATGCGGATCTTCACGCCATCAAGCCAGAAAGTATCTCCATCCACGACGCATGTGCGCCGGATGGATCCGCAGATGTCGAATTGCGGGGAGCTCGCTTGCTGGAATAAAGCCTGAGGCTGCTGATCGTCGTTAGCAAGGCTGGCATCATGGACTGGCCAGTTGAGTGCCAGCACCCCTCCAGCAAATACGATCGCGAATGCTCCCAAACCCAATGCGATCTCCTTTCTCAGCTTCCGGCGTTTTTGTGCTTTCAACGCCTTGCGAAAGTCGAACGGCTCACCGGGGGTCTCATTCACTAGCGTTGTCCGTCTTCATTCCGGCACATGATTTCAGACAATAGCTGGAAATCAGGCAGTTTCGTCAATTGTACGTACCAATTGCTTGCCAACGTCCCAACACGGACCGGACATATTGCGGTGTTTCACCGTTGCTGGGAATGCCGCGTGATCGGGAGACGGCACCTGGGCCCGCATTGTAAGCAGCCAAGGCCAGGTGGACCGCGTCGAACCGGTCCAACATATCGCGAAGGTACCTGGCGCCACCGTCGATCGATGCAAGAGGGTCATGACGGTTCCGGACGCCCAGTTCTCGCGCCGTGGCCGGCATAAGCTGCGCCAGCCCGGCAGCACCGGCTGGACTCACAGCCATCGGATTGAAGCGGGACTCAGCCCAGATAAGAGCCCGAAGCAGGTTGGTCGGAAGCCCGTAACGGCGCTCAGCCTTGGCTATCGCCGCCATATACAGTCCTTCCCGGTAGGATACATTTGCTGGCTCGGCCTGGTAGATTGCAGGCAGATATTCCCTTGCCGGCTGCTGGTCCGTCTTCGGCGGAACGATCGCGTGCTCGAACAAGGTGAAATCCTGGGCGCGCACTTGCTGAGAGGAGGTCGCGATCATCCCCAGGCAGGCAACCGCTAACGCGGTCAGACGATTGAGAGAGGTCATCTCGATTAGTGCTCCATTGATTCGAATCGCAATGGAACATAAATAGAACATACTCCTGTAGGAAACCTGTGAATGCCTGCCTTCGGGAGAGAAGAGGAACGCTGATGAGGGGGCCACTTTGCATGCCGAGGAGCTCGCATGTCCTTGTCTGTCCAAACTCATCCCAACCAGTCGCTTGCCGAGACCGCCCGTCGCATCTGCGAATTGCGAGGGGGCAAATGGTCCGGCACAAAGGGCATGGCCTGTTGCCCTGCGCATGATGACCGCACGCCGTCACTCGGTGTGTCGCTCGGCCGACAGGCCATCCTCTTTCACTGTTTCGCGGGATGCGATCAGCAGAGCGTGCTGGCTGCTCTGGCGCGTGAAGGTTTCGAGGCACCGGCGCTTTTTTCAGGTTCTGCGACCACCAACGAACCCGGATCGACCAGCACCCGCAAACCCTCGGCGGCAGCGCTGAGGATCTGGCGCGATGCACAGCCACTGCGTGCCAGTCCGGCAAAGGCTTATCTGGAGAGCCGCGGCATCCTCGCCGCATCTCCGGCTCTTCGCTTCCATCCACGAACGCCGCTTGGTCCGAAGGGACGCACCCGCTTTTTGCCGGCCATGATTGCGGCGGTCAGCCTCGACGAGGGGCCGATCGCCGTCCATCGCACGTTCCTTTCGGGCAATGCCAAGGCCGAATTCGACAAACCGAAGCGCGCGCTCGGCGCGCTCGGTGAAGCTGCTGTTCGCCTGCTAGCTCCGGCCTCCGGCAAGCTCGGACTTGCCGAGGGCATCGAAAGCGCGATGTCGGCCTATGCTCTTACCGGCATCCCCGTCTGGGCAACCCTGGGCAATGAGCGCTTTGGCCTCGTCAGCGTGCCTGAGAGCGTGACCGAGCTTCACCTCTTCGTCGATCACGATGCTGGCGGCGAGCTGGCCGCGTCGCGTGGCCTGGCCGCTTATGCCCGCGAAGGGAGGGCGATCCACGTTCGCAAACCATCCTCACGCGACACCGACTGGAACGATGAACTTACAGCATGGCTGCGCCGCAAAGCGGCGCGGTAGAGGAGAGAGGGCTTCTCGAATTCCTGATCCGGCAGAGGGCGTGTCCCGATGCCCCATCAGGAGGACGAATTGCCATGTTTCAATCAGACCTGTTTCCCGCCGGCGAGCAGTTGCCGTCCATGCCCTTGGCCTATGCCATTGGCACCCGAGTTGCCGCGCTTCTTGCTTCGGGTCGTCATCTTACCCGTACCGACATTTCCGGGCTGTTCGCCGAAGAGACCGGTGTTCTGGACTGGGGAGGTGCCTGGACGATCGACGACTACAACAGCGCGGTCGAAATCGGCGCACTACTCTGGCTTCGAGAGTCCCCACGGATCGATCTGGCGACGAATGTACACGAAGCCGAAGCGCGGTTCGACTGGCTCGAAGCAGCCTTGCCGCCGCGGCACGTTCGCAGCGAAGCACAGGTCGAGCTCCAGCAGTTCTCGACTCCGCCAATGCTGGCCTGGCTGATGGCGAAGGCCGCAGCTGTCTGCGCGCAAGACACGCTCCTGGAACCGTCCGCAGGCAATGGTGCCCTTGCTCTCTGGGGTTGCCTCCAGAATGCTTCGCTGCTCCTCAACGAGATCGATTCGGCAAGACGAGACGGTCTGGCCCACGTCTTCCCCACGGCCACCATCACTTCGCATGACGGGGAACTGATCGCCGACTTGCTTCGCGGCCCTGTTCCGTCTGCCGTGCTGATGAACCCGCCGTTCGCTCACAGCCTGGAACGCGGCAAGGACGGTGAGACCGCTATGCGTCACCTACGTGGTGCAATCCGGGCCGCTGCTAATCGGGCGAGGATCGTCGCCATTATGCCTGAAGGCTTCGACGCCTTCACCTTCGCCAAGGAACAGGACGAAGCATCGCTGCTCCTCGATGTTCGCCTGCAGCAGATGTTTCGCCGGACAGGGACGGGGATCGCTGTTCGCCTGGTTGTGTTCGACAAGACGCCGACTGCGTCCTCGCCTGCGATCACCGGAGATACTGCCGACCTCATCTCGCTCCACGAGCTTATCACTGCGCTTCCGCCCCGCGTACAGACCTCCGCCAACATCCATCGCCTGCCGCTCGGCAAGCCAGTGCGCCTCGTTGGCAAGACTTCTGCCCAAAGCGCGCCGGTGCGGCCGGTGGCGCCGTTCGCCGCGACACCAGCAGCCACGGCGAATGCGATCGACCTTGCCTATTCGGTCCTCGCCGACGCCGCGCCTGTGCCCGAACAGGCAGGCATCTACCTGCCTTACCGGCCCAGCCGCATCGCCTTCGAAGATGCTCCGGTCCATCCCACCCCGCTCGTGGAATCGGTCGCCATGGGTTCGGTCGCGGCACCGCAGCCCGATGTTTGCCCGCGCCTTCCCGCATGTTGGCAGGCCGATGGCCTGCTGTCCGAAGCGCAATGCGAGACACTGGTCTACGCTGCCCAGGCATTTGCGCGCGATCTTCCGGGTCAGTTCAAGGTGAGCCAGGAAGACACCTCGCTAGAACTCTCCGAGGACGGACACTCCTACCGCCAAGGCTTCTTCCTCGGCGACGGAACCGGAGCGGGCAAAGGACGGCAGATCGCCGCGGTCATCATGGATCGCTGGCTCGCAAGCGAGCGCAAACATGTCTGGATCACCAAGAACGAGGCGCTGCTCGAAGATGCACGCCGCGACTGGGAAGCGCTTGGCGGGCTGCCGCTCGATCTCCAGCCGCTCTCGCGCTGGAAACTCGGCCACCCCGTGACGATGTCCGAAGGCATTCTCTTCGTCACCTATCCGACGCTGCGCTCGGGACGCGCCGAGGATACGCGGCTCGAACAAATCCTTGCCTGGGCGGGCGAGGATTTCGACGGCGTGATCGCTTTCGACGAAGCCCATGCGATGGCTAATGCGCTCGGGGGCTCTTCAATCCGCGGCAAGGTCAAGGGCTCCGAACAAGGGATGGCGGGCCTCAGGCTGCAGAATCATCTCCCGCGCGCTCGCGTGCTCTACGCGTCTGCCACTGGCGCTTCGGATATCGCCAACCTCGGTTACACCTCCCGGCTCGGCCTGTGGGGACCCGAGACCGCTTTCCCGACCCACGAAGCCTTCATGACCGAGATCCGCGCGGGCGGCGTCGCGGCGATGGAGCTCGTCGCCCGCGACCTTAAGGCCCAGGGACTCTACCTTGCCCGTGCGCTGTCCTTCGCCGGGGTGGAGTACGAGATCCTCGAACATAGCCTGACCGACGCACAGGTTCGGATCTACGATGCCTATGCCGATGCCTGGGCGATCATTCACCGCAACCTCGAAGCTGCGCTGGAAGCAACCCGCGTGGTCGACGAGGACAGCGGTGACACGCTCAACCGCAATGCCAAGGCTGCGGCGCTATCGATCTTCGAAGGCACCAAGCAGCGCTTCTTTGCCCAGCTCCTGCTTTCGATGAAATTGCCGAGCCTGATCCCCGCGATGGAAGTAGCGCTTGGCGAAGAGCATTCGGTTGTCGTGCAGCTGGTTTCGACCGCCGAGGCCATGCTCGACCGGCGCCTTGCCGACCTTACCGTGGAAGAACGCGAAGCTCTCGATATCGATCTGTCCCCGCGTGAATACGTCATCGACTATCTTGCGAAGAGCTTCCCGGTACGATTGATGCAGGTCTTCGCCGACGACGACGGCAATCTTCGCTCCGAGGCGATGAGCGACGGAGAGGGCAATCCCGTTTTCTGCCCGCGCGCCATGGCTGCGCGCGATGCGCTGATCGAACAGCTCTGCGCACTGCCGCCCATCGCCACTGCGCTCGATGCGATTATCGAGCACTTTGGAACCGACGCCGTCGCCGAAGTCACGGGCCGGACCCGGAGGCTGGTCCAGGGCCGCGATGGTGAGCAGCGCCTCGAACGGCGTAGCCCCAGCGCCAATGTTGCCGAAGCCCAAAGCTTCATGGAAGGAACCAAGCGCATCCTGGTGTTCTCGGACGCGGGCGGCACGGGGCGTTCCTACCATGCCGACCTTGGCTGCCGGAACCAGCAGCGCCGGGTTCACTTCCTGCTCGAGCCGGGATGGCGCGCCGACAACGCGATCCAGGGTCTCGGTCGTACGAACCGCACCAACCAGGCCTCGGCTCCGCTGTTCCGGCCGACAACCACCGATGTGAAGGGCGAGCGCCGGTTCATATCCACCATTGCGCGAAGGCTCGATGCCCTTGGCGCGCTGACCCGCGGCCAGCGCCAGACCGGCGGGCAGAACCTGTTCGACCCCGCCGACAATCTCGAAAGCGACTATGCGCGCGACGCGCTCAGCCGCTGGTTCCAGCTGCTCTATGACGGCAAGCTCGAAGCGACCACATTCGGCAACTTCGTCGAGCGCACCGGCCTCCGGCTCGAAAACCCCGATGGCGGGCTGACCGACAATCTCCCCACGATCCAGCGCTGGCTGAACCGCATCCTCGCGCTGCCGATCGCGCTCCAGAACGCCATATTCGACGAATATCTCGGCCTCGTCGAAGCGCGGATCGAAGCCGCGCGCGAGGCCGGAACGCTCGACCAGGGACTGGAAACCGTCAGGGTCGATCGCTTCACGGTCCTCTCCGATCAACTCCTGCGCACCGATCCCGTGACCGGAGCAGAAACACGTCTCGTCTCGCTCGAAGTGACAAGGCATCTTCGGCCTCTGCGCTTCCAGCGCCTCGTTCGGATGCACGAGATGGGCAGCCCGCACGCAATCCCGATGCGCAATACGCGCTCGGGCAAGGTCGCGCTGTCGGTTCCAGCCCGGCGTCTTATTGCTGACGACGGGGAAGTCATCGAACGTCGGCGCCTGCTGCGACCGCTCAAGTCCGCGAATTGGACGCTTGAGGCACTCGGTGAAAGCCACTGGGAAGAAATTGGCGTCACTGCGTTCACCAGCGCCTGGCGGACCGAGGAAGAAGAGGCGGCCAAATCACCGGTCACCGAGCGCGTCCATCTCGCCACCGGACTGCTGCTTCCGGTCTGGAAGCGCCTCCCCGGCGATCATGTTCGGGTTACCCGGCTCGTTGCCGAGGACGGCCAGTCGATTATCGGCCGCGAAGTGCTCGATATCGATCTCGCTGCGATCGCTGAGACCTTTGGCCTCTCCGGAGTTACCGGTCCGGCGCCGGACCAGATCGGTGAGCTCGTCATCGCCAGCGGCAAGCCGCTGGGCCTCGCAAGCCACGATGCCTTGACCGTCAAGCGATCGCTGGTCGGCGGCGAACAGCGCCTTGAACTGACCGGGTTCTCGCCCGATCGGCTCGACTGGTACAAGGGCAGAGGCTGCTTCACCGAGATCATCCGCTACCGCACGCGCCTGTTCGTCCCGGTGTCGAATGCCTCGTCGGTTCTCCCCGCGCTTGCCGCCTGATCCCTCGGGCAGACCCCAATCTCAGAATGAGAGTGGAGGGAGCCCTTTGGGCTTGTGGGCCTCGTGATCCTCACCTGCGCCTTCATTCCATCAGGAGAACACCCATGATCCAGTCGATTCCCTTGAAGAAGCTCGTCCCGAGCCCGCGCAACGTTCGCAAGTCGAGCGACGTACTGGCCGACCTTCAACTGCGGGCAGACATCGCCGCGCGCGGCCTGCTGCAGAACCTCGTCGTGCGCAAAGGAAAGCGCGGCAAGTTCGAGGTCGAGGCCGGCGGTCGCCGGCTCGCTGCACTGCAGGCGCTGGCCGAAGATGGCGCCTTGCCCGAGAACCACGAGGCCACGTGCCTCGTCATCGAAGGCGAAGAAAGCGAAGTGCGCGAAGCCAGCCTTGCCGAGAATTTCCAGCGTCTCGCAATGAACCCGGCCGACGAGGCGCAGGCCTTTGCTTCCATCATCGAGGCGGGGGCTACCCCCGAAGACGTGGCGCGCCGCTTCGGCCTCACCGTCCGCTTCGTCGAAGGACGCCTGCGTTTGGCAAGTCTCGCACCCTGCGTCTTCCAAGCACTCGCCGAAGCCTCGATCACGCTCGACATGGCCAAGGCCTACGGCGCGATTTCCGACGTGGAGCGCCAGGCGCATGTCTATGCCGAGCTGCAGGACGCCTGGTACCAGGTCACGCCCGACACGATCCGCCGCATGGTGCTCGATGCCACGGTGCGTGGTTCCGATCCGCGTGCCGTGCTTGTCGGACGCGATGCCTACCTCGTCGCAGGCGGCCGGATCGAGCGCGAACTGTTCGACGATGATGCCAGCGAGAGCTGGATCGATGTCGCGCTGCTCGAGGACCTCGCACACAAGGCCATGGCAGAAGCCGCAGAAAAGGTCGCGATTGAATTCGGCCTGGCATGGGTGCGCCCAACACTTGGCAACTACGTCAGCCATGACCTTGTCGAAGGCCTGGGTCGCTTGCCTTGCGAGCCTGCACCGATGACCGAAATGGAAGCGCAGGAGCTGGGGGAACTCGAAGCCGATTACGACCGTGTCGCCGCCATTCTTGAAGACGAGGACAGCGACGAAGATGAAGTGGCCAAGGCCGAAGAGGAACTCGTGGCGATCAATCGTGCCATGCGAGACCTCACCGATCGTCCGCCGGTGCTGGCCGATGGACTCAAAGCCGAAGCCGGTGCCTTCCTAGTCCTCTCGCGCAATGGCGAGCCTTCGCTTGTTCCGCAGTTCTACACCGAGACCGAAGTCATCGCTGACGAAGGTGTGGTCGAAGCAATCGAGGACAGCGGAACCGCGAAGCCCAAGGGCAGCTCTCTCTCCCAGCGCTTGCTCGACGAGCTCGCAATGCAACGCCGCGACATCCTGGCAATCCATCTCGCCAATGACCCGGCACTGGCGCTCGACTTCATGGTCTTCACGCTCGCCGATGCCGATGGGCATGACTGGCGCGCCAAGAAAGCGTCGACTCTCGCCGGCTCGGTCGCGTCCGGCCCGGTCACCGGGTTCGAGGCCAAGGATGCCCCGGCAAGTGCTGCTATGGCCGAGTTCGCAGGATCGCTCGATGAAAGCTGGCGTGCTGGCGAAGACGACGTCGAGCGGTTTGCGAGGTTCCGGGCTTTGTCTGACGAGGCGCGCTCGGCTTGGCTTGGCCACGTGGTCTCTCGCACGCTTGTCGCGAGCCTTGCCTGCGAAGGCGAGCGCTCGGTGCCGCTGCACGAGGCGCTCGGCTCACTGCTCGACATCGAGACCGCGCATTGGTGGCGTCCCACGGCGGCCAACTACTTCGATCGTGTGGCCAAAGCCCGCACGCTCGAGGCGCTCGATGCTGCGGGTGGTCCGGAACTGGTCAGTCGCTATGCGGCCTCGAAGAAGGCCGAACTGGCGAGCGCTGCCGAGCGCATCTTCTCGGGCAACTTCATTGGCGAGGCCGATATCAAGGAGCGGGCACAGGCCTGGGTGCCTTCGATCATGCGGTTCACTGATGCTGACGTTCCAGCCGATGTCGAGGAAGCTGCGTCGGTTGATGACCTCGCCGACGAAACGGTCAGCGGCCAGGTGGCCGATGAGATTGCCGAGCAGGCTGCCTGACCCCTCCTGACAGGTCCAGGTCACTCGGCGGGCGGTCCGTCCCACTTGGGACGGGCCGCCTTTTTTATATCAAATTTGGGGCCAGCAACGGACGGTCCGCTCTTTGCTCGTCAGTCAGCCGAACCGGACCGCCTTAAAGCTCATTGTTGCCATCTGCTTTTCGATAGCGTCACGGAGCCGCCGCCGTATGCGGACGGAGATAACAGCAGGGACTTTGAGGCCTTGAAAGAATTTGGCGTGTCATTCATAGATTTCGATCATGTCGATTTCGGGCGTCGAGCCTCCAACCATGTCGCAAAGCTCGTTGGGGACCTGTCTGAGAAGATAGGGGCGGGCATTCATGGCTGTTGCGGCAGGCGAAACCACTTATACTCACGGCAAAGTCCCTTGCACAGCTCAGGGGCTAATCTGGTCCGCTGACGAACTCGATAGTGCACTGGCAGATCGCGTCTCGGACATTGTGTTCGATGAGGACGGAAAAGCCGACATTGAAGCGATCTTAAGCGGGCTCGCCGAGACGGAATTCGCTCAGGATGGCCTGCGGGACATACTCGCAGAGCCCGACGAAATTGAAGATTGGCGTGTCGGCGAAGCCATTGCCGAGGCGTATCTGACCGATCATCGCGATTGCGAATTCCCTTGGCCGGATTCTCGTGATGAGCGCAAGAGTGGCTCCAGTCTTCCTGGAGCTGACTTGGTAGGTTTTCGGACCGATGATGATGGTGATGTTCTTGCTTTCGGCGAAGTCAAGACATCTACCGAAGACAAGCATCCGCCTGGCGCGATGTACGGTCGCACTGGTTTGAAGCAGCAGCTCGAAGACCTTCGTGATCGTGACGACATTCGCGATGACCTTCTCAGGTATCTTTGCCACCGTGCCAACGCCGCGCCTTGGCGTCCGCGCTTTGAGGCCGCGAGCCGTCGATACTTACAGAACAAGTCGGATGTGCAGCTCTATGGCGTCCTCATCCGAGATGTGGATGCCCACGTTGATGATGTGCGGGTCCGCGTTGTGAAGCTAGGAAAGGATTGTCCAGAGGGGACGCGCATCGAGTTGATCGCGCTTTATCTGCCGAAAGGGCGTATCGAAGGTCTAGGGACGGCCTTGATTGCGCAGCGGAAGGTAGGCGAGGCATGAGTCTATCTGCCGAAGCCTTTGCATCCTTGGGAAACCACTGGGCCGTTAGTGCCATTGGCGAAGAAGCACTGGAGCGTGCTGATCGGCTCGTTAACGAGCGGCTTGCCTATCGCGCAGTGGGGACACAAATCACCTTCTCCTTCGCGGTTGAGAAGGATGACGAACCGTTCCTTGAGCGGATCGCTCTCGCATACGAAATGGCTGCTATTGAAGGGCTGGACGAACTTAGCCGTCCGGCGGGCGAAAACCGTGTTTTGCGCGACCAAGCCATATCAGCCTCTTACAAGGCGTTCGAAATCCGCCGTTTGATGCCCGTGCCAAAGGAGGCGAATGACCGCCTTTTTTTCGTGCTTCAACTTTCTGCGCTCGCCTACTGCGGTGACCGCTGGTCCGATTTACGTCGCTGGTACAAGGACAACGACGCGGCACTGTCCGCTCCGAGCGTGGCCGACGTTCAATGGGATCGCCGTTTGCTCTATCGATTGTTCCATTGCTGGGTCCGCTTGTTCCGCAAGAATGGCTGGGATGATCTTGACCGAATTCGTGAGATTATTGCTGGGCTCCGCGACGATCAGAAACGGTTCGAAGCGGGACGTTTGAAGAACGGTTCCGAGGCAGAAGACCGTTCGATCGCACTGCGTCTCGCTGCGCTTTACCATTGGGCCAAGGGCACCGAAATTGTCGCCCATTATATGCTCCAAGGGGAACCCGTGAATCCGTTTGCGGGGCTCGACAAACATTTTGATGCGGCCATCAAGGCTGCCGTCGCTTCGAGTGACGCGCAGCATGAGATCGTGCTGCGCTGGTTACACGCGACCGCCCGTATCATGGTGACAAATTCGCTTTGGTGGGCGACCCGCACGGTCAACTCCAAGACCTCGAAGTTCGTTCATTCGCTGACCCATCGAGGGCATCAGGCAATGTTCGAGCTCTTGCCACCTCAACGCGCTGCCTTGCTCGAGAAGGGGCTACTCGATCAGGCGAAGACTGCAATCGTGGTTGATATGCCGACATCGGGCGGCAAGACGCTGCTTGCCCAGTTCAGAATGTTGCAAGCACTCAACCAGTTCAATGCGGACGATGGTTGGGTCGCCTATGTGGCCCCCACGCGCGCGCTTTCTGCCCAGATCACGCGGCGCTTGCGTAAGGACTTCGAGCCTATCGGTTTGCGGGTCGAACAGCTTACCGCAGCGATTGAAGTCGATGCCTTTGAAGAGGAGCTTCTCTCCGATACCCAGCAACCGTTCCACGTTCTCGTTGCCACTCCCGAGAAGCTCTCCCTCCTGATAAGAAACAAGAAGGTCTTGCGACCGCTTGCGCTTGTCGTGATGGACGAAGCGCACAACATCGAGTCAGAGGGACGCGGTCTTCGCATCGAGCTCTTGCTGGCGACTGTCAAACGAGATTGTCCGACAGCCAATTTCCTGATGCTCATGCCCTTCGTTGACGGGGCGGACACTATAGCCCGATGGCTCGCACAAGATATCAACGCAGGTCAGGCAATCAGTTTCGGGACGACAGCCTGGAAGCCCAATGAGAGGATCATCGGCCTTTATCGTGCCGTCGAAGACAATAGCGAAAGGGCTGGCTGGCACCTCGAATTCGAGACCTTGACGGCCACGCCCAAAGCGATGCCGTTGCATGGTGAGCATCGTGTCGGCAGTGTGAAGCCGATCAATGTTCCCAAGAGCAAGGTTCTAAGCAAGGGCGAGCAAAAGGGCTTGGCACTCCAAACCGCTGCGATGGGCACCATCATGTCAGCGCGGGGCACCAGTGTCACCGTCGCCAATAACATCCCGACGGTGTGGACGATGGCCCGAGAGGCGGCGGAGAGTCTGGCGGCTTTCCAAGCGGTTCCCGATGATATCCGCCTCGTTCAAGACTTCCTGCGCAGTGAGATCAGTCCCGACTTCCAGCTCGTAAGCTTGCTGGAGCGCGGTGTTGGTGTTCACCATGCAGGACTGTCTGATGATGTCCGCGCCTTAATGGAATGGCTCGCCGAAAACGGCAGCCTGAGAATGCTCTGCGCCACCACAACGATCGCCCAGGGCATCAATTTTCCTGTCTCTTCTGTTTTCCTACAGACCCATAAGTACCCGTACGGGCATGAGATGGCCCCGAGGGAATTCTGGAACCTTGCAGGGCGCGCGGGACGGATCGGCCATGATAGCGTCGGCGTCGTCGGTCTTGCCGAGGGCTCGGAACCTGACGCCCTCAAATCTTTTGTGAGCCGCAATACCGGAGCTCTTGTCTCACGTTTGGTGACGCTGATTGATGACTTGGCGGCTCAAGGGCAGCTCAATGAACTCTCCGATGTGTTGTGGCAGGATCAATGGGAAGATTTTCGCTGCTACGTCGCCCATCTTTGGGCTGAAAAGAAGAATCTCGACGACGTTCTGGCCGACACCGAACAGCTATTGCGGCAGACTTATGGCTACACCACGATGCGCAATGACCCGGCGCAACGTGAAAAGGCAGATGCCCTTCTTGATGCCACCAAGACATATGCGAGAAAGCTTGCCGACAATCCCGGATATGCAGAACTTGCGGACTCGACAGGCTTCTCACCCGAAGGTGTCGCCCGTGCGATGTCAGGAATGGCGGGCCTAGAAGATCGGCTCACTCCGTCAGACTGGACGCCTGATAGTCTATTCGGTGACGGCGGAAAGATTGCAGATCTGTTCGGCGTTATGCTCAAGGTTCCGCAACTGAGGGAGCCACTCGACGAAATCGGCGGCGACGGCTTCGACCAGACGAGATTGTCAGACATCACGCGCGACTGGGTGAATGGGAAAGGCATCGACGCCATTGCCAAGGAATACTTTACGCGTGCCCGTGATGATGAATCGGGAACCGCTGCAATCACGGACGCTTGCAAAGCGATCTACCGCGCGATCGTGAATAACGGGACTTGGGGTGTTTCTGCCCTCAGCCGTGTTTCGGGCATGGATTTCGACGCACTTTCCGATGCCGAGCGCCGCCGTATCAATGCTCTCCCTGCCATGATCTATCACGGTGTTCGCACCGAAGAGGCCGTCTTGATGCGCATGAATGCCGCACCGAGAAGCGCGGCAGAAGCGCTTGGCGACCTCTACAAAAATGTGACTGCCGGGGACGAGAGCAGTTTCTCAGTTGGCAAGGCAAGAGGCTTTCTCAAACAGCTCGGATCAAAGGACTGGGCTAGAGCGAGACCCGAAAGCGCACCGCTAAGCGGCGATGGCTACAAGCGCGTATGGGAGGTGTTGTCAGGGGAGGCTGAGTAAGACGGTCAGCATCGCGGATGAGATTAGCGTACCTATTCGACCGAATTATTCATCTATCTCTTCAACGTCTGCTTCAAGCAATTGAGACCATCCCTGCGTATGTCTTGGATTAGGGCGCATAACGGCCATCATTGAAGGAGAGAGGAGGGAGCTTTGCTTTTCCTGAGCCGGGGCATTTCCGTTCGTCCCGGCGATCAGGAGAACTCCCATGACCAAGTCCCGCCGCACTGCTTCGATATCGCCGGCTCAGCGTATCACCGCCGCCATCATCGGAAAGCTCGAGCAAGGCACCAAGCCCTGGATCAAGCCGTGGCGCGGTGTGCCGGTTTCGCGGCCGTTGCGCTCCTGCGGAACGCCCTATCGCGGCATGAACACTTTCTGGTTGTGGATGGTGGCCGATGGCTGCGGCTACGCTTCGCCTTACTGGATGACCTATCGCCAGTGTCAGGCGCTCGGCGGACAGGTCCGCAAGGGTGAGAAATCGACCATCGCGATTTTCTACAAGAGCTACACCAAGGAGGTCGAGAACGCCGAAGGCGAAGCTGACATCAAAAGCCGGCGCGTGCTTAAGGCCTACGCCGTGTTCAACGCCGACCAGTGCGATGGCCTCCCTGCATTCTACCATCCCAAGCCGCTGGTTGCCGCGCTTGAGCCCGAAGGACGTGAAGAGCGGCTCGATGCTTTCTTCGCCCACATCGGCGCAGAGCTGCGCCACCATGGCGCGCAGGCCTACTATGAGCCGCTGCGCGACCGGGTCACCATGCCGCCAGCCGAACTCTTCGACGCCTACGACCACTACTACGCGACGCTCGCACACGAGCTGTCGCACTGGACGGGGCATTCCTCGCGGCTCGACCGCGATCTCAAGAACCGCTTCGGTAGCGACGCCTATGCTGCCGAAGAATTGATCGCCGAGCTTTCCTCGGCCATTCTCGGGGCCGAACTGGGCCTTCCCGTTACCCACCTTGACCATCACGCGAGCTACATCGCGTCCTGGCTCAAGATCCTCAAATCGGACGAGCGCGCGATCCTCACAGCTGCGGCCAAGGCCGAGGAAGCGGCCGGCCTGCTGCTTGGACTGGGCGGATACCAATCAAGCGAAGGCGAGACCGATGTCGATCTCGCTGATGCAGCCTGAGGAGCAGTGAGATGGGACGTTCCGTCAGCTATCCAACTGGCTCCGTGGTTGCCTTTCGCCTGCTTGATGACGGCGAAGACGAAGATGTCGACTGGGCATACGAGTGCCTAGTCGACGAGATCATCGATACCGCGAAAGCGGCCTTTCCTTCCTTTGAACGCTTCGAAGGATGGCGCGGCCGCGAAGATCGTATCCTCTTACGCAACGCCTTCGCCGATTGCGGTATTTCGACCTATTGCGGCCTTGCCGCGATCTGGCTCGTCGAGCGCGACGATGCCCGGTACTGGGAGGCCGATTTCTACACCCCACGAACTGCAAGAGCACGGCACTGGCTTGGACAGGTGTCAGGAAAGTTCATCGACCTGTATGGTGAGCTGCGCCTGGTCGGGCGGTTCTCGAATGGTGAAGCGATCTTCGAGCGCTCCCGATCCACCTGCGACACCGGGTCCTGATCCTGCCTCGTCCCTGACCGCCGGGAGAGGCCCTTGGGCCGGTCGGGGCACGCCGCAACCTGCGGCCCGTCGGCCCGTGTTGCCCGCGCCAGCCTAGGGCCGCAGGTTTCCCGCTACGCGGTGCGTCACGCCCCTTGTCCCGGCCCTGATCGGGCTCCGGCGGACAAGGCCGAGGCAATGGTGCCTCCTCTCCTTGTCCGCACGATCAGGAGACACCCCATGTACGACAGCTTCATCGATCAATTGAGCGGCCTTGACCTTTCAGGCCTCAGCATCAGGCCAGCTCCCTTCAACGAAACCGATTTTCCCTGCGAGGACGCGATCGAGCAGACGCTTGGCGCCGTATGGTCCGACCTCTTCGCGATGTTTTCCGACACGGCACTGGAAGCTGATGCCGAGGACATTGCCTGGGGCGTGGTCAATCTCTTTCACCGTGCCGCCAGCCGGAAGTCCGCTCACCTCGACCGGGCCAGCGACGAGATCCGGGTCCTCCTCGCATCAGCCGATGGCTCCGAAGTGCACTCGAGCAATCTGGAAGAGCAGGTCGAACGTGCACAGGCCGCCGAAGCCAGCATGTTGGCCTTCGAGCAGATGCGCGAGGCTGCGGCAGCGCTCTACCGCGACGAGACCGGTTCCTCGTGGAAGCCCGTTTCCGGCTCGCGCACGAGCCATTCGCGAAACCTCACATCGGCCGTGATCGATGCCCGCGATTTCCTTCGCGCACGCGCTGAGAACCGCCGTCACGCCCTTATCCCGGAGGGAACTCCAATCGTCTTCGCCGGTGGTCGACAAAGCTTTGAGAGCGCCCAGGATGCGCGTGTCTACGCCGACAATATCTGGGCGACGCTCGACAAGGTTCGCGATGTGGTTCCCGATCTCTTCCTGGTCCATGGCGGCGACGGCAAGGGAGCCGATCGCCTGGCAGCGAGTTGGGCTGAACGCCGCGAAGTGCAGCAACTGACCTACTCGCTTGATCGTCGGCTTGGTGCTCGCGCCGGGTTCAAGCGCAACGAGCAAATGCTTTCGCTCAATCCGCGCTATGTCGTCGCCTTTCCGGGCAATGGCGTGACCGAACGGCTCGTGATCGATGCCAAGGCACGCCGGATCACCGTGGTCGATCGCCGCGGCCTCTTGGGCACCTCTCCCGGGTCCTGAGGGGGCCTTTACAAATTGCAACTGCATTGCCCGGATGTGCATTCGGCGCAGACCCGACTATGGACCGGTCATGCAACTTGACGATCTGCTGCAGCGGTACTTTGCCACCACCGACCTCTCCGGGGTTGCCCCCGACACGTTGTCAGCTGGCATCGAGCATTGCCGGGTCGATCTCGGCCTCGAGGAGGACCGGGGCAAGCGCTTTGCACTGTGGTCGTTCCTGCACATGTTCGGGTCCGCCCCCGATCTCGATGTGGCGTTCGAAAACGAGGAAGACCGGGAAGCAGCCCGCAACTTCATGGATCTACTGGCGGCATCGCAAGGCGATGGAGCAGGCTGATTGCAGTAGGGTCTTGGCACCTTCAGACCCGCACCCGATACTCATCCGGCTTTCTTCGCGAACAGTCCTGAACCAGGTCAGCTGAGGACAGCAACCCGTTCCTTTCCGGCCGTGTGGTCGCGCTTCGCGCGCCTGCCCGCACCACTCGTCATGAACAGGTTTCCCTTGGAGCTTCGCTCCTGCGGTGCAGTCCTCCCATGCCCTGCTTCTTCTGGATGTTCGCAAGCCGGAGATGGTCTCCGGTTTGAGGAACCGAAGGACTTACACCATGACCAATATCGCAATCCTCACCGGCCGCATCGCTCGCGATCCGGATACCCGCGAGACCAAGGGCGGCACCAATATCACCGGGATCACCGTCGTCACCGATCGCCCCGCACGCGACAAGGACGGCAAGACCTACAAGGACGAGAACGGCTACACCGCCAAGGAAAGCGAGTTCCACCGGGTGACCTGCTTCAACGGCCTCGCCAAGACCGTCGGGCAGTATTGCTCCAAGGGCCAGCTGGTATCGGTCCAGGGCCGCATCCACTACACCCAGTGGGAGGACAAGGACGGGGTCACGCGCTACGGCACCGAAATCCTCGCCGACAAGGTCGACTTCCTCTCTCGCGGTAGTGGTTCCGGCGACGACAACGACAACACCGACGCTCCCGATATCGACTGACATCGATGCCGGTCGTCCCCCTTTCGAAGAGGCTCTGCCGCAAGCGGCAGGGCCTCTTCTTCTGTGGTTACTGGGTTCCCGGCGCAGCATTCGAAGCACGGGTTGCAGCGCGCCCGATCAGCTTCTCGATCGCGGCATCCTCGCTGAGTTTCCCGAGTTCTTCGGCAACCTTCCTCAGGCCCTTCTTCGAGAAGCTCTCGAGGCCGCTTCCCAGGATGATTTCTCCGAGTTCTCTGGCCGCTTGTACTTCGAGCTCGCGCTGTTTGGCGTCGAGCGCCTCGCGGTCTGCTTCGAGCTTTTGCAGGGCTGCAATCGCGCTCCTGTTTCGGGGCATGTGTCTTGTCCTTTCGTCCCCCTCGGATCTGCTCCCCGATTGCTTCCATGCCCGGGACATCGGGGTGTAGGAAAGGCAATTCGCACCCAGCAGGCGTTCGATATTGGGGCGGAGGTGGTGGGTCCTGGCTCACGGTTCTCCCAGCATGATGGCCTTGCGCCTCCCGCCTCAAGGACGGCGGGGCCCCACCATTTTGCCCGCCACCGGATTGCATCCGGCAGCGAACAAAATCGTTACCCCCACCGCCGCTATCGCGGTCGCCCAGCCGGGCGATCCCTGACCCGGGATGCACAAGACCATCGCGCGCACCTCCTGTCGTCTCACGACAGAAATCAGGAGGATTATCATGGCCTATTCAATGCATTGCGCCCTTCCGTCCCGGAGTTATTTCGAGGCTCTGGAAACAGCCGAGAAGAGAGCGCTGCACAGCTTCTTCGATCAGCACGTTATCGAGGATGACGAACTCGGGTATTTTGCCCTCGACGAGGGTGACTACAACATCTTGCCAGCGCATCTCGCAGCGCGGGTGGTCCACACGGTCCATGGCGGCATGCTCGACGAATTCTGAGACTACCGACAGGGCGGGAACCGGGAACGGTTCCTGCCCTTTTTTCTTGTTCACCGGCTAGTCTAACCAAGGACAAGAACCCTGTTCGGTCGGTTGCTCTGACGGCCGCCCACCGCAGTGCGGCGGCGCCCGATAAATGGAGCGGGGCTGTGGACGCACTCTGTCCCGCGCATCTTGCGATGCGCTCCTAAGGGTGCGACGTGATTTGTTCTTGGGCCCCGCGCGCACTTGCGAACCGGCACCGGGTCGGGCGGCGGGAAGCTTGGGCACGCGACATGTTCCGCTTGTCTTGCTTCCCACGCGCCCTTGGCCGCTGCCTCTTTCGCAGGTGCTGTCATTGGCTGGAGGCATCGAACTGCTTTCTATCTGCATGCGATCAGGCGCCAGGCCCGGTTGCTCGCGCTCCAACGTGGAGATCGGAAAAGGTCGTCCTTGATCAATCCCGCTTATTGCCTGGACCACGTCGCGCACCTGGGAACAAAGGAGCACACCCTACCCCGCGATTTCGGGATTTATCTCTCTGTTATTGCTGAAGAATGTGGTTTTGGGCGGAATCAACCCGTCTGCGAGTAGAGCGGCTTTGCGCTGATCCGCAAACAACTCACATCCATCTATCACTATGAAATATTGTCCGAATCTTTCGATTGACTGCGAGTTGTTCACGATTTATTCTCATCGGCACCTTCCGCAAGGTGAGCCAGGTTCCGTCGGCCCGACAAGGAACCTGTTTCATGACCCGACAAGATCGGCTTCAGACATTCGTATCTCTCTCCGTTGGTAACTGGGTTCGCCAGTGTGCCGCGGACCATGGTGTCAGTGTCAGCGTCTTTATCCGTGACCTCATAGTCGCAGCCTGGCAGCGCAATAACGAGGCGAAGGACCGGCCCGCAGGGCTCGATCCCGCGCGCCAGGCGATCTTCATTTCGGTTGCGCTCGATGCGCTTCTGGCCAGCCATTCTGACGCGAGTTTGCGCGACCGTACTCACGAGGCGTACCGGCGACGCCTCGAGCGTCTTGGCCTCCCCGTCAACGCGAGCATGGGAGGCCATTCCCATGAAGCATAATCTCCTGAACTTCACCCGCGGGAGCCAGCTGCTTGGCCACTTCGGTTTCATGTTTGCAGCCGGCCTGAAGGGTCCTTTGATTGTCACCGGTCTGGTTGCCGTCGGCACCTGCTACTGGGAAGTGAGGTCGGCTCTGAGCGATCACCAGATCTACCTGGTCTGGATGCACATCTACGCCAGTCTCTATGCCTTCATGGAGTTCGATCCGGCAAAGCTGGTCAACCTCGAACTGCTAGACGGCGAAAGGGTCGGCCTCCCGTTTGGCATCGTTCGCGAGTTCCCGCCGATGCGCGAGGCGGTCGAGGCGTTTCGTACGGCAGTGAAGCAGGGATTGCTGGTCTCGGCGGTACTGCTGATCCCTGCCTTCGTGTTTTTCTGGTGGTTCGCCGAGCGCTTTGGCGGGCGGTCGAAGGAGCGCAAGCACGAGCGCGGTGCAATGCTTGTTTCGCTCGACGAACTCGAAGAAGAAATCGAGCGTCATAACAAGGCATTCCGGGCCGAAGAACTGGGGCGCAAGTTCGGCTGGAAGTGGCGGCTTGCGAGCTCATCGGCGCTGGCCGAAGCGGGCCATTACCAACCCGCACATCTCGCCGGTGTAAGCTGGCCGTGGCGGCTCGAGCAGAGCCACGCCATGCTTATAGGCACAACCGGAACCGGCAAGACCGTGGCGCTCACCGAACTTGTTGCCGAAGCACGTGAACGCGGCCAGCGCGCGGTCATTTTCGACCTCACAGGGGCATTCATTGAAGCCTTTTACGATCCCGCGCGCGACATCATTCTCAATCCTGTCGATGTTCGGTGTCCGTTGTGGAGCGTGTTCAACGACTGCACGACGGAAGCTGAGTTTCATGCCGCAGCTGAAGCGCTCGTGCCCCATGACGGGGGTGGTTCCGAACAGTTCTGGGTGCTCGCGGCGCGCATGCTGTTCGTCGAGATGTGTCTCCATCTTGCCCGCACCGGCACAGCGACCAACGAGGCCTTGGCACGGCAGCTGATGACCGCTGATCTGTCCGAAGTGCATAAGCTGATGCGCGGCACCATGGCCGATCCGCTGACCGCTCCGGAAGCGGCCCGCATGGCGGAATCGATCCGCGCAGTGTTCAATGCGAATGCGAAAGTGCTCAAGCTTTTGCCGTCATCCGGACCGCGTTTTTCGGTCCGCGACTGGGTCAAAGGAGACTGTCAGGCGGGCTCGATCCTGTTCCTCTCTGCCCGCTATGTCGACATGAGCATCTCCTCGCAGTTGCTGACGCTGTGGCTCGACACGGCGATGAATACGCTCATGACGCTCGAGCGTACACAGGACCTGCGGATGTGGTATCTGATCGACGAACTAGGCGCCCTTCACCGACTGCCGGCGCTTGAAAAGGGACTGCAAACGGCGCGCAACTTCGGCGGTGCGATCGTCACCGGGGTGCATGCGTTTGCCAAGCTCAAGGAAGTCTACGGTGAGAACATGGCCATGACATTGTCCTCGCTTGCGCGCACCAAGCTCATCCTGGCGACGGCCGATCGCGAAACGGCGACCTGGTGCTCCGATTTCATCGGTCACCGGCAGGTACGCGACATGGAAGAAGGCTACAGCTACGGGTACAACAATGCGCGCGATGCAGTCAGCCTGACGCCCAGGCGGCAGATCGAGCCGTTGCTCCTGCCCGACCAGTTCATGAACCTTCCGCGGCTGTCGGCCTACATCAAGTTTCCCGACGGATTCCCCGCTGCGCCGGTCTCGCTCATTCCGTGCACGCGTGGCCGTATTGCCGAAGGTTTCATCGCCCGCGAGAAACCGCTCATAAAGCCTGGCCAGGGTCCGGCGGCGACGACGCCCCAAAGAATTCCGGGTCCGAAAGCGAGGGACGAGCATCCCGCCTCGAACGACGACGGTGCCGGTAAACCTGTCGATACAAAGCAGCTCAAACTCGATCTGGAGGGGCAGCGCCGTGTCGCCGATGAACCGCAAGATCGACAGGAGCCTGTGCCGCTTGAAAAGCTGAATGCAGGGCGCGCTGCTGGTGATCTTGGTGCCGAAACCCGCTCCGATGCTCATCGGGATGCGGGACTATCGCTACCTCTCGCCGCTGTGCAAACCGGCGAGGATGCACCAACGGTGGGCGCGGAACAGCATCCGTCCGAACCAGGGGCCGCCGGCGATGAGGCAGGTGAAAAGGGCGGTTCGGCGCCAAGAGGCCGTGCGGCGGATAACGGGCGTCAGCCTCTCACCCCGGTCGAAAAAGACCTGCGTGAAGGTGCGGTCGCAGATCCTCCGGAAAAGGATTTCGGCGAGTTCGAGCCCGACATGTGAAAGGCAAATGGGGAGGGATCACTCGGCCGCGAGGGGAGCCGTGACGAGGACCAAACTGGATGCTTTCCGTCGCCAATGTGCGCTCCCCTTCGGCTGCCGCGAGCTATTTCGCGGCAGACAACTACTACACCGGCGCCGATGCCGATCGTTCCGGAACCTGGGTGGGGAAGGGAGCGGAACGACTTCGCCTTGAGGGGCGGGTCAGCGCTGAGCAGTTCGATGCCTTGCTGCGGGGAGAACTTCCCGGTGGTATCCAGGTCGGCAACCCGGGCCAGGCCCACAGGCCGGGAACCGACCTCACATTCTCACTCCCGAAAAGCTGGTCGCTGCTCGCGCTGGTGGGCGGCGACCAGCGGGTTATCGATGCCTATCACGAGGCCGTCATCGAGACCTTGCGCTGGGCAGAAAAGAACGCGGCGCAGACCCGGATGGGCAGTCAGGCTGGCTACGGGAAGGTCGCGACAGATAACCTGACGATTGGTCTTTTCCAGCACGACACCAACCGCAACCAGGAGCCGAACCTGCATTTCCACGCAGTTGTAGCGAATGTCACGCAAGGCAGCGACGGGAAGTGGCGCGCGCTTCGCAATGACAAGCTTTGGTCGTTGAATACCTTGCTCAACTCGATGACCATGGCGCGCTTTCGTCTGGCGGTCGAGAAAATGGGCTACGAAGCAGGGCCGGTTGGAAAGCATGGCAATTTCGAAGCAGCGGGCATTGCCCGCGAGCAGGTGATGGCGTTCTCAACGCGGCGCGAAGAAGTCCTCGACGCGGTACGCAAGCTGGGTGAGAACACTCCGAAAACTCGCGACATCGCCGTGCTCGATACAAGGAAGAGTAAGGCGCCCGTCAGGGACCGGGAAGGCCTTCTCGATGCATGGCGGCAGAAAGCCCAGGAAGTTGGAATTGAGTTTGCCGGATTTATCGATGCGTCGCAGATGCGAGCTGCAACGAAGGACATTTCCAGCTCGAAAGAAGGGAGCCTTCTTCAGCGTGGAATTGCGAAGCTGAGAGAGTTCGCGCTCCGGATCAAGGGCGATCCGGCTGATCCACTGATCCCTGCCCATGTTCTCAACCAGGATGCACCGACCATCGCGGCCGCACAGGCCGTGGCCTCTGCGGTGCGTCATCTCTCGCAACGCGAGGCAGCCTTTCCCCGTGAGGGATTGCTGAAGGCGGCGCTCGATTTTGGGCTGCCGACAACGGTGGACCACGTCGAAACCCGTGTGAACGCATTGGTCAGAAGCGGCGCACTCGAGCCCGGCAAAGGCGAACATAAAGGCTGGCTGACGAGCCGCGAGGCGCTAGACCTTGAAAGCACCATTCTCGCTAGTGTCGACCAGGGACGAGGTGCAGTGTCGCCCATCCTGGATCGATCGGACGGCGCAGAACGGGTTCAGGCAGTTGCCGCGATCAACCACGGAATTTCGCTCAACGAAGGGCAGGAGGATGCGGCGAGCCTTGTCCTTTCGTCGCGTGACAGGATCGTAGCGATCCAGGGCATAGCCGGGGCGGGCAAAAGCAGCGTGATGAAGCCGGTCGCCCAGCTGCTCCGCGAGGAAGGCAAGCAGGTGCTGGGGCTCGCCATGCAGAACACGCTCGTCCAGATGCTCGAGCGCGACACCGGCATCCGTTCGATGACCATCGCCCGCTTTCTAGCGCAATGGGGCAGGCTTCTGCACGAGCCGGGAAATGCCACGTTGCTGAGTGAGGCTCGGAGCGGGCTCGGAGACCATGTCCTGGTGCTCGACGAGGCCTCGATGGTGTCGAACGAGGACAAGGCCAAGCTGGTACGGCTGGCGAACCTTGCCGAAGTCCAGCGCCTGGTTCTCGTCGGCGACAAGCGACAGCTGGGCGCCGTCGATGCCGGTAAGCCCTTCGACCTCGTCCAACAGGCCGGGATCGAGCGCGCCAACATGGATGTGAATTTGCGCGGCCGCGATCCCGTCCTGCGGCGAGCCCAGGCCGCCGCGCAGGAGGGACGCATCGACGATGCGCTCCAGGCTCTTGCTCCCTCAACCATCGAGGCTCGCGGGGACAGTGCGATTGTTGCTGCCGAAAAGTGGCTCTCGCTCAGCCTAGCGGATCGGGATCGGACGTCGATCTACGCGTCGAGTCGAGCCTTACGGTCTGCGGTCAACGAGGCTGTCCAGCGCGGACTCAAGGCCAATGGCGAGCTCGGCCCACGATCGGGCCGCCTGACCGTTCATTCGCGAGTGAATGTGACACACGAGGAGCTGCGCTATCTTCGCACATATCAGCCGGGCATGGTCCTCAACTTTCGCTCGCGCGACAGCACGCAGAAGCTCTCCAAGGGCGACTACACCGTCAAGACCATCGACCATGCGCGCAAGCAGCTCGTGCTTGAGGACAGGAAAGGGCGGCTTCGCAAGTTCAATCCCGCGCGCTTGCGGCCGGGCGCAGACGATAGCCGGCTGTCGCTCTTCGAACGCAAATCGCTTTCCCTCATCGAGGGTGACAAGGTCCGTTGGACCGACAATGACCACAAGCGCGGGCTGTTCAACGCCGACCAGGCGAGGATCGTGGCCATCGACGCAAAGGGCGTCTTGGTAGAGACATCAGCGGGCAAGGAGCTTCGCCTGAGCCGCGGCGACCCCATGCTCAAACGCATGGACCTCGCCTATGCCCTCAATGCGCATATGGCGCAGGGACTGACCTCTGATCGCGGTATCGCGGTGATGGACAGCCGCGAACGCAATCTCGCCAATCGGCAGACCTTCCTGGTCACGGTCACCCGGCTTCGGGACGGCCTTACGCTGATTGCAGATAATGCCGAGAAACTCGGCCGGGCCATCAAGTCCAACAGCGGCGAGAAAGCATCGGCCCTCGAAGTAACGCAAAGGCTCAAGGCGGCAGCTGCCAAGGGCCTTTCGCAAGACAAGGATGTTGGCAACGCTTCGCCTGCAAGTGACAAACCCGAACTCACCAAGGAAAGGGTAAAGCCTTTTGAAATCGGCATTTGATCACCGACAGTCTGGACGATTTCAGCGTTACCAGGCACGATGCCTCTTCAAGAGAAGTGCGGAGCGTTGGCGGTGAAGGGTGTATTCGAGATCAGCGGCAATTCGCGCTACGACGACCTCATTACCGAGCGGTATCATTTCCCCTCGCAATATCTACCTCAGGCCCGCCAGCTTGAGAACGACTGGATCCTCTACCGCGAGACCCGCGTGTCTGGCGGCAGGATGGCTTACATCGCGACCGCTTTCGTTGAGCGGATCGATCCCGATGAGGCCGATCCAACCCATTACTATGCGCGCGTCAGGGACTATCTACCCTTCGATAATGCGGTGTCCTACCGCGATAAGGACGGACGCTTCGCCGAACGCTTCCTTCGCGACATGGCCCGTCCTGGCGATGCCGGGAGGACGCTGCGCGGCAAATCGGTGCGCACGCTCGATGGCGATGATTTCGTCGCCATCGTCAATCAGGGGTTGAGCGAGACGCTCGACCCGGACAACCGGATCAGGCTCGAGCTCGACGAGCGACATATCGACGATGCGACCGCCGCTCTGCTGGCCGATGATTTTGGCGAACGCCGGATCGAGCAGATCCTGGTGAACAAGAAAATACGTGCCGCCAGTTTCCGCAATCAGGTGCTCGACGCTTATGACAGTACCTGCGCCGTCACGGGTTTGCGGATCATCAATGGTGGCGGGAAAGCTGAGGCGCAGGCGGCCCATATCTGGTCCGTCGCCGATGGCGGACCCGACGTCGTACCCAACGGCGTGGCGCTCTCGGCTACGGCCCATTGGCTGTTCGACCGGCATCTCATCACGTTCGACGACAACCTTTGCCTGCTAGTTTCGCACAACAAGGTGCCGTCCGACCTGTTGAAGCTCTTCCCGCCTTCAGGACAGAAGATCAGGCTTCCGGTCGATCCGAGGGATAACCCCCGTCCGGATTTTGTGGCCAAGCATCGCGCCCGTTTTGCCGGGTTCTGATCAGGTCGGATTAGACCGCGCGTCCGAACCAAATGACACGGCCGACCACCTGGATCTCGGACCGGTCGACATCGTCCCAGCTGGGATAGGCCGAATTGTCGCTGCTGATGGTGATCTTGCAGCCACCTGGCTTGAGCGTCACGCGCTTGACCACCAGCGCATCGTCGGCGCGCAGGACGTAGATGCCGTCACGTAGCCGCGAACCCTGGTCCGACGCATCGACGAGCACTTCGTCGCCATCGCTGAGTGTCGGCTCCATGGAGTCGCCCAGGACGTGGATGATTGAGAGACTGGCGCTCTTTGCCCGGGTCAGCCGGGCAAGCCAGCGCTCGTCGAAACCGAAGCGGGTATGGGCGGTCTCGCTTTCGGCAATCGCTCCAAAGCCCGCAGACGCATCGACATTGAGCACGGGTATTTCGATCAACCCGTCACGCATGGGTGCGGGCGGTCCGCCCAACACTTGCTCATCGACCCCGAAGAAGCTGGCAAGCGTGCGCCGGTCATCGTCATCAAGTTTGCGCGGCGAGCCGCGCTTGATGAACTGCTGAATGTAGGACGAGTTTCGTCCGATCATCCGCGAGATTGAGGAATATCCGAGCCGTCGCTGCTGGATCAGGCGATCAAGCTCCTCTCTGACATGTTCCATCGTGTCGTTCCTTCAGACGGTCTTAGGAGAGAAGGAAATCTCCTAGACTCGATGGAACCTTCCTACTAAGAACAAAACAGGAACACAAGTGCTGAGTGAGTCGAGGAAGGCCATGAAATTGCTGGATCGCATTGAGCGTCATTTGAAAGAATCGCACATGTCGGCGACACGGTTCGGTCGTCGGGCGGTTGGCGATCCGCGCTTCGTGCTTGACCTACGAGCTGGTCGCAGGCCTCGCAGGCGAACTATCGAAAAGGTGGAGTTCTACCTGAAGACCAAAAATCGACTGCTCTAGTCTTAGGAATTCACGAAATTCTCATGGGTTTGTCGCAACCTGCCTTGGCGCAAGCTCTGCGGTTCGATACCGTCTGGCTTATTGAGGGTTTCTCCGTCCGGTTGCATTTCGCAAGCCCGGCCTGCTTCCGCACCGGTTCGCAGGAGCCCGCTACTTTGACGGGCTTCTGGGGGCTGTATGGAAATTACCGAATGGCTTGGCCATGGGCTGATCTACTTCTTCACGGAAATCCCGCTCATCGGCGATGCGATGGCGGCATTTCTGGCGATCGTGCTGATCGGAACAGCCTTCGCAATCGCGTACCGTTACAAGCGGCAATATCATGCCCCTCTTGCTGATGCGATCGACGCCCGCGTTCGCCTGCTCGACGAGATAACCGGCGGCAGCACTGCCGATGTCGATCAGGCGCGCCTCGAGTTCGCGCGCCGCTTCAATGATATCGACGCCCAGATGATGGAGGCGAATGACGCTGAGGCGCTTCCGCTGCGCAGAACCTGGGAGGAATATCGCGAAACGATCGTCGATCCCTCGGCCGATGTTCTCCAGAACTCCGCTCGTCCCGAACACTTCTTCGTCAATCTTGGCGACCGTCATCGCGGGCTGAACTGGTTTGCGAATATTTTCATCGCTATCGGCCTGTTGATCACCTTCCTGGGGATCATCGCAGCTCTCTCGACGCTCGACTTCAGTGGCGACACTGCCGCGATGCAGGACAAGCTGAACAGCCTGATGAAGGTTGCAGGTGCGAAGTTCTGGGCCTCTGTGGGTGGCATCGTGGCTTCCATCGTTCTGCGCTCCTACGACTACCGCTTCGGCAAGCGGATCAACGATGGACTGTCGATGCTGTGCGACAAGCTCGAGCATGGAATGGCCTATCTGCCGCCGCAACGGATCGCGAGCGATCAGCTGGCACAACTCAAAGAGCAGACTCCGGCACTCCGCACCTTTTCCGAACAGCTCGCTGCCGCCCTCGACGGGGCCTTGGAAAAGCAGATGGCACCCATGATCACGCACCTGGGGTCGATCCAGCAGGGCATCGACAAGATCAGCGGTGGCGGGGGTGAAGCCGTCCGCGACGCGATTGCTTCAAGTGCCGGCGCGGAGATGGCGGGGCTCGCAGATGCCATTGGCGCAATGACCGTCTCGATGGCCACGATGTCCGAACGTATCGAAAAACAGACCGGCGAAGCTGACCGCCAGATCGAGGAAGCTGTCAGGCGCTTTGGCCAGGCTTCGGAAGAGATGCGGTCGGCTTTTGGCGAGCTCAACCGCAATTTTGGCGTCGTAGCGGACCGCATGCGCGAAGAAAACGAGCAGGCAAGCGAGCTTGCCAGGCAGCGGATGGACGAATTGCTGAGCAATCTTGGCAATACGCTCGACGATATGAAATCCGGACTCGCCTCGGCGGCCAGTCAGATGGGTGAAGCCTCGGCACGCGCGGCGAATGACGCGGCCCGGATCGGCCAGGAGGCAATGGAAAAGTCATTTTCGGAGTTTGTTGAACGGTTCAATCAGACCGGCGGCCCGCTTGTTGGCAGCATGAAGGACGCGGGCAATGCCATTTCCACGTCGGCGGACCGCCTCTCGACCGCACAAAGTGCCATCGGAGATCACGCGCGTGCGATCGAGCAGGTCGCTGCTCGCTCGAGCGATCTCGCAACGGCGTTCGGAACCGTTGCCAACGACGTCGAAGCGGCGACAGCACCTGTACGCCAGTCGGCAGTCTCGATAGCCGAAGCAGTCAAATCGGTGGAGACCATCGTGTCGCGCAATGCGGACTCCTCCGAAAGCGCTCGTGACGAAATGCGCCAGCTTGCGGCAACGCTAAGCGAGACCGCGAGTGCGGCCTCCTCCGCATGGTCGGAATATCGTGCTCGCTTCGAGGATGTGGATCGCGCTCTGGGTGACGCAATTGAGAAGATCTCGGATGCTGCCGGCAACCATGCGTCGAACCTCAACGAACGGGTCGGCCAGATCGACAAGGCTCTGGGCGATGGTGTGGCGCAGCTCGCCGGCGCACTCGAACCGCTCACGACCTTGCGGGATACCGTCGAGGAACTTGCCGGCATCCTCGCAAACCAGAACAGGGAAGCCGCTGAATAATGGAAGGCGTGGTTCGCCGGAAGCCGCCTGAGGAGGGCGAAAGCTATTTCATGTCCATGACGGACATGATGGTCGGCCTACTTCTGATTTTCATCATCCTGTTGGCCTACTTTGCCCTCAATCTGCAGACCAAGACCGAGGAGCTGACCGGCGCGAACAGGACCCGCGCCGAGATCCTCAACGATCTGCAGCAGTCGTTGAAAGACCGGGGACTCCAGGTAGAAATTGACACCAAAACCGGAGTTCTGAGGCTTCCCGACGATGTCCTGTTCGACAAAGGTCAGTGGGAGCTGACCGGGAGAGGGCAGGCTGCCATCGGCAAAGTCGCTGCCGCCATGGTCGAGGTCCTTCCCTGCTACACCACCTCCGACCTTTGCGAGGGGGAGCGGAGCAAGCATCTTATCGATGCAGTGTTCGTCGAGGGGCACACGGACTCCGATGTCATGTCGGGTGGTATGGATAATTATGGCCTCTCCGTCAGAAGGGCGGAGACGACGTTTAAGTCGCTCCAACGTAGTCAGCCTGGGCTCAGCGGGTTTCTCAACAAACCTGCCAGCGAAGATGGCTCCGCACCAATCCTTAGTCTAAGTGGCTACGGTCCAGACCGTCCCGTCGATCGTGGAGACTCCGAAGAAGCCAAGAAGCGTAATCGACGGATCGACTTGCGCTTCCTGATGACGACGCCAAGCGCTGGCCTCGACCGCGACATTTTAAGGCAGGAGCAATGAGTTCGCTGCGGTCTGCAATCGCGAAAATGGAGGCCTTGGCAACGGCTGGACTGGCTAAACCCCCGACGACACAGCCTGAGTTGCAGCGACAGTTGGCGAAGCTCGATGCATGTGTGGGCGAAGCAGAGCCCGTCATTGAGCTTAAGCCATTCCTGCGAGGAGCGGCCGATACCGGCGCAAACGGGTTACCGCGGTTTCAGCTCAACAGGGTCCTGCGCGGCGCATGGTGCGACCCGGAGTTCAATGAGCTGGGCGTGGCGGCGCTCGAACGGGCCGATGTCGATCATCGGCGCAGTTCCGACCAGGCCGTGATCGATGGCTACCTTACCTATTTCCCGACAGGCCGCTCGATCATGCCAATGCTAGCAGAAGCTGCATCCCGCGCTGCCGTTCGGCATGACTGGGCATGGCGCGAGCGCGGCGCACGGTGGGATCTGTTCAAGCCGCAGATGGGACCAGCCAAAGTGGCGCGCGATTTTGTTACGCGCGATGTAGACGGCATTTTCCATTTGATGCGCGAGACAGGTCTTGGCGCAAACCTTGCGGCGAGCGGGTTTGGTCAGGCAACTTTCGCCGAGACCTGCAAGGCAACCGCACAGCTTCAGCCTGCAGAAGCAGTCGGCCCGCAGCGCATTATCCTGCGTATGTTTGATACAGAAGTGCAGGCGGGACAGTTGGAACTGGTTGTCCGCGCCCTGCTAGAACCCTGGATCAGGACCAAACCCGAACCCGAGCATCGAAAGGCAATTTCCGAGTTTCTGCTCGATCAGGTGGGTGATCCGCGTCTCCAGCGTACCCGGTGGGACAGGATCGGACGATCGCTCGCCGAGTGGATCGGTGAAGAGCGTGCGCGCGAGGTCACTCAGGTGTTCAAGCGCTGGCTTACCGAAGTCGCCATGCGCGAGTTCTTCCGCGCCATCGCGAAGACCACGGATCGGCCTGATCAGTGGAAGCAACGCGAAGCGTTTTGGATTGCATACCTTGATGAAGGATTGGTCACCGACGCATGGCCCGCGCTGGGATCACGCGCGAAATACCAGATCGATTCTCTTATTCGCCAGAGTGGCGAACGACCAGAATACGGTCAAATTCGAGGAGGTCCCTCCCATTCTTCATCTATCATCATGCAGATAGGCGACCTGCGCATATCGGAATGGAGCGATAACGGATCCTGCCGCTTCTGGAGTGACACCGATCCCGGAGCTCCGAAACTCTACGCAAAGGTCTACGACGGCGGGAAGCTGCGGACCACCAGCGGACGGTCGGATTTCGAGTATGAGTCCCATGTCCCAGCGAGTCCTGGATGGGAAGGCAAGTTCGCCGGTATCATCCATCGCCGGACATCAATCGCGCATCCTCGTTTCGGGAGAGGCCGGGGCCGCAACTGGAATGATCGATGGTAACGACCAAGTTCATTGCCACACAGAACGAGGACGGTGGTGAGACGATTGCGCTTCTGCGCGAGCAGCCAGGCGGGCTTTTCCGGCGAGCATCAAGCGAAATTGTGCCGGTCTCGGAGTGGCCAAGAGCAGCCCCTGAAGCTGGTCAGGCCGCTCTGGCGCTGGCTCGAGCTCTCGATAACGATGGTCAGATCAGCGAGGAGGCGGAAGGCATAGTCCTTCCATCGCAGATCGTTGCCCGGCTCGATGAGGCCGACGCATTCGCCCTCGGTCTTCCTCCGGCTACATCCATAACCCTTCAGCTCAACTCGGGAGGTTCGCTCGCTGAAGGAACAATCAAAGTCGATACGAAATGGGTCCGCCGCGGTGGTCTGCCGGTTCGAGCCGACATCGCCGGTGCACGCCTGCGAGAGGGCGGGCGTGTCGGACGAATTCCCGAGCCGATCTATTCGGCCTTCCAGGCCGCACTTGCAGTCAATGCGGCTGATGATCCCGATCAGCGCCGTGCTGCCTTTGCCGAGCTTCGTTCGACGCTCGGAGATGACATCGGCACCGGCATTGAGGCGGATGGCTTTCTAGAGCGTGTCCGGATAGCCTATGCCGCCAATTTTTCACTCAACGCAAAGACCGACCATGGACGTTTCGACTTCGACCCCGTCCTCTTCTCGAGAAACGTAAGCGAGAGCGCTGAGGGTGACCTGGTCGACGAAGAAGAAGCGTCGCTGCTTACCCCGCGGGACAATCAGCATTTTCAGCGCAGGTTCCGGGGTCAGGACGGCGGGCGGCGAAGCTATCTGCTTTCCGACGGAACGCTCCTTTTTCTCGACCCGATGCTGGGTAAGGCCCTCGACATCGTGCGCGCAAAGCAGGTGGGCACCTCACAGGAAAAGCGCGAATTCCTGCGTTCGCCGCAACGTATCCTGCGTGAGGAGCTCAAGCTTGACGCGGCAGGCGATGACGAGGCAGCTGATCGTCTCTTCATCGAGACACAGCAGTTTTCCGAGCGGGTCAGCGGGATCGAGGTCTGGCAAAAGCCGGTTTTGCCCTGGATCAAACCCAAGCCGAACAGCTGGCTGCCCGAAGGGTTTGGATTGCGGATCGGGGATCCGCCCGACGCGCGTCATGTCGAGTTGGCTCCAGGTGAAGCTGAAACGATCGCAAGCGAAGTCGAGACAGCGATTGATGCAGGCAAGGAAACGATCGCCTGGCGCGACGAAAGCATCCCCGCGACGCCTGCAACCCTGCAGGCCGCGCGAGCAATTGCAGACCTTGAACGTGAGATCGCTGATGAGGTCGAGGGACGCGCCTCGGACAGAACCGAACGCGAGAGCGTCGATATCTTCTTCCTTCAGGTTGGAGAGAATTTCGAGCAGCTGGACTATGCGCGGCTGCCTCGTCCCGACGCTGAAGTGCAGGATTTCGATGTTCCCGAGCTCCCCAAGGGACTGAGATCGGAACCCAAGCCTCACCAAGTGCAGGCGTTCGCCTGGTTTGCCGAGGCCTGGGAGCGCCGAATGCCGGGCGTCTTGCTCGCCGACGATATGGGGCTCGGAAAGACCTTCCAGGCGCTCATGTTCCTGCTCTGGCTGCGCAGCAAAACGCCTCACCAGAAACCCATTTTGATTGTCGCGCCCACAGGTCTTCTGCAGAATTGGCAAGCCGAGCTTTCGCAGCACATCGAAGCAGAGCTCATGGGGCCTGTTGTCGAGGCGTTCGGCGCCAACCTGCGCAATTTCCGTCTCGAGGCTGGGAGCGACATTCGAGGGGGAACATCGCGTCTCGACGTATCCGAATGGAATGACGCCGGGATCGTCCTGACGACCTACGAAACAATGCGCGATTATCACATGAGCTTCGCGCGCATTCCGTTCGCTGCAATCGTCTATGATGAAATCCAGAAGCTCAAGAATCCTGCCAGCCAGATGACCCGCGCCGCAAAGGCGCTGAACGGCACAATCCAGATCGCTATGACGGGCACACCGGTCGAGAACCGGTTGCAGGACCTGTGGTCGATTGCCGATACGGTCTATCCAGGTTTTCTTGGCTCGAGCCGGGAATTCGAAAGCAGCTTCCCTGCGAACGATCTCGAGCGCCTTGGCGATCTCCAGCACCGTCTGATCGAGCGCGACAGAGAACTTCCACCTTTCATGCTGCGACGGATGAAGGACGAAATCCTGACCGGGTTGCCGGAGAAGAAAGCCCGCAAATATCCGGTCGAGATGCCGGCCGAGCAAGCGCAGGCCTACGACCTCGTGCTGGCCAGAGCGCGAGCGCTACGGGAAAGCGGCGAACAGGGTGCGATGCTCAAAGTGCTGCATATGCTGCGCGGTACATCGCTCCACCCGTCACCGCCGCGCGGAATTTCGAACATCGACGAGTACATCGGGCAATCTGCACGGCTGAAGAAGACCTTCGAAATCCTTGAGGAGGTCAAGCAGCGCGGCGAAAAGGCTCTGCTATTCTGCGAAGATCTCGAGATGCAGGCCTTCCTCGCGATGGCAATCCAGGAGCGCTTCGCGCTCGAGCGCCGCCCGATGTGCATCAGCGGGAAGGTTGCGGGCCATAAGCGCCAGGAGATGGTGACTGCCTTTCAGAGTTCGCCGGCCTCATTCGACGTTCTCATCCTGTCGCCAAAGGCTGGCGGCGTGGGGCTCACGATCACCGCAGCAAACAATGTGATCCATCTGTCCCGCTGGTGGAATCCGGCCGTTGAAGATCAGGCGACGGACCGCGCCTACCGGATCGGTCAGACCAGGCCAGTGACCATTCACATCCCGATGGCTGTCCATCCGGACGAAGCGATCGGACCTTCAAGCTTCGACCAGCGTCTCGACGCCCTCATGGAGCGTAAGCGTTCGCTGAGCCGTGGTCTGCTCATGCCGCCGGAGAGCGATCGCGATGTAGAGGACCTGCTTTCCGATGTGCTCGACGGGCGCTCTGCAGAGAACCTTGATCGAAGTAGTGCGTATGCCGCAGCCGGGCAGACGGACGTGGATATTCAGGACACCGATTACAGCGCGAGTATTCGACAGGCGGAACCGCCTTCCCCACCAGTCGCACAGCCGGAGATCGAAGAGCCGACGGGAGACGAGGAGAGCGCTCGCTCCCGCGGACCCGCGAGCGACAACACAACGAGTTCCGCAAACCTTGGTCCGGCTGCGGAGCACACGGCAGAACCAGGATTAGAAGAAGCGGCGCGCTCGCAGTCTCACTCTGATCCTGGCGAGACAGCATCGAGCAATGCCGAACGCAAGAACCGGCGCCCCATTCTCTCCGTGCGAACTCCCGTCGAGGCAGCTGAAGCGCGCGTTCCCTTCGTTCAGCGGGTCGTGTTTGAACAATATGGACAACGTGACTGGACGATTTTCGAGCAGTACGCGCGCGACGCACGAATTGAACGGCTCGAAATCCAGGACCCCTATTGTTGCGCTGACGAGCAGGCTCGCGGGCGCCTCATCAATTTCATCGGTCGCTTTGAACAGCTCGCTTCGGAAATCGCGGCCGTGCAAATTGTGACATTCGACGCCGATTCCGTGCAGACCCGTGACCCTGAAAGCACGCGTGACCAGCGCCAGGACCTTGAAGATCGGTGGAACCGTATGCTGGCCTCGGTTCCCCTCCACCTCGCACAGAAGTCACGGCGGTCGGGCGGCGACCTGCACGATCGTTTCGTGAGGGCTAAACTGGAGAATGGCGATACCGTCATCTGGGATCTTGGACGGGGTATCGACGGCGTCATGAACGCGCGTTGGTCTTGCGTCGTGAATGCTTTTTACGAGGGCTCGATTTCTACCTCTCGGGCAATGCACTGAAAAACCTGACCTTCATCATTGATTATGAAGTAACGTTCAGAGATGTTGAGGTAAGTGAGGGTGTTGTCTGGCATCCGTGATTGCGAGAGGTGCCGGGGGTGAGTGCGGGGATGGAAGGACGCGATTTCAAATCTGAAATCGACGCGGCGCAAAACGACCCGGTTCGGCTGCGCAAGATTGCCGATGACATTCACGCTAGCGGCGGCTCGCGTATCTTGATGATCCGCGCGATCCAGCTGGCCAGGGCAGCAGATAGCGGACCGCATCCTTTGGGTAAGACTTGCGGGGATCTTGGTTTACCTCGCCCGACTGGCCTCCCGCTTTACCGCTACAAGCTCGCACCGGGAATTTTTCAGCGGATCGAAGCGAAGCTGGCTGCCAATCTTGCATCGGATTTGCTGCGGCCGTCGCTAGCTCCAGCTTTCGTCATGTGGGCGGCAGACTGGTTTCGGCGCTCCTACCAGGGCGGCATGCAGCGCTGGGCCGATATCGAAGCGGTTTTGAAGCTCCAGCTCCCACAATCGGAATGGCGGGCACTTGCAGATCGCGGTTTCGATGCCTGGGGCGTTGAACCTCTTATCACGGCGCACGGAAACCAGCGTCTCTCCAATCTCGCGCGGCATGGGGGTTTTCCTGCAGCGGCAATCGCAGGCGGTGCGAGCTGGCCGCGTCGCTTCCTGGAGCGTGCAGTCGGTGAGCTGCTCGGGGCAGACATTCAGGACATCGCTACCGCTGTTTCGATCTGCGAACGCAACGAATATTTACTTCCCTCAATCTGGCGCAGCCCGGAAATGCACGCAATCTGCGGGGAACTTGCCCTCAAGATCGTGGAGCTTCGTGCATTCATCGACAAGGAAGTGCCAGTTGACGGTCGCCCCTATTCCGCCCGGCTGGACCACGCTTACGAAGACTGGCGCGATGAACTGCCGATGACGCTCGACGGGGCTGCTGCGGGCCTCATCGATACGCTCCTTGAAGCCAGAAAGCTGACCGGAACAGGGAGCATCCGGGTCGGACGATTGATGCGTTCGCAGGACGGTGAATGGCGCGAAAGTCTGGATTTCCATCTCGAAGGTCGCTGGGACGACAAGGATCGTGTGCTGTCCGCAGGTGAATATGTCCGGGTGTTTCTTCAGCCTTCGGGTGCCTTGGCGGACCGTATCTCCGGTCGACTGGCTTACCTGGAGGTTGAATCAGGTAATTGCTGGATCGCGCGCGCTATGCGCAGCGAAGCTGCGATCGATTTTCCCTTGGACCTCTCCGTCACCGCCGAATTCCATGCGCGCGGTGAAAGACTCGCCCAAAGCTTTGTCCTGCCGGGCGGCAAAGCGGTTGGGGACGGACTGCGGATATTCGAGCGGCGGACCGGAGACACGGAGCTAGGCGCGTTTTCCCTTATCGGTCAGGGGTCGGGCGGTTATCGCGCCGAACCAGTCTTTGTCGATGTTCCGCAGGATTGGATGCTTCGCGGCAAGGACAGCCATACAGAGATCGAAGCCGAGGACTTTGCCTTTGCACCTGGTCGTTCGCTCTACCGCTGTGCTGGCCAGATCATCGCTGAGAAGCCCAATGGTGACGCATTTCTGGTGCGGACGGGGCAGAGTGCAGATCGTAAGGATCGCCTGACCATAGTCGCCCAAGAGGCGACCGGTGTGCAGGCACCCGGCGGCGAACGGTTGATCAAACATCCGCTGCATGCAGAAGTCGAAGACGGGGTTTCCCGGCGCACTGCAACGCGCGGAGAGGTCGGCTGGCGGTTTGCAGGGGAAAGCACCTGGCGCGATGATCTTGTCAACGCGGGCCCTGGACACTGCGAGTTCGCCTGGCTCGATGGAACGACCAAGCATGTTCGGGACCGGACGAGTGCACTGGTTCTGCCGGTTGAATTCGCACTCAGCCAGCGGATCAATGCGGCCCATGCGGAAATCCTTTTGGAAGGTTGGACCGGAGAAGCGGTGCTCAGCGATGAAACGTCGATTGCGGACCATCGCTGGCGGGTGCGGATCGATCCGCCCCGACGCGCGCTGCTCAGCTTGCGCCTCACCCCAAGGCATGGCTCCACTTTCGACCTCAATGTGCCTTTGCGATCGAAAGAATGGCTGACGACCTGGGATGGCGAACTTCTCAGGCGCGATACTGTCGTCGGCCTCGCCGATCTTCGTGACACCGTTGCCCGCGCACCGGGCCGTGCGATGCTGATGGGCGAAGTTGCCCATCACGCTGGAGCGTCGCTAGAGGCGAGTTGGAAGGTCGATGTCGAACTGGGCCTGTCGGCTCTGCGCAACGATATTGCCGCCTTGATGCGGCCGCTCGGCATCGATGCCCAGGTCCGGCTCGACTTTCACAACGGCAGCAATGACAACTGGTACGTCACGGAATTCGGCAATTCTCTTGAGTGGGAACCTTCGGGAGGGCTGCGTCCGAAAACGGCCATTGTCGGCGAGGATGTCCGCGTTGGCGGCCGCTTTCTTGGTGCTCCCGAGAAAGAGGTGGATTTCGGTCCGTTTGACGGATTGCTTGGCGGCCTCGGAGGGCAATTGATCCAACTGCCACGATTGCGCGGTCCATGGCTCGTCTATCTGCGCGAAGGTGCTCGCGTCCTCACGAGGCCAAAGTTTATCGACGGCGATCCGGTTCACGACGTTCCGCAACACCGGCTCGGCCGGGCAATGGCACAGCCTCTTTTACAAGCGCGCGAGGACCTGGTGCGGCTGGCGGAGGAACTCGCTGCTGAGCCCACGTCTTCTGAAGCGACCCAGACCATTCGTGCAGTCATGGATTTGGCGCTGTCGCTCAATGGCTTGCCTCCGCAGACGTTCGAAATCTTCAGCAAGTTCGAGATTGCCGGTCCGCTTGCGCCGCTCCTTCTTTATCGCTGCGAGGAGCAACACCTCTCGACGATCCTCGAGCTGTTTGATGGCCTATGCTCAAGCTGGTCTCTTTTGCCGATCAAGGCCTGGGACGCTGCCTTTCAGGCTCAAGGCAATTATCTGGTCAGCCGGCTCGATGACCCTCAGTGGGCGTTGGCAAACATCACGGAACGTCAGAACGAAATCGCGGCGCGTGCGCCGCAGCTTGCGCCACTGATTTGCCGGGACTTCTCGCCGTTGAGCTGGGAAGAGCTTCGCAACCACTTCACGAGCCATACAAGCGAGGGCATCAATATGGATGCCGGCGGCTTCAACCCTTTTCGGCCTGCTTACAGCGAGCTACTGCCAAGAGAGAACTTCGTCGAAGCGCTGATGCGGGTCTTCGATGCTCCTTTCGCCGCTGCTCTGTCCGCTACCGGACGTGCTTCTCTCGAGAAGGAGCAAGTCCTCACCATCAAGGACGTCGAACGACGTCACCCCGACTATTTTGCCAAAGCCTTTGGCTATGCCCTTTCGGAGCTCAAGAATGGCCGCCAGTGATCCCCTCCCTACATCCCGATTGTCGCCGATGGAGGTGCACCAGCGGCTGAGGACTGGCCTCGCCGAAGCGGTCGTCTCGCGCGCAGGCATCCGGCACGAAGGGCTCAACGCTTTTCTCCGGAGCACTCTTGCCGGTACGGATCCAGCAAACGGTAGCCTCCTTTCCGAACAGCTTTTTCAGGCTGCTCCCGGCTATGTATCCTCAGGAAAGAGCCCCAACCAACTTCAAGCGCTGCTGCATCAGCGCACAATCGACGCGATCACCCAAACATCGGATACTGGTCTACGCTTCGATTACCCCGCCTACGCGCACCAGCTGGCGACGTGGGAACTGCTCAGCACGCAAGAGCCGCAATCGGTTCTGGTTTCGAGCGGCACGGGGTCGGGCAAGACCGAATGCTTCCTGGTTCCGATGCTCGATGATCTGGTCCGGGAGTCCGCAGAGCAAGGTCCTCTGACAGGGGTTCGGGCGCTCATGCTCTATCCGCTGAACGCTCTTATCGCGAGCCAGGAGAAGCGCCTTACAGCCTGGACCAAGCCGCTTCGCGGCGATGTCCGCTTTGCCCTCTACAACGGATTGATGGGAACGGCGCGGAAGTCCAATCGCGACAAGGCCGAGCATGAGATACCGCATCAGGTTCTTTACCGCGAAACCCTCCGGGCCAACCCACCGCCGATCCTCGTTACCAACCAGACGATGCTCGAATACATGACGATCCGGCGCGAGGATCGTCCGATCCTCGACGCATCAAAAGGCAAGCTGCGCTGGATCGTTATCGACGAAGCGCACAGTTACATCGGTTCGGCAGCGGCGGAGCTCTCGCTCCTGCTTCGCCGTGTGATGAATGCGTTCGATGTGACGCCGGATCAGGTCCGCTTCGTTGCGACGTCGGCCACCATCGGCTCTGCGGACGACCAGAAGGCCCGCGAAGACCTTCAGAGATTCCTTGCCGACATTGCTGGCGTTCCGCTTGAGCGGGCGCATGTCGTTGTGGGAAAGCCTCAGCCGGTCGATCTCTCGAAAGTCCTGACAGCGTCCGATGATCCGGCAGCATCGTCGGTTGCCGAGAGGCTGGAAGGCGAGCCCCAGACACTGGCATCGCTTAAGACGCTCTCGCCGGACGCCGAAAGGATTCTGCTCGATCTTTCCGCCCATAATGCCAGCGAAGCGAAGCCTGTCCTGCCGATGCGAGCGCACAGCTTCACGCGGGCAATTGCCGGGCTCTGGACCTGCATCAATGTCGACTGCCCGGGCGAGATGCGACCCAAGGATTGGCCATTTGGCGCCGTGCTTTTCGACCATCGGGATCAATGTCCGCATTGCCAATCGATGGTGTTCGAAATTCAGAACTGCCTCGACTGTGGCGAGCCCTTCCTCCCGGCCGATGACATGGGCGACAGGATCGTACCGCGGCGAAGTGATCATGATGCAGATGAGTTTCGCGAAGATAGCTATCGTGACCGCGATCATGATGATGACGATGATGAAGATGAGCATGAGGGGATCGGCCATCCGCGACTGATTGCCATAAACCCGAAATCCGAAGCGACCGCGACCGCTTTCGATGTATCCAGCGGCGAGTTTACTGGAGAGGCGGGGCATTTTCATCTGACCCAGCTGGACGAGGGACGTTGCCCGGCCTGTCTCGGAAACAAGCGGCGCGGGCGACCGGCGGTCTTTCCCTTTCGCTTTGGCACACCGTTCCTCACCCAGAATGCGGCACCGATCCTCCTTGAGGGTGTGTCGCCACATCAGGCGGAACACGCCCTGCCGTTCGATGGCCGTCAGCTGATCAGCTTTTCGGACAGCAGGCAGGGAACAGCTCGCTTTGCTGCCAATATTGAAACCAACGGTGAGCGGGGCTTCGTTCGCGGCTTTATCTACCATGCCGTTCAGAAGGCTGCCCAGGGTAGCGACCTGACCGATGAGCGCAGGGAAGAGATGCTCAAAAAGAAGGCTGCTCTAGCAAACCTTGTGGCAGACATGCCTGCGTTCAAGGATGATATCGCCAAGATTGACGCGGAGCTCGCGGGTGGCGCGGCAACCGGAATACCCTGGAAGGACCTCGTGTCAGCGCTCGCGTCTGAGCCGGCGATTGGCATGATGGCCAAGGTTTGGGACCTCGATCGCAGCGAACGATTTCACGATAACCGGGAAGCGCTGGCCCGCTTCATGCTCTTGCGCGAGCTTGCCCGTCGTCCGCGCAATGCCAACGCGATGGAGACGCTTGGCCTGGCACGGCTACGATTCCCGGATATCGAGCGGATCAGCCCAGATAAACTACCCGATCTTGTTGGCCAGAAGGGCTACTTGATCGAAGATTGGCGCGATTTTCTGTATTTTATGGTCGACTATTTGCGGAGCTATTTCGCGCTCGACGTCGATGATGGGGACGCCCGCTGGATGCCAGGGAGGGCACGTCCTCGCAATGTAATAGGGCCCGATCAACCTCCTGGATCAAAGCGTGATATCAGCTGGCCCTCAGTCAATACCAAGGGCACGCAGCCCGCAGCAGTCTTGCTCCTCGCGACAGCGTTGAAGCTGGATGTCGGTGAGCCGCGTCATAGACACGAGATCAATCAGCTACTTCGAACTGCTTGGGAACAGCTTACGCCCGTGCTTGCAGGCGTCGGCGGTACATTCACCCTGCGGCTCGAGCAGAAGGCTGAGATCGAGGCGGTTGATCGAGCTTGGCAATGCCCCCTGACGCGCCGCGTTCTTCCGCGACTTGTATTTGGTCGGTCACCCAATCTTGTTGGGTCTGGAAGCAAGATCGACGGCAAAGCAGTCTTGCCGGTTGAGTTTTCTAAGGTCCCACGCACTCGACCGCTCTCTTTTGCCGATAAGAAGGAGATCAGAGGTTGGCTAGTTGAGGACAAGCTAGTCCAAGCCCTTCGACAGCTGCATCTTTGGACCGATCTTCACGATCAGGCGGCGCTCGCCACGCCTTATCTGCGGGCCGAGGAACACAGTGCCCAGCAGCCCCCGCACCGACTGCGGGAGTTCGAGGAGCAGTTCAAGGAAGGCGATATCAACCTGCTCGCCTGCTCGACCACCATGGAAATGGGTGTCGACATCGGTTCGATCGAAGCAGTGCTGATGACCAATGTTCCACCCTCGATCGCCAACTACAATCAGCGGGCCGGTCGTGCGGGGCGCCGCGGACAGGGCTTTTCGACAAGTCTCACGATTGCCCGCAATACACCTCTCGATCTTGAAACGTTTGCCGATCCTGCAGGCTATTTGCGCCGCAAACTCGCATCGCCGCGCGTATCGCTTGATTCCGATCGGATCGCGCAACGTCACGCGAACGCCTATCTTCTTGCCCAATGGTTTCGCGAAGTTGAGGGGGAGTTTGCCCGGACCAAGACCGGGGATTTCTTCGGCTGTCGTGCTGACCTTCGTCCTTTCGAAGGTCTCGCTCCCGTGGACGCCTTTTGCGAATGGCTCGATCTACCAACAACGGCATCCGCAACCGAAGAAGGTCTGCTGCGGCTGCTCAGGGGAACTGGTCTCGAATACGACACCGAAATCCGGGGGCATACGGCGGAGATGTTTGGGCAGGAAGCTGGGAATTTCCGTCGTACATGGCAGCGCCTAAAGGAAGACTCGGACGCGCTCGAAGGGCCGGCAAAGAAGGCGATCGAGTTTCAGGCACGGCGATTGTGCAAGGAGTTCCTCCTGAAGGAGCTCGCCAATCGCTCGCTTATCCCTGGGAGCGGTTTTCCGACATCAGTTGTCCCGTTTGATACCCTCTGTGCCGAGACGCAGAAGGCGCAGGAGCGCAATCGTTCGGAAGAGGAAGGCGCGCGTGATCGGCGCTATGAATGCCCGACGCGCAACGCCGATATCGCCATTCGGGAATATGCCCCGGGGGCAGAGGTCGTCGTAGACGGGCTGGTTTGGAAATCGGCCGGGGTCACCCTCAATTGGTTGAGCCCGATCGACAGTGGCCAGCGGGAGCCGCAGAACCTTCGTTGGGCCTGGTGGTGCGACCATTGTGGTGGGGCGGGCAGCGATCACCAGATGCCTGACCAGTGTGCCCATTGCGGCGAGCGCAGCATTACCATTGAGCAGTTTCTTGAACCGGCCGGGTTCCGCGTCGACTGGAACGCGCAGCCGCATGCCGACACCGATCAGGCTGTCTACATCGAACCCAAGTCTCCGAAGGTCAGTGTCGGTGATGCCCTTTGGCAACCCATGCTGCAGCCTGAAACCGGCCGGATCCGCGCTTCGCATGAAGGCTACATCTACCATCATTCGCGTGGCCCCAAAGACCAGGGTTACGAGATTTGCCTGGAGTGTGGACGTGCCGGGGATGCCGGGACGGACGCTCTCAAAGACCATCGGCCGCTCTCGCCGAGGGATCGAAAGGCGATAGACCGCTGTCCGGGCAATGATGAAGGTTATGCGATCACGAGCGCACTTGCGCTGGGCCATGAAGTTCTAACCGATGTCGTAGAGCTGCAATTGCCTGGATTGGAAAGTGACGGCGCAGCCTGGGCGCTTGGCGCAGCGTTGCGCGAGAGTCTTGCGCGCTGGCTTGGCATTGAGCCGCGCGAGCTTGGAATTTCTGTGGCAGCTCGAGACGGCAAGCTCGGTCGCAGAGTGCCGTCGGTCTACATCTTCGATGAGGCATCTGGAGGTGCCGGATACGCTCCGAGACTTCTCGACGACATCTATCATGTATTCGAACGAGCGGCCCGCGTCCTCGATTGCCCCAAGGAATGCGAGATGGGGTGTTCGGCCTGCGTTCTGGCTGCCGATCTCTACAAGCAGCAGGGTCGTCTCGACCGGCGGTCTGCTCTCCTCGCGGTTCAGGCATTTCTCGAGACAAATGCCGAACTGCCGCAGGAAGATCGTGCCGTCCCCGATGCCATGGCAATCAATGACGCGGCAAACACACTTCTTTTGAGAGCGCGAAGCGGAGACAGCATTTCCGTCTTGTTGCCGACCGTGTTCGATCTGGCAGAGCTGACTTCGACCAAAATGCGCACGTTCTTTTCTGCCGCCTCAGCGCGCGGCGTTCCGGTGACGCTCGTGCTTGATTCGAGTTCCTTTGATAAGCTCGAAGAGGTCGAACGGCGCTTTTTGCGCGATGCCTCGGTGCGTTTCGAATTCGCGTTGGCCCTGGGTAAAGGAGAAGACGCACCCTTCGGGAGTAAGCGCTTGGCCGAATTGATCTCGACTGATCGCGCCACAGGGTTCTTCTCCCGCGATGTGAATGCAGCGCAGCCGGGGGAGCGCTGGGGCTTGGGTGAGACGCATGCTGTCGTTGCCGGTACTCTCAGCGGCCCCACTGCCTACAGCCCGATCAACCCTGAAGATCTGGAGCGACAGGTTGCGGCTGGTGATCAGGTCGAGTTGATGCAAGGTTTCGGGCAATGCCCGGTTGGCCAGTTTGGCAAACGCTTTGGCTCAAAACTGAAGCAGCAGATGGAAGCGGCTGGTGTTTGGAGGCCCGGCAGTCTTGTGCGGATCACCTACACCGACCGCTATCTGAATGCGCCTCTACCCATGCTTCTTTTTCTGCGAACGTGCGAAGCTCTGTCCGCTGAGCTGAAGGCGGATAGCCCGGTCGAAGTCGATATCCTGGTCCAGCCACTAAAGAAGGATCGGCCACCCCATAGGATCTTCCATGACTGGGAATATGAAGATGACCGTGCGGAAGTTGCCGAGCTTTTGGGTGAAAAATTTGGCCTCGATGTCGATCTGCAGGTCACGGAAAATTCCGACCATGGCCGCAAGCTCGAGCTTGAATACGCCGATGGTCAGAAGGTGCTCGTGCTGCTCGACCAGGGTTTTGGATACTGGCGCATAGCCGGCAGCCCGCCGCGGCATGACTTTCGTTCGGCACCTGTGGCGCAGGCAAGTGAGCTCTTGCGCGCATCGACTGCGGTCGCCGGCGTTGGGGAAAGCTATTTTGCTGTTAAAAAGGTTTGATGCGCCGGCTCGCAGCCGTGCTGCGTTTGATATTCTTGGAGTGTGGAATTCGGATGATCGGAAATGAGTAAGGGCGGCACCAAAAAAGCGAAGGCCAGTCCAAAGGGTGGCGATCTGGGTTTCGAGGCCGAGCTATTCAAAGCTGCGGACAAGATCCGCGCCAACATGGAGCCGTCCGACTACAAGCACGTTGTTCTGGGGCTCATCTTCCTGAAGCATATCTCTGATGGCTTCATGGCGAAGCGCGCTGAGCTCGAAAAGGACTATCCTGAAGGCGTCGAGGACGAAGACGAATACCGCGCCGACAATGTCTTTTGGGTGCCCAAGCCGGCGCGCTGGAGCCACTTACAAGCCAACGCCAAGCAGCCGACAATAGGCAAGCTCATCGACGAAGCCATGGTCGAAATCGAGAAGGTCAACCCCTCGCTCAAAGGGGTCTTGCCTAAAGATTACGCGCGTCCCGCTCTCAATCCGGTAATGCTCGGAGAACTCATCGATCTCATCTCCGGGATTGGCTTCAAATCTGACGATGGTCAGAGCCGAGATATCCTGGGACGGGTTTACGAATACTTCCTTGGCGAATTTGCCGGCGCTGAGGGCAAGCGTGGCGGTGAGTTCTATACGCCGCGCTCGGTTGTGCGGACGATGGTCGAGATGCTGCAGCCGCACGATGGGCGGGTCTACGATCCCTGTTGTGGGTCAGGTGGCATGTTCGTGCAGTCCGAAAAGTTCGTCGAGAACCACGGCGGGCGCATCGGAGACATCGCCGTTTACGGTCAGGAATCAAACCATACGACCTGGCGGCTGTGTATGATGAATTTGGCCGTACGCGGAATCGACGCCGACATTCGGTGGAACAGCGACGGCAGCTTCCACCGCGACGAACTACCCGATCTGCGCGCCGATTACATCCTCGCCAATCCGCCATTCAATGTGTCGGATTGGGGAGGCAACCGACTGAAGGAAGACGTTCGCTGGAAATTCGGCACACCGCCTGCTGGCAATGCGAATTATGCCTGGCTGCAGCACATCCTTCATCACCTTGCGCCGGCAGGCACGGCTGGCGTGGTGCTGGCCAACGGGTCCATGTCCTCTACGCAGAGTGGTGAGGGCGAAATTCGACAGGCCATGATCGAAGGTGACGTTATCGACTGCATGATCGCTATGCCTGGCCAGCTATTCTACTCAACACAAATTCCAGTTTGTATTTGGTTCCTAGCCAAGGACAAGTCCAATGGGCTGGTCGGCGATACCAAGCTGCGTGACCGCCGCGGTGAAATTCTGTTCATCGACGCTCGCAAGCTCGGGCACATGATCGATCGCACAAGGCGCGAGTTCTCGGACGAAGATATTGCACGGATTACCGATACCTATCATGCCTGGCGTGAAGGCGAGGATTACGAGGACGTGCCAGGCTTCGCCTATTCCGCGAGCCACGAAGAGGTGGCGAAGCACGGCTATGTGTTGACCCCGGGGCGCTATGTCGGCGCGGAAGATGTCGAGGATGACGGCGTGCCGTTTCCCGAGCGCTTCGCGGCGTTGCAGGCGACGCTGGAGGAACAATTTGCGGAAAGCGAGCGCCTTGAAAATGTCATCCGCGCACGCCTTGGTCAGGTGAGCATTTGATGGCGCGAGCAAACACTCAGACGGGGGGGCGAGACGCTACAAATGCGATCATTCCGGGGGATCGTTGCATTTCAGTGGGGGATCCTGGACTACCCGCTGCTCCCGGTTGGAGCTGGAAGCGCCTTTCAAGTTTAGCGCGACTGGAAAGCGGACACACGCCGAGCAGGCGCGTGTCCGAGTATTGGGGTGGCGACGTTCCTTGGCTAGGCATCAAAGATGCTACTGGAAACCATGGGCGCGAAATTTTCGAGACAAACGAATATACTAACGCTCTGGGCATCGCGAATTCCTCAGCACGTATCTGCCCCGCCGGCACCGTTTGCCTCTCTCGAACCGCGTCCGTCGGATACGTGATCAAAATGGGTCGCCCAATGGCGACTAGCCAGGACTTCGTAAATTGGGTCTGCAGCGACGAGTTGAATCCAGATTTTCTGAAATACGCCCTGCTTTCCGAAACTAGGGCGCTCCGGATGTTCGCGGTAGGGAGTGTGCATCCGACGATCTATTTTCCCGAAGTGAAAGCATTCCACATCTGTCTGCCAAGTCGCGATGTGCAGGATGCGATTGCAGACACGCTCGCGGCGCTCGACGACAAGATCGAGGTGAATCGGCGGATTAACGAGACGCTGGAAGCGCAAGCGCGGGCGCTGTTCCGCGACTGGTTCGTCGATTTCGGCCCGGTGAAAGCTAAGATGGCCGGGGACGCCCCCTATCTCGCGCCAGACCTCTGGTCCCTCTTCCCCAACGGCCTAAAGGACGGAGTTCCGGAGGGATGGAAAACTGGTGTATTGAGCGACCTCCTCGTTCTGCAGCGTGGCTTCGATCTTCCGAAAACCAAGCGCACCGATGGTCCATACCCGGTGATTGCTGCCAGCGGACCAAGCGGGACTCATAACGAGTCGAGGGTCGAAGGTCCCGGCGTTTGCACCGGACGCAGCGGCGTGCTTGGTGGTGTCTATTATGTTGAAGGCGACTTTTGGCCACTAAATACGTCACTCTGGATAAAAGCATATCCGAATTCCACGCCTCTGCATGCGATGTTCACGCTTCAAGAAATTGACATTGCAGCGTTCAACGCTGGATCTGCGGTCCCCACCTTAAATCGCAATCATATTCATCAGGCCCCTGCAGCAATACCGCCAATGAATGTGGTCGAGGCATTCACCAGTTTGGCGTCGGTCTGCTACGCGAAGATATCGGCGAATGAACGTGAAGGCCGAACACTCGTCCGAGTCCGCGACCTGCTGCTCCCCAAGCTGATGTCTGGCGAAATCCGCGTCGGAGATGTGGCGAGTGAAGAGCTTTCCGCTGCATGAGCGACGATCTGGACTCGGCACTGTGGAAAGCAGCGTGGCGCTTCTCCGATGCCCGCATCCAGGATCTCGCGCGCAAAGTGATCCACGCTATGCAGCGTATGCCCGCCAGCGGCATTTTTGGAGGCGACTACCGGTTTAAGTCCGTCTGGGACGAGTATTGCCGAGAGGTGCAGGAAGGCCCGCATCCGATGCTGGAAGCGGCATTCGACCAAACCGTCGATCCCATGATAGCGCGGCACATCAACCAACTCGATCAGTCCGAACGCGAGCTGCTGGAAATTGCGCTTGCCGACGGCGCAGATGATCCGGGCGACATAGCAACGGCCGTCCGTAAATCCTTGCCAAGTATTGCGATTGATCGCGATTTAAGCAAGTTCGCAAAATATTGACTACGCAGCAGGGGGTGGGCGTGAGTGAGTTAAAGACCTGTTTCAAGCGCGTCGATTACGACCTTTCCAGCCTGCTTCACTTCATCGACGTGGGCGATATTGGCTTACCCGATATCCAGCGACCGTTTGTTTGGAAGAACGCAAAGGTCCGCGATCTGTTCGATTCAATGTATCGCGGCTTTCCCGTTGGCTACCTGCTGTTTTGGGAGAATACCGCGACCAACGGCGCCAAGCAGATCGGTATGGACGACAAACAGCGCGAGGCACCAGCACGTCTTATTGTTGATGGCCAGCAGCGCCTGACCTCTCTTTACGCTGTATTCCGCGGGCAGAAGGTATTGGACGAGAATTACGCCTTCCGTCAGATCGAGATCGCCTTCCGGCCGCGCGACGGAAAATTTGAGGTGGCCGACGCTGCCATTCGCCGCGATGCAGAGTGGATCCCCAATATCTCTGAGTTGTGGTCATCTGGGGCTTCGAGCCGGAAGCTGGTGAACAGCTTCATTGATAAGCTCGCCGAGAAATCCGAACTCAGCGACGAGGAAGAGGAGCATATCGCTCACAACCTCGATCGGCTGTTCGATCTGCAGAAGTATCCGTTCACGGCCCTGGAAATCGCTCAGTCGGTAGATGAAGAGCAGGTCGCGGACATCTTCGTCCGGATCAACAGCGAAGGTGTGAAGCTGAACCAAGCCGATTTCATTCTGACTTTGCTTTCAGTGTTCTGGGATAAAGGTCGTGCCGACCTTGAGGCATTCTGCCGGCAAGCTCGCGTGCCTGCAAAAGGTTCGGACACGTCACCGTTCAATCATTTTCTCGAGCCAGACCCCGACCAACTTTTGCGTGTTGCCGTGGCTCTCGCATTCAACCGCGGTCGCTTGAAGAGCGTCTATCAGGTCTTGCGCGGCAAGGATCCGGACACCGGCGAATACGATCCCCAGCGCAGGCAGGACCAGTTCGATGTGCTTGCCGAAGCACAGACCCACGTCCTGAACCTCAACAACTGGCACCAGTATTTCAAAGCGCTAGTGGGGGCGGGTTTCCGCAGCGGAGAGCTTGTTTCGTCGGTCAACGCGCTCCTGTTTGGCTATGCCTTCTACCTCATCGGTAAGGTGCGTTTCGGACTGGCCGAACATCAACTCCAAAAGGCCATTGGCCGGTGGTTCTTCTTTGCATCCTTGACCGGGCGCTACACTAGCTCCCCGGAGACCGTCATGGACGGTGATCTTGCGCGCATTCGTGAGATTAGCACGGGTGACGCTTTTATGAGCTGGTTGGATGGAGAGATTACGAGCGAACTGACTAACGATTATTGGCAGATTACTCTGCCTTCCGAGTTCGACAGTTCCTCGGCGCGCAACCCGCAACTGTTTGCGTTCTTCGCTGCCCAGAACCGGCTGGGTGCACCTGTGCTTTTCTCGCACAAGACCGTGGCAGACATGCTCGACCCGACCGTGAAAGCGACCAAGAAGGCGCTTGAACGCCACCATCTTTTCCCGAAGGCGTGGTTGGAAAAGCAAGGGGTCGAGGACCAGCGATCGCGCAATCAAATGGCCAACTACGCCTTGGTGGAGTGGCCGGACAATATCGATATCAGCGATAAGGCGCCGTCGGATTACGTTCCGGAATTGCAGACACGGTTTAGCGATAATGATTGGCAGACGATGCACCGTCTGCATGCTTTGCCCGACGAATGGCAAGCCATGCCCTATGATGAGTTCCTTGGTGAGCGGCGCAAGCGCATGGCGCGGATCGTTCGCGAAGGTTTCGAGAAGCTCGGTTGATGGGCAAGCTTGCCGAATCTCATGTCGAGGAAGCCGCGCTCGAATGGCTAGGCGAGATCGGCTGGCAAATTGCCTACGGAATCGAAGTAGCGCCTGACAGTGCCAAGCCGATCCGGCCGTCGTTTGGTGACACAATCCTGGTCGATCGGTTGCGCGAGGCAATTGATCGCCTCAATCCGGCTTTGCCGTCTGATGCAGGCGACGAGGCTCTACGCCGTGTCCTGGCGAGCGAAACGCCGTCACTCGTTGAGGAGAACCGGCGTCTCCATCGTTTGCTCGTCGAAGGCGTGCCTGTCGAATTCCATGATGGCGAAGGCATCCGGGGCGATCGAGTCATGCTCCTTTCGTTCGAGGACTTAGCCGGAGATAACGACTGGCTCGCAGTCAATCAGTTTACCGTCATCGAGGACGGTCATACTCGTCGACCCGACGTTGTGTTGTTCGTCAATGGCCTGCCTCTAGGCGTGATCGAATTGAAGAATCCCGGCGATGAGAACGCAACTCTGCATGGGGCATTCAACCAACTTCAGACCTATAAGTCGCAAATCCCATCACTGTTTCGCACCAATGCGCTGCTCGTCACCTCTGACGGCATCAAGGCGCGCGTCGGATCTCTGACCGCAGACGAAGAAAGGTTCATGCCGTGGCGATCAACCGACGGCGAAACTCTCGCTCCAACCAGTGATCCGCAGCTCGAAACGGTCCTCAAAGGCGTTTTCTGCCGCCGCGCACTTTTGCAGCTGGTTCGTGATTTCACTGTCTTTGGAGAAACAGGCTCCGGGATTGTGAAAATCGTCGCAGGCTATCATCAGTATTTCGCGGCACAGAATGCGCTCGACGCTACACTTCGCGCTCTACCCTACGCCACGACGACCGGCGAACGGCACAAGCTGGTTGAGCAATCCGACTATCGCTTGGACGATGCACCCCAAGCAAGGGACGGCGATAGGCGCATCGGTGTTATTTGGCATACGCAAGGCTCAGGCAAGAGCCTGCTTATGGCATTCTATGCCGGACTATTGGTCCGAGAGCCTGCACTTGAGAATCCGACTATCGTGGTCATCACCGACCGAAACGATCTCGACGATCAGCTCTTCTCGACATTCTCAATGTGTCGCGATCTCATTCGGCAAGCACCGATCCAGGCTGACAGCCGAGATGACTTGCGCGAGAAACTCGACCGAGCTTCGGGCGGCGTGATCTTCACGACCATTCAGAAGTTTGCGCCCGCCGAGGGTGACGAGCTTCCGGCAATCAGCGATCGGCAAAATGTGATCGTGATTGCCGATGAGGCGCATCGCTCTCAGTATGGCTTCAAGGCTCGCATTGACAAGAAATCAGGTGAGCGCAGTTACGGTCATGCAAAGTACCTTAGGGATGCTCTGCCAAACGCGTCCTTCATCGGCTTTACCGGAACGCCGATTGAGCAGAACGACGTGAACACTCCCGCTGTGTTTGGCGGCTATGTCGACATATATGATATCAGCCAGGCGGTCGAGGATGGTGCGACGGTCCCAATCTACTACGAGAGCCGGCTTGCTCGTATCGAACTGCCCGAAGACCTAATTCCTCAGCTCGACGAGGAAATCGAGGAGCTCACCGAGGACGAGGATACGGCCAGCCAAGAGAAGCTGAAGGCACGCTGGGCTGCCGTAGAGCGCTTGGTCGGTTCGAAAGAACGCCTCAAGATGATTGCAGCCGATCTGGTCGAGCACCTTGAGAGGCGTCTTGAAGCTCTTGACGGTAAGGCGATGGCGGTCTGCATGAGCAGGCGCATCTGTGTCGCACTCTACGATGAAATTGTTGCGCTCCGACCCGAATGGCATTCCGACGATGACAAGGAAGGGGTGGTCAAGGTCGTTATGACCGGGAGCGCATCAGATCCCCAGGAATGGCAAGCTCACATCGGCGGCAAAGCGAGGCGCGATGAGCTGGCCAAAAGAGCAAAGGCGCCCGACGATCCGCTCAAACTCGTGATCGTTCGAGATATGTGGCTGACCGGTTTTGATGCCCCGTCGATGCACACAATGTATATCGACAAGCCAATGCAGGGACATGGCCTCATGCAGGCTATTGCTAGGGTCAACCGGGTGTTCCGCGACAAGGAAGCAGGGCTCGTTGTTGACTACATCGGCATCGCTCAGAATTTGAAAGCGGCGCTCGGTGTCTACTCGCCCTCGGATCGCGAACAGACCGGTATTGACGAAAAACTCGCGGTTCGAGTGATGCTCGAGAAGTTCGATGTCGTGCAAGCGATGTTTGAAGGCTTTGACTGCAGTCCGGGCATCGCGGGCACACCAGCACAACGCTTGAAGTGTCTGGCGCAGGCCATCGAGTGGATTCTTGCCCGTCAGCACGAAGACGCTCAACGTCAGACGAGCGACGATGCGAAAAAGGCTGCACATCGCCGTTATCAGGACGCAGTTCTGAGCTTAAGCAAGGCTTTCGCTTTGGCTTCTGCAAGCGATGAAGCAAAATCCATTCGCGACCAGGTGGCATTTTATCAGACAGTCAGAGCCGCGCTGGTCAAGAGCGCCACCAGTGGACTCTCCAAGCGCGAGCGAGAGTTCGCGGTCCAGCAGCTCATCGACCGTTCCGTGGTGTCCACAGACATTGTCGACATCCTGAAGGCTGCCGGCATGGAAACTCCGGACATCTCGATTCTGTCAGACGAGTTCCTGGCAGAAATGAAAGGCAGTGAGCGCCCAAACCTTGCCCTCGAAGCCTTGAAGAAGCTCCTCGCCGACAAAATCCGGTCCCGCTCGAAAACCCATGCGGTCGAAAGCCGCAAATATTCAGAGCGTTTGAATGATGCCATTGCCCGCTATCACACGAATGCAATCAGCACTGTGGAAGTGATCCAAGCTCTCATTGAGCTCGCGAAGGACATTCGTGAGAAAATGGAGCAAGGCAACGCAGATGGCCTTAGCCAGGAAGAAATGGCCTTCTACGAGGCGTTGGCGGATAACGAAAGTGCCGTTGATGTCATGGGTAATGACAGCCTCAAAGTTATTGCCGCCGAATTGGTGCGGAGCCTTCGCTCGAATGCAACCGTGGACTGGGCGCGGCGAGAATCAGCTCGTGCTCGGATGCGCGTTCTCGTGAAGCGCATCCTGCGCAAGTATGGATTTCCCCCGGACTTGCAGGATGACGCTGTGAAAACCGTCATTGAACAGGCTGAGCTGCTTGCTGCGAGCTGGAGATAGATTCGCCACCGTTGACGGAAACAATGAGGATGCCCGTGTCAGCGCACTTTCCTGATCGCTTCGACGAGCTCATCGAAGGTCGACCGCTGATTGGCTATTCTATCGAATGCCCAGCCAACGGGCTGCAGAGCTTCGTCGAAATCCTCCTCAGCAAATGCTTCTGCTAGCTTGTCTCTCTCAATCGAAATGAGAGCTGCAAGTTCGCCCTTCTTTGGGTCGCATAAAAAACCGCCTTCTACGAGCTGGTCAATGACTTTGGCTTCCGTACGAAGCAGCGTTTTCCAGTCACGCTGACCAAGTGCGTTGGTTTTCAGGCGGAGACGAATTCCTGCTCCAGCAAAGCCGCAGAAGGCACCAATCCAGGTCTCCGCTTCCTCCCCATCGAGACAATCTGCCTCCTCGAATTCGACGTAAAGGTCGTAATTTTCCTCATCGTCATTCGCAGTTCGCCATTCGCTTGGCGCAAACCAGAATCCTTCGTTGAGGTCACGATTGACCTCGCCATCCCAATCTAGGGCTCGCCTGCGATCATCTATTAGATCGGCGACGGCGTTGCCGAGCGACTGGCTCATCGACCCTCTTACGAAGCGGAGAGCTGCTTCCAACTCCTCAATGTGCCGAACGATCAATTTACCGACAGAAGTCTCGCTCATGATCTTCAGATCCTAAAAGGCGTGCACGTGATCGCCAAAACTGACGATGAGATGCTCTGCGAATGAGCGGTGTCGCAGCCTACCTTCGACTGAGGCTCTCGCGGAGCGCGAAATCTCCCTCCAGGTTATGGAAGGTGTCTGTGAGTTCGGGCTTGCGAACGGGGCAAGGAGGAAAACGTGCGACTGTTTGCCTGTGATCGACGCCCGGCGATCCATGGATGCCGAATATCTCTCAAGCTGCTGGTGACCGAGCGTTGCGTCGATCTTCACCTCGATTCCGACCAGATGATTCTGGGACTCGATGACAAGGTCCACTCGATCAGAGATATCCCCGATCGGGCTGAATTCGGTTTCGATCCGGTAGCCCTCAGCGAGCTCCTCGCTCCATTCTTCGCTTGGCAATGCGGCATTCAGAACATTTGCCAAGAAGCGCCTTGAAGCGGCCCCGCCAAACTCAGGAAGCCATATTCCAGCGAGAGCAGCAGCATTTCTGACTTCGTCGCGCTTGAGTCCTGAAATCGACCATGGATTGACAAGTCCACCCTCGTCTCTCGCTTGAGAAAGGCCGGTTCGGAGTTCCCCAAATGCACTCTCAAGGTTTTTGAGGTGGTAAGTCTGCTTCGGAGCACGAGGCAGCCCGCCGCGCACCAAAGGGCGCAAAGCCAGAAAGGCTTCTTGCAGTCTTGCGACTTCCGGAAGCTTGATCTGACGATGCTGTTTCATCGTATTCTTCTGCCTGCACAGTTGGCCGAAGTCGATTTCGTTTCAACGATTTCCATGAAATTCAGTCCTGCTATCGAATGCTTGAACGAAAGCCGCGCATCGCCCTCTGCGCAATTTCATTAGGCACACCCGCTACATCGCAGTGCTTCTCCCAGTTGCCGATGGCCCCTTTGATTTCTTCGATCATGGCTTTGATCTCGCCTGTTTTTAGGTCAGCGAACTTTCCGAAAGTAAGTAGGTCCTCGAGTTCGAAGCCATCGGTTTTCCCGGCAAGTGACATTTGGTGTTCGTTGGTCCAGTCGCCGTCAGGATTGTAGGCGTAGACGACATCGAATGCGGGCGAGAGGCTCCAGCGACCCAAGCTATCCATCAGGAAGGCGATGTTCTTGGTGTGGTCGTCCTGGTTGCGAATGAAGACATTGAGCAGCGCGCGGCGCACCTGCTCCTTGATCGCTTCGCGTCCGAGACCGAGCATGCGGATGGTCTCGATCGCCTGCTCGTAGCTATAGGCCCGAGCGAGGTTGAAATCGAAATGGCGCATCGCGCAAAGCGACTGCATGTGGAGCTTCTTGCCGTCAGGCGTGCGGTCGAAGCGCTGGGTCATGAAATGCGCCCGGCCACCTTCTTCGTGCAGACGAGAGCGAGCCATGTCGATGCCAGCCTCTCGGGCTAGCAGATAGCAGGCGTACTCAAGCCGGCCGAAGCCCATCGGGTCGGCAAGTTCCTTGTCAGCATTGCCCGACACGCCGTCGAACTTGACCAGCCATTGCATGTAGCCGGGCCCTGCAGTCAGCTGCCCTGAATGGAATTCTCCGGTCGCCTCGTTCCAGGCGAGGACGGCCTTGGCCCGGGCACCTCCAGCAGAGGTCCCGACGCGCAGGATCTCCTGGAGTGCGCGGTGGTCATCCTCTCCCTTGAGCACACCGGCCAGTTCTTCGCGCGCGGCAATGACCCTATTGGCGAGCTCGACAAGCGGCGCGATATCGACCGGCCGACCCTGTTCACGGCGCTCACCGGTAGCAGGCTCGAATTCGAGCGCGCCCATGCCTCGGCGACCGGTATAGCAAAGGCGCTCGACCGGATCGAAGCTGTCGGCTGTGCGGCCCTGCTCGGCAAGCCAACGGTTGATCAGGGCGTTACCAAACTTGTCGGGTAGGCTGTCGGCCAGCATGCCCGGAAGCCCTTTGAAGGTCTCGTAATTCAGCGCGGGAAAGTCGTAGACGCCACTTCGCAGGGGCATTGTGAGCGGGGCGACTTCGATACCGCTGCGGCTGAATTCCGGAGTGTATTCGAAAACCCCGACATCGCGATCCTCATCCCACAGGACGGCGCCGATCTGACGGCCCCAGAGATTGACTACGGCACGCGTCATGGCGCCTCGTCACCCCAGCTCCATTCCTCGCCAGCTTCACCTTCAGAAGACTTGCGCACCCTCTGCCGCGCCTTGCCGGTGGCAGACCGGGGATCGAGCGGGCTCAGCTTGGCGTCTGGCATGACATCCAGGAGGCGGTCTTCAATTTCAAGCGCACGCATTATCCTGGCGAGGCTATCGATGGTCCCGCCATTACCGGCTTCCAGGCGGGCGAGCGTTGAACGCGAGATACCTGCCATTTCCGCAAGCTCGGCCTGCTTGAGATTGCGTGATATGCGATATGCTTCGATCTGCTTCCCGAGGTCGGATAGCAGCACCGAGAGAGGGCGCAGATCTGGTGAATCATAATGTGGCATTATCGAGACATTATCTCCGAAATGGAGCTTTGTGTAGCGATTTTGCGTCTTTACATGAAGGTGCTTAATGTGTCAATATCGAGACGTAAATTGGCTTATCACCGATAATGCATCAAATTTGCTACTTTATGTAGGTCGGAGTGATGAAAATGAAAGACGAGAAAGTTCACAACGACAAGAGTGACTGGGAAGGCTTGCGAGAGATCGACCGTGCCATCTCCGAAAATCGCCTCACGTCCTACTCATGGAAGAAGGCCTGGGCTGACCCGTGGGGCAGGATCAAGCTCATCGCAATCTTCGTGGCGCTGGCTGCTTTTGTTGCGTTCGTAATCGTCAACGATGTGATCCTTTAAGGGCGCTGCCACTCCTTTATTGCATCTGCCGCCTCCTCGCTCGCGCCTGTGGCGCCTTCTGTTTGGCCATCCAAGTAGCCTCTCACTGTTCCGATCCGCCCGCGACCTTGCCGACGAACCCGCTCGACTTCATCCGTGATGCCAGACCGATCAGGAGCATCGGGCATTGAGGGACCACCCGCAGAACCTACAGCTCCCCTAGCTCGCACCTGCCCAGCACCTCCGATCCCGGGGCGGCTGACAGGAGCGAAGTCCGGCAGTGAAAGGTCGGCTTCGATGTCGTCCTGCAGCCGATCAGCATAGCTTTCAACAAACCGAGATTGAAGCTGCTGGCCGCGCGCGCTCATCTGGAACTCGATGTCGTCGAAGCGCACCGGTCCATAATAGTCGCGATTGGCTTCGATCTCGGCCATGCCCCATTCGCGATAAGCCTGGCTCAGGTTCAGCGTGCCTGCGGCGCTGTTGGCCTCGTACCAGCTGGCTTGGTTCTCGAGGCGGCTGGCCATCTCTTCGGCCCGACGCGACTCTCGCGTATAGCTCTCGGCTTCAGTCAGCGATCGGCTGAGACCCGACGAATTGGTCGATACTTGCGATACTGAGCTCGAGCTCGTCTCGCGCAAGAAACCTTCACGCGTGTTCGACCAGTTGCGACTGTCGGAAAGCTGGCGCAGCGTTCCCATGATCCTGCCGCGGTCTTCCGAGGCAATCCCGATATCGCTGTCCGTCCAGCTCTGATTTCGGCCTCCCCTGACGCCAAGTTGAGCAGTGCCAGGGCCTCTTTCTCCCTTGAGACCCAAAGATGCATCGCCGTTGAGAAACCATGAAACCGTGATGTCGTCAGACGCGCGCCGGGACAGGCCGAACTGCTGCTGCAGCGTCCTCGAGGCATTGTCGACTTCGCTGAATGCCGTGCCGATGCTGTCGTTCGTGCCGACGCCGCTGACCGTGTCGGAGCTTTGACCCTGGCTGTAGGCGTTGCGGATCTCGCTGAACCGGGTGAGCGCAGAGCTCGTCGATTGCTGGGCGAGGTTGGCATAGGTCTCGCTCTGCGTCCGGCTCTGGCTCGCCATCGTTCCGAGGCGTCCGGTGAAGTCCTGCCCCAGTGTCGGCGTGAACGGATAGCTTGAATTCGGGACTGCAGCGAACTCGCCATCGGGGAAGCTTGTGGTCTGTGTACCGCTGTCGCTGAAACCACGCGTCTGGGCCGCGCCATAGGCGATGTTGGGGGCAAGATTGCCTTGGGCAAACTGGCGGGAAAACACCGTCGAATTGTCGATGTTCGAATTGCCGAGCGAGACATTGCCGGTGCTCGCTTCGCGCGAGGCTTCCTCCGCCGCGTTCTGGCTCGGGTTCAAGTAGCTCGTCGCCTGCCCCGAAATCGCGAGCGCACCGCGCGCCACCCCGCCGGCAAGGAACGGGATCGAGGCGACGAGATAGCCCGCCAAGATGCCGATATCGCTGTTGACTTCGCTCATGCCGGCAAAGGTCGTGAGGCTGAGGCCTGTGCTGCCGCCAGCGGCGGCGACATCGCCCGCGCCTTTGAACATCAGGATCATGTGCAGGATGACGAAGAGCGGTCCCCACGCCGCAAGGTAGAAGAAGCCGGTGACGTAACCTCTCAATGCAATGGGTCCGGTCCGCGGCATCAGGAACAGTGGAAACAGGACAGGGAACAGCGCGTAGAACACTACCGTCAGCACGACATTGAGGATCGGGACCCATTTCATCGCGTTGTGCGCGATCGAGGAATAGGTCCGCTCGGTCTGAATATCTGCCCGGGTCTGCGCGAAGACGTCGATACTGCCCGTGCCGCTCGCCCCTGCAAAGCCGTGCATGGCCTGGTTCATGGCATTGATCGTCAGCACCTGGCGGAAGATGTCGCTCGCGCTGCGCGAGATGCCGGTGAGATACTGGTAAGCAATCGGGAGATCGGCCATGAGCTTGGCCTTGGCGAGCGCTTCGGTCTGGCGCGGATAGAGCTGGCGTCCAGCGACAAGCGTCATCTCGTCGATAAGGCCCGCCCATTGGCCCGAAAGCGCGGTGTAGGCCTCGCGGCAAGTGATGATCGAGGCCGTCACGCTGTCGTCGGCCTGCCGGGTCAGGAATTTCTGCGCGCGCGCCGCACTACCCGGTGCGATCGTAGCCCAGATGTCATCGCTCTCGGACAGCTCCTTCATCGAGTAGCGGCCGAGCAGCAGATCGTAGAACACGCACTGCCGGACATGCTCGTCGAAGTTCGCAGCAAACTCCGGATCGGAAATGCGCAACGACCGCGTCGATTCAAGCAGCCGTGCGCCATAGATCATGCCGTTTTTCGAGTAGTTGAGGTCGTCCGGCAGGCCGAATACGAGCTCGGCCGAGCGGGTTAGATAGTCCCCCGCCTGGCTGGTGAAACTTGCCATCAGGGCAAGCCCGAGCGGGACATTGGCCACCGTTGCCGGTGCAAGACTGGGATTGACCCGGTCGGTCACATGGACGTCAATGCGCGGCACCATCAGGCACATGTAGATGAGCGTCGCGCCGAGGAACCAGTTGAGCCAAGCGCGCCAGTCCTGGTTGAACGCGACCACGATGACCGCGAGCACCATGCCCATTACCAGCGCGACCTGGATCAGGCTCTTGTAGCCGCCCGCACCGGTCCAGGCGGCAACGGCGTTGAGGACATTGACGATATATTCGCCGCCGCCGACCGTGAAAATCTCGACCATGCTGCCTGACCCTTATGGAACGATGGAGCGGGACTGCATCCCGCGCGACCAGTCGAGCGCGGCGGCCATCGACGGCGACATCGAGGCAGCGAGCATATTCTCGATCATCGCCGTCTTCTCGATGATCTGCATGATCGCAGAGACCCGGGCTTGCCCGGTCGCTTGCCGCTGGGCGAGGCTTGACCGGACCTCGGCGACCTGCGCGCGCCAGATCGCGAGTTTCGCTTCATCGGCCGCAATGAAGCTCGCCATCGAGCGTCCGGCCTCGGCGGTGATGCGTTCGAGGATGGCATAGAGAAGATCGATGCTGGCGATCTCGGCCAGTGTGTCGCGGTCGTCTGTTGCCATCCCGCGTCCATAGGCCGCCTGCACGGTGAGGATCTTGTAGAGCGGCACCGATGCCACCTGGAGCAGCTCCTTCTCCTCGTCGCCAATCGCGGTATCGCTGCGAATGGCCTCCACCATGCTGCCGATGAGCCGGCCAACGCGCGGCCGGATGGCCTTCGCGCTCGTGAGACTCATTTGCTGGAAAGTCGGGTTGAGGCACTGGTCGGGCTCGTCGCACTGGAACACCCGCACCGATTGGCCCTGTGTCCCGTCGAGCAGCGCGGTGACGAGCGTCGAGGAGGCGTCGCCCGCGAAAGGCACGAACTTGCCCGGCTCGTCGTCGCGGGGCGGCACGTAGATCACCGTGCCGATGAGCGTCATCGCATACTCGGCAAGATCGCGGTCGAAGGTGCCACCCGGGTTGAAGAAGGCGCTCTGCTTGAGGACATGCCAGGTGTAGTTGCGCGGCACACCGGGATTGATGTCGGCATAGTCGGCGCCGGCACCCTCGTTGGTCGACGCACGCTGACCGCGCGTTCCGCAACCATGCTTGGCAGCGGCATAGTCGGTGAAGATGCCTTCGGAGTTGCCGATCGCTTCGCAGATCGCCTTGTCGGCGAGATCGCCCTTGGGCCAGACGCCGCCGACCAGCCCCTGCGCCATCTCGCAGGAGTTGATCGAGAGGTTGTTCATGAGCTGCGCCTTCTGGCTGAACTCCTGCATGATCTTCGAGCACTCGGGGCAAACGGTATCGATCGCGAGGCTGAAGGCGAACCCCACCGCATTGTTCGCGACGGCCTTCAAGAGCGCGACCATCTCGCTTGCGTTGATGAAAGAGAAGGATCCGGCGAAGATATCGATACCGCCGCAACCAGCGCGGGCACGCGGAAGCTGGAGATTGGCGATGTTGGTCGTCTTCTGCGGGAAGCGCGTCCAGACATTGCCGAGGCTGTAATAGCCCGCCGACTGTCCTTCGAACGCGCTCGGCCCGGTGACATTGGCCGCCGCGCCCATGTCGTCCATGAAGCGGTCCATGCTGTCGCCGACATTTGCGACGACAGGCGACGCGACCATGCTGGCGGCAGCTATGGTGAGCGCCGCATTGCGGATGCTAGTAATCATGTCCGGCTTCCTTCGAGGTGAGGAGGTAAATGCGGTCCTGCAGCTCGTCGGCCGAGAGCACGCCGTATCCAATCGGGATCGGGCGCCTGGCCACGCTGTCCCACAGCACGAGCGCCGGGGTGATGCCGGGTTCGAGCCCCATGCGCGGCCGCTGACCGCTTTCGACCTTGTAGTCGGGGAAGTGACGGGACGGACCGCCATCGGTCGAGATCGCCCGGACCGTGATATGCCAGCGGTCCGCTACCGAGCGCACGATCGGGCTCATCACTTCGCAGGCGCCGCAGGTCTGGGCGAAGAAGTAGAACAGGCCATAGCGCTCGGAGAGCCTGGCCATCACCGCATCGCGGTCGGCAGCGCGCGCGTCCTGCCATTGCTTCTTGGCGAGCGCGCCGACGGGTCGCTCGAGCGTGTAGTCGAGCTCAGGATCCTGCCAGATCGCGCGCTGCCAGACATCGGAGAACAACGAAGCCCGGTCGAGCTGGACACGCTGGAAGCGGATATAGGCGGTGACGTTTTCCGGCGTCGGATAGAGGATCGCGCGCGCCTTGAGTTCGCGCAGCTCTCCCGTGACCGCGTCGAGTTCTTGCGCGGCGGTAACCTGGACCGGTGGCTGCGCCATCTGCGGCTCGTCTGCGGGCACCGGCTTTACGCAATAGAACCAGTAGCCGAGCCTGCGCTGCTCGCAGTAGAGGCTGTCTGCCGAGGCAGCTGGCTCTGCCTGGCGCGCTTCCTGGGCAACTGCCCGAACGGGAAGCAGTGCAGCGAGACACATGGCCAATACTGGGAGGGCCAGCATCGGCAGTGATTGGCGGCGCGTCATTGGCCACTCCTTGCGTAATAGTCTTCGATTTTCTGCTGGATGAGGATGCTGGTTTCGAGCTCGTCGGGGAGCCGTGCAGCCTCGGTGAACTCGGCATAGACTTCGCTGAAATCCATCTGGCTGAGGTCGAGCCGGGCGAATTCGTCGAGAGTGAACCCCTCGCACTGCTCTTCCTTGGGCTTGTCCCAGGGCTTGGGCAGCTGGCGGCGGCCCTGTTCCTGAAGGACCCGCGAGAGCTTGCTCTCAAAGCAGCAGTAGACCTTCTTCTTCGTCAGGCAGACGCCAAGGAACTTGTCCGAACAATAGGTCCCCACATAAGCGCACAGCCCTTGCGCATCGCGTTCGTGGAGCAGCACCTCCTCGCGGCTGCAGCCAAGCGCGACCAGCAGGCTGATGCCGGGAATGAGCGGGAAGCCCTTGCCTTTACAGCAGTTGAGCACGCCGAAGACCTTCGAGGAGCAGGTGTTACGCGTGCCGCGGAACAGCGTCAGCGTCTCGGGATCAAACTGGCCGCGGACCTCGTCCATCGCATGGAGCGCGGTGACAGCATCCTTGAACTCGTCGTTCGCAGTGCGCTCGATCGTCTCGCAGCTGCCGTCGATGCAATAGACATCGCCGTCGCAGACATACTGGGTGGAGCTGTCGGTACCGGGAAGCGGGCACTCGTAGATGCGCTCCCAAGTCTCGCAGGGGTCTTCGTCGGTAAGGCATTCCTCACGGACAAAGCGGCAGGTTCCCTGGCTTTCGATGTCGGAGCAGTCGGTCGCCGCTTCGCGCGCAATGCAGGTGTAGCTGCGTTGCCATTCCCAGCAGGGGCGTGTGACAGCAACGCCATCGACCACACGGGTCTGCGGATCGCTATCGGTACAGATCTCTGCGTCCAGCGTGCAATCGCTATTGTCCGCAATACCTGTGCACTGGCTTTCGTTGGGTGCGGTCGTGACCGTGACCGCTGTCGTGATCATGTAGGGTGTTTGCCCCGGCACCTGATCATCGCAGGTCAGTTCGGAGATGGGATCTCCCGGTTCGGAACACCAGGGCCGTCCGCCCGACGAACTCCATTGCAGGCAAGTGTCGCGCCGTCCTGTCACGCGGCAGGAATAGCCGTCGAAGCCGGCGCATTCGGGCTCGCCCGAGCCGTTGAAATCGCCGAAGCGGTTGCAAAGGTAATGATACTGCGGTCGCTGGCTGACGGCGGCGACAAGCGGCACCGTGCATTGGCCCACCGACTGATCGATCCGTGTGCCCGTATTGCAGGTCGCGGTATAGGTGCCCGCCGACCCCGAACCAGGCGGCAGCGGAACGCACGATCCCTGGCTGCCCGAAATTGCCATGCCGCTGGTGTAGTCGAGCGGCGTCTCGTTGATCGCGAGGCTGCGGGCAATCACGTCCTCGATCTCGTTCGGCTCGAACCTTGCGCGATTGGCCATGCTGTCGCGGATGGTGCGCATCGGCGTGCTGGTCGTCGCCGCGCTGCGGGCGCGGGCCTCGATCTGGTCGGGATCGCGCGCAAGGTCCTGCAGGTCGCGCGTCGCCTGCGGATCGAAATTGGGAATGCGCGCCGCGTCGGGATTGGTCGTTGCTGCCTCGCGCGCCTCGCCCAGCAGATCGGTGGCAAAGTCCTTGCCGTCGGCCCTGGCTTCGTCGCGGGTCTGAGCGTGAATGGAAGCCGCGCTTGTGAGTGCGACGAGTGCGGCAAGGAGAATGGCGAGGGTTCTGCCGGTCATGGTCGTTCCTCCCTGGAGAGCTGGCGCAGATGGAGGCGAGCAAGCTCGGCGCCCGGACCCTTGCCCGAGGCGAAGGTCTCGAGGACTTCGCCCACGCTGATGTTACCGGCGACGCGGTCGTGCGGCGGCACCTCGCTGGTGCAATCGAACCCGTCGCATGGGCTGAACTCGGTGCTGAGCATGACGAAGCTCGGCGCGGCCTCGATGTTGAATGCGCGAAACAGCCGCGGATCGATGCCGAGCGAACCGGCCGCGTCGCGGCTGTTCCAGATGGCGGCGAGCCGCTTCTTGAACGCCTCGCTGTTTCCTTGCGGGAAACCGCGCAGCACGGTGACGCCTCCCGCCCTGGTCATGTCTTGGACCAGCGCCTTGAGCGCCTCGGGCGGCATCGACAGGCTGGCAAAGGCAATGAAGCGTGGGGTTCCCCCCAGCGATGCCTTCTCTGCGGCGGCTTGCCCCGCGATCATCGCGTCGAAGTCGAGGACGGCGTCGGTCTCGATTGCCTTGATGCTGTCCGCATAGTCCGCGCGATTGGCCCGCGCTTGCGCCTGGATAGCCTGTGCATCCTCGGTCAGTGCCTCGGCGCGTTGGCGGACATTGGTGCTGAGCGCCTGCGCATCCTCGGCGTGTTCGACCGCACGCTCGCGGATCGCTTCGAGGTCGATGCCTTCGGGCGCACTCTGGGCGAGAGCGAGGCCACCGAGGGTGACCGCAAGGCCGACGGGCAAAAGGAGGAGGTGCTTGTTCATAGCGCGCAGCAGTTCCGCTTGCGCCAGACCAAGTATCCCATGTCTTCGCCGATGGCGGGGATGACCTGTCCGGCCGATTGAAAGGTGGTGGAGGCGCCGATGGGCGGGCAGGCGTAACGGCCCGAGGTCGCCGGGTTGGGGTTGGTGGCCTGGAAGCGGTATTGCTGCTTGCGCATCACCGGCATCAGGTACTTGCCGCACAGGCCCTTGGACCCCATCGTCCCCCACGAGACGAGTTCGCGGTGGAGCTTGTAGGCAAAGCGCGAGAGCACGAGCCGCGAGGCCTGGACGTGCCCGATGGAGGCCGAAACGTTGCCGTTCATCGGATACATCGACCCCTGGCAGCCCGCGCACCAGAACATCTCGTCGATCGGCAGCTTTGCGGTCGAGGCGACGCAGTCGGCCGCACAGGCAGCGAGCGCCAGCGGGTTGGCAAACAGCACGGCTTCGGGGTTGATGATGGCGGTGAGCTCGGAATCCTGCCACAGCGGATCGATCTCGGAGATGTAGAGAATGTCGATCGAGCCCGATTCCAGGCACAGGAAATCGGCGACGATCTCCATCCAGTAGATCAGCGGATAGGCATACCAGTGGACATGCCAGCTCGAATAATACTGGCTCGCGCCGCCCACCGCCGATGGACCTGAGATCGAGCGAAAGCCGATATCGAAGCCCGGATCGAGTTTCATGCCGCCAAGGTTCACGAAGCACCACGGCTTCATGCTGACATCGGCAAGCCGCACCGGCTCCCAGAAGCCCATCGCGATCCCTGGCCTCAGACCACACAGGCACACCGGCAGATCGGGGTTATCGGGATCGGGCCGGCTCGACGGCCAGATGTCAAGCCCGCCGATGGAGATCGGGAACAGGCAAGACCAGCAGATGTCGGTGATCGGGTTGACGAAGCTGCCGGTGCAGCGTCCCGGACCGGCATCGGCCATGGCGGGCGTTGCGGTGGCGAGACCAAGTATGGCGGCCAGCACGAGCGCCAGCTTTCTTAAGCGCGTCATTGAGCTGTCCTCCTTTTCGGTGGCAGCGCGATTTCGCTGACCTCGAGCAGGCGGCCCTGCTGGCGCACGCGTGCGGGCACCGACCTGATCCCGAACCTCTCCGTTAGCTTGCCACCCTGGTCGAAATAGAAGCGGCGCTGGCGGGCCTTCATCAGCTCGAGCGGCGCGCCCTTCACCAGGATCAGCTTGGCATTGGCGTCCTGCTTGAGCGCCCAGGTGAGCTGGTCTGAATCGTCGCCGTCGAGGAACAGGAGATCGGCGCGAAGGCCGACGCTGTCGAGCGGATTGACCCTCGTGCCAGCGGCATGGATCAGCTCGCCCTTTGCCCCGCGGATATCGGCAGCGAGCGTAATCGTCGGATTGAATTGCCAGCGCCGCGCTTCGCTGGCCCGGACGATCCCGGCGACGGGGTCGGGCCGGTTCACCCGCGCGATCGTGCGGCGCTTCAGGTCTTCATTGAGCCGCGCGGTCTCGCCCGATCGTTCCATCTGCGTCAGGCGCGAATGGATCTGTTCGAGGAGGTCGCGCTCGATCACGGGAAACACCGTGCCGCGCTGGCCATAGTCGCGCGCCAGCACCTCGGCAGGGCAGAGCAGGACTGCAAGTAGCGCTGCAGGGAGGATGAGCTTGCTCACAGGATCGCCCTCCCGCTGCCGAGGATCTGCCCGCGGCAGACGAAGCCGATCTCGGCGTAGCGGCTGTCGAGGCCGCGGGGATGGCTGGTCCCGGTGTAGAAGCAGCCATCGGGGATCGTGCCTTCGGGGCCTTTGTGAAGCGCAATGCCGAGATGGGTCGCATCGAGCCGCGCGGCGATCTTGCGACCGTTGATGAAGACCTCGTGATCGCGGTGGCTCACGACATCGCCCGGCACGCCCAGCACCCGCTTGCCGAAGAGCTGCGCGCCTTTCCCGAAATGCACTTCGACGAGTCTGCTTGCTGGCGGCTCGAAGAAGATCAGGCTGCCGCGCTCGATCCGCGCATGCTTGTCGAGCCAGAATGCCCAGTTGGGCAGGCTCGGGCTGGCATTGATGAGGAAGGCATGGTCTTTCGCGAAGGCGTCGACCGCGCCCCATCCGAGCGGCACCAACACCAGCGCGGTCAGAACGAGCGGCCGTTTAATCGTGCGCGCAATGCGAGCGGCAAAGTGCGTCACTGACGGCCTCCCTGCCCAAGCTGGCGGGCGATCCGCATGCGCAGTTCGTCGGTGGCATCGGGGGCATCTCCTGCGAGCACCGCTTCGCCGACCAGCACCACGCGGCCATCGGTCCCCATTTCTGCAACGGCACGCTCGGACGCTTGGAGGAAGGCGAGCACGCGCGCCTGACTTGCTTCGGGATCCTGCTGCCCGCGCGCTTCGGCATCGACGAAACCCGCGATGGTCTCGGCAAGCCGGACCGTGACGATCTGCTGGCGCGGCTCGGACAGCTCGCGGCTGACCCAGGCCGCCCAGAGCAGTCCGACCACGAGCGCGAGCACGCCAAGAATTCTGAGCACCAGCGGGCGATTAAAAGATTGTAATCTGCGCGTGTCAGTCACGGTTTGCCTCCCGGGCCGGATGGTTGTCGAGATCGGCCGCGAGCCGCTTCAGGAAGCGGGGCATGCGAAACAGCGTCACAGCGCCCGCGAGGACAAGGAAGCAGCCCTTGAGGTCCTGGCTGAACAGGCTGCGGCGCAGGCCGTCGGCTTCGAGGTAGCGGTCCGACAGATTGGCGAGCTGGGTGAAGAGGCCACCGAGGTCCCAGCCCGCCACGAACAGGAAGAGCGCAAGCGGCAATCCCAGCACGATCAGGAGCGAGGTCGCGGCAAAGCGCGCGGTCTCGATGAGGACGAAGCAGCTCCCTTGCAGGAATGGCAGCAGGCTGCGGAGATTGGCCGGAGGGGTCCGGTCGGCGAGATGCGAGACCATCATTGTCCGCCTCCCGCCACGATGCGGATGGCATCGGCGAGGCTGTGTCCGCGCCGCTCGCAGTCCTGGATCGCGGCATAGGTGTCGGGATCGGAGGAGTAGATCGTCGCCGAGAAGGGATCGAGCACGAGCCGGCCGACCGCTTCGGTCTCGGGGCCCTTGATGAAGACCTCGCTGTACTCGGTCCCCGATCGCTTGAGGCTGCGGATCAGCGTCTCGGTGCGGTCGTCCATGTCGAGCCGCGCATTCGCCCTGAAATCGGCGATCGTCTCGGCCTTCTGCTGAAGCACCAGCATCCAGTCGCTGTTTTCCAGGGCAGCGCGCGCGCCATCGGACTTGTAATAGTCATTGAGGGACTGGGTCGCGGTGGCGAGCGCGCCGCCATATTTGCGCGCAGTGCGGGCATAGGTCTCGACGAACTCGCCCATCGACCCGCCCTTGAGCATGGCCCAGGCCTCGTCGATCAGCAGCAGCTTCTTGGTCGCTCGCGAAGAGCGCGTCATCGCCTGGCTGGTCATGAACATGATCGCCGAAAGGACGACGCTGCGAAGTTCCTCGCGGGACGCGAGATCGCTCATCTCGAAGACGGTAAAATCATCGTCGAGCGCGAAGCTCGCCTTGCCTGCAAAGAACCCGCCGTAGCTGCCGCCGCGGCAGAAGGGCGCGATTGCGGTGGCAAGATCGCGGCCCGCCTCGCTTTCCGATCCATGAAGCACTTGGGCGACATCGTCGATCGACGCGCCGCTGCCGAGTGCCTCCCAGGTCGCAGTCACGGCCCGGTCGATGAGCCCGCGCTCGGTGTCGCTTGGCGCGGTGCCGGGACGGGCCATCTGGCCGACAATCGCCTTGATCATGGCAAAGCAGTCGAGGCGGTAATCCTCGTCTTCGTGCGCACGGGCATCGTCGACCATCGAGAAGGGGTTCAGGGAAAAGCCCGAGGCGAGCTTGAACTCGACGAAGCGTCCGCCCTGCAGTTTGACCGAATGCTCGAAGCTGCGCCCGTCGTCGATCACCACGACCTTGGCGCCTGCGCCGCGCAGGGCGGCGCAGAGTTCCTGCAGCAGCACCGACTTGCCCGAGCCCGACTTGCCGCAGATCGCGATATTGTGATTGCCGGCAGTGTTTTCGAACGGCGACCACCAGAAGGGCTGGCCGCGCCGACCGACGAGCAGGAGGTGCGGGATTACGCCGCCGAGATATTCTCCCTGCATCGGCGCGATATGCGCCGCCGTCGTCGAGAGCATGGTCTTGAGGCGCTTTAGCCGCGCCATGTCGTCGGCGAGGCCGTCGGCGAGGCTCAAGGGAAAGGCAGCGACGAGGCCCTGCAGCTGGAGGAAGCGCTCGTCGGCAAGATCCCAGCCCGCTGCCTTGTAGATCGCCTTGATGATGCGTTCGTGCGCGTCGCCCTGGCCGAGCGGCGAGATGCTGGTCAGCCCGTAGAACAGCTTCACGAGCTTCTTGCCGGCCTGGAGTTCGGCCTGGACGTGGCGCCATTCGGCCGACTGTTCGGCGAGCTTGGGAAGAAAGCGCGCGCTCTTGGTCTGGCTGAGGCTGGTCGTACGCATGAACTTGAAGCCAGCGCGCGCCGAAGCGGCTTCCTGGTCGGGGTAGACCAGGCACAGCATGGTCGCCGTTGGACAGGGGAAGCGCAGTTTGTCGGTAAACATGTCGCCGATGAGCCGCGCGCATTCCCAGGGCGCCCAGCGCTCAGGGGTAGAGCGCACGGCATAGTGGCGCACGTCGAAATGGTCGGGATAGCATTCGCCGACTTCGGGATTGCCTTCCTCGTCGCGGCCGGTCTCGCGAAAGCGCTCGGTCCTGAGGACCAAGCGATCGTCTTCGACTTCGAGCTCGATGTCGCGGCGGATGGCCTGGACATCGAGCGTATCGTGCGGGTTCCACGCATGGATGTCGGTCTCGTGCGCGGTAGTCGGCGAGGTGAGCTCGTCGATCAGCGCCAGAAGCCCGCCCGGACGCAGCTCTTGCGCGAAGAGGCCGAGCGAATGGAGCAAGCCCATCAGCCCTTCGCGGCATTCGGAGAGTTCTGCGTCGGTTACGCTGCCGGGCACCGGCACGCCGAGCGAGACAATCAGTCGGACGTTGCGGGCATGGAAGGGCGCATACGCTGAGCCCGAATTCCAGACGAGATCGTAAAGGCGCCTGGTGCGCGCCCTGGCGATGGCCTCGTAGATTCCGCCCTGCTCGTAGCGCGGAGCGAACCAGGGGCCGACCACGCTGCCGATCCGCGGAGATGCGAAGTTCAGGACCTGGAGGCAGGCGCCCTGCGGCAGGCCTTCGGAGAAGAACTGACCGAGGATCTCGCCGGTCCGTTCGTCGGCCCCGATCAGCGGGGTGACTTCGAGCACGAAGCCTTTGGAGCGGGCGTTGCGGTAGAGCTTCGCCCCCTCGTCATAGACCCGGTAGGGCAGCCAGTCCGAGAGCATATCGAGCCCGAAATGCGCCTGGGGCTTCTCAGGCCGAGCCGTGTCGGCAAACAGGCCCCGCGAGAGTGCGTCGCGCGCGGCAGCAAGGGATAGCGTCACCGGCTCTCTCCTTCGGTCATGTCAGGGTGGGGGACCGGCTCGCGGGGAGGGGAAAACGAGCCAGGTCCCCCGGGTTCCGGCGCGTCAGCGCCGGGCATCGCCGGAACGGGCTGCGAGGGGATGAACAGCTGTTCCGGCAATGTGTCTGTCGGTTGGAATTCAGGTGCGGTGTTGCCTTCGCGCGTCGCGGCAATGGTCGATGCCAGCGAGTGCAGGACTTCGCGGCGGCCCTGTGGGGCGCGCCAGCCTGTCCCTGCCTGTTCGGGCAGCGTCAGGTGAACGACGCGCGCCTCATGGTCGCGGCCCGCCGCGTCACGGTAGGGCGTCAGCACCACCTGCAGGCGGCGAACCGCTTCGCCGGTCGGGGTCACCGTCCGATGCGCGTCAGACGTGTCAGCCTTTTCAATGCCGGTCGCCCCGGCATCGATCGCGGAAGTCGGCGCGCAGGTTCCTTCGGGAGCGCGGCAGGCAAAGCTGCCTTTGACGTTGCCGCCAAGGCTGGCGCAGCCGCTGGCCAGGATGAGCGGCGCAGCGAGCACCGCGGCGCGAAGGATCGGAAGCTGGCTCATTGCGCCTCTCCCCTGCCTTCGGCCACGAAGCGGCGGATCGCTGCGGCGTCGCGGTAGCCATGAAGCACCGCCCCATCACGGGCACGCACGATGACCGGGGTTCCGGCAAACCCGTTGGCCTTCGCGAAGGCTTCGTTGGCATCGAGCGCCTTGGCGTCCTTGCAGGTCTTGCCGGTCGCCGGAGCCTGCCCGTCGTAGGCTGCATGGAGTGCCTTTGCCGGATCCTTGGCGCACAGTACCGCCTCGGAAATCTTGCGGCTTGCCGCGCCGAAGATCGAGATCGGTCGCTCTTCAACATGAACCTTGGCCTTGGCGAGTTCGCCCGCCAGGCGCTGGCAGTACCCGCACTGGAAGTCCGAGAAGACGATCAGGCGTTCGCCCTTGGGGCTGCCCCAGTGGATCGCGCCCGCATCCGGAAGCGACGAGAGGTCGACATGGCTGGCGGCCGCCTGGATCGGCGCTTCGTCGCGACCTGCGGGAGCATCGCTGGCCACACGCGCCGCCCCGGCCGCGAGCAGGTCGGGATTGAGTTCGAGCAGGCGGGCGGCGGTCACGTCGCGCCGCTCTTCCATGTCGTAGAGACGGCCCACGAACAGGTAGCGGGCGGTCTCGTCGATGTAGAACAGCGTGTCGCCCGAGACGACTTCGCACCAGGGGCCCAGCGTGTCGCAGCTGATCGCATCGATCGGGGTCTTGGGCAGCCGCAGTTTCAGTGCCTGCGCGACATCACTCGCCATGCCCGCGGCTCTCGCAGGCATAGCGGTGACGGCAGAGACGCCGAGCGTCAGCACGGCGGCGGCGCTCGAGAGGGCAAGGGCAAGGTGGGCGGCGCGGGCCTTCAGGCCCGGCCGGCGGTCATTGTAGTTCATTTGGAGGGGCTCCTGACGTGGACGCCGTCGAGAAAGACGATCTCGACCTCGATGCCGGTCGGCATCTCGACGACGGGTTGGTATTGTTCGGCGCGTTCGATGAGGTATCGGCTGACGGTGTCGGCGGCTTCGCCGGCACCCTGGCCAAAGCCACCGGCGAGGATGTCGGTCGGCGACAGCGCCTCGCGCTGACCGTTGGCGCCGACAGGCTGCGTGAAGATACCGTTGGCGTTGGCTGAGAATCCGCGGCCGAATCCGCCGACAATCCCGGCGAGCAGTGCCTGGCTGACAAGGCTGCCTTCGCGGCTGACCACGCGGCCACGCACACCCGACTTTCCGGCAAAGGAAATGAACCCCTTGACCTCGCTCACCGCGAAGCGGCCGCCGGGCTGCGCGCAGGTCATGCGCACCAGCTTGACGTAGACCTTCTCGGCCGAGAGATCGCCGCGCGCCGCGCCATTGACGAGGCAGCCGGTGATATCGGTGGTGAGCAGTTTGTTGCCGCGCATGACCGAGCGGGCCGGACCGGTGATCCGGAGCACCACGGGAAGCGGATCGCTCTGGCTGGCAACGCCGGTCGAGGCGTCGACACCCACGATGACCGTTGCCGGTGCGTAGCTGTTAGGCGGCAGGTAATCGCGGCTCGCTTCGAGCAGCAGGGCGGGCGCAGTCTCTGCCACGCGCGGCTTGCCGTCCTTGCCCGGCTCAGCGCTGAAACTCATCAGGCTGAGCTGTCCGCCCTGCGTTTCCGGTGCTCCTTGCGGTGGCTGGACAGCCCCGCCGGTGCCGACGCCGGGACCATAGGCCGGTGGCGGCGGCAGGGGCGGTGCGGTTGCAGGCGCTTTCGCAGCGTCGCTAAGCTGTGACCGTAGATTGGCGTTCTCGGCTGAGATCGCGTCGATCGCCGCCTGGCCGTCGGAGCGCATCTGCGCGTTCTCGCTGCGCAGGGCTTCGAGCTCCTGCTCGATTTCGGGGCGCGGCAGCTGGGCCTGCTGCAGATCCTTGATCGCGCGGCCCTGTGCATCGAGCCGGTTACCGTAGCTCGCGACGAACTCGCGCTGCGAGAGGTTGCGATTGACGAGGCCGCCGGTGTCGATTGTCGTCGCACCATTGGCATCGGCGCCGCCCTCGTCGCCATCGCCGCCGAAGATGAACATCCCGCCGCCGATGAGGGCGATGGCCCCGATCCCGGCGAGCAGCATCTTCTGGCGCTGCGCGATCTGCGAGTTGAGGTTGCGCCGTCCGCTTTCGCGCGCTTCGGGCGAGCCCGGCAGAGGCCTCTTTTCGGCGTCCTTCTGTGTTGCCTCGGCCATCAGTCGAGCCCTCCCTTGGCAAAGACAAGGAAGGCACTGGTCGCTTCACCGGGAGCGAGTGCATCGCGGCCATAGGCGAAGGCGAGCGCGCCTGCGGGACCCTCTCGCTCGGAGCCAAGTGCAAGGCTCTCCTGGCCGAGATTGCGTACAAGAAAGCGCTGTCCGGTAAGTTCATCGCCCTGGTATTCGGCGACCAGCTGGACCTCGATCCCGCCGGTACGGCGCGGAGCGGAGAGTTCAGCGCGGGCAGTGAACCCGGGCAGGACGGCATCGCTCGCCATCGCCTCGATCAGGCGGATCGCAGCGTCCTCCGGCCCGGTCTCGGTCTCCCATTCGGTAGCCGCGGCTTTAGCGAGCGCGGGATTGGTGATGAAGAGCTGGGCCGCTTCCTCGCCGCCGAGGCGGCAGGCGAACTTGTAGACGTAGCCCGCCTTGCTGGTCGCAAAGAAGCTGACCCGGGCAGCGGCAAATTGCGGGGGCACGGAGATATAGATGTCTCCGCGCACTGGCTCGTGCGTCACCTGGAAGTCGTTGTAGGGAAAGCCGCTCGCGATCTTCGAGACATTGGCAAAGCCGTCATCGATTAGCGCAATCCGGGTGAGTTCGCCGCGCGCGAGTTCGCAGTCGATGGTCGCATTGTCGGCCGCTTCGACGAACTGGTCGGCATGCGCCGGGACCGGCGCGAGCGCGAAGGCGAGTACGGCGAGGCCGGTCAGCCTGAGCCCGGGATCGGGGCGCCGTGCCGCGCCGATCGCGAAACAGGCAAGGCCGGTTCCGGCAAGCGCAGCAGCGAAGGGAGATGGGAGAAGGCTCATTGGCCGGGTTCCTCCTTGTCGGTGGGAAGTTGTTCGAAGCCGGCGAGCGCGAGGCTGAGGCCACGCTTCGACCAGCGGAAACGGAAGGAGCGGCGCTGGCTCGCGATCACCTGCGCGCCGACAAAGGTCTTGAGCGTGCCGGTGACGGTCGAGGTCAGGGCCTTGGGGTCGACATGCATTTCCGCGATCACGAAGGCCTGGCTGATGTCCGAGCCGCGCTGTTCCTCGACGATTCTGACGAGCTCGGCCTTGAGGCGGCCGTGCGCGGTGGGATCGGCGAGCTTCAGGATGTTCGCCATCCAGTAGTCGAGGCTTTCGGGTGCCCGGTTGAGGAGCATCAGTGCCGTGTCGCGGGTAACGAGCTCGAGATAGGGCGCGTCGATCCCGCCGCTCGAGACGGTGATCCGCTCGGCGGTGATCGGCACCAGCACCACCTGCTCGTCGCGGGTGACCGCGGCGCCGAGGCTGACCAGCGTGGTTAGTCCCAAAGCACCTGCCAGCACCGCAAAGCGGTTGCGTTGCCGCAGGTAGGTCTGCGCCTGTTCGTGCGCGAATTCTGCTCGCATGGGTCGCCTCCCTCAGCCCGCCAACAGGCGGCAGTGGGAGGGCGGCGTGGCCTTCAACCCGAGAAAGCTCCCGGGCAGGTACCAGTACGCAGCATGCACCAGTGCCGAACCGGCGCCGCGTGCCTTCGCCTTCCGCAAGGCAAGCCAGGCCCCGGCGGCCAGGCCGATACCGATGAAGATATGCTGCGAGAGGATGCCCCAGGCGAAGGGAATGAGAATCCCTGCAAACTCGTCGATGGTCCAGAAGCCGATGAGCTCCGGATCGTCGAGCCGCCGTGGAACAAGGTACCTGTCGGCCATGCCGCCCTCCTGTCGTGACCCGATCCGCTGATCAGATGACCGCGGTCACGACCGAGGTGACGATCGGCACGCCGGTGCCGACACCGATCCCGACGCCGACCGGGACTGCGACCTGGCCGAGTGAAAAGCGCCCTGATGCGAGACCGATCAGACCGCCCGCGAGGCTGAGCACGGTGATGATCTTGCCGCCCGAGCCTTCGAGAAAGTCGGTGAACTTGGTCAGCGCGGGATCGAAGGTGGTGTCGGCGCCGGCAAAGGCGGCACCGGCGCAGGCCAGCGCCACGCAGGCGGGAAGAATGTAGTCGCGGCCACGAACGCGGTTGAGCGTGCGCTGCTGGACCGGAAGGGCAGTCTTGGTGGTCATGGATGGAAACTCCGAGGGATTGAACATCAGCCAGCGATGCGTTCGCTGTATGTTCTTTCCTCTCCCCGGAGCCGGGCTGTAGGAAATCGGGAACTGGATTTTGGGACTGCCGACCAAGCAAAAAGCGACATCGGGAGGTGCGCTGGCCGGGATTCGCGCAGGCTGATCGCGGAGCAGCGCCGACTGTGCCGGCTTCTGAGCGATGCGAGCCGCGATCTGCGCTGGTGCGGACGGAATTCGCGCGAATCATCGAAGGAAGCTGATTCGTCCCTTCCTCTATGTTCTCTAGATGTTCTTTTCGTTTTCCTACAGGCTTCCTTCGCGGTTAGCCGGTGAGTCGATCACATCTTGGGAAAAGGATTCGTCGATGACCAACATGGCGCTCTTTGCCGAACAACAGGTTCGCGCCGACCTCGCCCGGCTGCTTTTGGCAGCTGTCGAAACCAGCGGCCGTGCCCGCTGCGACATCGCGCGCGACGCGCAGATCCATAAGGACGCTTTGCGCCGCGTCCTTGCCGGCGAGCGCTCGGCCAGCCTTGGAGAAGCCTTGCGCATTCTTTCCGCGAGCGGCGTCGCGCCACACGCACATTTGCTCCTCTTCCTCGTCAGCAGCGGCGATCACGCGATTGCGTGGCTGCAATCGGACCTCGCGCAATTCTTCGAGGACTTTTCCGGCGAGCTGCCTTCAGCACTAGAGCGTGTCCTGGGCAACCAGGTTCACGATGTGAAGCCGCGTTGGGCCAAAGGCACCGCGCACCGGGTTGCGCGCCTGCTCTCCGACCACATCGATGAGCTTGAACGAAAGGATGCGCTGCTCGGCGATGCCTTTGCCGGCCTCGAAGGAGGCCATCGTGGGTGAGGAGATCGACAAGGGAACGACCGAAGCCCGTCGGGTCACTCGTCTTATTCGCTTGCCCGAAGTGCAGCACCGCGTCGCGCTTGGCCGTTCGACGATCTATCGCTGGATGAGCGAAGGCAAATTCCCGAAGCCCGTACAATTGGGCGGATACGCGGTTGCATGGTCTGAGGACGAAGTTGAGGACTGGATATCAGCCCGCCTCAGCGAGCCTCGTCGGATCAACTTGAGTTAAATTATGAGCAGAGCTTTTCCTCCCCCGCTGAGGTATAGAAGGTAGCGGAATCGCAAGCAATTTCACGTAGTTTGCTTACTGCCGCTCCATTCCGTTTTCAGAGCTATTATTGTTGATTCCAGGCAACCTCCTCGGTTCTCAACAGCCCGTCTAGCGGGGGGTAATTTGGAATTGATTGACACGCGTGCAGAAATCGAGCATTTCTCGAATATGGGAAATTTGATCGGAAGTGAGAGAGGTGTTTGTTGGGAGAACCTCGAATTAGCGCGCCACTTGGAAACCTTGCGGCATGATCACAACCTATCGCTTGAAGAGGTGGCGAAGAGGTCTGGTGTGAGCCGAGCCACCCTGTCTCGGATCGAGCGCGGAACAACGAGTCCGACTGCGCAGGTTCTGGGTAGGCTGTGCGCAGCCTATGGTTTAACGACCTCGCAATTGTTACTCAATGTCGAGAAAATCGGTCCGTCGATCGTCAAGTGGGCCGAGGCCTTTTGTTGGGAGGATCCCGCTACAAGGTACCGGAGAACTTCCGTATCTCCCCCGCAGCCTGGGTTCCAGATTGAGCTAGTTTACGGCGAATTGCCGGCAGCACAGAGGATAGAGTATCCGCATCCTTCCAGGCATGGCCTGGAGCAGCATATCTTGGTCCTTAAGGGGAAGCTCAGGATCGAATGCCAGGGCGAGACATACGCGGTAGGGGAGCGGGATTGTCTCCGCTTCTTTTTGAACGGCCCTACGGTGTTTGAAACAAATGCAGAGCAGGCCGCGCAATACCTCGTTGCGCTACGGGTGCCCACGTGAGGATTTCTGCCGGGGACCTACGCGATCCGCAGGTACAGAGGCTCTTACTCCTGCATCTGAACGGTATGCGGCAAAACTCGCCGGAAGGCAGCGTTTACGCACTCGATTTAGCAGGCCTCGAGCAGCCGGAGATCAGCTTTTGGGCGGCTTGGGATGAAGGAGATCTTCTCGGGATTGCAGCGTTGAAAGTCCTTCCTGGGGCCGAGGGCGAGATTAAATCTATGCGTACCAGTCCTGAGCATTTGCGGAAAGGCGTAGCCCGCGCGCTGTTAAAGCACATTATCGAAGTGGCGAAGGAGCAAGGTATTTGGCGGCTGAGCTTGGAAACCGGGTCCGGGGCTTCCTTTGAGCCGGCCCTCGCGCTATACCGTTCGTTCGGGTTCAGCAACGGCGCGCCATTCGGCGGCTATCGGGCGTCGGATTTTAATCAGTTCTTGCACTTGGACATGTCTGACGGGCCGACTTCGTTGGACCAAAACAAAGGGCTGTCTACCGAAAGCCCCCATTCTGCCCAAATCGTAGATGACCGTCTTACAGGGAGATGCTTGTGCGGGGCCGTACGATACGAGGTAGCTGACGCCTTTGAGTATAGCCTGAATTGCCACTGCTCGGACTGCCGTCGGGCTACAGGAGCAGCGTTTAAGTCGCTTGCTGGAATTGCGTCATACAAACTTCGTGTACGCTCGGGGGAGGAGTCGATTTTCCGCTATGGAGATAAGGCCGCTCAGGATCTGCACTGTCGAAACTGTGGATCGTTAATCTATTCTCTCGTTCACGACGGCCGAATTGCCCACGTGGCCATGGGTACCTTAGACCAAGCGCCGTCGATTCGACCGTCGAAACATATTTTCGTTGCCTCGAAGGCACCATGGCACGAAATCACCGACGATTTGCCCCAGTTCGATGAGTTCGACTGAGTGCTCTGTCAAAAGCCATTGCGCCAGCTGTGACGCCTTTTGCAGGTCATGGTTCGATAGCCGGGCTTTGACCTTGATTGGTGATTCATGCGGAAGCTCTGCAAGCGGTCGCCACTCGCACGATTCTCATGCGGGCAGGCTCACTTGATCGTCGATCAAGTCGTCAATTTTGGTTTGGCGAAACCGCATCCCGAGGAGGAAGTGAGGCACCGAAGATTTGTCCAACCAGAGCAAGCGATTAAGCTAAATCCGCAACGTTCACATGGATTGGAGGTAAGCTGCCAACTTCTCGAATGAGCCCTCATGTCCCGACTTAATATCCTCAGCCATGTTCTTGCCCGCGAATGACATCACTTGCGCGGTCAGAGCGCACTCTACCTGGCCGCTAGCGCGATCATTGAACACGATCGAATTCTGACTGAGAGCAAGCAGGTTGCCTAGACAACGGATTTCCTCCGTCGCCGCTATAAGCTCATCGCTGACTATGCGGTGATAACGAGTAGCCACCGTGAAGACCGGGTCAGAAACCGGACCACAGCGCACGATGTCGAGCCCCCCCTCACGGAAGTCGGCCGTTTCAATCAAATAGGCTGCCGTGTCACTCGGGGCTGCCCAGCGGGAGCGCTTGGCCGGATCGGCAAACGCGCCGAAGACATCCTGCAGCCGACCGTGCAGTTGAACTGTTACCTCGATCGTATCGTAAATAATTTCCGGCATGCGCGATCCTCACTTCGCATTTTCCAATCCAGTAGGATTGGCTCGAATGCCCAGGTTCCAGCCACCGTAGGACTGGGTCTTTGCATAAGGGCAGGAGTGTGGTTATATTTTGTAACTATGGAGTCAAGTAACATAATGAAGAGCGATGGCGCTCCCGCACTCAGGTCCTATGACGATTCCTGCGGGGCGGCCTACGGACTGTCGCTTGTCGGCGATCGATGGACGCTTCTTGTGGCGCGAGAATTGATGTTGGGCCCCCGGAGATTCAGCGACTTGCGGGCAGGATTGGGGGGCATTAGTGCGAATGTCCTGACCCAGAAGCTGAGGCGAGGGCTCGATGTCGGGATGTTCCAGCGACGCCGGCTCCCCCCGCCCGCGGCAAGCTGGATCTATGAACTCACTGAATGGGGCCTTGCGGCCGAACCCATCCTCCAGGAACTGGGAAGGTGGTCGGTGAGACATCCTGATTACGACCCGTCTGCCCCTTTATCCCCTGTCTCGTTTATGCTCTCTCTTCGCACCCTTTTCGTGAGCGCCAGAGCGCCGGGGCGCGCGATCGCCGTGAATTTCATCTTCGGTGAGGAATGCTATCGTTGCGAACTTTTGCGCAAGGAGATTTCGGTCACGCGGGCCGAAGAACGGGCTGCAGATGTCACGGTGAGAACAGATCCAAACACAGCGGCTTTTCTCGTGCATCACTCGAAGGGACTCCCGAGCGCAGCTGACGTTTCGGATAGTCCAATCGAGGGGAGCATAGCCTGCTTTCGCGAATTTGCTTCCGCATTCGAGATGCCCCAGATTTCCAAGTCATTTAGCGCGTCAGCGAGAATTGCTGAATGACCTGTCGGGGCGGGCGCTCGTCCTCGCCGACGTCAATCCGGCGCGGGGCTATGACTGTGAGCCGCGCATCACATGATACGCACCCGCAGCGAATAAGCTCACCGGGGCAGGCTCGGCCCACTCATGCCGAGGGGTATCGAAATCAGAGTGTATTCAACAGGCATCGGGTTTGCCAGGTGTCCTGCCCGGGAAGGACAAGAATTCCATGGTGACTGTAGCAACGATTGCGCGTATCGGCACGGCCATCGGAGAGCCATCCCGCGCAGCCATGCTTTACGCACTTATGGATGGTCGCGCTCTTACAGCAGGCGAACTGTCCAGGGCTGCGGGCGTCGCACCATCGACAGGCAGTGACCACCTTTCCATCCTCACCGGCCTTGGCCTTGTTGCCTGCGTCCAGCAGGGACGTCATCGATATCACAGGCTTCGCACACCTGAGATAGCGCGCCTGCTCGAGAGCATGATGGTGATCGGCGCCGATGAGATGGCATCTACTTCTTGCCGCCCTGTCCGGACGGGTCCCAGAGACGCAGAAATGCGCTTTTTGCGCACTTGCTATGATCATCTGGCCGGTGGGGTAGCCGTGGCGATGGCCGAGGCGATGGTAAGGCAGAACTTTTTGACACTAACAGAGGAAACCGGCCATCTCTCGTCGGCGGGTATCGAATTTCTGCGCGGCCTTGGCTGGTCGTTTCCTTCTATAGGGCCAAGCGCGCAGCTTAGTTGCGCCGACTATAGCTGCCGCTCTTGTCTCGATTGGAGCGAAAGGCGCCCGCATATCGGAGGGCGCTTCGGAGCGGAGCTTTATAAATTCGCCCTCAAATCGAGGTGGGTTATGAGCGTTCCAGGCTCGCGAGCGCTGCGCCTTACGCCCCGCGGCGCTCGCGTTCTCGAGACGGAATTTGCTATCTCTCCAGCCCGTCTGATGGACGCTGGCAAGGGAGTGCACTAAGCCATCAAAGCCAGGCAAAGAGTCGAAAATCTCAAACTGCGGTGGCACACCTGCTTTTGCTGGATTGTGGGGCGGCTTTCCAACCGGAAACTACGAGGCCGGCGACAACCACACCGATGAATGGTTGTTCCCAGTGTTCGCCGAACGGGGTTCCGCGAAGAAAAAGCACCAGCGCAATGCCCAGAGCAGTTAGCGTGTATCCGAGACCCTGGGCTAATGACGAAGTTATTGCAGGGCAGTGTTCGTCGCGCACGGCAAGAGCAATGAGCAGTAAAGCTAGGCCGATTAGGCCACCTTGGGCCAGGCCCTGCACTATCAGCAGAGATAGCAGCTGCGATTGAGGCACGTAGGGTACCGCAAGCAAAGTTGTGCCGGCAATAACCGCGGTAACTGCAGAAGGCTTTCCGACGTCGGTGGCCCGGACCGCAATTACAGGGATAAGGAGCGCGCCGGGTATCTGGCACAGCATGCTGATCGCGGAGTGGCTGCCAGCCGTCCGCACACCGAGCCCTCGCAATTCCAGGGCGGGGTGAAGGTCCGAAAAAACCAGGTAAGCAAGAATACCCTGAAGACCGGTAAAGCAGGCCAGCGGACCGAAGGTCCTCCAGTGGGGCATGTCGTTCGCTTTGCGGACCGTGAGCATTATCGGTTTGTTCGACCTCGTGGCGAACCACAGGAAAGCGGCAACTCCTGGAAAAACGGCGCTGAAACCCAGCGCAGTGTTCCACGACTCACCCTTTACAAGGATCATGGGCGTCACCTGGGCCCCGATCGCTGCCCCCGCGCAGAGCGCACTCGTATAAACGCCCATGAGCAAGGCTTTCTCGCGAGCTCCGTATGAGCGCACGTAGCTCGGGACGAGTACGTTCGCCATTCCGATGGATAGTCCTGCAATGACACCTGCAGCGCACAGGCCCAATGGTGAGGAGAATCCGCGTGCAAGGGAGGCCAGCGCGAGCACTGCCGTAAGGAAGCCCAAAAGCCGCGCGTTCGATCCGGTTACGAACAGCGCCACAAGGCCGCCCAGACCCATGGCAGCTATTGGTAGTACTATTAGAATTGCGACCTGATGGCCTGACAGGACGTGGGTGTTGGTCAGTGTGGGGGAAACCGCTGCAAAGCTGCTGAAATACGGTCTAAGACACATCCCGCTTACAGCCAGGAGCATCACCTCGGTACGTTTACTTGACCGATTACCCGGCGATTGCATGACGGGATATCCGATCGTAATCGCGAAAGTCGTCCGGAAGTCGCCCCGTCCTAAGAAATTCGACAGTGGCCCGGTTGAATTCCGCGATCTCCAAGCCGTTTGTCTCGCACCATTCGGTCGACAGCGATGTCGTCGTGTAGCGTGCGCCATCATCAGGATTGAGGGTCACGATCGGGCCCGCAACGCAGGGCTCTTCGTGAAAGGAACAGAGAAGAGCGGCTGCCCAAAGGTTCATTCCAGCAGAGCTGCCAAACGGTCGCCCCAGATGCTCGGAGAGCGCCCACGAGGCGCCCACAGCCGCTTCGTCGGAGACCGCTATCGAATGGGACGGCAGCGATGGGCGAAACCCAGGCCTTGGCTCACACGATCCCACCCCATCGATTAGCCATTGGCCCGGCCGATAAGCGCCTTCGTTTCTTCGTGCCAACCAATGGAACAGGGAGCCGTCAGGATCTGCCAGGCAGATCCTGGTGGGGCTATCTGTAAGCACTACTGCGCGCGCGAGCGAGGAGATGGTTCCTCCGGTTCCGCAGCCCGCTATAATCCAGTCTGGTGATCGCTCTAACTGATCATGGATTTCCGAAAAGACAGCGCAAGGCACATCGTGCCCGTATGCATCCGCTGCATTGACGAACTGATCAATGAAGAAGCCGCAATGGCGTTCGGCCAGCCATGAAGCCTTCCTTCGCGCGCCCTCCAGATCGGCCGCGATATGCAGACGGATTCCAGCCCGTTCCAGCAAGCATTTCTTCTCCCGTGAGATTGTCGCGGGCACGACTATCTCAAGCCGCAGGTCCAGCATTCTTGCAAACCATGCTTCGGAAAGAGCCATCGATCCGGAAGAAGCATCGTAAAGGCTCGTGTCGGAACCGATCCGCCCGTCGACGACTGCTCGCCAGAACAATCTCCTAGCCAGCCGATGTTTGATCGATCCCGAGGGAGTGGCACTTTCGTCCTTGAGCCAAATGTGCGCTAAAGTCCCTTCATCAACCAGTTTGATAAGCGGAGTGGGCTTGCAATTGCTTTCATCTGTTAGCTTGCGCAGTGCACTAGCCCTCCAATCGTCCATCGCGGCGGGCTCATTCGGCATCAAATGAAAAATCGGGTTGGCATTGAATGGGGAAACTTACCGAGTTGGCGAGGAAGCACTGATCATGCGCCCTGTGATGAAGGGTTTCGAGAAGATCACGGCTGATCGTGGACGCCCGGGGCACGGTTATTTTAGGAGATAACTGGATCGTCTCAAATGCCATGGACCGTCCGGAGCGCTTCAGGACGCCGGTGGCGTTATCGCAATAAGACGTGACCGCTAAATGCGCCGCGCTTGCAAGCGACAGGAAAAACAGCATGTGGCACGAAGCTATGGCCGCAATGAAGGCCTCTTCTGGGTCCACCGCCTCTTCGTCCGACATGGGGACCGGAACGATCTGGGGGGAAGATGATGCGCGTATGGCCATTCCCCCGTCGAACAACCATTGGTGCGCTCGGCTATATCTCGCCGCCAGAAAGTCAGTTCCACTCTCCAGATGCCATCTTACCGAAGCTGTATGTGTAGCCATTGTCTTCCCTCTAGGACGTAGAGGGCAGATATCCGATGCTCACGTCAGATGTTTCGGTGGAGGCCGAAACGTGGGTTAAAATCAGACTCTATGTTGGCCCGCAACCGAAGCCTAGGATGCGTGAAATCAGTATGCTTTCCCTGAAGCCGGATTGCCAGGTGTGCCAAACCCCCCTCCCGCCAGAATCGAAAGCGGCATGGATATGCTCTTACGAATGCACTTTCTGCGTACAATGCGCCCGCGAACTCGACGGAACCTGCCCGAACTGTCGCGGGGAACTCCAAGTCCGACCATCACGAAAGGTTGCCAAGCCGCCGGTCAGCGTCACGGGACATGACCCGCATCTTTCTATGAACGATTAGCGCAACCCGGCGATCGAAAGAATTTATGGGGAGCTATCATGTCAATTGATAGAAACAGCAGACCAGTCATTACGGGTTTCCGCTGGGTGCCGGACTTTGCCCGCGGTTTCGTCAAGGACCTGCGGGTTCGATGGGCCTGCGAAGAGGTCGGTCGGCCCTATGAGGAGCGTTTAGTAACGGATGATTTCGTTAAGGGAACGGAGTATCGCAAGGAGCAGCCCTTTGGTCAGGTTCCCGTGTATCGAGAGGGGCAGGTTGCCCTGTTCGAAAGCGGCGCTATCGTACTGCATATCGCAAACCAGTCCTCGCAACTGATGCCTTCCAATCCAGTTGATGCGGCTCGCGTGGTCAGCTGGATGTTCGCTGCCATCGCTAGCATCGAACCTTTCGTTTCCAGTCTTGCGGATATCGACCTGTTCCATGCGGACGAAGAGTGGGCGAAATTGCGCCGCACAGCTGCAGTAGAGCAGCTTTCGAAAAGGCTTGACGATCTGTCCGATGCGTTAGGGGGGCGGGACTATCTGGTGGACGAGTTCAGCGGTGCTGATTTGTTAATGGCTTGTGTGCTGAGAGACATCAGCGACCAGTCGACATTCGAGCGCCATCCAAACCTGGTCCACTACCTGGCGCGATGCACAGCAAGGCCTGCGTTCGTAAAAGCTTTGGAGTCGCAGCTCACTTCACTTGAATAGAGGATCTGCCTCCGCCGATCTCTGTACCCTGAATTCTTGGTTCTCCAGCTTTACAACCATGCGCATGGCCACCTCGCTCTGGTCGGGGATCCAACAGGCCGCCAGGGCCACCGGTGGCAGCGCCCAGCTTTCGGAGGACGGGACGTTCATGCAACGGCCCGATGCCGCGATCGTGGTTTTCGGCGAAACGCCCTATGCGGAATTCCAGGGGGACATCACCACGCTTCAATTGCGCCCCGAATTGCGCAGCCCGATCGCCACCATGCGACGGCTTAAGGAGCAGGGCATTCCAGTCATCGCGGTGATGATCACCGGTCGCCCGCTCTATGTGAACGAAGCGCTCAACACTGCCGACGCCTTCGTCACCGCATGGTTGCCCGGTTCGGAAGGTGGCGGCGTCGCCGACATGCTTTTTGCAGGCAGGAATGGTGTGTTCGCGCACGACTTCCAGGGTCTGCTCCCGACCGGATGGCCTGCTACGGCGAAGCACGGCGGCCCCATGCTTTTCCCGTTCGGCTACGGACTGCGCTATGCAGACGGTCCGCACGCTGAAGAACCGGGTGCACCCACGAACAGCTTGACGAGCATACCAACTAGTCGGTACGACGGGTTATGACGAACTTTCATTCTTGTGATCTCTCGCGCAACGACGCGCGTACACGCTTATTGGAAGCCGCGCGGGACCTCATTCGCGCGCAGGGCTTCTGTGCGACGACGGTTGATAATATTTGCAGGAAAGCAGGTGTCACCAAAGGTGCGTTCTTCCATCATTTCGAGAACAAGGAAGCTCTTGGTGTCGCTGCTGTTATTCATTGGTCGGAAACGACATCGGAATTGTTTGCCGATGCATCCTATCATGCTTGTCATGATCCATTAGACCGCTTGCTCGAGTACATTGCGTACAGGAAGAGGATTATAGAGGGCGACCCGGCCGAGTTCAGCTGCCTTGCTGGCGCTCTCGCTCAGGAGGTCTACGGCTCTCACCCCGCCATAAGGGAGTCCTGCGCCGCCAGTATCTTCGCACATGCTGAGACGCTTGAGCCAGATATTGAAGCCGCGATGGCCGCGCACAGGATTTCGTCCAACATGTCACCAGCGGGGGTTGCTGCCCATATTCAAGCGGTGCTGCAGGGCGCCTTCGTCCTCGCCAAGGCTGCCGACGATCCAGAGATCGCGCGCGCCAGCCTCGATCACCTCGCATGCTACATCGAAATGTTGTTCGGTCGCAGTCCTGCGAACGCAATCCAATGACCCAGGAAGAGTGCGCCATCGAGACGGCCGATACTATCGTCAATCCCGAAGCCCGTTGGGGTGCCTCCCACCCGACTTTGGGGGCGCTACGCGACGGACCATCCCGGGCAGTATTCAGGCCAAGCCCCAGCGACGAACAGAAAGGATCACTCAAAATGCCCCGCATCTCTGCGGTCAACCTTAGCATCGATGTGCCCGATCTCGAGGCCGGCATTTTGTTCTACAAGCTGGTCTTCGGTTTTCTCGAAACTTCACGACCATTACCAATTATGGCGGTTCTTGACGCTGGCAACCTTAGCATTTGTCTGCATGAGAAGGCGCAGGGCTCGCACAGCTCAGCGTCCAGCACTGACCTACGGCGATATGACCGGCATTGGACACCCGTTCACTTGGACATTCACCTCGAAGATTTCGAGTCATGCCTCAAGTCGATCAAACGCGCGGGTGGAGCAGTTGAGTCAGTTTATCGAACCCAGGCTCCAAGGTCAGTTGCCTTTTGCAGCGATCCTTTCGGGAACGGTTTTTGTGTATTGGGGCCCGGCTAACCCACCACTTCAACTGGGAAACACTGTTGCTTGGAGAGCGACAGCGATCCGCAGGCAATCGAAACAAGAGGGACTATGCGAATGAAATTCGAGCCAGCTTGGGAGGCGCTCGGCGAAAAGCGCTATATTGGGGTGCGAAGGGTTGTGTCGATGGATCAACTTCCAGCCGTGATCTCCCGCGCTGCCGATGCAGCTGCCGAACTGCTGAGGTCGACAGGAAGAGAATCCCGCGGCGGACTTCTTGTACGCTATCTAACTATCGATATGCCAAGTCGCATTAAGATTGATGTGGGTTTTTGCGTCGAGGAACCTATCAATCTGGACGAGAACGGCATCTTCGGAACCTTGCCTGCGGGTTGCTACGGTACATTGAAATATGTGGACGCGAGCGATGGAGTTGCGGCCAATGCGCGGCTTATCGACTGGATTGGTAGTACCGGAGCAGCGATGCGCGTTAGGCGATCAGAGGATGGAGACGTCTTCGACGGGAGGTTCGAGTTATACAGCGAACCCACCATCGAGGGCAGTGTAACGCTTGTGAAGGCGGGAATTCTCGTGGAGGGAACTTGCTTTAACGACACCAAGCCCTCAGCGCGCGTTGATCCGAAATGATCTCAGATCGGATCAAGCCCACTCAAACAAAGCTAGATTTCAGCTATGAAAGCAGAAGACCATTTCGCGCTGGCGTGAGCTTGTCCCGCTCAGCGTCAGTGCTCGGGGGTTGGCGACACGATAGTCGTCCTGCCACCGATATCGTGCAATGGTACCTTATAGAGCCCAAGTCATATCTTCTTGGCGGCTCACGCGGTCAGATTGACCGGCAAGCCTTGCGACACTGCAGATTGTCCGAGCGCCGATCTTGGAACCGAAGCTGTCCAGAAACCTCAAGGTTGACGTGACTGGCATCATTCTAAAAACAATCGCCGAGCCTCTCAACCAACTGGGAGAGGGAGGTATGCTTGTACGACGTCAATTGCTTCCAGCGGGCGGACCGCATGTTTATCAACTGACTGTCCACGGTCCTGACCTTTTGGGAGTTATCGAAGTCATTGCCTCCTGGGTGATACGCTCACTTCGATTTGCGTGAAGCGAGGCTACCGGTTCCATCCGTAATTATCTGATCTTCCCCCATTGCGAGTAGATCCTCGTCAGCGCAGAAAAAACGAGCGTGACTGATGTGAACGCCAACAAGAAACCCCATGTTGCGCGTCGTCCAGTCTCGACGATCAATCGCCCATGCTTACCTGCTTCCGCATCGATAAAGTCGGGAATGATCAACACAATCTGCGCGAGGATTACGCCAGCCAACGCTATAAACAGAACACGGCGATAGACAGTCATCAAGCCGGAGCTGATCAACGGGAGTTCCATACTGTACCGCGTGGCTACCACAGGTGGTACACCAAATGCGCGGAGAGCCAATTCCTCCTCTTGGGGTGTGAGCTCATGACCTACGCGATCCTCTTCGGCTGCGAGATGCTCATCGATGTCCGCCTCGAGAGCGAGATAAATGTCCTTCTTGCAACGTGAAGGCAGCCAGAACATCACCTTCGCGAGGTATTTCTTGCGATTTTCCATAGTCATCTCATCAGTTGGATAAGGCTGCGGGCGAGCAGGTCCTGTTCGGTTTTCAGCGCACCGAGCACTTCGACACCTCGAGCCGTCGTTGTGTAGAATCGTTTCAAGCGGCCATCATCCAGTCGGCGGTCACTCGACAGCAGACGCTGGCTTTCTAATCGCCTCAGCATCGGATAGAGGGCGCCAGGCTCGATTTCGGTTCCGGCACTCCTGAGCGTCTCGAGACCCTCTGCTCCGAAGCGCTCCGACCTGAATGCGGCGAGCACTGCCATGACCAGTGTGCCTCGGCGAAGCTCGTGGCGCAGAGCCTCGAGAACAGCTGTTTCGTCAGCTATGTTCACTTACGGGCCTCTTGGCCTGCGGCTCTTACGCGCTCCAACGCATCTACTACCTTGCTAGCGAGCATTGGGGGAAATGAATGCCCTAGTCCTGCTATTCCTTCAAAGTGCGCTCCTGGAACTGTCGCTGCGACCGTTTGCCCATGAGCAGGCGAGATGAGAGGATCATCGAGGCCATGAAGAACGACTGTCGGAGCTGACACCTGTTTGAAGAGTCTTCGCAAGTCTCCCGCTGCAAGGATAGCTGCGCCGCTGCGTGCAATTCCGTCCGGATCCCAGTCACGATCGGTAGCGAGAATAGCCTGATGTTGAATTTCCTCTTCGGCGCGTCGAAACTCCGCACCTTCCAGAGCAAGACCGAGAGCAACGCGATAGGCGACTACCTCTTCTGTCGGGGCTTGCGAGGCAGGAGGAGGAGGCACTGTTCCCATCTTTGCCGGGTCTGCTGGGATCGGGATCGTCGGGTCTCCTGACGCTGGCATCAGCAAAACTAACCCAGCTATTCGGTCAGGGCTTTTGGACGAGAGCTCAGCAGCAGTTGCTGTCCCTCCTGACGCCGCCACAATGTAAGCACGGTCGATCGAAAGGGTGTCGAGAATGCGTAGTGCATCAGCGGCCAAATCATTCAGGCTGTAGGGAACCTGCGGTTGTGCACCCGACATAAGGGCCCCGAAAATCTTCCCCCAGTCAGGCGCACCAGCTTTCTCAAGGTGAGTCGAGCAGCCCACATCACGTGGATCATACCGGATCGGCCGGTAGCCCTTCTGCTGCAATTGAAGAATAAGCTGCGCCGGCCATTCAATTATCTGTTGGTCGGTACCGCCGACCAAGAGCACCGGATGGCCGCCAGGTTGCCCGTGGTCAATATAGGCGAGTCGCACTTCACCCTCGACATAGCTGAGTGCCGCAGAGCCACATGAATTGTTGGGTTGCCCAGCCTGAGCGGGCATTGGCAAGCAGGCACTTGCAAGGCAAAGCGCGGCAAAGGCTGGAAACTGCAGACGCATGACGAAAGCCTCCATGATGCGATACACAGTGTGTGACACACAGTCGAAGCTTCGTCAATTGCTTTCCGAGAACGCGCCAGTCGGTAATGAGCGGTGGCGCGGCGCTTGGAATCTTCATGATCATTGCACGGGAAGCACAGACGCTTCCTCGTCGTGTGGGGATGTACGTTAGGTTGATAGAAGAGGAAGATCTAACATTCGAGGCCCGAGAAGAAGGCATTCGTTAAGTGCAATACACGCTATGCGCCGAGGGACTAGTGGCCGCGTTCTGATCCCGCCCAACGTGGCAGTAAGACATTGACAGCGTGGGACAAGGAGGCCACCAAATTGGCATGACACGCGAAGATAGGCCATCGACTATAGTCGATGTTGCAAAGCTGGCTAAAGTCTCGCCCAAGAGTGTTTCGCGTGTATTCAACAATGAGCCGCATATCTCGTCAGCCTTGCGTGCGAAGGTCCTGCGCGCGGCAAAAAACTTGAATTATCAACCTAATGTCATGGCCCAGGGCCTGGTGCGGCGGCAATCTTATCTCATCGGGCTGGTCTACGAGAAACCCAGCCCGAGCTACGTCGTCGAGCTCCAGCGCGGCGCTCTCGAACGGCTGCATGGCGAACGTTATCGCCTGATCGTGCTGCCGGTCGAATCGGTAAATGACAACCCTTCCGAAGTCGTGACGACGATCCGCTCGGCCGCGTTGGACGGGGTGATCCTCGCGCCGCCAGCAGCTGACCACTCCCAGGTCCTCGACGGTCTTATCCAAGCGCACATCCCCTTCGCACGGATAACGCCGCAATCGCGCAAGGACGTAGGTCTGGCGACGACTATGGACGACATCGCCGCGGGGCGGGAGATTGCCCAGCATGTGATTGGATTCGGGCACAAGCGCATTGCGATCATCAAGGGTGACCCCGATCACCCAGTCAGCGAACAGCGGTTGTTTGCCTATCGCGCTGCCTTCGACAATGCCGGGATCGAATTTCTTCCTGAACTGGTCGAGACCGGCGATTTCAGCTTCGAATCCGGATATGAAGCGACCAAGCGGATCCTCTCGCGCAAGCTGCGTCCAACCGCGATACTCGCGCAGAACGACGACATGGCGGTGGGGGCAATGTCCGCCGCGCGCGAACTGGGCTTCGAGGTGCCGGGCGACCTCAGCGTGGTCGGCTTCGACGATTCGGAGATCTCACGCGTGGTCTGGCCACGGCTGACCACGGTCCGCCAGCCCGTGGTCGAGATGGCCCACACTGCTGCCGACATGCTGCTGCGCGAACTCGCAGGGGAAGAACCGGGGCCGACCGTGGTTCATACGCACAGCCTCGTCGAACGGCTGACCGTGGCCCCGCCACCCGCCTGACGATAGGCGAAGTGAGTTAGCGCGTCGCCCAGACGACCCCGGTGCCGAAATGCGGCCGGCGCGTTTCGGACGGGTCGAGCAAGCGCTCGAGGATCGCGTCATGCGTGGGCGCCGCGCTGCGGAAGGCATTCATCGCACCGCTGAGCTGGTCGATCACCTTGCGCACCTCGGCGGAAGGGGCGACGTCGACCAGCGGATCGATCGCCGCGGGCTCCAGCCCCATGCCATGCATGACGTAGAACCAGCTGATGTCGGAGAACAGTTCGCGCTGCTTGGACATGATCCGGCCCGTACGGGTGAACAGCTCGATCTTCTCGGCCAGCGTATCGGGCAGGTCGAGGCCGCGCATGTGGTCCCAGAAAGGTTCGCCCTCGCGCTGGTTGGGCACATAGTGGAGCAGGAGGAAATCGCGGATATGCGCATATTCGCGCCACACGTCGCGATTGTAGGCATCGGCAAGCGCAGGGTCGAAACCGCGATCGGGGAACAGGTCGAGCAACCGGTTCAGCCCCGTGTGGATCAGGTGGATACTGGTTGATTCGAGCGGTTCGAGAAAGCCCGCCGACAGCCCGATCGCAAGGCAGTTGCCGACCCAGGCGCGCTTGCGCAGCCCGGCGGTGAAGCGCAGCACTCGCGCGTCCGCCAGCGGTTCGCCATCGAGCCCGGCCAGCAGTTCCTCATGCGCATCGGCATCGGAGATGAATTCGCTGGCATAGACCAGCCCGTTGCCCGTGCGATGCTGCAGCGGAATGCGCCACTGCCATCCGGCCGAGCGCGCGGTGGCAACGGTATAGGGTGCGCGCTGTTGCTGCGCCGCGGTCGGAGCGGCGATCGCGCTGTCGCAGGGCAGCCAGTGCTTCCAGTCCTCGAAGCCGGCATTCAGCGTTTCTTCCACCAGCAACCCGCGAAAACCCGAGCAGTCGATGTAGAAATCCGCCGCGAGGGTTTCGCCATCGTCGAACTGTACCGCGGCGATCCTTTCGCCTTCGCCGCGCGTCGCGCCGACGATCCGCCGGTCGAGCCGCTCGACACCCGCGGCTTCGGCGTGTTCGCGCAAAAAGGCGGCTACCAGCCCGGCATCGAAATGCAGCGCATAGGCGACCGCGCCGCCCGGCCAGTTGCCATCGGGTGAGGGGAAGGTGAACTTGCCGTCTTCGGCCAGTGCGACCGAGGGACACAGATCGGCCAGGCTCTCGCTGTGTCCCTGCGCGAGGTTGCGGCAGTAATAATGGTGGAAGGGGCGTTGGTTGATCGTTACCCCGAGATTGCCGAAGGGATGCCAATAGGCATGGTCGCGATGCCGCCAGTCGCGAAACTGGATGCCGAGCTTGAAAGTGGCTTGGCAACGGCGGATGAACTCGACCTCGTCGGCACCGATGTTGCGCAGGAAATCGAAAATCGGCGGGATCGTTGCTTCGCCCACACCGACCGTCGGGATGGCGGAGGATTCGACCAGCGTGATGCGGCAGCCGCTGCCGCGCAGCACGCGGGCGAGCAGTGCCGCCGCCGACCACCCTGCGGTGCCCCCGCCGACGATGCAGATCGACCGCAGCGGATTTGCGCCGCTTCCTTCGCCTTGCACTTGCGTCATCATGCCCGTTTCCCCCGCCACCGGACCCTAAAAAAGCGATGGCGGCCTTTGCAAGCAAGGGCCGCCATCCATTTTCGGGAGGGACCGAAAATCAGAAGGTGAACTTGACCCCGCCGTAGATCCGGCGCGAACCGGATTCGAAGCGGAAGGGCAGTTCGGGGAACTGCAGATACACGCTGGTATCTGCTTTGGTGATGTTGATCGCTTCGGCGAAGACTTCGAAATTGTCGGTCAGCTGGTAGCTGATCTGGCCATCGAGCTGGCCGAACGCCTTCTGGTAGATACCCAGCGTGCGCGTGATCGAGCCATCGGCGAAGCCGAAGTTCCCGAGGTACTGCTTCGAGCGCCAGCTGTAGGATGCGCGCGCGGCGAACCCGTAGCGTTCGAAATAGACCTGCCCGTTGGCCGAATGCTTCGACACGCCAGGCAGCGGGAGGTTATCGGTGAAGTCGGTGCTGAAGTCGGTTTCGGTCTCCGAGAAGGTGTAGTTGGCGGTGAAGCCCAGACCGAAGTCGAAGGCATATTGCGCCGCCAGCTCGAAGCCCTTCACGCGGCCGCCCGAACCGTTGGCCGGCTGCGACACGGGGCCAAGCCGTCCGCCCGCCTGGTCGTTGACGAACACCGCCACCGTCTCGTTGACGATGAAGCTGTCGACCTCCTTCCAGAAAAGGCCTGCCGAAAGCAGCCCCTGGTCGCCGAAGTAATGTTCGACACCCAGGTCGAACTGGTAGGCGCGGAAGGGTTCAAGTTCGGCATTGCCGCGTGACCCATTGGTGAATTTGAACAGGTCGTCGGCGGCATCGCGGGTGAAGTTGGTCGCGAAACCCTGTCCCAGCGAAACCAGCGGCTGGCGCGCCACGACCCTTGCGGCCGAGAAACGCACCTTGGTGCCGTCGCTGACGTCGAACACCGCATTCGCGCTGGGCAGGAAGTCGGTGTAGCTGCGCATGATCGTATTGGTGGTGAAATCGCGCAGCACGCCGTTCCAGCTGTCGGTGCCCCAGTAGCTGGGATCGGCATTGGCCGGCTGGTTCTGGTCCACGGTCAGATCGGTGTTGACGATCCGCAGGCCCACATTGACGTGATAGGGATCATCTTCGCCGCCGATGTCGGCCATGATGTAGCCCGACTTGGTTTCTTCCTTCACCCGGTAGGTCTGCAGCGGGTCCTCGAAGAAGGTGAAGGGCGTATCGGGATACAGCGCCTGGATCCACTCGAGCGCATTGGTCATCCGCGAGCGGTCGGCCACCAGCACCGTGTCGCCGATGACCTTGCCGCCACCTGCGAAATTGGCGATCGCCTCGACCCGTTCGGGATTGCTGACGAAGGTTTCGTAGGGCGTGATCAGCGCGGGCGAATTGCCGAAGCGGCTGCAGCCGGCAAAGGCCGCGGGCTTGTTCGCTTCGGGCAGGTCGCAGATCTTGTAGCCGATCGCACCGTCCTGGAAATAGCCATAGGGCGTCCAGTTGTACTGATAGCCGTCGACCCGTTCGGATTCGGGGATCGCGGTGGCATCGAGTTCGCCCTTGCCGCTGAAGTCGGCGAGATAGCGGCCCGAAACGAATTCGACCGTGCGCTGGCCATAGCGGAAGCCCGCGCTCAGCGTGATCGTGTCGGTATAGCTGTCGTCGACGTCATAGGCGAAGTCGGCGCGGATCGAATGGCCGTCGATGTCGGACCGGTCGCCAAACGCCCAGTGCGACTTGAAGAAGCCGTAATCGGGATTGTTGAACAGGTCCTGCGGGCTGGTCGGCGCGAGGCCGAAGCTCGGGAATTCGCCATTGGAATAGATGAAGTCGATCGTCGGCGGGGCCGAAGCGTTCGGAACGAAGCCGGGCTGCGACCCGGAGGTGCCCGGTCCGCGCACGCCATAGGCGGTGTAGCGCACGTCGTTATTGGCGACCTCGCGCTTCATGCTCGAAGTGGCGTAATTCGCCATCACCGAGGCGCGGAAATTGGTGTCGTTGTCCCATTCCAGCCCGAACTGGAGATTGTCCGACTTGATGTTGGACACATCGACGAAGGAAATCGCCTCCGCCGATTGCGCGCGGACCGTCCCGTCGAGCAGCACGCCGTTCTCGTTGATCGTATAGCTGCCGACGAGGCCCTGGGATTCGCCCTGTCCGAAGGGGAATTTGACCGAGGCTTCGCGCGTGTCGATCTTCAGGTCCGAATGGAAATATTGCGCGCTGACCTCGAGATTGTCGGTCGCACGATAGGTGATGCCCAGCGAGGCACCCCAGCGCCGGCGATACTGGTCGCGGTCGGTGACGTAGCGATATTCGGGCGCGTAGTAATTGGTCGGCACGGTCGCGGTGTCGCGGCGCCCTTCGCTGAACGCCCAGTTGCCGCGGTTGTCGCCGCCCAGCACATTGACGTGGTTGTTGGTCTTTTCGTAGCTGAACGAGGCGATCACGCCGAGCCGGTCGTTGAAATTGTAGCCCAGCACGGCCGCGCCGGCAGGCTCCCAGCCCGAAATCTCGCTGCCCTTGCTCATCTTGGCATTGCCCGCGAGCGTCAGGCCTTCATCGAGGTCGAGCGGGTTGCGCGTCTTGAGATTGACGATCCCGCCGAGCCCGCCTTCGAGCAGCGAGGCATTGGGCGATTTGAACACTTCGATGCCGCCGATCAGTTCGGAAGGCACGCCCTCGAGGCTGTCGTTGCGGTTGTAATTTCCTTCGCCGACCTTGTAGACTTCGAGACCGGTGACGAAGAGCTCGCCGTTGAGCAGCGTCACGTTCTGGTCGAGCCCGCGGATGCGGACCTTCGAACCCTGCCCGTTCTCGCGATCGATTTGGATGCCCGGCAGGCGCTGCAGCGATTCCGCCACGTTCTGGTCGGGAAACTTGCCGATGTCTTCGGCGGTGACCGATTCGATAATCAGGTTCGATTCGCGCTTGGCATTGAGCGCATCTTCGAGCGATGCGCGAAAACCGGTGACCACGATGACGTTGTCGTCCTCGACACCCGTCTGCTGGCCTGCCTCGGCTGCGGCCTGCGCCTGTGCAAGGGTGGGCATGCTGCCCGTTCCCACTGCCAATATCGATGCGGCGGCCAGCAACGTCGACCGATTACGCAAAATCCCGCTGTCCATTTCAGTATCCTCCCAAACCGCACCCCCGTGCGGACCTCTCAAGAACGTGAGGCTTGTGCGCGTCCCCGAATCGGAAACGCTATGCCCCTTACGCGACATTACTGGTTGCATATTTCTGTCAACGTTGTCAAACAATGCCGCACATTTGCTGCGAAACAGCCTGTCTCCGCGACATTTATGTCAAGGTTGTCAGGGAAAGGTGGTCGAAACCGAAACACGGGCGACCGAATGGGATGGGGTTTATGCTTTCCAGATTGCTAGTTCTGACCGCCTCGCCGGTCGCCTTGCTCATGGCCACGCAACCGGCGCTTGCTCAAACGGCGCAGACCGATACGGTCGTGGCTGCCGATGCGCCGGGCGATATGCCCGTCGAAGCGAGCGTTCATCCCGAACAATGGCCCGAGATCGCCTTCCCGCGCGTGCTCACCGAAGCAGGCGAGGCGCGCGTCCAGGCGATCCTCGCGCGCATGACGGTAGAACAGAAGGTGGGTCAGATCATCCAGGCCGACATCGCCAGCGTCACGCCCGAGGATGTGCGCCGTTACCGCCTCGGTTCGGTCCTCAACGGGGGCAATTCGGGGCCGGGCGGCGACGATCTGGCTCCGGCGGAGAAATGGCTCGAACTGGCCGACGCTCTTTACGAAGCCTCGATGGATGTCGCGGTGGGCGAGCCCGCGATCCCGATCGTGTGGGGCACCGATGCGGTGCACGGCCACAGCAATATCATCGGCGCCACGATCTTTCCGCATAATGTCGGACTGGGCGCGACGCGCGATCCCGAACTGATCGAGCGCATCGGACAGGTCACCGCGGTCGAGATCCGGGTCACCGGGCAGGAATGGACCTTCGCGCCCACCGTGGCCGTCCCGCAGGATTATCGCTGGGGGCGGGCCTACGAAGGCTATTCCTCCGATCCTTCGCTGGTCGCTGCCTACGTCGGCAGCATGATCCGCGGCCTGCAGGGCCCGCCATCGATCAGTCCGATCCTCGCCGGCCCGCACGTCGCCGCCAGTACCAAGCATTATCTCGCCGACGGCGGGACCACCGATGGCCGGGACCAGGGCGATGCGGCGATTTCCGAACTCGAGCTACGGCTGATCCACGGCGCACCCTATATCCCGGCGATTGAGAACGGTGTCGCCACGATCATGACCAGCTTCTCGAGCTGGAACGGGGTCAAACTTTCCGCGCATCGCGGGCTGATAACCGACGTACTCAAGGGCCGGATGAATTTCGACGGCATGGTGATCACCGACTGGAATGCGCACGGCCAGGTCGCCGGGTGCAGCAACGCCAGCTGCCCCCGGGCGGTCGATGCGGGGATCGACATGTTCATGGCGCCCGACAGCTGGCGCATGTTCTACGACAGCACGCTGGCACAGGTGCGCGACGGCACGATCGCGATGGACCGGCTCGACGACGCGGTTGCGCGCGTCTTGCGGCTGAAGGAACGGCTCGGCCTGTTCGCAATGGGCAAGCCATCGCAGCGCGCGCTGTCGGGCGAGTATGATCTGCTCGGCGCGCCTGACCACCGGGCGGTCGCGCGCGAGGCGGTGCGCAAGTCGATGGTGCTGCTCAAGAACACCGGCGTGCTGCCCTTGCAGCCGGGCGGCCGCATCCTCGTCGCGGGCGACGCGGCGAACGACATCGCGCGCCAGTCGGGTGGCTGGACGCTGAGCTGGCAGGGCACCGGGCTCGAAAACGACCTTTTCCCGGGGGCCACCTCGCTTTGGTCGGGGATCGAACAGGCCGCCAGGGCCACCGGCGGCAGTGCCCAGCTTTCGGAGGACGGGACGTTCATGCAACGGCCCGATGCCGCGATCGTGATCTTCGGCGAAACGCCCTATGCGGAATTCCAGGGGGACATCACCACGCTTCAATTGCGCCCCGAATTGCGCAGCCCGATCGCCACCATGCGACGGCTTAAGGAGCAGGGCATTCCAGTCATCGCGGTGATGATCACCGGTCGCCCGCTCTATGTGAACGAAGCGCTCAACACTGCCGACGCCTTCGTCACCGCATGGTTGCCCGGTTCGGAAGGTGGCGGCGTCGCCGACATGCTTTTTGCAGGCAGGAATGGTGTGTTCGCGCACGACTTCCAGGGCCTGCTGCCGACCGGATGGCCTGCTACGGCGAAGCACGGCGGCCCCATGCTTTTCCCGTTCGGTTACGGACTGCGCTATGCAGACGGTCCGCGCGCCTGGACACCGGTCCCACAGGAAAGCGGCGTCAGCGACGACGGCAGCAATGGGAGTGTCTTCTTCGAGCTTGGCTCCCCCGCCTCATCGTGGTCGCTCATTGTATCTGAGGACGACGGTAGCAATGCGCTTCGCGTGACCACTGTGCCAGTGGATGCGCTACATGGGCGTGTGCGGATTTCGGCTACCGACCACGGCGTGCAGGAAGGCGCACGAAGTTTCACCATCGATTCCCAAGGTGCGGCGATCGAGCTGGCTGCGATGGACCCGATTGACATCTCACGCGAAACGAATGGCGACATGCTGCTGCTCAGCACGGTGCGTCGTGATTCATCCATCACCGACGCACTCTCGATGTCTATGCGTTGCGACGGTAACCCCTGCGATAACTCTGTTCCGATTGCCGAGTTCGGCAGGCTAGCCGAGCGAGAGTGGACCACGCTAGGCATCCCGCTCAAATGCTTTAGGGCCGCCGGTGCCGATATGGGTCGCATCAGCTCGCCCTTTCGGATCACTATCAACCAAGCGGCAGCATTGAGCATTTCCCGCGTCGCCCTCGGAAGTTTGTCGGACGCGGGAGTGATCGCAAATTGCAAGACTGATTAGGCGAACGAGTATCAATTCCGGCTTTAGCTGCCTCCGATGCAGTTCACGTAAAACGTATCCGCTCAGCGCGCGAGTGATGCACGAAAGGCTATCGAATGACCTTTCTTTGGAAAAAGTGGGGCCGCGCAATCCGCCCTTCGGGGATAGCGGATATGAACAAGGGACAGGCAAACGATCCTAGCACGGTGGGCATAGCTAGGGTCTTGGGGCCGACGCTTGTGCTTGTTGCCGCAACGGAGCGAGCCAATTTTGAAATCTGGCAGAGCGCAGATCCAGCGATTGTGTATCTGAACGGATTATTTTTGCTGGTGGGCGGCCTGTTCGTCGTGACCAATCATAACCAATGGCGGCCTAGTCGGAATTTGTCGATTACGTTGGCAGGATGGTTGCTGTGTTTTGGTGGAGCGTTTCGTATGGCGTTTCCGCAAACCCGGCAATTGGGCGAAGGCACTGTGGGAAATGTAGTAATTGGTACGGTTTTTATTCTAGGGGTCGCAATTTGCATGCTCGGGGCAGGGAAGTATAATAAATGATGTGAAACCCCGACCGATACGCGACTCGTTTCGGAAATATTCCTAGCAGACTGAACCGTTTTAAATCTGGCGAGGCAGGGCATGCTGCGGCGCATTTCGGTGCCTGCCGTTCCATTGCGCACCGCAGCTGTCTCAGCGGCGAACAGCTACTAACAAAGCTGCCGACAGGGACGAGCCCGGCAAAATCCGGAAAATAAAAATTAGAGGGCGTCGCTCACCGTGTTCCCGCTGCCAGAAACTATGCTGCTTTGTAATCCGTCGGCGGGGCTGTTTGTGTGAATGGGCCCTAGTGACTTTCAAGTCGGAACACGCAGATGAGTGGCGAATGCCTCTGCAGCAAGATTGAGGCTTTCCGTCCAGCGTTGGCGGCGCACGGTCCGACCTCAGCGCTCACCCAGATCAACCAAGACCTGACTCTCGCGCAGGAGGCGGTGCCAAGAATTTGGACAGCGATAGGAAAACAGTCTTTTGGCTTGCGCCTGTCCAACAACCCAAAGTCGATGATCACCCCCTTCGATTATCCGAGCGCGTTCAAAATCCGACTCTGATTGGTCGATTACAGCATTTCGATAGAAGGCAAGAGCCGATCCCCATCATAAAGCAGCGATTGAAATCAACGGGCCTGCGCCCGCTCCCGTGGCAGCTTATCGGTGAACAAGGAGACTGGATGGAACAAACGCTACCTGTCCTCGTCATACCGGGAGGAGGAGCCTGATGAGTGAGACTGCAGACTGGTTGAAAAATTGGAATGACGTAATCGACACCGCTCTCTCGGCTGTGTTGTTCTACGCCCTGATAGTCGTCCTCGTGCAAGTGTTCGGAAAAAGGTCCACGGCTCAGCTGAACAATTTCGACTGGATCATAAACATCACCGTTGGAAGCTTGGCTGCCTCGGGCATCTTGCTTGATTCAGTTCCAGCCCTCCGTGCCACGGTCGCTATCGTCGTTATCATGATCTTGCAGTTTATTTTGACGTGGGTCGTCCTTCGCTCCAAGTTTGTCGCGCATCTGGTGAAAGCATCCCCCACCCTATTGACCCATAAGGGCCAATATATCGACTCGGCCCTACGCAAGACTCGCATCTCTAGAGAGGAGATCTGCAGCGCATTGCGCGAACATGGCCTAGCCACAAACGATGCGAACTGGGTGGTCCTGGAAACCGATGGTCGCCTTACGGTAATACCGAAACAGGACATTGAATTGGACGAGGCGGATGCCATGGGGAATGTCGAGAGACCGCAGCACCTTCCACCTACCTGATCCCGATCTCAGAACCATTCGACCGTCGTGCCCGGTCTGGGATAGCCCTAGATGAGTGCGGCACTTGTATGAGCTGCCCAATTGGCTCCCAGTGATCCTGAACCCCTTCACCACATTCGGCAACCTGCTGCCCAGCGATGGAACTAGTCATAAGGTGATGAATTTTCATATCCATGCTTATCGATGATGAAACCCGGATCGAGGGGGAAGAAGAGCTTCGCGCCCGAATAGCCGAATCAGACTTTCCCTGCGTGGGAGCAAAATCTGCTCTGGCGAAGGGAACTCTCAAGGTCCTCGTATGCCATAGCCTGGAGAGCGGATGGGACGATGTTCGTATCCATCGCGAACTCATGGAATGGGCTGAGGACTACAAGGCTGATCCCAAAGGTTTGCGGAGCCTCGCGGTTGTATTCTCAGGCCCTGAAAACCTGGATGAAGCCGAGTTCGAAACGCTGATGTGGACGCGCATTCAATCGTTCGCAGATAAGGATCATTGGCTTGGTCAACGCTACGATCATCGCGTCAGCGCCGACCCTTCAGACCCGCACTTTTCTTTGAGCTTCGGCGGCGAAGCGTTCTTTGTGGTAGGACTCCATCCAAGGGCGTCTCGGCCCGCACGTCGTTTTCCAAGGCCCACGCTGGTGTTCAATCTCCACGCTCAATTCGAACAGCTTCGCGAGGAAGGTAGATATGAACGCATGCGCGAACGAATTCTTGAAAGAGACAAGGAGCTAGCCGGCTCTCTCAACCCCATGCTGGCGCGGCACGGCGAAGCGAGCGAAGCCCGCCAATACAGCGGTCGTGTGGTGACCGACGATTGGGAATGCCCCTTTCGCGACAAACGAGCGAGGACCAAAGCTTGACCGAAGTCATTGCCCCCCGCAGCGGGACCGCCTTCGCTCTCGAGTGTGGACAGGTTCTGAAGGTGATCGACCCCGAGGGCACGCAAGTAAGCGACCTGGTCGCGTTTGCTTCACAAGATACGCGCGAAGCTCTCTCCAATGGGCGAACCTTCGACTACGAAGAGACGCTCCAGTTAAGCGAAGGTAATCAGCTGTGGTCCAACCGATCAAAGGCCATGCTGAGTATCATCGAGGATAAGGTCGGCACGCATGATTTTTTGCTGACGCCTTGTAGCGAAGATACCTTCCGGCACTTCTATCCTGACCAGCCCGTTCACCGCGGCTGCTTCGGCAACCTGGCGGAGGCGCTTGCACCCTACGGGATCGAACCCGACCAGATACCATGCGCCTTCAACGTTTTCATGAATGTGCCTGTAGCGCCGGACGGCTCACTGCGTGTCGACCCGCCGATAAGCAAGCCGGGGGACTATATTCGCCTGAGAGCCGAAATGGATCTCGTTATCGGCCTTACAGCTTGTTCCGCATACGCGTCCAACGGCGGCAGCTTTAAACCGATCCACTATGAAATCGAGTGCGAACCAACGCATTGAGATTCAGTACTCGGTTGCTACTGCTAAGCGTCCCCTCCCGTCAATAATAAGAACGTCCCTGTCGTCAAACAAGTAACGGCTTCGCTCGGCGATCCAGCCGTTGAGCATGCTACAACCTGAATTGACCGCAAATCGCAACGGTCTGGTGTTGCTCGGAGGAATGTCTGCATCTGGGAAATCGGCACGGCGGGTCATACGAACGTGATGTGGGCGCGTAGTTGTCCGACCGATCAGGCGCCAAATTGAGCCGATAGCGGGCATCTGGAGGCCCCATGACTGAAATCACGAAGTCTAATTCTTTTCTTCCGACGAGATCCCGAGCTTCGCTCAGTGTGCTGGCATCAGTCACCTGATAACCAAGCACCTCGAGAGAATCGACCAAACTCATCGGGATCAAAGGTTCGTCCTTGACCAGAAGCAATCAGCGCAAGTCTTCCAGCCATATCTAGTCGAAACGCCCTGAGCAGTTCGGCAGGTATTTGGCCGCTAGCTGACCGTACCCTAATGGCCCATTCCGTCGAAAAGCTGCCTGTCCGCTAACGACCCGGAAGCGGACGTTCAACTGGGTCTTGCTTCCGCTCTGGATCTCCAAATACTCGCGTCTCGAGAAGCTGCAGAACGGCACGCTAGCAGTCGACGAGGCTACGAACCTGCGCCGCCCGGGAGGACGGGCAAGGCGCGTTCGAAGCGGGCCGATATGGTGTGGAAAGAGGCCTGCAGGCTCAACTGAAGCGCCTGCCGGCACGGCTCACCCGGCGGCGGCCCGCAATTCGAGGAGCTTTTTGGCGGTCGGCTCGCTCGACGGCGGGTTCTGGCCGGTAATCAGCAGGCCATCCCTGACGACGTGGGGTCCAAATACGCCGCCCTCGGAAAAATCGCCGCCCTGCTGCTTCAGCACGTCCTCGAGCCAGAACCCGGTCTTCTTGCCGGTGTCGCCCAGTTTGTCGTGACTGGTGAGAACCATGAGGATTTTCATGCGCGTAGTCCTTTTTGCCAGCGGGGGGTGTGCGCCGTAACCGGACGGCGCTTCACCATTGAAACACGCCAACCCACATCGGTTTCGAAACGCAATTTTTCGTCGCCCGCGGAACCGTTCGCGAAATCGCGGTTATCCATGGATGACGGGTCGCTCCGCGCAGGGAGCCCCACACCTTGTCGAATTATTCAACAGACGTTGAATATTGAATTGCCGGTCCTTATGTTGCGACGCACAAGGAAGCGCACATGACTGACCGACGCGGGCGCGGACGCCCCAGCGAACCCAATACCGATACCAGCGCGGCGATTGCCAACGCCGCGCTGCAGCGATTTGCCGCGCAGGGTTTCGAAGCGACCTCGCTGCGCGAAATCGCGAAGGATGCGGGTGTCGACGTGGCGCTGATCTCCTACCGTTTCGGCGGCAAGCATGGGCTTTGGAAAGAGATCGTCTCGCAGGCGGCGGTCGACCTTCACGACGCGCTCGATCTTGCCTTGCGCGAGAGGAACGCCGGCACCGCGCAGGACCGCCTGGCCCATTCCTCGCGCGCCTTCCTCGCCTATCTTCTCGATCGCCCCGAGGTCCCGCGCTTGTTGCTGCGCGACATCACCGTCCACAGCGACCGGTCGCAATGGCTGCTCGAAACGCTCTCGCTGCCCCTTCACCAGCATTTCATCGCCTTGGCGCAAGCCGCAACGGAGGAGCGTGACAAGCCGCCGGCGCATCTCGACTTCAGGGTGGCGAATTTCATCTATTCCGCCGCCAGTACCATCGCCCGGCGCGAACGCATCGGCAAGCTTGTCGGCGGCATGGAAGACGATGCCCAATTTGCAGCCGCGCTCGAAGAGGTACTCGTTGAGGGAACGCTGATACAGTGACGGGCCGCAACACCCTCATCGACACGGTGGACGGCTACCGGTTCAAGCCGCACGAGATGCCGATCCTCCCCGGCTCTCCGGCCAATCCCGACCATCCTCCGGCGCGCCGAGCGGCCTATCTCGCCATCGGCATCTTCATGGCCCTGGTGGGCGGCGCGCAAAACGGTTTCCTCCTTGCCAACGCACCGGCACTCCAAGCCGAATTCGCACTGACCCCGGTCGAAACAGGCTGGCTGACCGTGGCCTTCTATTCGACCTACGCGACAATGAGCATGCTATTGTTCCGCGTGCGCCAGGAATTCGGCATCCAGCCCTTCGTGCGCTGGGCCATGGCGGGACTGGTCGCGGCCAATTTCGTACAGATGATCGGGCCCGGCTACTACCCCGAGCTCGCCGCGCGCGCAGTTGCGGGCATTGCCGCCAGCGGCCTCTCCGCACTCGCGATCTATTACCTCATGCAGGGCCTGCCTGCGGCCATGCGTGTTGGCGGACTGGTCATCTCGCTCGGCCTCACGCAGGTCGCCTTCCCGCTGACCCGCGCGCTGTCGCCAGTGCTGCTGGTCGACGGCGAGATCAGCCATATCTTCCAGTTCCAGTTCGCGCTTTCGCTACTGGGCCTGGGAATGGTCTACTGGTTGCGCCTGCCGCCGGGCATCCGCAAGCAGACCTTCGAGAAGCTCGATATCCCGAGCATCGCCCTGTTCGTCGTCGGGGTCGCAGCACTGTGCGCCTTCCTGATCCAGGGCCGCATCCAGTGGTGGGACACGCCATGGCTCGGTTACGCGCTGGCCGCCAGCATCCTCGCGCTTGGCGGCTGCTTCCTGATCGAAGCCAACCGCAAGAGCCCCATGCTCGATCTCAGCTGGCTGTCGAGCCGCGCGATCCTCGCGCTTGCGCTGATCGGGGCGACGGTGCGCATCCTCGTTGCCGAACAGGGGTTCGGGGCGAGCGGGATGCTCGCCGCGCTGGGTTACGGCAACGAGCAGCTGACCGGTTATTTCTGGGTGCTTGCCGGGGCGACGTTTGGCGGCATGGCGCTGTCGGTGGTTCGCCTCGATCCCAAGGACCTCACCCGCCCCGTACTCTTCGCGATCCTCGTCATCTGCATCGCCGCCTTTGCCGATACGCGCACGGGGGTGATGACACGGCCGCAGGACCTATACCTCACGCAGGCCGCGATCGCCTTCGCTGCGGTTTTCGCCATGGGGCCGATCATGATGGAGGGGATGCTGCGCGCGCTTGCGGCGGGCCAGAGCTATGTCATCAGCTTCATCGCGATATTCTCGCTCTCGCAATCGATCGGCGGCCTGGCGGGGATCTCGCTGCTGTCCGCCTTCCACACCGTGCGCCTCAAGACGCATCTCATCGATGCGGGCAGTACGCTCACTCTCGCCAACCAGCAGCTGGGCCAGGCTCTCGGCAATGCCGCTCAGCGCGCAGCGCCGCTCCAGGGCGATCCCGCGCTTCAACAGCAGGCCGCTGCCGCAAGTGTCTCGCAGGAAGTCGGCCGCGAGGCCGCCGTGCTCGCTTTCAACGACGTTTTCTTCCTCATCGGCACGCTGTCGGCAGTGACGTTCGTCGTCGTCTTCGTGCCGTGGCTCCTCAACAAAATTCGCGGGCGTAACCCGCTTGCCAAGGAACTGGCCTTCATGGAGGCCATGCTCGCAAGGACCAGACAATGACCAATTCGCCCCCGGCCGAAACCGAAGCCGAGATCATTCCGGATGAAGCACCCGCTCCCGAACAGGAGATGGGGTGGTCGCCCTATCCCTCGCGCCGCCGCATTGTCGTCGCAGCGATCATAATTGTCCTCGGCATTCTCGGCGCGCTGTTCGCCTGGGGCCTGCCGCCCTTCGCAGGCGGCGATGAAACGACCAACAACGCCTACGTCCGCGGCCGTACCACGGTCGTCAGTCCGCAGGTTGCAGGCTACCTTGTCGAAGTGCCGGTGGCTGACTTCCAGCGCGTCCAAGAGGGCGACCTCCTGGCGCGGATCGACGATGCGCCCTTCCAGCAAAAGCTCCAGCAGGGCGAGGCCAATACGGCAGCACAACAAGCCACGCTCGCCAACAGCGCGCAAAGCCTGCGCTCGGCACAGGCTCAGCTCGAACTGCAGGATGCCGCCGTTGCTGCTGCACGCGCCGGGCTGCAGAAGGCGCAGGCCGACATGAACCGCATTGCCGAGCTGGTCGGCGAAGGCTCGGTTTCGCTACGTGAGCGCGACCAGGCCCGCGCAGCGCTACAGCAGGCGCAGGCAGGCGTCAGGCAGGCGCAGGCGCAGCGCGCGATTGCGGCGGAAAACGTGCGCTCGGTCACTGTCGGGCGCGGCGCGCTCGAAGCGCAGGTGGCGGGCGCCGAGGCGACCGAGGGACTTGCCGAGTTCGAACTGTCGCGCACCGAAATCCGCGCCCCGCGTGCGGGCCGGTTGAGCGAGGTCACCGCGCGTGTCGGCCAGCTGGTCACTGCCGGGACCCAGCTCATGTATATCGTGCCCGACGATCTTTGGGTGGTGGCCAATTTCAAGGAAACGCAGACCGCGAAGATGGCGGTCGGCCAGCGCGCCACGCTCGAAATCGACGCGCTGGGCGGTATCGAACTGACCGGCCGCGTCGAGAGCATTGCGCCTGCGGCCAGCAGCGAATTCAGCCTCGTGAAGCCCGACACCGGCGCAGGCAATTTCGTGAAGGTACCGCAGCGTATCGCCGTGCGCATCGTGCTCGACAAGGGACAGGAGGCGGCAAAGCGGCTCGGTCCGGGCATGTCGGTTGTCGCGACCGTCCATACGGAGGATTGATCGTGAAGCGCAGATCGCTCGCCCTGATGGCCACCACCGCACTCGCCCTCTCTGCCTGCGCACCCGCGCTGCAGCAGGCCCCGATCGGTAGCGCCGTTGCCCCGCCAACCGAATGGCGCACAGACCTCGGTGTGACCGCGCCGGTCGAACAGGCCTGGTGGAACTCGTTCGGCGACCCTCAGCTTTCGTACCTCGTCGAAAAGGCACGGGCCAACAACGCCGACGTGCAGGTCGCCGCTGCCCGTGTCGAGGAGGCGCGCGCGACCGAACTGGGTTCGCGCGGTTACCTCCTGCCTTCTGTCGGCGCTGGCGTGGAGGGCGGCGTCCGGCGCGAGATATCACCCTTCGGTCAGGCGCAGACCTCGGTTGCAGCACAGCCAGCCTTCCGCGCCTCCTACGAAGTCGATCTTTTCGGCAAGAACGCCGCCCGCATTGATGCCGCAGAGGCGGGTGTCGCTGCCAGCGCGGCGGGCGCAGAGGCGGCGCGGCTGTCGGTGAGCGCGGCAACTGCCAGCGGCTATATCACCCTGCTGGCGCTCGACAGCCGGCTTTCCGTGCTCAAGGAAACGCTGGTTGCACGGCAGGAGGCGGTGAAGTTCGCCCGCGACCGGGCCGAGGTCGGCTACACCTCGCAGCTACCTCTCAGGCAGGCCGAAGCCGAATACCAGGCCACCGCGCAACTCGTTCCGCAATTAAAGGCGCAGATCGCGCGTCAGGAAAACGCCCTCTCGGTACTGACCGGCGAATTGCCGGGTGCGATCGAGCGGGGCGGGACGCTGGCCGATCTGCGCCAGCCACCTGCACCTGCTATCCTTCCGTCCGAGCTGCTTCGCCGCCGTCCGGATGTCGCGGCAGCGGAGTACCGCATTGCGGCGGCCGATGCCCAAATGCGCGTGGCCCGCGCCGATTTCATGCCTTCCATCGATCTCGGAGCGGCGGCGGGTGTAGTGCTATCCGACCAGCTTGCCGATCCCGTAAGTGTCTGGTCGCTGGGTGGCAGCATCCTTGCTCCGATCTTCCAGGGCGGGAAGCTCCAGGCACAGCTCGACGGGGCGACAGCGCAACGGGACCAGGCGGCCTGGGCCTACCGCTCGGCCGTCCTCAACGCTTTTCGCGAAGTAGAGGATCGCATGGCGGTTCTGGCCAATCTGGAAGTGCAGAAAGCTGCACTCGAAGCCCAGCAGGTTGCCGTGGCCGATGCACTTCGCCATGCACGCAACCGCTATCGTGCCGGCTACACACCCTACATCGAGCAGGTCGATGCACAGCGTGCCTTGCTAGGCGTTGAGCTGTCGCTGGTGCAAGTAAGGGCCGATGAACTGACCGCGCTGGTCGGGCTCTATCAGGCGGTGGGCGGGGCGCCAGAATGAATAGGCAAGCCCTTCGGGCCTAGGACAGAAGAGCGCTGCTTCCCCCCATAATCGGTCAGAGGGACTCATTGCCGAAGCGCTGGTGACGGTCCGCTTTCACGCGATCTCTATCAAAGCCCGAATGACCGTAATTAGGGCGCTTTGCGGACTGGTAGGAATTGGGCCGCAAGCGGACGGTCCGGACTTCGGGTGTTGCGTGGAAAAGCTGTCACTTCGAAGTTAATCGATTAGCACTGTATTGACCCCCCCCGCGCACGCTTATTTCGCAATACCAACGTTCAGCTCTCTAAAAGAACAGTTTGCGGAAGCTAATCGAAACCGTCCGGCCGGCTGGCTCAAGTAGGGATGGTTGATATGCGAGTGGCGTTATCCCTGCTCCATCGAACACATCTGGCCGGTCGTTGAAGACATTGTCCACGTTCAGCGTTAGCCGCGATCCGCGCAGGAAGGGCACCTCCTCCACCAGGCTACGCTGTTGGTTGAAATCAACATAAAGCCTCAAATCGACTTGCATTTCCGGCTCATAGAAGAGGTCGTCCGGCGATCCAGCCTGGTCGAGCCGGTCTACAAGAACATTCGTCGCAGAGCGCCAAGTGCCCGTCGCGCGCGCCCCAAAACCAGCAAGCGAGAAACCGAGCTGTGCTTCGACTTCGTGACGCGGCGCGCCGCCTCTGCCGCCTGTCGCCGATCCGTCGAGCATGTCGAGTGCGGGTATCTCAGGGCCGATCTCAATCCGGTTTTCCAATGCCCAGGTATGATAAACCGAGAAGCTGAGACGACCGGCACCCCCGCCGCCGCGTCCACTGCCGCCACCACGACCTCCGCTCCCTCCACCGCGCGCCGCACTCTGGCCGCCACCCCGGCGGCGGCTGCTCTGGTTGCTATCCTGTTGTGTTTTGCCGGATTCTGACGCGTCGCTGTTACCAAGCGCGCCGGCAGCTTCGCCGACTGTGCTCTGTGTCCCAGACGAATCTGGTTGAGCGTCGGCGCTGTCAGAGGGCGCTGTGCCGCGACCGGCTCCGCCACCACGTCCTCCGCCTCCGCCACTGTTGCCGCCACGACCTCCGCCACGCGCCACATTCTCAGAGCCAATAGGCACAGACAAGTTTATGCCCCAGCGTAATTGCCGTTCTTCTGACGAAGCGAAATTGATGGGACGCGCGTCAACCGAAATGAGCCTTCCGCCGGCATCGCGGATAAAGCGGTCAGGAAAGGCGCGCTCGATCTCAGCCGTTGCGGTAGGGAAGCTCGCAATTGGGTTGTCGATCCTTGTGTCGGTGTAATTTGCATTTAGCGACAGGTCGAACTCCTCGAACGGGCGGACAGTAGTGCCCAGCTTGAACACGCGCCGTGTATCAGTGCCGAGACCAGTGTTTCCTCCGCTCAGACGGGTAATTTCCACGGTGTCGCTCGTGACGAAATCGATTGTCGCGACATTGGGCGTCTCAATCAGAGGGTCGCCAAGCTGCTGAATCGAGGGCGCGCCTTCTTCCCGCGAAAACGAGGCGATCACTCGGATTTCGGGAATTGGTTCCCAGTTAAGGCCCCCGCCCAAGGTTAAAAGAGTGCCCGCATCTGACAATTCGCTTACTTCACTGTTGAGATTGAGCGACAAGTCGCCCAGCCAGTCTGGGCCTGGTCCGCGATATTCGAGAACTGGCACGTCCAAGCTTGCCTGAGCGCCCAAGGTTGCTCGGTCGAGGACTGCAGCACCCACCGTATTCTGGCGGTAGTATTGACTGTCGATATGCTGATAGCGAGCATTTGTGCGCAAAGAGGCGGTAGCTGATCCTGCAGGAAGCTGGAGCACCGTTCCCCCAAAGGTGGCCTGCGCACTCACATCTTCGGTATTCGAATAGGATCGGTCGCGGCCGGCAGAAACCAGCGCCGATGAAGGGATTTGGGTGAAAGGATTGAGCGCCGGATCGCCTGTCAGGATTTTTTGTTGATAGGCGTCGAGGGCCGGATCCCTATCAGTCAAGGTCTCCCTTTCGCCATGATCGTAACCAAGTCCCGCCGACCAACGCCAACCGCCCAAATCGCCCAAGAAATTTGTCGCCAGCTCGAAATTGCGAGAGCTCGTTTCCCGCTGCAAAGCAGGTGCATCGTCAATCTGGCGCAAGACGCGGACGTCCTGCACAAATGGCGAATTTGGGTTTGTAGCTGGCACAATTACGGCTACTTCAGGTAAACCTAAAAGGCTCGTGCCTTCCTGTGCACTGATGCCAATCGTGCCACTAAAGGTGGTCGTTCCGGCAACAGGGCGCGCCAACGAAACGGAGAGGTCGGCTGTATCGCTCGAACCGCGCAGGCTACGGAACTCCGTATCGTCACTAGGGGCTGGATCATTTGCACCGGCGACGAAATCACGTAGGGATCCAACTTCCGCTGGCAACGCAGCAATCGTGACGGTCTCACCGGCAAGGGCGCTTAATGCAGGATCGATCTCTCCGCCGCTCACCGCAACGACATTGCCAGGAGTACCGAATGCTGCGCCGCGATCGCGGGCCAGAATATCGCGGTCAGCTTCCAACAAGCCGCCATCACGTTTATATTCAAGGTCGACGCTAAGGCGGTTTTCCTGCCTCACCGCAAGATAGTTGACAGATGCGCGCTGGGTACCGCCGCCTCCATCGGTTGTTGTGCCCGCCCTGATTTCGGCGGTGATAGCGTTGAACCGGGGACGCAAAACAAAATTCACGACTTTCTGATTGGCGCTATAGCCATAAGTCAGTGCAACCTCTTCGGGCAGGATGTCGATCCGCACTACCGCTTCAGGCGGATAGCCACGAATTTCGCGGAAACTGCTGATGCGGCGTCCATTAACCAGCACTACCGGGCGCTCACCACCACGGCCTTGCGCGCTTCCGATTTGCGGCGCCAATTCCTCAAGGACTTCTGCGAGGTTTGAAACACCCAGCGCGCGGATCTGGGCTCTGTCGAGTTGAACTTCGGGTTCGATATCACCGTCCACTGCTCCGCGCAGCTTGCGCTCGCCCGATGCGGTAACCACGATGACATTGCCTGAGCCGTCATCAATAAAAGGATCGTCCGCAGAGGCTGCGTCGGTTTGCTCCAAATTCTGGCTCTCGCCAGTTTGCGTTTCTGCAGGAGTGTCGGTCTGCTGCGCCCACGCGGGGTGAGGAATGAGAGCGGCAAGCGAGGCGCTGTAGAACAGGCTATGCCTGGCAATCATGAGTGTATCTTTCAGTTTGGCAAGAAAGGTCGGTGACCAATCAGGGGACAGTTTTATCGATCCAGCCGAGAATCAATTGCGCGATTTCATTGGAGTTGCGGTCCTGCGACATGAGGTGGCTGTTGCCCGCGATGCCCATTGCCGGAAGGTCGATCATTTCCGAGCTGCCGCCGCTATCGTTGATGATGCCGAGCATGGTCTCTACCGCTTCCTTGCGGCCCGACTGCCGGCGCTGGGCGATATAGTCGCCATAAACTCCGAGAGTTGGAATGGTGCGATAAACGCTTTCGACTTTGGCAGCGTCGGTGGGTGCGCCCACAGGTTCCAGTAGAATTAGTCCAGCGACGAGGTCGGGTCTGCGCTCGGCAAGATCAAAACCCGTCGGGCCGGAAGCCGAATGCACGGCCAAGACGCAAGGACATCTATCATCCATCAAGGCTTCGAGATTGGCCGATTTCAAGGCCACCGATGTATCGCCGCCCGATGCACCTCGGCCGCCGTCGCCATAGCTTACGTGGTATGGAAAACTCTCAACCAGCCGGTCAAAATTCTCGACCGGATATTGTGCATCGGGATAGGCCGATCCGTATTCCGGCCCCATTCCCCACGTTGTCCATGCGCGAGACGCGCTCCAGCGCGACGCACCGCTTTCGGGTTCACTCTCGGCATCATAAAGAATGCTTGGATCGTTGTAGACATAGGTGGTGTGACCTGCTGCCGCAAATGCTTGCGCCCAGCTGCTCCTGCCATCAGGTGTCTCGGTAAACATACTAGACGAAAGACCAAGGCCGGGGACGAGCACGATAGGAATACCTTGCTCCGAGCCTTGCGCCTGGAATGCAAACGCAACTCCGCTTCGGCTGCGCGGGTCTGACGCGCCCTCTGGGAGGGCGGACACCGGTGTGATTACATCGATACGTTCGCCGGACTGGTTCACGCGAGGAGTCGCACCGCTCGCAGCAATCCCGGATTGTGGCACACATCCCGAAAGGCCGACGGCTGATATTAAAGCGACGGCGATAGTCTTTGGGGTTTTGCGGAGCATGGACATTTCCTCAGCGGTGGTGGATTGGTCACTTCGAATTCGCGACCAAAGTCATCGGCGCGCGCGATCCCAATCACGTATTTCCAAGCGCAGATTGCGGCGTATAGTATTCACTTCGCGCTGCAATGTTCCCACTTCCTCCCGATCAAGACCCCCGTGTGAATACGAGTTCAGTAATCCGCGCAGACGATCGGCTTGTCGATCAAGCAAAGAAGCGTCCTGAGGCGTAATCGCCCTAGAGCGCGCTGCGCGGGCGATCTGTGACTTGAGTCCGGCGATGTCGCCATGGATCTGGGTTTGAACTGCGCGGCTTGGCTGCCACTGCGAGGCCGCGTAGACGGGCGATGCCGTGGCAAGAACTGCAGCACTGGCGAGAATGATCGAAAACTTCATTATTCTGACCTCCTTGTTGTTGGTTGCAATCCTACCTTTTAATAATGCAATGTCGCAGAAGTTTGCCAGTACGACCGTAATTTGTCGCGCCTTGTAGCAAGGTGCGGATTTGGCTGGGCGTTAGCTCAACATCTCTTGCTTGAGCAGCGAGCACTCTAACACGCAGAGATTGGATCTATTTAGATTCAATAACGATATTTGCGCTTGGATATCGAAAGCCAAGATCACGGTAACTCTTAGCAAGACGTGTCTAACATCCGTATGCCGGATGTTGGGGCGCGTAGTTGCAATCAACCTTAGTCTGAATAAACGGCAGCTTGCGGGTAAAAATCGCGACCACCCGAATGACCGGGATTGGGGCGCAAAGCAGACCAAAATCCACCGCGTCATTCGGAGCCGCAGAATCAATTTCGAGTCCCGAAAAAGGCATCGAACCAATGCATTAGACGGATTTTGCGGGCCTTTTGCGGGCTTTTCGCACAGACCGAGTTTTCTAACTAATTGAAAATACGTGAAAATGAGGGCGAATTTGATGCCTCTTCTGGGACTCGAACTCACCACTACTGAAAACAAACGAGAAAATGACGGCCTGACCGAGGACTCGAACCAACAGGCCATGCTCGCTCCTCTTCTGGGCACCAGCACTTCTCAAATGCTTGAAATATCTCGGGGATCGTCCGAAAAACGGTCCCCAGAGTGCGTTAGCTACGGGAAACTGCTACGGGAAAAAGGCTCATCATCAGGCCGAAAATCCCGGAAAAGCGTGTGCAGTGAATGGCTCATGCTTTTGTTGTTGTAGCTCTCAATCTGCCAAGGTATTTTTCAGTTTCCTCATGTTTGATCTGCGTCCATTCAGCGGCATCTTTGAATTGCATCCACGCGGTATTGTTCTTTGGTCCAATAGCGCGGATCAACAACGCTTCGAGATCACCAATGGTGGTGTGGGTGTTCTCGGTTAGCTCGCCTTGAAAATCGAGTAGGCTCATGGTGCCGTCTGCTTGAGCAGCACCGATATCCTTGAACCCAAACCAAGAAAAGCGATCCCATTTGCCTTCCAGATGATCTGAAAGATGGTCTTTCAGCCGCTTGCCCAGCCCCTGCTGTCGGGTCAGGCCTACATAGCTTGGGCCATAATCGTCATAAAGGATGTAGATGCCTTGTTGGTGCCTAAAATCGGCAATCTGAATCTTTGTTCGGATAGCGCCTATGCGACCTAGGAGTCGAAACGAGTTTTTGATCCCCTGACCGGGAGACCAGTCGATTTCGTCTTCGCGCCAGAATAGACCATAACTGGTGATGCGCATTAAGCCTCTCACTTCCCCTGATATTCAGCATGGTCTTGCTATAGCTGCGCCAGCACACACAAGGGGGCTAAACCAAATGTTGAACATCTACCTGTTCAAACGACAGCCTCCGCACGGCCTCGTCGAGCACATCGACCCGGTAGCCGCTGCCGTAGTTCTCATGGACTGCGCTACGAGATGATCCGGTAGTCCACCCTCCAAGGAGCAGAGCAATATCGTGCTCGATACGCGCGGCGCGTAGCTCATCCCGAAAGTTGTGGCGGAATGAGTGGAACGAGGTGCGGGGGCGCTGCGCTCCGCAAGCGCGGAGGAACTGGGTGAACCACTTGGAAAAGGCGACGGGGCGCGAGCCGGTTGAGCCCGTCTCTATGTCGTCGAATAGCTTCTTTCCCCCCGTATTCCGTTTCGCTTCGGCGAACCTTACAAACCCGCAATCAATGAGCCCCGGGTGGATAGGAATAAGCCTGTCGCTGGCGGTCGTCTTCAACTGCTTGTCGGTGCTTCCGACCAGAGAGCGCTGACTGACGACGAGGCAGTCTACTCCGTCAATCACACGAATATCAGTGGTGTCGAGTTGGCAAATTTCGCCGAGTCGCATCCCCGTGAACAGTGCGATCAGTGGGACCCAGAATCTAGCATTGCGAGGTCGGCAGTCTCCCACCTTGTTGTAGCCCCGCTCTCCATCGACACATCCACGGTAGAGTGGTGCATTGAAGATAGCATGAAGCTGGTCGGGCGCGAACGAAAAGCGTTTGTCGCGCTTACTAACCGGATCAGGCAGTCGAAGTCCACGCGCGGGATTGCGGGTGAGCATTTCCTCATTCACAGCCCAGTTAAGAAAGCTGCTCATGTTCGAAATTAGGTTGTTGGCGTTGGCTGCGCTGATGACCTTGATGCCTTCTCGCCTTCTGGCGTGCTCCGCTGCCTCGCGGGGCGTCAGCTTCGGAAACAACTTCCCCGCGTTGGCTGGCAAAAAGCGGAGAACTTCTAGGAAGTCTCGGCAGTGAGCCCGAGAGATCGAGGCCAGCGGCAAATCTCCACCGATGACTGCGATGGCGAGCTTGCGGCTCGTTTCATACGCCTCCCGCGTGCTGGCGGTCCACGAGCGTGTCGGGTCATCGATGTAGCTGCGATACGCTTCCGCGAGCGTCAGTGGTGGAGCTTCTGCATTCGTCGATGAGCAGCGATCCAAATTGCTCGGAATAGGGGCTTGAAGCTGATCGAGATCGTCGTTTGATGGTCGAAAAAGCGCCGCATCGACGGCCATACCAGCCATCGAACGAGCAAGTTCGATTTGGGATTCGATCTGTGCGACGACACGCGGCAATCGACGCAACGCCACGGAGAGACTGTCCGTCCGCAAGGAGCGCCAGATTTCGATGCGGTTGAGTAGTCGTTGAGCGTCAACCGGCAAGGTGTGCCGATAGTAGAGCTTTCGCCCTCGTTGGAACACGCCTTTAGGCAAATCCCGTAGCAAGTTTCCGTAGCAGCTTCGGGCATCAGGAATGACGCTTTTCCGGGATTTTCGGCCTGATGATGAGCCTTTTTCCCGTAGCAGTTTCCCGTAGCTAACGCACTCTGGGGACCGTTTTTCGGACGATCCCCGAGATATTTCAAGCATTTGAGAAGTGCTGGTGCCCAGAAGAGGACTCGAACCTCCACGCCCTTGCGAGCGCCGCCACCTGAAGACGGTGCGTCTACCAATTCCGCCATCTGGGCACACAATGCTGGTCCGGTCATCCGATGCCGGGCCGCGGGTAGGAGCGCGCCAGTAGCGAAGGGGGGCGATTCTTGTCAACTGCAATCGCGTCGGACGCGCGCACGCCGGAACGCTTGCGGCAGCGCGCGGGTTGGGGCTAGGGGCGCAGCGACGATTCCACAGGCGGAAAGACAGGCGATTTCGATGGCAAAAGGCAGTGCGTTGAACGGCAAGCTCGTGGTGCTGATGGGCGGCAGCGGCTTTATCGGCAACTATGTCGCGCAGGCTCTGCTGGAACGTGGCGCGCGCGTGCGCATCGCCAGCCGCAATCCCGAACGCGCCTTCAAGCTCAAGCCGCTGGCCAATCTCGGCCAGATCCAGTTCGCCCGCTGCGATGCGACGGATCGGCAGAGCGTCGAGCTATGCCTGACCGGTGCCGATGCGGTGGTCAATCTCGTCGGCAGCTTCGAAGGCGACCTCTATCGCCTGATGGGCGAGGCCCCGGGCTGGATGGCGGAGGCCGCCAGGGCGGAAGGGGCGTCGGCCTTCGTCCATGTCAGTGCGATCGCGGCCGAGCCCGACGAGGAGACCGAGATCGCCTACGCCGGCGCCAAGAAGATGGGCGAGGAGCGCGTGCTCGCCGCTTTCCCCGAGGCGACGATCCTGCGCCCCTCGATCCTGTTCGGCAAGGACGACAACTTCCTCAACATGTTCGGCGGGCTGGTCGCGCGCCTGCCGGTGCTCCCGGTGTTCGGTCCCGATGCCCAGCTGCAGCTCGTCTATGTCGACGATGTGGCGGAGGCCTGTGCGCGGGCGCTCGAAAACCCGGACGCGTTCGGGGGCATGATCTTCGAGCTCGGCGGGCCGGAAAGGCTCACCATGATGGAGGTCAACCGGCGGATCGCCGAGGCGCAAGGTCGCAAGCGGACCTTCCTGCCCGTGCCCGACCCGATCTCCGGCGCGTTCGCCGCGCTACCGGGAACGCCGATGTCGCGCGACCAGTGGCTGCTGCTGGCACAGGGCAATGTCGTATCGGGCGAATTACCCGGCTTCGACAAGCTCGGCATGCAGCCCAAGCCGCTCGGCCTGTTCCTCGACAGGTGGATGGTGCGCTACCGCCGCCACGGCCGCTTCACGGACAAGCTGACTGCCTGAGGTTCAGCGCCCGGCGTAGTCCGCGCCGTAGACTGCCGAGCGGATATCGCGGTGGAGCGTGCCGTCGAAGTCGATCTTCTGCGTCGCGAAGATGACGACCATATCCTGCAGCGGATCGACCCAGAACAGCATCGAGGGATAGCCGTCCCAGTAGAATTCGCCAACGCTGCCGCGGAACTCCTCCGGCGTCAGCGGCGGACCGGTGCGGACGAAAAAGTCGAAGCCGAAGCCGCCATTGCCCTTGCCGACCAACCATGAGCGGTCTTCCGGTCCGATCCGCGGATCGAGCTGGTCGGTCGCCATCAGCCGGAGGGTGGCGGGCTTCAGGACCTGCACATCGCCGAGGCTTCCCTCACCCAGCAGCATGCGCGCGAATTTCAGGTAATCGTCGACCGTGGTGACGATGCCCGATCCGCCCATTGTCATCGGCTTGCCTGCGAAATTCGCCTCGAGCCACTGGTCGCGCGACACGGGCGCCAGGGTGCCGTCATCGCTCGCAACATAGATTCGTGCAAGGCGGTCGAGGTCCTCTGCGCTGCGCTTCCAGCCGCTGTCCGCCATGCCCAGCGGAGCGAAGATATGTGCCTGCACATAGTCGGCAAACGCCTCGCCCGAGAGCACTTCGACCAGCCGCGCCTGCACGTCGACGCCGGCGGAATAGTTCCAGTGCGTGCCGGGCTCGTAGAGCAGCGGCACCTGCGCCATCGCCTGCGAGAACTCTGCCAGCGTCTTGTCCGAAGACAGCGGTTGCAACTCCTCCCACACGCGATCGGCCGCGTTCTGCGGATTGCCGCCCGCGCCATAGGTGAAGCCGGCGGTATGGCGCAGCACGTCGCGGACCGTGACCTTGCGCTTTGGCGCCTGCGTGATCGGCGTGCCGTCGGGCTTTTCGCCCACGGCCACCTGCAGGTTGGCGTATTCCGGCAGATGCCATTCGAGCGGATCGTCGAGCCCGAACTTGCCCTGCTCCCACAGTTGCATCAGCGCGACGCCGGTGACGGGCTTGGTCATCGAGAAGACCTGCACCAGGGTGTCGCGTGTGAAAGGTCGCGCTGCTTCGCGATCGGCCTCTCCCGCAGTTTCGAAGCACAGTTCTGCACCATCTTTCCACACCAGCGTCGAAGCGCCGACGGTGCGCCCTTCGGCGACCATGCTTTCGATCATGGCGTCGATCGCGGCGCAATCGGGTGTGAGATTGCTGGCCTCCTGCGCGGCCGCCGGTCCTGCCAGCGCCAACGCCGTCGTCGCGAACAGCGCTCTCACAGGGCTTGGCTATAGAGCGCGAGCAGGCGCGACCACGCGCGCTCGGCCTGCATCTCGTCGTAAGAAGGCGAGTCCGGGACGCACCAGCCGTGATCGGCCGGATAGACTTCGATCTCCGCCGTGGTACCGACGGCGACCGCAGCCTCGCGCAGCGCGGTCTTGTCGCCCGGAGCCTTGGCGTCGTCGTTCTGCGCGATGGCTGCGATGTAATGGGCGTCGGCGCGCAAATTGCGGTGGGGGCTGTCCGGCCCATCGGTCACCAGCCCGCCACCGTGGAAGCTGCCGCCGGCATGGATATGCGTGTCGGCATTCGGCGCCAGAAGGGCGAAGCTGCCGGTCATGCAATAGCCCTGCGCCCCGATGCCACGCTCCTTGTCGACCTCCGCCTGCGCCATCAGCCATACCGCACAGGCACGCGCATCGGTCTGCTTGGTCGCGGTGGTGAATTTCGAGCGCCACGGGGTCACCTTGTCCCAGCCGCCATTGCCCGCAAAATCGGCGAAATCGGCGAACTGCTGGCCCGCGACATCACGGTAATAGGGATTCGCGAGCAGGACGGCGTAGCCCGCCTCTGCGAGACGTTCGGCCATCTGGCGTTTGGCCGGGCGGATCCCGGCGATGTCCGGCCACAAGATCACGCCCGGATGGGTCCCGCCGGCGGCAGAATAGAATTCCCCGTCCATCGTACCGTCGGGGGTGGCAAAGCTGACCTTCCGCATGGTGACACCGCGCGGCTCGGTATCCGCCGGGGTGTTTTCGACCGGCGCGCAGGCCACGGCCGCACCGGCGAGGGCCCCTGCTCCGAACCCGCGTCGGGTGATCGTTGCCCGGGCCCAGCGTTGAAGGTCGTCGCGTTCGCACATGCTTTCAGTCTCCTCTGCCCCGCCCGCCCTGCAACCTAGTCGCGAATGGGCGATGGACAAGCCCGCAATGGCGCGGCAGGATAGGTTGCATAGAGCGACCGAACGTCGCCATTGGGGAGAGGGTGATGCGACATTTCGCGATCGCGGCGCTGGCCGCACTTTCGCTATCCGCGTGCAACATGGGCAGCAGCGAACCGACACTGGCCACCGATGGCGTGACCGATGCAATGCTGGCCGCGGGCAATGGCGAGGAATGGCTCACCTACGGGGGCGATTACGACGAGCGTCGCTTCTCACCGCTGACCCAGATCAACGTCGAGAACGTCGGCGAACTCGGCCTCGCCTGGTCGGCCGATCTCGACACGGCGCGCGGGCAGGAAGCGACCCCGCTGATGCACGACGGCGTCCTCTACATCACCACGGCGTGGAGCAAGGTGAAGGCCTATGACGCGAAGACCGGGGCGCTAAAGTGGGAATACGATCCCGAAGTGCCGCGCTCAAAGCTGGTCGAGGTGTGCTGCGACGCGGTGAACCGCGGCATCGCGCTCTATGGCGACAAGGCCTATGTCGCGACGCTCGACGGCAGGCTCGTCGCGCTGGACCAGAAAACCGGCGCGGTGGTGTGGGACAAGCTTACCATTCCCGAAGGCTCGAAGATGGCGATTACCGGCGCGCCGCGCATCGTCAAAGGTCGCGTGCTGATCGGATCTGCGGGTGCCGAGTATTTCACCCGCGGCTATCTTGCCGCCTTCGACGCACAGACCGGCAACGAATTGTGGCGCTTCCACACCGTGCCCGGGAACCCGGCAGACGGCTTCGAAAACGACGCGATGGAGCAAGCCGCCAAGACCTGGAGCGGCGAATGGTGGAAGCTTGGCGGCGGCGGCACAGTATGGGATTCGATTACCTACGATCCCAGGACCGACCTCGTTTATTTCGGCACCGCCAATGCCGAGCCGTGGAACCCGGCCTATCGCAACACCGACGGTGCGGGCGACAGCCTCTACACCGCCTCGATCGTCGCGGTGAGGCCTGACACGGGCGAATACGTCTGGCACTTCCAGGAAACGCCCGAGGATCGCTGGGACTTCGATTCCAACCAGCAGATCACCGTGACCGACCTGACCATCGACGGCGAGACGCGCCACGTGGTGATGCATGCGCCGAAGAACGGCTTCTTCTACGTGCTCGACGCGGCAACGGGCGAGTTCATATCGGGCAAGCCCTTCGTCGACGGGATAAACTGGGCCAGCGGCCTCGACCCCGTCACCGGCAAACCGAACGTCAATCCGGAAGCGAAATACGAACTCACCGGCCAGCCTTTCGTGGGCGTGCCGGGTGCGGTGGGCGCGCATAGCTGGTCGCCGATGAGCTACAGCCCCGACACGGGCCTCGTCTACATCCCGACCAACAACACGCCGCAATACTACGCCCACGATCCGGACTGGGAGCCGGGCGAAACGGGCTTCCAGCTGGGCATCGACGTCAGCGGCGGGGCGATTCCTGCCGACCAGGCGATCCGCGACGCGACCAAGGCTGCGCTCAATGGCGCGCTGGTCGCCTTCGATCCGGTCGCGGGCGAGGTGCGTTGGAAGGTTCCCCAGAGCAGCCCGACCAATGGCGGGACACTGGCAACGGCCGGCAATCTCGTCTTCCAGGGCACATCGACCGGTCAGTTCAAGGCCTTTACCGCCGATACTGGCCAGGAGCTGTGGTCCTTCGCCACGCAGACCGGCGTGCTCGCCGCGCCGATTACCTATGCCATCGATGGCGAACAGTATGTCGCAGTGCTGGTCGGCTGGGGCGGTGTGTGGGACGTATCTGCCGGTGCTCTCGGGGGTGGCATCACGCCCAACGTCAGCCGGCTGTTGGTGTTCAAGCTGGGGGCGACCGGCGAATTGCCGCCGCTGAAGCCGACGCCGGCGCTGGTACTCGACCCGCCGGCGCCCGAGGGTGCGCCGGAGCAGGTGGCGCTGGGCGCGAAGCTCTATGCCAACAGCTGCAGCGTCTGCCACGGCGTGTCGGCGGTCGCAGGCAGCCTCAACCCCGACCTGAGGCACTCGGCCTCGCTGGGCAAGAAGGACCTGTGGCAGCAGGTCGTCCACGACGGTCTGCTGGCCGAAAACGGCATGGTCGCCTGGAACAAGCAATTCAGCCGCGAGGAAATCGAAGCGATCCGGCTTTATGTCCTCAAGCGCGCCAATGAGGATGTGGCGCTGGAGGCCAAGGCCCGCGTGGCACGACGCTGACGGTGGCGGACCCGGAGGACATCCGCGGCTGGCAGCGGCTGTCCTCCTCGGTCACCACTTCGGGCAAGCTCGATCCGCATGACCCCGCCCGCCTCGCCGCGATCGGCGTACGCCATGTCATCAACCTGGCGCTGGACGACCACCCCGAAGCGCTGGCTGATGAGGAGGCGCTGCTGGCGGCTGAGGGGATTGGCTATACCCATATCCCCATCCCCTTCGACCGGCCCGAAGCGCATCATTACGACAGCTTCCGGCAAGCGCTGGACCAGGCAGACGGCCCGGTCCACGTCCACTGCATCATGAACTATCGGGTGTCAGCGTTCTTCTACCTGCTCCACATCGCTCAGGGCATGGAAACAGGCGAAGCCCGCGCGCTGATGGGCCGCCAGTGGGACCCGCTGGGCGGCACAGACCAACGCTCCGCACCCTGGGCGGCACTGATCAACCAGCTCGCAGGCTCTCCCACGGTCCCGTGATGGCATAGGTGAAACCGGGCACCTGCACATTGACGAACAGCGTTGACCCGTCGGGCGAGAAGCAGGCCCCGCAGAACTCGGACTTGCCCTCATGGGCGTTGCGGGCGAAATCGTAGACCGCCCCGTCGGGCGTGAGGCCGCGCAAGTAATTGTCACCGCGACCGTCTTCGCAGATGATGAGATCGCCCCACGGCGAAACCGCCAGATTGTCGCACAGGTCGAGCGTGTCCGCCCCGCCGCTTTCGTAGATCAGGGTCAGCATATCGCTCGCCCCGCCCTCGCCCGGCTCGAGCTGCCAGACCTGGCCGGTCATGTTCGCCCCGCCTTCGGTGCAGTTGAAGAAGTGTGCCTTCTTGCCATCGCCGCGGCTGCCGTAGGCGAGGCCTTCCCCGCGGCAGAACAGGGCCGCGCCTGCGCGCATCCCGCGAAGGGCAAGATCAACATTGGGAGACTCGACATCGTCTAGGTCGATCCAGCGGACGGCCATGCGCTCCCCGACCGGGATCTTGCGCGCGCCAGCGAGGCTCCAGTCGGTCGCATAATTGCGCGTATCGGCCGTGTTCCACCCATCGATCGCCAGCGCCTGCAGCTTGCCGCCCTCGGCAAGTTGGCCGGGAACCGTCGGGATGAAGCGGTAGAACAGCCCGCTGCGGCTATCCTCGGTCATGTAGACGATGCCGCTTGCGGGATCGACCGAGCAGGCCTCGTGCGCAAAGCGTCCCATGGCCTTGAGCGGCACGGGATCGACAGGACCGGTGGCGCCGGCAGGCACTTCGTAGACATAGCCGTGCTCCCGCGCCGCACCGCTCTCGCCGACCTTGAGCGGTTCCTCCTCGCAAGTCAGCCAGCTGCCCCAGGGGGTCGCACCGCCCGCGCAATTGCCGACCGTGCCGATCAGCGAGAGGTTGTCGCGCACGACTTCGCCGCTCGCCACGTCGATCACCAGGTTCGACGTACCGCCGAAGAACGGGTTGGTCCCTTCGCGGGGGTCATAGATCCGCGAGGTATCGAGCTGTCCGAGCAGCACATCGCTTTCGCCGAACGGCTTGCCATCGGTGACGTTCGAGAAATTCTCGTGATTGCGCACGAGTACGATCCGCCCGGCCTCGGTCGGATGCGGAAAGCAGGCCATGCCATCTGGGCGGCCCGGGGTCATGAAGCCATCGCTCATCGGCTTGCCGGTCTTCGAGAGCATCCGGTAGGAAAAGCCTTCCGGCAGGTCGAGCAGGCCGGCAGGATCTGCCACCAGCGCCTTGCCGGAATTCGCACTATAGGCTCGCGTCAGGCTGCCGCTTGCCAAGGCAGTGAATGCGATGAATGCGGCGCCGCCCGATTTGAGGGCTGTGCGGCGGTCGATGCTCATATGTCTTTCGGCTCCGGAATGATCCTGCACGCCAGAGCATGCCTTTGCGGCAGCCTTGTGACAAGCGCGCCGGGTGCGCGCCTAGCCGCGGAAGACGACCGTGCGCTTCCCGTTGAGCAGAACGCGCTCCTCGAGGTGGAGGCGAACAGCCTCGGCCAGCACGCGGTTCTCGATTTCGCGGCCCTTACGCACCAGTTCCTCTGGCGTGTCGGCATGGCTTATCGGCTCGGCGTCCTGATGGATGATCGGCCCTTCGTCGAGATCGGCGGTGACGTAATGCGCGGTCGCCCCGATCATCTTGACCCCCCGATCATGCGCCTGGTGGTAAGGCTTTGCACCTTTGAAGCCCGGCAGGAAGCTGTGGTGGATGTTGATGCAGCGCCCGGCAAAATGCGCCGCCTGCTCGTCCGATAGGATCTGCATATAGCGTGCGAGCACTACCAGTTCCGCGCCGGTCTCCTCTGCAATGGCCCGCACCTGCGTCTCCTGCCCGGCCTTGCTTTCGCGCGTGAGCGCCAGGTGGTGGAATGGGATATCGCCGATATCGGTATGCTCGATCGCTGCACGCGGATGGTTGGACACGATGGCCACCGGCTCCATCGCCAGTTCGCCGATCCGCCAGCGATAGAGCAGGTCGGCAAGGCAGTGGTCGAACTTGCTGACCATGATAAGCACGCGGCGCGGGCGGTCGCGGGTGACGATCTTCCAGTCCATTCCGAAGTCACCGGCGAGGCCCGCGAAATCCACGCGCAGCGCATCCGCCGTTTGCTCCCCCGGGTCGAAGTCGACGCGCATGAAGAACGCGTCGGAGGTGCGGTCGTTGAACTGCTGTGCTTCGAGGATATTGCCGCCGCGCTCGAACAGGAACGAGGTCACGCGTGCGGTGATGCCGGGGCGGTCGGCGCAGGACAGCGTGAGGACAAGAGGCTCGGACATGGCGCAGCGCTCTGCCGCGCGGCGCGAACGAGGGCAACCGCAATCGGCCTATCGGCGGCTATAGTTCGAACACGATCTCGCGCATGCCCGCCTCGCGCAGCGCATCGGCCACGATCTCGCGCTGGCTGGGGGAGAGCGGCAGCTCGGTCGATACGACATGCGCCACCGGGCTTTTGAGCGAGAACCCGCCCTGAAGGATTTGGCGGATCGCGCGGACGATCGTGTCTTCCAGAAAGCGTGGATGGGCGATGAGGTTTGTCCCTTCCGAAAAGGGATAGTCCGCCCGCTGGTCGGCAAAGGCGCCGGTCGAACGATCGGTGACCTGCACCCGGTCGCGGTAGATCGCGACATCGAGATCCAGCGACCGGATGCTCATGTCAGCGGCGCGTCAGCGCCTCTTCGCTCTGCGCCATCAGCTTGTCGATGATGACAGCAACGGGTTCCTCTTCCTTGAGCATGCCGACCGACTGGCCGGCCATCAGGCTACCGTTCTCGACATCGCCGTCGATCACCGCGCGGCGCAGTGCGCCCGCCCAGTAATGCTCGATCTGCAACTGCGCCTCGTCCATCGCGATTTCCTCGCGATCGAGCACCGCCGCGACCTCGCGCTGCTTGGCGGTGAACTCTTCGGTGCCCTTGTTCTTGAGCGCGCGAACGGGGATCACCGGCAGGCGCGGATCGACCTGCACGCTGGCCACGGCATCTCGGGCGCTGGCGCGGAAGAAAGCCTTCTTGAAGTCGGGATGGGCGATGCTCTCGATCGAGCAGGCGAAACGCGTGCCGAGCTGCACCCCCGCCGCGCCCATCTCGAGATAGCCCGCGATGGCCTGCCCGCGGCCGATCCCGCCGGCGACGAAGATCAGGTGGTCCTCGGCCAGTTCGGGCAGCATCTCCTGCGCGAGCACGCTGGTCGAGACAGGACCGATATGACCGCCCGCTTCCATGCCCTCGATCACCAGCGCGTCGGCGCCGGAGCGCAGCAGCTTCTTCGCCAGTGCGAGTGTCGGGGCGAAGCAGATCACCTTCGCACTATGCGCCTTGATCGCCTCGACGCTGCCCTTGGGCGGGATACCGCCTGCGAGGACGACATGGCCCACGCCATGCTTGCCGCAGACCTCGATCAGTTCGAACAGCTGCGGGTGCATGGTGATGAGGTTCACGCCGAAGGGCTTGTCGGTCAGCGCCTTGGTCGCCGCGATTTCCGTGTCGAGCAGGCCGGGGTCCATCGCCCCGCAGGCGATCACGCCGAAACCGCCCGCGTTGGAGATGGCCGAGACCAGATTGCGTTCGGAAACCCAGCTCATCGCGCCGCACAGGATGGCCGTTTCGCTGCCGAGGAAGTCTGCGCCGCGCTGCATCAGCCGGGCGGTCTTGGGATAGGTAGTCATCCGCAGGGCGATTAGTGCGGCCTCGCCGTTACGGCAAGCGGGGATGCGTCAGTCGCCGTAACGGATGTGGACCTTGTGCGCCGCCTCGCGGGCCTTGCGTCGCGCTTCATCGGTATCGCCCGCAGTCGCCAGTGCGACGCCCATGCGGCGATAGGGGCGGCTCGTCGGCTTGCCGAAGATACGGATGTCGGCGCCGTCGGCCATCGCGTCGGCGAGCCCCTCATAGGACAGGCTGGCGCTGTCGCGATCGGCGAGGATCACTGCGCTGGCTGCCGGACGCGCGCGCATATCTGCGGGGATCGGCAGGCCCATTACCGCGCGGGCATGGAGGTCGAACTCGGTGAGGTTCTGGCTCACGAGCGTCACCATGCCGGTATCGTGCGGGCGTGGCGAGACTTCGGAGAAGATCACCTCCTCGCCCTTCACGAAGAACTCGACCCCGAAGAGGCCGTAGCCGCCGAGGTCGTCGACAACCTTCGTCGCCATCTCCTGTGCCTTGGTGATGGCGGCGTCCGACATGGGTGTCGGCTGCCAGCTTTCCTGGTAGTCGCCGCGCTCCTGCCGGTGGCCGATGGGCGGGCAGAAGGTGACGCCGCCTGCATGGCGCACGGTCAGCAGCGTTATCTCGTAGTCGAAATCGACGAATTGCTCGACGATCACCCGCTGCCGGTCGCCGCGCATATTGGCGACGGCATAGTCCCACGCAGCCTCCAGCCCGTCCGCATCGCGCACGGTCGTCTGCCCCTTGCCGCTCGAGGACATGACCGGCTTGATCACGCAGGGAAAGCCGGAGTGCTCGGCTGCCGCGCGAACTTCGTCGAGGTTCTTGGCGTAGCGATAGCGTGACGTGACGAGACCAAGTTCGTTCGCCGCAAGGTCTCGGATCGCGTCCCGGTTCATCGTCATCTGCGTTGCGCGGGCGGAGGGGGCGACGGTGAAGCCTTCCTCCTCCAGCTCGGCCAGCACCTCGGTGCGGATCGCCTCGATCTCGGGCACGATGTAATCGGGGCGGTGCTGCTCGACGACGGCACGCAGCCGCTCGCCATCGAGCATGGAGAAAACTTCGCGGGCATCGGCCAGCTGCATCGCCGGCGCATGGTCATAGGCGTCGCAGGCGATGACACAGGCGCCGAGCCGCTTGGCGGAGATCACGAATTCCCGCCCGAGCTCGCCCGAGCCCAGCAGCAGGATCTTCGCGGTGTGGCTCACGCAGCCTCGTCCGTCGCATCCAGCCCGTAGGCCGTGTGCAGCACGCGCACCGCGAGTTCGGTTTCGTCCTCGTCGATCATGACGCTGATCTTGATCTCGCTGGTCGAGATCGCCTGGATGTTGATCCCGCGATCGGACAGGGCGCGGAACATGGTGCTGGCGACGCCCGCGTGGCTCTTCATGCCGACGCCCACGACGCTGATCTTGGCGATCTTGCTGTCGGTGATGAGGCGGTTGTAGCCGATCTCGTCGCGCTTGTCCTCGAGCAGCGCCTGCGCGCGGGCAAGGTCGGTCTGCGGCACGGTGAAGGTCACGTCGGTCTCGCCCTTGTCGCGGCCGACGTTCTGGATGATCATGTCGACGTTGATCGAGGCGGCGGCGAGCGGCTCGAAGATATGGGCCACCGCGCCGGGCTTGTCGGGCACGCGGGTGAGGATCACCTTGGCCTCGTTCTTGTCATGCGCGATGCCGGTCACGTGCTGGCGTTCCATGTCGCCCTTCTCCACCAGTTCGTTCATTTCATCTTCCGAGACGATCATCGTGCCCGGAAGCTCGTCGGCGGGGATCGCATCCTCGCCGACGAAGCTGGAGAGGACCTGCACCCGCACGCCCTCCTTCATGGCCAAGCCCACCGAGCGCGTCTGGAGCACCTTGGCCCCCACGCTCGCGAGCTCGAGCATTTCCTCGTAGGTCACCGCCTTCTGCTTCTTCGCCTTGGCGACGATGCGCGGATCGGTGGTGTAGACGCCGTCGACGTCGGTATAGATGTCGCAGCGGTCGGCCTTGACCGCCGCCGCCACGGCGACTGCCGAGGTGTCGGAACCGCCGCGGCCGAGCGTGGTCACGCGATTGTCTTCGGAGAGGCCCTGGAAACCGGGGATCACCGCGATCTCGCCGCGTTCCATGCTGGCGATCAGGGCATCGGCATCGATACTCTCGATCCGCGCCTTGGCATGCGCTTCGATCGTGTTGATCGGCAATTGCCAGCCGAGCCAGCTGCGCGCCTTGCAGCCGAGCGATTGCAGCGTCAGCGCGAGGAGACCGCTGGTCACCTGCTCGCCGCTCGCCACCACCACGTCGTATTCGGCCGGGTCGTAGAGCGCGTTCGCTTCGCGGCAGAAATTCACCAGCCGGTCGGTCTCGCCCGCCATCGCGCTGACCACCACCGCGACCTCGTGCCCGCGCGCCTGTTGTTTGCGCACGATATTGGCGACGCGGCGGATGCGTTCGGTCCCCGCCATGGAGGTGCCGCCGAATTTCATCACGATACGAGCCAAGCGAGGAGGTCTCCGTGCTGGAATAGCTGGGATATGGCTGCTAGCCAGAGCGCATGAGCGATGCAACCATGCAGCAGCGTAGCAATACTTCAGGCGGCCAAACGATCCGACCGGAGGAAGCGGCGCATTTCGGCCGGCTGGCGAAGGACTGGTGGGACCCCAAGGGCTCCTCGGCCATGCTCCACCGCCTCAACCCCGTGCGGCTGAAGTTCCTGCGCGAGGCGATCGACCTGCACTGGGCGGGCGATATCGAGGCGCGCCGTCCGCTGGCAGGCAAGAGCGCGCTCGACGTCGGCTGCGGCGCGGGCCTGCTGTGCGAACCGCTGGCGCGGCTGGGTGCGGATGTCACCGGCGTCGATGCCGCGCCCGAGAATGTCGCCGCCGCCGCTGTCCATGCCGAAGGTGCAGGGCTCGATATCCGCTACATGGCGGGCGAGATCGGATCGCTCGACGTCGGCAAATTCAACCTCGTCACCGCGATGGAAGTGATCGAGCATGTCGCGGACAAGCGCGCTTTCCTCGGCGAGCTGGCAGCGCGGCTTGCACCCGGCGGGCTGATGGTCCTTTCCACCCCCAACCGCACCCCGCAATCGCGGCTGGTGATGATCGGAGCGGCGGAAGGGATCGGGCTGATCCCGAAGGGCACGCACCACTGGGACGACTTCGTCACGCCCGAAGAGCTGGGCGAACTGCTGGCGGAGGCCGGGCTCGAGACAGGCGAGCCGACCGGCATCGCCTATCGCCCCGACAAGGGGCTGCATCTGTCGCACGACCTCTCGCTAAACTATCTCGTCTCGGCGCGCCGCGCGGCCTAGTCGTTGGCCTGCATTTCCTCCGGAACGTCGTCGCCGGGCCGGAAATAAAGGTCGGCGCACGCCTCTGCCAGAACGCCGCCGACAAGCTCGAGATCGTCCTTGTAGGCGTCGGCGATGAAATCGAGCGTCGAGAGGTGGCGGTCCTCGAAATACATCTCGTGCACATCGTCGCGCCCGGCGCCATAGACGATGCGGCTCACGCCCGCCCAGATACTGGCGAAGGTGCACATTCCGCAAGGCTGCAGCGTGGAATAGAGTGTCGCGCCTTCGATGCGCATGTCGCCAAAAGCCGCGCCGCCGGCGCGCAAGGTCACGATCTCCGCATGGGCTGTGGCATCGCAGCATTCTGCGGTGTGATTGACCCCGCGCGCGATCTCCTCGCCGTCGAGCACGAGTATGGCCGCGATCGGCGTATTGGCCGGATCGGTGCCCTTCTCCGCGATCGCATGGTCACGGGCGGTGCTCATCCACTCGATGTCGTCGCGCTGCATGAGAAGCCAACGCCGCAACCCCGCATCTTATCCCGACCCCATCGTGTCCCACTGTTATGATGCTCCGGCTGACAGGCGCGCTGGGAGGCGCGTTAACGCGATCTTGACGATCCCGGCCGTATAATCGCGTACCATGTTCAAGAAGCTCCTCATCGCGACCGCCGTGGTGCTCGGCCTGATCTACGGGTCGGGCCACGATATCGCGTCGGTCAAGCGCATGGTGAAAGGCGCCGCGAACGAGAACGCGCGCAGCTTCACCAACGGCTCGAACGACGGCTGGGGTGCCAATAGCGGCTACTGAAGCGCCGCAGCCCACTCCGTCTCATCGAACCCGACCAGCAGGCCGCCCGCATGTTCCACCACGGGCCGCTTGATCATGCTCGGGTTGTCCTGAAGCAGCGCGATGGCTTTCGCGGCATCGATATCCGCCTTCTGCTCGTCGCTGAGCTTGCGGAAGGTCGTGCCGCGACGGTTGAGCACAGTGTCGACGCTCTCCCCCTCGATCCACGCAGCCAGCTTGGCCGGATCGGCGCCTTCCTTCTTGTAGTCGTGGAACGTGTAGCCGATGCCGTGCCTGTCCAGCCACGTCCGCGCCTTCTTGACCGTATCGCAATTGGGAATGCCGTAAAGGTGGATGGCCATGCCGGTTCCTTAGCTTCTGGGTGAGAGATGTGCGTCGGCAATCGCAACCGCGAGCGCATCGGCCGCGTCCGCCCCGGTGATCGGCGCGCCGGGCAGGAGCACCTTGAGCATCGCCTGCACCTGCGCCTTCTCCGCCCCGCCCGTGCCGACGACCGCCTTCTTGACCAGCCGCGCGGCGTGTTCGTTCACCGTCAGTCCCGCCGCCCCGCAGGCCGCCAGCACCGCGCCGCGCGCCTGCGCCAGCTTGAGCGTCGATTGCGGGTTCTTGTTGACGAAGACCTCTTCCGCCGCGGCGCGATCAGGGCGGTGGGTGGCAATTACCTCCGCAAGGGCCGCCTGCAGAGCTGCCAGCCGCTCGGGCATGGACGCCTTCGCATCGGTGGGCACCTGCCCATTGGCGATGTGGGCAATGCGAGAGCCCTCGGCACGGATCACCCCCCAGCCCGTGCAGCTGAGCGAAGGGTCGAGGCCGAGGATGATCACAGGTCGATGCCGATGCGCGAACCCGCCTTCAGCATGCCGGCATAGAGCACGGCGGTCAGCGCGCAGCCGATCGCCAGCGAGAGCCAGAAACTCATGCCCTGGCGCAGCAGGACGGGGATCAGCAGGAACATCGGCAGGCTCGGCAATACGAACCAGAAAGTCGCCTGCGCGTGCTGCGCCATGTTCTCCGCGTCGGGGCGCGCGAACCAGAGGAAGATCATCCCGAGGATCGAGACAAGCGGCAGCGAGGCGATCAGCGCCGCCGCCGCCGGCAAGCGCCGGCCGACTTCCGCAATCGCCGCGATCATGACGCCGGCCAGCAGCGCCTTCGCGACGAAGGCGAACATCAGCCCACCGTCCCGCTTGCCGGGCCGGCCATCAGCCCAGCTTCTCCATGATCTCGTCCGAAATCTCGTAATTGCCCCAGACGGTCTGGACGTCGTCGTCGTCGTCGAGCGCGTCGACGAGCTTGAGCAGCGTGTTGGCCGCGCCTTCGTCCATCTCGACCGTGAGGTTAGGCTTCCAGGCCAGTTTGACCGTCTCCGCCTCGCCGAGCGATTTCTCCAGATCGCCCGCGACCTGGTGCAGGTCTTCGGGGGCGGTCCAGATCGTGTGCCCGTCGGCGGAGCTTTCGATGTCCTGCGCGCCCGCTTCCATCGCGGCCTCGAGGACCTTTTCCTCGTCGCCCACGCTGGCGGGATATTCGATCAGGCCGAGGCGCTCGAACCCGTGGCTGACCGAACCTTCGCTGCCGAGGTTGCCGCCGTTCTTGCTGAAGGCGGTGCGCACATTGGTGGCGGTCCGGTTGCGGTTATCGGTCAACGCTTCGACGATGATCGCGCTGCCGCCCGGGCCATAGCCTTCGTAGCGGACCTCTTCGTAGTTCTCGCCGTCATTGGCGGACGCCTTGTCGATCGCACGCTGGATGTTGTCCTTGGGCATCGACTGCGCCTTGGCGGCGTTGACCGCGAGGCGCAGGCGCGGGTTCATGTCCGGATCGGGCATGCCCATCTTGGCCGCGACGGTGATTTCGCGGGAAAGCTTGGAAAACATCGCGCTCCGCTTCTTGTCCTGCGCACCCTTGCGATGCATGATGTTCTTGAATTTGGAATGGCCTGCCATGGTTTCGCTTTTCGCGTTGCTGCTGGTGGGTACCCACCTCGGTGGAATCAGGGGGCCGCCTTAGCCGCATGGATGCAGTGACGACAAGTGGCGAGAACGCACTCGCGCCCGCCGATACGCTCCGCGGGGAATGGGCGCGTTTCGGAGCCTTCCTGAAATGGCCGAAGCTGCCCGACCGGGCACCCATGCCGCGCGTGTCGAGCCTGGTGGCGGTGATGCGCATGCTGCTGCTGGATTTCACCTTCATGGCGATCCTGCTGGGCATCGCCGGGATCGCCATGGCTGTCGGGACGGAACTGCCGCAAACGGCGCTTTCCGGGATGGAGATGACGCCGCTGATCATCTTCGCTGCGGTCGTCGCCGCGCCCCTGCTGGAAGAGATCGCGTTCAGAGGCTGGCTTTCGGGCCGGCCCGGTCATGTGCTCGGCTGGCTGCTGCTGGGTGGCGCCGTGGTCGGTGTGGGAGTTGCCGGGCTCGCAGGCGGCGCACCGAGCGGCGCTGCAAAGACGGGGATTGCGTTCGCCGGCCTAGGGGTCCTGGTGGCGATCGTCGCCGCGATCCTCGCCATAGTCCTGCTGCGCAAGCGCGACGCGATGCGCTGGTTCCAGCGTATCTTCCCGCTGTTCTTCTGGCTGAGCACGCTCGCCTTTTCGATCGTCCACATCTTCAATTTCCCGCCCGACCAGATGGTCATGGCGCTGCCGCTGGTCCTGCCGCAGTTCGCTACCGGGATGATCCTCGGTTACCTGCGTGTGAACTACGGCTTGTGGGCGAGCATTCTGCTCCACTTCCTGCACAATGCCGCCTTCATCGGCATGGTCGTGCTGGCGAGTGGGGCCGGCAAGGCGGCAAGTTAGGTCAGATCTTCACCGCCGTGCCGCTGGCGCTGACCATCAGCATCGAGCCCGTGTCGCCGATCACCTCGTAATCGAGATCGATCCCGACAACGGCATTGCCGCCGCGCGCACCGCATTCGGCCTGCAGTTCCTGGATCGCCTGTTCGCGCGCTTCGGCAAGGATCCGTTCGTAGCTGCCGGAGCGCCCGCCCACGATATCGCGGATATTGGCGAAGAGATCGCGGAAGATATTGGCGCCGACGATGACCTCGCCCGTCACGATGCCGAGGTATTCCTGGATCGGACTACCCTCGATCGTGGGCGTGGTGGTCACGGTGATCCCACGGGCGTCTTTCCAGTGCGGCGGCATGGCTCGGGCTCCTTCATGGCAAGGTGTATTAGTCATGTAGGGCGCGCGGGCGGGATTTCAACTCGCCCGGCCAAATGGCGAACGAATTTACAAGGATCGCATAATGACCCGGCGGAAACCAATTGGTAACGTTCACCCTCCTAGGAAATCCATGCCGAACGATCGCTGCGCGCCCAGCGCAGATTTTACGATTGGTTAGCCATGCCTTTTCTGACGGTCTTAACCCTGCTCGTCATCCGTTGATTATGTCTGAGCCCCTAGGTGTTTTTCCGCAACCAGGGGAAACACGATGGGACAGTCCTTCCTAAGCCGCCTGTATCGCGACGAGACGGGCAACGTATTGCCGCTCTTCGCGGCCGGCATCCTGCCGCTGATCGCGCTCGTCGGCGGAGCGATGGACATCAGCGTCGCCTATATGGCGCGCTCGAAGCTCCAGAAGGCCTGCGACTCCGCGGCATTGGCCGGACGGCAGGCCATGGACGGGACGAGCTTCAAGGAAGCGCACAAGAAGGAAGCGGAGAAATTCTTCGACTTCAACTACCCCGCCGGCCTCTATCGTGCGGCCAGCCTAAAGTTCAACATCAAGCAGAACGGTGCCGACAACACCGAATTGCTCGCCGATGCGTCGGCGAAGATCCCGACCAGCCTGATGCGGATCTTCGGGTTCACCGAAATCCCGGTCGCCGTCACGTGCAACGCCAAGAAGGACATCGGGCATAACGACATCGTCATGGTGCTCGACGTTACCGGTTCGATGAACGACAGCCCGTCGACCGGCGGCGGCTCCAAGATCGCCGCGTTGCGGGACGGTGCTTCCGGCCTCTATCGCGCGCTCGAGAATGCGGCAGGCTCGACTACGCGCTACGGCATCGTGCCCTATTCGCACACGGTCAACGTGGGCCGTTCGCTCCAGAACCGCGATATCGTCGTCAACCAGCAATATGTCGACGGCAACTGGTACAAGGCCAACAACGGTTATTGGTATTTCAACCACACCGGCCTGCGGACCGTCCATATCAGCAACTCGACCTGGAACGGCTCGAACACGGCGAACGGCAACCGGCAGGGCTTCCGCACCAGCGGCGACGCCTGCATCGAGGAACGCGCCTCGATCGGCTACAGCTCGAACCCGATCCAGTATGCCAACTCGGTGAGCCTTGCGGACGTCAACACCATGGCGGCCAACGGCAACGACAGCGCCCTGCAGTTCGGACGCTACGATCCGGGCGTCCAGCGCGGCCAGAGCCAGAACGGCTGCCCCTCGGAAGCGACCACATTGCGGGAGTATGCCAGCGAGACGAGCTTCAACAACGCCGTCACCGCGGCGACGGCTCGCGTGACGGGCGGCACCTATCACGACATCGGCATGCTCTGGGGCCTGCGCTACATTTCGCGCAACGGCTTTTTCGCCGCCGACAATCCGGACGACCTTGCCGGCATCCCGGTCAACCAGCACATCGTGTTCATGACCGACGGCAAGCTCGATACCGGCGGCACGCTGTACTCGGCCTTCGGCGTCGATAGCTACACCAACCGGATGCAGGGCACGGGCTCGCGAACCGACAAGCACATCTCGCGCTTCAAATCGATCTGCAACCTCGCCAAGTCGATGAAGGTGACCGTCTGGGTGATTGCGCTCGACGTCACCGATACTAGCGAGATCAAGCAGTGCGCCACCAGCGAAACGCACTTCAAGACCAGCGATGGAAGCGATCTCGAGCAGGTCTTCGCCGATATCGGTCGCGGCATCGGCAATCTGAGGCTGACCCAGTGATCGGGCGCCGGCACAGACGCCTAGCCCGCGACGAGCAGGGCGTTACCGCGGTCGAGTTCGGCCTGCTGCTCACGCCCTTCCTCGTCATGCTGATGGGCGGCATGGACCTCGGCCACCAGTTCTACATGCGCGGCGTTGCGCAGGGTGCGCTCGATGACGTCAGCCGCCGGGCCTCGGTGGAAGAACCGAAGTTCGTCGCGTCGGGCAACACGCTCGAGGAGCGGATCGAGAACACGCTCAAGGCGCAGATCGGCAATATCGCGCCCAATGCTACCTACACGATCACGCAGACCAACTTCTTCGACTTCAAGGGCATCGGCAATCCCGAACGGCTCGTCACCGACGTCAACGGCAACGGCAAGTTCGACAATGTCGACAGCGACTGCTGGGAAGACCTCAACGAGAACGGAGTATACGACCTCGATTCCGGGCGCACCGGGGTGGGCGGCGCCAACGACGTCGTCTTCTATTCGGTCAGGGTGCAGCTGCCGCGCCTGTTCCCGACTGCCGAACTGATCGGCTTTTCGCCCAATATCGATTTCACCGTGGAAACTGCGGTGCGCAACCAGCCCTACGCCAACCAGGCGACGCCGCCGGTGCTGTGTGGAGACGGAACATGATCGCAGCCAGCAAGTCGCTGAAACGCCGCCTTGCCGAGGACACCGCAGGCGTCGCCATGGTCGAATTCGCCATGGTCGCGCCGGTCATGGCCATGCTGATCGTCGGCGGGCTGGAGCTTGCCAATTTCGCAGTAACGCACATGCGCGTGAGCGAGATCGCCAATACCGTGTCGGACAATGCCGGACGCGTAACCAACGGCATGGACGAGGCCAATGTCTACGAGATTTTCGCGGGTGCCGGCGTGCTCGGCAAGCCGATCGATTTCGAGGCGAACGGCCGCGTGGTCCTGTCCTCGCTGCAGGACAACGGTCAGAGCGGCAATGCCAAGGGCCAGAAGATCGAATGGCAGCGCTGCTGGGGAGACCAGGCGATCGCGTCCAGCTATGGCACCGAAGGCAAGGGCAAGAACGACAAGTCGCTCGAAGACGGCATGGGCAAGTCCGGCCGCCGGATCAAATCCGAGTACGGCAATGCGGTCATGTTCGCCGAGGTTTCCTACAACTACTCGCCGCTATTCCTGAACGGGTTCATCCAGCCGCAGACCATCCGTTACGAGACCGCGTTCAACGTCCGCGATTCCGAAAACCGGAAAATCTCAAACGCGCAGGGTCTCGCGAAGATGGCCTGCTGAGGGGCGCGCCGGCGCCCCGTCACGCCATGCCGAGCGCGGCCTTGTAGGTGTCGAGGATCGTTTCCTGTTCGCTGCGCTCGTCGGGCTTCATCTTCCGCAAGCGGATGATCTGGCGCATGATCTTGGTATCGTAACCCACCGCCTTGGCCTCGGCATAAACGTCGCGGATGTCGTCGGCGATGCCCTTCTTCTCTTCCTCGAGGCGTTCGATACGCTCGATCAGGAGGCGCAGGCGGTCGTCGGTGGCTTCGGCCATGGGAAATCAGCTCCAATGCTATGAGAATCGCCGCGAAGGCGTGTGGCGGGTGCGATAGCCAGACTGCCGCGCCGGGTGAAGGGCGCGAATCCTATTCCTGTGCGTGACCCTGTGCATTCTTCGCCACGCTCGCCTCCATCCGGGCGAGTTGTTCGGGCGTGGCGGGAGTCTGGCGCGTCGCCTTCCATTCTTCCTGCGGCATGCCGTGGATCAGTTCGCGCGCCGCGGCCTTGTCGCCTTCGTAGCCGGCATCGCGGATCCAGTCGGCCAGGCAATTGCGGCAAAAGCCGGCCAGCCCCATCAGCTCGATGTTCTGCGCATCGTGGCGATGGCGCAGGTGGCGGACCAGCCGGCGAAAGGCCTGTGCGGCGACTGCATCGTCGAGCTCCTCGAGCGGGTCTGTATTCGTATCCATGGCACACTTGTCCTTGAGTTGCGCCAAGCCTGTGCCATAGCGATCAGCCATGGCAAAGCCCCCTGCTCCCAAGCTCGATCCGCGCGGCCGCAAGGTCAAGATCCTCGCCACCGTCGGTCCCGCCAGCCGCTCGCCCGAAATGCTCGCCCGCCTGTTCAAGGCCGGCGTCGATGCCTTCCGCGTCAACATGAGCCATGGCGAGCATGCCGACCACGCGGAGACGATCAAGTCGATCCGCGATCTCGAGAAGCAGTTCATGCGCCCGATCGCCATCCTCGCGGACCTGCAGGGGCCGAAGCTGCGTGTCGGCAAGTTCAGGGACGGGCAGGCGGTGATCCGCCATTCGGGCCACTTCACGCTCGACCGCGACCCAACGCCTGGCGACGAGACGCGGGTCGAACTGCCCCATCCCGAACTCTTCGGCCTGCTCGAAAAGGGCCAGCGCCTGCTCATCAACGATGGCAAGATCCGCCTCAGGGTGATCAGCGCGGACGCTGACAAGATCCACTGCTCGGCAGAGGTCGGCGGGGTCATTTCGGATCGCAAGGGCGTGAACGTGCCCGATGCCGAAGTGCCGATCCCCGCACTGACCGAAAAGGACCGCCGGGACCTCGCCTTCGCGATCCAGCAAGGCGTCGACTGGATTGGCCTCAGTTTCGTCCAGCGCCCCGAAGACCTTGCCGAAGCGCGCAAGCTCATGGGCGGCTACGGCGCGCTGTGCGCCAAGATCGAAAAGCCCATGGCGGTGCGGCGCTTGAGCGAAATCATCGAGATGAGCGACGGGATCATGGTCGCGCGCGGCGACCTCGGCGTCGAGCTCGAGCCGCAGGAAGTCCCGCCGCTGCAGAAGAAGATCGTCAACGAGACGCGCCTGCGCGGCAAGCCCGTGATCGTGGCGACACAGATGCTCGAGAGCATGATCGAAAGCCCCGCCCCGACCCGCGCCGAAGTCTCCGACGTGGCGAATGCGGTCTATGACGGCGCCGATGCGGTGATGCTGAGCGCGGAAACCGCCGCGGGCGACTGGCCCGAGGAAGCGGTCACCATCATGCACAAGATCGCCCGCCAGGTGGAGCGCGACGAAAGCTATCTCGAGCGTGTGCGGCTGCTCGACACCCCGCCCGACGCCACCACCGCCGACGCGCTGGCGCATGCCTGCATGACCGTGGCGGATACCGTGTCGATCAGCGCAATCACCGTCTTCACCGGTTCGGGCAGCACCGCCCGCCGCGTGGCGCGCGAACGGCCCAGCGTGCCGATGCTGGTGCTCACCCCCAGCATGAAGACCGCGCGCCGCCTGGGCCTGCTATGGGGCGCCCATGCCGTCGCCACCAAGGACATCGGCAGCTTCGAGGAGATGATCGCCAAGGGCAAGCGCATGGCGCTGCGCCACGGCTTCGGCGAAGCGGGGAGCAAGCTGATCGCGCTCGCCGGCGTGCCCTTCGGAACACCGGGTTCGACCAACCTCATGCATGTCGTCACCGTCAGCGGCGACGAGCTGCAAAAGCACGGGGGCTAGCCCGGCACGCCGATAAGCCGGCCACCCATCCTTAGCCACCATTCGCTGTCCCACAGCAAGTGGACCACGATCGCCGAGGGCACCATCACGGCCGCATATATCCAGTAGGCCCGGTGGATGGTCTTCTGGCGATAGAGGTCCCAGACCAGCATCGGTGCGAGCGCGATCAGCGGCCAGAGGTCCATCGTCAGCGGCGAGTCCGGCAAGGAGTGCGGCAGGAAAGTCATCCGGTCGAACGCGGCGGGCAGAGGAGCGATGGTCGCGAGGACGATGAGCCGTTTGTGCAGCTGGGAGTCGGTTTTCCGGCTCCTGAGCGCAATCGCCACGAGCAGCAGGAAGCACACCGCGATGCGCAGCTGCGCCAGCGCGATGTTGGTCATGAAGTGCATGAAGCCGGCCACCTGCTCCTGCACCTCGGGAGGCGCCCCGGCGGAAAACTCGGTCATCACGCGGATGTTGGTTGGCACCAGCACCAGTCCCGCCAGGACCAGCGCCGGGGCCAGCAGCGCCCCCGCAACGCCGAGCTGCATGTGCATGGATTTGCGTCCGGTCGCCATGAGTGTCGTCTGCGCCAGCAGGAGCAGCAGCCAGCATCCCATGAGCACAGCATGCACGTGCATCGCCACCGGAAACGCGGGGCGCTGCCCCTCGCGCACCGCATCGATTTTCGCCAGCGAGTCGGGCACGAACCCGACGAGCACGATGGCGATCAGGAAGACCGCCATGAAAACATAGATCCAACGATCGATGATGGCGGTAATGTTGCTGCCTGCATCGGCTTTGCCGGTCCGCAGCATATGTTCGGCGTGGGTCGCCATGGCCCCCTCCCTTGAGAACCGCGACCCGCCGGTCGATATTACGCGATATTCGACCGGAAAGGTAGCCTATCGGTATCGGCCCGATCAGGCCGATGCCGCCAAAAGCCGCCGCCGCGCCGCCTCTTCCCCGATCAGCGGCAACAGCTCGCCCATATCGGGGCCATGGTCCATGCCCGTCAACGCCTGCCGCAGCGGCAGGAAGAGCGGCTTGCCCTTGCGGCCCGTACTGGTTTTCAGCGCACTGGTCAGCGCATGCCAGGGATCGTTGTCCCATGCGAGCAGGCGCGCCGCTTCGGCGAGATAGGCGCGGTCCTCGTCCGAAAACGCGGGCTGGTCGATCGGACCGGTCACGAGCCGCCACCAGTCACCGGCCTCGCTTATGTGGCCGAGGTTCGGGCGGATCGCGTGCCAGCCGGCCTCGTCCATGCCTTCGGGCAGCCGGTCGGCGACTTCGGCGAACTCCATCTGGTGGACCAGCGCGGCGTTGATCCGTTCGAGCTCGGCATCGTCGAATTTCGCCGGGGCACGCCCGAAGGTCGAGAGGTCGAAGGTCTCGATCAGCACGGCCCGGTCGGCAATGGGTTCGACCGGCTGCGAGGTGCCGAGCCGGGCCAGCAGCGCGATCAGCGCTTGCGGCTCGATGCCCTGTTCGCGGAACGCGTCGCAGCCCAGCGACCCGAGCCGCTTCGACAGCTTGCCCTCGCGCCCTACCAGCAGCGCCTCATGCGCGAAGGACGGCATTCTTGCTGCGGGATATTGCGCAGCAATCAGCGCGGTAAACATCTGGATCTGCACTGCCGTGTTGCTGACGTGGTCCTCGCCGCGCAGCACGTCGGTCACGCCCATGTCGAGATCGTCGACCGCGCTCGGCAGCATGTAGAGCCAGCTGCCGTCGGCGCGGCGGATCACCGGGTCGGAAAGCTGCGAGGGATCGAATTTCTGCGTCCCGCGCACCCCGTCGTTCCATGCGATCGGTTCATCATGGTCGAGCTTGAAACGCCAGTGCGGCGCCACTCCCTCGGCCTCCTTCGCCGCGCGCTCTGCATCGGTCAGCGAAAGCGCCGCGCGGTCGTAGATCGGCGGCAAGCCGCGCCCGAGCCGGATCTTGCGCTTGAGTTCGAGTTCCTGCGCGGTCTCGTAGGCCGGATAAACCCGCCCCGCAGCCTTCAGCGCTGCGAACGCCGCTTCGTAAAGCTCCAGCCGCTGCGATTGCCGTTCCTCGCCATCGGGCTGCAGGCCGAGCCAGGCCAGATCCGCGCGGATCGCCTCGACATATTCTTCGCGGCTGCGCTCGGCATCGGTGTCGTCGATCCGCAGAAGGAAGCGACCGCCCTGCTTCTTCGCCAGCATCCAGTTGTGGAGCGCGGTGCGGATATTGCCGACATGGAGCCGCCCGGTGGGCGAGGGCGCGAAACGGGTGGTGGTGGTCATGCGCGAGCCGATAGCCGAGCGCGCGCCTGAATGCGAGCGGTCAGGCGACCTCGCCGTCGCGGCGCCTGAGCGCGGCCTCGCGGGCCTTGCGATAGTCGAGCACGTCGGGACCGTGATCGATCATCGCGGCCTCCGCTGCTTCGGGTGTGGCGAAGGTTTCGGCCGGGGCAGGCTCGCAGATCAGGAAGCCCTGCGCCTCGTTGCAACCGAGCTTGCGCAGAAGGTCGAGCTGGCGGCGCGTCTCGATGCCCTCGGCCGTGGTCTGCATGCCGAGCGCGTCGGCCAGCCGGGTGATGCTCGACACGATCGCCTGGCTGTCGGTATCCTCGACGATGTGCTCGACGAACTTGCGGTCGATCTTGATGCGATCGAACGGGAAGCGCCGCAGATAGCTGAGCGAGCTGTAACCGGTGCCGAAATCGTCGAGCGCGATCCGGGTGCCGAGTTCGCGCAGTCGGTCGAGGGCCGCCGGGACGACGTCGCCTTCCTGCATCAGCACGTGCTCGGTTATCTCGAACTCGACCCGCTCGGCGGGCATGCCGCTCGCATGGATTGCCTGTGCGACCAGCGACACGAGGTACGGGCTGCGCACCTGCGTCGGCGAGAGGTTGATCGCGATGCGGAAATCGCCCGCCCACCCGGCGGTTTCGGCGAGCGCCTGGCGGATGACCCATTCGCCGATCGGGACGATGAGGCCGGTTTCCTCCGCAATCGGCAGGAAGTCCGCCGGGGGGATGAGGCCGCGCCGCGGATGGTGCCAGCGCAGCAGCGCCTCGTAACCCGTCGTTGCGCCGCTATCGAGGTCGATGACCGGCTGGTAGTGGACGCGCAGTTCGCTGCGGGCGACCGCATCGCGCAAATCGGTCTCGAGATCGCGACGCTCGCGCGCTTCTCGGTCGAGCGCAGGCTCGAAGATCGCAAGCGTATCGCGGCCTTTCCGCTTGGCGGCAAACAACGCGAGATCGGCGCGGCGCATCAGTTCCTGCGCATCGCATTCGCCCTCGCTGCAGCGCGCCACGCCGACGCTGGTGGAGACCCGGTAAAGCTGGCCGTCGATCTCGACCGGTTCGCGCACCGCGGACAGGAAACGGTGCGCGCGCTCGATCAACATGCCGACGCCGGCGCGGGTCTCGATCAGGATCGCGAATTCGTCGCCGCCGAGGCGCGCGACGAGATCTTCGGGGCGCACTTCCTGCTCGAGCCGGTTGGCGACTTCCCGCAGCAGCCGGTCGCCCACCAGGTGCCCGCGGGTATCGTTGACCGCCTTGAAATCGTCGAGATCGAGGTAGAACAGCGCAAGATTGCTGCCCCGTGCGCCGCGCGCGGTGAGCGCGGTCGCGAGGCGGTCGTTGAAGAGGTAGCGGTTGGCGAGCCCGGTCAGGCTGTCGAAATGCGCCATGAAGGCAACCCGCTCTTCGCTCAGGCGGTCATCGGTCACGTCGCGGGCGACGCCGCTGATCCGGCCGTCGCTGCGCGGATGCGCGGTCAGCCGCCAGTAACGCGTCTCGCCTTCGATGCGCAGCCTGACCAGGAGATCGCGGAAAGGGGTGAGTTCGGCGAGATGGCGCTCGAGCGCCGCATAGTCGTCACCCGGCTCGAACAGGGAGAGCAGCGAACGGCCTTCGAGACTATCCACATCGGTGCCCAGCGCCGCCGCGAAGCGCGGCACGACGTCGCGCAAATTGCCCTGCGGTCCGGTGCACCAGAGCCAGTCGGTCGAATGCTCCTCGTAATCGTGGAGCAGCATGGCGACCGTTTCCGCCGCCTCGCGGCTCTCGATCTCGGCGGCGATGCCAGACACGAACTGGCGGTCATTGCGTCCGACCGCAGCCCACAGGGTCACGGCGTAGATGACTATCAGGGCAAGCATCGGCCAGGCCGCCGTTCCGCCGACGAGAATCACGGCAGCGGCGAGCCCCGCGGCCATCGTGGCGATGTGGAAATAGCCCGCAGCCGGGATCGTCCGGTGGATCAGGAGCACGCCTGCAAACATGGCCGCGCCCACTGCCGACAGCGCGGGCAAGGCCCACGCCTCCCCGACCAGGGCGAGGAGGGGGAAGATCGCGCTCCACACGAGGCTGACCGCCATGATCACGCCGGTGACCATGCTCAGCCTTTGCCGCAGGTAGTCTTCCACCGTCACCTCGACATTGGTGATCCGCAACAGGACCAGGCGCGCAACCAGCAGGCAGGCGAGTGCCGCGGCCCAGCCGAACACCAGCGGATGGCCGAGCGCGTGGCGGAAAATCCCAAGCAGGACCATCGCCGAGGCGAAGCTGGACAGCACGGCAAAGGGGGCCCCCGCCGACACGGCCTTGAGCCTGCGGGAGAGTATCTGGAGACGTAACTCGTCGTTCTGCGATACCGTGTCGAACATTGCCCCTCGAGCGGCGAGTATAGCGGCGACGCGTTAAAGAATAAATATGTCTTGCACCGCCGGGTTCGCGCAATGGATTTGCGGCTCGATTTAGGTGGCGCCGGAAACGAAAAGGCCCCGCGGATCGCTCCGCGGGGCCCTTCTTGTCGGGGTGGGAAAAGAGCGGCTTATTCGCCGTCCTTCGCCTCCTCGTTCAGGTAGTCGCCGGCATCGGCATCGGTGCCATGGGTTTCGCCTTCCATGACCGCCAGCGGATCGTCTCCGATCGCCGCTTCGGGGCCTTGGGCGAGTTCCGCCGCGTGCTCTTCCTCGGCCGAGTTGGCAGCGATGATCGCTTCCTGCGCCTTCTTCCACTGCGCGCGCAGCGCAGCGTCGCGGCTGGAGGCGGTGATGCGCATGCGGTTCATGCCCGCGCCGGTACCGGCGGGGATGAGACGGCCGACGATCACGTTTTCCTTCAGGCCGATCAGCGTGTCCTTCTTCCCTTCGACCGCCGCCTGCGTCAGCACGCGGGTGGTTTCCTGGAACGAAGCCGCCGAGATGAACGAGCGGGTCTGCAGCGATGCCTTGGTGATGCCGAGCAGGATCGGCGTGCCGGTCGCGGGCTGCTTGCCCTTGGCCAGCTTGGCGTTCTCTTCCGCGAGCTCCTCGGCATCGACCTGTTCGCCCGGGAGCAGAACGGTGTCGCCGCCATCGGTGATCTCGACCTTCTGCAGCATCTGGCGAACGATCACCTCGATGTGCTTGTCGTTGATCTTCACGCCCTGCAGTCGGTAGACTTCCTGGATCTCGTTGACGAGATATTCGGCCAGCGCCTCGACGCCCAGCACCTCGAGGATGTCGTGCGGGTTGGGCGAACCGGAAATCAGGGTATCACCCTTCTTCACGAAGTCGCCTTCCTGCACGTCGATCACCTTGGTCTTGGGGATCAGGTACTCGACTGCATCACCTTCCTCCGGAACGATCGCGATCTTGCGCTTGGCCTTGTACTCGCGGACGAATTCGATCTTGCCCGAAATCTTGGCGATGATCGCATTGTCCTTGGGCAGGCGGGCTTCGAAGAGCTCGGCAACACGCGGCAGACCGCCGGTGATGTCGCGGGTCTTCGCCGCTTCGCGCGAGGCACGGGCAAGGATGTCGCCCGCTTCGACCTGCTGGTTGTCCTCGACCGACAGCACGGTGCCCGGCGCCAGCATGTAGCGCGCGGCCTCGCTCTCGTCGCCCGCTTCGTTGAACAGGGTCAGGCGCGGACGCAGATCCTCGTTCTTCTTGCGGCCCGAGGTCTTCAGGTCGGTGACCACGCGCTGGGCGATACCGGTGGCATCGTCGACGCGCTCTTCCATGGTCACGGTGTCGACCAGGTCCTGGTACTTCACCACGCCCGAGGTTTCGGTGATGATCGGCAGCGAGAACGGATCCCATTCCGCCAGGCGATCGCCTTCCTTCACCTTGCCGCCATCCTTGTGCATCAGCACGGTACCGTAAGGCACCTTGTGGATTTCGCGTTCGCGGCCTTCGGCGTCGATCACGGCCAGTTCGCCGTTGCGAGCGAGCGAGAGGATCCGGCCCTTCTTGTCGACGATGGTCGGCATGTCGCGATAGACGACCTTACCGTCCGAGATCGCCTCGAGGTGGCTCGTTTCGTTGAGCTGCGCGGCCCCGCCGATGTGGAAGGTACGCATGGTCAGCTGCGTGCCGGGCTCACCGATCGACTGCGCGGCGATGACGCCGACAGCTTCACCGATGTTGACCGGCGTACCGCGCGCAAGGTCACGGCCGTAGCAGGTGGCGCAGACGCCCTGCTGGGCTTCGCAGACCAGCGGCGAGCGGATCTTGGCGACCTGAACTTCGGCGGCCTCGATTTCCTTCACCATCGGCTCGTCGATCAGCGTGCCGGCCTTGACGATCACTTCGTCGGTCGCGGCATTGACGATGTCCTCTGCCGTGGTGCGGCCGAGGATACGCTCGCCGAGCGAGGCGATCACCGAACCGCCCTGAACGATGGCGCGCATTTCCAGCGCGTTCTCGGTCTTGCAGTCCTCTTCGACGATGACGCAGTCCTGCGACACGTCGACGAGGCGGCGGGTCAGGTAACCCGAGTTCGCCGTCTTCAGTGCCGTATCCGCGAGGCCCTTGCGGGCGCCGTGGGTCGAGTTGAAGTACTCGAGGACGTTGAGGCCTTCCTTGAAGTTCGAGATGATCGGGTTCTCGATGATCTCGCCCGACGGCTTGGCCATCAGGCCGCGCATGCCGGCCAGCTGCTTCATCTGGGCCGGGCTACCACGCGCACCGGAGTGCGACATCATGTAGATCGAGTTGATCTCGGCCTGGACGCCGTCCTTGCCGATCGGGCGGGCCTTGATCTTTTCCATCATGGCGTCGGCCACCTGGTCGCCGCAACGGCTCCAGGCGTCGATCACCTTGTTGTACTTTTCCTGCTGGGTGATCAGGCCGTCCTGATACTGCTGCTCGTAATCGGCGACCATGTTCTTGGTCGCCTCGACCAGTTCCACCTTCTCTTCGGGGATGATCATGTCATCCTTGCCGAAGGAGATGCCGGCCTTGAACGCGTGGCGGAAACCGAGCGACATGATCGCGTCGGCGAACAGCACCGTGTCCTTCTGGCCGGTGTGGCGATAGACCTCGTCGATCACGTCGGCGATGTCCTTCTTCGTCAGCAGGCGGTTGACGATGTCGAACGGAACCTTGTGGTTCTTCGGCAGGCATTCACCGATCAGCATGCGCCCGGCGGTCGTTTCGAACCGCTTCATGGCGATGTTGCCGTCCTCGTCCGCCTGCGGGACGCGGGCGAGGATCTTGGTGTGGAGCGAAACCTGCTTGGTTTCGAGCGCCTGGTGGACTTCGGCCATGTCGCTGAACATCTGCAGCTTCTCGACCTTCTCGCCCTTGTCGTTCTCGACGAATTCGGGGGTCTTCTCCTGGCGTTCCATCGACAGGTAGTAGAGGCCGAGGACCATGTCCTGCGAAGGCACGATGATCGGCTTGCCGTTGGCGGGCGAGAGGATGTTGTTGGTCGACATCATCAGGACGCGCGCTTCCAGCTGCGCCTCGAGGCTGAGCGGGACGTGAACGGCCATCTGGTCACCGTCGAAGTCGGCGTTGAACGCGGCGCAGACCAGCGGGTGCAGCTGGATCGCCTTGCCTTCGATCAGCACCGGCTCGAACGCCTGGATGCCGAGGCGGTGGAGCGTCGGTGCGCGGTTGAGGAGGACCGGGTGCTCGCGAATGACTTCGTCGAGGATGTCCCAGACTTCCTTGCGCTCCTTCTCGACCCACTTCTTCGCCTGCTTCAGGGTCATCGAGAGACCCTTGGCGTCGAGGCGGGCGTAGATGAACGGCTTGAACAGTTCGAGCGCCATCTTCTTCGGCAGGCCGCACTGGTGCAGCTTGAGCTCCGGGCCGGTCACGATGACCGAACGGCCCGAATAGTCGACGCGCTTGCCGAGCAGGTTCTGGCGGAAGCGGCCCTGCTTGCCCTTGAGCATGTCGGAGAGCGACTTCAGCGGACGCTTGTTGGCGCCGGTGATGACGCGGCCGCGGCGGCCGTTGTCGAACAGCGCATCGACCGCTTCCTGCAGCATGCGCTTTTCGTTGCGGACGATGATGTCCGGGGCGCGCAGCTCCATGAGACGCTTGAGGCGGTTGTTACGGTTGATCACGCGGCGGTAGAGGTCGTTCAAGTCCGACGTCGCGAAGCGGCCGCCGTCGAGCGGGACCAGCGGGCGCAGTTCGGGCGGGATGACCGGGATCACTTCGAGGATCATCCATTCGGGACGGTTGCCCGATTCGATGAAGCTTTCCACGACCTTGAGGCGCTTGATGATCTTGGCGGGCTTGAGCTTCGACTTGGTGGTCGCGAGCTCTTCCAGCAGGTCTTCCTTTTCCTGCTCGAGATCGAGATCCATCAGCATGGTCTTGACCGCTTCGGCGCCGATCGCGGCCGAGAAGGCGTCTTCGCCATACTCGTCCTGCGCTTCCATCAGCTCGTCTTCGGTCAGCAGCTGGAACTTCTCCAGCGGCGTCAGGCCGGGTTCGGTGACGATGTAGCTCTCGAAGTACAGCACGCGCTCGAGCTGCTTGAGCTGCATGTCGAGCAGCAGGCCGATGCGCGAGGGCAGCGACTTCAGGAACCAGATGTGCGCGACCGGCGCGGCCAGTTCGATGTGGCCCATGCGCTCGCGGCGGACCTTGGTCACGGTCACTTCGACGCCGCACTTTTCGCAGACGACGCCCTTGTACTTCATACGCTTGTACTTGCCGCACAGGCATTCGTAGTCCTTCACCGGACCGAAGATGCGCGCGCAGAACAGGCCGTCACGTTCGGGCTTGAACGTGCGGTAGTTGATCGTTTCCGGCTTCTTGATTTCGCCGAAGGACCACGAGCGGATGCGCTCGGGGCTGGCGATGCCGATCTGGATCTCGTCGAAAGTCTCGGGCTTCGCGAGCTGGTTGGTGAATTTGGTCAGTTCGTTCATTTTTCAATTCCCAAGTCGGGTTGAATTCGATCGGAGGCGAGAAGAGCGTTTCTCACATCCCTGAAAGCCTTAAATGTCCATGCAAATCCCAAGACGAAGCCGAAGTAAGTTAGCCAACCCGGACCCAAGTTCGGAGAATTGAACCAGAGGGTCGGGATGACCCACCAGACAATCGCATTGGCCACGCTCCACAATGCCTCAGTCTTGGAAGTCCGCTTGGACACCACTCAAATTACTCCGCCGCGATCGCGAAGGGGTTGTCGTCGTCGTCCTCGTCGCCATGCGACTTGAGTTCGACGTTGAGACCCAACGAGCGCATTTCCTTGACGAGCACGTTGAAGCTCTCGGGAATGCCGGCCTCGAAGGTATCGTCGCCCTTGACGATCGCTTCGTAGACCTTGGTACGCCCGATCACGTCGTCCGACTTCACGGTGAGGATTTCCTGCAGCGTGTAGGCCGCACCGTAGGCCTGGAGTGCCCAGACCTCCATTTCCCCGAAGCGCTGGCCGCCGAACTGCGCCTTACCGCCCAGCGGCTGCTGGGTGACGAGGCTGTAGGGGCCGATCGAACGCGCGTGGATCTTGTCGTCGACCAGGTGGTGCAGCTTGAGCATGTAGATGATGCCCACGGTCACCTTGCGGTCGAACGCGTCGCCGGTGCGGCCGTCGTACAGGACCGACTGGCCCGAGCTGTCGAGACCGGCGCGGCCGAGTTCCACGGTCACATCGCCTTCGCGCGCCCCGTCGAACACCGGCGTGCCCATCGGGACGCCCGCCTTGAGGTTGGTCGCCAGTTCGACGATTTCCTCGGTCGAGCGGCTGTCGATGGCGCTGTGGTACTGCTCGCCATAGACGTCCTTCAGGCGCTCGATGACGGCTTCCGGCGGCTTGGCCTTCGCATAGTCCTCGGCGGCATTCGGGTTCGCGGCCTTCCACTCTTCGAGCTGCTGGCCGATCTGGTGGCCCAGGTTGCGGGCCGCCATGCCGAGGTGCGTTTCGAAGATCTGCCCGACGTTCATGCGCGACGGCACGCCCAGCGGGTTGAGCACGATGTCGACCGGGGTACCGTCTTCGAGGAACGGCATGTCCTCGACCGGCAGGATGCGCGAAATCACACCCTTGTTCCCGTGGCGGCCGGCCATCTTGTCGCCCGGCTGCAGCTTGCGCTTCACCGCGACGAAGACCTTGACCATCTTGAGCACGCCCGGGGCGAGTTCGTCACCGCGCTCGAGCTTCTCCTTGCGGTCCTCGAACTTCTCTTCGATCAGCTTGACCGCCGCATCGTACTGCGACTTGACCGCTTCGAGCTGCTGCTGGCGGTTGTCGTCCGCCACGGCGAACTTGAACCATTCGTGCCGGTCGACGCCGTCGAGCACCTCTTCGGTGATCTCGCTGCCCTTCTTGAGGCCCTTGGGCGCAGCCGAAGCGGTCTGGCCGGTGAGCATGTCGCGCAGGCGGTTGTAGGTCGCGCGGTTGAGGATGGCGCGTTCGTCGTTCGCGTCCTTGCGGAGGCGTTCGATTTCCTCGTTCTGGATCGCGCGCGTACGGTCGTCGATCTCGATGCCGTGGCGGTTGAAGACGCGGACTTCGACGACGGTCCCGGCCACGCCCGGCGGCAGGCGGAGCGAGGTGTCGCGCACGTCGCTGGCCTTTTCGCCGAAGATGGCGCGCAGGAGCTTTTCTTCCGGCGTCATCGGGCTTTCGCCCTTGGGCGTGATCTTGCCGCACAGGATATCGCCCGGGTGCACTTCGGCGCCGATGTAGACGATGCCCGCCTCGTCGAGGTTGCGCAGGGCTTCCTCGCCGACGTTCGGGATGTCGCGGGTGATGTCCTCGGGCCCGAGCTTGGTGTCGCGGGCCATGACTTCGAATTCCTCGATGTGGATCGAGGTGAAGACGTCGTCCTTCACGATGCGTTCGGAGATGAGGATCGAGTCTTCGTAGTTGTAGCCGTTCCAGGGCATGAAGGCGACGAGGCTGTTGCGGCCCAGTGCCAGTTCGCCGAGGTCGGTCGAAGGCCCGTCGGCGATGACGTCGCCGGCCTCGACCGTTTCACCGACCTTCACCAGCGGGCGCTGGTTGATGCAGGTGTCCTGGTTCGAACGCTGGAACTTCTGCAGCGTGTAGATATCCACGCCCGACTGGCCGGGTTCGACATCGCCGATCGCGCGGATCACGATACGCGTCGCGTCGACCTGGTCGACGATGCCGCCGCGGGTCGCGGTGATCGCCGCGCCCGAATCGCGCGCCACGGTTTCTTCCATGCCGGTGCCGACCCAGGGCGCTTCCGCCTTGACGAGCGGCACGGCCTGGCGCTGCATGTTGGCACCCATCAGCGCGCGGTTGGCGTCGTCGTTTTCCAGGAACGGAATGAGCGATGCACCCACCGAGACGAGCTGCTTGGGGCTGACGTCCATCAGCGTGATGGTTTCGCGCGGCGCCATCAGGTTGTCGCCGTCGTGACGGGCCGAGACCAGCTCTTCCACGAACGAACCGTCGGCGGTGAGTTCGGCCGAAGCCTGCGCGACGGTGTGCTTCTGCTCTTCCATGGCGGAGAGATAGATCACCTCGTCGGTCACCTTGCCGTCCACGACCTTGCGGTACGGCGTTTCGATGAAGCCGTACTTGTTGACGCGGGCGAAGGTCGACAGCGAGTTGATCAGGCCGATGTTCGGGCCTTCCGGCGTTTCGATCGGGCAGATGCGGCCATAGTGCGTCGGGTGGACGTCGCGCACCTCGAAGCCGGCGCGCTCGCGGGTGAGACCGCCCGGGCCGAGCGCCGAGACGCGGCGCTTGTGGGTGACTTCCGAGAGCGGGTTGGTCTGGTCCATGAACTGCGAGAGCTGGCTGGAGCCGAAGAACTCGCGCACCGCGGCCACGGCAGGCTTCGCGTTGATGAGGTCGTTCGGCATCACGGTCGACACGTCGACCGAGCTCATGCGCTCCTTGACCGCGCGTTCCATGCGCAGCAAGCCGACGCGGTACTGGTTTTCGAGCAGTTCGCCGACCGAACGGACACGGCGGTTACCGAGATTGTCGATGTCGTCGACCTCGCCCTTGCCGTCCTTGAGGTCGACCAGTTCCTTGACCACGGCGAGGATGTCTTCCTTGCGCAGCGTGGTCACGGTGTCCTCGGCATCGAGTTCCAGACGCATGTTGAGCTTGACGCGACCGACGGCCGACAGGTCGTAGCGTTCGCTGTCGAAGAACAGGCCTTCGAACAGCGCCTCGGCGGTTTCCTTGGTCGGCGGTTCGCCGGGGCGCATGACCTTGTAGATCGCTTCGAGACCCTCGTCGCGGTTTTCGGCCTTGTCGACCTTCAGCGTGTTGCGGATCCACGGGCCGGTGTTGACGTGATCGATGTCGAGCAGGTCCATGGCATCGATGCCCGCGGCGTCGAGCGCCTCGAGGTTCTCGGCGGCGACTTCGTCACCCGCTTCGATGTAGATGCGGCCGGTCTTCTCGTCGATCATGTCGCGCGCGGCGTAGCGGCCGAAGATTTCCTCGGTCGGCAGCAGCAGCTTCTCGAGACCGTCCTTGCCGGCCTTGTTGGCGGCACGCGGGCTGATCTTCTGACCGGCGGGGAACACTTCCTCGCCCGTCTTGGCATCGACCAGCGGGAAGGCCGGCTTCTGGCCGCGCCACTGTTCGGCGACGAAGGGGATTTCCCAGCCGTCCTTGGCGCGCTTCCACGACACGATATTGTAGAAATGGTGAAGGATGTCCTCGGCATCGAGGCCGAGCGCGTAGAGCAGCGCGGTGACCGGCAGCTTGCGCTTGCGGTCGATACGCACGTTGACGATGTCCTTGGCGTCGAATTCGAAGTCGAGCCAGCTACCGCGGTACGGAATGATTCGGGCGGCGAAGAGGAGCTTGCCCGAGCTGTGGGTCTTGCCGCGGTCATGGTCGAACAGCACACCCGGCGAACGGTGCATCTGCGACACGATGACGCGCTCGGTACCGTTGACGATGAAGGTGCCGTTGTCCGTCATCAGCGGCATGTCGCCCATGTAGACGTCCTGCTCCTTGATATCGAGCACGGAGCGGGTCTCGGTTTCCTGGTCGACTTCGAAGACGATCAGGCGCAGCGTGACCTTCATCGGGGCCGAATAGGTGATGCCGCGCTGGCGGCATTCCACGATGTCGTACTTGGGCGGTTCGAGTTCGTAATGGACGAAGTCGAGTTCGGCGGTGCCGGCGAAGTCACGCAGCGGGAAGACCGAACGCAGCGTCTTCTCGAGGCCCGAGACATGGCCGGTGGCCTTGTCGGAGCGCAGGAACTGTTCGTAACTCTCGCGCTGCACCTCGATCAGGTTGGGCATGTCGACGACTTCGTGGATGTCGCCGAAGATCTTGCGGATGCGCCGCTTCGCGGTGCCCGACGCCGTGTTGCGGGGTGCCTTCGCCTTGGTAGCCATAAGGGGTGTATACCTCTTCTCGTGTGCTGTACTCCCGCGCGGACAGGAGTGTAATTCGTGTCTCATGCGCGTGAGAACCATGACCGGGACGCGAAGAGGCCGCAGCGTAGGGCACACCCCTCGGGGCGGCGGCTGCAGCTCATTCAAAGCGTCGCGATATGGAAACGCCGCTTCCATCCTGTGTCCGAAACCCGCGCATGAATCGGACTCGCTCGAAGCGTGCGGTCGAGGGGGCATGTAGGAGCCACGCAGGGCTCTGTCAAACCCGTCATGGCGCGGCCCCTGCACGCATTACCGCCGCCGGGCCCTTTGTGATAAGCTTCGCGTCCGAAAGGCAGGGAGACGGCGATGCGGTGGCTCTGGTACCTGGCCCTGGTCTGCGTGATTGGGACGATGCCGCTGCGCGCCGAGGAGCGCGATGGCGAGGCGACCGCGCTGTTTGCGGATGATTCGATCCTCGAGGTCACGCTCACCGGCCCGATCGGCAGGATCGCGAGCCGGGCGCAACGCTCCACCGAGCCCCATCCCGCGACGCTGGCCATCGCGGGCGAGACCCACGCGATCGAACTGTCGGCACGCGGCGTCTCGCGACGCAAGCGCGAGAACTGCCAGTTCCCGCCGCTCCGCATCCGCACCGCGGAGAAGGCACCCGAAGGCTCGATCATGCACCGGCAGGGCAGCGTCAAGCTGGTCACCCACTGCCGCGATACCGACAAGCTGGAGCAGACCCTGCTGCGCGAATACACCGCCTACCGGCTCTACAATCTCGTCACGCCCGAGAGCCTCAGGGTGCGGCTTGCCCGCGTGACCTATCTCGATGGCGACAAGGTCGTCGCCGAGCGTCTGGCCTTCTTTATCGAGGATGCCGACGATGCGTCGCGGCGGCTCGGCCTGAAGGAGGTCGATCTCGGCAACATCCGCGTGGCCGCGCTCGACCGCAATGATGCGGCGCGGCTCGCGCTGTTCCAGTACATGATCGGCAACACCGACTGGGCGATGATCTTCGCGGCCGAAGGCGCGACTTGCTGCCACAACACCAAGCTGCTGGGCGCGGACAAGGATGCGACCGGGGGTCTCACGCCCGTGCCCTATGATTTCGACGGCGCCGGGCTGGTCGATGCGGAATACGCGCGGCCCAACGCGGCGCTCGGCACGGTCTCGGTCAGGACGCGCGTCTACCGCGGCTTCTGCGCCGTCAACGACTTGATCCCGGCGGAGGCCGAGCAGCTGTGGCGGCTGCTCCCCGCGCTCGAGGCGGAAATTGGCGCAACGCCACTCGCCGATGCGAAGACGCGCGAGGAGATGCTGGATTACCTCGCGGGTTTCTTCCGCGACATCGCCGACGATGCGTCGCTTGAGCGCAAGCTGCTGAAGGCCTGCCGCTAGCGCGTCCCGATCCCCTCGCCCGACTGGTCGTGCAGGTCTTCCGGCTCGGCCGCATCCTGCGGGCGCAGGTAGCGGTGGGTGCCGTCCTTCGCGCCGTAATCGACCGACCACAGCAGTGCGAAGGCGTAGTTGAACATCACCGTCATCACGAGCGCGATCTCGAGCGCGCCGATTCCCGCGGCCAGCCCGATCCCGATCGCGAGCAGGATATAGATCGCATCGCCCGAACTCTTGAGCGTGTTGCGAAACCGCACCCCGCCGACGATCCCCGCCAGCGAGAACGCCAGAGCGAGCGAATTGTGGACCATCACCACGATCGCGGTCACGGCGATCGGCAGGACGATGATCGTCTCGACCAGCGCCTGGTCGTATTCCGCCCGGTTGCGGCTCGCCATGTAGGTCCAGGTGACCGGCAAGGTGGTGCACAGCGCGCCGCCCACCGCGATGAACAGCCACAGGATCGAACTGCCGAGATTGGCCACCCGCCGCGCCCCGATACCGACGCCTTCGAGCGGGTTGCCGTCGGGCGCGGCGATCAGCGTCTGCGCGCCGCCGATGGGCAGGAAGTCGCCGAGTTCGGGCCGCAGCGTCACCGCCGCGGCGACCAGCCCGGTGACGAGCGCATAGAACACGGTCAGGCGTAGAAACAGGCTGCGGACGATCATGGGCCCTCCCTCCCGATGCGGCAGTTGCCCCAACCATACCCCGAAAGCCAGATCCGGCCAATCGACAGGGTTCTCGGTAACCCATATCGAAATTCGATATTATCGATTGACGATAAGGCCGAATCGCTTTATTGATTATCGATATCGGACCACAAGGAGATCGATAAATGCCCCGCTTCCCCGCCCAATGCGCCGCGGCCGTCGCCGCGATCCTCATGACGCTCGTGTCGATACAGGCGATCGTCGCCGTGCCGCCCTATCGCGCCGCCGTCGCCCAGCCCCTGCTGCTGGCCTGATCCGCACGAGAGGGAGATAGAAATGACCACCGCTCAGCACTTCCGCGATCCGCTGCTCCTGGCGGGACAGGCCCTGACGGTCCTGCTGCAAATCCTGATGACGATCGCCGGAATCGGCTTCCTCGTCGCCATCCCGGCCCTTGTCCTGTTCCACGACCGGATCGTCGCGGAACTCGCCAACAACCTGGGGCCCCAGGCAGCCGACCTGCCGGTTTACCCCATGGTTGGCGTCATGGCCCTCGCGCTGGTCGCGGTGATCCTGATCTTCCTGTTCTTCGAGAACCTGCGGCGGATCATCGGCACCGTCGGGGCCGGCGATCCTTTCGCGCCGGACAACGCCGCCAGGCTCGGCGTGATGGCGTGGCTGCTGCTCGCAGTCCAGCTCATCGACATACCGATCGCCGCCATCGGTGCCTCGGTATCCGACTGGGTAGCCGATCTGGGCGAAGGGAGCCTTATCTTCACCTCGGATGTCGACTTCACCGGCTTCCTGATGGTCATCGTGCTCTTCATCCTTGCCCGCGTGTTCAAGCTCGGCGCCGCGATGCGCGACGATCTCGAAGGGACCGTGTGATGCCGGCAGATGAAGGAACCGCAATCATGGTCAAGCTCGACGACCTGCTCCACGCGCGCCGGATGACGCTGACCGAACTGGCGGATCGCGTCGGCCTGACGCTCGCCAACCTGTCGATCCTCAAGACCGGCAAGGCCAAGGCGATCCGCTTCTCCACGCTCGAGGCCATCTGCCGTGAGCTGGAATGCCAGCCGGGCGACCTGCTCGCCTACCGGCCGGACTGACCCGGCAAGCCTGATTTCCAGAAACGGTCAGGAATCCACGCCACCCTAGAGGCGGCGGCGGGTGACCTGCGCCCATCGCAAAGGACTAAGACATGCTTCGCAAGATCTCTCTCGCCCTGGCCTCTGCCGGCCTCCTGCTCGCACCCGCCGCCATGGCTGCCGCAACCCCGCCCGCTCCCGCCGAGGCCGTCGCCGCCCTGCCGCAGCGCGTCCTGCTCGTGGTCAGCAGCCACGGGCGGGGCACGGGCGGGGAGGCGGGGCAGAGCCAGCCCGGCTTCGAGATGGACGAGCTCGCGCAGGCCTGGCTGATCCTGAAGGCCAATGGCCTCGCGGTCGACATTGCCAGTCCGGCCGGCGGACCGGTCGAGGCCGACGGTTTCGATCCGGCCAAGGCCTACAACGCGGCGTTCCTCGCCGACGCGGAGGCGAGTGCGAAGCTGGCGCAGACCCTGCGGCTCGATCCGGGCATGGCGGAGGCCTATGGCGCGATCATGGTGATCGGCGGCAAGGGCGCCATGTTCGACCTGCCCTTCTCGCAGGTCCTGCACGGGTTGCTCGCCACCCTCGAAAACCGCGGCGGCGTGATTGCGGCGGTATGCCACGGACCGGCGGTGTTTGCGCGCATGCTGCGCGAGGACGGCACGCCGTGGGCCGCAGGTCGCCAGCTTGCCGGCTTCACCGACGAGGAAGAGGCCCTGTTCGGCAAGCGCTGGGTCAAGCAATTCCCCTTCCTGCTGGAAAGCGAACTGCGCGCGAGCGGCGCCCGCTTCGGCGAAGCGCCCATGATGCTGCCGCATGTGGAGATCGATGACCGGCTCGTCACGGGCCAGAACCCGTTCTCGGTCGGCAGGGCGAGCGAGGCGGTGGTGCGCGTGATGGGCAAGGCCCCGGTCTCCCGCGAGCCCTGGGCGGACGAGCGCAGCGTGATGCTGGTCGCCCGCGCGCTGGAGGGCGACGAGGGACCGCTGGTGGCCGCCCTTGCCGACAAGGGTGCGGACATCGATGTACCGCTGGTCGCGATCTGGGGCTATTACCGCGCGCTCGAGGCGGGGGAGAATCGGGCGATGCTGGCACCGGCGCTGCGCATCATGGAACTGGCGCTGCCTCATTTCCCCGAGCCGCAACTCCAGGCGGCGATCGCCGATGCGCGCGCCCGACTCGTCGCCAACGGGCAGTGACAGGGGCGGCGGCAAGACCGCGGTTCGACGGAGGAGAACGCCTGGCGCCAACGCGCAAGGTGCTGGTGCAGGGGCGTTCCGCAATTTTTTTCGCCGCGATGCAAAATGTGTCTTTTCGCGGGCGAAAATAAGGCTATTTTATGTCCACGCCAATCATGGCGCCAGGAACATATACCCATGAAGAAGATCGCCCTCGTTGCCGCACTTCCGTTCGCGCTGACCCTCGCCGCTTGCGGTGAACAGGCTGCCGAAGAAGCTCCGGCCGAAGACACCGCAGCGATGGAAGCTCCGGTCGTTGAAGAAACCGCTCCGGCTGTCGACCCGATGGCAACCGAAACCCCGGCTGCTGAAGCTGGCATGGAAGCCGCTCCGGCTGACGAAGCCGCTCCGGCTGAAGAAGCTCCGGCTGCTGAATAATCCCTTTTAGGTCCGGCGCTCCGGCGTCGGCCAGACGGATTGTCGAGAGGCTCGTCCCTGCGGGGGCGGGCCTCTTTCGTTTCCGGGTTTCGCCGCCCGAGCTTGACTCCGCGGCGAAACCGGCTATATGCGCGCCCGACCGCTCCGGCGGTCATCCGTCCGAGACAGTTGGTGACCGGGATCTGCCGGTCTTAATTTCCAGCCTAGACGGGGAACAGAGATTTTCCGGCCGGCCGCAAGCCTGCCAGCTTCGCGCCGGTTCCCATTTCCGATGGTGGCGCACCTCCTTCCCCCTCAACGGACCCGCCCGTGTCGATTGTTCGGCATGGACAAACGTAGCCGGCCGCTCGGGAGCCATCCCGTCCGGCCATTGTGAAGGAGTATGGCATGGATCGTTCGCAGAAAGCCGATTCGGTCGCCCAGCTCAGCGAAGTCTTCAACCAGGCTGGCGTGGTCGTCGTGACCCGCAACCTGGGCCTTACGGTCGCCCAGTCGACCGAATTGCGGACGAAGATGCGTGAAGCCGGTGCGTCCTACCAGGTTGCGAAGAACCGTCTCGCCAAGCTCGCTCTCGACGGTACCGACTACACCGGTATCGCCGACCACCTGACGGGCCCGACCGGCCTCGCATACAGCGAAGACCCGGTTGCGGCAGCCAAGGTGGCAGTGGATTTCGCCAAGACGAACGACAAGCTCGAAATCGTCGGCGGCTCCATGGGAGCGACCGTGCTCGACGAAGCAGGGGTCAAGGCACTCGCCTCGATGCCCAGCCTCGACGAACTGCGTGGCAAGATCGTGGGCCTCGTCAACGCGCCGGCAACCAAGGTTGTCCAGCTCGTCAACGCACCCGCAAGCAAGCTCGCTCGTGTCTTCGGCGCATATGCCGCCACGGAAGCCGCGTAAGAGCTGGTTCTCGCACAGAACACATATTCATCGGGGCAGAGCCTTTCCGGCACCCCGGCCTATTATTTGGAGTGAAACATCATGGCCGATATCGCCAAGCTTGTTGAAGAACTGTCGAAGCTGACCGTCATGGAAGCCGCTGAGCTTGCCAAGGCGCTCGAAGAAGAGTGGGGCGTCAGCGCCGCCGCTGCTGTTGCCGTTGCTGCGCCTGCCGGCGGTGGCGACGCTGGTGCCGCTGCTGAAGAGAAGGACGAATTCGACGTCATTCTCACCGGCGACGGTGGCAAGAAGATCCAGGTCATCAAGGAAGTCCGCGCCATCACCGGCCTGGGCCTGACCGAAGCCAAGGCTCTCGTCGAAGGCGCCCCGAAGGCGCTCAAGGAAGGCGTGAACAAGGCCGAAGCCGAAGAAGTCAAGGCGAAGATCGAAGCAGCCGGCGGTACCGTCGAACTGAAGTAAGCGCATGTCCTCGCGCAAGCGGGGATCAGCTTACGCTTCGAACAGCTTTTGCTGATCACGAAAGGGCGGTGCCGCGAGGCGCCGCCCTTTTTGCGTCAGGCGAGCCCGCTCCCGGTGTGACGCGCAGGGCGCAGGTGCCGCATAATCTTGCCGGCACCGGCGCATAGCGTTTGAGCGCCGCCGGCACCGCGCCTATCCGGGCCGGCTTGCCATGACGCATGACCACGCCCCGGAGCCCCTGCCCCTCGGCAGCGACGGCTGGCGCGACGAAATCGCCGCGACCTTCAGGCTCGCCTGGCCGCTGGCGCTCGCCAACCTTTTGCAGATGCTGGTCCATGCGGTCGACGTGGTGTTCGTCGCCCGGCTGGGCGAGCGCGAGCTCGCCGCCTCGGCGCTCGGAATCGCGCTGTTCGGACTGCTGCTCTGGGCCTTTTCGGGCCTCACCGGCATGGTCGCCGCGCTGATCGCAGAGGAACTGGGGCGCAGGCGCCACGCGGTGCGCGAAGTGCGCCGCTCGGTGCGCATGGGCCTGTGGCTGGCAGTACTCACCGGCCTGGTCGGCATGGCCCTGTGCTGGCAGGGTGAGCAGATCATGCTGGCCACCGGGCAGGAACCCGAACTGGCACGCCGGGCGGGCGATTTCCTGCGGATCATCATGTGGGCCATGGTCCCGATGATCGCCTCGGCCGTGCTGCGCAATTTCGTCTCGGCACTGGGCCGGCCGGTCTTCGCCACCGCCATCACCGGCGTGGCGCTGGCTGCCAGCCTGCTGGGCAATTACGCTTTCGTCTTCGGCAATCTCGGTGCGCCCGCGCTGGGCCTCGAAGGTTCGGCGCTGGCGAGCGTGCTGACCGCACTGGTCCAGCTCGCTAGCTATGTCGTCGCGATCCTGTGGGACCGGCGCCTGCGCCGCTATCGCATCTTCGGCAACTGGTGGCGGCCCGAATGGGACCGTTTCCGCGAGCTCGTGCGGCTGGGCACGCCGGTCATGGTGATCATTATCGCCGAGGCCGGGCTATTCAGTGCCGCCGCCTTGCTGATGGGCAATATCGGTGCCTCCGAACTGGCGGGCCACACGGTCGCGCTGCAGGTGGCCTCGCTCGCCTTCCAGATTCCCTTCGGCGTCGGGCAGGCCGCGACGATCCGCGTCGGCTATCATTATGGCGCGGGCAATGTTGGCGCGATCGCGCGCGCAGGCTGGGCGGGCATCGTGATGGGCGCGAGCTTCATGTGCCTCACCGCCGCGCTGATGATCCTCGCCCCGACGCTGCTGCTGCGCATCTATGTCGACCCGGCGGCGCCGGAGAATGCCGCCATGGTCGGCTTTGCGGTGCAGTACATGGTCGTCGCGGCGGCGTTCCAGCTGTTCGACGGGGTGCAGGCGGTGGCGGCAGGCGCCTTGCGCGGATTGCAGGATACGCGCGTGCCGATGCTCATCGCGGTCTTCAGCTACTGGGTCCCGGGCCTCGGTACCTCGCTCTGGCTCGGCTTCCATACGCCGCTCGAAGGGACCGGCGTGTGGATCGGGCTCGCCACCGGGCTCGTGTTCTCGGCCTTCCTGCTGACCTGGCGCTGGTCACGCCGCGACCGGCTGGCGCTGACGGGCGCGCATCGCGCCGTCCAGTAAGCGCCACGCCTCACCGAAAGCCGCGCAATTTTTTCCCGCCCGACCCGTTGACTCGGGAAAGGCGCACCCCCAAATGCGCCGCGCTGGCACTCTCACCGAGTGAGTGCCAACACCTGTTTCACACTCTATGCAAGAGAGAGGTCACACCATGGCATTTCGTCCACTGCACGACCGCGTTCTGGTCCGTCGCATCGAAGCCGAAGAAAAGACCGCCGGCGGGATCATCATTCCCGACAGCGCCAAGGAAAAGCCGAGCGAGGGCGAGATCGTCGCCGTCGGTAACGGCGCCAAGGCCGAAGACGGCAGCGTCACCCCGCTCGACGTCAAGGCGGGCGACCGCGTGTTGTTCGGCAAGTGGTCGGGCACCGAAGTGAAGATCGACGGCGAAGACCTGCTGATCATGAAGGAAAGCGACATCATGGGGATCATCGGCTGAGCCGGATCCGCATCGCTTCCAGACACTAGAAACCTATTTCAGGAGAAACACCCATGGCAGCCAAGGACGTAAAGTTCGGCCGCGACGCGCGCGAAGGCATCCTGCGCGGCGTCGACATCCTCGCCAATGCCGTCAAGGTCACGCTGGGCCCCAAGGGCCGCAACGTCGTGATCGACAAGAGCTTCGGCGCACCCCGCATCACCAAGGACGGCGTCAGCGTCGCCAAGGAAATCGAACTGAAGGACAAGTTCGAGAACATGGGCGCGCAGATGATCAAGGAAGTCGCATCGAAGGCGAACGACGCCGCTGGTGACGGCACCACCACCGCCACCGTGCTCGCCCAGTCGATCGTGACCGAAGGCATGAAGTCGGTCGCAGCGGGCATGAACCCGATGGACCTCAAGCGCGGCATCGACCTCGCCGTGACCAAGGTCGTCGAAGACCTCAAGGCGCGTTCGAAGGACGTGTCGGGCAGCCAGGAGATCGCCCAGGTCGGCATCATCTCGGCCAATGGCGACCGTGAAGTCGGCGAGAAGATCGCCGAAGCCATGGACAAGGTCGGCAAGGAAGGCGTGATTACCGTCGACGAGAGCAAGGGCCTCGAATTCGAGCTCGAAACCGTCGAAGGCATGCAGTTCGACCGCGGCTACCTCAGCCCCTACTTCATCACCAACCCGGAAAAGATGACGGTCGAACTCGAAAACCCGTACATCCTGATCCACGAGAAGAAGCTGTCGAACCTGCAGGCGATGCTGCCGGTGCTCGAAGCGGCTGTCCAGTCGGGCCGTCCGCTGCTGATCATCGCGGAAGACATCGAAGGCGAAGCGCTGGCCACCCTCGTGGTCAACAAGCTGCGCGGCGGCCTCAAGGTCGCAGCGGTCAAGGCTCCGGGCTTCGGCGATCGCCGCAAGGCCATGCTGCAGGACATCGCGATCCTGACCAAGGGCGAGATGATCAGCGAAGACCTCGGCATCAAGCTCGAGAACGTCACGCTGGGCATGCTCGGCCAGGCCAAGCGCGTCACCATCGACAAGGACAACACCACGATCGTCGACGGTGCCGGTGACGAGGGCGACATCAAGGCCCGCGTTTCGGAAATCCGCACGCAGATCGACAACACCTCGTCGGACTACGACCGTGAAAAGCTGCAGGAACGCCTGGCGAAGCTCGCCGGCGGTGTTGCCGTGATCAAGGTCGGCGGTGCGACCGAAGTCGAAGTCAAGGAGCGCAAGGATCGCGTCGACGACGCGCTGCACGCTACCCGCGCAGCCGTCGAAGAAGGCATCGTCCCGGGCGGCGGTACCGCCCTGCTCTACGCCACCAAGGCCCTCAACGGCCTCGAAGGCGCGAACGACGACCAGACCCGCGGCATCGACATCGTCCGCCGTGCTCTGCAGGCACCTGTCCGCCAGATCGCGATCAACGCGGGCCATGACGGCGCCGTGGTTGCCGGCAAGCTGATCGATGCGAATGACGACACGCTTGGCTTCAATGCCCAGACCGACACCTACGAAAACCTCGTGGCTGCCGGCGTGATCGACCCGACCAAGGTCGTGCGCACCGCGCTGCAGGACGCCGCATCGGTGGCCGGCCTGCTGATCACCACCGAAGCCGCCATCGTCGACAAGCCGGAAGACAAGCCGGCCGCCGGCATGCCCGACATGGGTGGCATGGGCGGTATGGGCGGCATGGGATTCTAAGCCCTACCGACCAGCCGACAGCCACACGCAAAGAGGCCCGGCGGGAGCGATCCTGCCGGGCCTTTCTTATGTCCGATGCGGGCGTGGAGAGGAGTTGCCGGCACGGGCGCTGGCCTGACCCTGCCGCCATCGCGCGGGCCTAGGCTCGACGCCCTCCGACGAGAATCCTGTCCCGCAAATAGGCTTCCAGGTTTCGGCCGGGCTCCTCTTCGAAGCGATTGCCTGTCGGTTCGAGCGACGCGATCCTGTCGAGGCGGAAGGCGCGGAAGTCGCGGCGCATTTCGCACCAGCCGGCGAAGAGCCAGCCATCGGTGAAGGCCCAGATCGCCAGTGGCCTGACGGTGCGTTCGGACAACGCACCCTCGGCATCGCGATACGCGATGCGCACGATGGCCCGGTCGCGGATGGCGCGGCGGACGGTGCCCGCCATGAGCGGCGCCCGGCCCTCGCGGCGGCTCGCGAAGATCGGAGCCTTGCCCAGTCGGCGGTCGGCGGGATCGGGCAGCGAAGCCTCGATCTTGGCGCGCACGTCCCTGGCGGCGTCGGCCAGCGCCGTATCCCCGGCGGCTTCCACGAAAGACAGGCCGAGCGCCAGTGCATCGATCTGGTCGAAGGTGAAGGTCATGGCCGGCAGGTCGAAACCCGGTCGCAGCATATATCCCACCCCGGCCTCGCCCTCGATCGGGAGCCCTGAACCCTGCAGGTGGCCGATATCGCGATAGACCGTCCGGACGCTGATCTCGAAATGGTCGGCCAGATCCTGCGCCCGGCACACACCGCGCGATCGCAATTCACTGACCAGACGGAACAGGCGTTCGGCGCGGCGCATGCGATTCTACTGACACCAAGCTGTCAGGAGCGCCAGCCTATCCAGGCACGAAGGAGAGACCATGGCCATCGCGAGCGTTCTTGATCGATTTCCCTCCCCGCCCTGCGCGCGTCATCTCGGCTTCGAACTTCTCGATGCAGACCCTGCCGCGGGGGAGGTCAGGATCGCATTCGCGGCGCGGCCCGAGTTCTGCAATCCGGCAGGATACGTCCAGGGCGGGTTCCTCGCCGCCATGCTCGACGATTGCATGGGACCGGCGGTGATGATCCTGACCGACGCCGCCGTCTTTCCGACGACCATCGATCTGCACGTCCAGTTCCTCGCACCGGCACGTCCCGGCGCGATCGTGGGCGTGGGGCGCGTGGTCAAGCTGGGCAAGGCCGTCGGGTTCATCGAAGGAATACTCACCGATGGCGATGGCGAACCCGTCGCGCGCGCCAACGCCAGCGTCCGGCTCGCGCCCATCGAGAAGGTCATCACCCAATGACTCGCCGCCCTAGCCTGCAATCCGGCGCAAGGCGGTGAAGCTGGGTTGGCCCGCAAGGTAGGACATCAAGGTGGTCAGGTCGCCGCGTTCGATGCGCCACGCCATATAGGCCTGCTGGGCTTCGACCGTTTCCCAGACCTCGTAAAACGTGACCTCGTCCGGTCGTGATTCATCGATCAGGATATCGAAGGCGATATTTCCCGCCGCCGAACGGCTGATGGCCAGATTTTCGACCGTGTAGGCGAGAAAGGCGTCTCGCTTGCCCGGCTTTAGTACCATCCGCGCCAGCATGATCAGCTGGCTGTCCAAAGTGTGCGTCATGCGTTTCTCCCTGTGAATGAAAGGCGGTGTACTTCGACACTCCTGACACCCTTCTGTCAGGAGTGCGGGCGCCACCGATATCTAGCCATGCCGATACAGGGAGGCCCTGATGCCGGTTCGTTTCAGGGCCCCTTTCCTACAACCCCATAGCGTGCTTATGAACCTATATGGCACACAATATCCCCCAGAGCGAACCGCTCATCCTCACTCCTACCGTCCCCACCCGCGCCGCGCGGTACGATGGCTGGACCACCGAAAAGCAGGTCGATTTCCTGCGCATGCTTGCGACCACCCAGAATGTCGCGGCGGCGGCGCGCAGTGTCGGGATGGGGCGGCAATCGGCCTACAAGCTGCGCGCACGGCTCGACGACCAGCCGTTCGGCGCGGCGTGGCGGCTGGCGCTGCGCAATGCGCGCAACACGGTGCTCGATGCGGCGATCGAGCGGGCGGTCAACGGCGTCGAAGTGCCGCATTACTGGAAGGGCGAACTGATCGGCACATCGCGCAAGTTCGACGAGCGGCTGACCACCGCCCTGCTAGCTACCGGCGCGCTGCAACGTTCGACCGCGCACATCCACGGCCCGGAGCGCGAGTTTGCCGAGCGCGGCCTGCCCCGCCTGCTCGACCGGATCGCCAATGGCCCAGCCGAATGGTGCGACCTCGAGGACGAGCGCGATTTCGCCTGGGGCGATCCGGAACCGGGCGAGGATGACGGCGACTCCGGCACCGCCGAATGAGCAGCGCGACGCACCACTCGGGCGGCCGCGCCGGATTTTTTCGCAGAACCGGCCCGAGTGTCGCCTTCACGCCTCCGGCCGGAAATTTCCCTTACATTACCATAGACTTATAGGTCACAAGGTAAAGGCGACACCGAGTCGCCTTTGTCGCCTTGTCGCCCTCGCAGCGGGTCAGCCGCCCTTGCGGCTGTTCTCCGCCGCGGCGACCACTTCGGCAGGCCAGGTCACCTGCGACTGGGTCTGCGGGTTGAACACGTCGCCCGGGTAGATCGCGGCTTCGGCCGCTGCGATCTCTTCTGCTGTGAGGAACTCGCTCGGCTCGAGCGCGAAGACGTCGAGCCCGCGGCTGATCTCGGTCGCGTAGATGCGGCCCTTGTACCAGTAGGCCGACCAGTAGCCGCCGGTGACCAGCTGGTCCTTGTCGATCGGGCCGCGGTCGAAATAGGCGATCTCGAACGGCTTGGTCGCATCGGTGAAGTCGATCACGCTGATGCCGCCTTGGTACCAGGCCTGGACGAAGATATCGCGGCCCGGGACGGGGATGATCGAGCCGTTGTGGGCGACGCAGTTCTCCTTGTCGCCCTGCGGTGCGGGCAGCTTGTACATGCCGCGGTACTGCAGCTTGCCGTCGACGATGGCGTAGAAGGCGTTGGCGCCCCAGTTCATCGGGTCGCCCGCCTGGCAGCGCGGCCGCCCGCCGCCGCCCCATTCGTCGGTGAACAGCACCTTGGTGCCGTCGTTGTTGAAGGTCGCCGAGTGCCAGTAGGCGAAGCCCTTGTCGGTCACGTCGTCGATGCGGACCGGCTTCATCGGGTCGCTGATGTCGAGGATGATGCCATTGCCCGAACAGGCCCCGGCGGCGATCTTCTTCGAGGGGAAGACGGTGATGTCGTGGCACATGTCGGTCACTTCGGTGTCCTGCGTGCCCTCGCCATGGTCGCCGCCGCGCCACAGGCCCGCGATCTCGCCGTCCTTGGCGAAGACGCGAGGGCGGTCGACGATGCGGGCCTTCGACGCATCGGCCAGCGGGATCTCGATCACGTCGATGCTGAACAGGGCGGTGTTGTCCCCGCCCACGTTGTAGCAGCCGGCCAGCTCGTCCTCGTCGCGGACGTAGCTGGTGCCCGAATTGTAGACGATCAGCCGGTCGGCATCGGCGCTGACGATCGAGTGCGTGTGGCTCCCGCGGCAGGTCTGGACCTGGCCGATCTGGCGCGGGCGGGTGATGTCGGAGATGTCGAAGATGCGGATGCCGCGGAAGCGGTCCTCGCTGACCCGGCCGTTGACGCCCTGCAGGCCGCAGTCGATCCGCGCGCGGCTGTCCTGCACGCTCATGACGAGGATATTGCCCGCGATCGAAACGTCGCCCTGCCCGCCGGGGCAGACGGTCGAGCTGACCAGCGACGGCACGCCGTCCGCGCCGAGGCGGTAGGCGTTGAAGCCGTGGTAATTGCCCGCCACCATCAGGTCGCCCGAGAAGGCGATGTCGGTGTTGGCGAAATCGAGCAGCGAGCCGCGTTCGCCAAATTCGGGCTTGGCCTCCTCGCCCTCCTCGCCCTTCTTGTCGGCGCCCTTCTTGTCGGCCTCGTCCTTGTCCTTCTGCTCCTTCACGGGCTGCAATTGCGCCGGATTGGCCGGATCGTAGAAGCCCGCGGGCTTGCCCATGGTGGTGACGAGGCGGAGGTTGGCGATGGCCTCTCCGGCATCGCGGAAGCCCGCAGCCAGCGTGGCGCGCGGATCGGTCGAGAGACGGGCGGCGACGGAGTTCATGCGGTCGATCTCGGCCTTCTGCTCGGTCACCACCTCGTTGGTGAATTCGAACATCACCGGCTCGTAGGCGCTGCCCGGCACCTTGTGCAGGTCGTCCACCATATCGACCGCGCCGAGGTGGTGGGCGGTCATCAGCTTGAGGAACAGCCGGTCGAACTCGGTGCCGTTGGCCGCGGCCAGCGCGTCCATCTGGCTCGGCGTCGCCATGCCCTTCATCAGGCTGTGCGCGCCGTGGCCCATGTGCATGGCATGATCGCCCTCCAGCTTCTCGCCGCGATCCTCGAGCCACTTCGTCATGAAGCCGATCTCGTCCTTCTGGCTCGCATCGATCCGCTCGGCGATCTTGACGATCGCGTCGTTATTCGTGCGCCCCTCGACGAGGTCGGCCATCGCGACCGCCTGGCGGTGGTGGACGATCATGCCTTGCATGAAGGCCACGTCGGCGGGCGAGTAGGCGGTGTTCGACAGCGCAATCGCCGCGTCCCGGTCGATCACGCGGGGCGCCTCGCCCGGCGCGCCCGGCAGCACGATCGGCGCCTCCTGGGCGATGGCGAGCGAAGAGGTCGAAAGGAGGAAACCGGCGCAGAGCGCCCGCAGCGTGTTCGTCATTGTGTGCAGTCCCCGATAGTGCAGTGGGCGCATAAGCCGCCGCGCGAAGCGAACAGTCAAGCAATCCTTCTGCGAACCGCCAACCGGCCCGGATCAACCGGCGGCGAACTTGCCCCGCCGCGGGCCGAGATAGCCGAACAGATAGGCACCGACCTTGCGCATCTGGATCTCTTCCGCCCCCTCGGTGATCCGGTAGCGTCGGTGGTGGCGATAGATGTGCTCGAACGGCTTGTGCCGCGAATAGCCGATCCCGCCATGCACCTGCATCGCGCGGTCGGCGGCCTGGCAGACGAGGCGGTTCGCCCAATAGTTGCACATGCTGACCTTGTCGGAGATCGTCTTCTCGATCTCTTCATGCGGCATGTTGTCCATCTCCCAGGCGGTCTTGTAGATCAGCAGGCGCAGCATCTCGCACTGGGTGGCGAGCTCCACGAGCGGGAACTGGATGCCCTGGTTGCGCGCCAGTTCCTCGCCGAAAGGCTTGCGTTCGCGAGCGTACGTTACGCTCTCCTCGACACAGTATTGCGCCGCACCGAGGCTGCTTGCCGCCTGCCGGATGCGGTTCTGGTGGACGAAGCTCTGCGCCAGCGCGAGGCCCCTGCCCTCGACCCCGAGAATGGCGCTGTCAGGGACCCAGACGTTGTTGACGCTGAGCCGCGGATGGTCGGTCGGCATGTTGAAGGTCCACATCCACTCCTCGATCTCGAGGCCCGGCGTGGGATTGGGAACGAGAAAGCAGGTGATCCCGCTGGCGTCGCCGACCTTGCCGCCGGTGCGGGCGAACATGGCGCAATGGGTCGCGACATGCATGCCGGTGATCCACATCTTCTCGCCGTCGATCCGCCAGCCGTCCACGCCATCGCGAGTCTCGCGCACCGCCTTGGTCTCCATGAAGGTCGCGTCCGAGCCATGGTGCGGTTCGGTCAGCCCGAAGGCGACGCGGCGCGTGCCCTCGAACCCGCCGAGGATGAATTCCTGCTTCTGCTCCTCGGTCCCGAAGGTCTCGAACATGGCGACGAAGGGGAAGTTGCCGACGATCGAGTGTTCGTTCTGCAGGTCGTTGTGCAGTCCCAGCCCGCGCTGGGCGAAGCGATCGCGGATCACCGCCATCCAGAGGTTGGAGCCGTCCTTGCCGCCATACTTCTTCGGGGCGGAGAAGCGCCAGTGACCCGCCTCGTCGGCCAGCTTGCGAGACCGGCGCAGGAGGTCCTCCCACTCGTGGCGCGGAAGGCCGCCGTTCTCGAAGTCGGTCCGGGCCCATTCGCGGCGGTGGTCGAAGAAGCGGATGTTGTCGTCCTGCCGTTCGAGCGGGATGATTTCGGCTTCGATGAACCTTACCAGCTCCTCGTAATAGGCCTTGAGGTCGGCCGGTATCGCGAAGTCCATCAGTCTTCTCCCATCCACTTGGCCCGAGCCAGTTCGAGCATCGGGTATTTCGGCACGTCCGCTGCGAGCTTGTCGAGCGCCGAGCGCCGCAGCATGGCGAGCAGGCCCGGGGTCGCCAGCGACCGGTCGCCATCGAGCAGTTCCTGCGCCAGGAACTCGTCCGCAAACTCGCCTGCCAGTTCCTCGCCCCGCGCGATCATGCCGAGCGCATTGCGCGCGACCGCCAGCTGGAAGCGGTCGTGACCCTCCATCCGGTCCTTGATCGTCGCCAGCCATTCCGAGATTGCCGTGGCGATCTCGCCGACGCTGGCCTCGCCCTGCGGTTCCGGGGCAAGGTCGGGGGGCGGGAGCGGGCGTGCCTGCTCCTCCTCCGGCGAGCCGTCTTCGAGCAGCAGGAGCAGGTCGAGTTCCTGCTCGCTCGTGCGGCGCGAAATGACCACGCGCTCGAGCATGCGGTCCTCGCCGGTCCGCCAGAAATCCGCCATCCGGATGCAGCCGAGCGCCCACCAGACCGTGCGATACACCAGCCAGAAGCGGAACCGGCCGGCGTCGAGCGCCACGCCGCTCTCGGCCTCGTAGGCGGCGACGTAGTCTTCGAGCGATCCGAGCCCGAGCGCCGGGCGGTCGACCCGCGCGAACCGCCAGACGGCCATGCAGCCGAAGGCGAGGTCTTCGTGCCGATCACCGAAATGCGCCAGCTCCCAATCGAGCACCCCGGTCAGGTGCGAGTCTTCCGCGAGCAGGTTCCCGAGCCGGTAGTCGCCATGATTGAGCACCGGTTCGACCCGCTCGGGCAAATTGTCGCGCAGCCACTTCAGCCCGAGCGCGATGATCGGCCGATCGGCCCCGGCGTCCTCATACTGGTCGACCAGCCCTTCGACTGCCTCGCCGTAATCCATGTCGGGTATGTTACCCGGAAGCGTGGCGGGATCGAGCGAGTGGATGCGGGCCAGATCGCGGGCGACTTCGCCGAGCAGCTGGCCGGGTTGGTCCATCGCGAGAATAGCGCGGGGATCGGGGGTACCTGCCAGCGCGCGCATGACGAATCCGCTGCCGATCCCGTCATCCGGATCGAGTTCCAGCACCACCTCGGGCGCGGTGACGCCTGCGCCGTGGGCCGCACGGATGATCGCGGCTTCGGTATCGTGGCCGTAAGGCCGCCCGTCCATGAATTCGAGCGAGGGCGCGCGCCGCAACACGAAGGGCTCCCCGCCGCTGACGAACAGCCAGCTTTCCATCGTTGCCCCGCCGGTGAGCCGCCTGAGCTGTTCCGGCGCGGGCATCCCGCAGCGGGCCAGTGCCCGTGCCAATCCGTCGACGATGCTGGTCGCGCTGTGCTCTTCTCCCATGCGCGCCATGCTTGCAGGCATTCGGGGAGTCACTCAAGCCCCGTTGATGGGGCGATGGTCCTCCACGGACTGAAGAGCGATTTGGTGGGCGTCTTCGCGTACCCGCGACACGCGTTCGCGAAGATCGATTGCGCAGCCTCAACCGCACTGATCTTTCTGGCGCGCGGAAGTCCCTGTCGCCAGGCGGACACTTTTCGTCGCAATCTTGCTTGCCCGGAAGAATTTACATAGCTTAAGCAAGCATAAACCACGCTCTTGGTAAGTGGATCGAATGCGGACAAGATTTCTCGAGAAGATCATTGCGGCAGGCGCGCTGTTGCTGGCGACGCCGGCCCTGGCGAACACCGACGCACAACGCTTCGAGGCGGCGTTCGACCAGACGCTCGGTACCGAGGTTCGCGAACCGCAGACATACAATGCCGTTTACGGCACCGCACTCGAGCAACAGCTGGCCCAACTCGCCGAAGGCTCGAAGGGCCGCATCGGCGTCTACGCTATCGACCTTGCCAGCGGCCGCGAAGTGGGCGTCCTGCAGGACCAGCGCTTTCCCCTTGCCAGTACCAGCAAAGTGGCCATCGCCGCCACCTATCTCGCCGGCGTGGACGCGGGCCGCTGGAGCCTGACGAGCGAATATCGCCTGCCGCGGGCCGGTGGCTCCTATATGCCGGCGCATCGCCACATCAGCCTGATGATCAGCAAGAGCTGCAACGACTGTACCGATGCCATTCTCGATGCGGTCGGCGGCCCTGCCGCGGTCAACGCATGGATGCGCAAGGCCGGCATCTCGGAATTCCAGCTGTCGCGGGATATCAGGACGCTCATTCGCGAAGATGGCCAGGTCGATCCCGCCTCGCGGATCGACGTGAAGGATAGCGCGACGCCGCGGGCCATGGGACAGTTGCTGGCCGGGATCTACAAGGGCCGCTGGCTCAGCGAGACTTCGCGCCGCTTCCTGCTCGATGCGATGGAGGAAACGACGACCGGAAAGCAGCGGATGCGGGCCGGCATGCCGATGAGCGCCAATCTGGCCCACAAGACCGGCACGCTCAGCCGGACAGCAAGCGATATCGGTATCTTCCACACGCGCGACGGGCGGGCCGTTGCGGCAGCGATCTATGTGACCGGCCAGAGCCCTTCGATGGCAGCCGAGAACGGCGACCGGTCCCTGAAGCTCGAGGCGCGTCGCCAGCGCGATTGGCGCATCGCGCAGATCGCCGGCGCGCTGTATGCGGGCTTCGCAGGCGATGACGGTCGCAACTGGACCGGTGCGGATTACGGCGGCGAGTAAGCCTTACCCGTTATACGGAGTCGCGTCTGCCGAAGGAAAAGGGCGGCGCCTCGCGGCACCGCCCTTTCCTGTTTCGAAACGTAAACCGTTGCGAAAGCGAAGGTCTGATTAATCGACCTGAGCTTCAGCGGTGGTTTCGTCCTGCACGTCGGCTTCGACTTCTGCAGCAGCAGCGTCGGCTTCAGCAGCGACTTCGCCAGCTTCAGCAGCAACTTCATCACCGGTTGCTTCGACGGCGTCGCCAGCAGCTTCCATGTTGGCTTCAGCGTCGGCAGCAGCGGCGTCGACGGTTTCGCCAGCGGCGTCTTCGGTGGCTTCCGAGCAAGCGGCGAGCGAGAGAGCAGCAGCCGAAGCGGCAGCGACAAGAGCGATCTTACGCATAAGTCTAAATTCCTTAGTCAGCGAGTTGCATGCGGTTACACTCCCGACCGGAAGCTCCCCGCGCGAAGCCCTGATTTGGACCTCACAGTGGCTAAATAATGGCGCGATTATGGCCACGCAAGCAATTTCGACAAAATTTTGCCCTATTTTCGCCATAATTGACCGTTCTCGCCTGATTTCCGCCCCATTTCCGCCACGAAGCGAAACCGCTCCCAAAGCATCGAAGGCGCTGCTAAGCCCCCGTCATGGCCGAAAAATCGCATCTCTACCTGGTCGACGGGTCAGCCTATATCTTCCGGGCCTATCACCGCCTGCCGCCGCTCACCGATCCCGAGGGGACGCCGGTCGGGGCAGTGTACGGCTACACGACCATGCTGTGGAAGCTGGCGGACGATCTCGACAAGGCCGACGGCCCGACGCACCTCGCAGTCGTGCTCGACAAGTCGAGTCAGTCCTTCCGCAACGAGATCTACGACCAGTACAAGGCGAACCGGCCCGATCCGCCTGAAGACCTCGTCCCGCAGTTCCCGCTGATCCGCGATGCGACGCGCGCCTTCAGCCTGCCCTGCATCGAGGAGCCCGATGTCGAAGCGGACGACATGATCGCCTCCTATGCCCGCGCCGCACAGGCCCAGGGGTGGGACGTGACGATCGTGTCTTCCGACAAGGACCTGATGCAGCTCGTCGGCGAGAAGGACGGCGCGCGGATCGACATGCTCGACACGATGAAGAGCGCGCGTATCTATATCGAGGAGGTGGAGGAGAAGTTCGGCGTACCGCCGGAGAAGGTCGGCGACGTCCTCGCGCTGATGGGCGATTCGGTCGACAACATCCCGGGCATCTTCGGCGTCGGCCCCAAGACCGCCAGCAAGCTGATCGCCGAGCATGGTGACCTGACGGCCGCGCTCGATTCGGCCGAAGACATGAAAAAATCGAAGCTGAAGGAACGGTTGATCGAGCACCGCGCCGATGCCGAACTCAGCCGCGTGCTCGTTACTCTCAAGGAAGATTGCGCCCTGCCCGTCGCGCTCGAAGACATGAAGCTCGACGGGGTGCCGCCGGAGCCGCTTGCAGCCTTTCTCCAGAAGCATGGTTTTACCAGCCTGCTCAAGCGGCTCGAAGCGGGCACCGGCAGTCCGACCCGCGCGACCGACCTCAACCCTGCGAAGCAGGGCACCGCGAGTGCGCCAGCCAATGCCGAGGGCAATCGGCAACCGCTGCCGGAGATGCCGGAGATCGATCGCTCGGCCTATGAATGTGTCCAGTCGATGGAGCGGCTCGAGCAATGGATCGCACGGGCGTACGCGGCCCGGCTGGTCGCGGTCGATACCGAAACCGACAGCCTCGATGCGATCCGCGCCGGACTTGTCGGCGTCAGCCTCGCGCTGGGCGCGAACGACGCCTGCTACATCCCGCTGGGCCACGGCGGGAGCGACATGTTCGCCGAGAAACCCGCGCAGGTCGAGCTTGAGGCGGCCCTCGCAGCGCTGAAGCCGCTGCTCGAAAGCGACGCGGTGCTCAAGGTCTTCCACAACGGCAAGTACGACCTCAACGTGCTTGCCCGATGTGGAATCATGGTCGCGCCGATCGACGACACCATGGTTATCAGCTTCGATCTCGACGCGGGCCGCGCGCTCGACGGGATCGGTGGCGGGCACGGCATGGACGAACTCGCCGAGCGCCACCTCGGCCATACGTGCATCGCTTTCAAGGACGTCTGCGGCACGGGCAAGAAGGCGATACCCTTCGGCGAGGTCCCGCTCGACAAGGCGACCGAATACGCGGCCGAGGATGCCGACGTCACCTGGCGGCTGCACCAGTATCTCAAGCCGCGCCTGGCGAGCGAAGGCGGAACAACGGTCTACGAACGCGTCGACCGCCCGCTGGTGCCGGTTGTCGCCCAGATGGAGCGTCACGGGATCAAGGTCGATCGCGCAGCGCTCGCGGGACTCTCGCAGGAATTCGCCAAGGAGATCGGTCGGCTCGAAGGCGAAATCCACGAGCTTGCAGGAACGGAGTTTACCGTCGGCAGCCCGAAGCAGCTCGGCGAGGTGCTGTTCGACACGCTTGGCTACAAGGGCGGCAAGAAGGGCAAGAGCGGCCAGTACTCGACCGATCAGAGCGTGCTGGAGCGCCTGTCGGGCGAAGGGGCCGCGATTGCCGACAAGGTGCTCGAATGGCGCCAGCTGGCGAAGCTGAAGTCGACCTACACCGATGCCCTGCAGGAAGCGATCAATCCGGATACCGGCCGCGTCCACACGAGTTACAGCCTGGTCGGGGCGCAGACCGGACGCCTGTCCTCAACCGATCCGAACCTGCAGAACATCCCGATCCGCACGGAGATCGGCCGCCAGATCCGCGATGCCTTCGTCGCCGAAGAGGGCAATGTCCTGCTCGCCGCGGACTATTCGCAGATCGAGCTGCGGCTTGCCGCGCACATGGCCGATGTCCCGAGCCTCAAGGAAGCCTTCGCCAATGGCGAGGATATCCATGCGCGCACCGCGATGGAGATGTTCGGCGAGGTCAACCGCGACACGCGCGGACGCGCGAAAACGATCAACTTTGCAATCCTTTACGGTATATCGCGCTGGGGACTCGCGGGACGACTCGGGGTCCAGCCGGACGAGGCGCAGGACATGATCGATACGTATTTCCAGCGCTTTCCGGGCATCCAGCGCTACATCCTCGAGACGACCGAGCAGGTCCGCGAGTGCGGCTATTCGGAAACGCTCTTCGGGCGCAAGACCTGGTTTCCGCGGATCAATTCCAAGAACCCCAACGAACGCCAGGGTAGCGAGCGCGCCGCCATCAATGCCCCGATCCAGGGTACCAGCGCCGACATCATAAAGCGGGCCATGGCCCGCATGATGCCCGCGCTGGACGAGGCTGGTCTGGGGCATGTCCGCATGCTGCTGCAGGTGCACGATGAACTGGTCTTCGAACTCCCCGAAGGCGACGTTGCAAAGGCTGCAGAGGTGATCGAACAGGTGATGGCGCGCGCTGCGCGCCCTGCCGTGGAGCTGAGCGTGCCGCTAGGGGTCGAGATCGGGACCGGCCAGAGCTGGGGAGCGGCGCACTGAAGCGGACCCTGGCCTTTGCCATGCGCGACAAGCGCTTTCGCTGGGTGAACTTCGCCCTGCTGGCGGTCATCGGAGCGGCGATGGCGGCACTGATCTATCTTGTCTACGCGACGGTGGAAGCGGAGCGGGCCCAGCGCGACCAGGTCGAGAAGACCGCCGCGATCCTTGATGACCTGCGCCTCATCGGTCGCTCGGCTATCGAGGGCGAAACCGGACAGCGCGGCTATCTGATCACGCTCGACCGGCGGTATCTCGAACCCTTCCAGGCGGGACGCGAGCGGATCGGTCCGGCACTCGACCGGTTGCGCAACCGGATCGGCGACGCGGCGACGATGCGCCAGTCCGAACTGATCGACGAGATCGACATGCTCGCCCGTGCCAAGTTCGACGAGATGGAGAACAATGTCGCGCTGCTCGAAGACGGGCGGCTGCTCGATGCGCGGCGCGAAGTGCTGACCGACGAGGGCGTCGAGACGATGGAGCGGCTCGCGCGCGCCATCCGCGAGATGGAAGCCATCGAGAACGAAATCCTCAATCAGGCGATCACCGAAGCGGCCCGTGCGGAAGCCCGGGTCCTGCCCCTGCTCGGCGGGCTGCTGTTCATGCTCATCCTGGCGATGATTGCCGGCGTGCAGCTGGTCGGCAGGACCGCCCGCGCCGAAGCCGAAGCCGCCCAGGCTGCCGCCCTCGGCGAGGCGCGGGACCGCGCCGACCTTCTCGCGCGCGAGCTGAACCACCGGGTCAAGAACCTCTTCGCCGTCGTGCTCGCCATCGTCCAGATGAGCGCGCGCGACAAGCCCGAGGCGAAGGAAGTGACCGAGAGTATCGCGCAGCGCATCCGCGCGTTGCTGACCGCCCACGAGGTCAGCCAGGGCGAGCTCGAGCGTCCAGTCGCTTCGCTATCCCAGTTGATCGAGACGTCCCTCGCCCCGTACCGTTCCTCGAAGCAGGTTGCGGAGATCGAGGGGCCGGAAGTGATGCTGCCGGCCAAGCGCGTCACCCCACTCGGCCTCGTTCTCCACGAACTGACGACCAACGCCGTCAAATATGGCTCATGGAAGGAGGCGGGAACCGTGAGGGTTACGTGGGATGTTCGCGATGGCCGCGTCTTTCTGACTTGGCGCGAAATGGGCGCAGCGATCGATACGCCTCCCGAACGCAAGGGCTTCGGCAGCCTGCTGATGAACAGCGCTGCGCGCCAGTTCGGCGGTTCGCTGGAGCGGGACTTCACGCCAGACGGGCTGGTTGTGACCATCGACCTGCCGGCCGTCGACTGAAGACTTGCCTTGAAAGCCCGCCGCTTGGCTCATAGGTCCGCGCGCAATGCTTGACCGTCTCGATCCCCGCAACTGGCCCATCTCCTACGAGGCTGCCCTCGAAGTCCTGATCGTCCTGGGCGGTGCCATTCTCGCTGCCCTGGTCCTGCATTGGATCGCCTTCCGTGTCTTGCGCGCGATCGTTCGCCGGTCCGATAGCCAGATCGACGACATCGTTTTCGAGACGATCAAACAGCCGCTGCGCTGGGCCATGGTCGGCTTCGCGATTTCCGTCTCGGCCGAGAACGATGCCCTGGTCGGGCGTGGCTGGGACATCTTCGCCAGTTTCCTCGTCCCCGCGCTGATCGGCTGGCTGGCCTTCGCGACAGTCAAGGGGATTGCGCTCGGCTACGAAGCGCAGCTGCAAGGATCGGAAGATCCGGTCGCCCAGCGCGGCCGGATGACGCGGATTGCGATCCTGACCCGAACTGCGCGGGTGGCGATCGTTATCATCACCATCTCGCTGATCATGCTCAACATCCCCGGCGTGCGCGATGTCGGCACGACGATGCTCGCCTCCGCCGGCCTCGCCGCGCTAGCCGTGGGTGCTGCGGCGCAACCGGCGCTCAAGTCGCTGATCGCAGGCCTGCAGATGGCGCTGACCCAACCGTTGCGCATCGGAGACCTCGTCAAGGTCGACGGGCAAGCGGGCCGGGTCGAGGAAATTCGCATGAGCTTCGTGACCGTGCGGACGTGGGACGAGCGCGTGCTGGTGGTGCCCACGAGCCGCTTCCTCGACCAGAGCTTCGAGAACTGGTCGCGGGTAAACGAAAAGCTGACCGGTCCGGTCATGCTGCATCTCGACCCCGCTGCCGAGATCGAGCCGATCCGCGAGGAATTCGAACGCTTCGTGAAGGAACAGCCGCTGTGGGACGGGCGCAATCTCGCGCTCTTAATGACCGAGGCCTACCCTGAAAGCATCGAGCTGCGCCTGTCGATGAGCGCGGATACCATCGGCGACCTGTTCACCCTGCGCTGTGCAGTGCGCGAACACATGCTGGCCTGGCTGCGCAAGGAACAACCCGGCGCGCTGATTCGCCACCGCCTCGAAGTCGAGACAGCGAACCAGCGCGCGATGGGCGGCTGAGCGCTCAGGCTTTCGTTTCTTCCCCGTGTTTGCGGTCGCGCGTCGGCTCGATCATGCCTTCGTGGATGAAACCGATCGGCTGAACCTCGGCGGCGCGTTTCTTCAATTCGCCGCGCATTTTCTTGTATTCGGTTTCCATCTGTTCGGTCACCGTCGCACGACTGTCCTCGAGCGCCGCCGCGAAGTCCGCAGCGGTGACTTCCTGTACGTCCCCGCCTGCGCGCTGCAGCGCATTTAGGCCGGCACGCCGCACAACGTCCTCCAGATCGGCACCGGTGAACCGCACCGTCTTACCCGCGACATCTGCAAGGCTGACGTCACCTGCAAGCGGCGTGTTGGCCGTATGGATGCCGAGGATCTGCTCGCGGCCCGCCTTGTCGGGCGTCCCAACGTAAACCAGCTCGTCGAAGCGGCCGGGACGGAGCAGCGCGGGGTCGACCAGCGTCGGGCGGTTGGTCGCACCGATGACCACGACCGACTGCAACTCTTCCAGACCGTCCATCTCGGCGAGGATCGTGTTCACGACACGGCCGGTGACCTGCGGTTCGCCCTGACCGCTGCCGCGCGCCGGAACGAGGCTGTCGATCTCGTCGATGAAGATCACGCAGGGCGCGACCGAGCGGGCACGCTTGAACATGCGCGCGATCTGCTGCTCGCTTTCGCCATACCACTTGCTCAGCAGGTCGCTCGATTTCATCGAGATGAAGTTCGCTTCTGCCTCCTTGGCGACGGCCTTGGCGAGGAGCGTCTTGCCCGTCCCCGGCGGCCCATAGAGCAGGAAGCCCTTCGCCGGACGGATGCCCAGCCGGTGGAAAGCGTCCGGGTTCTTCATCGGCAGCTCGATGCCTTCCTTGAGCTTGCCGATCGCATCGCCCACGCCGCCGATATCGTCCCAGCCGACATTGGGCACCTGCACCATGACCTCGCGCATGGCGGAGGGCTGGATGCGCTTGAGTGCCGAGAGAAAGTCCTCGCGCCCCACATACAGCTCGTCGAGTACCTCGGGCGGGATGGTTCGCTCGTCGAGATCGATCTTGGGCATGATGCGGCGGACCGCGTCGATGGCGGCCTCGCGTGCCAGTGCGGCGATATCTGCACCCACGAAGCCATAAGTGCCCTTCGCCAGCTCGTTGAGATCGACCTTGTCGCCGAGCGGCATCCCGCGAGTATGGATACCGAGGATTTCGCGGCGCCCCTTCTCGTCCGGCACGCCGATCACGATCTCGCGATCGAAGCGGCCGGGACGACGCAACGCCTCGTCGATCGCATCGGGGCGGTTCGTCGCCGCGATGACCACGAGGTTGGAACGCGCTTCCAGGCCATCCATCAGTGTGAGCAGCTGTGCGACGAGCCGCTTCTCGGCCTCGCCCGGCACACGGTCGCGTTTGGGAGCGATGGAATCGATCTCGTCGATGAAGACAATCGCAGGCGCAGACTTGGTCGCCTGCTCGAAGACTTCGCGCAGCGCCTTTTCGCTCTCGCCATAGCCCGAGCCCATGATTTCAGGACCGTTGATGATGAAGAAGTTCGCATCGCTCTCGTTGGCGACCGCCTGCGCAAGGCGGGTCTTGCCGGTCCCCGGCGGGCCGTGGAGCAGCACGCCCTTGGGCGGATCGACACCCAGGCGCGTGAAGAGCTCGGGATAGCGCAGCGGCAATTCGACCATTTCGCGCAGCGCCTGGATCGTCTCGCCCATCCCGCCCACGTCGTCGTAATTGACCACCGCGCGGGCATCGCGCGGCGGCTCGAACTCGGCGCGCAACTCGACCTCGGTGTTCTCGTCGATGTGGACGATGCCCTTGGGCGTGGTCGAGACGACGCTGAGCCGGATCTGGGTGAGCGCATAGGCCGGCGCATTGAACATGCGGCGCACTTCGGGCGGCATGTTCTGCACCGGCTGCTGTCCGGTCGTGGCGACAAGGTCGCCCGCAACGATCGGCTTGCGGAAGAAATTGCGCTTGAGCGCCTGCGCGGGGCCCTGCAGCCGCATCTCGCGCTGGGCCGGCGCGAACACCACACGGGTCGCCGGGCGCGACTCCGCCACAGCCACCTTCACATGCTCCCCCGAGCCGACTTCGGCGTTGCCGCGCTGCAGACCGTCGAGGCGAATCACGTCGAGGCTCTGGTCCTCATCATAAGCAGCCATGGCAACAGCAGCAGTCGAGCGCTTGCCGGTGATCTCGACCACGTCGCCCTCGGTTATGCCGAGCGCCTGGAAGGCGGAGCGCGGCATACGGGCAATGCCCTGCCCGCTCTCTTCCTGTCGCGCGGCTGCCACCTGCAGCCTGACCGTCTTTTCCGCTAGCGCCGCGTCAGCATCAGCCATGGGGGCAATTTCCCTTCGTCCATTTTCTCGTTGCGCCCTAGCTGGGGACTGGGCCGCATGGATGCAATGAACGAGCCCCCGCGCAAGGTCCGCCTGGACAAGAAAAAAGCCCGGCTGGCGAACCAACCGGGCTTGGAAAGTCTTGGGAGAGGATGCCTAAAAGGCAGGTGGAGATATGCTTGTGCGGCGCAGCATTCGCAAGTGCGAAAAGAACAAGCTCGATTGCATGAGACGCAACTCAGGCGGCGAGTTACCGGGCAATGCATTGAAAATCCTGAGCATGTTTCTCTATCGCCATATTCGTCCCTGCTGCAACGCAGCGAAACTGGCGGCTAATCCGGTGACGCTACGGCACACGCGTGACAGACTCGCACGGAGCGGTTAAGCGCACCAGCCATGAACAAGCTCTACCCCGATGCCGCCGCTGCCCTCGACGGGCTGCTCAAGGACGACATGCTTATCGCGAGCGGGGGTTTCGGCCTCTGCGGCATCCCCGAGAGACTGCTTGAAGCGATCCGGGACTCGGGTGTGAAGGGCCTGACCTTCGCCAGCAACAATGCCGGGATCGACAACGAGGGCATCGGCATGCTGCTGCGCACGCGGCAGGTGAAAAAGATGATCTCGAGCTATGTCGGCGAGAACAAGGAGTTCGAGCGGCAATTTCTCTCGGGCGAGCTCGAGGTCGAGTTCTGCCCGCAGGGTACGCTTGCCGAACGGATGCGCGCGGGCGGCGCCGGCATTCCCGGCTTCTATACCAAGACCGGCGTCGGCACGCAGGTGGCCGAGGGCAAGGAAACCAAGACGTTCGGTGGCGAGGAATACATCCTCGAACGCGGGATCTTCGCCGACCTAGCCATCGTCAAGGCGTGGAAGGCCGACGAAACCGGCAACCTCGTGTTCCGCAAGACTGCCCGCAACTTCAACTTCCCCGCAGCGACTTGCGGCAAGGTCTGCGTGGTGGAAGTCGAAGAAATCGTGCCGACCGGCACCCTCGACCCCGACTGCATCCATCTGCCGGGCATCTACGTCCAGCGCATGATCGTGGGCGCGCCCTACGACAGGAAGATCGAATTCGTCACCACCCGCCCGCGCGAGACCGCGTAAGGTGGCCGCGAAGCACGCCGATCACGCAAGCATCGAGCGCACGGTCGACGCCGTCTATGCGGCGATCTCCGGCCCCGCAGGGGTCGAGCGCGACTGGGATGCGATGCGCGCACTGTACTTGCCGCAGGCGCGCCTGACCGCGATTCGCGCCGACGGAATCGAGAGTGGGACGCTGGAGGAGTACATCGCGTCGAAGCGCGACTTCCTCGTCGCCAACGGCTTCTGCGAAGGCACGCTGGTCAACCGCATCCTGGTCTACGGCGACATCGCGCATGTCTGGTCTTCCTATTCGGGCGACTGGACCGAGCCCGACGGCAAGAAGGGCGCAACGCGCGGCATCAACTCTTTCCAGTTGATGCGTCAGACCGACGATAGCTGGCGCGTCCTCTCGATCCTCTGGCAGGTCGAAATGCCTGGCCTGCCCCTGCCCGCCGATATGGAGACGGCTGCATGAGAACCCTTGCCTTCACCACGCTCGCCCTGGCCCTTGCCGGATGCGCCACGGCCCAGGCGCCCGAAGTCGCCGGCACCCCGTCTGCGCCCGTTTCCCCAGGAGAACAGGCCGCGCCTGACGGCATGCGCTGGCTCTATGGTTCGGGCGAAGCGGCCGGAGCGTCGATCCAGGCATGGCGCCAGCTCGCCGACTACGCCGTTGCAGTCAGCCGGATGCGCAAGATGCCCGAATCCGTGCCCATGGGCGTGCCGGATGCCGAAGGTGGGATCGGATCGCCGTCCTGCGTTGCCGACGACGGGAAGGTGAAGCCTTTCGCCGCCGTGTTCGATGTCGACGAGACGGTCCTCCTCAACAACGGCTACGAATATTGGGCCGCCTATTCCGGCAAGCCCTTTGTCGCCGAGGAGTGGGCGCAGTGGGCCAACGGCGGTGCCGGCATCGCCGCGCCGGTTCCGGGTGCGGTCACCGGCCTGCGCCGCCTCCGCGAGGCCGGCATCACGGTGGTCTTCAACACCAATCGCAATACCGAGAATGCCGCCGGAACCGCTGCTGCGATCGAGGCGGTCGGCGCAGGGCCGGCAATCCATCTCGACAATCTGTTCCTGCGCGGAGACGATGCCATGGGTGGCCGCAAGGATGGTCGCCGCTCCATGATTGCCGAGCGCTATTGCGTGATCGTACTGGCGGGCGACAATCTCGGCGACTTTGCCGATGTCTTCAACGCCAATGAAGACGCAATCCAGGCCCGCCGCGCCATGGTCGCACGCGGTGAATACGCACAGTTGTGGGGCAATGGCTGGTTCCTCATTCCGAACCCCGTCTACGGCGCGTGGCAGAAGGGCAAACTGGACGAGGTCTTTCCGCCGGAAGCGCGCTGGATGCCCTCCGATGCGACCGATGCACCGAACACGATGAACGAGAGCGAATGACGATGAACGACACCGCAGAAAAGATCGGCTGGGACCGCAACCAGATGGCCGCCCGCGCGGCCAAGGAGCTGGAAGACGGTTACTACGTCAATCTCGGTATCGGCATCCCCACGCTGGTCGCCAATCACATTCCCGAAGGCATGCATGTGACGCTGCAGAGCGAGAACGGCATGCTGGGCATCGGCCCCTTCCCTTATGAAGGCGAGGAAGACGCGGACCTCATCAACGCGGGCAAGCAGACCATCAGCGAACTGCCGCACAGCGCCTATTTCGACAGCGCGGCGAGCTTCGCCATGATCCGTGGCGGCCATATCGACCTGACCGTACTTGGCGCGATGGAAGTCGCCCAGAACGGGGACATCGCCAATTGGATGATTCCCGGCAAGATGATCAAGGGCATGGGCGGCGCGATGGACCTCGTCGCCGGCGTGAAGAAGATCATCGTGGTGATGGAACACACGGCCAAGGACGGCAGCCCGAAGTTCATCCCCGAATGTACCTTGCCGCTGACCGGCAAGAACGTGGTCGACATGATCATCACCGACCTCGCCGTCTTCCAGCGGCCGGAACATGATAGCCCGTTCCGGCTGATCGAGCTCGCGCCGGGGGTGACGGCGGAGGATATCGCGGCGAAGACCACGGCGAATTACGTTTCCTAACGCAACGGGCCTTGCCTCCGGGCGCGGGTTTCAGCACTCTCCGGTTGGAGCAGGGAGAGCTTGACATGCCGATGAACCGCGTTTGCGAGATGACCGGGGCGGAATTTCCGCTGTTTGCCTTCAGCCACTGCCGCGATGTCGTGGCGGCGGTGAGCAAGGCGGGCGGCTTTGGCGTGCTCGGCGCGACGCGGTTCAGCCCGGACCAGTTGGAAGAGGAGCTCGCCTGGATCGACTCGCATGTCGACGGTGCGCCCTATGGTGTCGACGTGCTCGTGCCCGAGGTGATCGACCCGCGGGTGCGCGAATTGGGCGACAACAGGAGCCGCGCGGCCGCCATCGATCCCGCCTACCAGGGCTTCGTCAACGAGGTGCTCGGCCATTACGGCATCGCGCCGGAGCCCGAAATGCCGATCCTGCGCGAGCGCATGGGCATCACCCCCGAGAACGGCCTTGCCTTGATGGAGGTCGCCTTCCGCCATCCGATCCGCCTCATCGCCAATGCGCTCGGTATCGCGCCGTCGGCGATGATCGAGGAGGGCAAGAAGCGCGGCGTGCCGGTCGCCGCGCTGGTCGGCGCCAAGGAGCACGCGATCCGGCAGGCCGAGGCGGGGGTCGACATCATCGTTGCGCAGGGCACCGAGGCGGGCGGGCATTGCGGCGAGGTGTCAACGCTGGTGCTGATCCCCGAAGTCGTCCGCGAACTCGCGCGCGCCGGTCACAAGATCCCGGTGCTTGCTGCGGGCGGAATCATGACCGGCGGTCAGATGGCCGGGATGATGGCTGCAGGCGCGCAAGGCGCGTGGACCGGATCGATCTGGCTGGCGACGCCCGAGGCAGAGACGAGCGAGGCGTTTCGCGAGAAGATGGTGGCCGCGCGCAGCCGCGACACGGTCCGCTCGCGCAGTCGTACCGGCAAGCCCGCGCGCCAGCTCAAGACCGCATGGCACGATGCGTGGGACTCCGCAGATGGCCCGGGCACGCTGCCGATGCCGCTTATGGGAATGGTGTCCGAACCCGCCTTCGCCCGGATCGAGCGCGAGGCGGCAGCCGGCAACGCAGAGGCGCGCGAGCTGGTGAGCTATTTTGTCGGCCAGGGCGTGGGCCTTGTCGAGCAGGTCAGATCGAGTCGGCAGGTGGTCCAGGATTTCCGCGAGGAGTTCATAGAAGCGGTGAGCGGCCTTGCCGGGCTACTGAACGAATAGGACCCTCGCCAGACCCGCAAAGCTGTGAGATAACCGCATCATCGGTTTGCACAACGCCTTCCGGAACCGATTCCTCAATGTGCTCGGGTCGATCTACATTTACAACGAACAATGAGGCTACACCTCGCTCAATCGCGTGCTCGAAGCGGTGCGCGCCCGCTGCCCGGACGATGCCGCGTTCATCGCCGCCGTCGAGAAACACCGGGCGGACGAGGAAAAGCACTATCGCATGTTCCGTCGATGGTTCGAGTTGCGCGGGCAGATGCCGCTCAAGGTCGACCGGACCTGCGGCCATATCGATCATTTCATCGAGACGGTCTTCGGCTGCACGATCGACGAACTCGATACCCAGGCGATCGTGGCCGATGGCGATGAATTCGAGAAGCTGTGCCGTGTCATCATGATCACCGAACAACGCGGAATGGACCAGGTCGAGGTGCTGCTGAAGAATTCCCATATCCGCTCCGACAAGGCGATGAAGCGTATCTTCGAGGTCGTGGAGAAGGACGAACCGAGCCATTGGAGGCCGTATGACACATGGCTCCGCACGCATGGTCGCCGCCCGAAGCCACGCTGGCGCGAGCGCTGGACCGACTACTGGATCCATAAATCGCTGATGCTGGCAAAGCTTCCCGCGGTGTTCGTCAATCGCAAGAGTCCGCGACTGTCGAGCTGGCCAGATGAAGACCCCGACGCTTACGCCATCTGACACTTGACCGCATGCCGTGGCTGGCCCAGCAGCACGCTCATGTGGCTCGACAAACCTCGCAATCCGAATGCCCCGCTCGCCGGGCTCAAGGTCCTGGAACTTGCCCGCGTATTGGCGGGACCATGGGCCGGCCAGATCCTCGCGGATCTCGGCGCGGACGTGATCAAGGTCGAGAGCCCCGAAGGCGACAACACCCGCATCTGGGGCCCGCCCTGGGTCGAGCATGGCGGGGAGCGGACCGCCGCCTATTACCACGCCTGCAATCGCGGAAAGCGCGGGATCGTGGCGGATTTCCGCGACGAGCATGACCTCGCGGGGGTCGCCGAGCTGGCAGCGAGTGCCGATGTCGTGCTCGAGAATTTCAAGCCGGGTGCGCTCGCCAAGTTCGGGCTCGACTATGCCACGGTTGCCGCTGCGAGTCCCGCAGTCGTCTATTGCTCGATCACGGGCTTCGGCCAGGATGGGCCACGCCGCAACGAGCCGGGCTACGACTTCGTCATCCAGGCGATGAGCGGCTTCATGGCACTGACAGGCGAGCCCGAGGGCGAGCCGATGAAGATGGGCGTCTCGATCAGCGACTTATCGACCGGGCTATGGGCCGCCAACGCCGTGCAGGCAGCCTTGCTGATGCGTCACCGCACCGGCAAGGGGCAGTGGATCGACATGAGCCTGCTCGATTGCTCGGTCGGCCTGCTGGCCAACCAGGCGATGAACTATTTCGCAAGCGGGCAAACGCCTCCGCGGATGGGCAATGCACATGCGCAGGTGAGCGCCTATGGCGTTTTTCCGACCCAGGACGGGCCTGTCGTGCTCGCACCCGCGAACGATGCGCTGTTCCGCAAACTGCTCAAGGTGCTGGAGCGCAACGATCTCGTCGCCGACGAGCGGTTCGCGAGCAATGAGGGCCGCATCACCCATCGCGCAGAAATCGACCGGGAGATCGCGCGCTCGACGCAGGACTGGGTTCGCGCCGCCCTACTGACCGCTTGTGCCGAAGCTGGCGTGCCTGCCGGACCGATCAACGATCTCGACGAGGTCTTCGCCGATCCGCAGGTCATCGCGCGGGGTCTGAAGATCGAGCTCGACGGCATGCCGGGCGTCCGCAGCCCCTTCCGTTTTTCCGACGCCGAGCTTGCGCTCGATGCGCCCTCGCCCGTCAAGGGCCAGCACGGGTGGAGCCGCGGCCAAGCCGCTTGGCAGCGCACGCCCCATTGACCTCCGCCATTAATTTCTGTAATTACAGAAATACAGAAACGGAGCCGAGTCGTGGCCGAGATCATGGACATCCCCGAAGCCCGCGCCTTCATCCTGCATTGGGGGGAGATGGGCAGCCAATGGGGCGTCAACCGCTCGGTCGCGCAGATCCACGCGCTGCTCTATCTCAGCGACCGCCCGCGGCATGCGGAAGATATCTGCGAGAAGCTCGGCCTCGCCCGCTCGAATGTCTCGAACGGTCTCAAGGAATTGCAGTCCTACCAGATCGTCCGGCGCGTGCATGTGGAGGGCGACCGGCGCGACCATTTCACCGCCGATACCGACCTGTGGGACCTGCTCATGAAGATCACCGCCGAGCGCAAGCGGCGCGAGATCGACCCCACGATCCAGCTGCTCGGCGAGCTTGCCGAAAGCCTCGACGGTCGCGCCGATGTGCCCGCCCATGTGAAGGAGCGCATCGGGCGGATGCATGACTTCATCGGCACGCTGGCGAACTGGTACGCCGACGTCCGCCGCCTGCCCAAGTCGACCCTTGTCACGCTGATGAAGCTCGGCGGCAAGGTCGCTCGCCTGCTGCCGGGCGGCAGCAAGACCCCCGCCTGACCCGCAAGCAAAGGAAGTCCGCCTCATGGACCATAAACCGCAAAACCAGATTTCTCAAATTCCAGAAACTTCAGACAAACCGTGGCTTTCCTTCTTGCGCCACTTTGTCGGGGCTTGGGGCTGGGGGATGCTGTCCGGTCTCGCGGCACTGGTTGTCGGGACACCTTTCATTAGCCCCGCAACTTGGAATCTCTATGAGGTCGCCATGTTTACTTTCTCAATGGGGGTATTCGTCGGCATCTTCGCACTCGGTGGCATGCTGATGATCGGCCTGCCCCTCACCGTCCTCTTGCGGGCAATCGGGAAAGAAAATGCGGCCGTCTATGCGGCTCTTGGTTTCATCGCGGGCTTCCTCATCATAGCGATCATTTCGGACTTCCCGCGACACTCCAACCGAGAAGACCTGCTCTTCCTTGCAGCAGGCACAATCGCCGGTCTTGCCGCAGCCTTGCGTTGGGGCCGCTGGCGGCAAAGCCGCTCCGCGGCACGCCACCGACCGATGCCAGAGAAACGCACCAATCCCATCCACGACCTGATCCACTGAAGGAGACCTGCAATGATCGAGATTAGCTATGCCCTCTACCTGCTCCTCAGCCTCGGGCTCACGGTCTGGGTTGCCCGCACGCTGTCGAAGAACGGGATCGTGTTCCTGATCGAATGTTTCGGCCATGACGAGGTTCTCGCGCGCAGTACCAACCACTTGCTCGTGGTCGGCTTCTACCTCGTCAACCTCGGGTGGATCCTGCTGACGCTGCAGTTCGGGAGCGAGCCGCAAACGGTCGCGGACATGTTCCGCTTCCTCAGCACGAAGCTCGGGATCGTGGTGGTCGTGCTGGGCGCCATGCACTTCTTCAACATGAACGCCATCGCCAAGTTCGGTCGCAAGGTCGGCCAGTGGCTGCGCGAGGACAGCTTCGGCAATCCTGTCGAGCCGAAGGCGGAGGGCGTCGTGCTGCGCTGAACCGCCGGCCTGAAGGAGAAAGGGCGGCTCCCGCGAGCCGCCCTTTTCGTGTCAGCCGATGGCGGCCTTGAGGTCGTCCACCAGATCGGTGCGCTCCCACGGGAAGCGGTCTTCATCCGCCTTGCGCCCGAAGTGCCCGTAAGCCGCGCTGATCCGGTAGATCGGTTTGTTGAGCCCCAGATGCATGCGAATCCCGCGCGGGGTCAGTCCCCCGAGTTTCTCGATCGAGGCGATCGCATCCTCGAGGCCTTCGTCGGTCACCCCCTCTGCGCCCGTGCCGTGCGTATCGACATAGAGCGAGAGCGGCTTCGACACGCCGATGGCATAGCTCAGCTGGATCGTGCAGCGCTTGGCCAGCCCCGCCGCGACGATGTTCTTCGCGAGGTAACGCGTGATGTAGGCCGCCGAGCGGTCGACCTTCGTCGGGTCCTTCCCGCTGAACGCGCCGCCGCCATGCGGCGCCGCCCCGCCATAGGTGTCGACAATGATCTTGCGACCCGTCAGGCCCGCATCGCCGTCCGGGCCGCCGATCTCGAAGGCGCCGGTCGGATTGATGTGCCATTCGGTCTGATCGGTGATCCAGCCGTCGGGCAGGATGTCCGTGACGACACCCTTAACATAGGCCTTGAGTTCGGCTTCTTTCTCGCCCTGGTGATAGCCCTTGGCATGCTGGGTCGAGACGACGACGGCCGTGCATTCGACCGGCCGCCCGTTCTCGTAGCGCAGGGTCAGCTGGCTCTTGGCATCGGGTTCGAGAAAGGGGGCGGCGCCGCTCTTGCGATCGGCCGCGAGGCGTTCGAGGATCTTGTGGCTGTAGTCGAGCGTCGCAGGCATCAGGTCGGGCGTTTCGTCGCAGGCGAAACCGAACATGATGCCTTGGTCGCCCGCGCCTTCGTCCTTGTTTCCGCTCGCATCGACGCCCTGTGCAATCTCGGACGACTGGCCGTGGAGGTGATTTTCGAACGTCAGCGTCTTCCAGTGGAACCCCGCCTGCTCGTAGCCGATCTCTCGCACGGTCCGGCGAACGGCCTTCTCGATCTCTTCCTTGGCGCCTGGAGCCCAGCCGCCGTTCTCGGCCCAGTCTGGGTTCTTGGCATCGTACATCGGCGCGCAGCGAATCTCGCCCGACAGGATGACGCGCTGCGTCGTCGTCATGGTCTCGCAGGCAACGCGCGCCTCAGGGTCCTTGGCCAGCATCAGGTCGACAATCGCATCCGAAATCTGGTCCGAAACCTTGTCGGGATGGCCTTCCGAAACGCTTTCGGAGGTGAAGAGGTAATTGGTGCGCATACCGCCGAATATCCCGATATAAAGATGTCTTTATGTGTGAGACGTGGCGTAGCCGCCCCGGCGTCTCATTACAACCAGCGATCCGGCTAATAAGGCGATCCCCCAAACGAGCGTAAGCCAGTGTCCCAGCTTGGCAAAAAGGGTAGGCGCAGCCGCGGGTGGCACGAGCGTGTCGATCCGGCCCGCGACATGCCGGCCTAGGTGTTCGCGCACCACCCCGCGTGCATCGACGACAGCGCTGATGCCGGTTGTTGTCGAGCGCAAAACTGGCAGGCCCTCCTCCGCCGCGCGCATTCGCGATTGCCCCAGGTGCTGCGGCGGACCCCAGCTTCCGAACCAGCCGTCGTTCGAGGGGTTGAAGATGTAGTCGGGCCGGTTGGCAGGGTCGACCACCTCACCCGAGAAGATGATTTCGTAGCAGATCTGCATTCCCGCCTTGCCGAACAGGCCGAGGTCCTGCGTGCGCGGTCCGGGGCCGGGGATGAAGTCGATCGTGCCTGCCACGAGCCTAGACGCCCCCAGCGGCTCGAGCAGCCAGCGCAGCGCGAGGTATTCGCCATAGGGCACGAGATGCGCCTTGGCGTAGCGCCGGCCCAGATTGCCCTGCGGGTCGATCGAGGTGATCGCATTGTAAGCGCCGACGGCCCGCAGTCGCCCATCCTCGATCCCTATCTCGAGATCGACCAGCCCTGTTAGCAGCAGCGCATCGCGGCCGATCACGCTGCCGATCCGCTTGCGCGCGAAGACCGGGTCGCCGCCGGCGGTCATCTGGTCGTAATAGCGCTGCGGATAGCCGTCGCGCAGGTAGTCCGGCACGCCGCTTTCGGGCCAAAGCACGAGACGGCGCTCGAGCCGCTGCAACGGCATGGAAAGCTTTGCAAGGGTCTGGAACTGGTCTTCGAACTTGCTCGGATCGTCGATCTCTTCCTGCCGCAGGTTGGGCTGGACCAGGGTGAGGGGGAGGTCGCCCTCCTCACCCTTGCCCGCTGGCCAGTAGATCCCTGCGGCGAGGACCGCGGCGCTCATTGCCAGCACCAGCCAGCGCCGGCCGAGAGCCAGCCAGGCCAGCAGCACCGACACGGCGACCGCGATTCCCGACAGCGCATAGGTGCCGGTAAACGGGAGCAGGAACCCCAGACCGGTGCGATCCATCGGCCCCATCAGCGCGAGCGAGAACGGGCCCCAGGCATAGCCGGTGAAGACCCAGCTGCGCAGCCATTCGGCGAGCACCCAGCTGGCACCAAGCGCCAGGGCGAACGCCGGAAGCCTGGCGTCGCGAACGATGGCCTTGGCCAGCAGCGCAGCAAGCCCGGGATAGACCGCGAGGTAAAGCGAGAGGAGCGGCACCGCGACCCACCCGAGCACCGCAGGCATCTCCGCCTGATAGGTGAAAGCGGTCGCGATCCAGTTGTTGGTGACGGTGAAATGCGCGACGCCGAACAGCCAGCCGAGCCGGAAGGCGGCCTTGCGGGTGGAGCTGTGGGCGACCAGCAAAGCAAAACCGCCCATCGCAGCCAGCGCCAGCGGCCAGAGCTGCAAAGGCTGGAAACCCAGCGCGGCAAGCGCGCCGAGCAGGAGGGCGACCCAGTTCGGGTGGCGGCGGGCGAAACCGGGGAGCGTATCCATCGGTTTCGCCTCTATTCGATCAGCCGGGCCGATCAAGCGCGATCAGGCCGCGCTCGCCTCTTCGTCCGCATCCTTCTTGCGGCGACGGCGCGGCGCGGGCTTGGCATCGCCATCGTCGTCGTTCGAGCCGATCGAGGGCGGCAGTACCGCCGCGTCAATTTCGCCTTCGCTGCCGGCCTGGCCGTCGTCGCTCTTCTTCGCCTTGCGCGGGGCGCGGCGCTTCTTGGGCTCGTCCTCTTCGCGGCGGGTGAAGGGGTTCTCTTCGGGCTCGAATTCGCTGTCGCCATCGTCACGCTTGCGCGAGCGCTTGCCGCGATTGTCCCGGCTGTCGCGATTGTCGCGGCCTTCGCCATCGTTCTGGTCGTCGCGGCGACCGCGCTGGCGACGGTTGTCCGCGCGGCGGTCGTCCTGATCGTCGCCATCGTCGTCGTCCGACTGGTCGCGCTCGTTCGGGCGGCCGCCCTTGGCTTCGTCCTGGCGCGCCTTGTTGTCGGCGATCACGCGGAAGTAATGGTCTGCGAACTGCAGGTAGTATTCGGCCTGCACGCGGTCGCCATTGTGCTGGGCGTCCTGCGCGAGCTTCTTGTACTTGTCGAGCAGCTGGGGGGCATTGCCCCGGGCGCGGCTGTCGATCCGGTTGGCATTGTTGCCGCCGCCCTGGTTCCGGTTGTTGCCGCGACCGCGACGACGGTTATTCCGATTGTTGTTCAAGGAACTCTGATCCTCATTCATGGCGCGGCGCGGACCCCCGGTCCGGCTATGGCCGCCTTGCCCCTTGCGCGCCCGCGCTTGTCGCATGGCACGTGCTCCGTTTCGTGCATGGTATGCAGGGCCGTGGCCATGCACCGTAGCTGCAGATGTCGGAGCTTCGACCGGTGGGACGGACATGCCGCGCACCACTGGCCTGCGGCCAGAGGTAGAGGGTCGAATCGGCTTTGCCAAGCCTTATCTGAGAATCAGTGCCCGGGGGCGTCCCGCAAGGTCGCGTCGAAGCTCTACCGAGAACCCCGAGTCGCGGGCAATCCCGCCCACGCTATCCGCTTGAGTCGAGCCGATTTCGAGTATCGCTACCCCGCCAGGCAGAAGAAGCTTGCCAAGCTGAGGGACGATCGCCCGATAGTCGTCAAGCCCTTGCGGTCCGGCGAACAGGGCCGAAGCCGGTTCGTAGTCGCGGACGTCGGGATCGAGCGCGGCATCGTCCTCGACATAGGGCGGGTTGCACAGGATCAGGTCGAACTGGCCGAGGTCGTCCGACCAGCCTTCGTTCGTCCAGTCGCGCAAGGCGAATTTGGCCTGCTTGCGACCAAGACCAAGGATCTGCGCGTTGTTTTCCGCGACATACAGCGCGGCCTGAGAAGCGTCGATGGCGATGCCCGAGGACCCTTCGATCTCCAGCAGCGCAGTCACGAACAGTGCGCCCGAGCCCGTACCGAGGTCCAGCACTCGCTTCGCGCCGCCCGCCACGTCCTTTGCGGCATAGATCAGGGTCTCGCTGTCCGAACGCGGGATCAGGACGTCTGGCGTAACCCTGAACGTTCGCCCGAAGAACTCCTGGTTTCCGAGGATATACGCCAGGGGTTCGCGCGCAAGGCGGCGCTCGATCAGTGCATCGAACCCGTCCGGCACTGAGGCACCATCGATATCGAGCCGCCAGAGGTCGGTCCGGGGGAATTTCGATGCGAGCGACATGAGGTATTCCGCGTCGAGACGCGGCGTGTCGCTGACGTCCGCAAGACGCTCGGCTGCCAGGCGGATCGCGTCGCCGACCCTCACTCTTCCATCGCCGCCAGCCGCTTGGCCTCGTCCTCGGCGATCAGCGCGTCGACCAGTTCACCGAGGCCCGGCCCGGCGATGATCTGCGGGAGCTTCTGCAAGGTCAGGCCGATGCGGTGGTCGGTGACGCGGCCCTGCGGGTAATTATAGGTGCGGATGCGCTCCGACCGGTCGCCCGAGCCGACCATGGCCTTGCGCGCCTCGGCCTCGGCCCCGTGCGCCGCGTCGCGCTGCTGTTCGTAGAGCCGCGCGCGCAGCACCTGCATCGCCTTCTCGCGGTTCTTGTGCTGGCTGCGCCCGTCCTGGCAGGTCACCACTAGACCGGTCGGCAAGTGCGTGATGCGGATTGCGCTGTCGGTGGTGTTGACGTGCTGGCCGCCCGCCCCGCTGGCGCGATAGGTGTCGATCTTGAGGTCCTTCTCCTCGACCTGCACATCGACCTCGTCGGGCTCGGGCAGCACGGCGACGGTTGCCGCCGAGGTGTGGATGCGCCCGCCGCTTTCGGTCTCGGGCACGCGCTGGACGCGATGGACGCCGCTCTCGAACTTGAGTTTCGCGAAAACGCCGGTGCCGGTGACGTTGGCGACGATTTCCTTGAAGCCGCCCACTTCGGACGCGCTCATGCTGACCGGCTCGACCTTCCAGCCCTGTTCGGCGGCGAAGCGTTCGTACATGCGGTAGAGGTCGCCGGCGAACAGTGCCGCCTCGTCGCCGCCCGTGCCGGCGCGGATTTCGAGCATGGCGGGCTTGGCATCGGCGCTGTCGCGCGGGAGCATGGCGAGGGAGAGCTCGCGCTCGGCCTCGGGCAAGCGCTTCCTGAGCGTCGCCAGCTCCTCTTCGGCCATGGCCTTCATCTCAGGATCTGCGAGCATTGCCTCGAGGCTCGCAATCTCCTCGCGCGCGGCCTTCACTTCGGCGGCGACCCTGGCCACCGGCTCCAGCTCGGCATAGTCGCGGCTCGCCTTGACGAATTCATCGCCCTCGAGCTGGCCCGAGGCCATGCGCGCTTCGAGCTCGGCGAAGCGGTGGGCGATCTGGTCGAGGCGTTCGGCGGGGATGGTCATGGGGTCGAAGGCGACAAAGGCGACTCGGTGTCGCCTTTGCAAGGGATTTCCAGGCTATTGAAACACAATGCTTTTTTCGCGCCCTGAGCGGTTAAGGCGACACAAGGGCCGTTTTTTCGCCCCCCCCTTTGCCCAAACCGCACCGACGGAAGGCCCCGCGCAATAGCGAAACGGGGGCGGAGTAGGAAAGGGTTTCTGGCAGTGAGCCCGGTATCATGTCCGGGGCGACGGCTCTCGATTACTCAGTACTGCGACTATCTTGCTGCTATCGCCTTCTCCGGAAATCCCGTGATAGCCCCTCTCATCGACACGCAGAATATGCTGCGGATCTTGCTTGACGGCCTTGTCGTAGCGCTTCTTCGGAGAGCCAGTGGCCATGATGTCAGCAATCACACCGCCTGCGCGAAGTTCGGCGAGGAGTTTGATCGCCTCAGCCATGCCAGCGTCGTCTTCAACCAGTACCATCGCTTCGAGGCGCTCTGGCATTTTCTCCCCCACCAGCATCGCCAGCCGCTCGATCCCCGCGGCCCAGCCCACCGCGGGCGTGGGCGCGCCGCCGAGGCTTTCCATCAGCCCGTCGTAGCGCCCGCCGCCGAGGATCGTGCTTTGCGAGCCGAGCTTTCCGGCCGCCTCGCTGCCCTCGTCGGGGATGAACTCAAACGCCGTGTGGCGATAATAGTCGAGCCCGCGCACGAGGCTTTCCGCCCGCGTCCACTTCACGCCCGCCGCGTCGAGCCCGCTCGTCACCGCATCGAAGAACGCGCGCGCATCGTCCGAGAGGAACTGGTCGATCTTCGGCGCATCCGCCACGAAACGCTGGTCGCGGCGGTCCTTGCTGTCGAGGATGCGGAGCGGGTTCTTCTCGAGCCGCTCCTGCGAATCTTCGCTCAACTCGTCCTTTACCGCGCGGAAATGCTCGACCAGTGCGGCGCGCCAGGCTTCGCGGCTGTCGCCGTCGCCCAGCGTGTTGAGATGCAACGTCACGCCTGTGATCCCGAGCTCCTTGAGCAGCTGGTCGGCCATCGCGAGCAGTTCCACATCCGCCTGCGGCTCGGCCGCGCCGATGATCTCCGCGTCGATCTGGTGGAACTGGCGATAGCGGCCCTTCTGCGGGCGCTCGTAGCGGAACAGCGGCCCATGCGTCGCGACCTTCAGCGGCGCGTGCTGCTGCCAGCCGTTCGACAGATAGGCGCGCGCGATCCCGGCGGTGAACTCGGGCCGCAGGGTCAGGCTGTCGCCGCCGCGATCCTCGAAGCTGTACATTTCCTTGGAGACCACATCGGTCGTCTCGCCGATGGCGCGGCTGAACACCTCGGTCTTCTCGAACACCGGCATCTCGACCCGCCGGAAGCGGTAGAGCTTGCGCACGCGTTCGAAGGTTTCGACGACGAAGGCGAAGGCCTCGGCGTCGGGCCCGAAAATGTCCTGCGTTCCGCGAATGGCTTGGGGGGTTTTCGACATGGCAGGCGCGATTAGGACTATCGTCCCCCTTCCGCAATGCTTCGCGAGCCGCTAGGGCGCGCCGCGAAGTCTTTCTGGGGAGAGGGGCGTTTCAGTTTCCGCCTCGCGGCGCAACCTACAAAGAGTGAGCGACAATGCGCATCGACATGATCCCCGTGGGCGAAAACCCGCCCGAGAGCCTCAACGTCATCATCGAAGTGCCGACGGGCGGCGAGCCGGTGAAGTACGAGTTCGACAAGGATTCCGGCGCCCTATTCGTCGACCGCATCCTGCACACCCCGATGCGCTATCCGGCGAACTACGGTTTCATCCCGCACACGCTCAGCCCCGATGGCGACCCGCTCGACGCGCTGGTCATCGCGCGTTCGCCCTTCATCCCGGGCTGCGTGGTGCGCTCGCGCCCGATCGGCGTGCTCAATCTCGAAGACGAGCATGGCGGCGACGAGAAGCTGATCTGCGTGCCGGTCGACACGACCTTCCCCTATTACTCGGACGTCGGCGAGACCAAGGACCTGCCCTCGATCATCTTCCAGCAGATCGAGCACTTCTTCACCCACTACAAGGATCTCGAGGCCGAGAAGTGGGTCCGCGTCGGCGCCTGGGGCGATGCCGCCGAAGCGCGCAAGATCGTGCGCGAGGCGATCGAGCGTTATCAGCGAAGCTGATCTTTTTGGCCTTTCGCTCGCACATCCGTGCGAGCGTCCTCGGGGCGATCCCTCCGCTGCGCTACGGGCCCCTGCGGGCGGGCAGTCGCCCTGGCCGGGCCTCCGCCGGCCCGGTTTCAGCGCCAAGCTCTAGCCTCCAAGAGCACCGAACGAAGTGAGGCAAGCGTGACCACGCGCCCGCAGCGGGCGCAGCTTGCTGCGCGTCTAGCGAGGACGCACCCGCGGAGGCGGGTGCGAGACACCTACGGAATTCATTCCACCGGGCGGGCGTGGTCGAGGAGGTCCTTCTCCTGCCCGCCGCCCGACTGGCGCCGCTCCTGCTCCACCATTTCGACGATCTCGTCGGCCGGGCGGACGTCCTCGTCGGTTTCGGTGACGGTGACCTGCCGCACGGTCTTCTTCGGTTCCGGAAGCAGTGCCGCTCCGTCCTGGGCGAAGGGAATGCTGGCCGAGCGCGGATCGAAGCGGAGGCGGTAAATCGGCTCCGGCAGGCCGAACCCGGCATCCTCGAGCGCGGTCTTCACCGCCGGGATCGCCTGGCTCTGCGCCTTCCACCAATCGGTCTCGCGCTGGTCGATCCAGCCGAGGAAGCGGATCACCACGTTCGAATCTCCGACCTGCATGATGCGCCCCTCGGGCGGCGGGTCGGCAAGCACGAAGTCGAGCCCCGCCAGCGTATCGCGGCCCAGCTGGCGGGCGGCGCGTGCATCGTCGTCGGCATCGACGCCCAGTTCGAATTCGAAGCGCCGCTGCGGGTTGCGAGTGTAGTTGAGGATCACCGCGCGAAAGACCTGTCCGTTGGGAATGCGCAGGTGGTTTCCATCGAGCGTCATCAGGATCGTCGCGCGGCTGGTGAGGCGGATCACCCGCCCTTCGCGGTCGTCGATCTTGACCCAGTCGTTGGCGCGGAACGGCTGGCGCAGGCTAAGCATCAGCGACGCGACGTAGTTCTCGATCGTGTCGCGCATCGCGAAACCGAGCGCGATGCCGACCACGCCCGCGCCGCCGAGCACCGCGCCGAGCAGCGCGGTCGCCCCGATCATGTCGAGCGCGACGACGAGGCCGCCGACGATGGCGATGAAGCGGATCGCGCTGGCGATCAGGTCGGCAAGGAAACTGTTGGGCGCAATGCGATGCCAGAGCGCACCGAGGCCTGCGATGAGGTAGCCGATGAGGACGATACCCGCCCATACGAGCAGCGCGATGCCGATCAGCGGGAGCATCCGCACCAGTCCGGCCCAGCGATCGGCAAGGCTCGACAGGCCCGCGGTCCCGGCGCTGAGCGACACGTCGCGCTCCAGCCCGTTCTCCACCGTGACGACGCCCGAAACGCGCGAGGCGATTTCTTCCGCGCGCGCGACATCGCCTTCCGCAGGCACGGTGCCGGACAGCGTGACCACGCCCTCGCGAACCTCGACCGTAACTTGGCCAAATGCGGGAAGCGCGGCGAAGATGCCGGTAATCCGTTCGGCGATCCGCTCGTCCGCGCCGTCATCCTGCGTCGATGCGATTGTCTGGCCCGGCGTGGGCGCCGCGGCCGGTTCGGCGGGCGCGGCTTCGGGCAACTGCGCGGAGAGCGGTGCGGCCAGAAACAGGAGCGCTGCGAGGACCAGCCGCGCGATCATTCGCCGGCCACCGACATGCCGTCGATCCGGAAGGTCGGCACATCGATGCCGTATTTGAATTCGAGGTCGTTGGCGGGCACCAGCGCCCGGAACATCTCGGGCAGCGTGCCCGCAATGGTAATTTCCGACACCGGTCCGGCGATCTCCCCGCCGATAATACGGAAACCGCTCGCACCCCGGCTGTAATCGCCGGTGACGAGGTTGACGCCCTGCCCGAACAGGCCGGTGACGTAGAGCCCGTCCTCGATATCGGCGATAAGCTCTGCGACGCTGGCGGTGCCCGGTTCCATCATGACATTACTCACGGAAACGCCGGGCGATCCCCCGCCGCCCCGGCTCGCATGGCCGGTGAGGCCCAGCCCGAGCTGGCTGGCCGAGGCGACATTGGTGAGCCAGCCGAAAATCCGTCCCCCCTCGACCAGCGCCCGCGCGGTGGCCTGCACGCCCTCGCCATCGAACACGCGCGAGCGCAAGCCGCGCTTGCGGTGCGGGTCCTCGACCACGCGGATCGCGTTGTCGAACAGCGCCTCGTCCTCGCGCCCGAGCAGGAAGCTCGCCTTGCGCGCGATCGCCGGCGCACCCATCGCGCCGAGCAGATGGCCGAGCACGCCGTTGCCGACCCGCGGATCGAACACCACCGGCATCCGCTTCGACGGCAGCGAGCCCGGGCCGAGCTTGCGCACCACGCGCTCGCCCGCTTCGGTGCCGATGCTCGCCGCATCGGGCAGGTCCGCGCGGAAGCGCTTCGTCGCATAGGCGTAGTCGGTCTCCATCCCGCTGCTGTCGCCCGCGACCACGCTGGCCGAGATCGAATGCGAGCCGCTGGTGTGGCCACGCGCAAAACCGTTGGAGGTGGCAAGGCCGAAAACGCCGCGCGAGGCGCTGGCGCTGCCGCCGTTGGAATTGGTCACGCCCGCCACCGCTCGGCCTGCATCCTCCGCTGCCAGCGCCGCTTCGCGCAGCTCCTGCGGACTCGGCTCGGCGGGATCGAACAGTTCGAGATCGGGGTAGTCGCCCGTGAACAGGCGCTCTTCCGGCACCAGCCCGGCGTAGGGGTCTTCCGGCGCCAGACGCGCCATTTCCACCGCACGCTGCGCCAGCATCGCGAGTCCCTCGGGTGCGAAATCGCTGGTGTTGATCGAGGATGAGCGCCGGCCAACAAAGACGCGCAGGCTGATCTCCTCGCTCTCCGAACGTTCGACCTCTTCCAGTTCGCCCAACCGCACCGAGACACTTTCGGAGGCGCTGGCCCGGCAGGCCGCATCGGCGGCATCCGCACCATGCTTGCGCGCGAGTTCGACGAGGTCCTGGCAGCGCGCGACTGCCGCATCGCTGGAGATCATTGCGAGGGATTTCCGCCATTTGTCATGACGGTGGAGGTAGGGCCGGCGGCTGCCCGTGGCAACCGCGCGAACGCCTTATGCGAAGAGGACGCGGAAAATGCCCGTCAGCACCAGCGGCGTCGCGATGGCCAGGGCCCAGAGCGCGATCTGGTCACGGCGGAAGGCACCGGCCAACGCGGGATCATGCGCCTGCTCGTCATTCAGATGGGTCCAGCGGCTCTCGTACTTGCGGCAGAATGGGATGATTGCGACCACCAGCACGATGAGCGCAAAATAGGGGGCGATCCTCATCGAACCGCCCATGGCACCCTTCATCGCCTGGACCGTCACGAAGATCTGCAGGGCGGTGTAGACCAGCAGCGCGATCGCGACATTGTCGCTCATCGCCTTGCGCCAGTCGCGCGTTTCGCCGGCTGTCTTGCTCTCGTGAAGCGCCTTGGTCACAGCACTCTCCCCGTTTTTATCAACCCGAGTCGTATTGTTTCAAATTTGCGGCACACTGGCAAGCGCGCGCATGGATGTTGCGCGGGACTGTCCCGCAACGGGCGTAACACCGTCCATGCACGAATCCTGCCAGTTTCGTCGATCAATCGCCCGCGCGGGGTTTTCAGCCGCGTCGCACCTGCCTATGTCGCGGCCATGGCAGACATCGACCAAACCACGGTAGCCGACCCGGTTTACGACGCCGCACCGCCGATCCCGCAGGGCGGGCTCGAAGTCATTTCGATCGCCAAGAGCTACGACAAGCGGGCGGTGTTGACCGATATCTCGCTCAGCGTCGGCAAGGGCGAGGTGCTCGGCCTGCTCGGCCCGAACGGGGCGGGCAAAACGACCTGCTTCTATTCGATCATGGGCCTCGTGCGGCCGGATGCCGGGCGTATCCTGATGGACGGGCAGGATGTCACCAATTTGCCGATGTACCGCCGTGCGATCCTCGGCCTCGGTTACTTGCCGCAGGAAACCAGCATCTTCCGCGGCATGACCGTGGAGCAGAACATCAATTGCGTGCTCGAGATGGTCGAGCCGGACGACGACACCCGCGCCGCCGAGCTCGAGCGCCTGCTCGACGAATTCGGCCTGACGCGCCTGCGCGCCAGCCCCGCGATGGCGCTGTCGGGCGGCGAACGCCGCCGCTGCGAAATCGCCCGCGCGCTGGCTGCCAAGCCGTCGATCATGCTGCTCGACGAACCCTTCGCCGGGATCGACCCGCTGTCGATCAGCGACATCCGCGACCTTGTGAAGGATCTCAAGACGCGCGGCATCGGCGTGCTGATCACCGATCACAATGTGCGCGAGACGCTCGAGATCGTCGACCGCGCCTGCATCATTTATGGCGGCCAAGTGCTGTTCGCGGGCACCCCGCAAGCCCTGGTGGCGGACGAAAACGTGAAGCGCCTGTATCTCGGTGAGAATTTCTCGCTGTGAGTTTGGCAGGACCAGCGCGTGTGCTTCGACAGGCTCAGCATGAGCGGGTGTGGCACCTCAAGGCCGCGAAAAACCCGCTCGGCCTGAGCCTGTCGAAGGCCACGCGCTGACCTGAGCATTTCCCGATGGCGCTGACCCCCCGCCTGGACCTCCGGCAAACCCAGTCGCTGGTAATGACGCCGCAGCTGCAGCAGGCGATCAAGCTGCTGGCGCTGTCCAATCTCGAGATCGAAACCTTCGTCGGCGAGGCGCTCGAATCCAATCCGTTGCTCGAAATGGGCGAAGTGCGCCGCGAGGCGGGCGAAGATGCACCGCCCGAGCCGGGCGAGCACGACAGCGCTCCCGACTTCGACGGCAATGAAGCATTGGACGTCGCGAGCCACGCGCTCGATCCCGAAGCGGCGCCGGGGGACATGGGCGACTGGGGCCGTGCGGCGTCATCGGGCGGACTCGGCGACGAACTGCCCGATCTCGAAAACCGTTCGAGCGACGGGCCGACACTGGCGGAGCACCTGCTCGACCAGGTCGGCGCGGCGTCCTACTCGCAGGGCGAGGCGCTGATCGCCGCGCGCATAATCGGCGAGCTCGACGAGGCGGGCTATCTCCACACCGACCTGCGCAGCATTGCCGCGGACCTCGGCGCTTCGCTCGACGAGGTCGAGGACGCGCTGCTGCTCGTCCAGTCGCTGGACCCCACCGGCGTGGGCGCGCGCGACCTTGCCGAATGCCTGATGCTGCAGGCCAAGGAAGCCGACCGCTACGATCCCTGCATGGCGCGGCTGATCGAGAACCTCGACCTCGTCGTGAAGGGCGAGGTCGCGCGGCTCAAGCGGCTGTGCCAGGTCGACGACGAGGATTTCGCCGACATGCTGGCGGAGCTCCGGCAGTACGATCCCAAGCCCGGCTGCCGCTATGGCGGGGACCGCGAGGCGGCGATCGTGCCCGACGTGCTGGTCGGCGCGAAAGCCGATGGCTGGGACATCCGCCTAAACGAGGCGAGCCTGCCGCGGCTGGTGGTGAACCGCGAATATTATGTCGAGCTGAAGGCCGGCGCGCGCGACAAGGCCTCGCTCGCCTGGCTCAACGAACAGCTGGGCGAAGCCGACTGGCTCATCCGCGCGCTTGACCAGCGCCAGCGCACCATCCTCAAGACCGCCGCCGAAATCGTTAAGCGGCAGGAGGGCTTTTTCCGCCAAGGGGTTACCGCGATGCGCCCCCTGACCTTGCGCGAAGTGGCCGAAGCGATCGAGATGCACGAAAGCACCGTCAGCCGGGTGACCAGCAACAAGTATCTCGCGTGTCCCCGCGGCACGTTCGAGCTGAAGTACTTCTTCTCCAGCGGGGTCGCCGCGGCCGATGGCGAAGGCGCCTCGAGTGAAGCTATCAAGGCCCGCATCCGCGCCCTGTGCGAGGGGGAGGACCCCAAGAAGGTCTTGTCCGACGAGGCGCTGGCAGGCCTGCTCAAGCAAGAGGGCTATGATCTCGCCCGCCGGACCGTCGCCAAATACCGCGAGGCGATCGGCATCGGCTCGAGCGCAGAAAGACGCCGCGCCAAGAAGCTGAAGAATTTGTGAGTCCGATCTGCAACACGTAAAAAAGTTAACGCGCTTTACCTCACGTTAACCTTTTCCGTTCAGACCTGCTGTGGTTAATTCATGGGAACACCTCTTAGCGAGGGGTTACCAAGGGGCACTAGGGACCAAACGGGGGACATCCCATGCGTGTACTGCTGATCGAAGACGAACCGACGACCGCCAAGGCGATCGAGCTGATGCTCACGACCGAAGGCTTCAATGTCTACTCGACCGATCTGGGCGAAGAAGGCCTCGATCTCGGCAAGCTGTATGATTACGATATCATTCTGCTCGACCTGAACCTGCCCGACATGCATGGTTACGACGTGCTCAAGAAGCTGCGCGTCGCCAAGGTGCAGACCCCGGTCCTGATCCTCTCGGGCATCGCCGAGATGGACAGCAAGATCCGCTCGTTCGGCTTCGGCGCCGACGATTACGTGACCAAGCCCTTCCACCGCGAGGAACTGGTCGCCCGCATCCACGCCGTAGTGCGCCGCTCTAAGGGCCACAGCCAGTCGATCATCCGCACCGGCAAGCTGGCCGTGAACCTCGACGCGAAGACCGTCGAAGTCGACGGCGCCCGCGTCCACCTGACCGGCAAGGAATATGCCATGCTGGAGCTGCTTTCGCTCCGCAAGGGCACCACGCTGACCAAGGAAATGTTCCTCAACCACCTCTACGGCGGCATGGACGAGCCCGAACTCAAGATCATCGACGTGTTCATCTGCAAGCTGCGCAAGAAATTGAGCCACGCCTGCGGCGGCGAGAACTACATCGAGACCGTATGGGGCCGCGGCTACGTGCTGCGCGATCCGAACGAAGAGGCGGAAGCCGCCTGATAACGAATACTCCTGGACGGGATTAGCGAGGACGCCCGGAGCTTTCGAGCCCCGGGCGTTTTCGTATTTTCATTCCGCAGCCGCAAAGCCGAATTTGCTTGGAAGCATTTGGGCAATCTGCGATTTCCCGCGCGATAGTGTGACAGGCTGAACGGGTTCCATGGCGATTCTCTCGGACTATTCGGCCCAGATCGGCCTTGCCCTGCTGGTCCTCACCTTTATCGGCTTCCTGTTGGAACGGCTTCCGCCGGTAACGATTGCCGTCGTTTCAGGCGTGCTGATGATGGCGCTGGGCTATCTTTCGCCGAAGGACATGCTGGGGACCTTCGCCAATTCCGCGCCGATCACCATCGCGGCCATGTTCATCCTTTCCGGCGCGCTGCTGCGGACCGGCGCGCTCGAAGGCGTATCCGGCTGGGTCGTGCGCCGCACGCTGCGCAAGCCGCGCCTCGCGGTGGCGGAGATCGGTGCGGGGACGCTGGCGGCGTCCGCCTTCATGAACAACACGCCCGTCGTGATCGTGATGATCCCGGTGGTGAAGCGCCTCGCCCGCGTGCTGCGCGTCGCCACGACCAAGCTGCTCATCCCGCTGTCCTATCTCACCATCCTGGGCGGCACGCTTACGCTGATCGGCACCTCGACCAATCTGCTGGTAGACGGCGTGGCGCAGGAACAGGGCCAGCAGCCCTTCGGCATTTTCGAGATCACCGGCGTGGGCATAGTGGCCATGCTCGCCGGGGTCGCGGTCCTCATCCTCCTCGGCCCAACACTCCTGCCCGACCGCCGTCCAAGGATCGAGGACGAGGAGCCGGACGGCGACCTCTTCCTAACCCACCTCACCCTCAATCCCCACAGCCGCTATGTCGGCCAGCGCATCGCCGACGCCGGCTTCGCCCTGCGCCCCGGCCTGACCGTGCAGGGCATCATGCGGAGCGGGAAACTGGTGCGCAAGAATTTCGGCGACGAAATCCTGGCGGGCGGCGACCAGCTGGTGGTGGCGGCCAGTCCCGAGGAGATCACCTCACTCGCCGAAGCACCCGATTTCCGGACCGGTCTCGTCGGCGTCGGCGGCGGGGTGGCGACCGCCTTTCCCGAGCGCCCGCGCGACCTCCGCATCGTCGAAGCGGTCGTCTCCTCCTCGCATCCGGTGGTCGGCGAACGGCTGGCCGAAATTCCGCTGCTCTCGCGCTTGAGGGTGCGCGTGCTGGGCCTCTCGCGCCCGCGCCACCTCGCCGGGCCGACCCTTGCCGAAGTGCGCGTGCGCCCGGGCGACCGGCTGCTCGTCGCGGCAGGCAGCGATGCGGTCCAGTCGCTGCAGGGCAACATGCAATTCGTCGACGTCGGGGAAACCTCCGCGCGCTCGTTCCGGCGCAGCAAGGCCCCGATCGCGATCGCCACGCTGGCTGCCGTCGTCCTGGGCGCGGCGTTCTTCGGCCTGCCGATCGAAGCCCTTGCCGTAAGCGGCGTTGCCTTCGTGCTGTTGACCCGCTGTATCGAACCGAGCGATGCGTGGGAGAGCCTCGACGGCAATACCCTGGTGCTGATCTTCGGGATGCTGGCGTTCGGCAAGGGTCTCGACAATGCCGGGACGATCCAGCTGATCGTCGCCGCGATCGAACCCTATATCGCCGCGAGCTCGCCGCTGCTGCTGATATTCGTGATCTACGGCGTGACGAGCGTGATGACCGAAGCGGTGACCAACAATGCCATCGCGGTCATCATGACGCCGCTGGCGATCGGGCTGGCCGAGGCGGCGGGGATGGATGCCCGCCCGCTGATCGTCGCGGTGATGTTCGGGGCCAGCGCCAGCTTCGCCACCCCCATCGGCTACCAGACCAACACGCTGGTCTATGGCGCGGCGAATTATCGCTTTGCCGATTTCGTGAAGATCGGCGTGCCGATGAACATCGGTGTCGGCATCGCGACCTCGCTAGCAATCTGGATGTTCTTCGCCTGAGCCGCTAACGGGCGCGCCATGAGTGCATACAAGGAAGGCGACCCGACCACCCTCAACCGGCTTTACGGCCGCAGCCAGGGCAAGCCGCTGCGTGCTTCGCAGCAGGAGCTGGTCGACCGGCTGCTGCCGCAGATCGCGGCGCCCGCCGAAGGCCCGGTAACGGCCGAAACCCTGTTCGGCTTCGACCGGCCGCTGCATTTCGAGATCGGCTTCGGCGGCGGCGAGCACATGGCGGAACGCGCCGACATGCTGCCCGATCACGGCTTCATCGGGGCCGAGCCCTTCGTCAACGGCGTGGCGCAGGCGCTGACCCATGTGCGCGACCGCACGCTCGCGAATGTCCGCATCCATCACGGCGATGCGCTGGAGGTGCTGCGGCGCGTGCCCGATGGCGCGCTGACCATGCTCTACCTGCTGCATCCCGACCCCTGGCCCAAGGCCAAGCATGCCAAGCGGCGGATGATGAACGACGGGCCGGTGCGGATGATCGCGGACAAGCTCAAGCCCGGCGGCGAGTTCCGCTTCGGCACCGACCACGCAATCTACCTGCGCCACGCGTTGATGGTGATGCGCCGCTTCACCGACGAATTCGAATGGGTGGTCGAAGGCCCCGCCAGCTGGCGGAACCGTCCCTCCGGCTGGCCCGAGACGCGCTACGAGCACAAGGCGCGCACGGTCTACGGCCACGAGGTCTGGTACTTCCGCTTCCGGCGCAAATAGCGAGGGCCGCCCCGGCGGGACGGCCCTGCTCCAGACATCGCAAGAGGATCAGAAGCGCAGGCCGACGCCTGCCACGATCTGGTCGGTTTTCGCATCGCCGAAATCGGCATCCGCGATGTTATTGTATTGCGAGCGCCGGTATTCGATCCGCCCTTCGAGCGGTCCCGGCAGCTGCACCTGCAGGCCGCCGCCGAAGCGCAGGCCGTCGGCATTTTCCTCGAGGTCCGAGAGCGACCCGGCCGAGGTGAAGGCGCGGGTGTCGAGTGCGGTATAGCCGACCTTGCCATAGGCCGCGATGCCGGGCGTCAGGGCGACACCGGCACGAGCACCGATGTAATACTGGCCATCGGCGTCGAGGCCGTCGCGCGCCCCGGCGAAGCTGTCGGGAAACTCGGTCGATCCACCGCTCTTGGAGAGCTCGCCCTCGACGCCGACGAAGGCACTGCCGAGCGACAGGTCGTATCCGGCGGTGATGCCGTAGACGGCGGAATCGGCGTCGGCGCTGATGCTGTCATCGCTCGATTCGACGTTCAGCCCCTCGTAGCCGGCCAATACGCCGACATAGAGCCCGCCGGGCGCCGTGTTCTGGTCCTGGGCCATCGCCGGGGCTGCGACCATCCCACCAGCGATGATGGCGAGTGCGACTGTCTTTTTCATTGGTAATCCTTTCAGATGCTGTTCGTGGCACCGGCAGGCGATTCCGCCCGGCGCGCTTGCGGCTGGATGAACCGCTCGACAGTCCGACGGGAGAATGCGACGAGGGGCGCGGCAATTCGACCAACCGTTGCCAGACGCACACGGAACGCCGACGCGGCTCGAACGCTTTGGCAAGGTCAGGCAAGGGAGCGACACATGGCAAACAAGACGGTTTTCATATTCGGCGCATCGCGCGGCATCGGGCTGGGCCTGGTCAAGGAATTCGCGAGCCGCGGCTGGCACGTGGTGGCGAGCGAGCGCAGCCGGAGCGACGATCTCCACGCGCTTGAGGGCGACAGTCTGCGCATAGTCACCGCCGACGTGACCGAGCCCGGCAGTTATGCCGACCTCGGCCTTGCCGATGGCGGGCTCGACGCGATCATTCTCAACGCCGGGATCACCGGTGCCAGCCACCAGTCGGCGCAGCAGGCGACGTCAGACGAGGTGGCCGAGGTCATGATGACCAACGCGTTCGGCCCGACCCGCGCGGCCAAGGCGCTGCTGCCCAAGCTGAAGGACGGCGGCACGCTGGCCGTCATGTCATCGCTAATGGGCTCGATCGCCGACAGCTCGGGCGGCTACGAGCTTTACCGCACGAGCAAGACCGCGCTCAACATGCTGGCCAAGGGCGTGGCCGAACAGGACGCCGCGGCGCGCGACATCGAGGTGCTCTCGCTCCACCCGGGCTGGGTGCAGACCGACATGGGCGGGCCGAATGCGACGCTGACCGTGGAGGAGAGCGTCAAGGGCCTCGCCGACGTGGTCGAGGGCGCGGGCGGCGGCGGCGGCTTCCGCTATGTCGATTACAGCGGGAAGACGCTTCCCTTCTGATCAGGCCTTCTGATCAGGCGACCAGCCCATCCACCGTGGCGGGCGTGCCGAACAGCGTCTTCCCGGTCCTTTCGGGATCCAGCCCGAATGTCTGCGCCGCTGCACTGGCGATCAGGTTTTCGAGCGACATGGTCGGGCGCAGGTCGCGCGCCTCCAGCAGGTCCTGCTGGCGAAGGCCCGGCCAGTCGGACACGATCCTGCCGCCGCGGACCGCGCCGCCGAGCAGCAGCGCCACCGAGCCGGTGCCGTGATCGGTCCCCGCTGTGCCGTTGAACGCGGCGGTTCGGCCGAATTCCGTCGCCACGACGACCACGGTGTCGTTCCACACCGTGCCCAGCCCTTCCTGCAGGCCCGCGATCATCCGGTCGAGCTGGGTCAGCTTGCCACCAAGGCGCGGTGCCTGTGCAAGGTGCGTGTCCCAGCCGTCGATCTCCAGCATGGCGATGCGCGGCCCGTCGGCCTTGGCGAGGAACCCGGCGGCAATCTTGCCGAGCGCGGCGGGGCCGTCCTTTTCGTTGCCGTCGGGCACGAGATCCTGCGTCGCCATCGCCGCCTGCCATGCCGCTGCCAGCGCGGGATCGGAGGCGTAAAGCTCGCCGGCCCGCGCAATCACGTCTGAGCTGCCGATATGAAGATAGGATGGCGCAAAGCTAGTCGCGCTCGCCGGACCGCGCAGGGCCAGCGGCATCACCGGCGCGATCGCGACGCCGCCCGGACCGGTTGCGGGGATCATACCGACCAGCCGGTTGAGCCAGCCGTCGTCGCGAGCGTAAGGTTCGCTCGCCCCGTTCTCGAGCAGGTTCTGCGCATCGAAATGCGACCGTTCGCGATAGCGCGAAGCGACCGCGTGGACGAAACTTGCCTCACCCTTCCGGTAAAGCGCAGCGACATTTGCCAGCGAGGGATGGAGCGCGAAGGTGCCATCGAGCTTCACCAAGCCATCGGGCATCGCCGCATCGCGTCCGCGCAACTGGACGAGCGCGGGATCACCGAAGGGGATCAGCGTATTCAACCCGTCCGCGGCGCCGCGCTGGATGATGAAGACGAAGCGACGTTGCATATCGGTTTCCGCGAACAGCTGCCCCGCCGGGAAGGCGAGAGTAGCGGCGAGACCGCCGCCGATGGCCAGGACGCTCCTGCGCCGGATGGGTATCGAAGCGGGCATGGCTACTACCTCCGCATGAATTCGGGCGACACGAGCAGGAGCGCCAGCGAGGAGGCGAGGCTCTCCGCGCGTTCGAGCTGCAGCGTCGTTTCGGGTTTGAGCGATGCCGGGAGGAGCTGTCCCGCCAGCGCGACCGTATCGCCCTTGTCGGGCTGGCTGTCGGCGAGCCTCTGCGCTACACCGATCCGCCGCATCAGCGCGTCGGCGCCGATCCATTGCGCAGCCTGGTCGCTCCAGCCGGCAGGCGACTTGGGCCGCCAGACGGCCTGCCCCAGCTCGTCGAATACCTGCGCGAAGGCGATACCTTCGATCTTTTCGCGGTCGAGCGCGCGCATCGCGGACAGGGTCCATTCCCAAGGGGGCTTGAATTTCAGCGGCTGCGGCGCCCAGCACTCTTCGCTTTCCGCGAGCACGCGATAGAGCGCGGGCAGGCGGCCACCGGACTCGAGGAACTTCGCTTCCAGCCGCTCGACCAGCGCCGGCGGCGGCTCGTCCCCGGCGAAGTGGCGCGCGAGCTTGGTCGCGACGAAACGCGCAGTAGCGGGGTGCGCGGCAAAATCGGAAAGGATCGCAGCGGCCTGCTCCTCGCCTGCGGCGCGATAGGTCTTGCCCATGATCCGGCGGTCGCCCGGCTCGTGCTGGCCGTCACGAAACGCAAAGGCGAGGCGGGCGCCGCCCTTGCCCCGCGCATCGAGGCCGCCGGCGGTCCAGCCGGTCAGCGCCTTGGCGAACTCGGTGACGTCGGCCTGCGAATAGCCCGAGCGCACGCCGAGCGTGTGCAGTTCCATGATCTCGCGTGCGAGGTTTTCGTTGAGGCCGCGATCGCGGTCCTCGTCGCGGTTCCGCGCGCGCTTTGCCGCAAGGCTATTCGGCCCGATCGAGCGGTCCTGGTTGAGATAGATCAGCATCGCCGGGTGGCGCGCCACCGCGAACAGCATGTCTTCGAACCGGCCCATCACATGCGGGCGGATCGCCTCGTTCTCGTAAGGCAGCGCCAGCGCGGACAGCACGCCGTCGTCGGCCGAAATGCAAAAATGGTTGGACCAGAAATGGACGATCCGCTCGAGAAAGGGCGTTTCAGTGACAAGCGCAGTGCGCACGCGCGCGTCGACCGCGTCGCGATAGGCGGCGTAGGCCTCTTCCCCGAAGTCGCGGCGCACGGCGCGCTTGGCTTCGACGATGGCGCTGCGTTTGGCATCGGGCATCTCGGCGCCCACTTCCGCCAGCCGCACGCGGGATTCCGCGACCAGCCGATTGCCTTCGGCATGCACATTGGCCTCAGCGGGAAGCGTTTCGTAGCGTTCGAGCTGGTCGAGCACCCAGGCCATCGGGCGATCGGGCGCCTGATCGCCCGGGCGCGCGCCGAGGCCGAAGCGGTTGAGCGCGATTGCCGGGCGGGAATATTCAAGCTGGGCCATGCGGTACTCCTATGGCTCACAACCTGCACGCAGGATGACCGGTTCCTTCAGCCAGCCGCGATCTTGGGTCCTGTCGCAGATTCCTTCACGGGCGCCCGGACGCTCGCTTTGGCGATTGCCACCCGAGACCGGCACGTTAGTCAATTGTGAAGCGATCTTGTGGCACCTAAGCCTCTGAGCCGGAAGGGATTCCATGTCCAAGTTCGTGTTCCGGGCAGGACTGTTCTTCGCGGTGGCGGGGGCGTTGGCACTCGCCCTGGGCCTTTTCATCCTCCGCGATCAGCTGCTGTTCGGCCGAGAGGCGATCCATACATACGGCAAGGTGGTCGGCTATGTGGAGCGCGAAGGGGACAAGGGACCGGTGCTCACCCCGCAGATCGCATGGAAGGATGCAAACGGCGTCACCCATCGATTTACCGCGCAGATCGCCAGCCGCACGCCGATCTACGCCGTCGGGCAACCGGTGGAAATCGCCTACCGGACGGCCGAACCGGGCAAGGCACGGCTGACGTCCTTCTGGCCACGCTGGTCTGGCAGCTTCATTACGATGACGCTGGGTCTCACCTTCCTGGCAACCGGATGCATGCTGATGTGGATTTATCGATCACACAGGCGCCGCATCGCCCATTTCTTGCAGAACGGGGTACCGATCGAGGCCCGGTTTCTCTACGCCCTGACCGACCGCTCGATCCGCAGCGGCGGCGAGCACCCTTGGCGGATCGTCTGCACCGCCCCTGATCCAGCCACGGGCGGAAAGCGAAACTTCAAGAGCGAGCCGGTCTGGACGCATCCCTCGACGCTCGAACAGGCACGGTTCCGCGTGCTGCTGGATCCTGCAAACTCGCGCCTCTATCAGGTCGACCTGTCGCAGCTCATTCCTGCGGAAGACTGCGTCTAACCCAAGCACTCCGACAGTGTGGCGAGAAGCGCGTCGCTGTCTTCCGGCGTATTGTAGAGGTGCGGCGTCACCCTGAGCGACGCGCCGCGCAGCGAGACATGCACCTGGCGCGCGGCGAGCCGATCGGTCAGGTCGGCAGGCCGATCGTCGGGCAGGTCGAGCGAAAGGAAATGCGCCGCCCGCGTGCCGATGGGTGCCGAGCTGAGCCCGAAAGCCGCCGCCCCGTCCGCAATCGCCTGCGTTTTTCCGGCGAGCGTTTCGGCGATCGCCTCCATGCCGAATTCGAGCAGGAAATCGAATGCCGCGACCGCCCCGTTGAGCAAGGGCGCGTTGGACTTTTCGCCCATGTCGAAGCGCCGCGCGCCGGGCTGGAAATCGCTGCGGTAATCGACCAGCCGCGAAAAATCTTCCGAGCCTGCGCGGTTGATCCAATTGTGTTCGAGCGGCTGGCCATGGTGATGCTTCGGATCGACATAGAGCATGCCGATCCCGTACGGCCCCATCAGCCATTTGTAGCAGGCGGCGACCGCGAAGTCGGGGCGCACGGCGGCGAAATCGACCGGCATCGCGCCGAGCGATTGCGTCAAGTCGAGCACCAGCGCCGCGCCCACCTGGCGGCATTTCTCGCCGACCGCGACCAGATCCACCACGCGTCCGTCGGCCCAATGGCAATTGGGCACAGCGACGATGGCGGTATCGGGGCCGATCGCGTCGAGTACCGCCTCGCTCCAGCAGCTTTGCGAAGGGCGCCGCACGGCGATGACCTCGCCGCCGTTGCGGGCTGCCAGCTCCTGCCAGGCATAGACGTTGGACGGGAACTGATCCGCCAGCGTCACGATCCGCTGCCCCTTGCCGAGCGGCAGGTTCGCAGCCGCGATTGCCAGAGCGTAGCTCACCGAGGGGACCACCGCGAGGCTATCGGCCGCGACACCGGCGAGTTGCGCCGCGCGGCTGCGGAACGCCTCGACCGACGTGAAGAAGTCCGCCGGGCGATAGGCCCACGGCCGCTCTTTCAGCCGAGCACCCCCCACCATCGCCGCGCTCACGCTATCCGCCAGCGGCGCCATGTAGGCGCAGTTGAGGTAATGCACCTCCTCCGGGATCGTGAAGCGATGGCGTTGCGACAAGATCACCGCGTCAGCCCACCACCCCGGCACTCGCCAGCACTGCCAGCGTCAGGATATCCGGCGCGATCGAGGTCATCGGGGCAATCTGCACCGGCTTTTCCATCCCGATCATCATCGGCCCGACCATGGTTTCGCCCGCCAGCTCGCGGAGAAGCTTGGCCGACAGGTTGGCCGATTGCAGGCCGGGCATGATCAGCACATTCGCCGGGCCGGAGAGGCGGCTGAAGGGATAGAGCTTCATCACGGTCGGGTTGAGGGCGGCATCGGGCGCCATTTCACCTTCGTATTCGAAGCCCGGCTCCTCTGCATCGAGGATCGCCACCGCATCGCGAATATTGTCGAGCCACTGGCCCGACGGGTTGCCGAACGTCGAATAGGACAGGAACGCGACCCGCGGCTCGTGCCCCATGCGCCGAGCGACGGCGGCGCTCTCCTTGGCGATATGTGCCAGCTGCTCGGATGTCGGGCGCTCGTTGATCGTCGTGTCGGCGAGGAAGACCGTGCTGTTCTTGCCGATCATCATGTGCATGCCGAAGGGCACCGCGCCGGGCTTCGGATCGAGCACACGGCCGACCTCGCGTGCAGTCTGAGCGAAAGTCCGCGTCAACCCGGAAATCATCGCATCGCCATGGCCCAGCGCCACCAGCAGGGCGGCAAAGACGTTGCGCTCCTGGTTGACCATGCGGCCCACGTCACGCTCGGTATAGCCGCGCCGCTGCAGGCGCTTGTAGAGATAGTCGACCATGCCCGGCACCTTGTCCGACACGGCAGAGTTCTCGATGATCCAGTCGTCGGGGTCGTCCACCGCCAGTTCGACCAGCTTCTCGCGCACCTTTTCGGTCCGGCCGACGAGGATCGGCTCGCCATAGCCGAATTCGCGGTACTGGATCGCCGCGCGCAGGGCGACGTCCTCCTCGGCTTCGGCGAAGACCATGCGCTTGGGATTGGCCTTGGCCTGCTCGTAGATATTGGTGAGCGCGCCGGTCGTCGGGTTCAGCCGCGCTTTCAGCTGATGGCGATAGGCCTCGAAATCCTCGATCGGCGCCTGCGCGACACCACTGTCCATCGCCGCCTTGGCGACCGCACTCGACACGACTTCCATCAGGCGCGGGTCGAACGGTGCGGGAATGATGTATTCCTCACCGAACTGGTGGGTCACGCCGTAGGCCGCCGCCACTTCCTCGGGCACGCGTTCGCGGGCGAGCTCGGCAATGGCGCGGGCGGCGGCGACCTTCATTTCCTCGTTGATCGCGGTTGCCTGCACGTCCAGCGCCCCGCGGAAGATAAAGGGGAAGCCGAGGACGTTGTTGACTTGGTTCGGATAATCCGAGCGGCCGGTGGCGATGATCGCATCCGGGCGCACCGCCTTGGCGTCTTCGGGCATGATCTCGGGCACGGGGTTGGCCATGGCGAAAATGATCGGCTTGTCCGCCATCTTCGCGACCCATTCGGGCTTGAGCGCGCCGGCCGCCGACAGGCCGAGAAAGACGTCCGCGCCTTCGAGCGCCTCTTCGAGGCTGCGCGCCTTCGTCTCCACGGCGTGCGCGCTCTTCCACTGGTCGACGCCCTCGCGGCCGGGATAGATCGGGCCGGAACGGTCGCAGACGATCACGTTCTCGTGTCGCACGCCGACCGACTTGATCAGCGCGGTGCAGGCCAGCGCCGAAGCGCCGGCGCCGTTGACCACCATCTTGACGTCCTTGAGGTTGCGCCCGGTCAGGTGGCAGGCGTTGATCAGGCCGGCGGCAGAGATGATCGCTGTGCCGTGCTGGTCGTCATGCATGACCGGGATGTTCATGCGTTCGCGCAGGGCCTGCTCGATGATGAAGCACTCGGGCGCGGCAATGTCCTCGAGATTGATACCGCCGAAGCTCGGCTCCATCAGCGCGACCGCTTCGATGAACTTGTCCGGGTCTTCGGTGTCGAGCTCGAGGTCGATGGAATCCACGTCGGCGAAGCGCTTGAACAGCACCGCCTTGCCTTCCATCACCGGCTTCGAAGCGAGCGCACCGAGGTTGCCGAGGCCAAGGATGGCCGTCCCGTTCGAAATCACCGCAACGAGGTTGGACCGGGCGGTATAGCGCGCCGCATCCTTGGGGTTTTCCGCAATCGCTTCGACCGGGGCCGCAACGCCGGGCGAGTAAGCGAGGCTGAGATCGCGCTGGGTCGCCATGGGCTTCGACGCGATGATCTCGATCTTACCGGGACGGATCGTCTCGTGGTAGAACAGCGCCTCGCGCCGCTTGAATGCGTTGGTTTCGTCTTCTGACATGCAGACCTCGTTGCAGATTGCGCCCGCCCTAACGCGCTTGTCGGCGGAGCGGTAGGGGAAACCTGCGGCCAGCCGCTTCCCGAATCGGAACCCGCACCGCTACGGCAGTGGCGATGTCCGGCAAGCCTACCCCGATGATGCAGCAGTATCTCGCGCTCAAGCGCGAGGCGGGTGATGCCTTGCTGTTCTATCGCATGGGCGATTTCTTCGAGCTGTTCTTCGACGATGCGAAGATCGCGGCAGGCGTGCTCGACATCGCGCTCACCAGCCGGGGCGAGCATGGCGGCGAGCCCGTGCCGATGTGCGGTGTGCCGGTGCATGCGGCAGAAGGCTATCTCGCGCGGCTGATCAAGGCGGGTTGCCGGGTCGCGATAGCCGAGCAGACTGAAACGCCCGACGAAGCCAAGGCGCGGGCGAAACGTGAAGGTACCCCTTCGTCCAAGGCGCTGGTTGCGCGCGATATCGTGCGTTTCGTGACCGCGGGCACGCTGACCGAAGAGGCACTGCTCGAGCCGCGCCGCGCAAACCTGCTGGTGGCGGTCGCGCCGGTGCGCGACGGCGTGGGGCTGGCGGCCTGCGACATTTCCACCGGACGGATGGAGCTGGAGGAATGCGATCCCGCTGCGCTCGATGCTGCATTGGCCAGACTTGGCGCAAGCGAGGTGGTGGCGCCTGAGGATTGGGACGGCGCAGGCGACGAGATGATCCTCCGCCCGCGCCCCGACTTCCGCAGCGAAGAGGGCGAAGCGCGGCTCAAGGCGATCCACGGCGTGGCGACGCTCGACGGACTGGGCGATTTTTCGCGTCCGATGCTCGCCGCAGCGGGAGGGCTGATCGCCTATCTCGACCACGCCGGACGTGGCAAGTTGCCCTTCCTCCTGCCGCCGGTGGCGCGCGGGTCGGGCGCGCATCTCGCAATGGATGCGGCGACGCGGGCGAGCCTCGAAATCATCGAAGCGCAGGGCGGCGGGCGCGCGGGCAGCCTGATCGCCTGCATCGACCGCTGCGTGACCGGGGCGGGTGCGCGGCAGCTGGCGGAAGATCTCTCGGCGCCCCTCGCCGATCATGGCGCGATCGAGGCGCGGCTGGCCGCGGTGCATCACTTCCATCGCGACCCGCTACTGCGCGCCGATTTGCGCAGCGTGCTGCGGCAAGCACCCGACATCGGACGCGCGCTCGGCCGGCTCGTCGCCGGACGCGGGTCCCCTCGCGATCTTGGCCAGATCCGCGACGGCCTGTCGGAAGCGCGACGCGTGCGCGACATGCTCGCCGCCAGCGCCGACCTGCCCGAATTGCTCGACCGGATGGCTGGCGCGCTCGGCGGCCATGCGGCGCTGGTCGACCACCTCGCCCGCGCGCTAGTCCCATCACCGCCGACCGAGCGCCAGCAGGGCGGCTTCATCGCCAGCGGGTACGACCACGCGCTCGACGCGCTGCGCGAGACCAGCGGGAATGCGCGCAAGGCGATTGCTGCGCTCGAAGCGAAGTATCGCGCCGAGACCGAAACCCCCTCGCTCAAGATCAAGCACAACAAGGTGCTCGGCTATTTCATCGAGGTGCCCGCAAAGCACGGCGACAAGCTGATGGCGGCAGACAGCGGCTTCACCCATCGCCAGACGATGGCGGGCGCGGTGCGCTTCAATTCGCTGGGTCTGCACGAGGAGGCGACGCGGATCGCCGAAGCCGGGGCGCATGCGCTCGCCGCCGAAGAGGCGCATTTCGAGGAGCTGGTGGGCGAGGTCTTCGCCGCGCGCGAGGCGATTGCCGCCACCGCTGCCGCGCTCGCCCGGATCGACGTTTCGGCTGCGCTGGCAGAGCGTGCGGTCGAGGGCGACTGGGCGCGGCCGGAGGTCCTCGACGAGCCCTGCCTCGAGGTGAGCGGCGGGCGGCATCCGGTGGTCGAACAGGCGCTCGCCAAGGCGGGCGAGCGGTTCGTGGCCAACGACTGCTCGCTCGGCCCCGACGACCGGCTGTGGCTGATCGGCGGCCCTAACATGGGCGGCAAGTCGACCTTCCTGCGCCAGAATGCGCTGATCCTGCTGCTGGCACAGGCGGGCAGCTATGTCCCGGCGAGCAGCGCGCGGATCGGCCTGGCGGATCGCCTGTTCAGCCGCGTGGGCGCATCGGACAACCTCGCGCGCGGCCGCTCCACCTTCATGGTCGAAATGGTCGAGACCGCCGCGATCCTCAGCCAAGCGACGGACCGCAGCTTCGTCATCCTCGACGAAGTCGGGCGCGGCACCTCGACCTACGACGGTATGGCGCTCGCCTGGGCCGTGGTCGAGGCGGTTCACGAACAGCTTGGCTGTCGCTGCCTCTTCGCGACGCATTATCACGAGCTCAGCCGGCTCGCCGATACCTGCGACGCGCTGAGCCTGCATCACGTGCGCGCCCGCGAATGGAAGGGCGACCTTGTCCTGCTTCACGAACTGGCCAGCGGTGCAGCGGACCGCAGCTACGGTCTCGACGTGGCGCGGTTGGCGGGCGTACCCAAGCCGGTGCTCAAGCGCGCGAAAGCGGTGCTCGACAAGCTCGAAAAGGGCCGGGCGGAAACGGGCGGTCTGGCCGCGGGACTCGGCGAACTGCCGCTCTTCGCCGCCAGCATCCAGCACGAAGACGTAAAGCCGGATGGTTTACGGGCCGCGCTCGAAAATCTCGATATCGACACCCTTTCTCCCCGCGAAGCGCTTGAAAAATTGTATGAATTGAAGGCCGACGCGACTTCAACGAAGCATTAACCCGCGGGCCGGTAGAATTGCCGGCATGGAAGACGGTCTGTTCACGAAGCAGGGCAAGAAGCTGCTGATGGTCGGGATTTTCCTCGTCGTCGTGGCATCACTTGTCGGTGGCGAGGATAATCCGGGCCTGCTGGCCGAGGTGAGCGAGCAAGAGGCGGGTCTCGATCAGCCGCCGCCCGCCTATCAGGTGCCGCCCGCGGGCCAGATGGCGGTGAGCCAGTCGCCCGTTTCGAGCCCCCGCCCACAGGTACGCCAGGACGATAGCGCGCTCGACGCGTGGTACGCATCGGCCGCTCCGGTCGAGCCGCTGGACCCGCAGCCGGTCGACGAGAGCCACCTGATCGACGACACCCAGCCGTTCGTCAGCGCGGAACCCGAGGTCCGCTAACGGAACAAGCGGATGGTCCGGCCCATTGTCTGGGCATGGCACAGGACGATCCACCGGCGAATCCCGACAAGAGCACAGAATGGGCCGAGCTCCGCACGGACCTTGCCGAGGATCGCAGCATCATGGCGATGGAGCGGACCTTCGCAGGCTGGATGCGCACCGCATTCGCGGCGATCGGCATCGGTCTGGGCTTCAGGGCGCTCTTCGGGGAATGGGATCCAACCTGGCTTCCGAAACTGATCGCCACCATCTTCATACTCGGCGGCGGTTGGCTGGCAGTCACCGCCCAGAGACGCGCCTGCGCAACGCTCGCGCGGTTGGACCCGCATAAGTTCGAAGCCATTTCCACGCCGAACTTCAAAGTTATGGCCTATGCCGTGGCGACCGGGGCGATCGTCCTCAGCATAGGCCTCTGGGTGCTGACCGAAAGCTAGCTGTCGTCGCCGTCGAACTCAGTGTCATGGCCTTCGCCATATTTGCCGGCGTTGTCGTCATGGTTCGGTTCACCGCGAAAGGCGTCCATGTCGATCCGGCCCGAACTCTCCATGTCGCGCATGTGGTCGATGGTGTCCTGGGTGGAATCGCCCATAAGTCCGGAGCTGTTGTCGCTCTTGACGCTTTCGGTCGGTGATCCGGTTTCGCGAGTCAGCGATTGCGCCTGCTCGGCGACTTCCTGCGCCTGGCTGCGGTGATCGTCCTGCTCGTCGTTATGGGTTTCGGGGGCGAGTCCGGCCTGGCGCTGTTCCTGGCTTTCAACCTTGCTGTCGGTCATGCAAAAATCTCCTTTGCCTGACCAACGGTCGGAAAGCCGAACGCGTTCCTAGCGGGTAGGCACAGGGGCCTCGCCCGAATAGTCGTAGAATCCGCGACCGGTCTTGCGGCCGAGCCAGCCGGCCTCGACATATTTCACCAGCAGCGGTGCGGGTCGATACTTGGCGTCACGGGTGGTCTTGTAGAGCACCATGATGATGTCGAGACAGGTGTCGAGCCCGACGAAGTCGGCAAGCTGCAGCGGCCCCATCGGGTGGTTGAGGCCGAGGCGGCAGCCCTTGTCGATATCCTCGATTCCCGCGGTCGACTGGCCGAGGACGAAGATCGCCTCGTTGATCATCGGCAGCAGGATGCGGTTGACGACGAAGCCGGGCTCGTCCTGCGACAACACCACTTCCTTGCCTAGCCCTTCCGCGAAGGCGACGGTCCGTTCGGTGGTCGTCTCCGCGGTGGCGAGGCCGGGGATGACCTCGATCAGGCCCATCACCGGGACCGGATTGAAGAAGTGCAGGCCGATGAAGCGCGCCGGATCGGGCGAATAGTTCGCCATGCGCGTGATCGGGATCGAGCTGGTGTTCGAGGCCATGATCGCATCGGCGGCAAGCACTTCGCCCGCCTTGCCGAAGATCGCCTTCTTGATCTCCTCCTTCTCGGTCGCCGCCTCGATGATGAGCCCTGCGTCCTTCATCGGCGAATAGTCGGCCACCGGGGTGATGCGCTTCAGCGTGGCTTCGGCATCGGCAATCTCGATCTTGCCCTTACCGACCAGCTTGCCGAGCGCCTTATCGATGCCGGCATGGGCCTTTTGCGCAACTTCGAGGTTCACGTCCGCCAGCATCACGTCCATGCCGTTGGCGGCGACGGTCTGGGCAATGCCCGAACCCATCTGGCCCGCGCCGATGATGGCGACCGTGTTGTTCATCGAAAGATCCCTTCGCAAGTGCAGCAAAGCGCGCTGCCTAGCGAGCGGGCGGGCCGCTGGCTAGCGGTTTGCGCCGGGAATCCACTTCACGTCGCCTGCCCCGCCGTCATTGGCGATGCGGGCGAGGACGAAGAGATAGTCCGAGAGGCGGTTGATATAGGCCAGCGCCTGCGGGTTGGTCGGCGTGTCGGTGGCCATCGCGACCATTGCGCGTTCAGCGCGGCGGGTAGCGGCGCGGGCGACATGCAGGCGAGCGGCGGCTTCGCTGCCGCCGGGCAGCACGAAGCTGGTGAGGGGTGCAAGGGTCTCGTTCGCAGCATCGATCGCCTGTTCGAGCCACACGACTTGCGAAGCGACGATGCGCAAGACCATCTCGGACGGCGCGAAGTCCTCGCCCTCGCCCGCCGGCGTTGCAAGATCGGCGCCGAGATCGAAAAGGTCGTTCTGGATGCGGAAAATCGCCTCGGCATGCACCGTGCCCTCGAGCGCCACCGCGGCGAGCCCCAGCGCACTGTTCGCCTCGTCCACCGCGCCAATCGCTTCCATGCGTGGGGCATGCTTGGCGAGGCGCGATCCGTCGACGAGGCCGGTGCTGCCGTCATCACCCGTGCGGGTGTAGATCTTGGTGAGCTTGACCATGCCCCCGGCTGGCCGGTCAGTTGGCGATTGCGAGGATGATCGCGACCACGACGATCGCCAGCGCCTGGTACTTCACGCGGGCGAACATCGCCCGGTTCTGCGCCAGCTGCATCTCGGTCGCGTCGACCTGTTCGCCACTTTCGAGATCGATCTTGGTGCTCTTCAGGAAGGCGACGATGCCGCGCACAAGGCTGACCACCACCATGATCATGATGATGATGAGGACGATTGAGAGGAATGTGTTCATGGTGACCCTGACTTAGGCATTGACCAGCGAAATACCAGACGGAAATCGGTGCAACCGGAGTTGCTCCGCAAGCAACACGCCGTCCTCACCGGCTTGCCGCCGGTGAGCGAGCGAGGCGGAATGGCGGCGTTTCGCGAGCTTCTGCCCGGTCGGGTCGAACAGCAGGCCGTGGTGATGCCAGGTCGGCACGGGCAGGCCGAGCAGTGCCTGCAACACACGATGGACATGCGTTGCGGGAAAAAGATCCTGCCCGCGCGTCACCAGCGTGACCCCGTCGGCCGCATCGTCGAGCGTGGCGGCAAGGTGATAGCTTGCCGGAGCGTCCTTGCGCACGATCACCACGTCGCCGCCCTCGCGAAGATTTGCCACCAATCGCCCGGCCAGCTCGTCCTCCCAGAACAGTTTACCGACCCGGGCCATGGCCTGATCGACGTCGAGCCGGAGGGCCGCTGACTTTTCCGGGTCTACCTGCATGCCGCGGCAGGTACCCGGGTAGATCATCCCCTCGGGCCCCATTCGCGGCTCCAGCGCCTCGATCTCGGCGCGGGTGCAGGTGCAGGGATAGAGCAGTTCGGCATGGAGCAGCTCGCGCGCCGCCTCCTCGTAGCTTTCGAGCCGGGTCGACTGCGCAGGCACCTCCTCCCATTCGAGTCCCAACCATTCGAGGTCGCGGCGGAACTCGTCCGCGAGTTCGGGCCGCGAGCGGGCACCGTCGATATCCTCGATCCGCAGCAGGAACCGCCCTCCACGCTTCCGCGCAATGTCATGCGCGGTGATCGCGGCGAAGGCGTGGCCGAGATGCAGCGAACCATTGGGACTGGGCGCGAAGCGGGTGACGGTCAAACGGGGTCTCGCGGGATAAGCTTGTGGATAGCCTGTCTGTAACAGTCTTGACCCTTTTGTTTGCAAGTGCATTTTCGAGCTTATCGGGGAGGAACGCTATCGTGTTCAGGGCCGAACTGCTGGAACGGGCCGCAAGGTTCCGAAGTACTGCCGAGGATCCGACGCGCAATTTGCAGTCGTGTCCGTCCCTTGTCCTGAATGCCGACTACACCCCGCTATCCTATTACCCGCTCAGCCTGTGGCCTTGGCAGACGGCGATCAAGGCGATCTTCCTCGACCGGGTGGACGTGATCGCCACCTACGACCGCGAGGTCCACTCGCCCTCCCTCGACATGAAGATCCCCAGCGTGATCGCGCTGAAGCAATATGTGCGCCCAAGCGAATTTCCGGCCTTCACCCGCTTCAACGTGTTCCTGCGCGATCGTTTCAGCTGCCAGTTCTGCGGCGACATGGCGAACCTCACCTTCGACCACGTCGTGCCGCGCAGGCTGGGCGGGAAGACGACATGGGAGAACATCGCCACCGCCTGCGCACCGTGCAACCTCAAGAAGGGTGGGCGCACGCCCAAGCAGGCGGGGATGCATCTCTACAGCCAGCCCATCCGCCCGACCCACTGGCAACTGCAACAGCACGGCAAGATGTTCCCACCGAACTACCTCCACGAGACATGGCGCGACTGGCTCTATTGGGACATCGAGCTGGAGGAGTGATTCAGGTCACCGCCGCCCTCTGGCGGAATTCTTCGCGCTGCCATTCGCCGGTCTCGAGTACTTCGGCGACGTGCCGCGCGGCTTCCGCCATGTCCTCGAAGCGCAAATAGGCGGAGGCGAAGCCGAAGCGGAGGATGTCGGGGTCGCGAAAGTCGCCGATGACGCCGCGGGCGATCAGCGCCTGGCAGATGGCGTAGGCCTCTGTGTGGCGGAAGGAGAGCTGGCTGCCGCGCTGCGCGGGGTCGGTCGGGCTGACGAGCTCCAGTTCGACGCCGCTTTCCGAGAGGCACTGGCGGAAAAATTCGGAGAGCGCCTGCGACTTCGCGTGGAGCCGCTCGACCCCGATCTCGGCGATGAGGTCCACGCCGACCTCCAGCGCCGCGAGACCTAGGATGCCGGGCGTTCCGCACAGCAGCCGGTCGACGCCCGGCGCGGGCGCATAATCGTCGCTGAAGGCGAAGGGTCTCGCATGGCCCATCCAGCCGGACAGCGGCTGTGCGACCTCCGCCTGCAGGCGCCCGGCAACGAAGGCATAGGCGGGCGCGCCGGGACCACCGTTCAGATATTTGTAGCCGCAGCCGACCGCAAAATCGGCGTTGCAGTCACTGAGGTCGACCGGCAGCGCGCCGCCCGAATGCGACAGGTCCCACAGCACCAGCGCGCCTGCGTCATGCGCCGCGCGGGTCAGCTCGACCATGTCGAACAGCTCGCCGGTCTTGTAATGCGCATGGGTAAGCAGCAGCAGCGCGACATCCTCGTCCAGTGCCTCGAACAGTCGCTCGCGCGGAGCCAGCCGCCGCTCGGCAAGCCCCTGCTTTTCCAGCCCTTCGATCATGTAGACGTCGGTCGGAAAGTTGCCCGGCTCGCTCAGGACGGTCTTGCGACCGGGGCGCATCGGCAGCGCCGCCGAGATCAGCTTGTAGAGGTTCACCGACACGCTGTCGCAGGCGATCACCTCATGTGGCTGCGCCCCGATCAGCGGCGCGATCTTCGCGCCGACGCGCTGTGGCAGGGTGATCCAGTCGGCGGAATTCCAGCTGCGGATCAGCCCCTCGCCCCACTCGCCCTGCACCACCTCGGCCAGCCGATGCGGCGTCGCCTTCGGCAGGCAGCCGAGCGAATTGCCGTCGAGGTAGATCACGCCCTCGGGCACGAGGAACCGCTCGCGAAAGCCCTTCAGCGGATCGCCTTCGTCGAGGATGCGCGCGCGCTCAAGCATCGGGCAGCTCCCGTAGGATCGCGCGGCACAGCCCGGCATCGCCGCCTGCGATCTTGAGCGGCAGCGCAATGAGCTCGTAGCGTCCCTCCGGCACGCCATCGAGCACCAGCCCTTCGAGGATGCGCATGTCGTGTTCCAGCACCGCCTTGTGCGCGTCCATGGTCTTGGACTCCTGCGGATCGACCGAGGGGGCGTCGGTGCCGACCAGCTTCACACCCTGCAGCGCGAGCCATTCGATCGTTTCGGCGTCGATGGCGGTGAAGCTGATGTCCCACTGGTCATGCGGGAACGCCTCGAAGGTGCGGAACAACACCCGGTCGGCGCTGTCGATATGCGGCAGGTCGCCCACACCGATGCGCCCCCCGCTGACCCCCGTGGCATCCACGACAAGGCACTCGCCGATGTAAGGATCGAGCGCCACACTAGCGATATCCGGCGCAGTCGCCGAATAGTGCAGCGGTGCATCGCCATGCGTGCCCGAATGCGTGCTCATGGTCATCCGCCCGACATTGACCGGCGAGCCGTCCTCCATCTTCCACGTGCGCTCGAAGGCGAATTCGGTATCGCCCGGCCACACGGGCAGCCCGGGACGCAGGGTCTGGGAAATGTCCCAGATCCGCCGCTCGCTGTGCCACGAGCTCATATCGCGGTCCTCACGCTGAGGAGTTCGGGGAAGAATGCCTGTTTCAGCACGCCCGCGAAATAGGGCACGCCCGGCGTGCCGCCGGTGCCGGTCTTGAAGCCGATGATCCGCTCGACCGTCTTCAGGTGACCGAAACGCCAGCGCTGGAAATGGTATTCGAGGTCGACCAACTTCTCCGCCAGCTCGTAAAGGTCCCAATGCTCCTTCGGGTCGCGGTAGCTTTCCGCCCAGGCCGCCTCGACCTCCGGGGAATGCGCCCATGCTTCGCCGACCGGGCGATCGAGCACCTCCTGCGGGATCGCGAAGCCGCGCCGCGCCAGCAGCGCCACCGCCTCCGCATAGATGCTCTTACGGGTCAGTTCGGCGCGCAGCTCCTCCGCCACCGATGGCGTGACTTCATGCATCCGGACCATCTCGGGCTTCCGCCCGCCGAGCAGGAATTCCATCATCCGGTATTGCGCGCTCTGGAACCCGCTCGACTTGCCCAGATGCGGGCGGATGGTCGAGTAGTCGTGCGGGGTCATGGTGCTGAGCACGTCCCAGCTCTGGATCAGCTGCCCCTGCGCGCGCGCAACTCGGGCGAGCATCTTGAAGGCTGGCCGCAAGCGGTCCTCGACGATGCATTCACGCGCCGCCAGCAGTTCGTGAATGCACAGCTTGAGCCAAAGCTCGGAGGCCTGGTGGACGATGATGAACAGCATCTCGTCATGCGCATCCGAAGTCGGGTGCTGCGCCGCGAGGATGCGGTCGAGATCGAGATAGGACCCGTAGGTAACATCTTGCGCCATGCCCGTGGCACTAGCGCGGATCGGTTGCGAACGAAACTACCCCTCGATCACCATCGTCTGGGGATGATGCTTGTCGAGGTGCTTCTTCACGATGCGCAGGTTCTTGCTGTTCGACTTGTAGAACAGGTCGAAGGCGTCGCCCGCCACCGGAATGGCACCGACCGCGCTGTCGAAAGCGATGTTGCCGATCATGCGCCACAGCTTCCAGCGCGGGATGCCGAGGTTCTTCGCTTCCCACACGATGTAGCCGGCCAGCGCCGCCGTCACCGCATCGCCCACCACCGGGATCAGGCCGATGATCGAATCGAGGCCGACGGGGTAACGCGTACCGGGGATGACGAAACTGCGCTCGAGCAATTGCTCCATCGCTTCGATCCGGCGGCGGATCGAATGCGGATCGGTCCCGGTCGGGATTTCGATGCCCATCGGGCGCAGGCGGGTAGGCCGTTCGGTCATGGGCGTTAGATGGGAGCGCGCGTGAGGGGGAACAAGGGATGGACGTTCCAGCGGTTTTCGAGGAAGCCGGTGATGTCCCCGCGCACCAGCGACCAGCGGATCGGCGCGCCCAGCGGGATGTAGATGTTGGCGGCGGTGAGGCTGGCTTCCGCTTCCGAAAGATAGGACGCCTCTTCGGCCAGGTCGCGCGCATCGACGGCGAGGCCGACGAGGTAGTCGACATCTTCCGAACAGACCCGCGGCGAAACCTTGCAATTGAACTGGTTGAGGAACCAGCGCGCGGCGCCATAGCGTGCGATCCGGTCGCGCTGGACCAGATCGGCGTCGGCGCGCGCGTCAGCCCTGATCGCAGCGACGCCGATCGTCGCAAAATCGCGCGCGAGCGCATCGAACAACAGGTCCGAGCCGGGGCCTTCGGGCAGGCCGATCGTGACGGAGGGGGAGCTGCCATTCGCGCTCCGCCACCGCGCTACACGGGCGGAGGCAGTCGCCCGGCGATCGGCAATCGACAGGTCGCTCCACCGTTCTCCGATCGAGCCGTCGTCCCCCGGCAGGCCGGGCGCTACGATCCGTGTCGTCGCGATCCAGCCGCCGATATTGAAGGCCTGCAAGAGGTTCGCCCGGTCGATCGCCATCGCCAGGGCTTCGCGGTTTTCCGGGGTGCCGAGAAATCCGGTCCTGCGGTTGACGTCGAGACCGAACAGACCAAGCGCGGCGTCGAGGCGGATCGTCCCGCGCGACAAGGGGCCGGTATCTGCGAGCGGGAGATATGCGAGCTTGCCGCCGAGGACGAGTTCGTAACGGCCATCGGCAAAGCCCTTCGTCGCAGCCATTGCATCGACCACATCGACGTGCACGGACGCAATCTCATCGTCCCAGCCCGGCTGGAGGGGCAGGCCACGCGCTTCCGGCGGCATCGCATCGAAGACCCGCGCATCGCTCTCCTCATCCTGTGCGCGCAGGGTCATCGGGCCGGTGGGAGACTCGCCGAGGACCAGGCCGAGCTCGGGCTGGGCCAGCAGCTGCAGCAGGTCGGGCATCGGGCTCGACAGGCGGATTTCGATCACGCGGCCCGTCATGGCGCGGATTTCACGGATTTTGGCAAGGTCAAGGCCGAGCGACGTTCCGTCGAGCCGTCGCACCGTCCGCGCGAGATTGTCGCGAACCGCCTGCGCGGTCAGCCGCGACCCGTCGGTAAGGTCGAATTCGCGAATGCGGAAGATGTAGCTCGAACCGTCGTCGGTCACGATCCAGCGTTCGGCGATAGCCGGTAGCACGGAGCCGTCAGCGCCCAGCTTAACGAGGCCCTGCGCCTGCGCTGCGCGAAGGTGCTGGCCGGCGTAATCGAGCCGCAGCCCGGAGGTCGCGACTTCGCCTTCCGGAGCGATGAACGCCACGTCGATCACCCCGTCATCGACGCTGCCTGAACAGGCCGCGAGACCAGCGATGGCAGCGATAAGGGCGAGGATCCGCATGCGGATCGCCTAGCAGCGCGAAACGCGCGCGTCAGCCGTCAGTTTGTCAGATCGCGCGGACGGCGCCGTCACCATGCAAGGAGCCGGTCAGGGCAGCGCGCGCATAGCGGGGCGTTTCATGCTCTCCCTGGGAAACCGGAGCCCGGGCAATGCGCGGGTCGATTTCCTCGTCGAAGGCGATCCCGAAGCGGTTGCCCTGGACCCAGGCGACCGATCCCTTCACATCGCCGATGTTTCGCAGCTTGATCGTCAGGCGCTCGCCCCGGCCGGTGGTCGGGCCGCCTTCCGCCATCATCCCGCCTGCAGACAGGTTGCGGACCTTCACCCGGCTCGTTCCGGGCTGTCCGTCGAACTCGAGCTCGGCGAACAGAAACAGGCTATCTCGCGTCACATTCCTGGTTTCTACCGAAGACATCGTGTGCGCAAACCTCATCCTGGTGCGATGGGCTAGCCACCATGGCAACCCACCGGCGCAAACTAGGCCGCCAGGGGTTAACAGGTCGGTAAATGGCGAGGGTTAATTTCAGTCGTCGCGGGAGATTTTTTCGCGCCGTTCGTGCGCTTCCTGCGCCTCGACGGTCATCGTGGCAACGGGCCGCGCGATCAGGCGCTTCAGCCCGATAGGATCGCCCGTAACCTCGCAATATCCATACTCTCCCGCGTCGATCCGGCGAAGGGCGGAATCGATCTTGGAGATCAGTTTGCGCTGGCGATCGCGGGTCCGCAATTCGATGCCCCAGTCGGTTTCCGACGAAGCACGATCATTAAGATCCGGTTCGCGTATGGGGCCGTCCTGCAACGACTGCAGGGTCTGCCCGGCCGCATTGTGGATCGATTTCTTCCAGTCGAGCAGGAGCACGCGAAAATAGTCGAGCTGGCGCTCGTTCATGTACTCTTCGTCTTCACCGGGAGTGTAGTCGTCGCCAATGGCGGCGCGCGCCTTGGCAAGCCTTTGTTCCGTGTCGCCCTTAGCCTGTGAGGCCATTCGCTATCTCGCCCAAATAATATCCGCTCGGATCGCCGTCGCCCTGCGAGCCCGGATTTTTCCGGTACCCCGACGTTCCGATGGGCGCGGCCTATAAGCAAGCGCCCAAGAGGGCACAAGCGGCAATCCGGTGAGCTGCCAGTTTCCCCACCAAACGTTGCGATCTCGTCGCTTTACCGGGCAAAGCCGCAACTATTTTTGCCGGCGTTAACCTTTTATTGACCATAAAACGCGACCTCTCGGATGTCCGGCAAGGGGAGCCGGCAGCAAACGGGGGAATGACAATGGCACTCACCGGTATCCAGGGTGGCGCTGGCAAGATTATCCAGGGCGAAGCCGCCGCGAAGCTCGTCGCAGACTGTCTCGCGGCCTATGCCAAGGGCAGCATCGAGGCGCTTTACGACCTCGGAGTCGCTTTTTCGACGGGCAGCCACGGCTGCACCGCCGATATGATCGAGGCGCACAAGTGGTTCAACATCGCCGCATCGAAGGGGCACGAGGAAGCCGCATGGTGCCGCGCCGATATTTCCGACGAAATGACCGCCCGCGAAATCGCCGAAGCCCAGCGCCGCGCGCGCGAATGGCTTGCCGAAGGCCAGCGCAAGGCGGCCTGATCCGCCCTACCCCTTCTTGAACGGGGTCCGGGCCTGCAGATAATTCCGGTCGCTCGCAACGCCGGCGCGTTCGCGTTCGAGGAATTCGGCGACCGCTTGGCGGAAACCGGGGTCGGCGATCCAGTGGGCGGAAACGGTTTCGACGGGTTCGTAGCCGCGGGCGAGCTTGTGGCCGCCCTGCGCTCCCGCCTCGACCCGCGAAAGGCCCAGGTCGATCGCCGCGTCGATCGCCTGGTAGTAGCACAGCTCGAAATGCAGGAAGCGGATGTCGCGCGTGCAGCCCCAGTAGCGGCCGTAGAGCGCATTGCCGCCGATGAAATTGAGCGCGCCCGCCACCGGCACACCATGCTGTAGCGCCAAGACCAGCAGCAGCTTCTCTCCCATCCGCTCGCCGAACAGGTCGAAGGCTTCGCGGGTGAGATAGGGCCGCCCCCATTTCCGCGCGCCGGTATCCTGGTAGAAATGCCAGAAGGCGTCCCAATGCTCGGGCCGGATATCGTCGGCGCGCAGCCGCACGATGTCGACCTCGGCCTGCGCCGCCGCACGTTCCTTGCGCAGGTCCTTGCGCTTGCGCGAGGCGAGCGTGGCGAGGAAGTCGTCGAAATTCGCGAAACCGCGATTGTACCAGTGGAACTGGATGTCGGAGCGCAGCATCCAGCCCGCATCCTCGAACAGGCTCTGCTGCTCCGGCTCGATGAAGGTCGCGTGCGCCGAGGAAAACCCGTTCTGCAGGCACAACTGCTCGGCAGCCGACAGCAGGGGCGCGGCGAAGGCGTCGTCCGCAAGCAGCAGGCGCGGCCCGGTCGCGGGTGTGAAGGGCGCGGCGATCTGGAGCTTGGGATAGTAGCGCCCGCCCGCGCGCTCATAGGCATCGGCCCAGCTGTGGTCGAAGACATATTCGCCCTGGCTGTGGCTCTTGAGCCAGGCCGGCATCGCTGCCAGCAGCGGCCCGTCCTCATCGCTGATCACCAGCGGTGCGGCCTGCCAGCCTGTGCCCGGCCCGACACTGCCCGAATCTTCGAGCGCGGTCAGAAATTCGTGCGAAACGAAAGGATTGCCGGAGCCTGCCAGCGCGTTCCACTGGTCCCGGTCGAACGCCCCGACCGAGCCGCCGACCCTTGCCGCGAGGCCGCCATCACTCACGGGATCCCCGCCCCTTCCCAGATCGGCGCATCGGCATGCTCGCGCGCCCGCGCCAGCAGTTCGGGCGAGTTCACCGTCCAAGTGGGCACCGGCATGCCGCTCGCTCGCAAGGCTGCAACCATGGGATTGGGCAGGGCATGGATATGGTAGGCGAGGAAATCGGGGCGCGCGATCCATAACGCGAGATGCCGCTGCCACGCCGCCTGCGTGTAACCCTTGTCGTCCTCGCGCATCACGAGGCCGCGCACCGTCTGCGGTGAATGCCGCCGCAGCCAGCGCGAGACGCGCGGGTCGAAACTCATCACCGCGTGCAGGCCGGCATAGCCATCTAGCGCCGACAGCACCGCCTCGCAGCTGCGCTCGACATCGTAGCCGCGCCGTGACTTGATCTCGATCATCAGCGGCACCTTGCCGGCCACCAGTTCGAGCAAATCGGCGAGCGCGATCGGCGCGTCCTCGCCCTCGAGATAGCTCAGCTTGCGCCACTCGGCTGCGGTCAGGCTGGCGGATTTCTCCGGCCTGCCGATCAGCCGCGCGAAATCCCAGTCGTGGAACACCATCGGCACATCGTCGGCGCTGCGCTGGATATCGCATTCGATGCCCATGCCCGCCTCGATAGCGGCACGGAACGCGCTGGCGGAATTCTCGACCCGCCCGGCGCCATGCAGCCCGCGATGCGCGTAGCTCCACTCGCGCAGCCAGCCGACCCGCTCCGGATCGGGCGGCGGCGCGAGGTAGGAATCAAGCCTTGAGAGCAACGATCGCATCGACCTCGACCGCCGCATTCAGCGGCAAGGCAGGCACGCCGACCGCGCTGCGGGCATGTTTCCCGGCATCGCCGAGCACGTGGAAGAGCAGGTCGGACGCCCCGTTCACCACCTTGGGCTGGTCGGTGAAATCGGGCGTCGAGGCGACGAAACCGCCGAGCTTCACGAAATGCGCGATCCGCTCGATGAGGTGCGCCGCTTCCAGCTGCGCGAGGATCATGAGCGCGCAGGCCCGCGCCGCTTCCTGCCCCTGCTCGAGCGAAACATCCGCCCCCAGCTTGCCCGTGACGAGCTGCCCGTCGACGAAGGGCAGCTGGCCCGAGACATAGGCGGTGTGGCCGTCGACCACCACCGGCACATAGCTGGCGACGGGCGCGGCGGCCTTGGGCAGTTCGAGGCCCAGTTCCCTCAATCGTTCGTGAACGCTCATGCGGTTTCCTTTTCAAGCTGGTCCATCAGCCACGGCAGCGCGTGCTCCCACGTGTCTATCCGCGCGTCGGCATGGCCGGACTGGTGCGCGCAATCGATATGCGGGGCGATCATCGGCTCGCCGCACAGATGGAGGGTCGTGATCGTGCCGATCGTCTCCCGCGCCGACCGGTGGTGCTGCGCGAGATCGTCGATGAAGATGGCCTTCGAGGGGTTGTATTCCGCGAGGATCGACTGGAGCGCCGGTCCTTTCGGCCCTTGGTTGGTGAAGACGCGGGCATGGAGGCCGTGGTCGGCGAGCTGCTCCCGGCGCATTTCCTGTCGCTTGTCGACGAGATTGGTCAGGACCACGACATCGGCATGTTCGGCCAGCGTGTTGATGCCCTCGATCGCGCCGGGGATCGGGGTCTGGCGGTGCATCTCGGTATCGAAGAATCCGCCGAGCTTGCGCCAGATTTCCTCGGGCGCGAGGACCTCGCCGCTGTCCTGCCAGCGCAGCGCACTGGAAAAGTCGTTCCCCTCCATGCGAAACTCGACGTTCTGCGTTTCGGCCAGCCAGTCGCGGAAGGGCGAAACCATGTAGAGCAGGACTTCGTCGCAGTCGGAGATGATCAGCGGGCGGCTCATGCGGCAAGCTCCCGATGGGCGGCGACCAGCGCTGCGGGCGTCGTGCACAGCGCGTCGGCGGCGAGCACGAGGTCGGGCTCGTGATTGGCGAGGAATTCGAGCACGGCGGCGTGCACGCCGCGATCCTCGATTCCGTGACGCAGCCGCTCTGGCGTGAGGCCGGTCAGCAATAGCAGGCGCTCGGCGCGCCGTTCGTCGGCGAGCGCCCAGCCAAGCGCCTCGAGCGCCAGCACCTCGGGCGCGCGGTGTTCGGCGGCGGATTTCGAAGACTCGCGAATAATTGTCACTTCCGATCGTTTTCCATATGGCGCCGGTTGAGCGCAAGGAGAGCCGCACGTGGCAAACAGAATACTCGTTGTCGAGGATAACGATCTCAACCGAAAACTGTTCTGCGACGTGCTGAAGGCCAACGGCTACGAGGTAGTGCCTGTGGCCGACGGTCTCAATGTGCTGGCGACGGCGAAAAAGTTCGCGCCGCATCTCGTCATCATGGATATCCAGTTGCCGAACGTCAGCGGAATCGACCTGATCGCCCAGCTCAAGGCCGATGCGGCGATGGCCGATGTGCCCGTGCTGGCCGTAACCGCCTATGCCGGCAAGGGCGACGAGGAGCGCATCCGCGACGCGGGGGCCGCCGATTACCTCGCCAAGCCGGTTTCCATCGGGCCGTTCATGGCGGCGGTGCGCGCCCTTCTGCCGGGCTGATCGCGCGACGCGCCCGCTCGCGAAAACCTTGACAAAGGCGAGCGGAAACCGCTTTGCCGACCCATTCGTTTTGATCCGCCAACACGCGGGTCGCACCGCATTTGCAGAACTGGACCCATTCATGGACCGTGCCGACGTCGACACCAAGATCCGCTCGCTGATCGAACCCTTCAACAAGAAGGGCATCGAGGTGAAGGAGGAGACGACTTTCCAGAACGATCTCGAGTTCGACAGCCTGACCGTCATGGATTTCGTCGCCGAGATCGAGGACGAGTTCGACATCATCATCTCGATGAACCAGCAGGCCGAGATCGAGAATTACGGCCAGCTGGTCGACACCGTCACCAAGCTGCAGGCCGACTGATGAGCGAAGGCATCATCCAGCCGGACCAGCCGGAAGTTCTTGAAGGCGAAGGCCGCGACCTGTTCTCCAAGTTCGACGACATCATCGCGCTGCGCGAAGGGCTGCTCGCGAGCGGGCAGGAAGACCCGTTCAACCTGGTGATGGAGAAGGTCCTGTCGCCGACCCGCGCGATCTGCAACGGGCGCGACACGATCCTGCTCGGCACCTACAATTACATGGGCATGACCTTCGACCCCGACGTGGTCGAGGCGGGCAAGCAGGCGCTGGCCGATTTCGGTTCGGGCACCACCGGCAGCCGCGTGCTCAACGGCACCTACCAGGGCCACAAGGAAGTCGAGCAGGCGCTCATGGACTTCTACGACATGGACCACGCGATGGTCTTCTCGACCGGCTACCAGGCCAATCTCGGGATCATCAGCACCATCGCCGGCAAGGGCGATTACATCGTCCTCGACATCGATAGCCATGCCAGCATCTGGGACGGCTGCGCGATGGGCCAGGCCGAGGTCGTGCCGTTCAAGCACAACGATATCGAGGCGATGGAAAAGCGCCTCAAGCGCATTCCCGAAGGCGCGGGCAAGCTGGTCGTGCTCGAAGGCGTCTACTCGATGCTCGGCGACGTCGCGCCATTGAAGGAAATGGTCGCGGTCGCCAAGAAATACGGCGCCATGGTGCTGGTCGACGAAGCGCATTCGATGGGCTTCATCGGCGCAAACGGTCGCGGCGTGGTGGAAGATGCGGGCGTCATCGACGATGTCGATTTCATCATCGGCACCTTCTCCAAGAGCGTCGGCACGGTGGGCGGCTTCTGCGTGTCGAACCATCCCAAGTTCGAGATCATGCGGCTCGTCTGCCGCCCCTACGTCTTCACCGCCTCGCTCCCGCCCAGCGTAGTGGCGACGGCCGAAACCTCGATCCGCAAGCTGATGCACGGCTCGAACAAGCGCGCGCATCTGTGGGAGAATTCCAAAGCGCTGCACAAGGGCCTCAAGGATCTCGGCTTCAAGCTCGGGACCGAGGAACCGCAGAGCGCGATCATCGCGGTGATCATGCCCGGCCTCGAAAAGGGCGCGGCGATGTGGGAGGCGCTGATCAAGGGCGGGCTCTACGTGAACCTGGCGCGCCCGCCGGCAACCCCTGCCAACATGACCCTGCTGCGCTGCTCGCTCTGCGCGGAGCATAGCGAAGAGGAAGTCGGCCAGATCCTCTCGATCTTCGAGCAGGCGGGCAAGGCGGTCGGGATCATCTGATCCGGAACACCCGCGCGGCTTCATCGTCTATCTCCCGCAACCAAGGAGATAGATGGCAATGGCAATCGTTAAATCGGGCAGTGCGCGCTACGAAGGACTGGGCAAGGGCGGCAAGGGCCATGTAAGCACCCAGTCGGGCGCGCTGGTCGACCAGCCCTACGGCTTCCAGACCCGGTTCGAGGACAAGCCCGGGACCAATCCGGAAGAACTGATCGCGGCCGCGCATGCGAGCTGCTTCACCATGGCGCTCTCGTTCAAGCTGGCCGAGGCCGGGCACGAGGACGGCACGGTCGAGACCACTGCGAAGGTCAGCCTCGAGAAAGAGGATGGCGGGTTCTCCGTGACCAGGTCGGCGCTGTCGACCAAGGGCACCGTGCCCGGCATGGATCGCGCGAAGTTCGAGGAGCTGGCGGCGGACGCCAAGGCCAATTGCCCGATCTCGAAACTGCTCGATTGCGAGATCACGCTCGAGACGGAATTCGCGGGCTGAGCGGATAAGAAGGCCGGCCGGAGGGTCGCAGAACCGGCCGGCCTTCCCGTCAGGCGACCTTTGCGGTCGTCTCCTCTCCAACCTGGACTTCCGGCGCCTTGTTCTCCGGGAAAATCGGCCACAGCAGCTGCTGGCCGAGCGTCGCCGGAGCAAGGTTCTCAACCCCGTAGCTTTGCGGATAGGTGCGCGTGATCTTCGCAGTGCCGAACAGCACGTCCCAGAAGAACAGCAGGTTCCCGTAATTGCCCTTGTAGTGGACTGCCGGATCGTCGGCATGGCGGCCATGGTGCGCGTGATGCGTCGCCGGCGTCGAGATCGTGCGTTCGATCACCCACATGACCGGCGAGAGCCACTTGATCGCGTACAGCGGCTTGTCCCAGGCAACGTCCGAATGCGCGCCGGTGATCACCAGCAGCTTCACCACGATATAGCCCGCATAGACCCAGCCGAGGCCGAGCCAGATCAGCACGCCCGACATCCACAGGCTCGGCATCATCGCGTAGTAGATGATGTTGTTCCGGTAGACGAGGCGGACGCTCATGTACCGCGCATTATGGTGCGCGCGGTGGAGGTTGTAGAGCCACGGGGTCGAGTGGCTCGCGCGGTGCCACCAGTACTGGAGCATGTCGTCGAGCACCAGGAACAGCGCAATCGCGGCGAAGACGTTCAGTCCGGCAAGCGCCCCGGCGTATTGCGGCGCCACCATGTTGGCGAGCGCACCCGCCGCGAGTAGCACCGTCGGCTGGGTCACGGCGAGGAGCACGGTCATGCTGATCGCCTCCACGATACCGTCGTCCCGCGTCTGCTCCGCCTTGCCGAACAGGTTCGAGCGCCACAGCTCCAGCGCGGCATATCCGAAGTAGATCGCGATGATGGCAAGGGTCGAAGTCGGCACGGTCACTCTCTCCCGAGATACTTGTCGATCCGGGGTCTAGCGTTTACCCCGATGAAAGAATGTCAAATTCTATACATTCCCTCCCGACTCGGCGATCGCTGGGTACGCCGATGCTGTTCGAGGCGCTCGACCCGGCGTTGCGCGTCCACCTGCTGCGCGGCGCCCGGCTGCGCGAATTCGGCGACGGGCAGATCATCCAGCAACGCGGCACGGCGGCCGACGGGTTCTGGCTGATCGAAGAAGGCGCCGTCATGGTTGGCCAGTTCCTGCCCGAGGGCGAGTTCCGCGCGGTGGCACTGCTGGGCCCGGGCGACAGCTATGGCGAGCTGGCGGTATTCTCGGGTCGGCCGCGCATCGTCGATGCCGTGTCGCGCGGGCCGAGCCGGGTGCGCTTCATCGCCGCACGGCCCTTCCTTGACGCGCTGGGAAATTACCCCGCCTCGACCCGCGCGCTGCTCGGCGCGCTGTCGGAGCAATTGCAGGACACACTCGGCCAGCTTGCCGGCCTGCGCCGCGGGACCAGCGCCGCGCGCCTTGCCGGCATCCTCGCCAACATGGCCGATACCGCACCGGGCATGGCGGAGGTGCGCATCACGCAGCAAGAGCTTGCCGAGTTGCTCGGCGTCACCCGCGCCACCGCCAATGCCGCGCTGCGCGATCTGGAGAAGCGGCGGCTCGTGAAGCGCGGCTACGGCAGCATCGCGATCCCCGACGTGCCGCGCCTGACGCTGTTCGCGCTGGAGTAGCCTATTCCGCTGCCGGATTGACCGCGGTCACATTCGCGCACGGCCCGCCCGCCTCGTCCTCGCTGCCGCCGAGCTGGGTCAGCACCAGGATCCCGCCGACCACCAGCACCACGAACACCGTGGTCACCGTGCCGAGATACTTGTCGATCACCTGCTTGATCGGCGCGCCGAAGACGCGGAACAGGAAGCCCACGGTCATGAAGATCAGCGCGCGGGCGAACAGGCTGGACAGCACGAAGGTGACGAGGTTCATGCCGACGAAGCCGGCGGTGATCGTCAGCAGCTTGAACGGCACCGGCGTCGCGCCGGCGATCAGGATCGCCTCGAAGTCGTATTCGCGCAAATGGCAGGCGGCGACGGGGAAGGCTTCGCTGAGCCCCAGCGACGAGATCAGCCACACGCCGACCGTATCGTAGAGCCCCCAGCCGATCGCATAGCCGAGCAGCGCGCCCGCGACCGAGGCCAGCGTGGCCACGGTAGCGAACTTCACCGCCTTCTTCGGTTCGGCCAGGCACATCAGGCCCAGCAGCGGGTGCGGCGGGATCGGGAAGAAGCTCGATTCGATGAAGCAGAAGAAGGCCAGCCACCACACCGCATGCGGGTGCGAGGCCTTGTCCAGGGTCCATTCGTACAGACCGCGCAACGGTTTCATGAGCATGATGAGAGGAGATATCCCGGAGTAAACCTACAGCGCGGGATTAGGCGAGCCTCCGCCTGTTGGCAACGCTCTCCGAACGAACCTATTTGGCACTTTGCGATTGACATCGTCACGCTGTTTGGGTACATATCAGGAACATCGCGATAGTGTGATTCGAACGGGCGGCCCGCTGGCGGGACCGCCCGTTGGCGTTTTCGCTATCGGCCAGACCTCGGGAGGGACACGATGACACAGCAAACATCGGGCGATCGCCCCTGGTGGGAGGAGACTTTCATCGAAGGGCTCAAGCAATTCGGCAAGGTGACCGCCGCCGCCGAAGCGGCAGGGATCACCACCAAGGGGCCTTACGACCGCCGGAAGACCTGCGCGTCGTTCCGGCTGGCGTGGGCAGAGGCCCTCGAGATCTTCGCGCTGAGCGGCCGCAAGGCTGCCAACCAGAGCGCCGCCCGGCGCAAGGAGGAGAAGTGGCGGAAGGTCTTCCTCGAAGAACTCGCCGCGACTTCGAATGTGAGCGCTTCGGCAGCCATAGCGAAGGTCAAGCCAGGAGAGGTCTATCGCACCCGCCGCGCGGACCGCAATTTTGCCGCCCAGTGGCGCGCCGCCCTGTTCGAAGGCTATGCCAACCTCGAGATGGAGGTGCTGGGCTATCTGCGCGATCCTGCCCCCGAACGAAAGATGGACGTGGCGGTGGCGCTGCGCCTGCTCGCCGCGCACAAGGAAACGGTCGCGAAAGAGGGCGCGCAGCGGGCCAACGTCAGCGCCGCGCAGGTCCGCGAAACGATCGAACGCAAGGTGGAGGAACTCCGCAAGAAGGTCGCGGGCCGGGACATCCCTCCGGCATGAGCACGCCCCTGTCGCGGCCCGGTGTCTGGGCCCGCCTCACCCCGGCAGAGCGCGAAGCCTTCGTGCACAGCCTGACGCAGGAAGAGCTCGACGCCTTCATGGTCGACTTCCGCAATTATGCGCATGAAGGCCAGCTGCCGTCGGACAATGGCTGGTTCCTCTGGCTGATCATGGCGGGTCGCGGCTTCGGCAAGACCCGTGCGGGCGCGGAATGGGTTCGTTTCACGGCGGAAAAGCTGCCCGATGCGCGCATTGCGCTGGTCGCGGCCAATCTCGGCGAGGGGCGCGCGGTGATGGTCGAAGGCGAAAGCGGCATCCTGGCGTGCTGCCCGGCGGGAAACAGGCCCGATTTCGAACCGTCGCTGCGCCGCCTGACGTGGCCCAATGGGGCACAGGCGACACTCTATTCCGCGGCCGAGCCGGAGAGCCTGCGCGGTCCGCAACACAGCCATGCCTGGTGCGACGAGATCGCCAAATGGCCTGGCAGCAACGAACGGGCTGCGCGTGCCTGGGACAATCTCATGATGGGCCTGCGCCTCGGCGAGGATCCGCGCATCATGGCGACCACCACGCCGCGTGCGGTCCCGCTGATGCGCCGCCTGCTCGATCCCGAGCAGACGCAGGGTCTGGAGCTGACCCGCGGCACCACGCGCGACAATGCCGCCAACCTGCCGGCCAAATTCCTCGCCGCGATGGATGCGCATTATGGGGAGACCGCGCTGGGCCGGCAGGAGCTCGAGGGCGAGCTGCTGCAGGATATCGAAGGCGCGCTCTGGTCGCGCTCGCTGCTCGAGCGGTGCCGCGACGACGCCTTCGGCGACCCGCCGCTGCGCGTGGTGATCGGCGTCGATCCGCCCGCGAGCAGCGGGGGCGACGAATGCGGCATCGTGGTCTGCGGCCTGGGCGCGAGCGGGATCGGGCAGGTGCTGGCCGATTGCTCGGTCGCGAAGGCCTCGCCCGAACGCTGGGCGCGCGCCGTGGCCGAAGCGGCGAGCGCGTGGAATGCCGACCGCGTGGTGGCAGAGGCGAACCAGGGCGGCCAGATGGTCGGCAGCGTCTTGCGCGCCGCCGACTTCGCCCTGCCGCTGACACTGGTCCACGCCAGCCGCGGCAAGGTCGCCCGCGCCGAACCGATCGCCGCGCTCTACGAAAGCGGAAAGGTGCGGCACGCAGGGCTATTCGCGGCGCTGGAGGACCAGCTGTGCGGCCTGATGACCGGTGGCGGCTACGAAGGCCCGGGGCGCTCGCCCGACCGGGCGGACGCGTTAGTCTGGGCGCTGAGCGAACTGATGCTGGGCAAGCGAGGGCAGCCGCGGGTGCAGGTGATATGAAGCCTAGAGCCTGCCCCGCAGCGCATCGAACACCTTGCGCACGAGGGCGGAGGGCCGGGATCCCGCCAGGCCGGCTTCGTTGCGCTTCAGCTGGTTCGCCCGGTGTTCGTGCCGGACGGCGATTTCGCGCAGCCGGCGGGCCACGTCGGCGTCGGCATGGCCCGATGCCATCTTGCGGGCCTGCCGCGCCAGCTGGCGATAATAGATCGCATCGCGCGGGGCGCCATCCTCCTCGGGAGTTGAGGGCGGTCGCTCACGCATAAGTCTGTCACTCCGAATCGTGTCGGCCTCGGTCGGCCGGCGCATGACGTAACAGCTTCGAACAACACGAGGCCACCGGAAATCCGGCACTACCCCTTCGGGAGAATTCCATGTCCTTGCTCACCAGTATCGCCTCCGCCTTCAAGGGCGGCGGCCAATCGCGCGCGCCTGTTTCGCGCGGGTTCGTCTCGCCCTGGGCGACCGCCTTCGATGGCGGCTCCGGGCGTGCGCCGTTCGATTACCGGACCGCGGTCGAAGAGGCCTATCTCGCCAACCCGATCGCGCAACGCTCCGTCCGGATCGTGGCCGAAGGGGTCGGCGGCGCGCCCATCGCATGCGCGGACGCGCGGCTGGCGAAACTGATCGCCTGTTCCTGCGGGTCGCAGCCGCTGCTCGAGGCATTGGCGGCGCAGCTGGTGCTGCACGGCAATGCTTTCGTCCAGATCGTCAAGGACGGGGCAGGCGCACCCGTGGAGCTCTACCCCCTGCGGCCCGAGCGGGTGCAGGTCGTGGCGGGCGAGGATGGGTGGCCTGCCGCCTATCGCCATGTCCTTGCGGACCGCACGCTCACACTTCCGATGGAGGATGCAGACGGGTGGCCCAACGTGATCCACCTCAAGGGCTTCCATCCGGCGGACGACCATTACGGCGCGGGCTGTCTTGCCGCCGCTGCGCCCGCCGTGGCGATCCACAATGCGGCGTCGGAATGGAACCGCGCGCTGCTCGCCAATGCGGCGCGGCCCTCGGGCGCGCTGGTCTATGACGGCGGCGACGCGGCGGGGCTAACGAGCGAGCAGTTCGACCGGCTCAAGGCCGAATTGCAGAGCGCCTTTCAGGGTGGCGGCAATGCGGGCCGTCCGATGCTGCTCGAGGGCGGGCTCGACTGGAAGGCGATGAGCCTCTCGCCCGCCGACATGGATTTTGCGACCTTGAAGGCTGCAGCGGCGCGCGACATCGCGCTCGCCTTCGGGGTGCCGCCGATGCTGCTCGGCCTGCCGGGCGACAACACCTACGCCAATTACCGCGAGGCGAGCCGCGCGCTGTGGCGCCTCACCCTGCTGCCGCTGGCGGGCAAGATCCTAACCGGCCTTCAGGCCGGGATGAGCGACTGGTTCGCGTCGGCACCGACCATCGACCTCGACCGCGTCCCCGCGCTCGCGGAGGACCGCGAGACGCTGTGGACGCAGGTAAGCGCAGCCGATTTCCTCACCCCCGAAGAAAAGCGCGCGATGCTGGGCATTGCGCCGCAGGAGACAAGCCGATGACCAGGGAAGACATGCTCGCCCGCCTGATCGCGCAGGCCGCGACCGAAGGGGGCGAGCTGATCACGCTGCGCGCCATCGTGGAGGAGGCGAGCGAGCTTGGCGCGAACCGCGTGCTCGACCGGCTCGGCCTCGCCGATCCTTCGGCGCAGGACGATATCGACGAGCTGCGCGAGCTGCTTTCGGCCTGGCGCGATGCCAAGGCCAGCGCCTGGAAGGCGGCGATCGACTGGCTGGTGCGCGGCGCGCTCGCGCTGCTGCTGGTGGGGATCGCAGTGCGGCTCGGCGTCGGGGAGATGCTCTCGTGAGGCGCCTGCGCATCGCCGGCTACGCCGCGCTGTTCGACGTGGCCGACGGCGCGCGCGACACGATCCGGCCCGGGGCCTTCACGCGCACCCTCGCAGAACGCAGGGGCCCCTACCCGCTCTACTGGCAGCATCGGCCCGACCAGCGCATCGGCTGGGTCGAAACCGCCGGCGAGGACGCAAGCGGCCTGCGCATTATCGCGCAGATCGACAACCCCGATGGCCGCGCCGCCAAGCTGCTGCGTGACCGCGCCGTGAGCGGCCTCAGCTTCGGCTACCGCGCTCGGGCCTATCGCCACACCGAGGCTGGTCGTGAGCTGGCCGACATCGAGCTGTTCGAGGTCAGCGTCGTCACGCACCCGCTGCAACGGAATGCGCGGATCCACCTCACGACCTGAGACCGACCGAAGCCCGTTCCCCTCGCCGCCTTCCGGGCGGCTTTTTTGTGCCCTGAAGAAAGAGGACCTTCCATGGATAATGCTACCCCTACTACCGACGCCGCCGAAGCGAGCTTCGACATCGTCGCCCGCCAGGACAAGACCGAGGCTGAAGTCGCAGCCCTGCGCAGTGACGTCGACGAGGTGAAGGCCCGCGTCGACAAGATCGCCCAAGCCGCAACCCGCGCTGCCCGCCCGGTTATCGGCGGTACCGATGACGCCGCCCCCGAAGTGAAGGGCTTCGTCGACGGCTATTTGCGCCGCGGCTCCACGGTCGAGCTCAAGTCGATCAGCGGCGCGGTGCCCTCCGATGGCGGCTACGCCGTGCCGCGCCAGATCGACGCGATGATCGCCCGCGAGCTGACCGAAATCAGCCCGATCCGCGCCATCGCGCAGGTCGTGCAGACTGGCAGCGCGGGCTATCGCAAGCTCGTCACCACCGGCGGCACCGCCTCGGGCTGGGTCAGCGAGGTTGCGGGTCGCCCGGCCACCGCCACGCCGAACTTCGCCGAAATCGCCCCGCCGACCGGCGAGCTCTACGCCAATCCCGCCGCCAGCCAGGCGATGCTCGACGATGCGGGCTTCGATCTCGAAAGCTGGCTCGCCAGCGAGATCGCGATGGAATTCGCCCGGGCCGAAGGCGCAGCCTTCGTCGGCGGTAGCGGCACCAACCAGCCCAAGGGCTTCCTGTCGGCACCCAAGGGCACGGCCGAAGACGGCACGCGGGCCTTCGGGACCTTGCAGTACGTCGGCTCCGGCAATGCCGACGGCTTCGACGCCAACCCCGATGCGAAGCTGATCGACCTCGTCCACACGCTGAAGGCCGGCCATCGCCAGGGCGCCAGCTTCGTGATGAATTCCGCAACGTTGGCCGAGGTGCGCAAGCTCAAGACCGCCGACGGGGCCTTCCTGTGGCAACCGGGCCTGGTCGAGGGCCAGCCCGACCGCCTGCTCGGCTACCCGGTGGTCGAGGCCGAGGATATGCCCGACATCGCGGCCGGCAAGTTCCCGATCGCCTTCGGCAACTTCCGCCACGGCTACCTGATTGCCGAACGCAGCGCCACGCAGGTGCTGCGCGATCCCTTCACCAACAAGCCCTTCGTCCACTTCTACGCCACCAAGCGCGTGGGCGGGCAGGTGCTCGACAGCAACGCGATCAAGCTCCTGAAGATCGAGCTTTAATTGCTTGTAGGCGGGGTCTGCCCCCTTGGCCCCGCCTGCATTCCCCTCTTCCCTTCCCCGAACACAGGAGAACCGCGCCATGCGGCAACTCGTGACGCAAGCGAGCTTTACCGCCGAGCCGCTGGCCGAGCTCAAGACCTGGCTCGCGATCAGCGGCACGCGCGACGATGCGGTGCTGCTCGACCTGCTCGCCGCAGCGACCCTCGTCTGCGAAAGCTTCACCGGCCTCGTGCCGCTGAAATCGACCGTGACCGAAACCCTGCCCGCGACGGGCGAATGGCAGGCGCTTCACACGCGCCCCTTCGTCGGGCCGGGCATCGCCGAGGGCATCGCCGCGGACGGCACGCGCCGCATGCTCGATCCCGCCGATTACGCGGTCGAGCTCTGCAGCGACGGTGGCCGCTTCCGGCTCACCGCCAGCATTCCCGTACCGCAAGTGGCAGTGACGTTCGACCTCGGGCTCGCCGAAGACTGGGCCGCGCTCGATTCGGGGCTGCGTCACGGCATCGTGCGCTGCGCCGCGCACCAGTATCGCGAGCGCGATCGGGGCGGCGATACCGCTCTCCCCGCCGCTGTCGCGGCCTTGTGGCGGCCCTGGCGCCGGCTGCGCCTGTGAGTTTTGCCGACCTCGCGCGCCAGCTGACTGCGCGCGCCGCCACCATCGCCGAGGCGCGCACTGCGCTCGCCCGGCGCACCGATCCGCAGCGCTGGCGCGATGCGCGCCTGCTGTGGCCCGATTTCACCCGCAGGAGGGGATAGATGGAAAGCGCTTTCCGCAGCGTGCTGGCCGAGTGGCTGCGCGCCGACACCGCCCTTTCCGGCATGGTCAATGCGATCGAGGAAGAGGGGCCGGTCGCGGCCAGCCCGCCTTCGCTCAGCATCGTCGCCAGTGCGGCCGCCGACCGCAGCCACAAGACCGGCGCAGGCCGCGAGGTCCGCCTCGCGCTCGAGCTCATCGACCGCAGCGACCAGCCTTCCGCCACCGCGGCCATTGCCGACCGGATCGAGCAGCGCATCGCCACGCTCGGCCCGGCGCAGCACGGCTTCCGCGTCGTCGCCACTCAGTTCCTGCGCAGCCGCGTCGAGCGCCGCGAACGCGCGATGCGCGCGGTGCTGCTCGAATACCGCTTCATCCTGATTGCAACGGAGTAACCGACCATGACAGCCCAGAAAGGCGCCGCCTTCCTCCTCAAGATCGGCGATGGAGGCGCGCCGCAGACCTACGAGACCGTCGCCGGTCTCCGCACCACGCAGATGTCGATCAACGGCGACACCGTCGTCGTGACCAGCAAGGCCAGCGGCGGCTGGCGCGAACTTCTGTCGGGTGCGGGAACGCGCTCGGTCTCGGTTTCGGCCAGCGGCATCTTCCTCGGTTCCGATGCCGAGGACCGCGTGCGCGCCAATGCCCTGGCCGGAACACTCGATGCCTATGAACTCTCGTTCGAGGACGGCGCGAAGATGCGCGGCAGTTTCCTCGTGCAGCGGCTCGACTATGCCGGGGATTTCAACGGCGAACGGACCTATGCGCTGCAGCTCGAAAGCTCGGGCGAAGTGGTGCCGGCATGACCGCGAACAGTCCACGCGGCGAAGCGTCGCTCGTCATCGACGGTCGCACGCACCTGCTGCGCCCGACCTTCGACGCGCTGGTGCGGGCCGAGGAAGACCTCGGCCCGCTGTTCGCGCTGGTCGAGCGTGCTGGCGAGGGCAAGCTCCGCCTCGCCGAAATCGCGACGCTGTTCTGGCACTGCCTCGCCCAGCGCGAGGCGCTGACCCGCGAGCAGGTGGGCCAGGCGGTGCTCGACCACGGTCTCGCCGCCAGCGCGAAACCGCTGCGCGCGCTGCTCGGCGAAATCCTCAAGGGATCGGGATGAGCGAGCGGTTCGCGGACACGGCGCTGCGCTGTGCGGGCCTCGCCGCGCAGGTGCTGCGCTGGCCGCCGGACACGTTCTGGAATGCCACGCCCTCGGAGCTCCTCGCCAGTATCGCGCCGCCCGCGAGCGCCGACACCCCGCCCTCGCGCGACGAGATCGCCCGCATGATCGAAAGGGACACGAATGACTGACGACATCGACGAACTGGTCGTCTCGGTGCGCGCCGATACGCAGGCCTTTGCCGCCGACATGCAGCAGATGCGCGGGAGTTTCGACGGTACGCTGCTCGAAGGGTTCGAGAAGGCTGGTACCGTTCTCGAACGCGGGTTGCTGAGCGCCATCCGCAAGGGCAGCCTCGGCTTCGACGACCTCAAGCGCATCGCCACCTCCGTGCTCGACCAGATCGCCGCGCAGGCGCTGCAAATGGGCCTCGACGCGCTGCTGGGTGGCAAGGACGGATCGGGCGGCGGCATGGGAGGGCTATTCAACGGGGCGCTGGGTGCGCTGTTCGGCCTGCCCGGCCGCGCGACCGGCGGGATCGTCGCGCCGGACAAGCCGTACCTCGTCGGTGAGCGTGGCCCCGAGCTTTTCGTGCCCACCAGCGCCGGCCGGGTCGAGGCGAACGGCGCAGGCGCTGCCCGCAAGGACGTCCGCGTCGCGATCAACCTCTCCGCCCCACGTGGCACCAGCGCCCCCGTCGCCATGCAGCGCAGCTCGCGCCAGGTGGCCGCGGCAGTCCGCCGCGCGTTATCTTCTTAGCCTCAAGCGCCGGCGGGCCCGTCCGGGCCCTTAGGCTATCCTCACTCCCTGCGGTGGCTGAGGGCGCGCAGTCGCGCTTGCCTCGCATCCGCTCGTACTCTGGGAGTGGCAAGGTAGGCGGTGGAACCGGGCCGAAGGAGGCCCGGCGAAGCGAAGCTGAACTGCCAAAGGCTGTTCAACGCCGACCGGCCGCCCGCAGGGGCCCGAAGCGTAGCGAAGGAATAGCCCCGAGGACGAACCCGCGGAGGCGGGTTCGAAACACAAAGGAACTCACTCATGGCATTCTGGCTCGCCCGCGAACGGCGCGGACAGCACAGCGACTGGATCCAGCGCTTCGATCCGCGCTTCTGGACGGTCAACTTCCCGCGCCCGATGATGGCGAGCGTCGTCACGACCTCGCACGATGCGCTGCGGGTGGATTGCGAGTTCCTGCAGGACGGCAATCTGGCAGGGCTGATCTGGGACAGCGAAGACACGCTCGACCACCCCCTGCTCGCCTACACCACGCAGCGCGACTATGCGCACTGTTCGCTCGCGTTTCGCTGGAAGTCCTCCGGTATCGTCGCGCTCGACCGGCCGCACGGGCCGACGCTGACGATCGAGGGCCGCGATTCGAGCGGGGCGCAGCGCAGCTGGTACGTGCGCCTGTGGAACTATGCCACCGGCAGCCCGACCGATGCGCGGATCGTGCTGCCGTTCTCCGACCTGCGGGACGGCTACGCGCCCGGCGGTGCGCCGGTCCATCCCTCGGCCATCGACCGCATGTTCATTTCGCTCGCGCCGCAGGGCTATGTCGAAGGCGGCAGCACCGCTTTCGCCAGCCGCGTCACCGCCTGGGCCGAGATGAGCGAGATCCGCTGCGAGGGCGAGCGCGCCATGCTGTCCATCGGCGACGTGATGGTGCCGCCACATGGCGAGTGCATCGCCACCGCCTATGACGACAGCTACAACCAGACGCCCGCACGCCTGCTGCGCAGCGTCGCCGCCCTCGGCTACCGCGGCGAGATCGTCCATTATGTCGGGATGAGCCATTATTACCGGCTCTGGAAATTCGGCTCGGGCTTCCATGCGGCTTATAACGGCGCGCTGTGCCAGCCGGCGATTGCCTGGCACGCGGCCTATTTCGCCGAGGCCCGTGCGCGAGGCTTTGCGCCCATCGCCTCGCTCTCCTACGAATTGCTGGCGCAGAACTGCCCGGCGTGGATGCACCAGAAGGCGCATGACGGCACCCAGGCACTGACCGGCTGGGTGCCGCCCTCGACCTTGCTGTCGCCGACCAGTGCCGATGCCAATGCCTTCCTGCAGGCGGTTGCGCGCAATTTCGTCGACCTGCTCGAAGGCGCCGGTTGCGCGGTCAAGTTCCAGATCGGGGAGCCGTGGTGGTGGGTCCAGCCGCAGACGGGCGCGCCGTGCATCTACGATTCCAGCGCAAAACAGGCATTCGGCAGCAGCGCCCCGGCGATCGCGGACATGCGCGCGCCGATGAACGATACGCAGCGCGCCCTGCTCGACCAGGCGGGGGCAGCGCTCGCGCAATCGACCGCCGCGCTCGCGAACGCCGTCCGCGCCGCCGCAACGGGCCCTGCGGAACTGCGCCTGCTGGTGTTCACGCCGACGATCTTCGATCCGGCTACGCCCGAAATGCCGCGGCTCAACATGCCGACCGGGTGGGCCGCGCCGGCGTTCGACCGGTTGCAGGTGGAGGATTACGACTGGCTCACCGCCGGGCGCGATGGTGCGCGCAAGTCCGCCTACGCCCTGGTCGAAGAGCGGCTCGGCTACGAGCCTGACGCCACCGACTATTTCTCCGGCTTCGTGCTCGACGGAGCGGACGCCGACACGCTCTGGCCGCGGATCGACGCGGCGCTCGACGAGGCGCGCAGGCGCGGGATCGCCCGCCGCTTCGTCTGGGCGCTGCCGCAGGTCGCGCGCGACGGATACACCCGCCTGCCCCCGATGGAGGATGATGTGCAACCCTTCGACGATGTACCCTACCCGCTCGCGCTCGGTCGCGATGCGGCGGTCAGCCCCGAATTCTCGACCACGGTCGCGGTTACCGCTTCGGGCCACGAACGCCGCAATGCGCTGTGGAGCAATGCCCGCATGCGCTACGATGTCGGCCCCGGCATCCGCTCGGAGGACGAGCTCGGCACGCTCCTCGCCTTCTTCCGCGCCCGCCACGGCCCGGCCCGCGGCTTCCGCTTCCGCGATCCCTACGACAACAGCTCGAACGGCATGACCGGCGTACCCGGTCCGGCAGACCAGCTGATCGGCAAGGGCGATGGCGGCACCACGCGCTTCCGCCTCGCCAAGACCTATCACGAGCAGGTGCGCGCGATCAGTCGGCCCGATGTTGCGACGATTCGCGTGAGCGTTAACGGCATCGAGACGGGCGCTTGGACCTATGACGAGGGCGGCTGGATCGTCCTCGACGAGGCGCCGGTCGCGGGCAGTGAAATCCGCGCGGGCTTCCTGTTCGACGTCCCCGTCCGCTTCGCCGAGGACCGCCTCGACGTGAGCGGTTTCGCCTTCGCAGCGGGCGAGGCCCCGTCCGTCCCGCTGATCGAAATCCGCGAGGACGCATGAGCCGGGTCTTCTTCGCCACCTCGCTCGATACCGCAGCGGCCTGGTGGCGCGTCTATCGCGCCGACGGGATCGCGCTGGGCTTCACCACGCATGACCGCGACCTGTGGTTCGGCGGCCTGCTCCACCGCGCCGCCCCCGGCATGCTGCCGAGCGCCATCCGCCGCACCGCCGGTTTCGAGGACGACGAGAGCGAGGTCGAAGGCGCGCTCACCCATTCGGCGATCCGAGCCGAGGACCTGGCGAGCGGCCTCTACGACGAAGCGCGCGTCGAGAGCGGCATCGTCGACTGGCAGACGCTCGAGAGCGCCGCTCTCTACAGCGGGATGATCGGTACCGTCTCACAGGAAGCCGGCGGTTTCGGCGCGCAGCTGCGGTCGGCCAAGGCGCTGCTCGAGACCGACCCCGTGCCCCTCTCCAGCCCGACCTGCCGCGCCCGGTTCTGCGGGCAAGGCTGCGCGCTCAGCCCGGCCGCGTTCGAGACGATCGCAACCGTCACCGGAGGGGATGCCGCGCGCAACCTCGTGACGCTCGACCTGGCCGACCACGGCCCCTACGCGCTCGGCGAAGCGCGCTTCATGGAAGGTCCGCTGTGCGGCCTTGCCATGCATGTGCTCGCGGCCTCGGCAGAAGGGCTGGTGCTGGATCGCCCGGTCGACCCCGACACCGCGACCGGCCTCCAGGTGCGCGTGCGGCAGGGCTGCGACAAGATGATCGCAACCTGCGCGACGCGCTTTGGCAATGCCGCCAATTTCCGCGGCGAACCCTTCCTGCCGGGCAACGACCTGCTCGCCCAATATCCGATGCCGCGATGACCTTAGCCGATGCTGCCGAGACGCTGGTCGGCACGCCTTTCCGCCTCCACGGTCGCTCGCCGGTGCACGGCGTCGACTGTGTCGGCCTGGTCGCTTGCGCGCTCACGCTTTGCGGGCGCGAGCCACGGCCGCCAAGCGGCTACCAGCTGCGGAACTGCGACATCGCCGCGCACCTCGATTTCGCACACCGCAACGGCTTCGAGCCGGTGGCGGGGCGAACCGTCAGGGGCGACTTGTTGCTGGTCACGCCCGGTCCGGCCCAACACCACCTGCTGGTGTCGCTGGGCACAAGCGATTTCATCCACGCCCACGCGGGCCTCAGGCGAGTGGTCCGCACAATCGGCACGCCGCAGTGGCCGATCCTGAACCACTGGCGCCTGGCGCCGAACTGACGGGAAACTGACAATGGCAACGCTTATCCTCGGCGGCCTCGGCGCAATGGCCGGCGGCCCCTTCGGCGGCGCGATCGGCGCGCTCGTCGGTCGCCAGCTCGACGGCGCAATTCTCGGCACGCCGAAGCGAGACGGGCCGCGACTGAAGGAACTTGCGGTTTCCACCTCCAGCTACGGACAACCGATCGGCCGGCAGTTCGGACGGGTCCGCGCCGCCGGAACCGTGATCTGGGCTACTGACCTCAAGGAAACGAGCGAGACCAGCGGCGGCAAGGGCAAGCCCAAGACCACCGAGTATGCGTACAGCGTATCTTTCGCCGTCGCGCTGTCCAGCCGCCCGATCGACTCCGTCGGCCGGATCTGGGCCGACGGCAACCTGCTGCGTGGCGCTTCCGGCGAGCTCAAGAGCGGTGGCACCCTGCGGGTCTATCGCGGCCATGCGAACCAGCCGCTCGATCCCTTGTTGGCCGCCGCGCTGGGCCGCGAATGCCCGGCGCACCGGGGCTGCGCCTATGTCGTCTTCGAGGACCTGCAGCTCGCGGATTTCGGCAATCGCATCCCTGCGCTCAGCTTCGAAATCTTCGCCGGTCCCGGTGCGGCCCTCGTCGACGGACTGATCGAAGACCTGCCCGACGCGACGGGGTTCGGAAATCTCGCCGGGATCGAGGGCTTCACGCATGAAGGCGGCACGCACGCGCAGGTGTTGGCGCTGATCGACCGCCTCGAACCCATCGATCCGATCGTTTCCGGCAAAACGCTGGGCCTGGAGCGGTCGCGGTCCAGCGTCGCACCCGTTGCCGACCTGCCGGACCCCGCCGTCTGGTCGGATGGCGATTTCGGGCGCGAGGATGGTGTGGCCCGCGCGCGACGCCCGCAGGGCGCGCGCGCGCTGTCGGCGCTGCGCTATTACGATCCGGCGCGCGATTACCAACCCGGCCTCCAGCGGGCCGATACCGGTGGCGAAACGATGGAGTTCCCCGGCGTCGTGACTGCCGGGGCAGCGCGATCCCTGCTTCACGACGCAGCCGCCCGCGAACGGATCGCACAGGAGACGGTGTCCTGGCGCATGGCCGAACTCGACCCCGCACTGCAGCCGGGGCGAAAGGTCCGCGTACCGGGACTTGCCGGCCAGTGGAAAGTCGCGAGTTGGGAGTGGCGCGAAGGCGGGATCGAGCTGCAGCTCGTCCGCAATCTCGAACTGGCTCCTCCGGCGATACCGGCGTCGCCGGGCGGCGGCTGGCTCCCGCACGATCGCGATCCGCAACCAACCCGCTTGCGCGCGTTCGAATTGCCTTGGGACGGGTCGGGTTCGCCCGGTGCGGTTCACGCCTATGTTGCCGCCAGTGCCCCGGCGGGTCCGTGGTCCGGTGCCGCGCTCTATGCAGCGCAGGACGGCGGGCTGCTTCCGATCGGCGACGTCGGGAGTGCGGCGGCCATCGGCGGCGCTCTGAGCGCCCCCTTGCCGGGCGGACAATCCTTCCGCTTCTCTGCCGCTGCGGACCTTCACCTGTCGCTCGACAATGCCGATGCCGAGCTTCACGGTGCGACACCCGAAGCGATTGCGCGGGGATCCAACCGGCTGCTCGTCGGCAGGGAAATTCTTCAGTTCGCCACAGCGGAGCCGCAAGGGCAGGGCCTCTGGCGCCTCTCCGGGCTGCTGCGCGGCCGCGCCGGCACGGAGGATGCCGCACTGGCCGGGCACGCGGCGGGAACTGCCGTTACCCTGCTTGATGCGCGGCTCACAGATCTTGCCGACGCGCAGCTCGCCCAGGCCGACGAAGGGATGCTGGCGGCTATCGGCATAGGCGATCGAGACCCGGCCTATGCCGTTCTCGAGAACGTCGGTGCCAGCCGGAGGCCGCCGTTTCCGTGCCACGCGCGCTGCATGATCGCGGCCGACGGTTCGCTTGTTCTGTCATGGACCCGCCGCGCACGGGGCGGCTGGGCCTGGCTCGACGATGTCGAACAGCCGCTGGTCGAGCAAACCGAGACCTACGAACTCGGCGTTGGCCCCTTGGCGACGCCGATACTGGTGCGAACCGTCGGCGAGAACCGGGCGGTGCTCGACGCTGCGACCGTCGCCTCGCTCGCCGCAACCGAACGCGCGGCCGCCATCTGGGTGCGCCAGCGCGGCACCTATGCCAGATCCAAGGCCCTCTTGCTGGGCACGCTTCCCTCACCGAGCTGACCGGAGACACCCATGTCCGATCCCATTACCTTCGCTTCGACGTCGCCGCGCCTGGCCTTTCCCTATCTCGTCGCAGGGCAGGCGCAGAAGGAAGTCTTCGTCAACGAGAGCCTGACGCGACTCGACGCTCTCCTGCATCCCGTCATTTCGGGCTCCGCATCGATGCCGCCGGCCAATCCGGCCGCGGGCGAATGCTGGATCATCGAAGGCGCGGCGACCGGCGCCTGGGCCGGTAAAGAGGAATGGCTCGCAACCTGGGACGATGCCGAATGGAGCTTCGCCAGCCCCGTCGCCGGGATGAAGGCTTGGGACGCAACGAATGCCTCGTATCGAATTTACAATGGTGGCTGGCAGATGGCCAAGTCGGTGGCCGAACCAGCCGGAGGGGCCACGGTCGACAGTGAGGCGCGATCGACGATTATCGCCCTCCTCGATGCCCTTCGCGGGATCGGGCTAATTTCCTGATTCTGGCCCGGAACCCAATCCAATTCCCGGCGTTGGGCGCCATCGAGGGGCGACATCTTCTCACATTGGCAATGCTGCAGTTCGTAAGAGCGGCATAATTGCAACAGTTGGCGGGGAATGCCCGCTTGCCTCTTATGGGGTGTAAAGTTAGATATATTCCACTCGGTGGCTCTTATTCGCAAAAAGGGGAAACTATAATGCGGAAACTCGTCATAGGCATGGCGATGGCCTCTACGGCCCTTGCATCGCCGACCCTCGCCAAGGACGACACGTGGTATGTCGGTCTCGGCGGTGGTCCGATGATCGTCCAGGATGCCGACTTCGATCGTACCGACGGTACGGCTGAAGACGTTCTTTCGATCGACTACAAGCCCGGCTACGACTTCGGTGGCGTCGTCGGTTACGACTTCGGCCCGTTCCGCGCAGAAGCGGAAGTCAGCTATCGCGAAGCTGATGTCGATTTCGTCACGCCCGGCAGCCTCGGCCTGCTGGCCAGCAATGGCAACACCCTCGGCGCCGGCGTGTACCCGACCAGCGGTTCGACCAGCATGCTCTCGTTCATGCTGAACGGCCTTGTCGACTTCGGTCCCGATGACGGCCTTCAGGGCTTCGTCGGTGGCGGTGTCGGCGTCGCCCGCACCAGCGTCGACGTTTCGGGCAACGGCGTTACCGCGCTCGACGATTCGGACAGCGGCCTCGCATGGCAGGCTCTCGCCGGCGTTCGCGCTCCGCTGACCGACAACTGGGACGTTGGCCTGAAGTATCGCTTCTTCAACGCGACCGGCGTCGGCCTCGTCGACCTGGCCGGCAACACCCTGGACGAAACGGTTCGCAGCCACTCGATCCTCGGTACGCTGACCTACAACTTCGGCTCGGCTCCGCCGCCGCCGCCTCCGCCGCCGCCGCCGCCGCCGCCGCCTCCCCCGCCGCCTCCGCCCCCGCCGCCGCCGGCGCCGGTCTGCGAGACGGGTCCGTACATCGTCTTCTTCAACTGGGACGAATCGGACATCACTCCGGAAGCAGCGACGATTCTCGACAACGCGGTTTCGGCATACGCCAACTGCGGCACGGCCTCGGTCATGCTCGCTGGCCACACCGACACCTCGGGTTCGACCACCTACAACATGGGTCTGGCCGAACGTCGTAACTCGTCGGTTCGCAGCTACCTGACCAGCCGCGGCATCCCCGACGGCCGGATCAGCAGCGAAGCCTTCGGCGAAAGCCAGCTCCGCGTACCGACCGCCGACGGCGTTCGCGAACTGCAGAACCGTCGTGTGGAAGTTACCTACGGTCCGGGTTCGGGCATGTAAGGTTCGCTTCCAAGGCGAAAAAGAACGAGGGGCCGGAGCAATCCGGCCCCTTTTTCGTTGGGCCAGGGAGACATCACCCTACGGGAGCCTTCCTATGACCCTTCGCGCCGCCGCCGTTTCGCTTTCAGCCCTTTGCCTCGTCGCCGCATGCACCACGATCGATGACCTGCCGGAAGAGCGGGTCGGTGCCGCAACCCTGCGCACGGCTTCGGGCCTCCCGGCGGGCACAGCACAGCTCCTGCGCAACGGCGACACGATATCGGTCGCAATCGCAGCGGTCGGCCTCACACCCGGGGAGCATGGTTTCCACCTGCACACCACCGGCAACTGCACGGCGCCAGACTTCACCAGCGCCGGCGGGCACCTCAATCCCGGCAACCGGACCCATGGCTCGCTCTCGCCCGGGGGCAAGCACCTGGGCGATCTTCCCAATCTGGTCGTCGGTGCCAACCGGACTGCGTCGACCCAAGTGGACCTTACGGGCTCGGCCACCGATATCCTTGCGGACATTTTCGATGCGGACGGCACGGCAATCGTCATCCATGCCGGCCCCGACGACTATGCCAGCGATCCTGCTGGCGACGCAGGCGCGAGGGTCGCCTGCGGGGTCGTGGAGGCGGCCTGACGCAGGCCCCGATCTAGCCGATCTCTTCCCCTGCCGCGCGCGCGCGTTCGAGAACGCTCGCGCTTGCTTCCGGCACGAGTTTGAGCGCGAGGAGTAGCAGGACGAAGCCGAACGGCGCCGCCACGAGCGTCGAGAGCATGCCGGTGCTGAGCCCACCCTCGCTCACCGCCGAAACATAGCCGGCGAGGAACGGTCCGATACCGAGCCCGATCAGGGTGGTTGCGAGGAAAAAGATGGCGGTCGCCATGCCACGCATTCGCGGCAGGACGAGCGCCTGGCTGCTCGCTGCCGCGGCACCAAGCGACGAGGCCGACGTCATCTGGGCGATGAAGCTCCCGATGTAGAACACCAGCAGGCTGTCGGTCGTATAGGCGACGATGATCGGCGGGATCGACGCGACAAGTCCGAACAGGATCACCATGACCCTGCCATTGGCGACGCGCTCGAGCAGATAGTCTGCCATCCGCCCGCCGAGGATCACGCCCATGAAGCCGGCGAGGGCCGCGGGCATGCCGAGGAACCAGCCGAGGTCGGTCTTGTCCGCCCCGAGGACCCGTTCCGCATAGGGCGCGCCCCAATAGGACGCGGCGTAGGCCATGAAGGAAACCGTGCCGTATCCGAGGATCACGGTGAGGAATGCCGGCGAGCCCCAGGTCAGCTTGAAAGTCGGCAGATCGCGCGACCTGAGCGCGACCGCCCAGCTGAACACGGCGTAGTAACCGACCCCGAGGAACAGCCATTGGTCGGCAATGCCCGGCAGGATCGACGAGGTGGCGCCTGCAGTGAGGCGCGACAGGCCGACAGCCAGACCCGCGAACACAGCGGCACCGGTGAGGTTCACCAGCAGACCAGCCGCACCGCGCCGTGCTGCGCCGATGAGCGTGAACGGCGGGATGACCTCGACCAGCTCCTCGAAGAAACCCTTGAAGGGGCGCGGGTTCTCCGGTGTCACGAGACCGTCGATCGCCCCGCGGATCGGCTCCTTGAGCGTCAGCACCCACAGAGCGAGGATCAGGCCGGGGATACCGACCGACAGGAACGCGGCCTGCCAGCCGACCAATCCGAAAGGCCCGCCGTCGGGATAGGCCTGATTCCAGTTCTCGACCACCAGTGCGCCGATCCAGATCGAGATGCCGCCGCCGATGTAGAGACCCGAGGAATAGATCGCCAACGCCGTCGCCCTGAGGCGCGCGGGAAACCAGTCCGAAATCAGCGAGTATGCCGAGGGGCTGGCGGTCGCCTCACCCACGCCCACGCCGATCCGCGCCGCAGTCAGCGCGGTGGCGTTCTTGGCGAAACCCGATAGCGCCGTCATCGCCGACCACAGCGTGAGGCCCACCGCCATGAGTCGGACGCGCTTCCAGCTATCGGCCAGCTTGCCGAGCGGAATGCCGAACAGGGCATAAAACACCGCAAAGGCCGTCCCGTAGAGGAAGCCGAGGTAATCGTCCTCGACCCCAAGGTCAGCCTTGATATCGTTGGCGAGGATCGAGAGGATCTGCCGGTCGATGAAGTTCAGGATGTAGATCAGGACGAGGACGCCGAGCGCGTACCAGCTGTACGCAGGCACCTTGTCTTTCGCAGCGGTGGCCCCTGTTTCCGTCGTCGCGGTCGTATCCGTCAAAATCCTACTCCGTCAGCGAGGGTGCTCCCTCTGCATAGAGGGTCGTATCGACAAGCCCGGCTTCGTCAAACCCCTTTCGCCGCAAACGACAGGAATCGCAGGCTCCGCACGCCGTCCCCTCGGGCGTCGGATCGTAGCACGACCAGCTCCACGCCGGGTCCAGGCCGAGCCGATGACACTCGCGGGCGATGTCCGCCTTTGACATGTGCTGGAGCGGGGCGTGGATCGTGAAGGGCTCCCCCTCCACACCCTGCTTCGTGCCTAGGCGCGCGGTCTCGGCGAAGCTGGCGATGAATTCCGGCCGGCAGTCGGGATAGCCCGAATAGTCCAGCGCATTCACCCCGATGTAGATGTCGCGCGAAGCGGAAGTCTCGGCGAAGGCGGTCGTCAACGCCAGAAACACCAGATTGCGCGCGGGGACATAAGTGACCGGGATGTCATCGCCGACCCCGGTCTTGGGAACGTCGATATCGTCGGTGAGCGCAGAGCCGCCAAAGCGCCGCAGGTCGAGGGGAAGCTCGACATGGCGTTCCACCCCGAGTTTCGCGGCGATGGCCTTTGCCGATTGCAGCTCGCGCACGTGGCGCTGGCCATAGTCGATGGTCAGCGCATGGAGCGTGTGACCCCGTTCGCGCGCGATCGCGGCGGTGACCATGGAATCGAGTCCCCCCGAAAGGAGGATCACGGCCGGTCCCGCAGGCGGTTTTTCAGTCGATACCATGGCCCGATCCGCTAGGCCGGATCGCGCGACGCGACAAGATCAGTTGCAGGCGCCCGTGCGCCGACCTTCGGCGGAGAACTGGAACGGCTTGCCATCGGCAATGCCCTGCGTATCGATCTGGACGAGCGCACCTGTTTCCTTGCGGATGCTGGTGCGGCCATAGCCGTTGCCGCGGCAGGTATATTGCACGGTGACTTCGCTGCTGCCGTCCTCGACGACGAAGCGGTTACAGCCGCTGTCGGTGTGGCGGAGCTGGATCAGCTCGCGGCCGGTCTTCACGCACACCTTCTTGGTGCCGCTACCGTCGCGATAGCGCACTTCCCAGCCGCCTTTGTCGAGCGTGTCGAGCATGGCCAGCGAAGCCTGCGCGAGCGCCGGCACCGCCAGCACCATGAACGGTGCAGCCGCGAGAGCCAGCATTCGAGTGTTCTTCAGCATTTCCAACCTTTCGCCTGCCGTTCGGTCAAGACGCGCCCGTGATTCGTCCCTAATACACCATATCAGCGCTTAACCGTTGTATAACATCGACAGACGGTTAATCGGCGATGGCGAACTGCTTCGAGCAGAATGCGCAGTCGACCAGAATGATCCCTTCGTCATTGCGCATTTCGCGGCGGTCTTCGGAGGGAAAGCGCGCCAGAACCTGTTCGTAGTGCTCGATAGAGCAGCGGCAACCGCGCGCGATGGTTTCGCCGCGCTGGATGCGGACCTCCTCCTCCTCGTGGAACAGCCGCCAGACAAGTGCATCGAGCGACAGCTCGGGATCGAGCAATTCGTCGTGCCGGATCGATCCGGCAAGCACGGCGATGTGCTCCCACTCGGGATGATCGAGCCTGGCATGCAGGCGCTCCCTGCCCTCCTCGCCGTCGGGCAGGTGCTGCACCAGCAGGCCCGCCGCAACACAGGTGTCGCCGTCGCTCCGCACCGCACAGCGGATCAGGGTCGGCACCTGTTCGGACTGGAAGAAATAGTTCTCGCAGGCCTGCGCCAGGCTGTCGCCCTCCAGTGGGACAATGCCCTGATAGCGGCCCTTGCCACCCGCCATGTCGAACGTAATCGCGAGATAGCCCTTGCCGAACAGCGCGAAGAGCGACGGGTTGGCGCCCAGTTCGGCCAGCTTCGCCTCGTCGAAATCGACATAGCCGCGCAGCTCGCCGCCCTTGAAGTCGCAGACCAGCAGCTTGACGGCGCCCGCTTCGGTCTGCGCCTGCATGGTCACCTGCGAACCGTCGTCCTTGAGCAGGCCGCCCATGAGGCTCGCCAGCACGAGCGCCTCCGCCAGCAGGTGCGTGATGGGCGCCGGATAGGCGTGTGCCGACAGGATCTCGTCGAGGGTCGAATCGAGGCGCACCATGCGCCCGCGGACATTGCGCGAGGGGATGGTGAAGCCGAGCAGCTGTCCGGCGTAGGTCTCTTCCGGTTTCTGGGGTGTCTGGTCCATCGCGGCCATATGGGGGCGGCGCGCCGGATTAACAGGGGCGTCAGAGCTTGCCGAAGCACCACAGCAGGATGGATTTCTGCGCGTGGATGCGGTTTTCCGCCTCGTCGAACACGATCGACTGATCGCTTTCGAAAACCTCCGCGCTCACCTCGTCGCCGATGTGGGCAGGGAGGCAATGCAGGAAGCGCGCATCGGGCTTTGCGCGCGCCATCAGCTTCGCGTCGACCCGGAACGGCGCCATCGCCGCGAGCTTGTTGTGGACGTGCTCCTGCCCCATCGAGACCCAGGTGTCGGTCACGACGATATCGGCACCGGCCGCAGCTTCGGCGGCATCCTGCGTCAGCGTAACCTGCGCGCCATTGGCTCGCGCCATCGCGACGAATTCGGGGTCGGGCTCGTAGCCCTGCGGCGTCCCCACCCGGACGTTGAACTTGAAGATGCCAGCCGCCTCGAGGATCGAGTGCAGCACATTGTTGCCGTCGCCCAGCCAGGCAACCTCAAGGCCGGGCAGCGCCTTGCCGTGTTCGACCATGGTCAGCAGGTCGGCGACGATCTGGCAGGGGTGCGAGCGGTCGGTCAGCCCGTTGATGACCGGGACATGCGCGTGGTGCGCCAGTTCCTCGGCCTTGGCGTGATCGTCGGTGCGGATCATGATCGCATCGACCATCCGGCTGAGTACCCGGGCGGTATCGGCGATGCTCTCGCCGCGCCCGAGCTGGCTGGTGCCCGAGTCGAGGATCAGCGAGGTGCCGCCCAGCTGGCGCATGCCGATATCGAAACTGACCCGCGTGCGGGTCGAATTCTTCTCGAAGATCATGCCGAGCACATGGCCGGCAAGCGGCGCGTCGGCGTCGGCCTTGCCCTTGGGCCAGCCGAGCCGCGCCGCCTTGCGGTCCTGCGCATCGGCGAGCATGGCGGCGATCGCATCCCCGCCTGCATCCGACAGATCGAGGAAGTGCTTCGCCGCCATCGCGCTCAGGCCTCCGGGTCGAAGCTCGCCGCGCCGGCGGAGAGCTTTTCGAAGAATTCATCGAACTCGGCCTCGCCTGCTACGAGCGGCGGCAGGACGCGCAGCGTGTTGTCGCCCGCAGCCACGGTCAGAAGCTGGTGATTATCCCGCAGGTGGACGAAGAAGGGTCGGCTCTCGACCTTCATCTTGAGGCCCAGCATCAGGCCCTTGCCGCGCACCAGTTCGAACAGGTCGGGATAATTGCCGATGAACTGTTCCAGCCGGGCGCGCAGGCGTTCGCCCTTTTCGGTCACTTCGGCGAGGAATTCTTCGTTCGCGACCGCATCCATCACGGCCATGCCGGCCGCCATGGCGAGCGGATTGCCGCCATAGGTCGAGCCATGCGTGCCGAAGCCCATGCCGCGCGCCGCCTTCTCGGTTGCGAGGCAGGCGCCGAGCGGGAAGCCGCCGCCGATGCCCTTTGCGGTGGCCATGATGTCGGGCTCGATGCCGTAGTGTTCATAGGCATAGAGCTTGCCGGTGCGCGCGACGCCGCACTGGACCTCGTCGAAGACCAGCATCAGGTCGTTCTCGTCGGCCAGCTGGCGCAGGCCGCGGATGAACGCGTCGCTACCGGGCCGGATACCGCCCTCGCCCTGGATCGGTTCGACCAGGAAGCCCGCGGTCTTGTCGCTCATCAGCGCCTTGGCGCTCTCGAGATTGTCGAACTCCGCATACTGGAACCCGGCCAGCATCGGGTAGAAGCCCTTGTGCATCTTCTCCTGGTTCGAGGCGCTGATCGTCGCCATCGTCCGGCCGTGGAAGGCGTTGGTGAAGGTGATCAGCTCGGTCCGGTTGGCGTCGCCACCTTCGTGCTGGTGATAGGCACGCGCGGTCTTGATCGCGCATTCCACGGCTTCGGCACCCGAGTTGGTGAAGAACACCGTGTCGGCAAAGGTCTTGTCGACCAGCCGCTGCGCCAGCGCCTCGCCCTGCGGGCTGCCGTAGAGGTTGGAGACATGCATCAGCGTCTCGGCCTGCTTCTGGATCGCGCCGATCAGGCCCTTGTGGCTGTGGCCGAGCAGGTTCACCGCGATGCCGCTGGCGAAGTCGAGATAGCGCGTGCCGTCTTCGTCGATCAGATGGCAATGCTCACCCCTGACCGGGCGGACCCCGCAGCGGGGATAGACGGGCATAAGCGGCGTAATCGACATGGGAACTCCGGTTCTGTCTCTCGGGTCAAAGACAAATGGCGGTCCCCGGAAGGAACCGCCATCTGCGTGTTTGTCAGCGATCTATTGCCTTGCGCGTCCCGGGTCAAACCGGATCGCGGAGAGCGCCCTCACTCCTGAACAGGAACGAGGTTGACCGCCGAGTATTTGCCGCGTCGGTCGACTTCGAGGTCGAACTCGAAGCGCTGGCCTTCGTCGATGCCCGACAGGCCCGAACGCTCGACCGCGCTGATGTGCACGAAGGCATCAGGCTGGCCGTCGTCGCGGGTCAGGAAGCCGAAACCCTTCATCGAGTTGAAGAACTTCACCGTGCCGGTGGCCTTTTCGCCGGTCAGCTCGCGACGCGGAGCGGCTTCGCGATCGCCGCCACGCGACTGAACCGGGATCACGTCGCCGACAACCTGGAGATCCTGCGCGGAGACCTTGCCGCCGCGATCGACGAGGTTGAACTCGAGCTCCTGCCCTTCGGCAAGGCCTTCGAGGCCGGCGCGTTCGACCGCGCTGATGTGGACGAATACGTCCTCACCGCCGGTATCCTGCTGGATGAAACCGAAGCCCTTCTGGCCGTTGAAGAACTTCACCGTGCCCTTGCCGGTGCCGACGACCTGCGCGGGCATGCGGTTGAAACCGCCGCCACCACCGCCGCCACCGCCGCCGCGCGGGCCGCCGAAGCCGCCACCGCCGCCGCGATTGCCGCCGCCGAAGCGGTCACCGCCGCCACCGCCGCCACCGCCGCCGCCGTAGCGATCGCCACCGCCGAAACGGTCGCCGCCACCGCGGTTGTCGCGGAAAGAATCGTGCGGAGCAAAGTCCGCCGGCGGACCGCCGAACGGATCGAAGCTATCCTCCCCAAAACCGTCGCGCTTATCCCGTCCGCGACGGCGCCCTTTATCGTAACCCATAACTCGAACAGTACCTTCGTGCAGTCCGTGTTCCTCATGAACCTGATGCGTGGACTGCCTTCGCGCACCGGCCGCAGGAGCAGAAGGACTCCCACAATTTGCTGACTGCATAGCGCGAAACAACGCGGCATGCGAATGATTTAGCTAACCTGCCGTGACTTGCCGATGATTGTGACATTTCCGCATGATGTCGGACCGCTACGTTTCGCTTGCGCGGCAGGTCGGCGCTTGGCAATGCCGGCGTCATGGAAATCATGGCCTTGCTCTCCGATCCTGCCGCCTGGCTGGCTCTGCTCACTCTGATCGCGCTCGAAGTCGTCCTCGGGGTCGACAACCTTATCTTCATCGCGATTCTGTCGAACAAGTTACCCGAACACCAGCAGCAGCGTGCGCGGCGGATCGGGTTGTCGCTCGCCCTCATCATGCGCATCGGCCTGCTGATGCTAATCGGCTGGCTGGTCACGCTCCAGACGCCGCTGTTCGATCTCGGCCTCACGGGAGCACCGAACCAGTATGGCGAGCCGAGTTTCGAAACTGCGTTCTCGGGCCGCGACCTCATCCTGCTGGCGGGCGGTTTCTTCCTGTTGTGGAAGGCCACCAAGGAAATCCACCATTCGATGGAGCCCGAGGATGATTCGGGCGATCTCCTAGACAAGACGCCGGGCACGGCCGAAGCGGTCAAGGCGACCTTCGGTGCCGTCATCGCGCAGATCGTGGCGATCGACCTCGTCTTCTCGGTCGATTCGATCCTCACCGCCGTCGGCATGACCGACGAGATTCCGATCATGGTCACCGCCGTCGTCATCACCGTCGGCATCATGATGGTCGCCGCCGATCCGCTGGCGAAGTTCATCGAGAAGAACCCGACGCTGGTGATGCTGGCGCTCGCTTTCCTCGTGATGATCGGCCTTGTCCTGATCGCGGACGGCTTCGGCTTCCACGTACCGAAGGGTTATATCTACGCGGCCATGGGCTTTTCGGTCGGCGTGGAAATCCTCAATATCGTCCAGCGGCGGCGGCGTATGGCCAAGCGCCGTGTCGCACAGGGAGAGACTGCATGAGCGCGTTCCGCAAGCTGACCGACACGTTCTACGCCAGCCCGCAGATCTCTGTCGCGGACGTTTCGCAGGCCGCGGCGATGGGGATCGCACTGATCGTCAACAATCGCCCGGACGATGAAGCGCCCGACCAGCCCGCAGGAAGCGAGATCGAGGCCGCGGCGCGGGCGGCAGGGCTTGCCTATGTCGCTATTCCGGTGACCCAGGCGGGCTTCAGCATGCCGCAGGTCGATGCGCTCGCCGAAGCGCTCGCCAAGGCCGAAGGTCCGGCGCTCGGCTTCTGCCGCTCGGGCACCCGCTCGACATTGCTGTGGGCGCTGGCCGAGGCCAAGCGCGGCGGCAACCCCGACGAGATCGAGGCCTGTGCCGAAGGCGCGGGCTATTCGATCGCGCCGGTGCGCCCGACGGTCGACATGCTCGCCGGGCAGGCCTCGGACTGATCAGCGGCGATAGTCGAGCGGCGGCGCGCGGTCGCCGAGCAGCGATTCGTAAACGTAATCCTCGCCCCGCGCTGCGATGAACTCGGCCTTCGCCGTCTCGCGCAATTGCGGGTTGGTGTAGAGTTCCACCGCCGCCAGGACCATCGCCTTCGCCGCCTGCTGGGTACCCTTGGCCCCATAGCTGTGCCCGCTGGCGGCAACCGCCTGCCAGCTATGCGCGGAGGTTCCCGGCACCCAGGTGGCGGTGCGCACGCTGACCGTCGGCACCGCGCGCGAGACATCGCCGACATCGGTCGAGCCATAGCCGGTCTCGACCTCGTAATCCTGGACCAGGGCTGCTTCCGCCAACGCGGGTGCGTCCTCGCCTAGCGTTTCGCGGATGCTGGCCGCCCATTTCAGCTCTTCGGGCGTGTACTGGACCGGCGGCAGCTGCTTCAGCTTTTCCGTCATCATCAACTGGAGCGACTCGACAGGCAGCGTCGGGTTGTTGCCGTGGATGATCTCCCAGTCGACCTCGGTGCCCGTCCCCATGGCAGCGCCCTTCGCCGCAGCCTCGAGCCGCGGCCATAACGCGCGGACCTCGTCCGCATCGGAATGGCGCACGTAGTAGAAGGCCTCGGCGAAATCGGGCACGACATTGGGCGCTTTCCCGCCTTCGGTGATGACATAATGAATGCGCGTATCCATCGAGGTATGCTCGCGCATCATGTTGACCATCATGTTCATCGCCTCGACCCCGTCGAGTGCACTGCGCCCCCGCTCCGGCGCACCCGCGGCATGGGCCGAGATGCCGCGAAATCGGAACTTGCCCGAGCGGTTGGCGAGGCTCATGCGCGAGGCGGCTGAGTTCTGGTCCGCCGGGTGCCAGTCGATCACGAAATCGGCATCGTCGAACAGGCCGGCGCGCGCCATGTAGACCTTGCCCGAGCCGCCTTCTTCCGCCGGCGTGCCGTAGAGACGAACCCGGCCGGGCGTGCCCGTCGCCTTGAGCCAGTTCTTGATCGCAATGGCAGCGGTGAGCGATCCGGCACCGAACAAATTGTGCCCGCACGCGTGCCCGGCGATCTTGCCGTCGATCGGATCGCGGGTGGGCGAATCGGACTGGTTGATCCCGGGCAGCGCATCGAATTCGGCGAGGAGGCCGATCACCGGCCCGCCCTCGCCCCACTCGGCCACAAAAGCGGTCGGGATGCCCGCCACGCCCGGCCTGATCGCGAAGCCTTCCTGCTGCAACTCATCCACTAGCAGCCCGCTCGAGCGCGTTTCGAGATAGCCGAGCTCCGCCAGCTCCCAGATCTCCCGCGCAACGCGCGACGTGCGTTCCTTTTCCGCTTCGACCGCGGCGATCGGATCGACCTGCTGGGCTGCAGCGGGCACGGCCAGCGCAGCGGTGGAAAGCGTGGCGAGAAGGACGGTCCATTTCATTGCAGCATTCTCCCTTGTCGCAGCCTGCTTGCCGCAAATGGCGCGCCATGCCAATCGGCTTGGATGGACCTGCCGCCCGCCCTCATCCAGTTTCTCGGCTCGCTGTTCGCAATCCTCGCGCTCGCCGCACTGGCAAGATGGCTCAAGCTCGGGCCGGAGCCGCGTCTCGAAAGCGACGAGGCCGCGCGTGAGGCAGCGGATGAGGCAATCAGCGGGTTCGTGCCGCTCAGGATCGGGCGTGACCGCGACGGGCGCGGGGCGCTGCTCTCGGATTCGACCGGGCGCGTTCTCCTGCTCAGGCCTCACGGCACGATGTTCGCAGGCCGCCTGCTAACGGCCAGGGCCAGCGCGCATATCGAGCTCGATGTGCTGGTCATCGACACCGCGGAAAGGCGCTTCGGCACTGCGCGGCTTACCCTCGACGACCCTTCAGCTTGGATGCAGGCCATCGCTGCGATAAAGCACGCCTGACCATGCCCGATTTTTCGCCCACAGAACTTGCCGTGCCCGGCTTCGTCGCGCTGGTCCTGATCGAGATGGTCTGGGCCTGGCGCAAGCGCCCCGAGAGCTACGAGCCGCGCGATACCCTCACCAGCCTTGCCTTCGGGCTGGGCAGCACGGTGTCCGGCCTACTCTTCGGCGGGCTGTTCTTCGCGCTGTTCCTGTGGGTATGGCAGTTCCGCCTGTTCGATATCGGCTGGAGCTGGTGGGCCTTCGCGTTGTGCTTCGTGCTCGACGACCTCAAGTATTACTGGGTCCACCGCTTCGGCCACCGCGTCCGCTGGTTCTGGGCGAGCCATGTGAACCACCATTCGAGCCAGCACTACAATCTCTCGACCGCGCTCAGGCAGACCTGGACCGGTTTCATGACGCTGGGTTTCGCCTTCGCATTGCCGCTTGTCCTGCTCGGTTTCCATCCCGGGATGATCGCGCTCGCCGGCGGGTTCAACCTGATCTACCAGTTCTGGATCCATACCGAGGCGATCGACCGGATGCCGCGCTGGTTCGAAGCGGTCATGAACACGCCCAGCCACCACCGGGTCCACCACGCGACCAACCCGCGCTATCTCGACCGCAATTACGCAGGCGTGTTCATCGTGTGGGACAAGCTGTTCGGCACCTTCGAGCCCGAAGTGAAGGGCGAGAAAATCCGCTACGGGATCGTCAAGCAGCTGGGCAGCTTCAACCTCTTGTGGGCTGTCTTCCACGAATGGATCGGGATCGCGCAGGACATGTGGCGCGCGCCGTGGAAGCACAAGCTGTCCTACCTGCTGCGCGAGCCCGGCTGGACGCATGACGGCAGTCGCGAGACCTCCGACCAGATCCGCGCGAGCTGGCTCGAACGACAGGCGACGGGTGAAAAGCCCGTTTCATCCGAAAACCCGATTGCGGGCGGAGCGGAGCCTGCCTAACCTCTCGAATCGAGAGGAGAGATCATGGACGAATTCGACGTCATCGTCGTTGGCGGGGGCAGCGCCGGCAGCGCCATCGCAGGGCGCCTGACCGAAGCCGGCAAGAGCGTGTGCCTGCTTGAAGCGGGGCCACGCAACGACACCTTCCTGATCAAGACACCGGGCTTCATGCCCTTCCTGACCGACAAGTCGAACTACCGTTACGAGACGGTGCCGCAGAAGGGCCTCAACGGGCGGATCGGTTACCAGCCGCGCGGTCGCGGGCTCGGCGGGTCGTCCGCGATCAACGCGATGGTCTATATCCGCGGCAACAGCTGGGATTACGACAACTGGGCGTCACTCGGTTGCACCGGCTGGAGCTATGACGACGTGCTGCCCTATTTCAAACGCGCCGAGCACAACGTGCGGGGGGCGGACGAGTATCACAGCGCCAGCGGACCGCTCTGGGTGAGCGACCAGAAATGGCCGAACCCGGGCAGTCTCGCCTTCGTCGAGGCCGCGGCGCAGCTGCAATTGCCGCGCAACGCCGACTTCAACGGGGCGAAGCAGGAAGGTTTCGGGCTCTATCAGGTGACCCAGAAGGACGGCGAGCGCTGGTCCGCCGCGCGCGCCTATGTCGAGCCGCGGCGCAAGGCGAAGAACCTCGACATCCGTATCGGCGTCACCGTCCAGCGGCTCGAGATCGACGAGGGACGCGTTACCGGCGTGACCTACTCGGTCGGCGGGAAGGAGCGCACGGTCAAGGCGCGCGGTGCGGTCGTGCTGTCCGCAGGGGCGTTCAATTCGCCGCAGGTTCTCATGCTCTCCGGCATCGGCCCGGCTGCGCACCTGCGCGAGCATGGGATCGAAGTCGTGCTCGACAAGCCCGCCGTCGGATCGGACCTCCAAGATCACATCGACTACGTTTCCAGCTGGGAAACGAAGAGCAAGGACTTCATCGGCGACAGCCTCGCCGGCACCGTTCGCATGGCCAAGGCGATCGTCGAACACCGGCGGAAGCGCACCGGCATTATGACCACGCCCTATGCCGAAGCGGGCGGGTTCTGGACAGTGATGCCCGACGCGCCCGCCCCCGATGTGCAATGGCACTTCGTTCCCGCGATGCTCGAGGATCACGGCCGCGAGAAAGTGAAAGGCCATGGCTTCTCGCTCCATGCCTGCGTGCTCAGGCCCGAAAGCCGCGGCACGGTGCGGCTCGACAGTCGCGATGCCGGCCATGCGCCGCGGATCGATCCGAACTTCCTCGACGACGAGCGTGATATGGCGACGATGCGGGCGGGCGTCCGCCTGTCGCACCGGATCGCCTCCTCTCCCAGTCTCGCGAAATACGATCCGCAGGACCGCTACCCGATCGACCTCGACGATGATGCCCAACTCGACGAACTCATCCGCAATCGTGCCGATACCGTCTATCACCCCGTCGGCACCTGCCGGATGGGCGCGGACGCGGACGCGGTGGTAGATCCGACGCTGAAGGCGCAGGGGATCGACGGACTTTACGTCGCGGATGCCAGCATCATGCCGCGCCTGGTCTCGGGCAATACGAACGCGCCGAGCATCATGATCGGCGAACGTTGCGCCGATTTCGTGAAGGCGGCGCTTGCTGCCTGAAATCAAGGCCTGGGCGCGTGCGCTGAAACGTGACGTGCTCGCGCTCTACCTTGCGGCAAGGGATCCGCGAACGCCCTGGGCGGCACGAATCGCGGCTCTTCTCGTCGCGGGCTACGCGTTGAGTCCAATCGACCTGATCCCCGATTTCATCCCGGTGATCGGTCTGCTAGACGATCTGCTGCTGGTGCCGGCAGGGATCTGGCTGGTGCTGCGCCTCGTCCCGCCCGACCTGATGCAATCCTATCGCGCCGAGGCGGAATTGCTCGCGCACCGCCCGAGATCACTGGCAGCAGCCGCTGTCGTGATCGCCTTGTGGATCGTCGCCATCGCATTGGCGGCCGCTTGGCTGGACCTGTAAGAAAGGGGCCGGAGCTTGCGCCCCGGCCCCTTCATTTTTTTGCGGCGACTGCGGGCTCAGAAGGCCTGGCGAGCCGTCACGCCGATCGTTCTCGGCGTGCTGACGCTATAGCCGAGCCGCGCACGCCCGCCGCGCTCGCGGTCGAAGCTGAGCAAGGCGTTCTCGTCGAGAAGGTTGTTCACATAGACTTGCAGCGAGAAGCCGCTGTCGAAGTCCACGCCCGCGCTCATGTTCACGACATCGTAGGACGGAAGCAGCAGGTCGACTGTCGTCGAGGCCGATGCGGGCGCGCCGCCGAACGGAAGGCCATGGACGAAGGTCCGCGGGTTGTTCTCCTGATCGGCCGGCTGGGTGTAGCGATTGCCGACGTGGCTCCACGATCCAGAGATATACGCGTCAGCACTGCTCGATACCGGGAATTCGTAGCTGCCCGAAACGGTCATCTGGAATTTCGGCACAGACGGCAGGCGGTTGCCTTCGCGAATGCCGGTCGCAGTCGCGAGCGGTTCGGGCAGGGTGGAATCGAATTCGGCTTCGATCACGCTGCCCGACAGCACGAAGTCGAGGCCGGGCGTCGGCGAGAAGCCGATCTCGGCTTCCGCACCCATCGAGTGCGCGTCGGGAACGTTGAACACGATCCGCGACGAACAGCTGCCGGCATCGAGCGTCACCTGCAGATTGCTGATGTCGTTGTAGAAGCCGGCCACGTTGGCATAGAAGCCGCGCCCCTGCGCCTTCGCGCCGATTTCGTAGTTCCACAAGGATTCGTCCTCGTAGCTCTGGAACGCGCCGAACAGGGCGGCATCGTTCGGCGAGCACAGCGTCACGTTGAGCGGATCGTTCACCCCGCCCAGACGGAAGCCCTTCGAGGCCTGTGCGTTCAGCGTGAGCACGTCGCTGACGTCGTAACTCACCAGCAGGCGTGGGCTCACGCCGTCAGACTTGGTTTCGTCGGCGACATTGTCGCCGTTGGCGAACAGGCCACCCGAGATGAACTGGCGGCTTTCCTCGAAGTCGTAATAGCGGGCGCCGACCGTCACATCGAGCGCATCGGTGATCGAATACGTCGCCTCACCGAAAATTGCGATCTGCTCGAGATCATAGGGCAGGTCGGCATTGTAGGGCGAATCGAGGTTCGGGAAGCCGTTGGCCACCGCTGCGGACGTGCCTGCACCCAGCGTCGCGTCCGTCGCCGCCGCATACCCCGGAGTCGGGAGGCGTTGGCGGTAAAAGCGATCGGTCTGCGAGTAGAACCCGCCGACGACCCACTGGAAAGGACCGCTGCCGTTGGATGCGAAGCGCAGTTCCTGGGTTATGGCGTTCACATCGGTCGTGTCGCGAAGGTTGGACGCCAATCGTACATCCGCCGGCTCGTAGCCGAGATCGACCGAGACCGATCCGGTGAGTGCACTGGCATCGCGGCTCACGAGAATGTCGCGATTGGTGTAGCTGCTGACCGAAGTCATCGTGACCGGGCCGAGTTCCGCCTCGACCACCAGGTCGGCGATCAGCGTCTCGTCCTCGAAAGCTTCGCGCAGTTTCAGGAACTGCTCGCGCTCGCCAAAGGTAACCGGCGGGCGACCCGTGGTGTAGGGGTTGGCGTAGAGGTTGTAGATTTCCTGGCGGTTGAACCCGTCGGCCGAGACCTTCTGGTAGATGAAGCGCGGGGTGATGGAGAACCCTTCGCCGCTGTCGATAGTCAGCGCCAGACGACCGCCGTAGCGCTCGCCGCCGTTCACGTTCTCGCCGCCAGCCGGGCCGATTGCGTCGATAAAACCGCCGTATTGCGTATAATAGCCGACAGCGCGCAGCGCGGCACGCTCGCCGAGCGGCAGGTTGACCATGCCCTTGAGGTGCCCACCCCAGTCGTCGCCATCGACGAGGTTCACGTTACCTTCGAACAGGCCTTCGCTGACGCCGAGGAGCGGCTGGTTGGTGATGTAGCGGATCGTCCCGCCGACGCTGCCCGATCCGAACAGCGTGCCTTGCGGGCCACGCAGCGTCTCGACCCGGTTGAGGTCGAACAGGTCGAGGTCGGGGGTGAAAAGCGACAGCGAGATGACGCTTTCGTCGAGATAGACGCCAACCTGCTCCTTCACGCCCGGCTGGTCGCGCACGATCTGGCCGGCCGACACACCGCGAACCGAGACCTGGCTCTGGCCTGGCCCGAGGTTCTGGACCGAAAGACCCGCCACATTGCGCGAGAGGTCTTCGAGCGTCGCCGCACCCGACTTCTGGATGTCTTCCTGGGTCTGGGCATTGATCGAAAAGGGCACGTCCTGAATGGTCGAATCGCGCTTGGTCGCGGTCACGATGATGACGTCTTCGTCGCCTGCGACCTGCTCGGCCTCCTGGGCGATGCCCGGGGTGGCGATCGCTGCGAGCCCGCACCCTGCGAGAAGCGCAGCCGCGCGGCCGACGCCGCGATAGGTCATAGTTTTCATGATCTCTCTCCTCCACTTTTAGTCACTCGGGACCAATCCGTAACATTCGAGATGAATCGACCGACTTGTCTTGGCAATAGTGTCGACTGCGCGGCGCGTACTTCGCGGCGCTGGCGTAGCGTTCGAGTCACACACCTGCGTGCCAAAAAAAGGGGCCGGGGAAAGCCCCGGCCCTTGGTAGTCGTATGTTCGCAGGAGGAACATCGGTTGACGGGGGCACCTCCGCGAGAGAGAGGAGAGAGAACGGCGGCGCCCCCGCCAAACTTGGTGATCAGTTGTAGGCGCGCTCCCCGTGTTCGCCGATGTCGAGACCGTCGACTTCGGTTTCTTCCGAGACCCGCAGGCCGATGAGTGCCTTGACGATTCCGCCGGCGATCAGCGTGCCGAGACCGGCCCAGGCGATCGTGACGACGACCGAGAAGACCTGCACGCCCAGCTGCGCGCCGAGAGCGGTCGATCCGTCGCCAGGCCCGCCGAGGAACGGCTGGTAGACGACGGCGGTACCGATGGCTCCGACGATCCCACCGACACCGTGAATGCCGAACGCGTCGAGGGAGTCGTCGTAGCCGAACTTGGACTTCGCCTTGGCGACCGCGAAGTAGCAGACGGCCGAAGCAAGCATGCCGAGAAGGATCGCGCCGAACGGGCCGCTATTGCCGGCCGCCGGGGTCACGGCGACAAGGCCGGCGATCACGCCCGAACAGAAGCCGAGGGCCGAACCCTTGTGACCGGCCATGCGCTCGATCACCATCCAGGTCAGGGCACCGGCAGCGGTGGCAACGAAGGTGTTGATCATGGCGAGGCCAGCCGAACCGTCCGCTTCGAGTGCGGAGCCGGCGTTGAAGCCGAACCAACCCACCCACAGCAGGCCGGTGCCGACCATGGTCAGCGTCAGGCTGTGCGGCGGCATCGGCTCTGCCGGATAGCCGCGACGCTTGCCGAGCAGGTAGGCGAGCGCCAGGCCCGAGACACCGGCGTTGATGTGCACCACGGTGCCGCCGGCGAAGTCGAGCGCGCCGTCTTCGAACAGCAGTCCGCCGCCCGCCCAGACCATGTGCGCGATCGGGAAATAGACGATCGTCAGCCAGATGGGCACGAACAGCATGACGGCGTTGAACTTCATGCGCTCTGCCGTCGCGCCGAGGATCAGCGCGGCGGTAATCGCGGCGAAGGTCATCTGGAAGCTGATGAAGACATATTTGCTGATGACTTCATCGGTGAAAGTCGCCGCCGTGCTGCTGGCGTCGGTGCCGGCGAGGAAATAGCTCCCGCCGCTGACGAACAGGCCGAGCGTGCCTTCGTAAGTGGTGTCGCCGAATGCCAGCGAATAGCCCCACATGACCCAGATGATCATGGCGAGCGAGGCGGTCGCGCCGACCTGCGTCATGGTCGAAAGCATGTTCTTCGAACGCGTCAGGCCGCCGTAGAACAGCGCAAGGCCCGGCAGGATCATGAGCATGACCAGCACGGTGGCGGTCATCATCCAGGCGTTGTTGCCAGGGTTGGGGACGGGCGCGGCAGCCTCTGCGGCTTCCTGCGCGAATGCCGCAACGGGCGTGAGCAGCGCGGCAGCCATGGCGCCGGCGCGGGTAAGGGTGCGAAGCATGGTGGTGTCCTTCATCGTCTTCACAGGGCGGTGTCGCCGGTTTCGCCGGTGCGGATGCGGGTGGCGCTGGCGAGATCGAGGACGAAGATCTTCCCGTCGCCGATTGCCTCGCTGCTGGCAGTCTGCTGGATCGTCTCGACCACCTGCGGGGCGAGGTCGTCGCTGGCTGCGATCTCCAGCTTCACCTTGGGCAGCATGTTGGTCGAGTATTCGGCGCCGCGGTAAATCTCGGTCTGCCCCTTCTGACGCCCGAAGCCCTTGACTTCGGACACGGTCATCCCGGCCACACCGATCGCGCCGAGGGCTTCGCGCACCTCGTCGAGCTTGTATGGCTTGATGACTGCGATGATGAATTTCACGCGCTCACCCCCTTGGCTGTCCGCCGGTCCCAGCGCCGGCTTCGCACCTGCAGCATGAAGCGTGCCAAACGCCGAAAGGCCGCGTCAGCAGCCCGCACGCGGCGCCCCGGCTTGTCTGAGCTGCCCAATACTTGGGCTGGTGGTTATTTTTTGTGCAGATGGAGCCGGGCGACGACCGGCAAATGGTCGGAAGCGACGGCAGCCAGCGGAGTGTGGTGCACCTCCGCCGCCATGCACTGCCACTGGTGCGACGCGACGATACGGTCGAGCATGGCGAGCGGCTGGGTGCTGGGATAGCTCCGCCCCGGCGTCACCAACTGCCAGCCGTCGCTGAATTCTCGCATCGCCCCGGTCTGCCGTCCCCACTGGTTGAAATCGCCGAGAATGACCGTCGGCAGGTTACGCCGACAGGCGCCGACATGATCCAGCAACGAGCGGATCTGGTCGCGCCGCCGGAGACCCGAGAGGTCGAGATGCGTACCGATTATGCGAAGCACATGGCCGTCGACGCGGATCTCGCCGCAGGCCGCTCCGCGCGGCTCGAGCGTTGGCAGATCGAGCGCTTCTCCGTGGACGATCTCGAATTCCCTCCGCACCAGCAGGGCATTGCCGTGCCAGCCGATGCTCCGCGGCCGCCGGGCTACTTCCACGACCCTCCAGTGCGTGTCGTCGATCGCCGCGCGCGGTATCACCGTCGCCCGGTCGCCTATTCTCCGGTCGACCTCCTGCAAGGCGACGACGTCGGCATCGATTTCGTGGATCACGCGCAGAATACGCTCGGGATCGCGCCGCCGGTCGGTCCCGACGGCCTTGTGGATATTATAGCTGGCGAAAGTGAGCTCCACGCTCCGTCAACGCATCCGCCGACTGGAACGTGCCGCAATCACAGGAAATCCTTCAGCGTCTGCATGAAACGGTCGAACTGGTCGTGGTGCAGCCAGTGGCCGGCATTGGCGAATTCGATCACCTCGGCATTGGCGAAATGATCGAGCCGCCCGTCGCCTTCGGGGTTCGAAGCCCAGCTGTCGGCGCCATAGAGCAGCAGGGTCGGCGCGGTGATCGCGGCCCAGGTCTGGTGCAGGAACTCGTCCGCGATGTCCTCGACCGGCCAGACATTGAGGTGCGGATCGAATTTCCAGCTGTAGGTGCCGTCCTCGTTGCGGTTCACGCCGTGGATCGTCAGGTGCCGCGCCTGTTCCTCGGTGAGGTAGCTGTTCTCCTCGATCATCCGCGCAAAGGCCGCTTCGATGCTTTCATACTTGCGCGGGATGCGGCCCGAGGCAGAGCGCTTCTTGCCGATCCATTCGTTGAGACGTTCGGGATAGGGCTTGCTGCGCATCTCCTCCTGCCGCTTGGGGCTGGGGCCGAGGCCTTCGATGGCGACGATCTTCGTCACCATGTCGGGGAAGGTCCCGGCGTAGCGCAGCGAGACATTGCCACCCATCGAGTGGCTGACGATCGTGACCGGGCCGACGCCGAGCTGGTGGATCAACTGGGCGAGGTCGTAGACCATGTCGCTGGCGGAGTAATTGCCGTCGGAAACCCAATCGGAGTCGCCATGCCCGCGGTGGTCCATGGCGACGACGTGCCAGTCCCGGCAAAGCTCTTCGGCCACCCAGTCCCAGCTGCGCGCGTGGTCGCGTCCGCCATGAACGAGGACCAGCGGCGGCTTCCCGCGATTGCCCCAGTCGAGATAGTTGAGCCGCAGGCGCTGCGAAATGAAGGTTTGGGAAGTAGGGCCGGGAATGGTCATTGGGAGCCTTTGCAACGGCTCCACAATTGATTCAACCTACCGTTCCTTCGTTGCCGAGAAGGTCAGGTCCGGATTCTTCTCTTCCTGATAGCCGACATCCCACGGGCTCTTGGCCATGAACACGAGATCGCCGTCGCGGTCCTTGGCGAGGTTCGCGCGGTTGAACTTCTCGAATTCGTCGAGCGCCTTCTGCTCACCCTTGACCCAGCGGGCGGTGGCGAAGGGCGAGGCCTCCAGATTGGCCGCAACCTTGTATTCCGCCTCGAGCCGCGAGATCAGCACTTCGAGCTGGAGCTGGCCGACGACGCCGACGATCCACTGCGCGCCGATCTCGGGATAGAAGACCTGGATCACGCCCTCCTCGCTGAGGTCGTCCAGCGCCTTCCTCAATTGCTTGGTCTTGGTCGGATCGACCAGCGCGATGCGGCGCAGGATTTCGGGCGCGAAGTTCGGCAGGCCGGTGAAGCGGACCTGGTTCTTTTCCGAAAGCGTATCGCCGACACGCAGCGTGCCGTGGTTGGGAATGCCGATGATGTCGCCTGCCTCGGCCGTGTCGGCGAGTTCGCGGTCCTGCGCGAAGAACAGGATCGGCGAGTGGATCGCAATCGGCTTGCCGAGGCCCGAGGGCGTCAGCTTCATGCCGCGTTTGAAGGTGCCGGAAACCTGCCGCATGAAAGCGATGCGGTCGCGGTGGTTGGGGTCCATATTGGCCTGCACCTTGAAGATGAAGCCGGTGACCTCGTCGCGTTCCGGGCTGACCTGCTCCTCGCCCGCAGGCTGCGGGCGCGGCGGCGGGGCCCACTTCGCGATCGCGTCGATCAGCTCCTCGACGCCGAAATTCTTGAGCGCCGAGCCGAAGAACACCGGCGTCAGGTCGCCATTGCGATAGGCGTCGAGGTCGAACTCGGGATAGCCGATCTTGGTCAGCTCGATCTCTTCCTCGAACTCTTCGGGCAAGGCCCCGAGCGGTTCGCGCTTGCCGAGATATTCCTTGCTCCCGCCCTCGGGCCGGGTGACCGTATCGCTGGCGAAATCGAGGATGCCGGTGAAGAGGCCGCCCATGCCGAGCGGCGCGTTCTGTGGGCTGACGTCGAGCGCCAGCGCATCGGCGACCTCGTCGAGAATCTCGAACAGCGGGCGCCCTTCGCGGTCGACCTTGTTGACGAAGGTGATGATCGGCACGTTGCGCAGGCGGCAGACCTCGAACAGCTTGCGCGTCTGGCTCTCGATCCCCTTGGCGACGTCGATCACCATGATGGCGGAATCGACCGCGGTCAGCGTGCGATAGGTGTCTTCGGAGAAGTCCTCGTGGCCCGGCGTATCGAGCAGGTTGAAGGTGATCCCGTTCTTCTCGAAGGTCATCACGCTGGAGGTCACCGAGATGCCGCGCTGCTGCTCGATCTTCATCCAGTCGGAGCGCGCCCGCCGCGCCGCCCCGCGCGCCTTGACCTCGCCAGCCAGGTGGATCGCCCCGCCCTGCAGCAGCAGCTTTTCGGTGAGCGTGGTCTTGCCTGCGTCGGGGTGCGAGATGATCGCGAAAGTACGGCGGTTGGAGGTCATGGAAAACTCAGTCGCGAGCGACGCGGAAGCCGGCGAAGTTCTGGCTCACGGGCATCAGCTCGATACGGTTGATATTGAGGTGCGGGGGCAGCTCGGCCACCCACAGGATGGTGTTGGCGATGTCCTCGCCCGTCATCGGGTCGGCACCGCGGTAAAGCTTGTCCGAGGCTTCCTGGCTGCCGGTGCGGACCAGCGTGAATTCGGTTTCGACCATGCCCGGCTCGATGCTGGTCACGCGCACGCCGGTGCCGTGGAGGTCGGCGCGCAGGGCCAGCGTGAAGTGGTTGGCGAAGGCCTTGGACCCCGCATAGACGTTGCCGCCCGGATAAATGTAGCTGCCCGCGACCGAGCCGATGGCGATGATCGCGCCCTTGCGCGCGATCAGCACGGGCAGCAGCTTGCGCGTCAGCTTGACCATGGCCGTCACATTGGTGTCGATCATGGTCTGCCAGTCGTCGAGGTTCGCCTCCTGCGCGGGCGAGAGGCCCTGCGCGAGACCGGCATTGTTCACCAGCAGGTCGATCCCTGCGAAGTCTCCGGGCAGGTCGGCGATCGCCGCATCCATCGCGGCCTCGTCACGCACGTCGAAGACGCAGGGATGGACCTTGTCGGCACCCAGCTCGGCGACCAGCGCATCGAGCCGTTCCTTGCGGCGACCTGTCGCAACGCAGCGCCAGCCGCTCGCGACCAGCGCGCGCACGGTGGCCTCGCCGATCCCTGCGGTGGCTCCCGTGACGAAAGCGGTCTTCATGGTTTCTCGCCTACAAAGGAGATGAATTCCAGCGATAGCCGTGGCGATACGTGGTCGGTGAGCGGAAGCTTGTATTCGTTCATCGCTACTCGCGCGCGAAAAATTGAATCGCCTGCCGGTTCGCCGAATTCGTCATTGGTGTTCCGAAGCAGCGTCTTCATCGCTTCAGCATCTGACTTATCGCGAAGCACGACCCAAATGTACTCTCGGGGACATTGTTCAGCAGACGCAAACATCCCATGCTGACTTCGTTCAATGTACCCTTCGATTAGAATTTCCTGATCAAGCAGCGCTTCGCGATTGGTTTGCACCTCGCAGACCGACACAGCGCCATGTCCCCGGACCGCTTCGGCTGGTGTCGTGGCGCAGCCGACACTGGCAAAAGCGATGATCGCAACTCCGGTGACGAAAGCGGTCTTCATCCGCGCAGCTCCGCGCCCTGCCTGGTGGCAGCAGCGACAATGCTGTCCGAGATCGCCTTGATCTCGGCATCGGTGAAGCTCTTCTCGCCCGGCTGGAGGACGATCTCGACCGCGACCGATTTCTTGCCTTCGGGGACGCCCTGTCCGGCGAAGACGTCGAACACGCGGGCCGAAACGATGGCCTGCTTGTCCGCGCCCTTCACCGCGCGCACGAGGTCGGCAGCGGCGAGATCGGCGGGGACGAGGAAGGCGAAGTCGCGGGTGATCGCCTGCAGCGCGGGCGGCGTGTAGGTCGGGCGAGCGAAGCTGCCGCCGCCCTTGCGCGCCGGGATCGCGTCGAGGAAGATCTCCACCGCGACCACCGGACCGTCGACATCGAACACCTTGAGCGTGCGCGGATGCAGCGCGCCGAAGCGCGCGAGCACGTTCTTGGGACCAAGCCGCAGCGTGGCCGACTGGCCGGGGTGGAACTGGTCGCCCGCCTCACCCATCACCATGAGATTGTCGACCGGCGCACCGGCGGCTTCGAGCAGCGCGAGTGCTTCGGCCTTGGCGTCGAACGGGTCGAACCGGGTCGCTTTGCCTTGCGACCAGCCGCGGGGCGTCTTCTCGCCCGCGAGCACCACGCAAAGCGTCGGCTTCTCGTCGCTCGCACCGCCCTTGCCGCGGAAATAGCGCCGCCCGATCTCGAACAGGCGCGTACCCGGCGCGCCGCGATCGGCATTGCGCTTGGCCGCGGCGAGCAGGCCGGGAATGAGCGAGGGGCGCATCGCCTTCATGTCCTCGCTGATCGGGTTCTCGAGCACCCAGAGCTGCGCGCCATCGGCAAAATGTTCGGCGTGGGCGGTGGGAAGGAAGGACCAGGTCACCGCCTCGTTGAGGCCGCGTCCGGCAGCCGCGCGGCGAAGTTTCCGCTCCATCTGCTGCAGCGAAGTGGCAGTCGGGCGAGCGACGCCGTCCGCACGCGGGAGGGCGACGCTGGCGACATTGTCGAGACCGTGAATCCGAACGATTTCTTCGACCAGGTCGGCCGCGCCCTCGATGTCATGCCGGCGCGGCGGGCAGGTGACCTGCCAGTCGCTGCCGACGGTGAAATCGAGCGCGGTAAGGATCCGGCGCTGCTCGGCCTCGCCCACATCGATACCGCCGAGGCGCGCGGTGAGGCCCGGATCGAAAGCGATGACTTTCGGCTCGACCGGCGGCTGACCTGCGCGCACGACCTCGCTCGCCTCGCCGCCGCAGATGCGCTGGATCAGCGAGGTGAGCAGCGCGAGGCCATCGTTTAGGAACGCCGGGTCGACACCGCGCTCGAAGCGCGTGCGCGCGTCCGAGGCGAGGCCGAGCTTGCGGCCCGTCACACCGATGCGCTCCGGATCGAAATAGGCGATCTCGAGCAGCACGTCGGTGGTCCCCTCGGTCACGCCCGAATGCTCGCCGCCCATGATGCCCGCAACGTCGTGCACGCCGTTATCATCGGCGATCACGGTCATGGTCTCGTCGAGCGTGTAGGTCTTCTCGTTCAAGGCCAGTACCTGCTCGCCGTTCTGCGCGCGCCGCGCGACGACCGCGCCGCTCAGCTTGGCGAGGTCATAGGCGTGGGCCGGACGCCCGAAGGCGAGCATGAGGTAATTGGTGATGTCGACCACGGCCGAGATGGGGCGCTGGCCCGCAGCCTTCAGGCGACGCTGCATCCAGTCGGGGCTCGCGCCGTTGACAACGCCCTTGATGACGCGGCCAAAGAAGGCCGGGCAGCCTTCGGGATCGTCGGTGCGGATCTCCACCGGGCAGGCGCCCTTGGTCTCGATCGCGGGAATGTCGATCGGCTTGAACGTGCCGAGGCCCGCCGCCGCTAGATCGCGGGCGATGCCGTAGACGCCCATGCAGTCGGGCCGGTTGGGCGTGATCGCCACGTCGAACACCGGCGAGGCATCGCTATAGTCGGCGAAGCTGGTGCCGACCGGGGCATCCTCGGGCAGTTCGATGATGCCGTCGTGCTCGTCGCCGAGTTCGAGTTCGCGCACCGAGCACATCATGCCGTTGCTTTCGACGCCGCGGATCGCGCTCTTGCGGAGCTCCATGCCATTGGCCGGGACGACCGCGCCGGGCAGGCCAAGCACGCCCTTCATGCCCGCACGCGCGTTGGGCGCGCCGCAGACGACCTGCAGCGGGTCGCCGCCATTGATCTCTGGGCCCGTATCGACCGTGAGGACCTGCAGCTTGTCGGCATCCGGGTGCGGCGCGGCGGTGAGCACATGCGCGACGCGGAAACCGGCGAGCTTGTTCGCCGGGTCCTCGATCCCTTCGACCTCGTGGCCGATCCGGTTCAGCGCAGCCGCGATCTCCGCCGCGCTCGCGTCGGTTTCGAGGAAGTATTTCAGCCATTCGAGCGAGAACTTCATGCCTTCGCTCCTACGCCGGCGGACAGGGTGGGCTGGTCGAAGGGCGAGAAGCCGTAATGCGACAGCCAGCGATTATCGCCGTCGAAGAAGGCGCGCAGATCGTCCATCCCGTATTTGAGCATGGCGAGCCGGTCGACGCCGAGGCCCCAGGCGAAACCCGAGTAGACGTCGGGATCGACGCCGGCGAATTCGAGCACGCGCCGGTTGACCATACCGCTGCCGAGCAGCTCCATCCAGCCGTGACCCGGCGCATCGCCGTCTCCGCCGAGCACGCGGCGACCATCGACATCCTGCCAGCCGACATCAACCTCGACCGAAGGCTCGGTGAAGGGGAAGTAGGAGGGACGCAGGCGCAGCACGATGTCCTCGCGTTCGAAGAAGGCCTTGAGGAAGGTCTCCAGCGTCCACTTGAGGTGGCCGAGGTGAATGCCCTTGTCGATCACCAGGCCTTCTACCTGGTGGAACATCGGCGTGTGCGTCGCGTCGCTGTCGGAACGGTAGACGCGGCCCGGCGCGATGATGCGGATCGGCGCGCCCTGCTCCACCATGCTGCGGATCTGCACCGGCGAGGTGTGCGTGCGCAGCAACATGCGGTGCCCCTCGGCATCGACGTCCGGGAAATAGAACGTGTCGTGCATCGCGCGCGCCGGGTGCGTTTCGGCCATGTTGAGCGCGGTGAAATTGTGCCAGTCGTCCTCGATCTCGGGACCGGTGGCGACCGAGAAGCCGAGGTCGGCGAAGATTTCCGCCAGTTCGTCCATCACCTGGCTGACCGGGTGGACCGATCCCTTGGGCGCCTGCGGCGCAGGCAGTGTCAGGTCGACCACTTCGCGCGCCAGCCGCGCTTCCAGCTCCGCTTCCTCGAGCTGCGCCTTCTTCGCCTCGAGCGCATCGGCGACATCGCCGCGCAGGCCCTGGATCTTCGGCGCCTCGGTCTGACGTTCCTCGGGCGGCATCTTGCCGAGCGTCTTCATCAGCCCCGAGATCGAGCCCTGCTTTCCGAGGAACTCCACCCGCAGGGTTTCAAGCGCTGCGGCATCCTGCGCGGCGTCGATCTGCGCGAGCGCGCCGGATTTGAGGGTATCGAGATCGGTCATGGGCGGTCTTGTGGGTCTTGGCTGAAGAAGTGAACGCGCCCCCTAGCGCCTTCGGGCGGCGTTCCCAAGTCCCGATTGCTCAGCGCGGCGCGCGGCCTCCCGGCGTATGGAGCGCCTGCATCGCCACGCCCGCCGCCTTGTTGGTGACGCGGACCGCCATGCTTGTGACCGGGTGGGGCCGTTCCGCATATTCGCCCGGCGTCATGCCCATCACGTTGCGGAAGTCGCGGATGAAATGCGCTTGGTCGGTATAATGGCTGTCGAGGCTCTCGATCCATTTCATCGAAGGGTCGAGCATGAAGCGCCCCAAGCTGCGCAGGAAACGCTGGCGGCGCTGCAACGCGGCAGGCGGGAAACCGAAGTGGCGTTTGCAGAACCGCTCGAACGTGCGCACGTTCATGCCCGCCATGCTCGCAAGCTGCTCGGTCGGCATCGCGCGGCCCGATCCGATCGCGAGATGGACGGCGTGGATCGCCCCTTCGCGCTCGATGCGTTCGCCCAGCAGCGCGCGGAAGGTCCGGTCGAACAGGCGAATGACGTCGCGATCGGACAGCGATCCGGAGATCACCTCCTCGAACATCGCGTGCAGCGCGCCAAGCTCGGGATATTTCGCCAGATCGTCGAACCGGTTGGCGAAATCGCTAGCCTGCATGCCGATGAACCGCGCCCAGCCCGCGGGCGTCAGTCCGATGCCCCAGTATTCGCCCCTGGAGACCTGCGCATAGGTCCCGCGGTCGGTCGGACCGCTGAGGATGAAGCGCGGTACCGACTCCGGCTCCCCCGGTCCGATCCTGGCCGCATAATGCGGCGCGACACCGCTCCGCAGGTTCGCCTCTTCGGGCGGCATCCACTCTTCCAGCACCCCATCGGCATGGATCCGGGTGCAGTAATAGCCCGAAAGGTAAGGCATGAGATCGGGCGGCGGATCGGCCACGAACATGGTGACCTGTTCGGACGTGACCTCGGTTATCGTCGGCGATCTGTTGGGCATGGCGACCTCTCGGGGCCATCGCCTGCCAAGAAATCCCTTATCCGGCAAGTGTTTGTGAAATCCCCCCCGGTTTCGGGGGGGCGCTCAGGCCTCGCCCGGGGGCCGGTGGAGGACCTGCATCGCTTCGCCCGCGATCGCCTTGCGGGTGCGGGTTGCAGCACCCAGCACCGGATGCGGCAGCTTGGCATAAGTGCTCGGGCTCATCCCCATGAAGCGCTTGAAATCGCGTACGAAATGCGCCTGGTCGTGATAATGGCTGTCGAGCGCATCGATCCATTTGAGGGACGGATCGAGCATGAACAGCGCGAGACTGCGCAGGAAACGCTGGCGCCGGAGCAGCAGCTGCGGCGGGAAACCGAAGACCGCATTGCTCAGACGCTCGAGCGAACGCAGGCTCATGCCCGCCTTTTCCGCGAGATCCGCGACGGTATGGATCTTGGGGTCGACCAGCGCATGCTCGAGTGCGACGATCTCCTCCTCGCGCGGCTCCCGCCCCGACACGATCTTGCGCAAGGCGGCGACGATCGAGTCTCGCACCGCAGCCGGATCGCCGGCCGAGCGCTCGACACTCTCGCGCAGCGGGGCCAGCCGATTGGCGAGCGGCCCGCGCGCCATGTCGAAGAAGCTGTCGGCATGTTCGCTGGCCGGCAGGTCGATAATCCGCGCCCACCCCAGGGGCAGCAGGCCGACTCCCCAGGTCCGCGCGGCCTGGGTGCGGAAGCGCGTGGCCTTGCTCGTCGGGCCAACGACGACGGCCGCGGGAACCGGCTCGAGCGGGCCTCCGCCCACGGCGGCCTCCATCGTGCCGCCGGTAAACAGCCGCAGATTGCCCCATTCGGGATGCAGCCGGTCTTCGATCGGGGTGCCATCGTCGGACCGGAAATCGAGCTGGTAGATCGTCGTCACCAGAGGCTGCAGGTCCTCCGGCGGCAGGTAGAAGCGCAATCGAACCGCTTCCGTTTCGGCATCGGTTTGCCGCGTCATTGTGATGTCGCCCCCGGCTTACAAACAAACGGTGAAGTGCGACCCCCTGTGAACCGTAGCAAAAGAAAATCGAATTGCGAACCGCTACCTCGGCTTGTCCAGGGTCTGCACGGGCGAACCCCACACCCGCTGCCGTTCGGCCATGAAGGCGCCAAGGATGGGATGGGGCATGGCTGCATATTCGCTCGGGCTCATGCCCATGAAGGCCTGGAACTCGTGCACGAAGTGGGCCTGGTCGTGATAGTGGCGATCGATCACCGAGGTCCAGCTGCCGCCCTCCAGCATGAAGGCGGCGAGGGTCCGCATCAGGCGCTGGCGACGCAACAGCAGCCGCGGCGAGAATCCGAAATGCCGGTGGCAGAGCCGCTCGAGCGTACGCTTTGAAAAGCCGGTGCGCGCGGCGAAATCCTCGACCTGCAAGAGGTACGGATCAAACATCACTTCATGGATGGCCAGGATCTTCTCGGCGTCGCGCGGCGGTTCGGCCAGCTTGCGGAAGAATGCCACGAGCTGTTGGAACTGATCGTCATCGTCCCCATCCTCGACGCACAGGATATCGCACAGGGGGACGAAGGGGGCGAACAGTTCGGATTGCTCGCCATCGAAACCGAGGTTGACGTGATCGCCCGCCACCGCGCCGACGAACCGTGCCCAGCCGAGCGGCATGAAGCCGATACCCCAGGTCCGGGTCTTGCCGATTTCGAACCGCGAGGGGCGCGAACTGGGCCCGGTCGCCTGGAACCGCCGCGGCCCGATCAGCGGCCCGCCCGCCACGCTGGCGTTGGGAGGGTTGCTGGCGAAATACCGCAGATTGGCCCACTCGGGCTGGAGGTAATCGACCACCGTCTCGCCCTCGGGCAAGTCGATCTCGAGGCGGTAGAAACTCGTGAAGCAGGGGGCAATGTCCGCCGGCGGGGCGAAAAACCGCACGTCTATCCGGCATTCGACAGCCAACCGACTCCTCCCACGAGGGTAAGTCTATCAACTTGTAGGTTCGCGACAAGTTAACAAAAGAGAAGGGCGCCTCCCGGATGGGGAGACGCCCTTTCTTCTGTCGCATTTCGAAAGGCTTAGGCGGGAAGCGCCTTCTTGGCCTGTTCGATGATCGCCTTGAAGGCCACGCCTTCGTTCATGGCGAGATCGGCCATTACCTTGCGGTCCAGTTCGATGCCGGCGAGCTTGGTGCCGTGCATGAACTGCGAATAGGTCAGGCCTTCGGCGCGAACCGCGGCGTTGATGCGCTGAATCCACAGGGCGCGGAAGTTGCGCTTCTTAACCTTGCGGTCGCGATAGGCATACTGGCCGGCCTTTTCGACGGCCTGGCGCGCGATGCGGATGGTGTTCTTGCGGCGACCGCGATAGCCCTTGGCCTGGTCGAGAATCCGCTTGTGCTTCTGGCGGGTGGTCGTGCCGCGCTTGATACGGGACATAGCTTTGTACTCCTAAACTCGAAACGGGCTCAGTCGAGGCCGTAGGGGGCCCACTTCTTCACTGCCTTCCAGTCCGATTCGGACAGGACAGTGGTGCCGCGGTTCTGACGGATGTACTTGGCGTTGTGGCTGATCAGGCGGTGGCGCTTGCCGGCGACACCATGCTTGACCTTGCCCGTGGCGGTGAGCTTGAAGCGCTTCTTGACGCCGCTCTTGGTCTTCAGCTTGGGCATTTTCATCTCCTTGACAGAGACACGTCCGACCAGCCCTGGCAGCCCTTGTGGCCAGACCGGCGGTGAATCACGTGTCGGTGAAGGGCGCGCAAATAGCGGTTTCGCGCGAGAATGCAACCCTGCTTCGGGCTAGAAGTGCGTCACGTAGCCACCGTCGACGATCAGCGTATGGCCGGTCACATAGGATCCGTCGTCCGAGGCGAGGAAGGCCACCGCCCCGGCAATCTCCCGCGGCTCCGCCCAGCGCCCCAGCGACGTACGCCGCGCGAGGTGTTCGGCAATGTCAGGGGTGTCGGTGAACCACTCCTCGTTCGCTTCGGTCAGGACGAAGCCCGGGGCAACCGCGTTCACGGTAATGCCATACGGCCCGAGTTCGGCGGCGAGCGAGCGGGTCACGCCGTCGAGGCCGGCCTTGCTCGCGGTGTAGGACGCATCGCCGCGGGCGATCTCGCTCGCGATCGAGGTGACGTTGACGATCCGCCCATAGCCGCGCGCGCGCATCAGCGGCACGGACCTGCGCGCCAGATCGAACGGCGCGACCAGATTGATGCGCAGCAAGCGCTCCATATCCGCGCGTTCGAGTTGGTCGAAACTGCGGCGGTCGCGGTCGCCCGCATTGTTGACGAGGATGTCGAGCCCGGTTTCGGCAGCGATCCGGTCGAGCGCCGCAATGCACGCCGCTTCGTCCGCGAGGTCGAAGGCGAGCGGACGGACATCGCCCCCCATTTCCGCAGCCGCTTCGGCAAGGGCCGCTTCCTCGCGCCCGCCGATCCAGACGATCGCGCCCTCCGCCGCCAGGCGGCGCGCGATCTCGCGTCCCATGCCTCGCGCCGCGCCGGTGACCAGCGCGACCTTTCCGTGAAACCGTTCCCCCCGGGTCATGTCAGTCCTCGTAGATCATCGTCACCGTCATGCCACCGTCGACGTTGAGGTGCTGGCCGGTCACGAAGCCGGCACGATGGAGGTATTCGACCGCCTCGGCAATGTCCTGCGGCGTACCGATCCGCCCGGCGGGATGCTGCGCGCGGTCCTTCTCGCGATGGTCGGGGTCATGCCGCTCCCCCTGTTTCTGCCAGGGACCGGTCTCGATCCAGCCGGGGCGGATCGCGTTGACCCGGATGTCCGGCCCGAGCGACACCGCCATGGCATGGGTCAGTGCATCGACACCGCCCTTGGCTGCGGCGTAGGCGAAACAGTCCGGCTCGCTCATCACCGCGCGGGTCGAGGAGACGTTGACGATGCTCGCTCCGCCCTCGGCCCCACGCAGCAGCTGCACGGCGGCGCGGCTGCACAGGAAGGCCGATGTCAGGCTGGCATCGATCCAGCCCTGCCATTCCTGCAGGGACAAATTCTCCAGCGGGCCGCCATAGGGATCGGCAATCCCGGCATTGTTGACGAGGCAGTCGAGCGGCGCCCCATCCAGCCAGTCTGCGATCCGGGCGAAGGCGCGCTTGACCTCGCCCTCCTTGCCGACATCGCAGGTCAGCAGCAAGGCCTCACCGGTCGGAAGGGCCTGCCGCAATTCGGCCAGGGCCTCGGCATCCTTGTCGAGCCCGATCACGCGCCAGCCGAGGCCGTGAAAATGAAGGAGGATGGCGCGGCCGATCCCCGCCCCTGCCCCGGTTACGCATATCGTGGTCATGGCCGCTCAACGGCGCAGGCGCGGCTCAGTGCCCGTGGTCGTGATGCAGGCCATGCCCGCTCATTGCCTCGAGGACATCCTCGAGGCGTGCCGGATCGCCGAGTGCCAGCACCGAGCCATCGCTGCCTGCGTCAAGCGGGTTGCCTTGCCAATCTGACATCGTCCCGCCCGCTCCCTCGACGATGGGGACGAGGGCGGCGTAATCGTGCAGCTTGAGGCCGGCTTCGCAGACGATGTCGAGATGGCCGCCCGCCAGCAGGCCATAGTTGTAGCAATCCCCGCCATAGACGATCATGCCCTGGCGCTTGTTGCGCCCGACCGCCTGCGCCAGCGCCATGTAGGGTTCTGCCTCCTCGGCGCTGAAATAGTGGGGGCTGCTGGTCGCCAGAACGGCGTCCGCCAGTTCGCGGCAACTACGGGTCCGCACGACCTGGCCATTGAGCGTCGTCGGCTCGCCGATCCGCCCGACCCAGCGTTCGCCCGAGATCGGCTGGTCGATCACTCCCAAGACGGGCCAGCCATCCTGGACGAGCGCGATGAGCGATCCGAAGATCGGGCGCCCTGCCATGAAACTGATCGTGCCGTCGATGGGATCGAGCACCCATTGGCGTCCAGCACCCTCGCGGATTGCGCCGTATTCCTCTCCGAAGATGCCGTCTGCCGGACACTCGGCTTCCAGGATAGCGCGCATGGCGGCCTCGGCAGCGCGATCCGCTTCGGTGACCGGGCTGGCATCGCCCTTGCGCTCGTCGGCCCAACTGCCCCGGAACAGCGGACGGATCGCATCCCCGGCAGCATCTGCGAGGCGATTGGCGAGGGCGATATCGAAACTGTGGACCATGGATTGCATTTGACATGTGTAACACGGGGGTCAAGAACCCCCGCGCAAACACTGCTCTGCCCTTCGCGTCGCACCGAAACGGGGAGCAAAACAATAACAGACGATGCAGCCAGGTACCGCGCTGACGGTCCCGGGTCCGATGGCCGGACGGGACTGGTCTCGCTCACCGGTTGCACACCCGACGGCAAGCCGCTGGCCTACAGCCGGGCCCCCGCTCCCGACATCGCCCCTTGGGTCCATTCGCTGGCGGTAGCCGACATCGTGGCGCACAAGGGCAGCGGGCAGACCTGCGCCTTCTTTCTCGAAAACGCGGCGATCCGCGTCCTGCTCAAGGGCAAATGGCGGCTCGAAGCGGCCGACGGCACCCATCAGTTCGACGCTGACAAGAAGAGCCGGATCCTCTTTTTCGGACCGCAGACCCGCATCATGCCGATTGCGGTCGAAGGCCCGTTCCGCTTCATCCAGATGCAGTTCCACCCCGGCGCCAACGGCTCGCACGGCGAACTTTCGGCCACGGCGACACTCGACCGGATCGTCGATTTCGATCACGTGATCCCGCCCGACCGGCACGGGAAATACTTCAACGAGGACGACAGCAGGGGCCACTGGCTCGACATCTTCGAAAACGTCGCCCGCAACGTCCTCAATGCGCTCGCCGATGCGACCCCCTCGCCGCTCGTGATCGATTTCGAACGCCGTGTGCTGACCGACCATACCCTCGATCTCGACGCATTCGCCGATGAACACGCGATCAGCCGCCGTACGCTCGAGCGTGCCGTCCACAACGCCTATGGGATCAGCCCCAAGGCGGTACTGCGCCGCGCCCGCGTGCTCGACATGGCGGCAGCACTGCTCGGCGTCGCCATTCCCGAGGAAGAGGCGGAGTTCCGCCTGCGTTTCTTCGACCAGGCGCATATGACCAAGCAGATCAGGAAGTATTTCGGGATGTCGCCCGGCATGCTCGCCGCCTGCGAAGCGCATCTGCTGCGGATCGACCTCGAAATCCGGCAGATGCGCCGCGTCGCGGCGATGAAAGCCCTTGGAATGGCCGATGTGCCGTGGCGATCGCCGGACGAGCATCCGGCCTCCGACAGATGAAGTCCATGCCCCCGATCCGTTCGAAGACCGGCTCTACGCGGGACGGCGCGCCACTCTCCCTGGCGCGCGAACCGTCAGCGGATATCGCGCCCTGGTTTTACTGGATCGCGATCTCCGAGGGTGAACTTCCGGCCGACCTCACCGTGAATTGCGGCATGCTGGGCGACCAGGCCTGCATCCGGCTGCTCTGGGGCGGCACCTGGACTGCCGAAACTCTCGACGGGCATCAGGTGTTCGAAGCCGGGGAGGCCGGCACCACGCTCTATTTCGGCCCGCAGACGCGGTACATGCCGATCAGCGTGACCGGGTCCTACAAGGCGATCACGGTCCACCTGCGGACCGGAGCGCCGCCAAAGCTGGGCGGGCCCTCGCAGACAGTCTTGAGGGACCGCATCGTCGTACACGAGGATATCGTCGGGCACGGGAAGCTGACGAGCAAAATTCCGATCGATGCCGACTACGAGAGCTGGTTTATCGCCGTCGAGCACCAGCTCCGCAAATTTCTCGATACCACTGCACGGCGCCTCCCAGACCCCGTCTCGGCGGCCTTCGAGCGTGAATGCCTCGCCTCGCCCGACTTCGCGATCGGCGATTTCGCCCAGGCGCACGGCCTGATGCCGCGGACACTCGAACGGACGATCAAACGCGATTTCGGAATGTCCGCCAAGCTCGTCCAACGCCGCGCCCGGGCGCTCGACATGGCGGCGACCTTGCTCGGTGTGGCGCCGGCAGACGATGAGCCCGAAGCGCGCCTGCGCTATTTCGACCAGTCGCACCTGATCCGCGAGATGCACAAGTTCTTCGGCATGCGGCCCAGCGAGCTGCTGAGCGGCGCGCATCCCTTCCTGCGGCTCAACATCGAATCGCGCGAGCGGCGCAAGCTCAAGGCGCTCGAAGAACTGGAACAACTCGAAGCTGACGGCGTCGCCCCGTGGCGCGATCCTGCTGCCGAACCGGTCTGGACCTTGCCGCCGGCCTAGCCGCAGCCGTCAGTCGAACAGCGAGCTGACCGAGCTTTCGTCGGCGATGCGGCGCACCGCCTCGCCGATCAGCGGGGCGATGGTGAGGATGCGGATGCGCTGCGAATCCTGCGCCGCGTCGGTCGCGCGGATGGTGTCGGTGATCACCAGTTCCTTCAGCGCAGAGCCGTCGACACGCGCCACCGCGCCGCCCGAAAGTACCCCGTGAGTTATATAGGCGGCCACCGAAGTTGCGCCCTGGTCGAGCAAGGCCTGCGCGGCGTTGCAGAGCGTGCCGCCCGAATCGATGATGTCGTCGATCAGGATGCAGTGGCGGCCCTTCACATCGCCGATGATGTTCATCACCTCGCTTTCGCCCGGGCGGTCGCGACGCTTGTCGACGATCGCCAGCGGGGCATTGTCGAGCCGCTTGGCGAGCGCGCGGGCCCGGACCACGCCGCCGACGTCGGGCGAGACCACCATCAAATCCTCGTCGCCATAGCGGGCCTGAATATCGGCAGCCATGACCGGCGCGGCGTAAAGGTTGTCGGTCGGGATATCGAAGAAGCCCTGGATCTGGCCGGCGTGGAGGTCCACCGCCAGCACGCGGTCCGCACCTGCTTCGGTAATCAGATTGGCGACCAGCTTGGCCGAGATCGGCGTCCGGGGGCCGGGTTTGCGGTCCTGCCGGGCGTAACCGAAATAGGGCACCACCGCCGTGATCCGCTTGGCCGAGGCGCGGCGCAGCGCATCGATGCAGATCAGCAGCTCCATGAGGTTGTCATTCGCGGGATAGCTGGTCGACTGGACCACGAAGACATCCTCGCCGCGCACGTTCTCGTGGATCTCGACGAAGATTTCCTCGTCGGCGAAGCGGCGCACCTGCGCATCCACCAGCGGCATCTCGAGATAGGCCGCGATCGCGCGGGCGAGCGGCAGGTTCGAGTTGGCGGCCATGATCTTCATGTGCGAATCCCCGTTAGCGGCAGTGCGACCCGCCTAGCGACACGTCATCGAAACGCAACATGGAAGGGCGGGTTTTGAAGAGGAGTTTTCTTTGTTGCGTACGGTCAGGACATCCGTCCTGACCTTGCTGTTCCGTCCCACTCCCCCACCCGGCCACCCACGGCACTATACTGTTTGGGTGGCCGGGTGGGGGAGTGGGACGGAACAGCCGCAAGCCTTCGACGGATGTCGAAGGCGCACCCGACAAAAACTACCTGCTTCGATGCTCGCCCCTGATCCAGCGGACGGTGCCGCTGCTGGCGCGCATCACCACGCTTTCGGTCGTCATGCGGCCGTCGCGGCGGTACTTCACGCCTTCGAGCAGCGAGCCCGAAGTCACGCCGGTGGCGGCGAAGATGCAGTCGCCCTTCACCAGGTCGTCGCGCGTGTAGATGCGGTCGAGATCGTCGATGCCCCACTTGCGGGCGCGGGCCTTCTCGTCGTCGTTGCGGAATACCAGGCGGCCATTGAACTGGCCGCCGACGCAGCGCAGCGCGGCTGCCGCGAGCACGCCTTCGGGGGCGCCGCCCTGGCCCATGTACATATCGATCGTGGTGTCCTCGTCGGTGGTCGCGATCACGCCCGCAACGTCGCCGTCGCCGATCAGCACCACGCCGCAACCGATGCCGCGCAGTTCAGCGATCAGGTCCGCATGGCGCGGCCGGTCGAGCACGCAGACGATGATGTCGGCGGGCTCCACGCCCTTGGCCTTGGCCACCGCCGCGACATTCTCGGTCGGCGTCTTGGCAAGGTCGATAATGCCTTCGGGATAGCCCGGGCCGACCGCCAGCTTGTCCATGTAGACGTCGGGCGCGTTGAGCAGGCAGCCTTCTTCCGCCGCCGCCAGCACCGCCAGCGCATTGGGGCCGGCCTTGGCGGTGATCGTGGTGCCTTCGAGCGGGTCGAGCGCGATGTCGATCTTCGGGCCCTTGCCCGGCGCGCCGCCGACCTTCTCGCCGATATAGAGCATCGGCGCCTCGTCGCGCTCGCCTTCTCCGATGACGACGGTGCCGTCCATGTAGAGCGTGTCGAAGGTCTTGCGCATCGCCTCGACCGCCGCCGCATCGGCCGCCTTCTCGTCGCCGCGCCCGATCAGCTTGGAAGCCGCGATCGCGGCCGCTTCGGTCACACGGACCATTTCGAGCACCAGCACGCGGTCGAGCGGATTTTCGGCAGGCGAGTTCATAAGCGGTTCAGTCCCTAGTCGGTGTATCGGTCGGCGAAGTCGGGTGGAACTTCGGGCATGCAATCGTATGCGCGAGCGCCCGATAGACAGGGAGCCGGGCATTGTCGAGACGAGTGCTGTCGCTGGCCCCCACGCTGATAGTGTTAATCCCTTCGGCAGGTATGGCACAGACTGCCGAAAACGACGGCTTGTCGCCGGACGAACGCGACTGCCGGCGAAAGCAGGAAGCTGCCCTTATTTCCGGCGAGATCGTGGTCTGCGGCGACCGCGCGGACCATGACCGTCACCGCCTCGCGCCTCCGGGCGATGCACGCAAGCGGTTTGCGGAAGAAACGATGGACCGCGGACTGGCCCGCGCCCCCGACTTCGAACCGCCGCCCTGCGTCCCAAGCCTGCTGTCGTGGTGCTCGGGTCAGGGAAGGATCGGGGAGGACACGGTCGTCGTCGATTTCGATGCCCTTCCCGAAGCGCCCGAGGGATCCGATGCCGACCGGATCGCAAAAGGCGAAGTGCCCGAATGATCCGCTTGCTGCCGCTTGCCATGGTGCTGCTCACTGCGACGGCCGCGCCAGCCGCGGCGCAGGACGCGCTCCAGCCGCAGACCGGGCAGCCGCCCCAACGCATCGATCTGCTCGCCCCGGTCGAGGGCGACGATGCCGAGCTCGAGGACTGCAGCGCCGAACAGGAAGCCGCCTCCATCTCGGGCGAGATCGTCGTCTGCCGTAGACGGTCCGACAAGAGCGCCTTCGGATACGACGCGGAGCGCGGACAGCGCCGCTACGCGCGCGAGACGATGAACAAGGGCAACCCGCAAGCCCCCGATGTGTTCGGCATCCAGCACCAGGGCGTGACGGTCGCCACGGGCTGCTTCATCCCGCCCTGTCCGCCGCCGCCGGCCTATTACATCGATTTCAGCACGCTGCCCGATGCACCGCCCGGATCGGACGCGGATCGCATTTCCCGGGGGCTGCCGCCCCTGGGCCGCGATGCCGCCACGCCGCAGGCGGAAAGTGCGGCGCGCGCCGAACAGCTCGGGCTGCCGGAGGCGCAAGCCGCTGGCGAGGAGCCGAAGGTCAGTCCTTCAGGATCGGCATCGCCAGCGGCGGAGCCGTCAGGCTAGGCGAGCCTTCGAGCAGCGCCAGCGCCTTGGTCACGCATCGCTCCGGCCCCTCGTGGGTGACCATCGCGACCTGTACCTCGCCCCCGTCGCGGTCGCGGCCGCGCTGGATAAGGCTTTCGATCGAGACGTCGGCATCACGCATCGCCGCGGTGATTTCCGCCAGCACGCCGGGCCGGTCGGCCACCGTGAAGCGGATGTAGTCGCGTCCCACGCGCTCGCCGGGATCGGCTTCGACGCAGGCCTCGAGCTGGCCGACGGGGACCGAGAAGGGCGCGCCGACCTGGCCGCGAGCGATGTCGATGAGATCGGCGACGACCGCGCTGGCGGTCGGCTTGTCGCCCGCGCCCGCCCCCTGGAACAGCAGGCGGCCGGCAAAGTCGCCCTCGGCCACCACCGCATTGGTAGGGCCGGTGACCGCGGCGAGCGGATGGCGGAAGGGGACCAGGCACGGGCGTACGCGCTGGAGCAGGCGGTGGCTGCCGTCCGCGCGGTCTTCCAGCGTGGCCACCCCGACCAGCCGCACGACATAGCCCAGTGCATCGGCCTGGGCGATATCGGAGGCCCTTACCGTGGTGATGCCGGCGGTGCGCACGCCTTCGAAATCGATCCGCGTGCCGAAGCCGATCGCGGCGAGGATGGCGAGCTTGTGCGCGGCATCGACGCCTTCGATGTCGAATTCGGGATCGGCCTCGGCGTAGCCCTTCTCCTGTGCTTCGCGCAGCATGGCATCGAAGTCCGCGCCGGTGCGCTCCATTTCGGAGAGGATGTAATTGCAGGTGCCGTTGAGGATGCCGTAGATTCGCGTCAGCGCATTGGCGGCAGTGCCTTCGCGCAGGCCCTTCACCACCGGAATGCCGCCTGCGACCGCCGCCTCGAAGGCGAAGGCGGCCTGCTTGATCGCGGCCAGCTCCGCAAGTTCCATGCCGTGGTGCGCGACCATCGCCTTGTTGGCGGTGACGAAGCCCTTGCCCGCATCGAGCGCGGCGCGCGCCAGCGTCAGTGCCGGACCGTCGGAGCCCCCGACCAGTTCGACCACCACGTCGACATCGGCACGGGTGGCCATGGCCTGCATGTCGTCGACCCAGGCATAGGGCGCGAGGTCCACGCCGCGATCCTTGTGGCGTTCGCGCGCGTTGACCGCGACCACTTCGATTGCGCGCCCGGCGCGCCGTTCGACCATGTCGCGATTGGTTTCGAGCAGGCGGATGACGCCCGTCCCCACGGTACCGAGGCCCGAAATGGCGATGCGCAGCGGCTCAGCCATGATTGGCCTCCACCGCGACCGCGTGACCGAAAGCAGCCCGCACGGCATCGGGAATCCGTTCGGGCTTGCCGGTCGGCAAGTCGACATGGACCGCGACGAGACGGATCTCCGCGCGCAGCGATCCGTCCTCCGCCCCATGAAGCGTGATCAGCTTCTCCACGCTCGAGTTTCCGATGCGGGTCACCGTCAGGCGGCCTTCGATCAGCTCGTCGAGCCGAATCGGGGCGAGATAATCGACTTCCGCCCGGCGGACGTGAAATTCCAGGTCCCGCGGCATGCCGCACGTGTGACACTCGCGGTAGTATTCGGTGACGAGGACGTCGGCATACTCGAGATAGCGCGAATTGAAGACGACCGCTTGCGGGTCGCACTCCGCATAGCGGACGCGGAACACATGGCTGAAAGGCTTCATGCCGTGCGGGTTAGCCGAGCGGGAGCACCCGTGGGAACCAGTTTGTCTTGGCCTGCGCCAAGGCGAAGCTTCCTAGCCGCGCGTCCGCGGACACGCGCCCAGCGCCCCGATCACCAGCGCATAGTCTTCGGCTGCCAGCCGGCGCGCCTGCGGGTCGCGCGAGAGGTTGGCTTGTGTTGGCAGCGTCGCGGGGAGGAAACACGCGAGGCGGTACCATTCCAGCGAGTCGCGCCGCGGCGGGCGCGCCGCCTGGTCGACGATCTCGGTCCACGACACGCCCCAGCGCGGCGCCTGGTTGGGACGGCGGACCACGGTCACCGACACCGGCCCGTCGTTCTCGGTATCGAGGAACAGCTGCGTTTCCGATTCGCCGGTGAGCGTGCCCTCCACCGCCAGCGCATCGCGCACGCCGGTCACGCGCGGCGGCGCGTCGGGCGCGACGAGCGACGCCAGCACCGAGCGCAGGCTGGCGGCAAACGCCTCGGAATAGGCGAACTGGGCATCGGGCTCGACCAGCTGGATCTGGCCCGGCCGGCCGGGGACCGGTCGCGCGAACAGGATGACGTCCTGCTTCTTGAGCTTGGGCGCCTTGCCTTTCGCATCGAGCGGGAGGTCGACCAGATAGCGCAGCGATTCGCCCATCGGGACGTCGCCGGCGATCAGCGCGGTCGTGCGGGCCTCGACATAGAGGCGGACCCTGCCCGGAGCGAGGCCCGGCGAGCGTTCCGGCTCCACCGTGGCCTGGTCGCGGATCTCGGCGCGGACGACTAGCGGCGCCTGGTCCGCAAGGTCGACGATGTCGGCATAGGTCATCGCGGGCGCGGCTGTTTCCTGCGCCATCGCCGCCGGCCCACCGACGAGCGTGGCAGCCATGGCGAGCGGGAGCAGGGCAGTGCGGATCATGTCAAATTCCAATGCAGGGTATGGTTGCGGGTGCGCGATTCGCTCTACGAACCTTACGGCATGCGGGTTCCCTGCGGGACATCGGCGCAAGGCACTGAATCCGCGGTTAACCGACAAATGGTTTGCGGAGTGCGGGCATCGTAGCTAAGGGTCGAGCGGGCCCGGGCGATGATACAATGTTGCTTGGGGGAGAGGTCTTGGGGTTTCTTTCGGGAACTTCGGGTCTTCTGCATCGGTTGCTACCCCATGGGTCGCGCCGATGTTCTGAATTCAATACGAGGCAGCGGGTCGCATGTGTATCGCACATCCCGTTAAGCCTCTCGATCCCGGCCCCCAGCCGGGACGACCGATGGAGTGAAGCGACCGAATGGCATATGCTGACCAACAGATGAGCGGCAATCGCATTGTCGCGATCATCATTGTTGCCCTCATCCATATCGCTCTCGGTTACGCTCTCATCACCGGCCTCGCATACAATGCGGTGCAGAAGGTGGTTGAGCGTGTGACCACGATCGATATCGAGGAGCCGCCGCCGCCGGAACCGGAGGACGAACCTCCGCCGCCGCCGGAACCCGACAACGCGCCGCCGCCGCCGGTGGCACCGCCGCCGCCGATCAGCATCGCGCCGGCGCCGCCGCCGATCCGCACGCAGACGACGATCCCGCCGCCGGCACCGCCCGCGATCCGGATCCCGGCACCGGCACCGCCCGCGCCGCCGCCGGCGCCTCCCGCGGTGAACAAGGCGCGTGGCGCCTCGCCGAAGGGCCAGGCCGGCTGGGCACGCCGCATCCAGTCGAACTATCCCCGCAAGGCGGAGCGTGAAGGCACCGAAGGCAATGTGGGCGTGACCGTGACGGTCGGGGCCGACGGCCGCGTGGCAAGCTGCTCGGTCAGCAGTTCGAGCGGATCGAGCGATCTCGACGCCGCGGCCTGCGACGGCATGACCCGTTACGCACGGTTCGACCCGGCGCTCGATACGGCAGGCAACCCGATCACGGACACCTACCGCACCACGATCGTCTACCAGCTCAACTAGGCTTTTCCCGCCGGCACGGCGGACCCCAACTACTCAAGAGGACTACTCGCTATGACCTTTGAACTCCTTGCTGCCGCTGCCGATGCGGCCCCGCAGAACTCCTTCGGTTTCATGGAAGCCATGGAACAGGGCGGCATCATCGCCTGGTCGATCCTGACCGTGCTGGTGATCATGTCGGTCGGTTCGTTCTACATCCTGTTCACCAAGCTGCTCGAACAGCGCAAGGTGATGAGCCAGTATGCGAACGTCCGTAACAACTTCTGGAAGGCGAACTCGCTGCGCGAAGGCGCCACCAAGCTCGACAAGAACAGCGCCTGGCGCCAGCTCGTCGACGATGCGCTCGTTGCCGAAGACCAGCACGCCAAGATGACCGACCAGCTCGAAGCGCACGACTGGATGCACGGCTCGCTCGCGCGTTCGGAAGACGCGATCAACTCGAAGCTCGCGAGCGGCCTGCCGTTCCTCGCGACCGTCGGTGCGACCGCTCCGTTCGTCGGCCTGCTCGGAACGGTTATCGGTATCTACCGCGCCCTGATCAACATCGGCATCGCCGGTTCGGCCTCGATCGACAAGGTCGCGGGTCCGGTCGGTGAAGCGCTGATCATGACCGCCATCGGCCTGCTCGTCGCCGTGCCGGCGGTGTTCGCCTACAACTGGCTGCAGGGCCGCAACAAGAAGATCGCCGAGATGCTCAACGGTTTCTCGACCGACCTTCTGGCCAACATCAGCTCGAACGGCGCCGTGAAGCCGGTCGTCACGACCGCACCGGCCCGCACCGCTCCGGCGGCCAAGCCGGCAACGACCGCGCCGGGCGCCAGCGCTGCGATCAAGAAGTAAGCGATGTCCTGGGGGGCGGCCGGTCCGTCCCCCTTGCATCCCCGCTTCGAACCCAGAATTGAACGATAGGATTTAAGCCATGGCGATTTCGACAGGAGGAGGCGGCGACACGCCGATGTCGGACATCAACACCACGCCGCTTGTGGACGTGATGCTGGTGCTTCTGATCATCTTCCTCATCGCGGTCCCGGTCGCGATCCAGACGATCGAGAAGCTCCAGATCCCGGTTTTCGAATCGGTAGAATCGAAGGACAAGGTCGAGAATCTGCTTCTGACCGTGAGCACCACCGACGCCGCCGGCCGCAGTGCGGGCGAACCCGGCTTCGAAGGTGCGTCCCGCAACGGCGAATGCCGCGTCTATTTCAACAACATCTCGCCCGTCTCCTCGACCGAACTGTACGACCAGGCTTTCGAACGTCTCGATGCCATCGTCCAGCGCGCCGGCGGGCCGGAAGCGATCATGGAAGATCCGGAGAAGATCCCGCAGGTTCACATCCGCGGCGACGTGAACGCTCCGTGGTCCTGTGTCGCAGGCGCGATCTACAACGTCCAGGCGGCCGGCTACCCGACCGTCGGCTTCATCTCGAACCCGGTCGACCCCAACGGTTGATCGCGCGGTTCGGCAGAGAAGATTAGGAGTACACCACTATGGCAATGTCAGGCGGCAAGGATGATGGCGCGCCGATGATGGAAATGAACATGACGCCGTTGATCGACGTCCTGCTCGTGCTCCTCATCATGTTCATCATCACGATCCCGGTGGCGACCCATTCGGTCGACATCGACCTGCCCGCGCCCAGCCCGACCCCGCCCGACGTGATCGTCGAGCCGGAGAAGAACAAGCTGATCCTGACCTCGGGCGACCAGATCCTGTGGAACGGCAATGCGATCGACCAGGGCCAGCTGCGCACGCTGCTCGACCAGTCGACGCAGATGGCAGTCGAACCCGAACTGCAGTTCGAGCCCGAGGCGCAGGCCAGCTACGATCTCGCAGCCAAGGTGCTGCAGATCATCAAGGCCAGCGGCGTGACCAAGTTCGGCTTCGTCGGCAACGAGCGCTACCGGACCTTCGGCGGCGCCGGCTGATCAGGCGGGCCAATCGATACACGAGAAGGGGGCGGAGCGATCCGCCCCCTTTTTTGTGTCTTCATTCCGTATCGAGAGCTTGGTCGCGACGCTGTTGAAGAGATGAACCGAACGAATCTTCGAGGATTGCAACAGCCTCTCTGTGATGTTATGCTATCTCATTCACCGTGGGAGAGCGCCATGCCGTACACCTATCGCGCCAAGCCGGTCGCCATGCGGCCCATGTCGGAAATGAACATCACGCCGCTGATCGACGTGCTGCTCGTGCTGCTGATCATGTTCATCATGGTCATCCCGATCGCCACGCACGCGCTGCTCGTCCCCCTTCCCAATGGGCCGGGCGATTTCGAGACCCGCGCCATCAACACCGTCCGCATCGATTACGCCGACCGGCTCTACTGGAACGGCAACGAACTCGATCGCCAGCAGCTGCTGAACCAGCTTGCCGATGCGGCAGCCATGGCCGAGCAGCCGGTGATCCGCTTCGAACCCGACGCGCTGGCAAGCTACGACCGCTCGGCCAAGACCATCACGCTGATCAAGGATTCGGGCGTCGAGAAATTCGCCTTCGTCGGCAATGAGCGCTACCGGGCCTTTGGTGCCGAATAGATCGAATCTCTGGGCCCGCACCCGTCAGCGCACCCCGTTCAATCATGGCGAGCCCATTCGTCGCCCCGACAGCCTGCCGATCCTCCTTTTCATCCTCGTCCTGATCGCGACCATGCTGGCGATGGCGGGGCGCGCTAGCCATGCCCTCGTCATCGACCTGCCCGCTCCGAATCTCGAACCCGAGACGGCCCTGGGCCTCGTGATAGATCGCGTGGCGATCGATGCCGGCGACCGGATTACCTGGAATGGCGTGTCGGTAACGCCGGGCGAGCTCGAACGCATTGCAAGGGATGTCAGCTACTACCCCGGCGTTCGGCGGCTAGAATTCACCCCGGCGGGCGAGGCGTCTTACCAGACCGCGTTCGCGGTCCTCGGTATTCTCTGGCGCGCCGGACTGACGCGCGAAGGTTTCTGCTTCGGCGATCTCGCGCGGCACCGGACATGGGGTGGAACGCGCCGGGGCAGCTCCGGGCGCGAACTTCTGCCCCCCTGCCTATTCAACATGGGTCCCCACCCGATGCCGGTCAGTACCGAACGCGTCCCTCGCCGCGGTTTCTGGTCAATTCCCTAGCGCGTCGATTTCGTCCACCCGCATCGCTGCGCCCGCGAGGCTCTCCGCCTCCAAGAGCAGCTCGTCGTCGACCGAGCCCTGCGGCGTCGCCTCGCGGCCGATCATCACCATCACCGGCACCGCCAGCGGGCTCACCCGGTCGAGTTCCACATGGACCAGCTGTTCGGCCGAGCGGTCGAGCAGATCGCCCAGCCGCCCGACGTCGGTCATCCGCGTCCGCGCATCGGCCCAGGCGGCCTCCAGCAGCACATGGTCGGGCTCGTACTTGCGCAGCACGTCGTAGATCAGGTCGGTCGAGAAGGTCACCTGCTTGCCCGTCTTGCGCTTGCCCGGGTGCTGGCGCTCGACCAGCCCGCCGATCACCGCCACTTCGCGAAAGGCACGCCGCAGCAGGTGCGAATTCTGCACCCATTCGATGAACTCATCCTGCAGGATATCGGGCGAGAGCAGCGGGGCGGGATCGGTGACGGGTTTCAACCCCCATACGGCCAGCGAGTAGTCGTTGGCGACGAACCCGCCCGGCATCAGCCCGCGATCTTCCATCCGCCGCGTGATCAGCATGCCGAGGCTCTGGTTCGCGTTCCAGCCTTCGAAGGTGTAATAGACGCTGTAATGCCGCTTGGCGTGCGGGAAGCTTTCGACCAGCAGCTGGCCCGGCCCCGGCATTTGCGACCGCCAGTCCTGCACCTCCAGCCATTCGCGCACATCGTCGGGAAAGCGCGCCCAGCCCGCGCGGTCGACCAGCATTTCTCGCACGCGTTCGGCGAGATGGGTGGTCAGCGGCATGCGCTGCCCGCCATAGCTCGGGATCATGGCATTGGACTTGGCGGCCTTCACCAGCACTTCCATGTCCTGCAGCTTGACCACCTCGAGGCTCATGCCGGCAAAGGCGAAGGTGTCCCCCGGGCTGAGCGAGGCGGCGAACCGCTCCTCCACCTTGCCGAGGCTACGCCCGCCCCGCCCACGCCCGGAATTGATCCGCACCTCCAGCATCTCGCTGTCGATGATGATGCCGGCGTTCATCCGGTGTCGCGCCGCCTGCTCGGGATGGGTCAGCCGCCACACGCCCTCCTTGTCGCGCACGATGCGCCTGAACTTGTCATAGGCCTTGAGCGCGTAGCCGCCGGTGGCGACGAAGGTGAGCACGCGCTCCCACACCGCTGCGTCGACCCAGGCATAGGCGAGGCTCGAGCGGATTTCGGCGAGCAGCGCATCCTCCTGGAACGGCGCGGCGCAGGCGCAGGCCATGACATGCTGGGCGAGCACATCGAGCCCGCCGGGGCGGAAGTCCTCGCCATCGCGCTGGCCCTCGTCCACCGCCTCGCGCGCGGCGGTCGCCTCGAGGAATTCGAAGCGGTTGCCGGGCACCAGCAGCGCCCGGCTCGGCTGGTCGAGCCTATGGTTGGCGCGTCCGATACGCTGGAGCAGGCGCGAGGAGCCCTTGGGCGCCCCCATTTGGACGACGAGGTCGATGTCGCCCCAGTCGACGCCGAGGTCGAGGCTGGCTGTCGCCACCAGCGCGCGCAGCTCGCCGCGTGCCATCGCGCCTTCCACCTTGCGCCGCGCTTCCTTCGAGAGCGAGCCGTGGTGGACCCCGATCGGCAGTTTGTCCTCGTTCACGTCCCACAGGTTCTGGAAGATGTATTCGGCAAGGAAGCGCGTGTTGGTGAAGATCAGCGTCGTGCGGTTGGCGCGGATCTGCTCGTAGAGCTGCGGGATCGCCCAGGTCGCGGCATGCCCGCCCCAGGGCACGCGTTCTTCGTCCGGGAGGAGGATTTCGACCTCGGCCGGCGCGCCCTCCTCGCCCTCGACCAGCTCGACCGTGTCGATATCGCCCCAGGGCGCGAGCCATTCGCGAAACTTCTCGGGCTCGGCCACCGTGGCAGAGAGCGCCGCGCGCTGCATGGTGGGGGCGATGGCTTGCAGGCGCGCCAGCGCGAGCGCGAGCAGGTCGCCGCGCTTGCCGGTGGCGAAGGCGTGGACCTCGTCGATAACGATCCGCTTGAGGCCCGCGAACAGCTCCAGACTGTCGGGATAGCTGAGCAGGAGGGAAAGGCTCTCGGGCGTGGTCAGCAGCACATGCGGCGGCCTAGTGCGCTGGCGCTTCTTGCGATCGGACGGGGTGTCCCCGCTGCGGGTCTCGATCCGGATCGGGAGGCCCATCTCCTCGACCGGCGTCAGGAGGTTGCGCTGCACGTCATGCGCCAGCGCTTTCAATGGCGAAACATAGAGCGTGTGCAGCCCCTCCGGCGGCGCGGCACCGCCCAGGCCGGAGGGCGTGAAATCGGCCAGCGTCGGCAGGAACCCGGCGAGCGTCTTGCCCGCCCCGGTATCGGCGACCAGCAGTGCATGCCGCCCCGCATCGCTCGCAGCGAGCATTTCTGCCTGGTGCCGCCGCACGCGCCAGCCGCGCCCGGCGAACCAGTCGGCGATTTCGGGGGGGATACGGGCGGCGTCCATAGTCATGACAGCGCCACGTCCGCCGCTCCGTTCCCGCTAGAGCGCGGCAAGATCCGGCGTGGGCACGGACTCGGGATTGTCGAGAGCCGCTTCGACCAGGGCGATGAAGACGGCGCAACGGTTCGGATCGGCCTCGTCGGCAAGAGCGGAGCGGAGGTCCGGATCGTCGAGGCCGGTCCCGGCCCGGGCTTGTCCGACCAGCGAAGCGGGCAGGACCGAGGGCCGCGGCGCACCCTCCCCATAATCGAGCCGACCGCTCTCCAGCAGCCGCCGCGCGAGCGCCTGCTCGCGCCCGGCGATCTCGCCCGGCACGAAGGGGACGCCGTCGAAGAAGCTGCGCCCCGTCACCTCGCGGCATTCGCCCTGCGCCTGCGCGGATCGCAGCTATTCGAGATAGATTTCGGTGATCTCCAGCACATCCTCGCGCGGGCTCAATCGCCGCGCATTGAGGATCGCTGGCCGCAGATATTCCTGCGCCGTTGCGAGCTCGTCCGGCTCGGTGAAGATAGCCCGCGCCAGTGAAGGGTTGAGCGTGGCGACCCGGCTGGCCGACATTCCGTCTCCGAAGAGCTCCTCTGCCAGATTATCGTACTGCCCGATGTTATCCGGGCGCAGCCGCTCCGGGCCGGTCGTTACGCTTTCGGCTCCTTGCGGCTGACGGTTCGTTTGCTCGCGATCCGGGCCATCGGTGCAGAAGGCCAGCGCCAGCAGGAAGGTGAGCAACCACCAGATGCCGTATTTTTCCAGATTGTAGCGCTGCACGAACGGCGTCGGCTGCGCGTCCAGCACGATCTCGCTATTGTCGTGCCGCGCTGCTTCCGCCTCGTAGAGGGGATCGACATATGCGGGGCTCGGCTCCGCGCGAGGGCCGACGACAAGCTGCACCTGCGGCTCCGGTTCCGGTTCCGGTTCCGGTTCGGGTTCGGGTTCGGGTTCGGGTTCGGGTTCGGGTTCGGGTTCGGGTTCGGGTTCGGTAGGGGGCTCCCCCGGCCGCGCTACCTCGTCAAACCCGGCCCCGCCGGAGCGGGCGGCTTCCCGGAGCAATTCCGAGGCAAGAAACAGCGCCTTCTCCCGCGCCGCGGTGAGATCGGCGAAAGCCGAGATCGAGCCGCCGGTGCTCAGCGTCGCGCGCTGCGCCTCATAGGCCGCGCGGATCGCATCCTTGTCGTGGGTTGCGGCAATGCCCAGCGCCGACCAAGGCCAGGCCGCCGGGGCTGGATCGCTACTGCTCAGTGCCCGACACTCTCGCCGCGTTCGAGGCCGCTCAGCGCCAGCTGCTGGTCGATCTGCGCCATCAGGCGGGCGAGCCCTTCCTCGCTCTCGCTTTCGGCGCGGGCGACGAGGACGTCCTGCGTGTTGGATGCGCGCAGCAGCCACCAGCCGTCGGCATTGGTCACGCGCACGCCGTCGGTGCCATTGACCTCGTCAGGACTGTCCTTGAGCCGCTCCTTCACTTCCTCGATCGCGGCGAACTTGCGGCTTTCGTCGACCTGGAAGCGCATCTCGGGCGTGTTGATCATGTCCGGCATGGCGCCGCGCAATTCGGTGACCGACTTGCCGAGCCGCGCCGAGGCGGCAATCAGTCGGATGCCGGCATAAAGCGCGTCGTCGAAACCGTAATATTCGTCGGCGAAGAACACGTGGCCGCTCATCTCGCCAGCCAGCGGCGAACCCGTTTCCTTCATTTTGGACTTAATCAGCGAGTGGCCGGTCTTCCACATAAGCGGCTCCCCGCCGCAGGCCGCGACATGATCGTAGAGCGCCCGGCTGGCCTTCACATCGGCGATGATCACCGGCGTATCGGAGCGGCGCGCGAGCAGATCCTCGGCATAGATCATCAGCAGCTGGTCGCCCCAGATCACCCGCCCCTCGCCGTCGATCGCGCCGATCCGGTCACCGTCGCCGTCGAAAGCGACACCGAAATCGAGCGACTTGGCCGCGACAAGCGCGCGCAGGTCCTCGAGATTGGCCTCGACAGTGGGATCAGGGTGATGGTTGGGAAAGTTTCCGTCGACTTCGGTGTAGAGCAAATGGTGTTCGCCGGGCAGCTGCGCGACCAGCCGCTCGAGCGCGGGGCCGGCTGCGCCATTGCCCGCGTCCCAGCCGACGCGCATCGCAGCGAGCGTGCCGGCATCGATCCCGTCGAGGGCGGAGAGCATCTTGGCGAGATAAGCGTCCATCACGTCGCGCGTTTCGACGCTACCCATACCGTCCGCCCATTCGCCGGCAGCCGAGCGACGGCCCAGTTCCTGGATGTCCGACCCGAAGAAGGGACGCCCCTGGAATACCATCTTGAAGCCGTTGTAATTGGCGGGGTTATGGCTGCCGGTTATCTGGATGCCGCCGTCGATCTCCTCTTCCGAGGCCTCGGCATAATATAGCATCGGCGTCGGGCCCATGCCCACGCGCACCGCATCGCAGCCCGCCGCGGTCAGCCCTTCGACCAGCGCATGTTCGAGCATGGGCGAGGACACCCGCCCGTCATAGCCCACCGCCACGCGCCTGCCGCCCGCCTCGGCCAGCATCGAGCCGAAGGTGCGGCCGATCGCGCGCGCATCGTCCGGGCCGAGGGTTTCGCCGATGATCCCGCGAATGTCGTATTCGCGCAGGACGGTGGGGTCGAACGTGTGGCTCATTGGGGGTTCTCCGGATTCTCGTAAGGCAACGCGTCGAGCAGCAGGTCGCGCGCCGCATTCAGTTCCTGCATCCCGGCGTTGGTGCCGCCCCTGTCGGGGTGGATCATGGCGGTCATCCGCCGATGGGCGTCGCGGATTTCCTTCGCATCCGCCCGGGCGCTGACGCCCAGCAGCTTGCGCGCCTTGAAGATCGCCTGCGAGCGGGTGTCGGGCGCACGCAGGTACTCCCACGGCCACTTGCCGAAGATCCAGCGACACGCGACCGAGACCAGCAGCGCGATGGCGATCAGGCGGATCATGCGGCGTCCCCTCCGGCACTGGCGGCGCTGACCGACCCGGGCAGCCGCAGATTGGCGATCAGTTCGCGCAGCTCCTGCCGCGCGACCAGGTGGCTCGTGCCCAGATCGCCGAGGTGCCCCTTGTCGAGCAGCGTGAGGCCGGACGGGAACAGCTCGCGATAAATCACACGCTCCGACAGACCCTTAGCGACGCGGAAGCCGACGCGCTTGGACATTTCCGTCAAGGCCTGTTCGATGCGGGCCATGTTGCGCGCTTCCGTGTGGCCGGTGCGGTTGCGCACGACCACCCAGTCCATCTGGCGGCGGCTGCCGTCGATGCTGGCGCGGCTGCGCTTGAGGCGGGCCTCCCAGATCAGTTCGGCATAGAAGGAGAGTTTCTTGACCTTGAAGCTTTCGCCTTCGACCTGGCCGATCAGGTCGAAATCGACGAAGCTGTCGTTCATCGGCGTGACCAGCGTATCGGAAGTGGTCGCAGCATGGCGGGCGAGCGGATCGTCGCGGCCCGGCGTGTCGATCACGACGAAATCGGCACCCTTGGAATGCTCCGCGACGAAAGCCTCGAACGCGCTCTCGTCCATCCCTTCCGCCACGTGGCATTCGGCCGTCGGCAATTCGATGTGGCGCCGCGCCATGGTCTCGGCCCGGTTCTCGAAATAGCGGCACATCGTGCGCTGGCGGTGGTCGAGGTCGAAGGCGACGACATTCGCCCCGCGAAAGGCGAGCGCGACCGCGACATGGACGGCGGTGGTAGATTTGCCCGTACCGCCCTTTTCATTGGCGAGAACGATACGATGGGGCGCGGAAGACATGGAACTGCGGGATCCTGCTGGGAAGTGTTGCCCCAGTCCCTATCCAACCGGCGAACGGGCCGCAACGCGTGCGGCCCCGGCAGGCGAACTAATCCGCAGCCATGGCGCAGGTTTACAAGAATGCGACGCAACATATGTTACAAGGCGCAATCCGGGTCGCATCCCGTGGCTGCCAACGGCAAGAACCGGGCGCCTCAGACATGGATGATGAGGGGGAACTCCGATCATGAAGAATTTGGTATGTGGCGCGCTGGCGGTAGCGGTCTCGTTCGCGATGGCGGCCGAACCGGTGATGGCGCAGGGTCGCTCGTCCGGCCGCAAGGAGCAGGACCGGGCCACGATGGAAATCCCGCGCTGCACCCGCAACCTCGGCACGGTGGCGATCGTTGAGCCGGACAACCAGTGGTGGCGTGAATTCAATCTCGGCAGTCCCGAAGCGATCCTGCGCGTGTTCGTGCAGAAATCGGGCTGCTTCACGCTGGTTAATCGCGGCCGCTCGATGCAGAGCCGCGCCATGGAGCGCGCGCTGGCCGATCAGGGCGAGCTGCAGGAAGGCTCGAACCTCGGCAAGGGGCAGGTCAAGGCGGCGGATTACTTCCTCCAGCCCGACATCGTCAGCGCGAACTCGAACTCGGGCGGCGGGGGCGGCCTCCTCGGCGGGGTCGTCGGCGGGCTGTTCGGCCGGACGGCTGGCGCCCTCGCGGGCGGCATCTCGGTGAAGAAGGGCGAGGCCAATGTGACGCTGTCGATCGTCAACGCGCGCACGACGGTGGAGGAAGCGCTGGTCGAAGGCTATTTCCGCAAGAAGGATCTCGGCTGGGCCGCGGGCGGCGGGCTGTTCGGCGGGGGCGGCGGGGCTGCCGGCGGCTTCGGCAGCTACGAGAACACGGCGATCGGCCAGATCATCGTGCTGGCCTATCTCAACGCCTATAGCGACCTCGTCTACCAGCTCGGCGGGCTGCCCGGGGACGCTTCGGCGGCAGCGCCCGAAGCGCAGTAGCGCGGCGAAGTCCAAGCGGTTAGAGGGGCGGGACGGCTTCGGTCGTCCCGCCCTTTTTTCGCATGACAGGAGGCCCCCCTTGCAGACGGTGACAACGCTTGCCGAGCTTCGCCCCGCGACCGATGCCCTGCGCCGCACGGGCACGCTGGCGCTGGTGCCGACCATGGGTGCACTGCACGAGGGGCATCTGACGCTGGTCCGGCAGGCCCAGGCCGCGGCCGACCATGTCACGGTGTCGATCTTCATCAATCCGCGCCAGTTCGGGGCGAACGAGGACCTCGATGCCTATCCGCGCCAGCTCGCGCGCGACAGCGCAATGCTGGAAGCGGAAGGCGTGGCGCTGCTGTGGGCTCCACAACCGGCGGAGGTCTATCCCGAGGGCTATGCGACCAACATTTCGGTCGCGGGCGTTAGCGAGGGACTGTGCGGGGCCGACCGTCCGGGCCATTTCGACGGGGTGGCGACGGTCGTGTGCAAGCTTTTCAACCAGGTCCGGCCCGATAGGGCCTTCTTCGGCGAGAAGGACTGGCAGCAACTGGCCGTCATCCGCCGCATGGCGCGCGACCTCGACCTCACACAGCCGCATGTCGATGCGATCCACAGCGTGCCGATCGTGCGCGAGGACGATGACCTCGCGATGAGCAGTCGCAACGCCTACCTCTCGACAGAACAGCGTGCGCAGGCAGCGGCGCTTCCGCAGGCGATGCGCGAGGCGATCGGGCTGATCCGCGACGGCGCGCCGGTTTCGGAAACATTGGGCAATTTGCGCGACACGCTGCTCGCAAGCGGCTTTGCCTCGGTCGATTATGCCGAGCTGCGCGATGCCGACAGCCTCGCACCGCGCGGCGCAGACACCGGCAACGCCCGGCTCTTCGTTGCCGCACGTATCGGCGGTACGCGGCTGATCGACAACATGGCGGTCGAGTGAGAGAGAGTTGGAGCGGGTAAGGGGAATCGAACCCCTCTAGCCAGCTTGGAAGGCTGGAGCATTACCACTATGCTATACCCGCCCGGGGTACGGCCCGGCGGATGCGCGGACCGAGGCGCCCTTGCCACCAAGAGCGCGGAGTCGTCAACACGGCTTGTGCCGCAGCGTTACGATTCGGGCTCGTCCGTCCCGTTCGCCCCCTCGTCACCGAGTTCGCTCGCGAGTGTTTCGGCCAGCGTCGGTTTGTCGACCGCTTCCGGCGTCGGGCTGGTCGCGACATGGATTTCGACGCGCCTGTTCGCCGCTCGCCCTTCCCCGTTGGGTTTGCCGTCGGGCAGGGCGTTGGGCTCGATCGGGTTCTGTTCGCCGAATGCGATGATGGTGATGCGCTCTTCTGCGACTCCGGCGTCGACGAGGAAGTCGCGCACCGCCTCGGCGCGTTCGCGCGAGGAACGCAGGTTCGCTTCGTCGCTGCCGCCCGAATCGGAATGGCCGCGCAGGATGATCCGCTGCCCCTGCGCCATCTGCGGGGATTCCAGCACGGTCGCGAGTTCGGCCCGCGCGCCTTCGCTGAGTTCGACCCCTTCGGGGAAGTAGACCTGCACGTCGAGGGGGGCGGGAGGCCCGAGGGTTTCGCCACCTCCCTCCTCGCCGCCTTCGGCGAAGATGGAGCGCGGTTCGCCGCTTGCGTCCTGCGCGGGCGGCGGGGTCTGCTCGCGCTCTCCGCACGCCGAAAGGGTGAGTGCGCCCGCCAGCAGTGCGACGCCGGTCAGCGTGGCCCTGGTCCTGATCATGCCTGTGCCTCCGTTTCGCCGGCCCGCGGCTTCTTCCGCTTGGCGCGCTTGGCCGCAGCTTCCTCCGGGCTCCGCTCCTGCGGCGGAGAATAGCTGATGATGATATCGCCGGCGCGCGGTTCGGGGCGCGCCGCGTGGGTGAAGAAGCGGATGGTTCCGTTTTCGCGCACCAGCAGCAGCATATTCGCCGCTTCCGGGAGGCGTTCGCGGGCAGCTTCGAAACCGAACTCTTCGGACAGCTTGGTCCGGCGGAAGACCCAGCCGCGCGCCTGCCGGTCGTTGACGTCTTCCACCCCGAAACCCGATTCGAAGAGCGCGCGTCCGCGCAGGCCGACCGGCAGCGAATGGCGGTCGTCCCCATCGGCGGATTCACCGAGCTGGAAGACCTTGTCGCGCCCGATCTCATGCGCGAATTCATTGCAGACAAGCGCATTGTAGGCTTCGTTCTCGGTCGCCGCGACGAGGTTCTGGTAGGGGGCGAGTTCGAGATTGTGCTCGGTCGCCTCGTTGAGGATTTCGCCGTGATAGAACGGCAGGCCCTTCTGTCGCGCGAGCGCGAGCCGCTGCCAGCTGGCATCGACGATGATCACCGGCGCCTTGAGATCGCGCATCTGTTCGGCGAGCGCGATCGTCCAGGGCGTACTGCCGACGATCAGGATGCCGGGCCGGGTCACCCCTTTCACCTTCAGCCAGCGCGCAACGAGATCGATGGTGAAGCCGTGCGCGACGATCGTCACGACCACGACCGCGAAACTGAGCCCGATGAGCAGATTGCCATCGTTGAAGCCAAGTTCCGACAGGCGCAGCGCGAACAGGCCCGAAATCGCGACCAGCACGATGCCGCGCGGCGCGATCCAGGCGAGGAACAGCCGCTCGTTCCACGGGATCGAGCTGCCGAGCAGGCTGAGGAGGATGGTTGCCGGGCGCACGACAAACAGCAGGGCGACGAGGAACAGTGCGATCTGCCAGTTGATGTAGCGGACATCCGCCAGTTCGAGCGAGGCCGAGAGCAGGATGAAGATGCCCGAGACGAGCAGGATCGCGACATTCTCCTTGAACGGATGGATGCTTCGCAGGCTCGAGACGTTCATGTTGGCGAGCGCCACCCCCATGACCGTGACGGCCACCAGCCCGGCCTCGTGTTCGATCAGGTTGGAGATCACGAAAACGCAGATAACGGTGGTGAGGAGGACCGGTACCTTGAGATATTCCGGCACCGCGCCGCGCGGGAACGACCAGGCGATCGCCAGCGCCGCGACATAGCCTATCAGGCCCGCAATCACGGCGGCGAAGATCAGCGGCGGCACCACCTGGAACAGGGTCGCGTCAGGTGTCTCTGCGACCTTGCGGAAATATTCGTAGGCGATGACAGCGCACAGTGCGCCGGTCGGATCGTTGACGATCGCTTCCCACTTCAGGATCGAGGCGGGCCGGGACTTGACCGAACTCTGGCGCAGCAGCGGGATGACCACGGTTGGGCCGGTCACGACGAGAATGCCGCCGAACAGGATCGCCACTTCGGGCGCAAGGCCGGCAATGTAGATGCCCGCCAGCGCGCCGAAGAGCCAGCCCAGCGCGACTCCGACCGTCGCCAGTCGCATCACCGCGCTACCGGTGTGGCGCAATTCCCTGAAATCGAGGCTCAGGCCCCCTTCGAACAGAATCAGCGCAACGCCCACCGCGACCATCGGCTCGAGCAGGTCGCCGAAGGCATGTTCGGGATTGAACACGCCCAGCACCGGCCCGGCGAGGAAACCTGCCGCCAGCATCAGGACGATCGCCGGCCAGCCGGTGCGCCAGGCAAGCCATTGGGCGCCGATGCCCAATATGCCGACCATTGCTATGACGAGTGTCTGTTCCATGCCCCTCGCAGAATTGCGTCCCCGTGCCGGATGCCTTCAGGGCATCCCGCACCCCCTCAATGCCCGAAGCGGCGAATATATCCAAATTGCGGGGGTTTTCAGTCGCCGTCGAAGTGCATGAGCGCGTGAACGGTAACGCCCTGCTTGGCCAGAACCCGACTGCCGCCGAGGTCGGGCAAGTCGATCACGAAGGCGGCATGCGACACCTGCGCCCCGGCCTCGCGCAGCAGGGTCGTCGCGGCGATGGCCGTGCCGCCCGTCGCGAGAAGATCATCGACGATGGCGACCGGCTGGCCCGCGGTCACCGCGCCGGGATCCATTTCCAGCCGGTCGAGGCCGTATTCCAGTTCGTAATCGACGCCGATCACGGCGCAGGGCAACTTGCCCGGCTTGCGGATCGGCAAAAAGGGCAAGCGAAGGCGCGTCGCCACCGCTGCGCCGAAGATGAAGCCTCGCGCTTCCATACCGGCAATCGCGCTCGCGCCGGTCACGCGTTCGGCCAGCCAGTCGACGGAAGCGGAAAAGCCCTCGCCGTGGCCGATCAGCGTCGTGATGTCGCGAAACTGGATGCCGGTCTTGGGAAAGTCCGGGATGGTGCGGACGAGGGCCTTGAGGTCGGCGGGGGTCATTCGGTCTCTCCCGGAAACGAAAGCGCCCCTCGCATCCGCTTGGATGGAGGGGCGCCTGTCAACGTCGTGAGGAAGCGGATCAGTCGCGCTTCTTGGGTTTCACTGCGGCCCAGATCTGCTGCTTGGACAGGTAAGCCAGTACCGTCGCGAACAGCAGGAAGATCAGCACCGGCCAGCCGGTCTGCTTGCGCTTCACCAGCGTAGGCTCTGCGGTCCAGGTAAGGAAGGCTGCAACGTCCTTGCTCATCTGTTCGACCGTGGCTTCGGTGCCGTCGTCATAGGTCACCTGGCCATCGACCAGCGGGGCGGGCATCGACAGGGCGAGGTTGGGGAAATAGGGATTGTAGTACCCCGTCGCCGGAACTGCGAAGTCGGGGAATTCCGCCTTCAGTTCGGCCGGAACCTCGGTGTAGCCGGTGAGCAGCGAAACCAGATAGTTGGTGCCGTCCGGACGTGCCTTGGCGATCAGCGAAAGGTCCGGCGGGACGCCCGCGCCGGCATAGGCGACATGCGGGAAGTAGTCGGTCGGCAGGCCGGGACGGGTCACGGTCTCGCGGGTAGTGGGATCGATGTCCTGGACCTGCTTCGAGGCCGCGTAGTTCTTCACCTGGCCTTCGTCGTAGCCGATCTGCTCGAGATCGCGGAAGGCGACGAACTTCAGCCCGTGGCAGGCGGCACAAACTTCGTCGTAGACCTTGAAGCCGCGCTGGAGCTGCTGCGTGTCCCATTTGCCGAGCAGACCATCGAAGGACCAGGCATAGTCGTTCGGCTTCTTGTGGTACTCGTGCTCGACCGTAGCCTGCTTGAGCTGGCCTTCGCTGATCACGGCAACCACACCGTTGCCGAATGCCCAGAGGACGGCAAGGGTAAAGCCGAGGCCGATCAGGATGCCGATGACGCGGATGCTGAAAAACTGGCTCATTGTCTCAAGTCTCTCTTTCTCGCTCAGACCGCCGGCGTGGCGTTTTCGCCAAGCACGGCCTTCTTGTCCGAGCCGAGAACGGCTTCGGTAATGGAATAGGGGAGCGGTTCCGGCTGCTCGACCTGCGAGACGATCGGCAGGATCACCAGGAAGTGCAGGAAGTAGTAGGCCGTCGCGATCTGGCTGAGCATCACATAGGGCTCTTCCGCCGGGGCGCCGCCGCAGATGAACAGGACGATCATCGCCGGGATCAGGCCGAACCAGAAGAACTTGCGGAACAGCGGACGGTAGTGGCCGCTACGCACCGGCGACTTGTCGAGCCAGGGCAGGATGAACCACACCAGGATCGCCGCGAACATCGCCAGCACGCCCATGAGCTTCGCCGGGATGAAGAGGAAGTCGGCGGTGAAGGCGCGCAGGATCGCGTAGAACGGCCAGAAGTACCATTCCGGAACGATGTGCGCCGGGGTCGAAAGCGGATTTGCTTCGATGTAGTTGTCCGGGTGACCCAGCGCGTTCGGCAGGAAGAACACCATCGTCATGAAGAACAGCAGCGCGACGCCGAGACCGAAGCCATCCTTCACCGTGTAGTACGGGTGGAAGGGCAGCGTGTCGCTCTCGCTCTTGATCTCGACGCCGGTCGGGTTCGACGAACCCGGAATGTGCAGCGCCCAGATGTGCAGGATGACGCACCCGGCAATCACGAAGGGCAGCAGGAAGTGCAGGCTGAAGAAGCGGTTGAGCGCCGCATTGTCGGGCGCATATCCGCCGAGCAGCCAGACCTGGATCGGTTCGCCGACGAGCGGGATCGCACCAAACAAACCGGTGATCACCTTGGCACCCCAGAAGCTCATCTGGCCCCAGGGCAGGACGTAACCCATGAAGGCGGTCGCCATCATCAGCAGGAAGATCGTGACGCCGAGCAGCCAGATCATCTCGCGCGGGGCCTTGTACGAGCTGTAGTAGAAGCCGCGGAAGATATGCAGGTAGACGACGATGAAGAAGAAGCTGGCGCCGTTGGCGTGCGCATAGCGCATCAGCCAGCCCCAGTTGACGTCGCGCATGATGTGCTCGGTCGTGGCGAAGGCGACCTGCGCGTTCGCAGCATAGTGCATCGCGAGGACCACGCCGGTGACGATCTGCAGGACGAGGAAGAAACCGGCAAGAACGCCGAAGTTCCAGAAATAGCTGAGGTTGCGCGGCACGGGATAGCCCGCGCCAACCGCATTGTAGACGAGGCGCGGAAGCGGCAGCTTCTCGTCGAGGAACTTCGCGACCCCGTTGGTGGGGGTATATTCCTTGGCCCAGGGAAAGCTCATGGTTTCGTCTCTTCTCTCTAAGCTCAGCCGACGCGGATGACGGTGTCGGAAGTGAACTCGTACTCCGGCACCTCGAGATTCGTGGGTGCAGGGCCCTTACGGATCCGGCCCGCCGTGTCGTAGTGCGACCCGTGACAGGGGCAGAAATACCCGCCGAACTCGCCCTTCACCTCGCCTTCGGCGGCGCCCAGCGGGACGCAGCCGAGGTGGGTACAGACGCCCATCGTCACGAGCATGTCCTCATGCCCTTCCTTGGTGCGTTCGGCCAGCGACTGCGGATCGCGCAGCGTGCCGGCAGGAGTGGCGTTGGCTGCCTCGACTTCCGCCGGGGTCAGGCGACGCACGAACAGCGGTTGCTTGCGGAACACGGCCTTGATCGCCTGTCCGGGCTGGATCGCCGAGACGTCGACCTCGGTCGTGCTCGCGGCGAGCACGTCCTTCGACGGCGCCATCTGGCTGATCAGCGGATAGAGCACGGCGAGACCGCCGATGCCGGCAGCGCTGACCGCCGCAATGTCGAGGAAGTCCCGGCGGCGGACGCCGTCGCCGGTTTCGCCAGCCGTTTCGGGACCTGCCGTATCGGGAATTGCGGTTGCAGCCGTGTCTGCCATCAGCGCTATGCCTTGCCTGCCTGTTACTGACACCGGTCCCGGGCGGGCGACGGTGCGATCTGCGATTATCCCCGGCCGGTCCGATAGCGACCGCGCGACGTTCTTGAAGGTTGCGCGAAAGCCCCCGGAAAGCCGGTTTGGTGCGCCCTCTAGCGGCTCAACGGCACCTTGCCAACAGCCATTTTGGCAAGCGCCGTGCCGCGCCAAGCAATCATTCCGGGAGGCCGATTACGCTGAGTTGTCGGCCGCCGGTATCCTCCGCACGGTGGGTGGCCCGACGGAAGGAGAAGAACCGGCCCGGCTGCGCATAGGTGTCCTGCCCAAGGTCGTCGATGCGGTCGATTCCCGCGCACCCGAGCCGGTGCCGGACATAGGCGGGCAGGTCGAACTGCCAATGGCCTTCGCGCCCCGCACCGAAGAAGCGCGCGTCCTCGTCCCCGAACTGGCTGCGGAATGCGCCGTCGACCTCGTAACTCGGATGCGCGATCGTCGGTCCGATAGCCGCGACGGTCGCGGCCGGATCGGCACCGAGCGAGACCATCGCCGCCACCGTGTTCTCGAGCACGCCGCCATGCGCGCCGCGCCATCCGGCATGGGCCGCCGCGACGACACCGGAATGGGGATCGCACAACAGAACCGGCGCGCAGTCGGCGGTCACGATCCCGAGCAGGAGGCCGGGCTGGTCGGTGACGATCGCATCGGCGTGCGGAGCGCCGGTCATGGCCTCGGTCGCAAAGACGACATCGGCCGAGTGGACCTGCTTGACGCGCACGAGGACGCCGCCGGGCAGCACTGCGCCCGGATCGAGCGGATCGCGGGTCGAGAAGGCGTGCGGTACGCCCCCCAACACGTCGGAGCGCAGCATCTCAGCCAAGCGAGCGGCTGACCTGTTCGTGCGTGTCGCGCGACAGTTTCGGCGCGGCGGCGATCCGCTCGAGCTCGGCGCGCATGAGGGCGGCGCGCACGGGTTCGATCCTCCGCCAGCGGCCGAGCGGCGGAACGAAGCGCGCCGCAGTCTGCGGATTGATCGGGTCGAGCGCGAGGATCAGGTCGGCGACCATCCGGTAGCCCTCGCCATTCGCGGCATGGAAGGCGTGCGGATTGCCCGCGAACGCCATGTAGAGAGAGCGCACGCGGTTGGGGTTCTTGAGCGTGAAATCGGCATGGTCCCCCAGCGCCTTCACATGTTGGAGCGCCTGCGGGTGCAGCGACATCGCCTGGAGCGCGAACCACTTGTCGATCACCAGCGCATTGCCCTGATAGCGGTTGTAGAAATCGAGCAGCCGCCCGGTGCGCTCCGCACTGTCGATCCCGGCGAGCACCATCAGCGCGCCCTGCCGGTCGGTCATATTGTCGGCGCGATCATATTGGTGCGCGGCGAGTTCGACCGCCTTCGCCGGATCGCTGGCCGCGGCATAGACCAGCACCTGCGTCTTCACCTTGCGCGCACCGCGGGCGGCAAGGTCGAGCGAATAGGGAACCTGTTCGGCGCGCTCGTAGAGCGCATGGAGTTCTGACCGGAGCTGCTTGCCCAGTTCCGCCTTCAGCGCCTCGCGCTCGGCATGGATGCGGCCCGGATCGGCCACTAGCATCTGCTCCGCGATATAGGTCTGGCCCGGCAACAGCATGAGCTCGCCGCGCATCAGGTCGTCGAGCGCCGCGTCGGTCAGCACCGCCCGCAGCGCCTCGGCGATGTCGGAGACCGAGGCCTCACGCTCGGTCTCGCCCAGCTCGCCCGTCGCCGCCGCGACCAGATGGCCGGTGGTCAGCTCCTGCATCGCCTCGTAGCGCGCGAAGGGATCGTCGTCGCGCGCGGCGAGGAAGACGAGCTCCTCGCGCTCGACCGACCGCTCGATCGTGACCGGGGCGGAGAAGGTCCGGTTGATCGACAGCACCGGCTTGCTGGCGAAGCCGTCGAAGGCAAACGCCGCCTCGGCTGTGTCGAGGACGACCAGTTCCTCGCCCGCATGCGTGCCGCTCTCGCGGTCGAACAGGGCGAGCTTGAGCGGGATCGGCATGGGCTGCTTGTCGGGCTGGCCGGGAGTGGGCGGAACCACCTGCTTCAATCGCAGCGTCGCCTTGTCGCCCTGATGATCGAGCGAGACCGAGACCTTCGGGGTACCGGCCTGCGCATACCACAGGCGGAACTGCGTGAGGTCCAGCCCCGCGCCATCCTCGATCGCGGTGACGAAATCCTCGCAGGTCGCCGCTTCGCCATCATGCCGGTCGAAATAGAGATCGGTGCCTTTGCGGAACCGCTCTTCGCCCGCCATCGTCCGCATCATGCGGATCACCTCGGCCCCCTTGTTGTAGACCGTCGAGGTATAGAAGTTGTTGATCTCGCGATAGGAATCGGGCCGGATCGGGTGCGCCAGCGGCCCCGAATCCTCGGGGAACTGGACGCTGCGCAGGACCCGCACGTCCTCGATTCGCTTGACCGGCTCGCTGCCCATGTCGGCGCTGAACAGCTGGTCGCGCAGCACGGTGAAGCCTTCCTTCAGGCTCAGCTGGAACCAGTCACGGCAGGTGATGCGGTTGCCCGACCAGTTATGGAAATATTCGTGGCCGATCACACCCTCGATCCCGTCGAAATCGCCATCGGTGGCGGTATCGGGGTCGGCGAGGACGTATTTGGTGTTGAAGACGTTGAGGCCCTTGTTCTCCATCGCCCCCATGTTGAAGTCCGACACGGCGACGATGTTGAACAGGTCGAGATCGTATTCGCGGCCGAAGACCTCCTCGTCCCATTTCATCGAGCGCTTGAGGCTCTCCATGGCATGCTCGGTGCGGTCGAGGTCGCCGTCGCGGACGTAGACGTTCAGCTCGACATCGCGCCCACTCATCGTGGCGAAGCGGTCGGTCCGCGCGACGAGGTCGCCCGCGACCAGCGCGAAGAGGTAGGACGGCTTGGGCCAGGGATCGTGCCATTCGGCCCAGTGCGCCTCGCCATCCTCCCCCGTCGCCACCCGGTTGCCGTTGCACAGCAGGACCGGGAATTGCGCCTTCGCACCCCGCATGCGCACGGTGTAGGTGCTGAGCACATCGGGCCGGTCGGGGAAGAAAGTGATGCGGCGGAAACCCTCGGCTTCGCACTGGGTGCAGAGCATGCCGTTCGAGGCGTAGAGGCCCATCAGCTGCGAATTGGACGAGGGGTCGATTTCGGTGGCGATCGCGATCTCGTGCGCCTCGCCCGGCAGGGTCAGCAGCAAATTGTCGCCGTCCATGGCCCAGGCGCTGCTCGGCTCGCCATCGACCAGCACGCTGTCGGCTGTGAGGCCGTCGCCATTGAGCCGGATGACCGGCGATGGGTCGGCCTTCGGATTGCGCGCGACCGTCAGCCGTGCGGTGACCCGCGTCGATTCGAGGCCGAGGTCGAACTCGAGCCGGGTCTCAGGCACGATCCACGCGAAGGGCCGGTAATCCTCGCGCCGAATGGTGGACGGTTCGCTCGGCGCGTGGGCCGCGTCGGCCATTTCCGGGTTGCCATCGGGATTTGCGGGTGTGCGGGCGATATCCATGGGGTCCGTCGATCTCCTTCAAGCGCCTGGCTCTGTCACGTGTTTGAACGCCCGTCGAGCCTTGAGGTTCACTGGTCGGTTGGCGGATCGCCGTGGATTGACAGTTTCGCGCGATGGTCGCAGCCCGCACGACATTGGGAGGGAATGAAACGATGCTCGATCTGCTCGCCGCCGCAGGTGGCTCCTTCGATGTCGAAACCGCGACGCGCGCCTATCTGGACACGCTGCAGGGATCCGCGCGGGCCCAGTCGGACGCCTATTTCGAGGGCGGCTACTGGCTGATCCTGTGGGGAACGGTGGTGTCCGTCCTTATCGACTGGCTGTTGCTCCGCTTCCGTCTCGCCAATGCGTTTCGCAATCTAGGCGAACGGGTGAGCAAGCGCCGCTGGCTCGTCACCGGGATCACGGGTTTCCTCTACCTGCTCGCCGGCAGTCTCGCAGTGCTGCCATGGTCGATCTACGCCGATTTTTACCGCGAGAAATCCTACGACCTGCTCGACCAGTCGTTCGGCGCATGGGCGGGCGAATGGGCGATCGATCTCGCGATAACCCTGATCGTCGCCCCGCTCATCATCATCCTCGTCTATGCGGTCATCCGGCGCGCGCCGCGCACATGGTGGCTGTGGGCGACCGGCGTGATCGGGGCCTTCCTGACGGTCGGCATGATCCTCGGTCCGGTGTTCATCGCGCCGCTGTTCAACACCTATACCGAAATGGAGCAGGGCCCGCTGCGCGAGAAGATCGAGGCGGTCGCGGCGCAATACGACATCCCGGCGGAGCACATCTACGTCTTCGACCAGTCGAAGCAGCACAAGCGCATTTCGGCCAATGTCTCCGGCCTCGGCCCGACGATCCGCATTTCGCTGAACGACAATTTGCTCGAACGCACCAGCGAGGAGGAAATCCTCGCCGTGATGGGCCACGAGATGGGCCACTACAAGCTGAACCACGTGTGGTGGATCGTCGGCATCATGCTGTCGCTCTTCGCGCTCGGCCTGTTCGTCACCAGCCGCATCGCTCCCTGGCTGATCGCGCGGCACGGCCAGCGTTGGGGCGTGCGCGACATCGCCGACCCTGCGTCGCTGCCGGTCCTCGCCATCTGCATGGCAGTGTGGATGTTCCTGATGACCCCTGCCACCAACTCGCTGATCCGCTGGGCGGAGAGCCATGCCGACGCCTTCGGCCTCGACGCGGCGCGCGAGCCCGACGGGTTCGCCAAAGTCGCCATGCGCCTGTCCGAATACCGCAAGATCGAGCCCGGCCCGCTGGAGGAGGCGCTGTTCTTCGACCACCCGAGCGGCGCGACCCGCGTGCGCATGGCGATGCAGTGGAAGGCCGATCATGTGGAGAACCCGCAGGTCGTGGTTCCCGAAGCCGGCTATCTCGACTCCGAATGAGCCGCCTGCTGATCTTCGGGCTCGGCTACACCGCCTCGCGCATCGCAGACGCACTGCGCGAGGACGGGTGGCAGGTCGATGCGACGGGTAGTGCGGGCAATCTCGACTTCGCGGATCGATCCGCGGTCGAAGCGGCGGTGGCTGCGGCCAGCCATGTGCTGAGCTCGGTGCCGCCCGCCGACGACCGCGATCCGGTGCTGGACGCCTATGACAATGTGCTGGACGGCAAGTGGCTCGGCTATCTCTCCTCGACCGGCGTCTATGGCGACGCAGCGGGCGCATGGGTCGACGAGAGCACGCCGACCGGCGGCGGCAGGCGCACGGCGCGCGCCGACTGCGATGCGCGCTGGCTTGGCCTTGGCGCGCGCGTGTTTCGCCTCCCCGGCATCTACGGCCCGGGGCGCAGTGCGTTCGACCGGGTGCGCGAGGGCAAGGCGCACCGGATCGACATTCCGGGCCAGGTCTTCAGCCGGGTGCATGTCGACGATATCGTGGGGGGCGTGGTGGCGGCGGTGCGAGCCGAGGCTCCGGCGGGCGCCTACAACCTCGCCGACGATCTTCCGACCAGCCAGAACTGCGTCATCGAGGAAGCGTGCCGCCTGCTGGGTACGCAGCCCCCGCCGCTCCAGACGATGGAAGAGGCCGACCTCTCCCCGATGGCACGCGGTTTCTACGCCGAGAACCGCCGCGTGGCGAACGGCAAGGCGAAACGCGTGCTGGGCTGGGAACCGGAGTATCCTACCTACAAGGAAGGTCTGAGCAGCCTTATGGCGTCTGATGGCGGCTGACTGCGTCAACCGCTGCGCCCTGTTCCATCCCGCGCCCCCTCCCGGCCACCCATAGAATACCGTGCCGTGGGTGGCCGGGGGGGCGTGGGATGGAACAGCAAGGTCAGGACGGATGTCCAGACCGAAGGCAACACGTTAAGGCTCGGGCGTAGCGCGGCGCGGCGGCGGGGCGCTGCGGCCGCGCATCGCGACGACCATCCCGGCGATCGTGACGATAGCGCCCGCTGCGGGGAGAGGGCCCCAGACGAAGCCTTCGAACAGGGTCGAGAGGATCATCGCCACGATCGGCACCACAACCGAACTGTAGGCCGCCTGCCCCGCCCCCACCTTTCGCACGAGACCGTAGTAGAGCGGGAAGGTCACCACCGACCCGGCGAGGCCGAGATAGAGCACACCGAGGGCATACTCGGGTCGCGGATCGAACTGCGGCGGGCCGTCCATCACCAGCGCATAGGTGGCGTTAAGCCCGACGCCGCAGAGCATCGACCAGGCGAGCAGGGTCAGCAGCGGCTGGCGCTTGGCCCCTTCGGTCGCCTGCACGATGTTGGCGATACTGGCCGAGAGGATGCCACCGACGCATAGCGCCACACCGAGCAGCACCTCGCCCAGAGTGGCGGGGGTCGCACGGTATTCCTGCGCGAACAGCATCGCGACGCCGATGGCGGCAATCGAGGAGCCGAGGACGAATTCGCGCCGGATCGGCTGGCCGAGGAAAATCTTGCCGAGCACCGCATTGGGCACCACCAGCAGCGCAAAGATCACCGCGACCAGGCCCGAGGTGACATAGGCTTCGGCGCGATAGACGAAGCCGAAGTTGAGCGAGAACTGGAACACGCCCAGCGCCAGCACGAACGGCAGCGCGCCCGGCCGCAGCCAGAACGGTTCGCCGCGCAGCCGCGCCAGCGCGAACATGCCGAGCGAGGCGACGACGAAGCGATAGGCGATCGACCAGGCCGGCGGCACGGAAGAAATCTGGTCGCGGATCACCAGCCACGTCCCGCCCCAGATCAGGCTGACGAGCAGGAAGGCGCCGAAATTGCGCGGGGTGAAGAGGCTCTCGCCGCTGCTTGCCGTGCTCATAGGCTGGCGATGGCCCCGGCGAGCGCGCGGGCATCCTCCTCGCGCGTGTTCCAGGCGGTGACGAAGCGCGCGGCATCGGCGCCCCAGTCGTAGAAGCCGAAACCCTGCCCGCGCAGCGCCTCGCGTTCCGCTTCCGTGCAGCGGACGAACAACTCGTTCGCCTCTACCGGATGCATCAGCCGCTCCCCGCAGGCTCCGGCGATCTCGGCCGCGGCCGCGTTGGCGTGGCGCGCATTGGCGAGCCACACGTCGCCGTCGAGCATGGCGTGGATCTGCGCGGCGAGATAGCGGCCCTTGGACTGCAGGTGACCGGCGCGCTTGCGGCGATAGCGCGCGATATCGGCCGCCTCGTCGTCGAAGAACACGATCGCTTCCGCCGTCATCCCGCCGTTCTTCACGAACCCGAAGCTAAGCGCATCGACCGGCCCTGCCGCCTCGCCCGCAGAGCAATCGAGGAAGGCCACCGCATTGCCGAAGCGCGCACCGTCCATGTGGAAGCCGAGCCCGCGCTCCTTCGCCAGCGCGGCGATCGCCTGCACCTCTGCGGGGCGGTAGCTGCGACCGTACTCGCTCGCCTGCGTGATCGAGATCGCGTGCGGCTGGACCTGGTGGACGTCGTCGCGGATCGGGTCGATCACGGCGCGTATCCCCTCGGGCGTCAGCTTCGCGCCCTCGCCTTGCGCCAGCAGCAGCTTCGCGCCGTGGAGGTAGAAGCCGGGCGCGCCGCCCTCGTCCACCTCGATATGAGCTTCTTCATGGCACACGACCCCGCCATGCGGCTGCACCATCGTCGCGAGCGCGAGGCAATTGGCCGCAGTCCCGGTAGCGACCCAGAGCACCGCGCATTCGCGCCCGAACAGCGTGGACATCTTCTCGTCGAGCGAGGCGGAGATCGCATCCCCGTCATAAGGCGCGTCCGGATTGTCCGCCGCGCGCATCGCCTCCCACACGGCGGGATGGACGCTGGCGGCATTGTCGGACAGGAACTGCATCGGAACGCGCATAACCGTGCATGCATTGCTTGCACAGAAAGGAATTTGCGATGAGCGACAGCAACGAAATTACCGTCGAGCGCAAGGGCGACGAAACCAAGGGCGCCTATGTGGTGGACCTGCCCGGCGTCGAACGGCAGGCCGAACTGACGTGGGTCGAGCGTGGCGGGGTGCGCCATGCGAATCACACCTTCGTGCCGCCCGAAATGCGCGGCAAGGGTGTGGCCGCAAAGCTGGTCGATGCGCTGGTTTCGGACGCGCGCGAGCAGGGCTTCAGGATCGCGCCGAACTGCTCCTATGTCGAAGCGGCTTTCCGCCGGAACCCCGAATGGGCCGCGTTACGCGCCTGACTGCTCCATGTCGGGCGCGGCCCCCGATATCTCGGAAAAGTCGGTCGATGAGAGGCTCTCCAGCACCGCCTGTCGCCAAGCCTGTGCGTCTTCGAGCTCCATGCCCTCGATTTCGAACGAGCCGCCGGCAAGGCCGAAGCGCAGGTCGGCATAGCCCCTGCGGCGGGCGAGGGGCCCCTGTGCGAGCTCGACCGACTGGAGCTTGACGCGCGAGCCGATCATCATGCGCGGCGCAAGCCAGCCGTGTCGCGCATAAAGAAAGCGCCCGGACAGGGCGTGCCGGTCAAACCGGTAGAGATAGTATTGGCGCAGCGCGACGATCGCTCCCGGAACAAGCGGCAGCAGGCCGTTCCACGCATAGGGGGAAAAGACAAATACCAGTGCCGAAACCCCGAGCAGGATGCTGCCTTCGATGAGAGCGCTATCGATGCTGGCGCGCGGGCTGCGTCGCTTCCAGTCGAGCCCTTCGGGAGGAAGGGCGAAGCCGGTCGCAGCCGCGATCGGCACGATTTCCCCGATCTGAGCGAAGGGTGCGGCCTCGTGGTTCGAGGATGCCTTGTCGCTCGCAAGGCTCACGACGCTGAGCCCGTACCAGCCGAACCTGCGGCGCAGGAAGCCGGTCGTCAGCTTTAGCGCCTGCACCCGGTGTACCGGCATGACGAGGTCGGTGCGGGTTAATAGGCCGCGGCGGCGGCGCAGGCCTTTCTCCGTACGCTCCAGCCTGAAATCCCACTCGCGCAGCGCAGTGCGCACGACGCCGGTCGTCACGCCCACCCATGCCAGCGTAGCGATTGCGATGGCGATACCCGCCGCCTTCGCCAGCGGGCCAAGACCCGACAGCCATTGCCCCGGCCCCGCGAGCCGTTCCTGCCAGCCGTCGAGATCCCACAGTTCGAAGGGCAGCAGGAATTCGAGCTGCTGCGCAAGACCGCCGAGGACGGCCACGGCGGCGAGCGAGAATTCGAACAATCCGAAGGTGAAGACACGCCGCGGTGGCATGGCGAAGAGCGTTTCGCTAGCCTCTTCGGTGGGGGCCTCGGCAAGTTCGGCTGCGATGCTGCGCCCATCGCGGCGCGCTCGAATCAGCTCGCGCAGCCGGTCACCTTCCTCTTCGGCAAGATAGGCCAGCTTGAGGTCGTCGCCGCCGCCTGCGCCGGTTTCGAACTTTGCCTCGACCAGCCCGAACAGCCGCGGCAGCAACTTCTGCTCGAGGCTGACGTCCTGTATCCGCTCATAGGGAATCGAGCGCGCGGCACGGGACAGCAGCCCGCTCTCGACCCTTATGTCGTTCTCGCGCACGGCATAGGTGAGGCGCGTCCACTGGAGGTATGCGACGGCGAAATTCGCGGCGATCACGAGCAGCACAAAGGGCAGGAAATAGACCGCCAGATCGCCAAGATCGCCATCGTCGAGGATCGTCACCGAGGCGACGCCGATGGGAATGACGAGCTGGGTCAGCATCGTCGCCGCCTTTACCGCGAAGGTGCGCGGGTGGGTGCGCTGAGGCGCATCCATCGCGATTGCAGGCTGGATCGCCGTCACTGCGTGTCGCGCCGGATCGCCGCGCGGATATCCTCGCGGATCGCCACCGCATCGGCATGCGCGAGGCCGGGGAGCGAGACCGAGGCATTGTGCGTGCCCGCCGTGTGCACGGTGAGCGTGGCGAGATGGAACACCCGCTCGAGCGGTCCCTGGTTGACGTCGATATGCTGGACCCGGCCGAAGGGCACCACCGTGTCCGAGCGGAACAATATGCCGCGCACCACGCGCAGCCGTTCCTCCACCAGCGAATAACCGCGCGCGGCATAGCGGCGCATCGGCATGCGGATCAGCAGCCAGAGCGAGAACAGAATGACCGGCAGCCAAACCGCGCCGGTGTATCCGGGAATGGCGATTTCGGCCGCGGTCGCGGCTCCCAGCAGGACCAGCGCAGCGATCGCGAACTGCAGGCGGAGCATGGTGGCGTAGGCCGGGTCGAGCGGCGTGAGAGGCGTGTCGTCCATACCGTCATAGCTAGGCAATACAGCGGCGCGATTCAATCTGGTTTCGCGGCACGTGTGCGCTATGCCTTGCTGCGGAAGAGGAGAGCAGGATGGATATTTCCAAGCTGATGTACCGCGATGGGTTGATGCAGGGCGAGCGCATCCTCGTCACCGGCGGCGGAACCGGGCTGGGGCGCGAGATGGCCGAGGCTTTCGTCAGGCTGGGGGCGGAGGTGCACATCTGCGGACGGCGGCAGGGCAAGCTCGACGAGACCGCGCAGGAACTGATGGATGCGCATGGCGGCACGGTGATCGGCCACGCCTGCGACATTCGCGATCCGGAGGCGATCAGGACGATGGTGGATGCGATCTGGGAGCGCGGGCCGCTCACCGGCGTCGTCAACAACGCCGCGGGGAACTTCATCAGCCGGACCGAGGACCTGTCGGTAAACGGCTTCAATGCGATCAGCGACATCGTCTTTCGTGGGACCTTCTACGTCACGCTGGAAGTCGGCAAACGGCTGATCGCGGAAAAGCGCAAGGCGAGCTTCCTCGCGATCCTCACGACCTGGGTGTGGAACGGCAGCGCCTTCGTGGTTCCCTCGGCCATGAGCAAGGCGGGGATCAACGCCATGACCCAGAGCCTCGCGGTCGAATGGGGCCGCTACGGCCTGCGCTTCAACGCCATCGCGCCGGGCCTCTTCCCGACCAAGGGCATGAGCGCGCGGCTTTCGCCCGGCGGCAGGGGCGGCAATTCGAACGACGAGCTCAACCCGATGGGCCGCCACGGCGAGATGCACGAGCTCGCCAATCTCGCGGTGTTCCTGATGGGCCCGGGCGCGGAATGGGTGAACGGCCAGACCATCGCCATCGACGGCGCGGGTTACCAGGCGACCGGCGGCACCTTCTGGGGCGCCCTCCACGGACTGGGGGACGCGGAATGGTCAGCCATGCGCGACATGATCAAGGGCACGAATGCGAAGGACAAGGCCGAACGCTCGACCTCAGCTAAGGCCGGCCTCTCCCAGAGCACCGAGCGCAGCGAGGCAAGGCCGACCGGCCGCCCGCAGGCGCCTGACTGAGCGCAGCGAAGGAAGAATGGCGCCGAGGACGCACCGACGGAGGTCGGTGCGGAAAACTATCAGCTAGGTATAACCGCCACGGCCGTCGCGCCGTCGCCTTCGGGGGCGGCGATGATGTCGCGGGTGACCGAGCCCTTGGCGACGGTCGCGGTCGCGGGATCGCCGACGCTCGAGCGGATGCCCGGGTCGGCCGCGCCGGCGCGGTCGAGGACGCTGGTTTCGACGCTCGAGCGCGGCGCCGGGCCGCCGAACAGCGCGTCGAGCGCCTGCTCTGCGGTCGAGCCTTCCGCCGGGCGCGGCGCGCCGGGAGCGGGCGGTTCGAGGTTGAAGTCGGGCGGGACCACCAGCGGCGCCTGGCGCTGCACGGCGAACTCGTCCGGACGGTCGCGGTCGAACAGGCCGGTCCCGCCGCAGGCCGCGGTCATGGCGCCGAGCCCGGCGATGATGGCGATACGGGCGAATTTCGTCATTGGGTATTCTCCGCGGCGTCGGGCGCCTTCGTGGTCATGAGATCGTCGACCTCCTTTTCGCGCATGAACACGGCCCGCGCAAGGATGATGACAACGCCGATGGTGATAGCCGCATCGGCGACATTGAAGATGAGGAAGGGGCGGAAGTCGCCGAAATGCAGGTCGGCGAAATCGACCACATAGCCGAGGTCGAACCGGTCCTTGATATTGCCCAGCGCGCCGCCGAGGATCAGCGACAGGCCGAGGATATCGCCGAAGAGCTTCTCGCGCAGCATCCACACGGTCACCACCAGCGCGATCAGCCCGGTGACGAGCACCAGGCCCCAGCGCATTTCGGGCGAGGTCGCCTCGAACATGCCGAGCGACACGCCGAAATTGCGGGTGAAGCGCAGGTCGAAGAACGGCACGATCTCCATCGCCTTGCCGATCTCGTCGATGCCGAGCACCTTGGTGACGTAATTCTTGGACCACTGGTCTACGCCATAGATGCCCAGCGCCAGCAGGCAACCGATCAGGCGGTGCTTCATCACCGGGCTCATGCGGCGCCGTCCAGCTGGGCGACCACGTCCTCGCACCGGTCGCACAGCGCGCCGTCCTCGGGCACGCTGGGCAGATGGCGCCAGCAGCGGCCGCACTTGTTATCGCTGGTCCGGGTCACACTCACCGCGTCGCTATCGCCGCGCGTGACTGACGCGGTGATGAACAGCTCGGCGAGATCCGCGTCGGTGAAGCCTTCGGGCACCGCGCTCGCGGGCACGACCACATCGGCCTCCAGTCCCGAGCGGATGACCTTCTCGCGCCGCAGCGGCTCGATCGCTTCCATGACCTTTTCGCGCAAGTCGCGCAGCTGCTGCCACCTGGCGCCATTGGCGGTAACGCCGGGCACCTTGGGCCATTCGAGCAGGTGGACGCTGCCGCCATCAGGATACCGGCTCTGCCAGACTTCTTCCGCCGTAAACACCAGCACCGGCGCGGCATAGCGCACCAGCGCATGGAACAGCAGATCGAGCACGGTGCGATAGGCATTGCGCTTGGTGCTGTCCGGCCCATCGCAATAAAGGCTGTCCTTGCGGATATCGAAGAAGAAGGCGCTGAGGTCCTCGTTGCAGAAATCGACCAGCAGGCGCGTGTAGGCGTTGAAGTCGTAATCATCGACCGCCTGGCGCAGCTTGCCGTCGAGATCGGCCAGCATGGCGAGCACATAGAGCTCCAGCTCCGGCACCTCGCCCGCATCGCCCATGTCGCCGACGAAACCGTCGAGCGCGCCGAGCAGGTAGCGGAAGGTGTTGCGCAGCTTGCGATACTGGTCGCCGACGCCCTTGAGGATCTCGTCGCCGATACGGTGGTCCTCGGTGAAGTCGACCGAAAGCGCCCACAGGCGGATGATGTCCGCGCCGTACTGCTCCATGACCTTCAAGGGATCGATCGTGTTGCCGAGGCTCTTCGACATCTTCTTGCCCTTGGCATCCATGGTGAAGCCGTGGGTCAGGATCTCGTCGTAGGGCGCGCGGCCGCGCGTGGCGCAGCTTTCGAGCAGGCTCGACTGGAACCAGCCGCGATGCTGGTCGCTGCCTTCGAGGTAGAGGTCGGCCGGCCAGCGCATTTCCGGCCAGCGCCCGCTTTCGAGCACGAAGGCATGGGTGCAGCCCGAATCGAACCAGACGTCGAGAATGTCGGTGACCATCTCGTATTCGTCGGCATCGTAGCCCGAGCCGAGGAATTCGGCCTTGCGCGCCTCGTCCCAGGCATCGACGCCCTCTTCGGCGACGGCGGCGACGATCCGCGCGTTGACCTCGGGGTCCTGCAGATATTCGCCGGTGCCGTTCTTCACGAACAGCGTGATCGGCACACCCCAGGCGCGCTGGCGCGAGAGCACCCAGTCGGGACGACCCTCGACCATCGAGCCGATGCGGTTGCGGCCCTTCTCTGGCACGAAGCGCGTGTCGCGGATCGCGTCGAGCGCGAGTTCGCGCAGGGTCGGCGAACCGGCAGTTGCCGCCTCGTCGATCGTGTTGTCGCCGCCCTCGCCTTCCCAGCGCTGCTCGGCGCGCGAGATGGCGGGCAGATGGGCGAGGTGCTTGTCCATCGGCACGAACCATTGCGGGGTGCAGCGGAAGATGACCTTGGCCTTGGAGCGCCAGCTGTGCGGGTAGGAGTGCGCGTAATCCTCGCTCGCGGCGAGCAGCGCGCCGGCTTCGCGCAGGTCCGCACAGATCGGGCCTTCGGGCGAATTGAACGGCTTGTTGATGACGCTGCGGCGGCGCTCGTCATGCGCACCCAGCCACGGCCAGTCGTCGCGATAGCGCCCGTCACCAATGACCGCGAACTGCGGCTCGATCCCGTTCGCGCGACACAGCTCGAAATCGTCCTCGCCATGGTCGGGCGACATGTGGACGAGGCCGGTGCCGCTGTCGGTGGTGACGAACTCGCCCGGCAGGAAGGGACGCGGTTTGGCGTAGAACCCGCCGAGATGGTGCATCGGGTGGCGCGCGACGGTCCCGGCGAGGTCGGAGCCTTTGCCCGACCAAAGCTCTTCCATCCAATCCGTTGGCTGATGCTCGGGAAGAAAAAGGCGCTGCGCGATGTCCGCAATCAGCTCGCGGGCCACCAGATAGGAGCCGAGCACCTGATTACTTTCACCGCCTCGGACGCGATAAAGGACATATTCGACGTCCGGCCCATAAGCCAAAGCCTGGTTCACCGGGATCGTCCACGGCGTCGTCGTCCAGATCACCGCATGCGCGCCGACAAGTTCCTCGACCGGGCTCTCCACGATCTCGAACGCCACGTCGATCTGGGTCGAGACGATGTCCTCGTACTCCACCTCCGCCTCGGCCAGCGCCGTTTCCTCCACCGGGCTCCACATCACCGGCTTCGACCCGCGATAGAGATTGCCCGCCTCGGCAAACTTCATCAGCTCGGCAACGATGGTCGCCTCGCTGTCGAACTGCATGGTGAGATAGGGATTGTCCCAGTCGGCCATGATGCCGAGGCGCTTCAACTGTTCGCGCTGCACATCGACCCAGTGCTGCGCATAGGCGCGGCATTCGGCGCGGAATTCCTTCGCCGGGACCTGGTTCTTGTCGAGCTTCTTCTTGCGGTACTGCTCCTCGACCTTCCATTCGATCGGCAGGCCGTGGCAGTCCCACCCGGGCACGTAGGGCGCATCCTTGCCGAGCAGGTTCTGCGTGCGGCAGACCATGTCCTTCAGCACATGGTTCAGCGCATGGCCGATATGCATGTCGCCATTGGCGTAGGGCGGGCCGTCGTGGAAGATGAACTTCTGCCGCCCCTCGCGCGCTTCGCGCAGCTGCTTGTAGAGCGCCTCGTTCTCCCAGCGCGATGCAATGCCGGGCTCCTTCTGCGGAAGGCCGGCCTTCATGGGAAAATCGGTCTTGGGCAGGAAGACCGTGTCTCGATAGTCGCGCTGTTCAGACATAGGCTGCGCGCCTTAGCCGTTCGCGTGCCTACTGCAAATACTAGTCATTGCGAGCATAGCGAAGCAATCCAGGTCCTGCCCTCTCTGGATTGCCGCGTCGCCTTCGGCTCCTCGCAATGACTGCAAAGTGACGTAGAGACCTTCGTCAATCGCCCCGCCGCACACGGCGGCGTTCGAGGCCGGCTTGCAGCACTTCGAATTCTTGCGGTCGGCGGTCGTCGAAGCGGGGGAAGAGCGCGGGGATGACGGCAAGCGTGTCATCGACCATGGCATAGCCGTTGAAGCTGGCGGGAATTGCGCCGAGCTGTTCGGGCAGGTCGAGCCCGCGCGGGCGCCCCTCGCCCTGCGGGCCGAGCACCATGATGCGCGCGCCGACCGCGTCCATCCGCGCGATCATGCGGTTGGGCCAGCCCCAGAAGGCCCATTGGTAATTCAGCGGCACGAAGATCGTCCCGCCCCGACAGGCCTCGGGCACGTAGCCGCTCCAGCCGAGCGCGAGATAGGCCTTGGTGCAGGCCTTGCCCTCTTCCATGCTGAAGGCCCAGGCTTCGGGGAAATGGGTGCGGATGCGGTCGACCGGGCCTTGCGCGCCGTAGAAGGCATCGCCCTTCGCACTCGTGTCGCGCCCGGCGGCCTTGAGCGCGGCGGCGAGCAGGTCGGCCTCGGCCGGGTCCTTGCTCTTGAAATTGTAGAGCAGCCGCGCGCGGCCCGAAGCCGCCAGCGCCTCGTCCAGCGTGGGGATTGCGCCGACGCCCTTGCCGCGGAAGGGGAAGGTCTTTCCGCCATCCGCGGTGTAGCCAAAGCCCGCGTCGAGCGCCTTCAGCTGCGCGAGCGTCAGATCGCGCGTCTCGCCGCTGCCATCGGTGCGGCAGTCGACGGTCCAGTCCTGAAACACCGCGATCCTGCCGTCTTTCGTGGGCGCGATATCGACCTCGACGAACCACGCGCCGAGCTTCGCCGCGCGGGCGATCGAGCGGGTGGTGTTCTCGAGGTAATCGTGCACCGGCTGTTCGAGCCGGTCCGCGGTGCAGGTGTCGCGCCCGACCCCGGTCTTGTCATATTGCTGGTAGAGCCCGCGATGCGCGATGAGCTTCACCGAACCCGTCGGATCGGGCGCGAGCCAGCTGGCATTGACCAGCGTCAGCACGAGGAACAGCACCGCCCCGGCGAGGCCGAGGCGCTTGAGCCAGGTTTTCATCCGAGGAGGTCTCTCGCCCTGTCGCAGTCGCGGCCCATCTGTTCGATCAGGGCGTCGAGCGAATCGAACTTCGCCTCGCCGCGCAGGAAGTGGTGGAAGGCCACCTCGATTTCCTGCCCGTAGAGGTCGCCCGAGAAGTCGAAGAAATAGGGTTCGAGCAATTCCTTGGGCGGATCGAATTGCGGGCGCACGCCGATATTGGCCGCGCCCTTCAGCTCCTGCCCGGTGGACAGGATGCGCCCGGTCACCGCGTAGATGCCATATTTCGGGCGCAGGTAATGTTCGACCGGAAGGTTTGCGGTCGGATAGCCGATCTCGCGCCCGCGCTTGTCGCCATGCTGGACGACGCCGCGAATGGCGAAGGGTCGGGTGAGGAGACGCGCAGCCTCCTGCGGGTCGCCTTCGCGCAAGGCATCGCGGACGCGGCTGGAGGAGACGGGCGCGCCGTGGTCGAGGACCGGCGGCACGGCGCGGGCCGCAATGCCAACCTCGCGGCCCAGTTCGACGAGGCGCGTAAAATTCCCGCCCCGCGCCTTGCCGAAGGTGAAATCCTCGCCCGTCACCACCCCCGCCGCGCCGAGGTGTTCGGCGAGCAGCTTCTGCACGAAATCCTCCGCAGTGGTGCCGGCCAGTTCGCGATCGAAATGGAACACCAGCATCGCGGTCGCCCCGGCGGCGAGATAGAGTTCCTGTCGCTGCTCGAGCGTGGTCAGCCGGAAGGGCGGCGCATCGGGCTTGAAATGGCGGACGGGATGCGGATCGAAAGTGGCGATGATCGAGGGACGGCCCTCCTCGCGCGCCCAGCGGATCGCCTCGCCCGCCACCGCCTGGTGGCCGAGATGGAAACCGTCGAAATTGCCGAGCGCGATGATCGCGCCACGCAGGCTCTCTGGCAGCGGATCACGATGGTCGAGAAACCTCACGCCGCACCTCCTTGGGGCACCAGCCCTTCGCCGATGACGCGCAGCGCATTGCCGCCCATAGCCGCGCGGATTTCGTCCTCGCTGAAGCCTTCGTCCATCAGGGCCTGCGTCACCTGGACCAGCTGAGCGGTATCGAACCGCACGGTTGTCGCCCCGTCGTAGTCGCTGCCGAGCGCGACGTGCTCGATGCCGACTAGATCGCGGACATGCTTCATCGCCTTCGCCGCAGCCCGCGGCGAGGTATCGCAGACCGCACCCTCCCAGTAGCCGACGCCGATGATCCCGCCGGTTGCCGCGACGCCGCGGATTTCCGCGTCGGTGAGGTTGCGGTTGACCTCGCAGGTCGCCTGCACCCCGCCGTGGCTCGAGACGACAGGCCGCTGTGCCATGGCGAGAATGTCGGCGACGCACTGGTGGCTGCAATGCGCGATATCGACGATCATGCCCATGCGCTCCATCCGGCGGACGACATCGCGGCCCATGGGGGTCAGCCCGCCCTTCTCCAGCCCGTGCATCGACCCGGCGAGCGCGTTGTCGAAGAAATGCGTCAGCCCCGCCATGCGCATGCCCACGGCGTAGAGCCGGTCGAGATTGTCGGGATTGCCTTCGAGGCTCTGCAGCCCCTCTGCGCTGAACAGCGCCCCGACCGGCCTGTTCGCGTCGGTGCGGGCGCGCAGCAGCCGCTCCAGATCGGTCGGGGACCACACCTGGTAGAGTCGCTCGCGCGCGGTTTCGACCGCCGCCTCCAGCTTTTCGGCATGCCATAGCGAGCGTTCGAGCAGGCTGTTCCACGTGCGGATCGGCTGCAGCTGCGCGACGGCCAGCAGGGTGATGTTGTCGGTATCGGCGCCATTGGCGTCGTAGTTCTGCCCCTTGGGCGTCTTGGTCACGCTGGAGAACACCTGCAGCGCGACATTGCCCTGCTGCAGGCGGGGCAGGTCCATGTGTCCGCGATCCGCAGCGTCGAGCAGGTCGCGCTTCCACAGCAACGTGTCCGAATGCAGGTCGACGATGGTGAGCGTCGCATGGAGCGCCTTTGCCTCCTCGGACACTTCGATCAGCGGCTTGCCATCGATACGGTTCATGCCGCGCTCGACGATACCGGGGCCGAGAGCGAAGAACGCCCCGGCAAGGGTGAGGACGAGCACGCCCGCGCCGATAAGCAGGCGCCGCCTCATCGTGCGCGCTCGAGCGTCACGAAGCTGTAGGCGGGCAGGTCGCCCTCGGCGGCGAAATCCTCGCGCCCGACCACTTCCCATTCGGGGCCGAGCGGCGGCATGAAGGTGTCGCCTTCGAAATCTGCGTGGATTTCGGTCAGCTCCACCCGGTCGGCATGCTCCATGAACACGTCGTAGATGGCCGCCCCGCCGATGACCGCGACCTCGCCCCCGTCTTCGCCCACACCCGCCGCTGCCAGCGCTTCCTCTACCGAGCGAACGACCTCGGCACCCGCCGAATCCCAGCGCTCCCTGCGGGTCAGCACGATGTGGCGACGGCCCGGAAGCAGTCCGGGCAGGCTCTCGAACGTCTTGCGGCCCATGATCATCGGCCGCCCCTGCTTCTCTGGCCCCATGGTCAGCGCCTTGAAGCGCTTCAGGTCAGCCGGGAGATGCCACGGCAGCGCGCCGTCCTTGCCGATGCAGCCGTTCGCCGCGCGCGCATAGATCAGGAACAGGCCCATTACCGCTCCAGCCGGGTGACATGGCCCATCTTGCGGCCCTGGCGCACTTCGGCCTTGCCGTAATCGTGGAGATGCGTGTCGGGCTGGCCGAGAAAATCCTGCGCAGTCGTGATCGCATCGCCGATGATATTGGTCATCGTCACGCCCCGGGCGACCGTCGCCGTATCGCCGAGCGGCAGGCCCGCGACCGCGCGGATGTGGTTCTCGAACTGGCTGGTGACCGCGCCCTCGATCGTCCAGTGACCCGAATTGTGCACGCGCGGGGCCATTTCGTTGAAGATCGGGCCTTCCTTGGTGGCGAAGAATTCGAGCGTGAGCACGCCGACATAGCGCAGCGCATCGGCGACCTGTTCGGCCAGACTGCGCGCTTCGTCGACCTGCGCCTCGATCGCGAGTCCGGCAGGCAGGCTGGAGGTCGCGAGGATCCCGCCCTCATGCGCATTGCGGGTCGAATCCCAGACGCGCATCTCGCCGTCCTGCCCGCGCACGAGGATCACGGAGAACTCGGCTTCGAACTCGACATACCCTTCGTAGATCAGCGGCACGTCGGGCAGGCGCAGCGCGTCGGCGTCGCGGGCAGAGCCGATCCGCCACTGGCCCTTGCCGTCGTAACCGTCGCGCCGGGTCTTGAGGATCCCCGGCGCGCCCAGCCGGTCGACCGCGGCTTCGAGATCGGAGCGGGAATCGACCCGCGCATAGGCGGCAGGCCGTCCGCCGAGCCCTTCGACGAAGCGTTTCTCCGCCAGCCGGTCCTGCGCCGTTTCGAGCGCGCGCGGGTGCGGAAAGATCCGGTCGGCGGGAATGGCCTGCGCCGTGGCGACGGGCACGTTCTCGAACTCCCAGGTGACAACGTCGCACTGGGCTGCGAAGGCCGCGAGTGCCGCGGTGTCGTCCCATTTGTTCGTGAACACGTCGTCGCACACGCAGCTCACGACATTGTCGCCCTCAGGCGCATAGGCGATGCAGCGGTAGCCGAGCTCGGCGGCGCTCATCGCCATCATGCGGCCCAGCTGGCCGCCGCCGAGGATGCCGATCGTGCCCCCACGCTCCAGCATCAGTCGACCGGCCGCTCGGTCACGGCCTCGCTCCGGGCCCGGCGCCAGTCCTGCAGCCTTCGCGAGAGGGCGGGATCATGGTTGGCGAGGATCGCGGCGGCCAGCAGCCCGGCATTGGTCGCACCGGCCTTGCCGATGGCCAGCGTGCCGACCGGGACCCCGGCGGGCATCTGGACGATCGAAAGCAGGCTGTCCTCGCCCGAAAGTGCCCTGGACTGCACCGGCACGCCCAGCACGGGAAGATGCGTGAGGGCCGCGATCATGCCCGGCAGGTGCGCCGCACCGCCTGCGCCCGCAATGATGACCTCGAAGCCCGCAGCCGCGGCACCCTTGGCGAAGTCGTACATGCGATCGGGCGTGCGATGGGCGGAAACGATACGGACATCGCTGTCCACGCCCAGCTCCTCGAGCACTTCGGCGGCGCAGGTCATGGTCTCCCAGTCCGACTGGCTGCCCATGACGATCGCGACCTTGGGTGAGCTTTGGGCGCTCATCTCACGCGTCCTTCAGGTAATAGCGTTCGCCGGCCACATGGGTGCCGTCGAAGTCGTAGATGATCGGCTGGCCGGTCGGGATTTCGAGGCCGGTGATCTCCTCGTCGGAAATGTTCGACAGGTGCTTCACCAGCGCGCGCAGCGAATTGCCGTGGGCGGAGATGATGACGGTCTCGCCCTTGCCGAGCTGCGGCAGGATCGCCTCTTCCCAATAGGGCAGCACACGCTCGATCGTGAGCTTCAGGCTCTCGGTGCGCGGCACGTCGATCCCGGCGTAGCGCGGATCGTCCGACAGGTCGAACTCGCTACCCTGTTCGAGTTCGGGCGGCGGGACATCGAAGCTGCGGCGCCAGATGTGGACCTGCTCGTCGCCGTGCTTCTCGCGCGTCTGCTGCTTGTCGAGGCCGGTGAGGCCGCCATAGTGGCGCTCGTTGAGGTGCCAGTCGCGCGTCACCGGGATCCACAAGCGGTCGCAGGCTTCCAGCGCGATGTTGAGCGTCTTGATCGCGCGCTTCTGCACGCTCGTGAAGGCGGTCGTGGGGAGGACGCCCTTTGCCTTCATCAACTCGCCCGCCGCGCGCGCTTCTTCTTCGCCCTGTGCCGTCAAGTCGACGTCCCACCAGCCGGTGAAGCGGTTGGCGAGGTTCCACTCGCTCTGGCCATGGCGGACGAGGATCAGTTTCGACACAGAAGGCTCCCGTTATTCCCCTAGGAGCAAGGCGCGTTAGCTGCCCGCATCGCCCTTGGGAAGGCTTTGCGCATCCGATTCGCGCATTTCGCGCCCCAGTTCGCGTCCTTGGGCCTTCCGGCGGCGCAGGTTCTCGCGCAATTTCGCGGCCAGGCGTTCCTCGCGGCTCATCTTGTCGTTTTCGGCTGTCATCTTGCACGCTTCTTGCGAAATTCGCGCCGGGGCTCAAGCGAAGGTTGACTTATCCGTGGTCTCTGCCATTAGCGCGCGCCTCCACCCCGCGAGGTTTCCCGCGGCGGATCCGTGCTGCTGTAGCTCAGTGGTAGAGCGCACCCTTGGTAAGGGTGAGGCCGGGAGTTCAATCCTCCCCAGCAGCACCATTTTCTTCCGAGCATGTGATGGGTGGGGTGTAAGCGCCCATGCCGTCTCCACGGAGAGTGCCGCCTGCCTGGTGCGGGCACTAAGGGCTTGGGGTTCGGTGTTAAACCTCCTCTGTGATGGGCCTATCCAGACTTCTTTGGCAACACCCATCGCTTCTTAAATTGGAGCTTCAATCTGCTTGAGAAAGGGGCTCTTGCGCACCGGCAGATCTCGAAAGCTTGAAGTTCGAGTGCGGCTGCTTGCATTGGGATGCGGTGTCGGGCCACAAACTCGTAGAGGCATCGTCGACCTAGTTGGCGCGGGGCGATTGAACGGGCATACCCCCAGCGTGGTCGGGATCGATCCGCAGCGGGGCGGCATTGCCATCGAGCGCGAGGACGGCAAGCAGGAGGCGCTCGATCTCTCCCGGCTCGCCGATCGGCATATTTGGCCAGGTTGGGTCTGCACCATCCATTCCGCCCAGGGCGAAACCGCCGAGCGGGTCATGGCCCATCTGGAAAGCTTCCACGCCAACACCGTCGATGCGCACGCCGTCTATGTTGCGATCAGCAGGGCGAAGGATGCGGTCGCGCTCTATACCGATAGCCGCGCCAGGCTCACTGAGGCGCTCGGACTACGCGACGGCGCGCAGATCGGGGCGATCGACGAGGTCAGGCGGGCGGTGGGGGTGGCAATGGGATAACGGAGACATCCCGTCCGGTGCGCTATACGTAATCCGGCAGGGTCGGATCAATAAGGAGAGTGGTCAACTTGAACTCTCACGAATGATGTTTCTAATTTTGATACTGAGTATCCAGTTGTCTTAACGTATGCGCATCGTGAAGTTAGTTCCGATGCTGACACATCATTATCAAATAATATGGAAAAATATACAGTCGTTCCTTCAGTTCTGTCGGTTTCGACATCAGCAGGGTAATACATGACAGATCCTCGCGCATCGCAAGGGCCGACAGCAACGTAATATTTTCCGCTTTTAGTTAGTTGCCGGACCCCATCTTCGTTTCGAAGCGCAAATGATATTACAGCATTCTTCCCATCGAGCATGACAAGACGAGCGCTTTGAGCTTCGATCTGTGACGTGCACGAAATTGCGAGTGTAGATACCATCCCGAGGCATAGGATTCTAACAGGACCACTCCAATTGTCTCGCATAGACTTTAACATGACTCAGACAGATCAGCACGTTGACAAGGAGCAGGAGTGGTTTCTTGGGCTTCGAAAGCGCGAATGGATGTTTGGACGTTCCCGTCACGCATCATTCCGCCGAACTCATCGTGATTGCGATCGAAGGTCATATTCACATCGGCTTGTCCCGTTCCACGCGTTTTTCCCCCAATAGAAGCGATAGTGTCAGACCAATCTCTTTCTTGAGGGTTTGCCTCGATATTTATCCAATGATCGATTTGATCAGTTGGTATCGACGAAAAGTCATTACCAACGGGATCGACCGTAACGAGCAGATCAACCTTAACCCCACTACTTTCGATGGCTTTTATAGCTCTCGCACCTCCCCAGCTATGGCCGACGATAATTATTTTTTCGCCTCGGTCGGCAGCATCGCGAAGCGCCTGTCTAAAGTCGACCGCTTCGAAATGTTGAACATAGGTGCCGCGCCCCTTCGCATAGTCTTTCACGATTGAATGACCGTATCCATCACCCCCGCCGCCAACATAAAAAGTCTCTCTTCCATTCGGATCGATCGCGTTGATGGGATCATTTCCGACGTATGCGTAAAGGTTGAACTGGTCCTCGTAGCCGATCGGATCGGTTTGCATGAACCTGCCCAGCGTGGGCGAGTAGATGCGGGCCTTGTAGTAATACATGCCCAGCTCGGGCACCCACGCCTGGCCGGTGTAGCGGAACCGGCCCTTGGTCGCGATGTCGTTACCGCTCGTGGTGTCTGGTATACCGTATTCGTCGTAGGTGTTGGTCGCGGTCGCGGTGCCCTGGTAGTCGGTCACCGCGACGATCGAGCCGCGCGGATCCGCGTGGAGGTACCGGCGGCCCGCAGAGGCTACCTGGCTGCCTTCATACCAGATCAGCGGATCATCCGCTTCGACGTTCGAACCATGGACATAGCGCCGCAGCAGCGTCCCCGAACCGTTGTATTCCCCGATCAGGGCATTGCCGTCATAGGCGAAGCGCTGCGTTCCAAGTGCGCCGCCGGACACCTGGTACAGCCTGCCGGTCGGATCGTATTTGAAGGCCGCCTGCAAGGTGCCGCCATAGGCGAGCGCGGCACAATCGGTGTTGGTCTGGACCCGCTTCTGAACCAGGCGGTTCTCGATGTCGTACAGGTACACGCTGGAGCCATCGGCGGTAAGATTGCCATTGGCGTCATAGCAGAAGGCGGCGCTGCCGGCATTTTGATATTGGTTGAGGCCATTGGCGGTGTAGTTGCGCGCCAGATTGACATGTCCATCCCACGCATAGGCGTCGTTGCTCCGCGATGCGATGAGGATCTGCGAGGCGGGATTGCGCGTGTACCCCCAGCTCACATCCCTGCCTGTGCTGTTGAGGTCGATGCCGAGCGAGCTCAGCCGGCCGGCATTGTCATAACCGTAGATCGACCTGTTCGCCGAGGCCGTCGCATAGGTCCATGCGAACTGGGCCGGCAAGCCGCGATTGTTGTAGGCTGCCGTGCCGAGCACGGTGGTGCCTTGCACCAGATTGGTCTGGCGATTGAGGCCATCGTAATCGAAGGTCCAGTATTGCCCATCGGGATGGGTGACCCGGGTCCGGTTGCCGTTGGGGTCATATTGCGACGACACGGTGCGCGTGACGCCGTCGGTGTTCTGGGTCTCGGAAACCAGGCGGCCGAACCCGTCATAGGCATAGGCGACGCCGACGCCTGCCAGGCTGTCGAAGCGCGCCTCGGTCTGGATGCCGCGCAAGTCATAGGCGTAGTAGACGTCCCGCCGGTCGGACGCCGCCAAACCGGCTCTGGCGGGCAGATCCTTGACCGTCATGCGGTTGAGTGCATCGTACCGGTAGATGATCACCGACCCATCGCGCTTGCGCAAGCTCGACCGGTTGCCGTTGGCATCGTAGGCATATTGCTCGTAATCGGCCGCGTTGATCGCGCCCGAGGAAGACAAGGCAGTAGCCTGCGTGCCCGGATTGTAGTTCGATGGCCGGGTCGCCGAGGGGAATATCCACTTGGTCTGCCGGTCGAAGCCGTCATATTCCAGCTTCGCCTTGTTGCCATTGGCATCGATCACATATTCGATCTTGCCATTGCTCGTGTAGCTGTAGGTGACGTCGGCGATTTCGATTGATGTCCCCACCGCCTTGCGCAGCTGCAGCACCTGGCCAGCCGCATCGTAGAGCGTCCTGGTAATTCGATCGGGACCGTTCGATCCCGTCGTGCCCGGCGTACACGCACTGGCAGGCAGGCTGCCGTAAACAGCCGGATTCATCCGCACAGCCTGGCATTCGAGCCGCCCGAGGCCGTCATAACTGTATTGGGTGAGGCTTACCGTAGTGCCATCGGCACCCTTGATGCGATCGGTGACCTTTCGACGATGCGTATCGTAAGTCGTTTCCGCGATCGTTTGGACGCTGAATGCCGTACCCCAGCTTGCAGGCGCAATGGCCTCGCCCTTCCAGATCGACAGCTCGCCGGTTTCAACCTTGGTCGGCAATCCGCGCGCATCATAGGTCGTGCGCGTTGCCAGATACCCGAGCGGGCCCGAACCGTCGGGATCGGGCGAGATGGTGCCGGTGACACGGCCCATCGCGTCATAGCGCATGTAGCTGGTATAGGCAGACTGGGCCGCGAGCTGAACAGGGACCGCCGCCACCACGCCAGCGCCGATCACATAGGCAAATTTACGCATCTGCACCCCTCCAGCCCTGCTCACGGACAACTCGTCAAACCAGCCTTGGGCTGCGTTTCCGAGATCTTTTCGCCAAAGTAATTATAGCCATAGCAAGTGCGCTGCGTTTCCAACTGGCCGGAGCTGTTGACCGCAGTCACGGCTACGCCACGAAGCAGCAGATTGTTGGGGCCGGCGGTCGGGCCGTAATCATATTGCGTCACGACTTCATCCGATGTGCCCTGGCAGTTCTCGACCGTGCGACAGGTCGAGGTGCGCGTGAGCATGGAAACAGCGCTGCCGGCGGGAACATAGCCGCCCGTCGAATTAAGGACCATTGCCGTCCGCATCGTGTATTGATGGCGCGTTACGGGACGCGCGGCTCCGGGGGCGGGTGCCGGTTCGGTTTTGGTCAGAACCTGCCCGCGGGCGTTGTAGGTGTATTCGGTACGATTTCCGCTGGGATCGATCACCGCAGTCGGCAGGTTGCAATAGGCCTGCGTCGCCGTGGTGCAGCTTGGCGGATATTCGTAGGTTGTCGTCAAATACTGGCCGGATACTTTCGATCTGACCTGAGCCGAGATGACATTGAAACGTCCGTCAAATGTATAGGTGACGCCGTTCCCTTCGGGAAACGTTACGCTCGCGACATCCCCTTTGGCGTTATAACCATACCGTTTACCTCTCGACAGCGCATCCTGGACACCTTCCAGAATTAAACGACCTGTAGGCCAGATCGCGCCCGCTTGATACGCTTGCGAAGATTTGTGGCGATTCCCATTTATGGAAGAATCAATAAGAACTTGGAACCCCATAGTAGCGTATTGATTTATACTATAAGGATAGATTCTACTGTTGTAAGTTACAGGGACGCCATCGGCGTATAGGTTGTCGATCAGAATGTCATTGTGAGTGGTTCTATCCACTCCGTTGATACTGGGCTGCCCATGACGCCCGTATATGATGGTGACGTCGGCGGCGGTTGAGCCAGGATACCTGATTTCTGTCGGGTAGTAATATGCCGTCCCGGTGCCGCTGCACCCCCAGGATTGACCACCCCACCCATTACTTATGACGCGGCAAGGATCCCGATCGTACGCCCAGGCAGAGATGAACTTGACCTGGGTGACCTCTCCGTCGGAATTTGTCAGGGACATCGATACGGAGGCCGGCGGGCTCGCGGCGTCCCATCCGGGCGATGTGACCGAAGCAGTCCGATTTTCCGTGAAACCGGAACACGCCTGGTTGAGGTCTGGCGAACAATAATCGCGAGCCATGTTGACCGCCCGCAAGCCTCTCAACCAGAAGCCGAAATTGTTACGCATCTCACGCATGTTGGGCGCAACCGGATCAAATGTCCCGCTGGTGCTCCCGGCCCAAACTTCGCGACCGTCGGGATAGATGAGCTTCATCCCCGGGCCTTCGATAATCTTCACGCCGTACTTGTCGGTGAACGTGCTCCCGTCGAAAGTGTCGCCGGTTGCATACTCCGGCTGCCAGACGGTGGTGCCCGATTTACGACGGAACTTGCTCGCCCCACCCGGATAGCGAAAGACTTTCACATCGTAAAAATCGGGAAGATCGCCAGTCGAGAAATTCACCTGCCTCGTGTCGACGTTGAATGTCGATTGCGTGAAAAGGTATCGCCCATCCTGCGGCGCATAAGTCCACGTGAGGGCATAGGGCGCCGCACCGCCGATGGAGACCAGCGGAATGCTCAATCCGCCATAGCGGCCGGACTTGAGCTCTACCCCGAACTCGTCGACCGCTGGATTCTCGATCGGCGGCGGCAACTCCCCTTCGGCACGCGCGGCGTACGGCAGCGATGCTGCGACAAGAGCGATTGCAACAGCGGGATAATTGAGATCGCAGCGCATAGATTGACCCGTCCGATTTCCGAAAAACAACGTAGAATTGTGAAAGCCTTAAGCTGCAAGGCGGTCGCTTTTACTCAGCACACAAATTCCCCACACGTCGGCTCGCCAACATCATCGTCGTCGGTGATGGTGCCGACGCCCTGGCCGTCGGATATGGTCGCCCCGCCGGTGGGGCTCGACAGATTGAGCGTGAAGGTTTCGTTGGCCTCGACGCGTATGTCCTGCTTGCTGTAAACCGAAACCGTCTGGCTGGTTTGACCTGCCGCAAAGGACAAGGTGCCGGATGCCGGGTATATGTCTGCAGATCCCGCACTGCCGTATGCCGTAGCGTATGCGACGCCGATGCTCGAGCTGTAGGCCGAACTCAGGCTTACGGTGAAGACAAGCACGCCCCCTTCCGGCGCAGAGGCATCACCCACGGAAATCGACGGCGCAGGCGTCGGCGTTGGAGTGGGCGTGGGCGTTGGAATAGGCGAGCCCTCCCCCGTATTGACGCAACCAGAGGCGGCGCCATCGGACCTGCTCACGTAGCTCGTTCGGTTGCCTGCATCGTCGTAACACAGAGAGCGGGTCTCATTGTTGTTCACCCCGCCGCTCGTCTTTACCTCTATAAGTCTGCCCAGCGCGTCATACGTGTATGCCTCCGAACTGGATTGGGCATTAGCGAGCAGAGGAACTGCCAATGCAATAGTAGCCGCCCCCAACATAAGTCGGTGCAGGCCCTTTTCTTTGCCGAATCGCTTCATGCAACCCCTCCCTCAAGATTTTTTTGAGGGCACAATTTTTCGCTTTTCGTCAATGTGATGAAAATCATCCCTGTTGATAAGTAACAGGTCTGATCACTTCTACGAAGGAGGTCCGCATGTCATAGCGATTGGCTTCCCCGCCCGGCGCAGGAGCGGAAGGCAGCGGAATGCGTCGTGCGGGCTGATCGAGCTTGAGTGAATAGCCGGAGTTCAATTCTCTCCGGCAGCACCATCTTCCAAATCGCCGGACTCGCTCGAGACGAGCAGCTTGTCGATCCGGCGGCCGTCCATGTCGACCACCTCGAAGCGCCAGCCCTGGTCGTGGAAGTGTTCGCCTTCGGTCGGCAGGCGCTTGAGGACGTGCAGCGCGTAGCCCGCGGCCGTGCCGAATTCGCGGTCGTCGCCATACTCCAGGCCCAGCCGGTCCGCGAGCGCATCGGCGGAGAGCGAACCGGAGACGAGCAGGCTGCCGTCTTCGCGTTCGACGATGGCGGGCGCCTCGCCGTGGTCCTGGTCGCTGGCGAAGTCGCCCACCAGCGCGGTCAGCAGGTCGACCGGCGTCACGATCCCGTCGAGGTGGCCGTATTCGTCGTGGACCATGGCCATCGCGATCTCGGCCTGCTGCAGGACGCGCAGGGCATCGACCGCATCGAGCTGGTCGGGGACGACCTCCGCCTTTTTCATGAGGGCGGTGAGGTCGACGGTCTCGCCCGCCACCAGCAGCGAGAGGATTTCGCGCACCTTGACCACGCCGAGGACCTTGTCGGGCGATCCGTCGGCGACCGGCATGAGCGAATGCGGGCTGTCCTCGATCGCCGCGCGAATCGCCTCGGCGTCGGCCGTGACGTCGATCCAGTCGACTTCGGTGCGCGGCGTCATCATCTCGCGCACCGGACGCTGGGCGAGCCGCACCACGCCCTGCAGCATCTGGTGCTGTTCGTGCTCGATCACCCCGCTACGCGTCGCCTCGGCGAAGAGCATGTGCAATTCCTCCGCCGTGACCGACCCCTGACCGCCGGACCGCACGCCGAGCAGGCGGATGAGGATGCTGGACGAGGCATCGAGCAGCCACACCAGCGGCGCCGCGACCTTGGCGAGGATGGCCATCGGTCGGGCCATGACCATGGCGATCGGTGCCGCCGCGCGAAGCGCCACCTGCTTGGGAACGAGCTCGCCCACCACCAGGCTGAGATAGGTGGTCACCGCAATCACGAGGGCGAAGCCGGCCTCCTCCGCCCATTCGCCGGGAAAGCCCAGTGCAACCAGCCGCTCCGCGACCGGGCCGCCGAGGCTCGCGCCCGAATAGGCGCCGGCGATGATGCCGATCAGGGTGATGCCGATCTGCACGGTCGACAGGAACTTGCCCGGTTCGGCGGCGAGCGCGATGGCGATCTTCGCCCCGCCATTGCCCTGGTTGGCGGCGGATTTGAGCGTCGCCGTGCGCGCTGAGACGATTGCCAGCTCGCTCATGGCGAAGACGCCGTTGAGCACGATGAGCCCGGCAATGATGAGCAGGTCGGTCCAGGGAAAGGGTGTCACAGCTTCCGGCTAGCACAATTCCGCCGCCGCGCCAGCGCCTCGACCCGTTGGCCTGCACACAATTTTACCGGTGGCTCAGGAACGAGCCAGCCACGCGAAGGTTACAGGCATCATGGCGCGGGTGGGCGCGTCCCACCGCGTGCGGAGAATAATCCGGTCGGGAAGGCCGGAAACTCCGCCTTGAAGGAGGAAAAGAGAATGACAAAATCGCGTATCCTTACAGCCAGCCTTGCAGCCGTCTCGCTGATGACCGTTTCGGCCTGCGTCACCGATCCCAACACCGGTGAGCAGAAGATTTCGCGCACCGTCCTCGGCGGCGCCGGCGGCGCCATCGTCGGCGGCCTGCTCGGCGGCGTCATCGGCGGCAAGACCGGGCGCATCATCGGCGCAGTCGGTGGTGCGGCGGCAGGCGGCTATGTCGGCTACCGCATGGACCAGCAGATCAAGGAACTGAAGGAACAGACCGCCGGGTCCGGCGTGGACGTGTCCGAAGTCGACGGCGGCGATGCGATCCTCGTCAACCTGCCCGACGGCGTCACCTTCGCCACCGGCAGCTACACGATCTCGCCCGGCTTCCGCGACCTGCTCGACCGCGTCGCAACCAGCCTGCGCCAGTATCCGAGCAGCCTCGTCGACGTGTACGGCCACACCGACACGACCGGTTCGGCCGACGCCAACCAGCGCCTGTCGGAACAGCGCGCGCAGGCAGTCGCCAACTACCTGATCTCGCAGGGCGTCGCGTCCTCGCGCATCCGCTGGATGGGCTTCGGCGAAACGCAGCTCAAGGTCCAGACCGGCGACGGCGTGAACGAACCGCTCAACCGCCGCGTCGAAATCAAGATCATCCCGTTCGACCAGCAGGATATCGAAGCTGCCCAGCAGGCGCAGTGACGCGGAGCTGAACAGCGATAACAAGAGCCCTTCGGGCAATCGCACGAAAAAGGGGTCGGCCTTCGGGTCGGCCCCTTTTTACGTCCGCATGCTTTCGGCGCGCCGGGCGAGGCGCTCGACGGCGGCGGCGTGGATTTGCGGGGAGCTGGCGAGGACGCCGAAGGCCCGCGGATCGCGTTTGTTGTAGCCGAGCGTGTTGCCAAAGGCGTCGGTCACCGCCGCGCCAGCTTCACGCGCGATCAGGCCCGCGGCGGCGATGTCCCATTCGAAGCCCCAGCGCAGGGTCGCGACCAGGTCCGCCTCGTCCGCCGCGACCATCGCGATGCGCAGCGCGATCGAGTTGGGCTGGTCGACCGTGACCAGATCGGCGTCGGTCTTGGGCAGCGAGGCTGCGGGAACCCGCGAGCCGCTGAATTCGCTGCGCCTCGATGCCACGAGCGCTTCGCCATTGCGCACCGCCCCGCGCCCGGCGACCGCGCTCCACATCTCGCCGCGCGCCGGCGCGGACAGCATGGCCATCAGCGGCCGGCCTGCGCTGATCAGCGCAACCGAGACCGCCCAGCCGCTGCGTCCGCGGATGAAATCGCGCGTCCCGTCGACCGGATCGACCAGCCAGATGAGGTCCCGGCCGAGCCGCGCCGGATCGTCCGCCGTCTCTTCGGACAGCCAGCCCGCCGCAGGCAACAGGGCACCGAGCTCGCGCTTGAGGAAGGCGTCGACCGCGAGGTCCGCCTCGCACACCGGGCTGTTCGGCTCCTTTTCCCAGCTGCGCACAGAATTGCCCGCGCCCGGCCAGAGGTCGTGCGCGATGCGCCCCGCTTCGGAGACGATCGATTCGAGACGGGTACTGTCGATCATGGAGACGCCCTGCGCCCTGCACGCGAACGCAGCACTTTTCAAGCGAGCCCAGACATGCTTATGGCGCACGCGACTCCCTTTTACCCCACGCGCCAAACGCGAAGGACGAAGCTTCGACATGAACATTCACGAATATCAGGCCAAGGAACTGCTCGCGAAATACGGCATCGGCATCCCCGCCGGACACGCCGCACTCACCGTCGAAGAGGCGGTCGAAGGTGCGAAGCAGCTGCCCGGGCCGCTCTATGTCGTGAAGGCCCAGATCCACGCCGGCGGGCGCGGCAAGGGCAAGTTCAAGGAACTCGGCCCCGACGCGAAGGGCGGCGTTCGCCTCTCGAAGAGCATCGAGGATGTCGAAGCCAACGCGAAGGAAATGCTCGGCAACACGCTGGTGACGATCCAGACCGGCGATGCGGGCAAGCAGGTCAACCGTCTCTACGTGACCGACGGCGTCGACATCGCGTCGGAATACTACCTCTCCATGCTCGTCGACCGCGCCAGCGGCCGCGTCGCCATGATCGTTTCGACCGAGGGCGGCATGGATATCGAGGAAGTCGCCCACTCGACCCCTGAGAAGATCACCACCATCACGATCGACCCGGCGCAGGGCTTCATGCCGCACCACGGCCGCGCGGTGGCCTTTGCGCTCAAGCTGTCGGGCGAGCTCAACAAGCAGGCACAGAAGCTGGCGAAGCAGCTCTACACCGCCTTCATGGACCTCGATTGCGAAATGCTCGAGATCAACCCGCTGGTGGAAACCGAGGACGGCAACCTCCTCGTACTCGACACCAAGATGAGCTTCGACGGCAACGCGCTGTTCCGCCACAAGGACATCGAGGCTCTCCGTGACGAGACCGAGGAAGACCCGGCCGAAGTCGAGGCGAGCGAATACGACCTCGCCTACATCAAGCTCGACGGGAACATCGGCTGCATGGTCAACGGCGCGGGCCTTGCCATGGCGACGATGGACATCATCAAGCTGAACGGCGCCTTCCCGGCGAATTTCCTCGACGTGGGCGGCGGTGCCACCACCGAGAAGGTCACCGCGGCATTCAAGATCATCCTCAAGGACCCGGCAGTCGAAGGCATCCTCGTCAACATCTTCGGCGGCATCATGAAGTGCGACGTCATCGCCAACGGCATCGTCCAGGCGGCGAAGGACGTGAACCTTTCGGTCCCGCTGGTCGTCCGTCTCGAAGGCACCAATGTCGACGAAGGCAAGGCCATCCTCGACAATTCGGGCCTCGCCATCGTCAGCGCCGACGATCTGGGCGACGCTGCGCGCAAGATCGTGGCCGAGGTCAAGAAGGCCGCGTAACCGCAGCTTCGGAAGCAAGCCGGTTCCCCTGCGGCGTGCAGGGCGAACCGGCCTTTCCTACAGCCGCGACGATCGGCTACGGAGGAAGCGGCTCATCGCGGCAGGGCCGCCCCGGCGAAAATTTCTGAAATCGCCCCTCCTGTCGCTTTAGGCCCTCAAGACCGGCCCAAGCGTCTGGTTTTGCGCACGAAATATGAAGGCGACACCCGGTCGCCTTTGTCGCTTTGTCGCCCGCTGGGGAAACGGTGGCGCCTGGAACGAGGCAAGCCGCACTGCCGGGCCGCGCGCGCCTTCTGCACGACCAGCGAAACTTGCCCCGAATCCGGGCGTTGGTGATATGGCCCACCGCAACGTGCCCATCCCGACTGAGAAAAGGGGGAGCGCGAGGGTCCGTTGCATGATGGCGTGCCACCAACTTGACGTTTACGTAAACGCAAGCTAGGCGGGCCGTAGATTCATTCGAGAGGAAGGAAACCCGATGAAAATCCTCGTCCCCGTCAAGCGGGTGATCGACTACAACGTGAAGCCGCGCGTCAAGGCGGACGGCTCCGGCGTCGACCTCGCCAACGTCAAGATGAGCATGAACCCCTTCGACGAAATCGCCGTCGAAGAGGCCATCCGCATCAAGGAAGCGGGCAAGGCGACCGAGATCGTCGCCGTCAGCGTCGGCCCGGCCAAGGCCCAGGAAACGCTGCGCACCGCGCTCGCCATGGGTGCCGACCGCGCGATCCTCGTGCAGACCGACGACGAGGTCGAACCGCTGGCCGTCGCCAAGATCCTCAAGGCCATCGCCGACGAAGAACAGCCGGGCATCGTGATGCTCGGCAAGCAGGCGATCGACGACGATTCGAACCAGACCGGCCAGATGCTCGCCGCGCTCATGGGCCGTCCGCAGGGCACCTTCGCCAACACGGTCGAGGTCGATGGCGACAGCGTCACCGTGAAGCGCGAGATCGACGGCGGCCTGCAGACGGTGAAGCTTTCGCTCCCCGCGATCGTCACCACCGACCTGCGCCTGAACGAGCCGCGCTATGCTTCGCTGCCGAACATCATGAAGGCGAAGTCGAAGCCGCTCGATACGAAGAGCCCGGCCGATTACGGCGTCGACACCGCGCCGCGCCTCAAGACCACCAACGTGTCCGAACCGCCCGTCCGCCAGGCCGGCGAGAAGGTCGAAGACGTCGATGCACTGGTCGCCAAGATCAAAGCGCTCGGCATCGCCTGAGCCATTCGGACGAGAAGGAAGACAGCCATGAAAACCCTCGTTTGGGTCGAACACGACAACAAGACCGTCGCCGATGCGACGCTCGCCGCCGTCACCGCCGCCTCGAAGCTGGGCGAAGTCCACCTGCTGGTCGCAGGCTCGGGCTGCCGCGCGGTGGCCGATGAGGCCGCGAAGATCGCCGGCGTCGGCAAGGTCCACCTCGCCGACAATGCCGCCTACGAACATGCTCTGCCCGAGAACGTGGCGCCGCTGATCGTGGACCAGATGGGCCACCACGATGCCTTCGTCGCCCCGGCGACCACCACGGGCAAGAACATCGCCCCACGCGTCGCTGCGCTGCTCGACGTGATGCAGGTGTCGGACATCCTCTCGGTCGAAGGCGAGAAGACCTTCACCCGGCCGATCTATGCCGGCAACGCCATCGCCACGGTCGAAAGCACCGATGCGAAGCTCGTCCTGACCGTGCGCGGCACCGCGTTCGAAAAGGCCGTGGCAGAGGGCGGCTCGGGCACCGTCGAAGAGATCTCCGGTCCGGCCGATGCTGGCGTGTCCAGCTTCGTCAGCCAGGAAATCGCCAAGAGCGACCGTCCCGAACTGACCAGCGCCAAAGTGATCGTCTCGGGCGGCCGTGCGCTGAAGGACGCCGCTACTTTCGAGGAAGTTATCACCCCGCTCGCCGACAAGCTCGGCGCCGGGATCGGTGCGAGCCGCGCCGCAGTCGACGCGGGCTACGTGCCCAACGATTACCAGGTCGGCCAGACTGGCAAGATCGTGGCCCCGGAAGTCTACATCGCCATCGGCATTTCGGGTGCGATCCAGCACCTCGCCGGGATGAAGGATTCCAAGACGATCATTGCCATCAACAAGGACGAAGACGCCCCGATCTTTCAGGTCGCGGACATCGGCCTCGTCGGCGATCTCTACAAGATCGTGCCGGAGCTTACTTCCAAGCTCTGATTGATTTGTTTGCCAACTATATTAGACCCTCCCGAAATTACTGTTTCGGGAGGGTTTTCTTTGTCGTGGCGTAAAATCCTGTTGGCAGCCGCCGTTTCATCCCTGCCCCTGACTTCCGTCGAAGCTGCGGAGGAACAGGGGCCGCTGGAAATTGCTCCGTCCACGCCATGGCAGGTGGATTTCGCCGAATCGCGCTGCCGCGCGGCCAGGATCTTCGGGGAAGGCGAAGAGCAGACGATCCTGTTCTTGGAGCAATTGAGCCCGGGGGACCAGCCCCGGTGGATCGTAGCCGGCGAAGCCATCAAGGATCTCGGCCGATCGCACAGGCTGGATATCCGGTTCGGACCCGGCAACGCGTCTTTCGAGGAAGAGCTGGAAGAGAGCATAACGCTCGCCAAGTTCGGGCGGGCGTTTCGTGGGTCCCGCATTCGCGAAGACGAAGCGGATGCGGAGGAGGATGACGCCGACCGGGATAACGAACCCGGGCTCGCCCGGCTCGATATTGCCGAAGGAAAGGCGATCGAATGGGTTCAGTTGACGCGCAACAAGCGGCAGCCTCAGCGCCTGATGACCGGCAGTCTGGGTCAGTTGTTCGAAATTCTCAACACGTGCATGGACGATCTGGTCTCGACCTGGGGCCTGGACCTTGCAGCGCAAAGCCGCCGCGTAACCGCTCCCAAGCCGAAGAACATTTCCCAAGTCGCCGCGCGCATCCAGAAATACTATCCGAGCAAGGCGGAGCGCTGGGGCATTCAGGCCGATCTCAGCATTCGCGTCATGGTGGATAGCGAAGGTCGCGCCACCGAATGCAAGATCACCAACATCACCCTGGCCGAGGATTTCGACGACCGGCCGTGCACGGAATTCATGCGCATTGCCGAATTCGAACCCGCGCGTGACAGCGATGGCAACCCCATGGCATCGTATTACGTGAACTCGATCCTCTATCGGATGTTTTGAGCCCGCTCACAAAACATACACGTCGAGTGCGTGTATGGTCAGGCCGACGAGCCCGCCGACCATGGTCCCGTTGATCCGGATGAACTGGAGGTCGCGACCCACCGCGCCTTCCACCCGGTCGGTGATGGTCTGCGCGTCCCACCGGCGCACGGTTTCGGAGACGAGGCGCACGATCTGGTCGCCGTAGCGGGTCGCGATCCCTACGGCGGTGCGGCGGGCGAAGCGGTTGATCTGGCGTTGCAGGCGCTCGTCATCGCGCAGCGCCGTGCCGAGTTCGGCCAGCGTCTCGCTGACATAGCCGGAACCGAGCCCACCGGACTCGCGGATGGTGGAGATGAGATTGCCGCGCAGCCGCTCCCACACGCCCTGCCACCAGTCGGCGATCGCCGGGTTGTTGAGCAGCTCGCGCTTCAGCCGCTCGACCTTGGCCTGCAGCTCGGGATCGTCGCGCAGGCCGGTCGCGAACTCGGCGAGGCCTTCCTCGATCTTGTCGCGCAAAGGGTGGTCGGGGTCGACCAGCACTTCGGCGAGCAGCTTGTAGAGGCCATCGAGAACGGAATTCGCAAGGCGCTCGTCGAGCCCGGTGAAGCGGAGGACGGCATTGGCGCGCTTGTGCACCATGTCGCGCACCATCTCTTCGTTGTCTTCCAGGACGAGGCCCGCCCAGCGGATGATCTTGTCGATCAGCGGCTTGTGGCGGCCATCCGCGATCATGGCGGTGAGCATGCCACCGAGCAGCGGGGCGATCTCCAGCTTGTCGAGCTGCGACTTGATGCCGCTCCTGACCTGTCCGCCGAGGCGGTCGGGGTCGAGCGACTCCAGCACCTCCACCGCCAGTTCCCCGGCGCCGATGCGGATGCGCGAATCGCGCGTGGCCTGCGGGTCGGAGAGATAGGACCCGACCGCTTTTGCGAGATTCATCGAACCCATCCGGCGCCCGACCACCGCGGGAGTGAGGAAGTTTTCGCGCAGGAAGCCCGCCATAGTGTCGGCAATGCGATCCTTGTTTTCGGGAATGATCGCAGTGTGCGGTATAGGCAGGCCGAGGGGCCGCCGGAACAGGGCGGTCACCGCGAACCAGTCGGCCAACCCGCCCACCATCGCCGCTTCGCTGAAAGCATGGAGATAGCCCCAGGCAGGGTGCAGCCCGAGATAGCGGCCGGACAGCAGAAACAGCCCGGCCATCAGCACGATCAACCCGGTCGCAGTTCGCCGCATCACGATTGCGCGATCATGAAAGATGGAAGGCTCGGTCGACTTGCGATCCTTTTTCAAGAGAAACCCGATTGTGCGATTGATTTTATTGCTGGTTCGGACTTAATTAAGTTTCTGTTCCGTCACAGGAACAGTTTCGAAAATAAAGAATCCATTTGGTTAGAGGACAAATACATGAGGAAATCGACCAAACTCTTGGCAACTGCCTTCGCTCTTGCAACCGTTGGCCTTGGTGGCGTAGCGAGCGCTGGCGAGCGTTCGCCGAGTATTTGCGATATGGAACCGACCAGCTTCGAAGTCTGGTTTCTCCAGAAGTTCTATTGCTGATAGCGTCCCTGTCCGACGGGGAACGATCACCCGTGGGGCGGCGCCGCAAGACAGAGGGGCGCTGGCGCAAGCTGGCCCCCTTTTCCTTTGGGCGATTGTCTGTTGCCCGCGAACGGGATCAGTGAGCATCATCACATTACTCGGCCGGCTCGGCTCCTGACGCCGGGGTGCCGGAGGTCAACGACTCATCGCCCGGTCGATAGGTGAGCAGTCGATGCCGCATCCACGGGCCGATCCGCTTTTCGAAGCCGTCGGCGAGGCTGAAGCCTGCGGGAACGATAAGCAAGGTGAGCAAGGTCGAGAGGATCAGGCCGCCGATCACGACCGTGCCCATCGGCGCGCGCCAAGCCCCGTCACCCGAGATCGAGATCGCCGTGGGAATCATGCCCGCAGTCATTGCAACGGTGGTCATCACGATGGGCTGTGCACGCTTGTGACCGGCTTCCATGATCGCATCCAGCTTGCGCTTCCCGGTCGCCATCTCCTCGATCGCGAAGTCGATCAGCAGGATCGAGTTCTTCGACACGATGCCAAGCAACAGCAAGACGCCGATAAGGACGGGCATGGAAAGCGGCTGGCCGACCAGCCAGACGAGGAAGATCCCGCCCAGCGGAGCGAGCGCCAGCGAGCACATGTTCACTAGCGGGGACATGAAGCGCTTGTAGAGCAGGACCAGCACGGCGAAAACCAGCAGGATGCCGGAAACCAGCGCGGTCGAGAAATTCTCCGCCAATTCGGTCTGAAGCTCGTCCGAACCGACCTGATCGCGAACCACGCCGGACGGGAGGTTAGTCAGGGTCGGCAAGTTGTCGATCGCCTCCATCGCGTTGCCACGCAACACGTTCGGCGCAAGGTCGGCGCCAACGAATACGCGCCGGCTCTGATTGTAACGCTGGATCGCGGTCGGCCCGGCACCGAAGCTTATGTCGGCGACCCGGCTCAAGGGCACCGAACCGCCGTTCGCAATGGGAACCGGGAGGTTCTCGATCGTGGTCAGGTCGCGCCGGGAATCCATCGGCAACTTGACGCGAATGGGAATCTGGCGGTCGGACAGCGAGAATTTTGCGGCGTTCTGCTCGATCTCGCCCATCGTCGCGATGCGGATTGCCTGACTGAGGGCAACCGTGGTGACACCAAGTTCGGCAGCGATGTTCGGGCGCGGACGAATGATGATCTCTGGCCGGCTCACGTCGGCGCTGATCCGCGGAGCCACGATCATGTCGAGCCCCTTCATCTCTTCGACCAGTTGCGCTGCGGTCTGGTTCAGCAGGGTCGGGTCGGATCCGGCAAGCATGACGGTGATGTCGCGCCCGCTACCGCCGCCTCCCGGACCGCTCTGGCTCTGGAAGCGTACGCGGGCGTCGGGGAATTGCGCCAGGGCCGGCCCCAGCTCGCGGGTAAGCTCGAACGACTTGCGCTGCCGATCCGGCTTGAGCGATACATAAAGTGTCGCATTGCCTTCCCGCACGACCTCGAGCGCCTGCTCGACCTCCGGCTGCTCGTACATGAGATCTGCCACGCTATCGGCGACCACTTCAGTGGACTGCAGGGTCGTGCCCGGCACCATTTCGATCTCGACGCGGACGTTGTCGTCGTTGATCTCGGGATCGAACTGGAACGGGGTGTTCATGAACAGCAGGACGGTGAGCAGGAAGGAGAAATATCCGAGCGTCAGCATCCATACGCGATGGTCGTAGAAGCGGGCTTCAAGCCAACGCCAGCTTGCGTGAACAGAGCTTCGCACCCGCGTCACCAGCGATAGGAGGACGAGAACGAGGCGTGCCGCGAGAAAGCCGGTTGCGGTGACCGCAGCGAGTTCCAGAAGCAGGATGATGCGCCCGAGCAGGAACCCCGCCCCGGCGGTGGCATCGAGCCCCAGCGAAGCCGGGATCTTGTCCGGCAGGCCGATCCCCGAAATCGCGCCCCAAGCGCTGAATACCACGACTGCGGGAAGCACGATCAGGACGATGATCAGCAACACGAAAGACAAGACATAGAGCCAGCGGCGCTTGGGTCCGGACAAGCCTTCACGGCGAGCGTAGAGTTTGCCGCGATCAAGCGACCACCGCAGGACGCCCATGTAACGATCCATCCACTTGCCCTCGCCGTGCGTGGCATGTCCCTTCGCTTCGAGGAAATAGGCCGCCATCATCGGCGTGATCATGCGTGCGACGGCAAGGCTCATCAGCACCGCCACCACGACGGTCAGGCCGAAGTTGCGGAAGAACTGGCCGGTGACGCCGGGCATCAAGCCAACCGGCAGGAAGACCGCAACAATGCAGAACGAGGTCGCGACGACAGCCAGACCGATCTCGTCGGCCGCATCGATCGAGGCTTGGTAGGCAGTTTTGCCCATCCGCATGTGCCGCACGATGTTCTCGATCTCCACGATCGCGTCGTCGACCAAGACCCCGGCCACCAGCCCCAGCGCCAGAAGCGAGAGGAAGTTCAAATTGAACCCGAGCAGGTCCATGAACCAGAAGGTCGGGATTGCCGACAATGGGATGGCGACCGCACTGATCACCGTCGCACGCCAGTCACGCAGGAAGAAGAAGACCACGACCACGGCGAGGATGGCGCCTTCGATCATCGCAGCGATCGAGCTTTCGTACTGGCTTTCCGTGTATTTGACCGTGTTGAAGAGCGGGATGAAGGTGACGCCCGGATTTTCCTCTTCGATCTCCTCGATGACCCGCTTGGCTTCATCGAAAGTCGTGACGTCGGAAGCGCCCTTGGCCCGCGACATCCCGAAGTTGACGACTTCCTTATCGCGCACCTTGCTGATCGAGCTGCGCTCGGAATAACCGTCACGAACCGTGGCGATGTCGGCCAGCTTGATCGTCCGGCCACCGCCAAGCTGGAGTTGCCGCTGTGACAATTCATAGGCGGTCTCGGTGTCGCCGAGCACGCGGACGGACTGCCGCGTACCGCCCACCTCGGCCACGCCACCGCCCGCGTCGAGATTGACCTGGCGCAACAGGCCATTGACCTGTCCGGCCGTCACGCCGAGTGCCTGCATGCGAGCCGGGTCGAGCAGGACCTCGATTTCGCGATTGACCCCGCCGAAACGGTTCACTTCGGCCATCCCTTCGACTGCGAGAAGGCGCTTGGCGATCGTGTCGTCGATAAACCAGCTCAATTGCTCGATGGTCATGTCGTCGGCCTCGACGGCATAAATACCGAGGAAACCCCCGGCCGGATTGGCCTTGGTTATCTGCGGCTCCAAAATCCCATCGGGCAAACTTCCGCGAACCCCGTCGATCGCGTTCTTGACCTCCGAAACGGAGTCATTGGTATCGATTCCGACTTCGAACGAGACGAATGTATTGGAACTGCCCTCGCGCGCAGTCGAGCTGATACGCTTGACGCCGTCGATCGAACGTACGGCGGATTCGACCCGCTGGGTGATCTGGTTTTCGATTTCGGTGGGGGCGGCGCCAGGCTGAACGATGGTGATATTCACCCCGGGAAATTCGACGTCCGGGTTGTTGACCACATCCATGCGCACGAAGCTGAGTACGCCCGCGAGGAGCAGGGCCAGAAAGACGACAATCGGGATGACCGGGTTGCGGATCGACCAGGCGGAAATATTGCGAAAATTCATGCGCCTGCTCCGCTCAGCTTGCCGCCCGGACCGGCTTGACCGTCTCGCCCGGATTGAGGAAGCCGCCGGCCCGCAGGACGATACGCTCGCGTCCGCTGAGGCCGTTCTCGATGATGATACCGTCCGCCGTCACCGGACCCAGTTCGATGTCGCGGCGCTCGACCTTGTCGCCTTCGCCTACGATGTAGACATAGCTCCCCGCGTCGTCTGAGAGCACGGCGCTTTCGGGCAGGATCGGCGCATTGACGGTGCCGCTCTTGATCACGACCGTGGCAAAGCCCCCCGGACGCAGACCCGGCGCATAGGCGAGCGCAACGCGCGCGGTGCCCTGGCGATCCTGGGTGCTGATGATCGGGGACACCTGCCAGACATTGCCGACATAGGCCTTTTCCGAACCCACCGGGGTCACTTCCGCGGAAACGCCGGCCGAGACCCGTGCGAGTTCCATTTCGCCGAGCCTGGCGAGCACTTCCATCTCCCCGCCACGGGCTATCCGGAACAGCGGGGGGGATCCGGCACTCACGGTCTGACCCAGCTCGACACTGCGTTCGAGCACGAAGCCTGCCGCCGGCGCGACGACGTTGAGCCGGGCATTGCGGGCCTGGAGCTCGCGCAACTGGGCCTGCGCCACGCGGACCCGGGCGACGGCGGCGTCACGCGTTGCGGTAAGGCGATCGACATCAGCCTTGGACACGAACCCGCGCTCTACCAGCTGGAGCGAGCGATTCAGATTGGCCTGCGCGAGGCTGGCATCCGCCTGCGCGACCTGGACCTGCGCTGCGGCACTTTGTGCCTGTTGCGACTGGACCGAGCGGTCGATGACAGCGAGCACCTGGCCCTGGCGCACCCAATCGCCGGCCTCGACCGGGATGGAGATGACGCGTCCGCCTTCGCCGACGACGCCCACGGGCATCTCGCGACGGGCAGCCAGCGTGCCGGTCGCGGTGATCGTTCCTTCGACTGTGCTCTCGCCAGGGGCGATGACCGTCACCGTGGGAAGCTGCGACTCCTCGGGAGCCGCCTCTTCGCCCGCTGCGCCCGAAAGGGCGAAATAGGCGAGAACGGCCAAGGCCAGCGCGACGACAGCGATGATCGCGATCCAGCGGCGCCGGTTACCGCCCGACTGGACATCGACGGTCTCGAAATCAGCGCTTTCGGCCATCGGCTCCACTCGTTCCGCCTCAAAACCAGATTCGTAATTCATCGCCATACTGCCCCGGTACGCGTCCTCAAGGATCGCAGTGTATTATCCTGCTATGTCACTTCGCGCAAGATATAAGCTGTACCGCCGTTAGACCGGGCATCGGGCGCGAGCAATGGAACTATCGACCGGTGTGCGCCCCGAAGGGACGAACGACCAGTTCCCGCGCAGTATATCGCAAAGCGCAAAAAGTAAGAGGGCCGGCGGTCTTGCAACCGCCGGCCCTCCGGTAAGTTAGTTTTGCTATTTCTTAGCGAACGCGTCCGCGCTGCACCAGATTGGCAATCGCGAGCAGAATGATCGCGCCAAGGATGGCGATCACGAAGCCGCCGAGATTGAAGCTCTGGATGCTGCCGCCGAAGCCGAGCAGCGGAGCGAGCACGGCGTTGCCGAGAACTGCACCGATGATGCCGACGATGATGTTCCAGAAGATGCCCATCGAAGCGTCGCGCTTCATGACCATGCTTGCGAGCCAGCCGGCGACACCGCCGACGATAATTGCGATAATCCAACCCATTGCACTTCCTCCTTGATCACCCGTCTACCCGATGGACTCTGAACGGGCCCAGCGGTGCGAGGTTCCCGCTCTGACGTCGGGACAGAATGGAAATGCTTTTCGATGGAGTTCGTTTCCGCTCCTGGCGGAGACGGGCTCAATATTTCAGCTGACGCTCGTAAAGGTCACGATAGTGCTGGATCCGCGTGACCCGCAGGCCCTGCATGCCAGAGCGATCCACAGCGCGTTGCCAGGAGGCGAATTCTTCCAGGCTCAGGCTGTACCGCTCGAGCACTTCGTCGATCGACAGGAGGCCGCCGTTGACGGCCGCCACCACCTCCGCCTTGCGGCGAACGACCCAGCGCTTCGTCTTGGGCGAAGGCAGATCGTCAAGCGTCAGCGGCTCCCCGAGGGGGCCGATTACCTGCGCTGGGCGGATATCCTGGTTTTCAATCATTCCGTCTCTCGTTCGCCTGGTGCCGCATCATCTGCGGCGTCCCCAGTGCCTAAAGCGTCCTGTTTTCCATGTGCTGAAACATCATGGTTAACGGTGCCTTCACCCTTTTCGCAGCCTTCCCGACGCACATCGGCAAAGGCGGTGAAGCCCCCTTCGATACGCGCAATCTCGTCGCGAAGCTCCCGAGTCGCGGCGAGCCGTGCAACCAGATCGGTCCACCGAAAACGGCGGAGATCCGCGGCATCCGCAGTCTCGGCAATGTTCGCCCTGTTGAATTGCCCCTCGAACATGCCATTGTGGATAACGCCACATGGTGAACGAAGTGTAAAACATCGCCTGCGGCTTGCTGCGCTGCCCACTGGTGGCAAGCCCCGATGGCGTGTATGGGGCCGCCATGCCCGACAGCATCGCCCTTTCCCCGGCCGCAGCCGCCGACCTTTTCGACCTGCCGAAGCCGGCTGCCGAGAGCCGCATCGTCGTGGCGATGTCGGGCGGCGTCGATAGCTCGGTCGTCGCCGCACTCGCCGCGCGCAGTGGCGCGGAGGTGATCGGCATCACCCTGCAGCTCTACGATTACGGCGCAGCCACCGGCCGCAAGGGCGCCTGCTGTGCGGGCGACGACATCCAGGACGCGCGCGCCGTCGCTGAGCGGCTCGGCATCGCGCATTACGTGCACGACCACGAAAGCGCCTTTCGTGAAGAGGTGGTCGAAGCGTTCGCCGATTCCTATCTCGCCGGCCAGACACCGGTGCCGTGCATCCGCTGCAACATGGGGCCGAAATTCACCGACCTGTTTGCAATGGCGCGCGAACTGGGCGCAGATTGCCTTGCGACCGGCCATTACGTGCGCCGCGTCGCAGGACCTGCAGGCCCCGAACTGCACCGCGCGCTCGATCCGGCGCGCGACCAGTCCTATTTCCTTTATGCCACCACCGAGGAACAGCTCGATTTCCTGCGCTTCCCGCTCGGCGGTATGCCCAAGTCGGAAGTGCGCCAGCTGGCCGAAGAAGCAACGCTGCGCAATGCGGCCAAGCCGGACAGCCAGGACATCTGCTTCGTGCCAGATGGCGATTACGCGAAGATCGTGAAGAAGATGCGCCCCGAAGGCGTGCGCCCGGGCAATATCGTCCATGCCACTAGTGGCGAGGTTCTGGGTGCGCACAAGGGCGTCATCCATTACACCGTCGGTCAGCGGCGCGGGCTCGAAATCGGAGGCCAGCCAGAGCCGCTCTATGTTGTCGGCATCGATGCGGAGAAGGCCGAGGTTCGCGTGGGGCCGAGGCGCCTGCTGGCGGTCACGGCGGCGCGGATCGGCGAGACCAACCGGATCGGTCCGCTTCCCGATGTCCCCTTGACCGCGAAAGTCCGCAGCCTGGCCAAGCCGGTACCGGTCACGATCGAGGGATCGCTGGGCGACGGGCGGGCGGTCACGCTGCATTTCGACCAGCCCGAGTATGGCGTTGCCCCTGGCCAGGCGGCGGTCATTTATGCCGGTGAGCGCGTTGTCGGGGGCGGCTGGATCGAGTCGACCCAGCCGGTGGAAGCCTGAAAGCGGGGCAATTCCCGACTTGCGGCCTTGCACAGCGCCGGTGAATGGCCAATCCGTTTGGCAAAAGCGATAACGAGGTCGAGGTGGCGGCAAAGCGCGCATTGATAACCGGCGTCACGGGGCAGGACGGGTCCTTCCTCGCGCGGCTGCTGCTGGAGAAGGGCTATGAGGTTCATGGGGTCAAGCGCCGCTCGTCCTCCTTCAACACCGGCCGGATCGAAGACATTTACGAAGATCCGCATGCCGACGACCAGCGGATGCACCTGCACTTCGGCGACGTGACAGACGCCACCAACATCATCCGCGTCGTGCAGGAAGTGCAGCCGGACGAAATCTACAACCTCGCCGCGCAAAGTCACGTCCAGGTCAGCTTCGAGACGCCCGAATATACCGCCAATGCCGACGGGCTCGGCACGCTGCGCCTGCTCGAGGCCATCCGCATCCTCGGCATGGAGAAGACGGCCCGCTTCTTCCAGGCGTCGACCAGCGAGATGTACGGGCTCGCCCAGCAGTCTCCGCAAGACGAGACGACGCCTTTCTATCCGCGCAGCCCCTATGCGGTTGCCAAGCTCTACGCGCACTGGATCACGGTGAACTACCGCGAAGCCTATGGCTTGCACGCCAGCTGCGGAATCATGTTCAACCACGAAAGTCCTGTGCGCGGCGAGACCTTCGTCACGCGCAAGATCAGCCGCGGCGTCGCGGCGATATCGCTCGGAATCGAGGACCGGCTCTACCTCGGCAATCTCGACGCCCAGCGCGACTGGGGCCATGCCCGCGAATATGCCGTTGGCATGTGGCGCATCCTGCAGCAGGAGACACCCGGTGACTACGTCCTGGCGACCGGCGCCACCACCAGCGTGCGCGAATTCACCCGCTGGGCCTTCGAAGACATCGGCGTCGCGCTCGAATATCGCGGCGAAGGCTTGGATGAGAAGGGCTATTGCGCCGATACGGGCCGCTGCCTCGTCGAGATCGATCCGCGCTATTTTCGCCCGACCGAGGTCGACTTCCTGCTCGGCGACCCGAGCAAAGCCAAGGCGGAGCTCGGCTGGCAAGCCTCGGTACCCGTGCGCGAGCTGGCCCGCGAAATGGTGGCCGCGGACATCGCCCTGATCCAGGGCTACTGAAGATGGCGCGCTTCGCGCTCGAAGGCAGGCGCGTCTGGGTAGCGGGCCATGGCGGCATGGTCGGCAAGGCACTGTTACGCAGGCTCGAGCGCGAAGCGTGCGAAGTCCTGACAGCGCCACGATCGGTGGACCTGCGCGACCAGGCAGCGGTCGAATGCTGGTTCGGTGAAAACCGGCCCGACGGCATCATCCTGGCGGCAGCGCGGGTGGGCGGGATCATGGCCAACGCCACCCGCCCGGCGGAGTTTCTCTACGACAACCTGGCGATCGCCACGAATGTAATCGAAGCCAGCCATCGGCACGGAGCCCGTAAGCTGCTGTTCCTCGGCTCGTCCTGTATCTATCCCAAGCACGCGCCGCAGCCGATCGGTGAGGATGCGCTGCTGAGCGGACCGCTCGAACCCACGAACGAGGCCTATGCGATCGCCAAGATCGCCGGTCTCAAGCTCGCGGCTGCCTATCGCGCGCAATATGGCTGCGATTTCATCTCTGCCATGCCGACCAACCTCTACGGTCCCGGCGACAATTGGGACCCTGAGAGCAGCCATGTCGTGCCCGCCCTGATCCGCCGGGCTCACGAAGCGAAGCTTTCCGGCGCGGAGAGTGTGACCATCTGGGGCACCGGGACGCCGCGCCGCGAATTCCTGCATGTCGACGATCTCGCCGATGCCTGCGTGCTGCTCTTGCGGGACTATTCGGAACAGGCCCCCATCAACATCGGGTCGGGCGAGGACATCGCGATCGCCGATCTTGCGGCGCTGGTTGCGCGGGTCGTCGGCTTCGCAGGGCGGATCGACTGCGACCCGACGAAACCGGATGGCACGCCGCGCAAGCTGCTGGATTCGTCGCGCCTGGCCGCACTCGGCTGGTCGCCGCGCATCGAACTGGAGAAGGGCCTGCGCGAGGCCTATGCCGCCTTCCTGCGCGAGGCGGGTTAGCCCTCCCACTCCCGCAGGACACAGCCATAGCCTTCGCGATAGGTGGCCGTGTCGGACGCAATGAGCGGAACCGTGGCTGTCACGCTCTTCGCCGCCGCATCCTCGCTGAAGCGCACGAATTCCATGCCTTCCAGCTTGTCCTTCGCGCAGTCGCCCAGGCTCCGTCCGGCGACGAACCGGCAGGAGCAGGCGACATGCGCGCCATAGGCCGTTCCGGCACCGGCGGTACGGCGTATGCCGTCGCCCCAGACAGCCCAGGCGATCGCGCCGACGCCCGCAATGAGGATCGCGAGCCACAGCCAGAGGCGCAGTTTGGAGGAGCGTTTTTTGGCCGTTGCCAAGCGGGATTCCTTCGTGCGAGTGACGCCGCATGTCCTCGCGGCCCGCACCCCTTATCGCGCTTCTCCTTGCTGTCACAAGCCTTGGTTCCTGTGGCTCCCCCGGGCCCGCGGAAGAGCCGCCGCTGAGCGAGGAAGCGCTCGCCGCGATCAAGGACAACCCGGGCGCGCCGACCAATGCCCTGGCGCGCGAGACCGACCAGCTGTTCACGCTGGACGGGCTGGGCGAAACGCGCGCACTTGTGGTCGTACATGGCGGCCAGATCGCGGCCGAGCGCTATGCCGAAGGCTATGGCCCCGAAACCCGCTTCGTCAGCTGGTCGATGGCCAAGACGGTGACCTGCGTCATGATCGGCATGCTGGTGGCCGATGGCCAACTGCGGCTCGACGCCCCTGCTCCCGTGCCGCGCTGGCAACGGCCGGGCGATCCGCGCGCGGAAATCACCTTGCGCCAATTGCTCCAGATGCGCTCGGGCCTCGAGCATACCGAGGCGGGCGACCCACCTTACGAGAGTGGCGAGGTGCGCATGCTCTTCCTCGATGGGCGCGACGACATGGCCGACTACGCCACGGCGCAGCCGCTCGAGGCGGAGCCGGGCTCGAAGTTCGAATATTCCTCCAATACGACCGTGATCCTCGCCGACATCGCGGCGCGGGCGCTGACCGAGAGCCGCAATCCCGACGTCCGCCGCAAGGCCGTGTCCGACTATTTGCAGGCCCGCCTCTTCGGGCCGCTCGGCATGAGCTCGGCGGTGCCCGAGTTCGACCGATCGGGCACGCTGATCGGGGGCAGCCTGATCCACGCCACCGCCCGCGACTGGGCGAAGTTCGGCGAGATGCTGCGCAACAAGGGCTCGGTGAAGGGCGAGCAGCTGGTCCCGCGTGCATGGGTCGAGGAAATGTTGAAACCCAGCCCCAGATCGCCGCACTACGGGCTGCAGACCTGGCTCAACCGCCCGCTGCCCGATGGCGAAGAGCATCCGCTGTTTCCCGACCGCGCGCCGCACAGTGCTTTTGCCGCCATCGGCCATATGGGCCAGTACGTCTTCGTCTCGCCGAGCCAGCAGCTCACCGTCGTCCGGCTTGGCCACTCAAATGCGGAGGAGCGAAAGGCGATGCTTCAGCAACTGGCCGATGTGATCGAGCTCTACCCCGCAAACTAGGGCAGGAAGAAGCTGCCTTCGACCACGGTGACACAGGGTCCGCCGAGCCATGCCTGGTCGCCCACCCGGCGGCAGCTCGCATGGCCGCCCCGCTGCGAGGCCTGGAAGGCGGTGAAGCTGTCGCGCCCGAGCCGCTCGGTCCAGAACCACGTGAGTGCGGCATGGGCGGAACCGGTGAAGCTGTCCTCGTCTACCCCGCCGCCGGGGACGAATACGCGGCTGACCACATCGGTTTGCGTGCCGGGCGCGGTGCAGATGAACTGGTCGTTCCCCAGTGCCTTGAGGCCGCGCAGGTCGGGGTCGAGCTTGCGGACCTGCTCTTCGTTTTCGAACAGATAGATTCCGTATCGCTCGGGATTGAGCCACACCTCCTGCGGCGTCGCCCCCAGCAGCCTCACCGCTTCGTCCCACGCACCCCGCTCCGTGGGGATAAGCGGCAGGCCGAGCTCGTAGCCTGCATCGCTGCGTCGCACTTCGAGTATGCCCGCCTGACGGGTACGGAAGGTCACTCGTTCGCCGCCATCGCGTTCGAGCAGCGCATGACCGCTTGCCAACGTCGCATGACCGCACAGGCGAACCTCCTCGCTCGGCGTGAACCAGCGAAGCTCCCAATCGGCTTGGCCGCTTTCGTCGCGAATGACGAATGCCGTTTCCGCAAACATGTTCTCTTCCGCAATTGCCAGCAGCGTCGCGTCGTCGAGCCAAGTCTCCAGCGGCATCACCGCCGCCTGGTTGCCCGCGAAGGGCCGGTCGGAAAAGGCATCGACGTGCCAGTAGGGCAACTTGCGGCTCATCACTGCTTCTCCAGCTTGGCGAATTGGTCCTCTTCTACGAGCGGGTTGTCGGGCTCGTCGACGTGGCCTTCGGGATCGATGTGGATGAGCAGCTCCAGACCGGGGAACTGCCGGCACAGGTCCGCTTCGACCCGGTCGATGATGTCGTGCGCTTCCTCGACCGTCATCGTCGGCGGCATGTCGACATGGAATTGCGCGAAGTCGCGATGGCCGCTGGTGCGGGTGCGCAGATCGTGAAGGTTGGAGAGCTCGGGATGCTTCGCCACCGCCTCGACGAAGGCCAGCCGTTTCTCCTCGGGCCATTCGCGATCCATCAGGTCGTCGACCGCATCGCTCGCCCCGCGCCAAGCGCCGAAGGCGAGCCATGCGGCGATCGCGAGGCCGAACAGCGGGTCGGCCTTGGAAAGACCCGCGAACTGGTCGAGCGCCAGCGCCGCGATAACCGCCAGGTTGAGGAAGAGGTCGCTCTTGTAATGCAGGTGGTCGGTCTGGATCGCGAGGCTGCGCGTCCGGCTCATGACATAACGCTGCCAGCCGAGCAGCATGAAGGTGAGCACGATGGCGACCAGCGAGACGGCGATGCCCTCTTGCGCGGCAGCGGTCTCGACCCCGCCCGACAATTGCGTGATCGCGCGCACCGCGATGCCGAAGGCCGATAGCGCGATCAGCATGACCTGGAAGATCGCCGCCAGCGCTTCCGCCTTGCCGTGGCCGAAGCGGTGGTCCTCGTCCGCCGGTTGCGAGGCGATCCACACGCCGGTGAGCGTGGCGAGGCTGGCGATGAGGTCGAGCGCCGAATCGGCGAGGCTGCCGAGCATGGCCGTGGAGCCGGTCCGCCAGCTAGCCCAGGTCTTGAGCGAGACGAGGATCAGCGCGACGCTGATCGATGCGAAGGCTGCGGAACGGGCGAGGCGTGCGCGCTCGTCGGTCATGGGTAGAGCAGCGTGTTCGACCACGCCTCCCCTTCGCTGTCGCGGGTGAACAGGCGACGGTCGTGGAGGCGGAACTCGCGGTCGCTCCAGAACTCGATCCGGCGCGGGCTCAGGAGGAAACCGGTCCAGTGCGGCGGGCGCGGGATATCGCCTTCGGGATAGCGCTCCTCCAGTGCTGTCACGCGGTCGAGATAGACGTGCCGCGCGGGCAGCGGCCGCGACTGGTCGCTGGCGGCGGAGCCGATCTGCGAAACGCGCGGACGCGAGTGAAAATAGGCGTCGGCCTCTGCCTCGCTCACTTCGGAGAGCGGGCCTTCGATGCGGATCTGGCGGCGAAGACTCTTCCAGTGGAACAGGAGTGCCGCGCGCATGTTGGCGCGGATTTGCTCGCCTTTGCGGCTTTCGGCATTGGTGTAGAACACGAAGCCGTCCGGCCCGTGACCCTTCAGCAGCACCATCCGCACCGAGGGAAACCCGTCGGGCGAGGCTGTCCCCAGCGCCATGGCGTTGGGATCGTTCGGCTCGCTTGCCCTGGCCTCGCCATACCACACTTCGAACAGCGCGAAGGGGTCGGTCGCCGGAATGGTGCTCTGGTCGTTCTGCATCGGTTGGCCCTACAGGATCGGAGACATGGACCGCATGGACCACTGTTCAGGAGCAAAAACGTTTGCGGCCCGTTTTTGGCGCAAACCCGGGGCACAGAGGAGAAAAACGCTGGTCATCGCGCATCCCCTAACGCTTCTGCGATGTGTAGGGAACCGCCTGTGCTTGCGCGCAGGCGCTGTTGCACTTAGCTAATACGCCGAATGGCTACGAACGCATCCGATCCCTATTCCATCCTCGGTGTGGCGCGCAATGCGTCCGAGAAGGACATCAAGAGCGCCTATCGCAAGCTTGCGAAGGAGCTTCATCCCGATCGCAACACGGACAACCCCAAGGCGGCGGAGAAGTTCAGCCAGGTCACGCAGGCGTATGATCTGCTTTCGGACAAGGACAAGCGCGCCCGTTTCGACCGCGGTGAAATCGACGCCGATGGCAACCCGGCCAATCCCTTCGCCGGCATGGGTGGCGGCTACGGCGGGGCTGCCGGCGGCCAGCGCGGGTTCCGATCGCAGGACTTCGAAGGCTTCGGCAACGACGGCGTCGACCTCGGCGATATTTTCGAAGGCCTGTTCGGCGGAGGCCAGCGACGAGGGGCCGGCAGCCCGTTCGGCAACGCCGGTCGCAGACCCCCGCCCCCGCCCCGCAAGGGCGCCGACATCGCCTATCGCCTGCGAGTGTCCTTCACCGATGCGGCAACATTGAAGGACCAGCGCATCACCCTGTCCGACGGCAAGACGATCGACCTCAAGCTGCCCAAGGGCGTCGAGGACGGCACCCAGATGCGGCTCAAGGGCAAGGGCCAGCAGGGGCCCGGCGGTGCGGGGGACGGGCTGGTCACCATCGCGATCGACAAGCACAGGCTCTACAAGCGCGAGGGCGACGATGTGCGCTTTGCCCTGCCCATCACGCTCGACGAGGCGGTGAACGGCGGCAAGGTGCGCGTGCCCACGGTCGACGGACCGGTGATGATGACGATCAAGCCCGGAACGCATGGCGGAACGGTGTTGCGCCTCAAGGGCAAGGGGTTCACGCGCAAGGACGGCACCCGCGGGGACCAGCTGGTGACGCTGGAAATCCAGCTGCCGGAAGACCTTGGCGTGCTTGCCAAGCGGCTCGAAGGCTGGAAGGACGAGGGCGACCCACGCAGCAAGCTCGGGGTGTAAAGGTTTGAATCCCCAACTCCTCCCTGATGGCGGCGAGCAGGAAAAGCACCTGCTGTCGCCAGAGGTACGACGCGCCGAAGCCCGGGGACTGGGCAAGCGGGTCGTGAACCAGGTCGGTCCGGGAACGCGCGCCTGGGATGTGGTGAAGCGCACCGCGATCGGCACCTTCAACGACGGTTTCATCCACGCGGGCAACCTCGCCTATCTCGCGATGTTTTCGATCTTCCCCTTCTTCATCCTGGGCGCAGCGCTGTTCTCGCTGGTGGGCGAGGAGAGCGAGCGTGCCGCGACAATTAATGCCGTCCTCGTCGCCATGCCGCCGATGGTGGGCAATGTCATCGAACCGGTCGCGCGCGACGTGATCGAGGCGCGCAGCGGCTGGCTGCTGTGGGTCGGCGCGCTGGTCGGCCTCTGGACGGTCGGCAGCCTGGTCGAGACGATCCGCGATATCCTGCGCCGGGCCTACGGAACCCGCATGACCCGGGCGTTCTGGATGTACCGGCTGTTTTCGTCGGGCATGATCCTGGCGGCCGTGCTGCTGCTCATGCTGTCGCTGATCGCGCAGTTCGTCATCGGCGCCGCACAGGAGGTGATCCAGGCCTATTTCCCGCAACTGGTCGATCGCCTGACACAGCTGCAACTCTCGCGCATCGTGCCTGCGCTCGGCCTGTTCGGCTCGCTCTACCTGATCTTCTACACGCTCACGCCGTCGCGCTACCGCGCGCGGCGCTATCCCAAGTGGCCGGGGGTGCTGTTCACCACGCTGTGGTGGATCGTCGTCACCACCGCCATGCCGGCGGTGCTGCGGAGCTTTTTCACCTACGACCTCACCTATGGCAGCCTTGCGGGCATCATGATCGCCTTGTTCTTTTTCTGGCTTGTCGGGCTCGGGGTCGTTATCGGCGCGGAACTCAATGCGGCGCTGGCGGAATCTCCCGAAGAGGAGATGAACCGGCTGGGGCAGGAAGACGACCGGCGACGAGAGGCGCTGGCCAAGGAAATCGAAGAGGACACGGCATGGTCGGATTGATGGCAGGCAAACGCGGGCTGATCATGGGGCTCGCCAACGACAAGTCGCTCGCCTGGGGCATTGCCAAGAAGCTGGCCGAGCACGGCGCGGAATTGGCCTTTTCCTACCAAGGCGATGCGCTGAAAAAGCGCGTCGAGCCGCTCGCGGCGCAGCTCGGCAGCGACTTCGTCTTCGAATGCGACGTGTCGGACATGGCCGCGCTCGACGCCGCATTCGACACACTCAAGGCGCGCTGGGAGACGATCGATTTCGTCGTCCATGCAATCGGCTTTTCCGACAAGAACGAGCTGCGCGGGAAATATGTCGACACCAGCCTCGACAACTTCCTGATGACGATGAACATCTCGGCCTACAGCCTCGTCGCCGTGACGAAGCGCGCCGCCGAAATGATGCCGAATGGCGGCTCCATCCTTACGCTGACCTATTATGGCGCGGAAAAGGTCATCCCGCATTACAACGTGATGGGCGTGGCCAAGGCGGCACTCGAGACCTCGGTCCAGTACCTCGCCAACGACCTCGGCCCGCAGAACATCCGCGTCAACGCGATCAGCGCAGGGCCGGTGAAGACGCTCGCGGCCAGCGGGATCGGCGATTTCCGCTACATCCTCAAGTGGAACGAACTGAACTCGCCGCTGCGCCGGAACATCACGATCGAGGACGTCGGCGGCTCGGGCCTCTACTTCCTGTCTGACCTGTCATCGGGCGTGACCGGCGAGACTCATCATGTTGATGGCGGCTACCACGTCGTGGGGATGAAACAGGAAGACGCGCCCGATATCGGGCTCGACAAGGGGTAGAATTCAGGCGACGTCCGGCCAGATGCCGCGGGTGTCGTAGACGGCCTTGTTCTGGCGCTCTTCGGGCGGAATGACCTTGAAGACGTCGTGGTCAACCAGCGTGATCAGCACATCCGATTCCTCGAGCGCGGTGTCGATGTCGACCAGTTCAGCGCCGGTGCCGTCGAATTCCGCCGGCAGCTCGCCCGCATAGGGCTCGACCACCTGCACGCGGTCGCCAAACTCGCGCGCGAGGCTGGCGGCGACATAGCGCGCCGGGCTTTCGCGGAAGTCGTCGATATTCGCCTTGAAGGCGAGGCCGAGGCAGGCGACCTTGGCGCCCGGTTGCACCTCCACCAATGCCTTTGCGCGGGCGAGGACGTGGTGCATCTTGGCATCGTTGGTCTCGCGCGCCTGCCGGATGATCTTCGCTTCCTCGGGCGCGCCGTGGACGATGAACCACGGGTCGACCGCGATGCAGTGCCCGCCGACGCCCGGGCCGGGGGTGAGGATGTTCACGCGCGGATGGCGATTGGCGAGGCGGATCACCTCCCACACGTCGAGCCCCTGCCGGTCGGCGATCATCGACAGCTCGTTGGCGAAGGCGATATTGACGTCGCGGAAGCTGTTCTCGACCAGCTTGGTCATTTCGGCACTGCGCGCATCGGTGGTGACACATTCGCCCTTCACGAAGCGCTTGTAGAAGGCGAGCGCCTTGCGCGCGCAGCGCGGGGTGATGCCGCCGATCGAACGGTCGTTATGCGTCAGCTCCTCGAGGATCTTCCCGGGCAGGACGCGTTCCGGGCAATAGGCGATGCTGACGTCGGGCTGGCCGTCGGTAAGGCCCGGCATGGCGAGGTCGGGGCGCCTAGCGGCCATCGCATCGCGCATCGCCTCGGTCGTGCCGACGGGCGAGGTCGATTCGAGGATCACCACGTCGCCCTTCTTGAGCACGCCCGCCACCTTCTCGGCTGCGGCCATGACGTAGGAGGTGTCCGGCGTGTGGTTGCCGTCCTTTTCGAACGGCGTCGGCACCGCGATGACGAAGACGTCGGCGGCGCTGATCTCGGTCGAGGCGCGCAGCAGGCCGCGCTGGACCACCGCCTGCACCAGCCCGTCGAGATCGACTTCCTCGATGTGGATTTCGCCGCGATTGATCGTCTCGACAACCCTTTCCGACACGTCGAGCCCGAGCACCGGACAGCCCGCGCGCGCGATGATCGCGGCGGTGGGCAGGCCAATATAGCCGAGGCCGATGACGCAGACGTCGGGCTTGGTATCACCACGCATGAATTTTCGTGTCCCTGAACCGTGTTGAAGCCGGTCTACCGCCTGTCGGTAAATTTAACAGTAACGCTACGTTCCTAGCGAGCGAGGAGGTCGCAGATGCGCTGCGCCGACAACCCGTCGCCGAAGGGATTGTGCGCGCGGGCCATGGCGGAATAGGCCTCGGGATCGTCCAGCAGGCGCTCGGTTTCGCGCACGATCGTGTCGGCATCGGTGCCCACCAGCTTCGCGGTCCCTGCCGCAACACCCTCGGGGCGCTCGGTTGTTTCGCGCATGACGAGCACCGGCTTGCCCAGTGCGGGCGCCTCTTCCTGCACCCCGCCGCTATCTGTCAGCATGAGCTCTGCAATGTTCAGCAGACGGGCGAAATGCGGATAGTCGAGCGGTTCGATCAGCGCGACATTGTCGAGTCCTGCCAGCTGTTCGTTCATCACGGCGTGGACGTTAGGGTTGAGATGAACCGGAAAAATAACCGCAATATCTCCGCGTGAGGCAATCCGTTTAACCGCATCGGCGATATTCTGCATGCCGTCGCCGAAATTCTCGCGGCGGTGGCTGGTCATGCCGATGATGCGCTTGCCCGCAAACCTGGTCTCGAGATCGGCGAGGCCGGAGACGAGCCCCGGCTCCGCTTCCACCTTCGCGCTGACCCAGTGCAGCGCATCGATCACCGTGTTGCCCGTCACATGCACAGTGGCCGGATCGGTGTTTTCCTTGAGCAGCGCATCGCGAGCGGTATCGGTCGGCGCGCAGTGGAGCGCGGCAAAAGTTCCGACGACGCGGCGATTCACCTCCTCGGGCCAGGGGTGGTAGATGTCGCCGCTGCGCAGGCCGGCTTCGACATGGCAGACGGGAATCTGGCGGTAGTAAGCGGCGATCGCGCCCGCCATGACCGTGGTCGTATCGCCCTGTACCACAACCCAGTCGGGCGTTTCCGCGTCGAGCACCCTGCCAATCTCGACCAGCGCACGCGCCGTCAGCGCGTCGAGCGTCTGGCCGGGCGTCATCAGGTCGAGATCGTGATGCGGCACGACATCGGCAATCGCCAGCACTTGGTCGAGCATGCCGCGATGCTGCGCGGAGACACAGACGCGGCTGTCGAAGCGCGGATCGGCGTCCAGCGCGTGCACGAGTGGGAACAGCTTGATCGCTTCCGGACGGGTACCGAAAACGGTGAGAATCTTGCGGGGTTCAGCCATGAGCGCCGTAGTAAGCGCAAATGGTTAAGCGGCGATAGACGCGTTACATTTCGGGCGGCTGGACCAGATCTTCCTCGCTCGTCACGTCTTCGCTTTCCATGCCTGCGACCGTCGTGTCGTCTGCCGCGGCTTCGTCGGGCGTCTGGCCGGCGCGCTCGCGCTCGAGCCGCTCCATATAGTCACGTTCGATCATTTCGACGCGGTCCTGCTCCTCCGCAGCCTCGGCGTCGATGCCCTCGAGGCGCTCGGCGCGCGCTTCGGCAACGAGCTGGCCGAAGCGGACCTCGGAGGAATTCTCCTTGTCGGCATAAGCGTTGCGAATCAGTTCCTGCGTGCAGCCGGTGAAGCCGCCTGCGCCAACCGGCGAGCAGGACATGATGCCCGAAGCGCCCACATATTCGAGCTGTTCCACGCGCTGCGCCCAGGCCTCATTGGCCGGATTATCGGAAAAGCGCAGGCGCTCGGGGATGCGGAACCGCTCGTTCTCGTTCTTGCGCGCGCACACGACGATCTGGTCGGCCGTGCTCTCGGGGCAGGCGTCATCGCCATAGACGATGACCATGTTGTAGCTGTCGTCACCGGTCTCGACCGGAGTCTGCGCAATAGCGGGGCCAGCCAGAGCAGCGGCTGCCAGGGCGAGCAGGGGGACGGGCTTGGTCATCGGAACCTCTTCGATCTTTCTGCCCGCGCATTGAGCACGCGTGGCGGTGAACGCTTACTGAAGCGCATGACGTGGGCGGAGCGTTCCCTCAGAGCCGCTCCGACACCCGAATCGCCACGCGGCAGCCCAGCCGGATCATGCCGGAGAGCAAGGGGTAGGCCGGCGCCCGTTCGGCCCCGGCAGCAAGCGCCGCGTCACGATGTTCGCGCTCGTCCTCGCGAAACTCCTCGATCATCGCCGCCAGTTCCGGATCCTCGCCGGTTTCGAGCAATTCATCGAGCTGGCGCGAATAATGCTCGTCTATCTCGGTTTCGATCGCGGCAGTGCAGGCCATCGCCGCCTCGGGACCGATCAAGGCGGTCGCCGCGCCCAGCGCAAAACCCGCGCGATCCCACAAGGGCTGCAGCACGGTGGGCCGGACGCCGCGCCGCGCCATCAGCGCGTCGAACTTCGCGCGATGCCCGGCTTCCTGTTCGGCCATGCCGGCGATCTCCGCCGAGTCGGGCGCACGATCGCCCATGACGGCAAGCTGGCCCTCATAAATGCGCGTCGCGCCGAATTCACCGGCCTGGTCGACGCGGATCATGCGAGCGATATGGTCGGGTACCTTGCTCATGCGCGACGATCCTTGCCGAGCAGCAGCAGGATCGCAAGCCCGGACGCAGTCGAGATCAGGAAGTTGAAACCCGCGAGACTGATGCCCAGCAGCGTCCACGCAGGCTCGTCGCAGCGCACCAGCGGCGTGTTCATGATACTGTCGAGCGCGCTGCCGCCATCGTCGGCGACGATCGCGGCGCAGGAGGTGATGCCGTCCCACCACTTGTATTCGACACCCGCGTGGAACAGCCCGATCGCGCCCGAAGTGAGGATCGCGATCGCGGCAAGGCCCGTCCACAGCCGCTGCGGCGGCGCAACGAAGGCCAGCAATCCAAGTGCAACGGCCGCAAAATGCGGCCAGCGTTGCCACCAGCACATTTCGCACGGGTAGAGGCCGAAGCCGTATTGCGACACATAAGCCCCGCCCAGCAGCAGGGCGGGGATTGCCAGTGCGAGCGCCCGCGCGAGGCGCGAATGGGGAGACAGGCTCATGCCCGCCCGTTTAGCTTACTTGGCGCGCGCGGCAACCGCGTTCGGTGCGGTCCGCCGCAATGTCTCGACCGCATAATGCAGCTGGAAATCGTCGATCCCCTGCTTTTCGAGTTCCTCGGCAGTCTGCTGGAAGCGCGGGTCGTCGCGGGTGTCGCGTTCCATCGCCTCGTCGGCCATGCCCGCCTCGTTGACCAGGTGTCCGCGCAGGTCCGATTCGCGCATGGTGAACCGCGATTTCTTCGCAAGGTCGGGATCGGACAGCTGCGGCACGGCGATGTCGGGCTTGATCCCGCCTTCCTGCACCGAATGGCCCAACGGCGTGTAGTATCTCGCGGTCGTCAGCTTGAGCGCGGCATCGCGGCCGAGCGGCAGGAGCGACTGGACGCTGCCCTTCCCGAAACTGCGCTGGCCCATGACCACCGCACGGCGATGGTCCTGCAGCGCGCCGGCAACGATCTCGGAGGCCGAAGCCGAACCGGCGTCGATCAGCACGATGATCGGCAGGCCGTCGGCGATATCGCCGCGGAAGACGGTCTCTGCGTCGTAATAGATGTTCTCGCCCCGTGCGCGACCGCGCTGCGACACGATCCGTCCTTCGGTCAGGAAAAGGTCCGACAGTGCAACCGCCTCGTCGAGCGAACCGCCCGGGTTGGAGCGCAGGTCGAGCACAAGGCCGTTGAGCCTCCCGGTCGCCTTGCTGCGCAGGTCTTCCCATGCGGCGAACACATCGCTGCCGACATCGCGCGAGAACTCGTTGATCATGATGTGGCCGATATTGCCCGGCTGGAGTTCCCAGGTCACCGGCTCGAGTTCGATCACACCGCGGGTCACGGTCACATCGAATGGCTCGTCACGGCCCGGGCGGAAGATCGTGAGGCCGATCGAGGTGCCTTCGGGCCCGCGCATCTGCGCCACTGCCTCGTCGAGGCTGCCGCCGACGATCAGTTTCCCGTCGAGATGCGTGATGAAGTCGCCGGCTTTCAACCCGACCTTGTCGGCGGGACTGCCGCGGAAAGGCGAGATGATCTTTACCGCACCGTCTTCCATGATGACCGAGAGGCCGAGGCCGGAGTAGTTTCCGTCGATCATGGTCTCGAGGCGCTGGAGATCGCCGCCGTCGAGGTAGGCTGAGTGCGGGTCCAGCGAGGCGAGCATGCCGTCGATCATGCCGCGCATCAGCTTCTCGTCGTCGACCTGCTCCACATAGCTAGCCTTGATTCGCTGGTAGACCGCCATGACCTTCGCAAATTCGGGGCCGGCGCGCCCTTCGACCTGCGCGACACCGGCGGTTGTCGCGGGAATGAGCGCCACGGCGGTGACTAGGGCGGCCGAGCGAAGCAGGGCGGCAAATTTCATCGGCAATGTGTCTCCTATGCGCGCGCATTCTATCGCGCAGCAGCGCTTAACACCAGATGAGCACGACATGCCCGTCCCGAAAGGGGAAATCGACGGACCGCCTATTGCAGGTAGTCGAGGGGGTTCACTGGCGAGCCCCCTTTCCGCAATTCGAGTGTGACGGAAGGATTCTCCGCTGCGGCGAGGCCCAGCGGCGATCCTGCGACGAGGGATTGCCCGACCGCGACATCGAGCGAGCCGAGACCGGTGACGAGGCTGGTCCAGCCATTGGCATGTTCGACGATGACGATCCGGCCATAGCCGCGATAGGGCCCGGCAAAGGCCACCCGCCCCGCTCCCGGTGCAACCACTTGCGCGCGCGGCTGCGCGACCAGCTGGATGCCCGCCTCGCGCGGGCCGCCCTCCCCGCTCTCCCCGAAACCGCGCGCGACCCGGCCGGCGACGGGCAGGATATAGCGGGCCGGCGGCGCGGTCGCAGAGGGCATGGGGCGCGGTGTTTCCGAGACTCTCGCCGCTTGCGGATCGGCCGGGCGGATCAGCGGACCGGGCAGCGCGGCCAGCCTTTCGCGCAGGCTGCCGGCAGCTTCCAGTTCGCCGACTAGTGTGTCGAGATCGCGCGCCTGCTCCGCCAGGACAAGCGCTCGCTGCGCTTCGCGGTCGGCCCCGCCCGCAGCCTGTTGCGCCGTCAGCCTTTCGCGTTCGGCCGCCGCGACGAGAGCCTTGCGCCGCTCGATCAGCGCCACCTCGCTATCGCGCCGGTCCGCCAGCGCCTGCTGCGCTTCCGCTTCGAGCGCGCGCGCCCGATCGAGTTCTCCGCGCAACGCCGCGGTTCGGTTGCGCACCAACGGGATCGCGCTGTCGAGAACCGCGCGCGTATGGACGAGGTCCCTGAGCGAACCTGGTTGCAGCGCCGACAGCGTCAGCGGGCGTCGCGATATGCTTTGGAGGGCTCCGGTCAACCGGACGAGCGGTTCGCGGCGCTCGGCAAGGCGGCGATCGAGAGTCCTGCGCTGACGGCTGGCGAGCGCGAAGCGCGCTTCCGCAGCCGCGATCCCCGCCTCCGCCTGCTGCACCCGCGCGGCAAGGGCTGCGGCCTGCTGCACAGCCTTTTCCGCCGCCTCGCGCGATTGTGCGGCCTGCTGTTCGAGCCGCTCGCCCCGGGCACGGGCGTTGCGCTGTTGCTGGCGCGCCGCGTCGAGCGCATCGCGGGCTTCCGCCGTGCTCGTAAACCGTGTGGGCGCCTGCGCCTCCGCCGGGGCCAGCAAGATCCCTGCCCCCAGGAGCGCGCACAGAAGACAGATGGGGGCAAACAGCCGGATCATGGCGTCAGTCCTGCACCATCAGCCGCTGCGATGATAGGGGTGCCCGGAAAGGATGGTGGTCGCGCGGTACAATTGCTCGGCCAGCATGGCCCGCGCAAGCAGGTGCGGCCAGGTCGCCGATCCGAAGGCGAGCAGAAGATCCGCTTCGCGCCGATCCTCGTCCGAATGCCCGTCGGCCGCGCCGAGGACGAACCGGCATTCGCGCGTGCCGTTGTCGCGCCATCGCCCGAGGATGGCGGCAAACTCCTCGGACGAAAGGTCCTTGCCCCGCTCGTCGAGCAAGACCGTTTTGTGCGGGTTTTGCGGATCGGGGATGCGCCCGCCGCTTTCGGGCAGCTCGGTGAACTTCACCGGCCACGTCAGCCGCTTCTCATAGCGCGCGACCAGCTCCGCCTCGGGCGAGCGGGCGATCTTGCCGCGAGCGATGACGTGGAGAAGGATCGGAAAAGCCCCTCGAATGGCAAGGCACCGGTCCGGTTGAGGGCCGGCAAGGGCGGAAGCGAAGTCGAGGACGCCGCTGGCCAAGCACACCCGCAAGTGCTCGACCGAGCAACGCGAGGGAGAAATCGCAGAGGAGGCTCGCGCGGATGCGCGAGCGGACAGCGATTACGCCGTGCCGGCCACCGGCGGTGCGTCGCCGAAAGCCCACATGCGCTCCAGATTGTAGAAGCTGCGGACTTCCGGACGGAAGAGATGCACCACGACGTCGCCCGCATCGAGCAGGACCCAGTCGGCCGCCGGAAGCCCTTCGAGCTTCACCGGGCCGTAGCCTTCCTGCTTGATCTTCTCGGCGAGCTTCTGCGCGATCGCGGCCACCTGCCGGGTCGAGCGACCCGAGGCGATGATCATGTGATCGGCGATCGAGCTCTTGCCTTCGAGCGGAATGGCGACGACGTCCTGCGCCTGGTCGTCATCGAGCTGCTTGAGCACCAGCGCCAGCAGCGGATCGGAATCAGCCTTGGCCAAGGATATCACCTGGGCAGTCGGCTTGCCCGGCTGGGCCGGATCGGTATGCGCCTGGGTCATAGGCGGATGCGGTACTCCTGGATCGTGGGGAAGTGGTTCGCGTGCCCGGAGCCATCATAAAAACACTACGCATCATGGCGCGGTGGTTTCCCCCTGCGCCATCACGAGCCGGTGCGTCAGCTGGTCCCTCGGAGGCGGCCCGGCGAAGCGTGCGGCCCAATCGGGATCGGCGCGGCGGATGGCCGTGGCCGATCGTGGATCGGGATCGAAACGCAAAGTCACCAGTGCCGGTGCACTCCATTCACCCCCGTTTGCAAAGCTGGCGAGCGGCACGCGAAAGCGCCCGAGCCAGGCCATCGCGGGGCTTGCGACGACGGCGTCATCATAGCCGGGCCGCGCAATGACTGCAATCGGCATCGTCCGCGCTATCGTCCGCCAGTCGCGCCATAGGTGAAACTGGGCGAGATTGTCGGACCCCATCAACCAGACGAACTCCTTCTTCGGATAGCGGCGCGCAAGCGCCGCGAGCGTATCGACGGTGAAGCGCGTACCCAGCTCGCGTTCGATCGCGGTGACGCGGATCGGTGCGCGGCGGGCCAGACGGATCGCCGAGCGCATCCTTGCCGGAAGCGGCGCCATCCCCGCCTTGGGCTTGAGGGGATTGCCCGGCGACACGAGCCACCACACCTCATCGAGACCAAGTGCGCGCAGGGCGAACAGCGAAATGCGGCGATGCCCGCCGTGGGCGGGGTTGAAGCTGCCGCCAAGCAGGCCGATTCGCGCACTCATCGTGCGAGTGGCGCCTTTTCGCCTGATTTGTCGATTTTATACAATGCGTTAGGTCGCCCTGCTCCGGCCTATCAAGGAGCCCTGAGTTAACAATAACTTAAACTTTGGATCGAAGATCGGTTCCGAAATTTCCCCGAGTTGAAACGACTCGTCCCGTCCTTGCTTCGACTCATGGATTCCATGGGAACCGCGATTCGATTTTCGCGGGAACCCCTGTTAGCGACCTCGACAAGGGACGTAAGACCATAAGGGACGGGTCGTTTTGGGCAATCATATTTCCGGCAGCGGTTGGGGACACCGCGTGCGCAACTGGTTTCCGGATCGCGAGTTTTTCATGCGCTCCGAAGGCCAGGTTCGCTTCATCACAATATCCTCGAAAATCCAGATGACCGCAGCGGCGATCGCCGTTGCGGTGCTTGTCGTGTGGGCCGTGTCGATGGCCGTCGCGGGCTGGACGCAATATCGCGCCACCGCCGACCGCCTCTCGCTGCTCGACCGCGAAGCCAAGGTGGCCACGGCCGCCGAGCGCGTCGATGCCTACCGCCACAATATCGATGCCGTCGCCAGCGATCTCAAGCAGCGCCAGGACTTCATCGAGGCGATGGTCGAGACACTTCCCGACGACGTGAAGCAGGTCGAAAATGTCAGCGACTCCTCGAGCGAGGCCTCGGCCACGGTCGACAAGGTCAGCATGTCCATTCCCGAAGCGGCCGAGCTCGCCCGGATCGAGGCGCGCCAGCTCGCCTTCGTCGAAAGCCTGACCCGCTATGCCGACTGGCGCGCGCAACGCGCAGCCTCGGCTCTCAAGCAACTCGGCCTCGACCCGCGCAACATGCTCGCCAATGCCGACCGCAGCGCGATGGGTGGCCCGCTCGAGAAACTCGCCACCTCCGCCGACGGCACGATCGACCCGCGTTTCGAGCGCCTCGGCCTATCGATCGCGCGCATGTCGGCGCTCGAGAACGGCCTTGCCGGCGTACCGCAGGTGGCTCCCGCCTCGGTCGAGATGGTCACGTCGAGCTACGGTTATCGCCGTGACCCGTTCACTGGCGCCGCCGCCATGCACTCGGGCCTCGACTTCCGTGGCCCCAAGGGCGCGCCGATCTATGCCGCAGCCGCTGGCCGCGTGACCTTCGTCGGGCGCAAGTCGGGCTATGGGAACACCGTCGAGATCACCCACGGCAACGGCCTGATGACGCGCTACGCGCATATGTCGGCCTTCCGTGCCAAGATCGGCCAGAAGGTCGAGCCGGGGCAGACCATCGGCGCCATCGGCAGCACCGGCCGTTCGACCGGTCCGCACCTCCACTTCGAGGTTCGCATCAACAATCGCGCGGTCAACCCGCGCACCTTCCTGGAGACCGCCCCCCATGTTCTCGAAGAAATCCGACGAGCTCCCCAGCTCGCCCGTGCAGAATAGCGGAGGGCGCACCATGGCTACCCGGAGCAATTCGACCTTCTCCGTCCTCGGATCGGACCTCGCGATCAAGGGCGACATCAAAGCCTCGGCCGACCTGCATATCGACGGTTCGGTCGAAGGCGACATCGCCTGTTCGAGCCTCGTGCAGGGCGAAACCAGCACGGTGACCGGCGCGATCAAGGCCGAGAGCGCCCGCCTTGCGGGAACGGTGAACGGGTCGATCACCGCACGCGAGCTGGTGATCCTCAAGTCCGCCAAGATCAACGGCGACGTGTTTTACGATGCGCTGACCATCGAACAGGGTGCGCAGGTCGAAGGCCGCTTCGCCCACCGCGACGCGAAAAAGGCCGCCGCAGCGCAGCCGCAGGCGGGCAAGCCGGAGCTGCAGCAGGTCGCCAGCTGAGGCCGTCATAAAGTTTGGAGGGCCAAGTTTTTGGAGGGGATGAGGGCCGCCCGCGCAACGACGCAGGCGGCCTTCTCTTTTGCCCAGGTCAGCCGAAGAGCTCTGCGCGGAGCGCCTTGCGGTCGAGCTTGCCGATCATGGTTTTGGGCAGTTCCTCGCGCACGATCACGCTTTCGACGCGTTCGTGCTTGCCGATCCGGGCGTTAAGCCATGCAGCCAGCGCCTCGCCCGTCGCCCCGGATCCGCTGTTGAGCGTGACATAGGCGCGCGGGCGTTCGCCGAGATAGTCGTCCGGCACGCCGATCACGAGCGCTTCCTTGATCGCCTCGTTCTCGAGCAGCACATCCTCGACCTGGCTCGGGAAGACCTTGAAGCCGCCGACCGCAATCATGTCCTTGATCCGATCGACGATCTCGATGAAGCCCTCTTCGTCGACTGTCGCCACATCTCCGGTGCGCAACCAGCGCTTCCCGTCGTGTTCGACGAAGACGTCCTTCGCCGCCTCGGGCCTGTTCCAGTAGCCCTGCATCACCTGGGGACCGTGGATCGCCAGTTCACCGGGCTCGCCGTCGGGTGCGGCCCGGGTGGGGTCCTCCTTGTCGAGCAACAGGATTTCCGTACCGGCAACCACCTGCCCGATCGTGCCGGGCTTGCGCTTCCCGCGATAGGGGTTGGCGGAGACGACGCCCGAACTCTCCGTCAGGCCGTACCCCTCGACGACCCGGATACCTGTGGCCGACTCGAATTTTTCGCGCAAGGGGGCGGCAAGCGGGGCGCCACCGGAGATACAGACCTTGATGGTCGAGACGTCGGTCGTCGCAAGGTCGGGATGGTCGAGGAGCGCCTGAAACATGGTCGGCACACCGGGAAAGCCGGTCGTCTTGTAAGTCTCGATCGTCTGCAGGACCTGCTTCGTCTCGAAGCGCGGCACCATGGCGATCGATGCGCCGGTGACGACGGCATGGTTCAGTAGCGCGGTATTGGCGAAGACATGGAAGAATGGAAGCGCGCCCATGAAGCATTCGTTCTCCGGCGAACCGAACGGGCTGAGGCTGGCCGCCTGCTGCGCGTTGATCGACAGATTGGCATGGCTGAGCATGGCGCCCTTCGGGGTGCCGGTTGTGCCGCCTGTGTACTGGAGCAGCGCAAGATCCCCGGCTGCAACCGCCGGCAGTTCGGGTCCCGGCGCAGCGCCGGCCAGCAAGCGGGACCAGTCCAGCACCGAATCGCCATACGCCACCCTGGCGATCTTGCGCCGCGCGAAGAGCCGCATGGCGAGCCCCTTGACGGTCGGCAGCATGGCCGACAGGCGCGCAACCACCAGCGTCTCCAGCGCCGAGGCACCCAGCACCGCTGCGGCGGTGCCATAGAGTTCGGGCACGTCCACGGTCACCAGCAGGCGCGTGCCGCTGTCGGCGACCTGCGTGCTCAGTTCCTCCACAGTGTAGAGCGGCGAGAAATTCACCACCACTGCGCCAGCCATCATCGCGCCGTAATAGGCCGCAACATAAGTCGGGACATTGGGCAGGAAGAGGCCCACGCGATCACCCGCCGCGATCCCGTGCGCCCGGATCGCATGGGCAAAGGCCTCGGCCTCGCGATAGAGTTCGCCGTAGGAAAAGGTGCGGCCCAGGAAGTGGAGCAGCGGTGCGCCCGGATTGCGCTGCGTGGTGCGCGCAAACATGTCCGGCAGCGCCATCGCTTCGAACTTCGTATCCCACGGAACGGGATGGTGGCTGGGCAGCTTGCTTACATCCATGTCAATAGCATGGCGCTAAACCCGCGAAACGCAAGCAAAAAGGGCGGAAAAGGCACTCTGCCGATCCCGCCCTTTTCACCATTGCTTTAGAGTTCAGCCTAGAAGCCTTCATCCGAAACCGGCGTGGCTTCGCCTGCTTCTTCGGCCGCCCGCTTGGCGCGCAGCCATTCTTCGGCTTCGGCTTCTTGTGCGGCCTCGGCAGCAGCCTTCTCGTTCGCGTCGCGTTCGGCGCGCAGTTCCTCGATCAGCCTGTCGCGATCGCTCACGCCGCTGACTTCTTCGACCGGAGCCGCTTCGCCCTCTTCCTTGGCGACCTTCTTCGCCGCCTTGGCGACAACGGCGTCGAGCTCGCGCTGCGAGCACAGGCCGAGCGTCACCGGATCCTTGGGCTGGATGTTCTGGATGTTCCAGTGGCTGCGATCGCGGATCGCGCCGATGGTGTTGCGCGTCGTGCCGATCAGCTTGCCGATCTGCGCGTCCGAAATCTCCGGGTGGTTGCGCAGGATCCAGGCGATGCCGTCGGGCTTGTCCTGGCGCTTGGACACCGGCGTGTAACGCGGGCCCTTGGTGCGGCTGACCGCAACCGGCGCGCGCTGCATCTTGAGCGAATATTCGCTGTCGGCCTGGCCGCGCTCGATTTCTTCCTGCGTCAGCTCGCCTGCGTGGACGGGATCGCGCCCGGTGTACTTGCTGCCGGCAAGATCGTCCGCCATCGCCTGCACTTCGAGGATGTGGAGGCCGCAGAATTCGGCGATCTGCTCGAAGGAGAGGCCGGTGTTGTCGACGAGCCAGGTGGCGGTCGCATGCGGCATCAGCGGTTTGGGTTGGTCGGCCATGTCTATGCCTTCTCTCGGGTCTGAAAATAGAGAGGCCGCCCCTTGCGGGACGGCCGTTACCGTACGGATGTAGGCGAGGGAGGCGGATTCGGCAAGCAAATCCCTAGGCAGGGGGCAGGTCGATATCTCCGAAGGCGGCGAGGCCTGAGAGGAATTGCGCGGTTGCCGCTTCCCAGCTGAAGCTCGCACCATAGGCGGCGCAGGCCTTGCGGTCGCAGAACAGGGCAGCCGCGATCGCGCGATCGAGTCGCTCGGACAGCGCGCCCACCTCGTCGATGACGATATCCTTGGGGCCCGCCGCCGGAAAGGCGGCGACGGGCGTCCCGCAGGCAAGCGCCTCGATCATCACGAGGCCGAAGGTGTCGGTGCGGCTCGGGAACACGAACACGTCCGCCCCGGCGTAACACCCGGCAAGCTCGCGACCCGCCTTGCGGCCGAGGAAAAGCGCTTCGGGAAATCTGGTCCTGAGCGTTTCCAATTCAGGCCCGTCGCCGACCACGACCTTGCTACCGGGATAGGACCCGGAAAGAAACGCCCCGATATTCTTCTCGATCGCGACCCTTCCGACATAAAGCTGGATCGGGCGCGCGAGGTCGGCATACTCCGGTGGTGACGGGGCGTCGGGGGTAAAGCAGGCGAGGTCGACACCGCGGCCCCAGTGATGAAGCCGCTTAAGACCATGGTCGCGTAGTTCGCCGCGAATGCTCTCGGTCGCCACCAGCACCCGACTTGCCGGTCCATGGAACCAGCCGATGTAGCGCCAGAACCACGCGGCAGGCAGGTGGGTCCGCTTGGCGAGATAGTCGGGAAATTGCGTGTGATAAGCCGTGGTGAAACGAATGCCGTGTTTCGCGCAATACCGCCGTGCCGTCATGCCGAGCGGACCTTCGGTGGCGATATGGATCGCCTCGGGCGCAAAGTCGCGCAACTTGCCGGCGACCTTGCCCGGCGGGGCGAGCGCGAGCCGGATTTCGGGATAGGTGGGACAGGGCAGGCTCGCGAACTGGTCGGGCGATATAACCAGCACCTCGCGCCCCTGTTCCCGCAGCACTTCGCAGGTGGTGGCGAGCGTGCGGACCACGCCGTTCATCTGCGGTAACCAGGCGTCCGTGACGATCGCGATGCGACGCGGCGTTCCGGGGGCGTCCGCCAGATCGGCCCTGTCTCCGAGCGCGTTCAAGGGCAGTGCCGTCACGCCGCCTCCCGCTTGCTCTCGTCGGCCGGGCCGATATCTACCATGTCGCGCCGCGCGACTTCCTCGGCCCAGTGGAGAATTTCCATGCGCCCGTCACAATGTTCGACCAGCGCGTTGCAACCTTCGACCCAGTCGCCGTCGTTCCAGTATTCGACCGTGTTGCCTTCGTGCATGAATGTGCGGAATTCGGCCGTGTGGATGTGACCGCACACGACCCCGTCCACGCCGCGCTCGCCGGCGGCCCGCGCAACGACCTCTTCATACTTGGAAATGAACTCGACCGCGTTCTTGACCTTGTGCTTGGCGGCCTTGGAGATCGACCAATAGGGCAGGCCCAGCGCCTTGCGTGCGCGGGCGACCCAATTGTTGAGCTTCATCATCACGTGGTAGGCGGCGTCGCCGACGAAGGCGAGCCAGCGATGCGCAAGCATCACCGTGTCGAACTCGTCGCCGTGCAGCACCATCAATCGCCGTCCGTCGGCGGTGTCGTGGAAGGCCGCGCGGCGGATCTCGACCCCGCCGAAATTCATGCCGCAGAATGGCCGTACCATTTCGTCGTGATTGCCCGGGATATAGACGATCCGCGTGCCGCGTTTCGCGCGCTTGAGGATGCGCCAGACGATGTCGTTGTGTTCGGCCGGCCAGTAGACCTTCTTCTTCAGGCGCCAGCCGTCGATGATGTCGCCGACGAGGTACATGGTGTCGCTGTCGGTGTGGTCGAGGAAATCGATCAGCAGCTCGTGATTGCAGCCCTTGGTGCCGAGATGGACGTCGCTGATCCAGATGGTGCGAAAGCGCCGCCGCTCGCCCTTGGTGACTTCGGGCACGGCGGGCTTGATGGAGGGAAAACTGGCAACGTTGTGAAGGGCTTCGAAGCCGCTCGGCAGTTCGGTCATGGATACGATCCCCGCTGCATGATGCGGGAATCTATGGCGACAGATTGTTACGCGCTGCGCACAGAGCGGTGACCGATCGGCGACTTTGCGACAGTTCGGGGTCAGGCCATCGGGGCGTAGCCGGGCAGTCCGGCCACCCGCGCGATCCAGCGCTGGATCGCAGGATAGTCGGCGAGGCCGAAGCCGCCTTCCTCCGCGACATGGGTATAGGCATAGAGCGCGATATCCGCGAGCGTCGCACCCTCGCCGACAAACCAGTCATGCGCTTCGAGATGCCGGTCCATCAGCTTGAGCGCCTCGCAGCCGGCAATCCGCTTGGCCATCATCTGCGCCTTCTGCTGCTCGGACAGGTTCGCCTCGCCGACGAAGTGGAGCCAGAAGCGCAGCGTCGCGACATTGGGTTCGTGATTGTACTGCTCGAAGAACATCCAGCGCAGCATGTCGGCCTGCGCAAAGCGGTCCTGCGGGATCAGCGGGCTGCCGCTGGCGAGATACCAGCAGGCCGCATTGCTTTCGGGCAGGAACCGCGCCGTGTCGCCGTCCGCGATCTGCAGGACCGGAATGCGTCCATTGCCATTCACCTTGGCAAGGAATTCGGGCGTTCGCGTCTCGCCTTTCATGATATCGTATTGCTGCACCCCCAGCGGCAGGCCGAGCAGGGCGGCGGTCAGCTTGATCTTGTAGCAATTGCCGCTGCGCGGATCCTCGTGGAGCGTGAACTCAGCCATGCGCGACCTGTAGCACGATCTTGCCGATGTGGTCGCCCGCTTCCATCCGCGCATGCGCCGCCGCGACGTCGGCCAGCGGGAATGTCTCGTCCATCACCGGGCGGATCGTGCCGTCCTCGAACAGCGGCCAGGCGTGGGTGTAGATCTCGTCGGCGAGCAGCGCCTTGAACTCGTCCGAACGCGGGCGCAGGGTCGAGCCGGTCAGCACGAGCCGCTTGCGCATGATCGTCGCCATGTTGATCTCGGCCTTGAGCCCGCCGAGCACGGCAATCGTCACATGGCGCCCATCGTCGGCCAAGCATTCGATATTGCGCGCGACATAGCTGCCCGAAACCATGTCGAGCACCACGTCGACGCCCTTGCCCCCGGTGAAGTCCTTCACCGCCTCGACGAAATCGACGTCCTTGTAATTGATCGCGAGATCCGCGCCGAGATCGCGCGCGGCCTGGCATTTTTCCTCGCTCCCGGCGGTGGTAATCACGGTCATCTCGAAGGCCTTGGCCAGCATGATCGCCATGGTGCCGATGCCCGAGGTCCCGCCGTGGACCAGCAGCGTTTCCCCGTCTCGGGCGAAACCACGCTCGAACACATTGTGCCAGACCGTAAAGAGCGTTTCCGGAATGGCGGCGGCGACGTCCATCTCCATCCCCTCCGGCACGGCGAGGCAATGCGCCGAATGCGCGAGGCAGTATTCTGCATAGCCTCCTCCCGAGACGAGCGCGCAGACCCTGCGGTTGAGCATTTCGGGCGGTGCGCCCTTGCCGACGGCGACGACGGTGCCCGAAATCTCGAGCCCGGGGATCGGCGAGGCGCCCGGCGGCGGCGGATAGAAGCCTTGCCGCTGGATCACGTCGGGCCGGTTCACCCCGGCATGACTGACCCTGATAAGCACCTGGTTCTCGCCCGGCTGCGGCACGGGGAGCGTCTCGGCGCGGAAGACCTCCGGCCCGCCCGGTTCGTCGAAACCCATCGCGGTCATCGTTTCGGGAAGGTTTTCAGCCACATTCACCCCCTGTTCGCGCCTTGGCACCGTGGCGTCGCGGCCACGCAGCGGTGCATTACCGAAGCCCCCCGTTGACAGCAACCGATCAGAATTGGAGACTGCGCGGCAATGGAAGACGACGATCGTCCGCGCCCCAGAGGCGATGCCGCGAGCAAGCTCGCCGGCGAGGACCTCGGCCCCTATTCGCAGCAGGAGCTGGAGGCGCGCATCGCGCTGCTCGAAGCCGAGATTGCCCGGGTCGAAAGCCATCGCCTCAAGGCCGCCGCACACCGCGACGCGGCAGAGGCGCTGTTCGGGCGGAAGGAATAGGCGGTGAGACGGGGGCTGAAATTCTCCGCCTCCGTTCCCATATCGCTGACCTATACAGCTTTGGCTAACCAAGCAGGCCTAGGCTGCTCCCATCTCGCGCCGTGCGAGTCCCACGAAAGAGACCCCTGAATGCCCAGCTTTGCAGCAAACCTCGAAAAGACCCTCCACGCAGCGCTCAGCGACGCGGGCGAGCGTCGGCACGAATATGCCACGCTCGAGCATTTGCTGCTGGCCCTGATCGACGACGAGGATGCCGCGCAGGTGATGAATGCCTGCGGTGTCGATCTCGACGAGCTCGGCAATGTGGTGCGCCAGTATCTGGAGCAGGAATACCAGTCGCTCAAATCGGACGAGAGCGCCGACCCGCAGCCGACCGCCGGGTTCCAGCGGGTGATCCAGCGCGCGATCCTGCATGTCCAGTCGTCGGGCAAGGACACGGTGACCGGCGCCAACGTCCTGGTGGCGCTGTTTTCCGAACGCGACAGCTACGCGGTCTATTTCCTGCAGCAGCAGGACATGAGCCGCCTCGACGCGGTCAGCTTCATCAGCCACGGCATCGGCAAGGGCGGCAAGCAGATCGAGAGCCGCCCGCCGCAGGGCGCCGAGGAAGGCGAGGCGCAGGCGGAAGAGAAGGCCGACGGCAAGGGCAAGAAGGAAACCGCGCTCGACCAGTTCACCGTCAACCTCAACCAGAAGGCGGAAGACGGCAAGGTCGACCCGCTGATCGGCCGCGGCCCCGAAGTCGACCGCACGATCCAGATCCTGTGCCGCCGCAGCAAGAACAACCCGCTCTATGTGGGCGATCCCGGCGTCGGCAAGACCGCGATCGCCGAAGGCCTGGCGCGCAAGATCGTCGAGGGCGAAGTGCCCGAAGTGCTGCAGAACGCGGTGATCTACTCGCTCGACATGGGCGCGCTGCTCGCCGGCACGCGCTATCGCGGCGATTTCGAGGAGCGGCTGAAGCAGGTCGTCAACGAGCTCGAAGGCATGCCCGACGCGGTGCTCTTCATCGACGAGATCCACACGGTGATCGGGGCCGGCGCGACCAGCGGCGGGGCGATGGATGCCTCGAACCTGCTGAAGCCCGCGCTGTCTTCGGGTGCGATCCGCTGCATCGGGTCGACCACCTACAAGGAGTTCCGCAACCACTTCGAGAAGGACCGCGCGCTGCTGCGCCGGTTCCAGAAGATCGACGTGAACGAGCCGACGGTCGAGGACACCATCAAGATTTTGAAGGGCCTCAAGAGCGCCTTCGAGAACCATCACAAGGTCACCTACACGGTGGATGCGCTCAAGACCGCGGTCGAGCTGTCGGCGCGCTACATCAACGACCGTAAGCTGCCCGACAAGGCGATCGACGTGATCGACGAAGTCGGCGCGATGCAGATGCTGGTCCCGCCCAGCCGCCGCAAGAAGAAGATCACCGCCAAGGAAATCGAAGCGGTCATCGCCACCATGGCGCGCATCCCGCCCAAATCGGTATCGAGCGACGACAAGAAGGCGCTGGAAAACCTCGAACGCGACCTGAAGCATGTCGTCTTCGGCCAGGACGCGGCAGTCGAAAAACTGTCGACCGCGATGAAGCTGAGCCGTGCCGGCCTGCGCGATCCGGACAAGCCGATCGGCTCGTTCCTGTTCTCCGGCCCGACCGGCGTCGGCAAGACCGAGGTCGCGCGCCAGCTCGCCTCCATTATGGGGATCGAGCTCAAGCGCTTCGACATGTCCGAATACATGGAGCGGCATAGCGTTTCCCGCTTGATCGGTGCGCCTCCGGGCTATGTCGGGTACGACCAGGGCGGCCTGCTGACCGACGCGATCGACCAGAACCCGCATTGCGTGCTGCTGCTCGACGAAATCGAGAAGGCGCATCCGGACCTGTTTAACATCCTGCTGCAGGTGATGGATAACGGGCGCCTGACCGACCATCACGGCAAGACGGTCGACTTCCGCAATGTCGTGCTGATCATGACCACCAATGCCGGCGCGGCCGACATGGCGCGCCAGGGCATCGGCTTCGGCGACGTGAGCAAGGAGGATGCGAGCGAGGAGGCGGTGAAGCGCATGTTCACGCCGGAATTCCGTAACCGGCTCGATGCGGTGGTGCCGTTCGGCTATCTCGGCAAGGAAACCGTCGGCCGGGTGGTCGACAAGTTCATCCTCCAGCTCGAACTGCAGCTCGCCGAGCAGAACGTCGATATCCAGTTCGACAAGGAAGCGCGCGCCTGGCTGGCCGACAAGGGCTACGACCGCCTCTACGGCGCCCGCCCGATGGCGCGCCTGATCCAGGAGAAGATCAAGCAGCCGCTGGCCGAGGAACTGCTGTTCGGCAAGCTTGCCGATGGCGGCGAGGTGTCGGTGACCATGAAGGATGGCAAGCCGTCGTTCGAACTCACGCCGGCTCCGCCCAAGGCCAAGAAAAAGCCCGCAGCCAGGAAGAAGGCCGCGGCCAAGAAGAAGCCGGCGCCCGGGACGCCCGAAGCGGGTGCCGACGAGGCCAAGGACGGCACCGGCAAGTAAGCGGGTCCAAAGTTGAAATAAAAGGGAGCGGGTGCAAGTCCGCTCCCTTTTTTCTGGGCGACGCAATTCGCTTGAGTGCCCTTCCGTCCCTCTTTAGGCCATGAGCCAACAGGGAGAATTTCATGGCGGTTCTGAGGGTCGAGAACCTCACCAAGCGGTTCGGCGACGTCGTGGCGGTGGACGACCTGTCCTTCGCGGTACAGCCGGGCGAAATCTTCGGCTTCCTCGGCGGCAATGGCGCGGGCAAGACGACGACGCTGCGCATGGTGCTCGACATCATCCGGCCCACCTCGGGCACGATCGAGGTGCTCGGCGCCGCGCCGAACAAGCGCAAGGCGGATGCCATCGGTTTCCTGCCCGAAGAACGCGGCCTCTATGCGCACATGAAGGCGATCGACACGATCGTCTATTTCGGGCGGCTCAAGGACATGTCCCCCGCCGATGCGCGGCAGCACGGCATGGAACTGCTGGCTCGGTTCGACCTGGCCGACCGCGCGAAGGCGGAGATCGGCGACATGTCGAAGGGCATGGCGCAGAAGGTGCAGCTCGCCTGCGCGCTGGTGAACCGGCCTGAGCTGCTGATGCTCGACGAGCCGTTCTCGGGACTCGACCCGGTCAACCAGGGCCTGCTCGAGGACGAAATCCTGCGCGCGTCGCAGCGCGGGGCCGCGGTGATCTTCTCGACCCATGTGATGCAGCACGCCGAACGCCTGTGCGACCGGTTGCTGCTGCTCAAGAAGGGTGCCAAGCGCTTCGAAGGCACTCTGGACGAGGCGCGAGCCACCCTGCCCGCACGGATCGCCGCGGTGGCCAAAGCCGATATCGCCAGTGTTCGGGGCGTCGCAACAGCCACGCCGGTGGAAGAATTGGGCGATGGCTGGCACGCCTATGAGATTGAGCTCGCACCCGGGGTTCCGGCGTCCGCTGTACTCGAGGGATGCAGCACGCAAGGCGTCGCCCTGCGCCGGTTCGAGGAGCAGCGACCTTCGCTGCACGAGGTCTTCGTCCAGCTTGTCGGTAGCGAGGGAGTCGAGCAATGAGCCGCAATATCCTGCTCATCGCCGGGCGCGAATTCCGCCAGATCATCGCCATGAAGAGCTTCTGGCTCACCCTGCTGCTGCTGCCCGCCGCCATTGCCATCGGGCCGCTCTTCGCCAGTAGCCTGGAAGACGACGAATCGAAGCGCGTCGTGGTGATCGACCGGGCCGGTGGCGAGGTGGTCGAGGCGCTCGACAGCCGTTTCGCGCTGGAAAGCGACCGGCACGAATTGCGCGACATCTCGCGCTACGTGCGCCGCCACAAGCTCGAGGCGGCCGATCCGGATGCGCCCTGGGCGCAGCACGACCGCTGGTACAGCGATACCGATGTCGCCACCTATCGCGCTGAGGGCGGCATGGACGGCGCCCTTGCAAAAATCGAGCGCGTGCGGCCCGAAGGCACGCCCGAACTCGACACGCACGAGCCGGCCTATGCGATCCTGCGCGCAGACGAGACGCTGTCAGCTCTCCACGGTGACGCCTTGCAGGCGCGTGTCGATGCGCTGCTCTCCGCGAAAACCGAGGATGGAAAGGCGCAAGCCGATGTCGTCCTCCTCGTCGGACCGGACTATCCGCGCGATCCGGCGATCCGCCTGTGGTCGTCCGAACAGCCCGACGCTGGCTTCGTCACGACGCTGCAGGATACGTTGACCGGCGAACTGCGCCTCGGCCTGCTCGAGGCGCGCGGGATCTCGCGCACCGACGCCCAGGCCATCACCGCGGCCCGGCCCGCCTTGACCGTCACGACCCCGCCCCCGGGCGGCGGTGCGCGCGAGGCCGTGCTCATCCGCTCGATCATTCCGCTCGCGGTCGCCTATATCCTCATGCTCAGCCTGATGCTGTCGGGTAGCTGGATGCTGCAGGGCTCGGTCGAGGAACGCTCGAACAAGTTGCTCGAGGGCCTGCTCGCTTGCGTCCGGCCGGAGGAACTGATGTACGGCAAGCTGCTCGGCGCGCTTGCGGTCGGCCTGTCTATGATCGCCGTATGGGTGGTCTGCGCCGCGGTGGCGGTCTTCGTCGCCCAAGGCGCGGTGGCCGACATCATTCGGCCCGCGCTCGCCCCGTTGACTTCGCCCTTCACCGTCGCCGCGCTGATCTACTTCTTTGTGCTCGGTTATATCGCCATCTCGATCATCTTCGTCGCCATCGGCGCGCTGGCGGATTCGATGAGCGAAGCGCAGGGCTATCTCATGCCGGTGATGCTCGGAATCCTGCTGCCGATCACCTTCCTCATCCAGACGCTGGTGGCGGGCAAGGGCGGCATCCTCGTGCAGGCCCTCACCTGGATTCCCCTGTGGACGCCCTTCGCGGTCCTCGCACGACTGGGGTCGGGAATCGAGTACTGGGTGGTCATCGCCACGGGCATCCTCCTCGCCGCTTTCGTGGCGCTGGAAGTGGTTTTCCTCGGCCGGCTGTTCCGTGCGAGCTTGCTCGCGACAGGGCAGAAACCGGGGCTCAGGCAGCTGATCGAACGGTTCAAACCCGCCCAGTGACGAGAGAGGCGGGAACGTTGCGCGTGCTCCCCGCTTGAATCGGACGTGAGCGCGCCCTTCTCCTGGATCAGACCCGAACCGCACGGCATCCATATCGTTCCCGCCGATTGCTGGGTGGATCCCGCGCGCGCGGTGGACAAGGCACTGGTCACGCATGGACACGCCGACCACGCCCGCGGCGGGCACGGCCAGACGGTCGCCACGCCCGAGACGCTGGCGATCATGAAGTTGCGCTACGCAACTTCCGACGGGGCGACCCCGGTCCACTATGGCGAGACGATCCGCCTGCCCGGCGGGGTGGATGCGACCTACATCCCGGCGGGCCACGTCCTCGGCAGCGCGCAGATCCTGCTCGAACATGCAGGCGAGCGGGTGATCGTGACCGGCGATTACAAGCGGCGCGCGGACCCCACCTGTCCGCCCTTCCAAGTCACCCCTTGCGATATCTTCATCACCGAAGCGACGTTCGGCCTGCCGCTGTTCACCCATCCGCCGATCGAGGACGAGATGGCGAAGCTGCTCGATCGCCTGGCCGCCCATCCCGACCGGTGCGTGCTCGTCGGCGCCTACGCCCTGGGCAAGGCCCAGCGGGTGATCGCCGAATTGCGCCGCGCGGGCCATCACGAGCCGATCTACCTCCACGGCGCGATGGAGAAGATGTGCCGCCTCTATGAAGACCATGGCGTCGACCTCGGTGAGTTGCGGCTCGTTTCGGATTATTCCAAGGAGGACATGCGCGGCGCGATCGTGGTCTGCCCGCCCTCCGCACTCAACGACCGCTGGAGCCGCCGCCTGCCCGATCCGGTCACCGCCATGGCGAGCGGCTGGATGCGCGTGCGCCAGCGCGCCCGCCAGCGCAATGTCGAGCTGCCTCTGGTCATTTCCGACCATGCCGACTGGGGCGAGCTGACGCGCACGATCAGGGAAGTCGACGCGCAGGAAAACTGGATCACGCATGGGCGCGAGGACGCATTGCTGCGCTGGTGCCAGCTCCACCAGAGGCGCGCCCGTGCGCTCGCGCTGGTCGGCTATGACGACGAGGACGATTGAGGCGTGGAGGAATTCGCCGCCCTCATCGATGCGCTCGTTTACACCCGCTCTCGCAACGAGAAGCTGCGGCTGATCGCGGAGTATCTGCGCGCCACGCCCGATCCCGACCGAGGCTGGGCACTGGCGGCGCTCAGCGACGGGCTGGACTTTCCCGCCGTGAAGAGCTCGGCGATCCGCAACCTCATGAAGGACCGGATCGACCCGGTGCTGTGGACGCTAAGCCGCGACTTCGTCGGCGACACGGCGGAAACGGCGAGCCTGCTGTGGCCCGCGCCCGACGATCCGCCCTCCCCGCCGACAGTCGGCGAAACCGTCGACCTGCTCTCGGCCATGACCCGCAAGAGCGTACAGACCGAGCTGCCCAGATTGCTCGACCGGCTCGATGCCTCGGGCCGCTACGCTCTGCTCAAGCTGGCCACCGGCGCGATGCGCATCGGCATTTCCAGCCGTCTCGCCAAGACCGCCTTCGCGCAGGCGTTCGGCGTGTCGGTCGAGGAAGTCGAGGAATACTGGCACGGGCTCCAGCCGCCCTATGCCGAGCTGTTTGCCTGGGCCGCAGGTGGCGAGGCGCCCCCCGATATCGAGAACCTTCCGACTTTCCGCCCCTTCATGCTGGCCCACCCACTTGAGGATACGGTGGTCGATCTTGCCGACTATGCGGCCGAGTGGAAATGGGACGGTATCCGGGTGCAACTGGTCCGCGCAGGGGACGAGACGCGCATCTATTCGCGTTCCGGCGACGACATTTCGGCGACCTTTCCCGAACTGCTCGACGTCCTGCCCTTCCCCGCCGTGCTCGACGGGGAATTGCTGGTGCGCGGCAGCGTGCAGGGCGGCGAGGAAGGCGGGGCGGCGAGTTTCAATGCGCTCCAGCAGCGGCTGGGTCGCAAGACGGTGAGCAAGAAGATGCTCGCCGAATACCCGGCCTTCGTTCGGCTCTATGACGTCCTCTTGACCGAGGGCGAGGATCTGCGCGAATTGCCGTGGACCGGGCGCCGCGCGCGGCTCGAAGCACTCATGAAACGCCTGCCACAAAGCCATTTCGACATCTCACAATTGGTTCAACCGCGCGATTTCGACCACCTCGCCGAAATCCGTGGGGGTAGCCGCGACGAGGCCATCGAAGGGCTGATGCTGAAGCGCAGGGACAGCCCCTATATCGCCGGGCGGCGCGTGGGGTACTGGTACAAGTGGAAGCGCGACCCGCTGCTGGTCGATTGCGTGCTGATGTATGCCCAGCGCGGCAGCGGCAAAAGGTCGAGCTTCTATTCCGATTACACCTTCGGCTGCTGGGACGGCGACCCCGATGCCGGCGCGGACCTGCTGCCGGTGGGCAAGGCCTATTCGGGTTTCACCGACGAGGAGCTGAAGAAACTCGATCGCCACGTGCGCCAGAACACGGTCAACCGCTTCGGCCCGGTGCGTGAGACCGACAAGAGCCTGGTGTTCGAGGTCGCCTTCGACAGCGTGCACGAGAGCAAGCGCCACAAGTCGGGCCTCGCCATGCGCTTCCCGCGCATCCACCGCATACGCTGGGACAAGCCGCCGCACGAGGCGGACCGGATCGACGCGCTGCGGGCACTGATCAGGGATTGATTTCGCGCCCGGGCCAGCCATGGTCTGCTGTGTGCACCGTTACGATCCCGCCCGACAGAAGCTCGCCTTGGGTCTGGCCTTCCTTGCCGGAGCGGCCGACGCGACCGGCTTTCTCGCGAGCGGCGGCTATTTCGCATCGTTCATGTCCGGCAATACGACGAGGCTCGGCCTCGACCTCGTGCCCGATCCTGCCGTGGCGCGGGTCCCGCTCGCGATCATTGGCAGCTTCGTCGCCGGTGTGGTGATCGGCGCACTGATCGCCAACCGCTGGCCCGCCTATCGCAAGCGCGGCCTGCTTGCAGTCGTGACCCTCATGCTGGCCATTGGCGCAATACTGTCGCAGGCGGGCTCGTCTCTCGGCTTTATCGCCGCGACCGCCATGGCCATGGGCCTCGCCAACAACATCTTTTCGAGAGACGGCGAAGTGACGGTGGGCGTGACCTACATGACCGGCGCGCTGGTCCGGTTCGGACAAGGCGTGGCCGCGCGGCTGTCCGGTCGGCCCAACCATGCCATGCGCGGCTATGGCCTCCTGTGGACCGCGCTTGCGATGGGGGCTGCCGCCGGCGCCTGGGCACATGGCGCGGCGCCTACCCTTGCACCCTCTCTATTGTGCGCGATGTCGCTCGCTCTCTTGGCCGTTGCGTCGTTCATCGAGCGCGATGGAGGCGTTGAAGCGGCAAAAAGCGAGCCCTAGTTAGCGGCTGCCACAACGGGAGAGATCGATGTCCTACGCCACTGCTGCGCTTGCCACCTTCGACAACATACTCGGCACGCTCGACGGCCTTGCCGCGAAGGCGCAATCGGCTGGCGTGGGCGATGGCCTGCTGGCGGAGGCCAGGCTTGCCGAGGACATGTTCCCGCTGGAAAGCCAGTTCCGCATCGCCGTGAACCAGGTCTATCTGGCGCTCCCGCGGGTCTGGGACCTCGAGGTTGCGCTCGACGAGGCCCCGTATGCGGACTGGGCGGAGGTGCGCGAGAAGATCGCGCAGGCGCGCAGCCGGGTCGCCGCTGCCGGCGAGTACGACGCTGTTTCATCCGGGAGCGAGATCGACATGACCCTGCCCAACGGCATGCGTTTCGTGATGGCGGCGCATGAGTATCTGCGCGACTGGACGCTGCCCAATTTCTATTTCCATGCCACCACCGCCTATGCGCTGCTCCGGCGCGAGGGTTTGGCGCTGGGCAAGGTCGACTTCCTCGGGTTCATGCTGCGCTACGCCAGACCGGGCGATTGAGTTCTAGCCGAGCACGCGGAACTGCTTCTCGCGAGAAGTCGCGCCGCGCAACATTTCGACGCTGGAGGGAGCGATTTCGAGCGCCTTGGCGAGCAGTCGCCTGACGGCCTCGTTCGCGGCGCCCTCCTGCGGTTTCGCACGAACCTTCACGAGGATATGCCCATCCTCCACCGTCGGCTTTCGCTCCGCGCACCGGGCGTCACTCGCACCGCGAGACGTCCTTCGCCATCGATCAGGGCGCGCAGTGCGGCGGGATCGGGCAGGTCAGCTTTCGAACGCGCCATCGACCGCGGCGGCGTGGTGCTTCGCGTTCTCGGCATAATGCGCCACGCCCATGCGCATGCCCATGATCGCAGCCTCGTCGAGCTCGCGCATCAGCCTCGCCGGGCGCCCGCCCCACAGTTCGCGCGCGCCCATCACCTTGCCTTCGGTCAGCATCGCCCCCGCCGCTAGCATGGCGTCCGAGCCGATCACTGCTTTGTTCATCGCGATCGCCCCGAGGCCGACGAAGCCGCGGTCCTCGATCGTGCAGCCGTGGATCATCGCCATGTGGCCGACCAGCACGTCGTCGCCGATGATGCAGGGCGAGCCGTCGGGATCGCCCGGGCGTTCCGGATCGCAATGGACGACGCTGCCGTCCTGGATGTTCGAGCGTTCGCCGATCACGATCCGGCTGACATCGGCGCGCAGCACGCAATTGTACCAGATCGAGCTATCGGCCCCGATCTCGACATTGCCGATGATCGTGCAGCCGGGCGCGATGAAGGCGCTGTCATGGATGCGCGGCGTGTTGCCGTGGATCGGGATGATGGTGACGCCGGGGCGGCTCGCGGTCATTGGCTGCTCTCCCATTGCTCTCTCGTGAGCGAGTACTGGATCGTCGGATTGTCTTCGGGCGGATAGTCCGGATCGGTGAAGTCGAGATACGCGCGGCGGACCATGCCGAGTTTTTCCATCAGCCTCCAGCTGCCCTCGTTCGCTTCGCTGGTCAGCGCGACGACATGCGGCGCCCCGATGCGGGTGAAGGCCCAGTCGAGCACGGCGCGCATCGCCTCCGCCGCGTAGCCGCGCCGCCAGCGATCCTCGCGCACCAGCCAGCCGATCTCATGATCGCCCTGGTTGGGCGCGAGCGGGTGGTCGACCTTCTTCATCCCGCAATGGCCGACGAGCTCGCCGCTCGCCTTCTCCACCATCATCAGGAAGCTGAAGCCTTCGCGCGCGTAGGTCGCCATGGCCTTGGCGTGCTTGGCCTCGATCTCGTGCAGTTCCTTGACGCCGCCGAGCCGCGCCATCACCGTCGGGGTGTTGAGCAGGCGATATTGCTCCGCCGCATCGCCCTCCCCGATCGTGCGCAGGATCAGCCGGTCGGTCTCGGCGATGATATCAGCCACGGGCCTGCTCCCATGCGGCGCGATCGATCGAATAGACCACGGTGTCGCGCCAGGGCGGATCGTAGCGCGCGTCGGAATAATCGAGATCCTCGCGCCGCCGCATGCCGAGCCTGATCATGAGGCCCCAGCTTGCCGCGTTGTCGTCCACCGTCAGGGCGACCACCTCGTCCGCTCCGAAGCGCTCGAAGGCCGCTTCCAGCGCAGCCTTGGCCGCCTCTTTCGCATAGCCCTTCCCCCAAGCATCCTCGCGCAGGCGCCAGCCGATCTCGAACTCGCCGGTCACGGTCGATCCCGGGGCGTCGGCCCGCTTGAGCCCGCAGAAGCCGAGCAACGCGCCGTCCGCCTTGCGTTCGAGCGCCCAGAAGCAGAACCCGTTGCGCGCGGCGCAGCCCTCGACCCGCTCGCGCTGTCTGGCCCGCCCCGCATCGTCGAGCACGCCGCCGAGCCACTCCATGACCGCGGGCGTGTTGGTGACACGGAAGAACTCTGCCCAATCGGCATCACCGCGCCAGTCGCGCAGGACCAGCCGCTCGGTCTCGTGACGGAACTCAGCCATTCAGGATACGCGCCGCGACCGGCGCATGGTAGGTCAGCACACCGGAACAGCCCGCGCGCTTGAACGACAGCAGCTTCTCCATAAGCAGCGCCTCACGGTCCGCGACGCCGGCGGCCGCGCCCGCTTCGATCAGCGCGTATTCGCCGCTCACCTGGTAGGCGAAGACCGGCACGCCGAAACGCTCCTTCGCGCGCCAGATCACGTCGAGATAGGCGAGGCCGGGCTTCACCATCACGCTGTCGGCACCCTCCGCGATATCCAGCGCGATTTCGCGCAACGCCTCGTCGCCATTGGCCGGGTCCATCTGGTAGCTCTTCTTGTCGCCTTTCAGCAGGCCACCCGACCCCACGGCGTCACGAAAGGGGCCGTAGAAGGCCGAGGCGTATTTCGCGGAATAAGCCATGATCTGGACATTGGGATGGGCATTCATCTCGAGCGCCATGCGGATCGCGCGTACGCGCCCGTCCATCATGTCCGACGGGGCGATGATGTCCGCGCCCGCATCGGCCTGGTTGACCGCCTGGTCGACCAGCACCGCGACGGTATCGTCGTTCACCACATAGCCCTTGGCATCGAGCAGCCCGTCCTGCCCGTGGCTGGTATAGGGATCGAGCGCGACGTCGGTGAGGATGCCGATATCGCTGCCGCAAGCATCGCGCACCGCCTTGATCGCGCGGCACATGAGGTTGTCTGGATTGAGCGCTTCGGCCCCGTCGTCGCTGCGCTTGTCGTGCGGCGTGTTCGGGAACAGGGCGATGCAGGGGATGCCGAGCGCGACCGCCTCTTTCGCGCGTTTCGCGATGCCGTCGACCGACCAGCGCGACACGCCGGGCAGGCTGCCGACCGGATCTTCGATGCCGGTGCCGCCGGTGACGAAGAGCGGCCAGATCAGGTCCGCCGGGGTCATCACCGTTTCGCGGTGCATGGCCCGGCTCCAGCCAGTGGCGCGGGTGCGGCGCAGCCGCGTGAGGGGATAGGAAGCGTCGCTCATGGGCGGCAGATGTGCCGCAAGCGCCCGCACTATGCAATCGGGTGCGGCCTAGCGCAGCGCCTTGGGGGTATCGGCCCTGTCGATCTCGCGCAGCGGCTCTTCGGAAGCAACTTCGTTAGCGGTCGGCTGCAGGTCGGCCAGAGCCGCGCCCGCCTCGACCTGGCGCAGCGTCTCGAGCGTCTGGCGGAAGCGCTGGAGCTCCGCACCCGACAATTGCGCGCGGGTGACGTATTTGACCGAGGACGGATCGACCGCGCGCCCGCCGCGATACATTTCGTAATGGAGGTGGGCACCGGTGGAGAGGCCGGTCGAGCCGACATAGCCGATCACCTGCCCGCGCCGCACGGCCTGCCCCGCGCTCACCGCCATCCGGCTCATGTGGCAATAGCGGGTGTCGATCCCGCCGCCGTGGCGCAGCTTCACGGCATTGCCGCAGCCGCCCGCACGGCCGGCCGAGAGCACGCGCCCGTCGGTCACGGCGACGATCGGCGTGCCGTAGCTCGCCTTGTAGTCGAGCCCGGAGTGCATCCGGCGATAGCCGAGGATCGGATGGCGGCGCATACCGTAGCGCGAGGTGGTGCGGCCCGGCACGGGGGCCATCAGGCCGCCGCGCTGCTCGCCGACGCCCGAAGCCTCGTAGAACTGCCCGTCCTTGCCCCAGCGCATCAGCTGCACCTTCGGCTTTTCGCCGCGGTCGATGCCGGCGAAGAGCAGCTGGCCCGCCTGGCGCTCACCAGTAGCGGCACGGCGATGGGCGAGGATGAAGTCGAACGTGTCGGTCGAGCGGATGTCGCGGTCGAGATTCACATACTGGCCGAGCGTCTTGAGATAGGCCTGCACCGCGCTGGCGGGCGCGCCGGCGGCGCGGGCCGAGCGGTAGAGGCTGTCGCCCACCACGCCGCGAATGCGCAGCGGGGTCTCGTCCACGCGGATGGGTTTGCGGATCAGGGTGAGCGGCCCGCTCTCGTCCAGCCGCGCAACCGAGAGCTCGAGATCGAAGCGTGCGCGGAAGGCCAGCTTCTCCAGCGCGCGCGGCTCGCCGGGCCCGGTGCGGCGGCCGAGCACGATGTCCACCTTGGTACCCGATTCGATATCCGAGAGCGGCATGGCGCGGCCGACCATGTCGGTGACCAGCCGCGTGTCGTCGCTGCCGAGACCGGCGCGGCGCAGCATGCGCTCGAAAGCGTCGCCATTGGCAAGCGTGGCCTCGAGCTCGATACGCGGGCGCTCGGGCGCTTCGGCGAGCGGCTCGACCAGCGCGGTCGCGCCCATGTGACGGCCGCTGTCCGCACCGAGCGCGAGCGGCATGATCATCTGGCTGCGGTATTCCGCCCTCACGGCGTCATCGACATGCGCGGGCGGCGCGGCTTCGAGCGGTGCGAAATCCGGCCAGAAGGCCAGCGCGACCGCGGAGAGGCCGACAAACGTGCCGAGACCGCGAAACCAGCGGCCGCTACCGATATCGCTACCGAGATCGGGGGCGAGATCGAGCGTGTGGAGACGTGCCGAGACTCGGTCGCGCGTGGCCGCCCACGAGAATGCGGGCAGGGCAATGCGGGGCAGGACCTGGTCGAGCGAGAGCGCAGCGGCACTCGCGCCGGGTCCGCCGGTCGCTTGTTCGCCCATGCTCTCGTTGCTGTCCCCGTGGGACGTAAACACGCCAGACCCTCCGTCCATGGCCCAACCTGCGTGATGGTTCGGCCCGACCCTTGCGGGACTTCTGCCCGCATTCCCTGGCAAAACAAAGTAAACACGCGCTTAAGCTGCGGTAATCCGACTCGGTAATGCGACGAAGCGAGGATTGCCCGCGGCCATCGGTTGCAGCGCGGCTCCGGCACTGCCACTGAGGAGAGGTGCAGGATAGCGCGATCAAGGCGGTTCTCGGGCCCACCAACACCGGCAAGACGCATCTCGCGATCGAGCGGATGTGCGCCCATTCAAGCGGGTGCATGGGCTTTCCGCTGCGGCTGCTGGCGCGCGAGGTCTACGACCGGGTGCGCGCGCTGAAGGGTGACCGCAACGTCGCGCTGATCACCGGCGAGGAGCGGATCGAGCCCGAGGGTGCGCGCTACATGTGCTGCACGGTCGAGGCGATGCCGCGCGACGGGGCGGGCGCGGCCTTCGTGGCGCTCGACGAAGCCCAGCTCGCTGCCGATCGCGAGCGCGGGCATATCTTCACCGACCGGCTGCTCAACACGCGCGGCCGCCAGGAGACGATGCTGCTCGGCAGCGCGACGATCGAGTCGCTGGTGCGCCAGCTGGTGCCCGAGGCCGAGATTTCCGACCGACCGCGCTTCTCCACCCTGACCCATATCGGACCGCGCAAGCTGTCTCGCCTGCCGCCGCGCAGCGCGATCGTCGCCTTTAGCGCGGAGCAGGTCTATACAGTCGCCGAGATGCTGCGCCGGTTTCGCGGCGGCGCGGCGGTGGTCATGGGCGCGCTCAGCCCCGAAACGCGCAACCGCCAGGTCGCGCTGTTCCAGAATGGCGAGGTCGACTACATCGTCGCCACCGACGCGATTGGCATGGGGCTCAACCTCGACGTGAACCATGTCGCCTTTGCCGGGCTTACCAAGTTCGACGGCGTCCGCATGCGTCGCCTCCTGCCCGCCGAAATGGCGCAGATCGCCGGGCGTGCGGGACGGCACCAGCGCGACGGGACCTTCGGCACGCTGGCGGGCGGCAACCAGCACGGTGCCTCGCCCGAATTCACCGAGGAAGAGATCTACGCTATCGAGGAACACCGTTTCGCCCCGCTGACCCATCTCTACTGGCGTGACCCCGAGCCGCGCTTCGGTTCGCTCGAACAGCTCATCGCCGATCTCGAGGCGCCGCCGGGCGATCCCGCGCTGCGCCTCGCGCCCGAAGCGATCGACCTCGCCACGCTCAAGCGGCTCGCCGAAGAGGATATCGGCAAGACCATCCGCGGCGCGGGCAAGGTCCGGCGCTTCTGGGAAGCCTGTTCGCTCCCCGATTTCCGCCAGCGCGGCCCAGACGTCCACGCCCGCTTCGTCGCGCGTCTGTGGCAGGACCTCAGCGAAGGCTATCTCGGCGCGGACTATGTCGCGGCGCGCATCAGCGAACTCGACAACATGGCCGGCGACATCGATACGCTGCAGGGGCGGATCGCCGCGATTCGCAGCTGGGCCTATATCTGCCAGCGCCCCGACTGGGTGCTGGCGCGTGACGAAATGGCGTCGCGCGCACGGGCCGTGGAAGCCAAATTGTCGGACGCGCTCCACGCGCGGCTGACCGAGAGATTCGTCAACCGGAGGACCGCAATCCTGATGAAATCGCTGGGTGAAGACGCCGGCCTGCTGCCGATCGAACTCGCCGAGGACGGCAGCGTCACAGTGGAGGGCGAGCACCTCGGCACGGTCGAGGGGTTCCGGTTCACGGTCGATTCCGCCGCCCGTCACGAAGACCGCAGGATGCTGCTCGCCGCAGCCGAGAAGGCCCTGCCGCGCATCCTCGGGCAGAAGGCGGAAGCGTTGGCGGCGTCCGACATGGCGGAGCTCGAACTCGCACGCGGCGCGATCCGCTGGCGCGGACAGGACATCGCCACGCTCGAGCCGCGCGACGGCACCGTGACGCCGTTGCTGCAACCTTCGCGCGAAGTGCGGGCGCTGCCCGATGTGTCGCGCGCCAAGCTGCTCGCGGCGCTGGATGCATGGCGCGCTGCGAAACTTGCCCCGCTCGATACGCTCGAAAAGCTGTACCAGGCGGCGAGCAATCCCGACGCCGGTTCGCAGGCGCGCGCGCTACTGCTCAACCTCATCGCAGGGCACGGCTACACCAGCCGCGAAAGCGCGGGCATCGAGCACCTGCCCAAGGAGATGCGGCCCTTCCTGCGCAAGATCGGCGTGACCTTCGGCGCGCTCGACATTTTCGCACCCGCGCTACTCAAGCCCGCACCGCGCCAGTTGCTCCACGCGCTCGGCATCGACCGGCGCGCATTGCAGGAGGCGATGCTGCCGGTCGTCCCGGGCGGCAGGAAGCTGCCCTCCGGCTATCGCCCGGCGGGCGAGCAGGCGATCCGCATCGACCTTGCGGAAAAGATCCTGCGCGCGGCGCATGAGACGCGGGCCAAGGCACAGGCGAAGGATCGCAAGCGCAAGTTCGTCGTCGATCTTTCCCTGCCGATCTCGATCGGGCTGGAGGAGAACAACGCCATCCGCCTGCTTGGCGTCGCCGGTTTCCGCGTCCAGCGCGCCAAGCCGCTGGCGGAAGGCGCGTTCGGCCCGCCGCGGCCCGATCGCTGGGAATGGCGCCCCTCGCGTCGCAAGCAGCAACGCGCCGCTCCCGCCAAACCGCGCGAAGGCAGCGCCTTTGCGGGACTGGCCGATCTCTTGCGCTGACCGGCTAAATGCGGATCGACCGCCTGCTCTGTCATTTGCGCTTCGCGCGCACCCGGAGCGCGGCGCAGAAGCTGGTCGAACAGGGCTACATCCGCCGTAATGGCGAGCGGGTAACGCGCAGTTCGCTCGACATCCATGTCGGCGACGTGCTGACGATTCCGCTGGGCAATTTCGTCCGCCTGATCGAGATTCTGGAGCTTCCGGAGCGTCGTGGGCCGCCGCGCGAGGCACAGGCCTGTTATCGGGAGCTTGACCCCAAAGGATAATCGGCCCTAGCAGCGCATTTCAGGGAAACACTTCAAGGGACCAGACTACCCATGACCTATGTCGTCACCGACGCCTGCATCAAGTGCAAGTACACCGACTGCGTCGAGGTCTGCCCGGTCGACTGTTTCTACGAGGGCGAAAACATGCTCGTCATCAACCCGAGCGAGTGCATCGACTGCGGCGTGTGCGAGCCCGAATGCCCCGCCGAAGCGATTCTCCCCGATACCGAGGACAATCTCGAGAAGTGGCTCGAGCTCAACACCAAGTTCAGCGCCGAATGGCCGAACATCACCCAGAGCAAGGAACCGCCTGCGGATGCCGACGAGCACAAGGGCGAGGACGACAAGTACGACAAGTACTTTTCGGCCGAGCCCGGCGAAGGCGACTGATCGCCCCACTTGCTCGACCGACTGAAAGCCGCCTGGCGCGCGGGTAGCGAGCATACCATCTCGCTCGTCGCCGCGGGGATCGCCTATTACGCCCTGCTCGCGCTCGTCCCGGCGCTCGGCGCGACTGTGCTCGGCTACGGCCTGTTCGTCAGTCCCGAAACCGTGGTGCGCCATATCGAGCGGCTGACCGACCTGCTGCCGCCGAGCGCCGCGTCGCTGATCGGCGACCAGCTGCAGCAGATTTCCAGCGCTTCGGGTGCATCGACCGGGATCGGGCTGATCTTCGCGCTCGGCCTGGCGCTGTTCGGCGCGCGCGGGGCGGCCAAGGCTCTGCTGACCGGATTCGGCATCGTTTTCGAATCGGAAGAGAGCCGGGGCTTCGTGCGCGGCAATCTGGTGGCGCTGGCCATCACCTTCGCGGGCGCGGCGGGGCTGATCGGCCTCGCCGCCCTGCTTGCGGCCAGTGCTGCCTTGCCCGGACCGGTCGCGCCGCTGGTCGGGCTGCTCCTGCTCGGCCTGTCGGCCACGGCCGGCGCGATGCTGCTCTACCGCTACGCTCCGCCGCAAGCGGAGCCCCAGTGGTCTGCCGCGCTGCGGGGAGCGCTTGTTTTTACTGGCCTTTGGATCGCCGCCACGGCGGGCTTTGCATTCTACGCCGCGAATTTCGCCGACTACAACGCGACCTATGGCTCGCTCGGCGCGGTCGTTGCGCTGCTGACCTGGTTCTGGGCGAGCGGCTTCGCGCTTCTTCTCGGTGCCGAACTTGTCGTGCAGGATTCGCGGGCGCACGGCGACTCATAGGCCCATCGTTACAACGACTCGCAATATCCGCACTTTCGTGCTATATAATGCAACAACCAAACCGGTTTGCTCCCGGTCAGGTGTGATAGAAGAAAGGGCGCGCCACCAGCAACGCCGAAATTCCGTGACCTTCCGCGCCCCTGATTCCCAGCGGCGGCGGACGGGTTTCTTCGACGTTCCTTCCCCCCCGGGCCGCCCGACGAAAGGATGGATTGCATGGCAAGCAAGGCTGATGCCTTCGACGTTGGCGATTACGTTGTCTACCCCAAGCACGGCGTGGGCCGTGTGATCGAACTGCAGAGCGAGGAAATCGCCGGCATGCAGCTCGAACTCTACGTGCTGCGCTTCGAAAAGGAGCGCATGACGCTCCGCGTTCCGGTGAACAAGGTCGAATCGATCGGCATGCGCAAGCTGTCGAGCGACAAGACGCTCAAGGAAGCGATGGAAACCCTCAAGGGCAAGCCCAAGGTCAAGCGCACCATGTGGTCGCGCCGCGCGCAGGAATACGAAGCCAAGATCAATTCCGGCGAAATCGTCCTGATCGCGGAAGTGACCCGCGACCTGTTCCGCCCGGACGACCAGCCCGAGCAGAGCTATTCGGAGCGCCAGATCTTCGAAGCGGCGTCGAGCCGTCTCGCCCGCGAACTCGCGGCGATGGAAAAGACCGACGAGCCGACCGCACTCGAAAAAATCCTCGACGTGCTGCGCGAGCATGCGCCGCAATATTACGAGAACACCGAAGAAGCCTGATCGACAGGCCGCCTTCGGGGATCGACAGAGGGGCCGCTCCGCAAGGGGCGGCCCTTTTTGCATGGGTTGAACTGCGAGCCTCGCTGTATTACATCGCCAATACGGACTGTTCAGGACAGCATGAGGACTTCACCCGATGAAGCTGCACAAGATTTTCAAGGGCCTCGCGCCCATCGCCGCCCTCGCCGGAGCCGCCCTTGTGAGCGGTTGCGACGGCGTCAACATCCAGATCGGCGACAAGGAGGGCGTTCCGCTTGCCGAACTCGACATGGCCGGCAAGGCACCGACCGAACTTGTCCTGGCCAGTCCGGACCAAGTCATCGTGACCGAGGGCGACACGCTCGATATCGCCGTGTCGGGCGATGACGAAGTCGTCGATTCGCTCCGTTTCTCGCTCGATGACGACACGCTCGGCATCCATCGCGAGAAAAACTGGAAGGGCAACGGCATCGCCACCGTGCGCGTCACCATGCCGAGCCTGCGGGCGATCGTGCTTGCCGGATCGGGCACGGTCCAGGCTGCCCGCATGCGCGGGAAGGCGGAAGTCACCGTGGCCGGATCGGGCAGTGTGAAGGTGACGGATATGGCCGCCGAAAGCCTCGACGCGACCATCGCCGGTTCGGGCGATCTCGAGGCGAGCGGCACGGCCGAGACGCTCGACCTGACCATCGCCGGTTCGGGCGAGGCGCGCATGGCGGGCCTGACCGTCGACCGGGCCGATGTGTCGGTGGCCGGATCGGGAGATGCGGTGTTTACGTCGAACGGGAAGGTCGAGGCGAATATCGTCGGATCGGGTGACATCACGGTCAATGGCCGCGCCAACTGCACGGTCAGTGCCATGGGTTCGGGCAAGCTGAACTGCCGTACCGTCTCCGACGCGCCTGAAGCGACCGAGGAAACCGACGCGCCCGCCGCCCCCGAGGCACCGGACGCGCCCGAGGCTCCCGCAGCGCCTGACGCCCCCGCCACCTGAGTTCATCGACGGGCAAACCGAAATCCGCTAGGCGGCGCAGCGAAAGGAATTCCGATGCGCCGCCTGGTCATTTTCGCCCTCCTGCCCGCCACGGTCCTCTTGCAGGGCTGTATCGCCAAGACGGCGTACAATGTCGCCACTGCGCCCGTGCGCGTGGCCGCCAGGGGCGTCGATCTCGCTACCACCAGCCAGTCCGAAGCCGACGAGAAGCGGGGCCGCGAACTGCGCAAGCGCGAGGAACGCCTCGGCAAGCTCGAGCGGGATTACGAGCGGCAGCTCGACGAATGCGAGGACGGCAGCCGCCGCGCCTGCGACCAGGCACGCAACACCTACGCGGAAATGCAGCAGATCATCCCGACCATCCCGGTCGAGCCCGAGGGCTAATCGGGCGGCGTCGCGGCTCGGCGCAGCCGGTCGTTGATCGCTATGCCGATGCCCTCCTCCGGAATCGGCGCGACGGCGATGCGCGGTTTTTCCGAACGCGCCCCTTCGTGGAGGCAGGCATAGAGGCGCGCGGCGGCCTCGGTCAGGCTGCCGCTGGACGATAGGGTACAATCCCCGCCGATCGCGCCGAAGCCGATCATGAAGTCGTCTGGCGCAACTTCGGTCGCGTCGAGGCGCACGGGCTTGCTGGGCGCATAATGGCTGGCGAGCTGACCGGGGGCTTCGATTCCGTCGGCAGAGGCTGTTGTCCCGAAATCAAGCGGACCCGGGCGCAAGACTTCGATCCGACCATCGTCACGCACGGCGACGATCGTCGACTCCAGGCCGCTCTTGCAAGGCCCTCCGTCGAGGATAGCGTCGATGCGGCCATCGAGGGAGGCCAGCACGTGTCCGGCCGTGGTCGGGCTAATGAAGCCGCTTCGATTTGCGGAAGGGGCCGCGAGCGGGAAAGCACATTCTGCGAGCAGCTGCCGCATCACGGGATGAGCGGGACACCGCAGCGCGACCGTAGGTAGTCCGGCAGACACGGAAGAGGCCAGACGCGCATCGTCGCACCGCGGCAAGACCAAGGTCAGCGGCCCTGGCCAATACTTTCTCGCCAATTCCTCTGCTGTGGGGTTGAACGCACCGTGGGTTCTCGCCTGCTCCACGCTCTGCACATGCACGATCAGAGGGTTGAAACTCGGCCGCCCCTTCGCCTCGTAGATGCGCGCCACCGCCGCGTCGTCATCGGCGCGGGCGGCGAGGCCGTAGACCGTCTCGGTCGGCACGGCGACGAGGCCGCCATCGCGCAGTATCCGGGCCGCGCGCGCGATTCCCGTCGCGTCCGCCAGTATCGTTTCCGTAGCGTATTTGCCGACCATGCCCGCGCGCTATATCTGGGCGGAAGGAAAGCCAAGAGGGAAGCCACGTGACCTATACCGCCGCCACCCAGGACCAGCTGCTCGCCATCCGCGTGAATGCCGGAATCGAGGAGCTCGCGCAGTCGGAAAGATACGCCGCCGCCGAACCCGACATGGTCGAGGCGATCGTCGAGGGCATCGGCCAGTTCGCCGCAGGCGAGTGGGCGCCGCTCAACCGCGTGGGCGATCTGGAGGGCGCGAAGCTGGAGAACGGCGTGGTGCGCCTGCCCGACGGCTTCGAGGCAGCCTATCACGCCTATGTCGAGCAAGGCTGGAACGCGATTTCGGGTCCGGTCGAGTTCGGCGGGCAGGGCCTGCCCTTCACCCTGTCGTGCAACGTGCTCGAGAACCTCGGCACGGCGAACATGGCCTTCAACCTCCTCCCCATGCTGAGCGTCGGCGCGATCGAAGCGCTCGAACACCACGGCTCGAAGGAGCTGCAGGACAAGTATCTGCCGAAACTGGTCAGCGGCGAATGGTCGGGGACGATGAATCTCACCGAGCCGCAGGCGGGCTCCGATGTCGGCGCGCTGCGTTCCACCGCGGTACCGATCGAAGACGGCGAACATGCGGGCAAGTATCGCATCACGGGGCAGAAGATCTACATCACCTGGGGCGAGCACGAGCTGTCGAAGAACATCATCCACCTCGTCCTCGCGCGCCTGCCCGATGCGCCGGAGGGGAGTCGCGGCATCTCGCTCTTCATTGTGCCCAAGTATCATGTGAAACCGGACGGCACGCCGGGTGCGCGCAACGACCTGCGCTGCGTCAGCATCGAGCACAAGCTGGGCATCAACGCCTCGCCCACCTGCGTGATGAGCTATGGCGACAATGGCGCATGCATCGGCGAGCTCGTCGGGGCCCCGAACCGCGGACTCGCGGCGATGTTCACGATGATGAACAACGCGCGCATCAATGTCGGCAACCAGGGTGTGCAGATCGGCGAGCGCGCGACCCAACAGGCGCTCGGCTATGCGCGCGACCGCGTCCAGTCGGCGCGCGCCGGATCGCCCGATCGCGCGCCGGTGGCAATTGTCGAACACCCCGACGTGCGCCGCATGCTGCTGCGCATGAAGGTGCTGACCGAAGGCGCGCGCGCCCTGCTCTACTACACCGCCGGACAGGTCGACCGCGGCACGCTGGGCGACGCCGATGCGGCAGCGCGCGGCGAGGTGCTCACCCCGCTGATCAAGGCCTGGGGCACCGATATAGGCATCGAGGTCGCCAGCCTCGGCGTCCAGGTCCATGGCGGCATGGGCTTCGTCGAGGAAACCGGTGCAGCCCAGCATTGGCGCGATTCGCGCATTGCCCCGATCTATGAAGGCACCAACGGCATCCAGGCCGCCGACCTCGTCACCCGCAAGCTGAGCATGGACGACGGAAAGGCGCTGATCGGCCTGACCGAGGCCATTGCACGCGATTGCGCCGACGAACCCGCGCTCTTCGCGCTCGCAGGGGATTGTGCGGCGGTTGCGAAATGGATGCGCGAAGAGGCAAGCCTCGATGATCGGCTGGCCGGCTCGGTGCCCTTCTGCACCATGCTCGCCGTCGCGGTGGCCGGATGGCAGCTCCTGCTCCAGAAGCGCGCGGTCGACGCCGGAGCCGCCCCCGCGATTGCAGCAAGCAAGCAGGCCACGGTCCGCTTCTTCCTCGACCGGATCGTGCCTGAAGCCGCGGGCCTCAAGGCTGGCGCGATTGCCGGCGGCGCGGCGCTCTACGAACTGCAGACCGCGCAGCTCCTCGGCTAGCCAAGTTGCGCCGCGCGACTCAGTCGGCGGTTACCGTGCGCGCATAATCGTCTTCGCCGAAGCTTGCCTCCTGCCCGCGCAATTCGCGTTGCGGGGGCAGGCGGTTGCCGCTGATCTGCTCGATTCCCGGCTGGCCTGCCGCACCCGGCGCGACGACCCGCCAGATGATGCCTGCGGTGTCGTCGCTGACCAGCAGCGAGCCGTCGCCGGCCCATTCGACCCAGGTCGGGCGGCCGCGGGTCGTCCCATCGTCCTTGAGGAAGCCGGTCAGCACCGGAATGGGTTTGCCCGTCGGATTGCCGCGTTCGTCGAATGCCACATAGACCACGTCGTAGCCCGAGGGCGGCTTGCGGTTCCATGACCCATGGCGGGCGATGAAGGCGCCGCTGGCGAAGTTTTCGCCCATTTTGGCGCCTTCCGCGGAGAAGACGAAGCCGAGGGCGGCGACATGCGGACCCAACGCATATTCGGGTTTGCGGACGTAGTTGATGTAGGCGGGGATCGGGTACTTGACCCGGCGGTCGAAATTGTCCCCCCAGTACACCCATGGCCAGCCGTATTGCGCGCCTACCGGCACGTTGGTGAGGTAGTCCGGGACGAGGTCCGAGCCGAGCATGTCGCGCTCGTTGACGGTGGTCCACAGCTCACCCGACCAGGGGTTGAAATCGAGCCCGTTGGGGTTGCGCAGACCGCCCCCGAAGATCCGCCGCTTGCCGGTTTCGAGGTCGATTTCCCAGATCAGCGCGCGGCCCTCTTCGGCCTCCATGCCCTTGTCGGCGATGTTCGTGTCGGACCCGACCGCCGCATACAGCTTGGTTCCGTCACGGCTCAGCGCGAGATTGCGCATCCAGTGGCCGCCGCCGCCGGCGAGATCGGTGACCTTGCGCGGTTCGCCCGACACCGTGGCGGCACCCAGTTCGTAAGGGTAGGCGAGTACCGCGTCATGGTTGGCGACGTAGAGCGTACCGTCGCCCCAGGCGAGGCCGGACGGCGAATCGAGACCTTCGAGCAGCACCTGCTTCACCTCGGCGGCACCGTCGCCGTCGGCATCGCGCAGCAGCACGATCTGGTTGGGCGATTCGCCGGTCGCCCCGGCGCGGCTCATCAGCCAGTCCGCGATCCATGCGGTGATCCCTCCGTCACCCTCCTTTGCGGGTGCCCGGGTCAAGGCAACCAGGATATCGCCATTGGGCAATGCCTGCAGCGTGCGCGGATGTTCGAGCCCGTCGGCGAAGCGCGTGACGGCAAGGCCCTCTGCCGCGACGGGCACTTCGTCGGCGCCCCAGCCCACCGGCTCGGCGATTGCGACCGTCGGGAAAGTCTCGGCCTGCGGTTCCTCGAGCGTCGGATCGGTGCCGACGACCTCGTCCCAGGGAAGGCTGGCGGTATCGCCGCGGCTGACGAACCAGAAACCCGCTGCCAGGACCAGCAGGAAGACGACGAGGGCGATGCCCAGCTTCTTGAGAATGCTCATGCCCTGTCGGATAGGCGAGCCCGCCGACGCGGGCAATGGGGCTTGCCCTTGGCGAAAGCGGCACTAGATCGCTCGCCATGTTCGATTTTCGCCCCGCGCCCGATTGTCCCAAGCCAGAAGCCTATCGCCAGCTGCGCGATGCAGCCGAAGCGCTGACCGCGGACGAGCCCGACGGGGTCGCCAACATGGCCAATATCGCGGCGCTGCTGTGGGACTTCCTCCCCGACCTAAATTGGGCGGGCTTCTATCGCATGGTCGAAGGCGAGCTGGTGCTGGGGCCCTTCATGGGTCGCCCGGCGTGCATCCGTATCCCGCTCGGCAAGGGTGTGTGCGGGGTCTGCGCGCAGGATGCCGCGACCCAGCTGGTCGAAGACGTCCACAGCTTCCCCGGTCACATCGCCTGCGATTCGGTGACCAATTCCGAACTGGTGGTCCCGGTGGTGCGCGATGGCGCGGTTATCGCCGTGATCGACCTCGACAGCCCCCTGAAGGCGCGTTTCGACGCTGAGGATCAGGCCGGCATCGAGGCACTCGCCGCCATGCTGGCGCAGCGGATCTAGGGGCCCTGCCCCGTATCGGCACACTGCAAGTCGCCGTTTTGGCGCATCCTGCGCTTGGTGGTAAGGCCGCGTAAACCATGATTGCGGCCGAGCCGGCCGACATGCGGGAGTGTGCGATGAAGACTAGCCTCGTTCTCGGCCTTTGTGCGGCCCCGATCGCCTTGATGCCCGCCATGGCGATGGCGCAGTCGCAGGCAGGCGTCGATTATCCGACCGACACCTATGAGTATGCCGAGCCGATGCAGGCGGAGGCGGTACCGGTCGAAGCCGTCGAGCCCGACTATAGCGAAATCGGTGCCCAGCGTGTGATCCTGGAACGCGGCTCACCCGAGCCGGAGATCTTCACCCCGCGACCCGTCGTGCAGCCAATTCCCTCGGTGGAGCCCGATGCCTATGCCGCCGACCGGGACTACGCCGAGCCGCCCCGAGCCTTGCATCCGGCGATGCGTCGCACCACGGCTGCCGGCCAGCCCTATGTCTATCGCGCGGGCCGGGTTCCGGCCCTGCCCGCTGGCGGGCGCGTGGTCCAGTTCGACCGGCAGGAGTGGCTCGCAGCCTGTGCCGACCGCCTGACGCCCGCCTATGCCTACGCGGACGAGCGCGACGGCGATGGCAAGATCGCCGGCGCGGTCGTCGGGGCTGTCGTTGGCGGGATTGCAGGCAATCGCATCGCCGGGCGCGGCAGCCGCACGGCGGGTACGCTGATCGGTGCAGGAGCAGGTGCGCTGGGCGGCATGGCCGTCGGTGGCGCGCTCGATCGGCAAGAGGAGCGCGTATCCGGGATCTACGAGGATGACTATGCCTATTCCTACAGGCGCTGCGAGGCCTATCTCGACCAGTATATGGCGAGCGCCTATTCGGGCGGGCTGGACGGGCGTTACTCGGCCACGGGCGACTATTTCCTCGTCCCGGTGACGGTCGTAGTCCCGCAGCGTGCGTATTACAGCGACGGTACCCCCGTGCGGCCCTGACCGCCCGGAAGTCGCGTGGCGCGACTTTCTCTAAACCCCTGATTTAAATCAAATGTCGCCGCCGGTCAGGCGCTGGCACAGCAGGTCCAGCTGGTCGAGCGTGCGGTAGCGGATGGTCACCGTGCCGGTGTTGGGCGAGGCTTCGGTCTTGATCCGCACCTGCATGCCGAGGAATTCCTCGAGATGGCCCTGCACCGCGGCGATATCGGCGTCGTTCGCATTCCCCGTCGACACCGCCTTTCGCGCCGATCCTTCGCGCACCTTCGACGGCGAGCGGGTCAGCTTCTCGACTTCGCGGACCGAAAGTTTTTCGGCGACGGCGCGGCGGGCGAGGCCCGAGGCGTCGTCATTGCCGATCAACGCGCGCGCGTGGCCCATCGACAGCGAACCTTCCGCGAGGAAGGCCAGCACATCGTCGGGCAATGCGAGCAGGCGCTGGAAGTTGGCGACGTGGCTGCGCGACTTGTCGACGAGCTTGGCGATCTCCGCCTGGGTCATGCCCTCGTCGTCCGCAAGTTTTTGATAAGCCTTGGCTTCTTCGAGCGGGTTGAGGTCTTCGCGCTGCAGGTTTTCGATCAGTGCGAGCGCCATGACCTCGCGCTGGTCGAGCTCGCGCACGATCGCCGGAATCTCGTGCAGGCGCGCGCGCTGGGCGGCACGCCAGCGCCGCTCGCCGGCGACCAACTGGTAACGCCCATTGCCGACCGGACGGACGAGAATTGGCTGGATCACCCCACGGGCCGCGATCGAGGAGGCAAGCTCGTCCAGCGCATCCTCGGCGAAATGCGTGCGCGGCTGCCCGGGAAGCGGCTCGATCTTGGCGACCGGGATCGAGGCGAGGCCGGTCGCCGGAGTCGCGGCGGTGCTGGCCGGAGCGTCCGCGGCCACTTCGCCGGTGATCTCGCGGCGGACCAGCGGTTCCTCGCGGCGGGTCTCGCCCAGCAGGGCGCCAAGGCCCTTGCCGAGCTTCTTCTTGCGATCGATTGGGCGCGACATCTGGTTGCTTTCGCTCATGCAGCTTTCCTCGTTTCGGGCAGGCGGCCGATCAGTTCGCGCGCCAGGCCGATATAGGCGCGGCTGCCGGGGCACTGGTGGTCGTAAACGAGCGCCGGAAGGCCGTGACTCGGCGCTTCAGACAGGCGCACGTTGCGCGGAATGACGTTCTCGAACACGAGACCGCCCAGGCAGTCGCGGACGTCGTCCGCCACCTGGTCGGTCAGGCGGTTCCGGCGATCGAACATGGTCAGGACCACGCCGACGATGCCGAGATTGGCGTTGAAGCCCTGCTGGACCCGCTCGACCGTTTGGAGCAGCTGGCTGAGCCCTTCGAGCGCGAAGAATTCGCACTGCAGCGGCACAAGCAAGGTGTCTGCGGCGCACAGCGCGTTGAGGGTCAGCAGGCCGAGCGAGGGCGGGCAGTCGACGAAGCACACATCGTAACCGCGCGAAGGATCGTTCAGCGCCTTGGCCAAGCGGTGCGTGCGATCGTCGACCGACACCAGCTCGACCTCGGCACCGGACAGGTCCTGCGTCGCCGGGACGATATCGAGGCCAGGAATGTCGGTCGCGAGGGCGCATTCGCCTAGCGTCGCCTGGTCGAGCAGCAGGTCGTAGCTGGTGTTCACACGGTCCGCGCTCGCAACGCCGAGGCCGGTGGAGGCATTGCCCTGCGGATCGAGGTCCACCAGCAGCGTCTTCCATCCGGTCGCCGCCATCGCGGTAGCGATATTGATCGCGGTGGTGGTCTTGCCCACCCCGCCCTTCTGGTTGGCGATCGCGATGGTGATCATTTGGCGCCCTTCCATTTGCCGCATCCGGTGATGATGCCCGCCTCCGCATCGGTGAGCGATTGTTCCACGTGAAACATTGCGCGTCGCGATTCAGGAAGCTCTGCCACTTCTTGCGCCGCCGAACGGCCCTTGGGCAACACCCATCGGGTGTCGCTTGTGGAGAAGCGTGCGGATAATCGGAGCAAACGTTCGAGTGGCGCGAAGGCGCGCGCGGAGATTACACCAGCCGCAAAGGTTTCGACCAGCTCAAGCCGCCGGCCCTCTACGCGGCATCCCGAGAGGCCGAGTTCGGCGATCATGCGCTCCATCCACTCGATCCGGCGGCGGCGCGATTCGACGAGAATAACAGGTGCTTGCGGGCGCATGGCCGCGATCACCAGCCCCGGGAAGCCCGCCCCGCTGCCGAGGTCGAGCCACGGCGCATCGCCCGCTTCTGCGTGCTCGAGCAGTTGCGCCGAATCGGCGATATGGCGAAGCCAGACCTGCGGCAGCGAATTTTTCGCGACGAGGTTCTGCCGCTCGTTCTCTTCCGCCAGTGCCGCAACGAGACGGTCGAGCCGCGCCATCGCTGCCGGATCGCATTTCTGCGCGACATAGGCCCGCGCCTCACCCTCGGTGCCGATCACGCGGCCACCTTCGCCGCCCGCCGACGCGCATGGACCAGCAATGCGGCAAGCGCAGCGGGCGTGATCCCTTGCACGCGCGAGGCGGCCGCCATGTTTTCAGGGCGCGCCTGCGCGAGCCGCTCGACCATCTCGTTCGACAGGCCGGGGACGTCGCGATAGGGAAAGTCGGCAGGCAGTGTCAGCGCCTCGCTCGCCCGCAGTTCAGCAAGCTCGGAAATCTGGCGCGCAAGATAGGGCGCATATGAGGCGTCCTCGGACATTTCGATCGCCAGTTCGTCGGTGGCGTCCACATCGGCATAGAGCCCGGCGACAGCGGAGAGGTCGAGATGGCCGGCCGAAAGCCACTCGGCGACCGACTTGCTGCCCGCATCGCGTTTCACGTGAAACCCTGCGTCCGACAGATCCTTCGCCGCCAGAGACCGGGCGAAAATGTCCTCCAGCGTCGCCCGCCGCTCCTCGCGCGCGGCGAACCATGCCTGTCGCTCCGCTCCGACGAGGCCCGCGGCGATCCCCTTGGGCGTCAGCCGCGTGTCGGCATTGCTGGCGCGTAGGCGCAGGCGATATTCGGCGCGCGCGGTCAGCATGCGATAGGGTTCGGTAATGCCGTGCAGCGTGAGATCGTCGACCATGACCGCAATATAGGAATTGGCTCGGTCGAGCTGCACCGGCTCGCGCCCGAGCACCTTGGCCGCCGCCTGCATGCCCGCCACCAAGCCCTGTGCCGCCGCCTCCTCGTAGCCGGTTGTGCCATTGATCTGCCCTGCACAATACAGGCCGGCAATTGCGTGCAGTTCGAGGCTCGCCTTGAGCGCCCGCGGATCGATGTGGTCGTATTCGACCGCATAGCCGGGCACCGCCATCTCTACCCGCTCCAGCCCGGCCATCGCGCGCAGCATGGCAAGCTGCACGTCGGTCGGAAGCGAGGTCGAAATGCCGTTGGGATAGACCAGCGGCGTGTCGAGGCCTTCGGGCTCGAGGAACACCTGGTGCCCGTCGCGATCGCCGAAGCGGTGGATCTTGTCCTCGATCGAGGGGCAATAGCGCGGTCCTGCCGCCCCGATCGCGCCCGAGAAGAGCGGCGACCGGTCCAGATTCGCGCGAATGATATCGTGCGCCCGCTCGTTGGTGCGCGTCACGGCACAGAAGACCTGCGGGTTGACCCTGCCCTGCGTGAGCGCCGACATCGTCCAGCCCTCGCCGTCGGAGGGCTGTTCTTCCAGCGCACCCCAGTCGATCGTGCGCCCGTCGAGCCGCGGCGGCGTGCCGGTCTTGAGGCGGCCCATTGGCAGGGCGGCCTCGCGCAACTGCGCCGCAAGCCGGTGCGCGGCGTTCTCGCCGATGCGGCCGCCCTCGAAGCGCTCCTCGCCGCGAAACAGGATACCGCCGAGGAAGGTGCCGGTACACAATACGACAGCAGGTGCGAAAAGCTGCGTCCCGTCGGCTAGGTCCAGCCCGGCGACAGATTCCCCCTCGAGGATCAGCGCAGCCGCCTCCCCGGACACGAGCTCGAGCTTGTCCTGCGCGGCGATGAGGCGCTGGACCTCCGCCTTGAACAACTTGCGATCCGCCTGGACGCGCGGCCCCCACACGGCGCTGCCCTTCGAGCGGTTGAGCATGCGATAATGGATCGCCCCCGCGTCGGCCGCCCGCCCGATAATCCCGTCGAGCGCGTCGACCTCGCGGACGAGGTGCCCCTTGCCCAGACCGCCGATCGCCGGGTTGCAGCTCATCGCACCGATGGCATCCAGGTCGAAGCTCACCAATCCGGTGCGCGCGCCCATGCGCGCCGCCGCGCAGGCCGCCTCGACGCCGGCGTGTCCGCCGCCGATCACAAGGAGATCGTAATGGTGCATGGGCGCGCCAATACCGTCGCGCCGCGCTCGGGTCAAAGAGAGAAATGTTCCACGTGGAACATCACTTGCCGATACAGAACCGTCCGAAAAGCGCGTCGAGCATATCCTCGGTCGAATTGCGTCCCGATATGCTGTCGAGCGCCATCCGCGCGAGCCGCAACTCCTCGGCCACGATCAGCGGGTCGCCGACCAGCGCCGCGTGCTCCAGGGCCGTCGCCGCTTCCGCGGCGAGCGCCTTCTGCCGCCGGTTGAGCGCAACCCGGTCGGGTGGAGGCAGCGCCGCCTTGCCCCGCACAACAAGCGCATCGGTCAAAGCGCCAAGCCCCTGACCCGTTACAGCCGAAACCAGATGGTCCCCCTTTCCCTCCGTGCCGAGATCGGCCTTCGACGCAACCAGCAGCGCGCCCTCGGGTCTCTCCTCTGCCTCACCGAGCCACAGCACGATATCGGCCCGCGCGAGCTGCTCCTGCGCCCTGCCAATGCCGATCGCCTCGATCTCGCCCGCGCCCTCCTCGCGCAGGCCCGCCGTATCGACGAAGACGAAGGGCACGCCGCCGATCGCCACGGGCCGCTCGATCACATCGCGCGTGGTGCCCGCTTCAGCAGACACAATCGCCACGCCCTCTTCCAGCAAGGCATTGAACAGGGAGGATTTTCCGGCATTCGGAGGGCCGGCGAACACGACCCGTACCCCATCGCGCAGCCGGTCTGCCGACGGTCGCTCGAGCACCCGCACCATCTCGGCCCGCAGATCGCCCACCTGAGCCGCGAAATCGGCCGGGATATCGGCCACATCGTCCTCGTCGCCGAAGTCGATCACCGCCTCGATCCGGGCGGAAAGGCCAAGCAGACGCTCGCGCCAGGCCTCGATCCGTTGCGACAGAATCCCTCCCGCGGCAGTCAGCGCGCCGCGGCGCTGCCATTCGGTTTCAGCTGAAAGCAGATCGGCGAGACCCTCGGCCTCCGCCAGATCGATGCGTCCATTGGCGAAGGCTCTGCGAGTAAACTCGCCCGGCTCCGCTTCGCGAAGCCCCGGCAAGCGATCCAGTGCAGCGAGTACGGCCGTCACCACCGCCCTGCCCCCGTGACAGTGCAGTTCGGCAAGATCTTCGCCCGTCGCCGTCGCAGGCCCGGGAAACCACAGGACCAGTGCCTCGTCGAGCAGCGCTTGCGCCTCGTCGCGCAGCTTGCGTAGCGAGGGCGCGCGCGGCTCGGGCAGGCTCCCGGCCAGCGTGGCCAATGCCTTGCCGGCATGGGGGCCGCTGATGCGGACGATAGCAATGGCTGCCGGCGGCGCGCCGCTCGACAGGGCGAAGATCGTGTCGTCCATCATCAAGAGCTGAAATCAGTCCTCGTCGGAACTCTTGTCGCGCGGGGAACTCGTCCTCGCCGCATTGGCGCCTTCCATGAAGCTCTGGAACAGCTTGAAGCCAGCCTGCCCCATCGGCGCGAGTTGCTTGGCATACTCCTGCAGCTGGTCGGTATTCGACACGCCCTTCATCGCCTTCGACATCATGTCGACATAGACGGCGTTCGCCTTGCCGACGTCGGGCAGGCCCATGAAGCTCCGCGCCTCTTCGGGAGTGCAGTCGATTTCGATATGGACCTTCATGGCGCTTCCTCCGTTATGGCGCTGTACGCCCTATCTGGGTTTGCCAAGCCCGCCAAGCAAGCGCTAGGCCCGGCAACAACGAGGAGAAACACCGCATGACCGAGACCGTCAAGATTTCCACCCTCTCCGGCGACGCGCAGTTCGATGGCTATGTCGCCCGTCCCGCAGAAGCGCCCAAGGCGGCGATCATCGTGATCCAGGAAATCTTCGGCGTGAATGCGGGCATCCGGCGCAAGTGCGACAAGCTGGCCGAGCAGGGCTATCTCGCCGTCGCGCCCGACCTGTTCTGGCGGCTCGAACCGGGCATCGAACTCGATCCCGACGTCGAGCCGGAATTTCAGCAAGCCCTTGATCTCATGGGGCGATTTGACCAGGATCAGGGCATTCGCGATATCGAGGCAACGATCCACCACATCCGCCGCGAAGAAGGCGTCGCCAAGGTCGGTTGCGTCGGTTACTGCCTCGGCGGACGGCTCGCCTACATGACGGCCGCCCGGACCGACGTGGATGCCACGGTTGGCTATTACGGCGTCGGCATCGACGGCCTGCTGGGTGAAAAGCACGCGATCGCGCACCCGCTAATGCTGCACATCCCAACCGAGGACGGCTTCGTCGACAAGGACACGCAGCAGGCCATGCACGAAGGGCTGGACGACCATCCCAAGGTGACACTGCACGATTACGAGGGCCTCGATCACGGCTTCGCCACCGAATTCGGCAAGCGCCGGGCGGAAGAGGCGGCGCAGCTGGCCGACAAGCGTACTGCGGACTTCTTCACCGCGCATCTCGCCTGACGCGTGGAGAAGCTCCCCTTCCGCTACATCGTCCCGCTGGCGCTGCTCGCCCTCTGCGCGACGCTGTGGGCATGGGACGCGGGCCGTTGGCTGCTGTGGCTTGCAGTACCCCTCACGCTGCTCGCATTGTGGGATTTCATCCAGCATCGCCACACCCTGCGGCGCAACTATCCGCTCCTCGCCCGCATCCGCTGGCTTATGGAGGACCTGCGCCCCTTCGCACAGGCCTATATCGTGGAGGACGACCTTGAGGGGCGGCCCTTCAGTCACCAGGCGCGCGCGCTCGTGTATGCGCGGGCCAAGGGCGATCTCGATGCGCATCCCATGGGCACCGAACTCGACGTCTATTCGGACGAATACGAATGGCTCAGCCACTCGATCGCGCCGAAAGATACCGCGCCGGAATATTGGCGCCTGACCATCGGGGAAGGCACATGCGCCAAGCCCTATTCCTCGGCGCTGCTCAATATCTCGGCGATGAGCTTCGGCTCGCTTTCTGCCCGCGCGATCGAGGCGCTGAATGCGGGCGCGGCGCTGGGCGGTTTCGCGCACAACACGGGCGAGGGATCGATCAGCAAGTACCACCGCTCGCATGGCGGCGACCTCATCTGGGAGCTCGGCAGCGGCTATTTCGGCGCGCGCCAGCCCGACGGGAATTTCGATCCCGAACAGTTTCGCGACAATGCGCAGCACGATCAGGTCAAGATGGTCGAGGTCAAGCTCAGCCAGGGCGCCAAGCCGGGCCATGGCGGCGTGTTGCCGGGCGCAAAGGTCACCAAGGAAATCGCCGAGGCTCGCGGCGTACCGGTGGGCGAGACCGTCACCTCACCGGCGGCGCATCCGGCTTTTTCCACACCCATAGAAATGCTTGAATTCGTTCAGCAATTGCGCGACCTTTCCGGCGGCAAGCCAGTCGGCTTGAAACTTTGCGTCGGCCAGCCGCACGAGCTGTTCGCGGTGGGCAAAGCCATGCTGGAGACCGGCATCCACCCCGATTTCATCACCGTCGACGGGGCCGAGGGCGGAACTGGCGCCGCCCCGCTGGAACTCTCCAATTCGGTCGGCATGCCGCTGCGCGAAGGGCAGATCATGGTCCGCAACATGCTCGTGGGCCTCAATCTCAAGGATCGGGTCAAGATCGCCGCCTCGGGGAAGATCCACTCGGGCGCGCAGATGGCCAAGGCCTTCGCGCTCGGCGCGGACTGGTGCAATGCGGCGCGCCCCTTCATGTTCGCGCTCGGCTGCGTCCAGTCGATGAACTGCCACAAGGGCACCTGCCCGACCGGGGTCGCAACGCAGGATGCCTGGCGCCAGCAGGGTCTGGTGGTCGAGGACAAGGCGCCGCGCGTGGCCCGTTTCCAGAAGCAGACCGTCCATTCGCTGCGCGAGATCGTCGTCGCCATGGGTCTCGACAGCCCGTGGGACATCACTCCGCAGGACATGCGCGAACGCCTGAACGGGGCGCGCTCGGATGCGATCGACCGCATTTACGCATTCCTCGAGCCGGGAGAGCTGCTCGCCGATCCCGACTCGACGGCCTATGCGCGCCACTGGAAGGCCGCGCAGGCAAGCAGTTTCCGGCGGGCCTAACCGGCGTCCGTTTCTGGCGTCAGGTCCCGTATTCGCCGATCGCCTCGAAGATGCGCGAAATGGCGTCCCGATCCCCCTCGGGAATCTCGGGTCGCCATATCTCGAACAATAGCACCACGCGCTCCTGCGGCCCCGCATTGCGGGCCTCGTGCTCGATGCTGTCGTCGAAGATCAGCGGGACGCCGTCGTGCCACCCGCGCGTTTCGCTGCCTACGCGCAGCGAGCATCCCGGAGCCGTCTTGATCGGAATATGGCAGATCAGGCGGGTGTTCAGCATGCCCGTATGCGGCGCGATATGTGCGCCCGGCAGCAGGCGCGACCAGTGCGCATTGGGCGAACGGCCCTCGGCCCGCGGCATCGGCGCCATCGCCAGCGCTTCCATCGTCACGGGACAGCGGCGCGCATTCTCCTCGACCACCGCGCCGTTCTGCCAGAAATAGAACGCGGTCCAGGCGTCGTTTTCGAGCAGCGGATTGTTAGGCGCAGGCCGGTTCGCATGCCGCTGGACATAGGGCGCGAAGCCCGATCCGCCCTCTTCCATGACCGCGGCCAGTTCGCGCTGCATCTCCGGCACCAGGGCGAGCATGGGTTCCAGCCAGGGGAACTCCTCGACTTCGAAGAACCTGCGGTGCGCAAGGCCCGGGTAATAGAGCACCGAGGGCTGCTGCAGATAGAGCTCGCGCTCCCCTGTGAGCAGTTCCACGGCCTCGGTCATGGTCGGGCTGAGGCCGCCGGGCAGAGCCTCGCGCAGGTGCGCTTCGAACCCCTTGTTCGCACCGGCGCAGAACCGCACGCCATGCTCCAGCAAGGCGGCCAGGTCCGCCGGCGCACCGCCCATCGCCTGCGCCTGGTTGCGCGCTGCGGTGTAGAAGCTCGTCGCGGCGCGATCATTGCCCTGCTTTTCATGGGCCCAGCCGCTCAGGAGCAGCGCGCGAAGGTCTCTGGGCGCAGACCGGAGGATCCGCTCGAGCGCGTCGGCGGCGGCGCCGAACCGTTCCAGCATGAGTTCGCAATTCGCCAGCGCAACCCACGGGAATTCCGCATCGGGCAAGCGGTCGATTGCCGAACGCAGCAGCTCCGCAGCTTCGGCGGTGTCGCGACGACCCAAAGCGGCAAGCCCGTTTTGGATGGCGATGTGAGGGTCGGATTCGGTCATCGCGGCCTCCTATGCAAAAGCTGGTCGCCGATGGGAATACATGCCATCGTCGATCGGCATATGGGGAGTAATGGAATGTCCGCACGCGAAGGCTTGAAACGCTGGCACGAGGTTATCGAGGGAGGCAGCTCGCCCGCGGCGCTGGCCGCCATCATTCACGAGAACGCGGTGTTCCATTCGCCCGTGGTCCATACGCCGCAGCGCGGACAGGCGATCGTCGTCGCCTATCTTTCGGCCGCCGGGCAGACGCTGGGCAACGACAGCTTCGAATATGTCCGCGAGCTCGTCGATGGCGAGAACGCCATGCTCGAATTCACCACCGAAATGGACGGCATCCACGTCAACGGGATCGACCTGATCCGTTTCGACGAAAACGGAAAGATCATCGATTTCAAGGTCATGGTCCGCCCGCTCAAGGCCGTGAACAAGGTGTGGGAGCAGATGGCCGCGCAGCTGGAGCGCATGAAGGGCGGCTGAGCCGGCGTTCCTGCCGCCTGCGGGCGATCCCTTAGGTCAAGTTTAACCATATCCTGCGATATCGGCCGCGTGTACGAGCCGAAATCTACCACCTGGCCCAAGGCCGGCGTGCCTTCCGAAGCGCTTGCCGAGCCAAGTGCCGCACCCTTGCGTGTGCTGCTGGCGGAAGACACGCCGATCAGCGCCGAGGTCATGCTGGCGATGACGCGCTACCTCTCGATCAGGATGGACCATGCCGCCAACGGCCTCGACGCCATCGCCATGCTGCAGGAAGCTGCGAGCGAAGGGAAACCATACTCGCTGCTGCTGCTCGACGTGAACATGCCGATCCTCGACGGTGTCGAGACCGCACGGCGGTTGCGCGCCGATGGCATCGGGCCCGACGAGCTGCCGATAATCGCGGTCACCGCCGCGACCGACCTCGAAGAGGTGCGCGCCTATCGTGCGGCCGGGATGCAGGCCTATCTCGAGAAACCGGTCGGCCTCGAAGACCTGCGCGCCACGCTGAAAGCCTGGGGTCATCGCACACGCAGCCGCTCGGCCAGGAGCCGTACGGCGGCGATGGAGGCGCTCAAGGGACAGTTTGCGGACCGCAAGATCCGCACGATCGCCAGCATCGAAGGGGCGATCGAGAGAGACACGATCGACGAAGAACTTGTGATGGAGCTGCGCACGCTCCTCCACCAGCTGGCGGGAACGGCCGGGTCGTTCGGCGATCCGGAATTGGGCGAAGTGGCGCGCGAACAGGAAGCCGCCCTGCTCGAAGCATTCTTCGCCGATGCCGATGTCCGCCCGGTACTGAAGGCTGCCCAAAGGGCGCTCAAGGCAAAGGTCTGATACGATGACATTCCGCCCCGCCCCGGCATTCCGGCACATTGCCAGGCTCGCTGCGATGGCAGCGCTCGTGATTATCGCCGTCCCCGCGTTCGCGCAGGACGGCGATCCTGTCGAAGTCGGCGCGAATATCGAATTCGTGGGCGTCCAGTCGGACATCATGATCGAGGACGGCGACGAGTTCGACAGTTCGGGCTTCGGTGCACGCGGCGGGATCGACGTGGACTTCAACCTCTCGCCGCGGACCGTCGCGCGCATCGAAACCGATCTCGGCGTGTTCGATTACGAAGGCGAGGGCCGCGAAACGCTGACCTCCTATGGCGCGGCGGCGAGCATCGAACATGCCGTGTCCGACACCGTGAAAGTGCGCCTGCGCGCGCGGCGGGTCCATAATATCGCGGTGCTCGAGGCCTTCAGTGCCGACCAGACCTCGGTCGCGACCCGCGTCGAATGGGAGGTCGGCGACAACCGCGTCCGCGTCGAAGCGGAGTATCGCGAGCGCGACTATGACACGACCAGCGCAGGGAATGGCGAGGGCTGGCGTCTCGGCGCACAATACAATCGCCGCTTCGGACCCTATCACTGGCTGCGGCTCGACGCGCGCGTCGAGGACATGACCAGCGACGACGAGCCGCGACGTAGCTACGATCGCCGCGTGGTGGCGCTGGAATACAGCCAGCCGGTGGCCAAGCGGTTGCGCGTGCGGCCCTCGCTCGAATATCGCGAATGGGACTACGACGCGCGCATTGCCGAGGGCAATCCCGACGGCGACCTGCGCCGCGACAGCTATGTTGCACCCGGCGTGGAGCTTGCCTGGGGCCGCTCCGCCAGCGGGCCCTATGCGCGGGCGAGCGCCGAATACCGTTTCCGCGAGTCCAACGACACGCGCTACGACGAGAGCGGCGCGCGGTTCGGCCTGATCGTTGGTTACCGCTTCTAGCGTCCGGAAAACGTCCCGCGAGGGACCAGTCGCTGCTCTGCGGCGCAACCTTCGACCTGACGCCGCTCCTTTCACCAATCCCGCCTCTTCCGTAGGAGCGGATCAGGCGGCCTTGCGCTCGCGGCGTTCCTTGATCCCCTTGGCCAGCCACCCGCCCTTCTGGCGCGAGGTCAACGCCTTGAGCTCGGCCGCTGCGCGCTGGTTCGAGATCTGTTCGGCAATCAGCGCGTCGTAGATCCGGTCTGCCGCCTTGCGGCGGCGCACCGCGTCGCCGGCATCGATGAACGCCTCGGTCGCAGTGACGAGGCTCGAGCCGAATTTGGCGAGACGACCGCCCTTATCGTCCGCGCCCGCACCGGTATCGGTCGAAAGGCCGGAGAGTTTCTTCATCTGTTCGTCCAGCCGCGCCTCGAGTATGTCGCATTGCGCGCCCGAAAGCCCCGCCTGCCCGCCCTGCTGGCGGATCTCGGTCAGTGCGCTGCGCAACTCGGCTTCGCTCAGCACGCCGTATTCGTGGAAACTCGCGAGCATGCGGAAGCCGCGTTCGACCGCGGCCGGATCGTCCTCGCGCAGCTGCTGGCACGCCTTCCACGCGGCCTCCCACGCCTGCCAGCGATAGACCCAGTCGAGCCCGGTGCCCTTGATGTTCTGCATGCCCATGATGCGGTTGAGCAGGCCCGGCGGGGTGTTGGCGGCGACCAGCCGCACGATCGCTTCGCCCTTCATGTAATAGTCGCGCACGGGCACGAGCTTGGCGTGGAACGCCTTGCCCAGCAGCGCGCGCAGTGCGGCATCATGCGCAGCGGGATCGCTCGCGCCGCGGACCGCATCGCGCAGCTTCGCATAGTCCTGGTGGAGCGCGGCCATCGCCTCGTAATGCTGCACGATATCCGCGGCATGCGTGACACCGGCCGCCTTGAGCGCGTCGGCCAGCTTGCCCGATTTCGCGGCCGCAAGCGCATCCTCGCGCGCGATCCGGCTGGCCTGCGGGGCAATCATGGCCGCCAGCAGATTGTCGAGCGCCTCCTGGCTCAGCGCAATGCGCTGGTATTTCGCCAGCTCGTCGAGCCGGGCCAGCGGTTCGACCTCCTTCGCCACCAGGCTGATCGATGCCGCATAGGCCTCCCATTCCTCCTCGATGAAGCCGAGCAGGCCTTCGATGTTCGAGCCGATCAGGAAATGCCGGTCGGCCGCCACGTCGCGCACCAGCATGCGCGCGAAGACGCGGCTGCGCGGCACGCGGTCGGCGCGGTTGTTGACCACGGTGGTGACGAAGATCTCGGGATCCTTGTCGAGATCGTGGTCGATGAAGCCCATGCGGGTCCAGTTGCCCATCGCGCCGAAGCGCTCGTTGGCGGACATGCCCATGACGAACTGCAGGCTACGCCCGTCGATCTCGGCGCGCGGATAGGTCTTGAGCACGCCCAGGTCGGCCACCACCCGGTCGGACATTTCCTTGACGCAGAAATCGGGCTCCAGCCCCAGCTCGTCGCCCATCGCGGTGACCAGCGCGATGTTGAACGGGTGCTCTTCGTAAGGAAAGCGGTCGAGCAGGGTCTTGTGGATCAGCCCGGCTTCCTTCCAGCCGATCGAGCGCATCCGCGTACCCGCCTTTTGCGCCCCTTCGGTGAGGATGGGGAGCATTTCCTCCTCGGTGGTCAGCAGGGTCGATCCGTGCGGGATGAATTCGCACATCACCTCGGGGATGTTGCGCCCGGCGGGACCCTGCACATCCTCGTGGTCGGGATAGGTGTTGGTGATCGTCCCGATGTCGTCGCGCATCCAGTCCTGCTGGAGCACGCGCACATAGGCCGGGTTCAACCCCATGCATTCCCACAGGAACACCCGCGCCTTCAGCCCGCGCGAGGTCTTGAGCAGATTGTACTGCTCCCAGATCGTCGCCTTGTCGTAAGGGCGGAACAGGAACATCTCGGTCAGCTCGCCATACGGATTGCCGAGCAGGAACATCGCCTCGCAGCCGGTAGTCTTCGAGACGATCGACGGGCCGAGCGCGTTGATCAGTCCCGCCTTCAGCCGCTCCGTCCCCGACTTGCCGCGCGTCCCCCAGCCGCCCAGCACCAGCGACAGCCCGTCACGCAGCCGCCGCGCGTGCCAGCCGAGCAGGACATGCCGCCCGAGAAACCACGCACTTGCGAGGGCGACGAAGATGCCGAGTTCGACTAGGTTGTTGGCAAAGACGGTCGAAACATAGGCCGACGCGCGGTCCCAGAAGACCGGGAGCGCGGCGAAAATACCGCCTGCGCTGTAGAGCTTGACGATATGCGGCGTCGGCTCGCCCGCACGCTCGTCATAACCGCGGAAGCTCAGCTCGAGACCGAGTTCGCGCAGCGCAGCAATGTAGGCTTCGGGATCGCGGTTGCGCAGCTCGGCGAGCCTCGGAAAGCGCCGGGTTACGCTCCAGAAGGCGCGCGTCCGCGCCAACATGCCCGCAGGGGCAGATATCTCGGTAATCCCCGCGCTGGTGAAGACCTGAGTCGTGCCACCCTTGTCGAGCGCGGAGAGAATCTGGTCGACCAGCGGCAGGTAATTCCGCCAGCCACCCTCGCCGCTTTCGAACAACGGTTCGCCGGGGACCTTGGTCGGCGCAAGCTCGGCCATTCGCGCGCTCGGGGCGATCATGCTGCCGTGATAATGGCGGCCCTTGGTGTGATAGAACGCCTGCCGCTTGTCGGTCGCGCTGTTGCGCCCTTCGAACAGCATGCGCCAGGCGCGGCGGCGGAAGTATTCGCCGCGCTGGATCGAAGGCATGAGGCCCGGCTTGAGCGCGAGGCCGAAATCGCGCTGGGCGAGCACCGCCATCACCCGGCCGACCTTTTCGGCATCGGCCTGCAGCCACCCACGCAGCGCGGGCATCCGCCTGATCGCCCCCTCGCGCATGGTGGAGGCCGTCTCGCCGACCAGCAGCGCAATCGCGCGCGCGTCCGGATCGGACAGCAGCCAGATACGCTCGCGTGCCTCGTCGCTCCAGCGCCACAGCTTGGGCTTCGGGTTGCGCGCACGCAGGCCCTCGATCCCGGCAAACAGCTGCGCGCCGAGCGCAGGGGGCAGCGCAGAGCCGTCGCGGGTGACCGCAACCGCCGTCTGCACCGCCGCATCCAGCGCGATCCGCAGCACGAACTCGTCCTCGTCATGCTTCAACGCGGCGGCGATCACACGGGCGTAGAGATTGGGCGTCAACGGTCCGAGCAGTCCGGCAGGATCGGCGAAAAGCGCGGCCCGTACCTGTGGATCGGGATCGTTGGACAGCAGTTTCGTCACCCGCTGCCCGCGCGGCCCCGGCATGAGGCCAATACACTCGGCGAGGACCTGGCGGACGGCACCATCCGCATCCACGCACAGTTTTTCGAACGACGGCTCCAGCCGCTTGTGCACGCCCATATGGCGGCAAACGAGGCGAACGAGATGGCGCCGCACGAACACTTCCCCGTCGCGTTGGGCGGGCGGCTTGCTGTCGAGGTCGACATCGAGCCGCCGCTCGACCAGCGAATGCACGGTGTGCGGCGACAGGGCGAACATCGCATCGAAAGCTTCGCACTGGGTCCACACATCCTCGCTGTGTTCAAGGCAGGTGCGACGGGTCGCGCTGAGCACGGGGTCGAGCCACAGGCCGCCGGTACGCGGCGGCAGGCGTTCGGCGATCCGGCGCATGCAGGAATGGGCCGCGCGGCGGATGCGAGCATCGCCCCGCCAGCTCCGCATCGCCGGCAGCAGCACGTCGAAAATCTCGACGAAGGTCTCGCTCTCGGTCTCGGCCAGATCGTCCGCCACCGCCTCGCCGGCAAGCCAGCCAAGCCGCTCGAGCGCGAAAGCCAGAACCCGCTCGCGCTCGCCCAGGCGGCGGGTAAAGCGTTCGAGCACGGCATCGGCATCGAAGAAAGCCTTGGTCGCGTCGATATCGCGTTTCATCTGCCGCCCGCGCGAACCGAGCGCACGGGCGAAATCGAGGATCGCCGCGCGCTGCTCGGCACTGTCGAGCGCGCTCGCGTAGCGCGACTGGAACAGCTCCTCGGCTTTCGTGAGGCGCAGGATCTCGCCGCGCTGGAGCAGGCAGAAATCGGTCAGGACGGTCGCGTGACGGCGGGCGGGCGCAGCCTCGGCGCGCTCGGCGGCATAAGCGAGGATTTCCTCGCGCAGATCGGAGGAGACGGGCAGCAGCTTGGGGGCGAAACCCTGGTCGAGCCATTCGCCGAGCGGTGCGACCCGCGGGGCAGTTCTTGCTGCGCGTATGTCCGTGACGGCGTTCATGCGACCGCCTCCTCCAGACAGCCGGTCAAGCGCGCGCGCAAGTCCTTATCCGCGAGCAGGGTTTCGCGCAGATCAAGCGACATTTCTAGATGCGCGAACCGCGCACCACCGGCATCGCGCAAGGCGGCCGCCTGCGCATTCTCGCGCGCGCCGAGTTCTCCGGTCTCGGCCGGGTAGACAAGTACCCGGTCGGGCGCGGCCATACGGCTCAGGCAATCCGCCAGCGCGAACAGGCCGGGACCCGGCGTGCGCGTGCCATCGCTGACGATCATCGCCGCGTCCGCTGCGCGGGCACTTTCCCGCCGATCCCCGTCGAACCCGTGGAACTGGACGATCAGGCCGTCGGGAAAACGATCGGAGAAGCCGAGCGCGAAATCGGTGAAAGGATGAACCGCCGCACGGGCGAGATCGAGGCCGTCGCAGTGCCCGGATGCGCGGCGTGGCACCGAATTCCAAGCCGCCGCCGCAAATGTGCCCTCGCGATAAGCCATGCGGGCGAGTTCGGCGGTGTGGCGGTCATGCACACCGTGCGGTGCGGTTGCCGCGACCGGCACGCCCCCGGTTTGCCGCAGGATATAGTTGCCGCGCGCTCCGCACAGCTCCGGGTCGTGCAGCACGAGTTCGCCAGGCTGTTGGTCGACTGCAAGGCCCAGCGCCTGCGCGGCCGCCGCCTCTGGCTGCCGGGCACCGAAAAAGGCGCGGGCGTCGGGCGCCTGCCCGCCGGCAGAGCAACTTGCCAGCAGGACTACACCTGCCAGCCAGAAGCTCCGCGCCGTCACGAGTCCTCCTCCAGCCCTTGCGGGGACGCACTGTAGACCACCAAGGCCCGGTAATCGCGACCCTCGATGCCGACCGGTCCGACCGGCCGCCACAGGTTGATGGCGAGGTTGCGGATTTCGTCCGGTGTCAGCATTTCGGCAGGGAAGCTGTTGGCGGCGGCGAAGGCTGCGCGCTCCTCCGCGCTGCGCCGGAGAAAGACCGAGCGCTCTTCGCCGGAGCGGATCGGGCGACGCTCGTAGACCCGCACATCCACCCCGTCGACGAAGGCATCGGCATCGACCAGTTCGACTTCGACCCGGGTGAAAGGCGCGCCGTTTTCGACGATCAGCTGGTCCTGTCCCCAGATCGACGCATCCCCTGCACGATAGAAACGCCGCACGCTACCGGTGGCAGTCTCGTCGTCCTGTCTCCCCGACAGCAGGGATCGGTCGTAGCTGGCTAGCTCCGCCCCGTCCGCGTCGAACAGTCGGACCCTGACGGTGTAGCGCGCGCCGAGCGTGGGTCCGGGCGCATCGACCACAGCTGCATGGCTGATGATCTTCACACGGTCGAGCGGCTGGGAGAAGGCGAAAGCCATCGGCCGCTCGCCATCGAGGCGATAGGCGATCGCGCGGCTGGCAATGTCGATCCCGGTCTGGGTCGAATCCTGCGCCGCGATGACATACCGCGCGAGCGGGACGGCCCAGACCCATCCTGCCCAGGCGGCGATTATTGCCAGAAGCGCGAACACGGCCGAGCGACCGAGGAAGCTGAGGCTCATGGCTGGTCCCCAGTCCTCGTCCTCACCCAGCCGATCGCATAGCGGCGGCCGGTGGTCGCACCGAAATAGCGTTCGGCAAGGGCCGGACTGGCCTCGAAGCCGGCATAATCCAGTCCGCCATCGGACACGGTCGGCCGCAGACCGCCCTTGCGCATGGCGGACACCAGCGGCTCAATCTGCGCGTGCGGAGGGCCGACGATGTCGCTCGTCACGACGAGATCGGGCCTGCCGGGCATTATGGCAACGTCTGCGGGATGCGGGCGCAGGTGCAGGGTGAAGTCGCTCCCGTCCGCTTCCTGCTGGCGCACGAGTTCCTGCCAGATGACCGTCATCGAATTGCGCGGCGAACGCCCGTAGCGTTCGGGCTGCGCCGCGATCAGCAAGGCGTCGCCGCCCCATCGGGCATGGATGAGAGCGCCAAATTGCGCGGGCGTCCGGTCCCGGCCGTCGTCCCAGGTCAGCACGCTATGCTGGACAGGGCGACCGGCGGCGAGCAGCAGCTGGCCCTCGTCGCGGCGATTGGAAAAGAGCATCCAGTGGTCGCGGCCACCCAGCTGGCAGAGGGCAACGCCGAAGCCGCCGATGGCAGCCGCTGCGCGCGCCTGCATCGGCACCTTGCCCTCGCGCGACCCTTCGATCAGCGGGGCGGCGATCTCGTAGCGCAGGAAAGCGAGCCGTTCGAGCTGGTCCCAGCCACGATCCTTGCCTGCCCCAGAGACCAGCCGGCAGGCCGCGTCGCCGCGGAGTTTGGGGGCCAGGTTTGCCACGACATCCGCCAGATTCGGTTCGGACAACTTCAGGACGGCGCGGTCGTCGGCCACTTCGCGCGCGCTGATGTCGATGCTTGTTGCGATGGCAGGGGCAAAGGCGCGCAAACTCGCGAGGTCGATCGTCCCTGCAGCGGCATTGGCGTAGGTGATCGACGTCTGCTCGCCGTCCGACGGCTCTACTTCGAGTGCCACGGCCGTACTCGCCTCGGTGAAGATGTCGGCCACGCCGTCGCTGCCGAGCGAACTGGGGGCAGCAGGGGCTGCCAGCACCAGCCAGCGGGCTTCGAGCCGCTGTTTCAGGGCGAGACCGGCAGCGCCGAGCCCTTGCGCGAGCGTGGGATCGCGTACGATCACCGCCAGTGCGCGACTTGCGGCGGGGTCGAACAGCAGCATTTCATGCCCCGCCCCGTCGTCGCGGACGATAGCCATGCGGCCACCGCCCACCGCCAGCAGGCGCCAGCCCTGCGCGCGCAAGTCGAACTCCGGAGATGCAACCGGCAGGCCGCGTTCGACCGAGGCCACCAGCTCGGCGAGGCCCGCTCGTCCGCCTTCCGACAGCGCCGCTGCGGTCCCGCTTGCCGCGCGGATATGGGCATCCCCGATCGCTTCGACCACCAGCAGGTCCAGCCGGTCGTCGACCGAACCCCCTGAAACCGAAGTTTCGTCGTCTGCCCCCGTTCCGCGCGAGACCGCAGCCGACAGTGCGAAACCGACGATGTTGCCGAACACCGCACCCATCAGGCTGACCTGCAGGGTCGAGCGGGCGAGCCGGGGGAAGATGTCCTTGTCGTGCGCCTTGATCGCGATCAGCGTGGAAAGGAGGTAACCGAAACCGTAGAAGTCGGTCGTCTTCACATCGAAGCCCTGCCACACGATGAACCAGCCCAACGCCATCTTCCAGGCGAAACTGATGTTGAAAAACAGCAGCAGCTTGCGCCCGCCCTCGATGGTGGCATTCGCAAGGCTCGGCAGCTTCAGGAGCAGACGGGCAATGACGTAGATGACGATCGCCTCGACGAAGGAGGTGACGATCTTGGCCGGCTGGTACCATTGCAGCGCGATCAGCGCCGGGATCAGGATACCCGAGAAGTCCCAGCCATAGCGCACGTTCATGTGGCTTGCGATCAGCGCGGTCAGCGTCAGGATGATGTAGGCCTTGGGGCTCGCGAGGATCGAGCTCGCGAGACCTTCGTACATGTAGGTCACTGCGCTCATGCGGAAGTTGGTGAACTCCATCAGGCCAAAGCGGACGATCACGAAGGTGATGCCGATGGTGACGAAGGCGGAGACGAGCCCGCGGCCGAGGCCCGGCTTCCAGAACTGGTTGGCGAGCAGCGAGATGATGACGAGGCCGAAGCTCTGCAGGTTGTCCTGCCAGTCGAAACGGCGGTCGAAATTCGCTTCCAGCCAGTCCGCGCCGATCGGCAGGAGCCAGCCGTCGAGCACCAGACGCACTGCGATGCTCGCCAGGATCAGGCCCATGAAACGGTCGCGCCCGAACAGGCTCGGGAAGCGGCCGCGACTGAGCTTCTCGGAGAACAGCCAGACCAGTATGTAGGCAAGGATCGCCTCGACCACGATCACCGCCGCGGCCATCGGCTTCACGATCACCAGCGGCACGATATAGCCCGGCACCACCAGCCCGGAGAGCACCCAGCCGAAGCGCAGGTTGAAGAAGCACAGCACGAACACCCCGACCCACACGGTCGTGATGATCGAGCTGACGAGACCGCCCTCGGGAAAGATGGTGAGCGGGAACGGGGTCATGCGCCGTTCGCGGCTCCCGCCGGCAATGCCCTGGCGATCTCGTCGACCAGCCAGGTGGGTTCGACCGGCTTGCGCGCGATGGCGACGACTCCCAGCGCGCGGAATTCGTCGCTGACCTCATTGCCGGCAGTCGAGGAAATGACGATCACCGGCGGGCGCGCGGCGCCCTGCTCGTTGAGCAGGCGCAAAAAGCGGACGCCGTCCATGCGCGGCATGACGAGGTCGAGCACGACGAGGTCGATGCCGCCCTCGGCTAGCCGCGCCATGCCCTGTGCGCCGTCGAAGGCGGTCGAAACATCGTAGCCTTCGATCTCGAGCGTGAGCTGCAGTAGCCCGGCGAGAATCTCGTCGTCGTCGACGATAAGGATATGCGGTGCTGTCATCCGATGCGCCTCAGCTTGACGTTGAACCCGAACCCGGCGGCTTCGCGCCCCCAGTAGGAGACGCTGCCGCCCCATTTCGACGTGCGGGCAATGCCGCGGTTGATTAGGCGGTATTCGCCGACCGACTGGTCCTCGCCCTTGGTCAGCAGGTAGACGAGGCGGCCGAAGCCGATGCCGAAACCGCCCGACACGGTGACCTGCGTTTCGCCTGCCAGCTCGTCGAGCTTCACGGTGACGCTCTCGCCCTGCGGCGTATCGGCGATCACCACGCGCATCATGGCCTCAAGCATGTCGCCCAGAGCACGCGGCTCGGCGATGGTGAAGCCGCTCATGGCGGGCAGCTGGACGTCGAGCGCGATGTCGAGGTCTTCGGCGAGTTCGGCGACCTTTTCGAGCGTCTGCAGCACCAGGCTGCGCGCATCGACCGGATAGCAGGCTTCGAGCAGATCCTCATGCGCGCCGCGAACGAGCGCGGCAACTTCGTCGAGGCGGCTCGTGGCGCGGCGGGCCGCGTCGCCGATCCGGTTGATGACCGGTCCGACCTTGTCGGGGCCGACGCGCGGATTGGTGGCGAGATCGGTCGCGAGCAGGATCGCTTCGAGGTCGTTGCGCAGTTGCAGGTCGATGAACAGGCCGACGTCGCGGCGCAAATCGGCCGCGGCATGGAGATCGGCAATGTCGATCGCTTCGATCACGATCACCCGGTCGACGCTTCTCGCCATGCTGTCGGGGGCCGCCACCCGCAGGATCCGTTCGCCCGAGCCGAAACTGCGCATCGGCAGGCGCATTTCCCCTCCGTTGAAGACCAGCTCCTGCAGCATGGCCTCGATCCGCTCGACATCGAGCGGGGTGAGCACGGCCAGCGCATCGACGACCGGAGTTTCGTAGATCGGCAGCTCGAATTCGCGGTAGAGCTCTTCCATCCGCCGGTTTGCGTGGAGCGGCGAGCCGATCAGGTGGAACACCATGACGGCGGTGTCGATCGTGTCGAAACCGCGCCGGATCTGGTCCGATTCGCGTGCGACGAGGCTGATCGCGCTCGCTACCTTGTCGTCGATCGGCAGGTATTTTTCCTCCTGCCGCTCGCGCGCGTTGAGGTCGGCGCGCAGGCGGAAGAGCTCGCGGAAGGATGCCGCCACCGCGCGCACCAGCTGGCCACGCTTGCCGCTGCGGCCACCCGGCGGGACGGCGTAGATCCAGAACAGGTCGCGCTCCGCCCCGCCGATCCAGGCGAGGCGTGCCTCCGTCCCCCAGATGGGCACAAGGCTGGCGGCATCGAAGCCGGATTGCCTGCCACGCAGCTTGATCAGCTCTTTCGCCAGCGGCTGCGCGTCCATGGCGAGATCGTCCAGCGAAGCCTGGTGACTGCTGAGCATCCGCAGCTCGCCCGACCTAGAGACATCGAGCAGCAAACTCTTTTCGACCCCGGCGATACGCGCAGTCGGATCGACGAAATCGGGCAGGCGCGCGCCTTCGCGCAAGGCCGAGCGGATGACCGAATGCTGCACAGCACGGGCGGCGGCGCGTTCGAGCCGCTTGTCCTGCCGCCGTTCGCGCAGGAGAATGCACTGGACGGCAACGAGCCACGGAGCGACCAGCAGCGCCGTGACCGGCAGGACGCGCCCGGCAAATTGCATCGCCAGCCAGCTGCCCGCGAGGATGATGGCGGTTGCAAGGAGCGAGGTCGCGAGGAACAGGCGCTTGGGGTCGGTACGGCGATAGGCGACCGCCAACGCAAGGCAGGCCGCCACGAGAATGACCCACACCTCCCAAGCGCTCGCGCGGAAGACTGCTTTACCGCTGCGCAGGTTGTGGACCGCATGGGCCCGCAGGACAGCCTCTGAAGTCGTGTTGCCCGACGGGTCCAGAGGGGTTGCAAATGCGGCGCGGAGGGCAGCGGGCTCCACTATCAACGCGACCACTCCGCCGAGCTGCGCGCTCGCAAGCTCCCGCGAAACGATCTGGCTGGCCGGAAGCACAGGGATCGACTGGCGCTTCGGCATGGCGATGAGATATTCGGCGTTGCGCGACTCTGCTCCGGCGAGAGCGGTTTCGAACACCGCGATCGTGCCGTCCCTACCCTTGAGCCCAAGCCACTGGCTGCGGAATACGCCATATTCTGCGGGGGGCAGAACTCGTGCCGCGACCTCGCTTCCGGTGGACGCAGCAGGATGATCGAGTTGCCATTCATCGCTCAGCGGAAGCGGGGTGGCGCTTGTCGCGGTGACGACGGGTACAGCGCCGCCCGTCCTCCCGCTAGGTTCGCCGAGATAGCCGATCCGCTCGATCTCGAGCCCGCCGAGCGCGGCTTCGAGCTGCGCGAAGCGGTCGGTCCCCAGCGCCTCGAAGGCGGCATCGCGCTCGATCACCACGACTTGCGGCTCGGAACCTCCGGCATAGCGTTGCACGGTATCGAACATCCGCCCGTCGACGTCGCGAAACACACCGGTCTGGTGGAGCGTTGCAAGGGCCAGCGCCAGCACCAGCGGCAACAGCATGCTCGCGGCCCCCTCGCGCGCGAGCAGGCGCGGCGTCGCGCGCGCGGTCGTACCCTTGGGCAGGGTGATGCGCTCCATGACCGACACTCAGGCGGGGTCCCGGGAGATCAGCTGATGGATGCGGGGCACACGAATGCCGGCTGCCGAAATCGCCATGCACTGCCCCCCTTCAAACCTTCGCAGACAGCACGCCTGCCCCGCGGTGTCCGGTCGTCACCGTCCACTGCGGATTTCTACGGGTTTTAGGGTTAATTTTGCGTTAGCCCGTAGGCGTCCCGCTCGCTCGCTTCAGACACGAAGCGAAGCGGCCGCAGTCGGCTTTCGACTGCGGCCGCTTCGCTTACTGGTTCATCGTGGCGAAGAAGTCTTCGTTGGTCTTGGAATCCTTCATCTTGTCGAGGAGGAATTCCATCGCGTCGACCGTGCCCATCTGCATGAGGATACGGCGCAGGACCCACATCTTGGAGAGCTTGTCCTTCTCGACCAGCAGCTCTTCCTTCCGGGTGCCGGACTTGCCCACATCGAGCGCGGGGAAGATGCGCTTGTCGGCAACCTTGCGGTCGAGGACGATTTCCGAGTTACCGGTGCCCTTGAACTCTTCGAAGATGACCTCGTCCATCCGGCTGCCGGTATCGATCAGCGCGGTGGCGATGATCGAAAGCGAGCCGCCTTCCTCGATGTTGCGCGCGGCGCCGAAGAAGCGCTTGGGACGCTGCAGCGCGTTGGCGTCGACGCCGCCGGTCAGCACCTTGCCCGAGCTGGGCACCACGGTGTTGTAGGCGCGGCCAAGGCGGGTGATCGAGTCGAGCAGGATGACGACGTCGTGCTTGTGTTCGACGAGGCGCTTGGCCTTCTCGATCACCATTTCGGCGACCTGCACGTGGCGGTTGGCCGGTTCGTCGAAGGTCGAGGAAATGACCTCACCCTTTACGCTGCGCTGCATGTCGGTGACTTCTTCCGGACGCTCGTCGACCAGCAGGACCAGCAGGAAGACTTCCGGGTGGTTGTCGGTGATCGCCTTGGCGATGTTCTGCAGCAGCACGGTCTTGCCGGTGCGCGGCGGCGCGACGATGAGCGCGCGCTGGCCCTTGCCCTGCGGCGAGATGATATCGATCACGCGGGCCGACTTGTCCTTGACCGTCGGATCGAGCGTGTCGAGGTTGAGCTTCTGCTCTGGATAGAGCGGCGTGAGATTGTCGAAATTGGTCCGGTGACGCACTGCGTCCGGGCTTTCGAAATTGACCTGGTGGAGCGTGGTCAGCGCGAAATAGCGTTCGCCTTCCTTGGGCGCGCGAATTTCGCCCTCGACGGTGTCGCCGGTGCGCAGGCCCCATTTGCGGACCTGGTTGGGCGAGACGTAGATATCGTCGGGCCCGGCGAGGTAGTTCGCCTCGGGGCTGCGCAGGAAGCCGAAGCCGTCCTGCAGCACCTCGATGGTGCCGATGCCCATGATCTTTTCTTCGTATTCCTCGTCCTCGGCCAGCTCGCGCAGGATGCAGAACATCAAATCCTGCCGGCGCATGGTCGAGGCACCCTCGACACCCAGCTCTTCGGCCATCGCGACCAGGTCTGCCGGGGTCTTTGCTTTCAAATCCTTGAGATGCATATGTCTTACTCGGTATTTTCGTTGGATGGCCGGCCGGTCGGTAAGGGCTTGGAGAAAGCGGACCCGGCCCCTGAAACGCGGGGCCTCATGCCGGAAACTGGGTTTCAATTACGGTCGCGGCGAAGAGCCGTCAATTCACAAAGCGATGGGTCGTTGTCCCGTCACCCCCGACGGGCCTTATCGCAAGCCTCAGAAGGGTTTGACGACGACCAGCACGACAATGACGGCCAGCGCGATACCGGGAAATTCGCCCCAGATGCGCAGCTGCTTTTCGGTCAGCGGACGCTCGCCCGCGATCATCTTCTTCGACTGGACGACCATGTAACCATGGAAGCCGGTGAGGGCGACCACGACCAGCAGTTTGGCATGGAACCAGCCCTGGTCCCAAGCGCCGATGGTCCATGCGAGAGCCAGGCCGAGCACCCAGACGACGATCAGGCTGGGGGTGAGGATTATCTTGCGCAGCAGGCCGGTGCGCTTTTCCCACAGCGCCGCCTCGTCCGAACCGGCCGCGGCGGGATGCAGGTAGATCATCTGGCGCGGCAGCATGAATAGGCCGGCCATCCAGAAGGTCATGAAAATGATGTGTCCGGCCTTGAGCCAATAATAGGTCATGGCGAGGATATCCTGCATCGCGCCGCTATGTAGGGATTGCCCGGGCCCACGTCACCCCTCGAAACCGCGCACGGTCTCGATCAGGCGGTGGACATGCTCGATCGGCGTGCGCCGGTCGATGCCGTGGCCGAGATTGAAGACATGGGGACGGTCCGCGAAGGTGTCGAGGATCGTGCGGATGCGCTTTTCAAGCTCCGCGCTTCCCGCCAGCAGCAGCAGCGGATCGAGATTGCCCTGCACCGCCATGCCGGCGGGCAGCTCGCGCGCGACCCATGCGGGATCGAGCGTTTCGTCGACGCCCACCGCCTTGACCCCGGTCTCGCGCGCATAGGCGGGCAGTTTCTCGCCGGCACCCTTGGGGAAGCCGATCACCGGCGTATCCGGATGCCGTTCGCGGATCGCCGCGGTGATGGCTGCATTGGGCGCGATGACCCAGCGCTCGAACTCGTCAGGTGCGAGGCTGCCCGCCCAACTGTCGAACAGCTGCACCGCTTCGGCCCCGGCCTCGATCTGGCCGGAGAGGTATTCGACCGTCTGCGCAACGATAGCATCGATGATCGCCTGCAATGCGCCCGGATCGCGATAGGCCAGCGCACGCGCATCGTGCTGGTCGCGGCTGCCCTCGCCCGCCACCATGTAGGTCGCGACCGTCCAGGGGCTGCCTGCAAAGCCCAGCATCGTCACGCCTTCGGGCAGGCGCTCGCGGCAGAGGCGCACCGTCTGGTAGATGTGCTCGTAGCGCGAAGGATCGGACGTGAGGCTGTCCAGCGTCGCATCGATCAGCGTCGGCGACAGCTTCGGACCTTCGCCCGCCAGGAACTCGAGATGCTGGCCCATCGCATGCGGCACGATCAGGATGTCGGAGAACAGGATCGCCCCGTCGAAGCCGAAGCGGTCGATCGGCTGCAGCGTGATCTCGCAGGCCGCCTCGCTGTCATAGGCCATGTCGAGAAAGCCGCCCTTCTCTTCCCGCAGTGCGCGGTATTCGGGCAGGTAGCGGCCCGCCTGGCGCATGAGCCACATGGGCACGCGCACCCCGCGTTTTCCGTTCAGCGTATCGAGGAGGAGACCGGGCATCGGAGAGTCCAATCCAATATATAAGTATTATTTAGAAGAGTTGATGGAGTCTGTTGGCCCTGTGGATTTCAGGGATAACCCGTCCCTGCCCGAATTCTCCCGCAAAGCAAAGGGTAAGCGGAGATCGCGACTCGCGGCTTGGCTTGAGTCGAGTCAAACTTATCCCTGCTGTCCCCAGCCTGTCCAAAACCCGGCCAGCCTGTGCGGGAATCGCCTGCCGAAGGACTCGTATCGGGGAGGCAATTTGCTCCCGAACTTGTCGGCAGCTTTCTCCCGTGGTTTATGCGAGCGGTTCTCCACAGGGTGCCGGAGCGTCCCATCTCAACTCGAATCCATCTTCACCTGCTGTCCGATTCAACCGGCGAAACGCTCGAAATGCTGGCCAAGGCCGCGCTCGCGCAGTTCGAGGATGCGGACGTCATGCGTCACTTCTGGCCGATGGTGCGCAGCAGGCAACATCTCGAGCGGATTATCCCCGAGCTCAAGGCCAATCCCGGCCTCGTGCTGTTCACGCTGGTCAATCCCGAAACCCGCGCGCGGCTGGAAGAGGTCTGTGCACAGCAGGGCGTGCCCGCCGTGCCGATCCTCGACCATGTCACCGCCGCGCTCGAGAAGGCGCTGGGGCAGGAAGCGCATGGCCGCCCGGGCCGCCAGCACGCGATGGACAAGGCCTATTTCGAGCGGGTCGAGGCGATCCAGTTCACCATCGCACATGACGACGGGGTCGGCTGGGAGAACTGGGAGGAGGCCGACATCGTGCTCGCGGGTGTCTCGCGCAGCTCGAAGACGCCCACCAGCATCTATCTCGCCAATCGCGGCTACAAGGTCGCGAATATCCCGCTGGTGGTCGAAAGCCCGCCGCCGCCCGCGCTCTACAAGCTCAGGAATCCCATGGTGATCGGCCTGACGACCGCGCCCGAGCGGCTGGTCCAGATCCGCCGCAACCGCCTGCTCAGCCTCAACGAGCAGGCACAAACCGACTATGCCGACCAGGAAAAGGTCAAGAACGAGGTCGCCTTTGCGCGGCGCATGTTCGCCGACAACGGCTGGGCGGTGATCGACGTGACGCGCCGTTCGATCGAGGAGACCGCGGCGGCGGTGATCCGGCTCTATAACGAGCGCGAGATGCGCGGGACGACGCAGGGGGCAAAACCGATATGAGCGCACTTGCCGGAAGCGGGATCGTGCTCGCCTCCAACAGCGCCTCGCGCAAGGCCATGCTGGACGCGGCAGGTGTGGTTTTCGCCGCGCAGGCGGCCGATCTCGACGAGCGGGCGCTCGAGGCCGAGATGGCCGATGCCGAGCCTGCTGAAATCGCACAGGCACTGGCTGCTGCGAAGGCGGCCGCAGTGAAGGCGGACGGAATCGTGCTCGGCTCGGATTCGCTGGTCGAGGTCGATGGGCGCCGCTTCGACAAGCCGCAATCGCGCGAGCAGGCTGCCGAACACCTCCGCTTCTTCTCGGGAAGGGTGATGACGCTGCACAGCGCGGCGGCGCTGGCACGCGACAAGCAGATTATCTGGGTCGGCTCCGATTTCGCGCGGCTGCGCGTGCGCGACCTCAGCGAGGCATTCATCGCGGCCTATCTCGATGCCGAATGGCCCGCAGTCTCCTATTGCGTCGGCGTCTTCCGCATCGAAGGCCCCGGCGTGCAGCTGTTCGAGAGCATCATGGGCGACCAGTTCACCGTGCTTGGCATGCCGCTGCTGCAGGTGCTCGAGGCCCTCCGCGAGGAAGGCGTGCTGCCCGCGTGACAGTCTATGCCGAAGTCATCGGCGATCCGATCGCCCAGTCGAAATCGCCGGCGATCCACGGTTTCTGGATCGAGAAGCTCGGGCTCGACGCGGAGTATCGCGCGCATCATGTCGCTGCCGACCAGCTCGCGGCCTATTGCGACGCGCGGCGGGCAGATCCCGATTGGCGCGGCTGCAACGTCACCATGCCGCACAAGCAGGCGATCATGCCGCTGCTCGACCGGCTCGAGCCGCTCGCGAAGCGGGTGGGCGCGGTCAATACCGTGGTGAAGGCGAGCGACGGCAAACTGGTCGGGCGCAACACCGATGTCGCGGGCTTCCTCGAGCCACTGCGCCTCCGGCTGGGGGAAACCCATTACTTCCGGATGGCACGCATCCTAGGGACCGGCGGCGCGGCGCGCGCCATCGTGGCCGGACTGGCGGGCGAGGGCTTCACGCTCGTGCTCGCCGGACGGAACCCGGACAAGGCCCGCGCCCTGCTCGACGAGCTCGATTCCGGCGGCGAACACCATGTCGCCCCGCTCGATCATTTTGCCGATGCGAGCGATTTCCCCTTCGACGATCGCGAGGGCTGCTGCGACCTTGTGGTCAACGCCTCCCCGCTCGGCATGCGCGGCCAGCCGCCGCTCGCCTTCGACTGGAGCCACGCCCCGCCGGGCTCGATCGCCTACGATATCGTCACCGATCCGGTGCAGACCGCGTTCCTGAAGAATGCGCGCGAAGCCGGCTTCGCGACCATCGACGGCCTCGCCATGCTCATCGGGCAGGCGGCCGCGGCCTTCACCCATTTCTTCGGCGTCGAACCGCCGCGCAAAGACGATGCCGAACTGCGCGAAAGGCTTGCCGGATGACGCGGCCCCTTATCATCGGCCTCACCGGCTCCATCGGCATGGGCAAGTCGACCGTCGCCGCCATGTTCGAGGCCGCCGGCGTGCCGGTGTTCGATGCCGATGCCGAAGTGCGCGCCATGCAGGGGCCGGGCGGCGAACTCGTGCCGCAGATCGAGGCGGCCTTTCCAGGGAGCACCGGTCCGGACGGCGTGAAGCGCGACGATCTCGGCGCGCAGGTGTTCGGCGACAAGGATGCCCTCGCCCGGCTCGAGTCGATCGTCCATCCGGCGGTGGCCCGCAAGCGGGAGGCTTTCCTGATCGAACATGCGGGTGCGCCGATGGTGGTGTTCGACATCCCGCTCCTGTTCGAGAAAGGCGGTGCTCAGGCGGTCGACCGGGTGGTGGTCGTTTCCGCCCCAGCGGAGGCCCAGCGTCGGCGCGTGCTCGCCCGCCCCGGCATGACCGAGGAAAAGTTCGCCCACATCCTTTCGCTCCAGGTGCCCGACATCGACAAGCGCGCACGGGCCGATCACATCATCGATACCGGCACCTCGATCGAGGAAACCGAAACCGAGGTGATCGATCTCATCGCACAGCTCAAACGGATACGCATTGGCCGCTAGCCGCGAGTGACCCCTTGAAATCGGCGCGAACGAGGCCGATAGGATAGCTAATGCGCGAGATCGTGTTCGATACCGAAACCACCGGCCTAGACCCCAAGACAGGGGACCGGATGGTGGAGATCGGATGTGTGGAGATGGTCAATCTCGTTCCCACCGGCGCAACCTATCACGCCTACTTCAATCCCGAACGCGACATGCCCGCCGGCGCGGAAGCGGTGCACGGCCTGTCCGCCGCATTCCTCTCGGACAAGCCGCTGTTCGCGGATCTCGCCGAGGAGTTCCTCGCCTTCATCGGCGATGCGCCGCTGGTGGCGCACAACGCCGGCTTCGACTTCGGCTTCCTCAATTCCGAGCTGACGCTCTGCGGGCGTGATCCGGTCTGCACCAGCCGCATGGTCGATACAGTGGCCCTCGCGCGCAAGCGGCACCCGGGCGCGAAACTCTCGCTCGATGCGCTGTGCTCGCGCTACGGGATCGATCGCAGCCACCGTGTGAAGCACGGCGCGCTGCTCGATGCCGAACTGCTGGCGCAGGTCTATGTAGAGCTCAAGGGCGGGCGCCAGATCGGCCTCGAACTCGCCGCCGAAGCTACGGGCACGATCGAGGTGCAGGCGGAAGTCGCGGTGGTGGTGCGCCCCGCACCCGACCGACCGCGTCGCGAACCGCGCCCGCATGCACCGACCGAAGAGGAGCTTGCGCGACACAGGGAATTCATGGCCGGGATCGAGAACCCGCTTTGGGGATAGATCAAGGCCGTGCACCGGCAGACGGGGCCGGATGGGATCGGAACGGGCACGACAGAGGAGAACGACAACAATGGATATCCGCGTCTCTGGCCACCAGATCGACACCGGTGCGGCTTTGCAGGAGCATGTCGGCGATCGCATGAACGCGATCGTCGAAAAGCACTTCAACCGCGCCATCTCCTCGCATGTGACTTTCGGGAAGGCACCCGCCGGGGCCTTCACTGCGGATATCGTCACGCATGTGATGCAAGGGCTGATCCTCAAGGGGCATGCCGAGGCGCATGACGTGCACCAGGCCTTCGACCAGGCGGCCGGCAAGATCGAGAAGCAGCTGCGGCGCTACAAGCGCCGCATCCAGGACCGGCACGAACAGACTGCGCACGCCATGCGCGAGGAAGAGGCTGCCTATACCATCCTCGCCGCGCCCGACATGGATGACGAGGAAGAGGTGACCGTCGACAGCCCGCCCGTCATCGCCGAAACGCGCGCGATCATCCCCGAATGCAGTGTCGCCGACGCAGTGATGATGCTCGATCTCCAGAACGCCAACGCGCTGCTGTTCAAGAATGCGGGCAGCGAGCAGCACAACATGGTCTATCGCCGTCACGACGGGTCGATCGGCTGGGTCGAGCCGCGCGCCTGAGGGCTGGTCATGGCGGATGGGGCGGCAAGCAGCGGGGCCGGGCGGCATTATCGTGCGCTGGAGAGTCTTTACGCCTCTGCGCCGGTCAATGCCCTGTTCGCCTCGCAGCTCGCCATCGTCGGTGAGGGGGCGGCAAGGATCACCTTCGATGTGACCGAAGAGGTCTTCCACGCAGCCGGTGCGGCGCATGGGACGATCTATTTCAAGATGCTCGACGACGCGGCATTCTATGCCGCGAACACCTTCGTTACCGACCGCTTCCTGCTCACCACCTCGTTCAACCTGCACTTCACCAAACCGGTGCGGGAGGGGAAGGTCGTGGCCGAGGGCAAGTGGGTCAGCGGTCGCAAGCGTGTATTCGTGGCCGAATCGCGGTTGGTCGATGCCGAAGGCGACGAGATCGGTCGCGGCACGGGCACGTTCATGCGCTCGCGCATCGCGCTGTCCAGCCTGCCCGGCTATCTTGCCGGCGGCTGAGCCCGATGGACGGTCGCCTTCCCGCGCATCTCGAAGTCGGGGGAATCGTCCGCGCGGTCGAATCCGCGGGGGGCTTTGCGGCGATCGTGCAGCGCGGCGACAGAGATGCCGGCAACATCCTGATATTAACCATGGAGCGTGGCAAGAATGCCGCTTTGTGGGAGCGGATAGCGCAAATGGATGGTTCGCGCAGGTTCGTCCTAAGCCGGGCACAAGACACGGAAAATCCTAAGGAATTTGACGAATATGTCGCCAGAAGGGGCCGTGCGGACCCGGATTGCTGGATCGTCGAACTGGACGTCTCCGATGCGGAACGCTTCGTCGATTCCGGGGAACCTTAACTTGACTTGGTTTCGTTTGCGACTATTTGGCCGCGGAACTTCGATGCGTAGGCGGCCTGCTCCGGCAATGGGGTCGGTAGGCTAGCACGCAGACGGGGGATGGCCGGCAGGCCCGTAACGGATCCGGTATTACGACGCATAGCAACGCGCGTGGATCCCAGCCTGCGACAGACCGTCAACCGCTTAGTCCTCTGAGAACATGGTCCGCAAGTTTACCGGTTTCACCGCGGTTGTCGCGGCGATTGCCCTTACCACGCTGGCTGGAGCGGAAAGTTCTGGCGCAAACGCCCAGGTTGCGGCGCAAGCAACCGAAGTCGCCGCCCAAGTTGCCCCGCTCACCCAAGAGGTTGTGCCGGTTTTCGTCGAGAAAGAGGTGGTGCAGGAGCTTCCCGAGGAAGCCGAACCCGAGATTCCCGTGGTCGACGAAGCCCAGCGCGCCCAGAGCCTGCGCGAGCTCGTCGCTGCGATGCCCGCTACGGGCGAATTGTCAGAAGAACTGCAGTGCCTGGCCGGCGCGATCTATTTCGAATCGCGCGGCGAACCGCTTGCGGGGCAGCTGGCCGTGGCCCAGGTGATCGTCAATCGCGCCGAAGATCGCCGCTTTCCCTCGAGCTATTGCGGCGTCGTCTACCAGCGTTCGCAGTTCTCGTTCGTGAAGGGTGGGTCGATGCCGCGTATCCGTACGGGCTCGGTAGCATGGACGAATGCCAAGGCTATTGCCCGCATCGCCCACCGTGGCCTGTGGGATAGCGAAGCTGGCGACGCGCTCTATTTCCATGCGAAATACGTGCGCCCGAGCTGGAGCCGCAAGAAGGTCGCCACCGCGACCATCGACACGCATATTTTCTACCGCTGACCGGGCGGAACAGGATGCGGGAAGGGCTGTCGCGTGAGCGGCGGCCCTTTTTGCGTGCGCCTCAGTCGCGCAATTCGACCCAGACCGGCGCATGGTCGCTGGCCTTCTCGCGCCCACGGTATTCCTTGTCGACGCCAGCCGCGACCATCCGGTCGGCCGTCTCCGGCGAGAGCAGCAGGTGATCGATGCGGAAGCCATGGTCGCGCTGCCAGGCGCCCGCCTGGTAATCCCAATAGGTCCATACCCCGCCACGCGGATTGAGCGTGTCGATTGCGTCGGTCCAGCCATCGGCGAGCATACGGCGATAGGCATCGCGCGATTCGGGTTGCATAAGCGCATCGTCGGCCATGGCCTTGACCGCCCAGACATCCTTGTCTTCGGGGATCACGTTGAAGTCGCCGAGCACGACGGCGGGGACTTCCTCCGCCCATACAGCAGCCATCCGCGCGCGCAGTTTCTCCATCCAGGCGAGCTTGTAAGCGAATTTGGGTCCGGGATGCGGATTGCCGTTGGGCAGGTAGAGATTGCACATCCGTACGCCGTTCACGTCGGCCTCGAGATAGCGGGCCTGTTCGCCCTCGCCGTCATTGGGCCCATCGATACCGAGCCCTCGCCGGATCTCGACCGGTTGCACACCGTCGGCGAGGATCGCGACCCCGTTGAAGCTCTTCTGCCCGTGCCAGATGGCGTGATAGCCGATTTTTTCGAACTCCTCGGCCGGGAAGCCTTCGTCCATCGTCTTGATTTCCTGCAGGCAGGCGACGGTCGGTCGGGTTTCCTTGAGCCATTCGAGCAGCCGCGGCAAGCGGGCCCTGATGCCGTTGATGTTGAAGCTGGCGATGCGCATGCCAGGCGTGATGCCCGAAAGCCGCGCGCGGGTCTAACCTAAATCCCGAAGCTCGAACCGCAGCCGCAGCCGGCGGCGGCCTGGGGGTTCTCTACCTTGAAGGCTGCGCCTCCAAGCGATTCGACGAAATCCACGATGCTACCTGCCACCAGATCGAGGCTCACCGCATCGACCACCAGCTTCACGCCGCCGGTCTCGCTGACCGAATCGTCGCCGTCGGGCGCTTCGGCCAGGCCGAACTTGTACTGGAAGCCCGAACAGCCGCCACCTTCGACCGACAGGCGCAGGATCGCGGGCTTGGCCTGCTTGGCGGCAATATCGGCGACGCGCTTGGCGGCGGCTTCGGTCAGGGTGGGCGTCGCGGTCATGGCTGTCATGTAGGGAGCGCGCGCGGCAGGCTCAAGCGTGCGTGATATACTCGCGCATCGCTTCGGCTTCGTGCTCGATCTGGTCGAGGCGCGCCTTCACGAGGTCGCCGATCGAAATGAAGCCGCACATCGTGTCGCCCTCGACCACGGGAAGGTGGCGGATGCGCCGCCGGGTCATGAGCGCCAGAGCCTCGAGGACGCTGGCCGACCGTTCGACGGTGATCGGCGGCGACGTCATTACCTCGCCCACCTTGCGCGCCAGGCAGGCGTCCCCCTCGCTGGCGAGCCGGTAGATGACATCGCGCTCGGAGAAGATACCGGCGACCTTGCCGCCTTCCATGATCGGCAGTGCCCCGATGCGCTTCGAGGCCAGCAGGCCGATCGCATCGCGGACCGGCGTATCGACCGTGCACGACACGATATCCGAACTGGTCCGACCATCGATCAACCTGGCGATCATTGCGCTTCTCCTCGCTTGTTATGCGCGGGAGAATGCCACTTTCGCGCAGGAAATGCGAATCCGCGCTGTGGGTACCGTTGAATCTACCGCGCGGAGCGGCCAGATGGGCGGCGATGGCGAAGAAGTCCCCTCTCGACGATCCCGCGCAGGCCGCCTTCGCCTGGGCGCGGTTCCGCCGGATCATGCGTTTCATGTTCCTGCTTACGGCGGGGGTCGTGGCCGTCTCGCTCGCGCTGCTGTGGAAGTTCGGCAGCGAAGCGGTTTCGATCCACTACTACATCGCCGCGGCGCTGGGCATCGGCTTCACCATGCTGCTAGCGAGCGCGCTGATGGGCCTGGTTTTCCTCTCGTCGGGAACCGGCCATGACGAGGCGATCGAAGACCCGCTGGCCGACGAAGATTAGTCCGCCGGCCTCAACCGATATTCCTCGACCGGCACGCCACCGATCAGATGGCGCTGAATGATCGCTTCAAGCACCTGTTCGTCGCACGAATGGTACCAGACGTTGTCGGGCCAGACGACCGCGATGGGGCCCGCCTCGCAAACCTGCAGGCAATCGGCCTTGGTCCGCTGGACCGTCCCGCCGGGGCCGACCAGCTTCAGCTCTTTCATCCGCCGCTTGAGGTAGTTCCAGGCAGCCTTGCCGTCCTCGCGCTTGCAGCACTTCTGCTTTTCCGACACCGCGCACAGGAAGATCTGCCGCTCGACCGTGGCGCCCCCGATCTTGGCAAGTGCCTTCTCCGCCTTGCGAATGTCCTTCGGTTTCGCGCTCATTCTGCCGGCTTCAGCCAGCGTTCGAGCCAGGCGAAGACGGTGTTGTGCCATTGCAGCGAATTTTTCGGCTTGAGCACCCAGTGGTTCTCGTCCGGGAAGACGAGCAGTTGGCTCGGAATGCCCTTCTCCTGCAGCACGGTAAAGCTGGCGATGCCCTGCGTGTAAGGTACGCGGTAGTCCTTCATGCCCGTGATCACCAGCATTGGCGTTTTCCAAGCATCGACGTGGTTTGCCGGGTTCCACTTCTCGTAGTTTTCCGGTCTGTCGATGTAGCCCCCTCCGAAGTCCCAGCGCGGAAACCACAGTTCCTCGGTCGTGTAGTAGAAACTGCGCATGTCGAAGAGGCCGTCGTGCTGGACGAGGCAATCGAAGCGGTCGGGCCATTTGCCGGCGATCCAGTTCATCATGTAGCCGCCATAGCTCGCCCCCATGGCGCAGGCCCGGGTGCCGTCGATCTGGGTGTCGAATTCGAGTGCTGCGGCAAGGCCCTTTTGCAGGTCCTCGAGGGGTTTGCCGCCCCAATCCTGGTTGATCGCGTCCGTAAACGCCTGGCCGTATCCGGTGGAGCCATGGAAATCGACCGAGATCACGGCATAGCCCTGGCTGGCGACGACCCGCGGGTTCCACCGGCTCGACCAGCCATCGTTGAATGAACCCTGCGGACCGCCGTGGACATAGAGGATGGCGGGCAGCTTGCCCTGCACACCCTCGGGCTTGGTGATCTGGCCCCATACCGTATCGCCATTCGCGCCGGCAAAGCTGAAGCGCTGCACCACGACCGGGGCGAGCGCGCCCATCCGGGTCATGGCGACGTCCGTCAGCGGCTTGGCCTGCCCCCAGTTGCGCGCAAGGTAAAGCTCGGCCGATGCCCCGATCGAATCGCGCGTGAAGACCAGATCGCCGCCATGCAGGAGCACGACATTGCCGATATGCGCCTCGTTGCCGGCCATCAGGTCGAGCCGTTCGATCTTGCCATTGCGCGGGTCGATGCGGAAGGCGGGCGTGTCGAGCACGTCTTGCGCCGTTCCCACCAGCCAGCGACCGTCCGGCGTCCAGGCCAGAGACCCGAAGCTGCGGTCGAAACCCTCGGTCAGTGCGGTGGTCTTGCCAGTCCGCAGGTCGCGCAACATGACGACCTGCCGATCGGCTTCGTAGGTCGGTCGCTCCATCGCGACGTAGGCGAGATAGCGTCCGTCGGGCGAGGGGGCGGGCAAGGCGTCGAGTGCCTCGTTCGCCATGGTGAGATTGACAGGCGGCTTGCCCGAGAAATCGCTGAACCAGATGTCGAGGTTGGTCGAATAAGGTTCGCCCTTGTCGGCTTCGCGGGCGGTGAAATAGACGCCCTTGCCATCGGGTGCGAGCGCGACGTCCTCGTTGCCGCCGAAGGGCATGGTCGGCGTATCGCCGCTCGGACCGCCGGCGCCCACCGGCCCGTCGAGCGCCACGGCCTCGCCGGCTGCGCTCCCGTTGTCGAGCGCAAGCGCAAAGACGCGGCTGAAGGTGCCGGGGGTTTCCCACTGATCCCAATGACGGACGAAACCGCGGTCGCCCTCGAACAGCATTCCGGTGCCCGGGCCGGGTGCGAAAGGCTTGGCGCTGTCGTCGCAAGCAAGCGCCGTGCATGTGCGCGGAAGCTCGGTCCAGATGACGACGCGCTTGCCATCGTCCGAAACCTGGAAGCCGTTCACTGCACGCGCAAGGTTCGTGACCTGGCTCTTTTCCGTGACGCTGCCGTCGATGCCGATCCGGGCACGCCAGACCTGACTGGTGGCGGAATCGCCTCCCTCGGCAGCATCGGCCAGATAATAGAGCCAGCCGTCGCCGCCGAAGCGGGCATCGGCGCCCTCGAGATCCAGCGCGACCGGCATTGCCTCCATGTCGTTCAGCAGCCGCATGTGCAGCTTGGATGTGCGCGCGTAGCTCTCGGGATCGGTCGTGGTGACGGCAAACACTGCCATCCGGCCGGAAGGATCGACGCTCGGCGCGCCAAGGCGCGGCATCGTGACGAGATCCTCGGCGCTCATCGGCGCACGGCTATGATCAACGCCGTTGTGGGCGAAAAGCGGCGAGGCGAAGAGCGCGAAGGCGCTGGCGAGCGGGAATGCGGCCCGGTTGCGTGCTGTCATGAGCCGTGGCTTAGGCGCGCCCGGCGATAAAGTTAAGCTGTTAGATCAACTCCGCTTGCCCGCAATCCGCGCGATCTCGGCCTTCACCATGTCCTCGACCATGCCGGGCAGGTTCTCGTCCAGCCATTGCGCCAGCATCGGCCGCAGCATCTCGCGCACCAGCCCTTCGAGCGATGTTTCGCCCGAACGCACGATCTGCGGCTGCTTGCCCGGCTGGGCGAGCATCGCGAGGGCTTCGAAATTCTGGCGCATCGCCTCGCGCGTGTCGCCGCGCGTCAGGGCGTCGGCCCCGTCGTCTTCCCGCGCGTCGTCCGCGACCGCGAAGCCGGCGTCGAGCTCGAGCACTTCTTCCGCTTCTTCCTCGTCGACGGGTTCCGGGGTCGGCACGATCTTGCGACGCCGTTCGGCAATCATCCCTTCGCGATTGTCGCGCGCGATCACCTTCTTGATCGAATCGAGAATCTCTTCGACCGACGGTTCGCCTGAGTTCTGCATTCGTCCCTTCCCCCTGTCCCGAATCGGGAATTGCGATTCGCCTTATGGGGTGTGGATAACCGAATCAGGAAGCGGAATCATCCTCTTCCGGGATTTCCGCGGTCGGAGCCGGGACGGTCACGGTGCTGGTGGCGGCGGCGGAAGGTTCGGGATCGCGGTCCCAGTCCCACACCTTGTAGCGCACGCGATCGTAATTCGTGGCGGGATCGTAAAGCAACCCTTCGCCCACGAGGTTGAGATCGCGCGCTTCGGCGCGGCCCATCGCTGCGAGCAGGGAAAAGCCGGCGACATATGCATTGCGGCGGGCGGTCACGAGCTGGACCTGCGCGGAGAGCAATTCCTGTTCGGCGTTGAGCACGTCGAGGATGGTCCGGTTGCCGATGGAGTTTTCGGCGCGCACGCCCTCGAGGCTCAGTTCGGCGGCCTGCACCGCAACCTGGCTGCTTTCGATCACCGCGAGCGAGGCCTGCCAGCTCGACCAGGCGGCGCGAACATTGGCGATGGCGAGCCGCTCGGCAGCGATGACCTGTTCGAGGGCGGCGGTTTCGCGCGCCTGCGCCTGCCTTTGGCGGGCGGCGGGAAGGCCGCCCTGGAAGATGGGGATGCTGACCTGCACGCCGGCATTCAGGGTCGTCTCGCGCTGGGCGATCCCGCCGGCGCCACCGGCGAGCGTGTCGAAATAGTTGGCGTACTGGCCATTGCCGAACAGCGACACCGTCGGGAGGCGACCGGAACCTGCGGCGCTGGTGTCGAACCCGGCCGCGCTTGCGCGCTCCTTGGCGGCGATCAGGTCGGGATTATTTTCGAGCGCGACGTCGACCGCGGTCGACACATCCTCCGGCAGTCCGGGAAGAGCGGGCGGCGACTGGAGGTTCTCGGGCGCTTCGCCGACGAGGCGAATATACGCTTCGCGAGCATTGATCAGATTGGCCTGCGCATTGCGAAGGTCGCCCTGCGCGACAGCCAGGCGCGACTGCGACTGGGCGATATCGGTACGGGTTACGTCGCCGATCTCGAACCGGTCGCTGGTAGCCTGGAGGTTGACGCCGAGGACCTGGACCTGGTTGGCCCGGAGGCCGACGACGGCCTGGTTCAGCAGGACGTCCATATAGGCTGCGACCACCTGGCTGAAGAGCGCGCTTTCGGTTGCGCGCAGGTCGGCCTGCCCGGCAGCCACCCGCTCTTCCGCGGCCTTTACGCCATTCTTGATCGCGCCTCCTTGATAAACGGGCACGATCAATTGCGGGCTGAGCTGCAGCACGCGGTCGGGCGCGGTGAAGCTGTTTGGCGAGTTCTTGATGAACTCGGTGTAGCGCGCAGTCGCATTCACGCTGGGAATGCCCTGCGCCTCGAGGATGACCACCGCCTCGTCGGTCGCCCGCTGGTTGGCGCGGGCGGCGAGCAGGGTGGGGTTGTTGACGTAGGCCGCGGTCAGTGCCTCCTGCAGCGTGTCAGCTGCCGCCGGCTGGGCCAGGGCGAGCGCGTAGAGCGCCGATCCGCCGGCGAGCGTCTTCAGGAAGGCAGTGGGACTCATTCAGAAACTCCAGCTGGCCGGCCGGTCGAATTGTGCGAGGCGCGGCACGCCGATTTCGGCAAGCGGCAGCAGGGCCAGCGACCCGGCTGCCTTGCGGCCGGTGGCGAGGCGGGTCACGCCGCGCTCGACCATGCCGGTCACGATGCGTCCGCCCTCGGCGACCAGCTTGGCGAGGCCCGCCGGGATATGTTCGACGGCCCCGTCGATCAGGACGAGGCTGAAGGCGCCTTTCTTCTTGCCGCCAGCGACGTCTTCGGGGCTCATCACGCGGACCGAGCCCACGAGCGGCTCGACCAGCGCGGCCAGGTACCCGCTGCCACCGTCGATCACGAGCACCTCGTCCGATGCGGTCGGCTGCGCTTCGGAGAGCATCATGCCGTGGAACAGGGGGGCGGGAAGGACCTTGCCGTCGCCAAGCCGGATCGCACGATCGCTATAGGCAACGCTGCGCATGGCCTCGGGCACGAAATCCTCGCGTGCGACAGTGCCCATGCGCTCGAGCACGAAGCTCTCATTGACGCCGCTGGTGCGCAGCTGGCTGTCGAGCATGGCCTTGCGGGCGGCGGCGAAATCGGTCGAAGGGGCGATGGTGGTGGTCATGGCGGTTGCTGTATTACTCTAATAACACGCTGGGTCAAGCAGGCTTGCTTTAGGCGCAAGCGTTCTTGTGTCCAAGCGCTTTGACCGATGGCCGCAAACGCGCCTATCGGGGAGCGCAATTCTGCAACATGGGAATATCCGGCGATGAGCGACATGACCGTCATCAGCGAAGACGACCTGATCGAGAGCGTGGCCGACGCGCTCCAGTATATCTCCTATTACCACCCGATGGATTACATCCGCGCCTTGGGCAAAGCCTACGAGGCGGAGAAAGGCCCGGCCGCGAAGGACGCGATCGCGCAGATCCTGACCAATAGCCGTATGTGCGCCGAGGGGCACCGGCCGATCTGCCAGGATACCGGCATCGTCAACGTCTTCGTGAAATGGGGCATGAATTGCCGCCTCGCGAGCGACCGCTCGCTGCAGGAAGTCGTCGATGAAGGCGTGCGCCGCGCCTACAACCATCCCGACAACAAGCTGCGCGCCTCGATCCTCGCCGATCCGGCCTTCACCCGCCGGAACACGCGCGACAATACGCCTTCGGTCCTCTCGGTCGAGATGGTGCCGGGCGACACGGTCAGCATCGACGTCGCGGCGAAGGGTGGCGGGAGCGAGAACAAGTCCAAGTTCAAGATGATGAACCCAAGCGACAATATCGTCGACTGGGTGATCGAACAGATACCATCGATGGGTGCGGGCTGGTGCCCGCCGGGGATGCTCGGCATCGGGATCGGCGGTACGGCAGAGCATTGCATGAAGCTCGCCAAGCTCAGCCTGATGGACCCGATCGACATGGGCCAGCTCAAGCAGCGCGGCGCGCAGACCGATATCGAGCAGCTGCGGATCGATATTTTCGATGCGGTCAACGCGATGGGTGTCGGCGCGCAGGGCCTGGGCGGGCTGTCGACCGTGCTCGACGTGAAGATCCTCGATGCGCCCTGCCATGCGGCGGGCAAGCCGGTGGCGATGATTCCCAACTGCGCCGCGACGCGGCACGCGCATTTCACGCTCGACGGGTCGGGCCCGGCCTATCTCGAACCGCCGAAGCTAGACGAGTATCCGCAGGTCACGTGGAAGCCCGATGCGGCGGCCAAACGTGTGAACCTGGATGCACTGACGCCGGCGGAGGTTGCGAGCTGGAACCATGGCGACCGCCTGCTGCTGTCCGGCAAGATGCTCACCGGTCGCGACGCGGCGCACAAGCGGATCCACGACATGATGGAGCGCGGCGAGGAGCTGCCGGTCGATTTCAGGGGCCGCGCGATCTACTACGTCGGCCCCGTCGATCCGGTGATGGGCGAGGTCGTCGGCCCGGCCGGTCCGACCACAGCGACGCGGATGGACAAGTTCACCGAGATGATGCTCGACCTCGGCCTGCTCGCCATGATCGGCAAGGCCGAGCGGGGGCACAATGCGGTCGAGGTGATCAGCAAGTTCAAGGTCGCCTATCTTATGGCGACCGGCGGCGCGGCCTATCTGGTCAGCCGCGCGATCAAAGGCGCGAAGGTCGTCGCCTTCGAGGATCTCGGCATGGAGGCGATCTACGAATTCGAGGTCGAGGACATGCCGGTTACGGTCGCCGTGGATGCCGCGGGCAACAATGTCCACACGCTCGCGCCGGCCGAATGGCGTCGCCGTATCGCCGAAGGGGATTTCGCGCCCGCCGAATAGCATTCCGCTCGACCAACGTGTGAACGGTCTCGACCGCGGCGCTGGCTTTCCGCGCCGCGAGCGGCCACATCACGGCATGGTTTGCAGCATGAACGCCAGATGAATTCGACGACGCCCCACCTTCCCGCCCGAACCGTGCTCGGCTCGATCCTCGGCGTGTGGGTGATCTATTTCGCCCTTACCACGATCCGCGGCGAACTGTCCGGCTTCGGCCTCGAATGGGAAATGCTGTGGCGGCGCGGCGTGGTCTGCCTCGTCGGCGTTGCCGCGACGGTGGGCATGTGGCTCGTCCTTCGCTTGTTCGACCGGCGATCGCTTGCGATCAAGGTGACGGTGGCGGCGCTGGTCTCGATGCCGGCCGCGCTAGTCATCGCGCAGACCAACCAGTGGATGTTCCTCCCTCTCCAGGGCCAGATCGAGCAGAAGATCGGGGAAGAGCGCGGCATTTCGATCCGCCGCGACGAATCGGGCAACCTGCTGGTCGACGTCCCGCGCGCGCCGATCGAGCGGGATGTCGACGAGGCGGAGGCGGCCGAACCGCAAACCGTCGAACCGGCAACCGAAAGCGTCCTGATCTCGCCCGCGCCCACGGCTATGGACCGCTGGCGCATGACCTTCGACATCGCGCTCGGCCGGTACTTCCTGCTGCTTGCCTGGGCGGCGCTCTATATCGCGATCCAGGCCCGCGCACAGGCGCTCGCGGCCGAACGCGAGGGCGAGCGTTTCCGCAGCGCCGCCAAGGCCGCCGAACTGCGCTCGCTGCGTTATCAGGTGAATCCGCATTTCCTGTTCAACACGTTGAACTCGCTCTCGGCGCTGGTGATGACCGGCAAGGCCGACCGCGCCGAGCAGATGATCCAGACCATCTCGCGCTTCTATCGCCACAGTCTTGCCGACGATTCCACCGGCGATGTGACGCTGGCCGACGAGATCGACCTGCAGGAACACTATCTGGAGATCGAGGCGGTCCGTTTCCCCGAGCGGTTGCGGGTCAAGGTCGATCTCCCGGACGAACTCGCGCATTACAAGGTGCCGGGCATGATCCTGCAGCCGCTGGTCGAGAATTCGGTCAAATACGGCGTCTCGGCGAGCGCGAAGCCGGTGACGGTTTCGATCGTCGCGCGCGAGGAGTATGGTCGGCTGGTCCTGACAGTCAGCGACGACGGTCCAGGGACACCGGCGGGTCATGGCGGCGGTTTCGGCATCGGCCTCGCCAATGTGCGCGACCGGCTAGAAGCACGCTTCGGCAACGAGGCGACCGTGACGTCCGGCCCGGCCCTCCAGGGCTACGAAACCGAACTCAGACTACCGATGGTGAAGCATGGCTGACGAAACCCCGGAAAAGCTTCGCACCCTCATCGTCGACGACGAGCCGCTGGCGGTCGAGCGGATGCAGGTGATCTGCGCCAAGATGGACGACCTCGCCGTCGTCGGCACGGCCAGCGACGGCGCGCAGGCGCTCCGCCTGATCGAAGCCCTGACGCCCGATCTCGTGCTGCTCGATATGACCATGCCCGAGGTCGACGGCCTGTCGGTCGCCAAGGCTATGGCCAAGGAAGACAAGCGCCCGGCCATCGTCTTCGTGACCGCGCATGACAATTATGCGGTCGAGGCCTTCGATCTCGACGCCGTCGATTACGTCCTGAAGCCGGTCAAGCCCGAGCGGCTCGAACGCGCGATCAAGCGCGCGATGGCCCGGCAGGGCGATAGCGAACGCGAGGACAGCCGCTGGCTCGAGGAGCTCTGGATACCGCATCGGTCGGAACTGATCCGCATTGCGACCAGCGAAGTGAGCCGCATCGATGCGGAGCGGGACTACGTGCGCCTGCATGTCGGCGAGGGCGACGACGCCCGCACCTATCTGCTGTTGCAGACGATTGCCGGCCTCGAAAAGCGGCTCGATCCCGCCAGGTTCATCCGCATCCACCGCTCCACCATCCTGCGCAAGGACCGGATCACCGGGCTCCGGCACGACGGGCTCGGAGTGTGGTCGGTCGAAATGGGCGACGAGGAAGCATTACGGATCGGGCGCACCTACCTCCCCAAGGTCAAGGCCATGGCGGGGCGCTGAGGCGCCGTTCCCGCCTGTCCCGACGGGCTTCTTATCCTGCACCACAAGAAGACGGCCCCGACCGGGGGACTGCATCCGGTCGGGGCCTAAGGCTTGGGCCGTGCTGGGGGTAACAGCCGCCCGTCATGCGCTGCTCTGGGGCAGCTATGGTCTTGTGCGGCGGGCGTCAGCCGCCCAGCGCCGAGGCTTCGATGGCCGCGGCTACGCGGTCCTGGGCATTGGCGCGTGCCCGGTCGAAACAGGCGCGCGCTTTCGGATCGGGAATGCGGGTTCCGCTGCGCACGGCGTGGTATCCGCAGACTTCGCGTGCGGCATTGTCGATCCGGCGGTCGAGCCGCTTCTGCCCTTCGGGCGAAGCGAGGTTGAGGTCGGCATAGCTGACATGGACGGACTGGGCGTCCTGCGCGAGGGTGGGGGCGGCGGTCATCGCCAGGCCAGCGGCTGCAAGGGCTGCGAATGGGGTTTTCATGGGCGTTCTCCGGTTTGCGGAGGGTCCCGGAAGTTTGGGGGACTGGGGTGGGGGAGGACCCTCCGCAGTCCCTGTATTACCCAGCTACAACTGTAATCGCACGGCGGAATCGACGGACGTTGCGGTTCTTGGACGGGCGCCATCGGATGGCCGACGAACGGCGATTGGCAATCGGCGGGCGTCGAGCCTATGCCTTTTGTCGATGGTCCTCGCTCTGCTCTTCGTCTGCGGCGTGCTCAACTTCGCGCTCGGGAAGGCGATGCTCGAGAGCAAGCACCCGATTCTCGACAGCCTTCCCCCGGCCCTGCGTCGCAACGGGGGGCGCATGTCGCTCGGGTTCGAATTCGCGATCCTGCTGGCGGCGATGGTGCTGGCGGCCAACGGCTGGCCCGCCGCCATCTGGCTTTATGGCGGCTATACCGCGATCAACGGCCTGTTCTGCTGGCTCCTGATCGACGGCCGGCTCTGAACGGGAACCGGATTGGAGCGACGAGCGCTCTTGGATCATGACCACAGATCGAAAGAGCATCCTCATCGCCAATGCGCGCAGCGGCAGTAACAGCGATGCTGCTCTGCAGGCGCTCTGCCAGTGCCTGGGCGAGCATGGCATCGGTCACGACCGCCTGCTCGATATCTCAAGCGAAGGCCCTCCCGCCGCCGCCGAACTTGAGGCGGAAAAGGTCGGTCGGGTGATCGTCTTCGCCGGCGACGGTACGGTCAACGCCGTCGTGAACGGGCTAGCCGGCTGGGGCGGCGAGATCCTCGTCCTGCCCGGCGGCACGATGAACCTCCTGAGCGTCCGGTTGCATGGGGACGCGGTGCGGGAAGACGAGATCGTCGCTCGCGTCGCGCGGGGTGCGTATCGCTTGGTGCGGCCAGAGGTCGCCAGTTGCAGCGCCGGCAAAGCCCTCGCCGGGCTGCTTGCCGGACCCGGGACGGCCTGGGCCGATGTCCGGGAGGCCATGCGCGATGTCGATGTGCTCCGATTCGCGACGGGAGCAGGGGAAGCGGTTTCGCGCACCGCGTCTGGGGCCCGCGTCCGCTTCGGCGAACCCGGGCTGGGCCGTGACGACGGCTATCCGCTCGTCGAGATCACACCGGGTACGCGCGGCCTCCAGATCGACGCCTATAGCGCCGACAAGGCTGCCGATTACCTCCAGCACAGCTGGGCGCTGCTGCGCCGCAGCTTCCGCGAGGGCCCGCACGAGCGCTTGGGGCTGCTCGACCGGTTCGAGCTGGTCAATTGCGAGAGCGAGCCGATCGAAGTGCTGATCGACGGGGAGCCGGCGACCCTCGGCCCGCGAGCCGAATTCGAGGTGGCCCGCTGCGCGGTCGATCTGCTAGCGACCGGCCATGGCTTCTGAATCCCGGCGCATCTTCCATCTGTCCGACATCCATTTCGGCCTCGAGAACAACCGCGCGCTCGATTGGGTGAAGCAGGAAATCGCCGACCAGCAACCCGACGCCGTCGCAATTACCGGCGATCTGACGATGCGCGCGCGCCAGCGCGAGTTCGATGCGGCCACGCGCTGGATCAATTCGCTCGCTGCGCCGGTGACGGTCGAGGTGGGCAATCACGACATGCCCTATTTCAATCCGCTGGAGCGCTTCTTCGCGCCTTATCGGCGGTTTCGCGGCATGGCGGAAAAGGTAGAACGCGAACTGGACCTGGGCTGCCTCGCGATCGTACCGCTGAAAACCGCCGTGCGGGCCCAGCCACGGCTCAACTGGTCCAAGGGCTGGGTGACCGATGCCGCGCTGGAGAAATGCCTTGCGGCGATCGACTCCCTTCCCGCCGGTCGCCGGGCGCTGGTCGCCGTCCACCACCCGCTGCGCGAAGTCGGGACCGAGGGCACTGCCCTGACCAAGCACGGGGAAAAGGCGCTACGCGAACTGGCCAGGCGGCCCGTCGAAGCGGTCTTGTCCGGCCATGTCCACGACGCGTTCGACATCATGGAGCAGACGCCGGAGGGGCCGGTGCGCATGATCGGCGCAGGCACGCTGTCCAAACGCACCCGCTCGACCCCGCCCAGCTTCAACGAAATCCTGTGGGACGGCGAAGCGCTCTCGGTCACCGTGCGCAACCTCGAAGATGTCGAGACACGCGACATGCAGATCGACGACGTTCCCGAAAATGCCCTTCCGCCGCGCCACCCCGGCGAGCCGGTCGCGCCGGTGCGCCAGATCCCGCGGGTCGATCCGCCGGTCCATTAACGAAACCCCTAAAGCTCGCTGAAACCGGATCCCTGCATCCTTCCCTAGGCACAAGCTGGAGGTGGCAATGGAATTCGTGAAGGCCGTACCGCTCGGTGCGATCCTGTCCGGCGTGATCTCGCTGGTGATCGGCTCGCAAGGTGCGCGCGGAGGGCAGATGGCCATTCACATGGCCGAACTCGCCGATTATTCCTTCTACTGGTCCTGGCCGGTGTTCTTCGCGGGAACGGGCCTCGCCTGGGGCATCATGCTGCTCCAGCGCTGAGTGCCTTGCCGGACATAGCCGCGCCCCAACGGAAAAGGGCGGCCCCTCGCGGGACCGCCCTTCCTCGGTGACCGAATAGCTCGGTAATCCGGATTAGCGCTTCGAGAACTGGAAGCTGCGGCGTGCCTTGGCGCGGCCGTACTTCTTGCGCTCGACCACGCGGCTGTCGCGGGTGAGGAAGCCGGCAGCCTTGACGGTGCTGCGCAGCGCCGGCTCGTACTTCGTCAGCGCCTGCGCGATGCCGTGCTTCACCGCACCGGCCTGGCCCGAGAGGCCGCCGCCCTTGACGGTGGCGACAACGTCGTACTGGCCCTGGCGTTCGGTGATGGTGAACGGCTGGTCGATGACCAGGCGCAGCGTCGGACGCGCGAAGTAGACTTCCTGGTCGCGGCCGTTGACGATCACCTTGCCGGTGCCCGGCTTGAGCCAGACGCGAGCGGTCGCGTCCTTGCGGCGGCCGGTGGCGTAGGCGCGGCCCTGGGCGTCGAGTTCCTGCTCGCGCAGGGGCACGTCGGCCTTGGCGGCGATATCCGCGGCGTCACCCTGCGGAGCGTCGGCGGCGATGTCCTTCAGATCGGCGAGATCGGTGACGGTGTCGGTCTTGGTTTCGTCAGCCATCATGCAACAGCCTTGTTCTTGCGGTTCATAGAGGCAACGTCGAGCGTTTCGGGCTTCTGGCCGTCATAGGGATGCTCGGTGCCGGCAAAGACGTGCAGCGCGCGCATCTGCGCACGGCCGAGGGGGCCGCGCGGGATCATGCGCTCGACGGCCTTTTCGAGCACGCGCTCGGGGAAGCGGCCGCCCAGCACCTTGGCGGGGGTCGTTTCCTTGATGCCGCCGGCCCAGCCGGTGTGCTTGTAGTAGACCTTGTCGGTCATCTTCTTGCCGGTGAACTTCACCTTGTCGGCATTGATGATGATGACGTGGTCGCCGCAATCGACGTGCGGGGTGTAGCTCGGCTTGTGCTTGCCGCGCAGGTGGTTGGCGACGATCGCCGCGAGGCGGCCGACGACGAGGCCTTCGGCGTCGACGATGTGCCACTTCTTTTCGACCTCGGCCGGCTTGACCGACCGGGTCACCTTGGTGAGAGCCTTCATGGCTGAGTTCCGTGTCCTAGTGTTGATGCCGCGTTCGACGCGGCGTCCATTCGGCGAATCCGGCCAAGCCAAACCCGCGAAGCGACGCGCAAATGGCGTTCTATCCGCCGCTAGTCAAGCGTTTCCGCGGGTTTCGGGAGCGGTAAAATAAAACCGCAATCAAATCTGGGTCAGCGTCCAGTGCTCGCGCGAGACGCGCATTTCCGCCCCGATGCGGGTTTCCACGTCGCGTTCGATCCGCTCGAGCAGGCCGTCGATGGCCGAGGCCGTTGCTGTCAGCCGAACGGTCACCTCTCCGGTCGTGCCGTCGGCGAGGGGGACGGTACGCGAAAATTCGCGGCTTTCGGCCATTGGAAAGAACAGGTCGGTCGGGATGGCGCTCATGGCGGCGCCTGCCGCGCCCTGCAGCTTGGCCATGAAGCGCCTGGCCTCGTCCCTATCCCGCTGCGCGACGCCCCGCCCGACGAGCGAAGCGAGCGCGGCATCGACAGCCTCTGCGCTCGCCCCCACAGCCAGTGACTGCCCGCCGATGATGCGGCCGTCCGGGCCGAGCAATGCGGGAAAGGGGCCATCTTCCTTTCGCTCTGCTTCCATGGCGGCAATCGCCCCGAGTGCGGGCGGGGCATCGACTTCGCAGGTCTGCGCGAACGCATCGACCCGCAGCCCTCGCCCATTCTCGGCGAACCGGCACGACCAGCTGCGCGCGACGGTCAGCAGCTTGCCATCTGCCAGCGACCGTTCGACCCGACGGGTCAGCCTGAAATCGCCCGCGGGGGCCTGCTTCCGCTCCTCTGCCGCCAGCGCGACACGCGGAAGGCCGATCGCAAACACCGGCGCCAGCGCGCAAACGCCCATCCGGCGCATGGCATCGCGGCGATCGCTCGCTTTCATGGGGCCCCCCTCATTCCTCTGGCGAAACCAGCTCGCCCAGCCACGCCTGTGTCGCCGATCCCGCGGCATCGCAGCGCCAGCCCATTATTGCGGGCGCATCGTAGGGGTGCAAGTCCTCAAGCCGCGCCACGACGCTGTCGAGCAGCCGTGCGTCGGTCTTGAGCAATGCGGGCACTTCCTCGCCCTCCCCGCGCTCGCCCGACCAATCGAAGAAAGAGCGGATCGCGTTGCCGATATTCATGCAGCCGATCAGCTTCTCGTCCAGCAGGATGCGTCCCGCCGTCTCGGCAGACTCCCGGTCCGGGAAAGGGCAATAGATCAGCGCGGTCACGCGCCTCGCCGCCCCAGCACGTGCGCGCCCCAGGCGAAGCTCGCCACCAGCAGCGCACCGACGACCTGGTGCGCGACGGCGATCCACAGCGCGACTCCGGTCAGGACGGTAGCGATGCCGAGCAGGATCTGTGTGCCGAAAGAGGCATGGATGGCGACCGAGGCCCTGCGCTGCAGCGGCTTTACCCGCCGCGCCATCACGACGAGCGCAGCCACCGCGACCCAGGCCCACCACCGATGGAGGAAATGGATGAGATAGGGGTCGTGCGTCACGGCGTGGAAGAAGCCTTCGCTGGCATCGTACTCGGGCACCAGCCGTCCCTGCATCAGCGGCCAGCTATCGCTCGCGAGGCCTGCATTGAGGCCCGCGACCCAGGCCCCGAGCAGGAGCTGGACGAACAGGATCGCACCGACCCAACTCGCGGTCGCGGTCCAGCGCGCCGGTTTCGGCTTCCGTTGTCCGAGCTGCAGCAGGTCGAGCGCAGTCCAGATCAAACCGCCGAGCGTGAACAGCGCGGTGAGCAGGTGGATCGAAAGCCAGAAATGGCTGACGTCGGTCATGGTCCCGGCAAGGCCGCTCTTGACCATGAACCAGCCGAACACCCCCTGCAGCCCGCCCAGCGCGAGCAGGGCGACGAGCCGCGGCTTATAGCCCTGCGGGATCGCCTTGCGGACCCACAACCAGGCGAGCGGCAGCGCGAAAGCCAGTCCGATCAGCCGGCCGAGCAGGCGGTGGAACCATTCCCAGAAGAAGATGAACTTGAAGGCGGCGAGGTCCATGCCGGCCGGGCCGGTGACGGTCCGGTATTCGCCGGTCGCCTTGTAGAGGTCGAACTCGGCCTGCCAGTCGGCCTGCGTCAGCGGCGGGATCGCCCCGGTAATCGGCTTCCATTGCGTGATCGACAGCCCGCTTTCGGTCAGCCGCGTGATGCCGCCGACGGAAACCATCAGCACGACCATGGCGGCGACGACGAAGAGCCAGATTGCCAGTGCCCGCGGGCGGTGGCTCGGAAGAATATCCTGCATGCGCGCCCATCTGCGGGGGGGCCGCGCGTTTCGCAAGTGCAAAGAGGGCAATCGGCATAGCGGCCACAGCACCGGACGAACTGCGTCATTTCGTCCGATCTGCCCTTGAAACATGTTACATCGTCACATAAGTGGCGTTTTGCAATGCTTGAACGCGCCATCTCCCCGATTCGTCGCCGGCTCGACCGCGCCGGGATCCTCTTGTCGGGCGCCTGTGCCGTGCATTGCCTGCTCTCGATCGTGCTCGTCTCGGGCCTCGGCATCGGCGGGGAGTTCTTCCTTTCGCCCGACATCCACCGCGTCGGCCTCGTCCTGGCGACCCTGATTGCGGCGGTCGCAATCGGCTGGGGTGCGCTGCGGCACCGGATGGCCGCACCGTTCGTGGTGGCCATGACCGGCCTCACCTTCATGGGTGGCGCGCTGGCCGTCCCGCATGGCTACAAGGAAGCGATCTTGACCATCATCGGGGTCGCGCTGGTCTCGCTGGGCCACATCCTCAACCTGCGGCATTCGCACTCCGCCGCTTGCAAGGAGCGCTGCGGCGACTAAGTGGCGGGGGCTATGATTGCCCTGACCGTCAATGGCGAGACCCGCCGCACCGCCGCCTCCACCATCGCCGACCTCGTCCGCGAGCTCGACCTCGAACCGACCAAGATCGCGGTCGAGCACAATGGCACGATCGCGCCGCGTAGCGAGCTGGCCAGCCATGCCCTCGCGGACGGCGACGTGCTCGAGATCGTGCATTTCGTCGGCGGCGGCCAGCAAGAGCGGAGCAGCGAAGATACATGGACCGTTGCCGGGCGCACGTTCACCAGCCGGCTGATCGTGGGCACGGGCAAGTACAAGGATTTCGAACAGAACGCCGCCGCGCTGGAAGCGAGTGGGGCGGAAATCGTCACCGTGGCGGTGCGCCGGGTGAATGTCAGCGATCCCAAGGCGCCGATGCTGACCGACTACATCGACCCGAAGAAGGTGACCTACCTGCCGAACACGGCTGGCTGCTTCACCGCCGACGAGGCGATCCGCACGCTGCGCCTCGCGCGGGAAGCGGGCGGCTGGGACCTCGTGAAGCTGGAAGTGCTGGGCGAAGCGCGCACGCTCTATCCCGACATGCGCGAAACGCTGGTCGCGACCGAGACGCTCGCCAAGGAGGGCTTCCTGCCGATGGTCTATTGCGTGGACGATCCGATCGCGGCGAAGCAGCTGGAAGAGGCGGGCGCGGTGGCGGTGATGCCGCTGGGCGCACCGATCGGCTCGGGCCTCGGCATCCAGAACCGCGTGACCATCCGCCTGATCAAGGAAGGCTCGAGCGTGCCCGTGCTGGTCGACGCGGGTGTCGGCACCGCCTCCGATGCGGCCGTCGCGATGGAGCTGGGCTGCGACGGCGTGCTGATGAACACCGCCATTGCCGAGGCGAAGGACCCGATTCGCATGGCCCGCGCGATGAGGCTGGCGGTGGAGGCGGGGCGCGACGCCTACCTCGCAGGCCGCATGGCGACGCGCAAATATGCCGACCCCAGCAGTCCGCTGGCCGGATTAATCTGACGTCCGCTTACGGCTTGTTAACCAAGTTCGGTGACAGTCACCCTGTCAAACGGGGGCACCGATCATGGCTGTTACGAATACCGCTACGCTGACCATCGCCGAAATGCGCGAATTCGCCGGCTTCACCGCCGCCGAACAGCGCTACATCCGCCGCAGCCTCGATATCGGGCTTGGGCGCTGCGACGCGTTCCGCATCTGGGGCCGCAACGCGGTCGAGAATGCGGCGATCCGCAGCCAGTACGTCGCCTACCAGGAACTGAAGGCGCTGCGCCAGTCGGTGCCGCAGACCTCGGGTTTCGACGCGATCGAAGGCTTCGTCGGCAAGCTCACCCGCGTTGCCGCCTTCGACCTTGCCCAGGAGCGGATCGACAGCTTCTCGGCCTTCCGCTTCCTCTACGAGCGCCTGATTTCCGCCGAGGCGCGGCCGTGGCTGCCGAGCGCGTTCTGCGCCGCCGCCGCGCTGCCGCAGATCCGCCCGGAACGCCGCAAGATGCTGCTGCAGAGCCTGAGCGAGGCCGCCGCGACAGCCCCCGGCTGGTCCGACCGCGCACCGAGCTTCTATCCCGAGTTCATCGAGGAAGCGGCGGCTTGACGCGTTGCCGACCTGATGTGCAATTTACAACTCAATGACCGCCCTTCAGCCGATCGAATCTAATCTGGCACAAGATTTCGACCCGCATTGCTGGATGGGGATGGTGCTTGAGCATTTCGCGAGGGCCGAGCAGGCGATCGGCAAATTATCGGTCGCAATTGGCTTGCCGATCAACAACGGCTCACTCGGTTCTTTAAATGAACTGCGGAAGCGATTGGCCGTTCAAGAGGGCAAGAAGTTCAAAGCACTCGACAACCGAATTGCACGTTGGTCACAGAACCGACCGTTTCGCCATTTACTCGCTCATGCCACCATCACCCGGTTATTCGACGCGAATGGAAGGCCTGTGATCATCACGCGCCACCTACCCCGCGATGCAAACGACGTCACTCCGGATCGGCTTTGGACCTTCGAGGACCAGAAGGATTTGCTGCGGCAGGCGAGCAACGACAGCCGTTCCATCTGCGATCAAGTAGCCAACTTACTCGCAGACCCCGCGCAAGTTGCCGCCTTGAGAAAAGCCTGACCTAACCCCGGTACAACCCATCCAGCCGTTCGCCGTAGCGGGCCTTGATCTTGTGGCGGCGGATTTTCATCGAGGGGGTCATTTCCTCGTTCTCGATGGTGAAGCCTTCGTCCGCGAAGGCAAACTGGCGGACCTTTTCGATCACCGAGAGGTCCTGGTTCACCCGGTCGACCGCCTTGCGCACCGCGCCCCGGAACTCGGGATCGTCCTGCAAGGTCTTGAGGTCGAACTTCTTGCCGTTCTCCTTCGCCCATTCGAGCGCCCATTCGGCATCGGGGACGAGCAGGCCGACGATGTAGGGCCGCTTGTCGCCCGCGACCATCGCCTGGCCGATCTCGGGCTGGAGCGTCAGCATGCCCTCGACCTTCTGCGGGGCGATATTGTCGCCCTTGTCGTTGACGATCATGTCCTTCTTGCGGTCGGTGATGACGATCCGGCCCTTCTCGTCGAGATGGCCGATGTCGCCCGTGTGCAGCCAGCCGTCCTTGATCGTGCGATCGGTTTCCGACTGGTTGCGCCAGTAGCCGTGCATGACCAGCTCGCCGCGGCACAGGATCTCGCCATCCTCGGCGATCCTGATCTCGACGCCGCGCATCGGCGGGCCGACGGTGTCCATCTTGATCCCCGCCGCCGGGCGGTTGCAGCTGATAACCGGCCCTGCCTCGGTCTGGCCGTACCCCTGCAACATGGTGAGGCCCATCGATTCGAAGAACACGCCGACTTCCGGGTTCAGCGGCGCGCCGCCCGAGACCATCGCCTTCATTCGCCCGCCGAAACGCTGGCGGATCTTCGGCTTGAGCAGGCGCCCGACGATGAAGTCCTTGGTCCCGTCTCCCAGCTTCTTGCGGCCCTCAGCGCGGCGCTCGCCGACGCCTAGCGCGGTATTCATCAGCTTCTCGGCAAGCCCGCCCTGCTTCTGGACCTGTTTCATGATGCGGGTGCGCAGCACCTCGAACAGGCGCGGGACGACGACCATGATCGTCGGGCGGGTTTCCTCGATATTGCTGGCGAGCTTCTCCAGCCCCTCGGCATAATAGATCTGCGCCCCGACGCTGATCGGCAGGTACTGGCCGCCGGTATGCTCGTAGGCGTGGCTGAGCGGGAGGAAGGACAGGAACCGCTCCTCGTCGCCCAGGCCGAAATCCTCGATCAGGATTTCCGCCGCGCCGGCTACGTTGCACAGGATCGCGCCGTGGTGCTGCATGACCCCGCGCGGTGCGCCGCCGGTGCCGCTGGTGTAGATGATGCAGGCGGTCTGATCGCGGCCGATGCCCGCGATCCGCGCCTCGACGGCCTTGCGCGCCGCGCCGGCGTCGCCCGAGACCATCCGGTCCCAGCCGTGAAACTCGAAACTGCCCGATTGCTGCCGGTGGAGGTCGTCGATCCCGATCACGTGTTCCGCGACGCCCGACGCCTGGAGCGCGCCGTGCAACGGGCCGAGCAGCTTCTGGGTCGAAACGATCACCGCCTTCGCGCCCGAATTGTCGAGGATGTGGACATGGTCGCGCTCGGTATTGGTGATGTAGGTAGGCACCGTGATGCAGCCCGCCGCCATCACCGCGAGGTCGGCGATGCACCATTCGGGCCGGTTCTCAGACACGAGGCACACGCGGTCGCCGTCCTTGAGGCCGAGCCTCCGCAGGTTTTCCGCCAGCAAGCAGACCTGCTCGACGGCTTCGGCCCAGCTTATCGTGTGCCAACCACCGCTGCGCTTGGCGCCGAGGAAGGGTTTGTCGCCGCGCTCGTCGGCGCGCTTCAGGAAAAGTTCGACGAGATTGTTTGCCGAATCGATATCGGACAGCACGGCAGGCTCCTCATGCGATATTCTGTGTTGTCTGCTGCAACGTCTGGCGGCGGGCTTAGGCTCCGGGGGGCGTAGCGGCAAGCCCGGACGGACGCGCCCGGTTGCGTTGCCAGCCGCGCCCCGCGTGCCTAAGGGTGGGGCCCATGACGCTCGCTCGCCTGTGTGCCGCAATGGCCGCCCTAGCCCTGTCTTCCTGCAGTCCCCAGACGGCCGAGCTGGAGCGCGTGCCGGTCCCATCCAGCGAAGAACAACGCGTCGAACCCTTCGTCATCGCCGCCAATCCGCTGGCTGCTGAGGCAGGGATGGACGTGCTGGAGCGTGGCGGTAGCGCAGCCGATGCGGCGGCAGCGGTGCAGGCGATGCTCTCCCTGGTGGAACCGCAATCCTCCGGGATGGGTGGGGGCGCGTTCATCAACTATTTCGATGCCGAAAGCGGCGAGGTCACGATCTACGATGGCCGGGAGACCGCGCCCGCACAGGCCACGCGCGCCCTGTTCCTCGACAGCGCGGGAGAGCCGCTGGGCTTTCGCGAGGCAGTCGTGAGCGGGCGGGCGACCGGCGTTCCGGGCGCGGTGGCGGCGCTGGGGCTATTGCACCGCGAGCATGGCGCGCTGCCGTGGGACGGCCTCTTTTCCGCGGCGATCGCGACCGCGGAGGAAGGCTTCATTGTCAGTCCGCGGTTGGGCCTTTTCCTCGAACGGCCCTTCCCCCAGCTCGCCGTGCCCGACGCGGATGCCTATTTCTCGCGTCCCGACGGTACGCGATTGCAGATCGGCGACCGCCTGGCGAATCCCGAGTATGCCGATTTCCTCCGCCGCTTGTCGCGCAATGGTACCGATGCGCTCTATCGCGGCAGCACCGCCGCCGAGATCGTTCAGCGCACGCGCGCTGCACCGCTCGGCGGGTCGATGACGATGGCGGATCTGGCGGATTACCGCCCGGCCAAGCGCAAACCGGTCTGCCACCCCTGGCGCGCCTATCGAGTCTGCGCCCCGCCCCCACCATCGAGCGGAGCGGCCTTGCTCGAGCTGCTGGCGCTGCTGGAACGCACCGATATCGCTGACCGCGGACCGAGCGATCCGCAAGCCTGGTACCTGTTCGCCGAGGCGAGCCGGCTGATGTACGCCGATCGCGACGCCTATTTCGGCGATGGCGACTTCGTCGATGTCCCCGTCGCGGGCCTGCTCGACCGGGCTTATCTCGATCGCCGTGCCGCCCTCATCGGCGCTACTGCCGCAGCGCAGGTAAGGGCCGGGACCCCGCAGGGTGCGGGCGCAACTATCGAGGACCTGACGCGCGAACCTGCCGGGACGTCGCATTTCATCGTCCGCGATGGGCGTGGCAACGTGGCTTCGATCACCACGACAGTCGAATCTATATTCGGCACCGGCAGGATGGTGGACGGCTTCTTCCTGAACAACCAGCTGACGGACTTCGCCTTCAACCCCTTGCAGCCGGATGGCGCGCTGGCCCCCAATGCGGTGGCGCCCGGCAAACGCCCACGCTCCTCGATGACGCCGCTGATCCTGCTGGATGGCGACGGAAATTTCGCCGGGGCGATCGGGTCGGCGGGGGGCAATTCGATCCTCGCCTATGTCGCCAAATCGCTGGTGGCGGCGGTCGACTGGGGAATGCCGATGCAGGACGCGCTCGCCCAACCCAACCTGGTGGCACGTGGCGACCGACCGATGGGCGAAGTCGACAAGTTCCCTCCTGAAGTCATCGCCGGCCTCAAGGCGCGCGGGATCGACCTTGCGCCGGGACAGGGCGAGGATTCCGGTGTCCATGGTGTGCTGATCCGCAACGGCCAGGTGGACGGCGGCTACGATCCGCGCCGCGAAGGGGTCGTCCTGGTGGGAGGTCGCTAGGCTTCTTCGCTTCCGACTGCTTCGGCAATCGATCCGAAGCCGTCGCGCTTCAACAACCGCTCGAGCCCGTGCAGGATGCGGCGCGGCAGGCCCGGACCTTCATAGACCATCGCACTGTAGAGCTGGACGAGGCTGGCGCCTGCGCGGATGCGCGCGCAGGCATCCTCGGCGCTGCCGATCCCGCCCACGCCGACCAGCGGCAGCGCGCCGCCGGTGGCCTTGCGGAAGTCACGGATACGCTGCTGCGCGAGGTCGCGGAGCGGCGCGCCCGACAGGCCGCCGGTCTCGGCCGCGCGCGAGGATTTCAGCGCCGGACGCGAAATCGTGGTGTTCGACACGATCAGGGCACCGAGTCGCTTGTCGAGCGCGATGCGGGCGATGGCGTCGATATCCGCAGGTTCGAGGTCGGGGGCGACTTTCAGGAACACCGGCGGTCCTTGCGCCCCACGTGCCTCGAGCACCGCGTCGAGCAAGCCGGTGAGCGCCGATTCGTCCTGCAGCGCGCGCAGGCCCGGGGTATTCGGGCTCGAGATGTTCACCGCCAGATAGGAGGCGAGCGGCGCCATGATGCGCGTCATTTCGGCATAATCGGCGGTGCGGTCCTCGCTGTCCTTGTTGGCGCCGATATTGATCCCGACGATGCCGGGACGCTGCCTCCGCGCATCGAGCCGCGCCCGCGCCGCCTGCGCGCCACCGTTGTTGAACCCCATGCGATTGATCACGGCGCGGTCCTCGACCAGTCGGAACAACCGCGGTTTCGGATTGCCCTGCTGCGGGCGCGGAGTGATCGAGCCGACCTCGGCGAATCCGAACCCCAGGCCAAGCAGTTGGTCGGGAACTTCGGCATCCTTGTCGAATCCTGCCGCCATGCCCAGCGGGTTCGGAAAGTCCAGGCCGGCAACACTTGTCGCGAGCGGGCCTGCGGGCGCAGGACCGCTCGCAGGCAGCGCCGCAAGGGCTCGAACGGTCAGGCGATGGGCGCGCTCTGGGTCGAGCAGGAACAGGGCGGGCCGGGCGAGATCGAACAGCATCGCGCGGCCCTATGCAGAACGGCCGCGCGGTTGTCGAGATTGGGCGCTTTCGGGCTGCTGCCGAAGAGAACGTTGCCACTACTATTTCCCGCATTTTGCGAAAGTGTCGCTTGCATACAATCAATTGTAACAGACTCGGCCTATCACACCCTTGCGACCCGAAGGGCTCGGAGCAAGTTTGCGACGAGTTCTCGACTTCAAGGGGCGGCTCCACCGGGGCCGCCCTTTTTTTGTCCGGCGATCAACACCTTGTGCCCGTTGGCAGCCCTTTTTGGGGCCGATGGGTTGCGTGATGACGGCGTATTTGTACAAAAACCGCCTCGCCATGCTATGGGCGTTGCCAGTCGGGGTTCGGGGGAGTCGCACGTGTCAGACAATCAGGGGGCCAGCGACCCACACTCTTTCCAGTTCGTCGCCGCGCCGGCGGATCTCGCGCCCTATCTCAATTCGCTCTACATCTGGCGCTGCGAGGTGCCGGACCTGGTCGACGTCCTGCCCGCCTATTCGGGACAGATGACATCCTTCGTCGAAGGCGCCGGCCGGATGAAATTCGACGACGGGGTGGTCAGCGAAACCAGCGACGCCTTTTTTCTGGCGCCGCTGTGCCAGGCGCGCGAATTCCACATCAAGGGCCCGGCAACGATGTTCGGCGTGTCGCTGAACTTCCGCGGCTGGGCGGCGATGACGGGCCTTTCGGTGAGCGACCATCACGACGCCTTCCTGGCCCCAGAGATGGTCCTGAGCGACAAGCGGGCGGCGGAATTTGCCGATCTTGCACCGCGCTGGCGGGCGGGCGAGCTCGACGACAAGGGTATGCTCGATGCGATGGCCGATATCGTGCGGCACAGCCTCTCGCGCTTGCCGGACACCCACCTCAAAGTCATCGACCGCACGCTCGAATGGCTGTCGAGCTCGTTCCGGCCCGATCTCGAAGAGCTTTACGCGACGCTTCCCTATTCGCGGCGGCAGGTGCAGCGGCTCGTCGCACAATTCTTCGGCCAGTCGCCGGTGCGCCTCGTACGGCGCTATCGGGCCGTACGCGCCGCGACGCTGTTGTCGCTGCCTCAGTTGCCCGAGGAAATCGAGGCCGATATCCATGGCGCGTTCTACGATCAGGCGCACCTTATCAAGGAAATCCGCTTCTTTACGGGCCGCACGCCAAAGCGCCTTGTTCCGGAAGGCAGTTCGCCGGTTCACGACATGCTCGGCCCCGAAGGCTACGGATCGGTCAGCCTGTTCGGTTCGGGCGAGGCCGACCAGCTGGGCAAGAAACCGCTCTAACTGCTAACGACTCGCAACAACCGGAAATCCGTTGAAATGGCGGGTTTCGGGCCTTAGCTGCCAATCGGAACGAATTGGTCCGATTTAGACAGCCGCACGCCATGAGACTATCCAATCTAGCCGATTACGCCATCGTCACGATGTGCGCCGCCTCGCGCCATTGCGGCGGCGGGCGGACGAGCGCGGCTGACCTCGCGGCGGAAACCGGGCTGCCGGTGCCGACCGTGCAGAAGCTGGTGAGCAAGCTGTCTGCTGCGGGCCTGATCCGTTCGACCAGGGGCGCGGGCGGCGGCTTGCAGCTGGCGCGTCCCGCTGCGGCGATCAGCGTCGCCGACATCGTCGAGGCGGTGGAAGGGCCGATAGCGCTGACAGCCTGCGTCGAAGGCGGCGATTGCGCGGTGAGCGAGGATTGCAGCGTCCGCCCGCACTGGCCGGTGGTCAACGATGCGCTGCGCGGAGCGCTGGCGGCGATCCCGCTGACGCAGCTCGCACGAACGAAAGAAATGGCATGAGCGAAGAGATCGACATTCAGGACCGCGAGGCTCGCGAAGCTGCCGAGAAGGCCGCCGAATACGAGCACGGCTGGTCGGCCGATATCGAGACCGAGTTCGCCGACAAGGGGCTGACCGAGGATACCGTCCGCTTCATCAGCGCCAAGAAGGGCGAGCCCGAGTGGATGCTCGACTGGCGCCTCAAGGCCTTTCGCCTGTGGCAGGAAATGGAGGAGCCGGATTGGGCCAAGCTCGGCTATCCGGCGATCGATTACCAGGACGCCTATTATTACGCCGCGCCCAAGAAGAAGGAAAAGCTCGCCTCGCTCGACGAGCTCGATCCGGAGATCAAGGCGGTCTACGACAAGCTCGGCATTCCCGTGGCGGAGCAGGAAGTGCTCGCCGGGGTCGAAGGTGCGCGCAAGGTCGCGGTCGATGCCGTGTTCGATTCGGTCAGCGTCGCCACCACCTTCCGCGAGGAGCTGAAGCGCGCAGGCGTGATCTTCCTCTCGATCAGCGAGGCGGTGAAGGAATATCCCGAGTTAGTGAAGAAGTGGCTCGGCAAGGTCGTGCCGCAGCATGACAATTTCTTCGCCACGCTCAACAGCGCGGTCTTCTCCGACGGCACCTTCGTCTATGTGCCCGAAGGGGTGCGCTGCCCGATGGAGCTTTCCACCTATTTCCGCATCAATGCCGAGAACACCGGCCAGTTCGAACGCACGCTGATTGTCGCCGAAAAGGGCAGCTATGTTAGCTACCTGGAGGGCTGCACCGCGCCGATGCGCGACGAGAACCAGCTCCACGCCGCGGTCGTCGAGCTGGTTGCGCTCGAGGATGCCGAGATCAAGTATTCGACCGTGCAGAACTGGTACCCCGGCAACTCGGAAGGCGTCGGCGGAATCTACAATTTCGTCACCAAGCGCGGCCTCTGTCAGGGAGCACGCAGCAAGATCAGCTGGACGCAGGTCGAAACCGGCAGCGCGGTGACGTGGAAGTACCCCAGCTGCGTGCTCAACGGCGAGGACAGCGTGGGCGAGTTCTACTCGGTCGCGGTCACCAACAACTTCCAGCAGGCCGATACCGGCACCAAGATGATCCACAACGGGCGTGGAAGTCGTTCAACCATCATATCCAAGGGCATTTCGGCGGGCAAGTCGAACAACACCTATCGCGGCCTCGTCCGCGTTGCCGCCAATGCCGATGGCGTGCGCAACCGGACCGAATGCGACAGCCTGCTGATCGGCGACCAGTGCGGCGCGCACACCGTGCCCTATATCGAGGTGAAGAACCCCAGCGCCCAGATCGAGCACGAGGCGACCACCAGCAAGATCAGCGATGACCAGCTGTTCTACGCCATGCAGCGCGGCCTCGACGACGAGGAAGCGATGGCGCTGATCGTCAACGGCTTTGCGAAGGACGTTCTGAAGGAACTGCCAATGGAATTCGCCGTCGAAGCGCAGAAGCTGCTGGCGATCAGTCTGGAAGGTTCGGTCGGATGAGCGACAAGAAAACTCTGAAACTCAAGTCACCCTCGGATACCGCCGAAGACACCCGCGCGCTCAAGAAGAAGGGCCGCGGGTGGGAAATCTCCGAGAAGCGGCTCGATGCGCTGCATGATCGCGCGCGCGAGTTGCGGCGGCATTCGACCCCGGCGCACAAGGCGCTGGCGAAGAAGTTCGCCGAAGCCGACATGGGCAAGTACAAGTTCACTCGCCATGCCGTGGTTGGCAGCGCGATCGTAGATCTCAACTGCCACAACCTCGGCATGGCGATCATGATCGACGAGGAGGGGCAGGACGAGACGCTGGCGAAGCGCCGCGACAAGAGCCTCGAATCGGTCGGGATCCGCGTCGAGCGCGTTGCGGCCGCCGAGATCCTCGAAGACATGGACGGCGTGCTCCAGCGCCTCACCGTCGCGATGCGCGAATGCATCGCCGAAAAGAAACAGAAGGCGCGCGACCACGCGGCGGCCAATCCCAACCAGCACTATTCGCGGCCCAACCGGCGTGACGCCGGGCCGCGCAGGAACGACAGGTAAATGCTCGAAATCACCGACCTCACCGCCGAAGTTGGCGGCAAGCAGATCCTCAACGGCCTGACCCTCACCGTGAAGGCTGGCGAGGTCCATGCGATCATGGGCCCCAATGGCGCGGGCAAGTCCACGCTCGCCTATGTGCTGGGCGGGCGTCCGGGCTACGAGGTTACCGGCGGCAGCGTCCGCTTCAACGGTCTCGACTTGCTCGACATGGAGCCGCACGAGCGCGCCGCGGCGGGCCTGTTCCTCGGCTTCCAGTACCCGGTCGAGATTCCCGGCGTATCGAACCTCCAGTTCCTGCGCGAAGCGCTCAATTCGCAGCGCAAGCAGCGCGGCGAAGAGCCGCTGACCGGCGGCGAATTCCTCAAGCTGGCGCGCGACAAGGCCGCGCTGCTCAAGCTCGACCCCGAAATGCTCAAGCGCCACGTGAATGTCGGCTTCTCGGGCGGCGAGAAGAAGCGTGCCGAGATGGTCCAGATGGGCATTCTCGACCCGAAGTTCGCCGTGCTTGACGAGACCGACAGCGGCCTCGACATCGACGCGCTGCGCGTGGTGGGCGAGGGGATCAATGCGATCATGCGCAGCCCCGACAAGGGCGTGCTGCTGATCACCCACTACCAGCGCCTGCTGGAGGTGGTGCGGCCCGACAAGGTTTCGATCCTGTCTGCAGGCCGGATCGTCCAGACCGGTGGCCCCGACCTCGCCCTGCGCCTCGAAAACGAGGGCTATGACGCGGTGATGGCGGATGCCTGAGGCGGCGACCCTTCCCACCCGGCGCGAGGAGGCCTGGCGCTATTCTGCGGTCGACCGGCTGCAGGGCGTGCCGCTCGATAACTGGCGCGCGATCGACTTGGCGGCGGGCGAGACGTTCCGCGACACGCTCGTCATCGCCGATGGTGCGGGCACCAGGCCGACCGAACTCCACCGCTGGCGCGTCAGCGTGGGCGAGGGCGCGACTTGCGAGCTCTTCGCCGTGCTCGCCTCGGCCGAATACGCCCGCCTCGAAATCGAAGTGACACTGCACAAGGGCGCGCATTTCGAACTGGGCGGGATCACCGTCGGCGGGCGCGAGACCGTGCGCGAGTTCGTCACCCGCGTGGTGCATGCCGAACCCGAGGCGACCAGCAACCAGACCGTCCGCGCGGTCCACTGGGGGCGCGGGACGGGCAATTTCCTCGGCAATATTGACGTCGTGCGCGATGCGCAGAAGACCGACGCGGCGCAGGATTTCAAGGGCCTGCTGCTGGAAAAGGGCGCAAGCGTGAATGCCGTGCCGCAGCTCGAAATCTTCGCCGACGACGTGAAATGCGCGCACGGCGCCAGCGTCGGCCAGCTCGACGAGACCGCACGCTTCTACATGGCCGCGCGTGGTCTTTCACCCGAGCTTGCACGCCGGCTACTGGTGCAGGCCTTCCTCGGCGATGCGCTGGTGGGGCTCGATGACGAGGCCCTGCGCGAGACGCTGATGGACACGGCGCTGGCCAAGGTGGACGCGAACCTGTGAGCGACGTCGCCACCCTTTCGCGCCCGAGCGACCTCAGGGCGGACTTCCCCGGCCTGCTGACGCCCGACGGCGCGCCGTGGCATTACCTCGACACCGCCGCGACCGCGCAGAAGCCGCAGGCGGTGATCGATGCGATGAGCCGCGCGCTGGGCCGCGACTATGCGACCGTCCACCGCGGGGTCTACGGCCGATCGGCGCAGATGACGCTGGGCTATGAAGCCGCGCGCCGCCGCGTCGCGGACTTCATCGGCGCGCGCAACGAGAACGAGATCGTGTTCGTGCGCGGCGCGACCGAGGCGATCAATCTCGTCGCCGCCAGCTGGGGCATGACCCGGCTGGGCGAGGGCGACCGGATCGTCCTCTCCACGCTCGAGCACCATTCGAACATCGTTCCCTGGCAGATGGTCGCCGAACGCACCGGCGCGCAGATCGACGTCTGCCCGCTGACCGAGGATCACCGGATCGACCTCGGCGCGCTCGAGGCCCTGCTGACACCGCGCACCAGGCTGGTGGCGCTGGCGCATGTCTCGAACGTGCTCGGCAGCGTGCTCGATGCGCGCGCGGCGGCGGACCTCGCGCATTCGGTCGGTGCGAAGATCCTGCTCGACGGCTGCCAGGCCGCGCCGCGCATGGCGCTCGACATGGCGGCGCTCGATTGCGACTTCTACGCCTTCTCGGGCCACAAGCTGTATGGCCCGACCGGCATCGGCGTGCTGTGGGCGCGTGAGGACATTCTCGACGCCATGCCCCCGTGGCAGGGCGGCGGCGCGATGATCGACCGCGTGACCTTCGAGAAGACGACCTACGCCCCGCCGCCGCAGCGGTTCGAGGCGGGTACGCCGATGATTACCGAAGCGATCGCGCTCCATGCGGCTATCGATTATGTCGATGCGCTCGGCCCCGATGCACTGTTCGCGCATGAGGCGGCGCTGGCGAAGCAGCTGCGCGACGAACTGCGCAACCTCAACTCGGTCACGCTGTTCGGGCCCGAGGAAAGCGCGGGCATCGTCAGTTTCGCCCTGCAGGGGGTGCATCCGCACGACCTCGGCACCATATTGGACGAAGAGAACGTCGCGATCCGCGCCGGGCACCATTGCGCGCAGCCGCTGATGGATCATCTCGGCGTCCCCGCCACCGCCCGGGCGAGTTTCGGGCTCTATTCGGACGAAAGCGATATCGCCGCGCTGCTGCGCGGCATCGAACGCACCCAGAGGATCTTCGGATGAGCGAAGAAGCGAACAACGATCAGGATTTCATCGCCGCGCCCTCGCCGGCCGATACGGTGGTGGGCAAGCCCCCGCGCGCCCGCGTCGAGGATGCCGTCGATACGGACGAAACGCCTCGGGAAACAATGGAGCGCAAGCGCGACTATCTCGAGGGTTTCCTTGCGAAAAAGCCCGAGAACGTGCCTGCAGGCCATCCCGGTGGCGATCTCTACGAAGCCGTCATCGCCGCGCTCAAGGAAATCTACGATCCGGAAATTCCGGTGAACATCTACGATCTCGGCCTGATCTACGGCGTCGAGGTCGATGACGAGAGCGATGTCACCGTTACGATGACGCTGACCACGCCGCATTGCCCGGTTGCCGAAACCATGCCGGGCGAAGTCGAACTGCGCGCCGCCAGCGTGCCCGGCGTGCGCGACGCCGAGGTCAACCTCGTCTGGGATCCGCCCTGGGGCCCCGACAAGATGACCGACGAGGCACGCCTCGAACTGGGGATGCTTTAGCATGGAGGACATGCTCAAGGCTGCGGATTGCCTGCTCGATCCCGGGCGCGAGCATTGGGAGCGCATGCATGCCGTACAGGACCTCGAATGGTTCGGTCCTGTCGCGCTGCCCTATCTCTTCGAAGGGGCCAATCTCGACTGGAGCCACGATCCCAACATGATGGGACTGATCGGTGACACGATCGCCAATATCTGGAGCAAGGAGGGCGTACTGATGACCGCGCCAACCGAAGGGCTGCCGCAGCTGACAATCGCGCAGATCGAGACCCATCGATCCTTCTTCCGGGAGCCGAAATCATGACCAGTCGTGTAATCCCTGCCGCCGTCAAGCTCACCCCAGGCGCCGAGGCGCGCATCGCCGACCTGATGAGCAAGGCCCCTGCGGACGCCATCGGCGTGAAGCTCTCGACCCCGCGTCGCGGCTGTTCGGGCCTCGCCTATTCGGTCGATTACGTATCCGAGGAAGCGAAGTTCGACGAGAAGATCGAGACCCCCGGCGGCATCTTCTACATCGACGGTGCTTCGGTGCTCTACCTCGTCGGCAGCACGATGGACTGGGTGGAGGACGACTTCACTGCCGGCTTCGTGTTCGAGAATCCCAATGCCAAAGGCGCCTGTGGCTGCGGCGAAAGCTTCATGGTATGACAAGCGCATGAGCGCATTTCCTAAAATCCTGATGATCGCCGCCGGGCTGCTGATCGAGCGTAGCCTTCGCCAGCGCGGCAAGTCGGCACGGGTCGACGGATCGCTCGGTAAGACGATGGCAGACTGGAAGCGCAACCAGCGCCGCCGCAAGCCGCCCGAAGCCGGGATCGCCGTGCCTGCCGTTTCGCCCAAGGGCCCGCTGCCCAAGCAGGGCGGAGCCGAGGCCCCGCTCACTTTCGACTGATCAGTCCTCGGCGAGGAAGTCGAGCAGCGCCTGTTCGTAGGCGTCGACCTTGCCGTCCGCCTCGATTTTCGCCGCAACCCACTCTCGTTCGTCCGACGTGACCTCATGCGCTTCGGCGACCTGTTCGTCGCGCGAGAGCGCTTCCACCTTGCGACCGAAGACCACGCCGAAGGCGTTGGGCGCGGCATCCATCATGCGTCCCAGGAACCCGCCGACACTCGAATGGGTGTCGTTCATGAAGGCTTGCAGCTCGGCCGCGCGCTCGCGGCTGATCTGGGCGTTCGCATTGCTGTAGCCCTGCAGGTAGTTGGCGATGCCCTGCACGAACAGCGTCTTCCATTCGGGCGCATTGTCCGCATCGAGCGTCGCGTCCTTGAGGCGGAACAGCATTTCGGCTTCGTTCGGGCCGACGGCAGCGGGCCGCTCGCTGGCCGGCGCGAAGATCGCGCGGCGCAGCAGCTTGGCCTCGGTCGCATTGACATTGCCCGCTTCGAGCCGGCCGCCGTCGCGGGTCGGGCCGGTGCCTTCGAGCACGGCCTTCTCGACCTGGCGCAGCGCATAGTCCTTGAGCGCGACCGGCACGTTCTGCGCGCGTTCGAACACGCGGACCAGCAGTTCGAGTTCCGCCATCGAGCCGAGCTCACCGTCGGCGTCGATCTGGCTCATCAGCCAGTGGCCGTTCTCGCTGTCGACATAGCCCTTGGGCGCGCGCTGGTTGATCACATATTCGCCCAGCGCCTCGACGAAGAAGTCGACCCATTCGGCGCTCCTGGACTGCAGCTGGTGGTTGAGCGCGAAGATCGCTTCCGCCTCGCTCTGCGAGATCCGCCCGTCAGGCCAGGCTTCGCGCCTGAGGGCGAGTACTTCCTCGCCCGAAATCGCGCCGTCTGCGCCGACCTTCTTCGCCAATTCGCCGAAATGCACGCTCATTGCTTGCCCACTTCCCGTATCTTCAGTCGGGTCGGGCCTAGCGCAACTTGCTTAAGACGGGGTTAGCGGCCCCTGCTAGCGCTTCAATGCGGCGACGCAGGCGGCCCGGTCGACATCGAGGCCGTCGCTGGCGCGGCGTGCATCGACATAGGTTGCGCCCGGTTCTCCACGCGGCTCGAGGGGGTAGAGGTAGATGTCGAGAACGCAGGCCTGACCGACGAACTGCAGCTTGCGGGCATCGCCCTCCTTCACCGTCAACCGGGGCGCGCCGAACATATTGGCGAGCGCGGTCTCGTTCTTGCCGATGACGCCCTCAAGGCCCGGCAGCTTCATGATCCGCGGCGCGCGAAAGGCGCCGCTCGAAGGGGCGGTGCGGACCTCTTGCGGTGGTGGCGCGGTGCGGACGGCGGGTTGCGGCGCGGACCCGTGGCCGGCCGGCGCCGTCGCGCAGGCTGCGAGCAGCGGCAGGAGAAGCAGGATCGAACTACGCATTGACGACGGGCTCCCGGGCGGCGCGGTGGACCAGATGGGTCGCGCTCGCGGCGCCGATAATGGGCGCGAGAAGGTTGAGGAAGGGTATGGCGAGCATGGCCGCGACGATGCCGCCCAGCGCGAAGCGCGTGCCTGCGCCGATCGGGGCGGTTTGCTGCGCTCCCTGGCGATGGCGCAGCCACACCATGTCCTGCAATTCGCGCCCCAGCAGCACGGCGTTGACCGCCCAGAACACGATCGCGGGCCCGATCGCGGTGAACAGCAGTACCAGCGCCACGGGCAGGGCGACGAGGTTGAGCAGGATCACCCGCCCCGTCGCGCGCAGGCTGTTGGCCAGTTCCTCGCGGAAGGGAAGCAAGCGGGCGTTCGCTGCGTGGGCGGGGTAGTGGCGCGCCTCGACCGCGCGGACGACGTCGTCGGCGAAGAACTGCAGCACTGCCAGCGCGACGATGCGGAACAGCAGCCAGCCCGCGATCACGGTGAAGAGAACGGCGGCGAGCGCGCTCAACTCGGCGCTGAAGGCGATGTCGAGTGACAGTAGCCAGTTGTAAAGCGCGGCCAGCACCGCGCCGCCGCCGACCACGAAGATCGCCAGCGTCAGCGCAAGGCTCTTGGCCAGCACCCGCAGGATTGCCGGGTCACCGAGCTGGCCGATGGCAAGGGAAAGGGCGCGGGGGAGCGAGACCATGGGCGGCGGGATGTGGGCGGGGCGTGGCCCCGAGTCAACGCCACGCTTGGCCTATGCCCGATGAACCGCTAACCGCGCCCGACATATCGAGATTCCCGCTTCCCCGGAGTACCCATGACCGAACCCCGCTACGACGTGATCGCCATCGGCAATGCCATCGTCGACGTGATGTCCCCCTGCACCGACGAGCTCATCGACGAGCTCGAGCTCAACAAGGGCGGCATGACGCTGGTCGACGAGGAGGGCGCGCGGCGGCTCTATGCAGCCATGGGTCCGGCGAAGGAAATCTCCGGCGGCTCGGCGGCCAATACGCTGGCGGGCATGTCGGCGCTGGGCGCGCAGTGCGCCTTCGTCGGCCAGGTGGCGAAGGACCAGCTCGGCGACGTCTTCTGCCACGACATCCGCGCGGTCGGCATCGATTTCGACACGCCTGCGCGCGAAGGCCAGCCTTCGACCGCGCGCTGCCTGATCTTCGTGACGCCCGATGGCGAGCGGACGATGAACACCTTCCTCGGTGCGAGCCAGTTCCTGCCGCCCGCCGCGCTCGACGACGAGCTGATCGCCAGCGCCGCGATCCTCTATCTCGAAGGCTACCTCTGGGACCCCGAAGAGCCGCGCAGCGCGATGCGCCACGCGATCGACGTCGCCCGCAAGGCCGGCCGCAAGGTCGCCTTCACCGCCAGCGAAAGCTTCGTGATCGACCGCCACGGCGACGATTTCCGCGCGCTGATCGACGAAGGCCAGATCGACATCCTGTTCGTCAACGAGCACGAATTGGCCTCGCTGACCGGTGAGAGCGACTTCGAAAAGGGCGTCTCCATGGTGGCGGGCAAGGTCCCGGTCCTCGTCGCCACCCGCAGCGCCAAGGGCGCGGTCGCGGTGGCGCATGGCGAACGCGCCGAAGTCGCCGCCGAGCCGATCGCAAAGGTGGTCGACACCACCGGGGCGGGCGACCTGTTCGCCGCCGGCTTCCTTACGGGCCATGCGCGCGGCGAAAGCCTCGAGACCTGCCTGCGCATGGGCGCGATCTGCGCGGCGGAAATCATCAGCCACTATGGCGCGCGCAGCGAAGCGGACCTCAAGGCGCTGGTTGCCGCAAAGCTGGGCTGAGGCCCGTGCTCAGGACACCGGCTTGACGTAATCCGGGTCGCGCAGCCGCAGCATGTGGCGCTCGATCGTGGCGACCTGATCGTCGTCGAGGGTGAAGCTCATCTGCGAAGGATAGTTGTGCGCATTGCGCAGCCACACGTCGAGCGTATCGGCGGTGAGGCCCGGACTGTTCGCCACATCGGCGAAGTTCGGCGCACGCGGATCGGGCGATATCGCCAGCGGCTCGACGGCGTGGCAGCTACCGCAGGCCTGTTTGACGAAAGCGAGATCGGATTGCGGATCGCCTTTGCCCGGCGCGGCCGCGAGCGGTGCGGGCGTCGATTCGACCGGCCCGGCGTAGGAGCCACCCGTGCAGGCGGCGAGCACCAGCGCCGAACTTGCTGCGGCGAAGAAGGCATGGGTGACTGTCGTGCGGGTCATATAGCCATGATGCGCCCGCCGGGGCTGGTCGATCAATGGCAAAGTTGCGCGCCGTGCAAGTTGATCAAATACAACCGACACGCGGTTTTGGAGCGAACGCAAATTGGCGTGCCGAAACGCTGAAGCCCCGCACGGCTGGCGGGCTTCGAGAGGGGGTTCGATATACGCGAATCAAAGAGCGATCCTGACGCTAGCCCAGTGGGTAGTCTGTAGGAAAGTGGCGAAAATGGCCAAACTAGTGCCGAGTTGTTTTTGGCGTTTAGGTAATATCAAGGCCGACTACTTAGACGCGCAGCAATCTCGGAGGGTTGCTTATGTCGTTCGCGCTAAAATTTCCTACCCTCGTCTCTCTGGCGGCTGCTCTAGCTGTGAGTGGGTGCAACGCTCCGGCACAGCCTTCGCAAGAGGCCGTCGAAACGGTGCATTGCGCGATGATGCTCACCTATTTCGACGAAATGGCCGACCGGCTACCAAGCACCAATCCGGATGTTGCCCGTGACATAAAGGTTGGGGCCGTAAAGGCGATGCAAAAGTTCGAGGCGCTCGATTTGCCATACAAGCGAGAATATGCCGCGCGCACAATTGAGGAAATCAAGGACAATCCGGGCAAGGGCGAGGGCTATTTGATGCACTGCATCAAGATCAATCGCTGAACCTCGCGTGCGCGAGCTTCTGATTTCTTGACCCTTCTTCCGATCGACGAGAGCTACCCCCGCTCCCGACGCACTTCCCTCTGCCCGATATCGCGCCTGCAGAACCCGTCCGCGAAGTCGATGGCATCCACCGCGGCGTAGGCGTTCCGCTGCGCCTCGGTGGCGCTGGCGCCGCGGGCGGTGACGTTGAGCACGCGGCCGCCGCTGCTGGTGAGGGTGTCTCCCGCCATGGTCGTGCCGGCGTGGAAGACCTTCGCACCGTTCGCCTCGGCCTCCCCGAGGTCGATCGTGCCGCCCTTCTTCGGCGTGCCGGGATAACCTTCGGCCGCCATCACCACGGTCAGCGCGAAATCGTCCGACAGCCTGGGTGCGGCGACCTCGCCCAGCGTGCCTCGCGCGCAGGCGAGCATCAGTTCGACGAGGTCGCTCTCCAGCCGCATCATCAGCACCTGGCATTCGGGATCGCCGAAACGCGCGTTGTATTCGATCAGCTGGGGGCCGTCCTGCGTCAGCATGAGGCCCGCATAGAGCACGCCCGAATAGGGCATGCCCTCGGCCGCCATGGTGCGCACGGTCGGCTCGACGATCTCGCGCATGACCTGCGCCTGCAGCGCCTCGGTCAGCACGGGGGCGGGCGAATAGGCCCCCATCCCGCCGGTGTTGGGGCCGGTATCGCCCTCGCCCACTCGCTTGTGGTCCTGCGCGGTGCCAATGGGGACGATGGCGGTGCCGTCGGTCAGTGCGAAGAAGCTCGCTTCCTCGCCGGTGAGGAACTGCTCGATCACCACTTCGCTGCCCGCCGGGCCGAACTGGCCATCGAACATGTCGCCCAGCGCTTCCTGCGCCTCCTCGTAGGTTTCGGCGATGACCACCCCCTTGCCCGCAGCCAGCCCGTCGGCCTTGAGCACGAAGGGCGGCTTGAACCGCTTCAGCGCGCCCCATGCCGCTTCCAGCGAGTTGCAGCGCTCGTAGCGCGCGGTGGGGATGCTGGCGCGCTGGCACAGCTCCTTGGTGAAGCCCTTGCTGCCCTCGAGCTGCGCCGCCTGTTTCGAGGGGCCGAAAGTGTCGATGCCGGCCGCGCGGAGGCTGTCGGCAAGCCCGTCGACCAGCGGCGCTTCGGGGCCGATGACGACGAGGCCGATGGCATTTTCGCGCGCGAAGGCGATCACCGCCTCATGATCGGTCGCATCGAGCGCGACGCAAGTTGCATCCTGCGCTATGCCGGGATTGCCCGGGGCTGCCCACAGCTTGTCGCACAGCGGCGATTGCGCCAGTTTCCACGCCAGCGCATGTTCGCGGCCGCCCGAGCCGAGCAAGAGGATATTCATGGCAAGCGAGTTCCCGGATGACGATGACAATGCGGGCTTGGTAGCGAAGGGTCGCACGGGCGACAACGCCGAGCCGCTGACGATCTCGGAAATATCGCAGGCGCTCAAGCGGACGGTGGAGGATCGCTTCGGCTTCGTCCGGCTGCGCGGCGAATTGTCGGGCGTGAAGCGGGCGGCATCGGGCCACCTTTACTGCGCGCTCAAGGACGAGAAAGCGGTTCTCGACGGGGTGATGTGGCGCGGCCAGGCCGATCGCCTGCCGTTCCGCCCGGAGGACGGGCTGGAGGTGGTCGCCTCGGGCAAGCTCACGACCTATCCGGGGCGCAGCAAGTACCAGATCGTGATCGAGCGGATGGAGCTCGCGGGCGAGGGCGCGCTGCTGGCGCTGCTCGAGAAGACGCGGGCACGATTGCAGGCCGAGGGACTGTTCGCGGCCGAGCGCAAGCAGCCGCTGCCCTTCCTGCCGCGCACCATCGGCGTCGTCACCTCGCCCACCGGGGCAGTGATCCGCGACATCCTCCACCGGCTGGCGGACCGCTTTCCCAGCCGTGTGATCGTGTGGCCCGTGCTGGTGCAGGGGCAGGGCGCGGCAGAGCAGGTGGCGGGCGCGGTGCGCGGGTTCTCGGCCCTGCCAGAGGGTCATCCCGACCGGCCCGATCTCGTCATCGTCGCGCGCGGTGGCGGCTCGATCGAGGATCTGTGGAGCTTCAACGAGGAAGTGGTCGTGCGCGCCATCGCCGATTGCCCGATCCCCACGATCAGCGCGGTCGGCCACGAAACCGACACGACGCTCGCCGACTACGCTGCCGACCGCCGCGCGCCGACCCCCACAGCCGCTGCCGAGATGGCCGTGCCGGTGCGCGCCGAGCTCGCCGCGACGCTGAAGGACTTCGCCGCGCGCAAGGAGCGCGCGATCCTGCGCCCGGTGCAGCTGGGCCGTGAGCGGCTGGAGGCGCGCGCCGAACGGTTGCCCTCGCCCGAGACGCTGCTGCAGCCGCAGGCACAGCGGCTCGACGAACTGGCCGAGAAGCTGCGGCGCGGGCTGACCGACAGCGTGGCGCGCGGGCGCGAGCGGCTGCAATCGGACCGCGCGCGGCTCAATGCTCCGTTGTTGAGGAGCCGCATCGACCAGGCGCAGCAGCGCCTGTCTGCCGTCGCGCGGCTCATGGTCTCGCTCGATCCCGACAATGTGCTCAAGCGCGGCTATGTGCGGGTGACGGGGCCCGACGGACGTACGCTGACCGACAAAGCGGCGGCCGCGAAGGAAGCGGCGCTGATGCTCAAGTTCCGCGACGGCGATCTGGCGGTTGCGACCGGCGGCGCGCCTGCGCCGAGGCCGGCGCGGACGGCCCCGAAAAAGGGAACGCCGCCTAAACAGGATGATTTGTTCGGTTAATCGCGACCTGCTAAGATCACGCCCATGCTGATGAACAAGAATTCCTCGCCCTCGAACGGCGAAGCGCGGCTCCACTACGGGCCGAGCGGCTTTCGCGTCCTGCGCGCGGGCCAGCACGTGATCTGCGCGATGAGCGGAGTGCCGATCCCGCTGGAGGAGCTGCGCTACTGGTCGGTCGAGTACCAGGAGCCCTATGCCAGCGCCCAGCTCGCGACGGAGCGGCTGAAACCGTGACCGCCGCAAGGGTCGCGCCACTTCTCCTCCTGACCGCCGCCTGCGTGCCGACCTCCGCCGAGCAGGGCGAGCCGCAAACCGCACCCGTACCTGCTGCCATGCCGCCCGCTTCAGCGATGGAATCCGTTAGCGCCCCGGTCACGCGGCCGGCCCAGCGCGAGCGTTTCAGCTTCGATGGCGAGACAGAGCAGGGCGGCTGGATTCGCGGCCTCGCGCCGTCGGGAACGGTCCGTCTGTCAATCGGCGACACCGAGGTGCCGCTCGACGCTACGGGCCGATTTTTCGCCGGGTTCGACCGCGACGCAGATGGGTCTGCGACGCTGGTCGCGACGCTCGCCGACGGACGGATCGTAAGGGACCAGGTCGCGGTCAAGCCGCGGGCGTGGAATATCGAGCACGTCAATGTTGCGCGGCGCGCTGGCGGGGCTTCCGAAAGCTTCATGCAGCGCCGCGAGCCCGAACTCGCGGCCATCTGGAATGCCCGCCAGCAGCGCACGGGCGCAGAGGGTTGGCGGCAGGATTTCGTCTGGCCGGTCGCGGGACGCATCTCGGGCCGGTTCGGTTCGCAGCGCATCTATCGCGGCGAACCGGGCAGCTACCATTCGGGCCTCGACATCGCGACCGGCGGCAGCGGCACGCCCTATGTCGCGCCCGCCGATGGCGTGGTGGTGCTGGCGGCGGAGGATTTCAGCCTGGAAGGCAAACTGCTGATCATCGACCACGGCAACGGGCTCAACAGCGCCTTCCTCCACTCCTCCGCGCTCTACGTCAAAGAGGGCGACCGGGTGACGCAAGGGCAGCGCATCGGCGCGATCGGTGCCTCGGGCCGCGCGACGGGGCCGCATCTGCACTGGAGCCTGAGCTGGAACGGGGCGCGGCTCGATCCGCTGCTGTTTCTCGGCCCGATGCCGTGATCCGCGCTTGACGCGCCGCCGTCCCGCCCCGACCTGACCGGCGATCCATGCGCCCCAAGCGTCTCCTTCTCGGGCTTGCCCTCGCCGCCGCGCTTGCGCCCTCGCTCTGGGTGCGCAGCGAGCTGCCGAAGGTGAAGCCCTCTCCGCTCGGCGTGATCGAACAGGTTGCGCACGGAGCGGCGCAGGCCGGGCCCTTCACCCTCGTGGGCGCGTGGGAAATCGAAGGCCGCGGGCCGCTGTTCGGCGGCTTCTCGGCGCTCGTATCGCTGCCGGGCGACCGCTTCCTCGCCGGGACCGATGGCGGGCAGAAACTGATCTTCACGCGCCCCGATCGGGCAGGTCCGCCGCCGATCCTCAGCGCCTTCGGCAGCAAGGCCGATGCCGACAAGCTGCTGTTCGACCTCGAATCGCTCACGCGCGATCCGGCGAGCGGAACGCTGTGGGGTGGTTACGAGGCGAGCAATTCGATCCGCCGCTTCGGTGCCGATCTGCTGCCCCAGGGACAGGTGGCACCTGCCGCCATGGCCGATTGGGGCGCCAACAGCGGCCCGGAAGCCTTCGCGCGGCTGGCGGACGGGCGGTTCCTGGCAATCGAGGAGCGTTCGACCGGCTGGAACTCGGAAATCCATCGCGCGCTCGTGTTCGCCGGAGACCCGGCCGAGGGGGCGAAGCCAGAGGCTCTCACCGTTGCGGTACCCGGTGGCTACCGCCCGGTCGACATGCTCGCCGCTCCCGATGGACAGCTGCTGGTGCTCCTGCGCGACTTCGCATTGGGCCTGCCGCCGACCTTTTCTACGGCCATCGCGGTCCTGCAACCTGACACGATTGCGCCCGGGGCGACCGTCAGGCTGGCCCTGCTCGCCAAACTAGGGGAGGCCTTCCCCGCCGACAATTTCGAGGGCATGGCGCTGACCGAAGATGCCGACGGCGTCCACTTGTGGCTGGTCTCGGACGACAATTTCATGGATTACCAGCACAGTTACCTGCTCAAGCTGCGCTGGAAAGATCAGTCGAAGCGACAACGGCAAAAGGCGCGCGAGTGACCCCGCGCGCCCTTGCGTGATTCGGTATCGAAAGCGCCGGAGCGCCGGCCTCTTACGAAGCGGCGGCAGCCTTCTTCAGCTCGCGCTTGACCTTGAGCGCGCTGGCCGAAAGCTTCTCGTCCTTGGTCTTCAGCAGCCAGTTGTCGAGGCCGCCATTGTGTTCGACCGAGCGCAGGCCCTGGGTCGACACGCGGAACTTGAAGCTGCGGTCGAGCTTCTCGCTCAGCAGCGTGACGTTCTGCAGGTTCGGCAGGAAGACCTTCTTGGTCTTGTTGTTGGCGTGGCTCACATTGTGGCCGACCTGGCGGCCCTTGCCGGTGAGTTCGCAAATGCGCGACATGATACGTCTCTCGTTCGAATGGTGGGGCGCGTTCCCTTGGCCGCATTGCGCGGGTGCGGGGCACGTTAATCCCGGAAAGCGGCGCGCATAGCGGCGAGGGTGCGAATCGTCAAGCACGTTGCACCCTTGCCGCCTGCGGGCTAGCGCCACGGACATATGACCGGCTGGACCCTCCCGCAACCCATGCAGCGCGCGCTCGCGCTGGCCGAAGAGGCCGCTGCCGCGGGCGAGGTGCCGGTGGGTGCAGTGGTGACGCGCGGCGGAGTGGTCATTGCCGAGGCGCACAATAGGCCGCGCGAGAGCCACGATCCCACCGCCCATGCCGAAATCCTGGCGATTCGCCGCGCGGCCGAGGCGCTGGGCGACGAGCGCCTGACCGACTGCGAGCTGTGGGTCACGCTGGAGCCCTGCGCCATGTGCGCCGGCGCCGTGGTCCACGCGCGCATCGCGAAACTCTACTATGCCGCGAGCGACCCTAAGGGCGGCGCGGTCGAACACGGCGCGCGGGTGTTCGAGCAAGCGCAATGCCTGCACCGGCCCGAGGTCTATTCGGGCATGGGCGAGGCGCGCGCGGCGGAGTTGCTGCGCGAATTCTTCAGGGAACGGCGCTGAAACCTAGCTATCGAGCCAGGCGATCGCTTCGTCCATCTGCTCGAGCTCGAAAGCCTTGATCTCGGCTTTTACGAAGGCGCTGGTGAACTCGGCGTAGCGCCTTAGCCAACGCGGCCCGCCGACTATGGCATAGCGTTCGAGCTTGCGGGCTATGTCGAGCTTCCCTGCGAGCACGTCGCGGCTGAGCAGGCGATCGAGATCGAAACCGTGCCAACTGCGGATCACAAGCAAGAGCTTGCGACAGGCGGCATCTACGAGCCGCTTCCGGACCATCGCGACACCCCGCTCCGATTCTTCGCGATCAAGGCGTCCGGATAGCTCATAGGCAGCTATAGCCGGCTTGCCGATGTCGAGTTCGTGCAGGGCTCCCATATGTGGCGCATCGGCCTCCTCAAGCACCCAGGCACGCGCCGCGTCCGCCTCGTCCTCGTCATAGACCTCATAGACCACTCCCGGCAGCAGCGCGCTCTCGAGCCTCGACCCGGTCCGGACCCAGTCATCGTCGGAGAGAATGGCGATCCGGTCCAGGCCGTAAACCCACCTGATGAGGCTGGGCATGTGGGCCAGCTCGATCGCGACGGCAGCAAACGTGAATCCGGAAACGGCAGTCACGTCGATCAGCAGGTTGCCGCCGCCGCCGGCCTGGTTGCGCTCTTTCGCGAAGTCCACCAGCCGCTCGGCGTCGGCTTGCTGGAACTCGGCAATCACCACGAGGCGATGGGCCTTCTCGGAAATTCTCTCGATGTCGATCATGCAGCGGGGATAGGGGCGGTGCTGGCCCCCTGTCATTGATCGAGATCAAGTCACAGTCCACGCCAGATCTTCGCCTGCACCCCGTCCCGCGCGCCGAACCGCGCCTTGTCGCAAGCCTTGGGCATGAAGCGTTTGTCGTAGCAGAGGCGCAGTTCCTCCAGCCAACCGCGCGCGTTCAGTTTTACGCCGACCGCCTCGGGCATCCAGCCGGGGTTGGCGTCGACGAAGCGGGTGCGGATCGTGCCTGCGGTGAGGCCATCCTCGCGGCTCACGCGGTCGAAATCGGGCCAGCGCAGGCCATTCCAGAGGATGCGTGTGACCTTGAAATAGGTCGCCGGGCGGCGCGCCATGCAACTGCCGTGCTTCACCCATTGCCGCGCGAGCAGGCTGGCCGAGGGCGAGAGGCACATGTTGGGGCTGAGGTCGCGTGCGGTGAGCTGGCGCTGCGATCCGCACCATTGCGGCCAGCTCCGCCCGCTTTCGGGCCAGAGGCCGTGGACGACCATGCCGAAGCGCCCGTCGCGCCCGGAGCATTGCCGCGCGTGGCGGGCCTGCCGCTCGCGGGTCTTGCAGAACTCGGGGCTCCAGCTGACCGCCAGCGTATAGCCGCTCACGGGCAGGCGGCGAGCGGGGCCGTCGGCGGTTATGGTCGGGACACCCACCTGCGCTGGCACGCGGCACTGGTATGATTGCGCAGCGGCAGGCGCGGACAGCGCAGCGAGCGCCAGCGCGGCGACCGTGCGGCTAAAGCGGATCGACTGGGGTATTGTTGTCACCGGCGAACCACGCGCGCGCATCGGCGCGGAAAAGATAGGCAAGCGCCACGACCGCCGCGACGACCGAAGCGAGGTCCGCGATCATCGCGCCATTGGGCTTGGCGGCGAGCAAGGCGGTGATCGCGCTGTAGCCGGCATAGGCGACCAGCAGCGCCAGCACATAGCGCGCTGCGCCGAGGCGCGAGAGGACGATCGCCGCCCAGAACACCAGCGCAAGGACGCAGAACATGGCGACCGACGACAGCAGCAGCACGAAGCCCATCCCCCGGGTGTTCGCGCCGGTCTGGGTCAGCACGGCGGCATCGGCCTGCTCCGCCAGATTGGCCCAGCCGAGGCCGGTCGACAGCAGGCTGAGCACGACCGAGAGCAGGAACCACAGCTCGAACCGACCGATCGATACAGGTTTCATACGCGCCCCTCTCTCCTGGCGATCGCATGGCGGATTGTGCGGGGCGGGTAAAGCCGCGGGCCGCGACAGGCCACAATTGCCGCGTCAGTCGCCGCCGCGTCCGCGTTTCTCGGCGAACCACGCCTTCGCATCGGGACGGAAGAGGAAGAAGATCGCCGCAGCCAGCAATGCCGTGCCGATGACGCCCGGCACCTGCATCAGGCTGAACCCGCCGGCCATCTCGATCCCGGCGGGGAAGGTGAACAGCGTCCAGGCCAGCATCGCTACAAGGACCCACTTTACCACCTCGATCCGCAGCACGGAGATGAGGAACCACAGTGCGGCATTGAGCGCGAGCCCGAAGGCCGCCCCGCCGAGGATTGTGGCCATGGCGAAATCGCCCGCGTCCGCGCTGACGCCGGAGGAGGCGAGCTCGGCAGCGGTCATTTCGGTCAGCATGTCCCAGCTGAGCAGCAGGCCCAGCAGCCCGACGATGACCGAGGCCCAGTAGAGCCAGTCGAACTTGCGGATTGAATCGGGCTTCATTTGCTCCCCCTCGCGTAGCTTTCTCGCGCGGGAAGTGCCCTGAATTTACAGCGGGGTAAAGTCCAGACCGATGTCTGCGGCAGGCGCGCTTTGCGTGAGGCGACCGACGGATACGTAGTCGACCCCCGTCGCCGCCTTGGCCCTGATCGTGTCGAGGTTGATGCCGCCGCTCGCCTCGGTGGGCACGCGGCCTGCGACCAACGCGACCGCTTCGTGCAGCACGGGCGGCTCCATATTGTCGAGCAGCAGGCGGGTTGCGCCCGCTTCGAGTGCGGGCTCGATCTGGTCGATCCGGTCGACTTCGCAGATGATGTCCTTCACCCCCGCCTCGACCGCACGGCGCACTGCCTCGCCGACCGATCCGGCGACGAGGACGTGGTTGTCCTTGATCATCGCCGCGTCCCACAGGCCCATGCGGTGGTTCGATCCGCCGCCCATGCGCACGGCGTATTTCTCGAGATGGCGCAGGCCGGGAATGGTCTTGCGCGTGTCGAGCAGGGTGCAGTCCGGGTTATCCATCGCGGCGACATACCCGGCGACCATGGTTGCTATACCGGACAGGTGCTGGACGGTGTTCAGCGCGCTTCGCTCCGCCGTGAGCATGGCGCGGGCATTGCCTTCGAGCCGCATCAGGTCCGTCCCGGCGGGAACGCTGGCGCCTTCCTCCACGAGGATTTCGATGGTCATGTCGGGATCGAGCGCACGGAAGAAGGCCTCGGCCACGGGCAGCCCCGCGACATGGATCGCATCGCGCGTGTCCATCACGCCCGAGAAGCGCGCCCCTGCCGGGATCACGCTTTCGCTGGTGACGTCGACCCCGCCGCCGGGCAGGCCCTCGCCGAGATCCTCGGCGAGCGTATCCTGCACGAACTGGTCAAGGTCGAAGCCTTCGAGAGCGAATGCCATCAATGCACGAATCGCGCCACGACGTCGCGGTAGCTCCGCGAAACCTTCACTTCGGCGCCGCTATCCAGCACGAGGAAGCATTCGCCATTGGTATGCGGTTTCACCTGCCGAACCTGGTCGAGGTTGACGATAGTCGAGCGGTGGACGCGCTGGAACTTGCGCGGGTCGAGGCGGCGCTCGAGGTCCTTCATCGTTTCGCGCAGGATCAGCGAATTGTCGCCGGTGTAGATGCACATGTAGTCGCCGGCGGCCTCGATATGCTCGATCGTGTCGGTCTCGACGCGGAAGATCTGGCCGCGGTCCTTGACGTTGATGAGCTTCTCGTAGCGGCTGGCAGCCTCGGATTCGTCACCCGCAAGCTCCTCGGCGGCCTCGGGCGCGACTTCGGACAGCACGCTCTTGAGCTTTTCCGCCTCCTCGGTCGATTTCTTCTCCGCAAGGCGCTGGCGCACGCGTTCGATCGTGTCCGCTAGCTTGTCCTCGTCGACCGGCTTCATCAGGTAATTGACCGCATTGGCCTCGAACGCGCGGATCGCATGTTCCTGGAACGCGGTGACGAAGACGAACAGCGGCGGGTCGATTTCCATCACCCCTTGGACGACCGAAAAGCCGTCGAACCCGGGCATCTGGATGTCGAGGAAGACGAGGTCCGGTTTCAGCGTCTTGATCGCGCGGATCGCCTCGCGGCCGTTCTGGCAGGTTTCGATGATCTCCACGTCCTCGAACGGTTCGAGGCGCAGCTGGAGGCCCTGGATGGCGAGCTTTTCGTCGTCGACGAGGATGGTTCTGATGGTCATGTCGTTTGCGGTGCTTTCGGGGGGCTTTGCAGCGAATTAACGGGTGAGGGGCCCGCAGGTTTCGGGGATGCTGCAGTTTGGGGGGCGCTTTCTGGCGCTGCGGTTAACGCGGCGGGCGCTTCGTCCGATTCCAGGGGCAGTTCGATGAGAACCGAGAACCCCCCGCTTTCGGGCGAGCGGATTTCGAAGCGATGCTCCTCGCCATAGGCCTGGGCGAGGCGGTCGCGAATATTGGTGAGGCCGACGCCGGTCGAATCGCGCCGGGCGCGGCTGGGGCGCACGGCGGGCAGGCCGTCCTCGACATTGTCGACCGCCATGCCGGGTCCGGAATCGGACACGGTGACCCGCAGGCGCGGTCCCACGGCCTGCGCGATCACGCTGATTTCGGCGCCTTCCTCCAGCGGGCTGACGGCGTATTTGATCGCGTTCTCGACCAGCGGCTGGAGCAGCATGGCGGGCAGGCAGGCCTTCGCCGCCTCCGGATCGACGCGGAAAGTGGTGCGCAACCGTTCCTCGAAGCGCATGCGCTCGATATCGAGGTAGAGCTTCAGCGTCTCCACTTCCTGCTCGACGGTGACCTTGCCGCCGGGCTGGGTGACGAGCGTGTGGCGCAGGAAGCTGGACAGCCGCGTCAGCATCGCATTGGCGGTCTCGGTCTGCTTCAACAGCACCAGCGTGCTGATCGAATTGAGCGTATTGAACAGGAAATGCGGGTTGAGCTGATAGCGCAGCATGGCGAGCTGCGCGCTGGTCGCCTGCGCCTCGAGCCGTTCGAGCCGGTCCGCCTGTTCCTCCACCTGGAGGAAGAAATTGATCGCGTAATACAGCGCCGACCAGGCGCCGAGCAGCACGAGGTCGATGAAGTAGATGCCGACGAAGAGGCTGGCGAAATTGCCCGTGCTCGCCCCGCCCGCGACATCGAGCACCCAGCTGTCGATGAAGGCATAGACGCCGGTAGCGAGGCCGAGGACGAGGGCCGTGACGCCCCAGGTGACGATCGGCTTCTGCTTGATCAGCTGGCTGTAGACCACCGCAAGGATCAGGCTGATCGAGAAACCGGTGATCGTCGCGATCAGGATGATGACGAGCCGGTCGGCCGGCTGGCCGTTGGCGAGCGCGGACATGGCGCGCAGCATCGTCGCGCCGCCCCAGCCTGCCAGCTGGAGGTTCCAGAACGCCTGGTTCTTGTTGGCGAAGAACGGCGTCGGACGGATGGGCAACACGGCCATGGCCATGCCCTCTAGCCCAATTGCGACGAACTGCGCCAGTCGCTACACTGCATCCTGCAGGCAGAGCGAGGGAGAGGTGCGATGGGCATTCAGGAAAATATCGAGCATTCGGCCATGGAACGCGCGAAATTCCGCGAGATGAAGGAAGGCACTAAGGAAGACTGGCAGCTGATCGCGGGCGAGTATCGCGAGTTTGCCAAGGGACTGGCCGATCGCGTGCTCGACCACCTGAAGCTGCTCGACGGCGATTTCGGCGGGTTCCCCGTGTGCCGGCTCGAGCATTCGCTGCAGACCGCGACTCGCGCCCATCGCGACGGGCGCGACGAGCGCTACGTCGTCATGGCGCTGCTGCACGACATCGGCGACACGCTGGGCAGTTACAACCATCCCGAAGTCGCCGCCTCGATCATCAAGCCCTTCGTGAGCGAGGAAGAGCACTGGATCTGCCAGAACCACGGCGCTTTCCAGGGCTATTACTATTTCCACTTCCTCGGGATGGACCAGAATGCGCGCGAGAAATTCCGCGACCACCCGTATTTCGAGGCCTGCCGCGAATTCTGCGAGAAATACGACCAGGCGGCGTTCGACCCCGATTACGATAGCGAACCGCTCGAGTTCTTCGAACCTATGGTGCGCCGGGTGATGGAAAAGCCACTCGCCTCGGCCTACGCCAAGGCGCTCGAGGAAGAGTAGGCCTCAGCCCGCCGCGTCGAGCGCTTCGGCGAGGCGTTCGGCCGGCACCAGCCCCTCGATCACCTGATCGCCTGCGACCCAGCTCGGCGTGCCCGAGAAGCCCAGCGTGCGCGCCAGCACCATGGTGTTGGCGATTTCCGCGGTCGCCTCGTCCGACGCGATGAAGGCCTGTGCTGCGGCCATGTCGAGACCTGCGGTCTGCGCGGCGCGCGCGATGGTCGCGTCGCTCGGCGGGCCCTGTTCGAACATGGCGTGGTAGAAGGCGGAGTACCTGCCCTGCTTCGCAGCGGCCAGCGCCATGCGCGCAGCGGTCTCGCTGCCGTCGAAAATCGGCCATTCGCGCACGACGATCTTGAGGTCGGGGTCGGCGGCAATCATCTGGTCGATCTGGGCGATGCTCTGGCGGCAGTAGGTGCAGCCGTAATCGGTGAACTTGACCAGCACCTTCGAACCGTTCGGATTGCCCAGCACCGCGCCGGGGAAGGGCAGGCGGACCTGCGCGTCGACCTGCGCCAGACGGTCCTGCGCCTGGCCCTGCTGATAGGCCTCGGCCATCTCGGGCAGGATGTCGGCATTGGCGAGGAGGTATTCGCGCGTCTGCGCATTGCCCAGCCCGCTGTAGGACCAGATCGCGGCCCCGAGAAAGCCGAAGACGAGCGCCAGCAGCGCGGTGACCAGGTGCTTCATCGTCCCATTCCCCCTCGGCGCCGTCAGCGGCGGCGGTCGCAGCTGCGACCCTTTTCCATCTCGCACTGCTGTTCCAGCAGGGCGCGGGCCTGCATCCCGATATCCTGCGCACGCAGCCAGTCGGGCGAGCCCTGTGGCAGGCCGGCCTCGGCCGCCTGCGCGCTGCGCATGGCGAGGCCGTACTGCCCGCTCATCACTTGCTGCTCCGCACTGGCGAGCCGCGCACGCGGCATGTCGCCCCGCGCCGCATAGACTACGCCGAGCTGGTACCATGCGAAAGGATTGTATCGGTCCCGCCCCACGGCGGCACGCAGGACCTGCTCCGCCTCTTCGTAATTGGTGCGGTCTTCGGTCGCGATCAGCGCGTGACCGAACAGGCCCGCGATCAGCGGTTCCGAATTGGTGAGTTCGGTCGCGCGGCGCAGCGGATCGAGCGCTTCGGCCGGACGACCCGATTCGAGCAGCACCTGGCCCTTCAACTCGAGGAAATAGGGATCTTCCGGATTGCGTGCGAGCAGGCTGTCCGCCGCTTCCAGCGCCCGGTCGACACGCGCATTCTTGTGGTGGGCATAGGCGCGCGCATACAGCGCCGGGACGGTCTGGTCGGTTTCTGGATAGTCGCGCAGCGTCTCGTTCGGCTTCGCGATGTAGCCGGTGAGCTTGGCCTTGATCCGCTCGAACGCCGCCTGCGCCGCGGAATCGGCCGGGCTCTGCCACGCCGGATCCTTCTCGTAGACTTCGGTCAGCGTGCGAATCCGATCGCCCGAAAGCGGGTGGGTGCGGTAGAAGCCGGCCTCGTCCGACTGGCTGTAGCCATAACGGAATTCGCGGTTGAGCAGCTTGCCGAAGAAGCTGAGCGAGCCACGTCCCGAAATGCCCGCCTTGGACAGGTATTCCGCACCGGCAAGGTCGGCGGAAGCCTCTTGCGTGCGGGTGAAGGAGAGGAAGTTCGCCATCGCCGCCTGCTGGCCCAGTGCCATTGCGGCCATCGCGGCCTCGCCGCCGCCCGCCAGCGCGGCGCCGATGCCGGCGATCAGCGAAAGCAGCGAAATCTTGGTAGCGTTGCCGTACCCTTCGCCGAAGCGCAGGATATGGCCGCCCGTGATGTGGCCGATTTCGTGGGCGATCACGCCCTGAACTTCCTCGGCACTGTCGGCAGCCTCGAGCAGGCCGGTGTGGACATAGACTGCCTGTCCGCCAGCCACGAAGGCGTTGATCGAGGGGTCATTGACCAGCACGATGTCGACATTGCCCGGTTCAAGACCGGCGGCGACGATCAGCGGCGCGGCGATGTCGTCGAGAAACCGCTCGGTCTCCGCGTCACGCAGGATGCTCTGCGCGGCTACCGGCTGGGCGGCAAGCGTGGCAGCGGCAAGGAAGGCGAGCAGGCGGGCAAGCAGGCGCATTGCGGCCCTTCTAGGGCTGTCCGGCCTGAACCGGAACTGAAACCTCGGTCACGCGGCGCGCGAAAGCGGCGAAGCGCAGCACGACGTCGCGATCGTTCCGCCAGGGGCTCGCCAGCGAGATCAGCGGAGCGTTGTGATCCATGCCCGGATAAAAGACCGTTTCCACCGGCGCGCCCAACGCCGACAGCGCCTTGGCCAGAGCCCGCGTGTTGCGCGGTTTGACAAGCGTATCCTGTTCGCCGTGGATCAGCAGCATGGGCGGGGCTCCGGCGCGCGCATGGTTGACCGGCTGGCTCTCCTCGCCTGCCCCCACCGAGCCGAAGCTGGCCTTGGTCGAATCCGAATCGAACGGGTAGAAATCATAGGGTCCGGCGAGGCCGACCACCCCCTTGATCACGCCCGGTGCAACCCCTGCCTGCTCCAGCCAGCGCGTCTCGAGCGCGACCTGCGCGACATTGTAGGCACCCGCCGAATGGCCGGCGAGCACGATCCGGGTGGGGTCGCCACCGAAGTCGCCCCCGCGCCGTGCCATGGTGCCGACGGCGGCGGCAGTGTCCTCCAGCATGGCGGGGTAGCGGCCCGCGTCCTCGAGGCGGTAGCCCGCCAGCACGACGACGAAACCCTTGTCCGCCATGGCGCGGGCCACGAAGGTATAGTCGTCCGGATCGCCCCAGCGCCAGCTGCCGCCATGGACGAAGACGAGGATCGGCAGGCCCGCCTCGCCGGGCGGCGCGAACACGCGCAGTTTTTGCTGCGGGTGCGGGCCGTAGCTGGTTTCGGCAAGCAGTTCCGCTTCACCCGATCCGCCTGCCACCCGGTCCACCGTGTCGAGCACCGCAGCCCCGTTGATGCGGATGGCGAGCCACAGGCCCGCACCCACGAGCACGACCAGGCCGAGAAGGCCTCCGGCGATTTGGAGCATGCGTCTCACTTTGCTTGCGTATCCGTCTGTTCGATCGTGTCGACGATCGCGCGTGTTTCCCCGTCGCCCAGCAGGCCGATCGAGGCAAGGAATTCGTGGCCGGTCGCGTAATCGTCGCCGAGCCAGAGGGGAATTTTCGCCGCTTCGATGGCGGCCTTCGCGGCCACCTCTTCGGGGCTGAACGCCTCGCCGACCTTGCGGATGAAGATCGCGCGCACGCGGCCCGGATTGGCGGTGGCGATAGCGGCGAAGGCAGTGAGGTCGCCCTGGCTGTCATCGCCGATCAGAGCAAACTTGATCGTGGGGTAGGTGGCGAGGATGCCGTCGATCGCCGCCCGCTTGTGCGCGCCGTGGCTGCCGGACCCGAAAGTGTCGCGGTTGAGCCCCCAGTCGCGCAACATGATCGGCCCCAAGGGCAAGCCGCGGGTTTCGATATAGGTGACCAGATAGCTGAACAGGTTCCACGGGCTTGACGAGACGTAGAAGAACGGCCGCGTGCTCGCCCGCTTTCGCTGGCCCGCGTGCCCCTCGTCCTCGCCCAGCAGCGGTCCGCCACCGAGCGCGGTGTAGAAGACGTCTGCACCGGGGACGAGAATGCGTTCTTCCGGCATGTCCAGCAGGACGCGGCGCCAGTTGCGCATGACTGCGCGGAAATCGCCGGTGATGCCGGTTTCGATGATCGTATCGTCGATATCCGAAATGACGCCGAGCGCGGTGGCGCTGCCCGGCGCGAGGACATGACCGTCGATGCAGTGGGCGCCGGTCCCGTTGGTCCAGTGGAGCACGACCGTTTCCCATTGCGGATCGCGTGCGAGCGGCCACTCGCCCTCGAGGCGGATGTCGAAATGGACGAAGCCTTCCCCGTCGGTCAGTCCCTGGTGGCGGGATGCGCGGCCATCGGGCCGGACGATCTCGAGCTCGACGGCCAGCTCCGGCACCTCGTGGCTGGCGAATTGCGCCAGCATCGTCTTGGCTGCGAGCCACTTGCTGCGCTTTTCGAAACCGCCATCGCGCGAACGCAAGGCGCGCGCGGTGAGCCGCAGGCGGGTCTCGTTGCGATAGCCGAAATAGGGCTGGATGCGGACGGGCGCAGTGGGAAAAAACGGCATCGCCGGCAGGGCTAGCGAAAGCCCGGCGCCGGCGACAGGGGTTTTCTCCGCAAGGGGGTTCAGCCGAGCAGCTTGCGCGCCGCGCGTTCGAGCGCCGGGATGTCTTCCGGCAGTTCTCCCAGCACGACGATCTCCCCTTCGAGCGTGCGGCGGACCATGACGAGCGCAAATTCGGGGCCGTCGCCGTCGAGATCGGCCAGCGACAGCGGCTCGAGCTTGCGCAGCTTCTTCGCCAGCGCGCCCTTGACCGTGTTCTGGTCGTCGACCTGCTTGCCCTGCTCTTCCTTGCGTGCCCGGCGTTCGGCCTGGACCACGCCCTTGAGGCCGCCTTCGGCCTCGGACAGGAACGTGCCGAGGGCGCCGCGTTCCACGCCCACCCGGTGGGCGTACATCAGGACCGCGGCATATTCGGTGAGGCGGGTCTTGTCGTAATCGGCCCCGAAGACGAGCTTGACCACCGGGGTCATCGGCGCGCGATCCTGCACGCTGAGGCCATTGTCGTCGAGCAGTTCGGCAAAACCGTCCGGGTCGTCCTGCGTCTCCAGGCTGAAGTCGTAAGCCAGCGCGACGGCGGCATAGAGCGCCTTACGGCTGCGATCCTCGGTGTTTTGCGCGGCCTGCGCCTGTTCGCGCGCCGCGGCGAGGCAATCGTAGAGGCCCTCGGGGGCTTCCTCGACCACGATCGCCGGGGCGGGTTCTTCGGTAACATCGTCAATCGACAGTTCGAGCGGGTCGCCCGACACGACCGGGGCCGTGTCTGCTACGACGTCCTCGACTGGTTCCTCGGCCGGGTCATCGTCGTCGGCGAACTCGTCGGTCAGCTCGAAAGCGTCTTCTTCCTCGAGTTCGAACACATCGTCCGCTTCGGCCATCGGTTCTTCGTCGGCCTCGTAGGGCTCGGGAAGCGAGAAGGTAACCGTCGGTTCCTCCGCCTCATAAGCCTGCGGCACCGGCGGCGCCGGTTCGGTGGTCGACAGGTCGACCGCCTTCTTGGTGCGTTCGCCGCGGCTGACGAGCGACATCAGGCTGCTCTCGCCATCCTCTTCGCCGAGCGGGTCGACCAAATCGTCGACATCCTCGCCCTCGGGCTCTTCGTCCCAGTCCGGCAGGCCATAGTCGGCAGCGGTCTTGATGCCGGTGTCGTAGTCGTCGAAGTCCGCAGCTTCGGCGTAAGCCTCGCCCTCGTCGCCGATATAACCGCCGATCGGATTGCCGAGCGCATCGACCCCGCGCAGCTGCCGCTGGGTTGCCGGCTCGGGTGCTTCGTCCTGCCCGAACGCGGGGGCCGGCAAGCCGTCCCCGTCCTCGATCCCGGCCACATCCAGCGCCGCAAGGTCGAGCACGTCGTCGGAGAAGGGGTCGCCGTCGCCTTGCGCAGTCAGCATCTCGGCGGTTTCAAGTTGGGCTTCCGCTTCGGCAGCCTCCTCGTCCTCGTCGTAGTCGCCGAGCGACTGGCCGATCTCAAGCAGCAGCTCGTCCGCCGCCGCCTGGTCGGCCATTTCCTTCCAGTTGATGACGCCGTAGATGAAATCGATCGTCTCGTTGTCAGACGAATAGGGCAGCAGGATGCCGCGATAGAGCACCGTCGCGCCGCGTTCGTTGACGAATTCAGCCTCGAAGCCGATCGGCGCCTGATTGGCGAGGATCTGCATGTAATGGTCGGTGATGCGGCTGAGCACGGAGCGGCTCGGCACGTCCGACAGGCGGATGATCAGTTCGTCGTGACCGCATTCTTCGGCGAGTTCGGCGCCGACGAACGGCACGGCCGGATCCTCGATGCCGTCGCGAAAATCGAGCAGGACCGAGAACGGGCCGAAATCGTCGAGCGCGTCGGGTTCGAGATCCTCGATATCGGGATAGTTGCGGTCGCCCAGCAGGCTTGCCCAGTGGTTGTAGGCGCGCACCTGCATGCGGCGCTCGTCCTGGCCGACGGGCGAGGGCGGCGGCTGGATGTCGGCATCGCCGTCATCGACGTATTCGTCGATCGGTTCGTCCGATTCATGCGCGCCGAAATAGCCGCCAAGCCTGTCCATGGATTCCTACGCCCCCGAAAGAGTTGTGCTCGTTCGGAAACGGTATGGCGGATGCGTGGTAAACATATGGTTAAATACGTTTACCAACCTTTCCTCCGGCGGGGCCGGCAGGGTGGGTCAGAGCATGTAGCGCATGCGGATCGTGAGCGCCTTGTCGGCCGCACCGATGTCGAAGGCGGCGTCCGAAAATTTCGGCGGGGCCATGCGGACCGGGGCGTCGCGCGAAAAGCCGAAGCCCTCCTTGGGCATCATGCCCAGTGCGCGGTCGGCCTTGCCGTTGCCGTTCTCGTCATGCAGCAGCGCGATAGCGTAACGCCCGGGCTTCACGTCGGTGAAGGTAAAGCTGACCGTTCCGGCCTTCGCATCGGCGGTCGCGGCATAGGCATTGGGCACGCCGCGGCAGCGAGGGAATTTGCTTTCGTCGGTCGTCATGCAAGCGCGCACGATCCCCTTGGCATTGCGCAGGTCGGTTACCGTCACCGAAACCTTGGCCTGTTCCACCGTAGGCGATGCGCCGGCCACCAACAGGCCGAGCGGCAGGGCGGCAAGGGCGGTGAGGCGCTTCACAGTTGCGCGCTCAGCCCGCGGTCCGTGCCGCACAGGCGATCCCAGAAACGGAAATAGAGGCCGTAATTGCATCGATACTCTTCATGGTGACGCTGGTGGTGGCTGGCGGTTATCAGCCACCCGCCTAACCGCGAATGAACCAGCCATCGGGGAAACATCTCCCAGCCCATATGGTTGGTGACGCCCATCACGGTCATCACCATCAGCACGAGACCGAGCATGGCGACATGGATCGGGATCAGGAAGACGAGCGCGGGGATGACCACCGCGCCGGTCAGGGCCTCCCACGGGTGGAAGCTCATTGCCGCCCAGGCGGTCGGCGGGCGGCTGGCATGGTGGACGGCATGCGCCACGCGGAACGGCTTCGGCCGGTGCATCCAACGGTGGGTCCAGTAGAACCACGTATCGTGCGCGAAGAGGTAGAGCAGCGGGGCGACCGGGAGATACCACAGCGGATAGTCGTTCCAGCCGGTGTAGATCTGCGTCCAGCCACGCTCCTGCCAGCCCCAGGCGACGACGCCAGCGGGGATGCCATAGATCGCTGCCGAGGCTAGCGACCAGCCGATCTCGCGCCGGATCTGCGGGCCGAGCTTCGCGTGGTAGCCGGGCCGCACGCGAGCCGTGACGAGCGCGAAGACGCCGCTCGCCGCGAGATAGCGCCCGGCGACGATCGCCGTCATCGCCAGTGCGGAAAGGAGAATGGCCGTCCACATGATCCGCGCCACCTATGCCGCATGCGGGCAAGCGCGGACAAGCGCTTCGTTCAGCCGTCCCCACCCCATGGGGCGCAGTGTGGATCGCCGGCCACGGTCATCCGGCGCAGCGAGGCGCGTGCCAGCCGCTCAACCTCGACCTTGCGGCGAGCGGCGGCCAGCGGGTGGAGCGGCGCGGGACGCACGATCTCGCCGTCGTATCCGTCGGCGACGATGATGCCGCAGCAGTCGGGACGGTAATCCGGCCCCTCCAGCGGTCCGCGATCGAGCCCCGGGGGCAGGCCCCAGTAGAAGCGGTCGCAATGGTCGAGATAGTCCGGCCACTTGCCGTCACCCAGCAGGTCCGCGCGCTGGACCTTGATCTCCACGATGATCACCCGTCCCTTGGGATCGACACCCATCAGGTCCGCGCGCCGCCCGTTTCGCAGCGGCATTTCCGCCAGGCACCAGATGTCGTTGCGCGCGAACAGTCGCGCGATGCCGCGTGCGACCATGGCCGCGGTTTCTGCCTGCAGAATTGCCGAATCCGTCATGGCACCGGATTGGAACAGATGGCGAACGCAGTCAAGCTGCGCCTGACCCGGAGCCTATTCGGCGGGAACCAGTGCAAGGATGGCACCGCGCGCGGTGTGGAATTCGCGCCACAGCGTCAGGGCCGCCGCCGTGGTGTCCTGCCCTTGCGCGGTGAGCGAAAGCAGGGCTCGCAGGCCTGGCTGCATGACCGCGGCGAGATCGTCGATCCCGCGCGCCACCATCTCGTATTGCCAGCCGCCCTGTTCTGCCGCGCGAAGCGGTAGCGAAGCGACCTCCTGCGAGACCGTCTCGCGGCCGAGCTGGGCGAGATTGCCGACGGCAGCGCCCGCTTCATGGACCGCGTCCCACCGGTTGGCGAGCTCGCCCACGTCGGGCACCGCGCGCGGGCCGGGTTCCACCGGCGGCAGCATGGTTGCCTGGCTGAGGTCGAATTCGTGGGCAATGGCGCTCATGGCTTGAGGGATTACGCATCCCTCCTTGCCAAATGGCTAACGCCAGGCGCGCAATTCGCGCGCTCGGCGATTTGCACTGGCGAGCGCCCGCACGCCTTGCTAAGCGCCCCGCTCGTCGATAGGCCGATTGGCACAGGCACCCGTAGCTCAGCTGGATAGAGCGCTGCCCTCCGAAGGCAGAGGCCACAGGTTCGAATCCTGTCGGGTGCGCCAGGCCTTCTTGTCCGGGTCCCCGTCCTGCTCGGCGATTTTCCCCTAGGAAAGGCCCTGCCTTCGCGGCTAAGGCCCACAGCGATCATGGACCGCACGATCTATCGTTTCGACCAGTTGCCGATGTCGGCCAGCACCGGGCAGGCGCCTGGGCGGAGCGGGCAGGGTATCGGCGCGGCGCGTCGTGATGCGCCGCGGATCGGGGTGATCTACAACCCGCGCAGCCACCGCAACAAGGGCCAGGACCTCGAATGCACCGAGCGGCCCGACATCACCGTGGCCCAACCGCGCGAGCGGGAGGACATCGCCGCGGCGCTGGCGGCGTTCGCTGCGGACGGGATCGACTATCTCATCATCAATGGGGGTGACGGGACGGTGCGCGACGTGCTGACGATGGGGCAGGGCGTGTTCGGCGACGCCTGGCCGGCGCTGGCAATCCTGCCCAAGGGCAAGACGAACGCGCTCAACGTCGATCTCGGTGCGCCGCCGGGCTGGAACCTGCCCGACGCGATTGCGGCTTTCGCAAACGGCAAGCGCATCGTGCGCCGGCCGCTCTCCGTCGCCCGCGAGGGGGGCGGTGAACCGCCGATGCTGGGATTCATCTTCGGTGCCGGGGCCTTCACGCTCGGGATCGAGACCGGTCAGGACGCCCATGCGCTGGGCTTTTTCAACAGCCTGGCCGTGGGCGCGACCGGGGCATGGGGGGTGATGCAGGCGCTGTTCGGCAGCGACGCCAACAAATGGCGGCGTGGCACCGAGATGAGCTTGGCCTACCTGCCCTCGGGCGAGCCGGTCGAGCGCTCGGCCCATGGCGATCCGGCCCGTCGCAGCCTCTTGCTCGCTAGCACGCTCGCCAAGATGCCGCTCGACATCAAGCTGTTCGCCCCGGATGGCGACGGCATCAAGCTGGCGCTGCTCGACAAGCCGCGCCGCCGGATCCTCGCGTCCGTGCCTGCGATCCTGCTCGGCTGGCGGCCGGACTGGCTGGCGGGCGCGGGCTTCCACCAGCTATCGGCGCACGCGTTTTCGCTCGACGTCGGCGAGCCGGTGATCCTCGACGGGGAGGCCTTTCCGGCCGGCCGGTACCTGATCGGGCAGGGACCCGAGCTGACCTTCGTCACCCCGTGAACGTGACACTGGCCGAGCGCGTGCGCGAAAGCCTGGCGCGCGAAATCCGGCCCGAGGTCGGCGCCTATGCGCGGATGCTCGGTGAAGAGGCCGGTGCGCTCGGCGTGCTGTTCTACGGCTCCAATCTGCGCACCGGTTCGCTCGAAGGCGTGCTCGATTTCTACGTGTTGGTGCCGGGCCCGCAGCGGGAGCGGATCTGGCCGCGGGTCAGTTATCGCGAATGGGAACATGGCGGCGAGGTGTTGCGCGCCAAGATCGCGACCATGTCGCTCGAGCAATTCTCAAGCGCGGCAAGCGGCGAGTCGCGCGACACCACGATCTGGGCCCGGTTTGTCCAGCCGAGCGCCCTGATCTGGGCCCGCAACGACGATGCGCGCGAGGCGATCGCCACGGCGGTCGCCAGCGCCGCGACGACGGCGGCGCGCCTCGCGGCGGCGCTGGGGCCTGCCAGCGGCACTGCGGCGGATTACTGGCGCGCGCTGTTCCGCGCGACCTATCGGGCAGAATTCCGGGTCGAGCAGCCGGGACGCGAGGACTCGATCCTGTCGGTCAATCGCGAGCATTTCGAAGGGCTGCTGCCGCTCGCCTGGGCCGCACAGGACATAGCTTTCTCACGCGCAGGAGAGTGCCTGTCGACGCAACTGGAGCCCGGTGCCCGCAAGGCGACACTCGAGTGGTGGTCCACTCGCGCGCGGGTGGGCAAGGCGCTCAACCTGTTGCGGCTCGCGAAGGCGACGACCACTTTCGACGGTGCGGCCGACTATGCCGCGTGGAAGCTCCACCGCCACACCGGCATCGCGCTGGAGGTCACGCCCTTTCGCGCAAAGCACCCGCTGCTCGCCGCGCCGGGGGCGCTGGTCGAGCTATGGCGCAAGCGCCGCGCTCAGCGATAGCGCATGGCGATGGTGATTGATTCGACCCCATTGCCGACCTTGAACGCGGTCTTCTTGTAGCTCGGCTTGCCGAGGTTCCAGATGTTGATGCTGGGATTGTTCGACATCGCACCGCCGTCGGCGAAGATATCGGTCTTGCCGTTGCCGTTGATGTCGTGGCGCACGGCGATGCCATAGGTGCCGGGTGCGGGTACGGGCATGCAGAAGGTCATCGATCCGGCCCGTGCGGGGGCTTCGATGCGATTGATCCACTTGCCCTTTTCCAGCCAGTCCTGCTGCGTCCCGCGATAGCTCTGGACGCGCATCGTGCCCTTCGATTCCTTGATCCCGGTCACCGTCACGCGGACGGCCGGGCCGGCGCCGGCGGCGCATTTCGCGGGGTTGTCGCTGATGGTCTGGCGGTATTGTGCCTGGACCGGCGCGGCAAGCGCCACGCCTGCGAGCGCGACGCCGGCCATCCCGGCGAGGGTCTTGGTCGTGCTGGTCATAAAAATCCCTGTTCTCATGCGCGACGCCTCACGCGGAGGCGGACCTTGCGGTCGTGATATGGGGCCTATCTACCGGAATGCACTGAATTGCGGCTGAATTGGCCTGTGCCCGCGCGTTCAGCTTGCGCGCAGGCGACCGCCTTCGATGCGGAAGCGCAGATCGGCGATTTCGGTCAGCGTGCCGCGATGCCCGATGACGAGCACCGTGCAGTGGCCGCGCAAGGCCGCGACTGCATCGGCAATCACCGCTTCGCTCGCCCCGTCGAGCGCATTGGTTGCCTCGTCGAGGATCAGCAGGTCGGGCTCGCGCAGTAGGGCGCGGGCGAGCGCCAGGCGCTGGCGTTCCCCGCCCGAGAGCGCGCGGCCCCCTTCGCCAAGCGGGCAGTCGAGCCCCTCGGGCAGGGTGCGAACGAAGCCTGCGGCAGCGCGGTCGAGGGCGCGGTCGAGTTCGACCGGCGTGGCGTCGGGCTTGGCCCACAGCAGGTTTTCGCGCACCGTCCCGCTGAACAGCACCGGCTCCTGCTGCACATAGGCGACGCGGCTGCGCCAGCCCTGGCGCGCCCCGCCTTCGAGCGGGAGGCCGTCGACCAGCACGCGTCCGCTGTCGGGCGAGACGAGGCCGCCAAGCAGGTCGGCAATGGTGCTCTTGCCCGAGCCGGAAGGACCGGTGAGCGCCGCAATGGCCCCGCGAGGAATGGCGAACGAGACGCCTTCGATCGCGGACCGGTCGCGTCCATGGGCAAGCGAAACGGCCTCGAGGGCGAGCGATGTGCCGTGGCGCGGGGTCTTGTCCGCGCCAACTTCCGCGGCGGCTTCGGTGCGGGCGATCAGCGCCTGCGCTTCCTCTAAAGCGGGCGCGGCATGGTTCCAGCCTTGCGCTGCGACTTGCAGCGCTTCGATAAGCGGGATCGCGCGCACCCCGATGGCGACGAATGCGAGCAGGACCGGCGCAGCTACGTCCCACCGCTCGACCGCGAACCACACTCCCAGCGCTAGCATTACGGCGGCGCCCACCTGGAGCGCCGCGCGCGCGATTGCTGCGCTGCGGACATAGGCGGTTTCGGCCACGCGCATCGAGCGGAAGGCATCCGCCAGCCTTTGGGCCTCCGCCCGTTCGCGCCCGAAACTCTTGACCAGCCGCAAGGCTGAGAGGGTCTGTTCGAGCCGCAGGTAAACCTCGTCGTAGCGCCGCGACAGCGCTTCGCCGAGCCGCCGGGCATCGACCCTCAGCCCGCGGAGCAAGCCGAGGGCGATACCGCCCGCCAGGACGCAGCCCAACGCGAACAGCGGCGCGATCGCTAGCGCAGCGAGGGCCAGGGCGACGAGCGCGATTGCTGCCCGGACAAGTCCCGCGAAATGATGCACCGCCTCGCCCACCCGGTCCACCGACGTGACGATCAGGGCGCGATTGCGGCTCTGGTGCATGGTTGAAACCGCGCGCCAGTCGGCATGGAGCAGGGCGGTGACGGCGCGGTCGCGCAGGCCATCGACCACGGCGATCTGCAACCGCTGGGCCAGCAGGTTGCGCCAGATGTCGGCCACGGCTCGCGCCGCCACCAGCGCGACGAACACGGCCAGCATCGTTTCGAGCGACCACTCTGGCAGTGCGATCGGCATTCCGGGGAGTGCGCCCGGACCGGACAGGGCTGCAACCAGCGGGACCAGCAGGACGAGACCGACGCTCTCGCTCAGCGCCATCGCCGCCGTGAGCATGGCGAGGCCGGTCAGGTGCCGCGGTCCGGCGAGGCTTGCGATCGTGCGAAAGGGTCCGGTCATCCCCTCGCCCTACCTGCGGCGATCGCGACGATCAAAAAGCGTTTCTCCGTTCGCTGTGGGCGACGAATGTGGCGGCCGTCAGCGCGCGTGTGAGACCCAGCGCGCGTGGGAGCTCTTCCCCCGGGTCGACGGGCGTACGATCGGGCCATTCTTGCAGGAGAGCCACCATCCGGGGGACGTCGACGATCTGTCCCAGCTGAGGGTGCAGCGCGATGCGTTCGGCGGCGCGCGCCAGCTCCTCGCGCCGCGTCGAGATGCGCGTATGCCAGTCCGCATTGTGCCGTCCCATGCTCGTGTTCCGGCGCTGATCTTCCGGCATGATCCCTTTCGCCATTCGCCGGGCAAGATAGCGAGAGACTCCGTTCCGGACCAACTGGTCCGTCGGAAGACCGTGGCAGAATTCGATCAGGGGGCGATAGGCGGTCACATCCCGAAAGGTGATCCGGTGCATCCGCTCCAGACCAAGATCGAGATCCTCGCCACTGTCGGCACTCGCCCACATCCCGCGAATTGCCTCTTCGCGAGACCGTTCGATAGCGGCCGGATCACCGATCTCCTCCCCTGCGATGGTCCGCGACCGGGCGGACCAGGCGGACTTGGCTGCGTCGGTCAAAAGGGCATAGGGCGGAATGGAGCCGTAGAGGGCCGGGTGAACGAGGCTTCGAACACGGGTCTGCAGGGGTAGGGGTAAGTTCGGAAGGATGCCCTCGGCCAACAGGCGGCGAAACGCGCTCCTGCTATCGCCGTCAGCTTGTCGTGAAACAAGGGCCCAGAGCGCACGGACGCGCATCTTGCGGGCATATTCCGGGGCGGCCCAGCGACCATCCAGGCTGATGGTGAAGTTGCCCAACATCCCGGTAAGCACCGTATCACAGCCGTCTCCCGCGGCGGCTTCCAGGAGGTTATGAAAGAAACCGATGTTGGCGATGTTGGCCGTGGGACTTGCGGTGTAATCGAGCAGTTCGCGCAGCCGATAATCATGCTCGGCGGGAGCGGGATCGGGGAAGCGCGGCAGCAACCGCGGATGTAGCCGCGCAAACTCCCGAACGAAGGGCCGGTCGTCCCCGAAGCTGCCCGGTGGCGAGATGCCGTCCCAGCCCTCGATCGGGCCGTGAGTATAGCTGGGCAAAGGCGCATCCCCGGGCATGGCCCGAAGCAACGCGTCGGCGACGATCGGACTATCGAGCCCGCCCGATAGCATCACGGCGGGTCGGCGTGCGCCCGCCAGGGCGTGCCGCGCCGCCTCGTCCAGCAATTCGCGGGCTGCTGCCACATAGTCATCGTCCTTGGCGAAGCGAACTTCCGGGATCGCGACCGGGTCGTAATATCGGTCCAGCGATATGCGATCGCCTTCCACAAATATGCGCGTGCCGAGAGGAACCCGACCGATGCCTCGGAACCACCCGCGTGGCTCGAGATCGTGGTGGTCGAAGGCGAGCTGGTCGGCAAGGTGCTCGTAATCGATCTCCCGCTCGACACCGGTAGCAAAAAGGGCGTTCAGGATGGGGGACGCGACGATGCCCGAGTCTCGCGCGACGAAATGCAGCGGCGGTGCAGTCCATGGTGAGCGGACAAGCCTGAGGCGCCTTGGCCCAAGGATCGTGACGGCGGAATAATGGCCGATCAGGCGCTTGTCGGCTTCGTCGCCCCAGCATTGGACTGCGGCGTGATAGAGGGCTGCAGGAGCGACCTCTCTTCCAAGACACAGTTGCTCGCGAGCGGTCTCGAAATTGTCGATCCTGCCGAGCAGGAGGGTGCTACTGTCCGGAGCCCGCCGTTCGCCGGCAGACCAGCAATCGAAATTCTCTGAACTCCAGTGCGCGGGGGCCTGTCGGCCGTCGAAGGAGAGAAACGGCCCAGCTAATCCCCGTTTCGCGGCTAGCCCCTTAGACGAGATTAAGAACATGTGTCCTTAGACTACAGCACAAAGGTGATAGGGTCGTCAGGACCTCGCATTCGGTCCGGACTGGAAGCTTCTTCCGCGCGGCCCCGCGATGTCGCGAATGGTGCCGAGGCGGACCAGTTCGGGGGCGACCCATTCGCGCTTGCTGGCCATGGCGTTCTGCTTGTGCTCGGTCATCTTCGTTTCCTTGGCGACTGCTGCCCATAATACCGCAAGCGCAGGATAAATCTAGGCGAGCGCGACGAGAGCGGCATCCTGCAGCTCCTCGAGCAGCGCCCTGACGTCCTGCTCCACTGCGCCTGCCGGGGCTGTAAACTCTTGTTGCAGCGCTTCCACGATCGCGTCCGCACTCCGCTCGCCATCGATCAGGCGCCAGATATCCCGTGCCGTGCCGGAAAGCGAGAACAGTTCGCCACCGTCGAGGTCGACGATCAGCACTTCGCCATCGACCTCGGTCTCGACGAAGTTGGCGGTGAGTTTGCGCAGCTGGGCCATCCCCCCCACGTAACCTGCCGAAGCGGTGTGGAAAAGGCGCGGTGTCCAGCTTGTTAACCGCCGTTTCGCGCGCGTAGGGCTGGCCAAGGCTCGCACAGCACCCAGCACAAGGCCCGCATCCATGGCGACCCCGTTGATCTCCCCCTCAATTCTGTCCGCGGATTTCGCGCGATTGGGGGAAGAGGTGCGCGCGATCGACGCAGCGGGGGCCGACTGGATCCATGTCGATGTCATGGACGGGCATTACGTGCCCAACATCACCATCGGCCCGGCGGTGGTGAAGGCCCTGCGCCCTCACACCGACAAGCCGTTCGACGTGCACCTGATGATCGCCCCGATCGACCCCTATCTCGAAGCCTTCGCGGAAGCCGGGGCCGATGTCATCACGGTCCATCCCGAAGCCGGGCCGCATATCCACCGCACGCTGCAGGCGATCCGCGGGCTCGGCAAGAAAGCGGGCGTGGTGCTCAATCCCGGAACCCCGGCGAAGATGCTCGATTACCTGATCGAGGAAGTGGACCTGGTGCTGGTGATGAGCGTCAATCCCGGGTTCGGCGGGCAGAAGTTCATCCATTCGCAGCTGCGCAAGATCGAGGCGATCCGCTCGATGATCGACAAGTGCGGCAAGCCGATACACCTCGAAGTCGACGGCGGGGTCGATGCCGACACCGCGCGGCTCTGCGTCGATGCCGGGGCGGATGTGCTGGTGGCAGGGTCGGCGACCTTCAAGGGCGGGCCTGCGCAGTATGCGGCGAACATCGCCGCACTGAAAGGCAGCCAATGAGCGACGGCGCCCGCACGCTCCTGCGCGGCGAGGACCAGGCGCTCGAGGCCGCCGATGCGATCGCGTTGCCCCTGACCGACGCCGGCGAGGCACTCGTCGTCGCCAACGACGGCGGGGTCGCGGGTGACGGCACCCCGCTGGAGCCCGGTCGTGCGCTGGTGCTCGCCGATTTCAAGCCGCCGCGTGCCGGTCCCGTCGATTCCGTCCTGCGCTGGGCCTATCGCCTGGGTGTGCCCGGCTCGGTACTGTCCGCGCCCTTGCGCAAGCCGTCCGCGCCGCGCCTGCTGGGAACGGTCGAGAGTCCGCTCAAGGGCGAGCGCGCGGCGGCCATGGCGCTGCGCGCCGGACACCTGCAGGTCCATGGATTGAAGGCGCCGATCGACAAGGTCGATTTCGCCAGCTGTGCACCGCTGACGCCGCCCTTCCTGCGGACGGTCCACGGTTTCACCTGGCTGCGCGACCTCGGTGCCTGTGCCCCGCAGGCCGAATGTGCCGCCGTTGGAGAGAAGCTGCTGGCGCGCTGGCTCAAGCTCAATCCGGTTCCCGCCAAGGGGGCTGCCTGGACGGTGGAGAATGCCGGGCTTCGCCTCCTCGCCTGGTTCACCCATGCGCCGCTGATCCTCGCAGGCGATGCCAAGCTGCGCACCAAGGCGCTAGAAGCGATGGAGACGACCGCGCGCTGGCTCGACCGGCAAGTAGCCAGCGCCGACGACCGGCTGGGGCAGGTCGCCGGCTGGTGCGCGGTAACGGCAGCCGGACTGCTGCTGCCCGATGGCCGCCCGCGCTGCCTCTATGGCGAAGCGGGCCTGCTGCGCGCGCTGGGCGAGCTTGTCAGCGATGATGGCGGGGTGCTCTCGCGCAGTCCGCTGGCGCAGATGGAAGCCATCGCGCTGCTGGTCGATCTGCGCGCCTGTTACGCTGCGGTCGACCGCGATCCGCCGAGCGCGCTCGACACGATGATCGCCTTGCTCGTCCCGCCGCTCCTGACGCTGCGAATGGGCGATCGCGGGCTCGGCAGCTGGCAGGGCGGGGCCAAGGTCTCGGCCGCCCGGCTCGATGTGCTGATCGAAGCGAGCGGTGTCCGCGCCCGACCGGGCAAGGACATGCGCCACTGGGGCTACCAGCGGGTGGATGCAGGCAAAAGCGTGCTGGTGATGGACGCCGCGCCGCCGCCGCGCGCGCGGCATGCCCGGTTCGGCTGCGCTTCCACGCTCGCCTTCGAATTTTCCGCGCGCGAACAGCGCATCATCGTCAATTGCGGCGGTGCCGAGCTCGCTGGCGGGCAGGTGCCCGTGCGCATCGAACAAGGCCTGCGCGGCACGGCGGCGCATTCGACGCTGGTGCTCGACGACGCCAATTCGACCGCCATCCTCATCAAGGGTCAAATCGGCAAGGGCGTCGAGGAGGTCGATATTTCGCGCACCACCGTGAAGCAGCGGGGCCGTGACGCCACGCGACTGGAGGCGGTGCACAATGGCTATGCCGCGCGGCACGGGCTGCTCCACCGCCGTATAGTGCTGCTATCCGCCGACGGGGAGGAACTCCGCGGCGAAGACGTGCTCGAACCTTCGGGTCGCAAGGGCCAGCGCGGCAAGATCGGTTTCGCGCTGCGCTTCCACCTCGGTTACGGGATCGAGGCGGGCCTGTCGGAGGACCGGCGCGGCGCGGGCCTCGCCCTGCCAGACGGAAGCTACTGGCAATTCCGCCTCGGAGGCGATAGCGGCGAAGCCACGATCGGACTCGAGGACAGCCTGTGGGTCGACGGGCACGGCCGCCCGCGCGCCACGCAGCAACTCGTGGTCGAAGGACTGACTGCGCGCAGCGGGGGACGTTTCCCCTGGCTGCTCAAACGAATGGGGTGAAATTCCTGTGACGGATGTGGCGATCAAGCGGGCACTGCTCTCGGTGTCCGACAAGAGCGGTTTGGTGGATCTTGGCAAGGCGCTCGCGGCGAAGGGCGTCGAGCTGGTCTCGACCGGCGGCACCGCCAAGGCGCTGCGCGAGGCCGGGCTCGAGGTGAAGGACGTGTCGGACCTCACCGGCTTTCCCGAGATGATGGACGGGCGCGTGAAGACGCTCCACCCCATGGTCCATGGCGGCCTCCTCGCCGTGCGTGACAACCCCGACCACGCCGCCGCGATGGAGGAGCACGCGATCGGCGCGATCGACCTCGTGGTGGTCAACCTCTATCCGTTCGAAGCGACCGTGATGCGCGGTGCGGATCGTGACGAGATCATCGAGAATATCGATATCGGCGGACCGTCGATGGTCCGCAGCGCGGCGAAGAACCACCAGTTCGTCACCATCGTGACCGATCCGGCCGATTACGACACGCTGATCGGCGAACTCGATGCGACCGGCGCGACCTCGCTCGACTTCCGCCGCAAATGCGCGGCCAAGGCGTTCGCGGCGACCGCTGCCTATGACAGCATGATCAGCCAGTGGTTTGCCTTCGCCGACCAGCAGCAGCTGTTCCCGGATTTCCTGGCGGTGAACGGCAAGGCGCCGGTCGAGCTGCGCTATGGCGAAAACCCGCACCAGAAGGCCGCGCTCTACACGCCCGCCGGCCCGCACGGGCGCGGGATTGCGCAGGCCGAACAGCTGCAGGGCAAGGAGCTCAGCTACAACAATTACAACGATGCCGATGCCGCGCTGGAACTGTGCGCGGAATTCGCCGGGGGCGAACCGGCAGTGGTCATCGTCAAGCACGCCAACCCCTGCGGCGTGGCGCAGGCGGCGAGCCTTCTCGATGCCTGGAACGCGGCGCTCGCCTGCGACAGCGTGTCGGCCTTCGGTGGGATCGTCGCCGTCAACTCCGAACTCGACGGCGCGACGGCAGAGGCGATCTGCGAGATCTTCACCGAGGTCGTGATTGCGCCTTCGGTCACCGACGAAGCGCGCGCGGCTTTCGCGAAGAAGAAGAACCTGCGCCTGCTCGTCACCGGCGACCTGCCCGATCCGCGCCGTGGCGGCTTGCTGGTCAAGCCGATCACCGGCGGCCTGCTGGTCCAGACGCGCGACAATGGCGCGATCACCGCGGCGGACCTCAAGGTCGTGACCCAGCGTGAGCCGACCGAGCAGGAGCTGAAAGACTGCCTTTTCGCCTGGACGGTGGCGCGCCACGTCAAATCGAACGCGATCGTCTATGCCAAGGACGGGGCGACCGCCGGGATCGGGGCGGGCCAGATGAACCGCCGCGATTCCTCGCGCATTGCCGCGATGAAGGCGGCCGAAGCGGCCGAGAAATACGGCTGGGCGCAGAGCCGCACAGTTGGCAGCGCGGTCGCCTCCGACGCGTTCTTTCCCTTCGCCGACGGCCTGTTGGCTGCCGCCGAGGCGGGGGCGACCGCGATCATCCAGCCGGGCGGCTCGATCCGCGACGACGAGGTCATTGCGGCGGCGGACGAAGCGGGTCTCGCCATGGTGTTCACCGGGATGCGCCATTTCCGGCACTGATCAGCGTTCACGCGCGGGCTTGATCGCCTGAACAGATCACAACCATCGCATTAAGGACGTTGCAATCGCAGCGGCTGTAACCACGTCGGCAAAGCTGACGAAAGACCCCCTGACATGAGCCTCTTCACCCCCGACCTCTATCGCAATTTCGGCATCGGCTTCGGCGCCGGAGCCGTCATCGTCCTCCTCGCCAACGGCGGCGAATTGCTGTCCGCCGTGCCGCAAGTGATCGCCTCGCTGTTCTGATGAAGCTGCGCGCCGCTCTCCTTGCCGCGACGCTCGCCCTCGGCGCGGGTGCTTGCCAGGACGCCGCCAATGCTGCCGAGCCGGTGGTCGAAGCGCCCGCGGCCAAGCGGGTTGCGAAGGAGGGCAAGGGCCTCAAAACAGCGGTCTTCGCAGGCGGCTGTTTCTGGGGCGTCGAAGGCGTATTCAGCCATGTGAGGGGCGTGAAAGGCGCCGTCTCCGGCTATCACGGCGGAACCGAACGGCAGGCCGATTACAAGCTCGTCTCCTCCGGCATCACCGATCATGCCGAAGCGGTGAAAGTCGTCTACGATCCCAGCGTCATCCGGTACGACCAGTTGCTCCGCATATTCTTTTCCGTGGTAACGGATCCGACCCAGCTCAACCGCCAAGGACCGGATACCGGCGCGCAATATCGCAATGCGCTTGTCCCCCTGTCCGCCGAACAGAACGCGGTCGCCAAAGCCTATCTGGCGCAGCTGAAGGCGGCAAAGCTGTGGGACCAGCCGATCGTGACGAAGATCGAGCGCGCCCAGGCATTCTACCCGGCCGAAACCTATCATCAGGACTTCATGCTCAAGAACCCGCGGCACGGCTACATCGTGCGCTGGGACGCGCCCAAGGTGGCGGCGCTGAAGGCGATGTATCCGGGCGTCTATACGGCCCGCTTCCAGCCGAACTGACTTGATAGTCGCCCAGCGCGGGCCTACCTCTCGCGCATGGCAGGGCACACCCACAAGGAACATCGAGGCGAGGCGCTGGTCGATGCCGCGCGCCACACGCTGACCGAACATGGCGAACAATGGACCGGCATGCGCCAGTCGGTGTTCGAGGAACTGGCGAAGCACGACAAACCCGCAAGCGCCTACGATATTGCGGACAATCTCTCCGCCGCGCGCGGCAAGCGAGTGGCGCCGAACAGCGTCTATCGCATTCTCGACCTGTTCGTGCGCACCAATCTCGCCAACCGGATCGAGAGCGCCAATGCCTATCTCGTCAACACCCATCCGGGTTGCCGCCACGACTGCATCTTCCTGATCTGCGATGATTGCGGCAAGGCCACCCACCTCGACGACGAGCGGGTGACCGGCGCGCTGCGCGCGGCGGGCAAGGATGCGGGCTTCACCGATGTGCGCCCCGTCATTGAGTTGCGCGGCCTGTGCGACGAGTGCGCTGCTTGAGCGAGCGCCAGGACGTGTTTTTCCATAGATAAAGCGTTCATCGACAGTTTCGTTTTCCCGGTGTAAGGCCTTGTCGCATGACTAGCCGTCCCGAAACGCCGCTGCTCGACACGGTCCAGACTCCCGATGACCTGCGCAAGCTCGACAAGAGCCAGCTGAGGCAGCTGTCCGACGAATTGCGCGCGGAAATGATTGACGCGGTCGGCACGACCGGCGGACACCTCGGTTCGGGCCTCGGCGTTGTCGAGCTGACTACGGCAATTCACTATGTCTTCAACACGCCCACCGACAAGCTCGTCTGGGACGTCGGCCACCAGTGCTATCCGCACAAGATCCTGACCGGGCGGCGCGACCGCATCCGCACCCTGCGCCAGGGTGGCGGCCTGTCCGGCTTCACCAAGCGCGCGGAGAGCGAATACGACCCCTTCGGCGCGGCGCACAGTTCGACATCGATCAGCGCCGCGCTTGGCTTCGCCATGGCGAACAAGATGCTCGGAAAGCCGGGCCGCGGCATCGCCGTGATCGGCGACGGCGCGATGAGCGCGGGCATGGCCTATGAGGCGATGAACAACGCCGAACAGGCGGGCAATCGCCTGATCGTGATCCTCAACGACAACGACATGTCGATTGCGCCACCGGTAGGCGGGCTGTCGGCCTATCTGGCGCGCACCGTTTCGAGCAGCGAGTATCTCGGCCTGCGCAGCCTCGCCTCGCGGATCTCCAAGAAGCTCAGCCGCAAGGTTCACTCGGGCCTCGAAAAGGCCGAGGAATATGCCCGCGGCATGGTCACCGGCGGCACGCTGTTCGAGGAACTCGGCTTCTACTACGTCGGCCCGATCGACGGGCACAATCTCGACCACCTGATTCCCGTGCTCGAGAACGTGCGCGACAGCGAACAGGGTCCGGTCCTGATCCATGTCGTCACCAAAAAGGGCAAAGGCTACGCGCCGGCCGAAAACAGCGCCGACAAGTATCACGGCGTCGCCAAGTTCGACGTCGTCACCGGCGAGCAGAAGAAGTCCAGCGGGGGCCCGCCCGCCTACCAGAACGTCTTCGGCGAAACGCTCGCCAAGATCGCAGACAGCGATCCGCGCATCTGCGCGATCACCGCTGCCATGCCGAGCGGCACGGGCGTCGACAAATTCGCCAAGGCGCATCCCGACAAGGCCTTCGACGTCGGCATTGCCGAACAGCATGGCGTGACCTTCGCGGCCGGCCTTGCGGCGGAAGGCATGCGGCCGTTCTGCGCGATCTATTCCACCTTCCTCCAGCGCGCATACGACCAGGTGGTCCATGACGTGGCGATCCAGAACCTGCCCGTGCGCTTCGCCATCGACCGCGCCGGACTGGTCGGCGCGGACGGCTGCACGCACGCTGGTTCGTTCGATATCACCTATCTCGCAACCCTGCCCAACATGGTTGTGATGGCCGCCGCAGACGAAGCGGAGCTGGCGCACATGACTTACACGGCCGCCGAATATGACGACGGCCCGATCGCCTTCCGCTATCCGCGCGGAAGTGGCACCGGCGTTGCGATCCCGGAGACGCTCGAGAAGCTCGCAATCGGCAAGGGCCGCATCGTGCGCGAAGGCAGCAAGGTCGCGATCCTGTCCTTGGGCGCGCGGCTCGAGGAAGCGAAAAAGGCCGCCGACCAGCTCGAGGCCAAGGGGCTGTCGACCACGGTGGCCGACCTGCGCTTCGCCAAGCCGCTCGACACTGCGCTCATCGAGAAACTGATGCGCAGCCACGAGGTCGTGGTGACGGTCGAGGAAGGCGCCATCGGCGGCCTCGGCGCACACGTACTGACCTTCGCCAGCGACAGCGGGCTGACCGACGGCGGCCTCAAGGTGCGCACCATGCGCCTGCCCGACGTGTTCCAGGACCAGGACGATCCGGTAAAGCAATACGACGAGGCGGGCCTCAACGCGCCGCACATCGTCGACACGGTGCTGAGCGCGCTGCGGCACAACAGCGCAGGTGTTGAGGAGGCGCGGGCCTAGACCGGGGTCAAGCTGCCGCGAGCTCCCGTCTAGCGGTCGAACAGCCGCTTGATCCAGCCCAGGAGACCTGACGGGCTGGGTGTATCCTTGGCCTCTCCGTCATGAGCTTCCGTTAGTCCGCGCATGGCCCTCACCCTTGCCGAAGCGTCGGGTTCGCTCGTTTGTTCTAAGCGATTCGGCGCTGTTCTCGTTGCGCCGACAGGCTCTCCGTCGAAGTTCATGACGGGGCCGCTGCCGATGTCGGAGCCGTCGATATCGAAATAGGCCGGGAAGGTGTCGTAGAGTTTGCTGCTGCGGACCTTTCGACCCGGCAGGCTGGCAACCGTCATGTCGGGATGAATTTTGACGTCGGAGTTGGGGAGATCGCGCTGGCGATCGACCAGTTCCTCGATATCGCTTCGCTGTCCTGCCGAAACTGCCGCTGCAAATCCGGAAGCGGCGCTGTGACCGCGCGCCTCGAGATAATCAAAGGCGATTTCGGAGCGAGGATAGCCTGACGTGTTGAAGCGTTCCGAAATATATCGGAGCATCGGCGCGACCGAATATGGGCTTGCGCCCATTTCCTCGTCATCGGTCTCGTAATCGTACCCGGTTGGCTCGCCTTTCCAGAAGGTGGTGAGGGCGGTTGCCCTGTCGCAATCAGGCTGGCTCACGATCCAGTAAAGGACGTCGAGCTCGTCGTCCCAGTTCCAGTTGTCGGCGATGAAATGCCAGTCATCCGGCATGCCTTTTTCCAGATGCGCAATCTGCAAGGCGGTGAGGTAGCGCTCGCGAATACTCTCATTGTGGAATTCGGGCGGATAGCGTTTCGCAAACTCGCAATCGACCAGGACGGGTTTCCCCGCAATCGCTTGTCTCATGTCCTCGCACAGGGGCATTGGCACGGGATCCAGGGCCCCCACGAGGCCGACTATCTCGTCATAGTCACGCGGTACATAAGGTCCGGGATGGAAGGCGATATTTGACCGTTCATATCCTTCTTCGTCGAGACGGCGCGCTATGAGCTGTGCCGTGCCCAATCGGTTTGGTTGGATGTTGGGCGACCTTCCTTCAGCCATCACGGCGAGGATATTTTGCGGCTCCGTCTTCCAAAACACCATCAGCGCCGTCGCCTTGTCGCATTCTTCCTGCGAGATAATCCAGTGCAGGGCATCCATCGACCCGTCGTTCCTGGTATCGAAGCTGGAGGCCACGCGATGCCAGTCTTCGGGCGATGCAGTCTTCAGCCATTCAATCTGGCGTTCTGTTCGAAGCGCTTCTTCACTCATCGCAGTCCCCGTCCCCTGAATTCAGGTGATTCTGCAAATTTGCACATGAAGATCAAACTATTGTTAAATGCCTCGACAATCCGACGGGCCTCATTCGGCCGATTTTCTGCCTCGAGCCCGCGCTCCCGTTCAGGGTGACGAACCGACCGCTCGGTGGCATGGAGGTGTGCGAAAGGACTTTCCGCCCATGACCCTGCTCACCGCCGAAACCGCCGACCACGTCACCACCTTCACCCTCAACCGTCCCGATACGATGAACCCGCTCGGGGCCAAGGGCGACGGGGACGCATTCGCCGCCGCCTGCGATGCAATCAACGCGGACATGGACGTGCGCTGCGTGATCCTGACCGGTGCGGGGCGGGCGTTTTCGGCTGGCGGCGACATCAAGGCTATGAAGGAGCGGACCGGCACTTTCGGCGGGACCGCCCCGGAGATTTCCGACGGCTATCGCAACAACATCCACAAGGTCCTGCGCGCGCTTTACGGCTTGCGCGTGCCGCTGATCGCGGCGGTCAACGGGCCGGCGATCGGGCTGGGGTGCGACCTCGCCTGCCTGGCCGACATGCGCATCGCGAGCGACAAGGCGAAGTTCGGCGTCACTTTCCTCAAACTCGGGATCATCCCCGGCGACGGCGGCACATGGATCCTGCCGCGCATCATCGGCGAAGCGCGCGCGGCGGAGCTGTTCTATACCGGCGACGTGATCGACGCGCAGACGGCGCTCGACTGGGGGCTGGTCAGCCGCGTGGTCGAAGGCGATGCATTAATGGACGAGGCACGCGCGCTCGCCGCCAAGGTCGCGGCCATGCCCCCGCACGCGCTGCGGCAGGCCAAGAACCTGATGCGGCAGGGCCGCTCGGTGAGTTACGATACGGCGCTCGAGATGGCCGCGAATACGCAGGCGCTCATGCACCTGACGCAGGACCACATGGAAGGCATCGACGCGCTGCTCGAAAAACGGCCGCCGGACTTCAAGGGCAGCTAGGCGGTCAGCGCGCGGCCAGGCAGGACCGGACCTGCGCGGCCGTCTGCTGCTGCGCCGGTCCGGTCACCGGGTCGACCGGCGGTGCCGAGGCTCTGGCCGGAGCGAGGAACTCGCCCTTCCCCTTCCCAGTGACCTCCCACAGCCGTACATCGGCATCGCCGATCCGCGCAGTGAGCACCCGGTTGCCCGTGCTCCCCGATTCCACCGCGCAGCGCCGCGTCGGCTGTTGCAAGGCGATGCCCGCCCACTGGTCCGGGATCGGCGCGCCGATCGCGTGCAGGAATGTTGGCGCTATATCGACCGAGCTTGCCGGCGCGCGATCAGGCCAGTCCTGCGCGCCCCCTCCGTAAACCAGCAAGGGCACGGCCGTAATCGGCCAGGTCGGGGGCTTGCCGTGCCCGGTCAGGCCGTTCTCGCCGAGGTATTCGCCGTGATCCGACGTGATGACGACCAGCGCATCGTCGAGCATCTTTGCTGCGTCTAGCCTGGCAAATATCTGCTCGATCACGCCGTCGGCCTCGCGCAGGCCGATATGGTAGCGACGGACATGGGTCGCCAGCGCATCGTCAGCGGGCCGCCGGCTGCCGCTCGCACCCCAGTCCAGCACCTCGAGATCGCTGTCTTCATTGCGATACGCGAGGCGGTGGGCCCCCATGAGGTGGAACCACATGAATTCGCGCGGGGTCTCGCCGATCGGTGTCTCGTCGAGCCAGTCGAGCATGGCCGAATCTTCGTTGATGTGCCGATCGCCCCGGTTCCACACGTCGCGATAGACATCGATCTGCTCGCCGTAATGTTCGGCCAGCTGGAAATAGGTGCGGTGATGGCCCGAGAGAAAGAACAGGTTGCGATAGCCGTGGGCCTTGAGGGCGTCCGGCAGGTTGCCAAGTTGGCCGGTCATTCCCGACCAATAGCGCGAGGCAAGGATGCCGATCAGGCCGCAATAGGATGACGTGCACAAGGCGTAGGCATCGTCATAGGCGCGCAAGCGACCTTCGGCCCGCAGCCGCGCCAGGAACGGGGTGTTGCGGGTCGCCGCGCCGTAGACCTGCATGGTGTCCGCGCGAACCGAATCGATGGTGATGAGGATCAGCGGTCGCGGTGTGACAGGGCCGGTGTCCGGATAGGTCAGGACCTCGCGCGGGCCCGACGGGGCCAGCATCACGGCCGGTGCGAAATTGCGGGGCTGCGCGCCCTCCAGCCGGTGCAGGAATTCCGCCGCCAGCATTTGCGGCTGCACCAGCAGATATGCGCCCATGCCCAGGACGGACAGTCCGGTGGGTCCGGGCCAGCGCGTCCTGTCCCTCGCCCAGTGCCGCACGATGAGCACGTTCGCTGCGAAGCAGGCGGTGGCCAGCAGGACCAGACCCACGACGGCGGTCAGCGGATGGATGCCTGCCGCCGCGACCATCGGGAGCGGATCGGCGAGATAAAGGGTCACCAGCGAGGCGTCGAAACGCGACGAAATGGTCAGCACGCTGCCGAGATTGGCGAGGTAGAGCAGCAGCAGGACAAGCTGGACCACGGCGGCCAGCAGGGGCCTGCCCCAGCAGCGGCCAGCGCGGCCGACGGGCAGCAGCGTCCACAGCGCAGCCTGGAAGACAGTCAGCAAGCCCAGCAGTCCGAGGTGGAGCACCACGGCCCTGCCGGATACGCCGAAGCCGACGGCGACCTGTCCGAACAGCACGCCCGCCTGGAGCCACAGCATCGCGAGATAGGCGACCCAGGCCGGGTCCAGCCCGAGGCGGTCGATCAGTGCTCCCGTTCCGGCCACCAGCCGGCTGTCATAGATTCGACCCATGGCATGCTGACTAGCCGACCCATCGCCAGATGCCAGCGGGAATACCGTTGGCGTGGATGTGACCGAAGGTGGCGCCGAGCCAGATCGCTATGCCGCCGATCCACGCCGTCGTCCCGGCCTTTCCGAGCTGTCCGGTGCGCGGTACGAAGCTGGTGCTGGACTCCCAGCGCGCCCAGGCATCGCCCATCAGCGCTTCTTTTTTGCGATCCTGCAGCTTTGCCCCGAGCAGGGCCAAGAGTCCGAGCGCACCGGCGAGGACGATCTGCCGCGGCACGGGGCTGACGAGGATATGGGTGCCTGCCCACAGCGCGAAGCCCCACATCATCGGATGGCGAGTGACGTGAAACACGCCATGCGGGTCTTGGACGGCGAACTGCGCGGCGCGCGGATCGGGCAGGGCGGGATTGCGGGCGAAACTGCCCGCGAACAGCACCGATGCCAGCAACATGACCACCGTCGCGACGATCCACGGGATATCGCCCATGCCGTCCCAAAGCGGCGTGCCACCGGGGCCGACCGCACGAAAGGCGAGCCCCGCCCAGATGAAGGTGGCGAAGGCGACGAGGGAATAGACCGCCATGAAACCGCTCGGTCCGAGCGCGCGGACGAGCGGGGCGCGCAGCGGATGCGACAAGGCGAAATGCGTGCCCACGAAGGCGATCGATGCAGACAGCAGCGAAACGAGAGCCTGATCCATACCGACCCCTATGTTTACGGCGTCAACATAAGTAGCAGATTGCAACGCAAGTGCAAGCGGGTTGTGATGTCTGCCCTATTCCGCCGCTTCGAAATCGATCAGCTGGACCTTGAACAGCAGGGTCGCGCCGCCTGGGATCGGACCCTTGCCCGTCACGCCATATGCCAGTTCGGCAGGGATCGCGACCTCGATCGTGTCGCCCACGCCCATCTTCGGGATTGCGACCTGCCAGCCCTTGATCAGGCGGCCGAGCGGGAAAGTCGCGGGCTCTCCCCGGTCGAAGCTGGAATCGAAGGTCTCGCCGTCGATGAAGGTCCCGGCATAATGAACCGTCACGATATCCGCGACGGTCGGGTGCCGGTCACTGCCGCCGTACTCGAGGTAGCGCCAGCGGAGGCCGCCAGGTTCGTAGCGCCAACCATCCTCGGCGGTGAGGCCGACCAGGTAGCTTTGCTGCGCGTTCATCCACGCGATGTCCTGCGAACGGTCCGGCGCTGCATCCTGCGCGGATACCGCGTGGAAGCCGATAGCGAGCCCAGCCGCAGCCAGGGCCAGCACCGTCGTCCGAATCTCGGTCTTCATCTTACCAGTCATAAGCCTCGGGCAGTCTGCTCTCGTCGAGATCGCGATAGCGATCGCGCAGGCGGCTCTGGTGGTTTTCGAGCGGCTGTTCAACCCCGTCGATGAAAACGCGCGTCGGCACCGAGCCGAGTTCGAGCGGGTCGCCGTCCCAGACCACCACATCGCCCATCGCGCCGGGCGCAAGGACGCCCGCTCGCCCGCCAAGGCCGCTAATCCGCGCAGGGACCGAACTGATGCTGGCGAAGGCTTCGCCCCAGCTCAGCCCGTCAGCGCCAGGCATGCGGCTCAGCGCGACCAGATTGCCGGCATACTGGTTGAGGTTGCGCGGGTTCTCCATCGCGGCAGCGTTGATCGCGACCGTGACCCCGGCCTTGACCATGCGCCCGATATTGCTCTGGGTCGCCGCCAGTTCCTCGAAGCTCTGGGGCAGGTCATCGAGACCGTCGGCGATCACCGGCACCCCGGCCGCGGCGATTTCGCGCGCCATCAGCCATCCCTCGCTTGCTCCCACGATGACCAGATCGAGCCGCGGGAATTCGCGCTTCAGGTTCAGGACACTGCGGATGTCCGACGCGCGCTCCACCAGCACGTAGAGCGGCTGTTCCCCGCGCACGACCGGTACGAGCGCGGCCGCGTCGAAGCGGGTCAGCAACACGTCGCCTTCGCGTTCCGAAGCGCCCCCGGCAAGCCGCGGATCGATCGGAACATCGTCGCCCGTCGTCACAGGTGCCCCGCGCGAAGACCGCCCCGGAATGCGCGCATCCTCGCCGAGCCGCGTGGCTTCGCGAAGCGCATTGCGGAAGAGGGCGTGCGCCGATGCCCGGCTGCCGCCCGACAGCCTCGCGCCTGTTTCGCCCAGCGCGACCGTCTGGAACGCGCGCTGCCGCGTGACCGGACTGGCATCGTCGCCAAGGTCGATGATCGCTCCCTGTCCGCCGAAGATGGAGGCCGACGGCATCGTCATCGTCGCCGCCCGCGTGATGCCCGCGGCGCGGTGCACTGCGATGTGCTGCGATTTCGGATTGATGATCGGCGCCACGTCGAGGGCGGCGCTGAAGGGCGAATCGCCTGCGCGAATATCGTTCGATTCGCTCACCCCGCTCACATCCGAAATCCCGAGTGTGGTGACGGTCGCCACAAGGCCCGGCGTGACCCAGGTGCCGCTCCCGTCGACGGTCGGAATGCCGGCGGGAACGGCGACGCCCGGTCCCGCCGCGACGACCTTCCCGCCGCGAATCACGACGGTCGCGTTCTCGACCGGATCCGAGCCGTCGCCGATTGCCACGGTGGCGTTGGTAATGGCGATGTCCTGCGCCGAAGCGGGGGCGGCAGCAAGCGCGAGCGCGCTGGCGGCGAGTACGAGGAGGCGCTTCATTTCACATCTCCTTCACCCGGCTGGCCGAGCTCGAAATCGCTCACCGGCCGGCGCTTGCGGTCCATGGCGTCGAACAGCAGCGCGCCGTCGACCCACACCTTCTCGGGCCGCGAGTAGACGCTCAGCGGGTCGCCGTTCCACAGGACGACGTCGGCCATCTTGCCCGGTTCGAGGCTGCCGGTCATGCCGTCGATGCCCATGGCCTTGGCGGGATTGAGCGTGATCCAGCGGATCACCTCGGCATCGGGAATGTCGATGCCCACGCGCGCGCCCGCCGCCTGTGCCTTGGCCGCTTCCTGGTTGAGGCGCTGGATGCCGTTGGCATCGTCGGAGTGGATCACCACGCAGGCCCCTTCGCGCTGGAGGAAGGCCGCGTTCTCGAGGATGCCGTCGTAGCTTTCCATCTTGAAGCCGTACCAGTCGGCCCAGATCGCGCTGCAGACGTCGTTTTCGCGCAGCAGGTCGCCGATCTTGTAGGCCTCGACCGCATGGTGGAAGGTCGAAACCTTGTAGCCCATCTCTTTCGCCATATCCATGACGAGCGCCATCTCGTCGGCGCGGTAGCAGTGGTTGTGGACGAGGATCTCACCGTCGAGCACGCCTGCCAGCGTTTCCTTGGCGAGGTCCCGCTTGTCCCGATCGCCCTCGGCATAGGCCTTCGCGTCGAGCCAGGTCTGCCGGTTGACGGCGAAATTGCCCATCCGGGTGGAGGGCATTCGGCCCTTGCCGCCATAGACGCGCTTGGGGTTTTCGCCGCAGGCCATCTTGAAGCCATAGGGCGCGCCTGGGAACTTCATGCCTTGGACGGTCCGGCTGGGCACGTTCTTCAGCGTGACCGCGCGGCCGCCCATGAGGTTGGCGGAACCGGGCAGGATCTGCAGCGCCGTCACCCCGCCATTGGCGAGTGCGCGGGTGAAGCCGGGGTCCTGCGGCCACACGGAATGCTCCGCCCAGACCTCGGGCGTGGTTGGGCTGGTCGCCTCGTTCCCGTCGGAATGGGCGTCTACCGAAGGGGTGGGATAGTCGCCGAGGTGCGAATGGATATCGATCACGCCAGGCGTGACGAATTTGCCGGACCCGTCGAACACCGCGATATCAGCGGGCACCGGCGTGTCCGGCCCGCCGATCGACACGATCTTGCCGCCGGAGAAGAACACCGTGCCGTTGTCGATCCGCCCGCCCTTGCCGTCGTAGATGGTCGCGCCGACCAGCGCGGTGGGCGTTCCGGGATAGGCCTTGTAGGTCGAGGGGAAGGGCGCGTTGCCGTCTTCGCCCTTCGGTGCGGTCCTCTCCGCCCTGGAGGCCGAGGCGACATCGCCTCCGCCGGTGGTCGAACAGGCCGACAGGGCGAATGCGGCGGCGCAGGCAAGCAGGGCTGGTTTTTTCATGGATCCCCCAAAGCAGTCGGGCCGGAGCATCGCTGCCCCGGCCCATGCGGTCAATCGTCTTTCGTCGGTGCCTGCCAGCGCTTGGCCGATTGGCACCGCGCCGGAGTTAGCCGGCGGGGCGGGTTTCCGGGTGGACCCCGGCGCCCTGCGCTTCGCCCGGACCTTCGCTCTGGCCGAGCAGGTCGTCGCCAACGCTGTCGTCCTTGAGCGTGTCGAGGTGCATCAGTTTCTTGATCAGCGGGCTGATCACCATCACGCCGACGCCGATCGCCACGGCATACCAGCCGACCGTCGAGTAAACGTCCAGCACGACCTGCTTGCCGGCCTCTTCACCGACGCCTTCAGCCCCAGTCGCCGAGGCGATCAGGCCGGCGGCAAAGTTCCCGGTGGCCGAAGCGAAGAACCAGGTGCCCATGATCAGCGATGCCATGTGCGCCGGTGCCAGACGATTCATGGCCGACAGGCCCACCGGCGACAGGCACAGCTCGCCGGTCGTGTGCAGCAGGTAGATGAGGAAGATGAAGAGCACCGGAACGGCGGCATTCATGCCGACCGACTGCGCGCCCCACACGAGGACGAGGAAGCCGAGGCCGACCTGCACCACGCCCATACCGAACTTCAGCGGCGCGCTCGGCTCCAGGCCCTTGCGGCCGAGGGTCTGCCAGACCACGGCGAACACCGGTGCCAGCAGGATGATGTAGATTGCGTTGATCGACTGGAACACCGAAGCGGGAACACCGCCGCGATCGACGTGACGGTCGGTGAACAGGTTGAGCGAGGAACCCGCCTGTTCGAAAAGCGCCCAGAAGACGATCGAGGTCAGGATCAGGAACATGGCTGCGAAGATGCGATCGCGTTCTTCGCTGGGCAGCTTCACCACTGCGGTGAACAGCACGTAGAGGACGAGCGATCCGCCGAAGATGCCGAGCACATAGCCCACCAGGTCTTGGTACTGGATCGCCAGCCAGCAGATGCCGACCATGGCGATGCCTGCGCCATACATGCTCCATTCGGTATTCTTGGCGAGCGGCTTGGGCGGTTCGCCGCGGCCTAGCAGCAGCGGCTTGCCCCAGATGAAGACGACCAGGCCGGCGAGCATGCCGATCCCGGCAAGCCCGAAGCCATAGGCCCAGCCATAGGTCTCGCCGATGTAGCCGCAGAGCAGCGAACCAATCGCGGCGCCGAGGTTAATCCCCATGTAGAAGATCGTGTAGGCGGCATCGCGACGGGTGTCGGTGCGCGGATAGAGCTGGCCGACGATAACCGAGATGTTCGCCTTGAGGAAGCCCGAGCCCACGATGATCAGGGCGAGCGCGAGCCAGAAGACGTATACGATCGGATTGTTTTCCGTCCCGACGCCGGGGTCGCCCTCGAAGGCCATGAAGAAGTGGCCGAGGGTGAGCAGCACAGCGCCGAACAGGACTGCCTTGCGTTGCCCCAGGTATCGGTCGGCCAGGTAACCCCCGACGACCGGGGTGATGTAAACCAGCGCGGTATAGGCACCGTAGATGACGCCCGCATCGCTGTCCGAAAAGAGCCAGTGCTTGGTCAGGTAAAAGATCAGCAGTGCGCGCATACCGTAATAGGAGAAACGCTCCCACATTTCGGCGAAGAACAGGACGAAAAGCCCCTTGGGATGGCCGAGGAAAGTCCCCGCCGAGTCCCCGTGAACCGGTTGCGATGTGGCCATGTCTGGCAAACCCTCTCGTAAATGCGTGCGGAAGCGCAGCCCGCGCCTCCTCCCCGAAGAATGCGCGCACCCTAGCGGCTCGCGCGCGCATGTGAAGCCTTAGTTACAGTCGTGACCGCATTGCGCTCCGCTGAACGAGGGCCCGGACGGCGACCTAGACGAGGAGAGTGAGCGTTAATGCGGGAACCTTGTGCGCCGCGCTGTATTATGGCACTGTAGCACTCTGCTTCGGGGAATCGCCATGTCCAACCAGAACAAGCCGGTCTATCTCAAGCTGCGCGATATGATCGCGGCGGCGATCATCGACGGCCGCTATGCCGAAGGCGAAATGTTGCCTTCCGTGCGTGCGCTCGCGGCCGAACAGGGCGCCAATCCGCTGACCGTCGCCAAGGCCTACCAGCAATTCCAGAACGATGGCCTGGTCGAGGTCCAGCGCGGTGTCGGCATGTATGTCGTGCGCGGCGCGGCGGATCGCTTGCGCGCCAGCGAACGGCGCGTTTTCCTCGAACAGGAATGGCCCGAAGTCCGTGCGCGCATGGACCGCCTCGGAGTTGCGCCGGCGGACTTGCTCTCGGACGCCTAATAGCCACTGGAATCGCTCGACAATTGCTGGGTTGCGGGCAGGCGGGGCTTCTGCCACTATCCGTCCGTCCGCTCGTTGCAGGCTGCGCGTCGGGCGGGTCGTGCGAAACACAAGCATAGTGCTGGCTGCCCGCTGCGGGAACGGCCGGGAGAGCGACCATGATCCGATCCGAACTTCTCGCCGCCCTGTCGCAGGACAATCCCGATCTGCGCGCCGAAGAGGTGGAGCAGGTGGTCGATATCTTCTTCGAAGAGATCGCCGAGCGCCTCGCCGAAGGTGGCCGTGTTGAATTGCGCGGGTTCGGCGCCTTCTCGACCCGCGAGCGCGAGGCGCGCAAGGGCCGCAATCCCCGCACCGGCGAATCGGTGGAAGTGCCGGCGAAGAAAGTGCCCTATTTCAAGCCCGGCAAGGACATGCGCCGCCGCCTCAACGACGGCTGAAACTCTGCGCAGGGGCAATTGCGCCCGAGGTCCGAAATCCCTAACCGTCGCCGCACTGCGGGTGTGGCGGAATGGTAGACGCCGGGGACTTAAAATCCCCTGAGCCTTGCTCGTGTGGGTTCGAGTCCCACCACCCGCACCACCCCGCGCTGCCTTATATCGGTGTTAACCCCTACCGGCGTATTTCCCACGTTTGAACGGCGTCGGGGCGATAAGCGCCGGCGACGGACAGGAATTCGCCGTCGGCGGCCAAGGGTTGGGAATGATGGATTTCACGTCGGGACGCGTGACAGCAACGGCAGAACAGACGCCCGATAGCGGGCTTGAGCAGCGCTCCGCTCCGCGCTTCACCTCGCTAATCCGCGCGGCCAAACTGGTGTGCGGGCAGGGCGAATTCGTCTGTGTCATCCGCGACGTCTCCGCGAGCGGGGTGAGCCTGCGTACCTTCCACGGTCTGCCCACCGACGCCGATGTCGCGCTGGAGCTGCAGAACGGGGAGAGCTACGAACTCGAGCAGGTCCGCGCCAACGGCTTCGATGCGAGCTACCGCTTCCAGGGCAAGGTGGATGTCGAGCGGCTGATCAGCGAGAACTGGAGCTTCCCCAAGCGCCAGCTGCGCCTGAACATCATGATGCCCGTGCGCGCCTCGACGCTCACCCAGCGCTCGAACGCCTTCATCACCAACATGTCGCAGCAGGGTGCGCGGCTCGAATGCGACAACGTTTTCGCGATCGACCAGTCGATCCGGATCGAGAACGACTACATGCCCGAAGTGCGCTGCAAGGTGCGCTGGCGCCGCGATGCCAATTACGGACTTGCATTCGACAACTTCTTTTCCTTGCGCGAATTCGCCCTGCTCGCCGCTCGCGTTCAGTGCCCGCTGTTGCTGCAAGCCGAATAGGCCGGGCGGGGCACATGCGTTAACCATGCCCTAACCAATTTCCTTCATTCCCGGTCAGGACAGGAACCGGGGGAACTCATGACCAGCACCACAAGCCCGCTCGACGTGGACGTCGCCATCATCGGCGCCGGTCCCGCGGGGCTGACCGCCGCCTACCTGCTGACGAAGCAGGGCAAGTCGGTCGCAATCATCGAGCAGGACGATACCTATGTCGGCGGCATCAGCCGCACGGTGGAGCACGAAGGCTACCGCTTCGACATCGGCGGGCACCGCTTCTTCTCGAAGAGCCAGCAGGTCGTGGACCTGTGGAACGAGATCCTGCCCGACGATTTCATCCAGCGTCCGCGCATGAGCCGCATATATTACGAGGGCAAGTTCTACAGCTACCCGCTGCGGGCGTTCGAGGCGCTGTCGAACCTCGGCATCCTGCGCTCGACCGCCTGCATGGTCAGCTATTTGCGTTACAAGCTCTTCCCGATCGCCGATGTGAAGAGCTTCGAGGACTGGACCACCAACCAGTTCGGCCAGAAGCTCTATTCGATCTTCTTCAAGACCTATACCGAGAAGGTGTGGGGCATGCCCTGCGACGAGATGAGCGCCGACTGGGCGGCCCAGCGCATCAAGGGCCTCAGCCTGTGGAGCGCGGTGGTGGACGGGCTCAAGCGCTCGCTCGGGCTCAACAAGAAACCGAACGACGGGATGGCGACCAAGACGCTGCTCGAAACCTTCCGCTACCCTCGGCTCGGCCCGGGCATGATGTGGGAAGCCGCACGCGACAAGGTGCTTGCCAGCGGGTACGGCCGCCTGCTGATGGGCCACAGCCTCAAGCAGCTCGCTAGCGACGGCCATGGCGGCTGGCGCATGTGCGCACAGGGCCCGGATGGCGAAACCGTCGTCACCGCGCGCCACGCGATCAGTTCGGCGCCGATGCGCGAATTGTCGAAGCGTCTCCACCCGCTGCCCGCATCGACCCTGCAGGCCAACGAGCTCAAGTACCGCGACTTCCTGACCGTCGCGCTGATGGTCGAAGGGGAAGACCTCTTCCCCGACAACTGGATCTACATCCACGACAGCAAGGTGAAGGTCGGCCGCGTGCAGAACTTCCGCAGCTGGTCGCCCGAGATGATCCCGGACGACGATATGGCCTGCGTCGGGCTCGAATATTTCTGTTTCGAAGGCGACGGGCTGTGGTCGATGGCGGACGACGATCTGGTCGCGCTGGCCACCGACGAGATGGAAATTCTCGGCCTGGTCGACCGCAGGAAGGTTAGGTCGGGCGCCGTCGTGCGGCAGGAAAAGGCCTACCCCGTCTATGACGAGGACTATGCCGCCAATGTCGCTGCGATGCGCCGCGAGCTCGAAGACAGGCACCTGACGCTGCACCTCGTCGGCCGGAACGGCATGCACCGCTACAACAACCAGGACCACGCGATGATGACCGCGATGCTCACGGTCGAGAACATCCTCGCCGGCGAGCGGGTTTACGACACCTGGTGCGTCAATGAGGACGCGGAGTATCACGAAGCGGGCGACGAAGGCGCCGAGAAGGCGCTCCCGAGCCGCGAAGTGACCGAGGATCAGGCCGCCGCGCTCGCTTCGGTTCGCGACGTGCCGGAACGCATCGCCAGGGACCGCGAGGCCGCCTGATGGTCGCGACGCTCGCCCGGCTGCGCGACGTGCGCTTCCTGCGCTACCTTGCTGCGAGTGTCGGTGCGCTGGCGGTCGACTTCGGCAGTTTTCTGGCGTTCCTCTCGCTGGGTCTGGCAGCCGCTGCGTCCTCGGCCCTGGGCTATGCGCTCGGCATCGTGGCGCACTGGCTGCTCTCGAGCCGGACGGTGTTTGTCGGCGACGTCGCAGCGCAGGGAGCGGAGCGGACGCGGCAAAAGGCGCTGTTCGTGGGCTCGGCGCTGGTCGGGCTCGGCCTCACGACCGCGATTGTGGGTGCGGGCGACATTGCCGGGTTCGACCCACGGGTTGCCAAGCTCGGTGCAATCGGGGTCAGCTTCCTTGCCACCTGGCTGATGCGCAGCCAGATCGTCTTCCGCCCACGGAGCGCGCAGTGACCTTTCAGCACGAGCGCAGGCGGTCCGGCTGGCCCGGCGGCCTGCTGCTGCGCGGCGGGCTGGCGTGGGTGCTGATTTCGCTGCTGCTGCTCGCGACCCATGCTGCGGGCATCGCGGCACGGCGTTTCCCCGATCCCGACGATATCCTCCGGCTGGTGCAGGTCCGCGACTTGCTGGCGGGCCAGAGCTGGTTCGACCTGACCCAGTACCGCCTCGATGCGCCGAACGGTGGCGTGGCGATGCACTGGTCGCGGCTGGTCGATATCCCGCTCGTCCTGACGATCCTGGCCTTGACGCCGCTGGTCGGGGCGGCAACGGCCGAGACGATCGCGCTGGTTGCGGTGCCGCTGCTCACATTGCTGTGCGCAGTGCTGCTGGTCGCACGGCTGGCGTGGCGCGTGCTGGGCGAGGAAGAGGCGGGCCTTGCCTGCCTCGTCATGGCGCTGTCGGTGCCGCTGCTGTTCCAGTTCGCCCCGCTGAGGGTCGACCATCACGGCTGGCAGGTCGTCTGCGCGCTGCTCGCCGCCAACGGCCTGACCGCGCGCAGTTCGCGCAAAGGCGGCACGATCGTCGGGCTCGCGCTGGCCGCATGGCTGGCGATTTCGGTCGAGGCCCTGCCGATGATCGCTGCGTTCTGCGCGCTGCTGGCGCTGCGCTGGTTGCGCGACGACAAGCAGCGCGTGTGGCTCGCCCATACGCTGCAGGCGCTGGCGGCAGGATCGCTCGCGTTCTTCGCGCTGACCCGCGGGTTCAGCGATCTCGGCGTCCACTGCGACGCGCTGTCGCCGCCGCATCTCGCCATCCTCGGCTGGGCGGCGTTCGGCGCGACGGTGCTTGCCGCGCGTCATTATCCCTTCGTCGTCGTGCTGGGCGGCTTCGCCCTGATCGGCGGTGGAGCGCTGGGCATCGCCCTGCTCACCGCACCTCAATGCGCGGCGGGCGGTTTCGCGGATGTCGACCCGCTGGTGCGCGATGTCTGGCTGTCGCGCGTCATGGAAGGCCGGCCGCTCTGGCGGCAGGATCTTGCGGTCATCGCGCAGAACCTCGTGCTTCCGGTGCTGGGCCTGCTCGCAGCAATCAAACTCTTCGGCCGCTCGGTCGACTGGCTGCGCGGCTGGTGGATCGGATACGCCCTGCTGCTGCTCGCCGCGCTTGCGACCGCTGTGATTGTGACCCGCGCCGGGGCGGTTGCGTCTGCGCTCGCTGCCGTGCCGCTCGGCTGGCAGCTCAAGGAATGGCTCGCGCTGTTGCACGCCCGCCGCCGGACCGGTCCGCGCGTCGCGGCGGTGGCCGCGCTGGCGCTCGGCTGCCTGCCGGCGTTGCCGCTCGGGATGATCGGTTGGGGTGCAGCCGCCCGTGCCGATGCCCCGTCTTCGATCGCTCCCGGCCTCGCGCCGAAGCGCGCATCGGACTGCCGCATCGCGGATTTAGCGCCCTATCTGGCACAGCAGCCCATGGGCGAAGTCGCCGCCCCGCTCGATCTCGGCCCGGCCTTACTGTTCGATACCCGCCACAGCGTCATCGCCAGCGCGCATCATCGCGGGCACCAGGGCATCGCCGCCACGATCCGCCTGTTCACGGCTTCGGCCGACGAAGCGCGTGCCATGCTCGCCGAGCGCGGCAGCGCCTATCTCGCGCTCTGTCCGGGACTGATGGAAACCGCGACCTATGCCGAGCGCAATCCCGAGGGGTTCGCAGCGCGGATGCTATCGGGTCAGGTCCCCGAATGGCTCGAGCCGGTTCCGCTGGAGAGCGACACCATGCTGCTGTGGCGCATTACGCCGGACGGAAATCCATCGCCGCGCCGTTGATGCAATGCCGCTTGCCCGTCGGGCGCGGACCGTCGTTGAAGATGTGGCCCAGATGCCCGCCGCAGTCGGCGCAGTGCACTTCGGTGCGCGGATAGCCGATCTTGTAGTCGGTCGAAGTGCCCACCGCACCCTTGCCGATTGCCTGCCAGAAGCTCGGCCAGCCGGTGCCGGATTCGTATTTCGCCTTCGACGAATAGAGCGCGTTGCCGCATCCCGCGCAGGTAAAGGTGCCTGCGCGCTTTTCCTCGTTGAGCGGCGAGGAATAGGGCCGCTCGGTCCCTGCTTCGCGCAGGATGTAGAATTCCGACTTGGTCAGTTTCTTGCGCCATTGCGCTTCGCTGAGCGAGACGGGAAAATCCTTCGCTTCCGCAGGCGAAGCCCCGCAGGCCGCCAGCACGGGGACGGATGCGCCGACGATCAGCCCGGCGAGGATGCTGCGGCGCGAGACGGATTGGGGATCGAAATGGTCCATACGCCTAGATACGGCGCTCGCGGGCAAAAGGTTTCACCCGCGGCGCCGCGTCATGGGTCTCAGAACTCGGTGATCTCGACCTCGAGCTTGCGGAAGCCGTGAACGAAGTTCGCCCGCACCCGCTCGATATCGCCTGCGACATGCACGCGAATGCGGCGCTTATGCATTTCTTCCAGCAGCACGCGCAACTGCAGTTCGGCAAGCCGCGCGCCGACGCAGCGGTGGATGCCGTAACCGAAGGCGATGTGACGGCGGGCATTCTCGCGCGTGAGGTCGAGCTTGTCGGGGTTCTCGAACACTTCCTCGTCGCGATTGGCGGAAATGTACCACAGCACGACCTTGTCGCCTGCCTTGATCGTCTGGCCGAACACCTCCGTATCCTCGGTACAGGTGCGGCGCATATGCGCGAGCGGGGTTTGCATGCGGAGCATTTCCTGCACCGCGTTGGGGATCACATCGGGGTTCTGTTCGAACAGCTTGCGCTGGTCGGGGTTCTTGTCGAGCTGGTAGACGAAGCCGCTCATCGAATTTCGCGTGGTGTCGTTGCCGCCCACGATCAGCAGCACCAGGTTGCCCATGAATTCTTCGGGTCGCATCTGGTTCATGGCGGGCGAATGGATCATCATCGAGATGAGGTCGTCGCCCGGTTCCTTGTCCATCGTGCGCTCGATCCAGAGCGACTGGAAATAGGCGCCCATCTCCTTGAGGATTTCCCAGCGCACATTGTCGAGTGCGCGGACCGAGGCGAGCTCGGTATCGCCCGACCAGTCGGACCAGAAGGTCAGCAGGCGGCGGTCCTCCCAGGGGAAGCCGAACAGGATCGCGAGCATGCCGGTGGTAAGCTCGATCGAAACCTTCTCGACCCAGTCGAACACCTCGCCGCGCGGCAGGCTGTCGAGCAGCTCGCCGGTGCGCTGGCGGATCTCGCCCTCCATCTCCGCCATGCCGCTTGGCGTGAACTTGGGGGCAACCGTGCGCCGCTGGCCGGTGTGCTGGGGCCGGTCCATGGCAATGAACATGGGCAATTCGCGGGTGTCCTCGCCGGCTGCTGCCAGCTCTTCCTCGGTCAGGCGGTTGAGGATGGTGATCCCGCCATGCTCCCAGCTGGAGGAGAAGATATCGGGCAGCGCCTCGATATGCTGGATCGCCTTGTGGCCGACCACCGCCCAATAGGGGCCGAAGGGGCTTTCGGGGATGTAGTGTAGCGGCCCTGCCTCGCGCATTTCGCGGAAGATCGGCTGCCAGCGATTCTCGAAATATATGTCGCTGCGGCTGACGTCCCACTTGTGCGGATGGTCGAAACGCTCTTCGGGATGCTCCTCGAAATGCTGCTTCAACGCTTCATAGGCGCTGGGGCTCGAACGGACCTGCGGGCGTTCAACTGCGGCAGTGGCCATGTCTCTCTCCTCGTCGGAGCGACTCCCGGGCTGGGCCGCTCTCCTCTCGCCTGCATCCTGCCCTAACTGACAGTCGTGTCAATAGTGCGTTGCAAAACGGAACCTATCTATTAGGATTCGCTGCGCTATCGCTTGGATGAAAGCGACAGGTCAGGCGATCTTCGTCGCGCCGATCCGTTCCTTGCCCGCGCGGCCCGCCTTGCCCGACTTCATCACCCGTCGCTTGAACAGCAGCGCGCCGAAACGGATGAAGAGGATCACGCAGACTGCCTGCCAGCCGAGCGCGAGCAGGTGCGGCCAGATCGCGTCCGACTGCGCGGCGCGCGCCAGCATGGCGAAGGGGGAGGACAGCGGGAAGATCGCCGCGGTCAGCTCCAGCGGCGATCCGGGGCGCGTGATCGAAGAGGCGGCGAGGAAGAACACCAGCAGCTGCATCATGGTCACCGGCATGGACAGCGTCTGCACCTCGCGCACGGTCGCGGCCATGCCGCCGATCGTCAGGAACAGCGAGCCGAGCAGCAGGTAGCCCATGGCGAAATAGGCAATGCCGAGCGCGATGAAGGCGGACCAGCCGAGCGCAGGCTCGGGCAATTGCGGCAGCTGGTTGCCCAGCAACAGCGCCGCCGCCCCCCCGAACGTCGCCCAGACGGCGATGCCGACGAAGCTGACGCCGAGCATGGCGAACAGCTTGCCGAGGAAGACCGCGTCCATCGGGATGGCGGCGGCGAGCACTTCGATGACCTTGTTGGCCTTTTCCTCGACGAGGTTCGACAGCACCATGCCGGCGAGCAGCATCATCAGCAGGAACAGCAGCAGCTGGCCCGCCTGCGCGGTGCGGATGCGGTCGGTCCGTGCTTCGGCGGTGCTGGTCGCGACGGGGTCGGCGGCGACCGCGGGGAAGGTGTTGGGGGAGCTGCCGCGCGCAGTGGCGGCGATCAGGCCGACCGGGCCGCTCCACCGCTCGATCTGGCTTTCGGGCGCGGTCACGACGGGGGCTTCGATGGTGCCGCTGACCACGGCGGCGAAACTGGCACGATCGCGCTTCAGCACCTGTGCGGGCGGCTCGCCGCTCGTGTCGGGAATGAATTGCGGCAGGACATAGCCGAGCTGCGGGGCGAGCGTGTCGCGCGCGGCCTGCATCGCGGCATTGTCCTCCGCGCTCATCGACAGGGCGACCATGTTGGTCACCGCCTCGCGCTGGACCTGCCCGCCGATCCCGCCCGCGAGCCCGCCGATGACCAGCGGGAAGAGCGGGCCGAGGAGGAAGAAGAAGAACGCGCGGCTGAACAGGATGGCGCGGAAATCGCGGCGCGCGACGACGCGCGCGGCTTCGAGCAGCGAAAGGCGGGTGGTGTCGCTCATCGGACGGACTCCAGGGCATCTTGCTCCAGCGCGCGGGCGGCCGCCTCGCCGGCGATCTCGACGAAGGCGTCGTGCAGGCCGGCGCGTTCGACCGACAGCGAGAGAATGCCCGCCTTGCCGTCGATCAGCCGCTCGAGCAGCGCTTCGATCCCGCTGTCGGGGACGGGGAAATACCAGAAATGGCCGCCACCGGCCTTGACGTCATGGCGCGCATCGTCGGGCAGCGCGCTGCGCCATTCGCCGCTCTCGGCGCGGGTTTCGAGCCGGACCTGCGCCGGGATGCGATCACGCGCAACGTCGACCGAGCCCGCATAGGGCACCTTGCCGCCGGCGATGATCGCGACCTCGTCGCACAGGCGTTCGGCGTGGTGGATAACGTGGGTCGAGAAGATGACCGTCGTGCCGTCACGCGCCAGTTCGCGGATCATCACTTCGAGCTTGCCCTGGTTGATCGCGTCGAGCCCGCTGAAGGGTTCGTCGAACACCACCAGTTTCGGGCGGTGGACCAGCGTGCCGAGCAATTGCACGGTCTGCGCCATGCCCTTGGACAGCTGGCGGATCTGCCGGTCGACCGCATGGCCCATCCCGTGCCGTTCGAGTAGCTCGCGCCCGCGGGCCTTGCCTTCTTCGAGCGGGAGGCCGCGCAGCGCGCCGAGAAAGGCGATGGCCTCATCGCATTTCATCGCCGGGTACAGCCCGCGTTCCTCGGGCAGGTAGCCGATGAGCTTGGCGACCTCGTGCGGACGGTCGTTGCCGAACACGCGGCGCACGCCCTCGTCCGGGTCGATTATGCCCAGCAGCATCCGCAAGGTCGTGGTTTTGCCCGCGCCATTGGGGCCAAGGATGCCGTAGATCGCGCCCTCGGGCACGGAGATGTCGACCCCGTCGACCGCCAGCGTGTCGTCGAAGCGCTTCACGAGCCCGCGCGCCTCGATCGCAAGCGGTACAGTGAGGCCAATCTCGGGTCGCGTCATCGTGCCAGTCTCGGTAAGCATGCGGGCGGTCATAAGGGCTGGCAGTGAACGGGAGCACACGCAAGCGTGGTTAATTCGCAGTTGCAGACGGACTTGCGCGAAGAGGCCGCGCGGCTGGGGTTCGTCGCCTGCGGCTTCACCTCCGCGGCTCCCGATGCGGCGCGCGTGGCGCGGCTCGACCACTACCTTGGAGAAGGCCGCCACGGCGCGATGGACTGGATGGAAGCGCGCAAGGAGCAGCGCGCTTCACCGCAGGGCCTGTGGCCCGAGGCGAGGAGCGTGATCGCACTCGGCATGAGCTATGCGCCCGATGGAGATCCGCTGGCGCTGGCGCTGGAGCAGGAGCCGGAGAAGGCGCGGATTTCGGTCTATGCCCAAGGGCGCGATTATCACGATGTCGTGAAGAAGGCGCTCAAGGCGCTCGCGCGCTGGCTGATCGAGCGCGAACCGGAAAGCGAGCTCAAGGTCTTCGTCGATACCGCGCCGGTGATGGAAAAGCCGCTGGGCGAGGCGGCGGGAATCGGCTGGCAGGGCAAGCACACCAATCTCGTCAGCCGCGAGCATGGCAGCTGGCTGTTCCTCGGCGCGATCTATTCGACGCTCGAGTTCGCCCCCGACGCACCGGGCAGCGACCGCTGCGGATCATGCCGCGCCTGCCAGCAGGCCTGCCCGACCGACGCCTTTCCCGCGCCTTACCAGCTCGATGCACGGCGCTGCATTTCCTACCTCACGATCGAGCACAAGGGGCCGGCTCCGGAGGAATTCCGCGAGGCGTTAGGCAACCGCATCTATGGCTGCGACGATTGCCTCGCCGTGTGCCCCTGGAACAAGTTCGCCGACGCGGCGCATCGGCACCTGAAGCTTGCTCCGCGGGAAGAGTTGCAGGCGCCGGAACTCGCCGCCTTCCTCGCGTTCGACGACGCGGGGTTCCGGCAGTTCTTCTCCGGCTCGCCGATCAAGCGGATCGGGCGCGACCGGTTCGTCCGTAACTGTCTCTATGCTGCGGGCAATAGCGGCGCGGCATCGCTGGTCGCGCCGGTCGAGACCCTGCTGGAGGATCCAGATCCCGTGGTCGCCGAAGCCGCGCGCTGGGCGCTCGTCAGGCTGCGCCCATCTCCTTGAGCGGGGTGTCCGCACTGGCGAGCAGCTCGGGGTCGATCTCGGCCCGGTCAACCACCAGCTGGCGGCCCTGGACATAGTCCTTCGTCGCGTTGACGCAGTCGAGCGCGATCACGCGGCCTTCCTTGAGGTAGATCACGCTGAACTTGCCGTTTTCCGGATCGCCGCGCAGCACGGTTGCATCATAGCCCGCCGAAATACCGACCGTCTGCAGCTTGAGATCGTACTGGTTCGACCAGAACCACGGCACGGCGTTGTAATCCTGCTTGTCGCCCATGATCGCCTTGGCGGCGCAGGTCGCCATGTCGTTGGCGTTCTGGACCGATTCCAGCCGGATGACGGCATTGTCGGCGAAGGGATTGGCATGGGTCGCGCAGTCGCCGATGGCATAGACGTCGTCGAGCGTCGTGCGGCAATAGCTGTCGACGTCGACGCCATTGGTGCCGGCCGCGCCCGCCGCGATCAGCGGGCCGACGGCGGGCACGATGCCAATCCCGACGATGACGATGTCGCAGGCTATCCGCTCGCCGGAATCGGTCAGCACCGCGGCCACCTTGCCCTCCGCGTGCTCGATCGAGTCCACGCCGGTCGAAAGCCGCAAGTCGACGCCGTGGGCACGATGCTGCGCGGCGTAGAAATCGGACAGCTCCAGTCCGGCAACGCGCGCCAGCACCCGGTCCTGCATTTCGACCACGGTGACGTCGCAGCCCAGCTTGCGCAGGACGGCCGCCGCTTCGAGCCCGATGTAGCCCGCGCCGACGATGGCCGCGCGCTTCGCACCGGCCTCGATCTCTGCCTTCAGCGCGTCGACGTCGCGGCGCGAGCGGACGTAGTGGATGCCGGTCGCGTCGCATCCCGGGCAGGACAGCCGCCGCGCATCGCCGCCGCCGGCCCAGATCAGCTTGCGGTAGGTCACCTTGGTCTCGTCCGACAGCGTCAGCTCGTGCGCGACCGGATCGACTTCGTTGACATTGCAGCCCAGGCGCAGCTCGACGTTGCGGTCCGCCCAGAACTTCTCGGGCCGGATCATGATCCGCTCGAACGGCTTTTCGCCCGAGAGATACTCCTTCGAGAGCGGCGGGCGCTCGTAGGGCGGATTGCGGTCGCGGCTGACCATGAGGATGCTCTCCTCATGGCCGTTCTGGCGCAGGGCGATCGCGGCCTGGGCACCACCGTGCCCCGATCCGACTATGACGACGTCGTAATGCTCCATCGCGGCGCTGGCTGGCGCGAAAACGCCCGCCGGTCAAGCGCGGCCTGTGGGCCGGTTCAGCGACCGAGCATGTTGCGCGCCATGCTCGCGACCTGAGCCAGCATGGCCGGGGCGACTGGGGACTGTGCCTGTGCACGGGCGATCATGCTGCGGAACGACCGGACGGCGGCGTCCTGTTCCTCGGCCCATTTCGCCACCGTGCCCGGCATGTCCTTCTTCGCATCCTTGCGCCGCGACAGCTTGCGCAGCAGTTCCAGTCGCATCTGCTGGAAATCGCGCGCGAGGCCGGAGACGAGCAGGCGCTCCCACACGTCCGACGGGCTCATCAGTGCGGCGATCGCCTGCGCCCAGTCGAGGCCGAGGCGCTTGCCGACCTCGGTGAAGCCGAGCGTGAGCGACTTGGGATCGATCCCCGTCTCGCTCGCGAGCTTGGCGAGGCCGACCGAGCCGTCGAGGTCGAACATGTGGCTGACCCGGGCGGCGATCTTCTGCGGTGCACCCGCGTCGACCAGCCTCTGTTCGAGCTGCGCTGATTGCTTGCGCGAGTCCGCCGACAGCAGCTCGTCGGTGGCATCGGACAGGATCTTCACGCCCTTTCCAAGCTCCGCGACCATGGCGCTTGGCTCGACCTTGCCCGAGGCGCTGCGCAGCACGTCGGACATGAGATTGCCGGTCGCGCCGGCAAGGCGGTCGAACAGGAGCAGACGTGCGCTTTCGGGCATGGCCGCCGTGTCGAGCGTATCCCACAGCGTGCGCAGGTCGAACAGCTCCTCGACCATCACGAAGGCCGCCGCGACCTGCGCCAGCTCGACGCCTTCTTCCTCGGCAAGTTCGAAAGGGTGCACCATGCCGAGCCGGTTGACGATGCGGTTGGCCAGCTTGGTCGCGATGATCTCGCGGCGCAGGCGGTGGCCCGCAATCTGCGCCTTGTACCTGCCGCGCATCGGTTCGGGGAAGGCCTCGAACAGCGTCGCTTCGAGCAGCGTGTCGTCAGCCAGGTCGCTGTTCTCGATCGCGGCCTGCAGCACCAGCTTGGAGGAGGACAGCAGCACCGCGAGTTCGGGCCGGGTGAGGCCGTGGCCGTCCGCCGCGCGCCGCATCAGCGACTGGTCGTCGGCGAGCCCTTCGGTCCGTCGGTCGAGATTGCCGCCCGCCTCGAGCGTTTCGATCAGGTGCCGCTGCGAAGCCATCGCCCGCGCGCCACCGATTTCGGCGATCGACAGCGCGAGCGCTTGCAGGCGGTTGTCCTCGAGCACGATGTCGGCGACCTCGTCGGTCATCGATTCGAGCAGTTCGACGCGCTTGGGTTCGGACAGCTTGCCCGTACGCTTGGCGGCGGCCAGCGCGATCTTGATGTTGACCTCGTTGTCCGAGCAGTCGACGCCTGCGGAATTGTCGATGAAGTCGGTATTGCCGCGCCCGCCGCCCTGGGCGAATTCGATGCGCCCGGCCTGCGTGATGCCGAGATTGGCGCCTTCGCCGATCACCCTGGCGCGGACATCCGCCGCATCGACGCGCAACGGATCGTTCGCCGGATCGCCCACCGCCGCATTGTTCTCGGCGCGGGCCTTGATATAGGTGCCGATGCCGCCGAACCAGATCAGGTCGACCGGCGCCTTGAGGATGGCCGAGATCAGCGCCTCGGGTTCCATCTCGGCTTCTTCAACGCCGAGCTTGGCCTGCATCGCCTTCGACAGCTTGATGCTCTTGGAATCGCGGGGGAACACGCCGCCGCCGCGCGAGATCAGCTCGCTGTCGTAATCCTCCCAGCTCGAGCGCGGCAGGTCGAACAGGCGCTTCCTTTCCTTCCAGCTCTTGGCCGGATCGGGATCGGGATCGAGGAAGATGTGGCGGTGGTCGAAGGCCGCCACCAGCTTGATCGCCTTCGACAGCAGCATGCCGTTGCCGAAGACATCGCCCGACATGTCGCCGCAGCCGACGACCTCGACGGGATCGCTCTGCACGTCGACGCCCATTTCGAGGAAGTGGCGCTGCACGCTGACCCAGGCCCCCTTGGCGGTGATGCCCATGGCCTTGTGGTCGTAACCCTTGGAGCCGCCGCTGGCGAAGGCGTCGTCGAGCCAGAAATCGCGGCTTTGCGCGATGGCATTGGCAACGTCGGAGAAGGTCGCGGTGCCCTTGTCGGCGGCGACCACGAAATAGGGGTCCTCGCCGTCGGTGATGACCACGCTACCGGGATGGACGACCTTGTCCTTGACGATGTTGTCGGTGACCGAGAGCAGCGTGCGGATGAAGATCTCGTAGCTGGCGCGACCTTCGGCGGCCCAGCCCTCGCGGTCGTTCGCCGGGTTGGGCAACTGCTTGGGATAGAACCCGCCCTTCGCGCCGGTCGGCACGATGACGGCGTTCTTCACGCGCTGGGCCTTCATCAGTCCGAGGATTTCGGTGCGGAAATCGTCGCGCCGGTCGGACCAGCGCAGGCCCCCGCGCGCGACCGGGCCGGCGCGCAGGTGGATCCCCTCGACGCGGCGCGAATAGACGAAGATCTCGCGATAGGGGACCGGCTTGGGAAGGCCGGGGACGCGGGCGCTGTCGATCTTGAACGCCAGTGCCTCCTGCGCTGCCGGGGCGAAGGCGTTGGTCCGCAGGATCGCGTCGATCAGCGCATTGTAGAGCCGCAGCAGGCGGTCGTCGTTGATCGCCTTGACCTTGGAAAGCCCGCGCTTGATCGCGGTGCGGGCGTCCTCGATCGCCTTGTCGCGGCCGCTGCCGAATTCGGGATCGTGCCGCGCGGTGAACAGTGCCACGAGTGCGCGGGTGACGTCGGGCGCAGCCGCCAGCGCATCGACCACCGTGTAGATCGTGAAGCCCACGCCGATCTGGCGCAGGCAGCGGTAGAAGGCGCGCAGCCAGTTGGCTTCGCTTGCCGACAGGCCGGCTTCGGGCACCAGACGGTTGAAGACGTCGTTCTCGGCCTCGCCATTCAGCACGGCGGCGATCGCTTCCTCGATCGCGTCGGCGCGTTCGATCAGTCCCTTGGGATCGCCATCCTGCTTGAGGTCGAGCCGGAAGTCGTGGATCGTCCCGAGCCGCCCGTTGTCGAGCACGGTCGGCATTTCGGACTGCACGTGGAAGCCGAAATTCTCGAGCGCGGGCACGCCTTCTGACAGCGGCAGGCTGCCTTCCGACTGGTAGAGCTTGAGGCGCAGGCAGCCGACGGGGTCGCGATCGCAGTAATACATGCGCGCACCGCGCACGATCTCCTCGTTCTCGATACTGGCGCCGAGCTGGTGGAGCCGGGCAATGTCGATCGCGGCGTCGTGGGGGCCGAAGCGGCCACGGAAGGCGGTCGGGAAGCTCTCGGCGAAGCGCAGCGCGAGTGCGGCGGCGCGCGAGGGCTCCTCGATCTTCGCCAGTTCGGCCTCGACCGCCTCGCTCCAGCCGCGCAGCAATGTCTGCAGGCTCTCCTCCAGCGCCTCCTCGTCGGGCGCGGTCGAGCCTTCGCGAATGTCGAGCACGAAGCGCAGCATGGCGAGGTTGCCGCCCTCGACCTCGAGGCTCCAGTCGAGCAGGCGCGCGCCGGCGGCCTGTTCGAGCATGGCCTTGATTTCGAGCCGGACCTGCGTCGCGAGCATGTCGCGCGGCAGCCAGACGAAGGCGAACAGGTGACGCGCCAACGGCGCGGCGACCAGCGTCAGGCGCGGGCGCGGTCGGTCGACCAGGCTCATCATGGTGGTTGCGACGCGCTCAACGTCTTCTTCTGGGAAGCCGATCAGGAGGTCGTGCGGCAGTGCGGTCATGGCATGGACCAGCGCCTTGCCGCCGTGGCCGGTCTCGTCGAAACCATACCGGTCGTGCAATTCGTCCAGCTGGCCGCGCAGGCGCGGCACGGCGCGCGGCGGTGCGGCGAGCGCGGCGCTCGTCCAGACGCCGGCATGGATCGACAGCGCGGCGAGCTTGCCGCCTTCGCGCACCGGCACGATGAAGAGGTCGAGCGGGACTCGGCGGTGGACCTGGCTCATGTGATTGGCCTTGATCACCAGCGGAATGCGGGTGTTGGCCGTGTTCTCGAACCACGCGAAGGCGCGTTCGAACGAGGCTTCCGCCAGCAGTTCGGGGGTGCTCTTGCGGCAGATGCCGAGCGGCTTGTCCTGCGTCCCGTCGCGATGGCGGGTGACGTGGCCGAGCTGGGTCAGCATGCCCGAGTTGAGCCATTCGAGCAGAGCGGCACCTTCGCTGTCGGCATCGGCGATGCGTTTGGCATCGGTTGCCATGGCCTTCTGCAGCTTGGGCCAGTCGGCCACCGCCGCCCGCACGTCGGCCAGCGTTTCCCTGATCGTGGCCTCGAGCGTGCGCCTGGTCTTCGCATCGACGCGGGCGGTCTCGATGTAGATCATCGATTCCCAATAGGCGTCATCGGGATCGCCTTCGGGCAGCACGGACAGCGCGCCATCCTTCTTGCGTTCGACTGGCACCACGGGGTGGACGAGGCGGTCGATCGAAAGGCCGAGCGCGGCAATCGCCGCGGCGATCGAATCGACCAGGAACGGCATGTCGTCATTGACGATGGCGATCCGCGTGAAGCGGCGTTCCTCGGTGGCGCTTTCGATGTGGATCGTCGACTTGCCGAATTCGCGCACGGCGGCCGTGTCGCCGAGGAAACGCGCCGCTTCTTCGAGCCGGTCCTTGGCAAAGGGCGTGTCGCCGCGCAGCAGCGACTGGCGCATCCGCTCGGTCAGATCGCCGAGGAGCTTCTTGGGGAGTGCGGCCGACTTGGCCTTGGCTACGCTGTTCGAACCCATCGGGGGCCTCTCGTCTATCGCCGTATTATCGTATCACAGCCGCGCAATTTCCGAGTCGTGCCGCTGCAATGTCAGGAGCCGCGCCTAGGCCTCTTGCCGGACCGCCGCAAGGTGCCGCGCGCGTCATCGTGCAATCCTATGCAGAAAGGCGGCCGGGGCGCGCTGACGTTACGGCGCTCAGGCGCTCAGCGCATCCAGCGTGAGTTCCAGCGAACGGATGCGGGCGGCGGGATCGAAGGTGCTGCCGCCGAAGATGATCTCGTCGGCCGCAGTGCGCGCGACGAACGCCTGGACGGCCTCCTTCGCCATGGCGGGTGTGCCGATCGCCGCCGCCTGGCCGATGTGTGCGAGCATCGCCTGTACCTGCGCGGGCAGGCTGTCGCGATAACCCTCGACAGGGGGCGGCAGCTTGCCCGGGCTGCCGGTGCGCAAGGCGACGAAGGCCTGCAATTGCGAACTCGCGACGAATTCCGCCTCCTCCGCCGTATCGGCGACGAACAGGTTCATCGCGGCCATCACATGGGGCTTGGCGCAGGCTTCGGAAGGCTGGAAGTCGCGCCGATAGATTTCCAGCGCCGCATCGAGGTGATCCGGCGCGAAATGGCTGGCGAAGGCATAGGGCAGGCCGAGCCTTGCGGCGAGCTGCGCGCCGAACAGGCTCGATCCCAGCATCCAGAATTCGGGCTTCGCGCCGAGGCCGGGCGTCGGGTGAATGGTCGTTTCGCCGGCCATCAGCGCCATCAGCTCGACCACGTCCTGCGGGAACATTTCGGCGGCGCGGTGGAGGTCCTTGCGCAGCGCGCGCTGCAGCTCGGGCCCGGCGCCCGGTGCACGCCCGAGGCCAAGATCGACCCGTCCCGGGAACAGCGCGTCGAGCGTGCCGAACTGCTCGGCGATCTGGAAGGGCGTGTGATTGGGCAGCATGATCCCGCCCGATCCGATACGGATGGTCGAAGTGGCATTGCCGACATGCGTTAGCACCACCGAGGTCGCGCCGCCCGCAATGCCTTCCATCGCGTGGTGCTCGGCCACCCAGAAGCGCTTGCACTCGGCGGCTTCGGCAGCGCGGGCGAGATCGGTGGCAGAGGCGAAGGCGTCGCTTGGCGTGCCTCCCTCGCGCACGGGGACGAGATCGAGGACCGAGAAATCCGTCATTCGGCAAGCTGCTCCAGATAGGCGCGGGCGCGGTTGGCATCGTCGCTGTCGGGCGCGACCACCAGCACCGATTCGAAGCTGCGCCGCGCATCCGCATCGCGTCCGCTGAGCGCGGCGATCACGCCCGCCTCGAGCCCGATGGGTGCGCTGCGCGGGTCGAGCTCGGCAGCGCGTTCGATCTGCTGCTGTGCTTCGCCAAGTCGTTCGAGCCGGCGCGAAAGCGTGGCGGAGAGCAACCAGACGCGCGCATCCTCAGGCGCCAGCTCGCGCGCCGAGGCAAGCGCAGCGACCGCGTCGTCGGGCCGTTCTGCGGCGACCAGTGCGCGGGCGCGGTCCATATGCAGACCGGCCGCCAGCGCAGGGTCTCCCGCCGCCACCGCATGGGTGATCGCCTGCGCGAACAGCGGGTCTGCGGTCGCGGGCTTGCCGTCGGCCAGCGCCGCATTCCCGGCCATCGCCGCGAGCCGCGCGCGATAGGCGGGAAGCGTGTCGGGCGCTTCCGCACTCGCGACCTCGAAAATCTCGCGCGCCTCGGCAAAGCGTTCCAGCCGCACGAGGCCGAGGCCCAGGCAATGCGCCGATTGCGCCAGCTCGAGGTCGCTCTCGACCTGGCCGCGCCAGGCATTGGCGAAATCGAGCGCGGCCTCCGCATCGTCATTGGTCAGCGCAAGGCAGCGAGCGAGGTAGTCGCTGCGCTGCGAAACCGTCGCGGCAGGCTCGCTCTCGCCCTCGCGCGGTGGCCGGTTGCGCAGCTCGTCGGGCACATCCCCGATCGTGCCGAGCGAGGGATTGGGGCCGACCTGCATCAGGAACAGGGCAAGAAGGGAAGCAAGCACTCAGGCGTCTCCGGATAGCGCGGCGACCGTGCGCAGCAGCAGGGCGATGTCCTGCGGGCGCGACAGCCGGTGTTCGCCGTCCTTTACCAGCGTGACCTGTACGTCGCCCGAACGCAGCGCCTCGGCCAGCCGCATGCTGATGGCCCAGGGCACATCGGCGTCGCGCTGGCCGTGAAGCAGGCGCACGGGGACGTCGATCGGCACCGTGGCGTCAAGTTGGCGCAGCGCCTGCCCGTCGGCGAAGAAGGAGGGGTGCATCGGCGTCGGTTCGGGGCCGTAGGGATTGGGGTCATGGACCGTTTCACCCGCGGCCAGTTTCGCCTTGTCGGCGTCGGAACGGCCCCAGTCGGTGAAGTCGGGCGCCGCTGCGATGCCGACCATCCCGGCCAGCCGCTCTTCCAGCGCCTGCGCCACAAGCAGCATCAGCCACCCGCCCATGGAGGAACCGATCATGAGCACCGGGCCGCCCACGCTGGCATCGACCAGCGCCACCACCTCGTCGCGCCAGCGTGAAAGCGTGCCGTCGGCGAAGGTGCCGTCGCTCATCCCGCAGCCCGAATAGTCCAGCAGCAGGCAGGCCTGCCCGCGCGCGGTTGCCCAGTCGAACAGCGCGGTCGCCTTGCCGCCCGCCATGTCGGACATGTAGCCGGGCAGGAAGACCAGCGTCGGACCGCGACCCTTGGCATGGCGGAAGGCGATCCGGCGTCCGTCCGGCATCGTGTGGAACTGCGTGTCGCTCATGGCGTCACGCTGTCGAGCGGCTGGCGCGCGAATGCAAGCCCGGCGTCAGAAGAACTCGAATTCCTCGACGTCGGGATCGTCCTTGCACATCGACTCGAGGGCGGCGAATTCGCTTTTCGTCAGCACGGGCGGGTAATCCTTGCCCTTCCTTGCCGCGGCCTTGAATGCCTTGGCGCGTTCGCCCGCCGCCGGGTGGCTGGCGAGCCAGCCGACCATCGCATTGTCCTCGCCGTCGCCATATTCTTCCGCCATGCGCTCGAAGAAATCGGCGGCACCAAGCGGCGAGACATTGCTTTCGGCGAGGCGCGCGCGGGCGTAGCTGTCGGCCTCGCGCTCGGCATCGCGCGAATAGCCCATCGAAGCGACGCCGAAGACCGTGTCGCCCACGCCCGAGTTCGCGCCGGCGAGCAGCACCGACATGCCGAACTGGCGCAGCAGAGCGGTCATCACGTGCCGCTCGCGCACATGGCCGACCTCGTGGGCCAGCACGCCTGCCAGCTCTTCCGGGCTTTCGGCCTGCTGGATGATCCCGTCGAACAGCAGCACCTGCCCGCCAGGCAGCGCGACCGCATTGACCATGTCGATGTTGGCGACGCCGGCGGTGACCTGCACCTTTGCCGGATCGACCTCGTCGAGCAGCTTCGCGAGCGCGGCATCGCCCTCGGGCGTGTGACATAGGCGCCCCCCGAAATCGCCGATCATCGCCTGGCCGAGATTTCGCTCCCAGCTTTCGGGGATGCGCGGGCCGAGCCACTCGGGCGCGGTCATGAACAGTGCCACGGCGGCCGCGCTGGCGACCGCGAAGATCGCCACCGCCTTGCCCAGGCCGAGCCGGTCGATCCACCCGCCATAGGTGCTTTTCGCCGGCAGATGCCGCGCGAAGCTAGGCGGCATGTCGGTGGGCAGGGTGAGCCGGAAATCGGGCTCGCTATCGCGCCGGTAGATCACCCGATCGCCATGGCTCTCGCCGAAGCGCAGATCGTCGAGCGGCACGTCGAGCGCCGAATGGGCGGAGCGGAGCGACAGGCGGTCGAGCCCGTCCCAGCGCGCCATGCCTACGTGGCGGACGGCGCTGTGCCCGTCGTACCAGCTGGCCGCGACTTCGAAATTGGGCTCCATCGGCTCAGATCGCGCCCATGTCGAAGGCGTCGAGCAGGCCTTCGCCATGCTTCACGGTCTTCGTGGTCGACTGGGTCAGCTCGTCGAGCATGATTTCGCCACGCGCCTCCATGTGCGTCATGAAGAACTTCCAGTGGCGATAGGACAGGAAGATGAGGCCGATGCCGAGCGTCAGCACCACCAGCAGCGCATCGCCCAGCAACAGCTTCACCCAGTCGAGCGTCGAAGCCTCGAAGCTGAATTCGAGATCCTTCCACCGCGTCGCGCCGACCACCTCGCGGTAGAACTTGGCGTAGAAGGCGACCGCGATCAGGCCGAGGCCGAGGTAGAAGAAGAGAAACAGGCCGATGATGCCGAACACGCCGCCCACGGCCATGCCGTCCTCTCCGCCGATGCCATAGCCTGCCAGCATGCCCATTCCGGCCATGATCGCACCGCCGATAAACAGGACGAAGGGGGCGAGGTAGAACAGGAGATAGCGCCCGAAGATATTCCCCGCCTCGGCATGGGCTTCGAAGCCGTAGGGGCCGAAGCTCATCTTGCCCCAGCGCTCGTTCCACAGGCTGGTCATCGACCAGGGCACGAGCAGGCCGAACGGGACCCAGGCGACCACGGTCTTCCACATGTAGGACAGGCCGAAGACGAAGCCATTGTCGTCGCTGCCGCCGCGGATGCCCCGCCAGCGGGTGCGCGAGAGGCGATACCGCAAGGCGCGGAAGCGGGCGACGCCCATCAGGTAGAAGATCGCCACGAGCGCGCCCAGAAAGAGCGCGCCGCCAAGCGCTTCGTAGCCGCGGGCAATGAGCGCCTGCGCACCGAACGACACGATGAAATAGGGAATGCCGAACAGTGCGAGGACGATCAGGAAGCCCAGGAACAGCTCCTTGCCCGTGCCCGCCCATTCGAGCCGTTCGTCGACGAAGCGGCTGCGCGACCACAGATACTGCCGCTCGCGGGTGGTCGCCCAGAAGCGATAGATGCCCAACGTGACGATGGTCAGCAGCAGGTTGGTGAAGGCGATCGGGGCGAATTCGCGCCAGTTGCCTTCGAACGCGAAAGCGCTGTCGCCGCCTTCGGCTTCGTAATGTCCGTGCATGTGGAAGAAATAACCCCTTCGATCCCGTGCACCAAATGCTCCGGTATCGAAGGGGGAATGTCAATCGCCGTCTTGGCACTATACTTCGCGCTGAAAGATGTCTTCTATCGGGAGGCCGAAGACATCGGCGATCCTGAAGGCGAGCGGTAGCGAGGGATCGTAGCGACCCGTTTCGATCGCATTGACGCTCTGGCGGCTGACCGCGAGCCGTTCGGCGAGGTCCTGCTGGCTCCAGTCACGCTCGGCGCGGAGCACCTTGAGGCGGTTCTTCATGGCCGCAGCTCGTTGACTAGGCGGCCGATGCCGAGGCCGCCGAACCATACGAGGATCACCATGCCGAGCGAACCGCCTGTCAAGCCGCTCGCGCTGGCGACCATTTGCCAGCCGATGACTACCATCAGCGTGACGAAGCTCGCGACGAGCAACTGGCGGATGGACTGGCTACGCAGGTATTCGTCGGTCTCGTCCAGTGCATATTGGTGGATCGACCAGGCCATGCCGGCAAAACCGAGCAGGGCTCCGATGTAGGCCGCACGTTGTGCTGCCGGGCCCCAGTCGGCCGCCATCTGGCCATAGGCTAGCACGCAATAGCTGGCGAACATGAAACTGGCGGAGAGGACGATGCGCCGCCAGAACTTGCGCACCGCACCGCTCAGCGTGCCGAGCATCCGGTGGCGTTTCCAGCTGGTGAAAATGATCATCGCCGTGCAGCCGAGAATGGGGACCCAGAACAGCGCGGCATAGCGCGGTTCGGTGATGAGCCCGGTGGCGGTGGCGGCCATGGCGACGCCGAGCGAGATGACGTAGCCGATGATCCACGGGCCGGTCCGGGGGGTGCTAGCGGCGACTTGGCGGGAGTTGGAGGACATTATCGCTGGTCCCTTGTAAGGCTGACCCGGCCAACGGCGCGGAGCAGGGGGCGGGGGATGTCAGGCGCAGGCCTGCCGGTGACCGGTCAGCCGATTGACGAGCTGGCCGAGGGCGAGGCCGAGGCACCAAATCGGGAAGATGAAAAAGACTGGCAGGGCGGGCACGTCGGCGAACAGCTCGATCAGCCCCCACCCGCCACTGATCCCGAGCACCAGCGCCGTCGCGACCAGCGCCTTGCGTGTCTCCAGCATGCGGATGTACTCGTCCTCCAGCGCGAAGAGATAGGTGCCCATGTTCCAGATCCAGCCGAGCACGACCAGACCGGGCAGGAGCGCCCACAGGATCACACCGGGCGTCGGTGCCGCATCGTCGGGTACGAAGCGCGAGGCAAGCAGAACGAGAGCGACATAGAGGATCGACAGCGCGATGTGCACACGCATGTAGCGCCGCGTTGCGGGAGACTTGTGCGCCATCTCAGCCCGCCTTTGTGCTTACAGCAGAACAGGAACGACCACGACGGAGCCACATCGAAGGGAACAGGGCGAGGAGGAGAAAGGGCGCAAATTGTGCCACCTCTTCGGGCACGATGTCGAATACCGCGAGAAGCGCGGTGCCGATCATGGCAGCGGCGAGGAGGAGAGCTTTCTGGGTCTGGGTCATGGGAGGCTTCCTTTTCCTTATGTAAAGTCTCATTTACATGACACGCGGCGATTGTCAAGCACACTTTCCAAAATGCCGTGGCTACTTTCCACGTCGCGATTTTGGCTTGTCATGGCGGTGTCACCCGGCGCAGGCAGGTGGGCGAAGAGGAGACCCCGATGATCGCGACCGACCCGCCTGCCCCTGCCGCCCTGCCACCGCTCGACCGCCGCAGCCTCTTGAAGGGCGGGTTGTTTGGCGCGGGCCTCGCTGCGGCGCCGCTCTCGGCGCAGGCCGGCGGTCGCGGGTTCACGCATGGCGTGGCGAGCGGAGAGCCGGGTGTCGACAAGGTTATGCTGTGGACCCGCCATGTCGCCGACCAGGATGTCGCGCTCGAATACCAGGTGGCGGAAACCATCGATTTTGCCGACCCCGTTGCCGAAGGCAGTGCGATTGCGAAAGCCGGTTCCGACTGGTGCGCGAAATCGTGGGCGGACGGGCTGCGCGCCGGCACCTTCTACTATTATCGCTTCATCGCCCCCGATGGCACCACCTCCGACATCGGCCGGACGAAGACGCTTCCCGAAGGGCCGACCGAGCGGTTCCGCATGGCGGTATTCAGCTGTTCCAACATCGGGTTCGGCTGGTTCAACGCCTATGCCCATGCTGCCGAGGCGAACGAGTTCGACTGCGCGCTGCACCTCGGCGATTATGTCTACGAATACGGCCCGGACACCTATCCGGCACGCGAGCAGGCAGCGCGGCAGGCGCTGTTCCCCTCGCACGAACTGGTCGCGCTGGCGGATTATCGCGCACGGTTCGCGCAGTACCGGTCCGACGCCGACCTGCGGCGCCTGCACCAGCTCTACCCCGTGATCGCCGTGTGGGACGATCACGAGACGGCCAATGATTCGTGGGAAGGCGGCGCGGAAAACCACCAGCCCGATCGCGAAGGCGAGTGGTCGGCGCGCAAGGCCGCGGCGATGCAGGCCTATCGCGAGTGGATGCCGGTCTCGGACGAACCCTGGGCGCGCTACGACATCGGCGACCTCGCCACGCTCTACCGGCTCGAGACGCGCCTGACGGCGCGCGCGAAGCAGTTCAGCCTCGGCGAGATTCTGCGCACCGGTGGCGGAACGCCCGAAGAAGCGCAGGCGGCCATGGCCGCGTTCCGCGACGACGATTATCGCGACCCCGCCCGCGAGCTGCTCGGTGCGGCCCAGCAGGGCTGGCTGGCCGAAGGCCTAAAGGCTTCGACGGGAGCCGGCACGGTCTGGCAGGTGCTCGTCCAGCAGGTGCTGATGGGCAATCTCGTCTCCTCGCCCACGCTCGCCGAGGCGCTGCCCAAGGACACGCCCGGCTATATCCGCCAGCGGGTGCTTGCGGGTGCCATGGCGGGTGCGGAGGGCGTGCCGTTCAACATGGACGCATGGGACGGCTATCCGGCGGCTCGCGCGCGGCTGTTCGAGGCCGCCCTGGCTGCCGATGCCAACCTCGTCAGCCTGGCGGGCGACACGCACAACGCCTGGGCCTTCGATCTCGACCTCGACGGAACCGCGGTGGGGGTCGAATTCGGTGGCCAGTCGGTGACCTCGCCGGGTATGGAAGGCTACCTGCCGCAGATCCCGCCGGAGGCCTTCGCCCGCGACACCGTGGCCAACAACCGCCAGCTCCAGTGGATGGATTCCTCGCGCCGCGGCTACATGGCCGTGGAACTCACGCCGGGCAGTGCGACCAGCGAATACCGCTTCCTGTCCAGCGGGCGCGAAAAGGGCGCCGGCGTGGTCGCAACCAAGCGCGTCACCACCCTCGCCGGCAGTCGCAAGCTTTCGGCGGGTTGAGAAATTAACCGCGCGGCGCTATCTCGCCGCTGATGACGCAGATGGGCCTCACGACCACGACTACCACCACCCCGGCGCTCCGGGGGCGGTCGGTCGCGGCATAAGCGCACCACCGCCGCCCGGTTTCGGGCGGTCGGCGTTTCCTCCCGAAATCGGTTCTTCGACGGGGCGGTGCCAGCCCTCTCCCCCTCCCGGCCACCCGACAGGATAATTCCATGGGTGGCCGGGAGGGGGAGAGGGCCGGCGCCGCCACAAACCAAAAACGCCGCTTCAAGCGCGTGCCCCTTTGTGTCATGGGCGCGCGCAAGGAAACGGATGAGACGATGACGGAACTGCTCAAGATCAGCCTGCCCGATGGTTCGGTGCGCGAAATGGAACCGGGCTCGACGCCCGCCGATGTCGCCGCCGCGATCGGACCGGGCCTCGCCAAGGCCGCCATCGCTGCGCGCGTCGATGGCGAATTGCGGGACATCAACCGGCCCTTCGAAGGCGATGCCGAGCTGGCGCTGGTGACCAGCCGGGACGAAGAGGACGCGCTCGAACTCGCGCGCCATGATTTCGCGCATGTACTGGCCGAAGCTGTCCAGTCGCTCTTCCCCGGCACGCAGATCACCTTCGGTCCGGCGACGGACGACGGCTTCTATTACGATGTGAAAGCGCCCGATACGCGCGAGCCGTTCTCCATGGACGACCTCCCCGCGATCGAGGAGGAAATGCGCCGCATCATCAGGGCCGACAAGCCACTGACGCGCGAAGTCTGGAGCCGCCAGCAGCTGATCGACAAGTGGGAAGCCGAAGGCGAGGTCTTCAAGGCCGAATGGGCGAAGGAATTGCCCGAAGGCGAGGAACTCACGGTCTATCGTTCGGGCGAGGACTGGCTCGACATGTGCCGAGGCCCGCACCTTGCCAGCACGGGCAAGCTCGACCCCGATGCCTTCAAGCTGATGCGCGTTGCCGGGGCCTACTGGCGCGGCGACCAGAAGAATGCGCAGCTAACGCGCATCTACGGCACCGGCTGGCTCAACAAGAAGCAATTAAATGCGCACCTCACGCGCCTGGAAGAAGCCGCCAAGCGCGACCACCGCAAGCTGGGGCGCGAAATGGACCTGTTCCACTTGCAGGAAGAGGCGCATGGCAGCGTTTTCTGGCACCCCAAGGGCTATCGCATCTGGCGCGAGCTCGAGGCCTACATGCGCCGCAAGATGGACGGCGCGGGCTATCGCGAGATCAAGACGCCGCAGCTGATGGACGTGCGTCAGTGGACCCAGTCGGGCCACTGGGGGAAGTATGCCGAGAACATGTTCGCGGTCCCTGACATCGTGCCCGAGGTGGACGATAGCGGCGCGGCTTCGGCCCATCCCAAGGTGGCGGACGACGCCGACTGGATGGCGATCAAGCCAATGAACTGCCCGGCGCACGTGCTGGTCTTCAAGCAGGGCATCACCTCCTATCGCGACCTGCCGATCCGGCTGGGCGAAATGGGCTGCTGCCACCGCAACGAGCCGCATGGCGCGCTCCATGGCCTGATGCGCGTGCGCCAGTTCACGCAGGACGATGCGCATATCTTCTGCACTGAGACTCAGGTGGTCGAAGAGGTTCGCGCCTTCTGCAAGCTGGCGGAAAGCGTCTACAAGGACTTCGGCTTCACCTTCGCGATCAAGCTCGCGCTGCGCCCCGAAAAGCGGCTCGGCAGCGATGCCGACTGGGACAAGGCCGAACAGGAGCTGCGCGACGCCGTGCGCGAAGCTGGCATGATGAGCGAGGACTTCGGCTGGGAGGAACTGCCCGGCGAAGGCGCCTTCTACGCGCCCAAGCTCGAATGGCACTTGACCGATGCGATCGGCCGCACCTGGCAGGTCGGCACGATCCAGGGCGACCGCGTGCTGCCCGAACGGCTCGACGCGAGCTACATCGGCGAAGATGGCGAGAAGCACCGCCCGGTCATGCTGCACCGCGCGATCTTCGGCAGCTACGAGCGCTTCATCGGCATCCTGATCGAACACTACGCGGGGCGTATGCCCGTCTGGCTCGCCCCGGTGCAGGCAGTGGTCGCGACGATCGTTTCGGACGCGGACGACTACGCGAAGGAAGCGGTGGCCAAGCTGGAGGCCGCGGGCATCCGCGTGGAAAGCGACCTCAGGAACGAGAAGATCAACTACAAGGTGCGCGAACACAGCCACGCCAAGGTCCCGCACCTGCTGGTGGTCGGCAATCGCGAGGCCGAGGAAGGCACGGTCGCGGTCCGCACGCTCGGCGAGCAGCACCAGAGGGTGATGCCGCTCGACGAAGCGATCGCCATGCTCAAGGCAGAGGCTACCCCGCCCGACCTGCGCGAGGGCTGATCGCGCGATGGACCTGCTGGCTGGCTACGGCACGGCGGCCATAGTCGCCGCCCTGCTTGCCGCCTTCGGCTCGGCCTTCGTGCGCGGGCTGACGGGGTTCGGCATGGCCATCCTCATCGTGCCGGTGCTGGCGCTGGCCCTGTCGCCCGTCGATGCGGTTTTGCTGACCAACTTCCTCTCGGTCTTCATCGGCCTGTCGGAAATCCGCCGCCTGCTGCGCGAAGCGGAGCGGTCCGCCTGGGCGATCATTGCGCTGGTTGCGGTGACGACGCCGCTGGGGCTGTACCTCCTCAGCGTGACGACGCCGGACATCGCCCGCGTCGTCATCGCCTTCATCGCGCTGTCGGCCTTCTTCGCCATCCTTCTGCCGCGACGCGGCGCGCTGGACCATCATCCGGCGACGACGGCCGGGGTCGGCGTGCTGAGCGGGCTGATGACGGGCTATGCGGGCATGCCGGGGCCGCCGGTCGTGCCCTATTACGTCGGACGCGACATCCCGCGCGAGACCGCCAAGGCGTCGATGCTGCTGATCTTCACCTGCGCGTCCAGCACGGGCCTGGTGAGCGGCGCAGCGATCGGCGTGCTCGACTGGCGGCTCGTGCCGCTCGCCGTGTTGCTGTTTCCTGCGGTGCTATTCGGTAACTGGCTGGGCAACCGGGCTTCGGGCCGGATCGAGGACCGGACCTGGCGCATCTGTGTCGGCGTGGTCCTCGGCGGCGCAGCCTTGGCGGCCCTGTGGAAGGCGTTCGGCTGAGCCCGTCAGAAGGGCAGCACAGGTCCGGCCAGGATCAGTGCGAGGCCGCATCCGCTCACGATCAGCGCGCGCGCGATCTCCATCCCCGGAAGCGGGGCGACATGCGTACGGGCGAGAGCGATAGCCTTGGCCATGGGGCCATTCTCCGCCCAAATCACTAACGAAGCGTTAAAGAATCGCGCGGACCGCAGGCATCTGCTGGCTGGCACAGTGGAATCCGCCGCCGCCCGCCAGCACGGCATCGCCCGGCAGGCCGACGGTCGCGCGGTCGGGGAAGAGCTTGGCGATGGCCGCAACCCCCTCTTCGTCATACGGGCTGCCGAAGGTCGGCACCACGACGAGATGGCTGGTGATCGCGAAATTGACGTAGCTGGCGGGCTCGACGTGGTCGCCGCTGGTGACGAGGCCGGGCGACGGCACCTCTTTCACCGTCACTCCGGCTGCCTCGGCACGCCGTTTCGCATCGGCATAGATCGCGGCATTCGGATCGTTGCTGCCGGTCGCGCGCGGCAGGCAGAGCGTGTTGGGACCCACGAAGCGCGCGAGATTGTCGACATGGCCATCGGTGTGATCGTTGACCAGCCCGTCGCCGAGCCACAGCACGCGGGTGAAGCCGAGGTCACCCATGAGTCGCGCCTCGATTTCCTCGCGTGAGAGCTGCGGATTGCGGTTGGGGTTGAGCAGGCATTGCTCGGTCGTGACGACGAGGCCGGTGCCGTCGCCGTCGATCGCGCCGCCTTCCAGGATCCAGTCGCAGACCTCGAGCGGAAGGCCGGCATCCTCGGCGAGCTGCGCCCCGACCGTCTGGTCGCCCTCCATCAAATACTTCCCGCCCCAGCCGTTGAAGCCGAACCGGCGCGCCGAGCGGTGACCCTGCGCATCGGCCAGCACCAGCGGGCCGGTGTCGCGCAGCCAGACGTCCCCATAAGTCCGGCGCTCCAGCTTGACGCCACCCGTTACCAGTTGCCGCGCGCGGGCCTCGTTCGCCCCGTCGCGCACCAGCAGGCGCACTTCCTGCCCGCTCTCGGCGACGGCATTGGCGAAGGCCGCGATCTGCTCCTGCGCGCGCGGAAGCACCGCGGGCCATTCGTCGGCGTCGTGCGGGAAGCCGATCCACAGCCAGTCCTGCGGCGCCCACTCGGGCGGCATCCTCATGGTCATGGATCGGCTCTCCGGGTGGCCAGTCATCAAGCCGGGGCGCAGCCCGCGCCTTCTGCGGCGCAGGCCTCGTCGCGGGTGGCCTTGAACTCGTCGCCCTCGTTCCAGTTCGGCCAACTGCTGCTGTCGGCGAGCATGCGGCCGATCCGGTAGAAGAGCTTGAGATCGCCCATCACGCCGGACCAGTCCCAATCGGGATTATATTCGTCCTTCGGCCCGTGATAGCGGTTGGTGGTGTAGTCTTCCGCCACGGCTGCCCCGGCTTCGGTGCCGCCGTCGATCAGGTCTTCGCCGCCGTCGACATAGAGCATCGGCACACCGCGCTTGGCGAAGGCGAAGTGGTCGGAGCGGTAGTAATAGCCGTTCTCGGGCTTGGAGTTTGGCGTTGTGACGCGGTTGTCCGACATCAGCGCCTTGTCGAGGAACAGGTCGAGCTGCGACTTGCCCGGCCCCACGACGGTCACGTCCTTGGCGGGGCCCGCGATCAGGAAGGCGTCCATGTTCACGCCGCCGACCGTGCGGTCGAGCGGGAAGACCGGGTTCGCGGCATAATAGTCCGCGCCCAGCAGGCCCGATTCCTCTGCCGTGACGGCAAGGAAGACGAGGGTGCGCTTGGCTGGGCCCGCCTTGGCGTGCGCTTCGCCGAGCGCGACCAGCGCGGCGGTGCCGGTCGCATTGTCGACCGCGCCGTTGCAGATGTCGTCGCCATCGGGCGCCGGGGTGCAGCGGCCGAGATGGTCCCAGTGCGCGGTGTGCAGGACGTATTCGTCGGGCCGCTCGCTACCGGGCAGCATGCCGATGACGTTGCGCGACTGGAAGGTGCGGATGTCGTTGGCAAAGCTGGTCGAGGCGGTGACGCCGAGCGGGACGGGTTTGAAACCCTCCTTCTTGGCCGCCGCCGAAAGATCGGCGAGGCTCTTGCCCGAAGCTTCGAAGATGCGTTCGGCGACCGGCTTCTGGACCCAGCCGTTCACCTGCGTCATCGGCGGCGCATTGTCCCCGCGTGCGGCATAGGCCTGCGGGCCAGACCAGCTGCTTTCGACGACGTTCCAGCCATAGGCCGCGGGGGCGGTGTCGTGGATGATGATGGCGCCTGCGGCACCCTGGCGGCCGGCCTCTTCGAACTTGTAGGTCCAGCGGCCGTAATAGGTCATCGCCTTGCCGCCGAAGGGCCCTTCGAGCGTTTCCGCCCCGAAGTCGGGATCGTTGACCAGGATGACCGCAGTTTTCCCGGTCATGTCGAGGCCTTCGTAATCGTTCCAGCCCTTTTCGGGCGCGTTGATGCCGTAGCCGACGAAAACCAGTTCGCTGTCTTCGAGCGCGGTCTCGGCGTCCTCGCGATAGGTCACGCCGACCCAGTCCCTGGCGTATTCGAGCTCCATCGGCTCGCCATCGGCGCCGGTGATGGTCAGCGGCGCGTAATCCTTGCCGGTGATCTCCACCAGCGGCACTTCCTGCACCCAGCTGCCGTTATTGCCCGGCTGCAGGCCCGCCTTCTCGAATTCCTCGATGAGGTAGGCGACGGTCTTTTCCTCGCCTGCCGTGCCCGGCGCGCGCCCTTCGAACTCGTCGGAGGAGAGGCGCTCGGTCACGCGCTTCATCGTTTCTTCCGACAGCGTGCCGTCGGCGACTTCGGGGATGTCGAGCGTGGGGTCGACGCCAGCGTCGGCACCCAGCGAACAGGCGGACAGCAGGAGCGCGGCCGTGGCGGCAATGGCGAGGCGTTTCATCGGGGGTCCTCTCGTGTGACTGATCGTGTTGCGCGCGCTTCTTGCAGCATGGCGGCAGAAGGGCAAGCTTGCGCGTGGCAGGCTGCGGCGGCAGGAGAGTGGCGATGGATGCCGACTGGACCTCAGCCCTCGCCCGGGCCCGTGCGCATGCGCCGTTTCTTGCGCGGGCGCTGGAGCGGCGCGGCGATCTTGCCGCCATGCTAGAGCGCGGCGAGGGCGATGCGGCACTAGTGGCGGCGAAGGGAGAGCAGCAGGGTGACGTCGCGGCGGCGCTGCGGCGCGAACGGCTGGGCCTCGCGCTGGTGCTGGCGGTGGGCGACCTCGCCGGAGCCTTCGACCTGGGCAAGGTCATGCGCGAGCTGTCGACCTTCGCGGACCGGGCGCTGCATGCCGCCATCGGTGCCGCGATCGCCCGGCGCGTGGAGGAGGCACCGAACGAGGGCATGATCGGTCTCGCGTTGGGCAAGCACGGCGCGGGCGAGCTCAACTATTCCTCCGACATCGACCCGATCCTGCTGTTCGATCCCGAGACTTTGCCGCGCCGCGAGCGCGACGAACCGGGGGAGGCGGCGCAGCGTTACGCCCGCGAGGTCGTACGGCTGCTGTCGGAAGTCACGGCGGAGGGTTATGTCTTTCGCGTCGACCTGCGACTGCGCCCGGCGTCGGAAGTGAGCCCGCTCGCATTGTCGGTGAACGCGGCGACATCGCATTACGAAAGCTCGGCACTGGCGTGGGAGCGGGCGGCTTTCATTCGCGCGCGCGCCTGTGCGGGGGACATCGCGGCGGGGGAGGCCTTCCTCGACCACATCCGGCCTTTCGTGTGGCGCCGCAGCCTCGATTTCGGGGCGATCGACGAGATCCGGCGCCTCACCCGGCGCATCCGCGACAAGCAGAGCGGGCCGGCTGCGCCCGAACCCGGCTACAATCTCAAGCTCGGCCGTGGCGGGATCCGCGAAATCGAGTTCTTCGCCCAGACGCACCAGCTGATCCACGGCGGGCGCGACCCTTCGCTCAGGGTGCGGGGGACACGGGCGGCACTCGACGCGCTGGCGGCAACGGGTCGCATTTCGCCGCAGGACGCGCGCGTGCTGGGCGAGAGCTACGATATGCTGCGCACGATCGAACACCGGCTGCAGATGGTGCAGGACAACCAGACGCATTCGCTCCCCGCGGGCGAGGCGCTGGACAATGTCGCACGGCTGCACGGCCTTGCCGGCGGCCCGGCGCTGATCGACTTGCTGCGTGACGTCACGACGCCGGTTGGCGAACGTTTTGACGCCCTGCTCGACGAGGACCGCGTGTCGGTTCCGGGTCACGCGCTGCACGTTGACGGCGGGGGCGCCGCTCTTGCTCAGGTGCCCGAGGCCGTGTCCGCGCGCGTCTCTGCATGGACCGACGGACGCTATCCGCCGCTGCGGAGCCCGGCGGCGCTCTCTGCCTTCGATGCAATCCGGCCCGAACTGCTACACTCGATCGCAGTCTCCCCCGATCCCGAGCAGACGATGGCGCGCTGGGAGACGCTGCTCGGCCGGCTGTCGAGCGCGATCAACCTGTTCCGCCTGCTCGAGGCGCGGCCCGGCCTGTTCGACCTGCTGGCCAATTGCCTCACCCTCGCCCCCCCGCTGGCGGACGAACTCTCGCGGCGGCCCGAGCTGCTCGACGCGCTGATCGACCGGACCGCGCTGGACCTGCCGGGCGACGTCGATGCCCTCGTGGCGGCGATGGCGCAGCGCGAGCGCGGCGATTCCTACGAGGACCGGCTCGACCGCATCCGGATCGTCACCGGCGAGGCGCGCTTCGCGCTCGGCGTCCAGCTGATCGAGGCGGCGCAGGACCCGCTGGCCGTGGCCGAGGGCCTGTCTCGCACCGCCGAGGCTGCGCTCAGGGTCGCGCTGGCCGCGGCGGAGGAGGAATTCGCCGCGAAACATGGCAGGATCGCGGGGGCCGAACTGCTGATCCTCGGCCTCGGCCGGCTCGGCGGGGGATTGCTGACCCACGCTTCCGATCTCGACATCATCTACCTCTTCACCGGCTCGCACGATGCCGAATCCGACGGCGAGCGCCCGCTCGGCGCGACGCTTTATTTCAACCGCCTCGCCCAGCGCGTCACCGCCGCGCTCAGCGTGCCGACCGCGCAGGGCGCCCTGTACGAGGTGGACACGCGGCTCAGGCCGCAAGGCGCGCAGGGTCCGCTTGCGGTCAGCGTCGAGAGTTTCGCGCGCTACCAGCGGGAGGATGCCTGGACCTGGGAGCATATGGCGCTCGAGCGCGCGCGTGTGCTCGCAGGTAGCGAGGCGGCGTGCGAAGAGCTTGCCGCTGTCGTGACGGCGATCCTGATGCAGGAGCGCGATCCGGCCAAACTGCGCGCCGACGTCCTGACGATGCGCGCCGAGATGGCGCGGCACAAGCGGGCCAAGGGACCGCTCGACGCCAAGCTGCTGCGCGGCGGGCTGGTCGACGTCGAATTCCTCGTCCACTTCCTGCAACTCAGGCATCGCACCGCGCTGACGCCGCATCTGGGTGACGCCATTGCGCAGCTGGTGGAGGCAGGGCACCTTCCGGAAAGCCTCATCGCCGCGCGCGACTTGATGACGCGGCTGCTGGTGGGTACGCGCCTGCTTGCGCCCGACCTCGCGCGGCCCAGCGACGCGGCAGCGGCGATCCTCGCGCGGCAGAGCGGATGTGCGGATTACAACTGCCTGACCGACCGGCTGGCTGCGGCGCGGCGTGACGTCGCGGCAGCATGGCAGGACGTGTTCGGCGAGAGACTGGAGATGGACGAATGAGCAAGACCCCCGGCGAAGGCGACCCGATGCCCGACATCGCGATGGAAACTCCGGATGGCGGCACCGTGCGCCCGTCCGACTTCAAGGGAAAGAGGGCGGTGATCTTCTTCTACCCCAAGGACAATACGCCCGGCTGCACGACGGAAGCGAAGGATTTCACCGCCCTGAAGCCCGAGTTCGACAAGGCGGGTGTGGCGCTGCTCGGCGTCAGCAAGGATTCGGCGAAGAAGCACCTGAACTTCATCGCCAAGCATGACCTCACGGTCGATCTGGCAACCGATGCCGAGGAGGGCGGCCTCTCGGATGCACTCGGCGTGTGGACCGAAAAGCAGATGTACGGAAAGACCTACATGGGTATGGTCCGCTCGACCTACCTGCTCGCCGAGGACGGCACGATCGCGCGCATCTGGCCCAAGGTGAAGGTCAAGGGCCACGCCGAGGAGGTGCTCGAGGCCGCGCGCGGCTGATGACCCCGCCGCGCCTGTCTGTCGCCGCGGCGATCCGCGGCGCGCTGCTCACCGCCGATCCCATCGCCAAGGTTTTCGCCGCGCGGCAGGTCGCGCGCGACTGGCGGCTGGGACGGCTGGCCTTCGCCTTCGACGTCGCCATGCCGGATCGCCCTGCGTGGCCCGCAGAAGTCGAGCTGTTGCCGCCGCGCGCCATGCCCAAGCGCGGCAGGATGGGGTCGCCGCGCAACCGCATCGCGCTGTGGCATTCGCTCGCGCATATCGAATTCGTCGCCATCGACCTCGCGCTCGACATGGCCGGACGATTCGGCGCGGAGATGGGCCAAGTCTTTGTTTCCGATTTCCTTTCCGTCGCCGCGGACGAGGCGATGCACTTCGCCTTGCTGGCCCGAAAACTCGATTCGCTCGATTCGCACTACGGGGCGTTGCCTACGCACGACGGGCTGTGGAGTGCCGCCCATGACACCGCGCATGACGTCGCAGCGCGGCTCGCGATTGTGCCCATGGTGCTGGAGGCGCGCGGGCTCGACGTTACACCGGCCACCCTGGAACGGGTGCGCGCACAAGGTGATGAAAACGGGGCGAAAATTCTCAAACGAATCCTTGACGACGAAATCCGCCACGTCGCCTTCGGCTCAAAGCATTTTCATGAGATTTGCGCGGAGCGCGGCGAAAACCCACGGGAAACATGGCAAAATCTTGTCGGAATGCATTTTGCAGGGGCGCTCAGGCCACCGTTCAACGACTCAGCGCGTTTGGCAGGCGGACTGCCGCGCGAGTACTACCGGGCTATTGCCTGATTAACTTTTTCGCCGATAACCCAAACTCACGAGACGCCGGGGGGTTCCGGCAAAGTTTGACAGGTGATCGTCAGGGCAGGGACGTCCTTTCAGTCGCCAGGGATAAAGGCGCCACGAAGCGCCGGATGGACGGGTTTAGCAATGGCAACCAAGCGCACTACGCTTGCACTGGCGATTATGTCTGCAGGACTTACGATCGCCGCCGCACCGGCTCACGCTGGCGAGACCAACACCGCGGCTGCGGTCGGCGCGATCGACATGGGGAAGGTGTCCGGCGCTACCGAGGCCGGTGACGACGCCCAGTTTACCCAGCTGTTCGCCAAGTGGGAAGAGCTCGACCGTCCGGTCGCTGCCCGCTCGGTCGTTGCGGTGCCTTCGCGCATGCCGCTCGACGGTGCCCATCTTACCAGCGACTACGGCATGCGGACCCACCCGGTCCTCGGCGGCCGCCGCAGCCACAATGGCGTGGACCTTGCTGCGCCGACCGGCACCCCGATCTACGCCACGGCCGACGGCTACGTCAGCAAGGCCGAATGGTTCTCGAGCTACGGCAATTTCGTTTCGATCGAGCACGGCGCCGAACTGCAGACCCGTTACGCGCACATGTCGCGCATCGCGGTCGCCCCGGGCACCCGCGTCAAGAAGGGCGAACTGATCGGCTATGTCGGCTCGACCGGCCGCTCGACCGGCCCGCACCTGCATTACGAAGTCCGCATCGACGGCGAGGCGGTGAATCCGGTTCCCTACATGGTCGAATCGGAAGCCCAGCGCGCCTATGCGCTCGCGATGGGCGAAGGCGGCCAGGGCGGCGAATAAGCCGCGAAAAACAGTTCCGATCCTTGGGGGGTCGGTAAAGCGGGGCGATGGCGGGATCCATCGCCCCTTTTTTCTTGCCCGTTGCCGTCGCTTGGGTAGGTTTCTTCTCGCAACCGGACGAGTCCGCAAAGGACCGGCGGCTTAAGAGAGGACAGCCATGCACCCCATCGCCCACGCCCAGGCGCGCCCCGATCATCCCGCCATCATCATGGCCGGCAGCGGCGAGACCATGACCTATGGCGAGCTCGACGCCTATGCCAACCGCTTCGCCCAGCTGATGCGCGCGCGCGGGCTGGGCCAGGGCGATCACGTCGCGATCCTGATGGAGAACAACCGGCATTATCTGCCGTTGGTCTGGGGCGCGCAGCGGTGCGGCATCATGATGGTGCCGATCTCCACCCGGCTGACCGCGCCGGAAATCTGCTACATTTTGCAGGACAGCAATGCGAAGCTGCTGCTGACCTCGACCTATTTCGCCGGCGAGGTTCTCGACGGGGTGCGGGCCGAGTGCCCGGACCTGCCGCTGCTGATCGTCGGCGGCGAAGGCGCAGAGGACCTCGAGGCTGCGCTCGAAGCCCAGCCGGCCGAACCCATCGCCGACCAGCAGCCGGGGCAGTACATGCTCTATTCCTCCGGCACCACCGGCCGCCCAAAGGGCGTGCGTCCGGCGCCGCCGACCGATCCCGACATCCAGCAGGCCACACCGCTCACCGGGCTGGCCGTCATGGGTGCCGGCTGGCCGACCGACGGGAGCATGGTCTACCTCTCGCCCGCGCCGCTCTATCATGCCGCGCCGCTCGCCTGGTGCACCACCGTCCACCGCCTCGGCGGGACGGTGATCGTGGTCGAGAAATTCGATCCCGAGCAGGTGCTGGCGACGATCGAGAAATACCGCGTCACCGACAGCCAGTGGGTGCCGACGCATTTCGTCCGCATGCTCAAGCTCGATCCCGCCGTGCGCACCAGATACGACCTCTCCTCGCACCAGCGGGCGATCCACGCCGCCGCGCCCTGCCCGGTGCCGATCAAGCGCGAGATGATCGAATGGTGGGGCCCGATCATCATCGAATATTACGCCGGTTCGGAAGGCGTCGGCATGACGATGATCAAGAGCGAGGACTGGCTCGCGCATCCCGGCAGCGTCGGCAGGGCGATCTATGGCAAGATCCATGTCTGCGACGCAGACGGCAATGAATTGCCTGCCGGGACCGACGGGTTGCTGTTCTTCGAGAACGACCTCATCCCGACCTATCACAACGATCCCGAGAAAACGCGCGAGGCGATGCATCCCAAGGGCTGGATGACGCTGGGCGATATCGGCCATCTCGACGAGGACGGCTATCTCTTCCTCACCGACCGCAAGAGCCACATGATCATCAGCGGCGGGGTCAATATCTACCCGCAGGAGATCGAGAACCTGCTCGTCACGCACGACAAGGTGATGGACGCCGCGGTGATCGGCGCGCCGTGTCCCGACTTCGGCGAGAAGGTCGTCGCGGTGGTGCAGCCCCGGGACATGGCGGACGCCGGCGAGGCGCTCGAGGCGGAACTGCGCGATTTCCTCGCGCCCCAGCTGGCCAAGATCAAGATGCCCAAGCTGTTCGATTTCCGCCCCGACCTCCCGCGCGAGGCGAACGGCAAGCTCTACAAGCGCGAGCTGCGCGACGAGTACCAGCGGATGGCCGAAGAGCAGACGGAGCAGGCGTGATGGCAACGATGGACAGACCCACTCTCGACCGCGAGACCGCCCGCGAGGTCGTCGACCCGGCCAGCTATGCCGCCTGGGACCCGCTGCTCGACACTTTCGACCGGCTGCGCGAGCAAAACCCCGTCGCCTGGGTCGAGCCGGGGGAGGAGTATGTCCACCCGCCGTTCTGGCTCGTCACGCGCTATGACGACGTGATGCGCATGTCGAAGGACAATGCGACCTTCCTCAACAATCCGCACACGGTGGTCTTCAGCCTGACCGAGGGGATCGAGTTCGCCAAGGCGATGACCGGCGGCAGCGAGCACATGGTCGCCAGCCTCGTCACCTTCGACGGCCCGATCCACATGAAATACCGCAAGCTGACGCAGGAATGGTTCATGCCCAAGAACCTGCGCACGGTGGAGGACGAAATCCGCGAAATCGCCAGCGCCGCGGTCGACCGGCTGCTGGCCGAAGGCGCGGAGGTCGATTTCGTCAAGGCGGTCAGCGCGCCCTATCCGCTGCATGTCGTGATGCAGATCATGGGCGTCCCCGAAGAGGACGAGCCGCGCATGCTGATGCTGACGCAGCAGCTGTTCGGCGGGCAGGACGACGATCTCAACCAGTCGGGCATCAAGGACCTGCCGCCCGAAGCGATCACCCAGCTGGTTGCGGGCGCGGTGGCCGATTTCGAGGCCTATTTCGCCAAGCTCACCGCCGAGCGGCGCGCCAATCCGACGGGCGATGTCGCCAGCACCATCGCCAATGCCGTGATCGACGGCGAGCCGCTCAACGATCGCGACATGATGGGCTATTACATCATCCTCGCCGCCGCCGGGCACGACACGACCAGCGCCAGCACCGCGGGCGCGATGCTCGCACTGGCGCAGGACCCCGAGCAATGGGCCAAGGTCAAAGCCGACCGCTCGCTGCTGCCCGGCATCGTCGAGGAAGCGATCCGCTGGACCACGCCGGTGCAGCACTTCATGCGCACCGCGGCGGAAGACACCGAAGTCGGCGGGCAGGCCATTGCCAAGGGCGACTGGCTGATGATGAACTACGTCGCGGCCAATCACGACCCGAGCGTGTTCGACAATCCGCGCAAGTTCGACGCGGCGCGCAGCCCGAACCGCCACCTCGCCTTCGGGGCAGGCGCGCACCAGTGCCTCGGCCTGCATCTCGCGCGGCTCGAAATGCGCATCCTGTTCGAGACGCTGCTCGACCGGATCGCAAGCGTCGAACCGGCAGGCGAACCGGCTCGGTCCAGATCGACTTTCGTGGGCGGATTGAAGACGCTCCCGCTGCGGATCACGCCGGCCTGATCCAGCGCCCTCCGGGCCCCGAAATCGAACTCGGTTCGTCGCATATTCCTGTCGGCTCACCCCCGGAATTGCTACATTTCGGGCATGGAAAAACACGATTGAAGACAACTTCTCGACACCGGTCGGGAAGGCGGCCTCTTTCGCCCTAAGAGAATAAGGAAAGGGGGGGCGATGACATTATTCGAACCGTACAACATGCCGTTTGCGGTGGCTCTGATCTTGGTGGCGGCGCTGTTCGTCATCCAGCTGTTCGGTTTTCTCGATATCGACCTCGATCTCGACGCCGATGCGGATGGCGGCATCTCCGCCAGCCCGGTCGGCGGACTGCTGACCCTGCTCGGGCTCGGCCGCGTGCCGCTGACGGTCTGGCTGGTCGTGTTCTTCGCGCTGTTCGCGGGGGTCGGCTTGGGCATCCAGCAGCTGGCCGACAGTTTCACCGGCGCGCCGCTGGATCGCTGGCTGGCCGCGGTGCTGGCGGCGGGCGGAGCCTTTCCGGCGACGGCGGCGATCGCGCGTCCGCTCGGCCGCGTGCTGCCGCATGACGAGACGACTGCGGTCGATACCGGCACCCTGCTGGGGCGCCGCGCCACGATCACCGATGGCGTTGCTCGCAGCGGCTCGCCCGCCCGCGCGCGGGTCAAGGACATGCACGGCCAGGACCATTACGTGATGGTCGAACCGCACGAGGAAGCGTCCGAACTGCATGCCGGCGACGAGGTCCTGCTCGTCCGCCGCGACGGCAACCAATTCTATGCGACCGCGCTCGCCGAGCGCCGCCTGTCGCCCAACTGAGTTTCGTGAAGGAGTGGAAATGGAAAGTCTGACAACATACGCCATCTACGCCGGGATTTTCGTCCTCGTCATGCTGACGATCGGGCTGATGCTGGCGAAGCTCTATCGCCGCGCCTCGAAGGAAGTCGCCTTCGTGCGGACCGGTGTGGGCGGCGAGAAGGTCGTGATGAACGGCGGCGCGCTGGTGCTGCCGGTGTTCCACGAAACCATGCCGGTCAACATGAACACGCTGGTGCTGCCGGTGGTCCGCCGCGACAGCGAGGCGCTGATCACGCTCGACCGCCTGCGGATCGACGTAAAGGCCGAATTCTACGTCCGCGTGCGGCCCGATGCCGGGGCCATCGCGATGGCCGCGCAGACGCTGGGCCAGCGCACGATGCAGCCGGAAATGCTCAAGGACCTGGTCGAAGGCAAGTTCGTCGACGCGCTGCGCTCGGTCGCGGCGGGCATGAGCATGAACGAACTGCATGAACAGCGCGCCGACTTCGTCCAGAAGGTGCAGCAGGTCTCGTCCAACGACCTCGCGATGAACGGTCTGGAGCTCGAATCGGTCTCGCTCACCGGGCTCGACCAGACGAGCATCGAGCACTTCAACGCCAACAATGCCTTCGACGCCGAAGGCCTGACCAAGCTGACCGAGCAGATCGAGGCGCGCAAGAAGCTGCGCAACGACATCGAGCAGGACACGCGCGTGCAGATGGAGACTAAGAACCTCGAGGCGGACGCCCGCAGCTTCGAGATCAGCCGCGACAAGGAATACGCCCGGCTGGAACAGGAGCGTGAGGTCGAAATCCGCCGTGCAGCGCAGGCTGCGGAAATCGCCCGCGAACAGGCCGAGCGCACCCGCGAAGCCGATTCCGCGCGGATCGAGGCGAAGAAGCAGGTCGACGCGCAGCAGATCGAGGCCGACCGCCTCGTCGAAGAGGCGCGGATCGACCAGGCTCGCGCGCTCGAGATCGCCCGGCAGGAGCAGCAGATCGCGGTCCAGAACAAGAGCCGCGAGGAAAGCCAGGCCAAGGCCGAGGCCGACGAGGCCCGCGCCAAGGCGGTCGCGGCCGAGGAACAGGTCACGACCAGCCGCGAAAGCGAGGTGGCCGAGCGCCAGAAGAAGATCGAGCTGATCGAGGCGGCCAAGATCGCCGAACGCGATGCGATCAAGATCAAGGTCGAGGCGGAGGCCGAGAAGGACGCCGCCACCAACCGCGCCGAAGCCATGCGGCGCGAGGCGGAAGGCGAGGCCGAGGCCGAGAAGTTGCGTGCCGAAGCCGCCCGCGTGCGCTTCGAGGTCGAGGCGGCGGGCCAGCGGGCGATCAACGAGGCGGCGAATATCCTGTCCTCGGACCAGATCAGCCTGCAGACCAAGCTGGCCCTGCTCAAGGTCATGCCCGATCTGGTGCGCGAAAGCGCCAAGCCGCTGGAAGCGATCGAGAGCATCAAGATCGTCCAGGTCGACGGGCTCACGAATGGCGGCGGCAAGTCGTCCGGCGGTGCCGGCGGCAGCGGCAACCTCGCGAGCGATGCGGTGAGCGCGGCGCTGGCCTACCGCGCGCAGGCACCGGTGCTCGACGGACTGATGAAGGAACTGGGCCTCGACGGCTCGTCGCTCGACGGCCTCGTCAAGGGCCCGGCGGCAGCGGAAGCGGCCAAGCCCGCCCGGCTGACCGAGGTGCTCGAAGACATCGCGGATCAGGTCGGGGATGCCGAGGCCAAGGCTGGCAAGACGGCGAAGAACGAAGGCGACAAACCCGACGCCTGATCGCCAGTCGAGAAATAGGGAAGGGGGCGCTCCGGCGTCCCCTTTTTTGTTCGCATCCCGCAGGTGCATGGGTAGAACACGCCTGTGACGAAACACTTTCTCGCCGTTCTGGCGCTCGCCCTGCCTGTCCCCCTTGCTGCACAGGCGCAGCCAGAACCGGTCGATGCGCTGACCGCGGAAATTCAACTCGCCGATGCCGACCGCTTCGTCGCCATGTTCGAGCAGACCGAAGGACGGCCGACTGCGGAGGAGGTCCAGCGGCTGTATCTCGATCCGGGTTCATACGGCGTCGCCGTGTTCACGCCCTATCGCATCACCAGTGCCGAAAACCTCGCCGCGGCGATTGCCGCCGACCCTGCAAGCTACCGCAAGGCCATCGATGTATGCCTGCCGCAGGTGCGGGCCGCGAATGGCGACCTGCGCTCGATCTATCTCGGCCTACAGGGCGCGTTGCCTGACGCGAATCTGCCGCAAGTCTACGTCCTGTTCGGCGCGGGCAATTCGGGCGGGACGGCAGACCTGGGGGCGCAGGTGCTCGGTCTCGAGGTGCTGTGCGGTCTCGCCGAAGACCATGGCGGCCTGCGCCGCTGGCTGCGTCATTTCTTCGCCCATGAGACGATACACGCGCTGCAACAGGAAGCCGGCGCGAATGCCGACGACGATGCGCTCCTGCGCAATGTGCTGGCGGAAGGCGCGGCGGATTTCATCGCGCGGCTCGTAACCGGTCAGGAGCCCGACGAGGCGAAGGCCGAGTTCGGGATGGCGCGTGAAACCGAGCTATTTGCCCGCTTCCTTGCCGACATCGACATCGTGCGCGATCACGGCGAGAACGATGCGGGAGATCATGCCACCGCCTCGCAGGCAGAACGACGCTGGGTGGGCAATTACGGGACCGCCCCCGACGGATGGCCGGGTGAACTGGGTTACTGGCTCGGGCTGCGGATCTGGGAAGCCAACTGGAATGCGGCCGAAGACAAACGCGCGGTGTTGCAGAGGATGCTCACGCTCGAGGATCCGCGCGGCGTGCTGGCCACGTGGGCCGCTCGGTCCGACTGAGGCCTGCTAAAACAGGCCTGTCCTACAGCCTGGCACCGGTGATAGGCATTGCGGCCACGCCCCCACTCAGCTTCAGAATAGCGGGGGGGGGCGGCTGGGGTCGACTGAAATCTGGTGCTATGCCCTACCAAGGCACTGATTCGGAACGATTAAACGGTGATCCGGTCCGGGCGACAGGGTGTCGCCATTGTCGCCCGGGTGTCGCCCGGTTGCCGTACTAGTCCGCCAGCAGGCGCTCGGCGATGGCGCGAACTTCTTCGCCCATATCCTCGCGCTCCAGCGCCAGTGCCAGCGTCGCCTCGACGAAGCCAGTCTTGCTGCCGCAGTCGAAGCGACGGCCCGCGAAGGTCACCGCGTGGAAGGGCTGGTTGCCGATCATCTTCGCCATCGCATCGGTCAGCTGGATCTCGCCGCCTGCGCCCTTCTCCTGGTCTTCCAGCACGCGCATGACCTCGGGCTGCAGGATATAGCGGCCCGAGATGATCTTGTTCGACGGCGCCTGGTCGACCGGGGGCTTCTCGACGAGGCCGGTCACTTCGGTCAGCGTGTCCGACTTGGTCTCGCCCGGCGCGATCACGCCGTAGCTCGATACCTCCTCCTGCGGCACTTCGAGCACCGAGATGAGGTTGCCGCCGACTTCGTTATAGGCCTCGACCATCTGCTTCATGCAGCCGGTCCCGCCGCCCTTGGCCGCGACCATCAGCTCGTCGGGCAGCAAGATCGCGAAGGGTTCGTCGCCGACGATGGCGCGCGCGCACCAGATCGCATGGCCGAGGCCCATAGGGACCTGCTGGCGCACCGTGATGATGTCGCCCGGCGTAGCCCGCGTGGAATCGAGCACGGTCATGTCCTTGCCCCGCTCTTCCATGGTCGACTCGAGTTCGTAGGCGACGTCGAAATGCTCGACGATGGCGGTCTTGCCGCGGCCGGTAACAAAGATGATCTGCTCGATTCCCGCCTCGCGCGCCTCGTCGACGGCATACTGGATCAGCGGGCGATCGACGATCGGGAGCAGTTCCTTCGGGATCGCCTTGGTCGCGGGCAGGAAGCGGGTGCCGAGGCCCGCGACGGGAAAAACGGCTTTCCTGATCGGTTTATGCTGGGTCATGGCCGCGTGGGGTAGGTCCGCAATCGGGGTCGGTCAATCGACATAGGTTAAGTCCCGCGGGCCTTGGCCGGTTTTTGTAACAGCTCCGTGACGCTTGCCAGCGGCGCTATCCCGTTTAAGGGAACGGCATGGACAAGCTACTCGTACGCGGCGGCAACCGCCTTTCAGGCACGATTCCCATTTCCGGCGCGAAGAACGCGGCCCTCACGCTGCTTCCCTGCGCCTTGCTGACCGACGAGCCGGTGACGCTGCGCAACCTGCCGCGGCTGGCGGACATCGACGGGTTCCAGCACCTGATGGGCCAGTTCGGCGTGGCGCATACCATCGCCGGCCACCGTCCGCAGGACTTCGGGCGCGTGATGACGATGGAAACGCCGCGGATCACCTCCACGGTCGCGCCCTACGAACTGGTGCGCAAGATGCGCGCCTCGATCCTTGTGCTCGGCCCGATGCTGGCGCGCATGGGCGAAGCGACCGTCTCGCTGCCCGGCGGCTGCGCGATCGGCAACCGCCCGATCGACCTTCACCTCAAGGCGCTGGAGGCGTTCGGCGCCCATATCGAACTGGCGCAGGGCTACGTGAAGGCCTCGGCCCCGGACGGCGGCCTGCCCGGCGGCGAATTCGATTTCCCGGTGGTTTCGGTCGGCGCGACCGAGAATGCGGTGATGGCCGCGGTGCTGGCCAACGGCACCAGCCGACTGATCAACGCGGCGCGGGAGCCCGAGATCGTCGACCTGTGCAACCTCCTCGCAGCGATGGGCGCAGAGATCGAAGGGATCGGCACCTCCGAACTGACGATCCACGGCGTGAAGCGCCTGCATGGTGCGACCTACCGCGTGATGCCCGACCGGATCGAGGCGGGCTCCTATGCCTGCGCGGCGGCGATCACCGGGGGCGAGGTCCTGCTCGAAGGTGCCGATGCCGACGACATGGCCTCGACCATCCACGCGCTGCGCAACATCGGCGTCGAGTGCGAGTCGGTGAAAGGCGGTGTCAGGGTCGCGGCCCACGGTCCGCTCAAGGCTCACAACCTCACCACTGCGCCTTTCCCCGGCCTAGCCACCGACATGCAGGCCCAGCTCATGAGCCTGCTGACCCAGGCCGAAGGGGCGAGTGTGCTCAAGGAAACGATCTTCGAAAACCGGTTCATGCACGTGCCCGAGCTCGCGCGGATGGGCGCCAACATCGAGACCACTGGTCGTACCGCCGTGGTGCGCGGCCCGGTCGAACTGACCGGCGCCGAAGTCATGGCAACCGACCTGCGCGCCTCGATGAGCCTCGTGATCGCGGGGCTCGCCGCCAAGGGCGAGACCACTGTTCGACGCCTCTACCACCTCGACCGCGGCTACGAGCGGCTGGAGGAGAAGCTTCAGCTGGTCGGCGCGGATATCGAACGGGTCGGCGACGACTGAGGGCTGGCTGCGGACCTTTTGCACGATCCATTCGTTGGGTCGCAAAGGAAGGATCACATCATGCTACTCAAACTCGCAGCACTCGGCGCGCTCGGCTATGTCGGTTACCGCGCCTATGAAAAGAACCGTCTCGACAGGAATGGCGTCGCCTTCGCCGATGGCGAACCCAGCGGCGCGTTCCGCAATGCAGGCGCGGAATCGACCAGTTCCCACACGCCAATGAGCAAGACCGACGAGGCACTCGACGAGACGTTCCCGGCCAGCGACGCGACCGCGAAGTATTGACCTCGCGCTAGCGTTCCGGAAGGGCGTATTTCGAAGGGGCGGCGGGCCAGATCCCGTCGCCCCTTTGCTGTGTGACGAGCCAGATGCGGATCGCGCCCGCTAGCCCGGGCGGATTGTCGGCCCGGATGCGCTCGGCATCGATCTCGGCGACGAGCGCGTTGATGGACTTGTCGCGCGCGGCGGCGGCTTCTGTCAGCATCTCCCAGAACAGCGGCTCCAGGCTGATCGAGGTGCGATGGCCAGCAATGCGGACGGAGTATTTCTTCGGCGGGTGGTAGGGGGGAATCATCGGGGGCCCTCTACATATCCTATGCCGCGAGCACACGAATTTTTTGGGGTGGTTGGCGAACCCGCCGTTTCCTAGACAAGCGCGCATGGTGGAAGCCCTCGACGACCTGACCGATAAGGAGAAGGAAACCCTCCGCCTGATCGTGCGCGGGCACGACGCCAAGAGCATGGCGAGCGAGCTCGACCTGTCGGTCCACACGATCAACGAACGCCTGCGCGTCGCGCGCCGCAAGCTCGGCGTAACCAGCAGCCGCGAAGCCGCCAGGCTGCTGTTCGAACGCGAGCGCGGGACCTACGAAAATCTTGCAGACAAGGATTTGGGGGACGACCGGTCGCTCGGTTCCGGCGAAGCTGACGGGGTCGCGACAGGCAGGCCTGCCCGTCGCATCCTTGCAGGAGTAATCGTCATGATGACCATCTTCGCCGCCGGCCTCATCCTCACCTCCCAAATGGGCGAACCCGTCGCGGAGCCAGTTCCGGTCGAAGTGCCGTCAAGTGACGCGGCCATCGTCGCAGCCGCAGAAGGCTGGCTTGCCCTGACCGACGCGGGAGATTGGGAAGCCAGTTTCGATGCGACTGGACGAACCTTCAAACAGAGCAATACGCTCGCAGGCTGGACGAATGCAGCTACTCAGGTGAGAGGACCCCAAGGCGCATTCCTTTCACGCGAGCTGCAGACGATCCGCTTTCTCAACGCGCCTCCCCACGGTTACCAGGAGGTCGTCTTCGCTACGCGCTACGCGAATGCCGACGTCATCGAGACCGTCACTCTCCAAGAGGAAGAGGGCGAATGGAAGGTCGTCGGAATCATGGTGGATTGAGCGAAGCAAGCGGGGCGCGGCTGTCCGCCAGCCGCGCCCCGAACGCGATCAATACATGTGCTGGCCGCCATTGATGCTCATGGTCGAGCCGGTGACGAATTCGGCGTGTTCCGAGCACAGGAAGCTCACCCCGCGGGCGATCTCGCTCGCCTTGCCGAGGCGGCCGACGGGGATCTTGGCGACGATCTTCTCCAACACCGGCTCGGGCACGGCGGCGACCATGTCGGTGTCGATGTAGCCCGGGGCGATGGCGTTGACGGTGATGCCGAAGCGCGCGCCTTCCTGCGCCAGCGCCTTGGTGAAGCCGTGGATGCCGCTCTTGGCCGCAGCGTAGTTGACCTGGCCGTACTGGCCCGCCTGCCCGTTGATCGAGCCGATGTTGACGATCCGGCCCCAACCGCGCTCCTTCATGCCGGCGAAGGTCGCCTTGGCCATGTTGAAGCACCCGCCGAGGTTGGTGCGCATGACCGCGTCCCAGTCCTCGTAGCTCATCTTCAGCAGCGTGCCGTCGCGGGTGATGCCGGCATTGTTGACGACGATATCGATCGGGCCATGCTCTGCCTCGACCTGCTGGCAGGCCTCTTGTACCGCATCGTAGTCGCCCACGTCGAACTTGACCGTGGGAATGCCGGTTTCCTCGGTGAAGGCCTTTGCCGCCTCGTCATTGCCGGCATAGTTGGCGACGACCGTACAGCCGCGTTCGTCGCGCAGCCTTTCGCAGATCGCGCGTCCGATACCGCGGGTGCCCCCGGTTACGATGGCAACTCGTCCCATACTCGATTCTCCCAAGCTTTCCGTAGCGTTCGCAGCGGTCTTAGGCGTTCAGGCATGATTGTGCCAAGCGATGCATACGCATGCTCGGCGCAGCGACGCGGCGTTCAATCGTATTCTTGAGGTCGGTGAACGCGCGGGGCGCGGGTCAGAAGCGCAGCTGGGTTCCGACGTAGACTGCCTGATCGTCCTCCACCCCGTCGGTCAGGGGTGCAAGGCGATTGCGGTCTTGCGAGAGGCGGACACCCGCCGTCACGTTGAGATTGCCCTTCACGCGGTAAGAGCCCTGGAGGTCGACGCTCTGGTCAGCCAGCGCTTCAAGCGTGCGCGGCGAACGGCCGACGCTCGTTTCGCTTTCGACTGCGATGCGCGAGCCGAACCGGCTCGGCTTGCCGGGCTTCGCTTCGGCCGGGCGGTAGGTCGCCAGGTCGGGCATTGCCAGATCGCGTACGCTTTCGGGCAGGGTGGCGGTCTTCTGCGGCTGGACGAAGCTCTGATAGCCCCGGGCGATGCCGAGGTTGTAGCGCGTCGGCGCGATTTCGAGAGCCCGTTCGCGGCCCTGCTCGGCAGCGACGGTTTCGATGGCACCGCGCACCGAGATGGCGCGGGCGGTTGCATCGTCGACCCGGACGGCGACGGTGACCGTGCGTTCGGCCGAGCGCTGGATATTGGTAGCAGGCGTGAACTGGACCCCATCCGAACCCATGATCGCCGCGACCTTGCGGGCCAGCTCGGGATCCACATTGGCCGGTGTGAACGGCAGGCCGCCCAACTCGGCGGGCAGGCTAACGTTATCGGTCGTCCCGATGGCAAGGCCGGCTCCGGGAAGCGCGATCGCCAGACCGGCAGCAGCCAGCGCGGCGGGGATCGCCCGCTTGCCGTTCCTACCTGTCTTCAACCGTGCCATGTGCCGTCAAATCCTCGCCAATCACCCTTGTTCCACCCTGCCTTTGAGCATCATGCGCCTGAACCGGTGCTGACGCGACTCGCGCAGGGTGCGAGCGTTCTCAGCCTTCAAGCTATGGAGCCTGTTCGCGTTTGGCCAGCTTTTCCACAGCATGGCCTGACCGATTGGCTGGAAGTGTTGCCCTTTGCCCACAAGCTGTTGGGCCGGAATCGAAAACCGGCGCGTCAGTCGATGGAGTAGCGTCTCTTCAGATCGGCGATGTCGCTGCGCATTGCAGCCAGATGTTCAGGGCTCAGCACCCCGCCGTTGGCCTCTTCGAGCGCGAGATATTTGCGCAGCAGCTGTGTCCGTTCGGCCTTGTAGGCTTGCGCGACCCACGTGTCTGCCGCAGGCATTGCGATAGGATGGGGAGGCGCAAACCATCCCCCTTGCGGCGTTGCATAGGTGAGCGGAGCGAGCGTCGGATTCGGAGCTGACGAATTTGCCTGGGCAGCACCGGCTGTCATTGCCATGGCCCCTAGCGCAACGATCCAAACCGTTCTCATCAAATCCTCCCCGTTATGTTGGCGAAGCAATCGAACCTTATCCAGCCTTGCCACACGATGAATGCAGGCGCCGGATCGCAGGATGCGAGGCGCAATTCAGAACCGGTTCACGCGCTTCCGGGAGAAGACTGGCTTTGCGCAGAGCTTGCCCGCGCGCCCGCAGGCTTTATAGAGCCCGAAACGGATACAGACCAAGGAACGACATGAGCGCCTTCGCCAATCTTCGCCGCCCCGCAACCCTCGCTTTGGTCATTGCCGCGACGGCCGGCCTCGCGGCCTGCGGCGGGCGCGATCGTCCGAAGGCCGACCTCGCTGCCTCGCAGGTCACCACGATCGGCGTGAATTCCTACCTCTGGCGCGCTGCGCTCGAAGCGGTCAGCTTCGCTCCGCTGCTGCAGGCCGACAGCAATGGCGGCGTGATCGTGACCGACTGGTATGCCAACCCGAGCAATCCGGGCGAACGCGTGAAGGTCACCGTGACCATCCTCGACCAGGACCTGCGCGCCGATGCGCTGCGCGTGGCGGCCAGCCGCCAGGTCTCGCAGGGCGGGGCATGGGTCGATGCGCCGGTGCAGGCGGCGACCGTGCAGAAGCTCGAAGACATCATCCTCACCAAGGCACGCGAGCTGCGCCGCCAGGCCGTCGGCTGATTGCCCTCGAGGGCGGGCAAAACCGCCTTTAAATCGCGCGCAAAACGGCTAAGGCCGCTCGCATGAGCAGCGATACCCGTTTCGATCCCGCCAGCGCCGATGCGCGCTGGCAAAGCGCGTGGGACAAGGCGCAGACCTTCCGCGCCGACAGCAATTCGGACAAGCCCAAGAGCTACGTGCTCGAGATGTTCCCCTATCCCAGCGGGCGCATCCATATCGGCCATGTGCGCAACTACACGATGGGCGACGTGCTGGCGCGCTACAAGAAGGCGACCGGACACGAGGTGCTGCATCCGATGGGCTGGGACGCCTTCGGCATGCCGGCGGAAAACGCCGCGATGGAAAAGGGCGTCCATCCGGGCGGCTGGACCCGCGCAAACATCGAACACATGAAGGCGCAGCTGAAGCGCCTCGGCTTCGCGCTCGACTGGAGCCGCGAGCTGGCGACCTGCGAGCCGGACTATTACGGCCACGAGCAGGCGCTGTTCATCGACCTTTACGAAGCGGGCCTCGTCTATCGCAAGGAGAGCGAGGTCAATTGGGACCCGGTCGACATGACCGTGCTGGCCAACGAGCAGGTGATCGACGGCAAGGGCTGGCGCTCGGGCGCGGAGGTCGAGAAGCGCAAGCTCAACCAGTGGTTCCTCAAGATCACTGATTTCGCCGAGGAGCTGCTCGACGGCCTCGGCAGGCTCGAGAACTGGCCGGACAAGGTCCGGCTGATGCAGGAGAACTGGATCGGCAAGTCGAAGGGGCTCGAATTCAGCTTCGACCTGTCGAACGGCGAAAAACTGCCGGTCTACACCACGCGGCCCGACACGATCTTCGGTGCGAGTTTCGTTGCGGTCGCTGCCGACCATCCGGTCGCGCAGGGCATCGACAGCGACGAAGCGAGCGCGTTCATCGCCCTGTGCAAGAAGGGCGGGACGACCGCGGCCGAACTCGAAACCGCTGAGAAACTCGGCTTCGACACCGGTATCACCGCGAAGCACCCATTCACCGGCGCCGACCTGCCGGTGTATATCGCCAATTTCGTGCTGATGGACTACGGCACCGGCGCGATCATGGCGGTCCCGGGCCACGACCAGCGCGACTTCGAATTCGCCACCAAGTATGGCCTGCCGATCCCGCGCGTCGTGGCGCCCAGCGTCGAAGATGCGGGCAGGCCCTTCGAAGGCGAAGCCGAGGCGGGCGAAGGCGTCATCGTCAACTCGGACTTCCTCGACGGCATGAGCGTGGAAGATGCCAAGCGCGCAATCATTGCCCGGATCGAGGAACAGGGCCGCGGCCAGGGCAAGACCGTCTGGCGCCTGCGCGACTGGGGCGTTTCGCGCCAGCGTTACTGGGGCACACCGATCCCCTTCATCCATTGCGGGGCCTGCGGCGTGGTCCCCGCGCCCAAGGACAGCTTGCCGATCACCCTGCCCGAGGATGTCGACTTCCAGACGCCTGGCAATCCGCTGCTGCGCCATCCGACCTGGAAGCATGTCGACTGTCCCAAGTGCGGCGGCAAGGCCGAGCGCGAAACCGATACGCTCGACACTTTCGTCGATTCGAGCTGGTACTTCCTGCGCTTCGCCAGCCAGCCCGCGGACAGGCCCTTCGACCGCGACGAAGTCGCCAGGTGGATGCCGGTCGAACAATATATCGGCGGCATCGAGCATGCGATCCTGCACTTGCTTTACGCGCGCTTCTGGACCCGCGCACTGGCGCATATGGGACAGCTCGAGGTGAAGGAACCCTTCGCCTCGCTGTTCACGCAGGGCATGGTGACGCACGAGACCTATTCGCGGCAGGAAGGCGGCAAGACCGTCTATTTCGCGCCCGACGAGATCAGCCGGGAGGCGGAGCGGGCGCTGCTGACCGCCGATGGCGGCGAGGTCGAGATCGGCCGTGTGATCAAGATGTCGAAGTCGAAGAAGAACGTCGTCGATCCCGACACGATCATCGATACCTACGGCGCCGACGCGGTGCGCTGGTTCATGCTGTCCGACAGCCCGCCCGAGCGCGACCTGCCGTGGTCGGAAGCGGGCATCGAAGGCTGCTCGCGCTTCGTTCACCGGTTGTGGCGCCTGTTCGCGGCACATGATGCCGGGGCAGAGGGCGCGGACAAGGCACTCGATCGCAAGACGCACCAGACGGTCGATGCCGTCGGTCGCGATATCGAGGCGCTCGGCTTCAACAAGGCGGTGGCGCGCATCTACGAACTGACCGGCGCGGTCGAAAAGGCCGCACCCTCGGCCAGTCGCTCGACCGCCATCCGCACGCTCGTCCAGCTGACCGCGCCGATGATGCCGCATCTGGCAGAGGAAGCCTGGGCCGGGATAGGCATGGAAGGCATGGTCGCCGATGCGCCCTGGCCCGAAGTCGATTCCGCGCTGCTGGTCGAGGACGAGGTCACCATCGCCGTCCAGCACAAGGGCAAGCTGCGCGACACGCTGACCGCTCCCAAGGGCGCGTCGAAGGAAACTCTCGAGGCGATGGCGCTAGCGAGCGAGAACATGCAGCGTTCGATCGACGGGGCAGAAATTCGCAAGGTCATTGTCGTGCCCGACAGATTGGTGAATATCGTCACCTGATGCGTCGCGCCCTGCTCCTCCTCGCCAGCCTCGCGCTCTCCGCCTGCGGGCTCCAGCCCATGTATGCGGGCGGTGGTAGCGGCGACGTCGCGCGCGGCCTTGCCGCGGTCGAGGTGCCCGCGATCGAGGGGCAGGCCGGCTGGCTGGTGCGCAATGCGCTCAACGACCGTCTCGGCGCTGCCGGTGCCGCAAGTCCGCAATACCGGCTCGACGTGCGCCTCGACGATCAGCTCGAAGGGCTGGGCGTCCTGCGCGACGACACGATCAGCCGCGAACGCCGCACGCTGCGCGCGCGCTACCAGCTGATCGACCTCGCAAGCGGCGAAATCTTGCTCGATGCGACCGCCGGATCGGACGCGGGGATCGATGTCGTCTCGAGCGAATATGCGACCATCGCCGCCGAACAGACCGCGCTCGAAAACCTCGCCGAAGACGTGGCGCAGCGGATCGTGACGCGCGTCGCGCTGACCCTGCGCAAAGAGCAGTGAAGCTCACCAGCCGCGATTTTGCCGCCAAAGGCCGTAGCGCGGCGCAGGATTGCGGCATCTTCTTCTTCTGCGGGCAGGACGAGGCGGGCGCGAGCGCGGCGGCCGGCGACCTCGTGACATGGCTGAAGGAGCCGGGCGAGCGGGTCGAACTCACCGGCGGCGACCTGCGCGGCGATCCGGCGCGGCTGGGCGACGAGGCGCGCTCGACATCGCTGTTCGGCGACAAGCGCCACATCTGGGTGCGCGCCGCGGGCGACGAGGCCTATGAGGCGCTCAAGACGCTTACCGAAACGGGCGACATGGGCGCGGGCGCGGCGTGTCCGGTAATCGTCGTCGCGAGTTCGGCGACCGACAAGTCGCGCTCCGCCAAGCTGCTCGAAAAGCGCAAGGATGCGGTGGTCGCGCTGTTCTACCCGCCCGACCTGCGCTCGGTCTCGCAAAGCGTGCGCGGAATGGCCGATGCAGCAGGTGTGCGGCTTGGCGGAGACCTAGCTGAACGGATCGCGCGCGCCGCCAATCTCGACGTGCGGCTGGCGCAGAGCGAAGTGACCAAGCTCGCGACCTATCTCGATGCGAGCGCGCAGAGCCCCCAGCCGGCGACGGCGGAAGACCTCGATGCCGTCGGCGCGACGAGCGAGGAGGATGGGTTCATGCCGCTCGTCAATGCGGTGATGGGTGGGCAGGGCGGCAAGGTTGCGCCCGAGATCGCGCGGATGAAGCAACTCGGCCTCAATCCGGTCGGCGTGCTGCTGGCGTTCGAACGGCGCGCGGCGCAGCTGGCACGGATTGCCGCTGCGCTCGGCAACCGGCCCTATGGCGATCTCGACAAGGGCGAGAAGGCGCGGCTGGGAATCTTCTGGAAGGAAGAGCGCGAGATCGGCCAGCAACTGTCGCGCTGGCGCGCTCGGGGACGGCTCGACCGGCTGACGCACGGCCTCACTCGCCTGCACCGCGAACTGCTGACGAATAGCCAGGCCTCCGAACTGCTGCTGGCTCAGGGGCTGACCAGCCTCGCGCAGCTGGCGGGTGCGGGCCGCCGCTAGGCGCGGAGCCAGGCGTCGAGGCGGGCGATCGTTTCGCCTCTTGCCCGGTCGGAGGCGGTCGCACGGCTCTTCAGGGTGCCGCCGATTTCCTGTCCGACCCACCTTGCATAGCCGCGCAGGCTGTCATGGCGTTCACGCCGCGCCAGGACGCGTCGCAGCTTCTCGCTGAGCGCCAGGTCGCTGCGTCCAAGCTTGGCTAGCGCGATATCGCTTTCCCGCGCGGAAAGGGGTTTGGCGAGCAGGGCAGGAATCGCATCAATGATATCCGGTGGGATATCGATCGGGCATTGCAGCGCCGCAGCAGTTCCGGGCGCGGTCCAGTGGTCCGTTGCCGCGATGCATAGCGCCGCGTGGCGGAGCCAGTCATCCCGGTCGGCCCGGTGCCAGAGCTCGCCGAGATCAAGTCGCTCCGGCTGCTCCGCCAGTGTCGCGAAGTCGACCAGCATGAGCGGTCCGCCGTCGAGCCGGTGGAAGGCGGCGTGGACGGCGAGGTGCATGACGGCATCGATCGGATCGAGCACGCGAACGCCGGCCAAGGCGGCGGCAGCGACGCTACGGTCGAGCAGGCCGTGGGGATGCGGCGGCATGCGGCCGTCATTATCCCACAGGCGGGTATGGATCTCGAGCACCAGCCCATCGGGCGACTCGAGCGCCGGAAGGTGTTTGAAGCGCGCCGCCCATTCGTCCAGCGGCAGCGCCGTCTCCTCGCAAGCCGTGTAGCCGCTGGCGAGCAGGGCCGCATGGGCGTCCAGCGACCTGTCGGCGGGCACCAGAATGTCGAGGTCACGCATCGGGCGCATGCCGGGTTCGGGGTAGCAACCCCACGCCAGCCACGCGCCCTTGAGCGCCGCCATGGGGATGCCCGCGTCAACAAGCAGCCGAGCGATGCGGACGAGCTCCGCCCGCTGGGCCAGCGCAACCAGGGAGCTCTCGCGAAAAGCCCCGGCCCAGCCTTTTCGGATTGCCCCCGGTACCAGCGTCTGGTCGCCGCGGAGCCGGTGCAGCGCCGGCCGGCACCGGTGCTCGTGGGCGCGCTCGTCCAAGGTGCGCCAGTCTTCTTCCGACAATTGCTGCCACTGCGGCCCATCGAGCGGCCTGCGCCCGACCAGTTCGGTCAGCAGTGTTTCGATCGGCAGCCCGGACACGGGCGCGGCCTCAGTTTTCGGGGACGGAGAAGGTCCCGCTCACCCGGCCGCCGGAGCTGCTGCTGCTTTCGCCGGTGACGGAGGACGACCCGCTGGCTTGGCCATCGACGCTCGACACGCCGGAGCGCAGGTCGATCACCAGCCGCCCGCCGTTGAGCGTGTCGCCGCCGCGGTTGAGCCGGACATTGCCCGCCATCGTGATTATGCGGCGGTTGAAATCGTAGACCGCGGTGTCACCGCGCGCCCGTTCGTTGCCGCGTTGCACATCGACCCCGCCGGTCGCCATGATGCGCTGGATCTGCAGGCTGCCGGCATCCGAATAGTTCACGATCGTGCGCGCCGCATTGAGGCTGAGGCCGGCCTGCGTGATCCGCACGTTGCCCGACAGGACGACGCGGTTCTGCCGGTCCTGCAGCTCGATCCGGTCCGCCGCATAGGACACCGGTGCGTTCGAATTGTGCCCCGCAATCGCCTGCGCCTGCAATTGCATGCCACCGACCGCTGTCAGCGTAAGGGCGAAACCGGCGAGCGCCCAGCGGGCCATCGAGGGAACGAGCTTGGTCATCTGGGCATCCTCAGTTCGCCCGGGTCCATGCGCAGGCGCGCATTGCCGGACAGGGCAATCGTACGTTCGTTGAGATCGGCGGTCAGGCGGTTGGCGCTGAAGGTTCCGGCGGGAATCTCGCCTTCGACCCCGTCGTCACCGCGCAGGGTCTTGTTTTCCAGATTGACCGATACGCCGCGCGCCACCATGCGATAGCCATCGGCGGCGACCATCAGCAGCGGTCCGTCGACCGAGACCACCTGCTCCTCGAGAGAGTATTGCCCGCCATCGGCGGATACGCGCGCAGGCCCGTCGTTAAGCAGCAGCCGCGCCACCACTTCGTTCATGCGCACGATCCCTTCGGCGCTGGAACGTTGCACCGCCTCGCCCGCGGTGAGCGAGAAGGGGCGGCCGTCATTATCCTCGCCGCGGTAGAGCGCATTGTCGACGCGCAGGCGTTCGTTGATGACCGCCACCTTGTCGCGATCGAGCAGGAAGCTCACTTCGCCGCGCGGACTGAGCGGGGTGATCACCATCAGCGCGGCGAGCACGCCCACGCCCATCGGCAGGGCCTTGGCGAGGAAGCGCACCAGCCGGTCATGCGTGCCGCCCGGCTCGGCCCAGTGCTGCCGCTCGTTGCGGCGCGCCTTGGCCTCCTGCGTCTCGATCCTGCGTTGGCGGACAACCATGGCGGCGGCTTGAACCCCTGCTCCTTACGCGTGGCTGAAGATGTCGTGATCGGCCCAGCCGGCGAGGTCGAGCCGCGCGCGGGTGGGCAGGAAATCGAAACAGGCCTGCGCCATGTCCATCCGGCCTTCGCGTTCGAGCCGCCGGTTCAGTTCCTCGCGCATGCGGTGGAGGAAGCGCACGTCGCTGGCGGCATATTCGCGCTGCGCCTCGCTGATCACGGGGCCGCCCCAGTCCGAGCTCTGCTGGACCTTCGACATGCTCTCGCCGAGCAGTTCGTCCACGAGGTTCTTGAGGCCGTGGCGGTCGGTGTAGGTGCGGACCAGCTTGCTCGCGATCTTGGTGCAATAGCAGGGCGCGGCGGTGACCCCGAGGTAGTGTTCGATCGCCGCGAGATCGAAGCGCGCGAAGTGGAAGAGCTTGAGCCGCTGCGGATCGCCCAGCACGGCCTTGAGGTTCGGCGCGTCATAGGTGCTGTCGGGGCCGAAGCGCACGAGGTGCTCGTCGCCTTGGCCATCGCTGATCTGCACCAGGCACAGCCGGTCGCGCGGCGTGATCAGGCCCATGGTTTCGGTATCGACGGCCACCGGGCCATCGGCGAGCACGCCTTCGGGGAGGTCTTCTTCGTGGAAATGCACTGCCATGGCGTGGGCCTTAAGCCGTTTGCGCTCTAGAGGGAAGGGACGATGGCGGAGATGGTACCCGACAGCTGGAAGCCGGTCCTGGACCCGGTGCTGGATACGCCCGAAGCGCGGCGGCTGGGCGGCTGGCTGCGCGCGGAAGAAGAGGCCGGCAAGGATGTCTACCCGCCGCCCGGTTGCCGGCTGAAGGCGCTCGAACTGACCCCGCTCGAGGCGGTGAAGGTCGTGATCCTGGGGCAGGACCCGTACCACGGGCCGGGGCAGGCGATGGGCCTGTGCTTTGCAGTCCCCGAAGGCGTGAAGGTGCCGCCGAGCCTGCTGAACATCTACAAGGAGTTGGAGGCCGATCTCGGTAAAGCGCGGCCTACGCACGGCGACCTCACCAGATGGGCGCGGCAGGGCGTGCTCCTGCTCAACAACACGCTGACAGTCGAGGCGGGGCAGGCGGGCAGCCACGCCGGGCGCGGCTGGGACGCGATCACCGACGCCTGCGTGGGTGCGGTGGCGGCGCGGCCAGAGCCCAGTGTCTTCATGCTCTGGGGCAGCCACGCGCAAGCCAAGGCGAAACGCATCGACGGCTTGCGCGGAGGCAGGCATTGCGTGATCGAAAGCCCGCACCCTAGCCCGCTGTCGGCCCATCGCGGCTTCTTCGGCTCGCGCCCGTTCAGCCGCGCCAACGCCTTTCTCGAGGCCCGGGGCCGGGGTCCCATCGACTGGACGGTTTGACTTGCCATGCCCCTGCCGGCGTGAAAGGCTCGTACGGCAAGGCAGGGGAGACAGATCATGAAGGCGATCTTCGGGGCAGGCGCGGCGCTCGCGGTTCTGGGCATGATGGTTCCGGCTCAGGCGGAGACCGGCGGCGACCATCACCAGACGGCAGCAGCGCCCGACGATTCAGCAAAGGCAGCGGCGCTCTCCGAAGCCATGCGGGCGGCGGAACTGTGGGTGGAGGGGCAGCGGCAATACCGCAAGATTCCCGCCATCTCCGCTGCGGTGGCGCAGGGCGATCGCACCGTCTGGGCCACGGGCTTCGGCACGACCGACCGCGCGCAGCGGACGCCGGCGACGGCGGACACGATCTATTCGATCTGCTCGATTTCCAAGCTCTTCACCGCAGTCGCGCTGATGCAGCAGTGGGAACAGGGTAAGGTCGCGCTCGATGTGCCGATTACCGATTATTTGCCCTGGGCAAAGCTGGCCGCCGACCCGCGCGACAGCGTGCCCGTCACGCTGCGCGGCGCGCTGACGCATTCGGCGGGGCTACCGCGCGAAAGCGACTATCCCTACTGGACCGGACCGGACTTCCCCTTCCCCAGCCAGGCGCAGATCCGCTCGCGCATCGGCGAACAGTCGCCGCTCTATCCGGCCTCGACCACCTGGCAATATTCGAACCTCGGCCTGACGCTGGTGGGCGAGACAGTCGAAGCTGTCAGCGGAGAGGCGTTTGCGGACTACGTCAGCGCTAGGATACTTACCCCGCTTGGCCTCGACGACACGCGTCCGGCCATACCGACCGATCTCTACGGCAAGCAAATGGCTGTCGGCTGGGGCGCGCTCGCAGCCGACGGGACGCGGCCCGCGGTGAAGCTGTTCGACCCGGCCGGCATCACGCCCGCGGCCGGTTTCAGTTCGAGCGCGGCCGATCTTGCCAAATTCGCCAGCTGGACCTTCCGTCTCGCCAAAAGCGGCGAGGCCGAGGTGCTGCGGCCGTCGACGCTGCGCGAGATGCAGCGGGTGCATTACGTCTCGCCCGACTGGAACACCAGTTGGGGCCTCGGCTTCTCGGTCCGCAACGAGAACGGCACCACCGTTGTCGGGCATGGCGGTTCCTGCCCCGGCTATCGCAGCGCGCTGATGATCGCGCCCAAGGAAGAGATGGGTATCGCCGTTGCGATGAATGCGATGGACGATCCGGGCTATCTCGCTCGCGGAATCGCCGCTCTGGTCAACGCACGCGGTGGAGCGACGGCGTTCGATCCGGTCGAAGGCGTAAAACTCGACGACTACGCCGGCGTCTATGACGGGCAGCCGTGGGATTCGGACTATTTCCTCGTGCCCTGGGCGGGCGGGCTGACCTGGATCGGGCCCGACGCCAAAGAGCCGGCCGACGGCTTATGGCGCCTCAAGCCGCTGGGCGGTGACCGTTTCCGGGTGGTCACCGACAAGGGCGAGGAGCGCGAGGAGGTCGTGTTCGAACGCGATCGCGCGGGCAAGGTCGTCCATTATCGCCAGCATTCGAACTTCAACCGCAAGGTTAGCCCGCTCCCCTGATCGGCGGATCGCTTCAGAAGATCGAATAGCCGCCGTCGATCACCACCGAATCGCCGGTGTGGAACTTGCTGGCATCACTCGCGAAATAGACCGCGATGCCGGCAAAATCCTCGCCTTCGCCCCAGCGGCGCATGGGTACCCGGCCGATGGCCTTTTCGTTGAAGGCGTCCCACGACTGCAGCCGCTCGGTCATTTCGGTGGCGATCCAGCCGGGCAGCACCGCATTGGCGCGGATGCCGTGACGGGCCAGTTCGACCGCCGTGCCGCGCACCATCGCGAGGACGCCCGCCTTGGTCACGGCATAGGCCTGGTTCTGCGGCGCGCCGTGGATCGCCGAGACACTCGACGTCACCAGCAGCGAGCCGCCCTTGTCCCCCGCCTCCGCACGCGCAACCATGTGTTTCGCGGCTTCGCGGAAGGTCCAGAATACAGCGTCGAGATTGACCGTCGTAACCTTGCGCCACTGCTCGGTGGTCTGCTCGGTCAGCGGCGCGCCACCGCCGACCCCGGCGTTGGCGATGCAAGTGTCGATCCGGCCGAGTCGCGACAGGCTCTCGGACATGGCATCTACCACGGCCTCTTCGTTCGACACGTCGACTTCCAGTGCCTCGACCCGGCCGCCATGCGTCTTGAGCTTCTCCAGCGCTGTGGCATTCTTGCCCGCATTGCGCCCCCAGATCGCAACATCGGCACCGGCTGCGGCAAGGCCTTCCGCCATGCCCAGGCCGATCCCGCCATTGCCCCCGGTCACAACTGCCACCTTGCCAGTAAGGTCGAAGGGTTTGAATGCCATGATCGCGTGTCTCCTCTCTCGTGCGCCCCACTCAACGCCAGCGCGAGGACGATTGCAAGATGCAACCGACCCGCTAGTCTGCGCGGCATGACCGACCTTATCCTGACCGACATCGCCGACGGCATCGCCACCGTCACCCTCAACCGCCCGGAAGCGATGAATGCGCTGTCGAAAGCGCTGCGGCACCGGCTCTACGAAGTGATGACCGCGCTGGACGCGGACGATACCGTGCGCGCGGTGATCCTGACCGGTGCGGGTGAGCGGGCCTTCACGGCGGGCCTCGACCTCAAGGAACTCGGCAGCGAGGCGGGCGCGCTCGGCGCAGCCAATGCGGAAGGCGCGGACGAAAACCCGGTCAAGGCGATCGAGGTCTGCCGCAAGCCGGTGATCGGCGCGATCAACGGGGTCGCGATCACCGGCGGGTTCGAGGTCGCTCTCGCGTGCGACGTGCTGATCGCCAGCACCAATGCGCGCTTCGCCGATACGCACGCCCGCGTCGGCATCGTGCCGGGATGGGGCCTGTCGCAGAAATTGAGCCGGATGATCGGGATCAGCCGGGCCAAGGAGCTGAGCTTCACCGGCAATTTCCTCGATGCCGGCACGGCCGAGCGCTGGGGCCTCGTCAACCGCGTCGTCGCGCCCGAAGATTTGCTCCCCGAAGCGCGCAAGCTAGCCGCGGACATGGCCAGCATCGATCCCGCCTTCCTCGCGCAGTACAAGGCGCTGATCGACGAAGGCTATGCCGCGAGCTTCGGCGAGGGGCTCGAGATCGAGCACAGGCTGTCCTCCGCCGCGAACTCCGCCGTGAGCCCGGAAGAGGTCGAGGCCCGCCGCGCAGACGTGCAGGCGCGGGGCCGCACACAAGGCTAGGTTCGCAGCAGGGCGAAGACTCAAGCCAGCCCTAGCGTTGCGAGGACGAAGTCTGCCCGCGCGGCTAGCGAAATGCGCGGCAGTTCCGCGGTTCTGTAGCCGAGACTTGGCAGCAGGTTGGAAAGGTGTTCGTATTCGACTCTGGCGGTACCCAGATCGTGACGCCGCATCGAATCCTGGCAAAAGATTTCGGGCCAGGGTGGAACAAGAAACACTGCGTCATAGGGCCGATACGAACCCAGTTCCGCCACAGCCGGCCTTGCGTCCAGTCGCTCCAGTCCGGCCAGCGCATCGATCAATCCGCGGTCGTAGAACACCGGTTCCTGGTCTTCCAGATGCTCGGCGAGGTCCGCGCGCGCCATATCGGCAGCGGCCCACAGGAAGGCGCGGGGGTCTTCCCATGGCGTGATGCCCGCGGCAATCAGTCTGCGCCCGGGTTCGGGCACCGTGCAATAGCCACGCTGCGCGAGCTCTTGGAGTAGCGACGATTTGCCGCCACCCGAACAACCGGTGATGAGTATGTCGGCCAGGCGCCTAGCGCGGCAGGTCGGAGAGGCCCATCAGCGCCTTGTCGACCGCATGGGCGCACTGGCGCCCTTCGCGGATCGCCCAGACGACCAGGCTCTGCCCGCGCCGCATGTCGCCGCAGGAGAAGACGTTTGCCTCGCTGGTGAGGTACCATTCGGTATCCGCTGCGACATTGCCGCGCCCGTCGAGATCGACTCCGGCACGATCGAGCAGTCCGCGGCGCTTGGGACCGGTGAAGCCCATGGCGAGCAGGATCAGGTCGGCCTTCAGGGTGAAGGTGCTCCCCTCCACTTCCTGCATGCGGCCATCCTTCCATTCGACGCGGACGCATTCGAGGCCGGCGACGTCGCCGTTCTCTTCGACCACGCGCTTGGTGAGGACAGCCCAGTCGCGATCGACGCCTTCCTCGTGGCTCGAGGAGGTGCGCAGCTTCAGCGGCCAGTCGGGCCAGGTCAGCGCCTTGTCTTCCTTCTCCGGCGGCTTGGGCATGATCTCGAGCTGGGTGACGCTGGCCGCGCCTTGCCGGTTGCTCGTGCCGACGCAGTCGCTGCCGGTGTCGCCGCCGCCGATCACGATCACGTGCTTGCCGGTTGCGGTCAGCGAGCCGCGCGGCGCGGCACGTACTTCCTCGTCGCCTGCATTGCGCTTGTTCTGCTGGGTGAGGAATTCCATCGCCAGCCGCACGCCGGGCAGCTCGGCGCCGGGGATGTCTAGCTGGCGCGCTTCTTCCGCGCCGCCGGCCAGAACCACCGCGTCGAAATTTTCCTGCAGGGCGGTGAAGCTGACCTCGACGCCGACCTCGCTCGAGGTGCGGAACTGGACGCCTTCGGCCTCCATCTGCACCGCACGGCGGTTGATGAGGTGCTTCTCCATCTTGAAGTCGGGAATGCCGTAGCGCAGCAGTCCGCCGATCCGGTCGCTCTTCTCGAACACGGTCACGGCATGGCCCGCACGGGCCAGTTGCTGAGCGCAGGCGAGGCCGGCAGGTCCCGAGCCGATCACCGCAACCGACTTGCCGGTGCGCTTGTCCGCGATCTGCGGTTTGACCCAGCCTTCCTGGAAGCCGCGGTCGATGATCGCACATTCGATCGACTTGATGGTGACCGGGCTGTCGATGAGGTTGAGCGTGCAGGCTGCCTCGCACGGGGCGGGGCAGACGCGGCCGGTAAACTCGGGGAAATTGTTGGTCGAGTGCAGGACTTCGAGCGCGTTCTTCCAATCGTCCTCGTAGACGAGGTGGTTCCAGTCCGGGATGATGTTGTTCACCGGACAGCCGTTGTGACAATAGGGAATGCCGCAGTTCATGCAGCGCGACGCCTGCGTGCGCAGCTTGTCCTCGCTCAGCGGGACCACGAATTCCTTGTAGTTCCCGAGGCGCTCCTTGGGATCGCGATAGCTGCGATCCTCGCGCTCGAATTCGAGAAAGCCGGTTTCCTTGCCCATGACCCTTACTCCGCCGCTTCCATGGCGGCCTGTTCGCGTTCGCCCTCGAGTGCCTTCAGCGCGCGCTGGTAGTCGCGCGGCATGACCTTGCGGAAGTTCTTGAGCGCGTTGGTCCAGTCGTCCAGCAGCGCCTTGGCCTTGGCCGAACCGGTGTGCAGCTGGTGCCGTTCGACCAAGATCTTGAGCCGTTCCGCATCGTGGTAGAGCGGGTCGCCCATGCCGGAATTGTCGACCGAGACGGACCGCTGCTGCGGCGCGCCCCAGCTCTTCTCCGCGCCTTCGCCGTCACCCGGTTGCACATCGAGTATGTCGACCTGCGCGTGGTTGCACAGCTTCTCGAACTTGCCGTCGGGATCGTAGACATAGGCGATACCGCCGCTCATGCCTGCGGCGAAGTTGCGGCCGGTGGGCCCGAGCACGCAGACGGCGCCGCCGGTCATGTATTCGCAGCCGTGGTCGCCCGTGCCCTCGACCACTGCGACGGCGCCCGAATTGCGGACCGCGAACCGTTCGCCCGCGACGCCGGCGAAATAGGCTTCGCCCGCGATCGCACCATAGAGCACGGTGTTGCCGACGATGATGTTCTCGCCCGGCTGGCGGGGCGCGCCTTCCGGAGGACGGATGGCGATGCGGCCGCCCGACAGGCCCTTGCCGACGTAGTCGTTCGCATCGCCGGTGAGGCTGATGGCGACCCCGTGCGCGAGCCAGGCGCCGAAGCTCTGGCCGGCGACGCCGGTGAAGTCGATGCGGATAGTGTCCGGCGCGAGACCCGCGTGGCCGTGCGCCTCGGCAATCCGCCCCGACAGCATCGCGCCGACCGTGCGGTTGACGTTGCGGATCGATCGGCTGAGCTGGACCGCCTGCCCGCTTTCGATGGCGGGCTTGCAGGCCTTTATGAGTTCGACGTCCATTGCGGCGGCAAGGCCGTGATCCTGCGTCTCGGTCTGGTGCAGCGCCTGCCCTTCCTGCAGCGGGACCGCGTGGAGGATGCGCTTGAGGTCGACGCCTTGCGCCTTCCAGTGGCGTTCGACACGGCGCATGTCGATCCGGTCCACCCGGCCGACCATCTCCTCGACCGTGCGGAAGCCCATTTCGGCCATGATGGCGCGCAGTTCCTCGGCCACGAAGAAGAAGTAGTTGATGACGTGCTCGGGCGTGCCGACGAAACGCTTGCGCAGCACCGGGTCCTGCGTCGCCACGCCGACGGGGCAGGTGTTGAGATGGCATTTGCGCATCATGATGCAGCCCGCCGCGATCAGCGGGGCGGTGGCGAAGCCGAACTCGTCGGCACCAAGCAGCGCGCCGATGGCGACGTCGCGCCCGGTACGCAGCCCGCCGTCGACCTGTACCGCAATCCGGCTGCGCAGATCGTTGAGGAGCAGTGTCTGCTGTGTTTCGGCGAGGCCGATTTCCCACGGGCTGCCGGCATGCGTCAGCGAGGTCAGCGGGCTCGCGCCCGTGCCGCCTTCGTAGCCCGAGATGGTAACGTGATCCGCCTTGCACTTGGACACGCCCGCAGCGACTGTGCCGACGCCGACTTCGGACACCAGCTTCACCGAAATGCGCGCATCCGGCTTCACGTTCTTCAAGTCGTGGATCAGCTGCGCGAGATCCTCGATCGAGTAGATGTCGTGATGCGGCGGCGGCGAGATCAGGCCGACGCCGGGCGTTGCGTGCCGCACCGCGCCGATGCGCTTGTCGACCTTGTGGCCGGGCAGCTGGCCGCCTTCTCCGGGCTTCGCGCCCTGCGCCATCTTGATCTGGATGTCGTCCGAATTGACGAGGTATTCGGTCGTCACGCCGAAGCGGCCTGAGGCCACTTGCTTGATCCGGCTGCGCATCGAATCGCCATTGTCGAGCGGGCGGAAGCGCTCGGGCTCCTCGCCGCCCTCGCCGGTGTTGGAGCGTCCGCCGAGCCGGTTCATCGCGATCGCGAGCGTCGAGTGCGCCTCGTGGCTGATCGAGCCGAAGCTCATCGCCCCGGTGCTGAAGCGCTTGACGATTTCGACCGCCGGTTCGACCTCGTCGAGATCGAGCGGCTGCTCGGCAGGCTTCAGCTCCATGAGGCCGCGGATGGTCAGCAGGCGCTCGCTCTGTTCGTTGATCGAACGGGCGAATTCCTCGTAATTCTTCGGATCGCCCGCGCGCACCGCGTGCTGCAACTGGGCCACCGATTGCGGCGTCCAGGCGTGCGCTTCCCCGCGGATGCGGTACTGGTAGATCCCGCCGACATCGAGCATCCCGGCGTAGAGCGGGTTGTGCCCATAGGCCTGCGCGTGGCGCTGTACGGCTTCCTCGGCCACTTCCTTGAGGCCGATGCCTTCGATGGTGGTTGCGGTGCCGGTGAAATAGGTGTCGATGAACGCCGAATTGAGGCCCACCGCATCGAAGATCTGCGCGCCGCAATAAGACTGGTAGGTCGAGATGCCCATCTTGGACATGACCTTGAGGATGCCCTTGCCGACCGCCTTGACGTAGTTCTTGGCGACCTGGCCCGGTTCCAGTTCGGGGAAACGTTCGGCGCGCAGGTGCTCGAGCGTTTCGAAGGCGACATAGGGATTGATCCCTTCCGCCCCGTAACCCGCGAGCGCGCAGAAATGGTGGACTTCGCGCGCCTCGCCGGTTTCGATGACGAGCCCGGTCTGCATGCGCAGGCCCTGCCGCACGAGCTGGTGGTGCACCGCCGAGGTCGCGAGCAGGGCGGGCATCGGAATGCGATCGGGGCCCTGGTTACGGTCGGACAGGATCAGGATATTGGCATCGCCGAGGACCGCTTCGGTCGCCGCCCAGCACATTTCCTTCAGCGCCATAGCGAGGCCATCGGCCCCCGTGCCGGCATCCCAGGTGATGTCGATCGTCGCGGTCTTGAACGCGCCGTCGAGCGCCACCTCGACCGAGCGGATCTTGGCGAGATCGGCATTGGTGAGGATCGGCTGGCTCACTTCGAGCCGCTTGTGCGTGCCCCCGTCGCGGCCCAGCAGGTTCGGGCGCGGACCGATCATCGAGAGCAGGCTCATCACCAGCTCTTCGCGGATCGGGTCGATCGGCGGGTTGGTGACCTGCGCGAAGTTCTGCTTGAAATAATCGTAGAGCAGGCGGCTGCGATCGCTCAGCACGGCGATGGGCGTGTCGGTGCCCATCGAGCCGATCGGGTCCTCGCTCCCGCGCGCCATCGGCTCGAGGAAACGGGCGATGTCCTCCTGCGTGTAGCCGAAGGCTTGCTGCCGCTCGAGCAGCGTGGTGTCCGCAACCGGGATTTCGGACAGGTCGGGCTCGATGTGGTCGAGGTCCTCGAGCTTGTACTGCGCCTTTTCCAGCCACGCCTCGTACGGCTCGGCAGCGGCGAGTTCGGCCTTGAGCTCCTCGTCCTCGACGATCCGGCCTTCCTCGAGGTCGATCAGCAGCATGCGGCCCGGCTGGAGGCGCCACTTGCGGGTGATGTCGGCATCGTCGAACGGCAGGACGCCGCTTTCCGAGGCGAGCACGACGAGGTCGTCCCTGGTGGTGCACCAGCGTGCGGGGCGCAGGCCGTTGCGGTCGAGGCAGGCGCCGATCTGGCGACCGTCGGTGAAGCACACGGCGGCGGGGCCGTCCCACGGCTCCATCAGCGCGGCATGGTATTCGTAGAAGGCGCGGCGGGCGGGATCGATCAGCGGGTCCTTGGCCCAGGCTTCCGGCATCAGCACCATCATCGCATGGGCGAGGCTGTAGCCGCCCGTCACGAGCAGCTCGAGCGCATTGTCGAGGCAGGCGGTGTCCGACTGACCGTGCGGGATGAGCGGCCACATCTTGTCGAGGTCCGCACCCAGGAGGTCGCTTTCCATCGTGCGGCGGCGCGCCTCCATCCAGTTCACGTTGCCGCGAACCGTGTTGATCTCGCCATTGTGCGCCATGAAGCGATAGGGGTGGGCGAGCCGCCAGCTGGGGAAGGTGTTGGTGCTGAAGCGCTGGTGGACGAGGCCCAGTGCGCTGACGCAGTCGGGATCGCGCAGGTCGTCGTAGAAACTGCCGACCTGGTTTGCCAGCAGCAGGCCCTTGTAGACCAGCGTGCGGCTGGAGAAGCTCGGAATATAGGCCTGGCTCAGGCCCTCGATCCCGTGCTTGGCCTCGAGGGACTTGAGCGGATTGAGCGTCTGTTTGCGAATCACGATCAGCTTGCGCTCGAACGCGTCCTGGTCGGCGCAGTTGGGGCCGCGCGCGATGACGCATTGGCGGATGACCGGCATCGAATCGACCACCGCCTTGCCCAGCCCGTCGAGCGTCGTGGGCACGTCGCGCCAGCCGACGACGCGCTGGCCTTCCTTGGCGGTGAACAGTTCGAGCTGCTTTTCGACGAACTCGCGCGCCTCGTCCTGCTGCGGCAGGAAACACATGGCGACCGCGTATTCGCCCGTCGCAGGCAGGTCGTGCCCCTTGTCTTTCGCCCATTTGCGCAGCAGCGGATCGGGAATCTGCAACAGGATGCCTGCGCCGTCGCCCAGCAGCGGATCCGCACCGACCGCACCGCGATGGTCGAGATTGGCCAGAATCTCCAGCGCCTGGGTGACGATGCCATGGCTTTTCGCGCCCTTGATGTGCGCGACCATGCCGACGCCGCAGGCGTCGTGTTCGTTGCGGGGGTCGTAAAGACCCTCAAGTCCCAGGGGCGGCGTGCGTCCCATAAGCGAAGCGTCCTCCTCCGTGCCCACCGAACCGCTCGCCATGAGGGGTCGGGTGACCAAATCCAATGGTGCCACAGCGGCACCGCAAAATTGCGCGAGCGATCGTCATGGCGGGAGGATTGTGGTTTTGCAACTGCGAGAAGCGAAGCAATATTTCACGCGCACCAAGTTTTCCGCGCGGGAAGGCGGATGGGCGCGGGATAAATTCGTATTCGCCGCTACGGCACTAAGGGCGCTTGCCGTCCTGCGACAGGCGTTCGAGGGCACTCCGCAGGCTGGCCTGGGGATCGTCCGTGCCGGCTTCCGCGCTGGCGGGCGGGGCCGAACGATCGGCCTCGCGGCGCAGGAAAGCGATCACCGGATCGACGTCACCATCGGCGGGCGTCGTGCCCCGTTCTTCGGCGGCGCGCTGCGCGGCTATGGCCTGTGCCAGCCGGGCAGTCAGATCGGCGAGGGAGAGATCGCCGATTGCATCGACCGCAGCCTTGGACAGCGGTGCGGGCAGGGGTTCGGGACGTGTGCCGGCCGTCGCCTTGCCGACCTCCGTCCATTCGAGTTCGGTCTCCGGCATTTCGGCCGTATTGCTGCGGTCCGCCTCCGGTGCCGCCGGCACGATCGGCCCGTCGCCCCCCGTTTCTTCGACGACTTCCTCGAAATCGGCGTCCACGACCTCGATCGGATCCTGTGTCGCCGCCTCGTAGCCTTCGTCGGTCAGGTATTCGCGCGGATTGAACGGTCGGCGCGGAGCCTCCTCTCCGGTGGCTTCTACGGGCGCTTCGTCAACCTCTTCGAGCCACGGTCCGGTGGCTTCGAGGACATCCTCGTCCCGGAGGTCGTCCTCACTCCAGGCCTCGGGCTCGTCCCGCTCCTGCGCGTCACCGAAGGCGGTCACGCGCATGGCGATCACCAGGCCGAGCAGCAGGCCGAACAGTCCGGCCAGTGCGGACAGGACCAGCCGCGCCAGCAGCGCATTGCCGACGAAGCGATCGATGCCGAGGGCACCGCGCAGGCTCGCGACGACCGGGTCGGGCATGACGAAGGTGCCACCGGCCAGCAGGGCTGCGAACCACAGCGCCACCAGCCATCGGAATGCCGGATGGCCGCTGATCGGTCTTGTGTCGGTTGCGCCGGACATCGGTGCTGTCATCACCCCTTCGAAATCAGCCGACCGCAGAATGCCGTCGATCCGGCTTCGCGCCTAGCAGTTCTTGGTAAACATCGAGATAACGCTCCACGTTCCGCGACCAATCGTGCCGCTGGGCGACATGCTCGCGGCCCCGCTCGCGCATGGCAGGCCAGCCGGCTTTCGCATCGATGAAGCGGGCCAGTGCGGCGGCCATGGCCGGGGGATCGTCTGGCGGAAAGAGCAGGCCCGTCACCCCGTCCTCGATCAATTCGCGGTGACCGCCGACATCGCTTGCGGCGACGATCTTACGTTCTGCCATCGCCTCGAGCGGCTTCAGCGGGGTGACGAGATCGGTCAGGCGCGATTTCTTGCGTGGGTAGGCGAGCACGTCGACCAGCGAGTAATAGCGTTCGACTTCGGCATGGGGCACGCGCCCGGTGAAGACGATCGCCGCGCTGGCGGGAGAGGCCGCGGCTTGGGCGCGCAGGGCTTCGTCCATCGGGCCACCACCTACCAGCAGGAGCTGCGCCGCCGGATGCAGCTCCTGCAGCAAGGGCATGGCGGCGATCAGGTCGTCGAGCCCTTCGTAGTCGTAGAAGCTGCCGATGAAGCCGATGACCGGGTCGGTGCCGATGCCGATTGCCTGCACGAGCGCATCGTCGCGCGGCGGTGGATCGCCGAACAGCGTGAGGTCGACGCCATTGGGCGAAAGACCGATCTTGTCCCCGTCATGGCCGCGGGCGACCAGATCGTCGCGCAACCCTTCGCAGATCGTGAACACGGCATCGGCGCCCGCCACCACGCGGTTTTCGAGCGCGCGGGTGAGGCGGTATTTGAGCGAGCCTTCGGTGCCGGTCCCGTTACCGACCGCCGCATCCTCCCAGAAAGCGCGGATCTCGTAGACGAAAGGCAGGCCGATGTTTCGTGCGGCCCGCAGGCCCGCCATGCCGCAAAGCGCGGGCGAATGGGCATGGAGCACGTCGGGCCGCCAGTCGGCGGCTACGCGCTCGATCTGGGCGCGCAAACTCTCTATCTCGCGCCATTCGCGCAGGCCCGGGGGTCCCGAGGTTGCGCCCGGTGTGCGGTGAAACGTCAGCCCTTCGACGGTCTCTACGTCCGGTCCCTCGGCCAGATGGCGTGCGCCTGTGATCCCGCGCACCTCGACGCCCTTCCCCTGGAGGCTCTTGAGGATGGCGCGCGTGCGAAAGGTATAGCCCGAATGCAGGGGCAGCGAGTGGTCGAGGATGTGCAGGACGCGTGTCATGTGGCAGGGCTTGTGACACACCAGGCTTAACACCGCGTCAACCACAAGCTGCTAAGTCTGCGCGCAAGGAAGACTGCCCGCTTGATCGATTACATCGCCCTCGGCCTGACCCATGCGCTGATCATGCTCGCCCTGCTGCGCGTCCTCGTGCGGCCCGAGCTCGATCGCGAGGACATGATGGCGGACGAGCCGGACGGGGATGCGGAGCCCGAAACCACGCCGCGCGCGAGGCGCCGCGGGCGGCGGACGCGCAACGGGGGCGGCCATGCTTGACATCGCGCTGTTCCTGACGGTGATGATCTTCTTCGCCATGGGTATCAGGCGGCCCTTCATCTGGGTGCTGGCCTATCTCTACATCGACATCCTCGCGCCGCAGAAGATCAGCTGGTCGCTGCTCTCGTCGATCCCGGTTTCGCTCATCGCCTTCCTGCTCGCCTTTGCCGGCTGGATCATCGGCGACACCAAGGCGAACACCCAGTTCACGCTGCGGCAGGGCATCCTGCTGGCGCTGCTGGTGTGGTGCTTCATGACCCTGCAATGGGCCGACTTCCCCGAATTCGCGCAAGCCAAGTGGGACTGGGTGTGGAAGGCGCTGGTCTTCGCGATCTTCCTGCCCGTCACCTTGACGACACGGCTCAGGATCGAGACCGCGATCCTCGTCATGGTGCTGACGGCGGGGGCGATCATCATCTCGGCCGGGATGAAGACGGCAGGCGGCGGCGGCGGCTACGGCAATCTCTACCTGTTCGTGAACGACAATTCGAACATGTACGAAAGCTCGACCCTCGCCACGGTCGCGATCTCGATCATCCCGATCATCCTCTGGCTGGCAAAGCATTCGACGATCTACCCGACCGTCTGGCGGGTGAAGACCTTAGCGGGCCTGCTGATCTTCGCCTGCCTCATGATCCCGATCGGGACCGAGGCGCGCACCGGGCTCGTCTGCATCGGCGTGCTCGGTTTGCTGATGCTGCGCGATGTGAAGCGGCGCATGCTGTATATCGCAGGGGCGGCAGCGCTCGGCCTTGCTGCCCTGCCGTTCCTTCCCGCGAGCTACTACGAGCGGATGTCGACGCTGGGTTCGGTGCAGCAGGACCAGTCGGCCTCGACCCGGATGCAGGTGTGGATGTGGACGCTCGACTACGTCGGCAGCCGCCCGCTCGGCGGGGGTTTCGACGCCTTCCGGGGGAATAGCTTCACCTACCAGCTGCCGGTCGTCGAGAAGGACGGCGCGACCGTGTCGGTCGAATACCAGGAAATCACCGACGGCGCGCGCGCCTATCACTCCTCCATCTTCGAGATGCTGGGCGAACAGGGCTGGCCGGGCCTGTTCCTCTGGCTGGCCCTCCACGGCGTCGGGTTGTGGCAGATGGAAGTCATCCGCAAGCGGTGGATGCACCGCAAGGCCCCGGCCGAGCAATGGCAGTCCCCGCTCGCCAGCGCGCTGCAATTCGCGCAGATCATCTACCTCGTGGGTGCGACCTTCCAGGGGATCGCCTTCCAGCCCTTCGTGCTCATGCTCGTGGGCCTGCAGATCGGCCTGTGGACCTATTGCAGGAAGCGCGAGTCGGCGAAGGTCGAGGCAGTACGCAAGGCGGCGCGCGACGCCCGCCGTGCCACAGCCTCGGCCAATCCCGCAATGCCGTAACGGCAGCGTCCGGGCGGGTTGCGCGCCCTCTCTCGTTGCGCCATGAGTCCGCCCGCGAGCGCGGCCGGAGTCGCGCAAAACCACGGTTTTTCGAGAGAGAGGAGGCGCGCATGAGCCCGCAGGAACTGGCAGAGAAAGTCGGACAGCACATCGGCACCAGCGAATGGGTCGAGATGAGCCAAGAGCGCATCAACCAGTTCGCCGACGCGACCGGTGACCACCAGTTCATCCACATCAACGAGGAAGCGGCCAAGATGACGCCCTTCGGCGGCACCATCGCGCATGGCTTCCTGACGCTGTCGATGATCCCCTATCTCGGCGCCCATTCGGATACGCCCAAGCTCGACGGCGTGAAAATGGGCGTGAACTACGGCGGCAACAAGACCCGCTTCATCTCGCCGGTCCGCAGCGGCAAGCGCATCCGCGGTCACTGGAAGCTCCTCGAAATGGTCGAGAAGCGTCCGGGCCAGTGGCAGCAGACCTGCGAGATCACCATGGAGATCGAAGGCGAGGAAAAGCCCGCCCTGATCTGCGAATGGATCACCCAGATTTTCGTCTGATTTCCCCCTCCTCCCCGGCGAGGATCAGGCACTTTCATAGCAATCCAAGGAAATACCCATGCGTGACGCAGTCATCGTCTCCACCGCCCGCACCGCCATCGGTCGCGCCTACAAGGGCGGGTTCAACGACACCAAGGGCCCGACGCTCGGCGCCTATTCGCTGAAGCCCGCGATCGAGTGCGCCGGCATCGAAGCCGGCGAAGTCGACGACGTCCTGTGGGGCGCCGCGCTCCAGCAGGGCACGCAGGCCGGCAACCTCGCCCGGCAGGTCGCGCTGCGCGCCGGTTGCCCGATCGGCACCAGCGGCATGACGATCGATCGCCAGTGCTCGAGCGGCCTGATGACCATCGCCACGGCGGCCAAGCAGATCATCGTCGATCGCATGGATGTGGTCGCTGCAGGTGGCCAGGAATCGATCAGCCTGGTGCAGACCAAGGAAATGCGCGTGATGCCCGATCCCGAGCTGATCAATATGCACGGCGCGATTTACATGCCGATGCTGCAGACCGCCGAAACGGTCGCCCAGCGCTATGGCATCAGCCGCGAAGCCCAGGACGAATACGCGCTCCAGTCGCAGCAGCGCACGGCACAGGCGCAGGAAGAAGGTCGCTTCGACGACGAAATCGTCGCGGTTTCGACCACGCACAAGGTCCAGAACAAGGAAACCGGCGAGATTTCGGACGTCGCCATCACCATCGACAAGGACGAAGGCAACCGCCCCTCGACCACGCTCGAAGGCCTCGCCTCGCTGCAGCCGGTCATGGGTCCGGGCACCACGATTACGGCCGGCAACGCCTCGCAGCTGTCGGACGGGTCCTCGGCCAGCGTGCTGATGGAAGCGAAGGTCGCCGAACAGAAGGGTCTTGAACCGCTCGGCCGCTATGTCGGCATGGCGGTCGCGGGGACCGAGCCCGACGAGATGGGCATCGGCCCGGTCTTCGCGATCCCCAAGCTGCTCAAGCGCTTCGACCTCAGTGTCGACGACATCGGCATCTGGGAACTCAATGAAGCCTTTGCGGTGCAGGTACTCTACTGCCGCGACAAGCTCGGTATCGACAACGACAAGCTCAACGTCTCGGGCGGCTCGATCTCGATCGGCCACCCCTATGGCATGACCGGCGCCCGGTGCACGGGCCACGTCCTGCTCGAAGGCAAGCGTCGCGGCGCGAAATACGGCGTCGTCACCATGTGCGTCGGCGGCGGCATGGGTGCAGCGGGACTGTTCGAGATCTTCTAACTCCCACTTGTCCAAAGCATTGAAAGCGCGCATCCTTCGGCCCTAACGGTCGGAGGATGTTCGTTTATGGGCATCATGGAAATCATCGGGATTGCAGGCAGCGTGAGCCTGCTGGCGGGTTGGAGACTCTATCTCTGCATCTTCGCGACCGGCCTTGCGATGCGGATGGATGTCTTGCCCCTGCCCGAGCACCTGGCGGCGCTCGACGTGCTGGCGAGCCCGTGGGTCATGGCCATCGCCGCACTGGCCGCCGTGGCCGAGTTCTTCGCCGACAAGGTGATGTGGCTCGATAGCGCCTGGGATGCGGTCCACACCCTGGTGCGGCCGATCGGCGGGGCGCTGCTGGCGCTGGCCATCGTCGACCCTTCCGACCCCATGACGCAGGTGATCGCCTTCATGCTCGGCGGCGGCGCGAGCCTGGCCGCGCATGCCGGAAAGGCGGGCGCGCGCGGTGTCGTCAATGCCAGCCCCGAGCCGGTGAGCAATGTCGCGGTCTCGACCGTGGAGGACGTCGCGACGATCGGCCTGCTCTATTTCGCTTACGAATACCCGGTTGCCGCAGCCGGCATCGCGCTGGTGCTGCTGGCCCTGACGATCGGGCTGCTGGTGCTCGCGCGGCGGGTGATCGGCAAGCTGCTAGGCAGGCGCCGACCGGCCGGGGGAGAGCGGATCTAGCGGGGCAAGTCCGGCGCCTCACCCATGTGCGGCGATGAACTCCTCGACCACCGGCGCGATCTTGGTGCGCCAGCGGCTGCCGTTGAAGATGCCGTAATGGCCCGCGCCTTCGGCCATGTAGTAGCGCTTCTTCCTGTCCGAGAGTTTCGGAGTCAGGTCGAGTGCGGCCTTGGTCTGGCCCAGGCCCGAAATGTCGTCGCGCTCGCCCTCGATTGCCAAGAGCGCGGTGGCGGTGATGTCGCCGAGGTCCACCCTCTTGCCGCGGTGGACGAAGGTGCCGTTGGGCAGGGCGTGGGTCTGGAACACTTCCTCGACCGTCTGGAGATAGAATTCCGCCGTCATGTCGCACACGCTGCGGTATTCGTCGTAAAAGTCCTTGGTCGCCTGCGCACTGTCCTGGTCGCCGACGGTGAGGTGTTTGAACATCTCGTAGTGGCTCATCATGTGGTTGCCGAGATTCATGCTCATGAAGCCCGCAAGCTGCATGAACCCGGGATAGACTCTGCGTCCTGCGCCGCGATACTGCATCGGCACGGTGGCGATGACGTTGTGGCGGAACCACTCGATCGGGCGCTCCATCGCGAGGTCGTTGACGCTGGTCGGCGAACAGCGCGTGTCGATCGGGCCGCCCATCATGGTGAGGGTTTTCGGCGTGCAAAGATGCGCGTCGCGATTCATGATCGCGGTCGCCGCGAAGACGGGGACCGAAGGTTGGCACACCGCCATGACATGTGCGCCACCCCCAGTTTCATCGGGCCCGATATGTTCGAGGAAGCCGATCACGTAGTCGATGTAATCGTCGAGGTCGAAGGTCCCTTCGTGCAGCGGGACGGTCTTGGCGTCGGACCAGTCGGTGACGAACACGCGGTAGCGCTCCAGCATCCGCTCGACCGTGCCGCGCAGCAGGGTCGCATAATGGCCGCTCATCGGCGCAACGACCAGCAGGCGCGGCGCGTCTTCGGGCAGGCTTTCGCGGTAGAACTCCTTGAGGTCGCCGAACGGGCGGTTGACCACGGTGGATTCCACCACCGGATGGCTGGTGCCGTCGAGCTCGACTGCCTCTATTCCCCAAGCGGGTTTCCCGTAGGGCGCCGCGGCATGGGCGAAGACTTCGAGTGCGCTTGCGGCCATCGGGCCCAGCCCGAGATAGCCCAGGGGCCCATAATTGAATGGGTTGGCCGGATTGGAGAGCATTTCTGCCCCGATCGAAGCCCAGGAACTGGCCGAGTTGAGCCAGCTGCGCTGCAGCTCATAGGCGTGGTAAAGCATGCGTATCCCCTGCTGGCCGACCGGTTGTTATAGTGCCGTGCCTCTCCGTAGACCGTCCATCCTGACGGGATTGGTTGCATTGTGCAATGCACAATCGTCCCAATTGTGCCGAACGGCGCCTTGCCCTGTGGATTTTCGGCCCGGTCGGACCTAGGTGGGGGTCATGGACGGGCAAATCGACGACAAGGCGCAAAAGCGCCGCCGCTTCGGGCGCAAAGGCAGGGCCGGCGAACCGCGCGAACGGTCGCTCAAGCCACTGCGCATGGTGTGGCAGTCGGCCACGAAATACCCGGGTCATGTCGCGCTGGCGGTGATCGCGCTATTCATCACCGCGGCCGCAACGCTGGCGATTCCGGCCGGGTTCAAGATGGTGATCGACAAGGGCTTCGCGGAAGGGGCCGATCCTGAAGCAATGGGCCGCTGGTTCCGCTATCTGCTGATGATCGTCGGCGTACTCGCGATAGGTACGGCCATGCGGTTCTATTTCGTCAGCTGGCTCGGCGAGCGTGTGGTCGCCGATATCCGTCTGCGCGTGCAGGAAAACCTGCTGCGGCTGGCACCGGGGTTCTACGAAGAGAACAGCCCCAAGGAAATTTCCAGTCGCATGACCAGCGATACGGCGCTGATCGAAACCGTTGTCGGCACAACCGTGTCGGTGGCGCTGCGCAACACGCTGATGGCCATCGGCGGGACGGCCTATCTCTTCTGGCTTGTGCCTAGCCTGACGCTGGGCCTGTTCCTGATCATCCCATGCGTCGTCGTTCCGATCACCTATTTCGGGCGGCGCCTGCGCAAGGTTAGCCGGACCAGCCAGGACCGGGTGGCCGATATCGGGGCGATGGTCACCGAAGTGCTCGGCGCGATGAAGATCGTCCAGGGCTTCAATCAGGAAACCCGCGAGCACCAGCGGTTCGAGGAAGCGGTAGAGCGAACGTTCAGCGTCGCCAAGCGCCGGGTGATCATCCGCGCGATCATGACCGCAGTCGTGATCCTGTGCGTTTTCGGCGGCATTACCATGCTGGTGTGGCGCGGCGCGGAAGCCGTGGGCGAAGGCACGATCTCCGGTGGCACCATCGCCGCTTTCGTCCTGACAGCCGGTCTGGTGGCGGGTGCGTTCGGTGCACTGACCGAGGTCTATGGCGACTTGCTGCGGGGCGCGGGAGCGGCGAGCCGCCTTGCCGAACTGCTCGAGGAAAAGCCGACCATCACCGCGCCGGCGCGGCCGCAGGCTTTGCCGGCACCACCGCGCGGCAGCCTGTCTTTTCGGAACGTTACCTTCCGCTATCCTACGCGGCTCGAAACCCCGGCGATCAGCGATTTCAGCCTCGAGGTCGAACCGGGCGAGACCGTCGCTATTGTCGGCCCCTCGGGCGCGGGCAAGTCGACCATATTCCAGCTCGCCGAACGGTTCTACGACCCGCAGGCGGGCTCGATCCGGCTCGACGGCGTGCCGCTGACCAGTGCCGATCCCGCGGAAATCCGCCGTCGCATGGCGTATGTCCCGCAGGAAGGGGTGCTGTTCAGCGCCAACGCCCGCGACAACCTGCGCTACGGCAACTGGGACGCGAGTGACGAGGATATCTGGGCCGCCGCGCGTGCCGCCAATGCAGCCGAGTTCCTCGAAAAGCTGCCGCAGGGTCTCGACACCTATCTCGGCGAAAGCGGCACGCAGCTTTCGGGCGGCCAGCGCCAGCGCATGGCGATCGCCCGTGCCCTGTTGCGCGATGCACCCATCCTGCTGCTCGACGAAGCGACCAGTGCGCTCGATGCGGAAAGCGAGAAGCTGGTGCAGGACGCGCTCGAGCACCTCATGGAAGACCGCACGACGCTTGTCATCGCCCACCGGCTCTCGACCGTTCGCGCTGCCGACCGGATCGTGGTCATGGAAGACGGGCGGATTGTCGAACAGGGTACGCACGACGCGCTCTCGGCCAACGGCGGCCTGTATGCTCGGCTCGCCAAGCTGCAATTCGTGCTCGAAGAGACCTGATTTCTCGGCCAATGACGTCACGAAGCCGATGAACGCCTTCGCGACTGCGGTGGATGGTGGTACCGCTGCGCCATTCTGATTCCGGCCCGTTCGGGCCGCGATCCTGTATTGGGAGACTGCATCGATGATCCGTAACCTGCTTGCCGTCGGCGCAAGCGCCCTGGCGCTTACCCTCGCGACGCCGGCTCTTGCCGACCACCACGAAGAAAAGAAGACTGAGCAAGCTACCCCGCTGCCGACGATGAGCTTCGGCACCTGGGGCTTCGATCCGGCCTCGCTCTCCCCTGACATCGATCCGGGTGACGACTTTTTCGCCTATGCCAACCAGAAGTGGCTCGACGAGAACCCGCTGCCGCCCGAATTCAGCCGCTTCGGTGCCTTCAACCTGCTGCGCGAGAAGTCGACCAGCGACGTCAAGGCTCTGGTGGACGAACTCAACGCCAAGGATCCCGCAACGCTGACTGCCGACGAGCAGCGCATCGTTGCGGTATATGATTCCTATCTCGATACGGCTGCGATCGATGCGAATGGCCTCGCGCAGGCGCAGCCCTACCTCAATCAGATCATTGCCGCGGATTCGCTCGACAAGCTGCTGACCTTGTGGGCCATGCCCGGCATGCCCTCGCCGCTCGGCGGCCAGGTCGAAGTCGATGCGAAAGAAACCGATCGCTACTCGGTCTATCTCGGCACCGGCGGGCTGGGCCTGCCCGATCGCGACTATTACACCGACACCACCGAAAAGGGCGAGAACATCAAGGCGAAGTACAGGGAGTACCTCGCCTTCCTGTTCGGCAAGGCCGGCTATGCCGATCCTGAAGCGGCCACCGCTGCAGTCTATGCCTTCGAAGACAAGATCGCCCGCAACGTTGCTTCCGACCGCGCGGCAAGCCGCAACGCGGATCTTTTCTACAGCCCGTTCACCCCGGCAGAGCTGTCGGATCTGGCCGGCGATTTCCCGTTGCAGACCATGATCAGTGCATCTGGCTTCGGCGATACCGATCGCTACATCGTCACCGACCTGAGGCCAAGCGCCGAACGCGCCAAGGAACTCGGCCTGACGGACGAAACCATGGCCAAGCTGGGTTCGGGTTTCGAAGGCATGCTCGAGCTGCTCGAGAACACCCCGGTCGCAACGCTGCAGGCTTGGACCATCAAGGAGTTCATGGAGAACAATTCCTCCATCCTCGGCTCGGAAATCGATGCGGCGGACTTCGCCTTCTTCGGCACGCTGCTAAACGGCACGCCCGAACAGCGCCCGCGCTGGAAGCGGGCGATCGGGGAGACGGAGAGCCTGTTCGGCGAACTGCTCGGCAAGTCGTATGCCGCGCGCTACTTCCCCCCGTCGAGCAAGGAATCGATGGAAGAGCTCGTCGCGAACCTGCGCAAGGCCATGGCTGCCTCGCTCGACGAAATCGACTGGATGGGCGACGCATCGAAGACGCAGGCCATGGCCAAGCTCGCCAGCTTCGACCCGAAGATCGGCTATCGCGACAATCTCGAGACCTACGAGGGCCTCGAAGTCGAGGCGGGCAATCCCCTGGCCAACCGGTTCGCGGCGGCCCGCTGGAACTGGCAGGACAATCTCGATAAGCTGGGCGAACCCATCGATCGCACCGAGTGGGGCATGCTGCCGCAGACGGTGAATGCCTATTACAACCCGCTCAAGAACGAGATCGTCTTCCCGGCGGGCATCCTGCAGCAGCCGTTTTTCGGGCCGGATGCGGACCTGGCCGTTAATTACGGCGCCATCGGCGGCGTGATCGGCCACGAAATGGGCCATGGATTCGACGACCAGGGTTCGAAGTTCGACGCCACCGGTGCGCTGCGCAACTGGTGGACCGACGAGGACCGCGCCAATTTCGACAAACTGACCGATGCGCTTGTCGCCCAGTACGACAAGTTCTGCCCGCTCGACGAAGGCAAGACCTGCGTCAACGGGCGCCTGACCCTTGGCGAGAATATCGGCGATCTCGGCGGGCTCAGCATGGCCTATCGCGCCTACAAGCTGGCAACCGCGGGCAAGGATGTGCCGGTGATCGACGGCCTGACCGGCGACCAGCGCTTCTTCCTTGCCTGGGCTCAGGTATGGCGCGCCACCCAGCGCGAAGACGCTCTTCGCCAGCAGCTGCGTACCGATCCGCACAGCCCGTCTTATTACCGGGTCAACGGCATCGTCCGCAATTTCGACGAGTGGTACGAGGCGTTCGGTATCACCCCGGACGACGAACTCTATCTGCCGCCGGAACAGCGCATTCGCATCTGGTAAGGCCGGTTCGTCGCTAAAACACCCGAAGGGCGGAGCAGGTCGCTTGACTTGCTCCGCCCTTTCTTCATGGACCGCCGCTAATGACTACGACCATAACTGCGATCCTGCTCGGCATCCTGGAAGGCCTGACGGAATTCCTGCCCGTTTCTTCGACGGGACACCTGATCCTTGCCCAAGGCTTCTTCGGTTACGATCCCGCACAATGGAGCCAGTTCAACGTCGTAATCCAGCTGGGCGCCATCCTCGCGGTCGTCGTGTCCTATCGTGCGCTGTTCTGGCAGATGGGAACCGGCTTTCTGCGGTGGGAACCCGCGTCGGTGCGCTTTGTGCGCAACATCGTGCTGGGCTTCCTGCCAGCGGCCATCATCGGCTTGCTCGCGAAGGACGCGATCGAGCTCATGCTGGGCAGTCCCGTGGTCGTGGCGGTTGCGCTGATCGTGGGCGGTATCGCGATCCTCGTGCTCGAAAAGATCATCCCGCCGGGCGAGGATACCGGTGTGGCGGCATTGTCCTGGAAGGTATGTCTGGCCATCGGGCTCGCTCAGTGTCTCGCCATGATCCCCGGAACCAGCCGCTCCGCATCGAGCATTCTCGGCGCGCTCGCGATGGGAGTGGGCCGCAAGACAGCTGCCGAGTTTTCCTTCTTCCTCGCCGTTCCCACCATGCTCGGAGCGGCAACGGTAAAGATCGCTGACGATCCGGCGATGTTCGCTGGAGGGTCGCTGATCGGATGGGATGAGATCGCCCTCGGCTTCACGGCCGCTTTTCTCACCGCTCTTGCGGTCATTCGCCTGTTTGTCGCCTACGTCGCAAGGCACGGCTTTTCACCGTTTGCTTGGTACCGGATCGCGCTGGGCAGCGTCGGCCTGTACTGGTTCGTCCTGGCCTGATTGCGCCATCCGCGGTCTTTTTTTTGACACAAACGCGGAACCATAGCGCGTTCGGGGATTTGATGTCCGGAGAACGAGTATTGGGGATTGTCCGATGGGCCTTTTGATTCTGATCGTCGTAGGAGCCGTCCTCGGATGGCTGGCGACGATCATCCTGCGTATCGAAGACGGGCGCGGCATTCTTGCCAATGCTGGTGCTGGTGTCGTCGGTTCGCTGGTCGCCGGCCTGGTCGGCGGAAACGGCTCGATCTTCGGTGCGGTCAGCGGCATTGCCCTGTTGTGGGCCGTGCTGGGGGCCGTTATCGCGGTCGGGGTCCTGAACCTGGTTCGGCAGCGCGCGTTGCGCTGATCCCTAGTTCCATATTTACCACAGAGGAGTTCCGGGGGGAAACCCGGCTCCCAATTCAAGGGGAAGTACACCATGAAGTTCAACAAGCTTACTCTCGTCGCTTCGGCTGCCGCTCTTAGCCTCGGTGTCGCTGCATGTGACGGCGCAAACGAAAATGCCATGGAAGACGCCGGCGAACAGCAGGCCGAAGTCGTGAACGAGCAGGCCGAAGCCATGGAAGACGCCGGCCAGATCACCGACGCCCAGGAAGACGCCATGACCGACGCTGCCGAAGACCAGGCCGACGCCATGGAAGAACAGGGCGAAGCGATGGACGAAACGGCTCCCGCCGAATAATCGCCCGCATCGAAGTCGAAAAGAAAACGGCCCGGGAGCGATCCCGGGCCGTTTTTCTGTGGCGGGCGGGCAATCAGACGGGCTTTGCGCCGCTCCCGCGTCCGCCGCGCAGCGTATATTCGAGCGTGCCCTCGTTCACCACGTAATCGACGTCGATCACCGCGGTATTGGCATAGGTGAAACCGGGGCCGAGGTGCCGGTAGAGCTTGTCGAAATCGCGTTCTACCGTCTGGCGGTAAAGATCCTCGAAGGTCTCGATCACGAAGTATGTCGGCTGCAGGTCGCTGATCACGTAATCGGTGCGCATGACCCGGTCGACATTCAGCATGATCCGGTTGGGGCTCTGTGCCTCGGTCGCGTAGACCACTTCAGTAGGGCCCGAGAGAATCCCGGCACCATAGGCCTTGATCCCGTCCTGCTCCTGGATCAGCCCGAACTCGACCGTGTACCAGTAGAGGGAGCCGAGCGCCTTCAGCCGGTTGTAGCGCATCGCCTTCCACCCGGCGCGGCCATATTCCTGCATGTAATCCGCATAGACCGGGTCGGTCAGCATCGGCACGTGGCCGAAGACGTCGTGGAAGACGTCGGGCTCCTGGATGTAATCGAAGGTCTCGCGCGTGCGGATGAAATTGCCTGCCGGGAACCGCCGGTTGGCGAGGTGCCAGAAGAACACGTGATCGGGGATCAGCATCGGCACCGGCACGACGGTCCATCCGGTCAGCGCGTTCAGATCCTCCGACAGCTTGCCGAATTCGGGAACGCCGCCGCGGTCGAGATTGAGTTTCTGCAGGCCGGCCATGAACGCGCTCGCCGCGCGGCCCGGCAGGACCTCCATCTGGCGGGCGAACAGGTCGTTCCAGATTGCGTCGTCGTCGCTATCGTAGACTTTCTGCTTGGGCTCGAGCCAGTCGTCGCCGACATGCTCGGGCTTTTTCAGCGGTGCGGTGAAGACATCCGCCGGAAGATCGGGCAGACGGCTAAAGTCCTGTTCGGGTTCTGCAAGTGTCGCCATATCGTTGCCGATGATACTAGCTTTCGGCGCGGCGCACAAATCGGGAGATGGAGCCGATGAATCGCAAGGAATACGAAGCCGTGCTCGATCCGATGGAGGAAGAACTCGTCGGCATGGCGCGCTGGGCGCGCAGCACCGGCCAGCGGATCGTGGTGATCTTCGAAGGGCGCGATACGGCCGGCAAGGGCGGCGCCATCCAGGCGGTGCGGGAGCGGCTCAATCCCCGCCAGTGCCGCACGGTTGCGCTGTCGAAGCCGACCGAGGCTGAACAGACCCAGTGGTACTTCCAGCGCTATGTCGCGCACCTGCCGAGCGCGGGCGAGATCGTCCTGTTCGACCGCAGCTGGTACAACCGCGCGGGCGTCGAGCGGGTGATGGGTTATGCCAGCGAGGCGCAGGTCGAGGCTTTCCTGGAACAGGCGCCGACCTTCGAGAAGATGCTGGTCGAGGACGGCATCCTGCTGTTCAAATACTGGCTCGCGGCAGACCAGGCGCAGCAGGAAGAGCGGTTGCGCGAGCGGCTGGAGGACCCCCTCAAACGGTGGAAGCTGTCGCCCGTGGATCTCGCCGCGCGCGACAAATACGATGCCTATACCCAAGCGCGCGAGGCGATGCTTAAGGCGACGCATACCGAGTGGGCACCGTGGACGCTGGTCGATTTCAACGACCAGAAGCGCGGGCGGCTGACGCTGGTGCGCGACCTGTTGGACCGCCTGCCCGACCTGCAAGTCGAGCCCGTGCCGATCGACTTCCCCGAGTTGGGGCGCGAACCGCAAGCCGAGCGGTATTCGGTGCTGAAGCCGATCGCGCCGTTCCCGATTCCCTAGGCGAGCGAGGCGCGCGCCTTCAGGCACTCGCGCCCGTCGGACGCGATAGCCGCCATCTCGATTCCGGCACTTTCCTGCCGCATGACGAGGTGGAGCGGCTCGTCCGCGATCGCCGGGCTCATCGCGCGGAAGCCGAACCCGGCCAGGCGGTTCTCGCCGAACTCGGCGGCAGCCAGCTGGAGCAGCAGGCTCGCCATCAGGGGCCCATGGACCACCAACCCGCGATAGCGTTCCACCTCCTGCGCATAGGGCGCATCGTAGTGGATGCGGTGCGTGTTGAAGGTCAGCGCCGAATAGCGGAACAGCAGGCGAGGGTCGGGGGTGATCTCCCTGTGCGCGTCCCAGCCCGACGAATCGAAGCGCCCTTCGCCCGGCGGCGGGGGCTGGAGCGGGGCATCGGCAGTGGCCGCCTCGCGATAGACCAGCGTCTGGCGTTCGTTCACGGCCAGCGCGCCATTCGCGCGGGTTTCGTGCTCGATTTCGACGAACACGAGCGTGCCGCTGCGCCCGCTCTTTTCCTCGATCGCCGCGATGCGCGAGGTCCGCTCGATCGCGTCGCCGATGGCCAATGGCTGGTGGAAGCGCATGTTGCTCGAGGCCCACATGCGGCGCGGCAAGGGAACCGGCGGCAGGAACCCGTCGGGGTTGTCGTCGCGCAGCGGATGGCCGTCCTCGCCGAGTGCTGCGGTGGGTGCCTCGGGTGTGCAGAGGCACAAATGGATACCCTGCGGCATGCGACCGCTGTCCGGGACATCGCGGTCAAGCGTCGCTGCCCAGCGCGCGGCAAGGGCGGAGTCGAGCGTGTCGCGGGCGACCTGTTCGCGCCCGAGCCAGTCGTTCCAGGTGCCCATCAGGCGGCGCGTTCGAACACGGCGGCCATACCCTGCCCGCCCCCGATGCACATGGTCTCTAGGCCATAGCGCGAACCCCGCCGCTGCATCTCGTGCGCCATGTCGGCGAGAATGCGGATTCCGGTCGCGCCGATCGGGTGGCCGAGCGAGATGCCCGAGCCGTTGACGTTGACGATCTCGCGGCGGCTATCGTCATCGGCAAAGCCCCAGCCCTTGAGCACCGCGAGCGCCTGCGGGGCGAAGGCCTCGTTCAATTCGATGAGGTCAATGTCGTCCCAACCCAGCCCATTGCGCGCGAACAGCCGCTCGACCGCCGGGACCGGGCCGATGCCCATGCGGCTGGGATCGCAGCCCGCCGCGCTCCACGAATGGAACCACAGGATCGGTTCGAGCCCGAGTTCGGCAACCTTGTCCTCCGCCACGACGAGGCAGGCCGCCGCGGCGTCGTTCTGCTGGCTGGCGTTGCCTGCCGTCACGATGGCATCGGGGTCGCGCTTGAGGTCGATGGCGCGCAAGGTGCCCAGCGTCTCCAAGCTCGCATCGGGGCGGAAGCCTTCGTCCTTGGCGAAGACGAGCGGATCGCCCTTGCGCTGCGGGATTTCGACCGGAACAAGTTGCTCGTCGAATTTGCCCTCCTCCCACGCGCGCGTCGCATTCCGGTGGCTGCGCACGGCAAAGGCATCGGCTTCCTCGCGGGTGATGCCATAATCCTTGGCGAGATTCTCCGCCGTCTCGATCATGCCGGTGATGACGCCGTAGCGTTCGATCGGCTGGCTCATCAGGCGGCCACGCGTGAGGCGGTCCCATAGCTGCATGTCGCCCATCCGCACGCCATTGCGCACCGCAGTCGTGTAATGCTCGACGTTCGACATGCTCTCTACGCCGCCCGCGAGCACGCAGTCCGCAACGCCGGTCTGGACCATCATCGCCGCCGTCGCGACAGCCTGCAGGCCCGAACCGCAGCGCCGATCGAGCTGGAAGCCGGGCACCTCCTCCGGGTAGCCCGCTGCGAGCCAGCTCCAGTGGCCGATCGCGGGTGCCTCGCCGCTGCCGTAACCTTGCGAAAACACGACGTCGTCGACGCGGGTCGGATCGATGCCGCTGCGCTCGACCAGCGCCTTGATGATGATGGCGCCAAGCTGCCCGGCCTCGAGCGGGGCGAGGCTGCCGAGAAAGCGTCCGACGGGGGTTCTCAAGGGCTTGCAGATGGCAACGCGGCGGTTTGATGTCATGGCATGATCCTGGTCTTGGAATAGTCGTGGCCCTCGTCGCTCGGGGCGGCGATGCCGCGCTCCACGAGCTTGCCGATGGCTCCGGATGAAAGGCCCAGCGTGTCGGCGAGAACTTCCTCGGTGTGTTCGCCGAGATAGGGCGCGCGCCTGGGTTCGCCGCGCGGCTTGTCGGGCATGTTGGCGAAGCTGCGCGCCACCGGGTAGTCGAAGCCGCTGGGGTTGTCGGGCGTGCGCCCGAACAGCGGGTTGGTGTCGACCAGCACCGGATCCTTCGAGGCCTCGTAAGGCGTGCGATACCGTTCATACGTCGTGCCCGCGGCGGCCATGCGTTTCTCGAGCTCGGCATAGTCGTGCCGGCTCGCTACGGCCTGGAACAGGGCCAGCAACCGGTCGCGATGCTGGAAGCGCGGCGTGTCGCCTTCGGCGAAGCGCACGCCGAGCTCGGCTTCCAGCGCGGCGATCTCGTCCGCCAGCCCGAAGGCCTCGACGATGCCGTCCCACTGCTTGGCGGTGAGCGCGGCGACCATGAAGCGCACCCCGTCCCGTGTGATCATGTCGCTGCCGAACGCGCCCCAGATCGCATTGCCGAGTCGCTCGCGGTCGCCGCCGCGGAACAGCATCTCGGCCATGGTGCCCGAATTCGCCAGCGTCCCGATCGCCACGTCGCCCAGCGGGACGCGGATTTCCGCGCCTTCGCCAGTGGCGTCACGGTGCCGCAGCGCCGCAAGCAGGGTGAAGGCGCAATAGGCTCCGGTCAGGAAGTCCCAGGCGGGCATGAGCTGGTTGACCGGCGGCGCAGTCGCAGGGTCCCAGTCGGCCGGCCCGGTCATCAGCGGATAGCCGGCGGCGGCATTGACGGTGAAATCCATCGCCTGCCTGCCGTCGTGCCAGCCCATGATGCGGACCGAGACCATGTCCTCGCGCCCCTTCGCCATCGCGGCGTGGCTGAGGAAGCTCTTTTCGGGCAGGTTGGTGACGCATTGGCCGATCTTGCTGGCGAGTTCGACGCATAGTTCGCGCCCTTCGCCGCTGCGCAGGTCCAGCGCGACGGACTTCTTGGTACGGTTGAGGTTTTCCCACGCCAGCGAACGGCCGTTGTCCGCCAGCATGAAACGGTCGTAATCGAGCCCGCCTTCCTTGTGGTCGACGCGGATCACCTCCGCACCGAACTGCCCGCAATAGAGGCCGACGGTGGGCGAGGCCACGAAGCTCGAGACCTCGAGGATGCTCAGACCCTTGAGAAAGTCGTACATCAGCGAGTCCCTGTTGCGTGCGGGTCCGACATCCGTCCGACCCTTGCTGCGCCATCCCACGCCCCCTCCATGCCACCCATAGAATACCGTGCCGTGGGTGGCCGGGAGGGGGCGTGGGATGGCACAGCCGAGCCGTCAGGCGAGCAGATCAAAGACCGCTCGCGAAATCGCGCAGCATGTGCTTGGCGATCTGCAGCTGGAGGATCTGCGTCGTGCCTTCGTAGATGCGGTAGATGCGTGCATCGCGGAAGAAGCGTTCGGCGTCATATTCGGCGAGATAGCCCGCCCCGCCGTAGATCTGCACCACGCGGTCGACCACGCGGCCGCACATTTCGGATGCGAAGACCTTGAAGGCGGCAGCGTGCTTGACCGTGTTCTCGCCGCGATCGACGCGGGCGGTGACGTCGGCCATCATGGCTTCGGCGGCGTAGATCTCGGTCCAGCTTTCGCTCAGCATCTGCTGGATCAGCTGGAAGTTCGCGATCGGCTCGCCGAAGGCCTTGCGTTCGTTGGCATAGCGTAGCGCGGAATCGAGTGCGCGTCGCGCGTAGCCGGTCGAAGCGGCTCCCACCGAGATGCGGCCGTTGTCGAGGCTCATCATCGCGAAGCGGAAGCCCTGGCCGGTTTCCCCACCCAGCAGTGCGTCGCCCGGGACATGGACGTCATCGAGCATGACATCGGAGATATGGCTGCCCGACTGGCCCATCTTCTTGTCGGGGCTGGAGGTCGATACGCCCGGCGTGTCCATCGGCACGATGAAGGCGGAGACATGCGCGTTCTTGGGCAGCGCATCCTTCTCTGTGCGCGCCATGATCAGGCCGACATCGGCATGCGGCGCGTTGGTGATGTAACGCTTGGTTCCGTTAAGGATCCAGCCGTTGCCGTCCGGGTCCGGACGCGCGATGGTTGCCATCGCTGCGCTGTCGCTGCCCGAGCCCGGTTCGGTTAGGCCGAAGCAGGCGATCGCGCCGGCGGCGATCTTCGGCCACCATTCGGCCTTCTGCGCTTCGGTGCCGCCATTCTTGATCGCCGAATTGAACATGCCGACATTGATCGAGAAGATCGAACGGAAGGCGGGCGCGGCATAGGCCATCGCGTGCACCACCTTGGCATATTGCGTGCAATTGAGGCCCGCGCCGCCGAACTCTTCGGGCACGGTCAGGCCGAACAGGCCCATGTCCTTCATTTCGGCGACGATGTCGGCCGGGATCGCGTCGTTCTCGATCACGTCCCTTTCCGCCGGGATTAGGCGTTCGCGGACGTAGCGGTTCAGCTGGTCGAGAAACTGGTCGAAGATATCCGCGTCCATGCCGGGGTTGGGGCCGGGGTCGGGTTCATTGCTCATCTTCGTTGTCCTCTTCGGCTGCGGTGCCGGTTTCATCCTGCGGAGCGAGCGCCTCGGGAGGCAGGCGGCGCTGTTCGATCATCTCGGCCGCATCGTCCAGCGCTTGCTGCTCGGTCGCGGAAATGGGATCGACCGCTTCCGGCTGATCGCCGGAACAGGCCGCGAGCAGCCCGAGTGCGGGCAGGGCGAGAGCCAGACGGATGGTCATGTCATGCAAAAAGGGCGGGCATTGCGCCCGCCCTCATGGATCTCAGTTTTCGAGATCATCGGCCATGGCATCCATGGCGGCTTCGGCGGTCGCGGCGGCATTGTCGCCCGCTTCCTGAATGCTGGCGGCCTCGGTCGCCTCCGTGTCCTCGCCCGCTTCGACATCGGCTTCGGTTGCGGAAGCATCCTCGACCGGCTCGGCATCGACATCGACCAGCGCTTCGTCTGCGGCGACTTCGACGGTGTCGGCTTCGGCTTCGGTCGATGCGTCGTCGGCGCTGCCACAGGCGGCGAGGGCCATGCTGGCGGCGGCGGCAAGGGCGATACGGAACTTCATGTCGGGCTCTCCTGACGAAATGACTGTGTGCGCCGCTCTAAAGCGCGACTTACGCGTGCGGGGCAAGGGGAAAATCGCCCGCCAGCGGTTGCGCCGCGGCAGCGCGACGGCGATCAGGGGCCATGGTCGCGACCCTGTCCCCTCCGCTCGAGTCCGCCCGCGAGCAGCTCAAGGCCGTATTCGGCTTCGACGAATTCCGCGGCCGGCAGGCAGAAGTGGTGGAGCGGGTGCTCGACGGTCGCTCGACCCTCGCCGTCATGCCTACGGGGGCGGGCAAGTCGCTGACCTACCAACTGCCGGCGACCATGCTGCACGGCACCTGCGTGGTCATCAGCCCGCTGATCGCGCTGATGCACGACCAGCTGCGCTCGGCGCGGGCCAACGGCATCCGGGCGGCGACGCTGACGAGCGCCGATGCCGACCGGCGCGAGACGCAGGCCGCTTTCCGTGCGGGCGAACTTGACTTGCTCTATGTCGCGCCCGAGCGGGCGAGCCAGCCGGCTTTCCTGGATTTCCTGACCGCAGCCCCGCTGGCGCTGTTCGCGGTGGACGAGGCGCATTGCGTCTCCGAATGGGGCCACGACTTCCGGCCCGATTACCGCCTGCTGCGCGGGTTGATGGACGCCTTCCCCGATGTCCCCCGCCTTGCGCTGACCGCGACGGCAGACCAGCAGACCCGCGCCGATGTGATGGCACAGCTGGGTATCCCGGGGGACGGGCTGGTGCTGGCCGGCTTCGACCGGCCGAATATCCGCTACGCCATCCGCCATCGCGACAATCCGGTACGCCAGCTGGCGGTGCTGATGGCGGAGCAGCCGGGACCCGGCATCGTCTATGCGCCGACCCGCCGCAAGGTCGAGGATCTGGCGGAAAAGCTCGCGGCGGCGACCGGGCGGCCGGTGCTGCCCTATCATGCCGGTCTCGATCCGGAAGTGCGCGCGGCCAACCAGTCGGCCTTCGTCGCGAGCGAGGATATGGTGATCGTCGCGACGGTCGCCTTCGGCATGGGGATCGACAAGCCCGACGTCCGCTTTGTCGCCCATGTCGGCGTGCCCAAGTCGATCGAGGGCTATTACCAGGAGACCGGCCGCGCGGGACGCGACGGCGATCCGGCGCGCGCGACGATGTTCTGGGGCGCGGGCGATTTCGCCACCGCGCGCCAGCGGCTGGCCGAGGTGGACGAGGCGCGGCGCGGGGCGGAGATCGCGCGGCTGAATGCACTCGCCGGGCTGGTCGAGACGGCGGAGTGCCGCCGCGCCGTGTTGCTGCGGCATTTCGGCGAGGACCCGCCCGCCGAATGCGGCAATTGCGACAATTGTCTCGAAAAGCCGGGCGTCACCGACGTGACCGAGCTTGCGCGCAAGCTGCTGTCCGCCGTTTACCGCACCGGCCAGAGCTTCGGCATGGGGCATTTGCAGAAAGTCCTGACCGGCAGCGGGGACGAGCGCGTGCGCCAGCGCGGGCACGACCGCCTGAGCGTGTTCGGCATCGTCGAGGGCGAGGATGCGCGCCTGCTCCAGCCGTTGGCGAGAGCCTTGCAGGCGCGCGGCGACCTCGTCGCGACCGAGCATGGCGGGCTGGCGCTGGGCGGATCGGCGCGGGCGATCCTCAAGGGCGATGCGAAGGTGGAGATCGTCCTGCCGCCCAAGCGCGAGCGGCGTGGGCGCGGTGGCGGAGGTGCTTCCAACCCGGTCGGCGATCCCCTGTTCGATGCCTTGCGCGAATTGCGCCGCGAATTGGCGATCGAGGGGCAGGTGCCGCCCTATGTCATTTTCCACGATGCGACCCTGCGCGAAATGGCCGCAGCGCGCCCTGCAACGCTTGCACAATTGGCTCAACTCCCCGGGGTCGGGGCAAAAAAGCTCGAAGCCTATGGAGAGCCGTTCCTGCGGGCGATCGCCCGCCATTGACGTCCCCCGCTCCGCGATATAAAGATGATATCATAATTATATCGGAGGAATGATTCGTCATGACCATGGAACTGAAGGGGATGAAGACGAGCCGCGAAGTGCCGGCCTCGTCCTACAACGGCTACATCATGCTGATCGTGCTCGTCGCGCTGCTGGCGTTCGCGGCGATCGCCCTGCCCGGCATGGTGCCCGCCTCCGGTGCCGCCAAGGCGGCCAAGCTGATGTTCGTCGGCACGCTGGTCCTGACCATCATCGGCCTGTGCATCGTCGCGGCGGGCTTTTTCATGATCCAGCCTAACCAGGCGGCGGTGATCACGCTGTTCGGCGAATACAAGGGCAGCGAGCGGACCGAGGGGCTGCGCTGGGTCTGGCCGTGGATGGGGCGCAGCAAGGTTTCCGCGCGCGCACACAACATCCATTCGGAGCGGGTGAAGATCAACGATCTGCGCGGCAACCCGATCGAGATCGCTTGCAACGTCGTGTGGCGCGTGCAGGATACCGCGCAAGCGAGTTTCGACGTGGACGACTACAAGGAGTTCGTCGAGATCCAGATCGAGGCAGGGCTGCGCACCGTTGGTTCGCGCCACCCTTATGACGACTTCGAGAACGAGGAAGTCACGCTGCGCGGGAGCGGCGATGTGGTCAATCGCGAGTTGCTCGAGGAGCTCAACGACCGCCTCAAGGTCGCGGGTATCGTGGTCGACGAGGCGGGTCTCACCCACCTTGCCTATGCGCCGGAGATCGCCAGCGCCATGCTCAAGCGCCAGCAGGCCGACGCGATCATCGCGGCGCGGGCCAAGATCGTGCTCGGCGCGGTCGGCATGGTCGAGGACGCGCTGACCAAGCTGAGTGCCGACGGGATCGTCGACATGGACGACGAACGGCGCGCGGCCATGGTGTCGAACCTGATGGTGGTGCTGTGCGGCGAACGCGAAGCGCATCCCGTCGTCAACGCCGGTTCGCTGTACTGATCTGGCGGCACGCGGAGCAGGTTCGATGCAGAAGAAGGCCTTTGCCCTCCGTCTCGATCCGGCGGTCCATGCCGCGATCGAGCGGCTGGCGGCGGCCGAATTGCGCAGCGCCAATGCGCAGATCGAGATGCTGCTGCGCGAGGCGCTGGCGAAGCGCGGCGTGGACGTCCCGAAGAGCAAGCCACCGAGGCGCGGCAGGCCGGCGAAGGAGGATTGAGATGACCGAGAAACACGACAAGGCCTGGTTCGCGCAGAAAACCCACGGCTATGGCGCCGGCCTGCCGATCGCGTGGCAAGGGTGGGCTATACTGGCGGCCTATGTCGGCATCGTGCTGCTGTCGGGTCTGCTCATCGAATGGGACCGTGAGGTGGGGCTGCCGGCCGCGATCGCCATCATGCTGCTGTCCACCGTGCTGTTCACTGTCGTTTGCGCCGCCAAGACACGTGGCGGCTGGCGCTGGCGGTGGGGCGGGGACAAAGAGCGCTGACGGCGAATCTCTTGTCGGGCCGTTAACCAATCCGCGCTATGGCGTCCCGATGGACATGCCCATCGCCTCGCCCATCATTTCGCATAGCGATCGCACGCCGCGCTGGCTGGTGGCCGGGGTCGCAGGCTTCGCCCTTGCCATCATCCCGCTCGCTGCCGTCATGGCGCAAGAGCCGGCCGAAGCGCCGTTCACTGTCGCGGAAACGGGCCAGGCCTTCGGTTCGCTGCAACAGGCGGTCGACGCGGTCGGCGACGGCGAGGGCACCATCGTGGTCGCGCCGGGCAACTGGCGTGAATGCGCGGTCCAGAGCGCGGGGATCATCACCTACCGTGGCGCCGTTCCCGGGGAATCGCTACTCGGCGGCACCGCCTGCGAAGGCAAGGCGCTGCTCGTGTTGCGCGGTCGCGGTGCGCGGGTCGAAGGCCTTGTGCTGGCCGACGTGTCGGTGGGGGACGGCAACGGCGCGGGCATCCGGCTCGAGCAGGGGCCGCTCTCCGTCTCGCAGACCTGGTTCCGCGACAGCCAGCAAGGCATCCTCACGGTCAACGGGGTCGAGAGCGAAATGGTGATCGACAAGTCGACCTTCACCAGGCTCGGCACCTGCGAGCATTCGGCCGGCTGCGCCCATTCGATCTATGCCGGCGACTATGGCAGCGTCACCGTAACACGCTCGCGTTTCGAACAGGGGCGCGGCGGGCACTATTACAAGTCGCGCGCGGGCCGGAACGTCGTCGTCGACAACAGCTTCGACGATGCGCACGGACGCGGCACCAATTACATGATCGACCTGCCCAACGGCGGCGGCGGCGAGATCCGCAACAACTGGTTCGTGCAGGGCGAGGACAAGGAAAACTGGTCCGCCTTCATCGCCATCGGGGCGGAAAGCCCGCAATACAGCGCCGACGGGCTGGTTATCGAAGGCAATGACGCGCGTCTCGCGCCGGGCCTCAGCCGCAATCCCGCCTTCGTGGCGGACTGGACCGGCGACGCGATCGCAATCGGCGAGAACGCGCTGGGCGTGGGCCTCAAGCGGTACGAACGACGCTGATGCGAAACCTCTGCCTGCCCGCTTCGTTGGGCAGGTGAAGGAGCTTTCACGATGGCCGGTGGCTGGGCGCGCGATGGCGCGGTGCAGGACCAGATCGACGATACCGTCAGCGACGCGGTGAGCGCCGCCCGCGCACGCATGCCGCAGGGCGAGAGCGCGGAGTATTGCGACGAGTGCGGCGAGCCGATCCCCGAGAAGCGGCGCGCGGCCCTGCCCGGGGTGCGCACCTGCGTGGAATGCCAATCGGCGCGCGACAGCGCGGTGCGGCAGAGCGGCATCAACCGGCGCGGCAGCAAGGATAGCCAGTTGCGCTGACCGGTCGCAGCCGCCAAAGCCTTCGCCCATGGCTTCACCCTTCATCCTGCTCCAACATGTCCTGCCGCACCACGCGGTCTCGCGGCTGGCGGGCAAATTCGCGTCGAGCGAGACACCGTGGCTCAAGGACCGGCTGATCCGGCGCTTCATCGATGCCTATGACATCGACATGTCGCAGGCGGCGCGCAGCGCGGAGCAATTCACAAGCTTCAACGACTTCTTCACCCGCGAACTGAAGCCCGGCGCGCGTCCACTGGCCGATGCGGGCGAGTACATCCTCTCGCCTGCCGACGGCGCCATCAGCCAGATCGGCTGGATCGAGCAAGGCCGCATCTTCCAGGCCAAGGGGCGCGCCTTCACCGCGCAACAACTGCTTGGCGGCGATGCGGACGCTGCGGCGCGATTCGAGGGCGGCACCTTCGCGACCATTTACCTCAGCCCGCGCGACTATCACCGCGTGCATATGCCTGCCGCAGGAGAATTGCGCTCGACCACCTATGTGCCGGGCGAACTGTTCAGCGTGAACCAGGTGACGGCGGAGAATGTCGACGGCCTGTTCGCGCGTAACGAACGCCTCGCCTGCCTGTTCGACGGGCCCGACGGGACATTCGCCAGCGTCATGGTCGGGGCGATGATCGTGGCCGGCATCCAGACCGTGTGGTCGGACAAGGTCGAAGCACACGCGCCCAAGCTGGTGTGCGAGGACTTTCCGGCGGGTGCGCACACTTTCGCTGCCGGTGACGAGATGGGCCGCTTCTTCCTCGGCTCGACCGTCGTCATGCTGTTCGAACCGGACAGGGTCGAGTGGCTCGACGGGCTTGCTGCCGGAGACACCGTGCGGATGGGCCAGGCCCTGGGGCGCAGGCTGGGCTCCAATCCCCGCGCCTGACGCGCAACCGCTTCAGGGCAGCAGGTGTCCCGCCCGGTCGCGCTTGGTGGCGAGGTAGCGGGCATTGTGCGGATTGTCGGGCAGGCTGTGCGGGACACGTTCGGTGACTGCCACACCTTCCGCCTCGAGCGCGGCGACCTTGGCCGGATTGTTGGTCATCAGCCGGATGGCGCCCACGCCGAGCAGGTCGAGCATCCGCGCGGCGGTGGGGAAATCGCGCGCTTCGTCGGGCAGGCCGAGCCGGGTGTTGGCGTCGACCGTGTCGAAACCCTGGTCCTGCAACCGGTAGGCGCGCAGCTTGTTGACGAGGCCGATCCCGCGCCCTTCCTGCCGCATGTAGAGCAGCACGCCCCAGCCGCCCTTGTCGGCCTCCTCCGCCATGGCGTGCAGCGCCGCGTCGAGCTGCGGCCCGCAATCGCATTTGAGGCTGCCGAGGATATCGCCGGTGAGGCATTCGGAATGCAGGCGGACGAGCGGCGGCGTGTCGCTGTCCTGCCGCCCGATGACCAGCGCGACATGTTCGCGCGTATCATCGGGGCTGCGGAAGGCGACGATGCGTGCGCCTTCGGCTGCAGCGACGGGCAGCTTCGCGCGGGTGGCTATCTGGAGCCGCGAGGCGTCCGCAAAGGCAGCCACATCGCCCGCCTCGAGCGCGACGGGCTCGCCCGCACCATGCGGGTCGACGATGAAGGCGGGTAGCACGCCGGCCATGCGCGCCAGTTCGAGCGCGGCCCTGGCCTGCTCCTCCCAGTCGCAATGGAGCGCCTTGAACGGGCCCTTGAGCGGCGCGGCGAGGTCCAGCGCGGGATCGGCAATGGCCAGCGCATGCGGCAGGTCGAACGGCTCGGCGGCGCGCATCAGGACCGGCTGGCGCGGCCTGGCCGCCTCGAGCTGGTTTGCGAGCTTGAGCGTCGCGGCGCGGCTGGCGGAGAGCAGCATCGCCTCGCCCGTGATGTCGCCGAATGCGGTCTCGACCGGCTGAAGCAGCGGCGCGCCCGCGATAGCCAGCGGCCAGCCGTGGCGCAGCGCATCCACCGCCTGCGCCGCGCGGCGGGAGGCCGAGGCTTCGCTCAGAGCGTGAACTCCGTCACCAGCGGCACGTGGTCGGAGGGCTTGTCCCAGTCGCGCGCATCCTCGTGGACGGCGTGGGCGGTGGCCTGTTTTGCGAGGTCGGGGCTGGCCCACATATGGTCCAGCCGGCGCCCGCGATCGTTCGCCTTCCAGTCCTTCGCACGATAGCTCCACCAGCTGTAATAGCGCTCCGGCGCCTTGATATGCTCGCGCCCGATATCGGCCCAGCCGTGCGCGTCCATGAAGCGTTGCAGGCTCTCGACCTCGACCGGCGTGTGGCTGACGACCTTCAGCAGCTGCTTGTGGTTCCACACGTCGCTTTCGAGCGGCGCGATGTTGAAATCGCCCACGATCAGCGTCGGCCGGTCGACAGTGTCGGCCCAGCGCGTCATCCGCTCGAGGAAGTCGAGCTTCTGGCCGAACTTCACATTGATCTCGCGGTCCGGCTCGTCGCCTCCGGCAGGGACATAGACGTTTTCGACGATCATGCCCTGGTGATCGGTCAGCTCGACGCCGACGTGGCGCGCCTCGCCATTGTCCTGCCAGTCATGCCGCGAGAACTCGCGCAGCGGCGTTTTCGCGACCGTCGCCACGCCGTGATAGCCTTTCTGCCCGTGCACCGCGAAGTGCTCGTAACCGAGCGCGCGGAAGGCCTCGAACGGGAACTGCTGCTCCTGGCACTTGATCTCCTGCAGGCACAGTACGTCGGGCGCCTGTTCCTTCAGAAAGCGTTCCACGATCGGCATCCGCAGGCGGACCGAATTGATGTTCCAGGTAGCGATAGAGACCATGGAAGGGGCTTTAGGTGCGTTGTCCGGCAGCAGCAAGCTGCTGCCTCGCGCTGTTCCATCCCACGCCCCCTCCCGGCCACCCACGGCACGGTATTCTATGGGTGGCCGGGAGGGGGCGTGGGATGGAACAGCAAGGTCAGGACGAAGGTCCTGACCGCGCCCACAAGATACCCCACAACAAAAAACCCTCGCGCCGGGGGCATTGGCACGAGGGTTCCTTGTGAGCGTTCGTCACGCTTGGAACGAGGCGAACCAGGATGAGGGGGTCAACAGGGGGGAAACCCGCCTCTCGTCGTCTCGCAAGAAGGAAATTACGCCCGTTGCGCTTGCTCTGCAATGAACAACCGACCGCAAAATGTCGGAATTATACAACCGACCGGGGACGAGCCGTTCACCCCGGGCGACGGGACGAACGACGGGGGTCGCGGAAGGTGAATGCGCTGTCCGCGACCGACACCCCGTAACGCTGGTTGCGCAGGCGCACGGTGGTGCGGTGATTCTGCGCATCGAGTGCCACCCAGTGGGTCAGCCTGAGCCCGCCGGGGGCACTTGCGTCACGCGCGAAGATCAAAGTGATCGCGCCGAATTCCGGCCGCTTGGGGTCGCGCACGGCGATGCTAACCACGTCATCGTGGTTCGACGGCAACAGCTTGCCATAGGCCTTCACGTCCCGACTGGGATCGAGCAGCGCGCCGAGCGGCGAGTTCTTGATCGGCCAGCGCTGGACCTGGTTCACCTCGTAATCGACCATGTACATCGACTTGCCGTTCGAGACCACGAGCAGGGGCACGCCCTTTTCGTATTCGAAGCGGATCTTGCCGGGGCGCTTCAGCGTCATGACGCCGCCGACCGACTGGCCGCTGCGGTCGGTCTGGACGAAGTCCGCCTTCATGGTCGAGATGCCGCGCAGCGCGGCGACCGCCTTGTCGAGATCGCCGGCGGCGGCCTCGACAGGGGCGGGCGCGAGGATGGCGGACGCAGGAAGCGCCGCGGCCAGCCCTAAAGCCAGCGCGGCGCGAATCGGTTTAGCGGTTTTGAAGGACAAGATGTTCATGCTCCGTGATCTAGCGTTGGAGCATTGAACCGTCACTGAATTGGGGAAGTTCCCCGCATTCAGGAAGATTACTTGATCTTCGCTTCCTTGAACTCGACGTGCTTGCGCGCGATCGGGTCGTACTTGCGGAAGGTGAACTTCTCGGTGTGGTTCCGGGGGTTCTTCTTCGTCACGTAGTAGAAGCCCGTGTCGGCGGTCGAGACGAGCTTGATCTTGACGGTTGCGGGCTTCGCCATGGCGTGTTCCTAAAGATCCTGTGAGGCCGGTTTGCGGCCGAAAAAATAAGGGCGGCGCGTCGAGCACCGCCGTCCGGCGCGCCCATTGGGTGATTCACGGGGAAAAGTCAAGCGCGAGCTAGAGCTTCACCGGCCCCCGGTTGGCCTTGACCTCGCCGCGGGCCTTCTTGGCCTTGATGCGCTTCACCTTGCCCACGCGGTTGACGCGGCTCTTGGCGCGCTTCTTCGGCGGGGTGAGCGCTTCGGAGAGCAGCGCCAGCAGCCGCTCGCGCGCCGCTTCGCGATTCTGCTCCTGCGTGCGGTATTCGTTGGCGGTGAGCACGATCTCGCCGCCCTTGGTCAGCTTGCTGCCGGCGATCTCCTTGAGCCGCTCGAAGGCTTCTGGCGGCATGCCGAGCTGGAATACGTCGACCCGCAATTGCACGGCTGTGGCCACCTTGTTGACGTTCTGGCCGCCGGGTCCGGAGGAGGCGATGAACTTCTCCTCGGCGATATCGAGCGCCTTGTCGGCGATGCGGCCCACTATTCCGGGCCGTCGCCGAAGCCGAGCGCGGCGAAATCGCGCGGCAGCGGCGCGCTGGCTTCGACCGGCGGCTTGCCGTCGCGCGGGACGCTGAGCGCCGCGGCGTGCAGCATCGTGCGCTGCGCACCCTTCCCGTCGCCATAGACGGGATCGCCGAGCAGCGGGATGCCGAGCCCGGTCAGCGCATGCACGCGGATCTGGTGGGTGCGCCCGGTCTCGGGGCGGAATTCCACGAGCGCGCGGCCGTCCCGCTCGTCCAGCACTGTCCAGTGCGTGACCGAAGGCTTGCCCTTCTTCGCCGCAATCATCCGCCAGCCCTTCTCGGCGCTGCTGATCTTGGCGAGCGAGAGTTCGATCGTGCCTTCGCTGCTGTCCGGCACGCCGGCGAGGATGCCGAGATAACGCTTGCCGACCAGCCGGTCCTCGAAGGCCTTGGCGAAGCGCTTCAGCGCTTTGGGATTGCGCGCCAGCAGCAGGCAGCCGCTGGTATCGGTATCGATCCGGTGCACCGGCACGGGATCGCGCTGGAAGCCGAGGCGGAGCTGTTCGAAACGGTCCTCGAGGCTCTGGCCGCCCCGCCGCGGCCGTTCGATCGGCAGGCCGCCGGGCTTGTCGATGATCAGCGCCTCGCCGTCTTCGAAGAGGATGGGAATGTCTGTCATGTTTTGAGCCTTGCTTCCATCGTCAGGCGCAGGCCGTTGCCGAGCAGGAAGCCGCCTTCGAGATCCTCGATCCGCAGCTCCGACTCGCGCGCCTCTCCGCTTTCAAGCAGCGACTGGCGCAGCACGCCGGGCAGCAGGCCGAGGCGGGCGGGCGGCGTGAGCAGCACGCCATCTGCGCCGCGCACGAACAGGTTGGTGACACAGCCTTCGGTCAGAAGGCCGTCCTCGCGCACGAAGATAGCCTCCTGCGCGCCGTGCCCGCGGGCGACGGCCTGCGCATCCTCGTAGAACCCGCGGTCGGTGGTCTTGTGGCGCAGGCGCCAGTCGCCCGGATCGACCGGCAGGGGCATGACGATGGCCGTCGCGGGCTCGGGCCAGGCTGCGGGCATGTCGAGCGCCTCGAGCGCGATCGCGCCGCGCCGGGAGGCGAGCAGGCGGACGCGGCTCGGCTTTTCCAGCACGAAACACAGCGCATGGAGCTGGTTGCGCGCCTCGTGGCGGTCGAAGGCAAAGCCCAGTTCGGCGGCGCTCGCCTTCATCCGCGCGAGGTGCGCTTCGAGGAAGACGATCCCTTCGTCGGGTGTGAAGCGCATCGTCTCGATCAGGTCGAACTGCGCGGCGGTATGGTCGGGCGAAGAGGTGCGGACGAAGGCGCCCTTGAGCAGCGCCTCGCGCCATTCGGTGCGCGCCTCGCTGTCGGCTACGATCGCGCCGCCCACGCCCAGCACGGCCTTGCCGCGCCCGTTCTCGATCTCGGTCAGGCGCAAGGTGCGGATGGCGACGTTGAAGGCGGCGTCGCCGTCGCTCCCGATCCGCCCGATCGCGCCGCAATAGGGCCCGCGCGGATCGCGCTCGACCGCATCGATCAGCTCCATTGCGCGGATTTTCGGCGCGCCGGTGATCGAACCGCAGGGGAAGAGCGCGCGGACGAGGTCGATGGCGCTTTCGCCGGCCTTCAATTGCGCGCGGACCACGCTGACCATCTGGTGGACCGTCGGATAGCTCTCGATCGCGAAGGGTTCGTCCACCCGCACGCTCCCCGGCTCGGCCACACGGCTCAGGTCGTTGCGCATGAGGTCGACGATCATGAGATTCTCGGCCTTGTCCTTGGCCGAGGTCGCGAGTTCTTCGCGTAGCGCGGTGTCGGCGGTGGCATCGCCGGCGCGCGGCCGCGTGCCCTTCATCGGCTTGGCCTTGGCCTCGCGGCCCTTCAGAGAGACGAACAGCTCCGGGCTGAGGCTGAGCAGCCAGTGCGCGCCGTCGAAGATCACCCCGCCATAGCCCGCCTGTGCCGCCGGTCGCAGCGCGGCATAGAGCCCCAGCGGATCGCCGGTGAAATTGCCCGCGAGCGGGAAGGTGAGATTGGCCTGGTAGATATCGCCCGCGGCAATCGCCTCCTGCAGCCGCGCGAAGACTTCTCCATACCCGCCCGGCGACAGCTGCGGTTCGAGCGGACCCACCCCGCCGCCGCCCTGTGCATGCTCGGAGAGCCACTGCGGCATGTCCTCGGCGGGGATGCGCTCCGGCTCGCCGAACAGGCCGAGCCAGACGAGTGGCCCCGCGCCGCCCGTACGCGCCGCTGCCAGCTTCGCGAGCTTCGGCTCGAGCGCAAGGCCCGCCTCATAGGCGATATAGCCGGCCAGCTCGCCGCCCTTTGCGCGCGCGGCCTCGGCTGCGGCCAGCACCGCCTCGACCTCGTCGGGGCGCCGCGCCACGAACACTTCGCGCGGGTTCTCGAACAGCAGGGCATCGGCCGCGCCGCTTTCGCGTGCATCATCGAGCAGGACGAAGGGATGCCGGTCGGTCATCGGGAACAAGCCTTTAGCCGCTGGCGCGCCGCTGTCCATGCATAGCTTGACCTTGACCGCACGCCTGCGCCACACCGCCGTGACGGCAAGAAACAGGAGCGGGCGCGGATATGGGCGAGATTTTCCTCGGACTGGGCGGGAATGGCGAGTACCAGAAGCTGCTGCTCGGGCAGGCCAACCGCCACGGGCTGATCGCGGGTGCGACCGGGACCGGCAAGACGGTCACGCTGCAGGGCCTTGCCGAAAGCTTTTCCGCCGCCGGGGTTCCGGTCTTCCTCGCCGATGTGAAGGGCGACCTGTCGGGCATCTCGATGGCCGGTTCGCCGCAGTTCAAGCATGCCGACAAGCTCGAAGGCCGGGCGAGGGAGCTCGGCATGGAGGACTACGCCTACAAGGACAATGCCGCGGTCTTCTGGGACCTCTACGGCGAAAAGGGTTTCCCGATCCGCACCACGATCTCGGAAATGGGGCCGCTGCTGCTCGCGCGCTTGCTCGACCTCAACGAGACGCAGGAAGGGGTGCTCAACATCGTCTTCCGCTTCGCCGACGAACAGGGCCTGCTGCTGCTCGATCTCGGCGATCTGCAGGCCATGCTCGCGCATACGGCGGAGAATGCGAAGGAGCTCTCCGCGAAATACGGCAATGTCACCAAGGCCAGCGTCGGCACGATCCAGCGCCAGCTGCTGAGCTTCGAGAGCCAGGGCGCGGACATGTTCTTCGGCGAACCTGCGCTGGAGATCGACGATTTCCTCAAGGTGGACGATCAGGGGCGCGGGGTGATCAACATCCTCTCGGCCGAAAAGCTGATGCGCGGGCCCAAGCTCTACGCGACCTTCCTCCTTTGGCTGCTCGCCGAACTGTTCGAAACGCTGCCCGAAGTGGGCGACCCCGAGAAACCGAAGCTCGTGTTCTTCTTCGACGAGGCGCACCTGCTGTTCGACGGCGCGCCCGAAGCGCTGGAGGACAAGGTCGAGCAGGTCGTGCGCCTGATCCGCTCGAAGGGCGTGGGCGTCTATTTCGTCACCCAGAACCCGATCGACATTCCGGAGAAGATCGCGGGCCAGCTCGGCAACCGCATCCAGCACGCGCTGCGCGCCTTCACCCCGCGCGACAAGCGGGCGATCAAGGCGGCGGCGGAGACTTTCCGCATCAATCCCGATCTCGATGTCGAGCAGGCGATCACCGAGCTGAAGGTGGGCGAGGCGCTGGTCTCGACGCTCGACGAGGACGGCGCGCCGTCGGTGGTCCAGCGCACGCTGATCAAGCCGCCGCATTCGCGGCTCGGCCCGGTGACCGACAAGGAGCGCGCGATCATCAATTCGGTGAGCGAACTCGACGGCAAGTATGACGACGCGGTCGACCGCGAGAGCGCGGAGGAGGTGCTGGCCGCCAAGACTGCCGATGCCGCTGCGACTGCCGCAGAGGTCGAGGTAAAGGGCCGCGAGGAGGTTGCGAAGCGGCCACGCAAGACCACGTCGATGTGGGAAAAGGCGGGCAAGGCGGCAGCCACCGCGGCGGCCGGGTCGCTCTCCTCGATCGCCGTGGCGACCGTGCTGGGCAAGAAGTCGAGCGCCGACCCGATCCGCACCGGCGCGACGGCCTTCGTGCGCAATATCTTCGGGAGCCTGATGCGCTAGAGCGGCAGGCGGATTTCCGCGCTCAGGCCGCCTTCGGCGCGGTTCATCAGCACCAGCCTGCCGCCATGCTGCTCCGCCACGGCGCGTGCGATGGTGAGGCCGAGGCCCGCGCCGCCGGTCTCGCGATTTCGGCTCGCCTCGCCGCGCGTGAAGGGCTCGAGCATTTCGGCCAAGCGGGCTTCGGGGATGCCGGGGCCGCGGTCCGCGACGCGCAGCACGGCTTCGTCGCCTTCGCGCACGACGGTGACCTCCGCCGATCCGCCGTAGCGCAGGGCATTGGTGACGAGGTTCCTGAGGCCTCGCTTGAGCCATGTGAGGTGGACCGGCGCGGCGACGCGGCCTGTCGTCTCCAGCGTAACCGGTTGCCCCATGTCCTCGAATTCCTCGACCACCGAGGCGGCGAGCGCGCCGAGCTCGGTCACTTCGGGCGGCGCACCCGCACGGCCGACGCGGGCCAGCGAAAGGATGTCGTCGAGCGTCTGCGTGATCTCCTCGATCGTCGCGGCCATCCTGTCGCGCGCGGCATCGTTCTCGACGCTTTCGATCCGCACGCGCAGCGCGGCGAGCGGGGTCTTGAGGTCATGCCCGATCGCGCCGAGCATCACGTCCTTCTCGTCCAGCATTGCGCCGATCCGGGATTGCATGGCGTTGTGCGCTTCGATCAGGTGACGCACATCGTCGGGGCCGGTTGCGGGAATCGGTGCACCCGGCGTTCCCGCGCCGGCGAATCGGGCAGTGCTGTCCGCGAGTGCGGCGAGCGGCCGTGTGATGCGGCGCAGGACGAACCACAGCAGCCCGAACAGGACGATGAACAGGATCAGGGTCTGGAAGACCAGCGTGCCCATGATTGTGCGGTCGCGCGCCGGGATGGGCAGGCGCGCGATCTGCCACGTGTCGCTACCCTGCTGGCGCAGGCCCACGACCAGCAGTTCGCCGGGAGCCTCGCGCAAGCGGCCGGCAAGGCGCGGGAAACGATCGCGCGCGCCGGCAACGATCGGGTCGCTCAGCATCGGACGGCGGATCACGACCAGTTCCGCAATAGCGACACCCTGTGCTTCGAGCACCTCGCGCACCGTATCCTCGCGGTCGGTCATGCGGAGATCGCCGGCCGCGAGCGGGCTCGCGGTGCTTTCCGCGTAGCGCAGGCGGCGCGGCAGGCGAAGGCCTCCGAAGTCGCGCCCGCCGTCACGGACCAGTCGCGGTCCGCGCTCGCCGCGCCCCCGCTCCCCGCGTGTCTCGCCGGTAACGAGTTGGAAGGCTGCGGTATTGGCGATTGCCAGTTCGCGGCGCTGTTCGGCGGCGCGATAGAGGAGGGTGGTGGAGATCGCCTGCGCAATAAGCAGCGCGGCGGCGGTCGCCAACATGACCTGGCCGAACAGGCTGCGCGGGACCAGTCGCATCATGCGCGCTCGCGCGGCTGGCGGGTGACGTCGGCGGAGAGGCGATAGCCGCCGCCGCGCACGGTCTGGATCAGCTGCGGATTACGGCTGTCGACCTCGATCTTGCGGCGCAGGCGGCTGACCTGGTTGTCGACCGCGCGATCGAACAGTTGCGCTTCGCGGCCCTGCACGAGATCGAGCAGGCGGTCGCGGTCGAGCACCTGGCGCGGATGGTCGCAGAAGGCGCGCAGCATGCGAAATTCGGCGGTCGAAATGGGTACGGTGGCCCCTTCGGGATCGGTCAGCTTGCGCTTGAGCGGGTCGAGCGTCCAGCCCTCGAAGGCATATTCCAGCTCCTCGTCGGGCGTGGCAGGGGGGCGTTCGGCGCGGCGCAGGACGGAACGGATTCGGGCAACCAGCTCGCGCGGCTCGAACGGCTTGGTAACATAGTCGTCGGCGCCGATCTCGAGCCCGACGATCCGGTCCATCGCCTCGCCGCGCGCGGTGACGAGGATCACCGGCAGGTGGCGCGCCTCGGTGAGATGGCGGCAGAGCGACAACCCGTCTTCGCCGGGCATCATGATGTCGAGCAGGACGAGATCGGGCGTGTTGCCGACCAGCCAGCTGCGCGCGGCGGCGGCGCTCTCCGCCTCCTGCACGATGAACCCCTGGCCGGTGAGATACTCGGCCAGGGGTTCGCGCAAGGATCGCTCGTCATCGACCAGGAGGAGGGTGGTGGGCGCGGTTTCAATCATGGTGTGTCGTTACCGCGCCTACCGTTTGTCGGGCGAGGCGATCAAGCGCCTTACTGAGCGCGACGTTCGGCCCGGCGCTCCTGCCAGGCGGCGCGCCTCGCCTCGCGGGCGGCCTGGCGTTCTTCCGCGGTTACCTTGCCATCGCCGTCGGCATCGAGCTTGGCGAAGCGGGCCGCAACGCCAGTGTCGAACTCGGCCTTGGTGATGGCCTTGTCGCCGTTCGCGTCGGCCATGCCGAAGCCGTGCTTGCCGCGCATGCCGTGATGGCCCCGCTCGCCGCGCGCTTCATGCATCGCTTGCATTTCGGCCATCGTCAGGCCGCCGGAGCTGTCGGTGTCCGCCGCAGCGAAGCGTTCGGCCATTTTGGCAGCGCGGTCACCGCCGCGCTTGCCCATGCGTTCGCGCGGTTCGGCTCCGCGTTCGGCCATGCGTTCCGCGCGGCGTTCCTTGCGGGCTTCGTGGGCTGCCTGCATTTCGGCCTGGGTGACCTCGCCGTCATTGTCGGCGTCGATCCGGGCGAAATGCTCGGCCATCTTCGCTTGGCGGTCGGCGGCGTCGAGAACGCCGTCGGAATTGGCGTCCATGCGAGCGAAGTGCTCGGCCGACTTGGCCTGCATTTCGGCCAGGGTCACGACGCCATCGGCGTTCGTATCGGCGCGTTCGCCGCGGGTCTGGGAATAGGCGACGCCGCCGGTCAGGGCGACCGCCGCAGCGGAAAGGGTCAGAATGGTCTTGCGCATGGCACATCTCCGTAAGTTGATATCGGAGAGCTGCGACGGCGGGGGAGGGAGGGGGAGACCGTTTATCCGCCGCAGCTCGTGTGCCTCTTCTAGGCCCGCATTGTCGCAGGATTATGCCGGGCAGAAAGCGAATTGTATCGCTTTGTCGCGTGATCGCGTGGGCGTTAATCGACCGGAAATGCGGATCGCTCGCGCATCTGCGTCCCTTCGCCCGCAGTGATGAAGATCGCGGTCGCGCTCTCGGCGACATCGGCGATGTGCCAGACGCCGGGCGGGTTGATGGCGTATTCTCCTGCAGCAAGCGTTACGGTTGCGCGATGCCCATCAGGAAATTCCTGCGTCAGCACCATCTCGCCTGCCGTGCAGATGACGACCTCTGCGCCGAGCGGGTGCATTTCCCATGTGTCCCACCCCTCGGTGAAACTGTGCTGCGATACCAGCCTGCCCTCGGCCCCGTCCGCGCCATGCCGCGCGCCGTATTCGTCGTACCACTGGTACCCGTCGAACGGCGGCTGCGGCACGGCGGTGGCGCCGAGGCCGAGATGCAGGAAACTCTCGGACAGCTTGCGCTTGCCCTCCATCAGGCGACCTTGTCCATCAGGAAGGCGTTGAGCTTGTTGCCGTCGGGATCGCGGAAATAGGCGGCGTAGAAGACCATGCCGTTCTCGTCGGGCTCGCCGCGCGGGCCGGGCGCACCTTCGTCACTGCCGCCATTGGCGAGCGCGAGGTCGTAGATCCGCTGGACCTGGCCGCGGTCCTTGCATTCGATCGCGACCATCGTGCCGTTGCCCACGGTCGCTTCCTTGCCGTCGAACGGCTTGGTCGCGGCGATCCCGGGCCCGCCGTCCCATGCGCCCCAGGCGATGAAGGTGTCGAAATCCATCATCCGACCGACGCCCATTTCGGCGGCGATGGGATCGTAGAATTGCGCAGCGCGCTCGAGGTCGTTGGTCCCCAGCGTAACGTATCCGATCATGGCAATGCTCCTCTGCTCGCGACTCGCGACCAGTAGAACATTACGCGAACATACAGAGTCCTACAAGGGCGCGCACTCGCGCTGCAGCCAGGCGAGGTCCTCGCCCTCCAGCTGCGGCGCAAGGATCGCCTCGACCTGTTCGTGATAGCGGTTCCACCAGCCGATCTCGGCCTCGCTCAGCAGGCTCTTGTCGACCAGCTTGCGGTCGAGCGGCACGAAAGTGAGCGTTTCGAAGCCGAGGTACTTGCCCTCGCTCGCAATCGGCGCCTCGACCACCAGCACGAGGTTTTCGATCCGGATGCCGTATTCGCCGGTCTTGTAATAGCCGGGCTCGTTGGAGAGGAACATGCCCGCCTCCAGCACCGTGCCGCTGCCCGGATAGGGGCCGTTGGGCTTGGCGATGCGCTGCGGGCCTTCGTGGACCGAGAGGAAGCTGCCCACGCCGTGGCCGGTGCCGTGGCCATAGTCGACCCCGCCCTGCCACAGATGCATGCGCGCCAGCGCGTCGAGCGCGCCGCCGGTCGTGCCATGCGGGAAGTACTGCATGGCGAGCTGGATGTGCCCCTTGAGCACGCGGGTGTTGCGCTCAATCATCTCGGCCGTGGGCTCGCCCGGGCCGATCCACACGGTGCGGGTGATGTCGGTCGTTCCGTCGGCATACTGGCCGCCCGAGTCCACGAGGTAGATCGAGGACGGCGGGATCGGGATATTGCTGTCCTCGTCGACCTTGTAGTGCGGCAGCGCGGCATGGCCCGCAGCGGCGCTGATGGTGTCGAAGCTGAGGTCGCGCAGGATGCCGCCCTGTTCGCGAAATTCGCGCAGCTTGGCGGCGGCGGCGAGTTCGTCCACCCCGCCCTTGGGTGCTTCGATTTCCAGCCAGCGCAGGAAGCGCGTCACCGCCGCGCCGTCGCGCGCCTGCGCGTCGCGGTGCCCCTGCTGTTCGGCGGCGTTCTTGATCGCCTTGGGCAGGACGGTCGGATCGCCCTCGCGCACGACCTTCGCCCCGCCAGCTTCGAGCGCGTGGAAGATACCGGCGACCGCGTGTTCGGGATCGACCGCCACGGTCTTTCCGGCAAGATCGGCGAGCGCGGGCACGAATTCGTCGCGCGGACGGATGCTCACCGCGTTGCCGAGATGCTGCGACAGCTCGGGCGTGACCTTTTCGGGCGCGATGAACAGCTCGGCGGTCCCGTCGGCATGCGCAAGGACATAGGAGAGCGCGACCGGCGTGTTGTCGACATCGGTGCCGCGCATGTTGAGCAGCCAGGCGACCGAATCGAGCGCGCTGATGACGGTCGCGTCAAAGCCCTCGCGCTTCAGCCAGTCGGCCACTTCGGCGCGCTTGTCCGCGCTGGAGCGCCCGGCAAGCGTCTCGTCATGCGGCGCGGCGGCGGCGAGCGAGGCCTCCGGGCGGTCGTCCCAGATCGCGTCGATCGGGTTGCCGTCGACCGGAACCAGCGTGATGCCCTTCTTGGCGAAGAGCTTTTCCGCAGCCTCTGCCCAGTCGATGCCGTGAAGCCAGGCGTCGTAGCCGATCCTTGCGCCCTGCGGTGCGTGCTCGGCGATCCATTTGGCGGGCGAGGTCGCAGGCACGTCCTCGTAATCGTAGAGCTTGCCGTCGACCTGGTCGCGCACCTGCACGGTGTAGCGGCCGTCGGTGAACATGGCTGCCTTGTCCTTGAGCACCACCGCGCTGCCCGCGCTGCCGCCGAAGCCGGTCAGCCATTTGAGGCGCTGGGCATAGGAGCCGACATATTCGCTCATGTGCTCGTCCGAAATCGGGATGACGAAACCGTCGAGCCCCCGCTTGCCCAGTTCCTTGCGCAATCCGTCGAGGCGGGCTTCATAGGTCTGCATCAGCATGGGTTCGGTTCCTCTCTATCCGGTTGGCAGCGCCGTGGCGCTTGCAGCGCACCCGTCGCGATCATAGATCGGGGGCGCGCATGGTCATGCGCCCCACTTAGGCCCCTCTGCCGCCCTTTTCCACCCGTTCGCCAGACGAGGAGTTGTCCCATTTCGACCAGCCGACCCGCCGCGCCCCCCAAGGCCGAGAAGCGCGACTCTTCCTATTCGCACCACGGGATCACGATCGCCGATCCCTATGCCTGGCTGCGCGATCCCGGCTACCCGGACGTGACGGACAAGGATGTGCTGGCTTACCTCGAAGCCGAGAACGCCTGGTTCGAGGCGCGGATGGAACCGCACAAGGATCTGGTCGAGACGCTGTTCAAGGAGATGAAGGCGCGCATCAAGGAGGACGATTCGACCGTCCCCCAGCGTCGCGGCGACTGGCTCTACTGGTCGGAATTCGAAGAGGGTGCGGAGTATCGCAAATATTATCGTAAGCCCGTGGCAGGCGGCGAGAGGGTCCTGATTCTCGACGAGAACGAACTGGCCGCGGGGCACGAGTATTTCCGCCTTGGCACCTTCTCGATCTCGGACAATGCGCGCCTGCTTGCCTATTCGGTCGACACCAACGGGTCGGAGCGGTTCACCGCGCGGGTCAAGGATCTCGAGACGGGGCAGCACCTGCCCGACGAAATTCCCGGCACGCTGTCCGATCTCGTCTGGGTGATGGACGACACGGCGCTGGTCTACGGCCTCGCGGATGAGAACTGGCGCGTCCACGACGCCACGCTGCACGTGCTCGGCACGCCGCTCAGCGAGGATGTCGAGCTCTATCGCGAGTCGGCGGACGAGGGCTTCCGCGTCGGTGCTGGGCTCAGTGCGCAGGAAGACTGGCTGATCATTGCGACCGGCGACAACGAAACTTCGGAAGTCCGCTTGGTGCCCGTGGCGGATCCCAAGGCAAAGCCCATCCTCGTCGCCCCGCGCCGCAAGGGCGTCGAATACGATGTCGATGTGCGCGACGGGACCTTGTGGGTCCACACCAATGACGAGCACGTCAATTTCCGGCTCGCCACGGCGCCGCTCGACAAGCCGGGCGAGTGGACCACGCTGATCGAGGGATCGGACGAAGTCTACCTCGACGGCTTCTCGCTGTTCCGCGATTTCTACGTGACCGAGGGGCGCATCAAGGGGCTCGACCAGATCCAGCTGCGCTCCTACGCGGACCCGAACCTCGTCAAGCCGATCGCCTTTGCCGAGGCGAGCTTCACTACCGGCCTCACCAACAATCCCGAATACCATCAGGACAGGCTGCGCCTGTCCTACCAGAGCATGGTCACGCCGGATTCGGTCTATGATTACCACGTCGAGACCGGCGAGCTCGAACTGCTCAAGCAGCAGGAAATCCCGAGCGGTTACGACCCCGCGCTCTACACCACCGAGCGGGTCGAGATCGCAGCGCGCGACGGGACGATGATCCCGGTCAGCGTGGTGATGCGCAAGGACCGCGAACCGGGCGGGCCGCTGCATCTCTATGCCTATGGCGCCTATGGCTATGCCGTGCCGCCGGGCTTTTCGACCACGCGCCTCAGTCTCGTCGATCGCGGGTTCGCCTATGCCATCGCGCATATCCGCGGCGGCGACGATCTCGGGCGCAAGTGGTACCTCGCCGGCAAGCTCAACGAGCGGGTGAACACCTTCACCGATTTCGTCGATGTGGCGAAGGGGCTGGCGGCCAGGGGCTACACACAGGAAGGCAGGATCAGCATCTCCGGCGGTTCCGCCGGCGGCGAGCTGATGGGCGTCGTCGTCAACACCGATCCCCAGCTGTGGGGCGCGGTGGTGGCGCATGTGCCCTTCGTCGATGTGCTTGCGACCATGCTCGACGACAGCCTGCCGCTGACGCCGGGCGAATGGCCCGAATGGGGCAACCCGATCCTCTCCAAGCAAGCCTTCGCCTATATCCTGAGCTACTCGCCCTACGACCAGGTGGTCGCGCAGGACTATCCGCCGATGCTGGTGACTGCCGGGCTGAACGATCCGCGCGTGACCTATTGGGAACCCGCCAAATGGGTCGCCAAGCTACGCGAGCTGAAGACCGACGACAACGAGCTCCTCCTGAAAACCAACATGGGCGCGGGCCACGGCGGCAAATCGGGGCGCTTCGAAAGCATCCGCGAAACGGCGGAGGAAGTCGCCTTCGTGCTGTGGCAGCTGGGGGTCGAGGGGTGAGCAATCGCTTCACCAAGACCTACACCGCTCTGCCGGACCACATCGACGAGCTCGGCCACGTCAACAATGCCGTCTGGGTCCAGTGGATTCAGGACATGGCGACCGCGCATTGGGAGACGGTCGCACGGCCGGAGGATCGCGCGGCCTTCTTCTGGGTCGTGACCCGGCACGAGATCGACTATCGCGGCAATATCGACGCCGGGCAGAGCGTCACCGGCGAGACCTGGATCGAAGGCCCCGCACACGGTGCTCAATCGACGCGGCGGGTCGAGTTCCGCAATGCCGCGGACAAGGTCATCGTCTCCGCCACGACCAGCTGGGCCATGCTCGACAAGGCCAGCAACCGTCTCGCGCGCGTGCGGCCCGAAGTGCTGGCGCCCTTCGCTTAAGCCAGGACGTCGGCGACGCTGCGGTAGTCGTAACCCAGCTCGCGCGCGACCGCTTCGTAGGTCACCGCGCCCTTGTGCACGTTGAGCCCTTCGGCGAGATGCGGATCGCGGCGCAGCGCTTCCTTCCAGCCGAGGTCGGCGATGCGCAGCGCATGCGGCAGGGTCACGTTGTTGAGCGCGTAGGTGCTGGTGCGCGCAACCGCGCCGGGCATGTTGGCGACGCAGTAGTGGACGATGCCGTCGACCACATAGGTCGGATCGGCATGGGTCGTCGGTCGCGAAGTCTCGAAGCACCCGCCCTGGTCGATCGCGACGTCGACCAGCACCGCGCCCTTCTGCATGTCGCCGAGCATTTCGCGGGTGACGAGCTTGGGTGCCGCCGCACCGGGAATCAGCACCGCACCGATCACGAGGTCCGCACCGCAGACCGCATCGTGCAGGTTCGAGGCGTTGGAGAAGCGCGTCGAGGCGCGGCTTTCGAAATGGGTGCCGACCTTTTCGAGCACTTCGGGGTCGCGGTCGAGGATGGTGACGTCCGCACCGAGGCCAGCGGCCATCTGCGCCGCGTTGAAGCCGACCACGCCGCCGCCGATGACGACGACCTTGCCCGGCATCACGCCCGGCACGCCGCCGAGCAGCACGCCGCGTCCGCCATGCGCCTTCTCGAGCGCGGTTGCGCCCGCCTGCACGCTCATGCGACCCGCCACCTGGCTCATCGGCTTCAGGAGGGGCAACTGGCCGCGCGGACCGGTGACGGTCTCGTAAGCGATCGCGGTCACGCCGCTCGCGACGAGATCCTTGGTCTGCTCCGGATCGGGCGCGAGGTGGAGATAGGTGTAGAGGATCTGGTCTTCGCGCAGCTTGGCGCGCTCGACCGCCTGCGGTTCCTTGACCTTCACCACCATTTCGCATTCGGCGAAGATCGGGTCCGGTCCGTCGACGATTTTCGCGCCGGCGGCCTCGTACTGCGCATCCGTCGCATCGATGCCGAGGCCCGCGCCGGTCTCGATCCAGACCTCGTGGCCGTGATTGACCAGTTCGCGCGCGCTCTCTGGCGTCAGGCCGACACGGTATTCGTGGTTCTTGATTTCCTTCGGGCTGCCGATGCGCATGGCCGCTGTCTCCTTCTCTCAGGACAAGCCGTTACAAGTGAGACCAAATCGCGGCAAGCGCCCAGCGCCCGTGCGCATGCTTATTGCGGCATGCTGGCCCAGCTGACGTCGATCCTTTCGCCCGGACGGGTATTTACCTGCCCGATCGTTACCCCGGCCTCGCGCATGCGGGCGGCAAGGGCCCGCACCTGTTCTTCGGGGCCGGTCAGGTCGAGCGGCAGGCCGATTCGCTTCGCCGCCCAGATCGCGGTTCTTTCGGCGCGCTGCCCGGCAGCATCAGGACCCTCCTCGCCCAGCGTGATCGCGGGGATCGGGGCGGGCGGCGGGCGCAATTCGATGTCCCAGCCCGGCGCCTCTTCGGCGAGCCGTCGTTCGAGCTCGGCATAGCCTGCCAGCGTCAGCCCATCGAGCCGCTTCGCGGTCGCCATCGCCCGGCGGTTCTCGCGGTCGAGCGTCACATCCTTGCGTGTCACCCCTGCGGCGAGCGCCATGCGGTCGACCATCGAAGAGATCTGGCGTTCGGTCGCCGCCGCCTGTTGCTCTGCCCGGGCGCGCGCCAGTTCGGCCTGTTCCGCCGCCCCCGGGTCCGCGCCGACGCGGAACTGTTCGATCGCGACCTCCACCTCGCGCCCGAGCCGGCTTTCGAGCGTGCGCTTGATATCGGCCTGCGCATCGGTCTCGAATTCGGGGGTCAGCACGGTCGCGCTGACCGCGAGCGGGTCGGCTTCCCAGTTGATTTCCTGCTCGCTGATGCGCGCGCGCGGGTCGAATTCCGCCTCGATCGTGTTGTGGACGATGCGCTGGGCGTTGGATTCCCACGCGATCTGCCGCAGCGAGAGGCCAAGCGGGATCGCCATAGCGACGAAGATGATGAAGATGCCGACATTCTGGAACCAGCCCTGCCGGGTCGAAAGGTCGGTGCGGAAGCCGTAGAGGCGCGCCATGACCGTGGCGGTCAGCGCGATGGTCAGGAAGTTGGTGACGTAGAGGCCGAGCGCGCCGAAGAACACCGTCCAGTTGAAGGTCGCAAGCCCGAAGCCGACCACCGCGAGCGGCGGCATCAGCGCGGTCGCAATGGCGACGCCGACGATCGTGCCCTCGCGCCCGCGGATCATGGCATAGGAGCCGGCGAGCGAGGAGAACAGCGCGACCATCAGGTCGAACAGGTTCGGGCGGGTGCGCGACGCGATCTCCTCGGTCACCGTCTGCAGCGGCGAGACCAGCACGATCAGCGCGGTGAACAGCACCGCCGCCACGCTGCCGAGAGCGAGCGAACGGGCGCTGATCTTGAGCCATTTCTGCTTGCCCGTGGCGAGCGCGAAGCCGACCCCGAGGATCGGGCTCATCAAGGGCGACAAGAGCATGGCGCCGATGACGACCGCCGGCGAGGACAGCAGCAGGCCGAGGATCGCGATCCCCGCCGACATCATTACCATGAAGATATAGCGCGGCGTCGCCGGGCACTCGGTCGCGACCTTGGCGACCACTTCCGAATGGTCGACGTCCGAGACCACCTGCGTGCGCCAGTATGTACGCAGCGGCGCCAGCGAGCGGCCCAGCGGACCATAGACCCAGCGCGCCTTGCGCTCCGCGGGTTGGGTGGGGTCGGCGGCTTTTTCGGGCTTGCTGGCGATCTCGTTCACGCGCCCGTCCTAGAGCGCTTTGCGCGCAAGGTCGCGCAAAAAACCCGCCGTCCGGTCAGGCCATCGTCTCGCCGGTGGGGCGGGCGCTGCCGGCGAGCCATTCGTCGACGGCCCTTGCCGTGTCGAGCGCCCTGAGCGCACCATCGGGCGCGACATCCACCTTCGCGGCCACATTGGCGCGGGCGAAGACGACGCTTGTCGACGGGTCCTGCGCGAAAGCGACATCGCCCACGTCGTGATCGCCGCCAAGGCGCTCGACGAGGGGCGACTGCATGTTGGCCAGCAGTTCGAGCAGCACTTCGTGCGCCTTCTCGACCGAACCGCATTCGCGCAGGTCCAGCCGGTTGACGCCTTCGCCGCCTTCGGCCTGCCAGGTCGCGCGATGGAGGGTGGTTCCGTCGTCGAGCGCGACCACGCGGATGCGCGCCGGGTCGAGGCCCGCGATCGTGCCATCGGGGATGGCGATTTCGCGCAGGGTTGCCGCCGCGCCATCCCGGCTCTTCCCGCGCCATTCGTCGAAGCCGAAGCGCTCCGCGATCGCTGTCAGATTTTCGCTCTCCATGTCAGAGCTCCTACATCAGAATACGCTGCGCCGGACGCGCGTGCCGGGCTGCGGATCGCATGTGCCCGCTGGCGACAGCCTGTCGCGATAGCCGCCGCTGCCGGGCGTGCCGAACACCATGTTGACCGGCAGGAGCGGCGTATGCGGCGCGGTGGTGGGGTCGGCATCGCCATCGACCTGCAGGCAGGCGTCGTAAACCCGGTCGCTGGCGGTGCAGCCGCCTTTCCACGGGACCTCGTGATAGCTGAAACCCGGCCAGCCGCAGGCGGTCTGCCAGATCGACGAGCCGATCGCGAGGATCGGATTGAGGTCGAAATAATAACCCATGCGCGACTGCCACAGGTCGCATCCCAGCGCGTTCGAGAACGTCGAAACGAAGGTCGCGCAGTCGGTGCAGTTGACATACTGGCCGTTGCCCGGCCCGCCGGCGATCCGTTCGAGGAAAGCGGTGCAGTCGAAGTTCGGATAGGCATATTGCGTCGCGCCGCCGTGCGGGCAGTCGTATTCGATCACCGAATTGCCGAGATCGTAGACCCGTTCGGTGACCTTCGCCGCCGCAGTATCGCGATCGACCGCGCCGATCGCCCAAGTGCAGGACTTGTCGAGCACGTCGGTCCACGGCAGCTGCGTGTTCGACGCCTGGTAGGGGGCCTGCTGCCACGGCGCGGTCGGCGTTTCGAGCAGGACGTAGATCCGGTGGCGGGAATCGTCGAAATCCTGCCAGCTGCCGCCATCCTTGTATTGCCACTGCCAATGCGTGGTGCGGATGCCGATGCCGACCTGGTCGAGGCGGGTGTTCTCCAGCTCGAAAGTCTCCCATCCGCCCAGGCCGGGGCCGTTGAAGCTGACCGTCTTCTCCCTCACTTCGCCCAGCACATTGCCGAAAATGGCGTTGAGGAAGCGGCGGATGATGCCGAGGCAACCCGAGCCGTGCGCGGTCGGATCGACGGCACGGATCTTCACGCGGCCGTGGCTGTCGCCGGTCCAGCGGAAGCGCGCCTTGATCAGGATCGTCTGCCCCTGCGTTTCCTTTTTCACATAGGCCGCAGGCGAATCGGCCGCACTCACGCTGATCCCGGCGCGCCATTCGGGCACCGAAACGAAGGTCGTGTTGTTCTTCCTGATGTTGATCGCGCTGTTATGAACCGATGCCGGATCATGATTGAGCTGGATCGCATCGAGCCGGACACTCATTTTCTGCTCTCCAAGACCATTTAGATCATGAAAGAGTCGTAATTCAATATTTGGCAAATTTCAATTAGGCGGAAACTTTATCGTTATTTTACAGGTCAAAAACTTTAGTATTAATTCAAATGGATATTGCGTGACCCGGGCGATTGTATCCGGCGGACCGGCGGTGTCGATCGCTCGCCACCGCCTCCGTACAGGATCAGAGTACGAAATCGTCGGCGCCGAGAATCCATTCGCCGCCTATGCGGATCATGAAGTCTGACGTGCCGTCGCCATACGTATCGCCGAAGACCAGCGTGGCCCCGTTGACAGTCTCGTACCGCAGTTCGCCGGCGGTTCCCGAAAAGGCGTCCGATCCGATGAAGGTGAAAGCCTGATTGCCGGATGTTGTTGTGTCGGCATCCATGGGTGCCAGCCGGATGATATCGCCTTCTTCCTGATCGAAATCGGTGATGCGATCCGCAGTGTCCCAGGTCCGCCCACCCATATCGCCGTCGACGAAAGCGAATTCGTCGGCCCCGGCACCGCCGGTGAGGACATCGGTCCCCGCGCCGCCGAACAGCTTGTCGTTTCCGCCATCGCCATAGACGATATCGTTGCCGTCATTGCCGAGGATGATGTCGTTGCCGCCGAGCCCGCGCAGCAGGTTGATACCGATATTGCCGGAAATGCGATTGTCTCCGGCATTATCGGTGCCCGCCAGATCGTAATATCCGAGCAGGAACAGGTTCTCGACATGCGTGCCGAGAGTGTAATCGACATAGGCCATCACGGCGTCGGTTCCTTCGCCTGCATATTCGATCACCTGGTCTCCCCAGGCGTCGACGACATAGGTGTCGGAACCCTGGCCGCCGCGCATGGTGTCCCATCCCTGACCACCGTCGAGCAGGTTGTTGGCGCTGTTCCCGATCAGAATGTTGTCGGTACCATTGCCGGTGCCGTCGATCGCAGCAGTACCGGTCAGAGTGAGGTTCTCGACCCCGTCACTAAGCGTGAAGCTCACCCGAGCTTTCACGAGGTCGATACCATTGCCGTTGGTTTCGTCGACAATATCGCCGACATTGTCGACGATATAGGTATCCTCGCCCGCGCCCCCGGCCATGTAGTCTGCGCCGCCATAACCGTTGAGCGTATTGGCTCCGCTATTGCCGATCAGGCGGTTATCGAGCGAGTTGCCGAACCCGTTGATCGCGTAATAGCCGGTGAGCTCGAGGTTCTCGACATTCTTCTGCAGTGTGAAGGTGACCGCACTGCGGACGAGATCGGTGCCGCCGTTGACGCCGTTCTCGACAGCAAGATCGCCGAGGTCGTCGACGATGAAGATGTCGTCGCCCTGGCCGCCGACCATTCGGTCAGCCCCCGCAACGCCATCAAGGTAGTTGTTTCCGGCATTGCCGATGATCCGGTTATCGAGCTCGTTGCCGAAACCTTGCAAGGCTCCTGTTCCGGTCAAGATTAGCTTTTCGAGATAAGACTGCAAGCGATGGTCGATGGACGAGACCACCGTGTCGTATCCACCGTCCGCCCGCTCGGACGTCGTGTCGGCTGCATCGACGTAATACGTATCGTTGCCAGCACCGCCCACGAGGTAGTCGTCACCCGCCCCCCCGTCGAGGATGTTGTCGCCAGCGTTTCCGTAGATCTGATTGTAAAGATCGTTGCCGTATCCGCTGATGTTTCGCGATCCTTCGAGATAAAGATAATCGACATTCGTCGGAAGGGTGAAGGATATGCGCGAGTAGACGGTTTCCGTTCCGTTTCCGCTCCCTTCCACGATCACATCGCCACTATCATCGACCCAATATGTATCGTCACCCGTCCCCCCGCGCATGGTGTCCGCACCCAGGCCGCCATCGATTCGGTCGTTACCTGCGAGCCCGTTCAGAATGTTGGCCGCGTCGTTGCCGGTGATCACGTTGTCGAAACCGTTGCCGGTCCCGTTGATGGCCTCGGCACCGGTCAGCGTCAGATTTTCGATATAGGCGCCGAGGGTGAAGGTGGTGGACGCGAGGACCGTGTCGATGCCGTCGTAATAGTCCTCGATCACGCGATCGTTCGCCGAATCGACCACGTAGGTGTCGTTGCCCGATCCGCCGCGCATCGTGTCGTCGCCCGTGCCGCCGTCGATGAAATCGGCGTCCGCGCCGCCCCACAGCAGGTCGTTCCCGCCCATGCCGAAGAGGAGGTCTTCGCCGTAATTGCCATCGATCCGGTCGACCCCGGCGCTGCCGGTGATCACGTCGTGGCCATATCCAGCATCGAACGCGTTGGCGTTGCTGAAGCGCACGCCGGTCACCAACTGGGTGCCATCGGGGACAAGCGTGACGATATCGTCCCCGCCCATCGCATCGTACATGTTGTCGAGCCGACCGGCACGATAAAGGGCGTCGATCGCTGCCGATCCGTGGTCGGTCAGGGCATTGAAGTCGACCACGTTGGAATAGGCATTGAAGAGCAGCGACGCGGGCGATGGCGATCCGTCGAGCCCGGCGACATGCTCCACACCCGAAAGCGAAACCGTCGCCATGACTTCGCCCGCCGCGTCGAGATACTCGGCGTAGAGGTTGCGGCCGTCCGAAATATACTCGGTCCCATCACCGCGCGCCCAGACGGTCACATTGTTGGCATTCACGATCCGGTCGGGCGATCCGATGTAGACGGTGTCGTAGCCGCCGCCCCCGTCGATGCCGCCGCCGAAGCGCGTGCCGCCTACGTCGTCGAAGGGATCGTCATAGATGATGTCATCGCCGCCACGGCCGAATATCACGTCGAAGCCGGTACCTCCACTGATGCGATCCCCGCGCATGCTGCCATAGACCGTGTCGTTGCCCGAACCCGCGTTGAAGGTGACGTCGTAATTCCAGATCACCGACGGGTGCAGGACGATATTGGCTTCCTCGGGCAGCCAGACCGTGTCGTCGCCTGCGCCGGCGTTGTAGATGTCGGGGAAGTAGCGCGAGGAATTGTACCCGCCGCCGAGCCACTGTTCGATAACGAAAACCCCCGCCTGCGCGCCGGTGAGGTTGTTGTAATCGACCACGCTGTTTTCGCGGGTGAAATATTCGTACTGGCGATAATCGCCGTCGTAAAAGGTGCTGACCCAATACGGTGCACTGCGCGGATCGGCAGAGGTATCGTCGAAAAACGGGTCGGCAAAGAACTCGTAATAATAGCCCTGGAAACAGTTTATCCGGATCAGCTCGACGTTGACCACGTGGAAGATCATCCCGTAGTCGCCGTAGTAGATATCGAGCCCTGTTTCGGTCGATACGAATTCGAAACCGCCAAACCAGCCATCGGGCAAGATAAAGATATCGAATCCGTCGCCACCGTCGATCGTAATCGGCCCGACCCCCGGAACAGACCCGTAGATATAACTCAGCAGGTAATCGTTTCCGTCTCCGCCCGACAGGCCAGTGTAAATGACATTGGTCGGAAAAGGATTGGCCAGGTAATCGTCGCCACTGCCGCCGCTAAGCGTACCTCGAATTTCGACCATGTCTTGTAAGCCCCCACTTAAACGCCGGAACACTTTGCCCCGGCTTTTCCCGCGACCCACGGGTGGGCGAGATATATTGTCCAGGCATCAGACTACATTGTAGGATTCCGACACGGTCGGCAAAACTCGTGGCTAGATCGGATTGCCGTCCTGGTCGCGGAAGATTTCGCGGCGGCCGACGTGGTTGGCAGGGCCGACGAGGCCTTCGCCCTCCATCCGCTCGATCCATTTGGCGGCGGTGTTGTAGCCGACGCCCATCTGGCGCTGGAGCCATGAGCCCGAGGCCTTCTGGTTCTCGATCACGATCTGGCACGCCTGGCGGTACTTGCGCTCGTCCGGGTCGTCGCTCGCGGTGAACTCGTCCTCGAAGGAATAGCCGCCCTCTTCTGGCTCCTCGGTCACCGCGTCGACATAGTCGGGCTTGCCCTGCGCACGCCAGTGGTCGGCCACGCGTTCGACTTCCTCGTCGCTCACGAAAGGGCCGTGGACGCGGATCATCGCGCCGGTGTTGGGCTTGTAGAGCATGTCGCCCTTGCCCAGCAGCTGCTCGGCACCCTGTTCGCCCAGGATCGTGCGGCTGTCGATGCGGCTGGTCACCTTGAAGCTGATCCGCGTTGGCAGGTTGGCCTTGATGACGCCGGTGATGACGTCGACCGAGGGCCGCTGCGTCGCCATGATCAGGTGGATGCCGGCGGCGCGCGATTTCTGGCTGAGGCGCTGGATCAGCACCTCGATTTCCTTGCCGACGGTGACCATGAGGTCGGCCAGCTCGTCGACGATCAGCACGATCAGCGGCAGCGGTTCGTAATCGAGCTGCTCTTCCTCGTAGATCTCCTCGCCCGTTTCGGGATCGAACCCGGTCTGCACCCGGCGGCCGAGCGGCGTGCCCTTGGCGGCGGCGGTTCTGATCTTCTCGTTGAAGCCCGCGATGTTGCGCGAATTCACGCTCGACATCATGCGGTAGCGTTTCTCCATCTCCTCGACCGCCCACTTCAGGGCGCGCACGCTCTTGTGCGGCTCGGTCACCACGGGGCTGAGGAGGTGGGGAATGTCGTCATAGGTGTTGAGTTCGAGCACCTTGGGATCGATCAGGATCATCCGGCATTCGTCGGGCGTGAAGCGGTACAGCAGCGACAGCAGGATCGCGTTGAGCCCGACCGACTTGCCGCTGCCGGTGGTGCCCGCGACCAGCAAATGCGGCATGGCGGCAAGGTCGGCGACGATCGGCTCGCCGGCGATATCCTTGCCGAGGATCATCGGCAGGCTGCCCTTGTGATCGACGAAGGCGGCGCTCTGGGCGAGCTGCTTGTAGCTGACCATCTGGCGGTCGGCATTGGGCAGTTCGATCCCGATCACGGTCTTGCCGGGAATGGGCGAGACGCGCGCGGAGATGGCGGACATGTTGCGTGCGATATCCTCGGCCAGGCCGACCACGCGGCTGGCCTTGATGCCGGGTGCAGGCTCCAGCTCGTACATCGTCACGACCGGCCCGGCGCGCACCGCGGTGATCTCGCCCTTGACGTTGAAATCGTCGAGCACGTTCTCGAGCAGGCGGGCATTGCGCTCGAGTGCCATCTTGTCGAGCTTGGGCGCGGCATTGGCCGGAGGATCGTCGAGCAGGTCGTGCGTCGGCAGCTGGAAGCTGGCGAACATGTCGCGCTGCTTGGCCTTGGCCGGCTTGGACTGCGCGGGCATGGGCGCGGGATCGGCGATCTCGGGCGCGCGGCGCGGTTCGCGGAATTCGACCGGCTCGGCGGCCTCCTCATCTTCCTTCGCGGATTTCGCGCGCTTCTGGCGCTTGGGCATCAGCGGCAGGTCGGCATCGACGATCGCCGGGCGGCGCTTGAGGAATTCGGGCAGGGTCAGGAACTGCGCCCAGTCGATCGCGAAGACCCGGGTGACGAGCGCGATCCCGCCCGCCAGCGCCACCAGCGCGAGCACGAGCACGATCCATCCCGAGACGGCCTCGCCGAAGCGGCCCGCGACCGCCTCGATCCCGAGGCCGCCGAGCTGGCCCGAAAGCCCGCCCAGCCCTGCGGGCAGGCTCCCCGTCGCCGGGTCGAACAGCAGTGCGAGCACGGTGCCGAGCAATACCATCGCCGCCAGCAGCATGGCGAAGGGGCCCCACCAGCGGCCGGGCGTTTCCTGCTCGTCCTCGTCCTCGACGCCGGTCCACAGCCGACGCGCGGAGATGTAGAGCAGCGGCAGCAGCAGCGCGGCGGTGATGCCGAAGAAATTGAGCGCACGCTCGGCAGCCCAGGCGCCGCTCTGGCCCATCCAGTTGCCGATGTCGGTGCCGGCCGCTGCGGTCGAGGGGCTGGGGTCGGTCTGCGTATAGCTCGCCAGCGCCAGCGCCAGGAACAGCAGGAGCGCAAACAGCAGGCCCGCCCCCGCCATATGCGTGGCGCGGCGGAAACTGCGGCGAAACGCCGCCCGCCAATCGGGTGCTGCGCCTGCGCGCGTAGCCATGAATGTTCCCCTGATCCGTCGAGAGCGCGCAGTATGAATCCTCGGGGACTCCGAGGTCAAGCGGCGTTCGTCGAACCGAGTCCGTCGATTGCGCCCCAGCGCGGCCAGCCGAGCTCACGGGCGCGTTCGTAGGTCATGCCGCCTAGCGCGATGACCGGGACGGGCGATTGCTGCGCGAGCACATTGAAGCCGAGCGGGCCGAGCAGTTTTGCGCCGGGATGTGAAGCGGTGGGAAAGACCGGCGAGAGAAAGATGCCGTCGGCCCCTGCATCGATGGCCGCCTGCAGCTCCTCGCCGTTATGAGCGGTGGCAAGACGCAGGCCCTCGCCGAGGTTCTCGGGCGGTCCGTAATGTCCGTCGGCGCCCCAGTCGTCCTTGCCCGATAGGATCACGAGGTGGCCGCACGCGCGCGCGACTTTAGCCAGCTCGTCGAACCGCGCGCGGCGGGCGACGGGATCGAGATGATAGTGCCGGAACACGAAGCCCGAACCACGCGGCAGGGCGCGCAGGGCATCCTCCAGCCCGGCATCGTTGCGGGCGTCGGAGAGGAGCCACAGCAGGGGCAGCGAGGGCTGGCGCGCGGTCACACCTGCGCTATAGCGCCTCGCGATGGAAAAGGCAGAGACTCCGCTCCAGCAGGTACAGGCGAATATCGCCAAGGCCTGCACAATCGCGCGCCGCGAGCCGGGCGAGGTGACGCTCGTTGCCGTCAGCAAGACGCATCCGGCCGAGGCGATCCGGCCCCTGCTGGTCGAGGGCCAGCGCCATTTCGGCGAGAACCGCGTGCAGGAAGCGCAGGGCAAATGGCCCGCACTGCGTGAGGAATTCCCCGCAGTGCAGCTGCACCTGATCGGCCAGTTGCAATCGAACAAGGCCGAGGACGCGGTCGCGCTGTTCGATGCGATCCACTCGCTCGACCGGCCGAGCCTCGTAAAGGCGCTGGCGAAGGCAATGGACAAGACCGGCCGCCGTGTGCCGTGCTTCGTACAGGTCGACGTCGGCGAGGAAGAGCAGAAGGGCGGCTGCCCGATCGCCGACCTGCCCGCGCTGCTCGACCAGGCGCGCGAGGCGGACATTCCGCTGGCCGGCCTGATGTGCATCCCGCCTTTCGCAATCGAACCCGCACCCTTCTTCGCCCTGCTCGACAAGTTCGCCCGCGATCACGGACTTGAAGGCCGCAGCATGGGCATGAGCGGCGATTACGAAACCGCGATAAAGCTCGGCGCAACCCATGTCCGCGTGGGTACCGCGCTGTTCGGCGAGCGGGGGTGAGTCGGCGCGCATCGCCCTCAAGAAGCGAAGCGGTAGGGCGAGAGGTTACGCGTTCTCCAACCGGTCCTGCGTCTCGTCGCTGACGGCCTCGATCAGATCGCGCTCGATGCGGTCCATGCGCTCGCCCGCCTCCAGCTTGTGGCCGGTGAGATCGGTGACATAGAAGGTGTCCGCCGCGCGCTCGCCGTAGTTGGTGATATGCGCCGAATGGACGACAAGCCGGTTCTCGAACAACGTGCGCGCTACGCGGTTGAGCAGGGCCGGGCGGTCGCGGGCGTTGACCTCGATCACGGTGAAGCGGTTCGAGGCCTTGTTGTCGAACAGGACGCGCGGTGACACGTCGAAGGCGCGCGCGCGGCTGTGCGTGAGCGGACGCTGGGCGAGGCGCGGAGCAAGGTCGACGCGGTTGGCAAGCGCATCTTCAATGCTTTTCTTGAGGCGTGCGAGCTGACCCTCTTCGGCAAAGGCGCCGCCATGCGGGTCCTGCACGAGGAAATTGTCGAGCGCCCAGCCTTGCCGCGTGGTGTGGATGCGCGCGTCGATGATGTTGCCACCGGCGAGGTGGATGCCGCCCGCGATGCGGTAGAACAGGCCGGGGTGGTCGGCGGCGATGACCGTCACCAGCGTCGCGCCGCGCGCCTCGTAGAATTCGCAATGGATCGAGAGTTCGTGTTCCTTCTCGCGCGCGGCGGCATAATGGACGAGGTTGAGCGCGATGATATCGACCGGCTCGGCGACCCAGTAGGCATCGCCCATGGTCGGTCCGACGGTTTCGGTCAGCTCCGCCTTGTCGCCCAGCAACTCGGCGACCTGTGCCCGCTTGGCGGCGACCTTCTGTTCGCGCCCTTCGCGCATGTGGCCGAGGCGCAGGCGCTCGCTCGAGACGTCGTAGAGCTCGCCCAGCAGTTGGCCTTTCCAGCTGTTCCACGTCCCCGGCCCGACCGCGCGGATATCGACCGCGGTCAGGATGGCGAGGTGGCGCAGGCGCTCGGCGCTCTGCACTTCGGCGACGAAATCCTCGATCGTCTTGGGATCGGTGAGGTCGCGCTTCTGCGCGGTGCGGCTCATCAGCAGGTGGTGGAGCACCAGCCAGGCGACCAGCTCGGTCTCGCTCTCGGTCAGGCCGAAGCGCGGGCAGAGCTCGCGCGCGACATCGGCGCCGAGCACCGAATGGTCGCCGCCGCGGCCCTTGGCGATATCGTGCAGCAGCGCCGCGACATAGGCGACGCGGCGCGAATTGACCTTGTGGATCAGGCGGGTGGCGCGCGGGTGGTCGCCCTGCAATTCGCCCTTCTCGATCTGGTTGAGCAGGCCGATCGCGCGGATGGTGTGCTCGTCCACCGTGTAGTGGTGGTACATGTCGAACTGCATCTGCGCGTTGACCTTGCCGAAATCGGGCACGAACTTCCCGAACACGCCGGTCTCGTTCATCCAGCGCAGCACCATCTCGGGATCGTTGCGGCCGCACAGCAGGTCGAGGAAGAGGGCGTTGGCGCGCGGGTCGTGGCGCACGGCATGGTCGATCAGCCCGCTGTCGCGGTCGGCCATGCGCATGGTTTCGGGATGGATCTCGAGGCTTTCTGCCTCGGCCACCTGGAAGACCTCGATCAGGCGCACCGGGTCCTTGCGGAACCAGTCGTCCGATGGGGCGGCGATCCGGCCGCCGAACACGCGGTAACCCTTGACCTGCCGCGCCTTCTGCTTCCAGCCGGCGAAGAAGCCCGAGCGCGCGGTTTTTGCCTCGAACTGCTCGTCGATATGGGCGAGGAAGATGCCGGTGAGCGAGCCGACGCGCTTCGCGTGCAGGAAATAAAGCTGCATGAACCGCTCGACCGAGCTCTTGCCGGGGCGCTCGGCGAACTTCATCCGCTCGGCGATCTGGCGCTGCATGTCGAAGGTCAGCCGGTCCTCGGCGCGGCCGGTGAGGACGTGCAGGTGGCAGCGCACCGCGAGGAGGAAGTTCTCCGCGCGGCGGAAGCTGCGGTATTCGGCGGGGGTGAACAGGCCGACGTCGACCAGTTCGGCCGCCGCGCGCACGCGGTGGATGAACTTGCCGATCCAGTAGAGCGTGTGGAGGTCGCGCAGGCCCCCCTTGCCGTCCTTGACGTTGGGTTCGACGACATAGCGCGTATCGCCCATCCGCTTGTGCCGCGCGTTGCGCTCGGCCAGCTTCTCGGTGACGAAATTGCGCTCGTTGCCGCGCACGACCTCGGCCTGGAAACGGCGTGCCGCCTCGTCGTAAAGCAGCTGGTCGCCCCAGACATAGCGCCCCTCGAGCAGCGAGGTGCGGATGGTGAGATCCTCTTTCGACAGGCGCAGCGCCTGCTCGATCGTGCGGGTCGAGTGCCCGACCTTCAGCCCCAGGTCCCACATGATGTAGAGCATGGCCTCGATCGCCTGCTCGCACCACGGCGTGTTCTTGCCTCCGGTGAGGAAGGCGATGTCGACGTCCGAATGCGGCGCCATTTCCGCTCGCCCATAGCCGCCGACCGCCATCACCGTCAGCCGCTCGGCGCTCGAGCGGTTGGCGTTGGGATAGACATGGGTGGTCGCATGGTCGTGGATCACGCGCACCAGCTGGTCGATCAGGAAGGCATGCCCGCCGGCGCATTCGTGCCCGGCGGAGGGCTTCTCGGCGAGCCGCGCGGCCAGTTCGGCACGCCCCGCCTCGAGCGCGCCCTTCAGCAGTTTGACGACGTGCGGCCGCGCCTTCGCGCCGTGTTCCCCGGCCAGCGCGTCGATCTCGGATGCGATCGCGCGCCGGTCGAAGATGGCGCGCTGGCGGGGAATACGGAAGGTGCTCAAGCGGACAGCAGCTCCTTGGCATAGGTCGCCTTGACGGTGCGCTTGTCGACCTTCTGCGTGCCGAGGCGCGGCAAGTGGTCCTTGGCGACCCACAGGTGCGCGGGGACCTTGAAGCCGGCGATGTGCTCGCGCAGGAATTCCTGCAGGTCTTCCGGATTCAGGTCCTTGCCCGGATGCGGCATGTAGACCGCCGCAGGGATTTCGCCGAAGCGCTCGTCCGGCACGCCGAAGACCGAGCATTCGGCCACCGCCGGGTGCGCATAGATCGCCTCTTCCACCTCGATGCAGGAGATGTTCTCGCCGCCGCGGATGATGATGTCCTTCTTGCGGTCGACGATGAACAGGTACCCGTCCTCGTCGAGATAGCCGAGGTCGCCGGTAAGGAAATAGGCGCTGTCGGTATAGGCGGCCCTCGTCGCTTCCTCGTTCTTCCAGTAGCCGAGGAAATTGGCGACCGAGCGGATCGCGACTTCGCCCACTTCGCCCTGGGGCAGCGGGTTGCCATCATTGTCGAGGATGGCGAGATCCACCAGCGGCTTGGACGCCATGCCGGTCGATCCGGGCTTGGCCATGTAGTTCTCGTTGAGGTTGCCGCAGCCCACCGCGTTCGTCTCGGTGAGGCCGTAGCCGAGCAGCGGGAAACCTTCGGGGAAGGCATCCTTGATCTTCTTCACATGTTCGGGCGGGCGCGCCGAGCCGCCGGCGGCGAAGCTCTTGCAGCTGGTGAGGTCGAACTGGTCGCGCTCGGGATGGACCGCGATCTCGTAGCTCATCAGCGGCACGCCGACGAAATAGGTGATCTTCTCCTCGTCGATCAGGCGCAGCGCCTCGCGCGCGTCCCATTTCGGCATCAGCACCAGCTTGCGCCCCAAGGCAAAGCTCTGGAGGAACAGCGGGATCTCGCCGGTGACATGGAACAGCGGCACGGCGACCAGTGCGCTCGGCTGGACGGTCGGCGCTTCGCCGCGTTCGGTCAGCAGGCCGAGGATCATGGCGGTCTGCGCGACATAGTTCATCGTGCCCGAAACCACGCCCAGATGATCCGAATAGGCGCCCTTGGGATGGCCGGTCGAACCCGAGGTGTAGAGGATGGTGGCAAGGTCGCTCGGGCCCAGCTCGCCCAGCATCTTCATCGCCGTATCGCCTTCGGCCCACACGGGGGCCAGGCCGCTGGCCGGATCGCCATGGTCGAAGATCACGACCTTGGCCTTGATATCCTCGTCCTCCATGCGCGCGGCGCGCTGGTGATCGGCAAGGATCAGCGAACAGTCGCACAGGTCGATGCCGTAGGCGAGTTCCTCGCCGGTCCACCAGCCGTTGAGCAGGGTGGCGCAGCCGCCGGCCATAAGGATGCCCATATAGGCGATCATCCAGTTGGCGGAATTGCGCGCGGCGATGCCCACCCGGTCGCCCTTCTTGACGCCGTGGAAGGTGGCAAGGCCATGCGCCACCCTGGTCGCGGCGCCATAGACTTCGCCGAAGGTCAGCCGCAGGTCGCCGTCGACAAGGAAGAGCACATCTTTCTTCTCGTTGGCGAAATGGGCGAAATAATGCGCCAGCGTCGGCGGTGCGTTCTTGAACGCCGGCATGGCGACGCCGCGGCGCGTCACCTCGGTCAGTTCGAACATCTGCCCGGGGGCGGTGACGGCGGCGGTGAACCGCTCGATATCCTTGTCGAGTTCTGTCGGCATGGGTGGTTTTCGTCCTCTCCAAAACGGCGCACGGCCCCGATTCGAGGCTCGCGCATGAATTGCGGCTCGACGCAGGCTTTCCCCAAAACCCCTGCTATGCCAAAAGCCGCCGCCGATGGGTCGTCGGATGCGGCCTTGGACATGTCTCTAAGAGGATAAACCCTTGCTGTCACTACTCGCCGCCAGCGGCGCCTCAGACCCGATCTACTGGCAGGATCTCGGCCTCAGGCCCTATCTGTTCGAAATCGGCGGCTTCCAGCTGCGCTATTACTCGCTGGCCTATCTCATCGGCATCTTGCTGGCTTACTGGCACCTGTCGAAGATGATCAAGGCACCCGGCAGCCCGATGGCGCAGCGCCATGCGGACGACCTGTTCTTCTATTGCACGCTCGGCGTGATCCTCGGCGGGCGGCTCGGCTATGCGGCCTTCTACAAGCCCGAGCTGTTCGGCAGTCTCGAGCTGTTCCAGCTGTGGAACGGCGGCATGAGCTTCCACGGCGGGGTGATCGGCGTGCTGGTGGCGATCAGCTGGGTCGCCTGGCGCGGGCAGATCAACTGGCTGCGCGTGTGCGACTATATCGCGGTCAACGTGCCGCTCGCCTACATGCTCGGCCGGATCGCCAACTTCATCAATGGCGAGCTGTACGGCCGCCCGGTCGAAGGCGATTTCCCGCTGGCGATGGTGTTCCCCGACGATCCGCTGCAGCTGCCGCGCTACCCCAGCCAGCTGTTCCAGGCGGGGCTGGAAGGGCTGCTGCTCGGCGTGCTCCTGATCGCGCTCTTCTGGAAGACCCGCGCCCGCTATCGCCCCGGACTGCTGGTGGGCCTGTTCACCATCGGCATGGGCATCGGGCGTTTCGTCAACGAGTTCTTCCGCGAACCCGACGCCCACCTCGCCTACGTCGTGACGGAAACCGGCCTTTCGCGCGGTCAGTGGCTGAGCCTGCCGATGATCGCGGTCGGGCTTGCGGTGCTGGCCTACTCGTTGGCCCGCCCGGCAATCGGATCCGCCAAGCCCGCCAAGCCCGCGGCGGCATGAACGGGGGCGGGGCGACCACCCTCGCGGACAGCTTCCGCCGCCTGATCGAACGGCACGGGCCGATCCCGGTCGCGCGCTACATGGGCGAGAGCAACGCGCGCTATTACAGCTCGCGCGATCCCCTGGGCGCTGACGGGGACTTCACCACCGCTCCCGAGATCAGCCAGATGTTCGGCGAGATGGTCGGGCTGTGGCTGGCCGATGTGTGGGTGCGGGCGGGGCGACCCGCCGGTGCGATCTACGTCGAGCTCGGCCCGGGGCGGGGCACGCTGGCACAGGACGCGCTGCGCGCCATGGCGAGCCAGGGACTGCGACCCGACGTGCATCTGGTCGAGGGATCGGAGGCGCTTCGCCGGCTGCAGTCGGGTGCCCTCGCCGGGGCGCAGTTCCACGACAGCCTGGACACGCTGCCAGAGGACCGCCCGCTGCTGCTCGCCGCGAACGAGTTCATCGATGCGCTGCCGATCCGGCAGCTCGTGATGACCGACCGTGGCTGGCGCGAGCGGATGGTCGCGCTGGACGAGGAGGGCGCATTCGCCTTCGCCGCCGGACCCAATGCGATGGACGATGCGGTGCCCGAAGCGCAGCGGGCGGCGGAGCCAGGTACGGTGATCGAGACCTGCCCGGCAGCGGCGGCGCTGGTCGGTGCGCTCGCGGAGCGGCTCGACCGGCAGGGCGGCGCGGCGCTGTTCGTCGACTACGGGCATCTGGCGGCGCGCACGGGTTCGACCCTGCAGGCGGTGCGCGCGCATGAGAAGGTGGGCGTGTTCGATGCGCCGGGGGAGATGGACCTCACCGCGCATGTCGATTTCGCGACGCTGGTCGCCATCTCCAAGCAGGCCGGCCTCGCCACGGCCACTGCGACGCAGGGCGCCTGGCTCTCCGCCATGGGGATCGCCCTGCGCGCGCAGGCGTTGGTAACCCGGTCGCCCGAACGCGCGAAGGATGTTGCTGACGCGCACGACCGGCTCGTTCAGCCGCAGGCCATGGGCGAGCTGTTCAAGGTGCTCGCAATGACCCCGCGCGACTGGCCGCGCGGCGCAGGATTCGACGAAGGCCCGGCTCGATAGCTGACGGCCCAAAGGAGCAGGAATGAAGAAACTGGTCGCACTGGCCCTCGCCCTCCTCGCCGCTGCTCCCGCTTCGGCGGCCGAGCCGGTGCAGGGTCGCTGGATCACCGCGGAGAAAGACGCCGTCATCGCCATAGCACCCTGCGGCGCGAAGCTGTGCGGCAGGATCGACAAGTTTCTCGTCCCGCCGCCGCAGGGCCTCGACCAGCGCGACGTCAACAACAAGGATGCTTCAAAGCGCAGTCGCAAGCTGCTCGGCATGCCGGTGCTGAGCGGCTTTACCGAGGATAAGGATCAGTGGCGCGGCACGATTTACGATCCCAAGAGTGGCAAGACCTATCGCTCGATCATCAAGCGCAAGGGCGCCTCCATGCTCGAGGTGAAGGGCTGTATCGGGCCGTTCTGCCAGACCCAGGTCTGGCGCAAAGCCGGCTGAGCTAGAGCCCGGCGCGTTCGCCCAGCCGACGGGCGGCTTCCTCGAAAGACAGCTTGTCGATTTCGCGGTCGACCGAAAGATTGGCCTCGCGCATGGCCTCCACGTCGATGGCGCCGATCAGCGGGCGCAGCGCGGCAGACACTCCCGCAGGGTCGGCGATGTCGGGCGCGAGCAGCACGATCGCGTGGTAATTGGGAAAGGCGCCGCGCGGGTCCTCCAGGATCGCCAGCCCGTCCGCCGCGATGCGCCCGTCGCTGGTATAGGCGCTGATGACATCGGCTTCGCCCGACTGCAGGGCGTTGTACATGAAGGTCGGCGCGAAGTTGCGCTGTTCGCGAAAGCGCAGGCCGTAGGCATCGCGCACGGCGATCCATTCCGGCCGCTCGAAAAATTCCGGATCGCCGCCGATGGTCATCCGCGGCGCGAGGGAGGCGAGGTCGGCGATGGTTTCGACGCCGGTGCGGGCGGCGGTTTCCCCGCTGACCGCCAGGCCATAGGCGTTCTCGAACCCCAGCCGGCCGAGCACCTTCGTGCCCGAGGTCTGCGCCTCCCATTCGGTGATGGCTGCCAGCATCGCATTGCGGTCGGGAGTGTCGCTGCGTTTCATCTGGTTGGTCCAGATGGTCCCGGTATAGTCGACGAGGATGTCGATCGCGCCGGTCGCCACCGCCCGGTGCGCCACCGCCGAGCCGAGCCCGTCGCGATATTCGACCGCATAGCCCGCGCCTTCCAGCTGCTGCCCGATCAGGCGGGCCAGGATGTATTGTTCGGAAAAGGTCTTCGCCCCGATGACGATCCGCCGCTCGTCGCTGTCGCCGAATTGCGAGGCCAGCGCGGCGAGGACGCCCAGCGCCACCACCACCAGCCCGCCGAGCGAGAGTGACCGCCGCCGCGTCGCGAGACCCTTCTCGATGGTGCCGAGCAGGGCGTCTGCCACCAGTGCCAGCCCGGCACTGGCAATGCAGCCGGCGAGCACCAGCACCCAGTTCTGCGTCTGCAACCCCGCGAAGATCGGATCGCCGAGGCTCTTCTGGCCGATGGTGGTGGCAAGCGTCGCCGCGCCGATGGTCCATACCGCCGCGGTGCGGATTCCGGCCATGATATAGGGCGCAGAAAGCGGGGCTTCGACCAGCCGCAACCGCTGCCAGTTGCTCATGCCCACCCCGTGCGCCGCCTCGATCACGCCGGGGTCGAGATTGGCCTGCGCGGTAATCGCGTTGCGCAGGATCGGCAGCAGCGCATAGAGCGCCAGCGCGAGCAGCGCGGGGAGGAAGCCGAGCGTTGGCAGACCCTCCCCGAACACGCTGCGGAGGCTCAGGAGGATCGGGAAGAAGAGGGCCAGCAAAGCGAGCGCAGGAATAGTCTGCACGAGGCTCGCAAAGGACAGTGCGATGCGCGCAACAGCGGGCGAACGGCTGGCCCAGATTGCAACCGGCAAGGCCAGGGTTACACCGAGCGCAATAGCCGCAGCGGACAGCACCACATGCGCTGCAAGCTGGTCGCCGAGGCCGAGCATGGCCTGCCAGATATCGCTCACCGCGCCAGCTCCGCCAGCCGCTCGGCCTGCGCGCGCGGGACAGCGACGAGGCCCTGCGCGGTCGCTCCGCCCCTGCCTTCGAGCAGCGCATGCGGGGTCTCGTCGGCAACGATTACGCCTGCCTCCATCACCAGCACGCGGTCGGCCAGCAGCAGCGCCTCGGTCATGTCGTGGGTGACCATTACCGTGGTGAGGTCCAACTCGCCGTGCAGCTTGCGCACCCGCTCGCCCAGCGCATCGCGAGTCACCGGATCGAGGGCTCCGAACGGCTCGTCCATCAGCAACAGCCGGGGCTGGCCCGCCAGAGCGCGCGCCACGCCGACCCGCTGGCGCTGCCCCCCCGACAGTGCATCGGGCTTGCGCTGCGCCATGCCTTCTTCGAGCTCCACCAGTTCGAGCAGTTCCGCAACCCGGTCCTGCGACAGTTTCTCGCCCGCCAGCCGCGGCCCGATGGCGATGTTTTCGGCTACGGTCATGTGCGGGAACAGGCCGATTGACTGAAATACGTAACCCACCCTCCTCCGCAGCGCGGGGAGCGGTAGCCCGGCAACATTCGCGCCTTCGAACAGCACGCTACCGCCATCGAGATCGACCAGCCGGTTAACGGTCTTGAGCAGGGTCGACTTGCCCGAGCCCGATGCCCCGACAAGGGCTACGAATTGCCCCTTGGGTATGGCGAGCGAAACCCCGCGTACGGCCTCGGTTGGGCCATAGCTCTTGCGGACCTCGAAAAATTCGAGCGTGGCCGGTTCTGTGTCGATCACTCGCCCTCGCTGTCCGGCGCTTCGGGCAGCTGATATTCGGCGCGAGCCAGTTCGACCCTCCGGTCGGGACCCGCGGTGGCGATCATCGAGTCGTCCTTCATCGCCCCCGGGGTCCAGCACCGTTCGACGCCGTTTTCCGCCTCCGGCGTGAAGCACAATCGCCCGTCCCCGGTCGAGTTGAATGTCCACTGTCCGGTTTGCCATGCCTCGCCGTTGCGCAAGTCGCGATACGTCCCGTCGCGATCGAGATAGGTGGTGTAGCGGGCACCATCTTCGCCCACGGACCGCCACGCCGTGCCGGCTAGGTCAGTAGGCACTTGGTCTTTGTCCGCCTCCGCCTGATCGCCCTGATCGGCGGCTTCGGTCGCGTCTTGGGCGGGGGACTCTTGCTCTTCCGCGTTGCAGGCGGCGAGGGCCAGCGCCAGTCCGATCGGCAACAGGTGTCGCATTTGCAGGCTCTCCGTCAGTGGAAGGCCGGCCACCCTAGCAGGCTGGCTCGGGGACGAAAGGTCTGCCGCCCTCAGGGCAGGATCTTGGCTTTCGGAAACGCCAGTTCGATGAGCATCCCTTCCGGACCCAGATCCCGCACGAAGCGCCCCCCCAGCTGGCTTTCGACAGCCATGCGCAGCAGGCGGGAGCCAAAACCTTCACGCTCTGAATCGAGTGTCTCGCATTCGCCGGCCATCGTTTCGCGCCAGGTAACGCGAATCTCGCCGTCGGTCTCGCCGTCGACAGCGATCGCGATGCCGATCGCCCCGTCATCGCAGGTCAGCGCGCCGTATTTCGCGGAGTTCGTCGCCAGTTCATGGAAGATCAGCGCCAGCGGCGTCGCCGCGCGGGGCCCGATCTCGATATCGTCGCCGGCAATCTCGAAGCGTTGGCTGTTACCGTCGCCATAAGGACGCAGAAGATCGCGCAACAGGCCCTGGAGATTTTCGCTCCGGGGCCCATCGTCCGGGCGAACGTAATCATGTGCCGTACCGAGCGCGCGGATGGCCGAGCCCAATTCGCTGGCGAACTCCGTCAATTCGGGCTTGCCGCGCGAACGTATGGCGATGAGGCCGGAGATCACCGCGAAGATGTTCTTGATCCGGTGCGACAGCTCGCGGGCGAGCAGGTCGTTGCTTTCCGACAGACGATGCGTCTCGTCGATGTCGATGCCCGCGCCGAACCAGGTCTCGACATTGCCCTGGGCGTCACGCATCGGCCACGCGCGCAGGACCATCCAGCGGTATTCGCCGTCGGCACGTCGTAGCCGCGCTTCGGCCTCCCAGCGTTTCTCCGTGGCTCGCGAATTGGCACGCAGGGCTGCCACGAATTCGGCCTGGTCCTCGTGAACCAGCGATTCGAGATCGATCGCCGCGACGTCGCTCGTGCCGCAATACTCGTAGAACGCCTCGTTACCGAACTCGATCGAGCCATCCGGTCGGGCCGCCCAGGCGAGCACGGGGATGTGTTCGGCCATCCGGCGCAGGCGCAGGCTTTCGCGGACGAGCTTTTCCTGCACCGCAAGATATTCGCGGCGCGCATTCAGGCGCCGCATGACCGAAGCGGCAAGCACTTCGAGGCCTTCGCGCTGAAACTCCGTCAGCCCGGCCGGACGCGGTTCGGTGTCGATAACGCACAACGAGCCGAGCGGTGCGCCTTCGGACGACAGCAGGGGGGCGCCCGCATAGAAGCGGATCTTCGGTTCCCCCGTCACCAGCGGATTGCGTTCGAAGCGCGGGTCCAGCAACGCGTCGGGCACCACCATCGGTTCGCGTTCCATCATGGCGTGCGCGCAGAAGCTGGTAGGGCGAGGCGTCTCGCTCGCCTGCAGGCCGGCCCTTGCCAGGAACCGCTGGCGCTGTTCTTCGACCAGGCTCACCAGCGAAATCGGCGCACCGCAAAGCTTCGCTGCAAACTGCACGATCTGGCGGAGCTCTGGATCGTTCTCGAGCTCGTCGAGCCCATAGGACGCCATGACGGTCAGCCGGTCCTGCTCTCCGCAGAACGCTGGATTGGGGCCGTTCGCGGGCGGCCAGGTTGTCGGCGTATCAAGTAGCATGGTCGGCAGACGCTTTTAGTTTCACGCACTTGTTTTACAAGCGGAGACGCCCGTGCCTCTTCGTCGTTTTTCCGATCATCGAAAGCGGGTTTGCCCGCCGCGCCGCGTTTCGCTATCGCGCGCGCAACGATATTACGCGAGCCATGCGAGGAGAGACCATGCGCGCGACCCCCGATTTCGACTTCCATCTCGGCGAAGCCGCGGACATGATCCGCGAGAGCGTGAGCCGGTTTGCCGACGAACAGATCGCCCCGCTGGCCGAGAAGGTCGACCGCGAGGACTGGTTTCCCAAGGCGGAACTGTGGCCCGCCATGGGCGAGCTGGGCCTCCACGGCATCACCGTTCCGGAGGCGGACGGCGGCCTAGGCCTCGGTTATCTGGAACACGTCATCGCGGTCGAGGAAGTGAGCCGCGCCAGCGCCAGCATCGGCCTCAGCTACGGCGCGCACTCCAACCTCTGCGTCAACCAGATCGCGCGCTGGGGCAATGAGGAGCAGAAGGCAAAGTACCTGCCCAAGCTGATCAGCGGCGAACATGTCGGCAGCCTTGCGATGAGCGAGGCGAGCGCCGGTTCGGACGTCGTCTCGATGAAGATGAAGGCCGAGGAGGTGCAGGGCGGCTACCTGCTCAACGGGACCAAGTTCTGGATTACCAATGCTCCTTATGCCGATACGCTGGTGGTCTATGGCAAGACGGGGGACGGCAGCCGCGGGATCACCACCTTCCTGATCGAAAAGGATTTCGAAGGCTTCTCGATCGGCCAGAAGATCGAAAAGGTCGGGATGCGCGGTTCGCCCACGGCGGAACTGGTGTTCGACGACTGCTTCGTACCGGAGGAGAACATCATGGGGCCGCTCAACGGCGGCGTCGGCGTCTTGATGAGCGGGCTGGATTACGAGCGCGTGGTGCTCGCCGGATTGCAATTGGGCGTGATGCAGGCCTGTCTCGACACGGTCATCCCCTACCTTCGCGAGCGCACGCAGTTCGGGAAGCCCATCGGCAGCTTCCAGCTGATGCAGGCTAAGGTCGCCGACATGTATGTCGCGCTGCAATCGGCGCGCGCCTACACCTATGCCGTGGCCAAGAGCTGCGATGCCGGACAGACCACCCGTTTCGACGCGGCGGGCGCGATCCTGCTTGCCAGCGAGAATGCCTTCCGCGTCGCCGCCGAAAGCGTGCAGGCGCTGGGCGGCGCGGGCTATACGCTCGACTGGCCGGTCGAACGCTACATGCGCGACGCCAAGCTGCTCGACATCGGTGCGGGCACGAACGAGATCAGGCGCATGCTGATTGGGCGCGAGCTAATTGGGGCGGCAGGATGAGCGACGACGACTACGTTTACGACGAGGATAGCGGCGAGTGGATGCCGGCTTCGGAGCTGGCGGCGAAGCGGGTAGCTGCCAATCAGGTCGAGGTGCGCGATGCGGTCGGCAACCTCCTGGCCGATGGCGACGCTGTGACGCTGATCAAGGATCTCGAGGTCAAGGGCGCGGGGCAAACGCTGAAGCAGGGCACACTGATCAAGTCGATCCGCCTCACCGGTGACGCGCAGGAAATCGATTGCAAGTATCCTGGTATCAAAGGCCTCGTCCTGCGTGCCGAATTCGTAAGGAAGCGCTGACGTGAGTGCACCAGTCCTGACCAGCAAGCTCGACCGCGAAGGCACCGAGGCGAAAGTGCGGTTCGCGCATAACCAGGGTCTTGCGCACGACCTGCGCGCCAAGGTGGCCGAGGCGGCGCTCGGCGGGCCGGAGAAGCATCGCGAACGGCATGTCAGCCGTGGCAAGCTGCTCCCGCGCGAGCGGGTGGAACGGCTGCTCGATCCGGGCTCGCCGTTCCTCGAAGTAGGGCAGCTCGCCGCCAATGGCATGTACGAAGGCGATGTTTCGGGTGCCTCGATGATCTGCGGCGTCGGGCGCGTGTCGGGTCGGCAGGTGATGATCGTCGCCAACGATGCCACCGTGAAGGGCGGCACCTATTACCCGATGACGGTGAAGAAGCACCTCCGCGCGCAGGAAATCGCGCAGGAGAACCGCCTTCCCTGCATCTACCTCGTCGACAGCGGCGGGGCGAATCTGCCGCACCAGGCCGAGGTCTTCCCCGACCGCGACCATTTCGGGCGCATCTTCTTTAACCAGGCGAATATGTCGGCGCTGGGCATCCCGCAGATCGCCTGCGTCATGGGCAGTTGCACGGCGGGCGGCGCCTATGTGCCCGCCATGTCGGACGAGACAGTGATCGTGCGCAACCAAGGCACGATCTTCCTTGCCGGACCGCCGCTGGTGAAGGCTGCTACAGGCGAGGAAATCAGCGCCGAGGACCTCGGCGGGGGCGACCTGCACGCGCGGAAGTCGGGCGTGGTCGACCACCTCGCCGAGAACGACGAGCACGCGCTCACCATCGTGCGCGATATCGTCAGCCACCTGGGCGCGAACCATGCAGCGGCAAAGGACGTGGCGCTCAAGGACCCGCGCCCGCCGAAGTTCGACGCCGAGGACCTCTACGCCCTGATTCCCGACGATGTCCGCGCCCCCTATGACGTGCACGAGGTCATCGCCCGGATCGTCGACGGCAGCGAGTTTCACGAATTCAAGCAGCATTACGGCAGCACGCTGGTCTGCGGTTTCGCCCATATCTGGGGCATGCCGGTGGCCATCCTCGCCAACAATGGCGTGCTGTTTTCCGAGAGCGCGCAGAAGGGCGCACACTTCATCGAGCTCGCCTGCCAGCGGCGCATTCCGCTCCTGTTCCTCCAGAACATCTCCGGCTTCATGGTCGGCGGGAAGTACGAGGCGGAAGGCATCGCCAAGCACGGCGCAAAGCTGGTTACCGCCGTCGCCACCGCCACCGTGCCCAAGGTCACCGTCGTTATCGGCGGCAGCTTCGGGGCGGGCAATTACGGCATGTGCGGCAGGGCCTACTCGCCGCGCTTCCTGTTCACCTGGCCGAATGCGCGCATTTCGGTGATGGGCGGCGAGCAGGCTGCATCGGTCCTCGCCACCGTCCACCGCGACGCCGATAGCTGGACGCCCGAGCAGACCGAGGAATTCAAGGCCCCGATCCGCCAGAAGTACGAGGATGAGGGCAATCCTTATTACGCCACCGCCCGCCTGTGGGACGACGGCGTGATCGACCCTGTCCAGACCCGCGACGTGCTCGGCCTCGCCTTTGCCGCCACGCTCGAAGCGCCCATTCCAGACAAGCCGCAGTTCGGCGTTTTCCGGATGTAGGCCGGGCAATGCGTGCATCCCCCTCGCATTCCGCTGCGTAGCTGCTAGGTCCGTCGCAGGGGAGAAACAATGCCACCTACTTCGCGTCGCAAGCGATCCATCCTGTCGCGCATCGTCCGACGGATCATCTGGGTGATCTACCGCCTGCAAGGGTGGAAGATCGAAAGCAGCCTGCCGGACATCCCGAAATTCGTAATTGCCGGTGCGCCGCACACGTCGAACTGGGACTTCGTGTTCTTCACCGGTGCGACCGCGGAAGAGGGCGTCGAGCCCAGCTTCATGGGCAAGCACACGTTGTTTCAGGGCGTGATGCGGAATTTCATGTTCGACATGGGCGGCGTGCCGATCGACCGCACACGGCGGGCGAACTACGTCGAGCAGGTGGCCGACGCCTTCGCCGCCGCAGACCGGCTTGCGCTCGTCATCGCGGCAGAGGGCACGCGCAAGTCGGACGGCGAGTGGAAATCGGGCTTCTGGCACATCGCCCGCGCGGCCAATGTGCCCATCGTGCTGGCCTGGGTCAGCTGGAAGACCCGTCGCCTCGGTTTCAGCGAACCGATCACGCCCAGCGACGACTATGCGGCCGATCTGGCAAGGATCGCCGAATGGTTCCGGTCGAAACGTCCGGACTATGCCCGCTACAAGGTGCTCGAAGCGCAGGCGCAACGCTTGCTTGCGGAAGGGGGAGAAGCATGATCGTCGAGGCACTTATCGCGAATGCGGCGATCCTTCTGGGGGTGACGCTGATCCTGTGGGTCGTCGCCGTGCAGGTGGACGACGTCTCCTTCATCGACAGCTTCTGGGGCGGCGGCATGGCGCTCATGGCGTTGACCAGCTGGCTGCAGCTCGATGCGCCCGGGCCGCTTGCCACGCTGCTGATGGCGATGGCGGTAATCTGGGGGCTGCGGCTGTGCATCTACCTGTTCATCCGCTGGCGGCGCGAGGGCGAGGACAAGCGTTACGAACGCATGCTCAGGAAGGATCGCGAGAAGGGCCGCTTCGCTTTTGCCGCGCTGACCAAGATCTTCCTCGGCCAGGCGCTGCTGCTGTTCATGGTCTCGAGCCCGGCGCAATACGGCATCCTCGAAGCCGCCTCGATCGAGCCGATCAGCGGGCTGGCGCTGGTCGGGCTCGCGCTATGGGCGGTGGGCATCCTTTTCGAATGGGTCGGCGATTGGCAGCTTGCCCGGTTCAAGGCCGATCCGGCGAACAAGGGCCAGGTCATGGACAAGGGCCTGTGGCGCTACACCCGCCATCCCAATTACTTCGGTGATGCCTGCGTGTGGTGGGGCATCTGGATCGCTGCGGCCTCGGCCGGCTGGTGGGTGCCGGCCTTCACCGTGATCGGCCCGCTGTTCCTCACTTTCACGCTGACCCGCTGGTCGGGTGCACCGCTGCTCGAAGGCGGGATGAAGAAATCGCGCCCGGGTTACGAGGAGTACAAGCGCCGTACGTCGGGTTTCTTCCCGCTCCCGCCGCGCAAGCAGGGGTAAAAAAGCCGCGCTTTGGGTTTCAACCTCCCGCCCGAGCGTCTAAATGGGGCCTGGGCCGAGACGGGAGCGCCGTGCCGTGAGCGAAGAGACCACCGACGAGCTGCGCACACGCTTTGCGCGCGAAGCCATGGCGTTGATGGAGCGTCGCGGCGAAGAGGTGAATCGCGCCAAGCTGGCCCACGAACTCGGCATTGCCCGCGCCCGGGTGGACAGCGTGTTCCCCGAAGAGGCCGACCTGCTCGAGGCGGTGACGGGCGAGTGGTTTGCGCCCAAGCTGGCTGTCATGGACGAGGTCATGCAGACCGACCTGCCGCCACGCCGCAAGATGTACGAATTCTTCGCTCGCCGCTTCCTGCTGCTGCGCGACAATTTCAAGAGCGATCCGGCGACTTTCAACCTCTATGTCGAGATGGGCGAGCGCTACTTCGCCTATGCGCAGAGCTATATCGACCTGGCCGACCATTACCTGTGCGAGCTGATCGTGCAGGCGCAGGCAGAGGGCCATTTCGAAGGGCTGGAGATCGACACCGCGCTGTCGCTCATCAACCAGTCGGTCCTCTGCTACATCCAGCCCTATCTGATCGCGATGATCGATGAACGGCTGACCGAGGCGAAGCTCGCGCATCTGATCGACGCGCTGTTCGACGGGCTGTCGGCCAAGGATCGCGGCGCGCGCGGCACGGCAGGCCTGCGCGCAGCGTGAGGCGCGCGCAGCCGCGGCGGATACTTTTCATCGGGCTGAACTACAGGCCCGAACCGATCGGTATCGGGCCCTATTCGGCAGGTCTGCTGGAGGCGCTGGTCGAGCGCGGGCACGAAGTCCGCGCGGTTGTGGGCCAGCCCTATTATCCCGAATGGCAGCTTTACGAACGCTTCAAGGGCAGCTGGAAGACGAACGTGGAGCGCGGCGTCCAGATCACGCGCTGCCCGCATTACGTACCGGCCAACCCCACCGGCTCGCGCCGCCTTGCGCACCACCTGAGTTTTGCGAGCAGTGCCTATCCGCCGGCGCGCGCGGTCCGGCGGGAATTCGACCCCGAACTGGTGCTGACGGTGGCGCCGTCCATGGTCGCCGTGCCCGTGGCGGCGCGCATGGCGCGGCGAGCGGGGATACCGCTCTGGCTCCACATCCAGGATTTCGAGGTCGGTGCGGCATTCGCGACCGGGCTTATCGGCGAAGGCGGGGCCGCGGCGTCGGCCGCGCTTCGCTTCGAACAGCGCATGCTGCGCGCAGCCGACGTCGTTTCGACGATCAGCGAACCCATGTGCAGGCTGGCCGCTGCCAAGGGCGTCCCGCGCGAACGGATCGTGGAGATCCGCAACTGGGCGAACCACGCGCACCGCGTGGCGCTGGCTTCGGGGGATGCACTGCGCCGCGAATGGGGGCTCGAGGGCAAGACCGTGGTGCTTTATTCGGGCAATATCGCGAACAAGCAGGGCCTCGAGATCATGATCGAAGCGGCGAGGGCGCTGGGAGACCGCGAGGATCTGGCATTCGTGGTGTCCGGCGAGGGGCCGAACCGGGCGCGCCTCGAGCGCCTGGCGGGCGGCCTCGCCAACATCCAGTTCCGCGACCTGCAGCCGCCCGAGAAAGTCGGCGACCTGTTGGCGCTGGCCGACATCCACCTGCTTCCGCAGCTGCCGGGCGCGGCCGATCTCGTCCTGCCCTCCAAGCTTGGCAATATGCTAGCCTCGGGGAGGCCGATCATCGCGACGGCGGCGGCGGGCACGGGCATCGGCCGCGAACTTGAAGGCTGCGGCGTAGTCGTGCCCCCGCAGGATCCGCAGGCTTTTGCCTGGAGCATCGAGCAGCTATCCCGCCAGCCCCGGCTGCGCGCGCGGCTCGGGCGGGCTGGCCGCCAGCGTGCCGCGCTTGCGTGGTCGAAAGACGCGATCGTCGATGCCTTCGAAGACCGGATGGAGGCCCTGCTCGGCACAGCCGCAGAGCCTGAGATTCCATTTTCCTACACGGCATCGTCTGATTAACCGATCTGGCTCCTTTCCGATTCGGGAGCCAACCAAATGATTTCTCAATCCGTGCCTATCGAAGCGCCGGGCGGCTTTGCTCCGGTCATGGCGCTCGGCCGTGACAACGGCCAGGGGCAGCTGACCCTTGTGTCGTCCGACGCACCCCTGCCGACCATCGTGCTAGCACCCGACACGCCCACGGCCTTCACGGGAGAGGCGAGCGCCGCGCAGGTCGTCGGACCATTCACGCCCGCGCCGCTGGTGCCGGTCTACCTGACCCTGGCTGGTGACTGGACCGGTTCGGTCCGCGTCCTGCGCTCGGTAGACGGCGGAACGACAAGACATCCGCTCACGCTCGGCGGAAGCGGCTGGGCCTGTTTCTCCGCCAATGCCTGCGAACCGGTCTGGGTCGAAAGCGAAACGGGGGCACAGCTTTACCTCGACCTCGTGCCGGCCTCCGGCACCGTAATCTACCGGATCGCCCAATGAGCGCGCTGGCCGTGCCCGCACTGGGTCTCGCCAATCGTTCGGCTCAGGCCCTGCCGGGCCTCTTCGCCGATCTCGCACATCGCTCCCCCGCAGTCGACATCACCCGGATCGAGAGCGCCGGGCATCATGCCTCGGGCGCGGGCGCAGGGACCTACATCGCCGACGCCCTGGCCGATGACGCGCTGGCGAGCGCACACCCCCGGTTTGTCGTCCGTACCGCCAACGGCCGGCTGTTCAGGCTCCTGCCCGAGGCGGGCTCGATCGCGGTCGAGCAGGGCGGTGCGCTTGGCAATGGCACCGCCGACGACCAGCCCGCGATCCAGGCCACGATCGCCTATGCCGAAGCCATCGGCGCACGCGAGGTGCGGTTCGAAAGCGAGATCTACCGGCTTCACTGCCCGGAGCGCTTTTCCCCGGCCGATCAGACCCGCGCTCTCGACGGGCACGCGCTGGTGGTGCGCGGCTCGCTGGCGCTGCGCGGTGTCGCGCCCGGCCGAACCGTGCTCGATTTCCGCGGCCTCGACGGGGCCGATCCCGACACCGCCTGGCAGACCGTTGCCAAGTCGGCGAGCGATCCCACGCCGGCGGTCTGGCGCGGCGGCGGCTTGTTCGTCGAAGGCGACTGGCCGCGCCCCGACCCCGCCCCGCGCGCCATTGCGCGGCTGGAAATCGACCGGCTCGTCTTCCAGGGCAATCGCAGCCGCACCGGCCAATCGAGCTACCCTGCCGACGTCACGACCGGCGATGGCTGGGACATTACCGACCGCGGCTTCTGGCTGCAGGACGTCTTCGTCGGCGATGTGATCTGCCGCGACACCGACTTCATCGGCTGGCGCGGCGAACTGTTCTATGCCGTCGGCGCAGACGACGCGATCGAGCGCATCACCATGACCCGCTGCCGCCTGCTCACCGGCAATGGCAACGGCTTCAACCTCGGCTGCGACCCGATGGTGATGGCCGAGGATTGCGAGTTCGGCGATTGCACGCTGGCGCAGGAAGACACGGGCAAGACGCATGGCCATTTCCGCAACTGCCTGTGGCGCGATTGCGACTATGTCTGGCTGGGTGGCGGCTCGACCAATGGCCGCCTCTATACGTACAAGTATCCGACGCGCGACGACACCGTACCGGTGCCGGCAACTGTGCTCGACAATTGCCGGTTCGAGGACTGCGGGATCGTGTGGGTCAACAGCTGGGTGTCGGGGCGCATCCGCACGGTCGATACCGCGGTCGGGATCAACAGCATCCACGGCTTCGCCCTGCGCGATATCGATCTCGAGATCGACGCCTGGCTCGACCGGCGCGACAATTACTTCGCCGTGGCGCTGCGCGGTCCCGCGACGCTGACCGATCCGGTCGAGGGGGCGCCGGCGGGCGTATACCAGCAGCCGCCCAAGCAAATTCGGCTGAAGGTTCGCCACTTCCGCTCCGCGCTCGCACAGGACCAGGGCCGCGAATGGATCGGTGTAACATGGAGCGGCTATCTCGACCGCTCCTGCCGCATCGTGGTCGAGGGCGAATTTGCCAATGCGCGATCGCCCAATGGCGGGGACAATCCGGTCTCCTTCCCATACGTCCGCTTCGACGGGGGTAATGCCTCGACCGCCTACACGGCGCAGGGCCTGTATCGCCCGGCGAATCTGACCGCATCGGGCAGCTTTGCCCCCGCCGGGCCGGCGCTTGCGCTCGGGGTCGCCAGCGCCATCGCGGTCGCAGTCACCCTGCGAGCGAGCCCGGCGGGCGGGGCCGCATACGGCTACGCCGACGGCCAGCCCCTGCGGATCGTCAAGAACACGGCGACTGGCTCGATCGCCTTCACCAAGGGCGCAGCGGCGAGCATGGCGATGGTCGCCACGCGCACCCTCGCGGCGGCACACGACTGGATCGAGTTCCGCTACAACCGCGCGCTGTCGCGGTGGGAGGAAAGCGGCTTCGGCGGCTACAGCTAGGCAGCTGCGGGCGCGCCCTCGCGCTGTTCGCGCAGGATCGTCCATCCGGCCAGGAACAGGCCGGCGACCAGCGGCCCGACCACGATCCCCGACAGGCCCATCAGCGCGATGCCGCCGAGCGTCGTCACGAGGATGAGCCAGTCGGGGATTCCGGTGTCTCGGCCAACCAGTATCGGGCGCAGGACATTGTCGGCCATACCGATCAGCGCCACGCCGGACACGATCACGACCACCCCCTGCCAGATGGCGCCGGTCGCCAGCAGATAGATTGCGGCGGGCACCCAGACGATGGCAGGCCCGATCGCCGGCAGCAGCGAGGCGATCGCCATGATCACGCCGAGCAGCAGCACCGAGGGGATGCCCACGATCCAGAAAGTGATCGCGCCGAGCGCCCCCTGCACGAGGCCGACCACGACCGAACCCTTGATCGTCGCTCGAACGATACCGAGGAAGCGGGTGGATAGCCGATCGGCGATGGCGCGCTCGAAGGGCAGCGAACTCAGCACCGCCTCCCCGATCTGACGGCCGTCACGCAGCAGGAAATAGCTGACGTAGAGCCCGATCCCGAAGGCGAGCACGAAACCGAAGACGCTGCCGCCGATGGCGATGGCCTGTTGCGCGATCAGGCCGAGGCTGTCCTGCAGGAATCCCTGCGCCCGCAGCTGCAGGTCGCCCAGATCACCCCACCCCTGGGCATCGAGCGAGGCGCGGACGTTGGCCGGGAGAGCGCCGAAGACCTGCTCGAACCAGTCCGAGACATTGATCCGTCCCTCCTGGAACGCGATCACCAGCCCGGCCGCCTCGTTCACCACGGCACTGCCGATGAGGAAAGCAGGCAGGATGACGGCAATGGTGATGACCAGCAGCGTGCCGAGCGCGGCCTGATTGGCGCGGCCCGGCAGGCGGGCGAGAAACCAGCGGAACAGCGGCTGGAACATGATCGCGGCCAGCGACGCCCATAGCAGCGGCTGGAGGAACGGCATCACGACGACGAGCAGAGCGACCGTGACGAGCAGGAGGAAAAGCAGGAATCCCCCGCGTTCGAGACCTGGTTGCACAGTCATGATCGACAATCATCCCGTAAATTGCGCTCCCGAACTCGGCAGCACCTGGGCGATTTGTAGTCGACAGACCGCTGGCATTGCCAAGCAACACCGCCTTTCAAGGTCCTTTATCCACAGCCAATGATCATCAATGTAAAAAAAGCATCTTGCATTCGAAAAATCCGGCTCTAGCCAGAGCGAATATTCAGGGGACACGGGGTCGCATGATAAAAACGAAGTTGTTGGGCTCTACGGCCCTAGCATTGGCGTGTGCCGGTGTCTGGTCTGCCAGTGCATTTGCCAGCGAAAGGCGCAGTTTTACTTACGACTCTCTCGGACGCCTTGTCGCTGTTCAGTCGAGTAAGGGGGAGGCGCGCTCGATTTGCTACGATGCTGCAGGGAACCGCACGGAATACCGGGCCGACGCGGCGGGCGTGCTGAGCGACTGCAGCGGAGGCGGTTCCACACCCACTCCAACACCCACGCCCACTCCGACGCCCACGCCCACTCCGACACCGACGCCCACTCCCACACCGACGCCGGCTCCTGCGATTTCGGTCGGCGATGCGTCCGTGTTCGAAGGCGGTACGCTCAACTTCACCGTGCGTCTCAGCGCGGCCCATTCGTCCAGCATCTCGGTGTCCTATGCGACGGCCTATGGCAGCGCGGGTTCGACCGATTTCACCGCGGTGTCCGGCACGGTCACCATTCCGGCCGGCGCGACGGCCGCGACCGTTTCGGTCGCTAGCAGGCAGGACGCGCAGATCGAGGCCGACGAGACATTCACGCTCAATCTCTCGTCACCGACTGCGGGAGCGACCATTGCGGACGGTCAGGGGATCGGGACCATCTTCAACGACGACGAAGATATCGGCGAGCCGACCTGCGGCAAGTACGTCTGCTGATAGCGATTTTCCGGGCCTCTCCGAGCCCGCCACCCACCCAGTTTTGCATCTTTCCATCCGACGAGGCTCGCAATGCGTCGTAAGACTTCTCTCTCCGTGTCCCTGATCGCCCTGGCGCTCGGCGCCCTTGCGCCAGCCGAGGCGTCGGCCGACGAATACAAGACCTACGCCAGCCATTTCGGCATCCCAGAATTCGACCGGATCGACGAGAATGGCGTCGATCTGACCACCGGCACCTGGCGTGTCCGCACGCCCGTAGTCACGATCGGTGCGGGAGAAGACGCGATGATGCGTGGTCTCGAGTGGACCGGCCAGGCGTGGTCGCAGCTCGGCCTGCCGGCCCTGTGGCGCGACGACGAGAAATATACCGTCGTTTTCAACGGTCGTGGCCATGAATTCGAACTCAAGAGTAGCGGATTCAAGAAGCTCGCGCCGGACGATGGATCGACTTTCGAATGCGAAGGCTATGGCGGCTATTCGATCGCCTGGTGCACCTTCCGCGGTCGCGACGGCGACATCGTGATCTTCCAGGGCTTCAGCCCCTACAACACCTGGTTCGGTCCGGATTACGGGTTCTCGGCGCTCCAGTTCGGCAACTCGGGCATCCAGTACGTCCTCGTGAGCGAGGGCCGACGCGGGGCGAAGGAGCCGTGGAGAAGCACGCAAGACGGCACGTGGTATGGCGGCAACGAGTCGTTCGGCTACAACAACTATTACGGTACGCCGACTTTCGACACCAAGTACAACACGGTCGAAAAGAAGATGGACGCCGGCTCTGCCTACATGTCCGTAACCACGCCGAACAACAATGCCGACGACGAGCACTACCAGCGCCCGAAGGACACGACACAGACCGTCAAGGACCAGTTCGGCAACAGCTGGAGCTACCAGGTCAACAACGACCGCGAACTGATCAAGGTCACGCAGCCGGGCGGCGCGGCGTCGGTATCGGCGACGTACTACGACAATCACAAGGTCAAGACGATCACGACGCCGGCCGGTACCTGGAATTACAGCTACACGACGCCGGGGGATTACGGGACCACCACCGTCACCAATCCGCAGGGCGAGACGACCTATGTGAAATATCATCGCAAGCGCGGCTACGTCACGGAATCGCGCGATGCGCTGGACCGGATGACCTATTACACCTGGAACGGGACGACGCGGCGGCTCGACAGGGTTACCTATCCGGACAATAGCTACGACAGCTTCACCTACGATGCCCGCGGCAATGTTCTGGTTCGCACCCATGCAGGCCCTGGCGGCGTCGATCCGGTGACCTGGCAGGCGCAATACGCGGCGAGCTGTACCTCCGCCAACCGCGCCAACTGCAACCAGCCGAACTACATCATCGATCCGCGGGGCAACCGGACCGATTTCACCTACACCGGCAACAGCCCCGGCCCGACCACCGTCGTCCAGCCTGCGCCGGCCGCCGGACAGCCGCGGCCCACGACGATCAACGAATACGGCACCGAGGGCGAATTGCTGACCGTCCGTCAGTGCATGACCCTCGCCACCTGCGCGGGGACGGCCGACGAGATCGTGACGCAGATGAAATACTACAAGCAGGGCCATTACGGCGGGCTGATCGAAGGGACCAGCACCAGCGATATGGCGAACACGTTCAGTGGCGGCGCGATGCTGATGTACGAGAAAGCGGTAACGGCCGACGGCCAGACCCTGCGGTCCTGCATGCAATACAGCTATCAGGGCTGGCTCGTCAGCGAGACACCGCCGGCTGCGGGCGTGGCCGCTTGTCCGCAGGGATATGCGGTCGTCTTTTCGCGCACCGGCAATGCGCCCGAAGCCGGGCCGGGACGTTCCGCGCCCGTTTTCGCGACGGATCCGAACACCACGAGTCCCGATCCCGATCCGGGTCCCATCAATCCATGCGAACCCTTTGCGGAGGACCTGAAGGGCACGACCAAACTCGCGCCGCTTTGCCCGTGACCCGTGTGTTCAAACTGCGTCCTACTGGAGGTCGTACGTCGATGAAATCTCTCTACCGTTCCGCCAGCCTCCTCGCCCTCGCCGTGTCCAGCGGTGTGGCGACCCCGGCCCTTGCCCAGTTGTCCGATCACTCCACGGGGATCCGCTACGACGGTGCCGGGCGTGTGGTCGGCGAAATCGGCGCCGATCCCGACGGTTCGGGCGTGCAGAAGCGCCCCGCAACGCGCAAGGCCTACGATATCAATGGCCTCCTGATCCGCGAAGAAACGGGCACGCTCGGCGCCTGGTCGACGGTGAGCCCTTCGAGTTGGACCGACTTCACCATCCTCAGTCGCAAGCATTATTACTACGACACGCTCGGCCAGCTGGTGAAGACCGAGACGCGGGACCAGGACAACACGGTCATCGCGGTGACGCAGCAGAATTACGACCGGATGGGCCGTGAAGGCTGCGCCGCGATCCGCATGAACCCGGCGAACTTCGCAGCGCTTCCCGCCGATGCCTGCCGGCAATCCGGACAGGGCGAGTTCGGGCCGGACCGGATCAGCTACAACAGCTACGACAAGGGCGGGCAACTGCGCCAGGTCTGGCAAGGTGTCGGCACGGACGACAAGGTGCGCTACGTCGCCTATGACTACGACAGCATGGGCCGCAAGACCTATGTCCTCGACGCGAACAACAACCGCGCCCAGCTCGGCTACGACTGGCACGGCCGGCAGACGTACTGGTACTTCCCGTCCAAGACGCAGCCGGGGGCGGTCAATTATCAGGACTTCGAGGCCTATCAGTACGACAAGGCCGGCAACCGCACGCGGCTGACGAAGCGAGACGGTTCGGTCATCAATTTCACTCACGACAATCTCGGTCGGGTCACGTTCAAGGACGTCCCCGCGCGGGCAGACCTTGCCGCGAAATACCGCCGCGATGTCCATTACGGCTACGACAATCGCGGGCTGCAGACCTACGCGCGCTACGACAGCCCGACGGGCGAGGGCGTGACCAATGCCTATGACGGTTTCGGGCGGCTCACGTCGACCACGCTGGTCATGGACGGGCAGTCGCGCACGTTGACCCATGATTACGATCCGAACGGGAATCGCACCCGCCTGACACATCCGGACAACCAGTATTTCACCTTCGGCTACGATGCGCTCAACCGCATGACGAACGCCACGCAGAACGGTGGCTGGCTGCTGGGCGTGTCTTACGACGAACGCGGCATGCCCAGCCGCCTGGACCGCGGCGCGACCGTCCTCGCGACCGACTGGTCGCGCGACCGGGCGGGGCGTCTTTCGTCCATCGTGCATGCGCCGGGCAACGCCGTGGCACGCGTCGACTACGACTATGCCTACAATCCGGCCCAGCAGCTAAGCAGCATCGAGCGCGACAACGACGCCTACCGCTACGTCGCTTCGAGGCCGAACGAAATTTTGGCGTATGAGGTCAACGGACTCAATCAGTACACATTGGTGGGGACCAACACATATTCTTATGACAACAACGGCAACCTGACCTCAGATGGCGGGTGGTCTTACAAGTACGACATTGAAAACCGATTGGTCGAGGCACAAGGCGAAGGCAAGGCTATCACTCTGCGCTACGACCCGCTTGGTCGCCTCTACGAAACCGTCGGTTCGGATAGTGGCGTGGTTCGATTCCTCTATGATGGGGATGCGCTGGTCGGCGAATACAATTCTGCTGGCGCCCTGCAGCGGCGCTATCTGCACGGAAATGCTGCAGGCTTTGACGATCCCTTGGTTTGGTTTGAGGGCGCGGGATTTGCCCTCTCAAGCCGTCGACATCTCGTGCAAGATCACCAGAGATCGATCGTCGGTGTGCTCGACGGTACGGGCAACCCTGTAGCCTATAATCGATTTGATGAGTGGGGGGCACCACAGGCAGGTGCTTCGGGTCGTTTCCTTTACACCGGCCAGGCATGGCTGCCCGAACTGGCGATGTATCACTACAAGGCCCGCATTTACGCGCCCCGCCTCGCTCGATTCCTGCAAACCGACCCCATCGGCTATCAGGATCATATCAACCTTTATGCATATGTCGGGAATGACCCGACTAACACAGTCGATCCAAACGGCACGTGCGGGCGCGATGGCCGCCACATAGCAGGCTGCACGGTGTTCGCGGATGACCCGGGACAAATCCCTGCCAGCATGCAAGAAATCGATCCCACGAGCATGAGGGAAGTCAACGGGCATGCGATTTGGGGTGATGGTTCCGATCGAGGCGCAGACTTCACCAAGGTGTCTCTGGCGGACCTGGGCCACAGCCTGGCGAGCCTCTCCAGGCAAGATGGCCAGCTCAAGGATGCTATTGCCAAGATGCTTGAAACAGGAGAGGCCGTGCCAATCAATCTTACCGGCGTCCGTGCCGGAGGCGGATTCGAGGGCCGAACCGGCTTGGCGCAGCAAACAGCGATCGGGCGCTTCTCAGTAAGTGTCTCGGGCTACATCCGTCCTAACGGAAACGGTCAATGGTTCCTGGATGGACGAGTAAGAGGTGAAGTCGACAGGCAGGATTATCCGGATGACTCGCGCAGAACCGGTATCGGCCCGGCGGGCAACACCCTTGGCCAGCGCCTGCAGGGTTACGCCGGCGGCAACGACTACAATATCTACTTTTACGGAAGTCAGAGAATTCTAATGGCGCTGTGGCCTTGACGAGAAATAAGTTAGCCTTCGCGACTTTCGTCCTGCTTTCCTTCTGCCTTGTGGGGACTGTCCTCTATGCCTTGCGCATACGGGACGCTTCCTGCTCTGACTACACTCAGCTTGATGCTGTAAATTACGTGAAGCGGAATGTGGATGATTTCGCGCTAAATGGTAGTCGCCCGATGGTCTGCGCCGATCAAGGATCGGGCGATGTCTATGCCAGCGCCAACCCATATGTAGTCCAGCTTTGCTCGCCGGACGGAGATCAAGTGGTCGCTTACGCCGAGGTGTATCCAGACTGCGGACTGGAATGGCGGCTTGGCGATAAATAAGTCTAAAGTTCTGATATAATCCCCACGATGCGTGAGGTCATTTACGCAACAGGCGTAAAATAGCCTTGCGTATTCGTGATACGAACATATAAATCCCATCTCATTGGAGAAGGACAGGAATCGGGTCTTCTCTGATATTAGGGGAGGGGCGCATGAAGACTGCACTAGTCACGTCTGTATTGTTCGGGTTTGGCCTTTTAATGGCCGCGCCCGCGCAGGCGGGGGAAATTACCTATCGTTACGACGAACTCGGCCGGCTGGTCGAGGTGCGGTATCCGAACGGATCGGTCATGGCCTATTCCTACGACGCCAACGGCAACCGCTCGCTGGTTTCGGTGACGGGGGCGCCCGCGCCGGCGGCGCCAGCCAACGCTCCTTCCGCGGCGCAGGCCCCATCGGCCTCGGCCCAGCAAACCGCCGGGTAGAACCCGCACTCAAGGCGCCCGGCGGGCGCCTTTTTCATGTCCAGACAGATGAACGACGCGCGCGTGCGCGAACAGGGGTAGTCCGTATGAAATCGAGGTCTTTTGCTTCCGCCCTTCTCCTCACTTCGGCGATGGTGGCGGTCCCCGCGCTGGCGCAGACCGCACCCGCGCAGGTCGCGGGCACGGCCCCGCAGGCGATCGACGAGGGCCAGCCGGGCAACGGCTTCACCGCGCGGGAGATGCCGGCGGTGCCGCTCGACGAGTATGTTGCGACGATGGCGGCCAAGCAGGCCTCGCCGCTTGCCGCGCAGGCGATCGTCGCGCCCGATGCGAAGCCCGGCAAGCCCGGTGCGAAGGCGGACAAGCTGCAGGCGACGGCGGCCGGAAGCACGGCCAGTGCCTCGACCGTGTCCACGCCGACCGCGAACGCTCCGGCCGAAATCGCCGAGCTCGCCCGCTCGCTGAAGAACGATCCCGACCTCATCTTCGAATTCGTCCGCGACAACATCGAACTCTACCCGATCTATGGCATCCACAAGGGCGGGCGCGGGGCGCTGCTCGACGGGCGCGGATCGAATTTCGACCAGGCCGACCTGCTGGTGAAGGCGCTGCGCGCTGCCGGGTACCAGGCGGACTATGTCCTCGGCGTGATCGAGCTCGATGCCGCCGAGTTCGAAAACTACTACGGCATGCCGACTGCCAGCGCCTGCCGGGTCCAGCGCTTCCTCAACAACGGGCAGATCCCCGCCGATATTTTCCTCGTGCAGGCCGCGCCGACCTGCGAGGAGCAGGTCTCTGGCGTGCGCCTGATGCACATGTGGGCGCGTGTCCAGACGCCCGAGGGTACGTTCGATTTCGACCCCTCGATCAAGGATCACGTCGAGATCCCGGGTATCGATCTGGCCGCGGCCGCCGGTTACGACCGGGCGCAGCTGCTCCAGGCGGGCGCCGAGAATGCGACGGTCACGGCGGACAGCATCGAGGGCCTCGATCGCGCCGCCGTGCGCGCGAAGCTGGACGAGCTCTCCATGAACCTCGTCGAGCATATCCGCACCACTGCCCCGGCCGCCGGGCTCGACGAGATCGTCGGTGGACGGCGGATCGTCGCCAAGGATCCGTGCTTCAAGGGGCAGGACCCCAACTGCCCGGCGCGCACCACGCGCCTGCCCTACCAGAACACCGGCTATTCGGAGACGATCTTCACCGGCGACATCCCGACGAATTACCGCGTCCTGTTGCGCCTGACCTTCGCCGGGATCGCGCCGGTGATCGTGGCCGATTCGGTCTATGGCAAGCGCCTCACCATAACGCCCAATGCCCAGCTCCAGCCGGAACTGCGCGCCGATGGCCTGTTGCTCGCCACCGGCAATCCGATCCCGGCCGGGACCGAAACCAACTTTCGGATGGAAGTCTTCCACCAGGCCTACGGCGTCGCGTTTGCGAACGAGGGGGTCAACAACACGATGAAGTCGGGCGAGACCCACACGGTCATGCTGGGCCTCGGCGGCACCTCCCCGCGCATGCAGGGCCTGTTTCTCGACCAGCTGGCCGCGGCGCGCGCGGCCGACCTGCCGGCCGATTCCGAACCCGCGCTCGGTGCCTCGCTCGCAGCAATGGGGGCGGATTATCTCGCGCAGATTTCGCAGACCATCAGCCTGACCGAGGCGATCTCCAACACCCATGTCCACCGGCACCACTTCATCGGCCTCGTCAGCGAACGGCAGGCACCCTATTTCGATCTCGACCTGTTCCGCGTGACCTATGTCCAGAAGGACGGCGACGTGGACCGCGAGAGGGGCCAGTTCCTGACGCTCGGCATTGCCGGCAGCGCCTTTGAATCGGGCGTGCTGGAGCAGACCGTGCCGGCGCAGGGCATGTCCACGGTCAGCCTGATCGACAAGGCGGTCGGCGAAGGGCAGCGCATCTTCCGCGCCAGCACATCGAATTACGGCACCATCGAACCGCAGCTGGTCAATTGCGACGCCAAGAAGTCCTCGTTCAGCAATTTCGTCAATGCCGGGCTTTATGTGCTCACCCCGCAGAACTGCTCGTTGACCGAGGATGAGTGGACGGGCGTGGGCTACCTCGCGGCCTATGCCAACAACGACAACGCGCGTGTGGCCGCGCTGATCGACGGGGGCTATTCGGGCGGCTATCCCTCCCTCACTCTCGATGCGCTCGGCTGGGGCGCGGACGCCATCGAGCGATCCCGCGACCGCAACCAGCGCGACCAGAAGGACCGCGGCGATCCGGTCGAGATGACCACCGGCGCCTTCCTCTACACCCACCGCGATCTGCGCGTGGGGACCGGGGGCTTCCCCTACGAGCTCGAATTCTCGCGCTCCTACAGCTCGCGCTCGGCCGGACGCGACGGCGCGCTCGGGCGCGGTTGGTCGCACAATCTGGAAATGGGCGCGACGCCGACGACGCTCGCGCTGCAGGGGCTCGGCGCGGATTCGCCGATCGATGCCGCGACGAGCATCGTCCACGTCCTCACCGCGATCGACATGCTGTCCGATCCGGTGCTCGACGTCACCACGCTGGCGACGCAGGCGGTCGCGGCGAACTGGTTCGCCGACCGGCTGCAGGACAATGCGGTGATCGTGCGCGGCGAAGGCCCGCTGGAGGTGTTCACCCGCCTGCCCGACGGCAGCTTCAACCCCTCGCCGGCCAGCGCCGCCTCGCTCGAGGAGCTGCCGCAGGGCGGCTTCGTGATGACCGGCCTCAACAAGGAGACGATGGTCTTCGGGGCGGACGGCAAGGCGCTCGAGTGGTCGGATCCGAGCGGCATGACGATGACCTATGCCTATGCGGGCGACAAGCTTACCCGCGTGTCGAACAGCCTCGGCCGTGCGCTGACCCTGAGCTATCTCGGCGATCGCCTCGACCGCGTGGCCGACGAAACCGGCCGCGCGGTGTCTTTCGCCTATGATGTGGACGGCAATCTCGTCGGGGCGACCGACGCGATGGGCGAGACCACCATTTTCACCTACGACCGGCCGGGCCGGATGCAATCCTTCTTCGCCCCGGCGACGCCCGGCGTCGCCCAGGTCACCAACACCTACGACAGCCTTGGACGGGTCGCCTCGCAGATCGATGCCGACGGCTACGAGTGGACCTATCTGATCGCCGGCACGCGGTCGGAGCTGGTCTCTCCACTGGGTCGCGGGCTGATCGACTATTACGATGCCGAGGGGCAGACCGTGGCGACCTTCGAGAACGTCGAAATCGGGACCGCCAAGGCCGCCTGGGACGTCAAGCGCACCTTCTACACGCACGACGGCAGGGGCCGGGTCGCGCGGGTCGAAAGCAATTTCTCGCCCACGCTCGTCTACAGCTACGACGATGCAACCTGCGCCGGTGGCGGATGCACGCACCAGATCCGCGAGGAGCGCCAGATCGCAACCCGCCGCGGCGCTGCACCCGCACTGCTGCCCGACCGGGTTCGCAGCTTCACCTACGAGCCGACCTTCAACAAGGTCGCCAGCGCCACCAATGTCTATGGCGGGGTCACGAATTTCGCCTACGACCAGGCGACGGGCGACCTGCTCTCCATCACCGGGCCGGCACCGGCGGGCGGCGTCGCCCCGCGGGCGGACTTCACTCATGGCACTTTCACCGCGGCAGGCGGGACCGGCAGCTTCACGCTCCCGACCGGCATGGTCGAGCGGATCGATGCCACGCGCTCGCGCAGCACGCAGTTCGGATATGATGCGGCGAACAAGTTCGTCCGCAGCGGGTCGAGCACGACGGCGAACGGCGTGACCGTCGCCGACAGTTTCGAATACGACGCGGTGGGCAATCTGGTGGCGATCGACGGGCCGCGGCAGAACGTCGCCGACCGGAGCGAATTCGCCTGGGATGCCGAGCGCCGCCTGCTCGGCGCGACCGATGCGCTCGGCCGCCAGACGGTCTGGACGCGCGATGCCGAAGGGCAGGTCACCGCGGTCGCATCGCAGCGCGCCGGCGGCTGGGAAGTAACCTGCCGGACAATCCTCGCCTCGGGCAAGGTCGCGCAGGAAACCGGCCCGGCCTTCTCGAGCGATGCGGCGGCCTGCCCGGCAGCGGGCGACACGGTTGCGCTGGTGACGGCGGGCTATGACGCCGAAGGCAACCTCGCCACCCGCACCCTCGCGCGCGCCGATGCCGACGGGCCGGACATGACCACCCGCTGGAGTTACACCCCCAATGGCGAAGTGGTTGCCGAACGCAATGCCGTCGGGACCGCGCTCGAACAGGTGACGATCGGGAGTTCGGAAACCTTCGGTTCGTTCCCCGGAACCAGTCCGCTCGATCCGACGGACTACAAATCCTATTACATGCCGCTCGACACGGCTGGCGGCGGCGGCTCGCGCTCGCGGGTGTTCGATGGACACGGAGACATGAAGTCCTTCGTCGTCGAATGGTGCGTCCAGCCCATCGCGGGCGGCGGCTGTTCGCTGTGGAGCACCCAGTCGGACCGCTACCAGTACGATGCCGCCGGCCAGCCGACCTCCGTCACGCGCCGCGACGGCGATGTCATTTCGCTGAGCTACGACACGCTCGGGCGGCCGCTCGAATTTGTCACCACCGAACAGCCCGGCAGGGCGGGCTTCGCCTATGACGCGCTCGGCCGCCTTACGGCAGCCAATCCGCTGACCGGCAAGGGCAACCCCGTCAGCTTCACCTATGACGAGCTCGGGCGCGTGCTGAGCGAGACGAGTGCGGTGGGCACCGTCACCTTCGCTTACGATGCCGCGGGCAACCGCACGCGCATCACCTGGCCGGACGGCTTCTTCGCTACCTACGCCTATGACGCGCTCAACCGCGTGACCGAAATCCGCGGGCGTGGCACCGATCTGATCGCCGCCTATGCCTATGACGAATTGTCGCGCCGGACCGCGATCGCCTATGGCAACGGCACGTCGACCAGCTTTGCCTATGACGACCAGTCACGCCTGCAAAGCCTCGCGATCGACCTTGCGGGCACGGCGAATGACGTCAGCTGGACTTACGGTTATGACCAGCGCGGGGCGCTGACCACGCAGACGTCGAGCAACGGGGCCTACGACTGGGCCGGCCAGGTCAATGTCGAGCGCGCCTATGCGGTCGACGGCACCGACGTCTACCTGAGCTCGGGCGCGAACGCCTTCACCTATGACGACGGCGGCAACCTCGTCGCCGACGGCACCTGGACCTTCGGCTACAGCTCGCAGGACCAGCTGACCAAGGCGGCCGTCACACGCGGTCCGCAGGCGAATTACCAGTACGATACGCTGGGCAGGCTCCACGCGCGCTTCCCGAAATCGGCCAAGCTGACGGTGAAATACCTCTATGCCGGGGCCCAGCGCGTCGGCGAGTACGACGTCAATGGCGCGATGATCCGGCGCTACATCCCGGGCGCGCTGCTCGACGAGGTAGTTGCGGCAGACGAAGGTGCAGGCGGCGCGCTGCGTAGCTATCTCTACACCGACCGGCTGGGTTCGACCGTGGCCGTGGCCGATGCGGCCGGCGCGATGACCGCCCGCTACACCTACGGTCCTTTCGGCGAGCCTGACACGACCGGCGGCATGCCGATCCGCTACACCGGCCGCCCGCTCGATCCCGATACCGGCCTCTATTACTACCGCGCGCGGTGGTATTCCCCCAACCTCGGCCGCTTCCTGACCCCCGACCCGATCGACGTCGGCGATGGCCTGCAGCTCTACACCTATGTGGAGAACGACGCGGTCAATTTCGTCGACCCGACGGGGTTGAGCAAGGAGGGGCGATGCGGTCGCGCTCCGGGCGATGTGGTGAAGGAATTTGCGTGGGGTGCTGCGGACTCTGTCCTATTCGGATTCGGAGACGAGGTGAGGGAGTTCGTCGGGGCAGATCCAGTTGATACGGAATCGCTGGGCTATCAGGTCGGAAACGGCGTTGGTACTGTTGCCGTTATCGCCACAGGCGTCGGCGGCGGTATCAAGGCAGCAGGCACTGCCGGGAAGGGGATCGAGTTTTCCCACGCCATTCCCAAGCGAATGGGAGGACCTCGTACTATCTGGAATGGCAATTACGTTCCCGCGAGGACACATATTCTCTCCGACCCTCATCGCTATCGATTTACTCCCCGAAATTGGAAGCCAGACAATCCGATGTGGCCTCGTCCGAGGCAGCTTTATGAGCGGACACCGAATACCATAAAAGGCACCGCTGCGGGCGCTGCAGTTGGCGCTGCCGGGTACGGGACCTCCGGGTGCTGACTGTTTCGCTTGATCGATTTGTGGCTTGGTTTCGGGGTGGTTACCGCCACCCCGCCAAGCTCGAGCGCCATATTATTGAGGCCGTCGCGTCCAGTACTGAAAGACAGCTCGGAGAGCGCCTGCTTGAACACGTGCGGCGGGCCAATCTGATACAGCGGCTGGATCGAGGACGCGAAGTAAATTTCTACACGATCGAGAACGGGAAAGTACGGCACCACGACGACTTGCGATTGAGCGAGGGAGATGGAGAGGCCCTCTTCGCCACCGTGACATTCGTTGGATCGAACGGCGTGAAGAACCGCTGCAAGCTATGGACGGTCGATGGCCGCTTCTTCTCGCTCGAATTCGATGTACCGACTGAGAAGATGCGGGGTGACGCTCCGACCGACGTTAGTGTTACCTGCGCTCAATTGCTTCCGCATAGCTGTGAAAGCGATCTGAGTTCGTGAAGCCCGAAGGGACCTGTCCATTCAGCGTCTACAAGGATGCGATTAAGCGTTGGCGAATCTTGACCGCAAATCCATGATCGTGACAGCGCTTCGGAAGGAGGTTCTCCCGAAATTCGTCGAACGGGGCTTTGAGAAACACGACTGGTGGGAACTGGTAAGTGCCGATCGAGCATTTCTTTCAAATGCGCCGTTCGGTCAGCTGCGAAGGCCATCCGAATCCGGGACACAGCTGGTCGAGATCTTGATCGAAAAGTGGGGCGACGGATTCGGGATAAGCGCTGGAACCGTAGATCCGGCAGGAATAGTAGGACCGGAAGGTCGTATTCCTGCCGATCAGGTCCTCTCCACCTGGCTTGACGAATGGGTGAGCGCATACGCCTGGCCGCGGTATTTCGTGCCGTTCAGGCCCGATCGTTTCTGGCGTCGGGTGAGAACGCAGGAGGATGTCGATCGCTATGTCGCCGGGTGCGCCGGGGTGGTGGACGAGATCGTCGCCTTCCTCGACCACGGGATTGTCGGCAGGCGCTTGCGGCACTCGGTAATCGACCGGGGCTATGGGCCTGTGCGGGTGGCCGAGGCGCGATGACTACCAAGGTGTTCCTCTACTTTGCTTGTCTGGTTGGTCCCTATGGGTTCTACCAGATGTTCTATCCGATGGGCGGCTTGCGCCCGGATTTTAGCCGGTATGGACCGCTCGCGCGGCTGGCCGGGAGGCTCGTCAAGCCGCTCGTTGTCGGAAGCGGGATCGTGCTTGCGCTGGCCGCCTACCTTCGCGGCTCTGGCCATTCCGAGCCGGCGTTCTGGCTGGCGATGGCCGGTGTTGGCGGGGTCGCCCCGCTCATGGTGCCGGGCCTGCTGGCCTATGTGCAGCGGATACGGAGCAGCCGGGACGCGCGACGATTGGCGCCGGGGCGCGCAAGGTCAGGTCCCGTCTACCATGGGCATCAGGATTGAGGCGACGCTGCGCTTGCCGCCTTCGTGCTTGAGCTGGACGATCACGTCCACGGTCGCGCGGATGTAGTCGGCGGCATCGTTGCGATCCATCGCGAGGCCCTGGCTCGCCAGCAAAGCGAGCTGGTCGATCGCGTGGCGCGGGGAATTGGCGTGGATCGTGGTGAGCGAGCCGGGGTGGCCGGTGTTGATCGCACGCAGGAAGGTCGCCGCCTCTTTTCCGCGCAATTCGCCCAGGATGATGCGGTCGGGCCGCATGCGCAGCGAGGCGATCAGCAGGTCCTCCGCGCTGACCTTGGTTTCGCCCAGCTCGCCGCGTACGCTGACGAGGCCGACGGCGTTGGCGTGCCGCATCTGCAATTCGGGCGTGTCTTCGATGAACAGCAGCCGCTCGGTCTCGCCGATCTCGCGCAGCAGCGCGTTGAGGAAGGTCGTCTTGCCCGTAGAGGTGCCGCCCGACACCATGATCGTCCGGCGGCCGCGCACCGCCTCGGCCAACAGGCGCGGCCAGTCGCCGGCGATGTAATGCTCGCGCAGGCGGTCCGATGTCGTGTCGGTCGGCTCGCCCCGCGACGTCCCCTCGAAGGCCCCCGCCGCGACGTAATCGTCCAGAGCGAGGTTGGAGCTGACATGCTTGCGGATGGCAAGGGCGAGCGGCCCCCGCGTCGCGGGCGGCGCGATCACCTGCACGCGCGAGCCGTCGGGCAGGCGCGCGGACAGCAGCGGTTCGGCGCGGCTGATGCCCTGGTTGCTGAGGCTGGCGACCTGCCGCGCCAGCCGCCACAGCAGGCCTTCGGTCAGGTCCGGTGCCGGTTCGCAGGCGATCCTGCCGCCCAGCCGCTCGATCCAGATCTCGCCCGGCCGGTTGACATAGATGTCGGTGACGTCGGCCTGGCCGAGCTGCCCGATGAAGGGCGCGAGATAAACGGAGAGGTAGGAGTCCGCGGCGACCTCGTCATTGGCGGCACGGGCCGCGCCGCTGCTCATGCGCCGTCGTCCGCAAAGTCGATCGGGTGGTTGACGAAGGCGTTGACCACTGTGCCTGCCGGGATGGTGATCCGGCGACGCGAAACCTGTTGCCCGGCCTGCGACACCTGCGGAACCGGCGCACCGACGACAACGGTACCCGACGTCACCCGGTTCATCAGGCCGAAGCTTGCCGTGTTGAGCGCGGTCTGCAACACGGCCCCGGCGAAGCGGCCCAGCGTGTTGTTGTGCACCTTGCCCTCCACCCCGGCTGTGCCGTTGCGGTCGGTGGAGGGATAATCGATCCGCACCTGCCGCCCGTCGGGCAGCAGGATCCGGTTCCAGTTGATCAGCACCCGCTTGCCGTTCTCCGCACCTGCCGCATATTCGCCCAGCAAGGAAGAGCCCTTGGCAATCAATACTTCGCGTCCGTCGAAGCCGCGCACGTCGGAGGAAACGAGCGCGCGTACGGGGCCGCCGCGCGACGTGTCGACCGGCGTCTCCAGCACTGCCGGGATCAGGCGGCCCGACGGCAGCAGGAAAGGGCCGCGCGCCATGACCTCGGGGCGGAGGGGACCGTCGGGGTCGATCATGCCCGGTTCGGCGTTTGCGGTCTTGCGCGCCGAAGACCCGGCTCGCGCGAGATTGCGCTGGACGCCGCGGTCCAGCACGAGCGCGGGAACCGGCGCGGACGGCTCGGCAAAGCTGGGGCTCGGGGGCACCTCCTCATATGGCATCGGCGGGGCGGCCTCTGCATAGTCGGCGACAGGACGGGGCGCGGGCGCTGCGTAGGACGGGGCGAGCGCCGGTGCCATCGGTTCCTGCCGCACCACCGCGTAAGGCGGCGCCGGGCGCGGATTATCGTCATAGGCGAAGGGGGGCATGCCGGGCCGTGCCTGCGCGTTTTCGAGCGGCAGCACGAGCGGCGGCGGAGACACGATCGCGGGGCCCGTCGTGGCCGCAAACGGGCTACTGTCGCTCCCGGAACCGCGCTGGCCCGCGAGCACGGAAAAGACGCCGAGGCCCGCCAGCCCGGCGAGCGCGATCCATGCCCAGTCGGGCAGGCCCGCGCGTGGCGGGCGGACGCTCAGCACGGTCCGCGATCGATCGGCGGTATCCGGGTTTTCGGCGGCGCTAGCCATTACTTCGCGCTCCGGCGGGTGGCGGTGGCTTCCTGGCGGTCGCGCCTGAAGACGAGGCGATCGTGCACGCCCTCGACAATCAGGCCGTCCCCGGCGGCGCGATAGGACGCGGGGATCTCCGAGCCGCTCGCATCTGGTACGAAGATCGCCGGGAAGGGCGTGGCGCCGGACCAGAAGATCGAGGTCGTGCGGCCATTGTCGGACACCAGCCGCGGGTAGAGGTCCCGGTCGCCGCGCATGCGGTAGGTCGATTGCGGCGCAGCTTCGACAGGTTCCGCCATGCCATAGTCGAACCGCATGACGAAGACGTCGACGCCGCCGAAGGCATCGAGGGTGAAGGTGTAGCTGCGCTTGGTCGTCAACACGACCATATTGGTGCGGCGCGCGTCGGGCGTGGGCTTGATCACGACCCGGTCGGCACTGGCGGTCGCTTCGACCAGCCAGCCTTCGGGGTCGCCGACCACGATGCTCTCGACCACTTCGCCCGTTTCGAGCTGGACGACCGAGGCGTGTCCCGCCGAAATCGAAATCGCATAGACTGCGTCGGGGCTGTAGCGCTCCTCGACGATCCGCGGGTCTTCCTGTGCGCTCGCCGCGCTTGGCAGGGCGGCGACAAGGATGGCGATGGGAAGGATGCTGCGTATCACAGCCCGTCTCCTGCGACATCGAGCGGCCGGGCCAGCGGCACCGCTTCCGCCGGGCGCTCGGCATCGCGCCGGTACCCCGTGACCTGCAGCCCGAGCGGATTGAGCAACCGGTCCTCATATGCCATCGGCGCATCGGAGAAGCGATAGCGGACGAGCGAAATCCACGATCCGTCGGGTACCCGGCGCCCGTCGCCGGTGGTCAGGAAGCTGTCGAAGCGCACCAGCGCGCGGCCGCGTTCGACCTGCGTCACGCTCTTGACCTCGACTTCGCGGACCTCCCGGCTGCGATAGAGGTTGAAGGGGCTGCGCGGGTTGGTGGCGGCCATCGATGCGGCATAGGCCCGCCCGACGGTGCCGTCCGACCAGAGCGAGGCCTTGCGGTAATCCTCCTGCACGGTGTCGCGATCGAAGCGTTCGCGCGCGGCAACGTACTGCGCCAGCATGGATTCGAGCAGGGCGTCGTCGGCGCGGATGCCGTTCGCCTGCGACGGAGAGATTTCCTGCACGTAGCCGGTCGTCCGGTCGACCAGCAGCATGACGCTCTCGGTCTCCTTGAGCGGGACGAGCATGACGAGCGCCAGCGCCTCGAGCGCGGCCACGCCGGCGGCCACCCCTGCCACGGTCCACGCGATCCGCCGCGACTTGTTCTGGCGGGCATCGCTTTCGAGCGCCCAGCTCTGGGCGAGCTCGAAATACTCGTCCTGTTTCTGCTCCGTCATCCGATGCGATCCCTGCGTAGCGCGCTGCGGTGGCGGCGCCCGAGCGCGCGCCGTGCGCCTTGTCTGGTAGAAGAACTGGTGGCCGGTTGGCCGGCGGCCTGCGGCTGTCCGCCTGCTTGTGTGCCCGCGACGTGCCGGAAGGGACCGACGCCGCCGCCACCGCCGAACCCGTCGGAGCGCCGGGCCGACCGGTCGAACGCCTCGACGATGCGGGCTGAGCGCGAGATGCTGGAAGTAGCCGTGCCGGTGCCGCTTACGCTGGCCGGGACTCCTGCCGCGACCGACTGCCGGGCCGCCTCGCGCGATGTGATCCACTGGCCGGATGCGCCCTGCGCGGCGGGAACCTGCCACAGCCGTTCGGCAAGGCCCGCGGCGATCTTCGCGCTCAGCCAGACGATCGCGAGCGAGGCGAGGATGAACAGCAGGACGAGCGCCATGGGTGCCTGCTCGTCGATCAGTTTCCGGCTCGCGATGCCGAGGCCCTGCATGCGCGCGATCTCGGCCTCGACCGCGACCAGCGTGAGGGCTCCGGTAAGGGCTAGGCCCGCTGCGGCGAAAACGGTTGTCAGCAGCGCGCGCAGCCAGCCGGCGAAGATCCCCATGGCGGGGCCGAACAACAGGGCGAGCGCCGGCAGCGGCGCAATCGCCAGCAGGAAGGCCGCCGCCAGCTTGGCCGCGCCGCCGAACCCGATCGTGACGAGCAGGAACATCACCGCCGTGATCGGCAGCGCCGGCTGGGTCTGGTATTCGCTGGCATCGGCGACACCGGCCACCGGAACGTCGAGCCCCAGCCGCAGCGAATCATAGGCGCGCTGGAGGCGCACCGCGCTCTCGTCAAAGGCGATGCCGCTGGCGCCCGCGATGCGGCCCGCGATCTCCGCCGGCGCGCCGAGGGCGAGGTCGTAGAACACGGTGCGGAAGGCGATCCACCCGGTGAGCATGGTGAGCGCGATGCCGAGCTTCGCCGCCCAGCCCGTCGCATCGCCAAGGTCGACCCTGCCGCCCAGCAGCAGGCGATACCCGATCAGGGCGATGAAGATGGTCAGCGTCGCGGTGAGCAGGCCGCTGTCGACGGTGTAGCCGGCAAGACCGAGGAACCCGTCGCGCCCGATGGTTGCCGCCTGGCAATCGATCCAGCCCGCGTATCGCTGCGCGGTGCCGAGCACGATATTGGGCGCACCGCAGGCCATCAGGCGGCGGCCCGTTCGAGGATGCGCGGCAGCCAGTCGCTCGGCAAGTCGCCGCCGTCGCCGCGCATCTCGTCCAGCATCCGGATGGTCGTCTCGCGGCCGGAAAGGATGGTGATGAGGTCGGGCTCGCCCGAAAGGTCGAGCCGCACGACGACGCTATGCTGGCCATGCTTGACGAGGAAGGCGCGTGCCGTGTCGGGCAGCGAGCGGATGATCTCGTATTCGTGTTCGGTCAGGCCGAACCCGTCCTTGTAGGCGGCCGCAGGGGCCTTGGGGTTGGCCATGAAGATCTGCGTTGCCGCCTGTTCGACGATGGCGGAGGCGATCTTGCTGTCGAGCGCATCCTCCGCGCTCTGCGTGGCGAAGCCGACGATGCCGTTGCGCTTGCGGATGGTCTTTTCCCAGTCGCGGATCCGGCTGGTGAAGGCTTCGTCGTCGAGCGCCTTCCAGCCTTCGTCGACCACGATGATCGTCGGCGTGCCGTCGAGCCGCTGTTCGATCCGGTGGAACAGGTACATCATGGCGGGCGTGCGGACGACCGGATCGTCGAGCAGGCGGGTCATGTCGAAGCCGACGACCTTCTGGTCGAGATCGACGAGGTCGTGCTCGTTGTCGAACAGCCAGGCGCGCTCGCCTTCCCCCCACCACGGCGCGAGCCGCGCGGCAAGATCGCCGGGATGCGGCCGCGCGCCGCCCTTCAGCAATTGCGCGAAATGCGCCAGCCGGCGGAAGCGCATGGGCGCTTCCATATTGGCGTCCACGCCCTCGCGGATGCGCGCGCGATCCTCCGCCGTCAGCGGCACGCCGGGCTCGGTCACCAGCTGGCCGATCCAGTCGGCGAGGAAGCGCCGGTTTTCGGGCGTATCCTCCATCGCGAGCGGATTGAGGCCGCTCGGCAGGCCGGTGCGCAGCTCGTCGTAACGCCCGCCGGTCGCGCGCAGGAACAGCTCCGCGCCGCGATCCTTGTCGAAGAAGACAATCCGCGGATCGAACTTGCGGGCCTGCGCCAGCAGGAAGTTCAGCACCACCGTCTTGCCCGACCCCGACGGCCCGATGACGGTGAAATTGCCGAGGTCGCCATGGTGGAAATTGAAGTGGTAGGGGCCGGCCGAACTGGTCTCCAGCACCGAGACCGCGGGGCCCCAGTGATTTTCCGACGCGGTGCCGGTGGGGAAATTGTGCAGGCTCGCGAGGCTGGCGAAATTGCGGCTCGAGATCAGTGCGCGGCGGGCGATATACTTGAAATTGCCCGGCATCTGCGCCCAGAAGGAGGGCTCGAGCGCGAGATCCTCGCGGGTCGACACCACGCCGAGATCGGCCAGCGTCGCCTGAACCTCGGACGTATTGCTCGCCAGCTCATCCTCGCTCTCGCCGAAGACGGTGATGGTGAGGTGGTGTTCGCCGAAGATGGTCCGCCCGGCGGCGACGGCATCGCGCGCTTCGGCCAGCTCGTCACGCAGGCTCAGCGCCTCGTCGTCCGCCGCCCGCATGCGCCTGAGAGCCAGGTTGATGCGTCCCACCGCAGCCTGCCGGTCGACGATCGCGAAGCTCTGCGAAATCTGCAGCTCGAACGGCAGGCGCATGACATCGTCGAGGAAGCCCGAGCTGGTCTGGGCCGGATATTCCTTGATCGCGATCAGCGCGGCAAAGCGGCGCGGCAGGGTGCCGTCGCTGGACAGTTCCACGCTGTGCGCGCCGAAGCTCACCCTCCGGCGCGGCAGATAGTGCCCGACATCGCTTTCGGGCAGCGCGACCGGGCGCGCCGGGCCGTCGAGCAGCATGGAAAGAAACTCGAGCTGTTCCGAAAACAACACGCCATTATGCTCGTAGCTTTCGAGCACGCGCGCGCCATAATGGCCCAGCGACGCCTCCAGCGCGTCGACCGCTGCGGCCAGGCGGTCGCGATCCTCGCTCAGCAAGGCCTCGCGCTCGACGGCAGAGGTACTGCGGAACAGGCGGCCGATCCCGCTGACCTTGCCGCCCTTCCCCTGCAGCGGACGCAGGATCACACACAGGAACAGCTGGTTCGAAAACAGCGCCTTGCGGTTCAGCCGTTCCCGCCAGCGCCGATCCAGCTGCGCGGTGAATTCGTCGGGAAACTCGCCGTCCAGAACGGGTTCGACCCGGCGGCGCACGACATGCTGGTACAGCGCGAAGCGCGAGGTGCCGAGCGATTGCAGCATCGCGTCGCGCAGCGCCTTGCGATAGTCGAGTTCCTCGCTGTCGAGCGTCTCGAAGGCGATACCTTCCAGCTCGATCACCTGCATCAGCCGCCCGTCGCGCAGCCGCAGCGTGCGCGGGTCGATCTGCGCGGCATAGGGCAGGTGTTCGCCGACACCCTTCTCCTTGCTCCAGACCGGCGCGACCGTCTTCGCGTTCATGGGCGGTAGCTGTTGCAGCGCCAGGCGCGGAAATTGGGGACGCGCGGGCAGGTGCGGACCTTGACCAGCCACTGGTCGAAGCGATGCGGATCGTCGAGGGTGACCACCCATGCGCCGAGATGCGCTGCGGCGCCGACCAGCAGGACCCACCACGCCTTGAAGACCAGGAACAGTTCGGTCACCAGCACGCCGTTCAGCACGACGAAGCCGAACGGCACCCCGAGCAGGAGTTGCGGGCGGGTCAGCCCGGTGAAAACCGTATCTCTTTCCAACGCGCTCATCGTGCGACCTTGCCAAAACGATCGGGTCCGGATCCGAGGAGGAGCGTGTGCGCGGCCGTGTTGCGGCAACCGCAAGCGCGACACATGATTCCCCAACCGATCCCGTATTTCCAATCTAGCCGACTGCACCGCTTTGGCAAGCGCACTTCACCGATACGTGGGCGTGGTCCGCAAGTATTTTCGCAGACAAGTATTGCGCTGCGCGAACCACCAAGTTCTACTTTGCCGCAGTGCCGGATTTACTGCGAGCCGGCAAGACGAGCGCGCGTCAGTCCTGGAGCCAGCGTTCCTCGGCGCTCGACCTGTCGGGGACGGCGGCACCCGCATAGGGGTCATATCCGCCAGCATCGGTGTCGGGCGGGACATAGGCGGGCGGCGGCGGAAGCGTAGCCACCTGTGCGCTCCGGTCGCTCGCGCCGCTGGCGAGATCGGTGAGGCCGGCTGCAATCACCCCGGCGCCGAAGATCACGAAGCAGCCCAGCACCACGCGCATCGTCCGGCTGACGTCGACCCGGCCGGACAGCAGCAACAGGCCGATTACCGCCACCGCAAGGGTCGCGACGATCGAGGCCGCTGTTCCCGTCAGCAGGTTCGCGATCCAGATTGCCGCCTCGGTCACGCTGCCCGTTCCATCAGTCCGTCAGGAGATCAGACGTCGAGATTGGCGACGTTGAGCGCGTTCGACTGGATGAATTCGCGGCGCGGTTCGACCACGTCGCCCATCAGGCGGGTGAAGATCTCGTCGGTCACGTCCGCATCCTCGACCTTGACCTGCAGCAGCGCGCGGTTGTCGGGATCGAGCGTGGTCTCCCACAGCTGCTCGGCGTTCATCTCGCCGAGGCCCTTGTAACGCTGGATCTTCTGGCCCTTGCGCCCTGCCGCCATGACGGTTTCGAGCAATTGCGTCGGCAGGGTGATGGCATCGTCGCCGAATGCGGCGGGCGCATCGGTATCCTCACCCTCGTCGGCGTCGCTGTCGTCGAGCGCTTCGGCGGTGCTGCGGACGAGCCGTACGGGAGCGCCGTAGACATCGGCATGTTCGGCAGCCACGCGGTGGAGCTTGCGCGCCTCGGCGCTGTCGAGGAAGGCGGCGTCGATCTCGTGGACGTCGGTCACGCCGCGCCATACGCGGCTGAGGCGGACCTTGCCGTCGTCACCCATGGCGGCGGACCATCTGGCTTCCGGATCGCCCATCTGGAGATGCGCCGCCGCACGGTCCAGCGCCGCGCTGCGGTCGCCGCCTGCCGGGTCGAGCGCGCCGGCGAGCGCCAGCGCTTCGATCAGCTCGCTCTTGTATTTGCGCGGCACGAAGGCGAGCAGGTTGCGCATGCGCAGGCCGTGTTCGACGAGCGCGTTGAGCCCGGTTTCCGGGATCGCGCCCTCGCGGGTTTCGAGCACGCGGCCGGTCAGGCCCTGTTCGATCAGATAGCGGTCATAGGCCGCCTGATCCTTGAGATAGACCTCGCTCTTGCCGCGCGTCACCTTGTAGAGGGGCGGCTGCGCGATGAAGAGGTGCCCGGCCTTCACGATCTCCGGCATCTGGCGATGGAAGAAGGTCAGCAGCAGCGTGCGGATATGCGCGCCGTCGACGTCGGCGTCGGTCATGATGACGATCTTGTGGTACCGCAGCTTCTCGAGGTTGAATTCGTCGCGCAGCCCGGTCCCCATAGCCTGGATCAGCGTGCCGACTTCCTTCGACGAGATGATCCGGTCGAACCGGGCGCGCTCGACGTTGAGGATCTTGCCCTTCAGCGGCAGGATCGCCTGCGTCTTGCGGTCGCGGCCCTGCTTGGCGCTGCCGCCTGCGGAATCGCCCTCGACCAGGAAGAGTTCGCAATTCGCGGGATTGCGATCCTGGCAATCGGCGAGCTTGCCGGGGAGCGAGGCGATGCTCATCGCACCCTTGCGGCTCATCTCGCGCGCCCGGCGCGCGGCTTCGCGCGCGGCGGCGGCATCGATCACCTTCTGGATGATCTGCTTGGCGTCGTTGGGATTTTCCTCGAGCCACTCGGTCATCTTCTCGCCCATCAGGCTTTCGAGCGGCTGGCGGACTTCGGAGCTGACCAGCTTGTCCTTGGTCTGCGACCCGAACTTGGGGTCGGGCAGCTTGACCGACACGATCGCGGTCAGGCCTTCGCGCATGTCCTCGCCCGAGAGGCTGACCTTTTCCTTCTTCATCAGGCCCGACGCGCTGGCGTAATTGTTCAGCGTGCGCGTCAGCGCGGCGCGGAAGGCGGCGAGGTGGGTGCCGCCGTCACGCTGCGGGATGTTGTTGGTGAAGCACAGGACGTTTTCGTAATAGCTGTCGTTCCACTCCAGCGCGACGTCGATCCCGATGCCTTCCTTCTCGGCGCTGACCGAGATCGGCTCGGCCACCAGCGCCTGCTTGTTGCGGTCGAGATATTTCACGAAGGCCGCGATGCCACCTTCATAGAACAGGTCATGCTCCAGCGGCTCCTCGTGGCGGTTGTCGCGCAGCTTGATGCGCACGCCCGAATTGAGGAAGGCGAGCTCGCGATAGCGATGCTCAAGCTTCTCGAAGTCGAATTCGGTGACGTTCTTGAACGTGTCCTCGCTGGCCTTGAAGGTGACGCGGGTGCCCTTCTTGAGGCCGTTCGCATCGCCGTTGGAGTCGACCGGCGGGGCATCGCCCACGACGCGCAGCGATTCCACCGCATCGCCGTGCTCGAAGCGCATCCAGTGTTCCTTGCCCTCGCGCCAGATGACGAGTTCGAGCCATTCGGAGAGCGCGTTGACGACCGAGACGCCCACGCCGTGGAGGCCGCCCGACACCTTGTAGGCATTGTCGTCGCTGGTGTTCTCGAACTTCCCGCCCGCGTGCAGCTGGGTCATGATGACCTCGGCCGCGGAGACGCCTTCTTCCTTGTGCATGTCGACCGGGATGCCGCGGCCGTTGTCCTCGACGCTCACCGATCCGTCGGCATTGAGTTCGATCAGCACGAGGTCGCAGTGACCCGCCAGCGCTTCGTCGATGGCATTGTCCGACACCTCGAACACCATGTGGTGCAGGCCCGATCCGTCGTCGGTATCGCCGATATACATGCCGGGGCGCTTGCGCACGGCGTCGAGGCCCTTCAGGACCTTGATCGAATCCGCGCCGTATTCGCCGTTCTGGCGCTGTTTTTCGGGGGTTGCCGGGGTGTCGTTTTCCATGCCGATTATATAGGCACAGGGGGACGAAACCGAAAGGTGCGAGGGCGGCTTTCATCCACAGGCAAATCCGCTAGGGTCGCAGGTCTCTGAAGGGGAGAAGAGATATGCGGAAACTCGTGCTGGCCTCGATGGCTGCAACCTTGGCGCTGCTGCCCGCGCAGGCGATGGCGCAAGGCTATACGCCGGGCGAACTCAGCGCCGACCAGCGCGATTTCCGCGACCTGTTCGAAGAACTGGTCGAAACCGATACGACGCTCAGCAAGGGGAGCTGCACGCTGGCCGCCGAGCGCATGGCCGGGCGGTTGCGCAAGGCCGGCTTCACCGACGACCAGCTGACCCTGTTCGCCACCGCCGAGGCCCCGCGCGAAGGCGGTCTGGTCGCGGTCTATCCGGGCACGTCGGATACGCTGAAGCCGCTGCTCGCCATCGCGCATATCGACGTGGTCGAGGCCAAGCGCGAGGATTGGGAACGCGATCCCTTCACGCTGGTGGAGGAGGATGGCTATCTCTATGCGCGCGGCGTCGCGGACGACAAGGCGATGGCGGCGGGCCTCGTCGATACGCTGATCCGCTTCCGGAAGGCCGGCTATCGCCCGCAGCGCACGGTCAAGGTCGCGCTGACCTGCGGCGAGGAAACCAATGGCGCCTTCAACGGTGTCGAGTGGCTGGTCAACAACCGCCGTGAGCTGATCGACGCCGAATTCGCGATCAACGAAGGCGGCGGCGGCACCGCCGACGAGACCGGCAAGGTGGTCGAGCAGACCATCCAGGTGGGCGAGAAGATCTTCGCCAATTACGTCCTCACCTTCACCAATCCCGGCGGCCACAGCTCGGTCCCGCGCCCCGACAATGCGATCACCCAGCTGGCTGAGGCGCTGGTGAAGATCGGCGCGCACCGCTTCCCGCTCGAGTTCAACGAGACCAACCGGACCTATTTCAGGGTCGCAGGCGCAGGGCGCGGCGATGCGATCGGCGATGCGATGGTCGCGCTGGCGGAGGACCCGACCAATGCCGAGGCCGAGGCGGTGGTGAACGCGGATCCCTTCCTGCATTCGAACCTGCGCACGACCTGTGTGGCGACGATGCTCGAGGCAGGTCACGCGCGCAACGCGCTGGCGCAGCGCGCGCAGGCGAACGTCAACTGCCGCATCTTCCCCGGCAATTCGATCGAATCGGTTGGGGAGGAACTGGCGCGGATCGTCGGTGACGAGGGCCTTGCGATCACCATCCTCGAACCGCGCCGCCCGGCCCCGCCGCAGCCGCCGATGGACGAACGCATCCTCGGCCCGGCGCGCGCGCTGGTGGAGCGATACTTCCCTGGCGTGCCGCTCGTTCCGGTGATGTCGAACGGCTACACCGATTCCACCTTCCTCACCGCCACCGGCATCCCGAGCTACGGCGTGCCCGGCGGCTGGGGCGATCCCGACGGCAACGGCGTTCACGGCCTCAACGAACGGATCAGCGCGGCCTCGCTCTATGTCGGGCGCGATTTCCTGTTCGATCTGGTCAAGGCCTTGGCAAATCCCGATTAATCGCGAGTTTGCTTGACGCTACGGCAGGCGGGGCGCAGGGGCGCGATCCATGCTTTCGGTGCTCGACATCTTCCGGATCGGGATCGGTCCCTCCTCCTCGCACACGGTCGGCCCGATGCGGATCGCGCGGACCTTCGTGCGGGCGCTGGAACGGGCTGGCAGACTGGAGCGGACGGCGGCAGTCAAGGTGGAGTTGCAGGGCTCGCTCGCGCTGACCGGCATCGGCCACGGGACTGTCGATGCGACCGTGCTCGGGCTCGCTGGCTTTGCGCCCGACGCCACCTGCCCCGACGAGGCGGCGGCGGCTCTGGCGGCGATTCGCGAGGGTGGCTGGCTCGATCTCGGCGGCAGGCACACCATCGCGTTCGACGTCTCAGGCGATATCGACCTTGCCGGCCACATCATCCCAGCATTGCACCCGAACGGTATGAAGCTGGCCGCGCAGGATGCAACCGGCGCCACACTTCTGGCGCGCACCTACTACTCGACCGGCGGCGGTTTCGTCGCCTCCGAAGCGCAGCTCAAGCGCAAGCCCAAGGGCGACCGGATCAACACCGGCACGAAGGTCCCGCACGACTTCGGCTCCGCAGATGACCTGCTGACGGCTTGCGACGCGACCGGCCTGTCGATCGCCGAGCTGGTGCTCGCCAACGAGGATGCGTTTCGTCTGCGCGACAAGACCTGCGCGGGGCTCGACCGGATCGCGCAGGCGATGGACCAATGCATCGATCGCGGCCTGACCCAACGCGGCGTCCTGCCGGGCGGCCTCAAGGTCGCGCGCCGCGCGCCGGACCTGTGGGACAAGCTCTCGGCCAATCCCCTCTCGAACGAGCGCGAGCAGCTGTTCGACTGGCTCAACTGCTACGCCATGGCGGTGAACGAGGAGAATGCCGCAGGTGGCCGCGTGGTCACCGCACCCACCAATGGCGCGGCGGGTATCATCCCCGCGGTCATCCGGTTCTACTGCGAAGTGGAAGGCGCCCCCTGCGCCGACAAGCGCCGCACCTTCCTGCTGACCGCCGGCGCGATCGGCCTGCTCTACAAACAGCGCGCCAGCATCTCCGGCGCCGAAATGGGCTGCCAGGGCGAAGTGGGCGTCGCCTGTTCGATGGCGGCGGGCGGCCTCGCTGCGCTGTGGGGCGGGACGCCGCATCAGGTCGCGAGTGCGGCGGAGATCGGCATGGAGCACAACCTCGGCCTCACCTGCGATCCGGTTGGCGGGTTGGTGCAGGTGCCCTGTATCGAGCGCAATGCGATCGGCGCTGTCAAGGCGGTCAACGCCGCCCGCCTCGCGCTCCACCGCACCGGCGCGGAAAGCGCGGTCAGCCTCGACCAGGTGATCGAGACCATGCGCCAGACCGGCATCGACATGTCGAGCAAGTACAAGGAAACATCGCAGGGTGGCCTCGCGGTCAACGTGATCGAATGCTGATGCTGTTCACCGTCGTCCTCGTGGTGTCGGGTGCGCTCGTACTGGGGGCGATCTGGGGAATTTACGGCAAGCTGCCGAAGGGCGTCGAGGGTTTCCTCGTTGCGCTCGCCGGCGGCGCCTTGCTGCTGTCCGTCACAAGCGAACTGATCCAGCCTTCGATCGACAGGACCAGCATCTTCCACGCCATGCTGGGCGTGGGGGCGGGGGCGGCGGTCTTCGCGCTGTGCGACTATCTGATCGACGAGAAATGGGGCAGCGATTCGGGCGGCGGCCTGCTCGCCGCGATCACGCTCGACGGTATCCCGGAGAACCTTGCGCTCGGCGTCGCCCTGATCGGCGCGGGCGGGCTGGAGGTGGCGGCGCTCGCCGGTTCCATCCTGCTGTCCAACCTGCCCGAGGCGGCGGGCGGCGCGCGCGCGATGGCGGAAGGGGGACGTTCGAAAGCGAAGGTTCTGTGGCTATGGGTGTGGACCGCTGCGATCCTTTCCGCCGCCGCGATCATCGGCAATCTGGCGCTCGAAGGGGTCGGCGAAGGTCCGCTGGCGATCATTCGCTGCTTTGCCGCCGGGGCGGTGATCGCGAGCCTCGCGACCGAGGTCTTTCCGCAAGCCTACAGGGAAGACCGCCACTGGGCAGGCGTGGCGACCGCGCTGGGCGCCATCCTCGCTTTTTCGCTCGGCAGCCTCGCTGGCGGCTAGACACGGGAAAACGCTGCGATAGTCTGCGGAAATGGGAGAGACACAGACAGCAGCGCTGACCGAACCATTCGGCAGCTTTCCGCAGATCATCGCCGACAACGCCTCGGCGCTCGGCGATCAGGTTGCACTGCGCGACGATGAGGGCGAGCTCGGCTGGGCCGAACTCGGCGACCGGGTCGAGCGGATCGCGGCGCGCTTGCAGGACGACGGGTTGGCGCGCGGGCAGTCGGTCGCGATCCTCGGTTATTCCTCGATCCCCTATGCGCTGGTGTTCCTCGCCGCAGTGCGCGCGGGCGGGGTGGCGGCGCCGCTGACAACGAGCGCCAGTCCCGAGCAGCTGGCGGGCATGGCAGCGGACTCGGGCGCGAAGCACATCTTCATCGACCGGGCCAAGCTTGCCGAATTGGGAGACGACTGCTTTCCCGGGATGGTCCGGGTAGTGCTGGACGAGGATGTGGACGACTGGATGGCGCCCGCAGGCACCAAGGCAGCGGCTTTCGATCCGCAGCCCGGCGATCCCTTCAACATCATCTATTCCTCCGGCACGACCGGCGTTCCCAAGGGGATCGTCCATTCACACCAGATGCGCTGGCGGCAATTCGCGGCGACCGCTTCCAGCTGGCTGGAGAATGGCCTGCCGGTGCGCAGCCTTGCCTCGACGCCGCTCTATTCGAACACCACCATGGTTGCCTTCCTCCCGCCGCTGCTGGCCGGCGGCACGGTCCGGGTAATGCGCAAGTTCGACGTGCTGCGCTGGCTGGAATTCGCGCAGGGCGATCGGACAACGGTGACGATGCTGGTGCCCGTGCAATACCGCCGCCTGATGCAGGAACCGCGCTTCGACGATTTCGACCTGTCGGCGCTGCAACTGAAATATTGCACCTCCGCGCCCTTCCCGGCGCACCTCAAGCGCGAGGTGCTCGACCGCATGCCCGGCGCGCTGATCGAGATCTATTCGATGACCGAGGGCGGGGTCGTCTGTCTGCTGGAAGCACACAAGTTTCCCGACAAGCTGCACACCGTCGGGCGGCCGGCACCGGGCAGCGAACTGAAGGTGCTCGACGACGAGGACCGACCGGTCGCGCCGGGCACGCCGGGCAACCTGATCGGCCGCAGCCAGACGATGATGATGGGCTACAAGAACCAGCCCGAGAAGACGCGCGAGGGCTACTGGAGCGATCCGGAGACCGGCGAGGTGTGGCAACGCATGGGCGATATCGGGCGCGTCGATGCGGAAGGGTTCGTCGAACTGGTCGGCCGCGCGAAGGACATGATCATCTCGGGTGGATTCAACATCTTCCCGGTCGATCTGGAGGACGAGCTGGCCAAGGAAGCGGATGTCGTGGAAGCGGCGGTGATCGGCGTGCCGAGCGAACGGTGGGGCGAAACCCCGGTCGGCTTCGTGACGCTGAAGCCCGATGCGCGCGGTTGCGATGCGATCATGGCGGCGGTCAACTCCCGGCTCGGCAAGACCCAGCGCCTCGCCCAGCTTCATGCCATCGCGGACATGCCACGCAGCCATATCGGCAAGCTGCTCAAGACCGAATTGCGCGAGGAGGCGACTCGGCGCGGCCTCCCGGCCTGACCGGCCCCATTTGCAATCCGCCCGTCCGGCGCGGATAGTGGGCGCAACAACAGAACCTCCCCTTCGAGTCGCTTGCCGCACGCCGAATTGGGGGGCACGACTTGGAGCAGCGCCGCTACAAGGCATTCCTGAGCTACAGCCATCGCGACCGCGAGGTGGCCGAGTGGCTACACGAGCGGCTGGAAAGCTACCGCCTGCCCGAGGAAATCGCCGAGGACGGGGAGGGCCTGCGCCCGATCTTCAAGGACCGCGAAGAGCTGCCGGCATCGCAGAACCTCGGCGCCGCGATCGAGAGCGCGCTGGCGGCCAGCGAAGCCCTGATCGTCCTGTGCTCGCCTGCCGCCGCCGTCTCGCCCTGGATCGCGCGGGAAATCGAGCTGTTCCGCGCAGGTCATGGCGACGACCGGATCTTCCTCGCCGTCGTCGATGGCGAGCCGCCCTACAACATTCCGCCCGCGCTGCTGGTCCGCCACGAGAACGGCGAGCCGACCGACGATACGATCGAGCCGGTGGCGGCGGATCTGCGCCCGCAGGCGGACGGTCGCAAGCTCGGCATGCTCAAGCTGGCGGCCGGTCTCGCGGGTGTCGGGCTCGACCGACTGGTGAACCGCGAAGCGCACCGGCGGCATCGCCGGATGGCGGTCACGGCGGGGGCGTCCTTCGCCGGCATGGTCGTCGCCATCGCCCTGGCGCTGTTCGTCACGCAGCAGCGCGATGTCGCGCGGGCCGAGCGCGCGGAAGCGAACGGCCTCGTCGAATACATGCTCACCGATCTGCGCGAACAGCTGGAACCGGTCGGGCGGCTGGACCTGCTCGACGGGGTGGGGTCGCGTGCGCTCGACTATTACGCGCGGCAGAAGATCGAGAACCTTACGCCGGACGAGCTCGGCCGAAGGGTGAAGGCCGTGCAACTGGTGGCCGAAGTCCAGAACCTGCGCGGCAAGAACGACGTCGCCCTGCCGGCCGTCCGCGAAGCGGCGCGGACCACGGGCGAGCTGCTGGCGCGCAGCCCGGACGATCCCGAGCGGCTCTTCGACCATGGGCAGAGCCTCTACTGGGTCGGCTATCTTGCCTGGCAGCGCGGCGAGCTGGCCGAGGCCAAGCGTGCGCTGGGCGAATATGCCGCAATCTCGCAGCGGCTTGCCCGGCGCGATCCGAAGAACCTCACATGGCAGATGGAAGAATCCTACGCGCTCAGCAATCTGGGAACGCTGGCGGTCGGCGAGGGGCGCTACGAAGACGCGCTGCCGCAGTTCGAGCGCAGCGTTGAGATCGTCGAAGGGGTTGCGGAGGCCGAAGGACGGCCTGCGGCGCGCGTGATCGAGCTGGGCGAAGGGCTCAGCTGGGTGGCGACGACGCGGCAGTATCTGGCCGATTTCGCAGGTTCGGCGAGAATCCGCCGCGAGGAGATCGCGCTCTATCGCGAGGTGCTGGCGAAGGACCCGAACAATTACGACGCCCGCCGTATGGCGATCTTCGCACGGCAGCGGATGGGCTGGCTGCTCGCCCTCTCGGGCAAGCGCGGCGAGGCGCGGAGCGTGCTCGACCTGGCCGCGCGCGAGGCCGATGCCGTGATCCGCCACGATCCGGAGAACACCGTCAGCCGCGAAGTCGCGATCGGCGTCTTCCTCGAGCGCGGGTTCCTCAACTGGCGCGAGGGCAAGGTCGCCGCGGCCACGTCCGATTTCGATCGCACGCAGGCGCTGGTCGACGATCTGCGCAAACGCGATCCGGAACACGCCAGCTGGAATGTCGAACGCCCCGCCGGCCTCCAGCTGGCCCGCGCGCTGACCGACCGGGCCGACCAGTCGCCCGCGGCCCTCAAGGCGCTTGCCGCGCGCTGGCTCGAGAAGCTCGATCCGGACGATCCCGACCACGTCTGGCCGATCGTTGCCGCGCATATCGTCGAAGCATTGGCGAATGCCCGCAGCGGAGACCCGGAGGGCGAAGCGACCGCCTATGCGCGCGCGCTGGCGGTGGACGACAGACGTAGCGGTTTCAACATCAACGCCACGGCCTTGCGGGCGGTAGCGGCCGAACGGCTCGGACAGAAGGCACTCGCGACGCGGCTCAGGGCGCGCTTCCGGGCCAAGCAGATCGATCCGGCAATCGACGACCGGATAGCGGGCGCATGAACCCTGCAGACAGCATGGAAGGGAGAAGCGGGATGGTACTCGAAGTCAAAGTGAACGTCTTCGTGCGCGATGTGAAGGAGAAGGGCAACACCGGGGAATATGAAGGGAAGTTCCACTTCCAGCAGGTCCTCCCGCTCAAACCCACGATCGTCCACAAGAACGGCACGGTGAACCTCAAAAAGGCAGGGGTGACCGAGGAAGTCGCGATCACCTACGTCTGGTGCTCGCCGGCGGTCGAGCTCGATGGAGAACTGGTCCCTACCAGACTGGCCGAACCGGCGGGCAACAGCTTCTGGGTCTTGCCGAATGACGCCAAGCCCGGCCCATCGCATGGGGCAAAGTCGTCGGGCGAGGTGATCACGGTCACTGGCGGCGCGACCATCGACGACCTGGTGATGCATGACACCAATGCCATCGGGAAGCACTTCACCTATTGCTACGCGGTGAAGCTGGGCATCGTGGGCGAACCATGGCTCGTGTGCGACCCCAAGATCATCAACACCGGCTCCACGCGAACCCTCTATTCCTACAGGCCGGATTCGGGAGATGCGGCTGCCTGAATGCGGTCGATGCGCTTCGAGGCGCGGTGCCGGTTCCGGGGGGGGGGGGAGGGGAGAGGAGGAACCGGCAGCCGCGTCTCTACTCGCTGCCATATCGCCTTGCCGGGCGGCGGGGCCGGAAGAGCCGGGCCGCGGGGCAAGGAAGGCCAGTCCGGGCGGGCGCTCATTGGGGGAGGAGGCGCGGGCCCGACTGTTCTTGCTCCGGAAAGGCGCTAGGAGATCGCCGTGCTTCCGAATGTGAGACTGTAATAATATTACGGTTCCGCGAACAAAAGTGAGAAAACGGAGAGGGGTGTTGCGTTTGGCGCAACGATCGCGCAGCCCTGTCTTTTGTCGCGCCGGCATGGTCCTGCCGCTGGACAGAACACCGGCCCCTGCCTAACCGCTTGCGCCATGGACGACGCACACATTCCCGATTCCATCCTCCCAGACACTATCCTGATCGTCGATTTCGGCAGCCAGGTCACCCAGCTCATCGCCCGCCGCGTGCGCGAAGCCGGGGTCTATTGCGAGATCGCACCCTTCACGCAGGCCGAGGATGCGTTTCTTCGCCTGAAGCCGAAGGGCATCATCCTCTCCGGCTCGCCAGCCGGGGTGCCCGAGGAAGGCAGTCCGCGCGCGCCGGAAATGCTGTTCGAGGCAGGCCTGCCGATCCTCGGCATCTGCTACGGCCAGCAGGTTATGAGCCACCAGCTGGGCGGCGAGGTCCGCCCCGGGCACGAGACTGGCGAAGGCGGCGAATTCGGCCGCGCCTACCTCACGGTCACGAAGGATTGCGCCTTGTTCGACGGCCTCTGGCAGGTCGGCGAGCGCCACCAGGTGTGGATGAGCCACGGCGACAAGGTGACGAAGTTCGCCCCCGGCTTCGATATCGTCGCGATTTCCGACGGCGCGCCCTTCGCGGTGATCGCGGACGAGAGCCGCAAGTTCTACGGCACCCAGTTCCATCCCGAGGTCGTCCACACGCCCGACGGCGGCAAGCTGATCGCCAATTTCGTGCGTCACGTCTGCGGGCTCGCGGGCGACTGGACCATGGCCGCCTATCGCGAGACCAAGGTGCGCGAGATCCGCGAGCAGGTGGGTGACGGCAAGGTCATCTGCGGCCTCTCCGGCGGGGTCGACAGCTCGGTCGCCGCGATCCTCATCCACGAAGCGATCGGCGAACAGCTGACCTGCGTCTTCGTCGACCACGGTCTCTTGCGCCTCAACGAGCGCGAGCAGGTCGAGACCATGTTCCGCGACCATTACAACATCCCGCTCGTCGTCGTGGATGCCGAAGAGCTGTTCATGAGCGGCCTCGCAGGCGTCACCGACCCCGAAGCCAAGCGCAAGTTCATCGGCAAGACCTTCATCGACGTGTTCGAGGCCGAGGCGCAGAAGATCGGCGGCGCGGACTTCCTCGCGCAGGGGACACTCTATCCCGACGTGATCGAGAGCGTCAGCTTCACCGGCGGGCCGAGCGTGACGATCAAGAGCCACCACAATGTCGGCGGCCTGCCCGAGCGCATGAACATGCAGCTGGTCGAACCCCTTCGCGAACTGTTCAAGGACGAGGTCCGCGAACTCGGCCGCGAGCTTGGCTTGCCCGACATGTTCGTCGGCCGCCACCCCTTCCCCGGGCCGGGCCTCGCCATCCGCATCCCTGGCGAGGTCACGAAGGACCGCTGCGACATCCTGCGCAAGGCCGACGCGATCTATCTCGACGAGATCCGCAAGGCTGGCCTTTACGATGCGATCTGGCAGGCCTTCGCCGTGCTGCTGCCGGTCAAGACCGTGGGCGTGATGGGCGATTATCGCACCTACGACAGCGTCTGCGGCCTGCGCGCGGTGACTTCGACCGATGGCATGACGGCGGACGTCTACCCCTTCGACGCGAGCTTCCTAACCGGTTGCGCGACTCGCATCGTCAACGAGGTGCAGGGCATCAACCGCGTCGTCTACGACTATACCTCGAAGCCGCCGGGCACGATCGAGTGGGAGTAAGTTGCAGCTAGACCTCGGCTCCGACCCGCGCACCGAGACGCTGCGCCGCCTGCAGGCGCTGCTGGTCCAGCGCTTCGGGCGGATCGAGCGGGCGGCGGCGGAATGGCGCAGGCCCGAGTGGGTGCTGGTGCAGGGCGTCATTGGCGCGCGGACCAAATCCGAGGTCTCGAATGCGGCGACCGACCGGCTGCTCAGGCGCTACGGCTCGTGGGAAGAAGTGGCGCAGGCTCCGCTCGATGACCTCCAGGCCGAGCTTGCGACGCAGACCTATCCCAACATCGCCGCCGAGCGGCTCAAGGCGAGCCTCACCGCGCTGATCGAACGACGCGGGGCGGTCGACCTGGCGCATCTCGCCGAGATGGAGACTCTGCCCGCCATGCGCTGGCTCGAACAGCTTCCCGGCATCGGTCGCAAGATCGCCGCGGGCGTGATGAATGCCTCCACGCTCGACCGGCGCGCGATCGTGCTCGATGGCCATCACACCCGCATCCTCCAGCGCATGGGGCTGGTCCCGCCCAAGGCCAGCACCGATCGCGCGTTCGAGGCGATCATGCCGGTCATGCCGGAAGAATGGGACGGTGGCGATTTCGACGAGCATCACCTGCTGATGAAGAAGCTCGGGCAGACCTCCTGCCGCCCGGCATCGCCCGATTGCGCGCACTGCCTCGCGCTGTCGCTATGCAAGACCGGGCAGGCGCGCGCCGGAGGTTGATTTTCGGAACGCAGCGCGGCCCTGTCCCGTTGGGAGGAAAACCCCCTCAACGGAGATATCCATGCCCAGCAACGCCCCCCTCTTCGACCCCGTCACCATCGGCGCCTTCGAGGCGCCCAACCGGATCTTGATGGCGCCGCTGACGCGCAGCCGGTCGACCGCGAAGACGAACGAGCAGACGGGCCTTCATGCCCTCTATTACGCCCAGCGCGCGGGTGCCGGCCTGATCGTCAGCGAAGCGACGCAGATCAGCCACCAGGGTCAGGGCTATGCCTGGACGCCCGGCATCTTCACCGACGCGCAGGTCGAAAGCTGGAAGCCGGTGACCGATGCGGTCCACAATGCGGGCGGGCGGATCGTCTGCCAGCTGTGGCACGTGGGCGCGGTCAGCCATCCGGTCTTCCAGCCCGACGGCGGCGCGCCGGTTTCGTCCAGCGCCTGGACGCCCGAAGGCGAGGCGTTCGTGGGCGATCGCCATCCCGACGGCCCGCAGGTGCCGTTCGAGGAAGCGCGCGCAATGACCAAGGAAGACATTGCGAAAGTGCTCGAAGATTACAGCCATGCCGCGCGATGCGCCGCCCAGGCCGGGTTCGACGGGGTGGAGCTGCACGCGGCGAACGGCTATCTGATCGACCAGTTCATGCGCTCGGGCGTGAACCGCCGCGAGGACGAATACGGCGGCAGTCTCGACAACCGCCTGCGCCTGCTGGGCGAAGCCATCGAGGCGGTGCTGGCGGAGCTGCCCGCCAACCGCGTCGGCGTGCGCCTGACCCCCATCGGCGGGGCCGGCGGTAGCGCGGACGAGAACCCGGGCGAAACCTATCCCGCCGCGGCAAAGCTGCTGGCCGGGCGCGGGCTCGCCTATCTCCACACGGTCCGGGCCACCGATCACGGCGGGGCCGACGGCGAGAAGGGCAAGGGCGACCAGATCATCCATGACATGCGCGCAGCCTTCGACGGGCCGTTCATCGCCAATGGCAATTTCACGCCGGAGATGGCGGCGCAGTGGGTGGCCGACGGTCATGCCGATGCCATCGCCTTCGGCCGGATGTTCATCGCAAATCCGGATCTGCCCGCGCGCATCGCGCAGGACGGTCCGTACAACGAAGACGATCCCGACACCTATTATGGCGGCGGGGCCGAGGGCTACACCGACTATCCGAGCCTGGAAAAGGTCGACGATCCGATCCCGGCCTGACCCTTGCTGAGCGAGGTTCAGGTCGAGGGGGTCTATCGCATCCTCGCCAATGAAATGCCCGGGCGAACGCGCGGGGCCAAGGGCCCGAAAGGCCAGCCCGACGCGTTCCGCTCGTGCATCTCGTGCATGCTTTCGGCCCAGTCGCTCGACCGAAATACGGCATCGGCGGCGCGCGCCCTGTTCGCGCTTGCGACGACGCCCGAGGAGATGCTCGAGCTCGACGACCGCGCCATTGCCGCTGCGATCAGGCCTTGCGGTCTCTACAACATGAAAACGCGCAATATCCGGGCCTTCTGCGAGGCGCTTATCGCCGAACATGGTGGGGTGGTGCCCGATACGCGGGCGGAGCTGCTGAGCCTGCCGGGGATCGGCCGCAAATGCGCCGATATCGTGCTGAGCTTCACCTTCGGGAAGGACGTGATCGCGGTCGACACGCATGTGCACCGTGTGTGCAATCGCATCGGCCTGACAGAGGCGAAGACGGCGGACAAGACCGCGCAGCAGCTCCAGGATCGCTCACCGGAATGGGCGCTGCGCGACGGGCATTTCTGGCTGATCCAGTTCGGCAAGCGCATCTGCAGTGCCCGAGCCCCGAAATGCGCAGGCTGTCCGGTCAACGACCTGTGCGAATATTATGCGGCTAGCCGGGGAAGCTGACCCCGGTCATCTCTTCGGACTTGCGCCACAGCGCCTCGGCCAGGTTCTCGTCGCGGACATGCGGGCACACCCCGCCGGCGCGCGGATTCTCGGGATCGGCGGGTTTGGCCACATCGCAATCCTCGCAATAGACTCCGCCCATGCCATCAAGCAGCGGCGAGACCGCGCACCAGACGCTTGTTGCGGCGCCTTCCTCGGTGGACTTGAAGGCTTTGTGGACGTTGCCCTCCTCGTCGTACCAGCCCATTGCCTTCTGCTCCTCCATCGTGAGGTGGCGCTGGAGCGGGGTGGCGATGCCGCCCGGGTGCACGGCGAAGGCGCGCACGCCCTTTGCCTCGCCGAATTTGTCGACCTGCAGCGCGAACAGCGCGTTGGCCGATTTCGCCTGCCCGTAGGCGAGCCACTTGTCATAATCGCGCGCCTTGAAATTCGGATCGTCGAGATCGAGCCCGCCGAGCCGGTGGCCGATCGAGGAGAGCACGACGACCCGCGCCCCGCCGCCCGCGACCAGCAGCGGCCACAGCCGCGCGGTGAGCTGGAAATGGCCGAGGTGGTTGGTGGCGAACTGCATCTCGTAGCCGCGGGCATCGCGGGCGAGCGGGCTCGCCATGATGGCGGCGTTGTTGATCAGGATATCGATCGTGTCGGTTTCACCCGCGACCGCCTCGGCGAAGCTGTCGATCGAGGCGGGATCGGAAAGGTCGAGCGCGAGGATCGCGATCTCGCCCTCCATCCCGTCCAGCACCTCATGCGCGGCATCGGCCCGCCGTGCCCCGACCAGGACCCTCGCACCGGCACCGGCGAGTGCGCGGACGGTTTCGGTGCCGATGCCGGAATAGCCGCCAGTAACAACCACGGTCTTGCCCGAAAGGTCGATTCCCTCGGCCACCTCTCGCGCGGTCGAGCGGTAGCCGAAGGGCGAATCTACGGGGGTCTGCGGACTGATCATAGGGGTCTCCTCTCGAAAACCCCTATGCGCGCTGCGGGTTGGGCCTGCCAAGCTCCGCCGCGCTGGCTGCCGCTCGGTTCAGCCTTCGCCCTCGCTCTCGGGCACGCGATAGGGGATGAAATCGTCGAGGAAGATCACGCCCGAGAAGAAGCCGCCAAAGCGTTCGCGCAGCGTGATCTGGTCGGTGCGGCAGAGGCTGCTGCCGTCGAACCGCTTGATCACCATGATCTCGTCAGAATCGATCTGGTCGGGCGAACGCGTGTAGTTCACCCAGATCGTGTTGCCCGACTTGTAGACGAGCGCGGTGCCGTCGATCTGCTGGATGTTGCGGCTGCCGAAGGTGCGGATGCAGTTCTCCGGCTCTCCGGCCACGCGGCCTTCGAGCATCCTAGCGAGCTTGGCTTCGCCCTTGGTCATTTCGGCTTCGCCATGATCGTCCGCAAAGGCGGGCGCGGCGAGCAACGTCAGGGCGGCACTGGCGGCAATCAGGGGTTTGAACATGGCGAGTCTCCTGTGACTTGCGACGGTGTAATCGAAAACGCCTGAACCTGCGATGAGTTGCCTTCCCGGCGCGGTCAGGCGGTGCCGCCGACCGTGATGCCGTCGATCAGGAGCGTCGGCTGGCCGACGCCCGCAGGCACGCCCTGCCCGCCCTTGCCGCACATGCCGATGCCTTCGTCGAGCGCCATGTCGTTGCCGATGCCTGTGACGCGGGTGAGCACGCTCGGCCCGTCGCCGATCAGCGTCGCGCCCTTGATCGGCGCCACGATCCTGCCCTTCTCGACCTTGTAGGCTTCGGTGCAGGCGAAGACGAACTTGCCGCTCACGATATCGACCTGGCCGCCGCCGAAGCTGGTAGCGTAGATACCGTCATCCACACGGCTCAGCAGCTCTGCGGGATCGTCCTTGCCGCCCTGCATGAAGGTGTTGGTCATGCGCGGCATGGGGGCATGCTGGTAGCTTTCGCGGCGGCCGTTGCCGGTCGGCTCCACCGCCATGAGGCGCGCGTTGAGGCGGTCCTGCATGTAGCCCTTGAGGATGCCGTCCTCGATCAGCACGGTCTCGCGCGTGGGCGTGCCCTCGTCGTCGATGGTGAGCGAACCGCGCCGTTCGGCGATGCTGCCGTCGTCGATCACGGTCACGCCGGGGGCAGCGACGCGTTCGCCGATGCGGCCGGAAAAGGCGCTGGTGCCCTTGCGGTTGAAATCGCCTTCCAGCCCGTGGCCGACAGCCTCGTGCAGCAGGATGCCGGGCCAGCCGGGGCCGAGCAGCACAGTCGTTTCCCCTGCCGGTGCTGCAACGCTTTCGAGATTGACCAGTGCCTGGCGCACGGCCTCGTCGACCGCGCGCATCCATCGGCCCTCGTCGAACAGGCGATCGTAGAGATAGCGGCCGCCGAAGCCGAAGCTGCCGGTCTCGCGGCGGCCGTTCTGCTCCGTGACCACCGAGACGTTTAACCGCACCAGCGGGCGGATGTCGCGCGCGGTGAAGCCGTCGGCGCGAATGATGTCGACCACGCTCCAGCTGGCCGACAGACCGGCGGTGACCTGGGCAACGCGCGGGTCCTTGGCGCGGGCGACGGCGTCGATCTTTTCGAGCAGCGCGACCTTCTCGGCGAAGGGCACGAGATCGAGCGGGCTGGCGTCGGTGTAGAGATGCGTGTTGGTGCGCACCGGCGGGGCGCTATGCGGCGATTTGGTCGCATCGAGTAGCTGCAAGGTCTCGCCCGCGCGGGCGATGGCTTTCGCGCTGATCTCGTTGGCATGCGCGAAGCCGGTGGTCTCGCCAGCGACGCCGCGCAAACCGAAGCCCGAATCGCGACTGTAATCGGCTGTCTTGAGTCGTCCGTCGTCGAACGCGAACATCTCGCTCGCCATGAACTGGAGGTAGAGCTCGCCATCGTCGCACGGCTGCAGGAGCCGTGCCGTCAGCGCAGTCGCTTCTTCGGGGTCGAGATGGCTGTAGAGCAGGGCGTGCGGGTCATTCGCGTCGGTCATGCGCCCCTATGTAGGTGCACCGCGCCCGTTACGCGAGGGGCTTAGCGATGACCCGGGTCGCCGCCTTCGGAAATGTCCATGAGCGTCGACTGGTCGACGCCGTCCGCCGGCCCGCCTTCGAGCACGAAGCGCCGGTCGCAATAGCCGCAGTCGACATAGCCGTGCTCGTCGATCTCGAGATAGACCTTGGGGTGGCCGAGCGCAGCGGCGCGATAGTTCTCGCCCGTGCGGATGTCGGTTGCACCGTCGCACCACACGCGGCGCGTGGTGACCTTGGATACTTCGGGGGGAGGCAGGCTCATGCCGAGCGCCGATAATGGGTTTTTATGTGGGCCTCAAGCGCCTAGGTGAACCGCATGACCACTCCGCCCGCCATTCGCATCGACAATCTCGTCAAGGAATACGCCCCCCCGGGGCCGGGAGAGAAGCCAAAGCTGGCGCTGAAGGGGGTGAGCTTCGACGTGCCGCAGGGCGGCATCTTCGGCCTACTAGGCCCGAACGGTGCGGGCAAGTCGACCCTGATCAATATCCTCGCCGGGCTGGTCACCAAGACGAGCGGCAGTGCGGAAATCTGGGGCTTCGACATCACCGAGAACCCGCGCAACGCCAAGCGCAGCATCGGGATCGTACCCCAGGAGATCGTTTTCGATCCCTTCTTCACGCCCTTCGAAGTACTCGAGAACCAGGGCGGCTTCTACGGCATCCCCAAGTCAGAGCGCCGGAGCGAGGAGCTGCTCAGGGCGGTCCACCTGTGGGACAAGCGCGATGCCTATGCGCGCACGCTATCGGGCGGGATGAAGCGGCGCCTGCTGATCGCCAAGGCCATGGTCCATTCGCCGCCGATTCTCGTGCTCGACGAACCGACCGCCGGCGTCGATGTCGAGCTGCGTCGCCAGCTGTGGGAACTGGTCACCGAACTCAACCGCGAGGGCGTGACCGTGGTGCTGACCACGCACTATCTCGAGGAAGCCGAGCAGCTGTGCGACCGGATCGCGATCATCAACCACGGCGAACTGATCGCGGAAAAGCCGACCCGCGAACTCGTCGGCATGGCGCGCGAAAAGGTCGTTTCCGTCACGGTCGACAAGGACCTCGGCGGGCCGATCCTCGAGCAAGGCTTCGTGCGCGCCGAGGTGATCGAGCCGCGCAAGCTCGAGATCACCTACGACCGCGACAAGGCGAGCGCCGGACAGGTGCTCTCGATCGTGCAGTCGCACGGCTATGCGATCGAGGATGTGACCACCCGCGAGGCAGATCTGGAAGACGTGTTCGTCCAGCTTACCGGCGCGGGCTAGTCCCCAACCAACCTCAGTATATGGCGCGGCGGCCCAGCCCCGCATCCTTGACCCGCATCGCGGCCCAGTTGTGCGGTTCGATCTCTTCCAGCGGCGTCTTGCAGTTGCGGCAACGCCCGACCTGCTGCCCGCCGGCGCGTTTGACGCCTTCGCGGTCCACCTTGTGCTTCCCGAACGCGCAGGCGATTCTATTCAGTCCCATGTGAATGCGACCCTCCGATCCCGTTGTTTTATCCCCTGTCGATTCGTCCCTTAACCCTATGCGCGGCCAACTGAAGTTGTCCTGCGCCGAAGCGTTCCCTGCTTGCCGCATGGCGAATGCGGAGGCATGACGCGCGCATGACAACGACACATGACGTTCTCGTGATCGGATCGGGCGCTGCGGGCCTGACGGCGGCTTTGGCCTTGGCCGAGCGCAGGAAAGTGCTCGTGCTCGCCAAGGGCGATCTGAGGAGCGGGTCGACCGCCTGGGCGCAGGGCGGTATTGCCGCAGTGCTGGACGCGGGCGACACCTTCGAAAACCATGTGCGCGACACCATGATCGCCGGCGCGGGCCTGAACGATCGCGAGACGGTGGAGTTCGTGATCGAACGCGCGCCCGCCTCGATTGACCGGCTGTGCGAGCTGGGTGTGCCGTTCAACCGCGAGGAAGGCGATCTTCACCTGACGCGCGAGGGCGGACATTCGCATCGCCGGATCGTCCACGTCAACGATGCGACCGGCTGGGCGGTGCAGGCGGCGCTGCTCAAGGCGGCGGAGGAAAATCCGAACATCACGCTGCTGCCCGGCCAGAGCTGCGTCGACCTGATCACCGGGCGCAACCAGAAGGATTATTCAGGGTCCGGCCGGGTGTGGGGCGCCTATGCGCTCGACGAGGGGAGCGGGAAGGTCGTCACGCATGTCGCACGCGCCACCGTGCTGGCGGCGGGCGGCGCGGGCCGCGTCTACCTGTTCTCCACCGCGCCGCGCGGCGCGACGGGTGACGGGATCGCCATGGCCTGGCGGGCGGGCGCGCGCGTTTCCAACATGGAGATGATGCAGTTCCACCCGACCTGCCTCTACAATCTGGAGGTCAAGAACTTCCTCATCACCGAAGCGGTGCGCGGCGAGGGCGGGCGGCTGTTCAACCCGGTCACGGGCGAACGCTACATGGAGAAGTACGACCCCGAGCGCATGGAACTTGCCCCGCGCGACATCGTGGCGCGCGCCAACGACGACCAGATCAAGCGCTACGGCCTCGACTACGTCCATCTCGACATCAGCCACCAGCCGCCCGAATTCGTGATGGAGCATTTCCCCACGATCCACGAGAAGCTGCTGGGCCTCGGCATCGACATGACCAAGGGGCCGATCCCGGTGGTGCCCGCGCAGCACTACACCTGCGGCGGCGTGAAGATCGGGCTCGATGCCAGGACCGACCTGCCGGGCCTTTGGGCCGCAGGCGAATGTACCGAGAGCGGTCTCCATGGCGCGAACCGCCTTGCCTCCAACTCGCTGCTCGAGTGCTTCGTCTTCGGCGAGGCGGCGGCGAAGGACATCCTCGAATGCTGGGACAAGCTCGACGACCCGCCCGAAATCCTGCCGTGGGACGAAAGCCGCGTGACCGATTCCGACGAGGAGGTGGTCATCAAGCAGAACTGGACCGAAATCCGCCGCTTCATGTGGAACTATGTCGGCATCGTGCGGACCACCAAGCGACTGGAGCGCGCGGCGCACCGCATCCGCATGATGCGTGACGAGGTCGAGGATTATTACGGCCACTTCCGGGTCACAACGGACCTGATCGAACTGCGCAACCTGCTCGAATGCGCCGACCTGATCGTGAAGAGCGCGCTGCGTCGGCACGAGAGCAGGGGACTGCATTTCATTCTCGATTATCCGGAAACAGACACGGTCGCACGCGACACGGTGCTGGTGCCCTGACGCCTCGCCGCTAATCGATCACATATGTCGCTGATGGACATGAATTGCCCATCCATCGACTTGCGGTTGTAACTTAGTTTCGAAAATGGTCTCCACGAAGACGGAAATTGTCGCAGAGCGCGGCAGTCCGATCGACCATTCTAGCCTTTGCACGAGCTTATGGGACTGTGCTCGGCTGCTGGTCCGACATGGCCGTTCATCCCTGTTCCCCAAGGAGGATGATCCGATGAACACCCTGAACAAGCTTCTTTTCGCCCCCGCCATCGCCATGGCCGCATTCGCCATTCCGGCTTCGGCCGGCGACGATCCCGACATCGTCGTGACCTCGCCGGGCAAGATGAGCGAATGGAAGGCCGCCATGAACGCCAGGCTCGACCGCCACCTCATCCGGGCCGACGGCGTGCGCGGCGAGCGGCCGATGACAGCCATCGTGCAGGTCCGTTTCTCGCTCGACGAGGAGGGCAAGCCGACCGATGTGACGACGCTGCACCATTCCGGTGCGCGCCGTGCCGAGCGGGCGGCCACGATTGCGGTGCAGAACCTGCGCGGTTTCGAGGATGCGCCGCTCACCAATGTGCGCGACGCGACCTTCCAGGCCAATATCGTCTTCGCCCCCAACCTCGCGGAGCGCGACCGCCTGCGCGCCGAGATGGCCCGGCTGGACCGGGCACGGTTCGCCGCGAGCGGGGTGCGCAATGTGATCGTGCTGGGCGGCTAGGCGCGACGCCTCCCGATCAGGTCCGGACGCTCGGCGCATTCGTCGCCGGGCGTTCGTTGCCGTTTGATAGCCCTAATCTCCCGCCTGGCTCCAGTCGGCGCGCAGTGGCCAGTCGTCGAGGGCGAAGCCCTGCACCACGCTGAGCGGGAGGGGCGCCAGGAAGAAGATGCCCATGCTCTCGCCGAGTTGCCAGGCGACCTCGCCTTCGACCGTCAAGCCGGGCAGCAGATCGATCGCGACGGGCGCGCCGATATCGCCGGGCAGGGCCGTGCCATCGATCAGGCAGCCCGATTGCGACAGGTTGCGCATGACGCAGGCGACCTCGATGCCTGCGATCCGCGCGCGAAGGCTCTCGCGCGTCTGGCTGCGATTTTCTTTCCTGCGGTCCAAGCTCGCATCCCGGCCAAGTGGCACACCCTGCGTAGAATGCCGTAGTCCCCGGTCCTCCGCTTGTATGCCTGCGACAAATGCAGGCGTGTCGTAAGTCCATGTTAACCATCGCGAATATCGCTTTGCCGATATTCCGGATGGACATTCGCCCTGCTTTGCGGTGAATTTCAGGACCATAGGCCGAAACGGGGAGGAAACGGGTGCCCAAGGCAACTGCGAACGGAATCGAGATCCATTACGAAGAGCACGGCGATCCGGCCCACCCGCCGATGCTGCTGATCATGGGATTCGGTGCGCAACTCACCCTGTGGCCGGACGAACTGGTCGAGGCGCTGGCCAACCACGGCTTTCGCGTCATTCGCTACGACAATCGCGACATCGGCCTCAGTCACAAGTTCGACGGGGTGAAGGCCCCCGGCCTCATCAAGATGACGCTGCTGTCCAAGCTCGGCTTCACCCCGAAGGTGCCTTACACGCTGGCCGACATGGCCGATGACGGCGTCGGCCTGCTCGATGCCCTCGGGATCGACAAGGCGCATATCGTCGGCGCGAGCATGGGTGGGATGATCGCCCAGCATGTCGCCGCACGGCACGGCGCGCGGTGCCTGTCGCTCACCTCGATCTTCTCGACCACCGGTAATCCCAAGCTGCCTGCAGCTAAGCCCGAAGCGCTCAAGGCGCTGGTGACGCGGCCCAAGAGCATGGAGGAGGACGTGCTGGTCGACCACGGCGTGATGCTGGCCCGCACGATCGGTTCGCCGGGCTACCCCTCCGACGAGGAACGCCTGCGCGAGCGTACGCGCGCGAGCATCCGCCGCAGCATCTACCCCGAGGGGCCGACCCGGCACCTTTCGGCGATCGTGGCCGATGGCGACCGGCGCGGGATGCTCAAGGATGTCAGCGTCCCGACGCTGGTCCTTCATGGCGAAGACGATCCGCTGGTCCCGGTGGAAGGGGGGCGCGACACGGCGGCGAGCATTCCCGGCGCGCGGCTCAAGACGATCCCCGGCTGGGGTCACGACCTGCCGCTCGAGCTGGTCGACGAGGTCGCCGACGCCATCGCGGCGCATGCACGGGTCGCTGCCTGACGCGAACCGTGCCTCGCTTGCGGCGAAACGTGCGGTGCGCTCTGCCCGCGCTCGTCCGCCGCAAGTTTGTCTGACCGAGTCGGTCCGCGTCCCACCCTCGCAAGGTTGCCAAGCGCGGTTGCGATATTGGCAATCCCCGACACGAGCGAAGCCGGCGCAGAAGCAATATTCCAACTTTGCATCGGCGCGACAGGCTTTCTGACGCTTTCTTGACATGCCTCTGCATCGGCGTAGCCTCATGCACGCCGAGCACGTCCGCAGAAGCTTCGGTGCCGATCGACCCTAGACCGTCATCGCCCACGTACACATCAAGAGTCGCGCCCTGTGTGATACTCTCTGCGGCCGATCATCCTCTTTTGAATGGAAGGATGATCCCATGAACAAATTTGCCATTTTCGCCATTTCCGCTGCCGTGACGGCCTCGGTGCTCGCCGTACCGATCGCCTCGCAGGAAATCGTCGTGTCGCCCAGAGCGGCCACGGCCTTCGCTCAAACCGTCGAAGCCGACCTCGGCGTCCAGTTGCAGCGGGTTCATTTCGTCGCCCCTAGCGGCATTACCGGCTTCACCAGCGTCCGCTTCCAATGCGGCCCCGACGGGAAGGCGCGCAATATTGCGACCTTCGGCGGTACGGGTTCGAGGCGGATCGACCAGCTCGGGCGTCGCGCCGTTGCGCGCCTGACCAGCCTCACTCCGCAATCCTACGGGATCGACGAGGGCCAGCTGATCCAGGCCAACATTATCGTCGCCCCGAACGACAAGCAGATGAAGCGCATGCGGGACAAGCTCGAGCGCGCGGAAGCGGACCGGCTGGCGCGCTCCCCGCGCGAGAAGGCAGTGCTCGCCCTGACCATGGCGGGCCACCCGGTTTCCTGACCGCAAAGGCCAGGAGCCGTCTCGGTACCGGGGCGGTTTTCATCTGCGGGAATGCCGCCCCGTGCCGGGATCGCATCGAGTGAGCTAAGGGGCTCCGGACAGTATCCGGGGCCCTTCATGCGCTCGCCAAGGGCCCGTCGAATATCCCGCCCCGATTCCAAAGTTTCGCGGCAGGATTCGATTGAATCTCAACCCGGCATGATCCTTTTTGCCCGCATAATTTTTTTCACGGATTCATTTTCCGGCTTGCGCACCGGCCAAGTCCAGCTTTCTCCACGCGTCGCTGCGTTGCAGCAGCATAGGACACCTGCTTCGGGCGCCCTCGCGAGCAGTTAAATCTTTGTTGACCCTCTTGCGCGCGAGTCCCGTCTGATTCAGTATCTAGTGGTCGGGTACGTGGGGGCACCCACTAGACCTAGCTATCACGGCGTTCATTCCCATATGGGGTGTGCGCCGATTGTGTGCCGGTCTGTGGGGAAAAAGGGGATAAGTTTTCACCCCCGGCGACACGAAAATTGCTAGGTGGGTCTTCGGCCTGCCGACTCGAACACAAGCGGAACGCGGGGCCTAAGCCCGCTTCACGCACAGGGCACAAACTGCGGCTACGAACGGCGGGGCACACGATGGATTTCAAAAGCGGGGACGACACGGCGATGGCACTGGATCTGGATCTGCAGGACACCGCCGAGGATACGGGCACGACCGACAGCAAGGCCAAGAAGGCGGTGGCGATGGACAAGGGCGATACGGGTAGCGAAGCGCTGGTGAGCGCCGCCGCGGGCGAAGCCCTGGCCGGCGCGATGAAGGCTGCTGCCGAGAAGGAAGATTCCAAGAAGGTTCTCGACCGCCGTTTCGACGTGCAGACCGACGAGAGCCGCGATTCCCTGCTGACCGATTTCGGCAAGGAAACGCTGACCGACCGCTACCTGCTCCCGGGCGAGAAGTACCAGGACCTGTTCGCCCGCGTTGCCGACTATTTCGCCGACGATGCCGAGCATGCGCAGCGCCTCTACGACTATATCTCGAACCTGTGGTTCATGCCGGCGACCCCGGTGCTGTCGAACGGCGGCACCACGCGCGGCCTGCCGATCAGCTGCTACCTCAATTCGGTCAGCGACAGCCTCGACGGCATCGTCAACACCTGGAACGAGAACGTGTGGCTCGCTTCCAAGGGCGGCGGCATCGGCACCTACTGGGGCAATGTCCGCGGCATCGGCGAACCGGTCGGCCTCAACGGCAAGACCAGCGGCATCATTCCTTTCGTCCGCGTGATGGACAGCCTGACGCTGGCGATTTCGCAGGGCTCGCTGCGCCGCGGTTCGGCCGCCTGCTATATCGACATCACCCACCCGGAGATCGAGGAATTCCTCGAAATCCGCAAACCCTCGGGCGATTTCAACCGCAAGGCGCTCAACCTGCACCACGGCGTGCTGGTGACCGATGCCTTCATGGAAGCGGTCCGCAATGGCGAGGAATTCGACCTCGTGTCCCCGCGTGACGGTTCGGTCCGCAAGACCGTGGACGCGCGCTCGCTGTTCCAGAAGCTGGTGGAAACCCGCCTGGCAACCGGCGAGCCCTACATCGTGTTCTCCGACACCGTGAACCGCATGATGCCCAAGCATCACCGCGAACTCGGCCTCAAGGTCTCGACCTCGAACCTGTGCGCCGAAATCACCCTGCCGACCGGCATCGATCACCTCGGCAACGATCGCACCGCGGTGTGCTGCCTCTCCTCGCTCAACCTCGAAAAGTGGGACGAGTGGAACACCGACAAGCGCTTCATCGAGGACGTGATGCGCTTCCTCGACAACGTGCTGCAGGACTACATCGACCGCGCGCCCGACGAGATGGCCCGCGCCAAGTATTCGGCCATGCGCGAACGCAGCGTCGGCATGGGCGTGATGGGCTTCCACTCCTTCCTCCAGTCCAAAGGCATCGGCTTCGAAAGCCCGATGGCGAAGGTCTGGAACCTCAAGATGTTCAAGCACATCAGCGCCAAGGCCGAAGAGGCTTCGCTGGTGCTGGCGACCGAGCGCGGCCCGTGCCCGGACGCGGAAGAAACCGGTGCGATGGAACGCTTCAGCTGCAAGATGGCGATCGCGCCGACCGCGTCGATCAGCATCATCTGCGGCGGGACCAGCGCCTGCATCGAGCCGATCCCGGCCAATATCTACACGCACAAGACGCTGTCGGGCAGCTTCATCGTGAAGAACCCGTATCTCGAAAAGATCCTCGACAAGAAGTCGAAGAACTCGACCGCGATCTGGAACTCGATCCTCGAAAAGGGCGGCAGCGTCCAGCACCTCGACTTCCTGACCGCGGAAGAAAAGGCCGCGTTCAAGACCAGCTTCGAGATCGACCAGCGCTGGCTGCTCGAATTCGCCGCCGACCGCGCGCCCTATATCGACCAGGCGCAGTCGCTGAACCTGTTCATCCCGGCCGACGTCGACAAGTGGGACCTCATGATGCTGCACTTCCAGGCGTGGGAGAAGGGCATCAAGTCGCTCTACTACCTGCGCTCCAAGAGCGTGCAGCGCGCCGGCTTCGCGGGCGGGGTGGAAGCGGACAACACCGCCGATGCGGCCAAGATCGAACTGTCGGCCGGTGCCGAGCAGACCGATTACGAGGAATGCCTCGCCTGCCAGTGAGGCGATCCTGATCTAAGGACAGGATAGGGGAGGGGCCGGTGTCCGGAAGGGCAACCGGCCCCTTCCTCGTTGCCTCGGTCACCCCAGCTCTTCCACCGCCGCATAGGCCAGTTCGACGCGGTTGCGGCCGTTGTGCTTGGCGCGGTAGAGCGCCTCGTCGGCCCGCGCGAGCAGCTCGCCCATCGTGTGCTCGCCGCGCGAGCGGGCGATCCCGATGCTGGCGGTGATCCCCGCCTCGGCCTTCGGCCCCACCGCAATCGCCAGGCCGGCGATCGTCTGGCGCATTTCCTCGGCCACAATCACGCAGTAGCACTTGCCCGTTTCGGGCAGCAGCGCGACGAATTCCTCGCCCCCGAAGCGCGCGACATGGCCGCCGTGCGGCTGGATGCAGCGGTCGAGTGCGCGCGCGACTTCCATCAGGCAGCGATCCCCGGCCTGATGGCCGTAGCGGTCGTTGAAATCCTTGAAGCGGTCGAGGTCGATCATCATCACCGCCATCGTGCCCGTGCCCGCCTTGGCGCGGCACTCGTCGAAGGCGCGCTCAAAGGTGCGGCGGTTGGGCAGGCCGGTCAGCGGATCGCTTTCGGACAGCTCGCGCAGCAGCGCATTGCTCTGTTCCAGCGCCTCACGATCGAATTGCTGTTGCAGGCCGCGCAGGAAGTCCCGCGCTTCATAGTCCCAGATGCGCCGGGCCAGCACGAGGCCGCCGACCATCGCGATGGCGCAGAAGATCATGTGCTGCAGCAGCAGGATCGGCGGCAGCGGGTGCGGGAAAATCCCCGCGACGAAGGTGGCGAGCGAGAAGACCAGCGCGAAGCGCACCTTCTCCGTCATGGAGAACGGCAGGGTCTGCAGCCCGATCACCATCAGCACGACCACTGCCATGCTGAAGCGCGCGATCACGTCGGACGTGGCGAAGCTCGACAGCCAGATCGTGCTCGCCGCGAACAGCGACATGGTCACCGTGATTATCGCCTTCGCCGGGCCGGGCCGCCCCTTGTGCAGCAGCACCAGTGCGACGGCGGTGAGGGGGGCGATGGTCAGCAGGCGGAACAGGAGCGCCTGAAAGGCCACCTCGCTCACCACGAGAAAGTCGACGACGCTCGAGGCCAGGGCCACCGCCAGACCCATCCTGGCGAGGAAGGCGAGCTCAGCAGCGCCCTTCCGGTCGCGCTTCGCGTCCCACGCTTCGCGCAGCTTCGCCGGCCACGCGGCGACATCGCCGGGGCGGGCAAGTGCCGCCTCGGCCATCTGCCGCAATTGCGGCTCGCGCGTGGGAAGATCCCGGTCCATGCTGCGGGAACTATCGGGCGCGGGTTAAGCCGGTCCGCAGCGAAGTGGTAAGGATTGTCCTAACGGCCCGTTCACCACAACGCGAAACCCCGCCGATCGCGGGGATCGGCGGGGTTCTCGCTCCGTACGAAGGGAGCGGGTAAGGATTTACGCTCAGGCGTTTTCCATCACGGCCTTGTTGCCGAGGCCTTCCGGAATGCGCGCACCTTCGGTCAGGTAGATGCGGTTGTCGTCGATCTTCTCGACGTCATCCAGCTTGAGGAAATGGTGCATGTCGTCGGCGCTGTCCGACTTGGTGAGCTTGATGGCGTCGTCCTTGACCTCGTCCACGGTGCCGACGTGGCGGCCCTTGAAATCGACGACCTCCATGTGTTCCTTGATGCGAATACGTTCAAACATTGTTTCCCTTTCTTCTGAGTGGGTTATGTCTAAATAACGGGTGGGAAGGGGCATCCGTTCCTCGGCTCGTCGAGGCTCGCGCACGGCTCGTTGCGCCCCCGCAAGAATCATCGCCTGTTGCCGGAAACCTTAGTGCCCCGCCCCTGAGGGAGGGACGAGGCACCGGGGTGCGGGCTTTTGCCCGCAAAAGGGGAAACCGGACTAGGGCCCGCACTTCCCGGAACCGGTCTGCGCCGGTCTGTCTGCTCAACGGCGCAAACCCGCATCGCGTTCCCCGCCGCGCGGCACTTTGCCCGATGCAAAAAACCGCACAGCTTATCCCCGCCGAATCGATACCCCTTGCCTTCGAATCCGGCCTGTGATTCCCTATATGAGTCGTCCACGCGGAACCCGGAGACCACAAGATGTCGTTGCTCGAAGCCAGAAAGACCTACAAGCCCTTCGAATACCCGTGGGCCTACGAGTTCTGGAAGCGCCAGCAGCAGATCCACTGGATGCCCGAAGAAGTGCCGCTGGGCGAAGACTGCCGCGACTGGGCGCAGAAGATCACCGAGCACGAGCGCAACCTGCTCACCCAGATCTTCCGCTTCTTCACCCAGGCCGACGTCGAGGTGCAGGATTGCTACCACGACAAGTACGGCCGCGTGTTCAAGCCCACGGAAGTGAAGATGATGCTCACCGCCTTCTCCAACATGGAGACGGTGCACATCGCGGCCTACAGCCACCTGCTCGACACGATCGGCATGCCCGAAAGCGAATATTCGGCCTTCCTCGAATACGAGGAAATGAAGGACAAGCACGATTATCTGCAGGTCTTCGGCGTCGACACGGACGAGGATATCGCCCGCACGCTGGCGGCGTTCGGCGGCTTCACCGAAGGCATGCAGCTGTTCGCCAGCTTCGCCATGCTGATGAACTTCCCGCGCTTCAACAAGATGAAGGGCATGGGGCAGATCGTCAGCTGGTCGGTCCGCGACGAGAGCCTGCATTGCGAAGGCATCGTGCGCCTGTTCCACGAATTCGTGCGCGAGCGCGACTGCTACACCAAGGCGGTCAAGGAAGACATCATCGACATCTGCCAGAAGTCGGTGCGGCTGGAAGACAATTTCATCGACCTCGCCTTCGAAATGGGCCCGGTCAGCGGCATGACGCCGAAGGAAATCAAGAAGTATATCCGCTACATCGCGGACTGGCGCCTGGGCCAGCTGGGCCTGCCGCCGATCTACATGATCGAGGACCACCCGCTGCCCTGGCTCGCCCCGCTGCTCAACGGCGTGGAGCACGCCAACTTCTTCGAACAGCGCGCGACCGAATATTCCAAGGGCGCGACCCGCGGCAACTGGAACGACGTCTGGTCGAGCTTCGACAAGCGCAACAAGGCCAAGGCCGCGAACGAGGAAGACGGCGCCGGCGACGAAGGCCCGGGCCTGTTCGGGGATGAGGCCGGGAGCGTGGCGGCGGAGTGAGGCTCTCCTGATGGAGCGAAGTGCGAACGGGCTGGGTTCACAAGGAGAGCAGACAAATCTATTAGCTTAAAAATGATGAAAGCTTTCATTTCCTATTGTCATACCGACGAGACTATCCTCGACAAGCTGCATAAGCATCTCGCGCAACTTCGACGTGATGGGACGATTGATACTTGGTACGATAGAGAAATCTTGGCGGGGGGTCGTTTTGATTCTGAAATATCGGCTCAATTGGCTGACGCCGATATTTTTCTGGCTTGTGCGAGTCCAGATTGGATCGCTTCTAATTATGCTTATGAGCAGGAATTCGAGAAGGCGATCGAGCGAGAACTGGACGGCTCTATGCGAATTGTGCCAGTGATCTTTCGTCCATGTGACTGGCTCGCCACTCCCCTCGCAAAGTTTACAGCTCTACCTAAAGATGGGAAAGCGATTACTGAGTTCACCAATCAAGATGTGGCATTCTTAGAGGTTGCGCAGAAGCTCAGGCGTCTTTGCGCGGAAGCTAGAAAGTCATCTAAAGTTATAACCGAGGTGGGTGAGAACTCTTTGGAAAAAGCTGAGGGTTACAAACCTCCACGTTATCGCGCGAAACGCGAATTTGACGCGGTTGATAGGCGCGACTTCATTGAGCAGTCCTATGAGGAAGTATTTCGCTTCTTTGAGGCATCAGCCGCCGAGATCGCGAACCTTGACTCAGTCGAGTGTCGGCTAACTCGGTCCGAAAGGCACTTCTCGTGCACGGTGATCAACCGTGGGTACGGAAGAGCGTTCGAAACCGTACACATTCGCCAAGGTGGCATGTTTGGCGGTATCAATGTTCAATACGGCGAACGATTTGAAGAGAACGTCTCGCACGGAGGATTTTCGGTCAAATCAGATGAGTACCAGCTCTTCTGGAGCGGGGGTGGCTTTGCTCATATGTACGGTGATCAAAGTGGGCTTATGACGGCGAGAGACTTGGCACAACAGATTTGGGATGACCTTCTGGCCAAGGTTGGGATCACATATGCCAAGGATGATTAGATACAGGTGCCTCAGCTGCGGTCATCGTTTTGAGACTGAGGTTATGGATCGGCAAGAAGCAGATTTGAGACGAGTACGATTGGTCCCGGTGCGTTGCGAACGCTGCAATCGAGAGGATTTGCGTGAAGGGTGGGAGTAGTCGTCCTATTTCCCAAATGATTCTGAGAGCAAATACGTAGATTGTCGCAAAAACCACCCCGCATCAGCGAAACCGTCTTCACCGACAGTGGTCTGCGCCTCCCGCTGCCACCCGCCCTCAAGCGCGCGCGGTGGCCGTGGGTCGTGTTGGGCTTTGCACCCTTCGTCGGCTTGGGCGTAGGGTGGCTTTGGCATTTGGTCGAGCGGTAAAGGCACTCACTCCGCTCAAACCGCGCCCCAATGGCGAAAATCGCCAATCCCTAGCCGCGCATTCCCGCTAACCGCATCGCCCTCGGGAAAAGGGACCTCTCACCGTGACGCTGATGCAGTTTCTGGAGCTGGCGACCTATTGGCTGATCATCGCCAATTTCGTCGCCTTCATGCTGTTCGGCTACGACAAGACGCAGGCGGAGAACGGGGGCTGGCGCATTCGCGAGGATACCTTCGTCCTGTGGGTCATGCTGGGCGGGCTCGGCGGCGCGCTCGCGGGGCGGGCACTGTTCCGGCACAAGACGCGTAAAGCAGGGTTCTCGGAGAAGCTGTGGACCGGGGCGATCGCCAATGTCCTGCTGATCGCGCTGGGCACCTATTTCTACTTGAGCATCCCCACGCCGCTCACACCCGAGCAGCGGGCCGAGGTCGATGCGCTGATGGCCAGCGCCTATTACCCCGGCTGCGACCAGGTGCGCGCGGCGGGCAAGGCGCCGCTGCGCTATGGCGAGCCCGGCTATCGCCCCGAGATGGACGGCGACGGCGACGGCCTCGCCTGCGAACCGATCTACTGATCCCGGCGCGCACGAAAAGGGCGGCAGTCGCCTGCCGCCCTTCGGGGTGTGGAGCGGACGCGGGGGGGGAGGGGGAACCCGTCGCTCCATCGGATTGCGTGACCGGAGTCAGCGCTTGGGATCGGCCTCCGCCGCGACGTCGGCCTGCACTTCGGCAGAGGCGCTGGCAGCGGGCGTTTCCGCAACGATCACGGCATCGCTGCCGACGCCGGCCTTCGCCTTGCGATCGAGCGTCGCATCGGCGCGCTCCTGCGCCCGCTCGGCAGTGGTGTCGAGCGCCTCGCTGGCGCGGGTCGTGGCGGTTTCGACGCGGGTCTTCGCGCGTTCGGCAGCCTGCTCGGCAGTGCCCTGCACCCGGGTCGTGGTCCGCTCGACCCGGTCGAGCGTGGTGGCGGGATCGACCGAGGCGCCGACGCCCGCGCTCGCGTTGCCGGTTACCTGACCGACGAGCTGGGCACTGGCACCGGTGGCCATGCCGGCGGTGATGAGGGCGGCGGCGGTAATCGTGGCAAACTTCTTCATGACGGCAACTCCTGTTTTTCTGTCATGGAGCAATGCTAACGAGGGATGGCCGCAACGGCCCCGCAAATTGCGACAAAACGCGCCCCGAAAATGGCCGGAGGAGCCCGTTCATCCGCGGTTTAGCGCAGGTTTATCTGCCGTTCATCCTGGCGGGCCTCACCAGCCCCAGGCGGGCGGCGGCACGGGCACCGGCCGGCTCGCGTCCAGCTCCACGCGGAAGCGGCGCGTGGGGTCGTTGCGGCGGGTCAGCTGGTAGGCGAAGCGCGCATCGGGCGTGCCCTCCGGGTCGACCTCGATCCGCCATACGTTTGTGAGCGAGGCGGCCAGCCCCTCGCGCTCGAACAGCGCGATCGACATCATGTCGACCGGAAAGTCCTGCGCGCGGGCAGAACCCCGGTCATGCGTCAGCCCGCCATATTGGGTCACCGCATCGGTATGGCCGTCGGCATGGCGGTGGTCGTGCCTGAGGGTAAGGACGGTCGTGGTTTGCGCGGCGTTCTCGTAGATTTCGCGCGTCACGATCCAGGTGCGGCTGCGGTTCCAGCCACCGGGCGCTTCCGGGTCCTCGACATGGAAGGCGATGGCGACCCGGTCGGCGCTGCACTGCGCCCAGTGGCCGATCATGCGCTTGCCCGCCCAGTCGGCATCGCGCGCATCCTCGCTCACCAGTTCGCCCGCATAGGCCGTGCCGCAATGGCTCTGCAGCGCGGACCAGAAGGCGTCCTGCGGGGGAGCGGCTGGGGTGTGGGCGCAGGCGGACAGGGCTAGTGCGGCGAGCGGGGCGATGAGGCGGGCGAGGGTCATGGCATCCGCGCTATCCCGCCTGCCGGACTTCGCAAAGCGCAAATTGCCGGGCCTCGGGAGCCATCCGGACACGCGGCGGGCCCGCGCCGTATCAGGAACCCCCGTCCCCGGCACCCGTTGGCAATTGGGTCCACCTGGCGTGAGGAGACAAGATATGATCCGCAGATTCGCACCCGCCGTCCTGCCGCTGGCAGCCGCCCTGTCGCTGGCCGCCTGCGGCGAACCGGCGGACACCACCTATGAAGCCGACGCGACCGACGAAGGCGGCGGCGAGCTGATCGTCAGCGATGTCGATCCCGCCGCGGCCCCGGTCGACGCGCCCGATACGCCGATGACCAACGTGCCCGATGCGCAGGCGACCGGCACCGCGCCTGACAGCACGGTGGGCGAGGCAGTCGACCCGATGAATACGCCGGCGGAATAGATCGCCGCTTTCCTACTGCGGTCCGGATATGCTCCAAGCGGGGCATGATCGCGACCCGTCACGGCCCGTGTCCCCACCCGGATGCGGGCCGTTGTGCGTGCGGGCGGCTTTTTTGCCGATGGACCGTGTAACAGGCGGTCCATGTCGCGGGACTGGCCGGAGGCGGCTCCTACAATTGTCCTACATGCGGGCTCAGCTGCACCAGTCGATGGCGCGCTCGCCCCAGCCGTCGCCTGCGGCGAGGCCGGCTGCGACCATGTGGTCGGCGAGCCGGTCGTCGCCGCGCCGCGCCTCGCGCAGCTCGCGGCCGTACTTGTCGCGCGGCGGGTCGCTGCCGCCGCTCCACGCGAACGGCCCCTCGGCCAGCCAGCGGTGGAGCTCGGCCTGCGCCGCGCGGGCCCGGGCGCGCTCGGCCTCGCACAAGCCGTCCATCTCGGGCGCGTCGAAGCCGGTCAGGCGTACCCGCCGGTCGCTGTGGAGGCGGCCGAAGCGCAGCGTGTCGCCATCGACCACGCATGGTCCGGTGGGGCCGGGGCCGCAGAGCGCGAAGTGGGTGCGCACCGTGCTCCACTCGCGCTCGCGCAGCGGCTGGCCGACGAACAGCCATACGCCCACGAGCACGCCGAGCAGCGCGAAGGGCAAGGCCGTGCGCCATCGCGCGCGCCAGCGGAGGCGGCGCTGCCAGGCGGCATCGAAGCGGGGCGGGCGCGGCATGGCGCCCTCCTGCCACCGCGGTGGCGCCCGCGCAAACGGGCTTTCCCGCGCCCCTGCACCCCGCTAGGGGCACCGCAGCGCATTACCGGAGACGCCATCCATGGCCCCTGACAGCCCCATCGGCCCCGAGATCCACGCCAAGGCGGAAACGCTGATCGAGGCGCTGCCCTACTTCCAGCGCTATGCCGGCAAGAGCTTCGTGGTGAAATACGGCGGCAACGCCATGGGCGACGAGAACGCCGCGCGCGAATTCGCTGAGGACGTGGTGCTGCTGAAGGCGGTCGGCATCAACCCGGTGGTGGTCCACGGCGGCGGTCCGCAGATCGGTGCCATGCTCGAAAAGCTGGGGGTCGAGACGACCTTCGTCGACGGCCTGCGCGTGACCGACAAGCAGACCGCGGATGTCGCCGAAATGGTCCTCTCGGGCGCGATCAACAAGGCGATCGTCGGCTCGATCGCGCGCGCCGGCGGCAAGGCCATCGGCATCAGCGGCAAGGACGGCGGGCTGGTGACGGCGACCAAGCTGGCGCGCACGGTCAAGGACCCTGACAGCAACATCGAGAAGGCGCTCGACCTCGGCTATGTCGGCGAGCCATCACAGGTCGACACGACCGTACTCGAAACCGCGACGGCGGCGGGCATGATTCCGGTGGTCGCGCCGATCGGCGTGGGCGAGGACGGGCACACCTACAACATCAACGCCGACACCATGGCGGGCGCACTCGCAGCGGCGCTGGGCGCGGCGCGCCTGCTGCTGCTGACCGACGTGACCGGGGTGCTCGACAAGGCTGGCAAGCTGCTCACCGACCTCACCCCGGCGGACATCGCGCGCTTGCGCGAAGACGGCACGATCAGCGGCGGGATGATCCCCAAGCTCGAAACCTGCGTGAAAGCGGTCGAGGCGGGCTGCGAGGCGGCGGTCGTGCTCGACGGGCGCGTGCCGCATGCGATGCTGCTCGAGTTCTTCACCGCCCGCGGCGCGGGTACGCTGGTGAGCGCGGGATAGCGCGGCAAGAAGGCTTGGCGCGCGGTGCGTCAGGCGTGTAGGGCGGTCGCCAACCAGGCCAGTCAAGGAAACCGGGTCCGATGCAAGCTCTGATTACGATCTACAACATCATCGACATGCTCGCGAGCGCGCTGATCATGCTGGTGATCATCCAGTTCATCATCGGCCTGCTGTTCGCCTTCAACGTGGTGGGGCGCAACGAATTCCTGATGAGCTTCTACGACGCGATCAACCGCCTGCTCGAACCGATCTTCCGCCCGATCCGGCGGATCATGCCGAACACCGGCACCATCGACTTCTCGCCGCTGGTGCTCATCCTGCTGATCAACGTCGTCCTGATCGTGCTCAGCGGCATCATCGGGGGCATGGCATGAGCACGGCGCAGGTCATCGACGGCAAGGCCTTCGCCGCGAAGCTGCGCGAGCGGGTCGGCGAACAGGCGGCGAAGTTCGAAGCCGCGAGCGGTCGCAAGGCGGGTCTCGCCGTGGTGCTGGTGGGCGAGGACCCGGCGAGCCAGGTCTATGTCCGCAGCAAGCACAAGGCGACCGTCGAAGCCGGGATGGAAAGTTTCGAGCATCGCCTGCCCGCCGATACCTCCGAAGCGGAGCTGCTCGCGCTGGTCGAGCAGCTCAATTCCGATCCGGCAGTCGATGGCATCCTCGTCCAGCTCCCGCTGCCCGGCCATCTCGACGAACAGGCGGTGATCGCCAGCATCAGCCCGGACAAGGATGTCGACGGGTTCCACGTCACCAACGCCGGCCGCCTCGCGGTGGGCCAGAGCGGGTTCGTGCCCTGCACGCCATTGGGCTGCATGATGCTGCTGACCGACAGGCTGGGCGACCTGTCGGGGCTGGAGGCGGTCGTGATCGGCCGCTCGAACATCGTCGGCAAGCCGATGGCGCAACTTCTGCTCGACGCCAACGCCACCGTCACGATCGCGCATAGCCGCACGAAGGACCTGCCCGCCGTGGTGAAGCGCGCGGACATCGTCGTCGCGGCGGTGGGCCGGGCCGAGATGGTCAAGGCCGAGTGGCTGAAGGAGGGCGCGACCGTGATCGACGTCGGCATCAATCGCATGCCGCCTGCGGAGGGCGAGGAGAAGGGTCGCCTTGTCGGCGATGTGGACTATGCCGGCGCGCAAGGCGTCGCCTCCGCGATCACTCCGGTCCCCGGCGGCGTCGGCCCGATGACCATCGCGGTGCTATTGCGGAACACCGTAGTGGCGGCCTATTGCAACGAAGGGCTCGACCTGCCCGAGGGTACGCTATGAGGATCGCGCTGCCCCTGCTGGCGCTTGCCCTCGCATCCTGCACCGCCGCCGGACCGCGCGACCGCTATGAGCGCCTGCTCACGCCGACCGCCAACCCCAGCAGGGTGGTGGCCGCGGAACTGGCTTTCGCCCGCGCGGCGCAGGAGGACGGGCAGTGGACCGCCTTCCGCGACTATTCGACCGGCGATGCGGTCATGTTCGTGCCACAGGCGGTCAATGCCCATGAATGGCTCGCGAAGCAGACCGATCCGGCGGAGGCCGTAAAGTGGCAACCGCACCAGGTCTGGTCGAGCTGCGACGGAACACTCGCGGTGACCAAGGGCGCCTGGCAGCGCCCCGATGGCAGCTCCGGCTATTTCACCACCGTCTGGCAGCGCCAGCGCAATGGTGAATACAAGTGGGTCCTCGACCAGGGCGACACTCTGGCTGTTCCCCTCCCGGCGCCGGATTTCGTGCAGACCCGCGTCGCGAAATGCAACGCGGAGCAGGGCGTCGGCGTGACCACTTTCGAACGCGCCGCCGAGACCGGTCGGGGCGCTTCGCAGGACGCATCGCTGTCTTACGAATGGGCGGTGATGGCCGATGGCGCACGCCGCGTGCTGGTGCGGATGCACACCGACGAGGGACTCGCCGAAGTGCTCGACAGCGAAGTCGCGGCGCCCACTGAATGACCCAGCTCTTCATCTCCGCTTTCATCACGCTGTTCGTGGTGATCGACCCGCCCGGCTGCGCGCCGATCTATGCGGGGCTGACGAAGGGCGCGACGCAGGTGCAGCGGCGCAGCATGGCGATCCGCGCGACGCTGATCGCGGGTGTCATCCTGCTTGTTTTCGCGCTGTTCGGACAGGATTTGCTCGGCGCGCTCCATATCGAGCTCGACAGCTTCCGCATCGCGGGCGGGTTGATGCTGTTCTGGATCGCCTTCGAGATGGTGTTCGAAAAGCGCACCCAGCGCCGCGAGGAGAGGGCCGAAAAGCTCGCCGCGACGCCCGAGGTGGAGGACGTCTCGGTCTTCCCCATGGCTATGCCGATGCTGGCCGGGCCGGGTGCGATCGCCGCGATCATGCTGCTGATGAACGAGGCGACGGGTCTCGAGCAGTCGCTGGTCGTGCTCGGCGCGCTCGGCTCGGTGCTGCTGCTCACGATGCTCGCCCTCATCGCTGCAGGCCCGCTGATGCGCCTGTTCGGCGACCGCGTCGAAGCGGTGATTACGCGGCTGCTCGGCGTGCTGCTGGCAGCGCTCGCCGCGCAATATGTGATTGACGGGCTGAAAAACAGCTTCGGGATTTGAGCACTCACCGGGCCGGCGGAGGCCCGGCAAGCGCGACCGCCCGCCCGCAGCGGTTGCAGCTTTGCTGCACGTCTAGCGATGACGAACCCGCGGATGCGGGTTCGCAGAACAATCATTGGAGCGTGACAATCTCGTCGCCGTCGTCCCTCAGCGCGAAAAACTGCATGAGCTGGACCATCAACTCGCAGCGCTGCGACAAATTCGGGGCTTCGAGCAGCGCCTGCTTGCTCGCCGTGTCGAACGGGATGATCTGCGCGACACCGTTGATCAGCGTCTCGTCATCCAGCCGCGCGACCGACTCCCAGTCGACCGAATAGCCCTGCATGTCGGCGAAGCGGCGCGCCTCGAATTCGAAGCTGCCGCGCTCGACGCTGGAAAGGAACTCGTCCTGCGGGTCCTCGAGGATCTCGGCCTCCACCTGGCGGAAGGCGGTGTTGACGTCGAGCTCGCGGATCACGCGGAAGCGCGCCTCGCCGTCGAGCACGATGTTATAGCGCCCGTCCTCCAGTGCCTCGACATCGCCGATGCGACCGACGCAGCCGATCTCGTAGAGCGGCGCGCCCTCACGCGACTGCTGAGGCTGGATCATGCCGATGAGGCGATCCTTGGCGAGCGCGCTGCCGACGAGCTCGCGATAGCGCGGCTCGAAGATGTGGAGCGGCAACTGCAATCCCGGGAACAGGATCGCGCCGGGCAGGGGAAAGATGGAGAGGCGCTTGGCCATGCTCAGCCGAACAGCAGCCGGGAGAGGCGGCGGCGGGTGGCGACGACCCACGGGTCCTCAAGCCCGACGGCCTCGAACATCTGGAGCAGCTTGGTTTTCGCCGCGCCCTCGTTCCACTCGCGGTCGGCCTCGAACATACCGAGCAGCTCGTCCGCCGCCGCATCGCGCTGACCGGCGGCGAAGGCGGCTTCGGCGTAATCGTAGCGCGCCTGCATGTCGCCGCCCTCGGCCTTGGCCTTGAGCTCGGCGAGTTCGCCATCGTCCACCTTGTTGCCGGCAAGGTCGAGCGCGGTCCGAGCCTGCTCGATCAGCGGATCGGCGGCGATCGCGGGATTGGTCTCGGCGGCCTGCAACGCAGCCTGGGCGGCTTCCGTATGTCCGGCCTGCAGTAGGGCGCGGACGAGGCCCGCCTGCGCGGCGGCATTGTCGAGCGCCATCTCGACGACCTGCCCGAAGATGCCCGCCGCGCGCTCGGCATCGCCCTCGGCGAGGATCTGTTCGGCCATGGCGACGAATTGCGAGACATCCTGCTGCTGCTGCCCATCGGCAGCATCGCCCGCCTGCACCGCTAGCTGCGCGAGAATCTGGTCGAGCGTTTGCTTCAGCTGCGATTCGCTGCGCGCATTGGTGAGGTCCGCGACCGGCTGGCCCTGGAACATCGCATAGACGGTCGGGATCGACTGCACCTGAAACTGCGCGGCAATGAACTGTTCCTTGTCGACGTCGATCTTGCGCAAGGTCACGCCCTTGTCGGCGTATTCGGCGGCCACCTTCTCCAGCACCGGGGCCAGCGCCTTGCAGGGGCCGCACCAGTCGGCATAGAAATCGAGGATCACCAGCTTGGTCATCGACGGCTCGACGATGTCCTGGCGGAAGCGGTCGACCGCCTTCTGTTCGTCGATGCTCAGCCCCATGCTTGCCACGTTCAAATCACCTTCTGATGCGTAATCGGTTGCGCCCCATGTGGGCATTCTCAGGCGAATGTGAAGGAGCGGACCGGCCACGGCAAGGGCGATGCATTTTGTGCGTTTTTTGGGCTTGCGGGACTCGCAGGCCGCTGCTAGTTGGCCGCCTCCCCACCGGGCCACAGGGTTCGGCGAGCGTCAGTGAGCGGGCGTAGCTCAGGGGTAGAGCACAACCTTGCCAAGGTTGGGGTCGGGCGTTCGAATCGCCTCGCCCGCTCCATTTTCCTCCAGGTCGGTCATCTTGTCGTCGCGTGTCGATGTCGTTCGTCGCGCGTTTTGCGGCGTTCGTCCAGCAGGAGGAATTTCGCCTTGCAAAGCCGATGTCCGCCGCTAAGTGCCGCGGTATGTTGTATCATCATCGCAAACTCGCAACCCTTCTCTCGACCGCCGCCTTCGTCGGGTTTGCGCCCGCGCATGCCCAGGACGCGCAGGCGCAAACTCCGCCCGCCGCCACCGGCGACGAAGCGCGGACCGACGATGTCCACGACCGTCGCAGGGACCCGCAGAACGTGATCGTGGTAAGCGCTCAGGGCCTTCGCCAGTTCGACCTGCTCGCAGGCACCAGCGTGGTCGAGGACGTCGAACTGCAGCGCAATCTTGACGGCCAGCTGGGCGAGGTGCTCGAGCATTTGCCCGGGGTTTCGGCTACCGGTTTCACTCCCGGTGCATCGCGCCCGGTGCTTCGCGGCTTCTCCGGCGAGCGGGTGAAGGTGCTGGTCGATGGCGTTGGCGCGATCGACGTGTCCAACACCTCGGACGACCACGCGGTCTCGATCGATCCGCTCAATGCCGAGAGCATCGAAGTCTTGCGCGGCCCTGCCGTCCTCCTGTTCGGCAGCCAGGCGATCGGCGGCGCTGTCAACGTGATCGACAAGCGCATCCCGCGCCGCATCCCGGACGAGGTGCTGCACATCGATGCGCTCGTGCGTGCGGATACCGCTTCCGACTTGCGGGAAGCAGGCGCGTCGATCGACGTGCCCTTCGGCCAGTCCGGCCTTGTTGCACACTTCGGGGGCAGCTGGCGCGAAAGCGGAGACTTGGAAATTCCCGGCTTCGCCGTGGCCCCCGCGTTGCGCGCCGAATTGCTCGAGGAAGCCGACGAGGAAGAAGCCGAGGGTGAATTGGAGGAAGCCGAAGAGCTTCGCGAAGCTGCCAACCAGAGCGGTTTCGTGCCCAACACCGGCAGCGAGACGTGGAGCGGGAATGTCGGCCTCGCCTTCATCGACGGCGACAGCTCCATCGGGGCATCGTTCGGCGTCTATGACACCAGTTACGGCATTCCGGGACGACCCGGCGCCGGCCATCATCACGGTGAAGAGGAGGGCGGCGAAGAAGAGGCCGAGGAAGAAGGCGCGGAAACCGTGTCGATCGGCCTGCGGCAGTACCGGGCGGACCTGCGCGCCGACGTGGCGCTGGGCGATGGATTCTGGGAGCGCATGAAGCTGCGCGTCGGTTATTCCGATTACACCCACACCGAATTCGAAGGGGACGAGGTCGGCACGGTGTTCGATGTCGCCGGTGTCGAAGCACGCTGGGAACTCATCCAGAACACTCAGGGTCGCTGGCGCGGATCGATGGGAGCGCAGTATTACGCCCGTGATTTCGATGCGGCAGGTGCCGAAGCCTATGTCGCGCCCAATCGTACCGAACAATACGCCCTTTTCGCGTTGCAGGAATATGGCGACGGCCCGCTCCAGGTCGAAGGTTCGGCGCGGTTCGAAACCACCTCCGTCGATTCGGTGCCGCTGGGCATCGAGCGTAGCTTCGATACGCTCTCGGGGGCGCTGGGCCTCGCCTATGACGGCCCGGAAGCGTTTCGCGCCGGCGTCAACCTGTCGCGCGTCGCGCGCGCGCCCAGCGCGGAAGAGCTGTTCTCCAACGGCCCGCACATCGCCACGCAGGCCTTCGAGGTCGGCGATCCCGACCTGCGGACCGAACGCGCGTGGGGCGGGGAAATCTACGCCCGCGGCCGGATCGGGCGCGCAGAGTTCAGCGTCGCCGCCTACAGGAGCTCGTTCGACAATTACATCTACCTGTCCGAAACCGGCGAGGAAGAGGACGAGCTGCCGGTGTTCGAATACCTGCAGCAGGACGCGACCTACACCGGGGTCGAGGCGGAGGTGACCTATACCTTCCTCGACACCGGAACCTGGGCCTTCGGCACCGAGCTGACCGGAGAGTACATCCGCGCGAAGCTTTCCGACGGAAGCAACATCCCGCGCATCCCGCCGCTCAGCCTATCGGGTGCGATCGAGGCATCGAGCGAGGCGTTCGACCTTCGCGCCGAGGTAGAATGGTTCGACGGCCAGGACAAGGTCGCCGCTTTCGAGACGCCGACCGAGGGGTTCACCTTCGTCAACGCATCGGTGGCCTGGCGTCCGATCCAGGCCAACCCGGCGGTGACGCTGATGCTCAAGGCCGACAACATCTTCGACGTCACCGGCCGCCGGCATGCAAGCTTCACCAAGGACTTCGTCCCGCTAGCCGGCCGAAATTTCACCGCGAGCGTGCGGCTGAGCTTCTAGTCAGCCGTGGTCGAGGCGGCGGCCTCCGCCTTCGCCTCGGCCCGCGCGGCGCGGATTTCGGCCTCGTTGGCGCGGTCGCGTTCCTTCCACACGCCCAGCTGGCCGCGGACCTGGCCATAGGCGAAGACCATCAGCAAGCCGCCGATCACGGCGAGGTTCTTGAGCGCCATCGCCGCCTGCGTCGGATCGGTCACCTGTTCGTGGAAGAAGAGCGTCGCGATGGCCGTGAAGCCGATCAGTAGCGCAGCGGTGATGCGCGTCATGAAGCCGCTCGCCAGCACCAGCCCGGCGACGATCTCGAACACGCCGGCCGCGAAGGCGAGGCTGCCGGGAATGGGCGACTCCGCTTCCATGTAAGCCGCGGTCCCGGCGGGATCCATGACCTTGCCGAAACCGGCGAAGATGAACAGCGCGCCCAAAAGGATGCGCCCGAGGATGGCAGCGATTGTAGCCATTGGTTTCTCTCCCTGTTTGCCGTCTAAACCGCGATGGCAGCCGCGCGGTTCCTCAATCCTCGACTTTGAAGGTCAGTGCGGCGTGCTCACGCAGGCGCTCCACCAGCGCGTCGCCGAGGAAGGCGCCCGGCGTCCCGATCCCGCCTTCGGCCTTGCAGTCGAGCAGCGCCATGCCGGTTTCGGCAAGCATGCGGCTGGTCGAGCCGTAGCCCGGATCATACTTGCCCTTCACGCCGTAATGCAGCGTTTCGCCATCCGGCATCTCGGCCACGAACAGCACGTCGTAGAAGCCGTTCTCGCGCTCTTCCGGGGTCGGCCCTTCGCCCGGCTTGGGGGGTTTGACGCCGAAGGGGTTCTTCATCATGTCGGTCATCGCCTTGGCCGCCGCCTTGCCGGCATCACCGGGGCTGGTCAGCACCATCTCGTCATAGCGGAAATCCTCGCCATACGGATGGCCGAGCAGGAAGTTGGTGCGGTGCACGTTCTTGGTGTTGATCGGCGCCATCACGAAAGGCGCGGCCCACTTGCCGAGCTTCTCCTCGTAGCGCGGGATCATGCCGTTGGGCTGGTCCGGTCCCTCGAACCCAGGTGTCAGGCCGAAACTGCTGGTGAGGATGGGCACGAGCGACGGTTTCTTCGCCACCGCCTTCATCGTCTCGGTCAGGCTCGCCACCGTGCCGCCCGAAGCACCGCCCGCCATGCCGCGCACGCGGCCCTTGATGCGCGGCGCGGGCTTGCCGAAGCGTTCTTCGCAAACCTTCTGCGTCATCAGCACGCCTAGGTCGAAGGGGATGGAATCGAAGCCGGAGGAGAAGCAGATCCGCGCGCCGCTCGCCCTGGCGGCGTCCATGTGCTCGTCGATCTTCTGGCGCATCCACACCGGCTCGCCGCACAGGTCGGCATAGTCGGTGCCGGTCTTCACGCACGCCGCGACCAGCGCGTCGCCATAAAGCTGGTAAGGGCCGACCGTCGTCAGCACCACCTTGGTGCGGTTGCACATCATTTCGAGGCTTGCGGAATCATCCGCATCGGCAACCACCAGCGGCGTGGACTTGGGCGCACCGATCTCGTCGCGCACCGCCTCCAGCTTGTCCATGCTGCGGCCCGCCATGGCCCATTTCGGCCCGTCGTCCCGGCTCCCGTATTCGCGCACGAAGTGCTCGGCGACGAGGCGTCCGGTATAGCCGGTGGCGCCATAGACGATGATGTCGAATTCGGGGTCAGCCATGGGTTCTCTCCTTCGGCAGGAGGAATGGGACCGGGGGGCGGAGATGTCAAAGCCGCAGTTGGACGCTCACATCCACGGGAACCGGGGGCGGCCAAAACCCATTCGATGCATGACCATGCGGCGCGATGCGTAACATCATCCTTGCCGCTCCAGCCATTCGAGGAGCCTTCCGATGTCGCACACGCTTACCCTCAAGGCGATCCGCCCGATCACCCACAACGTCAACGAACTCACCTTCGAGCGGCCGGAGGGCTACGACTTCCAGCCCGGCCAGGCGACCGATTTCGCGCTCGACCGCGACGGCTGGCGCGACGAACAGCGCCCGTTTACCTTCACCTCGCTCCCCGAGGCGGAGCATCTGCAGTTCACGATCAAGTCCTACCCGTCGCATGATGGCGTGACCGAACAGATCGGCATGATGCAGGGCGGCGAGCAGGTGATCATCGAGGATCCGTGGGGCGCGATCGAAGACAAGGGGCCGGGCACGTTCATCGCCGGCGGCGCGGGGCTCACCCCGTTCCTAAGCATCCTGCGCGCGCGGCAAGCATCGCACGGCACGCTGGACGGGTATCGCCTGATCTTTGCAAACAGCGAGGAAAAGGACATCATCCTGCGCGAGGAGCTGGAGCGGATGCCCGGGCTCGAGCTCGATCTGGTACTGAGCGACGAGAAAGTCGAGGGCATGCACCACGGGCAGGTCGATGGGGACTACCTCGACAAGGCAGGCCTCGACTTTGGCGGCACCTTCTACCTCTGCGGCCCGCCGCCGATGGAGGAGGCCGTCGCCAGCGCGCTGAAGGTGCGCGGGGTGAGCGACGACCGGCTGGTGATGGAGGAAGGCTGAGCGCGGTTCAGAGCCGCGGCAGCGTCACACCGCGCTGGCCCATGTATTTGCCTGCGCGGTCGGCATAGGTGACTTCGGGCCGCTCGTTGCCCTGCAGGAACAGGAACTGGCAGGCGCCCTCGTTGGCATAGATCCTGGCGGGGAGCGGCGTGGTGTTGGAAAATTCCAGCGTCACATGGCCTTCCCAGCCCGGCTCCAGCGGGGTGACGTTCACGATGATCCCGCAGCGCGCATAGGTGCTCTTGCCGAGGCAGATCACCAGCACGTCCTCTGGGATGCGGAAGTATTCGACCGTGCGCGCCAGTGCGAAGCTGTTGGGCGGGATGATGCAGACATCGGTCTCGCGGTCGACGAAGCTGTTGCTGGCGAAATCCTTGGGATCGACCACCGCGCTGTCGACATTGGTGAAGATCTTGAATTCGGGCGCGACCCGCGCGTCATAGCCGAAGCTCGACAGGCCGTAAGAGATGCACCCCTCGCGCCGCTGCGCCTCGACGAAGGGCTCGATCATACCCTCGTTCGTCGCCTTGTCGCGGATCCACTTGTCCGAAAGAATCGCCATGAGAGAGGGATTCCCGATTGGGTGGGCGGGGGCAAGCTTGGGGCGGGGAATATCCCCTTTTGCACACTCAATGGCAGACCAAGGGAGGGCGAGCAGACAACCGAACTAAGCTGGTGGAAGCCCGCTTGGATAACTCACAGCGCCTTGGCGGCGGAATGCTATTTTAATGAATCCGGCATTTCTGACGGTGGAGTGTGCGCTCATGGCGCATGGTTCGGCACCGATTGCTACGACCAAGTCTATCCGCCGTGACTTATCTGGAAGATCCATCATCCATTCGGAAAGCTGCTTTCTGCTAACTCTCATATCCTGAACCTGAAACCGACAATCCGATCCGTCGCTATGAACGAATACCGGATAGCCCGCCTCCAAATCACTAGGGGCGTAGGTCAAATTCGGGGTGGTTACGCAGCCAGCAAGGCCAAGAGCCAAAAAGCAAGCGAATGACTTCATCGCCCACTTGATAACACGTCAGAAATTGTCCGCAATCGGATCGATGGCGGACATTCTGTTCCTAACTCGCCAACAACGTCGCATTCCCGCCCGCCGCGGTCGTGTCGATGCACACCACGCGCTCGGTGGCGAATCTTGCGACATAGTGCGGGCCGCCCGCCTTGGGGCCGGTGCCTGACAGGCCCTCGCCGCCGAAGGGCTGGCTTTCGACCACCGCGCCGATCTGGTTGCGGTTGACGTAGAAGTTGCCGACCCGCGCGTGGCGCTCGACATATTCGCGGGTCTCTTCGAGGCGGGAGTGGAGGCCCAGCGTCAGGCCGTAACCGGTGGCGTTGATGTCGCGCACCACTTGCGGCAGGTCTTCCGCCTTGAAGCGCACCACGTGGAGGATCGGGCCGAAGTTCTCGCGCTTCAGGTCGAGAATCGAATCCATCTCGATGATCGTCGGGGCGACGAAGCAGCCCTTGCCGGTCTCAGGCGCGAGGTCGCGGCGCCAGATCGTCCGGCCCGACTGTTCGCGGCGGGCAACATGGCGTTCGAGCGCGGCCTGCGCGTCCGGGTCGATCACGGGGCCGACGTCGGTCGCGAGATCCTCGGGATCGCCCACGCTCAGTGCCTCGAAGGCGCCGCGGATCATCTCGATCATACCGTCGGCGACGTCCTCCTGGACGTAGAGCACGCGCAGGGCCGAACAGCGCTGGCCCGCGCTCTGGAAGGCGCTGGCGACGACGTCGCGCGTGACCTGTTCGGGCAGGGCGGTGGAATCGACGATCATCGCGTTCTGCCCGCCGGTCTCGGCGATGAAGGTGGCGATGGGGCCGTCGCGCCCGGCAAGGCTGCGGTTGATCGCCTGCGCGGTCTGGGTCGAGCCGGTGAAGGCGACGCCCGCGATGCGCGGGTCGGAGGTGATCATCGCGCCGACATCACCAGCGCCGGTGATCAGCTGGAACACATCCTCCGGAATGCCCGCCTGGTGGCACAGCTTTACCGCCAGCGCGGCGATCAGCGGGGTCTGCTCGGCGGGCTTCGCGACCACCGTATTGCCCGCGGCGAGCGCGGCTGCGGCGGGGCCGATGAAGATCGCGAGCGGGAAGTTCCAGGGGCTGATCGTGGCGAAGACGCCGCGGCCCGCGAGGCTGAGGCGGTTCTCCTCGCCGGTCGGGCCGGGCAGGATGATCGGCTGCGCGAACAGCCGTCGCGCCTCGCCTGCGTAATAGCGCAGGAAATCGACCGCTTCGCGCAGTTCGAGCACGGCGTCGACGAGCGTCTTGCCCGCCTCGCGCTGGCACAGGCTGAGGAATTCGTCGGTGTGCTCTTCGAACAAATCCGCCGCCGCTTCGAGCAGCAGCGCGCGCTTTGCGCCGCCGAGCGCGTTCCAGCCGGGCTGGATTTCCTCGGCGCGGGTGATTGCCTCTTCGACCTCGAACGGCAGCGCGTCACGACGGGTGCCGACCTCCTGCGTCAAATCGTGCGGCTTGGTGATCGGCGCGGTTTCGCCCTCGGCGCCAGAAACGAAAGTCGGCTCGGCATGCCAGCGCCGGCTTTCCAGCGCGGTAAGGCGTTCCATAAGCGGCTCGCGCACCAGCGGGTCGGCGAGATCGACGCCGGCGGAATTGGCGCGGTTCGGGAAGATGTCGGTCGGCAGCGGGATCGCCGGATTACGATAGGGCTCGAGCGAGGCGAGGTCGGCGACCGGATCGGTTACCAGCTCGCTCACCGGCACATCGGCATCGGCCATCCGGTTGACGAAGGAGCTGTTGGCCCCGTTCTCGAGCAGGCGACGCACGAGATAGGCGAGCAGATCCTTGTGCGTCCCGACCGGTGCGTAGATCCGGACATTGGTGCGCGCATTGCCCTCGACCTGCGCCAGCGCGCCGTACACATCTTCGCCCATGCCATGCAGGCGTTGGAACTCGAACGGCTTCGATCCTGCCAGAGCCTTGATTGCACCAATTGTATAGGCATTGTGGGTGGCGAAAGCGGGGTAGATGGCATCGTTCGCGGCTAGCATTTTCTCGGCGCAGGCGAGGTAGCTGACATCGGTCGCGAGCTTGCGGGTGAAGACCGGATAGTCCGTGTAGCCGCCGACTTGGCTCAGCTTGATCTCCGTATCCCAATACGCGCCCTTGACGAGGCGGACAAAGAACTTGCGATCATGCTTGCGCGCCACGCGGGCGACCCAGTCCACCATCGGCGCGCCGCGCTTCTGGTAGGCCTGGATGGCAAGGCCGAAACCGGTCCACTGCGAGCCGTCGGGACGGGTGAACAGGTCGTCGTCTGCGGCCAGCGCCTCGATGATATCCATCGACAATTCGAGCCGCTCGGCTTCCTCGGCGTCGATAGTGAAGTGGATGTTCGCATCGCGCGCCTTGATGGCGAGATCGCGCAGCATGGGCACGAGATCGGCCTTGGCCTGCGCGGCGTGGAGGAAAGTGTATTTCGGGTGCAGCGCGGAGAGCTTGACCGAAATGCCGGGCGAGCTCTCGACCTTGCCGGTGGCTTCCTTGGCCAGCCGCGCGATCGCCCGTTCGTAGCTCTGGCGATAGCGTTCGGCATCGGCATAAGTCATCGCGCCTTCGCCCAGCATGTCGAAGCTATGCGTAAGGCCCTTGGCGCGCTCCGGCGCGGCACGCTTGAGCGCCTCGTCGATCGTCCGCCCGAAGACGAACTGCCCGCCGAGGATGCGCATCGCCTGCAGCGTCGCCTTGCGGATAACCGGCTCGCCCAGCCGGTTGACCGTGCGCTTCAGCGTCTTGCCGAGACCGCGTTGCGCCTCTTCCGGCCGATCGAGGACTTCGCCCGTGAGCATCAGCGAGAAGGTCGCCGCATTTACGAAGGTGGACGAGCTTTCGCCCATGTGTTCTGCCCAGTCGATATCGCCGATCTTGTCGCGGATCAGCGCGTCGGCGGTCGCCGCGTCGGGGACGCGAAGCAGCGCTTCGGCGAGGCACATCAGCGCGATGCCCTCCTCGGTGGCGAGGCCATATTGCTGCAGGAAGGCGTCGATCCCGCTCGCCTTGCGCGATCGCGCGCCCTCGATCAGCTTCGCCGCGAGAGCGGCCGCCTCACCATGCTTCTCCGAGGCTCGCGCGGCCTGCGCCATCCGCTGGGCGACGCACGCGTTTTCTTCGGCGCGATAGGCTTCGCGCAGGTCCTGTCGGGAAATCGTCTTCGGGGCGGGGTCTTGCAAGGCCATGCGACTCGTATGTTCGATTGCGGGGGTCGGGGTTCGGGGCCGCATGTGGACCCGCGCCTGCCCGCAATCAAGCGAAGTCGAAGCTTGCCGTAACGTTCGCGGCCATCCACTCCGCCACGCGTGCCTGGGCATCGGCGGGCAGATGCAGGCCGAGCTTGCTCCGCCGCCACAGCACGTCTTCCGCAGTCCGCGCATATTCGTGCTCGACCAGGTAGCGCAGTTCCGCTTCGTAGAGATTGCCGCCCAGGCACGAGCCGAGGTCGGCCAGCGAGTGCTTGTCATGCAGGATTTCGGCGAGCCGGGTGCCATAGGCCCGTCCCAGTCGCAGCAGCATTTCGGGGGGCACCCAGTCGTAATGCTCGCTGGACTTCCACAGGAAGCGGGCGAAATCGCCGTCCTCGAATTCGCCCCCGGGCAGCTTCGCGTGGGCGGTCCAGGGCGCGCCGGGGACCTCCATCACCTTGCCGAGCTTTTCCAGCGCATGCTCGGCGAGCTTGCGAAACGTGGTGATCTTGCCGCCGTAAACCGACAGGATCGGCGCACCGCCCTCGCTGTCTAGTTCGAAGACATAATCCCGCGTGACGGTCGAATTGCTCGCGGCATTATCTTCGTAGAGCGGGCGCACGCCCGAATAGGTCGAGGCGATTTCCTCGCGCGTGATGCTGCTCGTGAAATAGCGCGACGCGGCTTCGCACAGGTAAGCAATCTCCTCGTCGGAGATGCGCACGGCGTCGAGGTCGCCCTCGAACAGCAGGTCGGTCGTGCCGATGAGCGTGAAGTCCCGCTCGTAGGGGATCGCGAAGACGATGCGTCCGTCGGGCTGCTGGAAGATATAGGCGTGCTCCCCCGGGAAGCGCCGCGAGACGATGATGTGGCTGCCCTTCACCAGCCGCAGATGCGACGGCGTTCCCTGTCCGAGCGCCTGCCGCGCCAGACGGTCGACGAAGGGGCCGGCGGTGTTGATCACCGCCTTTGCCTCGACGGTCTTCTCGCCCGCTGCGCCTCGCAAGGTTGCGGTCCAGCTGTCATCGCTGCGTTGCAGCGCGACGCATTCGGTCCGCGTGGCAACCGTCGCGCCGCGCGCTTCGGCGTCCATTGCGCTCAGGACCACGAGGCGGGAATCCTCGACCCAGCAGTCGGAATATTCGAAGCCCGACTTGAACCGATCCTGCAGCACGCCGCGATGCGGAGCCGTATTGAGATCGATCGCGCGGCTCTTGGGCAGGCTCATCCGCCCGCCGATGTGGTCGTAAAGCAGAAGGCCGGCGCGCAGCATCCATTTGGGACGCATGCTCGGCTCGTGCGGCATGACGAAGCGCAGCGGCCAGATGATATGCGGGGCGCAATGGAGCAGCACCTCGCGCTCGCGCAGGCTCTCTGCGACCAGCCTGAACTCGTAATTCTCGAGATAACGCAGGCCGCCGTGAACCAGCTTCGTGCTGGCCGAGGATGTGTGCGAAGCCAGATCGTCCTTCTCGACCAGCATGACACGCAGGCCCCGGCCCGCGGCGTCGCGCGCGATCCCGGCGCCATTGATGCCCCCACCGACGACGACGAGGTCGTACGGTCTGCTCATGTCTGCCGCAGCAGGCGACCGGCCACCGCGTCGAGTTTGCCGAGCAGCGCCTTGTCGTGCTTGTCGGGCGCCGTGATCACCGCATCGGTCAGCGCATGGTCGATGGGCGAGGGATTGCGCTTTTTCGGCAGGCCCTTGCAGAATCCCTCGACTGCCTTGCGGGCGAGGGCCGAATTGGCATTCATCTGTTCGATCACCTGCGCGACATCGACGCTTTCCTCGTCGTCGCGCCAGCTATCCCAGTCGGTCACCATGGCGAGCAGGGCGTAGGGCAGCTCCGCTTCCCGGGCGAGCTTTGCCTCCGGCATGCCGGTCATGCCGATCACTTCCGCGCCCCAGTGGCGGTAGAGCTTGCTCTCCGCGCGACTGGAAAATTGCGGGCCCTCCATCGCGAGATAGGTCGCGCCCTCGCTGCAATCTCCGCCGACCTTGGCGACCGCCTTGGCGGCGTGCTTGGAGAGGCGCGGGCAGGTCGGCTCGGCCATGCTGACATGCGCAACGAAGCCGTCGCCGAAAAAGGTCGATGGCCGCCCCCTGGTGTTGTCGATGAACTGGTCGACGGTGACGAAGCGGCCCGGCGGCAGTTCTTCCGACAGCGATCCGACTGCGCTGATCGCGAGGATATCGGTGCAGCCGGCGCGCTTGAGCGCATCGATGTTGGCGCGCGAGTTGAGGGTCGAAGGCAGGACGCGATGCCCGCGGCCGTGGCGCGGCAGGAAGCGCACCCGCACGTGGCCGATGGTCCCGCACAGGATTTCGTCCGACGGTTCGCCCCATGGCGATTTGACGCGGATCCATTGCGCATCCTCGAGCGCATCCATCGCATAGAGGCCCGAGCCCCCGATGATGCCGATGGTCCAGTCGCTCATGTATCGATCCTGTAAAATGTCGTGGTCGGCTGCATGGGTGGAGCCTTGCGCAGGCGCTGTCCAGCCCCCAGTCTTGCCCTTGCACCGCATGCGTATTCATCGCCTGCGAAACCGGCCCCGCCTTGACTCGGGCGGCACATTGCCGCCGAACGGCCACAATATCCAGCCAGAGGACCGACCATGCCAGACCAGCCGCTCCAGATCACGCTCGATGGGCTCAGCGATCGGCTGCGGGACCTGCATCGCAAGACGGCCGAAACGCCGCTGTTCAACCCGGTCTTCCAGCTTTCGCTCGACCTGTCGCGGCGGCTGGAACGCGGCGACACGACGATTTCGGACCTCGCCCGGCTGGTCGACGAACTGGAGGCGAAGTCGCTCGAGGCGCGTGCCGAGCGGCTTCGATGCCTGGTCGCGCCGGAGCAGGGAAGCGAGCGGCTGGCAGCGGTTACGACACCCCGGGAAGAGTTCGGCGGCTTCAAGGCCTTCTGGGAGCGCTCACACCTGCATGCGGTGTTCACGGCACATCCGACCTTCCTCCTGACCCCGGCGCAATCGGCGACGGTCGCCAAAGCCGCGTCCGACGGAACGCCGATCACCTCGAGCGAAGAGGGCGAGCGGCCCCAGATCACGCTGCGCTACGAGCATGAGCGGGCCATGGCGGCGATCGCCAATGCGCAGGACGCGCGCGACCGGATTTTGGCGCGAGTGCTCGAGACCGCGCGGACCAACTGGCCGGACCGCTGGCTCGAGGTTGCACCCTTGCCGTTCCGCTTCGCCAGTTGGGTCGGCTACGACATGGACGGGCGGACCGATATCAAGTGGTACACTTCCATCGCCTTCCGGCTTTCGGAAAAGGCCGAGCGGCTGGAGCGCTATGCGACGCAGCTCGAAGCGATCGACGCCGGACACGCCCTGCTCGGCACGCTGCGCGCTGCTGCCAGACGTACTGCCGAGAGTGCGGAAGAATTCGCCGGCGACCTTTCGCAGGCAGCGGATCTCTCGGCGGCGGCCAACCGGCTGACGGCGGGCGGGGATGACAAGCTCCTCTCGCTCGCGCCCCTCATCGAGCAACTGGAGGCTGAAGCCGCCTCTGCCACGAATGGCCGCGCCGTCGCCCTGCGCACGCTCGCCGCTGCCATGCGCGCCGACGGGCTCGGCATGGGCTGGATCCACTTCCGCGTAAACGCCAAGCAGTTGCACAACGCCATCCGCCAGCGGCTCGGCGACGCGGCGGATATCGACCTCTCGAGCCGAGGTGCGGTCGCCGCGTTGCGCGACTTGCTTACGCAGGTCGAGCCGACGAGCGCGAACTTCGCCAGCCTCGCGGTCGAAAGCTCGACTGCGGTGCGCCAGTTCCTCGTGATGACACAGATCCTGAAGCACATCGACGCCGATGCGCCGATCCGCATGCTGGTGGCCGAGTGCGAGCAGCCCGCAACGGTGCTCGCCGCACTCTATTTCGCCAAGCTGTTCGGGATCGAAGACAAGGTGGACGTCTCGCCGCTGTTCGAAACCGAAACCGCGCTGGAGCATGGCGGGCGCTTCCTCGACTCGCTCCTCGCAGAGGAAGAATACCGCGCCTACGCCAGGCTGCGCGGGCGCGTCGCGATCCAGACCGGTTTTTCCGATGCCGGCCGCTTCGTCGGCCAGATCCCGGCCAGCCTCGCGATCGAGCGCCTGCAAGGTCGCCTCGCCGAGGCGATGAGCGCGAATGGCCTCGACGACGTTGCAGCACTGATCTTCGACACGCATGGCGAGGGCATGGGACGCGGCGCCCACCCCTCAAGCTTCGAGGACCGGATCGAATGGCCGCTCAGCCCCTGGGCGCAGCGGCGTTTCACGCGGGCCGGTATCCGGTTGGAGGCGGAGGCGAGCTTCCAGGGCGGCGACGGTTACCTCTTCTTCGCCACGCCCGAGCTGGCGCTGGCCACCCTCACCAGCATCATAGAGTGCACCCCGGCACACACCGACGCAAGCGTGCCGACCGACCCCTTCTATCGCCGCACCGATCTCAGCCTCGACTTCTACCGCGCGATCAAGGACCACCAGCGCGACCACCTCGAAAGCCGGACTTACAGCCGCGCAGTAACCGCCTTCGGGCTCGGCCTGCTCAACCAGACCGGCAGCCGCGTCTCGCGCCGCCAGTCGGACCTGGCGGCAGATCGCGAAATGAGCCTGCGTCAGATCCGCGCGATCCCCCACAACGCCATCCTCCAGCAGCTCGGCTATCCGGTGAACATCATCGCCGGCGTCGGCAGCGCCGCGGAAAGCAATATCGAGGATATCGCCGCGCTCCTGACCGAAAGCGCGCGCGGACGGCAGATCATGCGGCTGGTGCGCGCATCCAACGCGCTCGCCAGCATCAAGACGGTCGCCGCTTTCGGTGAGCTGTTCAACTCGGCCTATTGGGCGAGCAGGCCCTATCGCGGGACCGAGGATCACCTCGGCGAAGCCTGCGAGACGCTCGCCGAATACCTGATCTCGGATGACCGGAACGGCGTGTTCCGCCGCCTCGCCTCGCGCTTGCGCGTCGACGCGCTCAAGCTCCATCGCCTGTTCGACCTCGTTCCGAACGAGGAACCGCATCCCGACCGCGAGAACGTGCGCCGCATCATCGGTGTGCTACAGGCCGTCCGCCTGGCGTTGCTCCAGCACATCTTCCTCAAGGCCGTCTCGGTCCCCGCCTTCAGCCGCGCCAACGACATCAGCCGGTTCGACGTGCTCGAGATGGTTTTCTCGCTCCGCATCGACGAAGCGCTTGCACAATTGCGCCGCGCCTATCCGGTCAGCTTTCCGCGCAAGGACGATTTCGCCATCGACGAGCCGGGCGAATACCCGCGCGGGCAGGGCGAAGGCTACGCAGCGATACGCGACCAGTTCATCGACCCGATCGACCATGCCTATGGCCTGTGCCTGCGCATTTCGACCGCGATCGCCAATGAATTCGGCGCGCATGGCTGATTGATTTAGCCCGCCACCCAATTACCATGCGCCCCTCAAATCATCGGGGTGGGCGGTTTTCATGAATTTATTGCTGTGTATCGGCGCGGTCTTGCTGGGCGAGCTCGTCCTTGGCCTTATCCTGTTCAAGATCTTCAGGCGCGGCGCGCTGACTTTCAGGATCGACGGATTCTACACGCATGTGATGGACGGCGACCCCGGCCCGATCATCCGCGACGTCCAGCGCGATGCGCGGGCGGTGATGGAATGCCGCCTCGACGACCCGATGAGCTGTTCGATCGAGGAAGCGGTCGAATGCCACGTCCAGGCCGATGCCCCCGAATGCAACGTGCTGCTGCTGTCGGGCGGGGGCCAATGGGGTGCATTCGGAGCGGGCCTGTTCGACACGCTGAGCAAGCAGAGCGGCCCCCAGGAGTTGGGCCTCGAGGGCATCGGGGTCATCACCGGTATCTCGACCGGGTCGCTGCAGACGCTGATGCTCATGGTCGCGCTCGATCCTAAGCAGACGCCCGACATGCGCCGCCATGCGCTGAACCGCCTCTTGTGGGGATATTCTCCTGCGAAGGAGAGCGAGGTGGTGCGCCGTACCGGTCTAGGCTTCGTGCCTTTCTTCGGATCCGCGGCAGGCACCGCGCCGCTCAGGAAGCGGATCATCGAAGCGCTCTGTCCAGACGGCGATTGCAGGCTCGTCGAGGCAATCGGGAATTCGAGCATCGCGGGCTTCGCAGGGTTCGTCGAGGCGGACGACGGGACCTTCCGCTACGCCGACTTGCGCGAACTGGTGAACAAGGCGCCGAGCCTCGAGAAAGCGGCAGAGGCGCTCGCGGCGGCGACCATGGCCTCTTCCGCCATGCCGGTGTTCCACCAGCAATTGCGCGTCGCCGGTTCGAATGGCGAGGCGATCTCGCTCTACGACGGCGGCGTGCGCCGCTCGGTTTTCTTCGACCGTACCATGGCGATCGTCGATACGCAGGTGCGCAAGAACATGGCCAGCCGAGGGCTCACCAAGGCCTCGATGCCGCCTGAGGACGGCTTTGCCGAGGAGTATCGCAGGACCGCCCCCAAGGTTTATGTCGTTCGCAACGGCCCGACGATGCGCAAGCCCGCGCCCGAGCTGAACCGCAAGTCCGGCCCGCTCAAGAACGGCCAGCGCGGTTACGATTTGCTGGTCAACGAGAGCGAGATCGGCGCAATCGCCGCGCTGCGCCTCGCCAATCCCTATGGCGAGATACTGCTCACCACGGCGGACCAGTACGACAGTTTCCCGAGCGATGTCGGCGAGAACTTCAAGGACGCGGAAATGTTCAAGCCCGCTTTCATGGCGCGCCTGCGGGACCTTGGCCGCTACAAGGCCGAGCGTGCCGGCGGCGCGTGGTGGCCCCTCAGCACGCTCTCGCAGGTGTGACCGTCAGCTGATCAGAGGAAGAAGTCCCCCGCTGTCAGGTTGACGAGTCCATCAAGCTGGATCGCGAAATCGGCCAGCCCATCGCCATCGACATCGCCGAAGATCGTCGTGTTGCCGCCAGATTGGGTATAGCGCAGCTGGCCCGCGACACCGGTGAAGGTGGTTGCGCCGATGAAGCTGAAGTCCTGGTTGCCAGCCAGGTTCACGTTCGCATCGAGGGAGTTGAGGCTGATCATATCGCCTTCGGCTCTGCTGAAGCCGATTATGCGATCGGCCGCGCCGCCGGTGTTTCCGGAGAAATCGCTGTAGTCCCGGAAGAAGTAGATATCCGCACCGGCTCCACCGGTCATCGTGTCCTGGCCAGAGCCACCGAACAGAACGTCATCGCCGTCGCCACCGAACAGATCGTCCGCGCCCAAGCCGCCAGAGAGCGTATCGTTGCCATTGCCACCGAATAGGTCGTCTGCATCGTCTTCACCGGAGAGGTCGTCATTGCCATCTTCCCCGTAAAGCATGTCGTTTCCAGCGCCACCTTCGACGATATCATCTCCGATTCCGCCATGGATTTCGTCATGTCCATCTTCGCCATCGAGGAAATCCGCACCGGTTCCGCCGTCGATCAGATCGTCGCCGGTTCCTCCGCGAATGCCGTCGTCGCCATCTTCGCCATAGAGGAAATCAGAGCCGGTGCCGCCGTATATCTCGTCCCAGCCGGAGCCTCCGAAAATCGTGTCCGAGCCACCTTCGCCGTAGAGCCGGTCTCCGCCACCTTCGCCGCGCAGGACGTTATTGAGTTCGTTTCCGATGATGTCGTTATTGGATGAGTTCCCGGTGCCTTCGGTCGCCGTTCCATTGAGGTAGAGATGTTCTACCTCGGCCGCGAGCACATAGCTCACCGATGCGTAGACCCGGTCGTTGCCGCCGCTGGCGAACTCGGTCACGGTGTCGCCGATGTTGTCGACATAGAAGGTATCGTCGCCCGAGCCACCGGCCATGGCGTCCGCGCCTGTGCCGCCGTCGATCGTATCGTTGCCGGCCCCGCCGCGCAGGTCCTGCGAACCCGCGATGCCGACGATCGTATCGTCGCCGTCGCCCGCATCGAAGATGATACGACCGGTCAGGATCGGATCGGACAGGCCGCCCCCGGTCATGGAGGCGATGTTCCAGAAGTCGTTGAACACCGTGCCGATGATGCTGAAGGCATTCACACCCGAGGCATCGATCTCCTCGATGTTCGTGATGTTGCTGCCGTTCCACACCAGCTTGGCACGATTTAGGTTGGCGCGGATGATGTCGTATCCGGTGCCGCCGTCCATCATCGTATCGTATGTCCGACCGACCTGGATCAGGATCAGATCGTCGCCGGCACCGCCATTGATGGAATTGCGCCCGCCGCCGGCAGCGAAAATGTCGTTGCCGTCGAGGCCGACGAGCGTGTCGTCGCCGCCGCCGCCGAACAAACGGTCGTTGCCTGCCCCGCCGGACAGGTAGTCGTTACCGCGACCGCCGCGCAGCACGTCGTCGCCGTCATCGCCATAGACGGTATCGTCACCGTCCCCGCCATAGATCGTATCGTTGCCCGGGAAGTTGCCGCCGCCGATGCGATCGCCGTGGATCTCATCATCGCCGCCGTAGCCGTAGATCACGTCGCTACCGTCACCGCCGACGATGACGTCGCCCGCGCCGCCGCCGCCGAGTTCGTCGTCACCCGCGCCGCCGTCGATCTCGACCGAGCTGGTGAAGCCGTCGCCGACGTAAACCCTGTCGGCGAAGCGGCTGAGCGAGAATTCGAAGGCTTCGACACCGGTGATCGCGAAGGTCCCGCCGGTGGTCCGTGCCAGGCCGCCAGTCCAAACGTTGTTGAGGTTCATGACAACGCCGGCAGATGCGTTGAAATAGTCGACGCGGAAAAGGTCGGTGCCGTCGCCCCCATCGATCGCGTCGCCAGCCGAAACATCGAGCGTCAGGATATCGTCGCCGCCGCCGCCGATCAGACTGTCGGTCCCGGTGCCGCCGAAGAGCTGGTCGGCCCCGGCGTTGCCGCGCAGGATGTCGTCCCCTGCATCGCCATATAGGTAGTCGTCGCCGTCGCCGCCGAGGGCGTTGTCATTGCCCGTACCGCCGCTCAGCTCGTCGAAATCGGCGCCGCCGTCGATGGTGTCGTCGCCGTCGCCGCCCTGGATCTGGTCGTAACCGCCGAAGCCGAGCAGCAAGTCGTCCCCGGTACCGCCGTTCAGGACGTCGTCGCTATCGGTGCCGTGGAGCACGTCGTTGCCGCCGCGCCCGTTCAGCTCCACCCACCCCGGCGCTGCGGGGCCATAGGTGATCCGGTCGTTGCCGTTCGTGCCATCGAGGAACTGGACGTCTTCCACATTCGTGACCGAGTCCCCGCCGAGCGAGAAGCTGCCGTTCGCGACGAAGGTCGCATAATCGAAGGTGATCCCTCCGGTGCTGAGATAGAATTCGTTCTCGATGAATATGACATCGTAGCCAGCGCCGCCGTCGATCATGCCGCCGGAGCTGCGCAAGGTGATCCAGTCGCTGCCGTCGCCACCGAGGATCGTGTCGGCGCCGCTGCCGGAATCGATGTTGTCGTTGCCCGCACCGGCGTCGATGTAGTCATTGCCCGCGCCGGTGTAGATCCAGTCGTCGCCGCCACCACCGTAGACAGTGTCGTTGCCGCCGCGGCCTTCGATCGTGTCCTGACCGGCGCCGCCATTGAATGTGTCGGCGAGGAAGGTCCCGATCAGGTTGCTGCCGCCCGGTGCCGCCGTCAGCGTGCGACCGTTCGGGGCTGCGCCATCGATGTCGTACCCGCCGAAATTGTAGTCGGTGAACTGGTCGAGCGTGGTGTTGCGGAAGATGGCTAGCTGATACCACTGGCCACTCATGGCCGTATTGGAAAATTCGAGGACGACGTTGCCCTCGCTCTGCACCAGGCGCGCCCAGAAACCGCCCGCGAACGGGTTGGTGCCGACCAGATTGGTTATGGCCTGGTTCGCATAAGCGCGGATGTCGAACACGTCGCCGCCCGCTCCGGGAGTGAAGTCGGTGAAGACGATCGACGTCGGATTGTTCGGATCGGTTGGACCGCCGTCGATGCCGTAAGCGCCGCTCAGGACGATCCTGTCGGCGCCCGCGCCGGTCGTGATGAGCGGGTTCGAGAAGGAGCCGGTCGGCCCGAGGTTGAGGACGTCGGCGCCTGCGCCAAGATCGATGCTCACCGTATGACGCGTGCCGATCGCCGAACCGCCTTCATAGGTGACGACGTCGTTGCCGTCACCCGCCACGATCGCGTCGTCGTGCGCGATGGTATTGGTATACATCATAGCGCTGATGACGTCGTCGCCGCCGCCGCCGTTGATGGTGCCGTAGTTCAGACCGTAACCCGAGACCGTGATCGTGTCGTTGCCGCCTTCGCCGAAGATCGCAACGCGGCCGTTGTCGGTGATCTGGTCGTTGCCGAGCCCCCCGGAAATCTGGTCATATCCGTCGCCGCCGAGGATGACATCGTTGCCGTCACCGCCGTTGAGCGTGTCGTCGCCCGCGCGGCCCTCGATGCGGTCGTCGCCGCCTAGGCCATTTAGGGTGTCCGGCCTGATCGTCCCGATTAGGGTATCCGCGCCCGCCGTACCGTTGAACGTAACGCCGACGATCGCACCACCATCCGGCGGTGCGCCGTCGAAATTGAAGGCCGTGAAGCTTGCTATGTTGGTGTTGAGCAGGATCGCGACCGTGAAAGCGTCGGATCCGCTGGCGCTGCCGTCGCGGTCGAACCTGACGAGAACGTTGGCGCCTTGCTGGACGAGGACGACATGGCCGGTCGCGAAGGGGTTCGTCTGGCCATCCCAGTCCGACGAGCCGGTGAACCATTGCTGCAGGCTCGACATGACGTCGAACACGTCGCCGCCCGTGCCCGCCTGGAAATCGTTGACGGTGATGATCTCGCGGTTGAAAGAATTCAGGTTGGTCACCGTGATTCGGTCGCTTCCCGCGCCAAGAACGACGGTGATGGCCTGCAAGCCCGAGGCGACCGTAAGCGAGTCGTCTCCGCCCCCGAGGTTCAGCGTTACGGCACCCGAGAACGCGCTGCTGTAGGAGACGACATCGGCACCCGTGCCCGCAAGCACATCGAAAGAATAGCTGGTACTGCTGGTATAATAGCCCGCTCCACCGTGATCGATAGTAATCCGGTCGTTACCGGCCCCGCCATCGATCGTAGGCGCGCCATACGAGCGGTGGATGATGGTATCGTCGCCGTCGCCGCCGAGCATCACGTCATTGGCGCCGCGCTCCTCCATCGTATCGTTGCCCGAACCACCTTCGAGCCGGTCGCGATGCCAGTCGCCGCCCGAAAGCACGTCGTCGCCCGCACCGCCATACAGCGTGTCGAACTGCGCACCGCCGACGAGCCGGTCGTTGTCGTCGCCGCCATAGATGACGTCGGCGCCGCCGCCGCCATAGATGATGTCGTCACCCGCCTCGCCAGAGAGCGTGTCGTTCGAATAATAGCCGTAGATCGTGTCGCCACCGGCACCGCCATTGATCGTGTCGGCCCCGGCGGTGCCATCGAGGAATTCGGCATCGGCGGTGCCCGTGACGGTTGCCCCGGCTCCGATTGCTGCGCCGTTGGGGTTGAAGCCGAAGAAGTTGGCCGCGATCAGCGCGCCGACAGTGACGTTCTGGAAAACGACCCCCAGATGGTTCGCATTCCCGTGGCCGCTGGTGTCGAAATAGAGGACGGCATTTGCCCCTTCCTGAACCAGCACGAGATGCCCGCTGGCAAAGGGGTTGGTCACGCCGTCGGTGTAGGTGGCGATCGCGTCGCTGATGTTGAAGACATCGCCTGCATTGCCCGCTGCGAAGTCGCGGATGCGCAGGGGGCCGGCACTGAACTGGATCTCGTTGAGGTGGACGGCATCGCGCCCGCCGCCGAGCGAAATGTCGAAATAGACCCCGCCGCTCAGGCGCATGACATCGTGGCCGTCGCCCAGGTTGCCGGTCAGCAGGGTCTGGTAGCTGAGGTTCGCGACTACTGCGTCATCACCGGCACCGCCATAGAGCTCGACTGTCTCGATGAAATCGTAATCGTACTCGTAAACGTAGCTGCGGATCAGGTAGAAGGTGTCGTTGCCCGCGCCGCCAGAGAGCACATCGCTGCCATGATCGTCGCGGATGATGTCGTCACCACCGCCACCGGAAATATTGTCGTTCCCGTCCGGATCGTAAATGTAATCCGCGTCGGCCGTGCCAATGATCGTGTCCGACCCGATATTTCCGGTAAAATTAGGCATTTGCCCCGCTCCCCAAACAATCGCCGCAATATAGAGACCGTGAAATTATGCGCAACAAGAGTCGCGTCGATCAGAAGGGGAGTTGCAAGAATAGACATGAACACAGCGCAACCCGCCAAGTAGTGGCGGCCGGCTTCTCCCGGCAACGGCGAGGGGCCGGGTTGTACCAGCCTGCTTGCGGAGGGGTTTCGGGGGGACTGTTGGTGCGGTCGAGAAGACTCGAACTTCCACGGCCTTTCGGCCACAACGACCTCAACGTTGCGCGTCTACCAGTTCCGCCACGACCGCACACAGTCTGCATCGGGAAGAGCTGAATCGCTCGCCTTCCCGCCGGTAGGAGCGCGCCCCTAGCAGCGCCGTTACAGGCTCGCAAGCACCTTTATTGCCGCTTGCGAACGGCTCAGCGCGGGGCCCAGCCGATATCGGCGAAAACCGCCGATTTGGGCACGTCGGTCACAGCCTCGTTGATGGTCAGTTCCTCGCCCGGGGCGAGCGTCGCCTGCGGCGGGTTGACCACCCAGCTGTAGACCTGCCGCTCGCGCTGGTCGAGCAACACGATCAGGATCGGCGGGATCGCGCGTGATTCCCGCGCGGTGTTCTTGACCAAGATCTTCGCGCCGAAGAACTCGGTGCCGTTGGGCAGCGTGCGCCGCTCCTGTTCCTCGACCGGGAAGGACAGCTCGAGGTCGGGTTGCGCTTGGCCGAACAGCGGCTTGGAGACGGGCACCCAGTCTGGCAGGCCGACATAATTGACCGCCACCACCGTGCCGAGTGCGAGGACGGCGAAGACTGCGGCGGCGATGGTCCACAGCTTGGTGACATTCCGGCGCGGGCGGAAGGGCGGTTCATACCCGAAGGCAGAGCGGCCGTCGTCGTACTCCTCCGGTTCCGGCGCCGGCGGAAGCTCGTCCTGGACGTCGCCGTACGGCGGCTCGGTTTCGTCGAAATCGGGTGCCTCGCGCCGCTCAGTAGCCGCGATGCTGCCGCCGTAGCTGAAGTCGTCACTTGGCACTTCGGTCGCAGGGTCTGGTGCGACCGGTTTGGGGGCAGGGGCAGGCGCGGGTACCGGCTGCGGCGACGGGGCCGGTGTCGGTACCGCTGCCGTCTTCGCCATCTGCTCCGCATCGGGCCCGTCCTGGAACCAGCTGTGCTTGCATTTGGCGCAGCGGACCGTCCGACCTTCGATCCCGATGGCGCTATCGGGCACCACGTAACGGGTGGAACAGGCGGGACAGGCGATGATCATGGTGAACCAACGCTTAGGGCGGCATGCGAATCACGACAAGCGAACAGCCTGTTCGCAAACCGCAGATGCGGCTTTTTTCCACATCGAAGCGCGGGTATAGCCGCCGGCGACCATGACGGGCGCGGTATTTCCCCTCCAGCAAACGCCATTTGCGGCATGAGCGCCGAAGAGCGCGAGATCGTGCAGTTCGACAATGTCGGCCTGCGCTACGGGACCGATCGCGAGATCCTGTCGAATATTTCGTTCACGCTGTATCCGGGCAGTTTCTACTTCCTCACCGGGGCCAGCGGCGCGGGCAAGACTTCGCTGCTCAAGCTGCTCTACCTCGCCCAGCGGCCATCGCGCGGGGCGATCCGCATGTTCGGCACTGACGTCATCACCCTGCCACGCGACCGCCTGCCGGCCTATCGGCGCCGCATGGGCGTCGTGTTCCAGGATTTCCGGCTGGTCGACCATCTGTCCGCTTTCGACAATGTCGCGCTCCCGCTGCGGGTCTCCGGCGTGCGCGAGGCGGACTTGCAGGGCCCGGTCACCGACATGCTCGAATGGGTCGGCCTGGGCCACCGTGCCGATGCTCGCCCGGCGACGCTGTCGGGTGGCGAGCAGCAGCGCGTGGCGATCGCCCGCGCGGTCATCGGGCGGCCCGACATGCTGGTCGCCGACGAACCGACGGGTAACGTCGACCCGGAAATGGCGCTCAAGCTCATCCGCCTGTTCGAGGCGCTCAACAGGTTGGGCACCACGGTGGTGGTGGCAACGCACGACGTGCACCTCATTCGCAAGGTGCCGGATTCGCTCATCATGCGGCTCGACAAGGGCCTGCTCGCTGATCCGACGGGGGCGCTGCGTTACCCGCCCAAGCGCGACGCGGGGCTGGCGTGAAGCGTCCTCCGGTCCTTGCCCGCGCGGTCGAACGCGGTCTTTCGCCCTTTCGCGGCAAGCGCGCCGCGCACCTCCTGCCGCGCGCGCGTCTGGGTGGACCGATGCCCTGGGTGATCGCGATCATGGTGGCGATCACCGTGCTGGCGACTGGCGGCGGGCTCGCGCTCTCGAACCTGGTGGCGCGGGCGAGCGGCGACCTTGCCGGCAGCGCGACGGTGCAGATCATCGATGCCGATCCGCAGACCCGCGCGGCGCAGGCCGAGGCGGCAGCAGCGATCCTCGGCGCAGACCCGGCCGTCGCCAGCGTGGGCATCCTGCCGGAGGAGCGGGTCGAGGCGCTGCTCGAACCCTGGCTCGGCGCCGGCGCCAGCGACGACGCCTTGCCGATCCCGGCGCTCATCGATGTTCGCCTGCGCGGCGAGGCCGATCAGGCAACGCTCGACCGCTTCCGTGACCTGCTGGCCGAAGACGCGCCCGACGCGCGGATCGATGCCCAGTCGGACTGGCTGGCCCCGGTGCTCTCGGCGCTGTCGACGCTGCGCTGGATGGCTTTCGGGGTGATCCTGCTGCTCGCCTTTACCGGGGCCGCGGCAGTCTGGCTGGCGGCGCGCAATGCACTCGACGCCAATCGCGACACGATCGAGATCGTCCATCTCCTCGGCGGCAATGACGATCAGATCGCGCGCATCTTCCAGCGCTCGATCCTGCTCGACGCGGTGGTCGGCGGCCTGCTCGGGCTCGTGCTCGGTTTCGCGGCTGTGCTGCTGATGGGCGCGCAGTTCGCAGTGCTCGATTCCGGTCTTGTCGCGGGCGGGGGGCTGGACACCGGCGACTGGCTGGTGTTGGGGCTGGTCCCGCTTTTCGCGATCGCCATTGCCGTCTACACGGCGCGCATGACGGTCCTGTCCTCGCTCGGGAAAATGTTGTGATCCTGCGTTTCTTCGCCGCTGTCCTGCTGGTCTATGCCTTCGGCTTCCTCGGTTTCGCAGTGACGCTGCCGGGCCCGGTCGCCGACCAGAAGACCGACGCGGTGATCGTGCCGACCGGCGGACCGGGGCGGATCGCCCGCGGAATCGAGGTGGTGGAGCAGGGTCTTGCCGAGGAACTGTTCGTTTCGGGCGTCGATCCCGAGGTGAAACCGAACGAGTTCGCTGCCGAATTCGATGTCTCGCGCCGCCTGATGAACTGCTGCGTCACGCTCGGCTATCTCGCGGTCGACACGCGCAGCAATGCGGGCGAGGCGGCCGAGTGGCTCAAGGACAACGAGTATACCTCGGTCCGGCTGGTCACGACCGACTGGCACATGGCCCGCGCGGCGAACGAGTTCAGCGATGCGCTGCCGCCCGGCACCACGATCGTGAAGGATGCGGTCAAGTCCTCGCCGGATCTCGCCACGCTCTACCTGGAATACAACAAGCTGATCGCGGCGGCGATTTCGCAGGGGCTGCCGGTCTGATCCAGCCATGCGATTGTTGCGCAACCTTGCCTTTTATGTCGCGTTCTACATCGGCTCGCTGCTGATCACGACGGCCTCGCTGTTGTCGCTGCCGTTCAGCGTGGACATGTTCCGCGAACGGGTGCGCGACTGGCCGCGCTGGCAGCGCTGGTGCCTCGTCAACCTGCTCGGCTGCAGGATCGTGATCGAGGGCGAACCGCTCGATGAACCGGCGCTCTACGCGATCAAGCACGAGAGCTTCTTCGAGGCGATCGACGCGCCGCGCCTGTTCAGGCTGCCCTCGGTCTTCGCCAAGCAGGAGCTGTTCCGCATTCCCCTATGGGGCCGTGCGGCGACCGCTTTCGGCCTCGTCCCGGTCGAGCGAAATGCGGGGGCGAAGGCGCTGATGACAATGATCCGCTCGGCAAAGAAGCTGGCCGCGGACGGGCGCCCGCTGGTGATCTTCCCCGAAGGGACACGCGTCCCGCATGGCGAGCGGCGTCCGCTGCAATCGGGGTTCGCGGGGCTCTACAAGATGCTCGGCCTGCAGGTGGTGCCCGTCGCAGTCAACAGCGGGCCGGTCTATCACCGGGCGCTCAAGCAGCCGGGGACGATCACCTACAGGTTCGGTGAGCCTATCCCGCCGGGCCTGCCGCGCGAAGAGGTCGAGCAGCGCGTGCTCGACGCGATCAACGCGCTCAACGACTGAGTTGTGCCGCGCGCAAGTTGATCAAATACATCCGGCTCGCGGATAGGGGCACGTTCTGGCGAGATACGCCAGAATGCGAAAACCCCGCACGGGTGGCGGGGCGTTCGGTCGGGTGGAGCTTACAAATCAAAGAGCAAGGGCAGGCTAAGATAAGGCGGGGCCTGTAGGAAAGTCATTTCACGATCTGTCAGGTCACGCGAAACTCGCGCGCCGCTCGCGCCGTGAGAAATACGCCCGCAACTTCTTCTGCGCGGGCTTCTCGAACCAGTAGAACGACGCCGCCGCAATGAGCGACGCCACGCCCAGAACCAGCGGCAGGCCCACGAGGTGCGAGATCACGCCCCGCTCCACGAGCGCGGTGGCGGCGTCGATGACGAAGGCGTGGGTGAGGTAGAGCGAGTAGGAGATCGCGCCGTACCAGCGCATGACCGGATGCCGGAACAGCGCGAAAGGGCCGAGCACGAAAACCGCGCAGACGAGGAACAGCATGGGGAAAGCGAGCGTGATCGGGTCGAGGTAGTTCACCAGCGTCTCGATCTGGACATTGCGGCGCACTTGCGGCGGGGCGAGGACGGCGGCCAGCAGCACCAGCCAGCCGAACACGGCCAGCGGCCCTTTCCATTGCGCGCTCTCGGCCTTGCGCCTGAGCGGCTCGTAACAGGCGCCGATCGCGCTGCCGAACAGGAACAGGTGCAGCCAGGAAAACAGCACCGGGCCGTATCTGAGGCCGATCAGGTAAAGCCCCACCAGCGCGGTGAAATGCGCCGCCCCGAGGATCGCCGCGCAGAGCAGGAAGCGGCGCTGGTTCGCCGCGTACCACAGGCCCACGAAGACGACGTAGAAATGCAGCTCGACCGGGATCGTCCACAGCACCGACGAGCCCTTCAGCAGCAGCATGTTGCCCGCCACGTCCCTCCAGGTGAAGGCCTTGAGCAGCGAGACGTCGAACAGGATGAAGGCCAGCGCGACCAGCGAAGCGATCGCGTAATAGAGCGGCAGGACCCGCGTCGCCCGGTTGATGGCGTATTCGCGCAGGCTCTCGCGGTCGAGCGTCCTGCTGCAGTAGAGATAGGCCATCAGGAAGCCGCTCAGCCCGAAAAACAGCATCACGCCCATCTGGCCGAAGCCCTTGCCGAGGAATTCGGGGAGGAAGCCGAAGGCGGCGCAATGGGCGATGAGCACCACCAACGCTGCGAAGCCGCGCAGGCCGTCCAGAGCGGACAAGTGGTTCGATCCCATCCTCTTTACCCCGTATGGTGCCAGCAGGCCCGCACTCGCTGAAACGGGCGCGCTGGCAGGTGTGAGGATGTGCGGTTATCGCCTCCGCAGCAATTCCCACTTGGGAGTACCCGCTATGCGCTGGGCGGGATCCCTAGTGATCCCCGCGCCCGAAGTCGGGCCGTGCGTCGTCCTGGCCTTCCTCGATGATCGAGCGGCGGATCGTGCGGGTGCGCTCGAACAGGTCGAACAGCGTGTCGCCGTCGCCGTTGCGGATGGCGCGCTGGAGGGCGGTGAGGTCTTCGGTAAAGCGGCCCAGCACTTCGAGCACCGCGTCGCGATTGGTCAGGAAGACGTCGCGCCACATGGTCGGGTCGCTGGCGGCGATGCGGGTGAAGTCGCGGAAACCCCCGGCGGAATACTTGATCACCTCGCCGCGGGTCACGTCTTCCAGATCGCTGGCGGTGCCGACGATGGTGTAGGCGATGAGGTGCGGGATGTGGCTGGTCACCGCGAGCACGACGTCGTGATGCGCGGGGTCCATGATCTCGACCTTCGCGCCGAGGCCTTCCCAGAAAGCCGAGACATCGGCGACCGCTTCTTCGGGCGCACCCTCGGGAGGGGTGACGATGCACCAGCGGTGGCGGAAGAGTTCGGGAAAGCCCGCGTCGGGGCCGCTCTTCTCGGTGCCGGCGACGGGGTGCGCAGGGATGACGGTCGCGCCGGGGAGCGCCCTGGCGATGGCCTCGCCGACGCTGCGTTTCGAGGACCCGACATCGCTGACGATCGCGCCTTCGGGCAGCGCGTCTGCAATGGCTTCGGCGGCCGCGCCCATCGCACCGACGGGCACGCAAAGGATGACGAGATCGGCCTCGCGCACCGCCTCGGCGGCGGTCTCGCAAACCGTGCCGACCAGCCCGCGCGCGGCGGCGCGGCTACGGACCTCCTTGCTCGCATCCCAGCCGGTGGTGATCACGTGCGGCAGCATCTGCTGCGTGGCTAGGCCGACCGAGCCGCCGATCAGCCCGAGGCCGATGATCGCGACGCGCTCCACGCTCATGCGGGGGCCTCGCACAGTTCGCGTAGGACAGCAGCGATGGCGTCCATCTGCGCGTTAGTGCCCACGGTGATCCGCAGCGCCTGCGGCAGGCCCTGTCCGGGCAGGTGGCGCACGGCATAGCCCGCCCCGGCGATCGCATCGAGCGCGGTGGTCGCCGCAAGGTCGCCCTCGAACACCACCAGCACGAAATTCGCCTCGCTCGGCAGGGCGCGCAGGCCGTGGTTGCCCAGCGCCTCGACCTGTTCGACGAAGCGCGCGCGGGCGGCGGCATTGGCGTCGCGCGACTTCGCGACGAAGTCCTGGTCCGCCAGCGCCGCGAGCGCCGCGCGCTGCCCGCTGGCGGTCACGTTGAACGCCCCGCGCAGCCGGTTGAGCGCGTCGACGAGATGCGGCGCGCCGGTCGCCCAGCCCACCCGCTCGCCAGCAATGCCATAGGCCTTGGCGAAGGTGCGGGTGACGAGGACGTTGTCATGCTGCGCGGCGAGATCCATGCCGCCGTCGTCCACGCCGTGCGGCAGGAATTCCGCATAGGCCTGGTCGACCACCAGCAGCACGTCTTTCGGCAGGCCCGCATGCAGCCGCTCGACCTCGGCGCGCGGCAGGAAGGTGCCGATGGGGTTGTTCGGATTGTCGAGCAGCACCACGCGCGTCCGCTCGGTCACCGCGGCGAGCAGTTTGTCGACATCGGGCGCGTAGTCATTGTCCTCTGCCTGTACGACTTCGGCCCCGACCTTGTAGGCGAGCAGCGGGTAGAGCGAGAAGGAGTAGCGCGAGAACAGCACCTCATCGCCCGGCCCGGCAAAGGCCTGCACCGCGCCGTGGAGGCACTCGCCCGAGCCCGTGCCGCAGACGATCCGCGCGGGATCGATGCCGTGCAGCGCGCCGATCGCCTCGCGCAACTGCGTCGCGTCGGGATCGGGATAGAGGTTGGGCTGGTGCCCGCCTGACAGCGCCTCGATGACCTGCGGACTGCAGCCCAAGGGGTTCTCGTTCGCCGACAGCTTGACCAGCGGACGCCCGTCGGCCGCCTTCGACTTGCCGGGCACATAGGCATGGATCGCCTCGATCCAGGGTTTGAGGATGGGTTTGTCTGCCATGTTCGGCTTTGTCGCATGAAAGAATATCGCCCCTTCGACAAGCGCCAGCCTTGCGGTTAGAGGCAGGGTTTCATTGTTTCGTCCAAAGGTCCGATTTGAACGCTCGCTCCGAAACGCTGGTCCTGCCCGCACCGCTGCCGCTCGACGGCGGGGGCGAGCTGGCGCGGGTGGAGGTCGCCTACGAGACCTATGGCGCGCTCAATGAAGACCGCTCGAACGCGATCCTGCTGTGCCACGCGCTGACCGGCGACCAGTATGTCGCCTCGCCCCACCCGATCACCGGCAAGCCCGGCTGGTGGGAGCGGATGGTCGGGCCCGGCAAGCCGATCGATACCGACCGCTTCCACGTCATCTGCGCCAATGTTATCGGCAGCTGCATGGGTTCTACCGGCCCGGCGAGCGAGGCATCGGACGGCCGGCCCTATGCGATGCGCTTTCCCGTCATCACCATTCGCGACATGGTGCGCGCGCATGTCGGCCTGCTCGATGCGCTGGGGATCGAACAACTGCACGCGGTGGTCGGCGGATCGATGGGCGGGATGCAGGCGCTGAGCCTCGCGGCGAACTGGCCGGAGCGGGCGAGCCGCGTCCTGGTGATCGCCTCGACCAGCCGGCATTCGGCGCAGAACATCGCCTTTCACGAACTGGGACGGCAGGCGGTGATGGCCGATCCGCGCTGGAACCAGGGCGACTATTACGGCGGCGAAGCGCCCGACAGCGGGCTCGCCGTGGCGCGCATGGCGGCGCATATCACCTACCTTTCCGAAGAGGCACTGACCGGCAAATTCGGGCGCAATCTGCAGGACCGTGACGCCAAGAGCTTCGGCTTCGACGCCGATTTCCAGGTCGAGAGCTACCTGCGCTACCAGGGCAGCGGCTTCACCCAGCGTTTCGACGCGAACAGCTATCTCTATATCACCCGCGCGATGGACTATTTCGACTTGGCCGAGGAGCATGGCGGCAAGCTCGCCGATGCCTTTGCAGGCACGAGCGCGCGCTTCTGCCTCGTCAGCTTCGATTCCGACTGGCTCTATCCCACGGCGGAGAGCCGCCACGTGGTCCACGCGCTCAATGCGGCGGGCGCGGCGGTGAGCTTCGTCGAACTATCCGCGCCGCACGGCCACGACAGCTTCCTGCTCGACGTGCCCGCGCTGGACCGCGTGATCGGGGGGTTCCTCGGATGAGCCCCATCCGCAACCAAATACGGCCCGACCTTGCGGTAATCGCCAGCCACGTCACACCGGGTAGCCGGGTGCTCGATATCGGCTGCGGCGACGGCGAACTGATGCTCGCCCTGCGCGGCAAGGACTGCGACGTGCGCGGGATCGAGATCGACGGCGATTGCGTCGAGCGCTGCGTATCGCAGGGCCTCAGCGTGGTGCAGGGCGATGCCGACCGCGACCTCGCCGACTATCCCGACAAGGGCTTCGACTACGCGATCCTCAGCCAGACGCTGCAGACCGCCGCGCGGCCCGACCGCATGCTCGACGAACTGCTCCGCGTCGGCCGCCGCGCCTTCGTGTCCTTCCCCAACTTCGCCCACTGGCGCACCCGTGCCGCCCTGATGTTCGGCGGCCGCATGCCCGTGACCCGCGCGATCCCCGTCAGCTGGTACGCGACGCAGAACATCCACCACGTTACCGTGAAGGACTTCCGCGACCTCGCCGCCGAAAAGGGTGCCCGCATCGAACGCGAATGGTTCTTTGCCGGCGAGCGCCAATTGGGACGCGCCGGCGCGAACGGGCGCGCGGAATTCGCGGTGTTCGAACTGTCGCGCTAGCCCAGCCGCGCCGCATGCCACGCCACATGCTCGGCCATGAAGGTCGAGATGAAGTAATAGGAGTGGTCGTAGCCCTGCTGCATGCGGATTTCGGGCGACATGCCGGCCTTGGCGCAGGCCATGGCGAGGGCGCCGGTCTTGAGCTGCTCCTCGAGGAAATTGTCCGCCGTGCCCTGGTCGACGAGCAAATGGTCGAGCCGCGCGCCGTCCTCGATCAGCGCGACCGCGTCGTATTCGCGCCAGGCCGCGCGGTCCTCGCCAAGATAGCGGCCCAGCGCCTTCTCGCCCCACGGCACCTGTGACGGCGCGACGATCGGGGAGAATGCGCTGACCGAGCGGAAGCGGCCGGGATTGCGCAGGGCGATGGTGAGCGCGCCGTGGCCGCCCATCGAATGGCCGGTGATCGCCTGGCGCGACAGGTCGACCGGGAATTCGCCCGCGACGACCTGCGGCAGTTCCTCCTCGATATAGCTGCGCATGCGGTAATGCTGCGCCCACGGCGCTTGCGTCGCGTCGACATAGAAGCCCGCGCCCTTGCCGAAGTCGTATTCGTCCGCCGCATCGGGGACGTCATCGCCGCGCGGGGAGGTGTCGGGCGCGACGAATATCACGCGGTGTTCGGCGCAGGCCGCGCGGTACTCGCCCTTCTCGGTGACGTTGGCGTGGGTGCAAGTGAGGCCGGAGAGATACCACAGCACCGGTAGTTTGACCCCCGGCATATGCGGCGGGACATAGACCGAGAAGGTCATCTCCGTCCCGGTCGCCGCCGAGCGGTGCGAGCAGACGAACTGGTCGCCGTTATAGGCCTTGTTCTGCGAGAGATATTCGAGGGTCATCGGGGCTCCTGCACCGGGATTTCGGCGAGGCGCGGCTCGTGCCCCCAATGGCGCAGAAGGTCGAGTATGTGTGCGCCCGATAGCCCCAGCGTCGCGGTATTCCGCAGCGGGTGGACGTTGACCCGCTCCGCCTGCGCAAGGCCGGCATCGAGGACAACGGTCACGCTGCCCGGCGCCGCATTGATCATGGCGAGCGGGGTGACCGAGCCGGGCGTGATGCCTAGCAGGCGCTCCATGTCCTCGGCCTTGCCGAAGCTTACCCGCTTGCAGCCGATCGCTTGTGGCAGCACCTTTAGGTCGACCCGCGCCTCGGCCGGCACGGTGACGAGCCAGAACGCGCCGCCCGCGTCCTTGAGGAACAGGTTCTTGGTATGCGCGCCGGGAATATCGGCATCGACCTTGCGGCTTTCCTCGACGGTGAAGACCGCGATGTGGTCGTGTTCGGCAAACGGGATCGCGAGCGACGCGAGATCCGCGCGCAGCCCGTCTTCGCCGCGCATCACAGCCAGCAGACGGCGCAGAACTTGTGCCCGTCGGGATCGCGCAGATAGGCGAGGTACATCTCGCCGAAAGGGCTGGAGCGGGGACCGGGCGGATCCTCGACCGCAACCCCGCCATTCGCGCATCCGGCGGCGTGCCAGGCGTCGACCATTTCGGTGGTCGCGACCTTCAGCCCGATCGTATTGCCGTTCGCAACCGTCGGCGGCTGCCCGTCGATCGGCTTGCCGACCACCAGCACGCCGCCGTCGTGGCGATAGACCAGCCGGCCCTTGGGATCGTCCTGCGCCGTGGGCCCGCCGATCGCGGCGAAGGTGGCATCGTAGAACCGGCGCGAGCTTTCGATGTCGCTCGCGCCGATGGTCAGGTGGTTGAACACCGCAGCGCGCTCAGCCCATCCGGTGGAGGGCGCAGAGCTTGTTGCCGTCGGGATCGCGCAGATAGGCGAGATACATGCCCGAACCCGGACGCTCGCCCGGCGGGTCTTCGATCGCGGTGCCGCCCGCTTCCACGCCCGCCGCGTGCCAGGCGTCGGCCTGTTCGGGCGTCATCGCGAGGCCGATGGTGCAGCCGTTCCCGGCGGTCGCGGGCTGGCCGTCGATCGGCTTGGTGACGAGGAACGCGCCGCCATTGTGGAGGTACATCAGGCGGCCCTTGTCGTCGACGATCGCTTCCTTGCCGCCAATCGCCTTGAAGGTCGCGTCGTAGAACTTCTTCGAACGTTCGATGTCGTTCGATCCCACCATCATGTGACTGTACATCGGCTCTCTCTCCTTGGGTTTCGATTCGCCACCTTAAGCGCGGGGCGCGGGCTGGCAAGCGGTCAGATGTCGACCGCCAGCGTAGCCGTCGCCGCATCGCCGCTGTTGGGCGTGCCTTCGGTGTCCATGACGAACAGCTGCGCCTCGCCGTGCGGCGCGCGCGGGCGATGCTCGGTCCCGGCGGGCACGACGATCATCTCGCCGGGCGAGAGTTTCTCGGTCCGGTCGCGGAAGTCGATCTCGAGCTCGCCCTCGACGACCAGGAACAGCTCGTCCGTGTCGGGATGGCTGTGCCAGTGATACTCGCCCTCGACCTTGCACAGGCGGATCTCGTTGCCGTTGAAGCGGGCGACGATCTTGGGCGCCCAGTGCTCGGCGAACTGGCCGAACTTCTCGGCGAGGACGACCTTGCCCGCCATCAGTAGATCACGACCGAACGGATGCTCTCGCCCGAATGCATCAGGTCGAAGCCCTTGTTGATCTCCTCCAGCGTCAGCGTGTGGGTGATCATCGGGTCGATCGCGATCTTGCCGTTCATGTACCAGTCGACGATCTTGGGCACGTCGGTGCGGCCCTTGGCCCCGCCGAAGGCCGTGCCGCGCCAGTTGCGCCCGGTGACGAGCTGGAACGGGCGCGTCTCGATGGTCTTGCCCGCTTCCGCGACGCCGATGATGATCGAGGTGCCCCAGCCCTTGTGGCAGCATTCCAGCGCCTGGCGCATCACGTCGGTATTGCCGGTGCAGTCGAAGCTGTAGTCCGCCCCGCCGTCGAGCAGTTCGACGAGGTGCGCGACGACGTCCTTCGTCTCCTTCGGATTGACGAAGTCGGTCATGCCGAACTTCTCGCCCCATTCCTTCTTGGACGGGTTGATGTCGACGCCGACGATGCGGTCCGCGCCGGCCATCTTCGCGCCCTGGATCACGTTGAGGCCGATCCCGCCGAGGCCGAAGACGACGACATTGTCGCCCGGCTTCACCTGCGCGGTGTTCACGACCGCGCCCACGCCGGTGGTGACACCGCAGCCGATATAGCAGCTGGTCTCGAACGGCGCGTCGGTACGGATCTTCGCGACCGCGATTTCGGGCAGGACGGTGAAGTTCGAGAAGGTCGAACAGCCCATGTAGTGGTAGATCGTCTGCCCGCGGTAGCTGAAGCGCGAGGTGCCGTCGGGCATCAGGCCCTTGCCCTGCGTCTCGCGGATCGCGCTGCACAGGTTCGTCTTGCCGGACAGGCACATTTTGCACTGGCGGCATTCGGGCGTGTAGAGCGGGATCACGTGGTCGCCCGGCTTCACGCTGGTGACGCCCGCGCCCACTTCGCGCACGATCCCGGCGCCTTCATGGCCGAGGATGCTCGGGAAGATCCCCTCGCTGTCGAGCCCGTCGAGCGTATAGGCATCGGTGTGGCAGATGCCCGTCGCCATGATCTCCACCAGCACTTCGCCCGCCTTGGGCCCTTCGAGGTCGAGCTCGACGATCTCGAGCGGCTGCTTGGGGGCGAAAGCGACGGCGGCGCGGGTCTTCATTGCAGGGTGTCTCCTCTTTGCGCGCCAGCGTTAGGCAAGCGGTCCGCGCGCCGCAAGCGAAGTTGCTTGCGGTTCATCCGGCCGGGTCTAGGAGGGCGGCATGTCACTTGTTCTCGCCGCTTCGCTCCTGGCCGCCCAGGCCGCCGCTCCGCTCGCCGTCGATACGCCGTCAAAGCCGCTCACCATGGAGCAGCAGACCGCCGTGCGCTGCTCGGTCGCCTTCGCGTTGGCCGCGCAGCGCCAGAAGGCCGGCGAGGGCGCCGATCCGGGCTGGCCGGACCTGTCGACGCGCGGCCGCGAGTATTTCGTGCGGACCATGGCGCAGCTGATGGACGAAACCGGGGTCACCCGATCCGGTCTGGCCCAGTATATCCAGCCGGAAACCGCCGCGCTGGAGGCGCCGGGCCAGCTGGAGCAGGTGATGCCGTCGTGCCTCGTCATGCTCGAGGCTTCGGGCCTGTAGCAGCCGTTCAGATTTCGGTCAGCAGGGGGCGCCTATCATGCGCGCGATTGCTGAAATCTCCCGGAGATTCGTCCGTTGCGCCACCTGATCCTGCCCGCCGCAGCGCTTGCGGTTTTCTCGTCGCCCGCCGCCGCGCAGGACGCGCCTGACGCTGCGCCCGAAGCCGCCCCGCTTGCGGACATGGCCGAGCAGATGCGCGATCCCGAGCGCCAGCGCGACATGGCGCTGATGCTGCAGGCGATGACCGAAGTGCTGCTCGACATGCCGATTGCCCCGCTGGCCGAAGCCGCTGCCGAAATGGCGGGCGAGCAGGCGGAAAAGGTCGATCCCGACCTCACGTTGCGCAAGCTCGCGCCCGATGCGGGCCGGGTTAGCGACGGCGTTGCGGTCGTGGTGCCGCGCGCGATGCAGGCGATGGGCGCGATGGCCGAAGGGGCCGAGGAAATGAAGCCCGCACTCCGATCGATGATGGCGCGTATGCGGGACATCATGGAACGCGCCGACTAGACCCCTCGCGCTAATCCGAACGAATTTGGCACATGGCCCGCGTCCCCGGTGGACGCGCACCACGCGCTGGTGCATGAGCGGGCCATTCTATGTGGCAGCTTCACCAGTTCCCCCTCTGTCCGTTCAGCCGCAAGCTGCGCCTGCTCATGGCGGAGAAGAACGTCGCCTACGAACTGGTGCGCGAGAACCCGTGGGAAGCGCGCGACGAGTTCTGGCAGCTGAACCCGGCGGGCCGCACGCCCGTGCTCCACGATCCCGACCGCCGCATTGCGCTCGCCGACAGCCGCGCGATCTGCGAGCTGCTGGAAGAAACGGTCGACCGCAATCCGATGATCAACGGATCGGCGCTGCAACGCGCGGAAATCCGCCGGCTGGTCGCGCTGTTCGACGAGAACCTCTATGCCGACGTGACCGCGCCCGCGCTGCACGAGAAGATGAAGAAGCGCCTCGTCCTGCGCCAGTCGCCCGATGCGCAGGTGCTGCGCCAGATGGGCCGCCTGCTGCACGGCCATCTCGACTATATCGACTGGCTGGTGGACACGCGGCAATGGCTGGCGGGATCGACGCTGAGCCTCGCCGACCTCGCCTGCGCGGCGCAGCTCTCGGTGGTGGAATATCTCGGCGCGCTCGACTGGAAGGGCCACGACCAGGCGCACGACTGGTACATGGTGATCAAGAGCCGCCCGAGCTTCCGCCCGCTGCTCGCCGAGAAGATGGAAGGCCTGCCCCCGCCGCGGGAGTATGCGGCGCTGGATTTGTGAGCCCTTTTTTCCACAGGCTCGCTGTAAGCTCGGCCAATACAGTACGAAAACTCGATAGACTGGAGCGGTGATGCAGGCTTCACTTTTTATGTTTCTAATGGAGGCTGTCGCTGGACCTGAGTGCCAATATCGGTCAGGCGCAAGACACGCCCTGCTAGTTCTCGTTCGGGGAAATGACTTAGATGGATCTCGGCGACCCGCCCTCGATTGCGTAGAAAAACAAGGATGGCAATTCGTCGAGGCTAAACGAGCCAAGGAAGTGTCGACCGACACCGCTGAAATTGCGGACGAAACGCTTCGTGCTGCCGCAACTCATGCGCTTGAAAGCGGCAATTCCATCATCGTTTATCAGGATGAAATTCCGAACAACGCTTAATCGCCAAGCGATTGGGCGCTCGTCGCGCTACCTCTGACAAACCGGGCAGAACCACGTGCTGCGTCCGCCCTGCACGATGCGCCGGATCGTGCCGCCGTCCTCGTGGTGGCAGGGCTCGCCCTCGCGGCCGTAGACGTGGAAGCGGGTGGCAAAATAGCCCAAGTTTCCGTCGGGCTGGGCGAAATCGCGCAAGGTGCTGCCCCCGTCACGGATCGAGCGCTCCAGCACGTCCTTGATCGCGGGGACGAGGCGGCGCAGCTGCGGCATGGTCACCTTGCCGCCGGCCTTTCGCGGGCTGATCCCGCTGCGCCACAGCGCCTCGCACACATAGATATTGCCGAGGCCCGCCACGATCCGCTGGTCGAGCAGCAGAAGCTTGATCGCCTGCTTGCGCCCGCGCGTCGCCTCGCGCAGGTGTTCGACGGTGAGCGCATCGCCCAGCGGCTCCGGCCCCAGCGCGGCGAAGGGCTTCCACGTCACCAGCTCTTGCGTTGTCATCAAATCGACCGAGCCGAAGCGGCGCGGATCGTTCAGCGCGAAACGGTTGTGCGCGGTCTCGAGGATCAGGTGGTCGTGCCTGTCCTCGGCCTCCGGATCGATCCGCCAGCGCCCGCTCATGCCGAGGTGGAACACCATCGCATGGTCGCGGCTGGTATGGATCAGGCCGTATTTCGCCCGGCGCGTCAGATGCGTGACATTCGCCCCGGTCAGCGCCTGCACCAGACCGGCGGGGAAGGGGCGGCGCATGTCGGGCCGGTTGACCACGACGCGCGTGATCGTCTCGCCTTCGAGGAACCGCGCGAGGCCGCGGACGGTGGTTTCGACTTCGGGGAGTTCGGGCATGGTTGGGCTCGAGTAACAGGCGTTCCCTGTGGCGTCTATTCGCTCCCTGCGGTCGCTGCGCCCTGTTCCGTCCCGCTCCCCCTCCCGACCACCCACGGCACGGTATTCTATGGGTGGTCGGGAGGGGGAGCGGGATGGAACAGCAAGGGAAGCGCGGATGCGCTTCCCGCACGCCACAAAGACTCCTCCCCCTAACACCCTTTGCGCCCGCCACAATTCCCCCTAAGGCACCTGCCATGACCGACACAGTTTCCTTCGGCTACGAAGACATCGACGCGACCGAGAAAACCGGCCGCGTGGGCGAGGTCTTCTCCAATGTCGCCGCCAAGTACGACATTATGAATGATGCCATGTCGGGCGGCATGCACCGCCTGTGGAAGAACCGCTTCGTCGCGCGGGTGAAGCCGCAGCCGGGCGAGGCGATCCTCGACATGGCGGGCGGCACGGGCGACATCGCCTTCCGCATGGCCGCGAAGGGCGCCAGCGTCACGGTGTCGGACATCAACCAGGACATGCTCGACGTCGGCATCGAACGCGCGATGGAGCGCGGGATCGACGGGCTCGTCTGGAGCCGCCAGAACGCCGAGGAGCTGGCCTTTTCGAGCCGCACCTTCGATGCCTACACCATCGTCTTCGGCATCCGGAACGTGACCTATATCGACAAGGCCCTGCGCGAGGCGCACCGCGTGCTGAAATACGGCGGGCGGTTCTTCTGCATGGAATTCAGCCAGACCGACTGGCCCGGCTTCAAGGAAGTCTACGACCTCTATTCGCACAACCTCATGCCCAAGATCGGGAAGGCGATCGCCAATGACGAGGACAGCTACCGCTACCTCGCCGAATCGATCCGCCGCTTCCCCAAGCCGGCCGAATTCGAAGCCATGATCCGCGCGGCGGGCTTCGAGAACACGCGGGTCGAGAAGATCCTCGGCGGCGCGGTGAATATCCATTCGGGGTGGAAGGTCTAGGGGCTTGGCAAGACCTTCGACGCATATTTTCCGCCTCCTCAAATGGGGCCGGACGCTGGCGAGGCATGGCGCCTTGCGCGGGATCGAGCGTGATCCCAACACGCCGCCGCCGGTCAAGCGGCTGGCGCGGATTGCACGGCTGGGCACGATCCAGCCGAGGGAGCCCGATTACGCGGGCGCCTTCCGCGATATTGGCCCGGCCGCGATCAAGCTGGGCCAGACGCTGGCGACGCGGCCCGATCTCGTCGGCGAGGATGCGGCGCGCAACCTGCTGACGCTGCAGGACGATCTGCCCCCCGTTCCCTTCGAGCAGATCAGGCAGAGCATCGAGGTGAGCTTCGAGCAGCCGCTGGAAAACCTCTACGCCGAGTTCGATCCCGAACCGATCGGAGCCGCTTCTATCGCGCAGGTCCACCGCGCGGTGACGACCGAAGGCAGGCAGGTGGCTGTGAAGGTCCTGCGCCCGGGCGTGCGCGAGCAGTTCGCGCGCGACATCGACACCTACGAATGGGCCGCCGCGCATGTCGAGGCGATGGGCGGGGAAGCCGCCCGGCTGCGCCCGCGGCTCGTCATCGCCAATTTCAAGCGCTGGACCAATCGCGAACTCGACCTCAGGCGTGAAGCCGCTTCGGCCTCCGAACTCGCCGAACACATGGTCGGCACGCCGGGCTACGAGATTCCGGGGATCGACTGGGATCGCACCAACGGCCGGGTGATGACGGTCGACTGGATCGACGGGATCAAGATCAGCAATGTCGAGGCGCTGAAGGCTGCGGGGCACGATACCGCCGAGATCGCCAACCGCCTCGTGCTCGCCTTCCTCAAGCAGGCGATCGCGGCGGGCTTTTTCCATGCCGACATGCACCAGGGGAACCTGTTCGTTAAGGCCGATGGCACCATCGTCGCGATCGATTTCGGCATCATGGGCCGGATCGACCGGCGCGCGCGCATGTGGCTGGCGGAAATCCTCTACGGCCTCACGACCGGCAATTACCGCCGCGTGGCCGAGATCCATTTCGAAGCGCAATACGTGCCGAGCTATCACAATGTCGACGAGTTCGCGACGGCGCTGCGCGCGGTGGGCGAGCCGATGCGCGGCAAGCCGGTAAGCGAATTGTCGGTCGGCCAGATGCTCGACGGGCTGTTCGCCATCACCCGCGATTTCGACATGCAGACGCAGCCGCATTTGCTGCTGCTGCAGAAGACGATGGTGATGGTCGAAGGGATCGCCACTCAGCTCAATCCCAGCATCAACATGTGGGACACCAGCGCGCCCTATGTCCGCAGCTGGATCCGCGACGAGCTGGGGCCGGAAGCCGCCATCGCCGACCGGATCCGCGAGGATACCGAGACTCTGCTGCGCCTCCCCGACCTGATCCGCCGGATCGAGGACCGCTATCCCGCCAAGGGCGGCGCGCCCGAACCGCCGCCGCTGCCGGACATCGAATTGGTGTGGGAAAAGCGTGCCCGAGAGGGGCGCGGCTGGCTCGGCTATGCCATGGCAGCGGGGCTTGGAGGTCTCGCGGTATGGGCGGCAGTGGCACAGGGCCTGATCGGCTGACGGACGACGGGGCGGCGCCCGCCTGGGACCGCTTCGCCCACTGGCGCGCCTGGCCCGCAAGGGTGCTGCTTGCGGTGGTCACCGTGCTGCTGGTCCTCGCGGCGTTCACCCCGCTCACCGCGACCATGGATGGCGCGCCCGCAGAAGTCCCCGAATTCGCGCAGGCCGACGATGCCACGAGCGCCGGAGAAGAGCCCGAGCGCGACGAGGACCTCGCTTTCTATGACCGCGTGATCGAGCGCGTCGCGGACGGCGAGAACTATTACGTTTTCATCGTCGAGGAGCAGCGCGCGCGGAACTATCCCGTCCGTCCCGGCGCGACCGTGCGCCTGCCGACGCTCGCCTATATCCATGCCTGGCTGGGCGAGCCGGGCATGATCGTCCTCTCGATCCTGCTCATGGTCGCCTGCATCTGGGCGTGGTGGAAGCGGCTGGGCGAGGAGCCCGGCGGCAAACGCATGCAGCGGATCGGCGCAGCGCTGATGTTCATGGGCGGCTCGCTGGGCCTCAACCGCGGTTATTTCGTGCTGCACGAGCTGTGGGCGGGTATGCTGATCGCGCTCGCTTTCGGCCTGCACCGGCCCGGGCGCTGGGGCTGGGCGCTGGCGGTCGCCGCACTGGCGCTGGCGATCCGCGAGCATGCGCTGCCCTTCGTACTTCTGCTCGGCGCGATGGCGGCCTGGCGGCGCGACTGGAAGGAGGCGGTCGCCTGGGGCGCGCTCGTGGCCGTGTTCCTCGCCGCGATGAGCTGGCACCTCGCGCAGGTCGAACCGCAGGTCCTGCCGAGCGATCCCGAAAGCCCCGACTGGTTCGTGTTGCGCGGCCTCTCCGGCTGGCTCGGCAATATCGTGCTGTCATCCAACCTGCGCTTCCTGCCGCATGAGGTGGCGGGACCGCTGGTGCTGCTGATGGCCCTGGGCTGGGCGGGCTGGAAATCGCCTGCCGGGACAACCGGCACCTTCCTCTACCTCGGCTACGGCCTCGCCTTCATGCTCGCGGGGCGGGCGAACAATTTCTACTGGGGCGCGGTCGTGGCCCCGGCGATGTTCATCGGGCTGGCGTTCCTGCCGATTGCACTCCGGTCGCTGGTCACATCCGCCAAGGGCCGGGCATGACGCTGCCCGAACGCCCCTTTGCGCTCCTGCCGCGCTGGGCGGCCGCGCTGGTGCTGCTGCTCACGCTCCTGGCCTGCGGGTGGAATGCCCTCGCGCTCGACACCCGCAACACAGCGCACGAGAGCGATATCGAGCAGCGCCTCGATCGCGGAGAGAAGCTCGACATGGACCTCTACCGGCAGGTCCATGCCGCCGTGTCGCAGGGGGAGGACTATTACGTCGTCGCCGTGCAGGGAAACCGCGAGTTCGACTTCCCGACCAAGCCCTTCGTGACGGTGCGGACCCCGGTCATGGCTTGGTGCGCGGCGCTATGGGGGGACTTGGGCTGGCGCGTCATCGCTGCGATCCTCTGGGTCGCCAACGCGCTGGCGTGGCTGTTTGTGCTCGGTGGGCAGGTCGCGCGGCGCGAGCGGGATGCGGCGGTGACGCTGTCAATGCTGTTCGGTGCCGCCGCCTTCATTCCAGAGGTCGCGGTCTCGCACGAGTTGCAGGCCGGCTTGCTGATCTCGCTCGCGCTCGCGCTGTCGGCAACGCGGCTGTGGATCGCGGCGTTGATCGCCGCAGTCCTCGGCATCGCCATCCGCGAGCTGGCCGCGCCCTTCCTGCTGGCCTGGGCGGCCGTGGCGCTCGTCGCGGGGCGCAGGCGCGAATTCGCAGGCGTGCTGGTGGCGTCGATCCTCGTGGCGCTCGGCCTGTGGCTGCATGCGCAGGGGGTTGCGGCGCACCGCCTTCCCGGTGACATGACCTCCCCCGGCTGGCAGGGGCTCTTCGGACCCTCGCTCCCGCTCTATGGCATTCACGTCACCACGCTGCTGCAGACCTTGCCGCTCTGGCTGGCGGGCCCGCTCGGCGTCTTGCCGCTGCTCGGCTGGATGGCGCTGGGCGGCAGGACCGGCGCTTTGGCAACGCTGTGGTTCGGCGGGTTCATGGCCGCCGTCGCGATCTTCGCGCGGCAGGAGAACTTCTACTGGATGGGGCTGTTCGTGCCTGCCTACGGGGTCGGCCTCGCCTTCGTGCCGCGCGCGCTGCGCGATCTCGGCCAAGCGGTCAGACCGACCGCTGCGGCCAGCCCCACGTCTTGATCGCGAAACCGAGCACGGCGATGTGGAGCCCTTCGACCGCCATCGGCACGATCCAGCCGTCGTAGGGCCCTTCGGCCACAAGGTTGATCGCGCGCCCGGTGAAGGCGATCGCGAACAGGCCCAACGCAGGGAGCAGCACGTCCCCGCGCCGGCGCCACGCGCCCCAGCCCATCGACAGGGCCGAGATGTAGAAGAAGGCGGTCATGTCTCCCCGCAAGGTCGAACTGCCATGCGTGCTGGTGGTCGCGAGGCCGAAATCGGCTCCCGAAGTGACCGGATTCACAAGGAAACCCGTTCCCAGAACCAGGTCGAGAATCGCCAGTGCCAGGATGATGGCGCTCAAGATGACGTGCATTTTCCCCTCCGTTACCCCTTTTTCAACCATACGGCCCTACGGGTAATCCCGCAATCTGTCCGCGCTATGCGCTGGCCATGGAGAACGGGGGGCGCTAGCAAGCGCTTGATGACACGATGGGAATGCACTCGCCGATCCGCGTGGAGCCACGCGCGAAGCACGAAAACGAACGGGAAACGGGCGTGACAGGCCCGCGCATCCTGCTCGTCATCGGTGGCGGTATCGCCGCCTACAAGTCGTGCGAACTGGTTCGCATGATCCGCAAGGCGGGGGGTTCTGTCACCTGCGTGCTGACCGAAGGCGGCCAGCAGTTCGTCACCCCGATGGCGCTCGCTGCGCTGAGCGAGAACAAGGTCTACACGTCGCTGTTCGATCTCAAGGACGAGGTCGAGATGGGCCATATCCAGCTCAGCCGGGAGGCCGACCTCGTGGTCGTGTGCCCGGCGACGGCCGACCTGCTCGCCAAGATGGCAGCGGGGATTGCGGACGACCTCGCCACCACTCTGATCCTCGCGACCGACAAGCCTGTGCTGACCGTTCCCGCGATGAATGTGAAGATGTGGGAGCATTCGGCGACCCAGCGCAATGCGGACTGGCTGCGCCAGGCCGGCGTGAAGGTGATGGATCCGGACGAAGGCCCGATGGCCTGCGGCGAATTCGGTCCCGGTCGCCTGCCTGAGCCGGCGGCGATCCTCGCTCGCATTGCCGAGGAACTCGATCTCGACATCGAGGTGCCCGAACTGCCCGCACCCGCCGCTGCGCAGCTGGCGGCGCCGCAGCCGGCGCAGGACGAGGTCGAGGATGAGGCCGCCTCGCTCGTAGAAGCGCTCGAACCCGAGGACGAGGAAGAGGTCGTCAAGAGCGGCGGCGGGCTGGGCGGCCTGCTGTCGATGATCATCCCGCGCAGCACCCAGCGCCGCAGCCACGCGGAAATCGAGGCCGAGCTGGAGGCCCTGCCCGAAGACGACGAGCTGCTCGACGCCGAGGACTTCATCGAGGAGGAGGTGCCCGAAATCGATCCGGTCGATGCCGGTCCGCTGCTCGCGACCAAGGGCAAGGCCGCATCCGCGCCGCCGACCGATCCCGAGGCGATCAATCACGAGGTCGCGCGCAAGGGCGCAATGGCCAAGCCGCAGCCGATTGCCGGGGACCGCCAGACGATCTCGGTCGCCTTCGCCGATTCTCCGCTAGCCGGGCAGATGGAATTCGATCCCGATCCCGAACACCGCCCGCTCTACGGCAGGCATGTGCTTGTCACGGCCGGCCCGACGCGCGAGCCGATCGACCCGGTGCGCTACATCGCCAACCGTTCGAGCGGGAAGCAGGGCTTCGCGATCGCCGCGATGGCCGCTGCCGCCGGGGCGCGGGTGACGCTGATTGCCGGCCCGGTGCACCTGCCGACCCCGGTGGGGGTCGACCGGATCGACGTCGAAACCGCCGAGGACATGGCCGAGGAAGTGCGCAACGCGCTGCCCGCGGATGCCGCCTTCATGGTGGCAGCCGTCTCCGACTGGAAGAGCCGCAGCATTGCCGCCGAAAAGATGAAGAAGCGCGGCAGTGCGCCGCCCGCGCTGATCCTGGCCGAGAATCCCGATATCCTCGCCAACACGGCCGCGGGCAAGAAACGCCCGGCGCTGCTGGTCGGCTTCGCCGCCGAGACCGAGAACGTTGTCGAAAACGCCAAGTCCAAGCGCAAGCGCAAGGGCGCCGACTGGATCATCGCCAACAATGTGGCCTGGTCCGAAGGCGAAAGCGTCATGGGCGGCGACATGAACCAAGTGCATGTGGTCACGTCGAACGGCGTCGAAAGCCTGCCGGAAATGCCCAAGGAAGAAGTCGCGCGCGAACTCGTGCGCATGGCAGCCGAAGCGCTCAATGGGGGCGGGAAGGATGCGGATGACTGATCGTGTCGGGGTGCAGATCAAGCGGCTGCCCCATGGCCATGGTCTCGACCTGCCCGCCTACGCCACCAGCGGCGCGGCAGGGATGGACGTTGTCTCCGCCGAGGCGGTGACCTTGCGCGTCGGCCAGCGGCACGCCGTGGCGACGGGCCTCGCGGTGGCGATCCCGGACGGTTACGAAATCCAGGTCCGCCCGCGGTCCGGCCTAGCGCTCAAGCACGGCATCACCGTGCCCAACACGCCCGGCACGATCGACAGCGACTATCGCGGTGAATTGAAGGTCATCATGATCAACCACGGAGCGGACGATTTCGCGATTGCCCGCGGCGACCGCATCGCGCAGCTGGTGCTGGCACCGGTTACGCAGGCCGAATGGGAGGTGGTCGAACAGCTTGACGAAACCGCCCGCGGCGCGGGCGGATTCGGTTCCACCGGCGGACATAAAAAACTCTAAAAATCAATACTTTACATTAGCGAAAGCCGTGGCAAAGGCGCGTTTGGGCAGATCGCCTGAGTGCCTTGTTGCAGGGAGAGTCGCGAATGAAATCCGGTTACGCTGGGATGGCACTGGTTGCCATGCTTACTTTGGTGTCTTGCGGTGGGGAAGACGCACCCCCGGCCCCGCCGGTGGAAACTCCCACGCCTCCACCCACGCCGCCCGTCGTGGTCACCGATATCGATTTTGCGACCCAGGCCGCGCTCTGGAGCAGCGACTATGCCGACTATTCGCCCGGCATGGAAAGCGGTATCGCCTTCGAAAGCGGGCTGCGTGATCTTCCGGCGCCCCTCACCGGCAAGGGCCTGCTGCTGGGCGGTCGCAATGCGTCGGACGATCTGCTGATGTATGCGTTCAGCGCGTACCAGGGCTTCGCACCCGACACAGACTACAAGGTCAAGGCCACCGTCACGATTGCCACCAATGCGCCCGACAGCTGCTTCGGAGCAGGCGGGCCGCCGTCCGCCCTGTGGCTGCGGGCGGGCGCCGCCCCGCGTGCACCGGCCAAAGCCTATGACCCCGCCTTGCAGCTGGTGCGGGTCAATGTCGACAAAGGCGAACAGGCCGGAGACGGGACCGAAGCGGTCGTGCTGGGAGACATCGGCACGCCCGATGCAGGCGACTGCCTGTCCCCGACCTATGCGATCAAGGTCCTGCCGGAACGCAGCGATGCGCCGGTGATCCGTTCCACCGCGGACGGCCGGCTGTGGCTGTTCCTCGGGACCGAGAGCGGTTTCGAGGCGCGCTCGGAATATTACCTCCTCAGCGCGCGCTTCACCTTCGAACCGCAGCCCTGAGCGGCCACTACCGAAGAGGGCGGCCTCCGCAAGGAAGCCGCCCTCTCGGTCAAACGCGATTGACGGGTGATCGGGATCAGTCGATCCGGCGGACCGTCTTCTTTTCCGGTGCGATCGAGATACGCACCGTCTCGCCCGAATTGCCGGGGAATTCGGTGAACATCGCCTCGACCAAATTGGGCACGAGATACTGCAACCGGTTCGAGGTCGACATGGCCTGCGCCTTGCCTTCGAACAGCCGCTCGCCGGTAGTTGCACGGTCGATCTTCATGTCGATGCCGCTGGTATAGACGGTGTAGCTGGTCACTTCCGGGCCGCCGAACCACGGGTCGTAGAAGCCGTAGCCCCAGCGCGAGCCGATGTAGCGCGGGCGGTAAAAGCCGCCGAAGCGCGAGCGGTAGAAGGGCCGGTGATAGCCATACCACGGATCGTAGAACGGATCGGAAAAGCCGGTGGTGCGCACGCGTTCGCGGCCGTTGTCGACACCGTAGTCGAACCGCACCAGCAGGCTCGCCGCGTCGGCCGAAGCCGCTTCGGCATAGCCGAGGCGCTGCATCTGCTCTTCCACGAGATCGGCATATTGCGAGAATTCGAGACCGCCCGCGAGCGCCGGATCGTCGGCGACGACGTAGAAGGTCTCCCCGGTCGGTGCCGGCAGCTGCGTCTGGAAGCGCGAGACATCGGCCTTGAACGGCGTCGCACAGGCGGCGAGGCCGGCAAGGATCATCGGCACGGAGGCGAGTTTGAGAGTGCGCCCCCAACCCTTTTTCAGGTCAGTCATACTCAGTCCCTTTCGAACGGATGCGCATCGTATCACGATAACGCGGTGTTGCGCAGCCCGCCGCTTCCCCAAGGCGCACTGTCAGCGAATGTGCCGATATGTAGACGAACCGTTATGAACCCGGATTGAATGTCCGGATTCACAAATGTTGCAGTCTTTCCGCCGCTTAACGGACGAGACCGAGCGCCCGATAAGTCGCGTCGAGCGTGTCGCGACCGGCCTCGCGCGCTTGCGAGGCGCCGCGCGCGAGGATCGCGTCGAGCGCTTCCTGGTCGTCCTTCAGTTCGAGGAAGCGCGCGTTGATCGGGGCCAGCGTGTCGACCAGCAATTGGCCAAGCGCGGGTTTAAACGCACCGAAGCCCTGTCCGCCGAATTCGCCCAGCACCCGCTCCACGCTCTTGCCGGCAATGGCGGCGTAGATCCCCACGAGGTTCTGCGCCTCGGCCCGGCCTTCCAGTTCCTTTTCGTTGTCCGGCAGGGGCTCGGGGTCGGTCTTGGCCTTCTTGACCTTCTTGATGATCGTGTCGGCATCGTCGGTCAGGCTGATCCGGCTCATGTCGGACGGATCGGACTTGGACATCTTGGCAGTCCCGTCGCGCAGGCTCATGATCCGCGCCGCGGCGGGCGGGATGTAGGGCTCGGGCAGGGTGAAAAGGGGCGCATCATCGGTGCAGAAGTCGTTGTTGAACTTCTGCGCGATGTCGCGGGCGAGCTCGAGGTGCTGCTTCTGGTCCTCGCCCACCGGCACGTGGGTCGCCTGGTAGAGCAGCACGTCGGCGGCCTGCAGCACCGGGTAGGTGAACAGCGCGACCGACTGGCCTTCGCGGTTCTTGCCCGCCTTGTCCTTCCACTGCGTCATGCGGTTCAGCCAGCCCATCCGGGCGGTGCCGTTAAGCAGCCATTGCAGCTCGGCATGGGCGGGGACCTGCGCCTGGTTGAACAGCACGGTCTTCGCCGGATCGACCCCGCAGGCGACCAGCGTGGCGACCATTTCGCGCGTGTTGCGCGTCAATTCGGCCGGGTCATGCGGTTGCGAGATCGCGTGGAGGTCGGCGAGGAAAATGAAGCATTCGCCGCCGGCGGCATGCGCCTCGTCCTGCAGCTTCACGTAGTTGACGATCGCGCCGAGGTAGTTGCCGAGATGCGGCTTTCCGGTGGGCTGGATGCCCGAAACGACTCTCATGGGAAGACTCACTTGTAGACTGGATGGGGCTGGCCGATGCGCCAGCCGGATTGGGGCTCTTTAGTTCAAGAGTTTCCAAGCCATCGCCAGGCCGCCCGCCCGCGCAGCATGAAGCGCGCCGGGGCCGAACGGGTCGAGAGGAGCGTGTCAGTCATCGCGCGCGGGCATAGCACAGGCATGTCAATCGGCAAGGTCGCCCGCTTCGGCAGAGGCCGGCGCGGGCGTGCGGCGGGTCAGGGCGGCAATGCGCTGCCGGTCGACTGCGCCGACCGCGAAGGCGACGCCGAAATAGACGATCGCCGAACAGGTGACGAGCGCAAGCAGGGCGCCGACCCGGGCGAAGAGTCCGGCGGCATACCAGCCGGTCAACAGATCGCGTGCGAACCACAAGGCGAGGCCCATTGCGGCCGCTGCGACCAGCTGGCGCAGGATGCGGCCCACGAGAGCAAGGGGGACTGCGTAATAGCCGCGTCGCGCGAGCACGATGCAGAGATAGATCACATTGATCCAGGCCCCCACGACGCTGGCGAGCGCGATCCCCGCGACCCCGTAATCGGTCACCACGACGAAGTTCATCGCGACGAAAACCGCCAGCGAAATGAAGGCCGCATAGACCGGAGTACGCGTATCCGATCGCGCGTAGAAATTGGGCACCAGCACCTTGACCAGTACATAGGCCGGCAGGCCCAGAACCAGGATGGCGAGCACCTGGCCGGTAAGTTCGGCTTGCTCCAGACTGAAGCGACCGCCCTGGAACAGCATCGTGATGAAGGGCACGGCGCAGATCGCCATGGCCACCGCCGCCGGAATGGTCAGCAGCATGGCAAGCTCGATCGCATCGGACTGGATGCGATCGGCCCCTTCCTTGTTGTTGCTGCCGACGAAGCGCGACAGCGTGGGGAGGATCGCGGTCGAGAGCGCGATGCCGATGATGCCCAGCGGCAGCTGGTTCAACCGGTCGGCATAATTCATGTAGCTGATCGACCCGCTGTCGAGCTGGTTGAGAAAGTAGAGCTGGACGAGCGTGTTGATCTGGTAGGCCCCGCCGCCGATCGCCGCGGGCAACGCGATGATCGACAGGCGTTTCACCTCGGGCGTGATGCGCGGCCACAGGAGCCGGGGACGAAAGCCTTCCACCCGCGTCCATATGTATAGCCAGGCAAGCTGCACCGTACCCCCGATCGTCACCGCCCATGCCTGACCATACCCGACCTGCTCGATCGTCCAGCCCCTGTTCGACATGGCGTATTCGCCGAGCAGCAGGCTGGTGATGAGGATGAGGTTGAGAATGATCGGGAAGCTCGCCCCGGGCGCGAAGCGGCTGACCGAGTTGAGCATGCCGGTGAACAGCGTGACCAGGCTGACCAGCAGAATGTACGGGAACATGATCCGCGCGAAGTCGACTTCCATCGCGAAGGTCGCCGGATCTCCGCCCCCGTCGCCGAGCGCCATGATGACCCACGGCATCGCCAGCATCATGAGGGCGCAGAGCAGGATGAGCACGGGCAGGAAGACGCTCAGCACATCGTCGGAGAAGCTGCGCGCGCTGTCGATCCCCCCCTCACCGTGCAGGCGTTTGGAGAACATCGGCACGAAAGCTGCCGAAAACGCGCCTTCCGCGAAGAGGCGGCGAAAGACGTTGGGGATGATGAATGCCTGGAACCAGGCGTCGGTGACGGCATTCGCGCCGAGGACGCGCGAGAAGATCATCTCGCGCGCCATCCCGGCGATACGGCTGACCATCGTCAGCCCGCCGATCGTCCCGACGTGTCTGAGCAGGCTCATCGCCGCCCGCCTGCCGGACTATCCGCCCTCAAGCCTCGCCGGTCGGGGCAGGCACACCTTCGCCCTGCTGCGCGGCGCGCTGGGCGATCTGCTGCTGGTAGATGCCGCCGAAGTCGATCGGGTCGAGCACCAGCGGCGGGAAACCGGCATCGCGCACGGCATCGGCAATGACGCGGCGGGCGAAGGGGAACAGCAGGCGCGGCGCTTCGGCGAACATGAACGCGTGCGCATGTTCGTCGGGCAGGTTGCGGATGCCGATCAGGCCGCAATATTCCAGATCGACCAGATAGAGGTTGCCCTTGCTCGTCTTGGCCGTGGCGGTGACCTTGAGAACCACCTCGTGCACGTCGTCACCGGCGGCTTCGGCGCCGATGTTGAACTGCACGTCCAGCTGCGGCTGCTCGTTCCACTGGAAACAGGCCGGGGCGTTGGGGTTCTCGACCGAAAGGTCCTTCACATATTGCGAGATCACGCCGACCGCAGGCTGGTTGTCCAGGCCGTTGGCGCCGGCGGCGGGATCGGGGTTCAGGTCGGTGAGGATGTCGCCTTCGTCGGCCATGGTATCGGTCTTTCAAGTCTGGTTCGAAACTGCCCGGACATGGCGCGGGGGCCGCATCCCGGGTGTGTCGCGCGCGCCTAGCACCTGCTGCGCGCGCTAGCAATGCACGACCCGTCCGCCGCGCGACCGATTTCGCGCGCCATTTATCGAGGGAACATTGCCGGTTTGTAATTCTTACCTATCTAGGGCAGGTAAGCGACATGCGCGCCTGCACACCCAAGGGACTAGCGGAAACGAACTTGTGATTACCGAAATCGTCATCCTCGCCATGATCGCGGCCTTCCTCGGCCTGCGTCTCTATTCGGTGCTCGGTCGCCGATCGGAGCATGAGGAAGAGGTGATCCCGCATCGCTTCGAACGCAGCGATACGCCGCCCGCCGCTCCCGAAGCCGAAGCGCCGCGCGCCGTGCGCCCGCCGATTGCCCTGCGCGCCGGCGACAATCGCGTGCCTGCCAATGAAGCGGGCATTCGCGCCATCGCGGCTGCCGACCCGCAGTTCGACCTGCTCGGCTTCCTCGACGGGGCCAAGGGCGCCTATGCGATGGTCCTCGAAGCCTTCTGGAAGGGCGACAAGGAAACCCTGCGCGAACTGACCGACGACGACGTCTACGAAGGCTTCAGCGCCGCGATCGATGCGCGCGAGGATGCGGGCGAGACGCTCGACAACCGCCTGATCCGGATCGAGGACGCAACCGTCCGCAGCGCCGAGCTCGATGGCCGCACCGCGCGGATCGCCGTGCTGTTCGTCGCCGATATCGCCGCCGTCACGCGAGACAAGGACGGGACCGTCGTCGCCGGGTCGCTCGACGATGCGATCGAGAGCCGTGACGTCTGGACCTTCTCGCGCAATGTCGATGCGCGCGATCCGGCCTGGGTACTCGACGAGACCGACCAGGGCTGATCGCCCGTCAACCAGCATAAGGGGAGTGGTTTGATGCGCAGCTGGCTTCTGCTTGCGGCGATGACCATGCTGTCGGCCTGCGTCAGTGTCGTACCCGAAAGCCGCCCTCCGGTCGCCCCGACGGCCCCCAATGTGGTGACGAGTGCGGCGCTCGCCGGGCTGCAGCGCGGGCCCGATATCGCCGGGCTCGGCTTCTCCTCTGCCGATGCCGGCGGTGCGCTCGCTTCCTTCCGCGAATCCTGTCCCAAGCTGCTCGCCCGGACGGACCAGAGCGGGCTGACCCAGCGCGACGACTGGCGTCCCGCGTGCGAAGCGGCAGCCGGTTGGCCGCTCGGCGATGCCAGGCGCTTCTTCGCAACCTATTTCGAACCGGTGCGGGTCGGCGACGGCGCAGCTTTCGCTACTGGCTATTTCGAGCCCGAAATCCGCGGCAGCCGCACCCGCCAGCCCGGCTATGACGTGCCGGTCTACAAGATGCCCCCCGAACTCGTGCGCGCCTGGCCCGACGACATGCCCGAAAGCGAGCGCACCGGCCGCCCGCCGCTCGGTCGATATGATGCGAGCGGCAAGTTCGTGCCCTTCTACGAACGCGCCGAGATCGTCGCGGGCGCGCTCGCCAATCGGGGGCTGGAAATCGCGTGGGCGGCCGATCCGGTCGAGTTCTTCTTCCTCCAGATCCAAGGCTCGGGCCTGCTGCGCCTGCCCGACGGATCGCTGATGCGGATCGGCTATGCGGGGCAGAACGGCCGCGAATATGTCGGTATCGGTGGCGTCATGCGCGAACGCGGCCTGCTGGGCGAAGGGCCGGGCAAATATGCCGGTTCGATGCAGGGCATCATGCAGTACATCCGCGACAACCCCGCCGAGGGGGAGGCGCTGATGAACCTCAACAAGAGCTGGATCTTCTTTCGCGAGCTGACCACCGACGGTCCGCTCGGCGCGCTGGAGATACCGGTGCGGCGCGAAGCCTCGGTGGCGGTCGATCCGAATTTCGTGCCGCTGGGCGCGCCGGTCTTCCTCGACCTCGACCGCAACGAGGCGGACGGGTTGTGGATCGCGCAGGACACCGGCGGAGCGATCAAGGGGGCGAACCGCTTCGACACTTTCTGGGGCAATGGTGAGGACGCGCGCCGCATCGCTGGCGGCATGAGCGGGCGCGGGTCTGCCGTGCTGCTGCTGCCGCGCGGCTCGCTCGCCCGCCTCGAGCAGCGATGAGCGCCCCGCGGGGCCTGAGCGAGGAAGAGGTCGCAGCCTGGGACAAGCTCGCCGCGACGGTCACGCCGCTGCATCCGGTGCGCGCGGTGCGTCAACCGCTGCCGGCGCTGGGCGGGGCGAAGCCCGCGAAACCCGATCCGGTCCGCCGCAAGGCGCCTGCCGCGATCCGTCAGCCCGCCCGGCCAGCGCCGTCCCCGCCGCCCCCGCAGGGTCTCGATTCGCATTGGGACCGGCGACTCAAGGCGGGGTCGATCCAGCCCGACCTCACGCTCGACCTGCACGGCCATAATCTTGACATGGCCTACGACCGGCTGATGGGCGGGGTGGCGCAGGCCCGCGCGCTCGGCATGCGCACGATCCTCCTGGTGACCGGCAAGCCGCGCCCGGTCGAGGCGGCCGATCGCATGGGCGCGCGCGGGGCGATCCGCGCCAAGGTGCTCGACTGGCTCGCCGCCTCCAGCCACCATTCGGCCATCGCCGCCGTACGCCGCGCGGACCAGCGCCATGGCGGCGACGGCGCGCTCTATATCGTCCTCAAGCGCGAGCGTTGAGGGCGCGTTTCACGGTCAGCAGGACTGCTCCGACCAGGGCGAACAGCACTGCCAAGCCGATGATGTTCACGGCGATCTGACCCCAACCGAGCGTTCCGGCGTCGAGAAAGAAATAGGCGTAGAAACCGCTCGCCGCGCCATAGGCGAGCGCGAAGATCGCATAGGCCACCGGCGCGATCATCACCACGCCGACAGAGCGCATGAAAGCCGGGCTGCGTTCGGCGAAAGCCACCCACCACGCTATCGTCGCCAACGGCACCAGCGTGTGGTGGAACTGGTTGGTCACGCGGTCGAGACCTTTCGGGTGATGATCGCCCGCCAGCAGCAGCCAGTAGACGAGCGCCACGATGGCCAGCGCGCTCGCCAGCGCATGGAGGATTTCGGCCGCGACCTTCCGGCCGATCGCGATCCAGCCCATGATCAGTCCGGCTGCCAGATTGCTCCAGATCGTGAAAAAGCGCAGCAGCAGCCCCGCTGCGACAATGGGCGAACCATCGCGATCAAGGTTCAGCGCGGTCTGCAAGGCGAGCGCGCCGAGGGCGGCCACGGCGATGATGGCGGCTACCGGACGGGCGAGGGGCGACGACGGGGTGTCCATCGCCGCCCCTTACCTTGCCGCACGCGACAGTCCAGTACCCTCCGCCTATTCGGCGGGTTCGGCCTCGCGGGCCTTGTCCTCAACGCCCATCGGTCCGATGGTCGCTTGGTCGGTGGTCGACTTGGCCGAGCCGAGCCCCGGTGCGGTCGACTCGCCGCCGATCATCTCGCGCACCTTGTCCTCGATCCTCTGGCCGATCGTCTCGTCGACGTTCTTCCAGTATTCGAAGGCGCGCTGGAGCACCTTTTCACTGACGCCATCGGCCAGGTGGCCGGCGACGTTGCCGACGAAACGGTCGCGCTGCGCGTCGTCCATCACTTCGGTGACCAAGGCGCGGGCCTGGCTCCAGTCGTCATCGTCCTCGCGCAGGGTGTAGGCCTGGCGGACCATGTCGCCATCGGCCATCCATGTGGCCTCGCCCCCGACCTGCGGCTGCGCGGCGGGACCGCCGTAGGAATTGGGCGCATAGACCGGATCCACGGCGTTCTTCACCCGCATGGCGCCCGCGCGCGAATAGGAATTGACCTGGTCGGCGTTCTTCGGCGCGTTGACCGGGATTTGCTTGTAATTGACCCCCAGCCGGTGGCGATGCGCGTCGGCATAGGAAAAACCGCGCGCCAGCAGCATCTTGTCGGGCGACAGGCCGATGCCTGGAACCATGTTGTTGGGCTCAAACGCCAGCTGTTCGATCTGCGTGTCCCAGTCGACCGGGTTTTCATTCAGCACCAGCTTGCCCACCTCGATCAGCGGGTAATCGGCATGCGGCCAGGTCTTGGTGAGGTCGAACGGGTTGATGCGATAGGTCTTCGCATCGTCATAGGGCATGATCTGCCACTTGAGCGTCCAGCTCGGGTAATCCCCCTTGTGGATCGCGTCGAACAGGTCGCGCCGATGATAATCGCTGTCTTCGCCCGCCTTCTTCACGGCCTCGTCCTGCGTCAGATGCGCGTTTCCGCTCATCTCGCCGACGTCGGTCATGAAGTGGAACTTGACCCAGAACTTCTCGCCCTCTTCGTTGATGAGCATGTAGGTGTGGCTGCCATAGCCGTTCATCTCGCGCCAGTTCTTCGGCACGCCGCGATCGCCCATCAGATAAGTGACCTGGTGCGCACTTTCGGGGCTCAGCGTCCAGAAGTCCCACATCATGTCGTGGTCGCGCAGACCGTTATCGGCGCGGCGCTTCTGGCTGCGGATGAAGTGCTGGAACTTCAGCGGATCACGGATGAAGAAGATCGGCGTGTTGTTGCCCACCATGTCGAAATTGCCGTCTTCGGTGTAGAACTTGACCGAGAAGCCGCGTGGGTCGCGCCAGGTATCCGGGCTGCCGCGTTCACCGGCTACGGTCGAGAAGCGCATCGCCGTGTCGGTCTTCACGCCCTTCTGGAACAGCTTGGCCTTGGTGTATTGCGACACGTCATGGGTGGTTTCGAAGTAGCCGAACGCACCGGACCCCTTCGCGTGCGGCTGGCGCTCGGGAATACGCTCCCGGTTGAAGTTCGCCATCTGCTCGATGAGGTAGTGATCGTTGAGGACGATCGGTCCATCGCGGCCAACGGTCAGCGAATGCTCGTCGCTCTGTACCGGGATACCGGCATCGGTGGTGGTGGGGGGAATCGTATGGTCGGCCATCATGCAGCCCTTTCTTGGGGTGAGTACTCGGCCAACGGTCGAACGGCTCGCAGCGTTCCTCATCCCGCCGCGAGAATCAGCCTGCGAATCGCTTCCATGGCACCTGGCTTCGCTGACGGACGAAAAAAGCCCCCGGCTTTTGGCCGGGGGCTCTCGGTGGACGACCAGCCAGGCCGTCTGAAGTGAAACATTGGGCTCAAATATAACAAATGTCAAAGCGTTCCGCAGTTGCGATGAGCCGTTTGATGGCTCACGTCCCGAAACGGGAAACCCCCGGCCTCGCGACCGGGGGTCCCTTGCGACCCGGACGGCTCTTATCGCCCCCGGGCAAGTGCGCAGCATTCAGCCGTGGTATTTGGCGTAGCTGAGATCGAAGCGATCGGCGTCCATGACCTTGGTCCAAGCCTTGACGAAGTCGCGCACGAACTTCTCCTCGTTGCCGTTCTCGGCATAGACTTCCGCCACCGCACGCAGGCGCGAATTGGAGCCGAACACGAGATCGGTACGCGTGGCGCGCCACAGGTCCTTGCCGGTCTTGCGGCAGGTGCCGACGAATTCCTCGTCGCCGCTTTCGTCCACGACTTCCCAGATCACGCCCATGCCGAGCAGGTTCACGAAGAAACTGTTGTTGAGCTTGCCCGGCGTTTCGGTGAGCACACCCATCTTGTGACCATGTGTGGTATGCTTGGTGACGGCGCCCAGCGCACGCAGCCCGCCGACCAGCACGGTCATCTCGGGGATCGAAAGGCCGAGCAGGTGCGCACGGTCGATCAGCATGTCCTCCGTCTTCACTGAGGCCTTGGTCTTGAGATAGTTGCGGAAACCGTCGGCAAACGGCTCCAGCGGTTCCCAGCTCTCGGCGTCGAACTGCTCGCGCGTCGCATCGCCGCGGCCCGTGGTGACAGGGACGGAGACATCGAAGCCCGCATCCCTAGCGGCCTTTTCGACCGCGGCCGAACCGGCGATGACGATGGCATCGGCCATAGACATCGAACCGCGCAGTTCGTCGAGCTTGGCCAGCACCTTGCCCAGTTCCTCTGGATCGTTGACCTTCCAGTTCCTGATTTCGTCGAAGCGGATGTGCGCGCCGTTGGCACCGCCGCGATGGTCGGAATTGCGATAGGTCGAGGCCGAAGCCCAGGCTGCCTTGACCAGCTCGGCCACGGTCAGGCCGCTATCGAGTACCTTTGCCTTGAAGGCCGCCACATAGCTGTCCGAAACCTGCGTGCCGGCGGGTACGGGGTCCTGCCAGATCAGGTCTTCGGCCGGGACTTCCGGGCCGAGGTAACGGACCTTGGGGCCCATGTCGCGGTGGCACAGCTTGAACCATGCGCGGGCGAAGGCATCGTCGAGCGCCGCCTGGTCGTCGCGGAAGCGTTCGGAGATCTTGCGATAGTCCGGGTCCCGCTTCAGCGCCATATCGGCCGTGGTCATCATGGTCGGGACCTTCTTGTTCGGGTCCCGCGCGTCGGGTGCCATGTCTTCCGGATCGGGATTGATCGGCTGCCACTGGTTCGCGCCTGCCGGGCTCTGGACGAGCTCGTAATCGTATTTGAACAGCAGGCGGAAGTAGTCGCCACCCCACTGGGTCGGGTTGGGCGTCCAGGCGCCCTCAATGCCGGAGGTGGTGATGTGACCCTTGCCGATTTCATCGGGGTCGGTCAGCCAGCCGAAGCCCATGCGGTGCAGGGTTTCGCCTTCGGGCGCGCCCGAGAACGTGTCGGACGGCTTGGCACCGTGGGCCTTGCCGAAGGCGTGGCCACCGGCGGTCAGCGCCACCGTTTCCTCGTCGTTCATGGCCATGCGCGCGAAGGTTTCCTTCATGTCGCGCGCCATGCCTTCCCAGTCGTGCGGATTGCCGCCCGGACCTTCGGGATTGACGTAGATGAGGCCCATCTGGATCGCCGCGAGCGGATTTTCGAGCGCCTTGCCTTCATCGGGAAGGATGCGCGTCTTCGCACCGGTGTCGACCCATTCCTCTTCCGTGCCCCAGTAGACGGTTTCCGGATCGAACACGTCCTTGCGGCCGCCGCCGAAGCCGAACACCGGGCCACCCATCGACTCGATCGCGACATTGCCGGTAAGGATGAAAAGGTCCGCCCAGCTGATGTGCTTGCCGTATTTCTGCTTGATCGGCCACAGCAGGCGGCGGGCCTTGTCGAGGTTGCCGTTGTCCGGCCAGCTGTTGAGCGGAGCGAAGCGCTGCTGACCGCTGCCGCCGCCGCCGCGGCCGTCGCCGGTGCGATAGGTGCCCGCCGCGTGCCACGCCATGCGGATGAAGAAGGGGCCGTAGTGACCGTAGTCCGCCGGCCACCATTCCTGGCTGTCGGTCATCAGTGCGGTCAGGTCCGCCTTGAGCGCATTGTAGTCGAGCGCGTTGAAGGCCTCGCAATAGTCGAAATCCTCGCCCATCGGGTCGGCCGCGCGGCCGCCTTCGGTCAGGATTTCGAGGTCGAGCTGGTCGGGCCACCAGTCGCGGTTGGTGCGGCCGAACAGCGCGCGGGTGCCGGCATCGCCGTGGAAGGGACAACCGCTCATTTCGCCGGTTTTAGCGTCCATGAAATCTCTCTCCTCTCGTGAGACTCGGGGGGGAATGTTCGAGTTACCGGGGGAGGATGGCGGTTTGGCGAAAATGCGTCCAATCGATTAATCGGTTATGATTGATTGTCTGATCCGATTTCTCGGCAGGGAGTGCCTCACCTGCGAAAAGCGCCGCCATCCGCTTTGGATGACGGCGCTTTTTACGGTCGAGAGGTGACTGCGTCAGGCGGCCTGCGCAATGTCATCGACCGCTTCGTTGCGGATCAGGTAGTCGAAGGCGGAGAGGCCGGCTTTCGAGCCCTCGCCCATGGCGACCACGATCTGCTTGTAGGGCACGTCGGTCACGTCGCCCGCGCCGAAGACGCCGGGCAGGTTGGTGCGGCCTTCCTCATCGGTCACGACTTCGCCGAACTTCGTCAGTTCGAGGCCGGACCCCTGCAGCCATTCGGTGTTGGGCACGAGGCCGATCTGCACGAACACGCCTTCCAACTCGATACGGCGCTCGGTGCCGGACTTGCGGTCCTTGAGCACCAGACCGTCGACCTTGCCGTCCTTGCCGGTGATCTCGGTCGTCTGGCCGCTGGTGACGATTTCGACATTGCTCATGGAGCGCAGCTTGGCCTGCAGCACTTCGTCCGCGCGCAGATTGTCGTCATACTCGATCAGGGTGACGTGGCCGACGATCTTGGCGAGGTCGATCGCCGCTTCGACGCCGGAATTGCCGCCGCCGATCACGGCGATGCGCTTGCCCTTGAACAGCGGGCCGTCACAGTGGGGGCAGTAGGCCACGCCCTTGTTGCGATACTCGGCCTCTCCGGGAACGCCAAGGTTGCGCCAGCGCGCGCCGGTCGCGAGGATCAGGCTGCGCGCCTTGAGGCTTGCGCCATTGCCGAGCTCGACCGTATGGAGGCCGCCCTTCTCCTTGGCCGGGACGAGCTTCACTGCCTTGGCGAGGTCCATCAGGTCGATCTCGTATTCGCCGATGTGACGCTTCAGTTCGCCCGCCAGCTTCGGGCCTTCGGTATAGGGTGTGCCGGGCAGGTTCTCGATGCCGAGCGTGTCGTGCAGCTGGCCGCCGAAGCGCTCCGCCGCGATGCCGGTGCGAAAGCCCTTGCGCGCGGTGTAGATCGCGGTTGCTGCGCCTGCGGGCCCGCCACCGATCACGAGGACTTCGAACGGCTCCTTGGCCGACAGCTTTTCTGCCGCTTTCTCCTCGCTGCCCGTGTCGAGCCGGCTGAGGATTTCGGCCAGTTCCATCTTGCCGTTGTAGAACGGCTCGCCGTTGAGCAAGGTCGCGGGCACGGCCATGATGTCGCGCGCATCGACCTCGTTCTGGTACGTACCGCCTTCGATCAGCGTCGCGGTGATGCGCGGATTTTCCAGCGCCATCAGCGTCAGCGCCTGCACCACGTCGGGGCAGTTGTGGCACGACAGTGAGAAATACATCTCGAAATTGTAGTCGCCTTCAAGCCCGCGGACCTGTTCGATCAGGTCGGCATCGACCTTCGGCGGGTGTCCGCCCGCCCACAACAGCGCGAGGACGAGGCTGGTGAATTCATGGCCCATGGGCAGGCCGGCAAAACGCACCCACTTTTCCGCATCGCTCGCGCGGCGGATCACGAAGCTGGGCTTGCGCGTGTCGGTGCCGTCGTAGCTGGCGCTGACCATGTCGTGCAGCGCGGCAATCTCTTCGAGCAGTTCGCGCGTCTGCGCGGATTTTGCATCGTCGCCGAGCGAGGCAACGAGTTCGACCGGCTCGCGCAGGTTCGCGAGATAGGTCTTGAGCTGCTGCTTCATCGTGTCGTCGAGCATGGCTGTTGTCCTCAAAAAGATGGTGACGGTCGAAAAGGTAAAAGGCCCGGGGCGGGTTGGGAGGGGGGAAGTACGGCCCCGGGCCTTCGGCGACCCGAGCGAGGCCCGGGCTTCTCGCGGGCCGTCAGGAGGAGGACGGCCCGCAAGTGGGTGGGCTTAGATCTTGCCGACGAGGTCGAGCGAGGGGGCCAGCGTTTCGCTGCCTTCTTCCCACGCAGCCGGGCAGACCTGGCCGGGGTTGGCGCGCACGTACTGGGCGGCCTTGATCTTGCGCGCGAGTTCGTTGGCATTGCGGCCCACGCCTTCGCAGGTCTGTTCCATGATCTGGATCACACCGTCCGGATCGACCACGAAGGTCGCACGGTCGGCCAGGCCGACGCCTTCGCGCAGCACGTCGAAATTGGTCGCAAGCACGTGGTTCTGGTCGCCGAGGAACGGGAACTGCAGCTTGCCAATCTTTTCCGACGTATCGTGCCATGCCTTGTGGCTGAAGTGCGTGTCGGTCGACACGGCATAGACTTCGACGTCCATCTTCTGGAGCATGTTGTACTGCTCGCCGAGGTCTTCGAGTTCGGTCGGGCAGACGAAGGTGAAGTCGGCCGGATAGAAGAAGAACACGGCCCACTTGCCGCGCACGTCGTCGTCGGTGACCTGGAAGAAGTCCTTGCCGGCCTGGAATGCGGTGGCGTTGAACGGTTTGATCTGGCTTCCGATGATACCCATGGTTGTTCTCCGTATTGGGGTGAAACTGATGGGTCTCAGATAAGAGGTGTTGCGATGCACAAAAGCGATATGTTGCGATTGCGAACATCGGAATTATCGATCAAATCGATGGAACTTTCGAAAAGCGCAACAAAGGAGTGGTTTCATTGCGCTGAGCGCAACATGGTGGCGCGATTTAGTGGCCGTCTGGCGCAGCAGGACGCCTGTAGAAGCTTCGGGACATGCCCCGATCTACCGCCGCCTTGATTGCTGCCTTCTCGGCGTCCGTAGCTCCCGTTTCCGATTGCTTGGACTTCCGGGAGCGTTCGAACAGGCTCGTCAGCCTCCGCCAGCAATGACGGGCCGCGGCAATCACCCGCACTGCGCCCGGTGGAGGAGTTTGTGATCGGCCAGCACCAGCGCCATCATCGCCTCGACCACCGGCGTGCCACGGATGCCGACGCAGGGGTCATGGCGGCCCTTGGTGCGGACCTCGGTCGCCTCGCCGTCGCTGGTCACGCTTTCGACCGGCGTGAGGATCGAGCTGGTCGGCTTGAAGGCCACGCGGCAGGTGACCGGCTGGCCGGTCGAGATGCCGCCCGCTATCCCGCCGGCATGGTTCGCCTCGAAGCGCGGGCCGTCGTTGCCGGGTCGCATCGGGTCGGCGTTCTGCTCGCCCGTCAGGCGCGCGGCGCCGAAGCCGTCGCCGATTTCGACGCCCTTCACCGCGTTGATGCTCATCATGCCCGCCGCCAGATCGCTGTCGAGCTTGGCATAGATCGGTGCGCCCCAGCCTGCGGGCACGCCGCTGGCCACGCATTCCACCACCGCGCCGAGTGAGGAACCGGCGCGTCGCGCTTCGTCGACGAGGATCTCCCAGCGCTTGGCCGCCTCGCGGTCGGGGCACCAGAAGGGGTTCTCGCCGATCGCTGCGGGATCGAAATTCGCCGGGTCGATCGCATCGCCGCCGATTTCGGCGACATAGGCGGTGATCCGCACCTCCGGGATCGCCATCCGCGCCACCGCGCCCGCCGCCACGCGCATCGCGGTCTCGCGCGCGCTCGACCGTCCGCCGCCGCGATAGTCGCGGAAGCCGTATTTCGCATCATAGGCATAGTCGGCATGGCCGGGGCGATAGGTGTTGGCGATCTCCGAATAATCCTTTGATCGCTGGTCGGTGTTCTCGATCAGCAGGCTGATCGGCGTGCCGGTGGTCCTGCCCTCGAACACGCCCGACAGGATGCGCACGAGATCGGCCTCCTGCCGCTGCGTGGTGAACTTGTTCTGCCCCGGCTTGCGCGCGTCGAGGAAGGGCTGGATGTCCGCCTCGCTCAGATGGATCCCCGGCGGGCACCCGTCCACCACCGCGCCGATCGCGGGGCCATGGCTCTCGCCCCAGGTGGTAAAGCGCAAGGTCCGTCCAAATGTGTTCCAGCTCATGGAAACGCCTCATGCCCGCAATTGTGGGCGCAAGTCCATTGCCGCTGGACCAATCTTGTCTTGTGGCCCAAGAACAAACCATGATTGCAAAGCTCAAGGGACTGCTCGACGAAACCGGCGCGGATTGGGCGGTGATCGATGTCGCGGGCGTCGGCTACCTCGTCCATTGCTCGGCCCGGACGCTCGCCGCGCTGGGCGAGGTGGGAGAGGCCTGCACGGTCTATACCGACCTCCAGGTGTCCGAGAACGACATGCGGCTGCTGGGCTTTGCCGAGGCCGCGGAGCGCGACTGGTTCCGCCTGCTCACGCAGGTGCAGGGCGTGGGCAGCAAGGTGGCGCTGGCGATCCTCTCCGCGCTCTCGACCGGCGAGCTTCAGCAGGCCTGCGCCAAGGGCGATGCGGCGATGGTCGCGCGGGCCAACGGCGTCGGGCCGAAGCTGGCGGGGCGGATCGTCAATGAGCTCAAGGACAAGGCCGGCGCCTTGCCTGGTGGCGGCAAGGCGGGCGGAGGCGTTTCGGTAACGCCCGCGGGCGCGGCGAGCGCCGATGCGGTGAGCGCGCTCGAGAACCTCGGCTTCAAGCCCGCCGTGGCGGCGCGCGCGGTCGCGGCGGCACAGGGCGAACTGGGCGAAGACGCGAGCGAGGGCGACCTCATCCGCGTGGCATTGAAAAGGGCGGCGGGATGAAAAAGGCGGTAGCTCTGGCTTTGGCGTTTGGCGGTCTTTTCGCAGCAAGTCCGGCCGTCGCTTGCGGGGAGGATCCCGTTCCGAACGCCATCGTCTTTGCCAATCCGCCATCAAGCAGGCCGGCCGGCTCGGTCCTGCTCAAGGTCGAGCAGATTCGAACAATTCCCCAATCCTATGCAGCTGTTTACCTTGTGGATGATGGCCCCGAGGCGATGGTAGGAAGGGCGTATCGGATCGCTCCGGACAATTTCTCGTCTTGTACCGGATGGGGCCGGAATAGTGGCTACGTCGCGGTCTTCACGACGCCAAGGGGCGAAGCATCTGACAAGTTTCTGGCCGCCGTGACCTACGAGCGGTCATGGAGCGACTACTTCTTCTCCTTGTTGGGCTGGGAACCATATCGGAATGCAGGAGACAGGGCGATTGAACCGCGATTGGAGATCGGTGTTGCTGAGGGTTAGAACGACCACTCTGGTTGCTGTAATTGGCATGCTGGCGATCCCCGCCAACGCGCAGGACATGAGCGTCTTCAAGACCGGCCCGGTGTTTACCGACTTCGGGCCGCATGCGCCGGTCGCGGGTATCGGTGAAGTACCCGCCGATACCGAGTTCTCGGTCGCCTTCGACGTTTCCGAAAAGGCCGAGGAAGGCAAGCGCAACCGCGGCTTCGAGAGCGCGGCGCGGTTCATCAACATGCATGTCGCGCACGGCGTGCCGGAAGAGAACATCCGCATCGCGGTGGTGGTCCACGGCAAGGCGGTGAACGACTTGCTGGCGAGCCCCGACAACGCCTCCGCCGACATGGTGCGGGCGATGCTCGACCACGGCGTGCGCTTCATCGTCTGCGGCCAGAGCGCCGCGGCCTATGGGGTCAAACAGGAGGACCTGCTGCCCGGCGTCGAAATGGCCCTCTCCGCCATGACCGCCCAAGCGCTGCTGCAACAACGCGGCTATACGGTGAACCCGTTTTGACATGACTGAACCCGTCCCCCTCCACTCCCCAGCCCGCCAGCCGGAAGACCCGGACGCCGCGCTGCGTCCCAAGAGCCTCGGCGAGTTCGTCGGGCAGAAGGCGGCGCGCGAGAACTTGCGTGTGTTTATCGAGGCGGCGAAGAACCGCGGCGAAGCGATGGACCATGTGCTATTCTTCGGGCCGCCGGGCCTCGGCAAGACCACGCTGGCGCAGATCGTCTCGAAGGAGCTGGGCGTCGGCTTTCGCGCCACTTCCGGCCCGGTGATCGCCAAGGCGGGCGACCTCGCCGCGCTGCTCACCAATCTCGAGCCCAACGACGTGCTCTTCATCGACGAGATCCACCGGCTCAATCCGGTGGTCGAGGAAGTGCTCTATCCGGCGATGGAGGACCGCGCGCTCGATATCATCATCGGCGAGGGGCCCTCGGCGCGCAGCGTGCGGATCGATTTGCCGCCCTTCACGCTGGTCGGCGCGACGACGCGGCAGGGGCTGCTGACCACGCCTCTGCGCGACCGGTTCGGCATTCCCGTGAGGCTCAATTTCTACACCGAGGACGAACTGCTCAAGGTCGTCACCCGCGGGGCGGGCCTGCTTGGCATGGATATCGACGAGGGCGGCGCCCGCGAGATCGCCCGCCGTAGTCGTGGCACGCCGCGTGTCGCCGGGCGCCTGATGCGCCGCGTGCGCGATTTTGCGAGCGTGCTGGGCGAGGGGGTCGTGACCACCCGTGTGGCCGACGAGGCGCTGACCCGGCTCGAGGTCGATTCGCTCGGCCTCGACGCTATGGACCGGCGCTATCTCACCATGATCGCGACCACCTACAAGGGCGGGCCGGTGGGCGTGGAGACGCTCGCAGCCGGCCTGTCCGAACCGCGCGACACGGTGGAAGAGGTGATCGAGCCTTACCTCATCCAGCTCGGCCTGATCGCCCGCACCGCGCGCGGCCGGATGCTCAACGACGGCGGCTGGTCGCATCTGGGGCTCGCCCCTCCCTCGCGGCCGCAGTCGGACATGTTCGACGAACAGGGTTAGCAGTCGGGTAAGATTAGAGCTCCCAGCGGTCCCGTTTCGGGACGGGAGCGCCACAAGCCTCGCAATTCCGCGAAAAATTTACTTTCTGGCGCAATGTGTAAGTATTGCTCCGCCCGCAAATCGGTTAAGGACCGGAATCGGGTGGGCAGGGACCGGACAAATGGCGGGGGGCAATCTTCCGTTTTCCGGTCGCAGAGGGAAACGTAGCGATGTCGGTCAAGTCAGCTCTTGCCAAATTGTCGGCCACCGCAGCAGGCGGTGCGCTGGTTGCCGGGGGTGCGGTGCACGTGGCCGAAAAGCCGGTGACCGACAGCCCGTCCTACAAGGCGCAGGCCGTCAAGCAGGTGAAGTATGTGAAGCAGGCCAAGCCGGTGAAACGCGCGATTCCGCGCCGCCCGGTCCAGGCCCAGCGTACGATCCCGCCGCGGCAGATCGAATGCGTTCCCTACGATTCGCCCGATGCGGCGCGCAATCCCGACAATATCTGCCCGCCCGTCTATCGCGAGGCGATGGTGCCGGTGCCGGTGCCCCCGCTGCCTGAAGCGGCCCCGATCGTGACCGGAGGCGGCGGCTCGCGCTCGATCCCGGGCGGCGGCTACGGCGGCGGCTATGGCGGCGGTTTCGGCGGAGGCTTCTTCGGCGGTTTCTTCAGCGGTTCGAGTGGCGGCGGCAGCGTGATCGTCAACTCGACCACCACCACAGGCGGCGAACTGCCCCCGATCACGATCACCTCCACGACCTCGACCGGCGGCAGCTCGACTTCGACCTCGAGCGGCGGGATCACCTCGACCACCAGCACGGGCGAAGTTTCGACGTCCACGGGCGGTGTTTCGACCTCGACCGGCGGTGTTTCTACCTCTACCGGTTCGGTCTCGACCAGCACCGGTGCGGTCACCAGCACCACTAGCACGGGCGCTGTCTCGAGTACGACGACCAGCTCGACCTCGGGCGATGTCTCGTCGAGTTCGTCCTCGTCGAGCAGCAGCTCGTCCTCGAGTTCGTCGTCGTCCTCCAGTTCTTCGAGCGGCGGTGTCTCGACCAGCTCGACCAGCACGGGCAATGTGACCACGAGCACCAGTTCGTCGTCGAGTTCCTCCTCGTCGTCTTCCTCGAGCAGCTCGTCGTCGAGCAGTTCCTCGTCCAGCTCCAGCTCGTCGAGCAGCAGTTCCTCGACCTCGGGCTCGACCACCGGCAGCACGAGCGGTACCGACGTGCCCGCACCGCCGATGATGGCGCTGTTCGGCATGGCCGCAGCCGCCGTGCTTGGCCGTCGCAAGCTGCGGGTGAAGAAGGGCGCGGGTCAGGTCTGATCCGGAATCGGGGCCGTCAGCGGTAGTTGCGGCTCCATTGGTCCTGCCGGTACCACTGCGTGATCACATATTTCTCGCCCGCCGCGACCGGCAGGGCAGCATGGCGCGTGTTCCGGTTCGGCCGCCCGCGCCGGTCCATGTTGTTCCAGGCGATCAGCAGTCCGGCCTCCGGTGTCACCGTCAGGTCGAGCTCGGGAAATTCGGTCTCGCCGCCTGATTCCACGGCATTGAGATAGACCATCGCGGTCCAGCTGCGCTGCCCGCCGCGGCGGCGTTCGTGCTGCCAGTGCGGACGTTCGACGCGGAAATAATCGCGGTGGTGGCGATACTCCTCGCCAATGCGATAGCGCTGGCCCTGGATCGTCTCCGCATGCTTGCGTTCGATGCCCAGGACGCTGTCGATCTTGCGACCCAGCGCCACGGTTTCGGGTGCGTCGGTGGCGAAGAAATGCGTCGAACTGGTCCGGCCCGTGGGGTTCTTTGCCTCCGAGAACAGTTTTGAAGGCTGGATCCTGCTCTCGATCACGCGGATCAGCCGTTGGCATTGCTGGGCGGTGAGAAAACTGGGCAGCAGGAAGAGGTCGGCCTTGCCGCCGCCGCGCGCCACGGCCTGCGGATTGAGGCGCAGCTTCTCGCGCACAGTATCGCCGATTGCCGCAAGCGTCGCGGGATCGGCCATCGGATCGGCTGGCTTGCGGCCGAGCAGGCTCGCGAGGCGCTCGACCAGCGCCATCCTAGAAAGCGGCCCCTGTCGCGACCTCAGTCACGCGCGACCGGCTGGCCCGATTGTTCCCACGCGAGAATGCCGCCTTCGAGATGCACCGCGTCGCGCCCCGTCGCCGCGACCAGCTGCTCGGCCGCCAGACCCGAGCGACGGGCGGAGCGGCAGTACAATACGCGCGCGGCGCCTTGCGCATCGGGCAGGGCGGCCGGATCGAACCGGTCGAGCGGGATATTGATTGCGCCGGCGATGTGCCCCTCGGCGAATTCCTCGGGCGTGCGCACGTCGATCAGCTGGATCGCCTCGCCCGCATCGAGCCGCGTGGCGAGCGCCTGCGTCTCGATCGTCCGTACCTTCGGCGCGGCAGCCATGGCCGCGCCGTCGTCAGCCGGTGCCGCACCCGCCGAGCAGGCGGCGAGCAGGCCCGCCGCCATGCCGGAAAGGAGCGCGCGCGCCAGCATCAGGCCGCCAGCTTGCGCAACACGTAATGGAGGATGCCGCCGTTGCGGTAATACTCCATCTCGTTGGCCGTATCGATGCGGCAGAGTGCGGTGAAAGTGAAGCTCGAGCCGTCCTCGCGCGTGACTTCGACCTCGATGTCCTGCCCCGGCGTGAGGTCGGCAAGGCCCTTGATCGTGAACGTGTCGGTCGCGGTCAGGCCCAGCGAGGAGCGGCTGTCGCCGTCCTTGAACTGGACCGGCAGCACGCCCATGCCGACGAGGTTCGAGCGGTGGATACGCTCGAAGCTTTCCACGATCACGGCACGCACGCCCAAAAGGATCGTGCCCTTGGCCGCCCAGTCACGGCTCGAACCGGTGCCGTATTCCTTGCCCGCGACCACGACCAGCGGCGTGCCGTCGGCCTTGTGCTTCATCGCGGCGTCGTAAATCGCCATCTGCTCGCCCTTGTAGGTGGTGTAGCCACCCTCGACGCCCGGGACCATCTCGTTCTTGATGCGGATGTTGGCGAATGTGCCGCGCATCATGACTTCGTGGTTGCCGCGGCGCGAGCCGTAGGAGTTGAAGTCCGCCTTCGAGACCTGGTGGTTGCGAAGGTATTCGCCAGCAGGCGAATCTTCCTTGATCGAACCGGCGGGAGAGATGTGATCGGTGGTGACCGAATCACCGAGGATCGCGAGCGGCTTGGAGCCTTCGATGTCGGTGACCGGGGCCGGTTCCATGCCCATGCCTTCGAAATAGGGCGGGCTGGCGACGTAGGTGCTGGTCGGGTTCCAGGTGTAGGTGTCCGACGCGTTTACATTGATCGCCTGCCAGTGCTCGTCGCCCTTGTAGACGTCGGCATAGCGGGTGACGAACATGTCGCGGTCGATATTGGCGGCGCGGTGCGCGCGCACTTCTTCGTTGCTCGGCCAGATGTCGGCCAGCATCACGTCGTTGCCGTCCTGGTCCTGCCCGATCGGGGTTTCGGTAATGTCCTTGGTCACCGTGCCGAGCAGCGAATAGGCGACCACCAGCGGCGGCGACGCGAGGAAGTTGGCGCGTACATCGGGGCTGACGCGGCCTTCGAAGTTGCGGTTGCCCGACAGGACGCTGGCGGCGACGATGTCGTTGCCGTTGATCGCCTTCGAAATCGGCGGGGCGAGCGGGCCGGAATTGCCGATGCAGGTGGTGCACCCATAGCCGACCAGGTCGAAGCCGAGCGCGTCGAGATCGTCCTGCAGGCCGCTCTTTTCCAGGTAGTCGGTGACGACCTGCGAGCCCGGTGCAAGGCTGGTCTTGACCCACGGCTTGGGCTTGAGGCCCTTCTCGTTCGCCTTCTTGGCGACGAGGCCGGCGGCGATCAGCACGTCGGGGTTGGAGGTGTTGGTGCAGCTGGTGATCGCGGCAATCACGACGTCGCCGTCACCGATGTCGTGGTCCTTGCCCTCGACCGCAGTGCGCTGCGGCGCGCTCTTCTTGTAGATCGTCTCGAGATCGCCGTTGAACAGTTCGTCCACCTGCGGCAGCGCGACACGGTCCTGCGGGCGCTTAGGTCCGGCGAGGCTGGGCACGACCTTCGATACGTCGAGTTCGAGCGTCTTGGTGAAGACCGGCTCGTTCTCGGGCGTAAACCACATGCCCTGTTCCTTCGAATAGGCTTCGACAAGGGCGATCGTGTCCTCGTCGCGGCCGGTGAGGCGCATGTATTCGAGCGTCTTGTCGTCGATGCCGAAGAAGCCGCAGGTCGCGCCGTATTCGGGCGCCATGTTGGCGATCGTTGCGCGGTCGGCGAGAGTAAGGTTGGCAACGCCTTCGCCGTAGAATTCGACGAAGCGGCCGACCACGCCGACTTCGCGCAGCATCTGCACGCAGGTCAGCACCAGGTCGGTGGCGGTCACGCCTTCGGCCATCGCGCCGGTCAGCTTGAAGCCGACGACTTCGGGGATCAGCATCGACACCGGCTGGCCGAGCATCGCGGCTTCGGCCTCGATCCCGCCGACGCCCCAGCCGAGCACGCCGAGGCCGTTGATCATGGTGGTGTGGCTGTCGGTGCCGACGCAGGTGTCGGGATAGGCAACCATGGCGCCGTCTTCACCCGCCGAGGACCACACGCCCTTGCCGAGATATTCGAGGTTCACCTGGTGGCAGATGCCGGTGCCCGGCGGCACGGCGGTGAAGTTCTGGAAGCTCTTGGAGCCCCACTTGAGGAAGTCGTAACGTTCCGCATTGCGGGCGTATTCGAGTTCGACGTTCTTCTCGAAGGCCTTGGGATGGCCGAATTCGTCGACCATGACCGAGTGGTCGATCACCAGGTTCACGGGGACCTGCGGGTTGATCTTCGCGGTATCGCCGCCGAGCTTGCTGATCGCATCGCGCATCGCGGCAAGGTCGACCACGCAGGGCACGCCGGTAAAGTCCTGCAGCAGCACGCGCGCCGGGCGGTACTGGATTTCCTTGCCGGTCGCGGGATTACGCTGCCAGTCGGCGATCGCCTGGGCGTCCTCGGTCGAAACGGTGAAGCCGCCGTCTTCGAAGCGGAGCATGTTTTCGAGCAGGACCTTCAGGCTGAAGGGCAGTTTCGACACATCGCCGATCGTCTTTTCCGCCTTGGCGAAGGAATAATAGGCATAGTCCTTGCCGTTGACGGTGAGGTTGGAGCGGGTGCCGAGCGTGTCCTTGCCGACCTGGGTCATGCGCGATTGATCCTTTCTGAGCGACTGCCGCCTTGCGAGGAGGGGTTCGCAGGTGCGGCAAATGTGGCTGCGCCCTGCGCGCAAAGCGGGGAAAAATCAAGGGTCGGGCGCCCTTGAAAAACGGCTCGTCGGAACCCGGTGGCGCCTTCATCGGTTATTAAGGCAAAATCAAGGCAAGCGCGGGCGAGGTCCGATGCGGCCCCAATGAGGAGTCAGGAAATGTCGTCGCTTCCGGAGGCGGGCAAACGCTCGCGCCAACCCGTTCGTGTAGCCGTTATCGCCGCCGCCATGGCGGTTGTCGGCTGCTTCACCGCCGCTTTCACCTTTGCCGACCAGCCCGCCCGGGCAGCGCAGGTCGAACAGCGACGCTAGAGTGCGCTCGGGGCCTTTTGCCCGCGCGGTCTGCGCGTCGCGAACCAGCACGAGCCGATGATGATGGCCGTTCCGATCAGGGTCGGCGTGGTGAGCGTCTCGGCGAAGAACAGCCAGCCGAACAGCGAAGCCCACAGGAAGGCCGAATATTCGAGCGGGACCAGCACCTGCGCTTCGGCCCGGGCATAGGCCCAGGCAAAGGCCATCGCCCCGAACACCGTCAGGATCGCGGCGGCAAGAAGGTCTGTTGTTGCCCCGGCGTCCGGCATCACGAACAAGAACGGGACACCACCGCCCAGCAGGACCACGGAAACGCCGGAATGGAAGCTGGCGATTTCTGCAGGTCCGGCCATTTGCGACTGCCGCCGGATGAGGATGAAATTGTAGGCGTAAAGCAACGCCGAGACGAGAATCGCGGCAAGGCCCCACGCTGTGTCCCAATCGAAATCCGATGCGCCGATCTTGCCGCCGACGATCACCAGGGTCCCGACAAAGCCGAGGATCGAGGCGATGATCGCCTCCCTGCGGATCGTTTCGCCGAGCAGTATCCGCGCGAGGTAGAGCGCGATCAGGGGGGCGATGAAGCTGATCGCGATCGCCTCGGCCACAGACAGCTTGGTCAGCGCATAGAAGAAGGTCAGCGCCATGAAGGTCGACACGACTCCGCGCTGCAAATGCACCAGCAATACCTCGCGCCGCGGCCATTTGCCGCCGCGCGCAAGCCACAGCGGGACGGCGATACCGGTCGCGATCAGGGACCGCAGCCACGCAGCGCTGAAGGCCCCGAGCGCCAGGGCCGCACTCTTCATGAAGGCATCCATCAGCGACAGACTGGCGACTGCGAGTGCGGCCATGAGGATGGGCATCAGGGCATGGTCGCGGTGCATTGGCCTGCTCTATCGCCGCTTGTCCTACGGGTCACCGACAATTCAGCGCCGCGAAAGCCGCGATGGTGGAAGAGGTTGCAAGAAATGACTATCATGCCGTCACCCGCCGCGGTCGGACGGCGGGGCAATTGGTGGAACGAATGAACTACAAGAAATTCCTGATCGGCACCGCGAGCGGCGCGGCGCTTCTCTCAACCGCCGCCTTCGCACAGCAGCGCGGGCCGGAAAACCTGCTGCCGCCCGAACAGACGGCCGCGCAGCCGCAGCAGAGCGTCGACGAGGCGTTCGGCGATATCCGCATGCAGTCGGGCGAAGTGGTGCAGGACATGCCGGTCCTCGTGGGCGAATGGTCGCTCGCCGCCGCCGCCGAACTGCTGGCCTTCATCCCCACCGTCGAGGCCGAGGGCCTGCGCCCGGAAGACTACAACAGCGCCGGCCTGCAGCAGGCGATCCTCGCTGGGGAGGGCGCCGCCCTGAACGAAGTGGCGAGCGAGATCTTCGTCTGGCTGGTCGAGGATCTGCGCGACGGGCGCACGCCGATGGAGGCGCGCAAGCAGTGGTTCGTGGTCGATCCCGATCCCGACACCAATCCGACCCATGTCCTGCTTGCCAATGCGCTCGCCAGCGGCAAGATCGCGAAGACGCTGACGTCGCTCAACCCGGTTTCGCCCGACTACGCGCAGCTCAAGGCGCGTCTGGCGACCGCGAAGGACCCCGCAGAGCGCAAGCTGATTCGCGCCAATATGGATCGCTGGCGCTGGCTCGGGCAGGACCTCGGCAAGCGGTACCTGCTGACCAACGTGCCCGAATACCAGCTGCGCCTGACGGTCAATGACAAGATCATCAAGAACTACCGCGTGGTCGTCGGCAAGCCGGGCCGTACCGCGACCCCGCAGCTCGCCGAGATGGTCGAGGCGGTGATCTTCAACCCGACCTGGACGGTGCCGCAGTCGATCGTGAAGGGAGAAGGCCTCGGCGCGAAGGTGCTGAACAATCCCGGCTGGGCGCGCGCCGCGGGCTACAAGGCGACCAAGGGCGCCAACGGCTGGGTCACCGTGGTCCAGCAGCCCGGACCGACCAACTCGCTCGGGCTGATGAAGCTCGACATGCCGAACGAGCATGCGATCTTTCTTCACGACACGCCGAGCCGGCACCTGTTCGCACAGGACGATCGCGCGCTAAGCCACGGCTGCATCCGCGTGCAAGGCGCGCGCGAGCTGGCCATTACCATGTCGATGCTCGGCAATGCGAAAACCAAGGAAGACCTGCCGCGGATTCAGGAAGAGGTTTCCGAAATCACCGCAAGCGGGGAATACACGCGCTATGCGATGGAGCGGCAGTGGCCGGTCTACATCACCTATTTCACCATGGGGGTGGACGTGAACGGGAATCTCACCAAGTTCGCCGACATCTACGGTCGCGACGCCCCGGTTCTCGCCGCGCTGGATGCGCCGCGCCAACGGGACCGCGCGCGCAAGACTAGCGAGGAAGCGGTCGAGATCATCGACGACATGCAGACCTGACCCGGTCTGTGGGTCAGTAGGCGCCGGGTACCGTCCGCTCGAAGGTGCCGCCGCCTTCGCGGCGGAGCAGTTCGCGTGAGGCGACGCGGCTGCCGTCGCTCTGAATGCCAAGGCTCTCGGCATAGAGCAGGCGGCCGCCCGAGAGGTCGATCAGCGCGCGGTCGAACTGCTCCGGCCCCATGGCGAAACAGCCGTTGGAGCGGCCGAGTCGGCCCCAGCGGGAGACATGCTGGGGCGTGGCATAATCTGCCTGGTGCATCACGATCGCGCGCGGCAAGGCGTTTGAATTACTCGGATCGAGCCCGTCCAGCCGAATCGAGGTGCCGAACTTGCCGACATACCAGCTGCGCGTCATGTACGCGCCGCGGCTGGTGCAGTGCGAACCCTCGGTATTCGAATAGCGATCGAGCCAGCCATCATGTTCCGGGTCCGAGCCGTCGCCGTGGCTGACATGGTAGGCCTGCACTCGCTCGTTTTCGACATCGACGAAATAGAAGCGCCGCTCTGCCGAATGAACGCCGAAATCGGCGATGCCGACGATATCCTTGCGCCAGATCCGCTGGCCGACACGGGCCAGCTGCTCGCGCGCGATGTCGAGCAGCACGCGGTCGCGCGCGGAATAAGAATTGACCTGGGCGAAGACGCGCGTGGGCAGCGTTGCAGCCGCAGTCGCCGCCAGCGTACCCTTGAGAAGATCGCGTCGGTTCATCTGAGCCTTGTTTAGCATACCGGCGATAGCCCGCCAATTAACAACGGAACGGCTCTATGGCTGCTTCGTTTCGGATCGCATGCGGATCATCTATCCCTTGCTCATCGGCACGCTGGCCCTCGCTGGCTGCACGACGACCCCTGCCGGCGCTCCCGTCCAGGCCCCGACCGGAGTGGCGGCCACGGTGGACGGCGGAACGCGTGTGTTGGATGAAGCGGCGGCCAGGCGCCTCCTCTCCGCCAAGGGTGTGACCCTGCAATGGATCGGCTGGAACCAACGCGGCTCGGTCAATGCCCGGCGCGCGGGCGACACGATCCTGCTGACGGCATCGCAGAGCCAGCCCGACGGCCCCGGACGCCTGTTCCTTGACGGACGTGTGACGGAAATCGGCAGCGACTATTTCGTGTTCGACGGTGTGGTGCGCATCAGCGATTCGCCCGACGTCGGCCGGCAATGCGAGCTGGACAAGTCCTGGCGTTTTGCCATCACGCAGGAACGCCCGTACTGGCGGCTGCGTGAATTCGAATGGTGCGACGGCCTGACCGACTATGTCGACATCTACTTCTAGGGTTTACTGGCCCAGCACCATCCGTTCGCCCTCGATACGTACCGGCTCGATAGTCTGGAGAAAGCTCTGGCCCAGGAGCGAAACGTCGAGGCCTTCAGGGACGATTACGCCTTCGACATTGGTTGCCTCATGGCCGCCGAGCGAGACCCGGTCGATCCGCACGGGAACGCCATAGACCGGCCCGCTCGCACCCCGCGCAACGGGGCGCACGTCTGCGTCGCTCCAGTAGAGACCCGCAGCCTGCGCATCGGCGCCGGTCAGCGCGACCATGCTCGCGCCGGTATCGATCATGAAGTCGACCGAGGCGCCGTTGACGGAGACGTCGGCGTAGAAATGCCCATCGGCTGCGCGCGCGAGCACGGTTTCGCCCGCGCTCCACGAGGCAAAGGCGTTCTTACTGTCGCGGGCGGCGACTTCGGCCCGTGCCTGCTCGACGGCGGCGGCGTCCGAGGTCTCGGCTTCGGGGGAGACACCGCGAAAGGCGATGCCCGCGAAGCAGGCGATGGCGATTCCGAAGAGGGCAGCTTCACGCATGCGAGCGAATGTCGCAGCGACAGCTTAAACTCTGGTAAAACGAAGTTATTCCGCTGCCTCGGCATGCGGATCGAAGGCGGTCGCGTCGCCCGCCTCGATCTGCGCCGCCTTGGCTTCGACCAGCCGGACGATGTGGTCGAGCATGTCCTCGCTCTCGATATGGTGGTCCTTCACGCCCGAGAGATAGACCATGTGCTTGCCGCTGCCGCCGCCGGTCAGGCCGATATCGGTCTCGCGCGCTTCGCCCGGGCCATTGACGACACAGCCCAGGACCGAGAGGCTCATCGGCGTCTTGATGTGTTCGAGCCGCTTTTCGAGCGCCTCGACCGTGCGGATAACATCGAAGCCCTGGCGCGAACACGAGGGGCAGGAGACCACGCGCACGCCGCGGGTGCGCAGGCCGAGGCTTTTCAGGATTTCATAGCCGACCTTCACCTCCTGCTCCGGCTCGGCGGAGAGCGAGACGCGGATCGTGTCCCCGATGCCTGCCCACAGCAGGCTGCCGATACCGATCGAACTCTTCACCGTCCCGCCGACGAGGCCGCCCGCCTCGGTGATGCCGAGGTGCAGCGGGCAATCCACCGCGTCAGCCAGCCCGTGGTAGGCGGCGACCGCAAGGAACACGTCGCTGGCCTTCACCGCCACCTTGTATTCGTGGAAGTCGTGATCCTGCAGCAGCTTGATATGGTCGAGGGCGCTCTCGATCAGCGCCTCGGGGCAGGGCTCGCCGTATTTTTCGAGGAGGTCCTTTTCCAGCGACCCTGCGTTCACGCCGATGCGGATCGCGCAGCCGTTCGCCTTGGCGGCGCGCACGACTTCGGCGACACGCTCCGACGAGCCGATGTTGCCGGGATTGATCCGCAGACAGGCCGCGCCCTTGTCGGCCGCCTCGAGCGCGCGCTTGTAGTGGAAATGTATGTCCGCGACGATCGGCACGTTGGCCGCGCGGGTAATCTGGTCGAAATTCGCCGTCGCCTCTTCGGTCGGGCAGGACACGCGGATGATGTCCGCGCCGGCATCCTCACAGCGGCGGATCTGGTTGATCGTCGCCCCGACATCCTCGGTCGGCGTATTGGTCATGGTCTGGACGGTGATCGGGGCATCGCCACCAACGGGGACGTTGCCGACCATGATCTGGCGGGACTGGCGGCGCATGATGTCGCGCCATGGGCGTACGGAAGACATGGAGGGCGATATAGAGCCTGCGTGATGAAGGGGCAATGACAGGCCGCGCGTCTTGCGGCATGAGGCGCACATGAAGGATCCCAACGATCATATCGTCTCCGATACGCCGCTCCTGTTCGGGCGCGTGCTCGACGGCGAAGGTGGTGCCCGCGCGATCGGCTGGGCGGAGGCGCAGGGGTGGGTGCCGCAGAAACAGGGTGAGGTGATGTGGCTCCACCTTTGTCGCCACTTCGATGGCGTGGAACCCTGGCTCGAAACCGAACTCGGAATTCCCGAGCCGATTGCCGAATTGCTGACAAGCGATGCCAATCGCCCGCGCGCCTTTCGTGACGGCGAGACGCTGGTGGCCACGCTGCGGGGGATCAACTTCAACCCCGGAGCCGAGCCTGAAGACATGATCTCGATGCAGCTTTGGAGCGACGGGCAGCGCTTGATAACCCTACGCCGACACCCGATGCAGACTCCGCGCGAAGTCATGGGCATGCTCGACCGGGGGAACGGACCGGTCGACGCCGGCGCCACGATCACGCTGCTTGCCGAGCTGCTGATCACGCGGATGAGCCAGTCGATCATCGACATGAACCAGGTGCTCGACGAGCTGGAGGACGAGGATCCCGAAAAGGATCCCGAAGGGATGCTGAAGCGCATCTCCACCATTCGCCGCAACTGCCTCGGACTCAAGCGGCACATGGCCCCGCAGCACGAGGCGCTTGAGCAGATCAGCCGCGATTCCCCCTACTGGTTCGAGGAAGAGGACCGGCGGGAGATCGCAGAGAGCATCGCGCGCTTGCGGCGCTACATCGACGATATCGACATCAGCAAGGAAAGCGCGCTGGTGCTGCAGGACGAAATCCGCGCCCGCAGCCTCGCGAGCAGCGAACACGCCACCTACATGCTGACCATCGTGGCGGGCATCTTCCTGCCGCTCAGCTTCCTCACCGGCCTGCTCGGCATCAATGTCGGCGGCATGCCGGGCATGGACGATCCGGACGCGTTCTGGTTCGTCGTCGCGCTCTGCTCGTTGCTGTTCGTGGCGCTGATCGTGGTCTTCCGCCGCCTGCGGTGGCTCTAGCGGATCACCACCGCACCAGCGGCGGAACGGCGAGCCGGCCGACGAGCGCTGCCAGCGCCACGGGCAGGACATGCCACACGCCCAAATGGCCAAGGGTGTCGATCGGGCAGGCGAGGCCATAGGCGAAGCTGCCGATTGCCCCTGCGGCGACACCGGTAAAGGTGCCCGCAGCGGCCAGCGAAACCGGCGCTCCGCGGCGGAGCCACAGGACCAGTGCGGCGGCGGTCACGAGGCCAAAGCCGGTCCCCGCAGCGAAGCATTCGAAGCCGTAGGGATCGCCGAGGATTTCGGCGATGGAGCCGCCGATGCCGAGTGTCACGACCGCTGTCGCGGGCAGCAGGCCAAGCATGGCGAAAGACCAGCGTGCGCCCTCGTGGCTGTTGCCGACCCGCGGAGTCGCCATCCGCAGCACGGCCAGCGCGGAGGCCGCTCCGAGCAAGCCGAGCATGCCGTTGGCGATGAAGAACAGTGCCGAGGCGCGTCCGGCCAGGATGCCGCGCCACAAGCCGTCGATGAGTTCGACCAGCACCACCGTGGCGATGGCGGCCAGCGCGACCAGCGCGATGCCGTGGACCAAGCGCACCGGACGGACTGGTGCGAGGTCCGCCGCAAGGTCGTCGATCAGGGAATTGGAAATTCTGCCGGTCTCGGGGTTCATTGTCATTCTGCTTTCTCGATCAGCGCGGACAGCTTCTTCAGCCCGCGATGGATATTCACTTTGACCAGGCTTTCGCTCTGGCCGGTCCGTTCCGAGGCTTCGGCGATCGTCAGCCCCTCGATCTTGACGAGTTCGATGACCTCGCTCTGCTTGTCGGGCAGGTGGACGAACAGCCGCTCGAGGCTCATGCGCGCCATCACCGCCTCCTCGTCGCTGTCTTCCGCCGCGTCCCAGTCGCCCAGTTCGTCCTCGGCATGGCGATAGACTTTGCGGAGGTGATCGACCCAGCGATAGCGCGCGATGGCGGCGAGCCAGGGAAGGAAGGGCCGGTCCGGATCCCAAGTGGCACGCTTGGTATGGACGGCCATCAGGACTTCCTGGACCAGATCGTCGAGCTGGGCGGGCGCGACGCGGCGGCGGAAATACCGCTCGAGCCACAGCTGCACTTCGGACAGCAGCACCCGGTAGGCCGCCTTGTCGCCGCCCTGCGAGGCTCGCATCAGATGCGCGAGGCTGGCTTCGTCGGCGATCATCGCGTCCTCCCTGCGCTCTCGAGTATCACTGCGCGCGCCGCGAGGCGAGCAGGGCATCGAGCGACAGCACGCCGCCGCCCCGCACGATCAGCACAGCTGCCATCGCGGCCCATATGATATGCGTCTGCCACCAGGCCTCGGGATAGACGAACAGCTGGATGACCATGGTCATTACCAGCAGCGCCACAGCGGAGAGCCGGGTAAGAAGGCCGAGCACCAGGAGAATCGGGAACAGGTGCTCGGCCCAGGTCGCCATCGGGGTCATGATGGCGGGAGGAAAGGGGAGGCCAGCGTATTCGTATTCGAACAGGAAATAGGCCTGGTCGCTGATGGAAAGCAGCGAGCCTTCTTCGACCTTGGTCCTGCCCGAGCGCCAGAAGATCCCGGCGAGGGCGACGCGGGTAAGCAGCAGCGCCAGACCTTCCGGCAGCCGCGAACTCAGGAATGCGGTGAGTTTGTCGTATCCGGACAGCAGGCTCTGCATGGCTTACCTCGCGTCTTGGCGGTCAGCGCCGGTCAGCGCTTGAGTTCGGTCAGCGAGCCCTTGCCCTTGGGCGTCTCGATCTTCACGCAGCTGCCCTTGGGGACGAGCTTCCAGGCATTGCCCTGGTAGTCGCGGGTGGAAGTGCCGGCGCAGCTGGTGCCCGGGCCCGCGGTGCAGTCGTTCTCGCCCGCCTTGGCGACGCCGTAGCACTTCTCCATCGCCGGCTTCTTCTGCGCGGCGGCGGGACTGGCGGCGAGGCCTGTGGTGACGCTGGCGGCAAACGCGAGGCCGGCGATCCGGGCAATCGAACTGGTGTTCATGGCATGTCTCTCTCGAATAACTTTGGGGGGGCGTGCCGACGGTGTCGCCGGAACTGGCTGGTCATTCGGGAGCGGGAGAAAACCCGTTACAGGGCCGCCGAAAAAATTCGCGCTGTAACCGCCGATTGCGGGGCGGCGAACCGGGTCATGTGCACCCCCGCACACCCAGTTACCCAAAGGGATTTGATGCCATGACCACCAGGACCAAGCCCGCCGTTGCAGCCGCCGCGGCCCTCTTCGCCCTTACCTCCATGAACGCGTTCGCCGCCGAGCCGCCCGTCGGCAGCAACGGCCGCGCGATCGGCGCGGGCGACACCGTGCATTGCTACGGTATCCACTCGTGCAAGGGCCAGGCTGACTGCGCCACCGCCGAGAACGAGTGCAAGGGCCAGAACGAATGCAAGGGCCACGGCTTCAAGGCGATGAAGGCGGGCGACTGCCTCGCCAAGGGCGGCACCATCGGCGACCTCGGCTGACCGGTTTGGCGGTCCGGCCAATGCCCCCCGTCCCGCCGGGCCGCCACCCACTCCCTGTGACACGGAGCCCTCGATGACCGACATCGCTCCCTTCGCCGGCTTCGGCCTCGGCCTCAGGCGGAGGCACTATGCGGACTTCCTCGAAGGCACTGTGCCGGTCGATTTCGTCGAGGTGATCTCCGAGAACTACATGGTCGACGGCGGCAAGCCGCTGCGCTTGCTCGAGGAGGCGCGCGCCAGACACCCCGTCATCCTCCATGGCGTATCCATGTCGATCGGCTCGGCGCATGGTCTGGACGCCGACTATCTCGCGCGGCTCAAGGCGCTGGCCGACCGGATCGAGCCGCTCTGGATGTCCGACCATTTGTGCTGGACGCGCAGCAGCGCGCACAACACGCATGACCTGCTGCCTTTGCCGCTGACCGCCGAAGCGCTCGACGTGGTATGCGACAATATCGAACGCGCGCAGGACGCGCTCGGGCGGCCGATGCTGTTCGAAAACCCTTCGAGTTATCTCACCTTCCCCGAAGACGAGATGGCCGAGTGGGAGTTCATCGCCGCGATGGCGCAGCGCACCGGCTGCTACCTGCTGCTGGACGTGAACAACGTCTATGTCAGCGCGCATAATCACGGTTTCTCGGCGCACGACTATCTCGATGGCCTCCCGCTCGATCGTGTGCGCCAGATCCATCTCGCGGGTCACCAGCCGGGTGACATCATCGTCGACACGCACGACCGCGCGGTGAGCGACGGCGTGTGGGCACTCTATGCCGAGGCGATGCGGCGGCTCGGCCCGGTTGCCACCATGATCGAGCGCGACGACAAGATTCCGCCGTTGCCGAACCTGCTCGACGAATTGGCCCGCGCGCGAGATTTCGCGACCCAAACGTGGGAGGCCGTGGCCGCATGACTGCGCTTGCCGAATTGCAGGAGGGTATGCTCGCGCGAATCCTCGCCGACGAATTGCCGCTCCCGCACGGATGGACCGCGCGACACGAAGCGGGCCTCGAGATCTACCGCAACAACTACCGGACCGCGCTGGTCGAAGCCTTGCGTTCGACTTTCGAGCGGACCGAGCGGCTGGTCGGCGAGGAGAGCTTCCGCCGCGCCGCCGCGCATCATTGCATTGCGCATCCGCCGACGAGCTGGACGCTCGATCTCGCCGGCGCGGGTTTCCCGGATACCTGTGCCGAGCTGTTTGCCAACGATCCCGATGTCGAAGAGCTGGCAGCGCTCGAATGGGCGATGCATCGTGCCTTTCCCGCGCGCGACGCGGAGCCGCTCGACACGGCTGGCTTCGCGGCAACCACTGCTGAGTTCGGCGAAGCGGACTGGATCGGCCTGCTTCTCGATTTCCTGCCCGGGCTGTCGCTGGTCAGGACGCGGCATGATCTCGTTGGCTTGTGGTCGTCGCTGGCAACCCTTGAGGGGGCGGCCGATGTCCGCAAGCTCGACGAGCCGCAATGCGCAGTCGTCTGGCGTGAAGGCGAGCGCCCCGTCTTCGTCCTGCGGCCGCTCTGGGAAGGCGGTGCGCTTGCCGCTCTCGCCGAAGGCGGCACCTTCGGCGAAGCCTGCGCACTGCTGGTCGACGAACTTGGCGAGGAACGGGCCGTGACCAATGCCGGCGCGATGCTTGCGCGCTGGCTCGCCGACGGCATCATCGCCGGGATCGCTCAGTAGGCGAAACTTTCCCCGACCAGCGTCTCGGAGAGAGCCCACAGCGCCTCCGCATTATCCGGATCGATCGCGTAGCTCTTCACCCCGCCGGTCGGGTTGTCGTCGTCCTGGTGTGCGACGTGGCAATCCTCGCAATAGACCCCGCCCGCGCCCTCGAGTTCATCGGCGGTGGCGACCCAGCACGTGGTCGCGGCCCCTTGCGGGATGGTCTTGAAACCGCTCGGCTCCTCGCCGCTCTGCTCGGCGTTCTTCCTGATCCGGTCCATCATCCAGGCCCGGTCCTCCTCGGTCATGTGGCGGCCGAGATTGGTCATGATCCCACCGGGATGCAGTGCGTAGGAATGGATACCCTTGTCCCCGAGGCGCTTCTCAAGCCCGACAGCGAACAGGATATTGGCGGTCTTCGACTGTCCGTAGGCGGTCCACTTATCGTAGTCGCGTGTCTCGTAACTCGGATCGTCGAGATGGACGTGGTCGAAATGATGCCCGCGGCTGGACAGGTTGACGATCCGCGGATGATCACCCTTCTCGACCAGCGGCATCACCAGGTTGGTGAGGAGGAAGTGCCCGAGGTGGTTGGTGCCGAATTGCAGCTCGAAACCGTCGGCGGTGCGCTCCAGCGGCGGCGCCATGACGCCGGCGTTGTTGATCAGCAGGTCGATCTTGCCGAACCGCCCGTTCGCCTCTTTGGCGGCGGCACGCACACTGTCGAGCGAGGCGAGATCGCACACCAGCGTCTCGACCGTCGCACCGGTCGCATCCGCGATTTCCGTCGCCGCCTCGTCCAGCTTGTCGGCATCGCGCCCGGAGAGGATGATGTGCGCTCCCTTGGCGGCCATCGCGCGGGCAGTCTCCTTCCCGAGGCCGGAATAGCCGCCGGTGATCAGCGCAGTGCGCCCCGACAGGTCCTTGCCCTCCAGGACCTCGTCCGCAGTGCTGGAAAATCCGAATTCGCTCATGGTGCCGTCTCCTCTCGGGCACGGACGTAACACGGAAAAGGGGCGCGAGTCCTGCAAACTCGCGCCCCGTTCCTTGCGAACCGAATTATGGCTTCGGAGTTTTGTTAACGAGCGACCGCATTCTGCATTCCCGGCGCGGATTGGCTGCGCCGGTCACGATAAAACCCTTTCCCCCAGGTTCCGTAACGACACGGCTATCACGATGTCGTATTTTTCCAAAACCTTCCGTGGGGATTGCGTGGATAACTTCGCGCGCTATCCCTTTGCGCATGAGAAAACTCGCCATCCGGATAGTCGGTGCCTTAGCTGCATCAGTCGCCATCGGTGCCGTTCCCGCGGCCGCTCAGGACGAGGAGCCGCGCTGGTCCATTGCGATCCACGGCGGTGCGGGCACGCTCAAGCGTGAGGACATGACACAGGAGCGCGGTGCCGCCTATCGCACGTCGCTGCAGGCGGCGCTCGATGCGGGGGCGCACGTGCTGAAAGAGGGCGGCAGCGCTATGGACGCGATCGAAGCGGCCATCCTGCTGATGGAGGACGACGAGAAGTTCAACGCCGGTCGCGGCGCGGTCTATACGTGGGAAGGCGGACACGAACTCGACGCCTCGATAATGGACGGGCGCAACCGCGATGCGGGCGCGGTTGCAGGGGTTACCGGCATCCGCCATCCGATCCTGCTCGCGCGCAAGGTGATGACCGACAGCCCGCATGTCATGCTCGCCGGGAAGGGTGCGGAGGAATTCGCGGCCGAACAGGGCATCGAGACCAAGCCCCCCGAGTGGTTCGATACCGATGCGCGGCGCGAAGCACTCGAGCGACTGAAGGCAGAGAAGCTCTCGGCGATCGACGTCGACATCAAGTTCGGAACGGTCGGAGCGGTGGCGCTCGACAAGGAAGGCAATCTGGCCGCAGGGACGTCGACTGGCGGGATGACCGGCAAGCGCTGGGGCCGCATCGGCGATGCCCCGATCATCGGCGCAGGTACTTATGCCGACAACCGCGCCTGCGCGGTCTCGGCGACTGGCTGGGGTGAGTTCTTCATCCGGGTGGGGGTGGCGAAGGAGATCTGTACACGCCTCACCTTCCGCTCGCTATTGCGGGGGGGAGAGCCTTTCGAGGAAGGCGTGGAACTGACCGATGCGGAAAGCCAGGCAGAGGTTGACGCGGTCATCGCCGACGTGGGCGAACTGGGCGGCGACGGGGGTGTTATCGTCGTGACGCCCGAAGGGCATGCCCTGTTTTCGATGAACACTTCAGGCATGTACCGCGGTCGCAAGACCAGCGAGGGTCTGAACGAAGTCGCCATCTACGCCGACGAATAGGCGCTCCCGAAGGCACCAAAAAAGGGGCCGGATGTCTCCGGCCCCTCCTCGGTGTTCTCGCTTTGGGGGGCGAAAACTCGGTTACATGCCCGAGCCCGGGCCGTAGGTGACTTCCACGCGGCGGTTCTGCAGTTCGCGGACACCGTCAGCAGTCGGCACGCGGAGCTGGTTTTCGCCGAAAGCTTCGCTGCTGATCCGGCCATCGGGGATGCCGCGCCCGGTCAGATAGCTGCGGACCGAAGCGTTGCGGCGTTCTGCGAGGCCCATGTTGTAGGTCGCCGAACCTGAGGTGTCGGTGTGGCCCGCGAGCATGACCGAAGCCGTGCCGCAATTGGTGTAAGCCGACACCGCATTGTCGAGGATCGTTGCCGCTTCGGGGGTGATCGTCGATTCGTCCCAGTTGAAGAAGACGATGTACGGGCCGGTCTCGCACACAGCGTCGACCGCAGGCGGCGGCGGGGGCGGCGGCGGGGGAGGCGGCGGCGGGGGCGGCGGCGGGGGCGGGGGCGTTGCGGCGCCGCCGAAGTTGAATGCCACCGTGCCGAGCAGCGAATGGGTGGTGAAATCGCCCTTCCACGCAAGCGAGCCGTTTTCACCGCCAAGGGTGAAATCGTCGATGTGGAAATAGCGATAGCGCAGCGACACGTCGATCGTGTCGGTCAGCGGGGCACGCAGACCGGCGATGCCCTGCCAGGCAAACTCCCAATCGTCGCCTTCCAGGATGTTGGTGGTGGTGCCACCGGCAATAAGCTTCAGCTTCGGGTCGAGCTTGGCAGCACCGCCGCCTACGCCGAAGAAGAACTGGACACCGTCATCGGGGCCGAAGTCGGCCAGGATGTTGCCCATGAAGCTGGTCGACGAAGCGCTGCCGTCGATATTTGCGCCGTCGAAAGTCGTGCCGCCGACGGTCAGGGCGTCGAAATCGGTGTTGCGATAAGCAGCTTCGACTTCCGTACGGAACTGGCCGAAATCGTGGCCGACGATGATCGCACCGTCGTATCCGAAATCGTCGGGCTTGATAGTAGCGCGGACATCCCGGTTGGGATTGAGCTCGCGAACATCGATGTCCTGCCCGATCAGCGGACCGAACCCGAGTTCGACATAGCTCTGGCCGTCGCGCGCGACGGCCGGGGCGGCGAGCGCTGTTGAACAGGCGGCCGCAATAATAGTAATCTTTCGCATAGGTAATCCCTCATTCTGCGTCTGAGCGAATAGACACGAGGGTAAGTGGTCGGTCCGAGAAAAGGTTCCCGAAATACTTTTTTGTCGGGCCCTTTTTATATCGCAATGTCGCCTGTGGTGAACGGCTCACCGCAAGCCATGTGCATCGTTCCGCGCCGCACCCAGCCGGTTAACCGCGCTTGCGCACCTGGGGGTAGCTGCCCAGGAGGCGGACGTCGTTCGTCTGGAATGCCAGCTCCTCAAGCGCAGTATCGACGTTCGGGTTCCCGGGCGCGCCTTCGATATCCGCAAAGAATTGCGTCGCGGCGAAGCTGGCGCCCTTCTGGTAGCTTTCGAGCTTGGTCATGTTGACGCCGTTGGTGGCGAAGCAGCCGAGCGCCTTGTAGAGCGCGGCGGGGATGTTCTTCACCTCGAAGACGAAGGTCGTCATTGCCGGCGCGCCGTCCAGCTCTGCAGGATCCAGCGCCTCCTTCGCGAGTACGACGAAGCGCGTGGTGTTGTCGTGTGCGTCCTCGACCTCGCTCTCGACGATCGTCAGGCCATAAAGATCGGCCGCGAGCGGAGGGGCGATGGCGGCGATGAAGGGATTGCCGCTTTCCGCCACGAAGGCCGCCGCGCCGGCCGTGTCGGCGTGGCTCAGCCCGACGATGCCGCGTTCGGCAAGGAAGTGGCGCGACTGTCCGAGGGCCTGCGGATGGCTGTAGGCCGCTTCGAACGGCCCTTCGCCCAGCGCCATCAGCGCGTGGGTGATGCGCATGAAATGCTCGGCGACGATATGGAGGCCGCTTTCGGGCAGCAGGAAATGGATGTCGGCCACACGCCCGTGCTGCGAATTCTCGATCGGAATCATCGCGCAACCGGCGCGGCCGGTTTCGACCGCCTCCAATGCATCCTCGAAGCTGAAGCAGGGCAGCGGTAACGCTTCGGGCGCGAACTGCATCGCGGCCTGGTGCGAATTCGAACCGGGCGCACCGCCGAAGGCGATCGCGCGCATCGGCTCCGCCGCTGCGGCTTCGCGCATGGAATCGACCATTTCGAGGGCGGGTTTGGCAAACTGGCGCATGCCGGGGCGTTACGGGCGCCCTCCGCGCGGTTCAAGAGCTATTGCGCTAACCGGACTTGCGCCCGCGCGCTTGCTTCACTAGAGCGGCGCCCAACCACCAGACCAACAGTTTTCTTGCAGGCAAACACGCAATGGACGACCGTTTCAACACCGCCGCCGGCTGGGTCCTTTTCGCCGGTATCGTGGCTCTCGGCAGCTCGATCGTGTCGGGCATGTATTTCCATGCCGACAACAGCGAGCTGGCCGAAGGCGCGGAACCCGGCTTCTTCATCGAAGGCGAAGCCGAGGAAGCCGGAGCGGCTGGCGAGATGTCGTTTGCCGAAGCGCTGAACTTGGCCAACGCGGCCGACGGTGAAAAGGTTTTCGCCAAGTGCAGCGCCTGCCACACCATCGACCAGGGCGGGGCCAACGGCATCGGTCCGAACCTGTATGGTGTGATGGGCACAGCGATCGGCGCCCATGCCCCCGGTTTCGCCTATTCCAGCGCGCTGTCCGGCAAGGGCGGGACATGGGACTGGGACGCCATGAATGCGTGGCTCGCCAACCCGCGCGCCTTTGCTGACGGAACCAAGATGAGCTTCGCCGGCCTGCCCAAGATCGAGGATCGTGCGGCGGTCGCGCTCTACATGAACGCGCAGGGTTCGAACCTGCCCGTGCCCGAGTTCGTGCCGGCAGCTGCGGAAGAGCCGGCTGCCGATGCTGCCGACACTGCCGGTGCCGGCCCCGGCCCGGCCGAAGGCGTGCCGGTCGATGCGGTAGAGGCTGCGGGTGCCATGAGCGCGGACCAGCCGCTTCCGGAATCCGCCAACTGACAGGCGCGGCACCGCACAAGGATCAAAGAAAGGCCCCGCTTCGGCGGGGCCTTTTCTTTTCCTGCGTCAGCCCTTGAAGCCTTGCGCGATGACATACCACTCGCTCGAGCCCTTGCGGCTCGCGGGCGGCTTGGCATGCTTGACGGTTTTGAAGTGCTGCTTGAGCAGGGCGAGCAGGTCGTTGTCGGTCCCGCCCGCCAGCACCTTGGCGAGGAAAGTTCCGCCCGGCGCAAGGTTCTCGATCGCAAACCATGCGCCCGCTTCCACGAGGCCCATCGTGCGCAGGTGATCGGTTTGCTTGTGGCCGACGGTGTTGGCGGCCATGTCGCTCATCACGAGTTCCGCCTTGCCGCCCAGCGCCTCTTCGAGCACGCGCGGCGCATCATCATCCATGAAATCCATCTGGAAGATGGTGACGCCCTCGATCGGTTCGACCTCGAGCAGGTCGATGCCGACGACATGCGCCTGCGGTTTGACCTTGCGCACCACCTGGCTCCAGCCGCCCGGCGCAATGCCGAGATCGACCACGCGGGTGACGCCCTTGAGCAAGCCGAACTTCTCGTCGAGCTCGATCAGCTTGTAAGCCGCGCGGCTGCGATAACCCTCGGCCTTGGCCTGTTTCACATAGGGGTCGTTGAGCTGCCGCTGGAGCCAGCGCGTCGACGATGCCGTGCGCTTCTTGGCGGTCTTGACCCGCGTCTCGCGGTCCTTGCCCGATCTAGACATCCTGTTCCCTCATTCGCTGGAGCGCGGCACGGCTGCGCTCGCCCTCGGCGTCGGCGGCGATCAGGCTGCGCAGGATACCCTCGCGGATCCCGCGGTCGGCCACGCCGAGCTGTTCGGCAGGCCAGATATCGAGGATCGATTCGAGAATGGCGCAGCCTGCGATCACGAGATTCGCGCGGTCGTCGCCGATGCAGGGAAGCTGGCGCCGCTCGCCTTCCGCCATCCTGGATAGCCGCGCGGAAATGTCGCGCATCGCTTGGGAGGGCAGGATCAGGCCGTCGACCATCCGGCGATCGTATTGTGGCAGTTCGAGATGCAGGCTCGCCAGCGTCGTGACGGTCCCGCTGGTGCCCAGCAGGCGGATCGGTTCGCTGCCGCCGGCATAGTCGGCGATGCGCTCGGCAAAGGGCTCGAAGCTGCGCGAGACCGTGCGGCGCATCTGGCGGTAGCGTTCGACCCGGCTCTCCTCGCTGTCGTCGGAGCCCGGCACGGTATCGGTGAGCGAGACCACGCCCCACGGCACCGACAGCCAGTCGAGGATGCGCGGCACCGGCCCGCCGGCCTCGACCAGCACGAGTTCCGTCGAACCGCCGCCGATGTCGAAGATGATTGCTGGGCCAGTTCCGTCCTCGAGCAGCACGTGGCAGCCGAGCACGGCCAGCCGCGCCTCTTCCTGAGCGGAAATGATGTCGAGCACGATGCCGGTTTCGCGCTTGACGCGTTCGATGAACTTGGGACCGTTGGCGGCGCGCCGACAGGCCTCCGTCGCAACCGAGCGCGCCAGGCGGACATTGCGGCGGCGCAGCTTTTCCGCACAGACCTGGAGCGCCGCAAGCGTGCGCTCCATCGCCTCGTCCGACAGCCGCCCGCTCGCGGCCAGGCCCTCGCCCAGGCGCACGACCCGGCTGAAGGCGTCGATCACGGTGAAGTTCTCGCCACTCGGCCGAGCAATCAGCAGGCGGCAGTTGTTGGTGCCCAGATCGAGCGCGGCATAGGCCTGGCGATATTGCGGTGCCCCCGCCTTGGCGGGGTCGGCGCTACGCTCCGGCGATGGCGACTTGCGCGCTCCGTTGGGAGCTGCGGCGCGCGTCTCGTTCTTGCGCTGGTCGGGCCGGACGGGGCGCTTGTAGCGGAAATCGGCTACCTTGCCGGACTTGCCGCCCCGTTTGTTTCCAGGCCCCCTTTGGATGTCCGGCGGAGGATTGTCCGCCATAATTCAGGAGCTTTCTTTTTCCTCCCGCACCAACCACCGGATGCGGGGACTTGCCCGCGATGCTAGCGATGAAGCGAAAGAGGGGCAAGAGCGGCGCGGCACACGGGGTTGACCTCGCGCGGCGCCGAAACTAGATGGCCGTCCTCTCCCGCGTGCGGAAATGATTCTGCGCGGCCCGGCGAGCGATGATGCCCCGTCCTCTAATGGTAAGAGAGCGGACTCTGACTCCGTCAATCAAGGTTCGAATCCTTGCGGGGCATCCATTTCCCGGCCAGCCACGGATAATCGCTCCCCGGCATCGCCGGAGAGCCCGAAGTCAGCCCATGAGCCCTGCTGACACGGCAAGGAAGCCGCAGGCGATCGGTACGGCGAAAGGCAGCGTCCAGCCTTCCTTCTTGCCTGCTTTCGCGACCTTGAAGCCGCGACGCCAGATGGCCATGCCGATCAGCAGGGCGAATCCGCTCGCGACCACCCAGCCCATCATCGGGAGGGCCGCGCCGAGCGGCACCGCCAGCGCGGCGGCGCTGTAGAACTTGGCATCCCCCGCGCCGATCGCGCGCAAGGCGAACAGCCCCATTCCGACCACCAGCGCTATCGCGGCGTGGATCGCGCTGGAACCGAGCGCGGACCAGCCGTCCATGCCCAACGTCGCTCCGGCGGCGGCCAGAGCGAGCAGCGCGACCAGCCAGTTGGGGATGCGGCGCGTACGCACGTCCCACACGGCCCCCACCACGGCAAACAGGGCCGCGGGGATCAAAGCAGGTTCGGTAATCACTGCGGGACGACGATGAGTTTCTGTTTGCTCTCTTCGACCGCCGGTGCCGCGGGCGCAGGTTCGGCTTCGGTCATCGCTGCCAGAACCTTGGGCTCGGGCTTCTGGCGAAAGGCGATTTCCATCTGCGGCCTCGCCGCTAACGCCTCGGGCGAGGTGATGTGGAGCACGCCATTGGCGACCCGCATGTTGCGCGGCGCGTCCTCGCCCTGTGCCACCGGGGTAGCGACCGGGACGACGCGTTCGGCGGCAGCCAGCCGCTCGGCCGTGGCACTGCGGGCCAGCATCACGTCGCGCTGCAGGCGCAGCAAGTTGGCAGTGAAGCGCATGTCCTCCGGCGCTTGGGCGACGGCGGAACGGAAATAGCGATCGGCGAGGTCGAACCGGCCGAGCTTGGCGTAAGCCACGCCGAGACCGTTTTCGGCCTCGGCAACAGTCGTCGGATCCATTCGGGCGAGGCGGAACGATGCCACCGCGGCGGAAATCCGGCCTTGCGCGAGGTAGGTGCGCCCTTCCTCGACGAGCTGGGCCCCGGCGACCTGCGCCGGGGCCTCACGCACGCGCTTGTCGGTCTTGCCGAACCCGAGGCTGGCGAAGAACGGGCTCTGGCATCCGGCAAGCGTCAGGGACGCGGCGGTCACCAATACGATCTGTGGGAGCTTTTTCATGATTCACCTCGTCAGGGCAGGAATGATTTCACGGACAATCTGCACGACCCCCGGCAGCATGATGACGCCGATCATCGTCGGCAGCATGAACACGACCAGCGGGATCGAGATGAGCACGGGCAGGCGATAGGCCTTTTCTTCGGCGCGCAGGCGGCGTTTCTCGCGCATTTCGGCGGCATAGACGCGCAGCGTGTCGGCGATGCTGGTGCCAAGCTTGTCGGACTGGATCAGCAGCGTCGCGAAGCTCTTCACTTCCTGCACGCCGGAACGTTCGCCCATCTGGCGCAGGGCGTCCTGCCGCTGGGCACCCGCGCGCAATTGCAGCGTCGCGGTCGAAAGCATGCGCGAAACCAGCGGATGGGTGTTGACCAGCTCGCGGCCGACCCGGTCCATCGCGGCTTCGAGGCCGAGGCCGGCCTCAACGCAGACCAGCATCAGGTCGAGGCAATCGGGGAAGCCGTTGGTGATTTCCTCGCACCGCCGGTCTGCCCGGGCGCGCACGAGCAGGGTCGGCACGTAAAGGCCGAGCGCGGCGAGGATCAATCCGAAAAGGTAGAACTTGGCGGTCGAAAGCTCGGTGCCGGTCGCCTTGACGTAAGCGAAATAGGCAAGCGGAAACGCGAAGACGAGGACAAGGCGGACAAGCGTATAGAGCTTGGGCGCCGCTGGCGAAGTGAAGCCGGCGGCCAGCAGGCGTTCGCGCAAGCCGTCCATGTCGTTGTCGGCCAGGCTGATGCCGGCCCGCTCGATCCTGTCGGCGAGCTCCGTCCACGCGGTGCTGCGGCGGTCCTGCAGCGTGACCCGCTGGCCGGTCGGCGTCTCGCCCGAAATCTGCCGGATGTCGGCGCGCACGTCGATCTTGCGGCCGGCTGCCCAGCCTACCCAGACGACGAGCAGGATGGTGGCTGCGAACAGCAGGACCAGGAAAGACAGCCTGGCGACCGAGTTGCTGATCAGAAGTTCGATCATGTCACACCCTGATGTTGACGAGCCGGCGGATCATCATCACGCCGATAAGATACCAGACGATCAGCGCGGGGAAGCCGATGTAGAACACCGGGTCTTCGGCGACCGAAAGATAGAATTCGGGGTTGCTGGTGAAGAGGATCACGAAGGACAGGATCGGCAGCGCCGTGAGCAGCCAGCCGGTCATCCGCCCTTCGGAACTGAGCGCGCGTACCTTGAGATAGAGGGCCGTGCGGCTGCGGATCACGACCGAGAGGTTGTCGAGCACCTCGGCGAGGTTGCCGCCGGTCTCGGTCTGGACCGAGAGCGAGGTGACGAACATGCGGATGTCTTCGAGGTCCCACCGTTCGGCGAGATCCTCGAGCGCTTCGTTGAGCGGCGCGCCATAGGCGACTTCGTCCGCGACGAGGCCGAATTCGGAGCCCAGCGGATCTTCCATCTCGGTCGTCAGCAGGTCGATCGCCGAGGACACCGGATGGCCCGAACGCAGCGCACGCACGAAGATGTCGAGCGCGACCGGGAACTGGGCCTGCATCTTCTTGCGCCGGCGCTGGGCGAAGAAGCTGATCGCCAGCAGCGGCAAGCCGAAGGCGAGCGCGGCGGAAAAGGCGAGGATCATCTGGATCGTGCCGAGGCTGAAAGTCAGGCCGGACGACACGGTGACCATCGATGCGAACAGCATGGCGACGGCGAAGACGACGCTCATGGCGAGCAGGACCTGCCACAGGCCGAACGGCACCGCCGCCATCATGAGGTTGCGCTTCAATTTCGCCATCGGCGCGGCGAAAATCCCGAAATCGCGCATGGCGAGCGGGTCATGCTTGCGCAGCTTGCCGATGATTTCTGCGCGGTCGGTACCGAAGGCGATCAGCTTGAGCCGCTTGTTGACCGCGCTACTGTGTGCGCGGCCCGCGACGCCGACCGAAATCATCGACTGCGCGAGCAGGAAGATCGCCACGAAGACCGCCAGCAGGGCGAGGAAGCGGACAATCTCCGAGCTCAGCATCATGCCGCTCCCAGGTTGAGCGAGGGACGGAACAGATCGGCCGGCAGGTCGAACCCGTGATCGCGTGCGACATCGAGGAACTTCGGTCGGATCCCGGTCGCCTCGTGCTGGCCGAGCACGTCACCGTTTTCGCTGCGGCCGGTCATCTTGAACCGGAAGATTTCCTGCATCGAGATGGTCTGGCCTTCCATGCCGACGATTTCGGACAGCGACAGCAGTCGACGGCGGCCGTCGGCCTGGCGCCCGATCTGGACGACGACATTGATCGCCGAGGCGATCTGCGCGCGGGCGGAGTCGGGCGAAATCTCGACGCCGCTCATGCCGACCATCTGTTCGACGCGCGATAGCGAGTCGCGCGCGGTGTTGGCGTGCACGGTGGTCATCGAGCCGTCGTGGCCGGTGTTCATCGCCTGCAGCATGTCGAAGGCTTCGCCGGCGCGGATTTCGCCCAGGATGATACGGTCGGGACGCATGCGCAGCGCATTCTTGACGAGATCGCGCTGGGTCACCTCGCCGCGGCCTTCGATATTGGCGGGGCGCGTTTCGAGCCGGGCGACATGCTCCTGCTGCAGCTGGAGTTCGGCCGAGTCCTCAATCGTCACGATGCGCTCGCGCCCGTCGATATAGGCCGAAAGGGCATTGAGCAGGGTCGTCTTGCCCGAGCCGGTGCCGCCCGAGATCAGCACGTTGCGGCGCGACTGGACGATGGCAGACAGGACTTCGGCAACGGCGGAGGGGATGCTGCCCAGTTCGATGAGCCGCTCCATACCGATCCGCTTCTTGGCGAACTTGCGGATCGAGAGCAGCGAGCCGTCGATCGCGAGCGGGGCCACGATCGCGTTGACGCGGGACCCGTCGGCGAGGCGCGCATCGACGAAGGGCGAGGATTCGTCGACCCGGCGGCCGACCGCGCTGACGATCTTCTGAATGATGCGGATCAGGTGCGCCTCGTCCTTGAAACGGGTCGGCGTGCGTTCGAGCAGGCCGGCGCGTTCGACGAACACGTCCTTGTAGCCGTTGACGAGGATGTCGGTGATGGTCTCGTCCGCCAGCAGCGGCTCGAGCGGGCCGAGGCCGAGCAGCTCGTCGAGGACTTCGCCCACCAGTCGCTCGCGCTCGCGCATGTTTAGCGCGGCGTCTTCGTCGATCAGCAAGGCAAGGACGATTTCGCCGACCTCTTCCTCGACCTGCGCGCGCGACATCTTCTCCAGGTTGGAGAGATTGATGGCGTCGAGCAGCTTGCGATGGATCGTGGTCTTGAGCGCGAGGAATTTCTCGATCTCGGGATCGCTGGCTACGGGCACTAGGGTAGGCGCCGGCACGTCGAAAGGCGTCTCGACCTCATTCGCGGCCTGGGTCCTGAACTGCCACTTCATTGTGTCCCTCCTGCGGGGTATCGTGCGAGGACCAGCTCCGCCAGGCGGCGGATGTCCGAAGAAAATGCGCTCTTGGATTTGGTCGAACCGATCAGCAGGCCCTGGTCCTGCGCGGCGGTCAGCGCCTGGGGCTCACTGGCGACCGTGGCGGTGACCGAGCGGCCGAGTGCATGCTCGACATCGCCGATACCGATAGACTTGAAGAGCCTCTTCTCGACGCGGTTGACCACCGGCATCACCAGCCGCGGATCAAGCCCGAGACCGGCCAGGAGATCGAGCACGCGCCGCGTCTGGCGCAGGCTGCCGAGCGATTGCTCGACCACCGGCAGGATCGCGTCCGCATGCGAGAGCACCGACAGCGACCAGTTGGCGAGGTTCGCCGGGAAATCGATCACGACATAGTCGTAGTCCTGCCGCACCAGCTGGAGCAGGCGGGCGAGCGCCGGTTCCTCGATCGCTTCGATCGGGACGATTTCGGCAGGTGCTGCGACGATGTCGACGCCGCTGTCGTGGTGCGCGACAACCGAGCGCAGCACGGCATCGTCGAGCCGCAGTCCGGCCTCGAGCAGGTCGGTGAGATTGCGGCGGGCGGAGAGCCCGAGAACTTCTGCGACCCGCCCCGACTGGATGTCGAGGTCGATCACGCAGACACGATGGCCTTCCGCCGCGATCGCCGCGGCGAGATGGGTGGCGATCGACGTCGCGCCTACGCCGCCGGTTGCCCGCATCAGGGCGAACACGGGCGCGAGGCGGGTGCGTTGCTCGGCGGTGGCAGGGGCCGTTTCCATCACCGCCACCAGCGTTTCGAAGATCTCCTCGGCCGAGAAGGGCAGGGCGACGACATCGGCCACGCCTTCGCGCACCAGCATGCGGACGGTGCGCACGTCGGCTTCGGCAATGGCGACCACCAGCGTCACGTCCGGGCGCTCGAGGTGGAACTGCTTGATCCGGTCCATGCTGCGCGAGACGCCAGGATTGACCTCCACCACGGCGACGCCGGTGTGCGGAATCCCTTCGAGCGGGAGCGCTTCATCGATCGCGCATTCGAGGAAGCTCGCTTCGGCCAGCCAGCCCGACGCCGCGGCAGCGCGCAGCGGCTCGATCTGGTGCCGCGCGGCGACGATCGTCAGGGGCACGGACGTAGGCAATGCCAGTTCCTTGTCGAGTTCGAAAATGGAGGTGTCCTTGCCCATCATGCTAACCCAGATCGCAATTCGCTGCGTTGGCGCCGGGATATTCCTCGAAGCAGGCGCCGATGCCGTCTTCCTGCGAGATCGAATATTCCGCCGTCGGCATGCCCCAGGTGCCGTAGATGCCGCTGAAGATCGGCGAGAACTGCACGCCGACGAGGCGCACGGTGATAATCGGGCTGACGTCGGGCCCACTCGGATCGCCGGCAAAGCCGAGGCCGGAATTGGTATAGACCACCTGCACCTCGGTCGGCCGCAGACCCGGCATGAACTGTTCCATGCGATCATAGACCTGGCCGAAAGCGGCGGCGCTGGGGGCGAGGGCATAGGCGCTGGTCTGCGTGCCTTCCCATGCACAGTTTACACCAGGCGAAGCGGCGGTACCGGTCCCCGTGCATCGGACACGCCGAAATACACTCTCACCGACGACCGAGCCCTGCGGCAAACCTCCAGCAACCGCATAAGTGTAGTTCGCAAGCCCCTGCGGGATCATGGCGGTGACCGCGGCGATGCGAGCCCCGGCTTGTGTGGCCTTTTCCGCGCGGCTCAATTGCCACATGTACCGCCCGCCATCGAGGATGCCGATGAACAGCAGGACCGCGAGCGGCAGCACGAGCGCGTATTCGGCGGCCGCACCGCTCTCGTCGCGCAGGAAACGGGTGAAGAAGCGCCGGACCATGATCAGAACCCCGTAACCGGGCTCTGCCCCTCGGCGCGCAGATTGTAGCTGCCGAGCGAGAAGGTGCCGAAGAGGGCGGGATAGGGGACGGTCACGTCGATCTTGACGCGCATTGCCGAGGGGATGGCAGGCGAGCCTGTGCCCGAAGCGTCGCGATAGATCCCGCCGGTCGAATAGGCCGACGCCGTGTCGCACTCGACCGAGATCGCAATCGTGGACGCACTCCCGTCGGTCCACTTGCGTACGACCGGATCGCCCTGACCATCGAGACTTCCCGTGCGGATCAAATTGCGGACCTGCGTGTCGGCCGCTCCTAGGTTGGACGCGCCGCAGGTGAAGTTGCTCGGGGCCTGCCGCGCCGCGAAGCGCGCGCCGTTGCGCACCGATTTCACCACCTGGTGTTCGGCCCACATGAGGTTGCTCAGCTCCATCCCGCCAAACAACAGCAGCGCGAGCAGCGGCAGCATCAGCGCCAGTTCGGCGGCGGCAACGCCCGATGTGTCACGCAGGAAAAGGCGGAGGAAGCGGGTCATCGGATCAGATACGGGATATCGCGCCGTACCACCTGACCGACATTGCCGTCGTCACCCACGTCGACGGCCCGGATGACCTCGACATAGACGTCGTTCGCGTCGGTGTATTTGGTCCCCGCCTCGTCGCTCCGATTATAGGGCGGTTCGACGAGGAAGACTTCGATCCAGTGCGCGACCTGGACGCCTTCCTTGTGCCCTGCCACCCCCTGCGCCTTGCAGTTGATCACAGCGGCGGTGATCACGCGGCGGTTGGCATCCCCGGTTGCGCGGCAGACCGGCGTCGGGTTGCTGCGGAACCCGCTGGGGCTGCTGATCGGCTTGGACGCGCCCACGGTCGTACCGGGGGCGGCGATGGCGAGCGTGGGATTTGCGATCTCCCACTTATAGACCTGGTAGCGGGTCGGGTTGCTCGGCATGCCCGCCTTGGCTTTCCAGGTCGCGCTGTCCCAGCCGAAGTTGACCTGGAAATAGGCGTCCCGGTTCCAGTTGCCGTCACCGATCGTGTTGTATTTGTCGAGGCCGCAATTGCCTGTCAGGCTGACACCGTGACAATCGTCGCGCGGCAGGCCCATGACCTCGACGCCCGTCAGCGGCTCGCCCGGGCGATAGCGCTTGGTCGCCTGCCGCCAGGTCTGGCCGGCTGCCTTGTCGTTGGGTGCGACGCCGCAGTTACCTGCGCCGTTGCCCTTGACCAGATCCTTGCGAACATTGGCTGCTGCAGAACAATTCGCGCCGCCGCCGGGGCAGGTGTTCGCCCCGTTCACGTCGAGATCGAAGCGGGTGTTCAGCGCGTTGAAGACCACGTCCTTCAGGCCCGGTTCGGTGGTCACGCCATTGCCCGGCACGCATTCGCCGGGCTGCCTGTCCCAGCCGAGCGACTTGGCCACTTCCGGGGTGCCGTTGCCGAGCCCGTTACGCAGGAAGCCGAAATTGCCCGGCGCGCCGGCGTCGTCGGTGATGAGGCGCAGGCCGCGCCCGACCCAGCTCGCCGGATTGAAATCGGGCGAGCCGGGTTCCTCTTCGAGCGGATTGCACATGAAAACGGGCGGCGTGTTGCAGATGGCCGAACCGAGCGAGGCGGTAGCCTCGGCCGGAACAGTCGTGCGGCGCAGAAGGCTGACGACCGGGGTCATCGTGTAAACCGCATCGCGCGTCTTTAGAACGATCTTCACAACGCGAGCAGAGCCATCGGCGCTTGTGGCACTCTTGTAGGAGTCGGCGGCTTGGTCGTAACCGGAATAGAAGGTCAGCGTGTCGACTTCGATAGCCGTCCCTTTGCCATCGTTCGAAAGGATCGTGGCATTATTCACGAGATTGCTCGCCGCAGCGGTTGCACGCGCGATGGCACCGCTCTGCCCGTCGAGCTGGGTGGCGGCGGCGAGCGCGGCCTGGTCGGCGGCGGCCTGCAATTCGCTGTCGAGCGTGGTGAGCCGGTTCCAGTCCCACGCAACCCCGGCCGCGCCGACGAGCGCGAACAGGGCCAGACCATAGGTCGCGGCCATGGCGCCGCTTTCGTCGTCGAGCAGCGCGCTGCGCACGGGCGCGCGGCGCAGCGTCCGCTTCGCTTCCGTAAATCGCTTCGCTATGCCCTTCATCGCTGGAGCCCCCTCCTGTCCCGCTTAGTTCGGACCTTCGTCCGCACCCGCGTCGGTCGTGCGGATCGAATCCGGCTGCTTGACCTGGTCGTTGCGATAGCGGTCGACCGCATCGGCGGCGTGATCGCCGCTGGTGACCATGTCGCCATCGTAGACCGGGTCCGGGTTCACCACCTGCGCCATCATGGTCATCCGGTTGGCTTCGCCGAAGGCGGCATCGCCCGGCTGTTCCAGCATCGAATTGGTGGTGCAGCCGCCCAGCAGGACGAGCGCACCGGCGAGCGGCAGGATACGATCAGTATTCATAGTCGTCGCCCTCCCCGGCGCCGGTCGGTGTCTGCGGGCCGGCAAGCTGGCTTGCGGGCACCGGATCGTAGGAATCGCCCAGCAGGACCGTGCCGGCGGCGGTTGGGTCTTCCACCCGGTCGGTCGGCAGGCGGACCTGGTCGGGCCGGATCGGCTTCACCAGCCGCGGCGTGACCACGATCAGCAGTTCGGTCTCGCCCTTCTGGTACTGGGTCGAACGGAACAGCGCGCCGAGGATGGGGATATTGCCGAGCAGCGGGACCTGGTTGACCGTGGTCTTGAAGTCCTGCTGCAGCAGCCCCGCGATCGCGAAGCTCTCGCCGTCGCGCAGCTCGAGCGTGGTCGAGGCGCGGCGGGTCTGGAGGCCGGGAATGCTGATGCCGTTGAAAGAAATCGAGGCGGCCGGGTCGATTGCGCTGACCTCGGGCTCGACGATCAGGTTGATCGTGTTGTCGCCCAGCACGGTCGGGGTGAAGCCGAGGCTCACGCCGAAGGGCTTGAATTCGATAGTGACGCGGCCCCCGCCATCGCCGCTCGTGAACCCGCCGCCCGACTGGACGACCGGGATCGGAAACTCGCCGCCGGCGAGGAACGAGGCCTTCTCGCCGGAAAGTGCGACGAGGGTCGGCTCTGCCAGCGTCTTGGCGAAGCCCTTGTCTTCCAGCGCGTTGATGTAGCCGTCGAAATTGAGGCCCAGCGCGCGGAACGAGGCGCCGATCACGCCGAAGCTGTTCTGGATCGTGTCGATGCGCAGGAGATCGGTTGCCTGGTTGATCGCGCCGGCTCCTGTGCCCGAGCCGGGGCCCTGGGCAAAGCCGAAGCTACCCGAATCGTTGATCCCGAAGCCGCGCAGGCCGATGTCCTCGCCCACCGAGCGGTTCACTTCTGCGAAGCGCACTTCGAGCATGACTTGCTGGCTGGCGCTCAGGCCGATCATGTTGACGACCTTGTCGCCGGCGTAGGTGCGGGCAAGCTGGACCGCGCGGTCCACCATGCCGACATCGCTGGCCAGGCCGGTGAGGACGAGCGAGTCGCCCGAAATCTGCGCATCGATCTGCGATCCGGGCATCAGCCGGGCGACCTGCGTGCGGAAGGCTTCCGCATCGGGGCCGACCGAAATGTCCATCACCGACAGCACGCGCCCGCCATTGTCGTAGAGCGTCAGGCTGGTGGTGCCCATCGCCTTGCCGAGCACGTAGATCGAACGATCGGTCAGCGCGACGACATCGGCGATGTCGGAATTGCCCACCAGCACCTTGCCGATCGGGCGATCGGCGGTGACCACCTGGCTCTTGTTCATGGGGATATCGAGCGCACCGGCATGGATGCCCATCGACTGGGCGGCCAGCGGGGCCGGGGCGGCGGCCAGCAGCAGCGCGGGCAGCGCTGCGCAGGCCGCGCGTTTCAGCAGCGACTTAGTTTCCACGGGCAACCTCCTGGCGTTCGCCTTCGGTACCGCGGTAGATCAGCATGGACGGGCCGCGGTAAGCCGGTGCCAGGCTGGGAACGGAAGCGGCAGCCGCCGCCGGACGATAGGCCACGCGCGACGGCGCGGGGGCGGGCGCGGAACGGGCCGAGCGGTCGGATATCCGCAAGCCGCGCCCGCCGAGATCGTTGCGGGTCACAGTCTGCGTGCCGCCAACCTGCTGGTCCTCGACATTGCGCAGCGCGAGGCTGAGCTTGCCGACCTGGGCGCTGAGCGCCAGCTTCTGCGCGCCATAGGGATCGACCAGCAGCGTCGCCATCTTGAGTTCCTGCGCCTCGGTGTCGGTTTCGCTGGCGCGGCGGTCGATCGCCAGCACCTGCGTGTTCTCGAGCACGACGGTGGTCATCTTGTCATCATTGCTCGCGCCATCCCCGGGGATGTTGCGCGTCAGCATGACGTCGACTGCATCGCCTGGCGTGACGAAACCGGCCACGCCGGTGAAGTCGTCCACGGGGACGGTCACGGCGCGCATGTTCTGCGGAATGTTCTCCGACAGGACGGCGCGCTCGGAAATTCTGGAAGTGAGGATCGGTTCGCCCGCGGCGATGGGCCGGATGGCGACCTCGGTGCCGGCAAAACGGTTGATGTCGGTGATCGCGCCGGTCGGGACCGATTGCGCCGGCCAGTTGACCAGCCGCGTATTGTCCTGCGTCAGCGGGGTACCGAAGCCGAGGTCCTGCGTGGCGACGGCGACCTGGACGAGCTTCTGCTCTTCCGCGATCCGTGCCTGTTCTTCTTCCACGCCGGAAAAATAGGAATTGGTCAGATAGACCGCGATGACGCCCAGCAAGACGGCGACGCCGGCGATAATGAGATTCCGCCTGTCCATGATATGTGCCCCCAACGATCCCCGTAAACGCAAGTTGAAATGGAAGGCCCGCCCGCTGGACCGGGCGGGCCTCGCCAAATCTTAGCAGGTCGCACCCTTGGTGCTGATGCAGGTGCCGGTCGTGGTCATCGCGCCGCCGATGGCGGTCGAGAGAGCCTGAGCACCGACAACGATCGCCAGGCCGACGACCATGAGGATCAGCGCGTATTCGGCAGCCGAGGCACCGGATTCGTCAGCGGCGAAGTTCTTGATGAAGTTGGTCATGATTCAAATACCCTAGTCCAAGATCGAGGATGACCCCCGAAGATGAGCGAAAGGGCTCCGGCCTCTATTTCCGGTTTGCCCCCGTTCCCGTGCGGGTAGTGTTCGGAACCGGCGCGACCGTTTTCTTGTTATCCGACGGTTACGCCGGATCTGAAACGCCTGTTCCCTCACGGAACGCCTTAAGCATCCCGCCAACGGCGAGCGGCGTCAATCTTTTGGCAACCAACTAAATTTATCTCGGAATTACAGCTATGTAAGGGCGAAAAGGGTTAACCCCAAAGGTAACCGGGTGTAAAATTGTATATTTACGCCACGCAACAAATTTCGAATCGGGGCCAATGATTCGCAAATTTTTAATGATTTTACATCTAGCTAGCCTTGGATTCTTACGGTTGCACGTCGGGCGGTTGCCCGATCGGAAACCGAACGGCGGCAAGGGCATTTTCCTTATGATGGTCCCGCAACGGTACAGAACTGCGCTGTTCCAAGCGTTTTTACGCTATGCAGCCTCGCTCGAGCGCAAGTCGCGGGCACTGGTCGGCGCGCTCCGTCCCTTCGTGGACCGCGCCATCCCCTACTGGATCCTGGGCTGGTTGGCGCTCGCCGCGCTGCGGATGGTGTCCGCACCTGCCCCCATCGCCAGCTTCACCGAATTCGCCAGCGTCTTCCTCCCCTATGCGATGATCGCCCTGGCCCCGCCGCTGGGCTTCCGCCTTGCCGAGGCCGCGTTTCCTGCCGGGGTCGACAAGTGGGAGCCGCAATTCCGGCTCGCCTTCGTTGGGCGCTGGGAAGCCATCGATCGCGATTCCGCGCGCCGCCACCCGATGTTCGGACCGGTCGGCTTCATGGCATCGCTGCTGATCGGCCTGCTGCTCAACGTGGTTCTGCGCAGCGGCGAATTCCTCATCGCCGTGCCCGCCGTCAGCATGGCAGGCCCCGATTGGGCCCGTGCGATCTTCCTCGCCATGGCGTTCGAAGTGGTGGCAATGAACTTCCTCTACCTCGTCTGCTTCGTGATGGCCCTGCGCACGATCCCGCTGTTCCCGCGGATGCTGGCGCTCACCTGGATGTTCGACATCGCGCTCCAGCTGACCACCGCCGGCGTCGTCAAATCGCAGGCGGACCTGCCTGCGGAGGTGGCGACGGCGCTGGTGGAACTGTTGCAGGGCAATATCACGAAGGTGCTGATCAGCGTTGCCGTATGGCTCCCCTACCTGCTGCTGTCAGACCGGGTGAACGTCACCTATCGCAGCCGCCTGCCCGCCTGACCCTCGCTCCCCGCTTCACCATGTGATAGGCCCACGCGTCCAAGGGCTTACGGGAGGGGCGTGGTGCGTCAGGCACGCAATCGGCGAACACAGGCATGGGCGATGGGGCTGGCGGGCGTCGCCGCGCTCGTGGCGGCCGTCCTCTTCGTGCAGCCGGAGCTGCTCCCCGGCGCACGCGCGCCGGTGGCCCGTGTCCCCCTACCGAGCTTTACGCGCATCGACTTGCCGGCCGCCGAGCCGGTGGACGAGGCCGACGCAGCCTTGCCTGCGCGAATCGACGCGGCAGAAGCCGCCGATCTTGCCGCGCTGACCGCAGCACGGCCCGGCGGCCCGCCAGCGGGCGCACCCCGGCCCTCGCTCGCCACGACGCGCGACGCGCCGGACGCGGGCACCATCGCCGCCCTCGCGACCGAACCGGTGATCGTGCGCAAGGTCGTGCGGGTGAACAATCGCGAGGCAGGGAGCATGCCGATCCACATCGACGCGCGGTCGCGGCTGCTGGTCGATCCCGCCGATCTCGGTGCCGTGCTGGCGCGGGCAGGGGTCCAGCGCGGAACGGCGAGGCCGGCTGCGGGGCAGGCGATGCTGAGTTTCTCGGAGCTGCGCGCCGGGGGGCTCGACCTGCGCTACGATCCCGAAAGCGACAGCGTGGTGATTACGACAGGCTGATTACCAGCTGCTGGCAGGATTGGCCGCCCGTCCCCCGACGCGGGTTTCGTAATGCAAATGCGGGCCGGTGGAGCGTCCGGTCGATCCGACATAGCCGATCACCTGACCCTGCTTGACCGTCTCGCCTGCGCGGACGGCGACGGCCGAGAGGTGGGCATAGCGCGTCTCGACCGAGCCGCCATGCGAGATCGCGACGAGGATGCCGTAATTCCCGCTCCAGCCCGCAGTCGTCACGCGGCCGGCAGACGTCGCGGCGACCGGCGTACCCGTCGCCGCCACGAGATCGACGCCCGCATGGAAGCGGTTGCCACCCAGGACCGGGTGGTACCGCATGCCGTATCCGCTGCTGATCCTCGCGGCGGCGAGTGGCCGACCGCTGGGCAGGCCGACCAGCCCCGGGCTGAGGCCAGCATGCCCTGGTTCGATATCGGTGCCTGCAAGGTCCACGGCCTTTCCGAATACGATCACGGGCTCGTCGTAATCCTCGAGCGGAACCTCGTCCGTCATGACGTCGGCGCTTACGCTCGCGGCACTTGCGGCGAGCGGCGGTACGCCCCCTTCGCCGTCCCTCGCTCCGCTCGCAGCAGGCGCGCCAAGCAACAGCGCGAACGCGCAGCATTTCAGCAGGTTGGCAGGCCGTTGCATGGAAGCATTCCCCCGAGTCCCGGCAAGGAAACTATCACGCCTCGCCGGGTTGCGCGAATCGCAACCGCACGGCGGGTCAAATCGGGACGGCTCAGCCCCAGTCGATTGTGATCGAGACCTGGCTGGCGTAGGCACCCGCGCAATCGGCGATCTCGCTGCGGCAGCGCGCGATGACTTGGGCAAGTTTCTGCGGTTGTCGGCTGCCTTCGGCAGTGTCTGCCCGGATGTGATCCACCCCTGCCCCGCGTCCATAGAGCAGCGCGACCTTGGTCGTGCCGAGCGCGGCGGCAAGCTGGTCGAGCGCCGCCTCGCGCGGGCGCGCCTTGCCGGTTTCCCACTTCCACAGCGTGGGCTTGGTCACCCCGACCCGCTCGGCCAGTTCGACCATCGAGAAGCGCGACGCCGAGCGCATGCGCTTGAGCCGCTGGCCGAAGGTTTCGTCTGCAAGCGGCGCGCCTGCGGATTGCGGGCCTTCCGGAATGGCATGGCGCAAAGCCGCCTCGAGCTCGCTCTCCGCGAGCGGGACATCGAACCGGCAGCCATAGAGATTATCTGAAGACCAGACGATCCGCGCCAACCTTTCGCCGCTATCGGGCAGGACGATTGCCACCGGTTCGTCGAGATCGAGCGCCGCGGTCGTGCCCAGCAACAGGCCCGTGACCGACAGGTTGAAGACATCGACCCGGGAGTGCGCCGCAGTCTGCGCGACGCTCGTGGCCAGGAACAGCTTGCGGCGCGGTGCACCGCGTCCCAATGTTTCGCCGTCCTGCTCTTCGAGCACACCCTGCATGCCGTTCCGCCTTTCGCGCCAAGGATAGCACGTTAGCGCGGTAACCTTAACGAGCGGTTTTAGGCGGGCGAGACCGATCGAGGCCGTCGAGGATTGGCGGGAACCGGGGCGAACGCGCCCTATCGGCTCGAGACTGCGCCGGGCAAGTGATCAGCCCCGCTTTATTTGGCAGGATGGAGGAACGTGTAGTTGCCGATTCGCCACTACATGCCTTTTCGGTGCCACGGCGAATTTTCCTACTATTCGACCATGCAGAGCTGCAATAAATAGCGCTTGCCTCGCTCCCGAGGCGGGCGGTCGCCTGAATGCCGACAGTGTACGGAACTTCTGCCAACGAAGTTATCTTCGATACGGATGCCAACGATGTGATTTTCGGGCGCGGGGGGGACGACCAGCTCCTCAGCGGCGTCGGGAACGACGACCTCTACGGCGAGGCGGGCGACGATTACCTGACCACCTCCGAAGGCAACGATCGCCTGTATGGCGGTTCAGGCAACGACCAGTTCTGGGTCTATCACGGTTATGGCAACTGGGTCGCCGGCAACATCCTCCTCGACGGCGGTGCCGACGATGACGCGCTCGAGTGGCAAATCCACGACGGGTCGACCATCACCGCGCTGGGCGGCGTCGGCAATGATACGTTTTACGGCGCTGGCAGCAGCGGATCGGTGACGATCGACGGCGGCGACGGTGACGATCGCGTCTATATCGAGCTGACCGGCGTGAGCTATGATGTGACGCTTGGCGCGGGGGTCGATCTGCTCCAGCTGTCAGGCTACTCCTCGATCTGGCATATCGGCGACAAGCTCGTCATCCGCGACTTCCAGACCGGCGCAGCGGGCGACCGGATCGACGTGGTCGAATTCCTCCAGACCGAACGCTACGATTGGGACGGCGCCGAAAACCCGTTTGGCAACGGGTGGTTCGAACTGGTCCAGGACGGCGCCGATACGGTGCTGGTCTACGATAGCGGCAGCTACGGCCTTAAGAACCTCATCCGGTTCACGAACACGAATGTCGCGGACTTCCACTTCAACAATTTCGGCTTCTCGCCCGATGGGTCGCCGCCCCCGGGCGTGACCTGGACCGGCACCGCGCTGGCCGATTATTACGACGGCACCGGCGGGGCCGACACGCTGGAAGCTCTGGGCGGCAACGACTCGATCAACGGCCTGTCCGGCGACGACCTCATTCGGGGCGGTGACGGTGACGATTATCTGTATGCAGGTACCGGTGACGACGTCGTTTACGGCGATGCCGGCAACGATTTTGTCATCGACCGGGAAGGCGGCTCGGAGAGGTTCTACGGCGGGGCCGGGAACGACAGCTTCGAAGTGTGGCGCGATTTCCACTTCGACGGCAGCTCGCTGCTGATTGACGGGGGCGGTGGTGACGATCTGGTGGACATCGCCGCCTACAACGGTTCCGGCATCAGCGTTTTCGGCGGCCAGGGGAACGACCTCATCGACGTGCGCGCCAACGGCAGCGTGGCGATCAACGCGGGCGGCGGCAACGATCACGTGAGGATCACTGGCGATCCGTATCACGCCACCCAGATGATCACGCTGGGCGATGGACAGGACCTGGTGTCCTTCACCCGCCAATCGAGCGTCTATGCGCCGACCTTGTGGGCGGTGATCAGCGACTTCACCGTCGGCGCCAATGGCGATCGGCTGGACCTGACGCAGATCGCCTCCAGCCCCTACCTCACGCTCAACGATCCGACCAACCCGTTTCGCAACGGGCCGTTCCAGCTGGTGCAGGACGGCGCGGACGCACTGCTCCAGGTCGATCAGGGCTATAACCAGGGTTTCGCGACCATCCTGCGCCTCAGCGGCGTCAACATCGGCGATTTTACCGATGCGTACAATCTCGGGTACGATCCGGGCACGCGCTCGGTCTTCGGGAGCGCGGCCGACGACACGCTGTACGGCAAGTTCGGCAGCAACCGCATGGAAGGCTACGACGGTAACGACCGGATGTACGGCTTCGGCGGCGCCGACGACATGAACGGCGGGGCCGGCAACGACGTCATGTATGGCGGCACCGGCAACGACCGGATGAACGGTTCGACCGGAGACGATGTCCTGCGGGGCGAATGGGGCGATGACGTACTGGCTGGACAGGGCGGCATCGACACTCTGGTCGGCGGCGATGGTAACGACAACCTCGACGGCGGTGGCGGAGACGATACGCTGCGCGGCGGCCAGGGCGAGGATACGCTTTCCGGCGGCGATGGCCTCGATTATCTTTCGGGCGGCGGCGGCGACGACATGCTGAACGGCGGGGCGCAGGCCGACCAGTTGTATGGCGATGGTGGCAACGACACGCTCGACGGCGGGGACGGGAACGACAAGCTCTATGGCAGCTACGGTTTCGACACGCTGCTCGGCGGGCTCGGCAACGACCTGCTCGACGGCGGATCGGAGAACGACGTCCTGTCCGGCGGCGACGGCGACGATCGCCTGCTGGGCGGCGCCGGCAATGACGAACTCGACGGCGGTAATGGTGCCGACCGGCTGAGGGGCGATGCCGGCATCGATACGCTCGTCGGCGGGGCCGGGGACGATTTTCTCGACGGCGGCTTCGGCATGGACCTGCTCCATGGCGGTCTCGACAACGATACGCTCAGCGGCGGTGGCGAGAACGACCAGCTGTTCGGCGACGAAGGCAATGATGTGCTGATCGGGGGCGCGGGTCTCGACTACATGTTCGGCGGCGATGGCTCGGATACCATCTCGGGCGACGGTGGCGAGGACTGGCTGTACGGTGGCCTCGGCGGGGATACGCTTCGCGGTGGAGCGGATGGCGACATTCTCTTCGGCGAAGCCGGCGACGATACGCTCGACGGCGAGGGTGGTAACGACATCGTCCTCGGCGGTGACGGCAACGATCTTGCCCGCGGTGGAACAGCGAGCGACCTCGTCTACGGCGAAGCCGGTAACGACACGCTCTATGGTGATGCGGGTGTCGATCTGCTGTTCGGCGGAGCGGGGGACGATACGGTCTATGGCGGTGACGATACCGACCAGATTGCCGGGGGCATCGGCGCCGATACGCTCAATGGCGGGGCAGGATCGGACCTCATCATCGGCGGTGCCGGCAACGACATCCTGACCGGCGGTGCCGGGGCCGACGTGTTCATCTTCGATGCACCGCTCGGCGCAGGCAATGTCGACCGGATAACCGATTTCGTCGCCGGAACCGATGGTATCGTGCTCGACCTCGATATCTTTACCAGCCTCTCCGAAGGGCTTCTGGCAACCTCGGCATTCGTGCGGGGGACTTCCGCGGGCGATGCCAACGACCGGATCATCTACGACCAGTCGACGGGACGCATCTATTACGATGCCGATGGCTCGGGAGCTGGTGCCAAGGTTCAGTTCGCACAAGTCACTGCCGGGACCAACCTGACCGCGGGGAGTTTCGAGGCTTATTACATCAACTACGACGAGACCCCGCCGGCGTTTGCGAACCCGCTCGAGGCAGCCAAGGTCGATGCCATCGACCCGCTATTCGGGGCCGACACGTTCCTCTTTGCCTGAGGACCCTGAGCGAGAGCTGCGGGTAAGAGCCTGGCTGTACATTCGGATTGCCGGGATAGCGTACGTCGCGCTCTCCGGCGAGCGTCAGCCGCGCTTCCGGCACTGATGCAGGATCCGACCGCACCTGCCTGCGGGGGGCGGGGCAGGTGCGGCCGAACTCGGTTGAGGCGTGTCAGGCTCGCCGGGCCACGCGATGGACGTGCGGCTTGCCGAGCGCGCCGATCGCCGCGAGGCTCTGGATTTCGCTCGCTCCGACGACCAGGTGGTCGGTCAGTTCGATGCCGAGTGCGTGCGCGAGGTCCGCGACCCGGCGGGTCGAGCGGACATCGTCCATGCTGGGCGATGCCACGCCCGACGGGTGGTTGTGGGCCAGCACGATGAATTTCGCGTCGCAGGCGAGCGCCTGGTGGAAGAGCGATCGCGCCGAGGCCAGCACCCAGTGTTCACCGCCCAGCGCGATCCAGTCGCTGCGGATCAGCATGCCCCGGGCATCGCCGAACATGGCCATCAGCCGTTCCTCGCGCAGTCCCATGAACTGGCCGCGCAGCCATTCGTGAAACCGCTCGTCGGTCGTGTCGAGCGGACTGCGCCGCACGCTCTCGTCCAGGCCCGAACGGACCAGCGAGCGGATCGCGAGCAGCTTGTCGGGCCAGGTCTCGCCCGGAGTGGCACAGGCACGCAGCGCCTCGGCCTTGGCGGACATGATGGCCGCGATGGAGCCGAACCGGAACATGAGGCGCGTTGCCAGCATCCCGGCTTCGTCACCCACCAGCGGGGCTAGCCTTTCGGTGAGGTACGCGATCCGGTCGGGCGCGACCGCTGTTGATGATTGTACGTCCCCCACCCAGTGATGAGGATCAGCATCCAGAAGGGAAAGCGTTCGAGGATCGCGTAGATCAGCGGAAACATCCCACCGTCGATCGCCCGAAGCACGTGCCCGCCGACGGCGAGTAGTTGAAGTGATCCTGCCCATAATGTCCAAAACCTGTCAGCTTTGAGCGCGATCGTGACGATCAGCGCCAAGAGGAGGCAATCGAGAAAGAAATGCCAGGGATGCAAACCCAGATAGTCGCCTCCCTCGCCGATCACGGCGTGGAAAGTCTGATCTAAGAGAATCTGCGATAAAAGGCCGGTGGCCAGTGCTTTCTCGGGCCATCCACCCCGCCGCCACGCGTAGACAAAGACTACGATTAGGACTGCGACTTGGACAAGCGTGCGGATCATGGTGTCCGCTGCTGCCAGAAGTGAAGGCCCGAGGCAATTCAGGCAACCTTGCGAGCGTCGCTGAGTTCTGCGGACGTGAAGCCGTTGTCGGGGCAATCCTCTTCGGGACCCATGATCTCGCGGCCGATGTCGCGCAGCTGCATATGCGTGCGCAGCATGTCGCTCTGCGCCGCGACGAGGCTGGCGGTGACCTTCTGGAGGCGGATGAGTGCGTGCTGCGCCGCGCCTTTGGGGGCTTCGGCCACCTCTACCTGCGCCTGAGCCACCGTCGCGGTGGTCGCGGCGGCGGCGGCAAGCGCGCGGGCGATCAATTCTTCGGTTTCGATGACTTCGCGGCTGAGGCGAGCAACGGCGGCGGGAAGCGTAAGGGCCATATAGATTGTCTCCAGTTCACACAAACCGGAGACTAAGGCCTACCCTACGATCAGGTTCTCCAACCCGTTCGCGACGCCCAGCAGGATCAGCAGCGTGGCAGCGATGACGACGGCTCCTCCGCCCATCAACGCCAGTCGCGATGTCGCACCCAACTGGGCCGGCTCGATCTCCGGCACCTTCCCGAAATTGAGGCTCTCCCATGGCGCCGGTTCAGCGAAAGAGTGGCTGTCGGCGAACATGAGGAACTCGCCCTCGGTCCGGTCAGGCCTTGGTGCCGGTTTCGGGGGGGTGGGAGGTAGGGGGGAAGAGCCACGGGGGGGCGAATCCCCCCCTTCCCCATAGGTGTTGCGGAACAGGCGGGCGGCCTCGACGCGCGTGACATCACCCAGGCGCCGACGTACCGCATCGATCCGGCGGTCGAAAACTTTCGGCGTGATATCAAGGACTCGCGCAGCTTCCTTCGAGGTGTAGCCATCGCTGACGAGCTGCATCGCCTCGATCTGCTTGTCCGTCAGATCGTCCCACAAGTCGCGTGTCTTGAGAGTGTCCATGTCGTTTTGATACAATAGTCGTTGCGTGGAAAAAAGGGTCGATATTGGACCAATTACTGGCAGACTTCGCCGTTCCGTATTCTGTCGCTATTGGGTGTCTACTGGTCGTTCCGCGATCCTCTCGACAGCGGCCGCATCAGCGCCTACACCGCGCACATCCCCGGGGAGCGAGCTGTCGCTGAGAGGGGCGGGGTAAGCGCCGCCCGACCCGTCGAACCTGAACCGATTAGCATCGGCGGAGGGAGTGGGCTGGTCACCGCCAGAGGTCCGCTCTCCATCCGCCACCTGGAGAGACTTCGCATGGCCGACATCAACAGCACATTCGACATTGGCGTCACCACCGGCCCGATCCGCGGCAGCCGCAAGGTGCAGGTCGGCGCGAAGAGCGGCAGCGGCATCCAGGTCGCCATGCGCGAGATCGACCTCGAGGGCGGCGAGCCCAGCGTGCGTGTCTACGACACGTCCGGACCCTACACCGATCCCGCTGCCCAGATCGACATTCGCAAGGGCCTCGAACAGAAGCGCCGCGCATGGATCCTCGCCCGCGGGGATGTCGAGGAATACGACGCGCGCGAAGTGAAGCCCGAAGACAACGGCCAACTCGGCCCCGATCGTTCGGGCGGCGTCCCGGCTTTCCCGAATGTCGCGAAGCGCGTCCTGCGGGCCAAGCCGGGCATGAACGTGAGCCAGATGCACTATGCCCGCCGCGGCATCATCACGCCCGAGATGGAATATGTCGCCGAGCGCGAGAACCTCGGGCGCGAAATGCTGCGGGACGAAGCGGCTCGCCTCACCGCGCGCAACGACGGCCAGCCCTGGGGCGCCGAACTGCCCGACTACGTCACGCCCGAATTCGTGCGCGACGAAGTGGCGCGCGGCCGTGCCATCATCCCCTCCAACATCAACCATCCCGAAACCGAGCCGATGGCGATCGGACGCAACTTCCTCGTCAAGATCAACGCCAACATCGGCAATTCCGCGGTGGCGTCCGATGTTGCGAGCGAGGTCGACAAGATGGTCTGGGCGATCCGCTGGGGGGCGGACACGGTCATGGACCTCAGCACGGGCCGCAACATTCACGACACGCGCGAATGGATCATCCGCAACAGCCCCGTGCCCATCGGCACCGTGCCGATCTACCAGGCGCTCGAAAAGGTCGGCGGCATTGCCGAGGAGCTGACCTGGGAGATCTTCCGCGACACGCTGATCGAACAGGCCGAACAGGGCGTCGACTATTTCACCATCCACGCCGGCGTGCGCCTGCCTTACGTACCGCTCGCGGCGAAGCGGATGACCGGGATCGTCAGCCGCGGTGGCTCGATCATGGCGAAATGGTGCCTCGCGCATCACAAGGAGAGCTTCCTCTACGAGCGCTTCGACGAGATCACCGAGATCATGAAGGCTTACGACATCGCCTACTCGCTGGGCGACGGCCTGCGTCCCGGCTCGATCTACGACGCCAATGACGAAGCGCAGTTCGCCGAGCTCTACACGCTGGGCGAGCTTACCAAGCGCGCCTGGGAGCAGGACGTGCAGGTGATGATCGAAGGCCCCGGCCACGTGCCGATGCACAAGATCAAGGAGAACATGGACAAGCAGCTGGAGGCCTGCGGCGAAGCGCCCTTCTACACGCTCGGCCCGCTCGTCACCGACATTGCGCCGGGTTACGACCACATCACCAGCGGCATCGGCGCGGCGCAGATCGGCTGGTACGGCACCGCCATGCTCTGCTACGTCACGCCCAAGGAACACCTCGGCCTGCCCGACCGCGACGACGTGAAGGTGGGCGTGGTGACCTACAAGCTCGCCGCCCACGCCGCCGACCTCGCCAAGGGCCACCCGGTCGCCAAGGTCCGCGACGACGCGCTGTCAAAAGCCCGCTTCGAATTCCGCTGGCGCGACCAGTTCAACCTGTCGCTCGATCCCGACACGGCCGAGCAGTACCACGACCAGACCCTGCCCGCGGAAGGCGCGAAGACCGCGCATTTCTGCTCCATGTGCGGCCCAAAGTTCTGCTCGATGAAGATCAGTCAGGAAGTGCGCGAGTTCGCGGCAAAGCAGAACTCGGACAGCTATCTTGCCGCCACTGCGCCCAGCGAGGACGCGGAAGCAGGCATGGAGGAAATGGCCGAGAAGTATCGCGAAGGCGGCGACCTCTATATGCCGAGCAAGTAACTGGAGGCGGGGGCGAGGGGCAGTGGAAGGGTATCTCCTCTTCTTCGCCCTCGTTCTCGGCGTGAACCTGCTGCCGGCGTTCGGGCCGCCGACCTGGTCGATCATTGCGCTCTACGCCTTCAACAGCGACCTCGAGCTCGCGCCGCTGGTCGGCCTCGGCGCACTGGCGGCGGCAAGCGGGCGCTTCGGCCTCGCCCATGCAACCCGCGCGCTTGGCACACGCTTCCTGTCGGTCCGGATCAAGAGCAACCTGGCCGCCGCGCGCGAGGCGCTGGAGCAGCGCCGCCGCAACGGCCTTCTCGCGCTCGGCCTGTTCGCGCTCTCGCCGGTGCCCTCGGCACAACTGTTCGAGGCCGCCGGGCTGGCGCGCCTGCCCCTGCTGCCCTTCACCGCCGCCTTCTTCGCCGGACGGATCGTTAGCTATTCGCTCTACGGCTACACCGCGCAGACCATCCGCTCGACCAGCATGGGCGAGGTCCTGCGCGAGGAGATCGCCAGCCCGCTCGGCATCGCCATACAGGTCGCGATGCTGGGCGCCCTGGTGCTGTTCGCGCGGGTGGATTGGGGTAAGCGGTTGGGGGTGATGGGCGATTGAAAGCGATTTGCCCGACCGCCATCGCCGACCGGTCTCAAGATCAGGTACGAACGTCGAGTACTATCCGGACGTCAGCCTCCAGAGACCAGCTTCTCCACCAACGCCCTGAGCTCGCTCGGCGTGGTGTGGCCGGCGAAGATCTCGTGATCGCCGATGCCTGCCTTGCGCAGCGCTATTTCGCGCCCTGATCGATCGCCGAACGAAGCAGCTTGAATTCCGCAGCCGCAATGAAATCCCGGCATGGGCGGTATTCCATGCCTTCGCGCTCTATGCGCAGGGGCAGGATCGTGTCGTCCGACATGCCTTCGATCCGGGAAAAAATCTCGGGGCTGACAATGTAATATGAGGTCATCTGCGTAGTGCATTGGTTGTTCGCCCCGCAGATGGGGTAGGCAGGCTCCTGGTTCGCCTTGTTCAGCTCGACATATTCCCCGTCGACCATCAGGCCGACCTCATAGGTGTAGTGATCGTTGACGCTGCTCGATCCGACCACGTTCTCGTCCAGCACCAGCCGATAGAACGGACTGCCTTCGATCATTCTGTATTCGAGGAACGACCGCAGTCGTCCGTCGATGATGCCCATCACGCGTTTCGCGCCGATCCCGTGGGTCTGCACCACGCCGCCCTTGGCGCTGACCTTCTTGAGCTGTTTGCTCAGCGGCATGGCCCGGAATTTGCCGACGCGCTGCGACCACCCCGACGATGCCGAGCAGGATTGCGAAGCGCCGTCCTGCCCATAACCAGCGGATATGGGGGCGACGAGCGTGACGGATGCGGCGAAGATGCCGACGTGCTTGAGGGTAAGAATGCGACCGAATCCCGAAGAAGAGAAACCTCGACCGAAATATCCGTTGAGTCCCGGATTGAAAACACAAAACACGAGCCCCCCGTGCAGGCCCGCGTGATTTGATTTTCCTACTCCGCCGCAATCTGGCCTATCTGCGGAGATGGCCATTCTTTCCGCATCCCGACTGCCGACCCAAATAAGCCCTCGCTCGGCTCCCGAACTTTTTTGCCATTGGACTGTGGTCCATGCGGTCCATGTCATGGGACTGGCAGGAGGCAAGTCCTCCAATTGTCCTACACGCGGCCTAGGGCCTCGCGAGCTTCACCAGCACCCGGTCCAGCGCCTGCAGGAAGTTCGACCGGTCCGCCTTGCCGAACGGCGGCGGGCCGCCAAGGTTACTGGCGCCCACGCCGTCCATCCCGGCGCGCAGGTCTTCCATTATCGCGCGGGTGGCGATGGCGCTGCCGATGCTGGCGGCGTCGAAGGGCCTGCCGTCGTGGCGCAGCACCGTCGCGCCGGCCTTGAGGCAGCGTTCGGCCAGCAGGATGTCGGCGGTGATCACCACGGCGCGCGGTCCCGCGTTCTCCGCGATCCAGTCGTCTGCCGCGTCGAAGCCGTCGGAGACCACCACGCGCTTGACCCGCTCGCTCACCGGCACGCGGAAGGGGCTGTTGCTGACCACGCGGACATGGGCCTTGTGGCGCTCGGCCACGCGGTAGACCTCTTCCTTCACCGGGCAGGCATCGGCATCGACGAGGATGATAGCGGGATCGTGCATCGCGCGGGCCTAGCCGTGCGCGAAAGCACTGGAAAGTGCCGTCCCGCTCCCCATGTCGGTAACAGAGAGAACCCAACCGAGAGGAGCATCCCTATGCAGGTCCAGTTCAATTCCGACAGCAGCGTCATGGGTACCGCCAATGTTGCGGAGCGGATCGAGGCGCGGGTGCGGGAGAAGCTGGGGCGGTTCGAGGATCGGCTCACCCGGCTCGAAATCCATGTGCATGACGAGAATGCGCACAAGCACGGTCATGACGACAAAGCCTGCACGATCGAGGCCCGCCCGCGCGGCGGCAGGCCGATCGGCGTCACCGAAGGCGCTTCCACCGTCGACGATGCGGCGCGCAAGGCAGCCGTGACGCTCGCCCAGCGCCTGACGCGGCACTTCGGCAAGCAATCGCGGCACGGGCACGACCCGCGGCCCGAAAAGGTCTTGTGATATAATTAGGTAATACGGCGGCGGCGTGCTACTGCGCTGCCGCTGACGTCGAAATTTGCGACGGACTTCGGATTTTGACGACGCCGCCTGCCGCTATGGCCCCGGCGAAAACCAGACGACGACTTCCTTTCTTCGGACGACCTTACGCACGGCCCGCAGGCATGTCGCTTGCGGGCAACCAGTTGTTCTTGAAAGGAACATGACATGTCGAAGACCGGCACCGTAAAATTCTTCAACGCCGACAAGGGCTATGGCTTCATCCAGCCGGACGATGGTTCGGACGACAGCTTCGTCCACATCACCGCCGTGCAGGCCGCGGGGATGAGCACGCTCGATAAGGAGCAGCGCCTCAACTACGAAGTCGAGACCGGCCGCAACGGCAAGGCCAGCGCCGTGAACCTGTCGGCCGCCGACTAAGGCGCCTTCCGAGGCTCGCGCACCGTGGCCTGTGACCCCTTGCCACGGTGCGCGGCACCCCTTCTTCCAACTCCCGGAGCCCGCCGATGAGCCAGACCTACGACTTCTATTCCGCCCGCGCGAAGGAATCCGCCGCCGAGGCGAAGGCCGCCACGCTCGACAATGTGCGCGAGCGGGCACTGCGGTCGCAGGCGACGTGGAAAGCGCTCGCCGACCAGGCGCGCGCCGTTTCGCGCCAGCGCGCGAAGATCGAGGCCGAGAAGGCCGCCGCGCGCGAGATCGAATCCGGGTTAACCGCCAGCTAGGCGCTGACGCGACGGCGCAACCGCCGCTTGCATCCCTCCCCGAAGCGCGCACGTAACTGGTCGGTCCTTCAGGGAGAACCGCCATGAATGCCCGCCGCTTCCCGCTTTTCCTCGCCCTCTTCGCCGCCGCGCCAGTCGCTGCCGAGGAGCCCGCCGCGCCACCGCCCACATTGGCCGAGGCCCGCGCCTCCACCGCCGGTACCTGGCGCGGGGAGCTTCAGTATCGCGACTACCAGTCGAACGAATGGGTCGGCATCCCGGTCACCGTCACCACGGACCCCGTGGGCGACGGCGTGACCTTGGTCCGGCGCGCGGTATTCGACGACGGGCCGCGCCGCGGGGCGGTCTACATCACTTCCGTGGAAATGCTGGCGAAGGACGGCGCGACAGAGTTCTCGACCGGCTTCCGCGCCGGCAACGAGCCCGAAATCGGCCGCTTCACGCTCGCGCTGGCCGAGGCGCGCGACGCCGAACACTGGACGATCGTCGCCACCGCCGAGGGCATGGATGACGATCGCCCGGCCATGATCCGCGAGACCACCATGCGCGACGGCGGCCGCCTGACGACGCTCAAGGAAGTCGACTTCACCGACGATGCTGATGACGATTGGCTCCCGCGTAACCGTACGCTGCTTGAGCGCGTGGCGGACTAGGCTCGCCGGTTACGACACGCGCTATTCCACTCGGGCTTGCCGGCCGTGTGCGCTGTGGCATCATGCGTGCCGGTGAGGGGGCAGAAGCGCATGGGTGAGAGCGAACTGTTCGGCGTGATCCAGGACGTCAGCGGCCTTTATGCGACGCTGATGGGGATGATGATCACGATCAGCTTTGCCATGGTCGCGGCGGTGTGGAGTGTGCTGCACCGTGTCGGGACGGGCATGAAGCTGGCCGCCTTCGCCCTTTACGGTGTCGGCATGGCGCTGCTTGGCTCCATGATGCTGCAGCAGGCGCATCTGCGCGAGCAGGCGGTGGCCGCAATGCGCGGGCTGCCGGGCGAGCGTAGCGCCTTTGCGGCAGCCTTTCTCGAAACGCAGCAGAGCGGCTGGTTCACGCTCGTGTGGCTGTTCCAGCATGCCGCACCCTGGCTTCTCATGGCGGGGGTGGCGTGGCTGCTGTTCGCGTGGAAGGGCCGCGAGCCACGTTAGTATTCTGCTGCGCTGCACAACTCGTCGCGGACGAATCCCGTCTCGTCATATTATTGCCGAAATTCGAAACATCCGGCGCGCCCATACGTTCGTATCTTGAAGCACCAGCCGGGTGAGCCGGTTGCGAAAATGCTGAATTTTCAAACGAAAAGGGACCAATCATGAACAAGCTGACCCTAGCACTCGCCTCTGCCGCCACGCTCGCCATCGCGGCGTGCGCCGAGCCTGCAGAAGATACCGCAGTTGTCGAGGACACCGCTGCTGCCGACCAGATGGCCAATGACACCGCCACCACCGGCACCATCGTCGAAGTGGCACAAGGCAACGGAGATTTCTCGACGCTGGTGAGCGCGGTGACCGCCGCGAACCTCGGCGAAACGCTGTCGGGTGACGGACCTTTCACGGTCTTCGCACCGACCAACGAAGCCTTCGCCAAGATCCCCGAAGCGACCTTGACCGAACTGACCACGAATGACACCGAAACGCTCGGTAACATCCTGACCTACCACGTGGTGGAAGGTAACGTCGATGCGGCCACGCTGACCAAGGCGATCGAGGACGCGGGCGACGCGGGCTACACGATCACCACGGTGAATGGCGGCACGCTGACCGCGAAGCTCGTCGACGGCAATGTCGTACTGACCGACGCCGCCGGTGGCACCTCGACCGTGACGGCGACCGATGTGGCCGCGTCGAACGGCGTGATCCACGTCATCGATACGGTCCTGATGCCGCAGTAAGCATTGGGAATAGCAAACAAGGGGGCGGTCCATACGGGCCGCCCTTTTTGCATGCGCGGATCAGAACCGCTTGCGCGCCGGCCCACCGCGAAACTTGCGGCCCGGCCACCATTCGGGGTCGAACCACTGGCACTCGAGGTCGGGCCGCGCATCGGCCAGGGCCATGAAGCCTTCAAAGGTCGACACGGCCTTGGCGCAGTGCAACCGCTTGAGATTGCGACAGGTGATGAGCGGCGAAAGGTCCTTGTCGGCCACGCTGGTGCTGACCATCCACAGTTCCTCCATCGCGAAACCGTCGAGCGGGTCGATGCTGTCGAGCTTTTGCATGGTGTTGATCGAGCCGCACAGGTCGAGGCGGGTCAGCCGGTCCTTGAGCGGCCTGATCCAGCGAAGGTCGTGGAGGTGCTTGGCGTTTTCGATGCTGAGATGGGTGAGGTTGAACAGTTTCAGGATCGGGGTGAAATCGGTGATGTTGCGCGGGCTGTCGAGCTTGAGCGTGTGAAGCTTCTTGAGGCGTGTCAGCCCTTCGAGTGTTTCCGCCGTCACCGGCCAGCCGAGTTCGAGCTGCTCGAGATTCTCGAGTTCGCAGATCTCGTCGAGGAAATCCTGGTTGACCGCGCTGGTGGTGAGGATGCGCAGCTTCTTGCGGGTCGAGATGCCGCGGAAAGAGTTCTTTTCGCGGTGATGCACACCGATCTCGGAGTCGGGTCCGATCTTGAGCGTCGCGCTGAACTCGTCCTGTTCCACCATTCGCCTCCGTCGCTGGCGAAATGGTGATACACGAAAGAAGCGAAGACTTTCCTACGATCCTCGCCGCCCGTTACGCCTTCAGGGCGCGACGCCAAGGAATCTCGCGATTTCGTCCCAGTTCTCGCGCACGTGCTGGCGACCCCGCTCCATGTTCTGCGCGAGCAGCGGCGGATCGAAGTCGAGCGTGTCGTAAAGGTCGGTCTCCGGCTCGATCACCATGGTCGGGACGAGGCGGAAACGGGAGATCTCGTCGTCGAAGGGGCGCATGACGGTATCGATCTGCGACTGGGGCAGGCCGAGATCGCGCAACACGCGGTGCTGGTGGGTGCGCGCGGTCAGCAGGCGGTTGATGAGGTTGACGTTCTTGAGGTCGTTCTCGGACACCTCGCGTGATTGCAGGTCGACCGAGCGAAGCGCGACGTCGATGAGGCTGGCGTAGGTCTTCGGCCGGTCCGCCTTGGGTCGCGCTCCAGCCCGTACCACCAGCACCGCGCGCGGGCGCTCGACGAGGGCGGCATCGAGCGGGGTCACGTCGCGCACCCCGCCGTCGACCCATTGCTCGTCCAGCCCCTGCGCGCTGCGGGTGGCGTGGGGGGCGAAGAAGAACGGCATGGCGGAGCTGGCATAGACCCAGTCGGCGATCCGGTCGGCATTCTCGCCGACGATGCGCAGCTCCCCATTGGTGAGGTTGACCACCGCCAGGCGCAGGTTCTTGCCCGTCGCACGGATGCGCTGGTCGTCGAACGCCTGCTTGAGCAGCTTTTCGAGCCCGCCGGTGCTGTAGATCGATGAAATGCCGGTGAGGATCGCGAGCAGCTTGCTCTGGCGCTTCTTGTAGATGTCTCCCGGCCCGGCGATACCCTGCCAGAACTGCAGCAGCATGCCGATGTCGTCCTGCGCCACCGCTGCCGCCTGGATCGCGCCGGTCGACGTGCCGACCGCCGTCTCGAAATCGACGCCGCGCTGGCGGATGAGCTCGTCGAGGACCCCTACCTGGAATGCGCCCTTCGCGCCGCCGCCACTGAGGACGATCGCCAAACCACCAGCCATGTTCTGTCTCCCGAAACCGTGCCTGTTGCGACCGCGCGTATCGGTGCGCCCTCTGTTACGGACCGCGGACCGTACCTGTCCGGCCGGGAAGGGGCGTTCTTGCGACCGGCCAATGCGGCATCCTGCTGCACCGCGGTCGTCGTCGGGCAATCTAGCGGCGCGGGCGGTGTGATGGATAGGAAAATTCCGACGCTCCGGTCTGGCGCGATCAGTGCTTCGTCGATGGGCGCTTCAGCCGCTGGCCGAGGAGACTTACCGCGGCATCGAGGATGCAACGGGAGGAATGCATGAAGGCAAGGCGAAGCGTGGCGAAGCGCGCAGGTACGATCGTGACGGCGCTCGCCGCTTCATTGCTGGGCGTGCCGGCGATCGCCCAAGCGCAGGCGGGGAGCGCCTACGCGCAAGCCAGTGCCGCGACCGCGCCGGTCGCGGATGCCTATTTCGCCGCCTATACCAGCCGCGACTGGGATGCGCTCGAGCCGCTTCTTGCCGCAGAGGCGACGTTTGCCGACCCGACGGCGACCCGCGTGTTCGGCGGGGTCAAGTCGGACGGCAAGGCTGCGATCATGGAGCGTTTCCGCGTCGGGTATGCCGGGCTCACCCACATGCGGTTCGCGACGACACGGCGCCTCGTGAGCGGTGATGTGGCGATTTACGAGGGCACGCTCGACTGGGGTCTCGACCTCGGCGACGGCACCACTGTGGACAGCGTGACGCCGATGGTCATCGTGATCACGGTCGCCGACGGCAAGGTCGTCGAACATCGCGATTATGTCGATTACGCCCCGTTCCTGGAGGCAGTGCGCAAAACGCGGCAAGTCGCGAACTAGAGACCCTTGCGCCCGAACATCGCGCGGCGCGGCCCGGGCCCGGTGACTGGCGGCGGGCCTGCCGGAGGGCGCGGTTGAGGTGGCGGGGTCTCGAAGGTGCGGACCTCGAACCGCCCGCCGATGCCTTCGGCCATGCTGCGCTTCTCACGCCATTCGTTGGCGAGCGCGGCCTTGGCCTCCTGCGATTCGGGCATCAGGCCCGGTGGCGGCATGCGGTCGTCGATCCGGTTTTCGTACGGGGCGAATTCGGTCGACTGGTAGCCGTACTCGCGATGGAACAGCGGGGTCAGCTCGTAGAGCGGCACGCCCCCTTCGTCGGGCTGGCGATGGGTGCAGCGATAGGACAGGCTGCGGTCTTCGGGGCCGAAGGTGTCGCCATCGGGGATGATGTAGCCGTTCTGCGCGATCGCGATGCGGATGAAGGACAGCATCACTTCGAAATTCGCGCCGAAGGGCAATTCGTGCGGTTCGACCACGATCTCGCCCCCGATGAAGTGCTGCGCACCGAAGCTGCGGATGCCGAACGTCTGCTTTTCTCCCTGTGCGCTGCGCGGACCGAAGAGATAGGGATGGACGTGCAGCGGGCTGGGCGCGGGCAGGGCGGCGAGATCGTCGAACAGCTCGCCGGGAAAGATCTGGTTGCTCTGCGTCCAGTGAACCAGCAGCGGCTCTCGCGCCTCGCAGGCCACGCGCGAGGCGAGCTGGCAGACTTCGAGCCGCTTGAGGAACTGCGGGAGGTTGCCGCCCTCGCGCGGCATGCCGATGTCGCGCAGCATGGCGGCGATCTTGGGATCCTCGCCGACCGAGCCGAGCACCCCGTGCGTGACGGTGACCAGCACCATCGCCTGGTGCCGCATCACCCGCTCTCGCACGTCGGGGCACATTATCCCGGTAATCGCGGAGCCAAGCGGCTGGCTGAACACTTCCGAATTGCCCGGATTCGGGACGAGCTCGAAACTCACCGTCATGCTGTCGCCGCCGAAGAGGCGGTAGAAGACGCCCGGAGTGCTTTCGGGCACGTTGAAGCGGAAGCCTTCCTTGGCCTCCATGATGGTGATGAAATTGCGGACGACGCTGTCGAGATCGTCCGGCGGCCCGTCGAGCAGCAGCGCGCTCTGGACCTGGTTGGGGAATTGCATCGTCACGCTCCGGCTGCACAGGGCGCGCCCATGGTAGCGTGATGAAGTTCCGAAAAAGTAAAGCGGAACGGCCTTACTTTGCCGCCTTGACGCGTCGCCTTATTGAATCGTGATCACGACCGGACGTCGCGGTAGCGGTTCGACCTCGAGCGAGCCGTTGTGCACCAGCCCGCCGGCATCGGGCAGCGGCGCGGGCTGCTCCGCCTGCTCCGGCGCGCGCGGCTGGAGCGCCGGTCCATGGGCCAGCCGGTCGATTTCCCCATCGTCGAACTGGTACCCGTAATCCGCGGCCAGCTCAGCCCGGTCGCCGGTGTCCTCGAACGCAACCTGCCGGTCGCGATACCGGCCCCGCATGGCCAGTTCGGCGACGGGGACGGTGCCGTCGGGCGTGACGAGCGGATAATGGTCGGGTAGGCGCTGGCTCGAAAAATGCCCCGCGCTGCTCGGGACAGAGGCGCTCGGCAGAACGTCGTCGTCGCTCATCAGCATCGGGCTCTTGCCGATGGCCGATCCGCTGATGGCGCCCACGCCCATCACCGTCATCGCGGCGATGGCGAAGCCGACCAGGGGCATGGGATTTCGTTTCGAATGGGCCATGTCACCGGGGAAACGGCCTGCCCCGCCGCCTGGTTCCGAAGACCGGACGGGTGGATTCACGGTCTCGCCCTTCATCCGCCCTTAACCCCGCCCTTGAACGGCCCCGCAATGGTTCAGGGGCTAGGTTAACGGGACGGTGAGACATTGCCGCTATGCCATGGCGCGACGGAGCCGGGGTCGCCGGGAACTAGAGACACACGATGCACGAACTGCAACTCGAATTCGCAACTGCCGAGGGCGAGGCCGCCTGGGAAGCGCGCCTGCGCGGATTGTTCGAACAGGGCATGCTCGACGCGGCCCATGCGATCCTCGAATCCGCCCTGCAGACACTCGACAGCGATTTTGCCCGCCAGTGCCTCCAGGCGAGGCCGGACTCGGTCGCCATCGAAGGCTGGGAGGAACTGGTCGAAGCGATCCAGCAGCACGAGGGCGAGCCGATCGCCGGTGTCACCCTCGCTGTCGCGAACGAGGCGGACCGTGCCTTCGAGAAGGGCCAGTTGCATCATCCTTTCATGATGCTCGGCCTCTACACCGACGAACCGTACCGCTTCAGCGGCGCCTCGAGCGAGGAACTGCTCGATCAGACGCAGCGCGAGGATGGCCCCGAATGGGCTGGCTATGACGAGGATATCGAGGTCTTCCTCGACATCGAAGGGCTGGACCAGCTCAACACCCTGCTGCTGCATCACAAGCAGCGCCACTTCTTCCGTGACGGCAAGCCCGACCATGCGCCGGAGCGTTACGTAGAATACGTGCTCGGCTGCTGGTGGCGGGCCCTGCTGTTCCAGCTCGCGGTCACCAGCGAAAGCGCCATCCACGGCCTTCCCGGCGGCATCCCGGTGATTGCCGGAACCGTCGAGATGCGACCTGAAATCGTCATGGTCCACGGCATGGGCGCCAGCACTCCCGAGCGCGAGCGCACCACCGAGGTCAGGGAATGCGCGCCAATGCTGGCCGCCGACTTCATCCAGATCCGCGCGGTCGAGGAAGAGAAGGAAGTGACCGGTGCCGACCTGCGTCGCAAGGTCGCGGAAACCGGGCAGGAAGACGAACCGGCTCCGCGCCGCAGCTTCATGGCACGCCTGTTCGGCCGCTGACTCGACAAGCAACGCCAGCGGACTAGTCTCGATCCTTCACGCGAAGGAGGAGGCGAGAGCATGAGCAGGACAGAGGGCGGATGCCTGTGCGGCAAGGTCCGCTACGGGTTCGATGGCGAACCGGCGGCCGCGATGGTGTGTCACTGCACCCATTGCCAGAAGCAATCCGGCAGTGCTTTCTCGACGATCATCGGCGTGCCCGAAAGCGCCCTCGAGGTGAGGGGCACCCCTACGAGCTATGCCGACAGCGGCGAAAGCGGCAAGTCGGTCGAGCGCATCTTTTGTGGCACATGCGGCTCGCCGCTGATCTCGAAGGTGGAGGTCGCGCCGGGGATGGCGTGGATCAAGGCCGGGACGCTGGACGACACCGGCCTGTTCGATCCGGCCATGCATATCTGGACGCGCAGCAAGCAGTGCTGGGTGGATACGGGCGCGCTACCCGCATTCGACACGAACCCCGCCTGAGGCGCGACGCAGAATCTGCCAAATCCGGCGGCGGTTACGCACAGCCGGATTGCAGGTGGCCGTAACAGTCATTCGCGATATCGCACGCGGGATCCCGTCCCGCGCAGCCTTACGATCGGTATGACGGACTGCGCAATCGAACCTACCATCAGGAGGTACGACAGCACGGCATGAACGGCTTCGGTCAGCAGCAGAGACAGGTCTACAACCGCTTCGCCCTGCAGCGTTCGCCGCAGAAGTTCTGCGGCATCGCGGCGGATGTGGCGCGCGAGGCCAGTGTGGTGGCGCCGGAGCAGCTTTCGCCGGCATCGCCGCACCTTGTCGCGCGCCTGGAGGGTGCGCTGCGCTCAGCGCCGCTTGCCTCGCGGGGCGCGTACGCTAGGCTGGTCTCCCGGGTCGAGGGAGAACTGTATCCATGCCAAGCCTGCGTGCGCGCCTCGTCAATCTTGCCCTGCCGTTGCTCGGCATCAGGCGCTTCTTTTCGCAGCCGGAAAAGCTGGACGAGCGGATCGCCGCGCTGCGCGAGAAGCCGTCGATCCGGCCGCGTCGTGCGCTCTACGAGGAGTTCGCCATCACCGAGGATGCCTCGCACGGCTATCCGGTGGTGACGATCGCGCCGAAGGGCGGCGTGCAGCCGGGGAAACCGCACCTCTTCTACCTGCATGGCGGCGGCTATGTGATGGATATCGCCGCAGTCCATTGGGACAGCATCGCCCGGCTGTGCCGCGACCTCGGGGCGTCGGCCACCGTGCCGCTCTACCCGCTCGCGCCGGAGCACAAGGCGGACGAGATCCTGGCTGCGATGCGCGCGCTATATGGCGAACTGGTCCAGCGGCACGCGGCAAGCGAGATCACGATCATGGGTGACAGTGCGGGTGGCGGCATGTCGCTCGCCCTCGCGCAGATGCTGCGCGCCGATGGCGGCCCCATGCCCGCTTCGCTGGTGTTGTTCTCCCCCTGGGTCGATGCGACGGCGAGCGCGCCGGGCCAGAAGGCCATCGAAAGCCGCGACCGGATGCTCGCGGTCTCGGGGCTCAAGGCCTGCGGCGAGATGTATCGCGGCGCGCTCGCGGTGGACGATCCGAAGGTCAGCCCGCTGTTCGGGCCGCTCGAGGACCTGCCGCCGATGGCGATTTTTTCAGGCACCAGCGACATCCTGCTGGTCGACGGGCAGCGGCTAGACCAGCGCCTGCGGGAACTCGGCTCGACGACGCACGTCTATCGCGAATACGACGGCATGTTCCATGTCTGGATGCTGCTCCCCGTGCCCGAAGGGACGCAGGCGCTCGGCCAAGCCGCGGACTTCATCCGCACTCACAACGGACGGACCTGATGATCGAGAGATTTTCCCTGCTCCTGCCGCTTGCCTGCCTCGCGGCTTGCCAGTCGGCGGGCGACCAAGGCGAGAGCGGTCCGAGCGAGGCTTTCGACGGGATCGCCGCGGAGGAGACGGTACGCTTCACCGGTACCGAACCGTTCTGGGGCGGCGAAATCGCCGATGGTGCGGCTCGCTATTCCACGCCCGACAATCCGGACGGCACGACCTTCACGGTCGAGCGATTTGCCGGGCTCAACGGGGTGAGCTTCAGCGGCGAGCTGTCCGGCTCGCGGTTCGACCTGATGGTGACGCCGGGCACATGTTCGGATGGCATGAGCGACCGGACCTACCCCTTCACCGCGACGCTGATGATCGGCGACGAGACCCGTGAAGGCTGTGCCTGGACCGACGCGCAGCCCTATACCGGAGAACCGCAGCCGTGAGCGGCCGGGTTCCGCGCGGCTGGCGCATCTTTTTCTGGGCGGCGGCGGCCTATAATCTCGTGATTGGGCTTGGCGCGTTTCTCGATGCGGCATGGGGCTCGCCCGATGCGGTGGGGGCGGTGCTGATCGTCGGTTTCGGCATCATCTACGCGCTGGTCGCCCGCGATCCGCTGCGGTTCGCGCCGGCCCTGTGGGCGGGCATCCTCGGCAAGGGCATGGTGGTGGCGATGCTCGGGCCGCCCAACTGGTTCGGCGGAGGCGACGCGGCCATCGGCGCGATCGTCGCTGGCGACCTGCTCTTTGCGCTGGGCTTCCTCGCCTTTCTGGTGCACGCAAGGCCCCATGCGTAGCGTTCCCGCGCTTCCCCGCGCGCTCGGCCTGGCCGGCCTGTTGCCGCAATTCGCCTGCGTCGCGGCGCTCTATCTCGGGCCGGAGGAATGGCGCTACGCCGCGCAGGCGATCGCGTTCGGCTACGCGGCGCTGATCTTCAGCTTCCTCGGCGGGCTCTGGTGGGGCATCGCGGCGATGGCACCTGCGGCGCAGAACCGGCGCACGCTCGGCTGGGTGTGGGTCGCAGCCGTCATGCCGAGTCTGATCGCGCTCGTCGCCTACCTGCCATGGGTGTTCGGCGAAACCTGGCCGGAGCCTTCGCTGGTAATGCTCGGCGGCGGGATCCTGATGAGCCTTGCGGTCGATGCCAAGCTGCGCGGAATAGCTCCCGCCTGGTGGATGGCGTTGCGGGTGCCGCTGTCGCTCGGCCTCGGGCTGGCGACCGTGGCGGCAGCGCTCGCCTAGACGGCGACGCCCGCGCGCTCGAGTTCCGGGCGCAACCGGCGGGTCAGCCACAGCCACCACATGCGGAAATCGGCAGCGAGACTCCACAGCGGATAGGTGAAGGTCGCCGGGCGATTCTTCTCATGCGCGAAATGCGCGACCCACGCGAAGAGATAGCCCGCAACCGGCATGGCGGCGAGCAACCACCAGCTCTGGCTGATGATCGCCGCAATGCCGATCAGGACGACTAGCGTCGTGCCGATGTAGTGCAACGCGCGGGTGCCGGGCCGGGCATGTTCGCGCAGGTAGAACGGCCAGAACTCGGCGAAGGTTGCAAAGCGGTCGGTCAACTCTGCAACCTAGTACAGACCCGGGATGCGCAGCTGCGCCGCGGTCGGCCGGTCCGGCCGCATAAGCTCGCGCTGCGGCAGGCCGCCTTGCGCGACCGGACCCTTGCCCCCGGCGGAAATCGCCGTGCAGGCGCGCCCGCCCAGGAAGTCGAGCGCTGCCGAGATCGAAGCCTCGCGCGGATCGCCCAGCGGGAGGAGATAGTCGTCCTCCGCCGCGCAGGTCCTTGGCATGACCGATGCGAGACCGTCGTAATAGCCGCCACCGTCGTTGGCATTGACCGTGCGGAAGGCCACGACCCTCAGCCGGTCATCGCAGGCGGAGCGGTCCCGCGCGATCTGGCCGACGGGCTTGCCGTAGGTGTTGCTGCCGACCAGCGCGATATTGTTGCCGAGGTAGGGGATGAAGGAATTGGGCACCAGCTCGCTCGCCGAAGCCGTGCCCCCGGTGCCGATGATCGCCAGCTTCATCGCCGAAATCGCCTGGGGCTGGCTGGCGAAATTGTAGGTGTCGTTGTTCGCGCTCTTGGTGTCGCGGAACAGCGTCGTCGCGAATTCCTGTCCGACCTTGTCCGCCGCCAGCAGATCGCCGAGCAGCTCCGCCACCGACACGAGCCCGCCGCCATTGTAGCGGAAGTCGAGGATGACCTGATCGATCCCCTGCCGCCGGAATTCGGCGAAGACTTGGCGCAGCTGGCGCGCGGCATCGTCGATGATGAAGGTGCGCAGGTTGACATAGCCGACCTTGGTCCCGCCATTGTCGAGGACCACGGCGCCGTAGCGGTCGGAAATCGGGTCGAGTGCGTACTCTTCCTTCACCACCGTGACGGTGGCCTGGGTGCCGCCGGGCTGGCGGATGGTGAGGTTGCGGCTGACGCCGGGCTCGGACGGGCCGAGGGCCTGGCTGACGGCGCCCGCTGGATTTGCCGGATTGGCAGCCATGATGCTCGACACCGTCGTGCCGTTGATCGCGACGATCTCGGTCCCCCGATCGATGGATTGCGCAAAGGCCGGGGCGCTCTCGAACGCCTCGACGACGAACACGCGGCGCGCGGCGGTGTCGTAGCTGAGGCGAATGCCGAAACCGGCGTTCGAGCCGTTCTGGATGAGGTCGTTCTCTTCCTGGATGGAGGTGATGTAAGTGAAATAGCGATCGCGGTTCTGCGCCCGCGCGGGCTGGACGAGGGCGTCGATATACGACTGTACGTCGTCATAATTCGCCTTGTTGACCGCTGTGTCGAGCAGATCCGGGAACAGGTACCACTCGTTCAGCTGGGACAGGACCCAATCCTGGCGATCGCCGAGCGAGCATCCGCTGCCGCCGGTATTGCCGCCTCCGCCACCGACGGTCCCGCCGCCTCCACCGTTGCCGCCGCCCCCGCAGGCTGAGAGCGAGAGGGCGAGTGTGGCGCTCAGAATGGTGCGACCCATGGTCATGGCATTGGCTCCCGGACTGTATGCGAACGACGTCGCTGCAGCCCTCTTCGATGCGCGATTAACCCGGGCTGATCAAGCAGAGCTGCGATTTCCGCTTCCGTCGAGGGCGATTTCGACGATTTAAGGGGGAAAACCCTGCAAATTTACCTCCGACGCATGGTTTTCGCTTCCTGCGTGTGCCTTAGTCCCGCCTCGAAGGGCCTAAGACGCGCCCTCGCCAGAGGAGTTGGGATGTCGAGCGGAGTACCGGGTTGGGTCGAACAGGCTGTCGGCGGAGGAGCGGTGCCCGCGGCGCTGACCCTTGCCAGGGTGGCCGACGAACGAGTCATGGGCCGTTCGGGCTTCGCCCTCACCAGCGTCGCCTTCCGCCATGGCGGAGAGCTCGACCCGTCGTTCACTGCCTGCGAAGAGGACTCGGTCGCGCCGCCGCTCGAATGGACAGCGCCGCCACCCGGCTCGCAGGAAATCGTGCTGGTGGTGGAAGATGCCGACAAGGGGCATGTCCACTGGACGGTTTGGGGCCTGCCGCCGCAAAAGGGCAAGTTGCTCGAAGGCGAGGTGCCCCCGCGCACGGGCAAGAACGCGCACGGCAATTCCGAATGGCTGCTGCCCGACCCGCCGCTGGGCGAAGAACACCGCTACGTATTCCAGCTTTTTGCGCTCGACCTCCCGCTCACATTGATGCCGGGGGCGACGCATGAGGAACTCGTCCAGAACCTGGACGGACACGTGACCGCCGCCGCGGTCCTCACCGCCCGTTTCGAAGGCCATGAGGTCGAGGAATGGGACGCTGATGATCTCGGCGACGATGACTGAAGCATAGCCAAGGAAAGGATTAGTCATGGCTGGCAAGAACAACGCACTGCAGAAGCCGGTGAACCTGACGCCGGAACTCGAAGCCGTCGTCGGCAAGGGGCCGATGACCCGCGCCCAGGTGACGTCGAAGGTGTGGGATCACATCAAGGCGAACAACCTGCAGGATTCCAAGGACAAGCGCATGATCAACCCCGACGCCAAGCTCGGCGCGGTGATCGGCAAGGACCAGATCTCCATGTTCAAGATGACGGGCGCCGTCTCGAAGCACATGAGCTAACGGTCATCGGCGGCGTAGCGGCCAGTCCGTTACGCCGCCGGTCCACAGCGCCAGCCAGACGAGGATCGGCTGCGCGAACATCCTCGGCACGTGATAGCCGAGCCCGAACCCGCCATCCGGGCGCGCCATGTCGAGCGCGAAGTGATGGATATTCGCGGGGAATACGCAGACCGCATAGGCGGCTAGCCCAATCGCCCCGGCCTTTCGAAGACTGGTGGAGAATGGCTGCAGCAGGGCAGCGGCTCCCAGCAATTCTGCGATCCCGGTCCACAGCACGATGGCCTCGGGCTCCGGCACCCATGGCGGCATGATCAGCAGAAACGGGTCGGGCCTCGCGGTATGAGCGTAACCCGCGAAAGCGTAGAAGATCGCCAGGAGCCAGCGAAGCGCGGAGCGGATCATGGGCCCGGTTCCCAGTCAGCTTCGGCCAGTTCGAAGCCCGCGAATTCGAAGCCCGGCGAGACTATGCACGAGACGAGCGTATAGCCATGCAATCCTTCCAGCGGTCGCGCAGCCTGCCACCAGCCCGCAGGGATGACATGCTGAGGGGTCTGTCCGGCAAGCACATCGGGGCCGAGTTCGATCGTCTCGGGAGCTGCCGCATCACCTTCGGCCAGGCCCAGGGCAATCGGGTCGCCCGTGTGCCACAGCCAGATTTCGGCGGCATCGACCTTGTGCCAGTGCGAGGCTTGCCCTGGTTCGAGCAGGAAGAGGATCGCCGTCGCACTCGCCCGCTCGCGATCGCCGGAGGGCGCGCGCCAGGTCTCTCGGTACCATCCTCCCTCGGGGTGCGGCTGAAGACCGAGCCGTTCGATGATCGCGCGAGCTTCGCTCACTCCTCGAGGACCTCGACGCCCTTCCAGAAGGCGATTCGGTCCTTGATCTCTGCGGCGGCCTCCTTGGGGCTGGGATAATACCACGCCGCGTCCGTGTTGATCGCGCCACCGGCGTTGATCGAATAGTAATGCGCGGTGCCTTTCCAGGGGCAGACGGTGGTGGTCTCTCTCGGCGCCAGCACGCCGCGCGCCACGTCGCTCGCCGGGAAATAGTGGTTGCCCTCGACGACCACCGTGTCGTCGCTCCGGGCCAGAGTTTCGCCGTTCCAGCTTGCAGTTACCGTCATCGTCGAAATCCTTTTCTTGCGCTGCGGGTTTGCTAGGACAGCCCGCAAGAAAGCCAGGGGTTCCTCAGACATGCGCCATTTCGCCCTCGCCGCCGCCGTCCTGCTCGCCGCCAGCCCGGCCATGGCGAAGGACACGCCCGAACAGGTCGCGGCAAGGGCGCTTGAGGCGGCGCCTGTGTGGGACGGGCATAACGACGTGCCGATCCAGCTGCGCGGCCGGTTCGGCAACCGGATAAACGGCTTCGATTTCGCCGATACGCTAGACACGGCCACCGCAGACAGCAAGGCCATGCACACCGACCTTGCGCGCCTGCGGATCGGCAAGGTCGGGGCGCAATGGTGGTCGGTCTATGTCAGCGCCAGCCTGCCGGAAGCCGAGGCGGTCCAGGCGACGATCGAGCAGATCGACGTCACTAAGCGACTGGTCGCGCGCTATCCCGAAGCCTTGCAGATGGCCCTGACGGCGGACGACGTCGAGGCGGCGATGCAGGCGGGGAAAGTTGCCTCGCTCATGGGCATGGAAGGCGGCCACTCGATCGGCTCGAGCCTGGCGGTGCTCCGCCAGATGTACGATCTCGGCGCGCGGTACATGACGCTGACCCACGGCAAGACCCTCAGCTGGGCCGATAGTGCAACCGACGCGCCGAAGCATGACGGGCTCAATGCCTTCGGCATGGACGTGGTGCGCGAAATGAACCGCATCGGCATGCTGGTCGATCTCAGCCACGTCAGCGAAGCAGCGATGCATGATGCGCTCGACGTGGCGCGTGCCCCGGTGATCTTCAGCCATTCGGGCGCGCGCGCTATCAACGGCCACCTTCGCAACGTTCCCGACAGCGTCCTTGCGCGCCTGCCGCAGAACGGGGGGCTGGTCATGGTGGTGGCGTTGCCGGCGTTTCTTACCGAGGACGTTCGCCAGCAGTCGGCAAATCGAGCGGCGGAGGAGGCGCGTCTCAAAGTGCTTTATCCGGGCCTGCCAGACGAGGTAGAGTCGCAACTTGCCAAGTGGGATGCCCAAAACCGTCCGCCCGTTTCCAGCATCGCCGACATGGCCGACCACATCGACCATATCCGCGATGTTGCGGGGATCGATCATATCGGCATCGGCGGGGATTACGACGGAATGCCCAACGGGCCGGTGGGGATGGAGGATGTGACCGGATATCCGGCGCTGTTCGTCGAACTCGCCAAGCGTGGGTATTCACAGCAGGATCTCGAAAAGATCGCCTCGCGCAACATGCTGCGCGTGATGCGAGGGGCGGAGGCCGTTGCCGCGAGCCAGACCCGGGTAGCGCCCATCGAATATCCGGCAGGCGAGCCGCGCGAGGCGGGCGACTGACGGCACCGGCTCAGTCGTCGCTGGCGGTGTCCGGCAAATCGGAGCGTTCGGTCGAGGCCATGTCTTCCAGCTCGGCTTCGGTCATGCTGTCGTACATATCCCCGGACGCACCCTGCAGGTCGCCGACATCGGCTTCGCCGCGCTTTGCGGCGAGTGCCGCGCCTGCAGCCTGCTGTTGCGCCTTGCTCCGCGCCTTTGCCATCAGCTGGCGGCCGACAGTTCCGAGCCGAGCTTGAGGACTTCGTCCCCGTCCTCCTGCTCGATCAGGTAGGCCGGGTCGTCTTCGGAGCCCTTGCGAGTTACTTCGCTCCCCTTCAGCGTGCGGGTCACCTTGCGCTCGAAGCGTTCCTTGACCTGCCCCTTGGCAGTCCCGCTGCCCCAGTCCCACTCGACGTGCTGGCTGGTTCGATACCTGTTGGAATTGCTCATGCGACCTCTCGGGTTATCAGTTTTCGATGACTTCGATCCCGTCTTCGGTCGTGGTCTGGTCCCCGATCGTCGGCTGGGTATCGTCGCCGAGATCGGTCGTGGGAGTGGTGCCGACAATGCTGTCGGTCCCATCGCCTTCGTCTTCCATCGACTGGATTTCACCGCTGACGGTGGCTTCTTCCTCGACGTCGCCCTGCATCAGCGCGGGGACGATCCAGGTGATCGACAGCAGGATGATGGCGAGCAGCAGGCCGCCGGCAAGGACCCAGCGAACCACGCCCTCTTTCGAGCCGCCGCTGGCTTCCTCTTCATCGAGATGTACGTGTCCGTCGTGTCGTTCCATGGCGTATAGCCCTCCCTTGTTGTGCGACCACAGCAGGCTTTACGCCCGGAATCGGCGAATGTTCCCCGTGCTGGGGCGTCAATTCAATCGCGCAGCAGGTCGTTGATGGCGGTCTTCTCGCGGGTTTGCGCGTCGACCGTCTTGACGATGACCGCACAGGCGAGGCCCGGGCCGCCGTCCTTGCCGGGCATCGAACCGGGGACGACGACCGAGTAGGGCGGAATGTGCCCGCGGATCACTTCGCCGGTGTCGCGGTAGACGATCTTGGTCGACTGGGTGATGAAGACGCCCATCGCGACCACGCATCCTTCGCCCACGATGACGCCTTCGACGATTTCGGAACGCGCCCCGATGAAACAATTGTCGCCGATGATCGTGGGGTTGGCCTGCATCGGCTCCAAGACGCCGCCGATTCCGGCCCCGGCCGAGATATGGCAGTTCTTGCCGACCTGCGCGCACGATCCCACCGAGGCCCAGGTGTCGATCATCGTCCCTTCGCCGACATAGGCGCCGATGTTGACGAAGCTGGGCATCAGCACGCAGCCGGGCGCGATGTAGGCGCCCTCGCGAGCGATCGCTCCGGGCACGACGCGGAAACCGGCCTCGCGGAAACGGGCATCGTCCCAGCCGGCGAACTTGCTCGGCACCTTGTCGAAGGCGGGGTGCCCGGCGCTGCCGCCGTCGATCACGCGGTTGTCGTTGAGCCGGAAGCTGAGCAGCACGGCCTTCTTGAGCCACTGGTTGACCTGCCACCCGCCCTGGCCGTCGGGCTCGGCCACGCGGCCCTTGCCGCTGTCGAGCAGCGCCAGAGCGGCCACCACTGCCTCGCGCACGTCGCCCGATTGCGGCGTGACGTTGGCGCGGTCGTCCCACGCGGCTTCGATGCGGCTTTCGAGGTCGGCGCTCATGTCATTCTCCGTCTGTGTGCGGAGCATCCGTTAGCAGGCGCGCCGCGCTAGTCCATCCCCGCGGCTTGCGCGAACTGGTAGGCGCGCTCGACCAGCGGCGCGACACGCTCGGACATCGACTTCGCATGGGCCGAAGACGCCGTCCCGTCGATCACGCGCTTCTTGATCCCCTGCATGATCCCGGCGAGCCGGAACAGGTTGTAGGCGAAATACCAGTCCATCGGCGGCACCGGATAGCCGGTCTTCGCGACATAGCGATCGACCGCTTCCTGCTGCGAAGGGATGCCAAGCGCATTGAGATCGAGCCCGAGCAGACCTGCGCGCCCGTCATGCGGATTGTGCCAGTTGAGCATGAGATAGCTGAAGTCGGCGATCGGATCGCCCAGCGTCGAGAGCTCCCAGTCGAGCACCGCGAGCACGCGGTTGGCGTCCTTCTCGAAGATCATGTTGTCGAGGCGGTAGTCGCCATGGACCACGCTGCTCTCGTGCTGCGGCGGGATGGTCTGCGGCAACCACTCGATCAGCCGCTCCATCTGCGGCATGTGCTCGGTTTCGGAGAGCTTGTACTGCTTCGACCAGCGCGAGATCTGGCGCGCGCAATAGTCGGTCGGCTTGCCGAAGTCGGACAGGCCGATTGCGTCGGGCTTGCGCAAATGCAGTTCGGCCATGGTGTCGATCATGGCGTTGTAGATTTCGCGCCGCTCTTCGGGCGTATTGTTGGGCAGCGACCCGTTCCACAGGCTCCGTCCGTCGGCGAGGCCCATCACGAAGAACTTGGAGCCGATGACCTCGGGATCTTCGCACAGGCCATAGGTTTTCGGCACGGGGAAACCCGTCGGGCCGAGCGCGTGCATGGCCTTGTATTCGCGGTCGACCGCATGCGCGCTGGGCAGCAGCTTGCCGAAAGGCTGGCGGCGCAGCACGTATGACCTGTTCGGCGTATCGATCCGGTAGGTCGGGTTCGACTGCCCGCCCTTGAACTTCGAATAGCTGATCGGCCCCTCGAAGCCCTCGACATTGGCCTCGAACCAGGCGGTCAGCGCACCCAGGTCCATCTTGTCCGCCTCGGACACCTCGGTCGTGCCGACCATTTCCTTGTCGAAATCGATCGCCTGCTCGTCCGCCATCAGTCGAACACCACCACGCTGCGGGCGGAGGTGCCCTGTTTCATCTTCTCGAAACCCTCGTTGATCTTCTCGAGCGGGATCCGCTCGGCGATGATCGTGTCGAGGTCGAGCAGGCCGCGCATGTAAAAGTCGACAAGGCGCGGCAGGTCGACGGGGAAGTGGTTCATTCCCATGATCGCGCCCTGCAGCTTCTTGCCGGAAAGCAGGTCCATCGCCCCGAGCCCGACTTTACAGTCCAATGGCATCATGCCGAGGATCGTCGCCGTGCCGCCGCGGCGCAGGACCTTGACCGCGAGGTCTGCCGAAGCCTGCCGGCCGACGGCTTCGATCGCATGGTGTACACCCCCGCCACTGATCTTCATCACCTCGTCGACCGCATTGTCGGCCATGGCATCGACCGTGTGTGTTGCACCGAGCACTTCGGCGAGGTCGCGCTTCTCCTTGATCGGGTCGATCGCGATGACCTTTCCCGCGCCGGCGATCTTGGCCGCATTAATGGCGGCCAAACCGACGCCGCCGCAGCCGACCACCGCCACGCTTTCGCCGGGCACCACTGAGCAGGCGTTGAAGATCGTGCCGGCACCGGTCGTCACCGCACAGCCGATCACGGCGGCCCGGTCCAGCGGCATGTCCTTGTCGATGGCGACGCAGGCGTGCTCGTGGATCAGCATCTGTTCGGCAAAGGCCGACAGGTTGAGCATCTGGGCGACAGGACCGCTGCCATCCGCGCGCATGATGCGCGGTTTGGCATCGGGGGCGCGGCGCGTATCCGCGCCCATGCACAGCGCCATCCGGCCGGTGACGCAGAACTCGCAGTGGCCACAGAAGGCCGAGAGGCAGGAGACCACGTGATCCCCCGGCTTCACGGTCTTCACTTCGCTGCCGACCGCGCGCACCACGCCCGCCGCTTCGTGACCTGGGATCGCGGGAAGCGGGTGCGGATAGGCGCCGTCGATGAAATGCAGGTCCGAATGACACAACCCGCAGGCCTTGGTGTCGATCAGGACCTCGTGCGGACCTGGATCGGCGAGCTCGACCTCGCCGATCGTGAGCCCGCCGACCTGCTCCAGGATTGCAGCCTTGGCCATCAGCGCGTCGCCCCCATGTCGCCCGAGCTGAGGTTGTCGTTGCCCGAGGTCGGGACAGCGCCTTCGCGCAGGGCATTGGCGGTCGGGCCCTGCTCCGGCATGTGCTTGGCGAATTCCATCCGCGCGATCGAGCGGGCGTGGACTTCGTCCGGCCCGTCGGCAAGCCGCAGGGTGCGCTGGTGGGCATAGGCACTGGCGAGACCATAGTCCTCGCTCACGCCGCCGCCGCCATGCGCCTGGATCGCATCGTCGATGATCCGCAGCGCCATGTTGGGCGCCTGCACCTTGATCATGGCGATTTCCTGCTTGGCGGACTTGTTGCCGACCTTGTCCATCATGTCCGCAGCCTTGAGACAGAGCAGGCGGGTCATGTCGATGTCGATGCGGGCACGCGCCACGCGCTCTTCCCAGACCGAGTGCTTGTAGATCGGCTTGCCGAAGGCCTCCCGCTCCTGGAGGCGCTTGCACATCTTTGCCAACGCTTCCTCGGCTACGCCGATGGTGCGCATGCAGTGGTGGATGCGGCCCGGGCCGAGGCGGCCCTGCGCGATCTCGAAACCGCGGCCTTCACCCAGCAGCATGTTGGTGACGGGCACGCGAACGTCCTTGAGCTCGACTTCCATATGGCCGTGCGGTGCGTCGTCATAACCGAAGACGGGCAGGTGGCGGATGATGTTCACGCCCGGCGCGTCGTTCGGCATCAGCAGCATCGATTGAGCGGCGTGGCGACCGGCGAAAAAATCGGTCTTGCCCATGACGATCGAGACCTTGCAGCGCGGATCGCCGAGGCCGGACGACCACCACTTGCGGCCGTTGATGACGTATTCGTCGCCATCGCGTTCGATACGGGTTTCGATGTTCGTGGCGTCGGAGGAGGCGGTGAAGGGCTCGGTCATGAGGAAGGCGGAGCGGATCTCGCCGTTCATGATCGGGGTGAGCCACTGCTCCTTCTGCTCGCGGGTGCCGTAGCGATGGAAGACTTCCATGTTGCCGGTGTCGGGGGCGGAACAGTTGAACACTTCGGAGGCGAAGCCGATCCGGCCCATTTCCTCCGCGCACAGCGCATATTCGAGGTTCGTCAGGCCCGGGCCTTCGAATTCGTAGGTCTCGTCGACATGGTGGTGCCCGTCGTTGCGCGGCGGCATGAACAGGTTCCAGATGCCTTCGTTCTTGGCCTTGGCCTTGAGCTCCTCGACAATCGGGATGACCTTCCAGCGGTCGCCCTCGGCATCCTGCGCCTTGTACGTCGGCACGGCGGGGCGGATGTGATCCTCGATGAAGTTCTTCACCCGGTCGCGCCAGTATGCTTGCCTCTCAGTGGGTTCGAAATCCATCGTCTTGGTCCTCTTCTCTCTTGATTCCGTTGCTAGGTGAAACTGGCACGCCCTGAAGGCCGCGCCAAGCCATGTTTCAGGTCAGGCGCCTCACGGGTGCATCCCTTCGGCGTCCGGGTCCATGCGCGCGGCGCCGCTCAGGATGGCGAGCCGTTGCTCGTGACTGGCGCGATCGATCGGGAAGCGGCGCAGCACGAACAGGCCGGTCACCCCGACCGCGACCAGCGCGATCACATAACCGAGCGCGAGATTGGCGATGATGCCTCGCGAGACTTCGCCCGGTGCCGAACCGATCGGGAAGGCGGCCCAGCTGATGATCTGCCCGGCCAGGAAGATGCCTGCCCCGGTCGCGCATTTCTGCATGAAGAAATAGCCCGCGAAGAACAGGCCTTCGCTGCGGCGGCCCGTTTCGGCCTGCGACGCCTCGACGACGTCGGCCATCATCGAGCTCGACAGCACCATCAGCACGATTGCGCCTGTGTTCACGAAGAAGGTCATAGCGAACATAGCCACCACCGACGGCTTGTCCGGCAATCCCGGGAACAGGTCGAAGTAATACAGCAGGAACAGCGATGCGTTGAAGGCCAGCGAGGTCGCGCCCGCCACCATCGCCGCTTCGCGCTTGCCCAGCCGTTTTGCCAGCGGCGGGATGATGACGAAGGCAGTCAGCATCGTTGCGAACAGCAGCAGGCCGTAAAGGACCTTCTCCAGCTGGGTAAACTGCCACAGGAAGCCGAGGAAGTAATTCGTCAGCGAGAAGGCGATGCCCTGGTTGGTGAAGGCGAAGAGCGCCGCGAACACCAGCCACAGGAACGCCCGGTTGGAGAGCGTCTTGCGCATTTCGCGTGCCACTTCGCGCAGCCCGCCCGCCTGCCTCGGCTGGGGTGGCGAGGGGTGGGCCACGCGCTTGTGCTGGCCCATTGCGGACACCAGCACGGCGACGGCCATCAGCGTCGCGCAGGCGATCGCATAGGGGCCGTAGCCGCGCGGGTCGGTCTCGCCTGCTTCGCGGAAGAACACGCCATAGGCGAGGATCAGCATGAGCAGACCGCCGGCCCAGCCGAACAGGAAGCGATAGCGCATCAGCACCGTGCGCTCGTCGTAATCGCTGGTCAACTCGGGCACGAGCGCGACCGAGGGAACCTCGCACATGGATACGAGCGAGCGGACCACGATCGCCCAGCCGATCAGCCAGGTGAGGACGAAGGCCGTGCTGCCTTCGGGCGGGCTCCACAGCATCATCCAGGCAAGCGCGAGCGGGATGGGCGCGGCATAAAGCCACGGCAGGCGGCGACCCCAGCGGGTGTTGGTGCGGTCGGTCAGCTCGCCGATCACCGGATCGACGAAAGCATCCGCGATCAGCGCGACCATGATGGCTGCGCCGACCAGGCCTGCGTCGATGCCGACCACCTGGTTGTAGAACAGCAGCAGGAAGGTGGCGAAGCCGTTTTCCTTCACGCCATAGGCGATCGACCCGAAGCCGTGGAACAGCTTGAGCCGCGTAGGCAGCTGCTCCGCCGGCGGCGGGGCGATCGTATCACGGGGAGCGGCGGTTGCCATCAGCCGGCTTGCTGGGCCTGTCTGGCCTGCTCTTCCATCGCCTCGAGCGCCGCGAACAGGCCCGGCTCTTCGGGGTCCCAGCTATGCCGCGGGCCGAGCGTGATGCCGCCGTCGACGATCATCGAGGCCCCGGTCATGAAGCTGGCCGCATCGCTGGCAAGGAAAGCTACCGCATTGGCGATGTCGATCGGCTGGCCCCCGCGGGCGACGGGCTGCGCGTCGGACGACATCTGGGCGATGGCGGCCTTGGCCATGTCCTTCATCTCGCCCGTGATCTCCAGGCTGGAGGTGAAGATGTTGGTGTTGATGAAGCCCGGCTGGATCGCGTTTACGCGAATGCCGAACTGCGCGAGGTCGGTCGCGGCGCATTTGGTGAGGTGCAGCACGCCCATCTTGGCGACGGCGTAGGCGGTGGGCGAATAGCCGGGGCCGACCGCGGCGACGCTCGAGACATTGACGATGCTCGCCCCCTTGCGCCCTTTCATGTGCGGCACGGCATAGCGGATGCCCATCGCGACGGACCGCAGCAGCAGGTCCATCGTGCGGTCCCATTCATCCGGCTCGATCTCGTAGATTGGCGGACGCGCGCCGCCTGCACCCGCATTGTTGAACACCACGTCGATCCCGCCGGTCTCGCTGGCCGCACGGTCCATCAGCGCCCTGATCGCCGCCGGATCGCAGACGCTGCATTCCACGAAGCGCACGTCGCCGTCGGTCTCCGCAGCCAGTCTCTCGCCGCCTGCAGTGTCGATATCGCTCGCGAAAACGGTCGCGCCTTCGCTGGCGAAAAGCCGCGTGGTTTCCGCGCCGATACCCGATGCGGCGCCGGTTATGACGACCGTCCTGCCAGAGAATCGCATGCCTACTCTCTCCCCGAATTTCTCCGCCGCCAGCTTAAGCGCGCTGCCCTGCTCGTCAACGCATTCCGGCTGACGCTACGGCAATGCGAGGCGTCGCGAGGGCCCTTGCACCGCTCATGCGAATCACCCTAACGTAAGCGTCAACATACCGGACTTTTAGAAGAGAGAGGATTCGGATGATGTCCGATAGCGACCTAGAGACCTTCCGCGCCGAAACGCGCGCCTGGCTCGAAGCCACTTGCCCACCCGAAATGCGCGAACCGGTCGAGACCGAGGACGACGTTTACTGGGGTGGTCGCAACGCGACCTTCAAGAACGACGCGCAGAAGGCCTGGTTCGAGGCCTGCCGCGACAAGGGCTACACCGTGCCGAGCTGGCCCAGGGAATACGGCGGAGCCGGTCTCTCGCCCGCCGAAGCCAAGGTGCTGCGCGAGGAAATGAGCCGCATCAACGCCCGCAGCCCGCTCCACAGCTTCGGCATCTGGATGCTCGGCCCGGCGCTGCTGCACTTCGGCACGCACGAACAGAAACTGCGCTTCCTCAACGAAATCGCGCGCGGGGAAATCCGCTGGTGCCAGGGCTATTCGGAACCGGGTTCGGGATCGGACCTCGTGTCCCTGCAGACCTTCGGCGAAGACAAGGGCGACCACTGGGTCGTCAACGGCCAGAAGATCTGGACCTCCTACGCGGACAAGGCCGACTGGATCTTCTGTCTCGTCCGCACCGACAAGGGAGACAAGTACCAGGGCATCACCTTCATGCTGTTCGACATGGCGAGCCCCGGCGTGTCGACCAAGCCGATCCTGTTGATCAGCGGCAGCTCGCCGTTCTGCGAAACCTTCTTCGACGATGTGAAGGTGCCCAAGTTCTATGCCGAAAACGTGCCGGCGCAGGCGGGCGAGGTCAATCGCGGCTGGGATGTCGCAAAGTATCTGCTCGGCCACGAGCGCTCGATGATCGCCGAAACCGGCGGCAACGATCGCGCCGTCTCGCTCGGCTCGATGCTGTCGCGCAACATCGCGCCCGATCCGGTGCTCCGCGCCGAACTCGCCCAGTTCGATGTCGACGCACTGGCCTTCACCGCCATGACCGAAAAGTTCATGGACGAGGCCAAATCGGGCAAGGGCCATCCCGCCCAGCCCAACATGTTCAAATACGCCGGGACCGAGCTCAACAAGCGCCGTCTCGAACTGGTGATGGCAGCGGGCGGCAGCGCCGCGCTGGAATGGGAGAGCGAGGCGACCGCCGGCGGCAAGTCGGCGCGCGACTGGCTCCGCACCAAGGCGAACAGCATCGAGGGCGGCACGTCCGAAGTGATGCTGAACGTCGTCGCCAAGCGTATCCTCGACCTTCCGGGAGCCTGATCCATGCCGCTTTATTACGACGACGACCAGACGATGCTGGCCGAAACCGCCAGCCAGTTCATGGCCGAGGAAGGTTCGATCAAGAAGCAGCTGCGCCATTGGCGCGACCGCAATTGCAAGGACGGGTTCGGCCACGGGCTGTGGCAGCAATTCGCCGAAATGGGCTTCACCGGCATGCTGGTGGGCGAGGATGACGGCGGGCTCGGCATGGGCCAGGTCGAAGCGGGCATCGTGCTCGAAGAGATCGGTCGCAATCTGACGCCCTCACCGTTCCTCTCGTCCTCCGTGCTGGCGGCGACGGCCCTGAAGCACGGCAGTGCCGATGTGAAAGGCCGCTGGCTGCCCGGACTGATCGCGGGCGAGAAGGTCTATGCCGTCGCGATCGACGAAGGGCCCAAGCATCGGCCGGAACGCATCGCCTGCAAGGCGGAGCGTTCGGGCAACGGCTTCCGCTTGTCGGGCAAGAAGGACTTCGTGGTCTATGGCGCATCGAGCGAGATGATCGTCGTGGCGGCCCGCACCTCGGGTAGCGAAGCGGATAGCGACGGGGTGACGCTGTTCGCCGTGCCGCAGGATGCGGCGGGCATGAGCCACGACAGCGTCCGCCTGGTCGACAGTTCGATGGCCAGCCACGTGACCTTCGACGGTGTCGAGCTCGATGGCGATGCGGTGATCGGCGAGGTCGACGGTGGTCGCGAAATCCTCGATGCCGTGCTGCGTGCCGGCCGGGTCGGCGCTGCAGCCGAAGGCGTCGGCGTTGCGCGCGGTGCGATGGACATGACCGTCGACTATATCAAGCAGCGCAAGCAGTTCGGCCGACTGATCGGCGAATTCCAGGCGCTGCAACACCGCGCGGCGCACCTCTACTCCGAGGTCGAGATCGCCCGCGCGGTCACCGTCAAGGCGGCCCAGCTACTCGATGCAGGCGACGAGAAGGCCGACCTCATGGCGAGTGTCGCGAAGGCCAAAGTGGCCAAGGCCGCCGGCCTGGCGGTCCGCGAAGGCGTGCAGATGCACGGCGGCATCGGCATGACCGACGAATACGACATCGGCCTCTACATGAAGCGTGACCGGGCGCTGCAGGAGTTCCTCGGCGACCAGTATTACCACGCCAACCGCGTGGCCGAGATGAGCGGCTACTAGGTCGTTCCTGATCCTTCGACAGGCTCAGGATGAGCGGTGTTGGGGCTCAGGCACCCCTTCCGCTCAGGCTGAGCTTGTCGAAGCCCACGCTTTACGGAATTCCCAGGGAGTTATGCAATGAACCTGCAAGACCTGTTCGGCCTCGAAGGCCGTGTCGCCGTCGTGACCGGCGGCAGCCGCGGCATCGGCAAGATGATCGTCGAAGGCCTGCTCGCCGCCGGTATCGCGCGCGTCTACATCGTCGCCCGCAAGAAGGAGCAGGTCGACGAAACCAGCGCCGAACTGGGCGAGAAGGTTATCGGCCTCGTGGGCGACCTCAGCCAGATGGACGGCATCCAGCAACTGGCCGACGAGATTGCCGCACGCGAGGACAAGCTCGACATCCTCGTCAACAACGCCGGGGCCGCCTGGGGCGAACCGTTCGAGGAATTCAGCGAGGCGGGCTGGCACCGCACGATGGACCTCAACGTCAAGACGCCCTTCTTCCTGACGCAGAAGCTGCTGCCGCTGCTCAAGAAGGCCGGGACCAAGGAGCGTCCCGCGAAGGTGCTGATGATCGCCAGCATCGACGGGATGAAGGTCAATCCCTGGCCGACCTATCCCTACCAGGCCTCGAAGGCCGGACTGATCCACCTCACCCGCCGCATGGCCGCCGAGCTGATCGAGCACAACATCGTGGTCAACGGCATCGGCCCGGGGGCCTTCCCCAGCGCGATGAACCGCGCGGCGCGCGACCATACCGAAGCGGTCGAGCGCGGCATCCCCTCGCACCGCGTCGGGGTGACCGAGGACATGGCAGGCGGGGCGGTCTACCTGCTGAGCCGCGCAGGCGATTATGTCGTCGGTACGACGCTTGCGATCGATGGCGGCGTGGTGAACGCCAACATGGGCGCGGGCAATTTCGTGGATCCTTCGGGGCACTAAGGAGGTTTCGCGCCGGGTTAGGGATCCGGCGCGGTTTGTCCGCGCTCAGCTCATCAGTTCGCGGACGAAGGGGATAAGCCCGGTCTGCCGCTGGCGCTTCATGCGTTCGGCGTCGAGGATTTCGCGGACCTTGGCGAAACACGCGTCCACATCCTCGTTGATCACGACATAGTCGTAGGCGTCCCAGTGGCTGATTTCGGCGCGGGCGCGTTCCATGCGGGCCTCCACGACATCCTCAGCGTCGGTCCCGCGGCTGCGCAGCCGGCGTTCGAGTTCGGCGATGCTGGGCGGCAGGATGAACACCCGCACCACGTCCTGCTGGTCCTTCTGGTAGAGCTGCTGCGTGCCCTGCCAGTCGATGTCGAACAGGAAGTCCTGACCTTCCTTCAGCGCGTTGCGGATGCGGCCCTTGGGAGTGCCGTAGCGATGGCCGAAGACGTGCGCCCATTCGTAGAAGTCGTCCTCCTCGACCATCCGGTCGAACTCGGCGTCGTCGACGAAATAGTAGTGGACGCCGTCCACCTCGCCCGGGCGTGGGGGGCGGGTGGTGACGCTGACCGACAGCTTGATCTCGTCGTCGGCCTCCAGCAGCATGCGGCTGATCGTGGTCTTCCCCGCGCCGCTGGGCGAGGAGAGGATGAACATCAAACCGCGCCGGGCGAGCTTGTCGGTGGGGGTCAGGGAATCGGCCATGTGCGCCTTTGGGCCAAGGCGCAGGGGCAAATCAAGGCTACTCGTCGGAGTTTGCTTGCTCGATCAGTTCGCGGTCGCCCTCCACTTGTTGGCGACGTTTGGATTTGCGGCGGTCGTACAGCGCCTTCGCGGCCGCGCCGCCACCGACGATCAGCGCGCCCGGCAGGCTGCGGCTGGCGACCTTGGCGAGACCGTAGGACACGACTGTCTGGCCGAGCGTGCGATTGCTCAGGATGTCGCTGGCGGTCTGCTTGCCGTAGCGACCCTTGAGGAAGCCCTTCTCGACGGTGCGGCGGACGATGTAGCTGCCCGCCCGGATGGCGACATCCGCCAGCATGATATTGGTCGCCGGATTGTCGGTCGGGCCCGGCACCTTGCGCTCGTCGTCGCGCTTGCGCCGGCGATCGCGCAGCTTCTGCCGCATGCTGGTTCTCGATGGCATTTTGGCCATGGTCCTGCCCCTCTTTCTGCCGGGACCGGCGCCCTGGCGCTTACTTCTTGCGGCCGAAATCGACCGTTACGACGTTGGAACCGTCGTCCGCTCCCTTAACGGCTTCACCATCCACCTGTTCCGACCCGTCGTTCTCGGGATGCTCGGTCGGGGCCGGAGCCATGTCGGCCACCGTCGCCTGGAACTGGAGGCCGAAATCGACCGCCGGATCGACGAACTGGGTGATTGCGGCGAAGGGAATGTCCAGCTCCGCCGGGACCTGGTTGAAAGAGAGTCCGACCGAGAATCCGTCTTCGCGCACGTTGAGGTTCCAGAACTTGTTCTGGAGCACGATGGTCATCTCGTCGGGGAAGCGTTCGCGCAGGCTGGCAGGGATCGTCACGCCCGGTGCATGCGTCTTGAAGGTGATGTAGAAGTGATGCGCACCCGGCAGCTCGCCGCCGGTATCCTCGATCTCTCCCAGCACCCGGCCGACCACTGCGCGCAGGGCCTCCTGCACGATGGAGTCGTAGGGGATCAGGCTGTCGGGCGTGTCGTCGCTCATGCGGGCCTAGGTGATACCCCGCGGCCCTCCGGTCAAGCGGTTTAAGGCGGACTTTACCCTGCAAGTAGGTGCATTTTCTTGCGCATTCGCCCCCGCGCCTCTAGCGCGGCCCCCATGCGAACAGGCCGTATCGAGCGCAACACTGCGGAAACGAAGATTCTGGTCGAGGTCAATCTCGACGGGACGGGCGCCTATGATGTCGCGACCGGCATCGGCTTCCTCGACCACATGGTCGAACAATTCGCCAAGCATTCGCTCGTCGATGTGACGATGAAGGTCGATGGCGATCTGCATGTCGACCAGCACCACACGACCGAGGACAGCGCGCTGGCGCTGGGCCAGGCGCTGGCCGCCGCGCTCGGCGACAAGGGTGGGATCGCGCGTTACGGCAGCGCCTATTCGCCGATGGACGAGACGCTGGCGCGCGTCGCGCTCGATATTTCGGGTCGCCCCTATCTCGTGTGGAAGGCCGGGTTCAGCCAGGAAAGACTGGGCGAATGGGATACCGAGCTGATCGAGCACTGGTTCCACTCGGTCGCGCAGACCTGCGGGCTGACGCTGCATGTCGAGCTGCTCTACGGCACCAACAACCACCATATCTGCGAGGCGATCTACAAGGGCTTCGCCCGCGCCATGCGTGCGGCGGTGGAAGTCGACCCGCGCAAGGGCGGGGCGATCCCCTCGACTAAGGGGCAGCTCGGTGGCTGAGGTTATCGCCCTCGTCGATTATGGCGCGGGCAACCTGCATTCGGTCGAGAACGCGCTGAGGAAGGTCGGGGCCAGCGTCAAGGTCACCGCCGATCCCGATGTCGTGCGCGCAGCTGACCGGATCGTGTTGCCGGGCGTCGGCTCGTTCAAGGCCTGCGCGCAAGGGCTGCGCGCGGTGAATGGCGTGGTCGAGGCGATGCACGAGCGGGTATTCGTGGGCGGCGCGCCGTTCCTCGGCATCTGCGTCGGCATGCAACTGCTCGCGACGCGCGGGCTGGAGCATGGCACCACGCCGGGGCTCGACTGGATTTCTGGCGAGGTGCGGCTGATCAGGCCGACCGACGAGAGCGTGAAGGTCCCGCACATGGGCTGGAACGACGTCGCGCTGACGCCCCATGCAAAATTCCACGAAGTGGTGGACGAGGGCGAGGCCTATTTCCTCCATTCCTACCACTTCCATGCCGACAGCGGGAAGGACGTGCTCGCCATGACCGACCACGGCGGCGGGCTGGTCGCGGCGGTGGGCCGTGACAATATGCTCGGCGTGCAGTTCCACCCGGAGAAGAGCCAGCACTATGGCCTCGCAACCCTGACCCGTTTCCTGGAGTGGAAGCCGTGATGCCCGTTTCGTCCTTGCCAGCCCGCTCCCCCACCCGGCCACCCACGGCACGGTGTCTTATGGGTGGCCGGGTGGGGGAGCGGGCCGGCACCGCCACGAAAGCAAAAACATGATCGTCTTTCCTGCCATCGACCTCAAGGCCGGTCAGGTCGTGCGCCTAGCCGAGGGCGACATGGACCGCGCGACCGTCTATGGTGACAACCCTGCCGCACAGGCCACGCTGTTCGCCGAGGCGGGGGCGGGGCACCTGCACGTGGTCGATCTCGATGGTTCCTTCGCCGGATCGGCGCAGAACCGCGAGGCGGTCGAAAGCATCGTTGCGGCCTTTCCGGGCTACGTCCAGCTGGGCGGCGGCATCCGCAAGCGCGCGGACGTCGAGGGCTGGTTCGATGCGGGTGTGGCGCGCATCGTGATGGGCTCGGCGGCGCTCAAGGACCCGGAATTCGTCAAGGACATGGCCCGCGAGTTCGAGGGCGGGATCGTCGTCGCTGTGGACGCGAAGGACGGCATGGTCGCGACCGAAGGCTGGGCCGAGGTGTCCGACGTCCCCGTGGTCGATCTCGCCCGCCGGTTCGAGGATGCGGGCGTCGCCGCGCTGCTGTTCACCGATATCGGGCGCGACGGGCTGCTCAAGGGCGTCAATATTGACGCGACCGTTGACCTCGCCCGCCGGGTCGACATCCCCGTGATCGCCAGCGGCGGGGTGAAGGGGCTGGACGATATCCACGTGCTCTCGCTCTATGCGAAGGAAGGGATCGAGGGCGTGATTACAGGCCGCGCGCTTTATGACGGGCGGCTCGATCTGGCGGCGGCGATTGCGATGGCGGGGCGGGCATGATTCTCGCTCTCCTCTACCTTGCTTTCGCAATCGCTCTGTTCGTCGGGCAGGCGAAAGTCATTATGAAAGCGGTTCGCTTGCGAAAAGCTGGGCTTGGGCGTTTGACCTATGCACTGGACGAGCAACCCATCGGCTTCTGGGTCATGCTCATCATCGAAACCGCAGGACTGATGATGGTCGCAACATACCTGCTCGGTACCTTGGGAATTACCCTCCAATGACCGTCCGTGTCCGCGTCATCCCCTGCCTCGACGTGCGCGACGGACGCGTAGTGAAGGGCGTAAATTTCGTCGACCTCAAGGACGCGGGCGATCCAGTCGAGCAGGCACAGGCCTATGACCGCGCCGGTGCCGACGAGCTGTGCTTCCTCGACATTTCGGCCAGCCACGAAGGGCGCGGGACGCTGCTCGACATGGTCCGGCGAACGGCGGCGGTGTGCTTCATGCCGCTGACCGTCGGCGGCGGGGTGCGCAGCGTCGAGGATGCGCGGGCGCTGCTGCTTGCGGGTGCGGACAAGGTGGCGGTCAACTCGGCCGCCGTCTCGCGGCCCGAGCTGGTGCGCGAGATCGCCGAGAAGTTCGGCAGCCAGTGCGTCGTCGCATCCGTCGATGCGCGGGCGCGGACCGAGGGCGAGGGCTTTCGCGGTTGGGAAATCTATACCCATGGCGGCCGCAAGCCCACCGGGATCGACGCGGTCGAGCACGCCGAGCGGTTGGCGGAGTTGGGCGCGGGCGAATTGCTTGTCACGTCGATGGATGGCGACGGGACCAAGCGCGGCTACGATCTCGAACTCACCCGCGCGATTGCCGACAGCGTCTCGGTGCCCGTCATCGCCAGCGGCGGTGTCGGCACGCTCGACCATCTGGTCGAAGGCGTGACCAAAGGCCATGCCAGCGCGGTACTGGCCGCATCGATCTTCCATTTCGGCGAGCACACGATTGCCGAAGCGCATGCCGCGCTGCGCGAGGCGGGGCTGCCTGCGCGCGGCTGAAACCGTCCCGCGGCGGTACGTTTTCAGCATTTTACACGTGCCCGCCACATGCGGGTGTAAAGGGCGCGGGATGACCAACCAGATCATCTCCCTCTCGGCCCAGTTCGCCGATCTCGGCGGGCCTGCCGGCATTGCCGCGCGCCTGACCGAGCCGAGCGGACTGACGATGATCGGCCTTGCGCTCGCGGGGATCGTGGTCGGTCGCTTCCTGCTCAATCGCAGCAGCCACTGATTGCACCGCCGCCCCGTGCCGTGCATAGCGCGGGCATGGATACGCTCACGCGCCTAGAAGCCACCATCGCCACCCGTCGCGGTGCAGATCCCTCGACCAGTTATGTCGCCCAACTGAACCATCGCGGCCTGCCCGTCATGGCGCGCAAGCTGGGCGAGGAAGCGGTCGAAACCATCACCGCAGCCCTCGCGGGAAGCCGCGAGGAACTCGTCGGCGAAGCGGCCGATGTGCTGTTCCACCTGATGGTGCTGCTGGGCGCCAAGAACGTGAGCCTTGCCGAGGTGCTGGCCGAACTCGACCGGCGCGAAGGCACCAGCGGTATCGACGAGAAGAATTCGCGGAGCGCATAATGCCGATCGACCCGACCCAGCCCTATGACGATAGCAATATCTTCGCGAAGATCCTGCGCGGGGAAATCCCCTCGACCAAGGTGTACGAAGACGAGTGGGCCTATGCCTTCGAGGACATCAACCCGCAGGCCGAAGTGCATATGCTGGTGATCCCCAAGGGTCGCTATGTCAGCTGGGATGATTTCAGCAAGCATGCTCCGGCAGAAGAGATTGCGGGCTTCATCCGCGCTGTCGGGACGGTCGCGCGCGACAAGGGGCTGGTCGAGCCCGGCTATCGCATGATGGCCAACATCGGCGCGCATGGCGGGCAGGAAGTGCCGCACCTCCATGTCCATATCTTCGGCGGGCAGCCGTTGGGCCCGATGATCCTGCGGCGCTAGTCGCTCAGAATACCCGCTTCGTCGTTTGCCGTTGCGGGGCGACTCGGCCCTCGGCTAGAGGCGGGGGACGCATGACCATGCCCAACCCCCCAGACGGAGTGATCGACGGCAGCCGCCACCTGTACGCGGTGCGTGTCTATTACGAGGACACCGACCTCTCGGGCATCACCTATCATGCCAACTACCTGCGCTGGTTCGAACGGGCGCGCAGCGACCTGCTGCGCCGGCTCGAGATAGACCAGCGCGCGGCGATCGAGAGCGGGGGCGGCGCCTATGCCGTCAGCGAACTGACGCTCAAATACCTGCGGCCCGCGAAACTCGACGACGACGTGCTGATCGAAACCGTCTGCACCGAGTTGCGCGCCGCATCCTGCCGCATGCGCCAGAAGGCCTTTCGTGGCGACGAACTCCTGGCCGAGGCACACTTGCGCGTCGGCTTCGTTTCCCCAGAGGGCAAGCCGATCCGGCAGCCCGACGAATGGCGCGCGGCCTTCGCGCGTTTTGGCACCCAAGAGGACCGATGACGACACTTTCCATGCTTGCCGCCGCGGCCCCGACCCGGCTCGATCCCGTCCAGCTGTTCCTCGACGCGGACATCGTGGTGCAACTCGTCATGGCGGGCCTGCTGCTCGCCAGCGTCTGGGTCTGGACCATCATCGTCAGCTTCAGCCTCCGCATGGCGACCCTGCGCAAGCGCACCATCGCCTATGAGACCGATTTCTGGCAGGCGGACAATTTCGACCGCTTCACATCCGAGCGCGGCAACAAGGATATTCCCGCCGCGCGCGTCGCCCAGGCTGCGGTGGCCGAGTGGCGCAAGTCGACCAAGACCGCAGTGCGCGACCCCGAAGCGCTGCGCGGACGGATCGCGACTGCCATGGACAGCCAGATCGCGCTGGAAGCCGACGATATCGCCGAGCGCCTGAACTTCCTCGCCACGGTCGGCGCGGTTGCACCATTTGTGGGCCTGTTCGGGACCGTCTGGGGCATCATGAACAGCTTCTTCCAGATCGGCGCGCAGGAAAGCAGCTCGCTCGCCGTGGTCGCGCCCGGTATTTCGGAGGCGCTGTTCGCCACGGCCATCGGCCTGTTTGCAGCCATTCCCGCGGTGATCGCCTACAACCGCTTTAGTCACCGCGTAGACCGCTACGAAGCGCGGCTGCAGCGCTTCGCCGACAAGCTCTCGGCCACCTTCAGTCGCCAGCTGGAGGCGCGCTGAATGGCGATGGGAATCGCCTCTGGCGGAGGGCGCAGGCGGCGCGGGCGCGGCGGCGGTCGCCGGCCGATGTCCGAGATCAACGTCACGCCGCTTGTCGATGTCATGCTGGTGCTGCTGATCATCTTCATGGTGACCGCACCGCTGCTGACCGCAGGCGTGCCGATCAACCTGCCCGACAGCCGCGCCGCAGCCCTGCCGCAGGAGCAGCAGCAGGTGACGATCAGCATCGACGAAGCGGGCTATGTCTATATCGACGACAACCAGGTCACAGTCGGAGGTCTTCCCGAAGCGCTGGCCGCACTGCCGCGCACGGGCGAAGGGCCGGATATCACGCTGCGCGCCGACCGCGCGCTCGATTACGGACGTGTCATGGCGGTCATGGGAGAGCTCAACCGCGCCGGGCTGAACCGCATTTCGCTCGTGACGAGCAGCGCGGGTGCCGGCGCGCCGGTCAACGCCCGTTCATCGGACGAGGAATAGCCGGTAACCATGGAGAGGACAGGCATCAGGGCAGAGGAACGCACGGGGCTGATCGTTGCCGTGGCGCTTCATCTCGCGCTGCTCGCCGCCCTCGTAATCCGTGCCATGCTGCCGCAGCCGGTATTCGAAAAGCCGGCGCGCATGACCGTCAGCCTCACCGAAGACGTCGGCCTGGAAGATACCGCACCCGAACCCGTGCCTGAGAGTCGCGCAGCCGTCGCTCCGACGATGTCCGATATCCCGGCACCCTCGCCGCAGGTCGAACAGCCGATCCCGCGCGAAGTTGCGCCCCCGGTGCCGCGCGTGCAGTCGACGATCCCTGCGCCCCGTGCGCAGCCGCGCGAGACACGCCGCCCGGATGCGCCGCGGACGCAGGCGCAGCCACGCAACCGCGAGCGCAGCGGCGGATCGCGCCTCGGCGACAATTTTCTCGAGGGTGCCGGTAGCAGCACGAGCACGAACGAGACCCGTGTGCCCGCCTCGCGGATCGGCGCGAGCGCCAAGGCTTCGCTCGTCCAGGCGATCGCGCGCAGGATCAAGCCGCGCTGGGAGCCGCCAAGCGGACCCGAGGTAGAGAAAATCACTACCTATCTGCGCTTCCGGCTCAATCCTGACGGCAGCCTAGCCGGCCGACCCGAGATGATCCGCCAGACCGGCGTGAACGACACCAACCGTGCACAGGCGAACCGGCATGCCGAACAGGCAATCCGCGCGGTCCAGCTGGCTGCCCCCTTCGACGACTTGCCGCCCGAATATTACGAGGCCTGGAAGCTCGTCGGCCCATTCGGTTTCGACTGGAGACTGTCCCAATGAAGTACGTAATTCTGGCTACACTCGGTTTTCTCGCGGCACCTTTGGCTGCGCAGAACCAGGATCTTGGCCAGCCCGTCCCCGAAGGCGGCGAGGTCGAGACGGTCGATGGGGGCGAGGGTTTGACCGGCTCGGTCAGCTTCGAAGGCAATCTCGACGACCTCGGGATCGCGATTCCCGGCTTCGCTACCGACGCTGACGTGCCCACACCGGCCAATTCCAGCGGCACTGCTGCGCTGGGCAAGGAACTCGCCCGGGTCATCACTGCCGATCTCAGGAACAACGGCCTGTTCAAGCCGACCGGGCCCGATGCCCTGCCGCAGCCGCGGTTCGCCGAGATCACCGCGCCGAACTACCCGACCTGGTCCAACCGCGGCGCGGAAATGCTCGTCCACGGTTATGTCCGTGCGCGCAGCGACGACAAGCTGACGGTGGGCTGCTATCTCTACGACATGGCGCTCGAGCAGCAGCTGGTGCGCGAAGGCTGGGTGGTCCAGCCGGCCGACTGGCGCCGCGCGGCACACAAATGCGCCGACCTCATCTATTCGCGCCTCTCCGGCGAGAGCCCGTTCTTCGACAGCCGCATCGCCTACATCGCCGAAACCGGCCCCAAGGATAACCGGACGAAGCGGCTCGCGATCATGGACAGCGACGGGGCGAACCACCGCTTCATCACCACCGGCCGTTCGACCGCGCTGACGCCGCGCTACTCGCCCGATTACAAGAAGCTGTCCTATCTCAGCTACGTCGACGGCAATCCGCGCATCTATGTCTACGACATCGGCACCGGTCGGCAGACGCTGGTGACGCAGAGCACCAATCCGACCTTCGCCCCGCGCTGGAGCCCGGATGGGCGGTGGATCCTCTATTCGATGGCGGTCAACGGCAATACCGACATCTACCGCGTGCCGTCGACCGGCGGCGAACCGCGCCGCCTCACCGATACGCCCGGCATCGATATCGGCGGGTCCTATTCGCCCGACGGCAGCCGGATCGTGTTCGAAAGCGACCGTTCGGGCAGCCAGCAGTGCTATGTGATGGACGCCGACGGTACCAACCAGCGCCGCATCAGCTTCTTCGGCGGGCGCTGCGCCACGCCCGAATGGAGCCCGCGCGGCGACCAGATCGCCTTCACCAATGCGAGCACTTTCAACGTCTCGGTCATGACGCCGTCGGGTGGCAGCGTACGCACTCTGACGCGTGGCTGGCAGGACGAGGCGCCGACCTGGGCGCCCAACGGCCGCATCATTCAGTTCTTCCGCACCGAACGGAACAGCGGCAAGACCGGCTTGTGGCAAGTCGACCTCACCGGCGAGAACGAGCGCCGCCTGGCGACGCCTGTCGACGGTTCGGACCCGGCGTGGGGACCGATCCTGCCGTAAGTGCATTGAAAGCTTCAGGGGATGGATTCGGGGGGGCAAACCGAGTTGACCACGCTGTTTAAAAGGGGACAGCCTATGAATACCCGCATTGCAACAGGACTGATGCTTGCTTCGACCATCGCGCTCGGCGCGTGTGCCAAGAAGGCACCGGAGGAACTGCCGCCGCCGCCGGTCGAGACCGCCACGCCGACGCCCACAGCACCCACCGGACCGAGCGTGGGAACGCAGCAGCACTTCGTCGATGCCGTGGGCGTGACGAACACGACTGTCTATTTCGACACCGACCGGTACAACATCGACGCCGAGGATTCGGCCAAGCTGCAGGTGCAGGGCCAGTACTTCAGCCAGTATCCGCAGCTCAATTTTACGATCGAAGGCCATGCCGACGAACGCGGCACGCGCGAATACAACCTCGCGCTGGGTGAACGCCGCGCCAATGCCGCGAAAAACTACCTGGTCTCGATCGGTATCCCCGCCAACCGTATCCGCACGGTGAGCTACGGCAAGGAACGTCCGGTCGCGCTGGGTTCGTCCGAGTCTGCCTGGGCGCAGAACCGCCGCGCCGCCACGATCGTTATCAACTAGGCTTAGTCATTCAGCCAGCAACGAAGAAGGGCTCCCGTCACGATGGGAGCCCTTCAAACTGTCGCTTGGGGGGATGGGACTGGTCAGCGACCGATAGTGAGTCCAACCAGCGGAGTCGCGCCGGGACGGTCCGCAGGCAGCTCCACATCGGAACCGCCGAAGGCCACCGCGAACACGAACACCGCCATAAGCGCGGTGCTGATATGGGCGGACAGGGACAGTTGCTTGCTCATGCTCTCTTCTCTGGCGGTGGCGATTGGCAGGGTCGGGTTAACAAAACTTACTGCAACGCAACATTTCACATTGAAACTGGTTCCCCAAGCTTGCGCGAAACGCCAGCGCGCCTAGATTGACCGCCATGCCACTTCGACAAACGACTTTTCCCGGCCATGCCTAAGGCCCGGCGCTCCAACGACTGGGGTTTCCCGCGCTGGCGCGGCTACGGCTCGTCACGGGAGGCGACCAGCGTGCGCATCTGCGACCGGCATGGTTGCGACGAGCCGGGCGACTGCCCTGCGCCCAAGGCCCCGAACAGCCCGGATCGATGGTACTTCTGCCAGAAGCATGCCGCCGAATACAATTCCAAGTGGGACTATTTCGAAGGCCTCGACAAGGCCGAGAAGGAAGCGCGCGCGAAGGCCGAACGCAGCGAGAATGCGGGCTATGCCGAGGCGCAGCATTATGGCTGGGCTGGCAGCGGCGACGGTTCGCGCAGCCGCGACGAGATGCGCGCGCTCGACCTCCTGGAACTGGAAGCGGATGCCGACTTCCCGGCGATCAAGAAGGCCTGGCGCGAAAAGGCCAAGCTGGTTCACCCCGATGTGAAACCGGGGGACAGCGATGCAGCGGCCGAGTTCCAGAAACTGCAGGTCGCCTACGAGGTGCTCAAGGTGGCGGAGGAGCGCCGCGAGTGGAAGGGCTGAAGCGCCTCAATAGGCGCTGATCACTGCTTTCACTTCGCCGAACTTGCGTGCGGCGAGGTCCGCTGGACGGATCAGATATTGCAGCACCCCTTCGCCGAAATGATGGCCCAGCGCATCGCGCGAGGATAGCTCGAGCAGGAGGATGTGGTCGTCAACCAAATCCTCGACGTAGCCCTGCACGTAGCTTGCGGGGCCGAGCATGCGCGGAGGATCGGGCGCGAAGACCTGCCGGACGATCGCCAGCTCGCCTGCCGCCTTGCGCTCTTCGTAGACCTTCGCAGCGTCGGGGATCGACCAGTCGGGATACTCGAGCCGGTCATAGGCATGCGCGATGGCATGGCCGAGCGAATTGCGATCGATCCATTCGCGAGGGATCGCCTCGACCGCGACGCTGCCGTTGCCGAGGCTGAGGTTCACCGACGCCAGCGTCGTGTCGCGCAGGTTCAGGCGGAACACCGGTTCGAGCTGTTCGACCCACTGCCATACCTGCAGCGAAAGGTCCGGATCGACCCGTCCGGTCGAGCACTGGTGCCCGGCGAACTCGTAGAGTTCCTTTGCCTGTTCGAGCCATTCGGAAAGCCGTGCGGCTTTCTGCTCTTCGGTCAGATCGGACAAGGTACCCGGGCGGCGGGCAAGCCGGAAGCTGGTGAGTTCGTCGATGGCTTTCGCGGCAAGAACCCGGATCGCGCCGAAATCGTGGGGGAAGGCCTCGAAGGGGCGATCGAAGGGGGACAATTTTTCGTCCGGCCGATGCGTCCAGAGCGGATCGCCGAGCGAATCCTGCGCGGCGAGCAGCCGCTCCGCGAGTTCCTCGCCGCCGCCCCAGAACCAGCGCTCTTGCGGGTCGTCGCTCTGGGGGGCAGGGAAATCCACCAACACCGGAGCAAAGGGGAAGTGCGGCATCAGCCGGGGGACGAAGCGGTCCGGATCGTCCACCTTGGCGGTGCATCCCGCCATCTGCCAAGCGCCCTGGTCTTCATGCACGGGGCCCAAGTCCCCGGGCGGGTGGATCTGCACCCAATCGTCCCCCGGGCCCGGCACGTGGAGAAACCGGAAGCCGTCGTCCTTCCCCCAGCGGAAGTCGAGGAAGAAATAGAGCGCGCCGCTTTTCGGAAACAGGCCGGTCGGGTCGATTGCCGCAAGGTCGGTACAGTCCCACTGCATCATGAAATGCAACGGCCGTCCATCCGCGCCACGGGGCCATGGGAATCCTTCGAAGGCCACCGGTAGCCCTCCGTAAAAGGACAGGCCCGCGCCTGGTTTGGGCGGATAGAGCTCACGCAACACGATCGCGTGCGCCCGCGCGGTCGATATGTCCGATGGCAGCGGGCCATCGTGGGGCGGAGGCGGCGCATTGGCCTCGACAATTCCGGTGAGCAGTGCCGCATAATCGTCCGTGTCGGCGGGGCGCGCATCTTCTGCTTCAGGCGACCCCTCCTGCGCGCCAAGAAGAATGGCGATTTCGCCCTTGGTTTGAGCCTTCTGGAGCTCATCTTCGCCGGCTGTAGTCCCTTCGACCGGCATAGCGAACGCACGGCGACGAGGCGGCGCAGCCGCCATCTCGGCCTCGACTGCGTCGTCTGCGGCCTTCGCCTCGCGCGCCATCCGGCGCTTGCGCAACTGGTTGAGTAGCGCCGCCGGCAGGATCGCACCGATGACGAGCGCTGCGGCTGTGACACCCCCAATCACGTCGACGACGAAGTGCAGGAAGCCGGTCAGCGGCTTTCCTTCCCACGGCAGGCCCGGAAGGCTGCCGAAATAGAGCGTCGCTGCAAAGATCGCCGCGCCTGCAAGGCAGGCTGCTGCGATCTCGAGGAGGGAGTAGTCACGCCATTCCATAACCGCCTCATACTCCCCAAGCGTTGAAGAAGACTTGACTTCGAAACAGCCTCACAGGTGCATGCGGACAATCGCCTTCGCCAGCAGCTCGCCCAGATGCGGCCCCTGCTGCGGATAGAGATACGGCTCGATCATCTCCGCCTCCATTACCGCGAGTTCGCCGGTGGGCAGGCGCGCCATGTCGATCCGGCAATAGAGCGGTGCGGGAAACGGCAGGGCGGCGACTACCGCCCGAGCCGTATCCAGATCCTCGGCTGTCGGCGCGTAGTCGCACTCGTAGCCGCCGTAGAGCGACTGGATGCGATACTCGCCCTCGGCGGCCCGCTTGAGCACGCCGTGGCTGAAATGGCCGTCGATGAAGAGGAAGGTGTATTCTCCTTCCTCGACCACGCTGGGCAGGAACGGCTGGACCATGCAGGGGCGGCCCATGCGCCAGTCCGCTTCGGGCAAAGCGGCGCGGCTGAAACTGTGCTGGCCGAGGCCGCCCGCGCCCACCTGCCGTTTCACCACGAGCCGGTCGGTCGCGAACTCGTCCATAGCCGCAAGCACGCCGGCGCAATCAATGTCCTCGCGCCAGAGGGTCGGGACAATCGTCGCGCCGCGCTCTGCAAGGTCGCGTAAATAGCGCTTGTTCGCGTTCCAGCGCACGACCTCGGGCGGGTTGCACACTGCAATGCCGCGCGTGGCAAGCGCCTCCAGCCGGGCGAGAAACTCGTTTGGATGATCCTGGTAGTCCCACGCGGTGCCGAGCAGGACCATGGCCATCGTGTCGAACTGCTCCATCGGCGCGCGCCAGTCGATCTCGACCAGTTCCAGCCCTGCCTCCGCAAAGGCAGGGCGCAGCGCTGCGACTTCGAGATCGTGCTCGAACGCGTCTCCCCGGCGCGGGCCTGCGCCGGGGAGGGTATCCGCGCAAGCTAGGAAGCCGATGCGGGTCAGACCGCCTCCAACGCCTGTTCGAAGTCGGCGATAAGGTCGTCCGGGTCCTCGATGCCGATCGAGATACGGATGAGGTTGTCGCCGATGCCCAGCGCCGCCTTGCGCTCGTCGGGGACCGAAAGATGCGTCATCGAGGCCGGGTGGCTTGCCAGCGTCTCGGTCCCGCCGAGGCTGACCGCGAGCTTGGCGATCTTCAGAGCGTCGAGGAAGCGGAAACATTCCGCCTCGCCGCCCCTGAGCAGCAGCGAGAAGGTCGATCCTGCGCCGAGACAGTGGCGATCGTAAATGTCCTGCTGCCGCGCATCCTTGATCATGCCGAGATAGCCAAGGCCTTCGACCTTCGGGTGCTTAGACAGGAATTCACAGACCTTCGCCGCATTGTCGCCCGCCCGCTGCATGCGCAGTTCCACGGTCTCGAGGCTGCGGCACAGCATCCACGCGGTGTTGGGATCGCAAATGCCGCCCATGGTGTTACGCAGCATCCGGACGGGATCCATCCACTTTTTCGCGCCGGCGATGCTGCCTGCGACGAGGTCCGAATGGCCGCCGACGTACTTCGTGAGCGAGTAGCAGACGATATCCGCGCCATGCTCCAACGGACGCTGCCACAGCGGACCGAGGAAGGTGTTGTCGATCGCGATCGGGCAGTCGAGGCCGGCCGCATCGACCGCGGCGCGCACCGCTTCGACATCGACCAGCGCATTGGTCGGATTGCCGGGGCTTTCGAGGTAGACCATCGCCACCTTGCCACCGTTCTCCGCCGCCTGCGCCTTTGCCCTGTCCAGCACCGCATCGATCTGCTCTCGCGTCGCACCGGCGGGGAAGTCGACATAGCTCACGCCCCAGCGCGACATCCACTTGGCGACGAAACCTTCGGTAGCGGCGTAGAGCGGGCCGGAATGAACGATCACGTCGCCTTGGCTGGCATAGGTCAGCAGGAGCACGCAGATCGCGGTCATCCCGCTGGAGAAGCTCAGCGCATCCTCGGCCCCGTCCCAGATCGACAGGCGGTCTTCGAGGATTTCCTGGTTCGGCGCGTTGAAGCGCGAATAGACGAGGCCGTCCGCGCCGCCCGGGCGCTTTCCGGTGATGCCTTCGAAATGGCGCTTGCCGTCCGCAGCGCTGGGAAAGGCGAAAGTGCTGGTGAGGAAGATCGGAGGCTTCAGGCTGCCTTCGGAAAGGACGGGGTCGAAACCGTGGCCCATCATCAGCGTGCTGGGCTTGAGGGGGCGGCCATTGATCGTGGTGGCGTCGCTCATGGGGCGAGCATCCTTCCTGTATCGTCGCTCCCAGGAAGGCGGGAGCCGATAGGGTTGCCGGGGCGCCCGTTCCTAACCTCCGCAGGAACGCTTCTCCGCCGCAACCTGGATTACGCGCGACCGATTACGAAGCGCGCTGCGGAAATTCAAGCGGCAAGACCGTGCATCCCCCACACAACGCCCACGATCATCAGGATGCCGAACAGGTCGAGCAACAGGCCCGCCTTGACCATCCGCTCGATCCTTATGCGTCCGGTCGACCAGGCGATCGCGTTGGGGCCGGTTCCCGCGGGCAGCATGAAGCCCCAGCTGGCAGCCAGCGCGGCAGGCATGGCGAGGAGGATGGGGTCGGCCCCGAGCGCCACGACGAGAGCGGCGACCACCGGGATGATGCCGCTGGCGGTGGCGACATTGCTGGCGAATTCCGTGATCAGCACGACCATCGCAATTACCGCTATGGCAACGAGCACCAGCGGCCAGGCTTCGAGCGGCAGCAGCGCCTGCCCCAGCCAGTCGGCGAGGCCGCTTTCGGCCATGCCCGCCGCCAGCGCCAGACCGCCGCCGAACATCATGATCACGCCCCAGGGCGCGCGATTGGCTTCGTCCCAGGTGAGCAGCGGACGGCCGGTCCCGTCGGGCAGCAGGAAGAGCGTAAGGCCCATCAGAATGGCGATTGTCCCGTCGGTCAGCGAGCCTTCGGGAAGGAAAGGCGCAATCCACATCTGCCCCATCCATAAGAGAAACGTGACCGCGACCACCGGAACGAGGCGCTTTTCGGCACTCGACCAGGCGGCATGGGTGTCGATCGCGGCGCGCGCCTTCCGGGCATCGAAGGGGTGCTCGCTCACTTGCTGCACTCGCGCGACCAGATAGGCGGCGAGCGGCACGCCGATGATCACCACGGGGAAACCGTAGAAAGCCCACTGCGCAAATGTGATGCGCGTGCCCGTCAGCGTATCGAGCAGGCCGACCGCGATGGCGTTGGTGGGCGATCCGACCAGCGTGCCGAGCCCGCCGATGCTCGCGGCGAAGGCGATGCCCATCGGGAGTGCGCCCGAAAGCCCCTCCGTTTCGCCATCGTCAACTCCTCCACCGACGAGCACCGCGACCGCCATCGGCATCATGATCAGCGCGGTCGAGGTGTTCGAGATCAGCATCGACAGGATTGCTGCTGTCCCCATGAAGGCGAGCAGCACGCCCGCCTGCCCGCCGCGCCCGCCGACGAGGCGCAACAAGGCGAGCGCGAGCCGCTTGTGCAACCCGGTTCGCTCGATGGCGAGTGCGATGAAAGCGCCACCGAGGATCAGGAACAGGATCGGCGAGTAATAGGCGCTCGCCGTGGCCTTGGCATCCATGACCCCGGCAAACGGCAGCACGAGGAACGGCATCAACGCGGTGGCGGTCAGGGGCAACGCCTCGGTCATCCACCAGGCCGCCATCAGCACGACGAGACCGGCGACAACAAACGCCTCCCGGCTCATGCCTTCCGGAGTTGGCAGGACAATGCTCAGCAAGAGCGCTGCGGCACCCAGTAGCAGCCCGATGGTCTTGGCAGTCACGACGGCGCGATCCCCTCTCGCCTGCGGGTGCTACCAGCGCCCCCGGCGCGGCGCAATCGCCGCGCTTGCAGGCATGGCGCAAGGGGAATACCCATCGGGTGCAAACGAGACCGGGAGACCATCCATGAAGCGTTCGACAGCACTGCTGGCCGCCATTTCGCTCGCCGCCCTGACATCCCCAGCCATGGTGATGGCGCATGAAGGCCACACTGCCGAGGCGCAGGCAACGAAAACCTACACTGCGGAGCAGTTCTTCGAATCCACCGCCTTCTCGGTCGGATCGCCCAGCGGCTACAACTTCTCACCCGACGGTAAACACGTCCTCGTGAACAGCGACGAGAGCGGGGTCTTCAACGCCTATCTGATGCCGCTGGAGGGTGGCGATCCCGTCCCGCTCACGACATCGACCGGGAATGCGACCTTCGGGTCCAGCTTCTTCCCGAACGACGGGCGGCTGCTGTTTACCGCCGATAACGGCGGGGACGAGCTCAACCATGTGTTTCTGCGCGCCGAAGACGGCACGGTCATCGACCTCACTCCCGGCGAAAAGGTGAAAGCCTCCTTCGCCGGCTGGAATGCGGCGGGCGACACGTTCTACATTCTTTCCAACGAGCGCGACCCGGCCGCATTCGACCTCTATGGCTATGCGGCGGACGGCTTCGAGCGGGCCCGCCTGTTCACCAATGAAGGCGGCTTCTCGGTCGACGCCATTTCGGACGACGGGCGCTGGGTGGCCCTGTCGAAGGCGATCTCGAGCGCAGACAGCGATCTCTATCTCGTCGACCTGGCCGCCGACGAGCCCCAGCCGGTGCTGATCTCCGAGCATGATGGAAACGTCAGCCATGGCGTCTACACCTTCACCCGCGACAATTCCGCGCTCATCTACGCGACCGACGAGCATGGCGAATTCAACCAGGCGTGGCGCTACGAACTCGCCAGCGGGGCGAAGAGCCCGGTCCTCGAAGCCGACTGGGACGTCGCCTTCCTGCAGTATTCGCCGAGCGGGCGCTACCGGGTGAGCGCGATCAACGAAGACGCGCTGACCGCGCTCACCATCCTCGACACGCGAAGCGGTGAGACGGTGACCCTCGACGGAGTGCCGGAAGGCAGTCTCGGCTCGATCCGCTTCGACCCACAGGAAACGCGCATCGCCTTCACCGTGACCTCGGACACCTCGCCGACCGACATCTACGTTGCAAATCTGGCGGGCGGGTCGGCCAAGCGCCTTACCACCGCACTCAACCCGGCAATTGACGAGACCGACCTCGTCACGGCGACTGTCGCGCGCTTCCCGAGCTATGACGGGGTCGAGATTCCGGGCATCCTCTACAAGCCGAACGGCGCGAGCGCCGCGAAGCCCGCTCCCATGGTCGTGCTGGTCCACGGTGGTCCGGGTGGCCAGAGCACGCGAGGTTACAACCCGATGGTGCAGCACCTCGTCAACAACGGCTATGCGGTGTACGCCATCAACAATCGCGGCTCGTCGGGCTACGGCAAGACCTTCTTCCACATGGACGACAAGAAGCACGGCGATGTCGACTTGCGCGACGTGGTCGCGGCGAAAGGGTTCCTTCAGGGACTCGACTGGGTGGCGGACGACCGGATTGCGGTGATGGGCGGTTCCTACGGCGGCTACATGACCGCCGCCGCGCTCGCCTTGCATCCCGAGGTGTTCGACGCGGGGATCAATATATTTGGCGTCACGAACTGGGTTCGCACCCTGAAATCGATCCCGCCGTGGTGGGGCAGCTTCCGCGATTCGCTGTATGACGAAATGGGCGATCCGGCAGTGGACGAGGAACGCCATCGCGCGATCTCCCCGCTGTTCCACGCCGCCAATATCATCAAGCCGATGCTCGTGGTGCAGGGCGCCAACGATCCGCGCGTGTTGCAGGTCGAAAGCGACGAACTGGTGGCTGCGGTCAAGGCGAACGGGGTGCCTGTCGAATACGTGCTGTTTCCGGACGAAGGCCACGGCTTCCGGCGCAAGGAGAACCGCATCACCGCATCCGAGGCGTACCTGCAGTTCCTCGACGAGCACATCGGCCGCTGAGCCCGGGCTTGGTGCAAACGAAAAAGGCGGGCCAGTGCGGCCCGCCTTTTCTGATTCAGGTGATGGGGGTGCCTTACTTCGGCGCGAGCACCATCACCATCTGGCGGCCTTCGAGACGCGGGAAGCTTTCGACCTTGGCCAGTTCTTCCATGTCGTCGCGCACGCGATTGAGAAGGTCCATGCCGAGCTGCTGGTGCGCCATCTCGCGACCGCGGAAGCGCAAGGTGCACTTCACCTTGTCACCATGCTCGATGAACTTGATGACGTTCTTCATCTTCACGTCGTAATCGTGATCGTCGATGTTCGGACGCATCTTGATCTCTTTGATTTCCTGCGTCTTCTGCGTCTTGCGCGCGAGGTTCGCCTTCTTCTGCGCCTCGTAGCGATACTTGCCGACGTCGAGGAACTTGCACACCGGCGGGTCCGCATTGGGGGACACTTCGACGAGGTTGAGGCCCAGTTCGTTGGCCTGCTCGACCGCTTCGCGGGTGTACATCACCCCCAAATTCTCGCCTTCGTGATCGATCACGCGGACCTTGGGGACATTGATCATGTTATCGTAGCGCGGGCCGCTTTTCACGGGCATTTGCATGCTGCGCCGGGGTGGACGGGCTATGGGGCATTCTCCTGATTCTGCCGATTGTCGAGGTGGCTATGTAGGGAGAAACTCGGGCTTTCGCCAGTGTGAAACTCAGGCCGCGCTGCGCCACAGGGTGAAGCGCGCGAGTTTGCCCCTGGCCGGGACGACGGCGTCGATCCGCTCCGCCGGTTGCAGCGCGGTCAGGATCGCCGGATCGGCGGCGTTCATCCCGCCGGTATAGGCGCCGAAGGCGGGCAGGATCATCCGGCCCGATGGCCTTCCATCCGCGCCTTCGTTGGCGCTGACCACGGCACAGGGCCGGCGAATGCTGCGATCGCGGACCTTGAGTTGCAGACGCGGATGGTAGTGGCCGGAGAGCTCCGGCCGGGTCTCTCCGCGCTTCGCCCGGTGGCGCAGGATCACGCCCCCGATCTCGAGTTCGTCGGCGAGTGTTCCGCCGTGGCGGGCCTCCATCTCGGGATCGTGATTGCCGGTGATCCACACCCAGTCGACCGCCTTCGTCAGCGCGTCGAGCATGCCCGCAGCATGCTCTTCGAGCCGCTGCGAACCGTCCGAATCGTGGAAATTGTCGCCCAGCGTGATCACCCGGCGGGCCCCCGTCTCGCGGATCGCCAGCGCCACCCGCTCGAGCGTCTCGCGGCTGTCGTAGGGTGGGACCATCTGCCCGTGACGCGCGAAGAAGCTGCCCTTCTCGAGATGCAGGTCGGCGACCAGCAACGCGTTTTCACGCGGCCAGAACAGCGCACGGCCCTCTGTCAGGAGCCATTCCTCGCCTGCGAACGAAAGGGGAACCATGCGCCGCTATTGCCGCAGCGCCGATGAGATGGCAAGCCCCGCCTCGGGCCTTGATCGATATCAAGGATGGACGAGCAGGAGCCGCCTAGTCGCGGTGCCGAACTGTAACCAACGAAGGACGTCATGACCGACTGGACACCCCATACCGCACAGGCGAAAGACTGGTTTGAATCGCTGCGCGACCGCATCTGCGCCGCCTTCGAGGCAATCGAACGCGAAGCGGGGTCCGACGCGGCTTTCCAGTACACGCCGTGGGAGCGCGAAGAGGAAGGCAATCCAGATCCCGGCGGCGGGGTGCAGGGCCTGATGAAAGGCAAGGTTTTCGAGAAGGTCGGCGTCAACGTCTCGACGGTGCGCGGCAGTTTCTCGTCAGAATTTGCAGGCCAGGTGAACGGCGCCAGCGCGGAGCAGCCCGGCTTTACCGCGACCGGGATCAGCCTCGTCGCCCATATGGCCAACCCGCATGTGCCGGCCGTCCACATGAACACGCGCTTCCTGACGACGCAGGCGGCGTGGTTCGGGGGCGGGGCGGATCTCAACCCGCCGATCCCCTATGAAGAAGACACTGCGGATTTCCATGCCCGCTTCCGGGCCGCCTGCGCGGCGCACAATCCGACCTATTACGAGCGGTTCAAGAAGTGGGCGGATGACTATTTCTTCATTCCCCACCGCGGCGTCCACCGCGGCGTGGGCGGGATTTTCTACGATCATCTCGAATGCCCCGACGAAGCTGCCTTCGAGCGCAATTTCGCCTTCACCCGCGATGTGGGCGAGGCCTTCCTTCACATCTATCCGAAGCTGGTCCGCCGCCGGATGGAGAGCGACTTCACGAGCGCCGACAAGCTGACCCAGCTCGAATGGCGCGGCCGCTACGCCGAATTCAACCTCGTCTACGACCGCGGCACGCTGTTCGGGCTGAAGACCGGCGGCAATATCGACGCGATCCTGATGAGCCTGCCGCCCGAGGCTGTCTGGAGCTAATCGCACGGCCACGCATTGTGCTGCCATGAAGCGCGCGCTTCGCGATCCCGTCCGGCTGATTCCCCTGCTGTTTGCGGGGCTGATCTGTATCGGCACGATCGTTCTGATGTTGCCTTGGTCCACGGCTGGGGGCGAGCCTGCGCCTTTTCTTACCGCGCTGTTCACCGCAACCTCCGCGGTTGCGGTTACCGGGCTCGTGACGGTCGACACCGGCGTTTACTGGTCGACCTTCGGACAAGTGGCAATCATGGCCATGTTCCAGATCGGCGGGTTCGGCATCATGGCCGCGGCGAGCCTGCTGGGGATGATCGCGGGACGCGGCTTCGGCCTGCGCGACCGGATGGCGACGCAGGTAGAACGAGAAGGTCTGAAGCTGGCTTCGACCGGATCGGTCCTCAAACTCATCCTCGTTATCACCCTCACAGTCGAACTGCTCCTTACCGCCGTGCTGGCGGTCCGTTTTGCGACTGCGTGGGACATGCAGCCATTCCAGGCCCTCTGGCAGGGGCTCTTCCACGCGGTCAGCGCGTTCAACAACGCCGGCTTTTCGACCTTTTCGGACAGTGTGATGGGGTTCCAGAACGACGCCCTGGTGCTCGTCCCCATCGCGCTCGCGGTAGTCGTTTCGGCGCTCGGCTTCCCGGTCATGGAAGACTGGCGTGAACATGGTGGCGACTGGCGCCACTGGACCCTGCATTCCAAGATGACGCTGGCAGGGACGCTGATCCTGCTGGTGTCGGGTTTCGTCGCCACCCTGGCGATGGAGTGGAGCAATCCCGCGACGCTGGGCCCGATGCCGGTCGGGACGAAACTGCTCAACGCCGCGTTTCATTCGGTCATGCCGCGGACCGCGGGTTTCAACAGCCTCGACATGGGTGCCTATCGCGAAGAGACGCTAGTGGTGAACTACGTGCTGATGTTCGTCGGCGGGGGCAGCGCCGGAACTGCGGGCGGCATCAAGATCACGACCTTCATGGTGCTGATCGCGATCGTGCTGGCAGAGGTACTCCGTCGCCGCGATGCCGGCATGTTCGGGCGCCGCTTCGGGCACGCGCTGGAGCGGCAGGCGCTGACCGTTGCCTCGATTGCGCTGCTGCTCGTCCTGTCTGCGACGATGTTCATTACCGCGGTCACGCGCCTGCCGCTGCACGATGTACTTTTCGAAACCGTTTCGGCCTTCGCCACGGTGGGCCTTTCGACCGGCATTACCGCACAGTTGCCGCCCTCGGCACTGGTCGTGCTCATCATCCTGATGTTCGTCGGCCGGGTCGGCACCATCACGGCTGCGACCGCGCTTGCCCTGGGCGGTAGCGACCGCCCCTATCGTTATCCCGAGGAGAACCCAATTGTCGGCTGAATCGCGCAAACCCATCATCGTCATCGGCCTGGGCCGGTTCGGCAGTGCGGTGGCCTGCACGCTCGAGCGGATGGGTCACGAAGTGCTCGGCGCCGATGCCGATGGCGAAATCGTGCGCGATCACAAGGACCTGATCACCCAGGTCGTCGAAGCGGACTGCACCGAGCCGGAAACCCTGCGCCGGCTGGGGGCGGGCGAATTCGAAACCGCTGTCGTCGGGATCGGCACGAACCTCGAAGCCAGCCTGCTGACCGTGCTGGCGCTGGTCGATCTCGGCCTGCCCAATATCTGGGCGAAAGCGAATACCGACCGCCATGGCCGGATCCTGGAGCGGACCGGGGCTCACCACGTCGTATTTCCCGAACAGAAGATGGGCGAGCGCGTGGCGCATCTGGTCAACGAGCGGTTGCTCGACTTCATCAGCTTCGATGGGCAATTCGCGATTGCCCGCCTCCGGGCGCCAGAGCCGATCATCGGCCTCCCGCTGGTGACCAGCCAGTGCCGGAAGAAATTCGACGTGACGGTCGTCGGCGTGAAGCGGAAGGGCGAAGACTTCATACACGCCGTGCCCGACACGATCATCATGCCGGACGACGAGCTGGTGGTGTCTGGCAGGATCGACCGGATCGAGCTTTTTTCGGCGATCGGCTAGGCCAGCGGGGGCGCGTTACTCCGCCGCATACACCCGCACCCAGTCGACCAGCATCGCCACTTTGCCAGTCTTCACCTTGTCGACCGTCTCCTGCGGCACGCCATTGTAGGGCTCCTCGATCCCGTTGGTCTTGAACGGGTATGCGCCGCCCATGGCGAAGTTGAGGATCAGGTACTTGGGGTTGTCGAAACGCCACTTGCCGTAATTCTCGACCATCGGTCGGGTCACGCGGTAGAGCGTGTGGCCGTCGATCTGGAACAACAGCTCGTCCTCGGTCCATTCGACCGCATAGACGTGCCAGTCGGTCACGTCCTGGCCTTCGGGGAAGAAGAACTTGTTCACCAGCGGGGTCTCGCCCGAATAGCCGGGGCCGTGGAGGGCGACGCCGATCCAATCCTTCTCGCCGACATATTCCATGATGTCGATTTCGCCCGTGTCGGGCCATTTGTCGTTGCCGAGCAGCCACCACGCGGGCCAGGTGCCTTCCGCGTCGGGAAGCTTGATGCGCGCCTCGGCGCGGCCATAGGTGAAGTCGAACTTGCCCTTGCTCTCGATCCGGCCAGAGACGAAGGGCGCCTTGCGGTCCGGATGCGGGTCGACTCCCGGCTTGTAGAGCGGGCGCAGCATCAGCACGCCGCCTTCCGCCCCTGCGGCACCATCGACGAAGCCGATCACCGCCGGATCGTCGACATAGGCCTGCTGTTCGTTGTTGACCCAGAAGTCCGGCCCGATCGTGATCCACTTGTCGCGATCGAGCGCGCCGTCGTTGAATTCGTCCGCGAACAGCAGCGTGCGCTCATTGGCGCCATCCTGCGCCTGCGCGAGTGCCGGGAACGCGAGCCCTAGCGCAGCGGCGAGGGTGAGGGTGCGACGGATCATGACGGCTCTCCTGTAATCTTGTGAACGTTATCATTACAGCTCGGGCGCCGGTTGGCCAGCCCTGCGGATACGTTTTCTCGCCAACGACTGGCGCAGGCGCGCTGGATCGGCAATAGGCTGGGCGCATTATGGAGACGAGCAGGGACCGACCTGCCGCCAGACCTTCGGAGACCGCCATGCGCCGCCTGCTTCCCCTTGCCAGCATCCTGCTTGCCACCAGCGCCTGCACCACCACCGACGTTGCCGTGGCGCCCGACGCGCGCGATCCGGTGATGATCGCGCCGATTCTGACCAGCGCTGACGCGCTGGACACGTCGACCTACGCGCAGCCGCAAGTCGCACGGGTGACGCATGTCGCGCTCGACCTCGATCTCGATTTCGAACGCAAGCGGGTGGCAGGCTCGGCCCTGCTCGACGTGCAGGCCGCACCGGGGGCCGATGAGATCGTGCTCGATACCAAAAAGCTGACAGTCATTGCGGTCAGCGATGGAGCTGGAACTCCGCTGGTGTGGAACATGGGGCAGACCGACGGCGAGAGGGGCGCGCCGCTTACCATCGCGATCGGCGATGCCCGCCGGATTTCGATCACCTATGCCGCCAGCGATGCCGACGCGCTGCAATGGCTCAGCCCCGAACAGACCGCGGGCGGGAAGCATCCCTTCCTTTTCAGCCAGGGTCAGGCCATCCTCAATCGCACTTGGATCCCAACGCAGGACAGCCCCGGCATCCGCCAGACCTGGGAGGCGCGTATTACCGCGCCCAAGCCGCTCGACGTGGTCATGAGCGGCATCGCGCAGGCGGAGCCGGAAGACCTCGGCGATGGCCGCCGTGCTTTCCGTTTCGTGATGGACAAGCCGGTCGCACCTTATCTGATCGCGATCGCGGCCGGCGATATCGACTTCGCCGCAATCGGGCCGCGCACCGGCGTCTGGGCGGAGCCTGCCACGCTCGAGCGCGCACGCTACGAAGTGGCCGATACCGAGGCCATGGTCGAGGCTGCCGAACGGCTCTACGGGCCCTATCGCTGGGGGCGCTACGACATGATCGTCCTGCCGCCTGCCTTCCCCTATGGCGGGATGGAAAACCCTGTGATGACCTTTCTCACGCCCACGTTCATCGCCGGCGACCGCAGCCTGACGGGCCTCGTCGCGCACGAACTGGCGCATAGCTGGTCGGGCAATCTCGTGACCAACGCGGTGTGGGGCGATGGCTGGCTCAACGAAGGCGTCACGTCCTATTTCGAGAACCGCATCGTCGAGGAGATCTATGGCGAGAAGCGCGCGAAGCAGGAAGTCGCACTCGACTACATGGCGATCATCGAAACGCTGGAAGAGGTTGGCTACGAAGCGCCGGGCACCGCGCTTCACCAGCCCGACGGCACGGATAGTGCGGGTTCGGCGATCGTCTACAACAAGGGGGCGGCCTTCCTGCGCACGCTGGAGCGGGAATACGGCCGCGAGCGCTTCGATGCGTGGCTGCGCCAGTGGTTCGACAGGCACGCTTTCCAGCCTGCGACCTCTTTGATGATATACGAAGACCTGAAGACCAATCTCGCCGGGAGCGAGGCCGAAGCTGAACGGATCAAGCTGCGCGACTGGATCTACGCACCGGGCTTGCCGTCGAATGTGGCCAAGCCCGACCCGGTTGCCTTTGCCGAAATCGACGCCGCCTCCGCTGACTATGCCGGGGCAGGGAGCATTCCGGGTGGCTGGCGCGACTGGACCAGCGCCGAGCGCCAGCGCTTCCTCCAGACTTTGCCGCAAGCCCGCACCGCGGCTGAACTGGCGCGGCTCGACGAGGCGCTGGGTCTTTCGACCACCGGCAATAACGAGGAGCTGTTCCTTTGGCTCGAACTTGCGCTGGCCAATCGCTACGCGCCCGCGGTGTCGCAGGCCGAGGCGTTCCTCGCCCGCGTGGGCCGCGCGAAGTTCGTCCGCCCGCTCTTCCAGACGCTGTGGGACCAGGGTGACTGGGGTCGCGAGATCGCCCGGCGCATTTATGGCGAGACACGCAGCAGCTATCATGCGGTCACGCGCAGCGGCGTCGACAGGATCATGGCGAAAGACTGACAACGCCTCCCGCGACCCCGAAAACTTGTAAAAACATGCGCTGTGGCAAGCGCCCTCTTGGTGCGGGCGGGAGAGGCGGTTAGGCTGTCCTGCGACATTGGCGTGCGCGGAGCGGGAAAGGACGTGCCATGAAGCTGGCGATGGGATTGCTCCTGGCATTGGCGGGGCTGGTCGGGCTGCAGACCCCGGCAGCGGCACAGTCAGGCGAAACGGTCGAATACGTCGTCCGGCGGGGTGACACGCTGAACGATCTGGCGCGCGAGTATTTCACCGGGCAGCGCGCCGTCCCCGCGGTCATGCGCCTCAACCGCATCCGCGACCCACGACGCATGCCGACGGGCAAGGTCCTCACCTTGCCGCGCAGTATCTTGCGATACCAGCCCGAACCGTTGCGGGTGCTGGCCTTCTCCGGCCCTGTGAGCATCACCCGATCAGGTGCCGAACAGGCGCTTGCGGTGGGCAACCCCGTGCTCGAAGGCGCGCGGGTCACAACGGGGCGCGACGGGTTCATCTCGATCGGGGGCAGGGGCAATTCGCGCGTCTCTCTGCCCTCCAATTCGGCGGTCGAGATCCGCCAGGCGCGGCGCTACGTGATCAACGATGCGGTCGATTTCGACGTGCGGGTGCTGCGCGGCCGGACCGAGACGGTAGCGCCGAAGCTCAAAGCCAACGAACGCTTCCGGGTCGGCACGCCAATGGCTGTTACTGCCGTCCGCGGGACCGAGTTCCGCGTCGCCTTCTACGAGGGCGAAGATCGCTCGCTGACCGAAGTGGTCGAGGGTGCGGTCGTGGTCGCCACCGGTGCAGCGGAGCAGGTGGCCGAAGCTGGACTAGGCGTAGCGTCTGTCGGCGAGCGGCTGGGTGATCCCGAAGCGCTCCTTCCGGCCCCGGACGTCGTCGATGCCGGCCGGATTCAGACCGGCGAAGTGCTGGAATTCGTGATCGAAGAGGTGGCGAAAGCCGAAGGCTATCGGACCCAGATCGCGCGCGATGCCGGTTTTATCGAGCTGATCGCGGAGGAGGTGAGCGAGGCCCCCGTCGCCACCTTTGAGGATATCGGCGACGGGCGGCTGTTCGTCCGCAGCCGGGCGATTGCCGAAAGCAAGCTGGAAGGATTCGCGGACACGCATTCCTTCCGCCGCAAGCGCGTCGGCGCCGCCGCGAGCGTCGAAAGTTTGCCCTATGACGATGCCTTCAAGTTCGTCTGGCTGCCTGAAGGCGAGGGGAAGAGCTATGCCGGTTTCCAACTGTGGAACGCGACCCGCCCCGACGCGATGATCGTCGACGAGATCGGCCTGCAGACCAAGGGCTTCTATATCGGGTCGCTCGCGCCCGGGAGCTACAAGTGGCGCGTGGCGACCTTCCAGATCGACGATGGCGACATCATCAAGGTGTGGGGGCCGACGCAGGACTTCACCGTCTCGGACTGACGGTTTTCAGCCGCAGGCATCGCCGCCATGAGCAAGTTCCGCCTCTTCGCCGAATGGCTGGTGTTGCTGGCGATAGCGACCGCGTTGGTGGTCTTCGCGCAGCAGCGCGAACTGACCCAAAGGCTCGACCTGTGGATCCTCGATGCCGTGCTGTCGGCATCCGGGTCGCAGCCGGACCCGCGGATCGTCATCGTCGAGATCGACGACCGCAGTCTCGACCGGCTGGGTGCCTGGCCGTGGGGTCGCGATACCCATGCGGCTCTTGTCAGGCGCATCGAGCAGGCGAAACCGGCGGTGGTGGGCATCGATATCCTCTTCCTCGACCGTAGCGAGGAAGCGGTCGATGCCGATCTTGCCTCGGCGATCGCAGAGGGCGGCAATGTCGTGCTGCCCCACACCTTTGCTGCCACCCCCGATGGCAGCGCCCTGCAACCCGTAACCCCGATCGCCCCGCTGGCCGAAGCCGCCGCGACTATCGGCCATGTTGCCGTGGCGCCCGATAGCGACGGATCGCTGCGACGGTTCGACCTCGTCCGCGTCGCCTCCGGCCAGCGCTTTCCGCATTTCGCCGGCCGCGTTGCCGAACTGGCCGGTGCGCCTGCGCCGGTTACCGGCAAGGACGCGGCGATCGTGCCTTTCGAGAGGGCAGGCTCCTTCCCTGCCGTCTCGGCTGGCGAGGTCCTCGACGGCGCGGTGCCGGAGGCATTCTTGCGCGACCGGATCGTCCTCGTCGGCGCGACCGCACAGGGGCTCGGCGACCGGTATTCGGTGCCGGGCTACGCAGGCGGCCTGATGACCGGCGTGGAAACGCAGGCGAACCTGTTGAGTGCCATGCTCGGCGGCAGGCTCGTGACCGAGTTCTCACGGCCCTGGACGCTGGTGCTGCACCTCGCGATCATTGCCGTCCTGTTCATCGCATTCTGGCGCCTTTCGCCGCGTGGCGGGCTCAACACCGCGATTGCGCTGATCGCCGTTCTGCTCGCCGCCGCAGCCCTCTCGCTCAGGCTCGCAGGCGTCTGGCTGGCCATCGGGCCGGCCATCATCGCCATCATCGTCGCCTATCCGTTGTGGGGCTGGCGACGGCTTGCCGCGGTCAGCCGCTTCCTCGAAGCCGAGGTCGCGGCACTGGGCGCGGTGGAGCAAGAAAGGCACGAGCCCGCCGATGGCTTCGACCATGTCGCGCGGCAGGTCCAGAACCTGAAGCGCCTGACCGGCGACATCACCAGCAACCTCGCCTTCGTGCAATCCGTGCTCGACGCCTCGCCCGATGCCATGGTCGTGCTCGAAGGCGATGGCATGGTTTCGATGACCAATGATGCGGCAGACATGTTGTTCGGGTCCGTGCTGACGGGTGGACCCTTACGGCTCGAGCGGGCCTATGCGGTGATCGGCGCCCATCTCGACGATGATGGCCGCGAGCTGGCCGTCGATGACGGGCGCTGTTTCCTTATCGCAAAAGCGCCGATCGATCACAGCGTGGGGAGCGAAGTGCTGGTGTTCCGCGACATTACCCGCATCAAGGAAGACGAGCGCCAGCGGCGCGAAACGCTCGAATTCCTGTCGCACGACATGCGCTCGCCGCAGGTTGCGATCATCGGGCTGACCAGCGAATCCGGGGCGACGCTGGGCGCGGACGAGCGCCTTGCGCGGATCGAAAAGCAGGCGCGTCGTACGCTCAAGCTGACCGACGATTTCGTCCAGATCGCCCGGCTGTCGAGCGAGGGGATCGTGAAGGAGGAAACCGAGATCAATGCGCTGGCGATGGAAGCCGCGGACCGCGCCTTTCCGCTGGCGCATCGCAAGCAGGTGAAGGTGGCCGTCCAGGCGAGCGACGACTTGCTTTATGCCCACGTCGACCATTCGGCGCTGTCCCGCGCGCTGGACAATCTGGTCGGCAATGCAATCAAGTTCGCGCCACCCGGCTCGCAGGTCGATGTCGTCGTCGGCCCGGGCGACGGGGCCCGGTTTGTGCTGATCGTGCGCGATCATGGCCCGGGCTTGCCGCCCGAGCGTGCCGAGGACCCGTTCGCGCGGTTCGGCGCACAAAGCGAGACGGCAGGCCCGAGCGCCGGGCTCGGCCTCGCCTATTGCAAGCAGGTGGTCCAGAGCCACGGGGGGGAGATCGAAATCGACACCGCGCCCGGCAAAGGCACGAAATTTCGCCTCGCTATCCCCTATTCCTGAACCGCTACAGGCGAGCCGGCGCCGAGCGCTTCGCGTACGAGCAGGTCGGCGAGCGCTTCAAGCTTCGAAAGATCGTCCGGACAACCGATGTAGTTTCCCTCGGACTTGCCGACGAGCGTGTTGCTCGCGCGGTCATAGAGGGCCAGCGAGCCCTTGACCCGGGTCGGCCTGCACTTGTGGTACCACTTGGCGGCCGGATCATTGCCGGCTGGCTGCGCGACGGGATTCCCGTCCTGCCCGACGGCCACGATCGTGGTGCCGGCATCATGCGAGGCGATGGCGAAATCGGCGATCCTGCTGCTGCCCTTGCGATCCGCAATACCGCGTTCAGCGAGGGACGACTTGAGCACGCCTGCAAACCGTGCGCGCAGGGCGCTTTCCTCTTCGGTCACCACGAATTCGACATCCTGCGGCGCAGAAACGTCGGCGGAACTGAAGGTCGTTACCGGATCACGCGCAATCGAGCAGCCCGCCAATTGAACCGCGCAAACAAGTGCAATCGATGCGCCGAAGGTGCTCGTCCTGCGTCCGTTGGTCATGGTCGGTCCCAATCAGTTGCTGCCGCTATTCATCATCAGCATACTGATCCATGCGATAACCAAAACCGAAAACTGTCCGGATAACAAAGCCGTTCTCGGGTGCGAGTTGCAGTTTAGAGCGCAGGCGCGACACGTGCATGTCGATCGTGCGGGTTTCGAGCTCGGCTTGTCCGCCCCAGACGCGCGAGAAAAGATAGCCGCGCGAGAGCGGCCTATCGAGATTTTCGAAGAACAGCTTGGCGAGCTCGAACTCCTTGGCGGTCAGCTGGACCGGCACGCCGTCGATGGTGATTGCGCGATCGAGCCGGTCGATACGGTAGCGGCCGCGCCAGACCGTGCGCTCGCCCTCGGGATTGGCGTTACGCCGCGCGGCGGCTTCGATCCGCGCGCGGATGACAGCGTCGGATTCGGGTTTGACGATATAGTCAGTCGCGCCCGCTTCGAGGCCGCGCACGATGTCGTCCTTGTCCTGCCGGCTGGTCAGGAGGATTATGGCAGGCGGTACGTCGAGGTTTTCGGCGGCCCAAGCGACCACCTCCAGGCCGGTCTTGCCAGGCATGTTCCAGTCGAGCAGCGCCACATCGTAGGTTTCCCGCTGGAGCGCGTTGACGACATCCACGCCGTTGGAAAAGCAGTCCACATCGTGGCCGGCATTCCGTACCACGAAGGACACGTGCTCCAGGATGTCCTTTTCGTCATCGGCCAGAGCAATCCGCATAGTGCCTCGCAACCTTCCCCGTTATTGCAACCGTGTTACAACCTCGGAACGAGTGCGCCAATGAATGGAGCCCTGCGTAGGGCCGGATTTACAAGTCTTTACATCGCTGGAAAAAGCGTGGCCTGCATCATTGTAGACACAGGCCACGCCCGTTCAGCCCTTACGGGTGCGACCCGATGGGCCCGAACTAGACGCCGCTTGCGGGCGGGCGCCTTTACAGTTCGGCGTTGGCATGGCGCCAATCGGTGATGCCGAACTTCAATCGATCCTGGTTCTGCCCATTGGCGGGGTTTCCGCCTGCGGCTAGCGCTCTCCTGCAGAAGCGCCCGCGTCAGGTTCACTCGCAATGGTCGGTGCGGCCGCTTCCCCGGACGTCTGGACGATCGCCAGGAGAAAGCACGCGATGACCGATACGGCCCCCAGCCCGATACCAAGGCGCAGGAGGTGAACGCTGCCCTCCGCCCGATCGTCTGCCTCGTTCATCGCGTGCCGGCCCCCGGTCGCACCATGCACCGGGCTTTAGCAGGACCGGGCGATTCTGTTTGTAAACTGTTGCAAACTGCGCCGACCGGCTGGTGGAGCGGCTTCGCGGGCCTTGAGGCGGGACGTCAGGGCGTCAGCCTGACCCGCGCGAAATGCGCTGCGCCTGCAATCGACCGGCGCGGGGCGGTGTCGGATTGCCCAGCGGGACGGGTGAGGCCGGCCAGGTTGTCGACGACCTTGCCTGTCGCCTGCGTGTCGAGCGAATAGAACACGAGCTTTGCTTGGCGCCGGGTCTCGACAAGTCCGGCCTTTCGCAGGACGGCGAGCTGCTGCGAAAGGCCCGGCTGGGCGATGCCGGTTGCCTCTTCAATCTCGCCCACGCTGAGCTCGCTCGCACGCAGCGCCTCGAGCACGCGGAAGCGGACGGGATGGGCGATGGCCTTCAGCAGATCGACGGTTTCGTCTGCGCTCATCCTTCCTGCTCCCTTGTGAACCATTCTCCCGGCGCCGCACCTGCGAATATCTGGTCGAGTTCCGTGCTGGCCTGCCGCAGCAAGGGCTCTCCGCTGTGCCAGTCTGCGGGCACGAGCGCATCGGTCGTATCGGCAGCCTGCAGCGCATCGAGCAGGCGCAGCATTTCGGGGATCGAGCGCCCGACATTGGCGGGATAGGTCGTGATGGCGCGGATCACGCCGTCGGGGTCGATGAAATAGGTGCTGCGGATGGTGGCGCTGTCGGCGTCTTCGCTGCCGATCATGCCATAGGCCCGGCCGATGACCATGGTCGGATCCTCAACGACGGGAAAGCGCACCTCGACCCCGAAAGTATCGCGGATCAGCCGCAGCCAGGCGAGGTGGGAAAACAGGCTGTCGACCGAAAGGCCGATCAGCGTGCAGTTGCGGTCGGCGAAATCCCGCTCGCGGCGCGCCAGGGCGACGAATTCCGTCGTACATACGGGTGTGAAGTCTGCCGGATGGGAGAAGAAAACGACCCAGCGGCCACGCAGCTCGTCGAGATCGACCGGACCGGACGTGCTGCGTGCGCTGAAGGCCGGGGCGCGATCGCCGATACGCAGGGGCGAGGTCGGGGCTGATCTCACTGATCGTTCGTCCATGCCGTCCACCTAACACTTGACACGACTCACTGCAAGACATATTCATAATATGTGTAAATGAAATGCGGAGAGCGCCATGACCGCCACCGACACTTCCCGCGACGCAGCGGCATGCCAGATCCAGCGGGCGATTGCCGATGAATCCCTGCGTCCGACGATCGCAGGATTCTTCGACGAAGCGACGAATACCGTCACATATGTCGTGAGCGATCCCGAAAGCCGCGAGGCGGCGATCATCGACTCGGTCCTCGATTTCGAGGCAGCCTCCGGTCGCACGTCGAACGGTTCGGCTGATCTCATTCTGGAATACATAGATAAGCAAAAGCTGAAAGTGACATGGCTTATCGAGACCCATGCCCATGCCGACCACATTTCCGCGGCACCCTACCTGCAGGAAAAGGTCGGCGGGAAGCTGGCGATCGGCAAAGACATCGTGCGAGTGCAGGAAGTCTTCGGCAAGCTGTTCAACGCCGGGACCGATTTCGAACGTGACGGTTCGCAATTCGATCACCTGTTCGCGGATGGCGAAACCTTCTCGATCGGCAAGCTCGAAGGGATTGCGCTGCACGTCCCCGGCCACACGCCGGCGGACATGGCTTTCATCATCGGCGACGCGGCCTTTGTCGGCGACACGATCTTCATGCCCGATTTCGGCACTGCGCGGGCGGATTTTCCGGGCGGCGACGCAGGGCAATTGTTCCGTTCGATCCGCCGGCTCCTGTCCCTCCCGGACGAAACGCGGCTGTTCCTGTGCCACGACTACAAGGCGCCGGGGCGTGACGAGTACGCCTGGGAAACGACCGTGAAGCAGCAGCGCGAGCACAATGTGCATGTGAAGGACGGCGTGACCGAGGCCGAATTCGTGGAAATGCGGACGAACCGCGACAAGACCCTGGCCATGCCGACGCTCATCATGCCGAGCGTACAGGTCAACATCCGCGGCGGTCGCCTGCCCGAGCCGGAGGATAACGGCGTATCCTACATCAAGATACCGGTGAACGCCGTATGATCCTGCCCGGTTTTCCTGATGCACAGCCGCTCGAGGGGCTGCTCGGCGGGCTGCTGATCGGCCTCTCGGCAGCGATCATGCTGCTGGGGCTGGGGCGGATTGCCGGCGTCTCCGGCATGTTCGCACGCGCGACCACGATCGAGGACGGCAGCCCGCCCTGGCCCATCGCCGCCCTGTTTGTGGGCGGGCTGGTGCTCGGTGCGATCGTCTATCGCCTGGTCCTGGGCCCGGTCGAGGCGGCCTATCCGCCGGGCTGGGGCTGGTTGGCCGTGGGCGGTTTGCTGGTCGGTTTCGGCACGCGCCTAGGTTCGGGCTGCACCAGCGGCCACGGCGTCTGTGGCATGTCGCGCCTTTCGCCCCGTTCGCTCGTCGCGACCGCGACCTTCATCCTGGCGGGCATGGCCACGGTGGCCGTCGTCAACATGCTCGGGGGAGGTTGGTGATGCGGCTGTTCCTTGCGCTTCTTTCTGGCGCCATCTTCGGCTTCGGCCTTGCGCTGTCCGGCATGATGGACCCGGGGCGCGTGCGCGGTTTCCTCGACGTCTTCGGGGCGTGGGACCCGACGCTCGCCTTCGTGATGGGCGGCGCGGTGCTGGTCATGGCGGTGACCTGGGTCGTCCAGCGCCGCATGACGCGGCCGGCCTTCGCGGTCGAATTCAACCTGCCCGGCACCCAGCTGCTCGATGCAAGGCTGATCGGCGGTTCGGCCATGTTCGGCGTCGGCTGGGGCCTGTCGGGCCTGTGTCCGGGGCCGGCAGTCGCCTCGCTGGCGACCGCGTTCCTCCCTGCCGCGATTTTTGTCGGATCGATGACCGCCGGGATTTTCCTGCATCGCATCGTCACGCGGGGCTGAAGGAGGCTGGTCCATGCAAATCGAGAAACTCTCCGATGCCCTGTCGGTAACCGGACAGGTCGATCCCGCTGAAACCGAGGCCATTGCGAAGCTCGGTTTCCGCTCCCTGATCTGCAATCGGCCGGATGGCGAGCAATCTGACCAGCCGAGTTGGAGCGCGGTTGAAGCTGCTGCGCGGAAAGCGGGCCTCGAAACGCGCCACATCCCGGTTGGTGGGGAACTGACGATCGAGGACCAGACGGAGGTCTTCGCCGCCGCACTCGCGCAAATGCCAAAGCCGATCCTCGCCTTTTGCCGCACGGGCAACCGGTCGACACAATTGTACCGGGCGCAGGGAGAGGCCTGACATGACGAATTCCCCGCACCACACCATCGTGATCGCGGGCGGCGGCTCGGCCGGGATAGCCACCGCCGCATCGCTGCTCCACCGCCGCGCCGGGCTCGACATCGCGGTGATCGAACCGCGGGAGCAGCATTACTACCAGCCCGGCTGGACGATGGTCGGCGGCGGGGTTTTCGACAAGGAAGAAACCTGTCGCAGCGAAGCTTCGGTCATGCCCGAGGCGGTGACCTGGATCAAAACGGCCGTGTCGGGCTTCGATCCCGATGCCAAGACGGTGGCTCTGCAGGATGGCAGCACCGTAACCTACGACCTGCTGATCGTCGCCATGGGCAACCGCCTGGCGTGGGAAGAGATCGCGGGGCTGGAGGAAACGCTCGGCCGCAACGGCGTCACCTCGAACTATCGCTACGATCTCGCGCCCTACACCTGGGAGCTGGTCCAGAGGACACGCACGGGCCGCGCTCTGTTCACCCAGCCGCCGATGCCGATCAAATGCGCCGGCGCGCCGCAGAAGGCGATGTACCTGTCCTGCTCCGAATGGGAGACACGCGGGGTCCTCAAGGATATCGAGGTCGAATTTCACAACCAGGGAGGCGTGCTGTTCGGGGTCGAGGCCTATGTGCCGGCATTGATGGAGTATGTCGCGCGTTACGGCATCCAGCTCAGGCTCGGCTCGAACCTCGTGCGGGTCGACGGCGCGGCGCAGAAAGCCTGGTTCGCCACGGCCGACGGCGAGGTCGAGCGAAGCTTCGACATGCTGCACGTCTGCCCGCCGCAGAAGGGTCATGCGGTCGTCGCGGCGAGCCCGCTCGCCAACGAGGCTGGCTATGCCGACGTCGATCAGCACAGCCTGCGCCATGTGAAATATCCCGAGGTCTTCGCGCTCGGCGATTGCAGCAGCACGCCCAATGCCAAGACCATGGCCGCCGCGCGCAAGCAGGCGCCCGTGGCGGCGATCAATGTGCTTGCAGTGCTGGATGGCAAGGCACCCACCGCCGCATACGACGGCTACGGAAGTTGCCCGCTGACGGTGGAGAACGGCAAGATCGTGCTGGCCGAGTTCACCTATGGCGGAAAGCTGGCACCGAGTTTCCCGAGCTGGCTGATCGACGGCACCAAGCCCTCGCGGCTGGCGTGGAAGCTCAAGGCGGATGTGCTGCCCGCGATCTACTGGAACGCGATGCTCAAGGGCCGCGAATGGCTCGCCAAGCCAACCGGAATGGCCTGAAAACGAAATGCTTCAACGCTATTTCCCGATCCTCGAATGGGGCCGGACCTACAACGGCACGGTTCTGACCAACGATCTTGTTGCGGCGGTGATCGTGACAATCATGCTGATCCCGCAGAGCCTCGCCTATGCGCTGCTCGCTGGACTTCCGCCCGTCGTCGGTCTGTATGCCTCGATCCTTCCGCTGGTTGCCTATGCCATTTTCGGGACGAGCCGGACGCTCGCGGTCGGGCCGGTCGCGGTGGTCAGCCTGATGACGGCGAGCGCAGCCGGAGCGGTCGCGGCGCAGGGGACGCCCGCATATCTCGAAGCGGCCATCACGCTGGCCGCGCTATCGGGCATCATGCTGGCAGTGCTGGGCCTGCTGCGGGCCGGATTCCTCGCCAATCTGCTCTCCCATCCGGTGGTCAGCGGCTTCATCACCGCGAGCGGCCTGCTGATCGCGACCAGCCAGCTCAAGCACATCCTCGGGATCAAGGCGGGCGGGGACAACTGGCCGGAAATGCTGGGTTCGCTCGCCACGTCGATCGGCGACACGAACCCGTGGACGCTGGCCATCGGCGTGCCTGCGACGCTGTTCCTCTTCTGGGTGCGCGTGGGAGCGAAGCCCGCCCTCCAGCGCCTCGGCCTCAAGCCCCGCGCCGCCGATATCGTCGCCAAGGCGGGACCGGTCGTGGCCGTGGCTCTGACGATCCTCGCCGCGATCGCCTTCGATCTCGAAGGACGCGGTGTCGCGCTGGTGGGCGAGGTGCCGCAGGGCCTGCCGCCCTTTGCGGTCCCCTCGACCGATCTCGACCTGATCCGGCAGCTGTGGGTGCCGGCGCTGCTGATCTCGATCATCGGCTTCGTCGAAAGCGTCTCGGTCGCGCGTACGCTCGCCGCCAAGCGGCGCCAGCGGATTTCGCCTGACCAGGAACTCGTCGGCCTCGGCGCGGCCAACATCGCCAGCGCCTTTTCCGGCGGCTATCCGGTAACCGGTGGCTTCGCCCGTTCGGCGGTCAATTTCGACGCCGGGGCGGAGACGCCTGCGGCAGGGGCCTATACCGCCGTCGGGATCGCCTTGGCCTCGCTCTTCCTGACCCCGCTGCTCTACTCGCTCCCCATCGCGACGCTGGCTGCCACCATCATCGTCGCGGTGCTGAGCCTCGTCGACCTCAAGACACCGGGTCAGCTTTGGCGCTATTCCAAGGCCGACTTCGCCGCCCATATCGCGACCATCGGCATCACCCTGCTGGCGGGCGTGGAGCTGGGCGTGATCGCGGGCGTCGCGGTCGGCCTGCTGCTCTACCTCTGGGCCGCCTCGCGCCCGCATGCCGCGATTGTCGGCCGCGTGCCGGAGACCGAGCACTTCCGCAACATCGCGCGCCACAAGGTCTTCACCGCGCCGCACGTCCTCTCGATCCGGATCGACGAAAGCCTCACCTACCTCAACGCCCACTGGCTCGAGGAATTCGTGATGGAGGAGGTCGCCGAGCATCCCGAGCTGCGCCACGTCATCCTCATGTGCAGCGCCGTCAACGCGATCGACGCTTCGGGCCTCGAGAGCCTCGAGGCGATCAACCACCGTCTCGCGGACGGCGGGATCAAGCTCCACCTCTCGGAGGTGAAGGGTCCGGTCATGGACCGGCTCGATCGGACGCACTTCGTCGAGGACCTGGGCGGCAAGGTCTACCTGTCACAGGCCAAGGCGTTCGCCGACGCGCTGGCCGACAACGGCGACGCCGACAGGCAGCCCGACGACCTTGCCCGCGGCATGATTTGATGCACCTTCATGCAACAAATCGTGCGCACAAGGCATTCGCCGAGAACGCGCTGAAACTGTAGGACCGTCGGCATGTTCGACCATCTCGACGCGCTCGTCCTGGCCCGCATCCAGTTTGCCTTCACGGTCAGCTTCCACTTCATCTTCCCGTCCTTCTCGATCGGTCTGGCGAGCTATCTTGCGGTGCTTGAGGGGTTGTGGCTGAAAACCGGCAAGCCGATCTATCTCGACCTGTTCAAATACTGGCTGAAGATCTTCGCCATCGCCTTCGCGATGGGCGTGGTGAGCGGGATCGTCATGTCCTACCAGTTCGGCACCAACTGGTCGGTGTTCTCCGACGTCGCCGGGCCGGTGATCGGACCGCTGATGGCCTATGAGGTGCTGACTGCCTTCTTCCTCGAAGCGGGGTTTCTCGGTGTCATGCTGTTCGGTATGGAGCGGGTGGGCAGGAAGCTGCATTTCGCTGCCACGCTGATGGTGGCGCTCGGCACGTTCGTCAGCGCCTTCTGGATCCTTTCGGTCAATAGCTGGATGCAGACGCCGACCGGATACGAGATCGCCGCGAATGGACAATATATGCCGGGCGAGAGCTGGCTGGCGATCATCTTCAACCCGAGCTTCCCCTATCGCTTGGTGCACACGGTGCTGGCAGCCTATCTCACCACCGCCTTCGTCGTCGGCGGGGTCGGGGCCTGGCACCTGCTCAAGGACCGCGCGAACCTGCATGCACGCAAGATGTTCTCGATGGCGATGTGGATGGCCGCGCTGGTCGTGCCGGTGCAGATTTTCGCGGGTGACATGCACGGGCTCAACACGCTCGAGCACCAGCCGCAGAAGGTCATGGCGATGGAGGGGCATTACGAAAGCCACCCCGACGGCGCGCCGCTCTACCTGTTCGGCATCCCGAACGACAAGGAGCAGCGGCTCGACTTTGCGGTCGGGATCCCCAAGCTGTCGAGCCTGATCCTGAAGCACGATCTCGACGCGCCGCTCGCAGGCCTGGACACGATTCCCGACGACGAGCAGCCGCCGGTCGGCATCGTGTTCTGGTCGTTCCGCATCATGGTCGGCATCGGCTTCGCAATGCTGGGCGTCGGGGCGTGGAGCCTGTTCGCGCGATACCGCAAGAAACTCTTCGACTGGAGCTGGCTGCACCGTGCGGCGGTGGCAATGGGGCCGAGTGGGTTCGTCGCCGTCATTGCCGGCTGGATCACGACCGAAGTCGGCCGCCAGCCTTATGTCATCTACAACCTGCTGCGCACCGCCGACGCGGCCAGTCCGCTCGACGCGCCGGCTGTCGCCACGTCGCTGATTGCCTTCGTGCTCGTCTACTTCGCCGTCTTCGGGGCGGGCGTGTGGTATATCCTGCACCTCATGCACAATCCGCCGCATGCCGGTGAATACGGCGTCAAGCGCGGCGACAAGGGGCCGATCCGGACAGCCGGGATCACCCCGGGGCCGACACAGGATCCGACCGACGAGACCAGCCGCGATCTGGCCGGATCCAAGCAGGAGCCGGAGGACGCACCATGACGTTCGACCTGACCACGATCTGGGCGTTCATCATCGCCTTCGCCGTCTTCGCCTATGTGGTGATGGACGGGTTCGACCTCGGCATCGGCATCCTCTTCCCGACCTTCGATCCGGGGCCAGAGCGCGACCGCGCGATGAACTCCATCGCGCCGGTGTGGGACGGGAACGAGACCTGGCTGGTCTTGGGCGGGGGCGGTTTGTTCGCTGCCTTTCCGCTGGCCTATGCCGTGATCCTGCCCGCGACCTATCCGCTCGTCATCGCGATGTTGCTGGGCCTCGTCTTCCGTGGAGTCGCCTTCGAATACCGCTGGCGCGATCCGGGGCACCGGCGCCTGTGGGACGCGGCCTTCACCGGCGGGTCCTTCGTGGCGGCAATGGCGCAAGGGATGACGCTCGGCGCGTTGCTGCAGGGGATCGAGGTCACCGACCGCGCCTATTCGGGCAGCTGGTTCGACTGGCTCACGCCCTACACGCTCATGACCGGAGTAGGCACGGTCGCCGGCTACGCGCTGCTCGGCGCGACCTGGCTGGTCTGGAAGCTCGATGGCGAGGGGCAGGCGCATGCCCGCCAGCTCGGCATCAGGGCAGCCTGGGCGACGCTGCTGCTGATGGGGGCTGTCAGCCTCTACAACATCTTCCTCAACGCCGACTATGCCGCCCGCTGGCTGAGCGCGCCGGAGATCTATTTCGCCGCGCCCGTGCCCATCGTGACCGCGATCGTCGCATTGTCGCTGCTGCGCGCGCTCAAGGCCGAACGCAACAGCAAGCCCTTCTGGCTGTCCATCGCTCTGTTCTTCTTCGGGATGGCGGGCCTCGGCGTGACCATGTGGCCCTATGTCGTCCCGCCGGGCATCACCATCTGGGACGCCGCCGCACCCGAGCGCAGCCAGGTGTTCATGCTGGTCGGCGTCGCGATCACCATGCCGCTCATCATCGCCTATACCGCCTGGGCCTATTGGGTCTTCCGCGGCAAGGTGGGCCACGAGGGCTATCATTGATGGCCGCCGAAACGCCCGGGCCGCTGTGGAAGCGGCTCGCCTGGATGGCAGCGATCTGGGCGGCGAGCGTGGCCGTGCTGGGTGCGGTCGGCGGTCTTATCCGCTGGTGGCTGATGCCTTGACGTCGCTGCGTCAGGTCGGCGCGACCCAGATCTGCTGACCCAGCTTCTGTTCGAAATCGAACTCGACCCAGCTGGCTTCGCCCGCGTCCTGCCAGCCGCTCTCGACCCCGAGCGCTTCCGCAAAGGGATGGCTGTCGTAGCTGGTGATGCGGACGTCGTAATGGTCCTGCGTGATCCCTGACCGGCGCATCTTGAGCACGCTCGCTTCGGATTCGACGACGCCCTGATAGCAGGCGAGATGCGGGTCGGGCGCATGCGGGAACTGCTTGAGGAATGCCATGGTCACGTTGCCCCCGGCAAGCACGGTGTTCACATGCGCGGCGATGTTGGCGAGCTCCCCGACGACGCGTTGCGCCATGTGTTCCGCAAAGGCTTCGAGACTGCCGAGGATGCCATGCTTGCGCTCGCTCTTCTGGCGCGGGCGCGCTTCGAAGATCGGGGCGAGCTGCGCCTTCGCATCGTGACCGAACGTCTCGACTACCTGGGTGGAGACGGTGAAGTCGCGCGCCGCCCCGGGTTCGGAAGTCTGCGGGCTGAAGTCGAACCTGCCGATCTGCTTGGGAAAACCCCAGACCTCGCGTCCGCTGGCCAGCGCTTCGCCCGAGTCCACGAAGAGCCAGCTTGGAATGAACCGCAGGTCGGTCGGCTTGCCCCCGACCTTCCGGGCGAGAATCCACAGCGCGGTATCGATCTCGCTGGTGTATCCCTTGCCACCCTCCGGCCCGACGGCTCGCAGCTCGGCGATTTCGGCAATGGCGAAGAACAGGCGGTCGCCCAGCGCCTCGTACCGCACCTCGCCGCCCGTCGGCTCGGCGAAGAGCTGGTCGAGCCAAGCCTGGATGCGCTGTTTCGAAGCAGGCACGCAGAAATTGTGCATTACCACGCCGTGCGCGGTGACCGGGAACAGCGCCGTGTAGAGATTGGCGTTGACGACAAGCTTGGGCAGGGTCGGCATCATCGTCCTCCGGTCATTCGTTCAGCGGTGGCAGCTTGCCGACCATGGCGAGCGCGCAGCGATAGCCGCTCCGCGCGGCGGACTCGGCGCAGCCCGAATTCAGACCGTTGCGGGTCCAGTCGCCGGCCGGGAACAGGTTGGTGAAGCCGGATTCATTGGCGTCCATGCGGTTGTAGACGCTGTTCTTGGGCGACTGGACGTAGAGGTCGGACGGCGCGCAGTTGGCCTTCACGAATTGCTGCGCGAAAGCACCGCCGTCGGCCCCCGGATCGGGGCAGTGAAGCAGGCCGGGCGCGAAGCCGAATTCGCTGTTGGCGCTGCCCGCTTCGGTCCAGTACCGCCCCACATTGTCCTGCAGCCACTTCTTCGCGTCTTCGCGCGCGATCCGGTCCGCCTCGGCCGGGGGCGCGTCGCCGGGTATCTGGCCGCACCAATAGGCGATGGCCAGCGGGCGTTCCTCGCCGGTCCAGTTCTCGCGCGAGAGCAGGTGCGACATGTCCGACCAGGTGCTGAACGGCTGGTCGGCGCCGGTCAGCGTTCGTCCGGCCGCCTGCGAGCCCAGGTCTTCCATCGTGCGGTTGAACCAGACCTGCATGGCGCAGGTCCGGGTGAGGGTGAGCGAGTCGAACATCGGGCCCCATTTCGAATGCGGCAGCCGCTCGGGCAGTTGCGAGCAGACCTGCTTCAAACCGCCTACCGAGATGCCGATGACGATCTCGTCGAAATCCTCGCCCTTTTTCAGCGTGAAGGGCCGGTCGCCGGCACCGGGGGCGCCGACATGGTCGGCCTCGAAATTGCGGCCTGCGGTCTTGAGCGCGGCACCATCCTTCAGCTGGTCCCACAGCGGCTCGTTGGGCCAGCCCTCGAGCGTGTTGTCGCCCCAGCCGGGCAGCGGGAATTCGACGAGCGGCCGGTAGCCCGCCTGCGGATCGGCCAGCTCGGCCTGCCTCACCATGTCGATCGAAGCGATCTCGTCCAGCACCGGGTTGGGATTGAGCGCGGTCACACGGGTGAAGTATTCGAACTTCACCCCGCGCTGCTTGAGCGCGAGATAGAGCGGGGCGATCACCACGTCGCCCATCGCACCGCGCATCTTCCAGAAGAAGTGCCCCTTGTAGCTGATCATCAGCATGAACGAACGCAGCGCGGTGCCGGCAGCGAAGCTGCGCATCGCGGTGTCACCGCCGTTGCCGAAGCCGAAGACGTAATCGTACATGGTCGCGACCGGCGCCCAGTCGATCAGCAGTTGCGCGCGCATGTGGGGATCGCCCCATTCGGGGTAGCGCTCCGCGATGACGACCGCGTTCTGGTAGAGCCACTCGCTGAACTCGTACTTGTCGAGGCAGTCGTAGCCTTCCTGGAGGACGTTATCCGCCGCCACCCCGTGCAGGATGGCCTGCACCATGTAGGCCGAGCGGATGAAGCGCGACATCATGATGGTCATGTTCTTGTCGACTTCGGACTTCGACAGCTCCTTCATCCGCTTCTCGATCATATGGATCACGTCGCGCATGATCGCTTGAGCCGCCAGCGCCTCGAGATGTCGCTCGACGTCCTTGGCCAGCTTCTTCAGCAGGTCGAGCGCGCCGTGCAGGAGACCGCTATGGGGCACGCTCGGCGGCGCCCCCGTGGGAGGCGCGAAGAGATTGTGCCGTGCATCGGGCGAGAAGTTGATCAGCGCTTCGACCAGCTTGGTGATCGCCACCTCGACCGAGGGGATGCCGAGATCGTCGCCGGGGACCGAGTCGTTGGGCTCGAAATTGAGATACCAGGTGAGATCGGGATATTGCTCGAAACTGTTGTCGACCAGCGCGATGGTGTCCTCTGGCGAGAACGCCTGCCACACGGTCCGATTGGGGTGGCCAGCGGGACGATCCAGCACGTCGTAGGCGCGGCGCAGCAGGTCGAAGGACTGGTCGTAGAAGCCAGCGAAGATGTGGAGCCCGTGCTCGATAATCCGGTTGCCATAGCCCGGCCGCATGTCGTGCCCGCTGGCGCATTTGCCGCCCAGCCGCCAGCCTTGCTGGTAGACCGTGATCTCGAACTTTTCGTCCCAGCCGGGCTGCTCGGTCAGGTAGAAAGCGGCGGACAGGGCCCCCACTCCGCCGCCCAGCACCGCGACGCGCTTCTTGGAACCCATGGTTACCTCCCCCGCAATTTCCCTTAGAATACGTTGCGCTTCGAGATCGGGGAAGGCAAGGTATCCCTAAGGGTCATCGGGGTGTCATACTGTCGGGTAGGACATTCGAGTTCGGGTCGCGCCTGTCATCACGGGGGAGAGACGTGCCTGACATCTTCATCTCCTACAGCCATGCCGACCGCGACCATGCGCGGCGCTTTGCCGAGCGGCTGCGCGCGACCGGCCTGGATGTGTGGTGGGACGATGCATTGCGCGGCGGGCAAGCCTTCGACCACGAGATCGAGGAGGCCTTGCGCGGTGCCCGGGCGGTCATCGTGCTCTGGTCGTCGCAATCGGTCACTTCGCGCTGGGTAAGGTCCGAGGCGGCGCTGGCGCAGGATCTGGGCACTGTGCTGCCGGTGACGATCGAGCCCTGCAGCCTGCCGGTGATGTTCACGCTGACGCATACCGTCGACATGGCCGGCTGGGACGGCAGCGACTCTCATCCTGCCTGGCAATCCTTCCTCGACGATCTCGATCACGTGCTCGCCGGCGAAGAGGCCGCAGCCCAGGCTGCACCCGCTCCGCCCCCACCTGCGGCGGGAACGCGGCGTGAAGTCGCGGTCCTGAGCATGGTGCCCGTGATGGACGGCGCCGCGCATGCCGCGATCGATCCGGAGGACTGGCAGGACTTGCTCGCCGGCTTTCAGAAAGACGCTGCGGCGGTGATCGAAGCGGAGGGGGGCGACCTGCGCCCCTCGGTCGGCGGTGCGATCGTGGGCTTCTTCGGCAGCGGACGCGTGCATGAAGACGATGCCCTGCGGGCAACGCGCGCTGCTGCCGACATCCGGACCCGCGCGGCAAAGGAGGGCAACGGCCTCACTATCCAGGCGGGCGTCGAGGCCGGGCTGCTCGTGCTGCGCGGTGGCGAGGCGTTCGGCCCCGTTATCGAAACCGCGGAAAGGCTGCGGTTGCACGCAGAGCCGGGCACGATCCTCGTCGGCCCGGTCGCGGCTCACCAGATTGCCGGATATGCCGAACTCGAAGCCGCCTCGGCAACGGCGTTCCGGCTGAAGGAATTGCAGAGCGACCGCTCGCGCTTCGACATCTCGCGCCTGCGCGGCCTGTCGCGCTTCGTCGGGCGCGAGAACGAGATGACCGCGCTCGAGCGCGGGCTGGAGCGCGCCTCGCTCGACGGCCTGCAGGTGATCGGCGTGGTCGGCGATGCGGGATCGGGCAAGAGCCGCCTGTGCTTCGAATTCATGACCAGCTGCCGCGCGCAGGGCGTGCTGGTGGCCGAAGGGCGCGCGACCAGCGCCAGCGGGATCAGCCCCTATGCCCCGATCGTCGGCCTGTTCCATTCTTTGTTCGGCGTGCTGCCCGACGAGACGCCGGAGGAGAAGCGGCGCAAGATCACTGCCTGGATCGAGGCGCTCGATCCCGATCTCGTGAACGAACTGCCCTCGCTCTTCGCCTTCATGCGCGTGTCGGACCCCGCCGTGCCGCCGTTGCCGATGGACGCCGGCACCCTGCAACGGCGCGTCCTTGCCATATTCAGGCACGCTCTCGCCAAGCTGGGACGCGAGAGTTCGATCGTGGTCTATCTCGAGGACCTCCACTGGCTCGACGATGCCAGCGGCCAGTTCCTCGAGCGCCTGCTCGATGCCGAGGACATTGCACCCGTTCTGGTACTCGCCAGCTATCGCCCAGAATTCGAGGCGCGCTGGCTGGGATCGTCGCGCTGCCGCCAGCTGGCCTTGCGCCCGCTCGGCTCGGGTGCCATCGACGCACTGCTCTCCGACCTGCTCGGCATGGACGAGAGCGTCGCCGCGCTGGGCGCCAAGCTGCAGGACGCATCGGGCGGCAACCCCTTCTTCCTCGAGGAAATCGTCCGCAGCCTCGCGCAGGCGGGCCAGCTGACGGGCGAGCGCGGGGCCTATGTCTTCGCCGGCTCGGTCGACGCCATCGAGATCCCCGGGACCGTCCGCGCGCTGCTGACGATGCGCATCGCGCGCCTGCCCGAGATGCAGCGGCGCCTGCTCCAGATCGCCGCCATCGCCGGCAAGCAGTTTTCCGAACCGCTGGTGGCCGAAGTCAGCCGCGTTTCGGAAAGCGAAGCGGCCGCAGCCCTTTCCGCGCTGGTTCGCCTCGGCTTCACCTCGGAACTCAGCCTCGTCCCCTATGCGCGCTACACCTTCGTTCATCCGCTCACGCTGGAAATGGCGGCGGCGAGCCTGCTCAAGGCCGAGGCGCGCGACTTCCACCGCGAGGTGGCGCGGGTCATCGAGCGCCGGCACGCGGACCGGATCGAGGAATTCGCACCCGAGCTGGCGCGCCATTACCAGGAGGCGGGCGATGCGCTGGTCGCGGCCGAGTGGCACCGGCGCGCGGCGGAGTGGGTCAGCCATACCGATTTCGGCATGGCCAACGGCCACTGGCTCGCCATCCGCGAACTGGTGCGCGATCTCGACGAGGAACCGGCAGCGATCAGGCTGCACCTGTCGGCCTGCATCCAGATGCTCTATTCCGCCCACCAGACTGCCTTGTCGATCGAAGAGGCGCAGGCCATCCTGGCGGAAGGCGATGCCCTGGCGGACCGCACCGGCAATCCCACCGCGCGTCTTATGCTGTCTTCGCTGTATGCTCGGGTGATCGGTGGTACCGGAGATGCGCAAGGCTATCTCGAACTGGCGCGTCGCAATCATGCGTTGGCAGCGAGTTCGGGCAGCCTCGCCGCCGAGGCATCGACCCACCTGATCCTGATGGATGCTCTGGCAGTTTCGTCGCATGTTTCCGATGCACTCGACCTTGCCGAGCAAGGCGTCGAGAAATTCGCCGGGCTGGACCGGGATTCCTGGCCGACGCCCGGCAATCCGGTCTCGTTTTGCCATTTCCAGGCGGCGGTAAACCTGATGTGGTCGGGCCGCGTGAAGGAAGCATTGGAGCGGTTCGACCTGTGCTGCCGGATGGGGGAAAGCGACGGTACGCCCGAAGTCCTCGCCTGGACCCACTGGATGGCGGGGATCACCCAGAGCCTTATCGGAAATCCCGAGGCAGCGCACCGACATGCCGATGCGCTCGCGGCGATCAGCGACAAGGCTGGTTCGAGCCAGTTGGCGGCCTTTGCACACACAGCCCGGGCCCGCGCGCAACTTGCCGAAGGAGACGCCGAAGCGGCCCTGGCCAGCGCCCGGCAGGCGGTCGCGATCTTCAAAGCGGGTGAACGCCTGTGGTTGGGCATCGGCGAGGGGCTTGTGGCCGAGGCCTTGCTCGAGGGCGGACACCTGGCGGAGGCAATCGATGCCGGGCGTACCGCTGTCCGCACATGCCGTGCCCATTCGACCAGGCAGTCCGAGGTCGTCTGTCTCGGCATACTCGCGCGTGCGCGGATGCGGCATGACGGAGTCGCTTCGATTGAGGAGACGCGGGACCTGCTGTTGCGGGCCGAGCAGCTGGTCGAAGAGAGCGGGGCACGCTTCCAGCAGGCCATGCTCAAGGAATGGCGCGCCGAGCTGTCTGACCTCGAAGGGAATCGCGATGCCGCGGCCCGCCTGCGCGAGGAAGCGGCCGACCTGCACGAGACCTTCGGCCACAAGGGCCGGGCCCGCGAACTGAGAATGCAGGCGGCCTAGCCTAGCGCGTCATGCGGGCGAGGCTGTAGCCAAAGGGGCGGCGCGAGCGTACCTGTTTCCTGGATGGATCAAGGGCCCACTCCTTTTGCCGCTCCGACGGACCGCAGGCTCGCGCTCGAAGACAGCTTCGGGCGGCGGTTTGAATACCTGCGCCTCTCGCTCACCGACCGGTGCAATTTCCGCTGCAGCTATTGCCTGCCGCAGGGATACCGCAAGGACGCGAGCCTGCCGCCCGAATTGTCGCGCCACGAACTGCGCCGTGCGGTCGCCGGTTTCGCCCGCCTCGGCCTGTGGAAGCTGCGGCTGACCGGCGGCGAGCCGACGGTGCGAAGCGATTTCGAAGCGATTGCGCGGGACCTGTCCGGGGTCGAGGGCATCCGCCGGATCGCAATGACAACCAATGGCTACCGTCTGACCGAGCGGGCGGAAACGTGGCGCGAGGCGGGCGTGCATGCGGTCAATGTCAGTATCGACACGCTCGATCGCGAGAATTTCGCGCGGGTGACGGGCCATGACCGCTTGCCGCAGATCGTTGAGGGCGTCGATGCGGCGCTTGATGCGGGTTTCGACGCGGTGAAGGTGAACAGCGTGCTGATGCGTTCGCTGGAACCGGAAGGCTGGGACAAATTGCTGGGCTTCATCGCCGCCCGGCCGGTTTCATGGCGCTTCATCGAATTGATGCGCACCAACGACAATGCCGGCTTCCATCGCCTGCAAGCGACAGCAGGCGATGCCATCGCGGAAAAGCTGCGTCAGGGCGGCTGGACGCCACTGGACCGCGCTACCGGCAGCGGGCCGGCGGTGGAATATGCCCATCCCGGTTTCGCGGGACGGATCGGCCTGATTGCGCCCTATTCGCCCGGTTTCTGCGACAGCTGCAATCGTCTGCGCCTGTCGAGCCGGGGCAAGCTCCACCTCTGCCTGTTCGGCGAACACGGCGTCGATTTGCGCGACCTGTTGCAGGAGGACCGGCAGCAGGACGACCTTGTTGCGCGCATCCTTGCCGCCCTGCCCGCCAAGCCGCGCGCCCACCGGCTCCACGAAGGGTCGAGCGGGTCGACGCCGCACCTGGCCTCGATCGGCGGATGATCGCCTATGACGAGGCGCTGGCGCGGATGCTTGCCGCTGTCGTTCCGCTGCCGGGGGAAACGGTCAAGATCGAGCAGGCGCAGGGGCGCTATCTGGCAGAGCCGGTGAGAGCGGCGATCGATGCGCCTCGCCACGATGTGTCGACGATGGACGGATATGCCGTGCGCCATGCAGATGCGGCGGCTGGCGGATGGCAGGCAATCGTCGGCGAGGCCGCGCCGGGTGCGCCTTTCGCGGGGTCGGTGGGTCGGGGCGAAGCGGTCAGGATTTTCACCGGCGCCCATGTGCCCTCCGGTGCGGACTGGGTTGTGATCCAGGAAGACGCCGAGCGCGAGGGCGATCGCGTGCGGTTCGGCCAAGAACTGGGACCGGATCGCTATATCCGGCAACAGGGCAGCGACTTTCGCGAGGGCGACACGATCCTTGCGGCAGGTGCGCCGCTCGTGCCGACGGCGCTGGTCGCGCTTGCCGGGGCAGACCGGGCGAAGGTCTCGGTCGCACGGCGTCCGCGTGTGGCCATGATCGCCACCGGTGACGAGCTTGTCGCGCCGGGCAGCGCGGCGGCAACACCGTATGCGATTCCCGATTCCGGCAGCGTCGGCGTCGCGGCCATGGTGGCGCAAGGCGGCGGCGCGCTGGCCGGCAAGGCGCGCGGCCGCGACCGGCTGGAAGAGCTCGCGGCCTTGGCAGAGGCTGCGCTTGCCGGTTCGGACCTCGTCGTCGTGCTGGGCGGTGCCTCGGTCGGGGACCGCGATTTCGCCAAGCCGATGTTCGGCGATCTCGGCCTAGAGCTGCATTTTTCCAAGGTGGCGATCCGGCCCGGCAAGCCGGTGTGGTTCGGCAAGGTTGGCGAGACCTGCGTCCTGGGGCTGCCGGGCAATCCCGGCTCCGCCATGGTCACCGCGCGCCTCTTCCTTGCGCCGCTGCTGGCTGCGCTGCAGGGCGGCGCGGGGAAGGACTGTGTAGCGACCTTTCCGCAGAGACTTGCGGCCGACCTGCCGCCCTCCGGCATGCGCGAAACCTTTACCCGGGCACGCTTGGGACAGGATGGCCTTTCGCCGGTGTCCAACCAGGACAGCGGCGCTCAGTCCCCGCTCGCCGCCAGCGACTGGCTGATCCGGCGCGCACCCGACGACGGAGCGCGCAGAGCGGGCGAGTGGGTGCGTGCCATGCCGTTCTGACCGCCGCCGGCGTCGCCCGCACTTCGGCGCACGCGCGGCGCGGGCTGCCGCAAAGCTGTCGAGCGGTTAGGTTTTTGGTCAGCTGCCGCTGCGATGGGCATTGCCACGCGCCGGGTCCCTGCCGGATAGGAAAGGCCGGGCTCACGGGTCGTTGGACGAGGGACAGAAAATGCCGGTGAGGCAGTCGAGATCGGCGGCGATGTTGCTGGCAGGCGCCGCGGCCTGTCTGCTGTCGGCATGTGGCGGATCGGGCGACAACTCGCCGGGGCCGCCGCCGACGAGCGGGACACCTGCGCCGTCGCCAACGCCCACCTCCTCGCCCACGCCTTCGCCCACTCCGACACCCGCCCCTACAATCCCGGCGGGGGTGGGGACCTTCACCTTCGCCAATTGGGCGGGGCCGGCGATCCCGGTGCATTATTACCGGCCCGCGACGGTCACCGCAACGACCCCGGTGCTGCTGGTCTTCCATGGCACCAGCCGGACCGCCGGCAGCTATCGCGACGCCTGGGTCGATGCCGCGACCGCTGGGCATTACATCGTCCTCGCGCCGGAGTTCAGCGAGCAGGACTTCCCGGAATCGCTCGCCTATCAGGAAGGCCATGTGCTCGATGCCGCCGGCCAGCTACGCCCGCGCGAGCAATGGAGCTTTGCCGCGATCGAACCCTTGTTCGATGCCGTCCGCACCGCCACGGGCACGCAGGTTTCGCGCTATGCGATGTACGGCCATTCGGGCGGGGCGCAGTTCGTCCACCGGTTCCTGATGCTGATGCCCGAAGCGCGCTATTCACGCGCGATTGCTGCAAATGCCGGCTGGTACACGCTCCCGCAGATGTCGCGGGCGTATCCGGTTGGCCTCGGCGCAACCCCCGTCACGCGGGACGATCTCGCCGCGGCGCTGCGCAAGCGCCTGATCATCCTGCTGGGGACCGAGGACACCGATCCCAACGATCCCACGCTGCCCACGTCGAGCGTCGCGATGGAGCAGGGGCCGAACCGGCTCGAGCGGGGGCGGTATTTCTTTGCCCGCGCGCAGGAGGCGGCAGCGGACCAATCCGTGTCGCTCGTCTGGCGGATCGAATATGTGCAGGGCGTCGGGCACGACAACCGCGGCATGGTCGCCGCGGCGAAGGACCTCGTCTGGAACTGACGCCTAGCGGGCGATCCAGAACCGCTTTTCGAGCGACAGGACCCCGCGATAGACCGTGCGGTCGTAATCGGGGTCGTTCGAATTGCGCCAGATGATCGAGCCACCGCCGCTCAGCGTCCAGTCGTCGCCGAATTCGTAGGTCAGTTCCACTTCGGGAGCGATCGAGCTGGCGGTGCGCTTTTCGGTGCCGATCAGGCGGAAATCGTTGTCCCAGTCGCGCCAGCGCAGGCCCAGATCGAGGTCGAGATCGCGCGACAGGCGCACGCGTCCCGCACCGCGCACGGTGACCCGGTCGTAGGTCAGCCGCTCGATATCGGAATCGATGGCGTCGTAGATCACTTCGGCGAGAACGAAGTTCCCGCGCCCGATGCGATAGCGGTATTCGATTTCCGCCATCGGGCCGTCGCCGGTGCCGGTATCGCGGTCCTGATAATTGCGCCAACGCCAACCGCCCGTCACGCGCACACGGTGGTTCCCGTCCTGAAAGGCGACGCGCCCTTGCAGGCGGGCTTCGTCGGCCTCGCGGCTCTCCAGTGTCGACAGCCGCGTGGCGGCGCGTCCGCGCAGGCTCAGCTGCACGGTATCCGAGATGTCCCGGCCATAGGCGAGGGACAGCGCATTGCTCCACCGGTCGGAGCGTTCCTCGTCCGTGTAGGCGTAATAACCGGTCGATGCGATGGCGTCGAAATGGTTGGCACCGGCGTCGCGGTCCCATCCCAGTTCGGCACGGAAGAGCCCGCCCGATCGGTCCTCGTCCTCGTTCGCGTCGAAGGACCGGCCGGACGCAGCCACGCCGGTCGCCGAAAGGTCCAGCCAGGCCCGTTCGCGGACGTCCGTCTCCAGCTCGTCATCCGCGTCCTGCGCCCAGCCGGCGGAGGCAAGGAGGATGCTGGCGAGGGCCGTTGCCCGTGCCAGGCGACGGGCGTTCACATGCAAAGGTTTCATGGCGTTATCACTAGTCCTGCCGAGTCCGTCACGCAAAGTCGCGGCCGAAGTCGATGGTGGAAACCGTGGCCCCCTCCGACGCCGGCCATGATGGCCTGTCAGGCAACCGAAGCCAGCCGCAGGAACGCGGGCATGGCAGGCTGGCGATCGCGCAGGTACTGGCTCGCGGCGATCTCCTCTACCACGGTACCCCGTTCGACCCGCCATACGGTGTCCGCGATGGCAAGGTCGTCCGCGTTCTCGCTGACGCTCAGGATCGTACCGGCATAGCGTGCGATGACGCTGCGGAAGACCGTGCGAGTGTCGTCGTCCAGTCCGTCCATCGCCTGGTCAAGCAGGAGGATCGGCGGGCTGCCGAGGAGGGCGCGGGCAAACCGGATACGCTGGCTTGCGCCGCCGGGCAGGTTGGCGCCGCCTTCGGTCAGCCAGAAATCGAGGCCGCCCGGAAGCTCGTTGACGAGGTCGTTGAGGTGGCAGCTGTCGAGCAGGGCCTGCACGTCCTCGTCGGTCGCGGAAGGATTGCGATAGGTCAGGTTGCGCCGCAGCGTCCCGCGCATGAGCGGAAGTTGCGGGCTGACCATGCCGACCCGGCGATAGATCGTGTCGAGCTGGCAGGTCGCGAGATCCTGGTCGCCAATCGCCACGGTACCGCTTTCCGGATCGGCAAGACGGGCTACGAGGCCGAGCACGGTCGACTTGCCCCCGCCGCTCGGGCCGACGAGCGCAACGTGGCGTCCGGCGTCCACCCGTGCCGAGAACGGCGTGGAGCCGCCCGCCAGCACGACGTTGTCGAAGCAGATAGGGGCACGGCGATGGCGCAGCGGTTCCTGCTCGACGTGCGACGGCGTGCGGCTGGAACTGTTGAGGAAATCCTCAAGCTTGCTGCGCGAAATCTGCGCGCGGCGCCAGTATTCGTGCGAATTGGCCAGCTGTCGCACGTAGCCGTGCATCAGGCGGATGGCGAGGAGCGTCACGAACAGCGAGGCAAGGTCGATGTCACCGTTCAGCAGCAGGCGGGTGCCGACCCACAGCGAAATGACCACGGCAGTCCAGCCGGCAAAGTCGGAAACGCCGCGCAGCATGCCGCGCAGCCGGGCTTCGCGAGACAAAGCCTCAGTCATGTGCTCGCTCTGGCGCGAGAGACGTTGCGTCTCGCCCGCGGTCCGGCCGAAGACCTGAACGACCGCCAGCGCATGGACCTGCTCGTCGATATTGCTCGTCAGGCGCGAGCGGCGCCGGCGCACCGCCTTGGTCCATTCCTGCAACCGCCGGCCGACGAGGGTCGACACGATGGCAAAGCCCAGGAAGGTTGCGGTGATCACCCCTACCAGCAGCAGGCTGAAATAGGCCACTACGCCCAAGCAGGCCAGCAGCGAGAACACCGCGACAAGGCCGCGCGAGAAACCGCGGGCCAGCCAGGTCCGCAGCATGGTGAGGTCACCGGTGAGCCGCAGGATCAGGCTGCCGCGCGAGCGGTGGCGGATCTGGTCCGGCGCCATTCCCGTCATGTGGTTGTAGAGGTCCATCCTCAAGCGATGGGTCGCGTTGAAGCTGATCGTTTCCGAAACCGCGAATTCGGCGCCGCGAAGGATGGCGAAGACCACCGTCGCGCCCGCGAGGACCGCCAGCGGGAACAGCAGCAGGTCCGTCACCCCTTCAACCGCCGTGGTCTCGAGGATCTGGAGGATCCTGCGGACGGCGAGGATGAGGACACCCGTCGCCGTGGCCGTGGCCAGTGCCATCAGCACGACGATCGCGATCTCCTTGCGTGTCAGACAGTCGCTGAAACGCAGCTTGCGGCGTGGTTCCTCGCTCATTGGTCGCTCCAGCCGAAGACGCTCTTGCCGTTCTTGTCGGAAAGCTCGTGGGGCAGGGGCGCCTCGAGGGTCGCGTCAAGCACTTCCCCGAGGGCGATTTCGGCGGTCTCCAGCTCGCGCTTCGACAGGATGCCGACCGGCAGTGGCTGCGCGAATTCGCGCAGGGAAAGCGAGGACATCGTCACGCGGCCCGACAGGGCGACGACCGGGAGTCCAAGCTCCTTGAGCACGGCGAGGCCGTGCACCGCGCCGAGCGAATCGCCCGCTGCGAAAACGATGCGGTCGACGGCTTCCCTGAACACGTCCGACCGGATCAGTTCGCTGTTCTGCGCCTGGAAGATGCCGTCGGCAATCTCGAGGACCGCCACATCGACCCCTTGAGCGGTGGCATGGGCGAGCAGGTCGACCAGCAGGGTTTCCAGCTCCGCGAGGTTGAGCTTGTATGTGGCGGAGAAACCGACGTCGGTGAAATCGGCCACCACATGCGCGCCAGCATCGACCATGGCCCAGTAATCGCCGCCCGAACCGGTGCCGGTGACCTTGATCCCGGCCACCCGCTTGCCGGCAGCCCTCAGGCCGCGGATCAGCGACTTGCAGACCGTGGTCTTGCCCGAATTCATGCCGGTCCCGAGAACCGCGATCGTGCCGGGACGGTTGGTCCCGGGCATGTCGGTGGTGAGCTTGAGATCGTGCAGATTGATCGGATCGCCACGCAGGTTGCCGAGCAACCCGATCGGGGTGATCTGCGTGGCCGATCGCATGGCCGCGTTGCGCGACACCATGGTCGCGGCGACGCCCCCGGTGGCGATCAGGTTCGTCGGGCCGAGGTCGAACGGGACCAGCCCTTCGTACTGATCGGTTGCATAACGGTTGCCGTAGGCCACGATGATCTCGTCGCCCCGGTGGAGGAGCGCCTTGCGGCCGTTCGCGAGTTCGATGCGGCGATGATACCGCAGGCGGTCGACCCGTGCGAGGACGAGGTCGCCGGCGCGCGGCCGGATCGGGCCTTCGATCAGGCTGGTAACGTGGGCGAGATCGAGCCGCCGGGTCGCGAAACCCTGCCGCGCATCGCGCAGGCGCTGCTGTTCTACGGGCGTGATCTTGAGGCGGCGCTTGAGGCCGACCTTGGCTTTGGCGGATGTCGGCAGTGGCTTTTCGGGTGCGCGGACATCGTCCGGGAAATCCACCAGATCGGCTACCGCCGGATCGGCCAGATCGAGCACCTCGGTAGCATCGTCTTCTGCCATGTGCGCATTGCTACGCAGCTTTTCCAAACGCATTGAGCCCACGAAACTTCCCCTGTCCAATTTGCGCGCGACTCGATGTTCTGGTGATTATTTCGTTAAACTAAGTGTTTACTAAACGGTTTACCAGTAAACTCGATTAGACGAGGCTGGTCGGGGCGCAAGGAGGCTGCGGGCAGCGTCCCAAAATTGGGCGATTCCCTAGGCGGAAGTAACCGATTGGCGAATTTGTAAAATCTTTCGTCGATATAGCCGCAGGGCGGGTGTTTCGCCTGTTTCGCGGGTTTTGACATGATGCCGGGGCTGCGGCTAATTGCCATGCGCGCCTTGCGATCCGGGGGCGTTTATCGTGCCATCCAAGCTGGAAGGTGTAGTGCTTGATCCGGTCACCCGCCGTCGTTTCGGATCCCTTGCCGTGACGCTTCTGGCCGGCGCTGCCGCCGCAGGAGCCTGCGCGGGATCGGACGGCTCGCCAGCCGGCTTCGAGCAAGTGGAACTGGACGGGTGGGGCGGACCGCGCCTGCAGGCTTATTTCCACCGCGCGGACGGCTGGGACGAAAGCTGGCCCGTGGTGATCGTCCTCCACGGCGCCAATCGGAACGTCGATTACACGGCATCGACCTGGTTGCCTTTGGCCGGGCAAATGCAGGTCATGCCGGTAATCCCGCATTTTAGCGAGCACAGGTTCCGCGGCGATCGCTATGCTCTGGGCGGCATCCGGCGTGGATCGATGGGGCCGAAATCGGCATTCAACGCCATCGAACCCCTGTTCGACGCCGTGTGCGACGCGACCGGCAGTCGCAGCCCGCGTTATTCGCTGTTCGGCCATTCCGCCGGCGCCCAGTTCGTGGAGCGGTTCCTGCTGTTCAACCCCGATGCCCGGGTCGCCCGTTCGGTGATGTCGATGGCCGGATGGTACACTCTGCCCGATACGCGGCTGCCGTGGCCCTACGGTCTGGCGCAGGTCTCGCTCGGAGAAGATTCGTTCGCGCGCCTGCTCGCGCGCGAGTGCATGGTCGTGCTGGGCGTCGAGGACGACGATCCGAGTGACGAGCGCCTGCGCCGCACCTCGCTCGCAAGGCGGCAGGGCGCCCACCGGCTGGAACGCGGGCTCAATTTCTTCTCCCGCGCGACCCGCTTCGCCGAGATAAACGGATTGCCGATGAAGTGGCAGCTCCGCGTCCTGTCGGACGTCGACCACGACAGTCGCGCCGCGGCTATCGCCAGTGCGGAGTGGCTCGCCAACGGCGCGTGAGGCTACCGGCTCGGTTCGAGCTCGTAATAGGCACCCAGTTCGGTCTCGCCGAAGGTCCCCGCCAGCCCGTTGGAGCCCTCGCGCGCCTGGATCGCACTCATTACCCTGCGGGCTTCGCGAATGTCGACCGGACGGGCCTGGAAGCCGGTGGTGCGGTTGTTCGCGGCAATCGGGAACAGACGCACGCGCGGCGCGCTGCCCTTCTCTCCCGGGAATGCCAGTTGCGCGGCAAACCCGTAGGGCTGCACCTTGGTGAAATCCTTGTACCGGCCGGGCGCGAGGAAGATGAAATTGCCGAGCCCGTACACGATCCACTTGCCGCGATACCGCTCGATCTCCTGCACCGTGTGCGCATGATGGCCGAGCACCATGTCGGCACCTGCATCGATCAGGGCGCGGCCCAGTTCGATTTCCTTGGTGTAGACCCATGCATAGTTGCGCCCCCAATGCGGATAGGCGATGACGAACAGATCAGGATACTGAGCGCGCAGGCGGGCAATTTCTCCGCGCAAGTATTTCGGGTCGACCGGCGCGAGGCCGGGCGCATCGGCTCCGGCGTAGGAATCGAATCCATCTGGCGCCGGAATGTTGGGCGCAAACCCTGCGAAGACGGCCACCGCCGCTTGGGATCCATCGGCCCGGTCGAAAGTGTAGACGAAGGGCGCGCGCGCCTCTGCGAGATCGGCGCCGCCACCGAAATGGGCCGTGCCTTGTGCGTCTAGTTCGGCGATGGTCTGTTCGAGGCCGGCCACGCCCTGGTCCATGCCGTGGTTGTTCGCCAGGCTGACCACGTCGATCCCGGCGAATTTGATCGCGCCGGCGGCTTCCTCGGGCCGCGACCAGTGCAGATATTCGCGCGTTGCGGCGAGCGGATTGTCCGGCTGCGGGAGCGACAGCGGCCCTTCGAGATTGGCGATGGTCAGGTCCGCGTCTGCGATCAGCGGCATCAATCCCTTGAGGCTGTCGCGATAGCGCCCCTCGAACGTATGCGGGCCGTCCTTGAGCCGCCCATCGGCAGTTCGCTCGTAGCTCTCGGCAAAATGGAGGTCGCCGCCGACGAGGATGGTTGTGGCGGGGGGAGAGGCGGGTTCGTCGGTCGCGGCGGGGCCGCAGGCGGATATGGCGCCCACGGCAAGGGCAAAGAGCGCCCGGCGCATCCAGCTTGCGTAGCGGCTTTGCATCATCTCCCCCCCTCTTCGATCATCGGGCAGACAGGGGTGGACTATCGGACCGGCTTTGGAAAGGGCCGGAGGCCGTCGAACCTGCCGCCGACCCATAGCAAGACAGGTGCGGCGCCAAGCGGTTGGATGCCGTAGCAGCCGGCCTAGCGGTTCTGCCGCCCCCCGATCAGCGCCTCGACGACCGACGGGTCTGCCAGCGTCGAGGTGTCGCCCAGAGAGCCGAAATCGTTCTCCGCGATCTTGCGCAGGATCCGCCGCATGATCTTGCCCGAACGGGTCTTGGGCAGGCCGGGGGTGAAATGGATGTGGTCGGGCGTGGCGATGGGGCCGATCTCCTTGCGCACCCACTGCCGCAGCTCGGCAGCGAGTTCATCCGACGGCTCGTCGCCCACCTTGAGCGTGACGTAGCAATAGATGCCCTGACCCTTGATGTCGTGCGGGAAGCCGACCACCGCAGCCTCGCTGACGCGGGGATGGAGCACCAGCGCGCTTTCGACCTCGGCCGTGCCCATGCGGTGGCCGCTGACGTTGATCACGTCGTCCACCCGGCCGGTGATCCAGTAATAGCTGTCGGCATCGCGCCGGCATCCGTCCCCGGTGAAATACTTGCCCTTGTAGGTGCTGAAATAGGTCTGCACGAAGCGCTCGTGGTCGCCATAGACGGTGCGCGCCTGGCCGGGCCAACTGCGGGTGATGCACAGGTTCCCCTCGGCTGCGCCGTCCAGCACCGCGCCGTCATTGTCGACCAATTGGGGGGAGACGCCGAAAAAGGGCTTGCCCGCGCTGCCCGGCTTCATGTCGTGCGCGCCGGGCAGGGTGGTGATCATGGTGCCGCCGGTTTCGGTCTGCCACCAGGTATCGATCACCGGCGTGGTGCCGCCACCGACGTTGTCGTGATACCAGCGCCAGGCCTCGGGATTGATCGGCTCGCCGACCGAGCCGATCAGCCGCAGCGCGGACAGATCGTGCTTCGCCACATGCGCCTCTCCCTCGCGCATGAGCGCACGGATCGCGGTGGGGGCGGTGTAGAAGATGTTGACCTTGTGCTTTGCGCACACCGCCCAGAAGCGGTCGTGATCGGGATAGTTTGGCACGCCTTCGAACATCAGCGCGGTCGCGCCGTTCTGAAGCGGGCCGTAGACGATGTAGCTGTGCCCGGTGACCCAGCCGATGTCCGCGGTGCACCAGTAGACCTCGCCCTCCCGGTAATCGAAGACGTAGCGGAAAGTGGTCTCGGTCCAGACCGAATAGCCGCCGGTCGTATGCAGCACGCCCTTGGGGCTGCCGGTCGATCCGGAGGTGTAGAGGATGAACAGCGGGTCCTCGGCATCCATCGGCTCGCAGGGGCATTCGGTGCCGACATCCGCCGACAGCTCGTGATACCAGTGGTCGCGACCTTCCGTCATCGCCACGTCGCCGCCGGTGTGGCGGATGACGAGCACCGCCCTGGCCGAGGCCTTTGCCAGCGCCGCATCGACATTAGCCTTGAGCGGGATGGTCTTGGAACCCCGCAGCCCCTCGTCGGCGGTGACGATCCAGTCGCTCCTGCAATCCTCGACCCGGCCCGCGATCGCATCGGGCGAGAAGCCGCCGAAGATCACCGAATGGATCGCCCCGATCCGGGCGCAGGCGAGCATCGCAAAGGCACCCTCGGGCACCATCGGCATGTAGATCGTGACCCGGTCGCCCTTTTGCACACCCATCTTGCGGAGCGTGTTCGCCATGCGGACCACTTCGGCCTTGAGTTCGGCATAGGTGATGGTGCGGATTTCAAAATCCGGGCTGTCCGGCTCGAATATCAGGGCCACGCGATCGCCGTTCCCGGCCGCGACATGCCGGTCGACCGCATTGTGGCAGATGTTGAGCTTGCCGTCGTCGAACCACTTGATAGCGACAGGGTCGAAGCTCCAGTCGGCGATGGTCGTCGGCTGTTCGAACCAGTCGAGCCGCTTCGCCTGTTCCGCCCAGAACGCATCCGGGTCGGCGAGGCTTTCGGCATACATGCGCTCGTAATCGGCGGCCGTGCAATGCGTCCCCTCGGAAGCGCTCGCGGGCCGCTTGACCCATTCGCCGTCATGCGCGGTGTTGCTCATCGGGGGCTCTCCTGCGTAATCCTTATCCGCCGGTTATTCAGAACCGGACGCGGCACCGCAAGGGCGAAAACGCCCGATTCTTGCTGTGTTAAGGCTCCCGGTGTAGAAGGCGGGCAACGACCAGCAAGCGGGAAGCAGACATGCGCAAGGTTCTCATCGGTGTTGCGGCCATGGCGACGCTCCTGACGGGCGGTGCTACGGCGTTCGCCCAGAACGAAGCTGACCAGGCGATCGCATCCGACCAGACAGGCGCGCTAGATGCGCCGGAAACGTGGAACTGCCGCAAGATCCAGCCCGAATATTCGGACTGGCTGGAGGATGGCAACGCGCCCGAAAGCTGGCGCTATGTCGGCAAGACCTATCGCGATGTCGCGACCGGGGAAACCTACACCTGGCAGGATTGGCTCGACTGGGCCGACCGCGCCAATTGCGCCGCGCTGGCCGATCCGGGGACGACCGCCGGTGCATCGCAAAGCAGGCTACTGATCGGCGCGGCGATCACTGCGTTCGGGACCGGACTGATCGGGGCGAGCGGCGGGTCGGGGCCCAAAAGCCCGGGCTGATCGCGGCCCGACCCGCACGAAAAAAGGGGCGCCTTGCGGGGCGCCCCTTTTCGTTTGTCAGTGGCCGGTGATCACTTCAGCGGGAGGATTTTGCCGATGATGTAGTCGGCCGCCTCTTCGGGGCTCATCTCGACCGTGTTGACCCGGATTTCCGGGTCCTCCGGCGCTTCGTAGGGGCTGTCGATCCCGGTGAAGTTCTTGAGCTTGCCCTCGCGCGCCTTCTTGTAGAGGCCCTTGACGTCGCGCGCTTCGGCAACCTCCAGCGGCGTGTCGACGTGGATCTCGATGAACTCGCCTGCGTCGATCATCTCGCGCACCAGCTGGCGGTCGGCCCGGAAGGGCGAGATGAAGGCGGTGAGCACGATCAGGCCCGCATCGGTCATCAGCTTGGCGACTTCGCCGATGCGGCGGATGTTCTCGATCCGGTCGCTCTCGGTAAAGCCGAGGTCCTTGTTGAGGCCGTGGCGGACATTGTCGCCATCGAGCAGGAAGGTGTGGCGGTTCATGATCGCCAGTTTCTTTTCCACCTCGTTGGCGATGGTCGACTTGCCCGAGCCGGACAGGCCGGTGAACCACAACACGCGCGGCGTCTGGTTCTTCATGCCCGCGTGATGCTCGCGGGTGATGTCGGTCGCCTGCCAGTGAACGTTCTGGCTGCGGCGCAGGCTGAAGTGCAGCATGCCGGCGCCGACCGTGTGGTTGGTGATCTTGTCGATCAGGATGAACCCGCCGAGCGCGCGGTTCTCCGCATAGGGATCGAACACCACGCGCTTGTCGGTGGTGATCTCGCACACGCCAATCTGGTTGAGATGGAGCGTCTGGCTGGCCAGATGGTCCATCGTGTTGACGTCGATCTCGTACTTGGGATGCGCGACGGTGACGCTGACCATCTGCGTGCCGAGCTTCATCCAGTAGGCGCGGCCGACGACGAGCGGTTCGTCGTCCATCCACACGATGGTGCTCTCGAACTGGTCGGCAACTTCCGGCGGGCTGTCGGCCGCGGCGAGCACGTCGCCGCGCGAACAGTCGATCTCGTCCTCGAGGCAGATGGTGACCGACTGGCCGGCCACCGCCTCGTCGAGATTGCCCGACATGGTGACCACGCTCTTGACCTTGCTGGTCTTGCCCGAAGGCAGCGAGCGCAGCGTGTCGCCGGGCTTCACGGTGCCGCTGGCGATCAGGCCGGAGAAACCGCGGAAGTCGAGGTTGGGGCGGTTGACCCACTGGACCGGCATGCGGAAGGCCTTGTCGACATCGCCCGCAGCGTTGACTTCGACGCTTTCGAGGTGGTCGACCAGCACCGGGCCCGAATACCACGGCGTGTTGGCCGAATGGGTGGTGATGTTGTCGCCCTTGAAGCCCGAGATCGGGATCGCGGTGAAGCTTTCGATACCGATGCTTTCCGCGAAGTGCGCGTAGTCTTTCACGATCGCGTCGAACTGCGCCTGGTCGTAATCGATAAGGTCCATCTTGTTGACCGCGAGGACGAGGTTCCTGATGCCCAGCTGGTGGCACAGGAAGCTGTGGCGCTTGGTTTGCACCAGCACGCCCTTGCGCGCATCGATGAGGATCACGGCGAGGTCGGCGGTCGAGGCACCGGTCACCATGTTTCGCGTGTACTGCTCGTGGCCCGGACAGTCGGCGACGATGAACTTGCGCTTCTCGGTCGCGAAAAAGCGATAGGCGACGTCGATCGTGATGCCCTGTTCGCGCTCGGCGGCAAGACCGTCGACCAGCAGCGCGAAGTCGATTTCCTGCCCCTGCGTGCCGACCTTCTTGCTGTCGTTCTCGAGCGCGGCCAGCTGGTCTTCGAAGATCATCTTCGAATCGTACAGCAGGCGGCCGATCAGGGTCGACTTGCCATCGTCCACGCTCCCGCAGGTGATAAAGCGCAGCATCGACTTGTTCTGGTGCTGCTCGAGATAGGCGTCGATGTCCTCGGCGATGAGGGCGTCGGTCTGGTAGATGGGGTCGGTCATCAGAAATAACCCTCCTGCTTCTTCTTCTCCATCGACGCGTCGCCCGCGTCCTTGTCGATCACGCGGCCCTGGCGTTCGCTGGTGGTGGTGAGAAGCATTTCCTGCACCACCTCGCTCAGCGTGGCGGCCTCGCTCTCGACCGCGCCGGTCAGCGGGAAGCAGCCGAGCGTGCGGAAGCGGATCGATTTCTCGGTGATTTCGGGGCGGTAGCCCATGACCTTTTCCAGCCGCTCGAGGTCGTCGGCCATGAACAGGCCGCCTTCGTATTCGAAGGTCGGGCGCGGCGCGCTGAAATAGAGCGGCACGATCTCGATGTTCTCGGCCATGATGTACTGCCAGATGTCGAGTTCGGTCCAGTTGGAGAGCGGGAAGACGCGAATGCTCTCGCCCTTCTTCTTGCGCGCGTTGTAGAGGTTCCACAGCTCGGGGCGCTGGTTCTTGGGGTCCCAGCCGTGCGAGGCGGTGCGGAAGGAAAAGATGCGCTCCTTGGCGCGGCTCTTTTCCTCGTCGCGGCGGGCGCCACCGAAGGCCGCATCGAAGCCGTATTTGTCGAGCGCCTGCTTGAGGCCCTCGGTCTTCCACATGTCGGTGTGGAGGGGGCCGTGGTCGAACGGGTTGATGCCGCGCTCGACGGCTTCGGGGTTCTGGTAGACGAGCAGTTCCATGCCCGCGTCCTGCGCACTCTTTTCGCGCAGCGCGTACATGTCCTTGAACTTCCAGGTCGTGTCGACGTGGAGCAGCGGGAAGGGCGGCGGCGAGGGGTAGAACGCCTTCTTGGCCAGGTGCAGCATCACGGCGCTGTCCTTGCCGATCGAATAGAGCATCACCGGCTTGTCCGCCTCGGCAACCACTTCGCGCATGATGTGGATGCTCTCGGCCTCGAGGCGCTGGAGATGGGTGAGGGTTGTCGCGTCGCTCATCGGAACTCCTTTTCGGTTCAGATAGGTAGCGATTGAGGAATCCGTTGGACCTCCCAAATGGGAGGTATTACAGGGCCCGCATGCGTATTCCCAATATCGGCGAGGTCGAGCTGCTCGTGCCGCTGCAGGACGGCGTGTTCGAACAACCGATGTGGGGGACGTTCTTGCGGCGGCTCAGGCGCGTGGCGGGCGTGTCGGCGGCGGTGCTGAAGGTGCGCCTGCCGGGATCGCGCGACCCGCTGCTCCTGTCCGATGGCGAAACGGAGCGCGCGCAAGAACTGCTGCATGCCGACATGCGCGAAGGCCGGGTCTATTCGGGTGACGAGCTGGCACTGGGGCAGGGGACAGACATACGTGCCCTGCGCCTCAGCGAGGAGAGCGGCGTCGAGGCATGGATCGCGCTGGTCGGCGTGGACCTCGACGCGGAGCATTCGAGCCTGCTCACCGCGCTCGCACCCTATCTGCGCGTCGCGTTGCGCGTCCTCGCCAGCCTCGAGCGCGAGAAAGCCCGCGCTTCGCTGAGTGCCGATGCGCTGAGCCGCATGAATTTCGGCTGGATCGCGCTCGACGAGCGATGCCGGATCGTGGAGTGCGACCCGCAGGCCGAGCGATTCCTCGCCCGCTCCGGCGCGCTGCGGCGCGGGCCGTACAACCGCCTGACGCCGTCTTCCCCCGCCATCGACCGCCAGCTGACCGCGCTCGTCCGCGAATGCGCGACCGACCGGCGGCTGCGTCCCCGCGCGCTCAACCTCAGCCGCGACCCCTGGATCGAGGTGCTGGTCTCGCCCGTCCATGTCGAATCGCTGGCGGGAGACAGCCGGGCGGTGGCGATGGTCTACCTCCGCGGCGACCGTTCCTCCAGCGCGGACCGGCACGAACAACTGGCCGACCTGTTCGACCTGACCCCGGCGGAAGCGCGACTGGCGTGGTCGCTGTCGCAAGGGCTGTCCATCGCCGAGGCGGCCGAGCAGCACGGGCTGACCGTCGAAACAGCGCGCTACTATTCGAAAAAGATCTACGCCAAGACCGGCGCGCGGGGGCAGGTCGACCTGGTGCGCAACATCCTCACCGGCGTGCTCGCGCTGGCATGACTTTCCTACAGGGCGGGAGACGCGCTAGGACGGACGCCGCTCTTTCTCGTGACCAAGTTCCCAAGCCACCCCCCGAAAACGGGCAATGTGTCGCCTTCGGCCCGATCTGGTCGAAAAACACATGATAAATCAATCGAATATTCCGGACGAGCAAAGGCGACACCGAGTCGCCTTTGTCGCCTTAGTCGCGCTGCTCCGGATCGGTGCGTGCGGTCAGGTCCGGCCAGAAGGCGTCCGCGCCGCGCGCGATCACCGCTTCACCCAGCACCTTGCTCCAATGCGCATCGCCGCCGAAGTCGCTGCGCCACTGCCACAGGCGGCGGGTGAGTTCGTGCAGGCCGTATTCGCGCGTGAAACCGATGGCGCCGTGGACCTGGTGCGCCACGTTCGTGCCGATCCCGACCGCGCGATTGGCGCGCAGCTTGGCGGCGGCGACTTCGAACCGCGCCTCGCCGCGGTCGAGCGCCTGCGCCGCGCCCATCGCCGCGCAATTGGCGGCTGCCGCTTCGCAGGCGAAACTCGCGAGGCTCTGCTGCACCGCCTGGAACTTGCCGAGCGGGCGGCCGAATTGCTGGCGCTCGTTGACGTAGGCCACCGCGATGCCGAGCGCCGCATCGAGCGCGCCGGCGATCTGTGCCGAACGGGCAAAGGCGCCAAGCAGGAAATGCGTGTCGCTGCCTTCCTCGGCCCGGCTGGCGATAATGGCCTCCGGCAAGGGCAGGGCGAGGGCATGGAAGCCTGCAAGGCGGAACACGACGAGCGCGTCCTCCCAGCTACCGCCGAAACCGCCGTCCGCTTCGCTCACCAGTAGCTGCGGCAGGCCCAGTTCCTCGATCCGTGGCCAGTCGCGCTCCATAGTCGCGCCCGGGCCGAGTTCGGCGAACAGCGGATCGGCCATCTCGGCCAGCATGCGGCGGGTATCGTTCATCCCAGTCCCCGTCATCGAAGCCCGAGCCCCCGCGCGATGATGCCCTTGAGGATTTCGCGCGTCCCCCCGCGCAACGAGAAGCTGGGCGATACCTGCAACAGATACGCCGTGACCCGGGCGAGCGCCTCCTCGCCCGCGAGGTCCATCTCCACCGCAGCCTGCACCAGTTCGGGGATCGCCTGTTCGTAGGAATTGCCGAGGTCCTTGACGATGGTCGCCTCCAGCGCCGGGTCCTCACCGCGCGCCAGCTTGGCGGCGACCGAGGCGCTCATCAGGCGCAGCGTCCACGCCTCTGCCGCCAGCCGCCCGACGAGGTCGCGCACCGCCGGATCGGGATGCGCTTCGGCATGCCGCACCAGTTTGAGGAACAGCACCATCGACGAGAGGTACCGCTCCGGCCCCGAGCGTTCGAGCGAAAGCTCGGCCGTCGCCTGCCGCCAGCCCTGGCCTTCCTCGCCCAGCAGGGCCGAGGCGGGGAGGCGCACGTCCTCGAAGAAGACCTCGTTGAACTCGTGCGCACCGGTCAGGTCGATGATCGGCTTCACCGACACGCCCGGCGCATCCATCGGGATGACGAATTGCGAGAGGCCCGCCTGCCGCTCGCTCCCTGCCTCGCTGCGGATAAGCGCGATCATGAAATGGCTGACATGCGCTCCCGTGGTCCAGACTTTCTGGCCGTTGATGACCCACTCGTCCGCATCGCGCCGTGCCGATGTGCGCACCGAGGCGAGGTCAGAACCCGAACCCGGTTCGGACAGGCCGATGCAGGCGAAGGCCTCGCCGCGTGCAATCGCGGGGACCCAGCGGCGCTTCAATTCCTCGTTTCCCAGTCGAAGCAGCAACGGGCCGCTCTGCCGGTCGGCGATCCAGTGCGCGCCCACCGGGGCGCCTGCCGCAAGTAGTTCCTCGATCACCACGTAGCGTTCGAGCTGGTCGCGCTCGTGCCCGCCGTAGTCCTTGGGCCACGTCATGCCGAGGAGGCCAGCCTCGCCCAGCTTCCGGCTGAATGCGGGGTCGGCCTTGGTCCAGCAGTTCGCGCGGCGCACCGGGTCGCCCTCGCCGTGTTCGGCGACCAGCGCGCGGACCTGTTCGCGCAATTGCACGGCCGTATCGGGCCATTCGATCGCTTCGGTGGCGAAGGTCTGCACGCGCTCTCCTCTCCCTGCCTCTCTCACCAATTTGCCGCCGCATCGCAAGACCCGTTGCAACGAGCAACGAATCCCGACAGTGTATCGGCAAGAGAGACGAGTCCCCCCTGATCCCCAAGACTCCCGAGGAGAGAACCCATGACCGACTACAAGAACCTGATCGACGGCGAGATGGTCGACAATGGCCAATGGCTCGACGTGGTGAACCCGGCGAACGAGCAGGTCATCGCCCGCGTGCCCGCCTGCGGCAAGGACGAGCTCGACCGCGCTGTCGCCGCCGCGCGCCGCGCGTTCAAGGAGTGGAAGAAGACCTCGCCCGAAGAACGCCAGAAGGTCGTCCAGGGCATCGCCGCCGCGATCAAGGACAATGCCGACGAACTGTTCCGCCTGCTGACGAGCGAGCAGGGCAAGCCGCATGCGCAGGCGCAGCAGGAAATCTACGGCGCGGCGGGCCTTGCCGCGGCCCAGTCGACGCTGACGCTCGACGACGTAATCAACCAGGATGACGAGCAGCGCCTCAGCCGCACCCGCCGCGTGCCGGTGGGAGTGGTCGGCGGCATCGTGCCGTGGAACTTCCCGGTGATGATGGCGATCCAGAAGATCGTGCCCGCGCTGGTCGCGGGTTGCACTATCGTGCTGAAACCCTCGCCCTTCACGCCGCTCACGACGCTGCGGATCGCGGAACTGATCAAGGACGTGGTTCCGGCCGGGACGGTCAACATCATCACCGGCGAGGACAGCCTCGGCCCACTGATCACCGAACACCCCGACATCGACAAGATCACCTTCACCGGCTCGACCGCGACTGGCAAGAAGATCATGGAAGGCGCCGCGGGCGACCTCAAGCGCATCACGCTGGAACTCGGCGGCAACGACGCCTCGATCGTCCTGCCCGATGCCGATGTCGAGAAGGTGGCCGAACAGCTGTTCTGGTCGAGCTTCTCCAACGCCGGCCAGATCTGCGTCGCCGCCAAGCGCGTCTACATCCACAAGGACATCTACGATGACCTGTCGAAGGCGATCGCGGACTACGCGAAGAGCGTCGTCGTGGGCGATGGATCGCAGCAGGGCACCGGCGTCGGTCCGATCCAGAACAAGAAGCAGTTCGACCGCGTGTGCGAGCTGATCCAGGACGCCAAGGACCAGGGCTACCAGTTCCTGACCGGCGGCAATGTCGATCCTTCGGGGACCGGTTATTACGTGCCGATCACCATCCTCGACAATCCGCCCGAAGACGCGCGGATCGTCGCCGAAGAGCAGTTCGGCCCGGTCATGCCGCTGATGAAGTTCGACACGGTCGACGAAGTGATCGAGCGCGCGAACAATTCGGAATACGGCCTCGCCGGTGCGGTCTGGACCAAGGACACCGAGAAGGGCCTCGAGATCGCCGAGCAGCTCGAGACCGGGACGGTGTGGATCAACGAATTCCTCCACCTTTCGCCCTTCGCGCCCTTCGGCGGGCACAAGCAGTCGGGCTTCGGCGCGGAATACGGCGTCGATGGCCTCAAGGAATTCACCTACCCGCAGGTGATCACGATCAAGCGCGACGCGATGGTCTGATCGCCGAGTGACAAAAGTGACATGAGCTGCGCCGGCAGCGGGGTATCCTAGAGCTCCGCTGCCGGCGTTACTTTTGCGCCGTGCCGCGCAGGATTTGTGCAGCGATGTCCTGCGAGATGACTTCGGCATACTTTGCCTGGAGGTCGAACAGGTTCGCCTCGTGCGGTGTCTCGTGCCGGTCGGCGCAGGCCTCGCGCACGACGAAGGGCGCAAAGCCGTACTGCAGTGCGTCGAGCGTGCTCGCGCGGACGCAGCCCGAGGTCGAGAAGCCGCCGATCACAAGTGTGTCGACGTCCCATTCGCGGAGCCGCTCGGCGAGAGCGGTCCCGAAGAAGGCCGAGGGGTACTGCTTGGTGACAACCAGATCGTCGCCCTGCGGCTGGAGGCCGGCAGGGAATTCGCCCAGCGGGGATCCCGCGTCGAAAGCCTTGAGGGCGGGGACCTTGCGGTAGAATAGCCCGCCATTCGCGCCGCCAGGCTCGTATTCGACAGTGGTGAAGATCACCGGGAGGCCGGCCGAGCGCGCCGTGGCGGCAAGCTGCGCGGCGACCTCGACCGCCGCACTGGCGGTGGCGCAATAGAAGGGCGATCCTTCGGCGGTATAGGCGCGCACCATGTCGACCAGCAGCAGGGCGGGGCGGCTGCCCGGCGTCAGGTGCCCGTCGTAGGTCGCAGCGTAGTTGGTGCCGAGGTCTTCGCCGGCCATCAGATCACGCCCTGCGCCTGCATCGCTTCCAGCTCCCGCGCACCGATGCCGAGCAGATCGCCATAGACCGCGGCATTGTCCTGACCGGGTTCGGACGGCGCGGGCCGCCTGACCGACGAGGGCGTCTTCGAGAATTTCGGGAAGGCGTTCTGCATTTTGATCGGGCCGCGTGTCTCGGTATCGACCTCGATGATCGCCTCGCGCGCCTGGAAATGCGGATCGGCCAGCATGTCCTTCGCCGTATAGACGCGGCCCGCCGGGATCGAATGCTCGATCATCAGCGCGTCGACCTCGTCGATGGTCAGGGTCGAAGTCCAGGCGTTGACGCGTTCGTCGAGTTCGAGCTGGTTCTCGCCCCGGGCGAGGTGGGTGGCATAGCGCGGATCTTCGGCGAGGTCCGGTTGCCCCATCGCGATGGCTAGGCGGGCGAAGATCGCGTCCTTGTTTGCGCCGATCATGAAGGGGCCGTCCTTGCAGCTATAGACGTTCGACGGCGCGATACCCGGCAGGATGGAGCCAGAGCGTTCGCGAATGAAGCCGTTGAAGTCGTATTCGGGGACCAGCCCCTCCATCACCTGCAGCACCGCCTCGTAGAGCGCCGTGTCGATCACCTGCCCTTCGCCGGTCCGTTCGCGGTGGTGGAGTGCGGCGAGCACGCCCATCGTGCCGTAGGTCGCGCACAGCGTATCGCCGATGGAAATGCCCATGCGCGCCGGCGGCCGGTCGGGCTCGCCTACGACGTAGCGCCAACCGCCCATCGCCTCGCCGATGCCGCCGAAGCCGGCGCGGTCCGAATAGGGGCCGTCCTGCCCGTATCCCGACATGCGCGCGATGATCAGCGAGGGCTTTTCCTTCAGCAACTCGTCGGGCCCGAGGCCCCATTTCTCGAGTGTGCCGGGCTTGAAGTTCTCGACCAGCACGTCCGCTGTCAGGATGAGCCTGCGCGCCAGCGCCTGCCCTTCGGGAACGCGCAAATTGCAGGTCACCGAGCGCTTGTTGCGCGCGATCACTTCCCACTGCACCTTTTCTTCGCCTTGGCCCCATACGCGCATGGGATCGCCCGCGCCGGGCGGCTCGACCTTGATGACTTCAGCGCCCATGTCGCCGAGCAGCTGGCCGCAGAAGGGCCCGGCGAGCAGCTGGCCGAGTTCGACCACCCGCAGGCCGGCGAGGGCACCGGGCGACACCGAAGTCACTCCGCCGCCTCCGCCATCTGCACGTGACCCCACTCGGGCTGGATCGGCGGTTTTAGCCCGGTCTCGGCCTCGCAATTGGCGCGCAGTTCCTCGATCGAGGGACCGTAGTCGAACAGCTTGTCTTCCGTGCGCGCGCTGCGCATCTCGTCACGCAGCGAGGCCGTCGCGGCCCCGTCGACCGTGCCGCTGGCGTCGGCCACCACGCCATAGTCACGCGCGCCTTCGGACGTCACGAGCCCCTGCCGGATCTCGAGCCCGACCGTCGCTGGATCGCGGTCGAGCGGATCGCCCCAGCCGCCGCCACCCCAGGTGATGTAGTGCAGCTGGTCGCCCGCGCGCACGGCGATGTCGTCGGTCTTGTTGCCGACGATCTCGGTCGTGCCATCCGCGCGTTCGAGCACCTTCCTCGCCCGCTTGCCCGGCAGGCCGTTGTTGACCCCCCAGGGCGGGACGAACCAGCGGTCGTCGTGGATGCCGATCTGCCCGTCGGCGAGGAAGCGGTACGTCATGTGGATGCCGTTGCCGCCGCGGTGGAGGCCCGCCCCGCCACTGTCGGGCTCGGTCTCGTACCGCTCGATCCGCATCGGGAAATAGCGTTCGAGGAATTCGTTGGGCACGTTGGTGAAGCCGGGCCAGAGCGAGTGCCCGTCCGGCCCGTCGCCCAAGGGGCGGCCGGGGATCCCGCCGAAGCCGATCTGGAACAGCTGGAACCAATCGCCCTCGCGTCCCTCGCGGTTGTCCCACCCCGAATAGAACAGGTGCGGGGAGGAGCTGAAACCCGCGGCATTGAGGAACTCCGGGGTCTTCTGCCCCAATAGTCCGCCGAGGATATCGAAGATACGCCCGAGGGCGTGGGTGCGACCCGACAGGGCTGCCGGGAACTTGGGCTTGAGGAGCGAACCTTCGGGAATGCGCACCTCGATCAGGTCGTAGAACCCGTCGTTGAACAGGATCTGCGGGTCGAAGACCATGATCATGTAGATGCCGAAGAACATCTTGAACATGTTCTCGTTGAGATAGAAGTTGATCGAGGCGGCGGACTGCGGATCGGTGCCGTCGAAGTCCAGGATGACCTTGTCGCCGTCGCGCCACATGGTGCACTTGATCTTGTAGGGGCCGTAGCCGAGCCCGTCGTCGCAGATGTAATCCTCGAAGCTCACCGGCTCCTCGGCCACCGCCATGCCGATCAGCGCCTTCATCGCGCGGTGGTTGCGCGCCAGCAGTTCCTTCGTCGCCGAGACATAGACATCGTCGCCGAAGCGGTTCGCCATCTCGACCACGCGATTGGCGGCGACGCGGCAACTGGCGATCAGCGCGTTGAGGTCCGCCTGGCACCAGTCGGGCTTGCGCGTCTGGTGCATCACCAGCTTCATCAGGTCTTCGTTGTATTCGCCCTTGCGCCAAATCTTGACCGGCGGGATGCGCACGCCTTCCTCGAAGATCGACTTGGCATCGATCGGCATGGAGCCGACGACCTTGCCGCCGATATCGCTCTGGTGGCCGAACATGGCGGTCCAGGCGAGCAGGCGACCGTCCTTGTAGACCGGCAGCAGCACCAGCCAGTCGTTCGAATGGCTGATCGCGCCTTCGCAGGAATAGGGATCGGACAGGAAGATCATGTCCCCGTCCTCGATCGTCCCGTCGAAGCCCTTCAGAAAGCCGTCGATGAAACTGCCGAACTGGCCGACGATCATCTTGCCGTCCGGATCGGCGATCAGCGGGAAGGCATCGCCCTGTTCGCGGATGCCGGGCGACATGGCGGTGCGCACCAGCGTCGCATCCATCTCGATGCGCGCGTTGCGCAGCGCGTTCTCGATGATGTCGAGCGTGACCGGGTCGATCGCGACCTTGCCGAAGGGGGTGGTGTTTTCCTGGATGATCTGGGCGGGCATGGCGTCGTCCTCAGGCGGGATTGATCAGGATATTGCCGACGGCATCAACGGTGGCAACGCAGCCGGTTTCCACCAGCGTCGTCGAATCCATCTCGGTGATGATGGCGGGTCCGGGGATGGTGTCGCCCTGTTTCAGGCGCGCGCGGTCATAGATGGCGGCGGGCAGTTCCTTGCCGTCCATCCACAGCGTGTGGTCGCGGATTTTCGCGGCGGAGGGGTCTCCGTCGCCCTTCTCCAGCTCGGCCGCGGGCAGTCGCGGGGCCTCGCCCAATGCCACGGCGCGCAGGTTCACGATCTCGTGCGGCGTATCCATGTTGAAGGTGAAAAGACGGCGATGCTCCTCGTCGAAGCGGGCGAGGATGCCCTCGATGCCCTTCTCGCGCAGGGTCGCCTGGTCGATGGTGAGCGGCACTTCGAAGGCCTGCCCGGCATAGCGTACGTCGACCTCGAACTCGCTCGCCACCTGGCTTTCGGGAATGCCGTCATTGGTCAGCTCGGTGCGCGTCTGGGCTGCCATCTCGTCGAGCACTGCGACGAGTTCCTCGACCCTGGTCTCGGTGGCGAGGCGGTTGAAGCTGCGCGCGGTCTCGGTGCGCATGCGGGTGGTGGCATCGCCGAGTGCGCAGAGAACGCCGGGCGAGACGGGGCTGATCGCGGGCCAGCTGCCCATCAGCTTGGCGACCGCGTTGACGTGCAGCGGACCCGCGCCGCCGAAGCCCATCAGCGCGAAGTGGCGTGGATCGTAGCCCTGCTGGACCGAGATCATCCGCAGTGCGCCGAACATGTTCTCGTTGACGATGTCGATGATCCCGCGCGCGGCCTCCATCAGCGGGATATCGAGCGCGTCGGCTATGGTCTGGACCGATTTCTTCGCGCCCTCGCGATCGAGCTTGAACGATCCGCCCAGCAGGTCTTCGGGCAGGTAACCGAGGACGACATTGGCATCTGTCACCGTCGGCTTGTCGCCGCCCTTGCCATAGGCGACCGGGCCGGGCACGGCGCCCGCGCTTTCGGGTCCGACGCGCAAGGCGCCGGTCAGTTCGGGAACATAGGCGATCGAGCCGCCGCCCGCGCCCACCGTCTTCACGTCGAGCGAGGATGCGCGGACCGACAGGTGGCCGACCTCGGTCGTGCGGACCCGTCGCGGCTCGAGGTTCTCGATCAGCGCCACGTCGGTCGAGGTGCCGCCCACGTCGAGCGTGAGGATGTTCTTGAACCCCGCATTCTTCGCGACCCAGAGGGCTCCCGTCACGCCGCCGGCCGGGCCGGACATCAGGATGTTGACCGGATGCTCCTCGGCCTTCTGGCTGCTCATCAGGCCGCCGTCCGAGCGTAGCAGCGAGAGCTTGCCGGTGACGCCGGCATCCTCGAGCTTGGTGCGCAGGTTGGAGACATACTTGCCGACCACCGGGCGGACCGAGGCATTGGCCACGGTCGATAGCGTGCGCTCGTATTCCTGCATCTCGGGCAGGACTTCGTGGCTGAGCGAGACGGGCACGTCCGGCATGACCTCGGCGGCGATTGCGCCGATGCGCTGCTCGTGCCGGCCGTCGACATAGGCGTTGATCAGGCTGACGGTGATGGCTTCGACACCTGAGTCGCGCAGCTGGGTCAGCTTGCGGCGGATTTCGTCCTCGTCGAGCGGGCGGACTTCCTTGCCGTCGGCGTCCATTCGCCCCTTGACCGTGACCGTGTCCTCGAGCGCGGCGAGCGGTTGCGGCTTGGGCCAGACGATCCATGCGGCAAGACCGCCCGGCACGAAGCTGCGCGCGATCTGCATGATGTCGCGATAGCCTTCGGTGGTGACCAGCCCGACCCGGGCACCCTTGCCTTCGAGCACGGCATTGGTCGCGACGGTCGTGCCGTGGAGGAAGAACTCGATCTCGCCCGGATCGACACCGGCAGCCTGCGTGATCGCGGTAACGCCGTTGAGGATCCCCTCAGAACTGTCATGCGGGGTAGAGGGCGTCTTGTCGCGCCAGAAGCGGCCCGTCTCGTTGTCGAACAGCAATAGATCGGTGAAAGTGCCGCCGACATCGACGCCAAGCCGGTAACGCATCAGGCCAGTTCCTCTTTTCGTTCTGTCTCGGGGCGCGGGAAGCCGCCCGCCTTGCCCACCATTGCGGGCAGTTGCTTGTCCATGACGCCGGCGAGCCAGCGGTTCGTTGCGATCAGGCTGTCGAGGTCGAGGCCGGTCGAAATGCCGGCCCGCTCGAGCATGTAGGCGACGTCTTCGGTTGCGACATTGCCGGCGGCCCCGGGGGCAAAGGGGCAGCCGCCGAGGCCGCCGATCGAGGCGTCGACAATGGATGCTCCCGCGCCGATCGCCGCCCAGACATTCGCAAGGCCGGTTCCGCGCGTGTTGTGGAAGTGAACCCGCACGGGCAGGGGGGCAATCGTTTCGCGAACCCGGGTCACGAGCCTCTCGACATGCACGGGATTGCCGACACCGATGGTATCGGCGAGCGCGATCTCGATCGGTCCGGCCTCCGCGATCGCCTCGGCCATGGCGACCACGCGGTCTTCCGCGACTTCGCCCTCGAAAGGGCAACCGAAGCTGGCGCCGATGGTGGCCTGCGCTGTCAGCCCTGCGTCCTTGGCGCGGCGGATGATGTCTTGCGCGGCCTCGACCGATCCGTCGCTGGTCTGCCCCTGATTGGCCATGGCGAAGGTGTCGGTGGCAACCGCCACGGCACCGAGCTGGTCGATCCTGCCGGTAGCGATGGCCCGATCCGCCCCGCGCGCGTTCATCACCAGGCCGATGAAGGTGACATCGCCGCGCTGCGGCAGGCCTGCACATACCTCTTCCGCATCGGCCATTTGCGGGACCGCCCGCGGATTGACGAAACTCGTGACCTCGATCCTGCGCACGCCGGACTCGATGGCGCGCTCGATCAGCCCCAGCTTGTGCGCGGTTGACACAATTGTACGCTCGTTCTGCAGCCCGTCGCGCGGGCTCACTTCGACCATTTCGATCGATGCTGTATACATTTTACCGCTCATGCCGTGCGCCTCCGTGCCCGGTTGTCGATGGCGGTGAGCCCGCGATGGGCGTCGGCATAGGCGTGGAATGCGCGGCGGATATGGCCCGACATGATGGCATTTGCCCAAGCACCGTCCCTGCGTGCGAAGGCCGCGAGCAGTTCGTCGTGCTCGCCGCAGGATCGGCGGAGCTCTTCCGCTCCATAGTGATGAGCGGTGCGCCAGACTACCGGCTGCTCGATCACCGAGGCGAGCAGCGAGACGAGCTTGCGCGAACCGGCGGCCTCGATGATCAGGGCATGGAATTCCTTGTTCCGTTCCAGAAAGCGGTCGACGTCGGGCGGGCTGGCCTGGACGGCATCGCGCAGGGCGGAATTGCAGCGTCTGAGCGCTTTCAGCGTGCCATCGTCCATCCGCTCGGCGGCACGCTGGGCGGCATGACCCTCGAGCATCGCGCGCAGTTCGAACACGTCGGCGATATCGTCGAGCGACCAGTCGGCGACAAAGCTGCGCTGGGTATCGGTGCGGCTCACCAGCATGTCCGCCTCGAGCCGCCGCAAAGCATCGCGCACCGGCGTGCGCGAGACGCCGCAGCGCTCCGCCAGTGCTTCCTCGCCGAGCGGATCGCCGGGCGCGAGTTCGCCCGACATGATCATCTCGCGTATCGTGCTGTAGGCGCGATCCGATGCGCGCGACATGGTTCTCTCCTGACCGCTTGACCGACTCGAATTGTATACAATAAGGATGTTGCGTCGCAAGTCACATTTGCCGTCCCGAAATTTCGCGGGACCGACAAACGGGGAGATTTCCTTATGCGTGGGTTCAAGACGCTTCTGCTTGCCAGCATTGCCGCCAGTCCGTTCACCGCCACTGCCGTTGCTGCACAGGAACAGGGCGACGCGGACACGGAAGTGACCGAAGGCGAGGTCATCATCGTCACGGCGCGCCGGCAGAGCGAGCGCCTGCAGGATGTGCCTGCCTCGGTCTCCGTCCTCACGGCCGACGCCTTGCAGAAGACCGGCGCCGACAGCGCCGACGATTTCGCGCAGCTCACGCCCGGCGTCACGATTGTGACCGGCACTGCCGAAGCGGGCGACACGCAGATCAACATCCGCGGCATCAATGGTGCGCGCGATGCGGAAAGCTCGGTCGCGCTCGTGGTCGACGGGATCCTGAAGACCAACACCGCGCAGCTCAACCAGCCGCAGGGAACGCTCCAGCAGGTCGAAATCCTCAAGGGCCCGCAGGGCGCGCTCTACGGGCGCAATGCGGCGGCGGGCGCGATCGTCCTGCAGACGCTCAAGCCCGGCGACGTCTTCGAAGGGGCGGTCCAGGCCTCCTATGCGAACGAGAACACCTTCGAAGCGACCGCCCATGTGGCGGGCCCGATCGCCGAGAACCTCGGTTTCGTCCTGTCCGGATATTACCGCACCACCGACGGGTTCTACCGCAACACCTTCCTCGATGCGAAGGTCGTCGACGACCAGGAAGTGTGGACGGTCGACGGGCGTCTGGTCGCTGATCTCGGAGAAAACACAGAACTCGACGTCAAGGCGCGCTACTCACAGCTGCGCGGCGCCTCGATCAACTTCAACGCCTCGTTCCACCTGCCCAATTTCGCGGCAGTCAACCCGGCTTTCTACGAGGACGTCAATCGCCACGAATTCAATTATTATAGTAATATCCGCCCGACCAACGAGCAGGACAGTTTCGATATTTCCGCGAAGGTCGAACACCGCTTCGGCGGCGACCTCGTCCTGACCGCCTGGGCGCTCTATTCCGATATCGCGCAAAGCCTGATGGCCGACGGCACCTCGGCGGACTTTGCCCGCTACATCGCCGCGGCCGATCCCGCGGGCGCAACAGCTGTCAATTCCTGCTTCGCCTCGACCGCTTCCCTCACGGGCTTCCCGGTCAACCAACCGGGGTTCATCGGGCAGATCCCCGTCCCGTTCATTTTCGCCCCGGCCAACGGCTCGACCTTTGGCGCCTACAGCCCCTCGACTTGCGACGGTACACAGCTGCAAACCCGCGACCAGCGCGACATCAGCGCCGAAATCCGCCTGGCGTCGGACAGCGGCGGCCCGCTCAACTGGCAGCTCGGGGTCTACTATCTCAACATCGACCGCGAGACCGGGGTGAGCCTGGGCGCCGATACCGGTGCGGGCGTGCTGCCGACGCTCTACAACGGGCCGAACAGTTCCAACCCCACCTCGCTGCTGCTCAACGACAGTTTCAAGACCGATGTCTATGCGGCTTTCGGGTCGATCGACTACGCGGTCACGCCGGAATTCGATATCGGGCTGGCACTGCGCTACGATATCGAGGATCGTTCGACGGCCTCGCTGGTGCCGACCGCGACAGACCCCTTCACCGGCGGCCCGATCAACCCCGGTCAGGCGTTCGGGACGCTGAGCCCCAAGGATGCGACCTTCAAGCAACTCCAGCCCAAGGTCAGCCTCAGCTACCGGCCGATGCCGAACCTCAACCTCTATGCCAACTGGGGCATCGGCTTCAAATCGGGCGGCTTCAACAACCAGGGCTCGGCGGCCATTATCGATCAGAACTTCAACCAGTTCATCGGCTCGAACGTCACCATCGAGGACCAGTACCGCAAGGAAACGTCGAGCGCCTTCGAGGTCGGTCTGAAAGGCAGCACGGCAGGCGGACGCCTGACCTTCGATCTCGCGGGCTATTACACCGAGATCGACGACATGCAGTTCTTCGAATTCTTCGTCGGGCCCTTCGGCCTGCTGCGCGTGGTTTCGAACATCGACAAGGTCAAGGTGAAGGGCTTCGAAGCCAATATCGGCGCGGAGATCGTCGACGGCTGGATGCTCTACAGCGCGCTCAACGTGACCGACAGCGAGATCGAGGCGAACAGCTCCCGCCCCGACACGGTGGGCAACAAGTCGCCCTACACGGCCGACTGGACGCTCAATATCGGGACCGAGATCGATACGCCGCTGACCGATACGATCGACCTCATCCTGCGCGCGGATTACCGCCTGACAGGGCCGACCTGGTTCCACTCGGTCCAGGACCAGGAGCGCCCGACGCTGTTCAGCGGCCTGCTGCCGATCTCGGCGCTCGGTCTGCCGGCCTTCGTCGGCAATGCGCGCTACGACGTGGCGCAGCGCGATACCTTCGGCGTGCTGAACGTGCGTGCGGGCCTCGAATTCGGAGACTTCAGCGCCGCCGTCTTCGCCAACAACGTGCTCGACGAGGAATATCTCAACGAGGTCATTCCGGCGATCGAGTTCGGCGGTTCGTTCATCTCGCCCGGCGCGCAGCGACTGGTCGGCGTCGAGCTGGGCTACAGGTTCTGACGCACAGGAGGTGGCGGAGACGGAGGGATTCGAACCCTCGATACCCCGATAGAGGTATGGCTCCTTAGCAGGGAGCTGGTTTCAGCCACTCACCCACGTCTCCGCATGTCGCCGGCCAGAGCTTCGCCGTGCGAGGGGCGGCCTATAGCCACGGGTATCGCACCCTTCAAGGGCTGATTGCGCCGCATGTCGGACTCGGCTGGACGCATTTTCGATTCGGTTCATCGCCGTTTCATTGCGGGGTGTGTGAAAGGGGATTCTTCTGACGATGCAGCTGCCTCGCCCCCGCGCGCGGGCAGGGAGGGAACCATGACGAATTTTGCCGCACACCTGTCCCGCTTCGGCCTCGCGCTGGCCGCCTTGGGTCTCGCTTCCGCGCCGCTGGCCGCGCAGGTCGAGACGATCGATCCCGACACGGCGATCGACGGCGACTTGGCCGAACAGCCGGGCGACCAGCCGGTCTATGCCGACGAACAGCCGGACAGCGTGACCTATACGCAGGAACCCGATGCGGCCGCTCCGGCGGACAGCTATCCCGAACAGGACGGCTGGTCCGAACAGGGGGCGGAGGCTGCGGCGGAAGCGGCCGTCAAGGACGCGGCGACCGAAGACGCCTCGACCACCTATCGCGAAGACGACCTGATCGGCGCCGCCGAGGGCGTGTTCGGCAAGGGCGCGAAGGGCGTCGCCGAGATGATCCAGAAGCTGCTCAAGGAGCAGGGCGAACCCAACGCCTACATCGTGGGGCGCGAGGCTGGCGGTGCCTTCATCGTCGGTGCCCGCTACGGCTCGGGCACGCTGTATCACAAGGTGGAGGGCGAGCGCCCGGTCTACTGGACCGGCCCGTCGATCGGCTTCGATGCCGGCGCCAATGCCGGCAGCACCTTCGTTCTTGTCTACAATCTGTGGGACAGCGAGGAACTCTACGAGCGCTATCCGGCGGGCGAGGGCCAGGCCTATCTGGTGGGCGGGCTGACCGCGAGCTACCTCAGGAAAGGCGATGTGGTGCTGATTCCGATCCGCGTTGGCGCCGGGCTGCGGCTCGGGATCAATGCGGGCTATATGAAGTTTTCGAAGAAGCAGCGCTGGCTGCCCTTCTGACCGGAACACGACCGGACAAGGAGCCCTTCGGGTCGCGATAGAACAAAACCGAAGAGCTCCGGGGCCGCAACGGGATTTCCTGTTGCGGCCCCACGCATATTTGGCGAATAGGCGCGCATGCTCGACCGACTGAAAGCCCAGGCCCCCGACGCGCTGCTCGCGCTGATCAAGATGCATGCGCAGGACCCGCGCGAGGACAAGATCGACCTCGGCGTCGGTGTCTATCGCACGAACGAGGGCGCGACCCCTGTCTTCCGTGCGATCAAGAAGGCGGAGCAGAAGCTGATCGACGAGCAGGACAGCAAGTCCTACCTCGGCCCGGAAGGCGACACCGGCTTCACCACCGCGCTGATGCCCTATATCTTCGGCGCAGACGCGACGATGGGCGGCCGCATCGAAGGCATGCAGACCCCGGGCGGCACCGGCGCGGTCCGCCTCGCGGTCGCGCTGGGCAAGGCGGCGGGCGTTACGCGCATCCACATGGGCACGCCCAGCTGGCCGAACCATGCCCAGATCCTCGCCGATGTCGGTGTGGAATTCGTGCCCTTCGCCCATGCAAAACCCGACGGCAGCGCAGATCTCGACGCGGTCCTCGGCGCGATCCGCGGCGCCGCGCCGACCGATGCGGTGCTGCTCCACGGATGTTGCCACAACCCGACCGGCGTCGACTACACCGCCGACGAATGGGCAGCGACCGCCGAAGCCTTTGCCGAAACCGGCGTGCTGCCGATTCTCGACGTCGCCTATCATGGGCTCGGGCACGGGCTGGAAGAGGATATCGCAGGCGTCCGCACCGTGCTGGCCGCCGTGCCCGAGGCGCTCATCGCCTACAGCTGCGACAAGAACTTCGGCCTCTATCGCGACCGCGTGGGGGCCTTCTACATGATGGCGAAAACCGGCGACCAGCTGCCGGCGATCGTCTCCAATGCCAATGCGCTCGCTCGGGCCAACTGGTCCATGCCGCCCGACCATGGCGGCGCGGCGGTGCGCAACGTCCTGCGCGACGATGCGCTGACGAAGGAGTGGCACGAGGAACTCGACGAGATGCGCGAACGCATGCGCCGTGTGCGCGCGCGCCTGGCGGCGGCGGACAATGAAGCGCCGGGCCTCAACCTTGCGGCCCTGGGCGAGCAGAACGGCCTCTTCGCCATGCTGCCGCTCGACAAGGACCAGATCGCGAAGTTGCGCGAGGACCACGGCATCTACATGGCCGGGTCGGGTCGCATCAACGTGGCCGGTCTCCATGCTGGCAATACCGAGAAGTTCATCGCCGCGCTGGCGGATGTGACCAGAGGCTGATCCCCGGTGGACCGCCAGCCGACCCTCGAGACCGAGCGGCTGGTCCTGCGCCCCCTTGCAGAGGGCGACCGCGAGGCGCTCTTCGCCATCGCCTCCGATCCGATGATCTGGGAACAGCACCCGATCCACGACCGCTGGCGGCGCGAGGTCTTCGACGCCTTCTTCGACGAGGGACTGGCGAGCGGCGGCGCGCTGGCGGTCGTGCGCAAGAGTGACACGCGGATCTTCGGCTCGACCCGTTATGACAGGCTCGACCCCGAAGAAGGCGGCGTGGTCGAAATCGGCTGGACCTATCTCGACCGGGCCTGCTGGGGGAAGGGCATCAACCCAGAAATGAAACGCGCCATGCTGGCCCATGCGTTCGCGCAGGTCGCGCGGGTCGAGTTCCGCGTCGGCGACACCAATTACCGCTCACGCAATGCGCTCGAGGCGATCGGGGCAGAGCGGACCGACCGCTACGAACTCGGCAAGTATCAGGGCAAGCGGGTGGTGCATCTCGTCTACGAGATCACCCGCGAAGGGTTTGCGGCACGCGCCGGACACTGACGGTCGGCCCCTTGCAGCCAGCCTAGGCATTCCCCCTCAATTGATCGCTGCACAGCCGTCCGGCAGGTTTTCTGCGGGGGCGATCAACAGTCGATAGCGCGCCAGGCGCATCGTCTTCTCACGGGAGAATAATCATGGCTGTCCTCAAGAATGCGATCGAAGCGCTGGATCCGGCACCGGACAAGAAGACCCAGATCACCCTCGCGCTGTCGCTGCTGTCGGAGCTGTGCGAGCAGAAGGTGAGCCAGTTCACCCAGCAGATCGAGAGCGAGCTGCGTACCGCGGGGACGATCGAGAACCGCACCATCCCGGTCACCGAGATCCTCGCCACCCATACCGAATACCGCGCCTATATCCGCGACGATGCCGGCAAGATCGCGGAGGAGGTGACCACGGCGATCAAGAAGTTCATCGCCGGGACCGCCGACAGCATCCTCGACGGGATCGCCAGCATCGTGACCACCGGGATCACCGCTATCATCGGCGCCGGATCGGGCGTCCAGCAGGAGATGCGCAGCTACTTCGTCGTGGTCCAGGGCTTCAGCATCGTGCGCTTCGACATCCGCATCTGGTGCCGCCAGATCGAGGCCGAGGGGATCACCGCCAAGATCGAATCCGCGCTGGCGACCGCGGCCTACAAGTCGAGCGTCGACATCCGCAAGATCTCGCTGAACACCTTCCTCAGCACCTACCAGGACCAGCTGGTCAAGATCGGCATCCCCGAATCCGACTGGAAGAGCTACCTCGACACGGCCGAGGAAATGTACGAACGCCTGAAGGGCGAGATGAACCAGCTCGGCAGCGAACCGCCCGCGCCGCTGCTTGCAACCGGGGGCCACTTCGTCGGCCCGGCGACGCTGGTCGGAACGCCGTGGAAGCGCGCCTGCCGGGTGTTCGACAGCTAGGCCGCCGCGCGGACGCTGCGGGCCTGCGGGGGTACGATTACCCCTGCAGGCTCTGCATGCGCTTGAGATAGCGCGCGAGCACGTCGATCTCGAGATTGACCATGTCACCCTCGGCAAGCTGGCCGAGCGTCGTAACCTCGCCCGTATGAGGGATGATGTTGACCGCGAAGTCGCAGGTGCCGTCGGCCCGGTCGCGCACGTCGTTCACGGTCAGCGAAACCCCGTCGATGGTGATCGAACCCTTGGGCGCGACGAAGGGCGCAAGGTCGCGGCCGATGCGGAAGGCGAGCTTGCGCGAGCCGCCTTCGTCCCTGGCCAGAACAACCTGCCCGACCGAATCGACATGACCGGTGACCAAGTGGCCTCCCAGCTCGTCGCCCAGCTTCAGCGCGGGTTCGAGGTTGAGCCGTTCTCCCTCGCTCCACATGCGCGGCTTCGTGCGGCTGACGGTCTCGCCCGAAACGTCGAAAGTGACGCGTGCGTCGCCCGCCACTCCGCCGAGCGATACGACGGTGAGGCATACGCCGGAACAGGCGATCGAGGCGCCGATATCGATGCCCGCCGGATCGAAGGGGCACGCCACGGTCACGCGCAGATCGCCCCGTTGCTCGACGCTGGCGATGGTGCCGATGGCGGTTACGATGCCGGTAAACATATGCGTGATTACTCCCTGTCAGCGCGTGCGGCTGTAGGCTTCGTAGGTGTCGCTGCCAAGCTGGCGGCGTTCGGCGAATGCCCAGCGGCCATGCGCTTCGGCGAGTCTGGCAAGCCCGATGTCGCCGAGTGCGGGGCGGCCTTTGCCGATGACGATGGGCGCGCGATAGAGTTCGATGCGATCGACGAGGTCGTCGGCAAGGAAGCTGGCGGCGACCTGCGCGCCGCCTTCGACATAGAGATATTGCGCCTCGCCGAGGCGGTCGATCTGGGCAGGGGCGTTGATCACCTTCACCCCGTCCGGCGGCACGCCGCGGGTCAACAGCACGCGCTGCGGGCTTCGGCTCTCGAGGCCTGGCAGGCGCACGTCGAGGCGCGGCTTGTCGGCGCGCCAGGTGCCGCCGCCGACCAGGATCGCATCGGCCATCGCGCGGCGCGAATGGACATGCGCCCGCGCCGCCTTGCCGGTGATCCACTGGCTGGTCCCGTCCGCCATCGCGATGCAACCGTCGAGCGATGTGGCAAGCTTGAGCGTGATGTGAGGGCGGTTGTGGCGGGCGCGGGTGAGATAGCCTGCTAGGCTTTCTAGCGCCTCGGGCGAAGGGAGCAGATCGGCTTCGATGCCGGCCTTGCGCAGGCGAACCAGCCCTTCGCCCGCGGTGCGCGGGTCCGGGTCCTCCACGCCGATCACGACGCGCGCGAGTCTCGCCTGGGCAAGCAGGTCGCTGCAGGCCGGGCCGCGCTTTGAGAGATGCGCGCAGGGTTCGAGCGTGACATAGGCCGTGGCACCTTCGGCCGCAGTTCCGGCCTGATCGAGCGCCACCGCCTCGGCATGGGGACGGCCGCCATCGCCGGTCCAGCCGCGCCCGACGACGATGCCCTGTCTGACGATCAGGCAGCCGACGGCGGGATTGGGCCTGCTCAGCGGGCGACCGCGCGCCGCAAGGCGCGCCGCCGCAGCCAGCCAGCGTGCGTCACTCGGCGTCGTCGGCAACCGTCTGGCCTGCCTGGTAGAGTTCCTTGCGGCGTGCCTCCTCGGCGGCAGCTTCGCGCGCGTTCTCGATCGCGGCCTTGCGGGCCATCTCGTCGACATCGAGCCCCGTCGCCCGGCCCAGCGTCTTGTAGGCTTCGACCTTCTGCTTGCGCAGCGCCTCCAGTTCGGCCTCGCGCTCGTCCTTGCGGCGCTGGTTTTCGAGGTTGCTCTGGCGAATTTCGGCGTCGGTCCGGCCTTCGGCAAAGGTGCTGATGAACACCACCTTGGGCGGGTCGGGCGGGCGCAGATAAGATTCCTGCGTCAGCGCCAGCACGCCGGCAACGGGTATCATCACCGAGACGAGTAGCAGCGTCCAGCGAAACGGCCGCGGCTCGCGGAGATAGTCCCACAGGTCGGTCACACCCGACTTGACGTGAAATCTGCTCTTCATGCGCATGGGGCTTAGATAGGCATGTTTGCTGAACCGCGCCAGTACGCGACTGGATTGGTTCAACCGAAGGCGGCGTAGAGCGAGCGGCCATGCTTGCCGAGCCAGCTGTTCGCTTCCTCGATATCGCCTTCGAACAGGCGATCGAGCAGTGCGTGGAAGGCCGGCGAATGGTCGAAATGGACGAGGTGCGCGACCTCGTGCGCCACGACCGAGCGGCGGACGAGATCGGGTGCCTGCACCAGCCGCCAGTTGAGCCGCAGCACGCCCTCCGAAGAGCAACTGCCCCAGCGGCGCCTCGCCCGCGTCAGCCGAGCCGCGGTCGGCGCGAGCCCGCCCCGCACGCAATAGTCGCGGGCGTCGGCGGCGAACAGCGCGAGGGCCTCCGCTTCGAGCCAGCGTTGCAGCCGCCGGTTGAGCGTGTCGCGCGGGCCGCCGATGCCGAGTTCGCCTTTCGCCAGCTTCGGCTTGCGCGGCGCATCTTCCCGCCAGGCGATCCGCACTTCCTCGCCCCGATAGAAGAGCACGCCCTCCTGTGCCGGATCGCGCGCCTGGGGGACCTTGGCCAATTGCTGCGTCAACCACTCCGCGCGGGCATGGGCGAAAGCGATCGCCTCTGCACTGCGACACCATTGCGGCAGGGTGATGCGCACCGCGCTGCCATCGGGCGCGAGCCGCAGGGTCAGGCGCTTGGCGCGCCGGTTGCGACTGAGTTCGATCGGCAGCGTGCGCCCCGCGATCTCCAGCTCCGGTTCCAGGTTCTCGCGGCGCATCCAGTCGATCATGCGGCGAAATCCTCGTCGGCATAATCGTCGTCATCGTCATCGTCGCCCCAATCGACGATGTGGTGCTCCAGCGGGCCGGCCTCGCTCTCGCGGATGACCCGTCCTGCCACCGAAATGCCGGCCGCGACCACGCTCTCGCGGTCGCCGCTGATCAGGTAATGCCAGCTCGGCAGCGGATCGCCGTCGGCGCGCAGGCGGTAGGCGCACGTCGGGGGAAGCCAGTGGACACTGTCGACGATCTTCAGTGTAAGCCGCAGGCAGTCGGGCACGAAGGCCTTGCGATGCTTGTAGTCGGAACACCGCGCCGTCTGCGTATCGAGCAGCTGGCACGCGACATTGGTGTGCTCGATCTCGCCGGTGTCCTCATACTCGACCTTGTGCAGGCAGCAGCGTCCGCAACCGTCGCACAGCGCCTCCCACTCCTCGGTCGAGAGCTTCGCCAGTGGCAGCTCCCAGAAGCGGTCCCTCAGTGCACCCATTTTTCCAGTTCCGCGGCGACCGCTTCGGGTCCCTGGTCGGTAGGTAGAAAAGCAATCGGTTTGCCGTCAGGGCCCATGAGGTAAGTGATGAGCGGGTGGTCCATCAGATAGCCGTCAGCATTGGATGTCGGGACCTGACTGTATGTACCGGCATAGTCCTTCACCACGCCTTTCAAAACCTCGTCAGGCCCGGTCATGCCGATCAATCGTGGATGAAAGTTGTCGGTGAATTCTCGCAGGACCTCCGGGGTATCCCGTGCTGGATCGATGCTGACAAAGAGAGGCTGCACCATCGCTCCCCGTTGAGGGAATTCTCTTTCGAAGAGCTTCAGGCCGGCCATGGCACGCTGGTTGTCGGTCGGGCATGCATCGGGGCAAAAGGCGTACCCGAAGTAGATCGTGCGATATTTACCGTCGAAATCGGAGAAACTGACCGGCTGGCCGTCCTCTGCCGTCAATGTGAAGTCGCCGCCGATCGCCGCACCCTGCAGCGGTGGCGGGTCGGCCGGAGTGGGTAGCATGTCGTTGCACGCCGCCAGCAGCGCATATGCAACAGCGGCGAGGGCGAGGGCGGGGCGTTTCAGGCTAACCATGGCATCCCGGTTCATGGTCTGCTAACCGCGGCTATTCAAGGGAACACCCCACACGGACTTGCGGAAAAACAGGGATGCAACAGGTGATGATGCGGATTGTCCAGGCGATCCTCGGCGCGGCGGCGCTGGCCATGGTGGCCGCGCCCGCCCAAGCGCAGAAGAAGCGCGAAGGCTACGAGTTTCTCGAAGCGGTCAAGGATCGCGACGGAACCAAGGCGACCGAGATGCTCAGCGCGCCCGGCAACGTGCTGGTCAATGCGCGCGACCTGACCAGTGGCGAGACCGGCCTGCACATCGTGACGCAGCGCCGCGATGCGGTGTGGATCCGGTTTCTGCTCGGCAAGGGGGCGAACCCCAATCTGGAGACCAAGGACGGCATGACCCCGCTCGAGATCGCGGTCCAGCTCGGTTTCGTCGAAGGCGTCGAAGCATTGCTCAAGGGCGGGGCATCGACCGACGTCACCAATCTGGCGGGCGAAACGCCGCTCATCTCGGCGGTGCATCGCCGCGATGTCGAGATGATCCGCTTGCTCATCGACAAGGGCGCCGACCCCGGGCGAACCGACAATTCGGGGCGCACGGCGCGCGACTATGCCCAGCTACATGGCGCGCGCTCACAAGTGCTCGCCGCACTCGACGAAGCCATCGCCGACAAGGGCAAGGACGCGCCCGTATACGGGCCGAACTGAACATGGACGTCGCCGACCTCACGCTCGACGAACTCCGTCTCGCTCTCGCACCGGGCATCGCCGATGCGGCGGTCTTCGATGGCTGGACTGACGCCGCGCTCGACATGGCAGCGGACCAGCTCGGCGCCGACCGCGATGTCGCCCGCCTCGCCTTCAAGGATCACGGCGCGATGGGCATGATCCGCGCCTGGATCGAGACGATCGACCGCCAGATGATGCTCGACTTGCCAGCGGAGAAGCTGGCCGGGATGAAAATCCGCGAGCGGATCCGCAGTCTCGTGCAATACCGGCTCGACGCGGTCTTGGGGCTGGAGGAATCGCTACGCCGCGCGCTGGCGATCATGGCCATGCCGCAGAACGTGCCGACCTCGCTCAAGACCGGCTGGAACAGCGCCGACGTCATGTGGCGGCTCGCGGGCGATACCGCGACCGATTACAACCACTACACCAAGCGCGCGATCCTTGCCTCGATCTACGGCGCGACACTGGCGGTGTTCGTCGAGGACGAGAGCGAGGACAAGCAGGAGACCCGCGCCTTCCTCGAGCGCCGGATCGACGGGGTGATGCAGTTCGAGAAGGTGAAGGCCAAGTGGCTCAACCCGGACCGCGAAAGCTTCAGTGTGACGCGATTCCTCGGCCGCCTGCGATACCCGGCGCGCTAAGCTGCGCTATTGATAATCGGTTGCAATAAGGCCGCGCATCTGGCAGCGGCGAAGTCATGACCCTCGACGCGTTCGAACACGAGAAAACTGCGCGCATCACAGCCGTGAACTGGGCCGTGCTGGCCGAGGACGAGGCCAAGCGCCTGAAAGCCCTCGGCGTGGACGAGGGGGCGGAAGTCGCCGTGATCCACCGGGGCATCTTCGGCACGCGCGATCCGCTGGCGATTCGCATCGGCCGCATGACCATCGCCCTGCGCCGCAGCCACGCGCTCGCCATCGAGGTGGAACCCGCATGAGCCGCGACGATCCCGCGCCTGTTACGAACCGCGTCCGGACGGCCGCGCTGGTCGGCAATCCCAATTCGGGCAAGTCGGCGCTGTTCAACGCGCTGACCGGCGCGCGCCAGAAGATCGCCAACTATCCCGGCGTCACCGTCGAGCGGAAGGCCGGGCGGCTGGCCCTGCCGGGGCAGGAGCCGGTCGAACTGGTCGACCTTCCCGGTGCCTATAGTTTCGATGCCGCGAGTCCCGACGAGGAAGTGACGCGCAAGGTCGTCCACGGCGAATTCGCCGGTGAGCCGACGCCCGATGTCCTCATTCTCGTGCTCGACGCGGCGAACCTCGAACAGCACCTCGTCTTTGCGCAGGAGGTACTCGAGCTGGGCCGGCCCACCGTGGTCGCGCTCAACATGGTCGACCTGGCCGAGCGCGACGGGCTGACGCTCGATCCCGCGGCGCTATCCGAAGCGCTCGGTGTGCCGGTCATCCCGACCGTCGCCGTACGCCGCAAGGGCCTCGCCGAACTCACCGCCGCCATCGCCGAGGCCGAAACCCATGCGGACGAGGAAGCTCGTAAGCGCTGGCACATCACGCTGCCCGAGCGGCGGCTTGCGGCCAAGCATATGTCCAAGGCCGCGATCCTCTCCAAGTCGACTCGGCACACGATCGAGAACGGTATCGATCGCGTGCTGCTCAATCCGTGGGTTGGGCCGGTCATCCTGTTTGGCCTGCTGTTCGTGATCTTCCAGGCGGTGTTCGCCTGGGCGACGCCCTTCGCCGATGCGCTGGAAGGCGGAGTGGGAGCCATATCCGAGGCAGTTACCGCCAGCATGGCATCGGGCTTCATCCGCGATTTCCTCACCGAAGGCGTGCTCGCAGGTGTGGGGTCGGTTGTAGTCTTCCTGCCCCAGATTGTGATCCTGTTCTTCTTCATCCTCGTGATGGAGGCGAGCGGCTATATGGCGCGTGCAGCCTTCCTCATGGACCGGCTGATGGCCGGCGTGGGCCTGTCCGGCAAAAGCTTCATTCCGCTGCTCTCCAGCTTCGCTTGCGCCATTCCCGGTATCATGGCGACGCGCAGCATTCCCGATGCGAAAGACCGGCTGACCACCATCCTGATCGCGCCGCTGATGACCTGTTCGGCGCGCCTGCCGGTCTATGCGGTGATCATCGCCGCGGTCATTCCGGAGACCACCGTCGGCCCCGGCGTCGGCCTGCAGGGGCTGGTGCTGTTCGCGCTTTATGTCGCAGGGATAGTCGGCGCGATGGCGGCGGCGCTGGTGCTGCGGCGCACGGTGGCCAAGGGCGCGGCGAGCGGTTTCATCATGGAAATGCCGCGCTACCAGCTGCCGCGCCTCAAGGACCTCGCCATCGGCCTGTGGCAGCGCGCCTGGGTGTTCCTGCGCCGCGCGGGCACGATCATCTTCACCGTTACCATCGTGCTGTGGCTGATGCTGAGCTTCCCCAAGGCCGAGCCGGGCGAGGGCCAGATGGACGCGAGCTTTGCCGGCATGGTGGCGGATGGGCTCCACCCGATCCTCGAGCCGATCGGCTTCAACCGCGAGATGAGCCTCGCGCTGGTCCCCGCCATGGCCGCACGCGAAGTCGCGGTTTCCGCACTTGCCACCACTTACGCTGTGGACGCCGCGGACGAGGATGTCGCGGCCGAGGGCGTAACCGACAAGATCGCCGCGCTGTGGAGCCTGCCCACCGCGCTTGCCTTCCTCGCGTGGTTCGTCTTCGCGCCGCAATGCATCTCGACCATCGCGGTCGCCCGACGCGAGACCAACGGGTGGAAATGGCCCGCCTTCATGGTCGGCTACCTCTTCGCGCTGGCTTACGTGTTCGCCGGCCTGACCTATTGGGGCGCGGTGGCGCTGGGGCTCTAGCGATTGCCTGCGGAGCGGTGTGGAAACTCCGCTCCGCCCCTAGAAGCGGGCCGCGCCCTCCGTTAGGCCCGTTGCCAACAGATACGAAGGGACGATTCGATGGCCGGTAGCCTCAACAAAGTCATGCTCATCGGAAACCTCGGGGCCGATCCCGAGATCCGCAGCTTCCAGAACGGCGGCAAGGTCGCCAACCTGCGCATCGCGACGAGCGAGACGTGGAAGGACCGCAATACCGGCGAGCGGCAGGAGCGGACCGAGTGGCACACCGTCGCGATCTTCTCCGAAGGTCTCGTCGGCGTGGTCGAACGCTTTCTGCGCAAGGGCTCCAAGGTCTACATCGAAGGCCAGCTGCAGACCCGCAAGTGGCAGGACCAGTCGGGTAACGACCGCTACTCCACCGAAGTCGTGATCCGCGGCATGAACGGCACGCTCACCATGCTCGACGGAGCATCCGGTGGCGGCGGTGGCGGCGGCCAGCGCGGCGGCGGTTCGTGGGACCAGGGCGGCGGCGGACAGCAGAGCGGCGGCGGCGACAACTGGCGCAGCGGCGGCGGCCAGAGCTCGGGTGGTTCGGGTGGCAGCTCGAGCGGTTCGGGCGGCGGCTCGAACTACGACGACCTCGACGACGATATTCCGTTCTGAGGTGCTCGCAGCCCAATAATCGCCTAAGGGGGATTTAGTGGACTATTGTTCGTGGTCTAGCGTCTGACCTAAAAGGGGTTGTTCTCAGGCGAACAACGTCTAGATGGCGAAAGATGCATGTATTTTCAAATCTTGAGGACTTAGACGACGGTCTTCCTCCACTGTGCGACATGTCTTTCGAGATTGTCGAAAAGATTTTCGTCGAAAAAGAAGGTGTGTGGAAGCTGGGTCTGTGCGCCGATGCGGCGCCCTACCAGCCAGTGGGTTTCTATGCGGACATCCCAACGGTCGGCTGGAACGAGCAGGTCGACGGTGAGGGCGATGATGCCTTCCATAGTTTCTGGGGGCCGGTCACCCTGCGCTCGCGAGGCGAGGATAGCGACAGGATGTTGGCTTTATTGGCCGAGTATTACGGCGCCTCGTCGCCCCGACAGACAAGTCAAGGTTGGCTGCCTAAGCTGTTTCGGCGCGACGATAAACTCTTGGCACAGGGATGGACTTTCCCGCAAACGATCAATTGCTTAGCCGTGGGTATTGAAAGCAATCCGGCCCTTATCGCCGATGAAGCAGTGCGTATGAAGCTGTTCTTCGACGATGGCCTCGAGAATGGACACTACGCGGAGGTGTTTCTCGAGATTGATTTGCCCAGAGGGCTTGGCGCATTGAACGAGAAAGATGAGGAATACCGCGACGAGCTAATTCACTGGTTGTCGCGACCTGGAAATGTCGACGCCAACCCTTATTCCAGATAGGTGTAGTTACTTATCCGAGGACAATCAGTCGGAATTTCGTCCGACTTTGGTCATTCGCCGCCGCCCTTAAGCGCCGCCAGCGCATCCGCCAGTGGACCGCTGGGCAGCTTGTCCTCGTCGCTGACGATGCCCGCCGCTTTCCGCGCCTCGTCCGCGCCCGGGCCTTCGCGGTAGGGGTCGATCGCCAGCGCCAGCGTTTGCGCGATGGCTTCGCCGAGGTCGAAGCTGTCGCCCTCGTATTCGATCTCGTCGAGGTCCTCGCTGTCGAGTTCGATCTCCTCGTCGGGCGCATAATTCGCGACCGATCCGGCGGGGACGAAGCGCAGGGTTAGGGGCTCGTCGACGTCGTAGGTCAGCGGATCGCGGGTAATCGCGCAGGGTTGCTCGATGGTCGCCAGCAGCCGTCCGGTGGCGAGCACCGCGCCGTCCTTGGTGTCGAATTCGACATGGGCATTCAGCGCCTCGATCGCAGTCACGCCGAAGCGTTTGGCCAGCGCCTCGCGTTCGGCGGTGTCGGCGGTGATCGTCATGGCTCCGGCGGGCAAGGCGCGCGGCTTGACCAGGCGGACGAGTTCGGGATCGCTCATGCCGCGATCTCGCCGGCGCGCAGCTGGTCGACTGTGGTCCGTTCCAGCCGCGCGTGGAGCGCCGCCATGCGCTGGACCAGCGCCTCGGCCTCGTCGGGCTGGGCCATGGTGACGTTGCGGCGCACTGCGTCCACCAGCACCTGCGGGTCGCTGCGCAGCCCTTCGCGATAGGCACCGATGCGGCCGTTCATGCTGGCCATCACCGCGGCGAGCTTCTTGCCCACGGTGGGATCGCCGATGCCGGCCTCGCGCAGCTGGCCTTCCATGTCCTCTGCGAACAGCTCGGTCAGGCGGGCGGTGGCATTGCTGCCGGTCTCGGGCTCGTTCTCCAGCCGCAGCATGACGAGCGCGAGCACCAGCGTGATCATGTCGTAGCGCCCTTCGATGGAATCGGCGACGCCGCACATGCGGTACCAGTCAGGGTCGCGCGCTTCCTCCACCGTGCGGTGCCACAGCGCGCGCCATTCCTCGCGCGGGTCGGGTCCAGTGCCGAAAAGGCGTGCGAAAAAGGACATGGTCTCTCCGTTCAGCGGCAATACAGGCCGCGATCCCCAAGCGATTGGCCACTGGCACGTTGCATGGCCGCACGCTTTCGGACTAAGGCGTTGGCCGAGCATATAGGGGCGCCGCCGCCAGCGGCCAAGCGCCCGGACAACGGAGATTTGCTGTTCCCATGAACAGAGTGAAAATTGCGGGCCTCGGCGCCATCGTTCTTGCCGCCACGACGCTGGGCGGGTGCCAGGCGATCCGCGAAACGCGCGGCTATATCGTCGATCCGGTGCTGACCCAGTCGATCCAGCCGGGCATCGACAACCAGCAGTCGGTCGCAGGCACGCTCGGCCGCCCGACCTTCACGAGCCAGTTCGGCGATCCGACCTGGTATTACGTGTCCAGCACCACGGGCCGCAAACCCTTCGTGCGTCCGCGCATCCAGCAGCATCAGGTGCTCGCGGTGAAGTTCGACGCGGCGGGAAACGTGATCTCGGCGGAGCGCAGCGGGGTCGAGCAGGTGGCATACCTGACCCCTGATGGCGACAAGACGCCGACGCTGGGCCGCGAGCGGACCTTCCTCGAGGACTTGTTCGGCAATATCGGCGCGGTCGGCGCGCCGGGCACTGCGCCGGGCCAGTAAGGTCGTTCCTTGACCCTTTCGCCGCGCCCCCCATATCGCGCGGCATGAGCGGAAACAGCGACAGCCACGGCCTCGTCCAGTGGCACTCCACCACCATCGTCGGCGTCAAGCGCGGTGATAAGATCGTGATTGCCGGGGACGGACAGGTCTCCATGGGCAACACGGTGATGAAGCCCAATGCCAAGAAGGTTCGCCGGATCGGTGCAGGAGGCAGCGTCGTCGCCGGGTTCGCCGGGGCGACCGCCGATGCCTTCACGCTGTTCGAACGGCTCGAAAAGAAGCTCGAGCAGTATAACGGCCAGCTCCTGCGTGCCGCGGTCGAGCTGACCAAGGACTGGCGCATGGACAAGTACCTGCGCAATCTCGAAGCGCTGATGATCGTGGCGGACAAGGAGAACCTCCTCGTCCTCACCGGCAATGGCGACGTGCTCGAACCCGAAGGCGGGATCGCCGCCATCGGCAGCGGCGGCATGTACGCGCTGAGCGCGGCCAAGGCGCTGTCCGATTACGAGGACGATCCCGAGGTCATCGCGCGCAAGGCGATGGCGGTGGCCGCCGAGGTCTGCGTCTTCACGAACAACAATTTGACCGTCGAAACGGTCTGAGGATCTTCATGGACAATCTGACCCCCAAGGCGATCGTCGCCGCGCTCGACGAGCATATCATCGGCCAGAAGGACGCCAAGCGCGCCGTCGCCGTGGCGCTGCGCAACCGCTGGCGCCGCCAGCGCCTGCGCCCCGAGCTGCGCGACGAGGTAACGCCCAAGAACATCCTCATGATCGGCCCCACCGGCTGCGGCAAGACCGAGATCAGCCGCCGCTTGGCCAAGCTGGCCGAGGCGCCGTTCGTGAAGGTGGAGGCGACCAAGTTCACCGAGGTCGGCTATGTCGGCCGTGACGTCGAACAGATCGCCCGCGACCTTGCCGAAGAGGCGATCCGGCTGGAAAAGGAGCGCCGCCGCGAGGCGGTGCGCGAAGCCGCCAGCGAAGCGGCGATGGGGCGGCTGCTGACCGCGCTCGTCGGCGACAACGCCAGCGAGGCGACGCGCGAAGCTTTCCGCGCGCGGATCGTCGACAATTCGATGAACGACACCGAGGTCGAGATCGAGGTGAAGGACGTACCCCAGAGCTCGATGGAAATTCCCGGCATGCCCGCCAATGTCGGCATGATCGACCTCAGCGACATGCTCGGCAAGGCGATGGGCCGCTCGAACCTGAAGCGCCGCAAGCTGAAGGTCCCCGATGCATGGGACCGTCTGGTCGAGGAAGAGGCCGAGAAACGCATGGACCAGGACGACGTCAACCGCGTCGCGCTGGAGAATGCGGAGACCAACGGCATCGTCTTCCTCGACGAGATCGACAAGATCGCCGTGTCCGACGTGCGCGGTGGCAGCGTCAGCCGCGAAGGCGTGCAGCGCGACCTGTTGCCGCTGATCGAGGGCACCACGGTGGCCACCAAATACGGCCCGATGAAGACCGACCACGTGCTCTTCATCGCCAGCGGCGCGTTCCACGTCGCCAAGCCGTCCGACATGCTGCCCGAACTCCAGGGCCGCCTGCCGATCCGCGTCGAGCTGCGCGCGCTGACCGAGGAGGACTTCGTGCGCATCCTCAAGGAAACGCGCGCCAACCTCGTCGACCAGTACACTGCGCTGCTCGGGACCGAGAAGGTTTCGCTCGACTTCACCGACGAGGCGATCGCCGAAGTCGCGAAGATCGCCGCGCAGGTGAACGAGACGGTCGAGAACATCGGCGCCCGGCGCCTGCAGACGGTGATGGAGCGTCTGCTCGAGGACATCAGCTTCGAGGCCGAAGACCGCGCAGGCGAGACGGTCACGATCGACGCCGATTACGTTCGCGAGCGTCTGGGCGACCTGGCGGGCGACGCCGACCTGTCGAAATACATCCTCTGACATGGGCACCGTGCGCGATGGCAGGGCGATGATCGCGCAGATGGACCCGTTGCTCGACGAGGCGCGCTGGTGCTTCGTCGCGGTCACGCCGGATCGCGCGCCCGAATGGCTCGGCGCCGCGATCGGCACCTTCCGCGAGGATGAGGGCGTCAGCGCGATCGTTCCCGCAGCGCTCGCGCCCGAAGGCACGCCGCAGTTCGCGCGCATCACCCTGCAGGTGCACTCCGACCTCGAAGGCGTAGGGTTGACCGCAGCCGTCGCGAACGCGCTGGCCGAGGCGGGCATCGCCTGCAATATGGTGGCCGCGCTTCATCACGATTATGCGTTTGTCCCCGCCGGTGACGCCAACCGGGCGGTGGAAATGCTTGAAGGATTGCAGGCCGGAGCGCAGAACCGCGCCGGATGACGCCGAACCTCCCGATCATCGTCACGGTCCTCGCGCATAACGAGGAGCGCCGGATTGCGCGGTGCCTCGAGAGCCTCCCGCTGGACGATCCGGCCTATGCCGTGCATGTCGTGGTCAACGGCACAAATGACCGCACGGCCGAGATCGCTGACGGCTTTGCCGATGTGACCGTCCACGACTGGGAGCAGGGTGGCAAGGCGCGCAGCTGGAACCGCTTCATGCTCGATACCCCCGGCATCGATGGGCGGCATTTTGTGTTCGTCGATGGCGATGCGGAAGTGGTCTCGGGATCAATCCCTGCGCTGGTCGCCGCGCTCGACGCGAACCCGATCAATGCGGCCACGGCCTATCCCGCCAATGGCCGCCGCGTCGAGGCCTATCGCGAACAGATGGCACGCGAGCACGGGCTGTTCGGCGATCTCTATGCCCTGCACGGCGATTTCGTCGCGCTTATGCGGGGCGAGGGGATCCGGCTGCCGGAGGACCTGATCGGCGACGACGGGTTGCTGTGCGCGATGGCGAAGACCGATCTCTCCAATGAGAACGACTGGCAGGACGCGCGGGTCATGCCGGTCGAAGCGGCCGGCTTCCTGTGCGATCCGGTGAGCCTCACCCCGCGCGATCTTGCGCTGCAGGCACGGCGGATGCGCAATTACTCGGTGCGCCACTTCCAGAACCGGATCATCAGCGACATCATGCGCGGCGCGGGGCCGAAGAGCTTGCCGCAGCGGCTCGCCAGCCTATATCCGCAATATCTGCCCGGCTTCAGGCCGCGCCGCGATCCGACCATCTGGTGGTTCGACCGGCAGGCACTCAAGGCTATGCGGCGCGCCGCCGGATAGACGCGCTCAGGGATGCGGCGCGAGGCCGATCTCGACGCCCGTCTTGTCGGTCAGCGCAAACTTGTCGACGAGGTCGGCGCTCGCACGGTTCAGCCCGACGACCTGCACGCTGCGCCCGTTTCGCCGCATCCGCTCGACCACCTTGTCAAGCGCGCCGACCGCGCTGATGTCCCAAAAATGCGCCTTGCTGACGTCGATCACGACGTGGTCCGCGGGATCGGCCTGGGTGCTCTCCGGACCGAGTGCGGCTTCGAACCTTTCGACGCTGGCGTAGAAGATCTGGCCCTTCGCCCAGTATGTCGCCGTGTCGCCCTCGCGCGTGCGGGTCACCTCGAACATGGTCATAACCTTGTGGGTGAAGAACACGCCCGACAGGATCACGCCGGCCAGCACGCCGAGCGCGAGGTTGTGTGTCGCGACCACGACCACGACGGTGGTCAGCATCACGACGCTCGACTGCCAGGGGTGCTTGCCGATGTTGGGGATCGAGTTCCACGAGAAGGTCCCGATCGAAACCATGATCATGATCGCCACCAGCGCGGGCATCGGCACCTGGCCGACGAGGTCGCCGAGCACGGCGAGCAGGATCAGCAGCGCCGCGCCGGCGGTTAAGGTCGACAGCCGGCCGCGCCCGCCGCTGGTCACGTTGATGACGGACTGGCCGATCATCGCGCAGCCGCCCATGCCGCCGAAGACGGCTGCCACGATATTGGCGACGCCTTGTCCAGCGCTCTCGCGGCGCTTGTTCGATCCGGTGTGGGTCATGTCGTCGACGATCTGCGCGGTCAGCAGGCTCTCGAGCAGGCCGACCGCCGCCATCGTCGCGGAATAGGGCGCGATGATCGCCAGCGTTTCCCAGCTCAGCGGCACGTCGGGCAGGGCGAAATAGGGCAGGCCCTCGGGCAGCTCGCCCATGTCCGTCACCGTGTTGACCGGCGCATTGATATAGATCGACAGCGCGGTCAGCACGACGATCGCCACCAGCGGGCTGGGCACGGCGGTGGTCAGCCTGGGGAAGAGGTAGATGATCGCCAGCGCGGCGGCGACCATCGCATAGGTTTCCCAGCCCACATTGGTCAGCTGCGGCAGCTGCGCCATGAAGATCAGGATCGCGAGCGCGTTGACGAAGCCGGTGATGACCGAGCGGCTGACGAATTGCATCAACAGGTCGAGCCGCAGCAGCGCCGCGATTCCCTGGAAGATGCCCATCAGGATCGTCGCGGCGAAGAGATACTCGACCCCGTGGTCGCGAACCAGCGGCACCACGACGACTGCCACCGCGGCTGTCGCCGCGCTGATCATGCCCGGCCGCCCGCCGGTGAATGCGATCACCATCGCGATCGCGACCGAGGCGTAGAGCCCGACGCGCGGATCGACGCCCGCGATGATCGAGAAGCCGATCGCCTCCGGGATCAGCGCCAGCGCGACCACGAGGCCGGCGAGCATGTCTGCGCGGATGTTGGAAAGCCAGTCGCGGCGAAGCGTGCTTCGGTCGAGCATGGGACGGGTCCGTTCGTCAGGATTGGATGGCGCGGGACGGGTTTGCAGCGCCGGGAGTTGGCGGCCTCATGGCCCATGTTGCACTGCAACACAACCCGCGGCCGCCGGATTCGGGACTTCCGCGGCCGCGCTACCGGGAAGCGGCGCGGCGGGTCAGGCCGGGATTTCCGCCGGACGGTCTTCCGCCTGTCGGGCCCACATCTCCGCATAAAGGCCGCGGGTGCGCAGCAGTTCGGCATGCGAGCCGCTTTCCACGAGCCGCCCCTGGTCGAGCACGAGGATCGCGTCGGCATCGGCAATGGTCGAGAGGCGGTGCGCGATGGCAAGCGTGGTACGGTGTTCGGAGACGCGGCGCAGAGTGCCGAGAATGTCCTGCTCGGTCCGGCTGTCGAGCGCGCTCGTCGCCTCGTCGAGCAGCAGGATCGGCGGGTTCTTCACCAGCGTGCGGGCAATGGCGACACGCTGCTTCTCGCCACCCGACAGCTTGAGGCCGCGCTCGCCCACTTCGGTATCGAAGCCGTCGGGCAGCCGTTCGATTAAGGGCAGGATCGCCGCCGCGCGCGCCGCTTCGACGATCTCGTCGCGCGTCGCGCCGTCGCGGCCATAGGCGATGTTGTAGCCGATGGTGTCGTTGAACAGCACGCTGTCCTGCGGGACGATCCCGATCTGCTCGCGCAGGCTCGCCTGCGTCACCCTGGCGATATCCTGGCCGTCGATCAGGATGCGGCCCGCTTGCGGATCGTAGAACCGGAAGAGCAAGCGCCCGATCGTGCTCTTGCCCGCACCCGAGGGGCCGACGATGGCGACGTGGTTGCCCGCCGGCACCTCGAAGCTGAGGCCGTGCAGGATCGTGCGGTCCTCCTCATAGCCGAAGACGACATCCTCGAACGCGACGGTGGGCCGCTTCACGACCAGCGCGGGTGCGCCGGGCGCGTCGCGCACCTCCGCCTGGGTGTCGATCAGCGTGAACATTGCGCCCATGTCGATCAGCCCCTGGCGGACGGTGCGATAGACCATGCCGAGCATGTCGAGCGGGCGGAAAAGCTGGATCAGATAGGTGTTGACCAGCACGAGGTCACCGGTGGTCAACGTGCCCTTGCTCCATTGCCAGACGGTAAAGCCCATCGCCCCGCCCATCAGCAGGTTCATGATCAGCGCCTGGCTGATGTTGAGCATGCCGAGCGAATTTTCGGACTTGATCGCGGCCTCGGCAAAGGCGCGCGCCGACTGGCCGTAGCGTTCGCGTTCGCGCGCCTCGGCGGAGAAGTATTTCACCGTCTCGTAATTCAGCAGGCTGTCGACCGAGCGGGCGAGGGCGGTGCCGTCGAGCTCGTTCATCTGGCGGCGTAGCTCGTTGCGCCATTCGGTGATCAGGCGGGTGACGAAGATGTAGGCGCCGACGGTCACCGCGGTCGCAGCGACCAGTTCCCAGCCGAAGTTCAGGTAGAAGATGATCCCGACCGCGGTCAGCTCCAGCGCGGTGGGGGCGATGTTGAACAGCAGGAAATAGAGCATGATGTCGATGCTCTTGGTCCCGCGATCGATCGTCTTGGTGACCTCGCCCGTGCGGCGCGCCAGATGGAAGCGCAGCGAGAGCTGGTGCAGCCGGGCAAAGGTATCTTCCGCCAGCTGGCGCGTCGCATCCTGCCCGACCCGCTCGAAGGTAATGTTGCGCAAATTGTCGAACACCACCGCGGCGAAGCGGCCGGCGGCATAGGCGATGACGAAGGCCAGCGCGACCATCGCGGCCTCGTTCGCCGGGGTCGTCATCGAATCGATTGCGCGCTTGTAGGCAAAAGGCAGCGCCAGCGTGGTCGCCTTGGCCGCCAGCACGAACAGCATCGCGCCGACGATGCGGCGCTTCAGCTGCGGATTACCCGCCGGCCACAGGTAAGGCAGGAACCGCCGGATGGTCGCCCAGCTTTCGGTTTCCTTGGGAAGGTCGGACGGGGCGGTATCGGGCGGCATGGTCCGCCCATCTGGGGGCGGTAGGCGGTCGTGGCAAGTCGCAGCGCCTAGCTCGGCCGGTGCGCGTCCCGTTCGCGCTCCGCCCGGCGGCTCGGCATGTCGAACAGGATCCGGCTCCTGGAGAAGTCGATCGCCACCCGGTCGAACACCCGCAGCGTGTTCATGCCGAGCACCAGCGCGGGCTGGTCGTCGAGGCCCAGCGCGGCGAAGATCGGACTGTCGGAAAAGCCGACCTGGAGGTTGGTCAGCTCGGCCCGGCCGATCTGCAGGTTGGGGAGGTAGGTGGCGCTGCTGACGAGCTCGGTGCCGAGCACGTCGACACTGGTGATCTCGTGCCGCTCGCGCGCGCGCAGCTTGCGCAGCAGCACCGGGTTGCCGATGCTGGTCTGCGCGCCCGTGTCGATCACGACGGCCACACGCTGGCCGTCGATGCGGGCATTAGTGATGATCATCTGCCCGATCTTCTTGCGCGCGCGCACGACGATCTCGTAGCCGGAGTTGCTCTCTTCATATTCGGAATCGGCAATCGCCATGCTCCGCTCGCGGAAGTCGATCAGCACGCGCGTGTCCTGCAGGCTGTCGAGCCCGAGGATCCCGTCGGCGCCGACGTGGCTGGCTTGCAGCAACGGCGAGACCAGGCCGCTGACCGAGCGGTTCGCGAACTCGAGGTCGTCGAGCTCGACCGTCTCGACCGTGCGCGAACTGCCCATCGCGACGAGCAGCGCGGTGCCGCTGCGCCGCAGGGCGAGATCCTCCACCAGCTCGTGGGTGACTACGGTGGCCTGGGCGCCGGTGTCGATCAGGAAGCGATAGGGTCCGGCCCCGCCGATGGTCACGGGCACGGTCATGCGGCGATTGCGGTCCGCGGTGATCGCGGCTTCGTCGGTGGGTGCATTGCCCAGCAGGCTGCCCGCATCCTCCTGTTGCGCCGAAACGCCTCCCGCTGCGAGCAGGGCGCACGCGGCAATCAGGCTACGCAGGGACATGGCGGCTCCTCTCCGGTCAGGGAGAATACCACGCCGCCGCTGCAATGGCCAACCGCCCGTCGATCCGGCCCGGCTGTTCAGCGATTGCGGACGAGCGCCACGAATTCGGCGAGCCGCTCGCGCGCGAAGGCGAAGAGCCACCCGAGGTAGACCGCCCCGCCGGTCGCGACCAGGACGCCGAGGCGCAGGGCGGGGCTCGCAAATGCCAGCTGCCGGTCCACGAGATAGACCGTGACTGCCATCACCAGCCCGGCCAGGGCCGCGGGCGCCACGGCTCCGAGCACCTGCCGCGCCGATACGCGGATCGCGCCGAACGAGTTTGCAGCGGTGATCGCGGTGATCAGCGGATAGGTCGCAAGCCACGCCCAGGCCATGCCGACGATGCCCCAGCGCACACCGATCAGGAAGGCGATGGGCATCAGCACCGCGCCGATAACCGAATTGCGCATCGCGATACCCGGGCGGCCGACCGCGTTCGTGGCCGGCGCGAACAGCACCTGGAGCGTCATCCACGGCATCGCCAGGCCAAGGACCTGGAGGACGGGCACTACGCCGAGCCATTTCTCGCCCAGCACCACATGGACCAGCGGGTCCGCCGTCACTGCGAGGCCGAGGCAGAAGGGAATGGCGAGCAGCATGATGCCGCGCACCGAGGTAAGGAACCCGCGCGCAAAGGCTTCGTGGTCCGCCTGGATGCGGGCGAGTGCCGAGAAGGCGACTTCGTTCAGCGGCGGCACAATCTTGCTGACGAAGATCTGCGCGAGAAAGAGGGCCGTCGTATAGAGGCCGACGGTATAGGCGTCGAAACTTCGTCCTGCGATGATCACGTCGGATTGCGTCTGTACGAAGTAGAACACGCTCGACAGCGTGACCGTCCCGCCGAAGGCCGCGATGCCCCAGGTGCCGCGAAAGTCGAAACTTGGCCACATCAGCGCCCGTGCCGCCACGGTCATCGCGATCGCGCGCGTAACGAAGACGGACAATGGCGCTGCGACGAGGGTCCACACGCCCAGCCCGGCGAGGGCACCCCCCAGCGCAACAGCGGCCCCCAGCAGCGAAGTCGAAAGGTTGACCTGCGCCTGCTTCCTGAAGTCCATCTCGCGCGAGAGGATGGCGTAACCGAGCGCGAGGAAAGGATTCGTCAGGAACACCAGCGCAAGAACGCGCAGCAGCTGGGCCACCTCGGGCTGTTCGTAAAAGGAAGCGATCAGCGGTGCGGCGGCAAACTGGATCGCTGCCAGCGCACCATTGACCACGAAGAGCATGCCGAACAGCTGGCGCAATTGGTGGCGGCTCACCTCCTCGCGCTGGATCAGGGCGTTCGACAGGCCATAACCGTTGAGCAGGCCGAGCAGGGTGAGCACCACGGCGGCCATTGCATAGAGGCCGTAGTCCGACGGATCGAGGATGCGCAGGACCAGGAAGGTCGATGCCCAGCTGATGACCTGGCCGATTATCTGCGAGCCCGAACGCCAGATCACCGCATTGCGGACCAGCGCCCGGAAGCCCTGCGTGTCGATCTTGGCTGCGCTCACTCGCCGTTCCGTCAGGTCAGCCGGACGCGCAGCGCGAAGCGCATCCAGGCGAGAATGTCACGCAGATGCTTGAACGGGGTCGATGGGTGGTCGCGGAAGGAGCGCCACAGCAGTCCCCAGCGCATGGTATAGGGATCGCGCGTCGCCAGCTTGAGATAGGCATAGGCGCGCCAGGGCGACTTGGGCAGCGCCTCGATCGACTGGAGCATGATCGGCCCCGACAATTCGTGGATGCGGCGCGCGCGGGTCGCGGTCAGGCTGCCGCCATGCCGGCGGTAGCTGTAGATTTGCTCGTGGATGGCCTGGTAGCGGAACCCGTGGCGCTCGGCGCGGAGCCAGAAGTCGTAATCCTCGACCCCGAACAGGTCTTCGTCATAGCCGCCCAGCGCGGCGTCGACTTCTCTCCTATATAGAAAACAGCACCCGATCGGATTGCCGACCACGATATCGCGCGGCTCGCCGACGCGGATCGTGTCGACGGTCCGGCCATCCGCATCGATGATCCGGAAGTCCGCGTAATAGATGTCGGCCTCGCCGGCCCGGGCTGCGGCATGCAGCCGCTCGAGCGTGTCGGGGTCCAGAGTGTTGTCGTCCGAGGTCCAGCTGAACCATGCACCGCGGGCGACGCGAAACCCGTTGTTGAGAGTCGCGGGCAGCTTCGCATTCTCGGCATTGGTCACCACACGCATATTGGGATGACGGGCGGCATAGTCTGCCAGGATGCGCGGCGTGGCGTCGGAAGAGCAGTCGTCGACCGCGATCAGCTCGAAGTCGGTGAAGGTCTGCGCGAAGATCGAATCCAGCGCCTCTACCAGGTACCGCTCGCCATTATAGACCGGCAGCACCAGCGAGACGGCCGGCGCGACCGGCGCCACCTCACCTGTGCTGGCTTGCTCAGAACCCATACGACCCCGTTCCCCCTAGATAGGCGTTGGCAGGGCTTTACCCACGAATCGTAAGGAAAGCGAGAATCGCCTGCGGGGGGATTCGACCCCATGATTCCTTTTTACGACCGGGATTCACCGGTGAATCGGGGGCTGAATCGCGAGTCAGCGGGGGTGAATCGGCGTTTCGATCGCGACTTCACGGGGCTTGCGGTTGAACGTTACCACAGGCTTCCTATCTGTGTAGGGGCTTCTATGCGTCAGAAACCGCGGAATTCTGCGGCTTTGCGAAAAAGGCGCAATAAAATTGCAAAAAGGCGTTGACCGAATCCAACACCACGCCTAGATGGCCCTCACCGACGCGGCGCTGGCGGCTTCCACCGCCCACCGCAACGGTCGCCAACATAGAGAGACAGCCGGTCCCCCCGGTATCAATCGGGGGAACAAAAGCTGTCCCCTCTAGCATTGTTGAGCGGCTCTTTGACATTGTTAGTTTTTGATGAAGGGACATGTGGGCGACGGCGCCCGGTCCGGGGACCTCAAGGCTCCGGTAACCGGTTAACTCAAGCCGACGCCACATCCTGATCACCTCCACAGGTGGTCTGTGATGAAGCATGTTCATTCGTATCCATTACGTTTGACAGTGCAGGTATCGGCTCCTTGATACTCTGGCTGGTCGGGCTAGCGGGTTTTCCCGTGCTCGATTGGTTAGTTTCACAAACTTGAGAGTTTGATCCTGGCTCAGAACGAACGCTGGCGGCATGCCTAACACATGCAAGTCGAACGAGACCTTCGGGTCTAGTGGCGCACGGGTGCGTAACGCGTGGGAACCTGCCCTTAGGTTCGGAATAACAGTTAGAAATGACTGCTAATACCGGATAATGTCTTCGGACCAAAGATTTATCGCCTTTGGATGGGCCCGCGTAGGATTAGCTAGTTGGTGGGGTAAAGGCCTACCAAGGCGACGATCCTTAGCTGGTCTGAGAGGATGATCAGCCACACTGGGACTGAGACACGGCCCAGACTCCTACGGGAGGCAGCAGTGGGGAATATTGGACAATGGGCGAAAGCCTGATCCAGCAATGCCGCGTGAGTGATGAAGGCCTTAGGGTTGTAAAGCTCTTTTACCAGGGATGATAATGACAGTACCTGGAGAATAAGCTCCGGCTAACTCCGTGCCAGCAGCCGCGGTAATACGGAGGGAGCTAGCGTTGTTCGGAATTACTGGGCGTAAAGCGCACGTAGGCGGCGATCCAAGTCAGGGGTGAAATCCCGGGGCTCAACCCCGGAACTGCCCTTGAAACTAGGTTGCTAGAATACTGGAGAGGTGAGTGGAATTCCGAGTGTAGAGGTGAAATTCGTAGATATTCGGAAGAACACCAGTGGCGAAGGCGACTCACTGGACAGTTATTGACGCTGAGGTGCGAAAGCGTGGGGAGCAAACAGGATTAGATACCCTGGTAGTCCACGCCGTAAACGATGATAACTAGCTGTCCGGGCTCATGGAGCTTGGGTGGCGCAGCTAACGCATTAAGTTATCCGCCTGGGGAGTACGGTCGCAAGATTAAAACTCAAAGGAATTGACGGGGGCCTGCACAAGCGGTGGAGCATGTGGTTTAATTCGAAGCAACGCGCAGAACCTTACCAGCCTTTGACATCCTAGGACGACTTCTGGAGACAGATTTCTTCCCTTCGGGGACCTAGTGACAGGTGCTGCATGGCTGTCGTCAGCTCGTGTCGTGAGATGTTGGGTTAAGTCCCGCAACGAGCGCAACCCTCGTCCTTAGTTGCCATCATTTAGTTGGGCACTTTAAGGAAACTGCCGGTGATAAGCCGGAGGAAGGTGGGGATGACGTCAAGTCCTCATGGCCCTTACAGGCTGGGCTACACACGTGCTACAATGGCATCTACAGTGGGCAGCGAACTCGCGAGGGTGAGCTAATCTCCAAAAGATGTCTCAGTTCGGATTGTTCTCTGCAACTCGAGAGCATGAAGGCGGAATCGCTAGTAATCGCGGATCAGCATGCCGCGGTGAATACGTTCCCAGGCCTTGTACACACCGCCCGTCACACCATGGGAGTTGGATTCACCCGAAGGCGGTGCGCTAACCTTTTAGGAGGCAGCCGACCACGGTGGGTTCAGCGACTGGGGTGAAGTCGTAACAAGGTAGCCGTAGGGGAACCTGCGGCTGGATCACCTCCTTTCTAAGGATGGTCTCGAAAGCGCCAGCGCTAGCCGCTGGAAGAGCTTCGCGACTTCCAAAGAACATTGCCGTCGTCCTCATGTCCTTTCATCACTGGAGATCGCAGCAAGGCACAGCCTTGCATGCGAGACGCCTGAGCTGGCTCACGCCGCCCGCGGCCTGACCTTCTTTCGAGGAGGGGCCAGTGCGGCAGGGATGGGCCTGTAGCTCAGTTGGTTAGAGCGCACCCCTGATAAGGGTGAGGTCAGAGGTTCAAATCCTCTCAGGCCCACCATCCTTACCAGGCTGTACGGGGCCTTAGCTCAGCTGGGAGAGCACCTGCTTTGCAAGCAGGGGGTCATCGGTTCGATCCCGATAGGCTCCACCAGCCTCTAACGAGTCCTCCAGAGATGAAACGAAAGCGGATCTCGCCGTAAGGCGAGTAGGCGACATCGGTCGCCGTCTTTGACATTGTGAATGGGTTTTTAAATCGATGCCGTGGCGCATGGATTTGCAAGGGTCGGCTTTATGCCGATCTGCGCGATCGATGTGACACACAAGATCAATCAAAATGATTATCTGGCTGAGATATCCTCCGCATCATCTTCAAGCGGCCGACTTTTATGCAGGTCTGTCGTTGATGGTGTGGATTCTCAAGCGTGAGGTAAGAGCATTTGGTGGATGCCTTGGCATGTGCAGGCGATGAAGGACGTGGCACGCTGCGATAAGCGTCGGGGAGTTGTGAGCAAACTTTGATCCGGCGATTTCCGAATGGGGAAACCCACCCTCACCATTTCCTTTCGATTGCCCCTCGGGGCACTCGGAAAGAGGTGGATAGGGTATCACCAGACTGAATACATAGGTTTGGTGAAGCGAACCCAGGGAACTGAAACATCTCAGTACCTGGAGGAAAAGACATCAACAGAGATTCCCGTAGTAGTGGCGAGCGAACCGGGACCAGGCCAATGCTTCTTCGTTAATTAGCGGAACACTTTGGAAAGAGTGGCCATAGCGGGTGACAGCCCCGTACGTAAAAATGACCGAAGAAGATTCGAGTAGGGCGGGACACGTGAAATCCTGTCTGAACATGGGGGGACCACCCTCCAAGCCTAAATACTCGCACATGACCGATAGCGAACACAGTACCGTGAGGGAAAGGTGAAAAGCACCCCGATTAGGGGAGTGAAACAGTACCTGAAACCGGATGCTTACAAGCAGTTGGAGCCCCATAGGGGGTGACAGCGTACCTCTTGCATAATGGGTCAGTGACTTAATCTAACATGCAAGCTTAAGCCGTTAGGTGTAGGCGCAGCGAAAGCGAGTCTGAATAGGGCGACAGAGTATGTTGGATTAGACCCGAACCCCGGCGATCTAGGCATGGCCAGGTTGAAGGTGCGGTAACACGCACTGGAGGACCGAACCGGTGAATGTTGAAAAATTCTCGGATGAGCTGTGTTTAGGGGTGAAAGGCCAATCAAGCCGGGAAATAGCTGGTTCTCCGCGAAATCTATTGAGGTAGAGCGTTGGATGTATGCCGATGGGGGTAGAGCACTGGATGGGCTAGGGCTGCGCGAGCGGTACCAAACCTAACCAAACTCCGAATACCATCGAGTCTTGTCCAGCAGACAGACGGCGGGTGCTAAGGTCCGTCGTCAAAAGGGAAACAGCCCTAACCTACAGCTAAGGTCCCCAAGTCATATCTAAGTGGGAAAGCATGTGGGAATCCCAAAACAACCAGGAGGTTGGCTTAGAAGCAGCCATCCTTTAAAGAAAGCGTAACAGCTCACTGGTCTAAATAAGGGTTCCTGCGGCGAAGATGTAACGGGGCTAAAGATATGCACCGAAGCTTAGGGTTCAGAATTTATTCTGAGCGGTAGCGGAGCGTTCCGTAAGCGAGTGAAGGCGAAGGGTAACCGACGCTGGACGTATCGGAAGTGCGAATGCTGACATGAGTAGCGACAAAGAGGGTGAGATGCCCTCTCGCCGAAAGACCAAGGGTTCCTGCGCAACGCTAATCGGCGCAGGGTTAGCCGGCCCCTAAGACGAGCCCGAAGGGGGTAGTCGATGGGAACCACGTAAATATTCGTGGGCCTGGAGATGTGTGACGGATCGTGGAAGTTGTTCTCACTTATTGGATTGTGAGGGCGGCCAAGCGGTTCCAGGAAATAGCCTCTCCGTATAGACCGTACCCGAAACCGACACAGGTGGTCAGGTAGAGTATACCAAGGCGCTTGAGAGAAGTATCCTGAAGGAACTCGGCAAATTGCCTCCGTACCTTCGGAAGAAGGAGGCCCCATTATTGCGCAAGCAGTAGTGGGGGGCACAGGCCAGGGGGTAGCGACTGTTTAGCAAAAACACAGCACTCTGCTAAGTCGGCTTCAAGACGACGTATAGGGTGTGACGCCTGCCCGGTGCTCGAAGGTTAAGAGGAGGAGTGCAAGCTCCGAATTGAAGCCCGAGTAAACGGCGGCCGTAACTATAACGGTCCTAAGGTAGCGAAATTCCTTGTCGGGTAAGTTCCGACCTGCACGAATGGCGTAACGACTTCCCCACTGTCTCCAGGATATGCTCAGCGAAATTGAATTCTCCGTGAAGATGCGGAGTACCCGCGGTTAGACGGAAAGACCCCGTGCACCTTTACTGCAGCTTCAGAGTGGCATTAGGAAAGAGTTGTGTAGCATAGGTGGGAGGCTTTGAAACGTTGGCGCCAGCTGACGTGGAGCCATAGGTGAAATACCACCCTGCTGTTTTCTGATGTCTAACCACGCACCGTTAGCCGGTGTTGGGACCCTCTGTGGCGGGTAGTTTGACTGGGGCGGTCGCCTCCTAAAGAGTAACGGAGGCGCGCGATGGTAGGCTCAGGACGGTTGGAAACCGTCTGCAAGAGTGCAATGGCATAAGCCTGCCTGACTGCGAGACTGACGAGTCGAGCAGAGACGAAAGTCGGTCATAGTGATCCGGTGGTCCCTCGTGGAAGGGCCATCGCTCAACGGATAAAAGGTACGCCGGGGATAACAGGCTGATGATTCCCAAGAGCTCATATCGACGGAATCGTTTGGCACCTCGATGTCGGCTCATCACATCCTGGGGCTGGAGCAGGTCCCAAGGGTTTGGCTGTTCGCCAATTAAAGTGGTACGTGAGCTGGGTTCAGAACGTCGCGAGACAGTTTGGTCCCTATCTGCCGTGGGCGTCGATTGTTGAAAGGAGTTGCCCCTAGTACGAGAGGACCGGGGTGAACGTACCTCTGGTGTACCTGTCATCCTGCCAAGGGTGCCGCAGGGTAGCTATGTACGGACGGGATAACCGCTGAAAGCATCTAAGCGGGAAGCCTCCCTTAAGATAAGCAATCTTCGAACCGTCGTAGACCACGACGTTGATAGGCCGGGTGTGGAAGCGCAGTAATGCGTGTAGCTAACCGGTCCTAATAGTTCTTTTCGCGCTTGTAGGATCCATACCATCAACGACAGCCCTGTGCTGTCTGCGATCGGAGGACATCTCCAAAGCCGGATAAGCCCAGAAAGCTCAACAGCATCGATTTAAGCCCGCCCGCCTGCTTTATTGCTTGGTGGCTATAGCGTCTGTGACCCACCCGATCCCATCTCGAACTCGGCCGTGAAACCGGACTGCGCCGATGGTACTAGTGCCTAAGCACTGGAAGAGTAGGTCGTCGCCAGGCATTACAGCAGGCGGGTAGGTATAAACCCATTCACGATTTCAAAAGCCGCTGCCGGTGCAAACCGCGCGGCGGCTTTTTCGTCTCTGGCCTCCGTGGCCAAGGCAAACGGTGCCGCGGGGTGGAGCAGTCCGGTAGCTCGTCAGGCTCATAACCTGAAGGTCGTTGGTTCAAATCCAACCCCCGCAACCACCGTTTCAAAGACTTACGCTCCATTTCCACTTCAAGCAATTGACTGTGTCCGCGGTGTGTCCGTAATCGGCCCATCATTAATCTGTCGGGCTGCAGCCGGCTCTGTTCAGAGACAGCTGCCGCGTTGTATTTCGATAGTTTGATCTCAGCGTGCTAGTTTTTGCTAGCGCGACTGGCCGCAAATGCGATACTCAATATCAAACAGGGGGGTGTGTTGCGGGAGAAGCCGCGATACATGCTGAGGGTATGGCGTCTGCACAACAGCTCATAGGACTCGTTAAGAGCCACGCGGAAGGCGACGTCGATCGCTTTTTTGATCTCGCTATGCAGCTTTCTGCCGCGGAAGAGCAGAAGGGGCACACCCGGCTAGCAGAGCAACTTCGACAATGGGCAAATGCAGGTCGCGCGCCATCGACGTCGCAGCTTCCTAAACTGACTCCAATCGCTGCGCCTCGCGGTGATCTCGCCCAATTTCTTGTCGCCTCTTATCCAGCTGAGCGCCTCAACAATGTCATTGTTCCGGCTGCGATCTCGGACGAACTTGCACAAATCGTTGTCGAAACTCGGCTGAGCGAGAAGCTCGAGGAGAAAGGCCTCAAGCCAAGGCGGCGGCTCCTCCTATCCGGTCCACCTGGAACGGGAAAAACATTGAGTGCCCATAGCTTGGCGGGAGAACTCCAATTCCCGCTTTTCTCTGTCATGCTCCACGGCCTCATAACGAAGTTCATGGGCGAGACTGCTCAGAAACTGAAGCTCGTCTTTGACGCAATTAAGACCACTCGCGGAGTGTATCTTTTTGACGAGATTGATGCCCTAGCGGCCGCACGTGGAGACGGGAATGACGTCGGCGAAGCACGCCGAGTTCTAAATTCCTTTCTGCAGTTTCTTGATGAAGATACCGGCCCGTCTATCGTGGTTGCGACCACCAACCTGGCTGAAATCCTTGATCGTGCAGTCTTGCGCCGTTTCGATCTGGTCCTCTCATATGAGCTTCCGGACGCAACCTCGATTAGGCAGGCGTTGGAACGTCGCTTGATCGGTTTTTCAACCGCACGCTTGGGTTGGACGAAGGTGACGGATTGCGCGCTGGGGCTATCCACCGCAGACGTGATCGCAGCGGCAGAGGACGCCGCGCGTAGGGCAGTGCTCGACGACAGAGAACGCATAACGACAACTGATCTGCTGGACTCGCTAATGCGGCGACGGTCGCTGCAGGGATTAGGAAGTGGGGTCAATGCCGCGAAATCTAAGTCACTTTCTCCTAAAAAATCTCGGCAACCCACACCCGTTTCAAGCCAAGCGCGGAGGCGGCGGAAGGGCGCCGACTGACGTTCTCGATCGGGCCGGGCACGCCCAAGCACTTCTGCAAGCTATCGACGCGCTGCCAGCGATCACGGCGGAAAACCCTGCGGGTGTCTATCTTGAGGTGGAGAGCCGGCCAAATGAACGGCTAGCAAAAGGCAGTCTTGATGCCAGCGGTTTAGAATTGCTGCGCTATTCGTCTGCAGCAGACAACAACGATAACACGGAGACCGCTACGGTTTTCGCATCACCCAAGGGCCTAGCGAGCCTTCGGAAGAAGGTAGAGCAGTTCCAATACGAAGACACCAAGCCTCGGGAGAAGGACGGGGAGATCATCCCTGGCCGACCGAAAAATGCCAACTTGGTCCAAAGCCTTGGGGCGATCGCCGAGGCCGGACTACGGGCTCTATGGCGCGGGCCGCAGGCGAAGTTTCCAGGTGATGATGAAACTGCTCATTGGGAAGTTTGGCTTGATCCCGAGAGTGCAGATCCTTTCATCACCGGCGCAGCCGAATTTGGCGTCGACTTTGGAACCGACCGTCTCACTTTTCCTGAAGACACTGTGGCGGTAGCTCGTGCGACCCGCGAGAATCTCGCGTTGGCGGTCCGCCGTTTGCGTGGCGTGCGCGCGCTTGCTGCTCCCGCGACCACTGCTGATTTTTTTGATGGCCTTGGCGTTGCCGAACAAGCCGAATGGGTCGACGAAATGCAAGAGCGCACGACCTATGCAGAGAATGCGGACATCGGATATGTCACGCTTTTGGATACTGGCGTCAGTCGCGCTCACCCACTTATTGCTCCTGCGCTAGACGCAGCTGATCGCCACGCCGCCCAACCCGCTTGGGCAGTCGACGATGTAAAAGGGCACGGCACACAATTGGCCGGTCTCGTGCTCTACGGTGACCTTACGACACCGCTCCAGAGCGCCCATCCTATCGCTGTCACTCACCGCCTCGAGTCTGTAAAGCTCCTGCCTGATGCAGGCCTGAATCCACATCACCTCTTGGGAGCCGTCACAAGGCAGGCCGTAAATGCAGCGGAAGTGACGCAGCGCCGCCGCACCTTCACTATGGCCGTGACGACCGACGAAGATACACCTCACGATGGAGCCCCGACTTCTTGGTCGACCGAAGTAGACCAGCTTGCCGTCGGCGTATCGGGTAATCGCAATGGACAGCGTCTATTTCTCGTTTCAGCCGGGAACACCGATAACAACAAATTCGGGGCAGGAAATTATCTCGATCATTGTGACCATGAGGATCACGAGATTGAGTCACCCGCTCAAGCGTGGAATGCCCTCTGTATCGGCGCTTATACCGAGAAGACACTGCTACCCGAAGGTTCGGGACTTACTGCCATTGCTCCGGGCGGTGATCTTTCTCCAAGCTCGCGAACAGCATCTTGGACGTCGACATGGCCCCTAAAGCCAGACGTCGTTCTTGAGGGAGGGAATTGGGTCGCGTGCAATCCGCCGCCGCCAATGCAGCACGGGTGGCTGTCGTTGCTAAGCACTCACCACTCGTACCCTGTCCGCTCTTTTTGCTTCACGCACGACACAAGCGCTGCCACAGCTCTGGCGGCAAAGCAGGTCACCGAGCTATGGTCGGATTATCCGACGCTGTGGCCTGAGACGGTTCGCGGCCTCTACGTGGCCTCCGCGCGTTGGACGCCTCAAATGTTGTCGCATCTGCCCGCAAACCCGAACAAGGGAGACTACGCCCGACTTTTCAGGCGCTACGGCTACGGTGTTCCTAATCTTGAACGTGCACGCCGTAGCGCCGCAAATGCTCTCACGCTGGTGGTTGAAGACGAAATCGTTCCATACGGGCTCTCAGAGAAAACTGGTCACGATGTACACAAGGAAATGCGACTTTTTGAGCTGCCTTGGCCAGTTGAGGAGTTGCGCAGGCTCGGGACGGCACTCGTCACTCTTCGTGTTACTCTCAGCTCTTTCATCGCGCCTAATCCCTCGGAAGCGTCGCGGGGGTCGCGCTATGGATACGCTTCACACAACTTGCGCTTCAAGTTGAACCGAGCCAACGAAAACGCACAGCAGTTCATGGCCAGGATTAGCAAGGCTATCGACGCAGACGGGCCTCTTTTCGAAGAGGAGGACATGTGGGAATTTGGCAGTAATCGGCGCGATGTTGGGTCATTGCATATCGACCAACTAACTTGTCCGGCTTCAGATCTTGCGCGACGCAATTTGATCGCGGTTCATCCGGTGGCTGGTTGGTGGAAGTCGAAAGCACGTCTCAAAGAAGGACTGCCCACGGTACGATTCTCGCTTCTCGTCGAAATTGACGCTGAGGAGCTGGAAGCGGAACTTTATGCGGAGGTATACGCCGCGGTAGAGGCAATGGCGGCAACATCCATTAACATCTGAAGTGTGCTTTCATGAGATTGGCTCGCAAAGCGGCCTGCCTAGGATAGGGACGCGATACGGATCTCAGAATTCAACATCATATCGCTGCGCGCTCCTAAGCAGCTTGCCTTCCACTGCCTCGGAGTTCGATGCAATCTCTTGAGCGGCTGCCTGGCCCTCGGCCAACGCGAAAGCGGCAAGGTCATCAATTCCTATGTCTGTGATAGCTGCGCGGCTCACAAGTAACCCTAAGCTTTGCTTCGCCAGCAACCTCATGTGGGCTTCTCTATGGACGCGCCTGATCGTGCCAGGAGGTGCAAAGTTTCGCATCTCAAAGAGGTCAGACTGCAATTCGGTTTCAATGAGATTCCAGAATTGGCTGTTCTGCCAACGGGATCTATTGCTATCCCTAGAGGGTTCCGTGAGGCGCACCGCACTTACTGCGTCCAGCGCAAAATCACCGAACCGGCAGTCTAGATCGAACCAACTCCGAATTCCCCATTGCTCTTTTAGGTGCTTTTTCCCGGCGCGAAGTTCGGCTCGCCAGACTCTGCTGTTCGTGGCGTCGTCAATGTCGAGCTTAGGAAGGCCCATACGCTCACAGCTGGCGTTCCAAATCTCGACCCACGCCCACTTGTGCTTTGCTATTATCTCGGTCCGCTTGTCGTACACGATGACTTGTCGGCCTGGCATCTTGCCAATGGTCACCGAGGTGACCCGACCTGACTTACCATTCACCGCCACTTCGCCAGCCTCAAAATGGTCCGCTCTGTTTGCATTGGAGTGCATCACAAAGTTCTCGGGGCGCAGTGTGAGTTCCGGAGCGAGGATATCTACAGCGAAATCAACGCGCCCTATGCTTTCGCCGCCGTCTTCGACTCTGACGCCGAGCCGATCCATGAAGGCGTACAGCTCAGCTCTGGATCGGCCCAACCCGTTCTCCGCAAGCATGAATGATGAGCACGACACGCGGACACCCCAAGGATCATTGGGGTTGGGCTTTTTGAAGAACCAAGTCGCGCCCGTTCGACCAGTGCTCACTCGGTACGCATATCCGCCCCGCGCGCCCGACGCCGCGACCAGCATCCTCTGTCCAGCATAGGGCAGACAAGTATCGCTTTGCGTCGTAAGCGCGTGCAGCTTCGCCTCTTCCAAAGCAGCTTCAAACTCGGGATTTATCTGCGCGCGAAAGCTCACGTCTAGGCCGTCGAACCCCCGATACAGCGGTATCATCGGTTCATCCTCCTGATGTATTTCTGGAGGGGGGTGCTACAGAGACCCCCCTCTTTAACGACCAAGTCGCGCCGCGCGGTACGTTCCTCACTCGCGTTGCGGTACGCCTCGCGCGGCACGACTAGACTCCAACCGGATCGACTGTGTTGGCCGCCACCCATTCCCGCAGAGACGTGAGTGGATATAGGATTCGGCCGCCGTGCTTATGGTAGCAAGGTCCTGTTCCCTCAGCTCGATAGCGGGTGAGCGTACGGGGACTACATCGTAAGATTTGAGCTGCCTCTTTGGGCAGCAAGAATTCGTGATCGAAGAGATTACGCGCCACGGTACACATCCTCCAGGTGCTCTTGGCGCGCTGGCCAGCATGCACCTTGTCTAAAGGGTGGAAGCGGGACGTGGTTCTATTCTGACCCACTCTCCGGGGGCTAGCCAATCATTCAAGACAGCTGATCCGTTTAGGACCTCTCTGGGTCTCGCTGGGCCAATCTCTTCGGGCTTCACCAGCGAGCCGTGGGCACACCACCAAGGCTTGTCTTCGGGCTTTTTGAAACGCCATCATATCACCGGAGACCATCTGATCCCGCAGCACGAGAAAGACATATCGTTCCAATGAGTACAAGCCCCAAGTAATAGCGCGGCGCTTGCAGGGCACAGAATGTCCGAATTTGTCTCTATTTGTCTTCCATCGTCCTAGAGACGTCCGGGTGCCCTCGCGCTGACAAGGTGATGCAGCTAGCAACGTCCTCCGCAGCACTTCTCAGCGGATCGTCGTAAAGATTGGCGTATCGTTTCGTTGTTTGTGTCGATGAGTGGCCAAGCAGCTCTCCAACGACAAAAAGTGACCGGCCAGACGACGCAACAAGGCTCGCGAATGTGTGTCGCAAATCGTGAATTCGGACCTTTTCGAGCCCTGAGGCATCACATGCCGATTTCCATGTCTTGCGAACTTCGAGCAAAGGCGCGCCGAGCCTTCCGGGGAATACATAAGCCCCGTCAGTCTCGGCGCGCCTTCGAGCGAGAATGTCCGCCACAGTTGAAGAGTAAGGCACTCGGTGCTCTCGCCGCTGTTTCGTTTCTGCGCTTGGTTTGACCCAGATGCGGGCATCCAGATGAAACTGCTCCCAACGCGCGCCGAGCGCCTCGCCACGCCTGCAGCCGGTAAAGAGCATGAACAGCAGAGCGTCCGCCGAAATGCGCTCAGAGTGCGCCTCCAACGCAGCGATCAAGCGTTGGATCTCGTCCGGCTGCAAATAGCGATGCCGCTTGTGCTCGGTGTTGCGACGGCAACCCGTTGCGGGGTTTCGGTCGATCCAGCCCCAGCGCGTGGCGAGGTTCAAAGATTTTCTGAGCACTTCCATGACCCGATTGGCACGCACCGGCCGATCGCGAGAAATCCTGCGATGGAGGTCATCGCAATGCGACGGCGTCAGGTCAGCGACCTTGAGATTGGCCAGAACTGGCAAAATGTCATTTGCCCACATTGAGCGATCATCTTTGGCAGACCGCGGTGCCTTGGTGGGGAGATGTTCTTCATTGTACCGCTCGAACAGCTGGCGGACTGTGGGCGCAGTCCGTTCGTTGTTGCGATGGTCTAGTGGATCGGACCCCAGGTCGATATCGCGGCGGAGGCGCTGCGCCTGGTTCCGTGCCGCTTGCGCTGACCATGTTGGAAACTGTCCGATTGTGATTCGGCGCTCACGACCCTTGAAGCGGTAGTTGAGTATGAACGACCGTGCGCCCTTGGCTGTGACACGCAAACCGAAGCCCGGAAGCCGCTCGTCATAGATAACTACATTGCCGATGGGAGGTGCAGCCAAGCGACGGGCAAGAGAGTCGGTCAGGCGAGTTTGCTTCCTTCGTGTCCGTACCGTGTCCGTATGATGCTGTGTATTTGTTGGCATTTCATGTCTCCGCCTGTCTCGCTTTGGCGCAGTAAAATGCTGCAACCTCAGCAGGTTACATCAAATTTCGGCGGATTTTCAAGTCTCTAGAGCGACGTCAAATTCCGGCTCATAACCTGAAGGTCGTTGGTTCAAATCCAACCCCCGCAACCACCGAAACCCAACAAAAGCCCGCCAGCTCCCTCCGGAGCGGCGGGCTTTCGTCGTTTATGGTGCAATCAGCGCTTGGCGCGTGCGTGTCGCGAAGGCAGGGTGCGGGGCATGAGCAAGCTCTCCCACCTCGACGCAGCCGGCCGCGCCCGCATGGTCGACGTCTCGGCCAAGGCCGACACCAGGCGGCGGGCGATCGCCAGCGGCCAGCTCGTCTGCGCGCTCGCAACGCTCGAGGCGGTGAGCGAAGGGCGAACGCCGAAGGGCGCGGTCATCTCGACCGCCGAACTTGCGGGGGTCATGGCAGCGAAGCGCACTGCCGAGTTGATCCCGCTCTGCCATCCGCTCCCATTGGCGAAAATCGCAGTGTCGATCGCGCCCGACAGCACCCTGCCGGGCTTCATCATCGAGGCCGAGGCGGTGACCACCGGTCCGACGGGCGTCGAGATGGAAGCGCTTACCGCCGTATCCGTCGCGGGCCTGACGCTGTTCGACATGCTGAAGGCAATCGATCGCGGGATGGTCATCGGCGCGATCCAGGTCAAAGCGAAAACTGGCGGCGTGGGTGGTGACTGGGCGCGCGACAGTGAGAGTGGCGGATAGCTTCTAGCAGCCGCCTTTTGTGGCATAGGCCCGACAGAATACGTCCACCGCGCCGACGATCCGCTCGCGGTTGCGGACGGGATCGAGTGGCATGCCGAAGCGCCGCTCAAGATCGCCCATGCCCTTGCACATGCTGACGAATTGTTCTGCGGCGAGTTCCGGGTCGCCGACCACGAGCTCACCTGCCTCGGTCATGGCCGTTATCAATCCAGCGAATGCGCGCTTCATGCGGTGGGGCCCTGCCGCGAGGAAGGCGGTGCCGAGCTCGGGTTCGTGCTCGGTTTCGGCGGCGATCCGCCTTTCGAACTGGACCATCTCCGGGCGCGAGAGGAAGGCGACCATCGCCTCACCGATGGCGGTCAGCCGCTCGCGCAGTGAACCATGCGGGATCTCGCCGATCGAGAAATGCCCTCGCATCATTTCGCATCGGTTCTCGACAGAGGCCGTGAACAGGCCCCGCTTGTCGCCGAAGTGATTGTAGACGGTCACCTTCGAAACACCCGCATCGGCGGCAACCTGCTCGATCGAAGTCGCCGCAAACCCGTGTTCGAAAAAGGCACGGGTCGCGGCGGCGATAATCGCCTCGCGCTTGGCCGCATCCGCCGGCCGGCCTGCCTTTTTCGTGCCATCGGTTGACAAAGTGAACGGTCCCGTTCAGTTGAACGCCTGCGTTCACTAATGGACGAGTCGTACCGGGAAGGCAACCGCACGCATGATCTGGATCGCTATCCGCATGCTCACCGGAGACGCCCAGAAGTTTTACGGGCTCGTCTTCGGCATCGCCTTCTCTACCCTACTCATAACGCAGCAGCTGACCATCTTCGTCAACCTGATCGAGCGCGGGGCAAGCGGGGTATACAACGTCTCGAATGCCGATGTCTGGGTGATGGACCCTGTCAGCCGCACCACCGATGTCGCCTATGCGATGCCTTCGACCGCGCTCGACAAGGTCCGCAGTGTCGAAGGAGTCGAATGGGCGGTCCCCCACATTCGCGCGCAGGCGGCGGTGCGAACATCGACCGGCGATCTCGAGGGCGTGGCGGTGATCGGGGTGGACGATGCAACGCTGATCGGCCTGCCCAAGCGCATGCTGGAGGGCGCGCCCGACGTGCTAGACCAACCCGACAGTGTGATCATCGACGACGTCGGCACCACGCGCATGTTCCCCGACGAAAGCCCGATCGGCAAGCGGCTCGAACTCAACGACCAACGCGCCGTCATCCGCGGCGTGGCGGACGCGATCCCCAGCTTCACCAGCACGGTGGTGCTCTACACCAAATACAGCCAGGCGCTGCGTTACGTCCCCGGCACGCGCAACCGGTTGTCCTTCGTCCTCGTCGGTGCGGAGCATGGCGTGTCCGCGGACGAGCTTGCGAAGCGGATCACCGACCAGACCGGCCTGCGTGCCCGCACGCGCGACGAATTCGCGCAGGACGGCGTCGATTTCATCATCCAGAACACCGGTATTCCGTTCAACTTCGGCATCACGGTGATGCTCGGCTTCATCGTCGGGATCGCGATCGTCGGGCTGACCTTCAGCCTCTTCATCCGCGACAACATCAAGCAGTTCGGCGCCTTGAAGGCGATCGGCGTGACCAACGCCAAGATCCGCCGGATGGTGGCATCGCAGGCGGCGCTGGTGGGGCTGGTCGGCTATGGGCTCGGGATCGTCGGCACCGTGCTGTTCATCTGGGGCTTTGCGGGCAACCCGACCTTCAAGGGTTTCTACGTTCCCTGGCAGATCCCGCTGGTGAGCCTGGTGGCCGTCTTCCTCATCCTCGCCCTGACCGGGTGGCTGGCCTTGCGCAACGTGCTCAAGACCGAGCCTGCGTCGGTGTTCCGGTGATGGTCAGGAAACTCGACACCACCGCCATCGGCGGCTGCAATCCCGAAGCGGCCATCTGCGCGCGCGGAGTGACCCGGGACTTCACCGCAGGGCAGCAGACGATCACCGTGCTGCACGGGATCGACGTCGACATCCGGGCAGGCGAGCTGACCTATCTCGTCGGCGAAAGCGGTTCGGGCAAGACCACGCTGATCTCGATCATGTGCGGCATCCTCTGGCCGACCGAGGGCGAGGTGAAGGTCTTCGGCACCGACATCTACGCTCTCGGCGATACCGAGCTGGTCGAATTCCGGCTGCAGAACATCGGCTTCATCTTCCAGCAGTACAATCTCATCCCCTCGATCGACGCGGCGAGCAATGCTGCCGTCCCGCTGATCGCACAGGGCATGGATCGCCATGAAGCGCGCGAGCGCGCCGTGGCCATGCTGGAGAAGCTCAATATCGGCAACCAGGCGCACAAGCTGCCCAGCCAGCTTTCGGGCGGCCAGCAACAGCGCGTCGCCATCGCCCGGGCGCTCGTCCACGAGCCGCGCCTCGTCGTCTGCGACGAGCCGACCGCGGCGCTCGATGCGGCATCCGGCCGCCGGGTCATGGACCTGCTGCGCGAAGTGGCCGTGGCGGAGGACCGCGCCTGCATCATCGTGACGCACGACAACCGCATCTTCGATCTCGCCGACCGCATCCTCGTGCTCGAGGACGGACGGATCACGCATGACGGCAGCGAAATGCCGGAAGGACACTGACATGGCCCTCGAGTGGAAGAACCTCAGCTTTTCGCGCCAGATCCTGCCGGTGATCGCGCTGGTCGGGCTCATTGCTGCGGTCATCTTCATCTTTACCGGCCTGCCCGATCGCGCGCTGACCGAGCCCGATCGCGAACCGCCGCGCGCGCCGGACGCGATGGCCGAAACGGCGCGCGTTGCCGGATCGGGCGTGGTCGAGCCGTCGAGCGAGGTGATCCAGATCGGCTCCGCCCTCTCCGGCCTCGTGACCGGCCTGTTCGTCGAGCCCGGCCAGCGCGTAGGCGAGGGCGAGGCGCTGTTCACGGTGGACGACCGCGCGGCCCGTGCGGCGTTGCGCGAGGCACAGGCGAGCATCACGGAGGCCCGTGCATCCATCGCCGAGGCCCGCAATGCGCAAGCCATCGCAGCGCGCCAGCTCGCGCTCTATCGCAATGTCGACGATCCCGCCGCCGTCAGCCGCGCCGAAGTGATCCGCGCCGAGGGTGAGACAAGCTCGGCAAGCGAGCGGCTGAAGCTGGCGCAGGCGCGGTTGCAAGCTGCCGAAGCGCGGGCGAACTCGGCACGGACCGAGATCGGCCGGCTCACCGTACGGGCACCGATAGCGGGCGAGATCCTGGCGGTGAACATCCGCAAGGGCGAATATGTCAGCACGATGGGGGGCGGCGGATCGCAGCCCTTCATCGAGATGGGCCAGACGCAGCCGCTGCATGTCCGGATCGACATCGACGAGGAGCAGGCCCCGCGTGTGGCGCTGGGCGAGCCTGCCACGGTCAGTCCGCGTGGCGCGGCCGAGCGGCAGGTGAAGGCGACCTTCGTGCGCGCCGAACCGCTGGTCGTGCCCAAGCGCTCGCTGACCAATTCGGCCGCCGAACGGGTCGATGTCCGGGTGCTGCAGGTGATCTACGCGCTGCCGAAAGCCGACGGGCTGTTCCGCGTGGGCCAGCAGGTCGATGCCTATATCCCGGCCAATTCCGCGGCGGGAGGCGAGGCGGAATGATGCCGCGCCTCTTCGTCCTCACTGCAAGCTCGCTGGCGCTGGCGGCCTGCGTCGCGGGCCCCCCGCCCGAGGTTGCGACCCCGGCGCCAGTGCTGCCGCCCAGTTTCTACTATGCGCCCGATGCGGCGACCGGAGAGTCCGTCGCTGCCCTCCTGCCGACGCAGGACCCGGCCTTCGATACGCTGGCAGCGCAGGCGCTGGCCGGTTCGCCGTCGCTGGCCGAGGCCGCTGCACGGGTCGAACAGGCGCGCGCCGGCGCCGACCGTGCCGGGGCAGAGCGGCTGCCCACGATCGGCGCGAATGCGGCGGTGACCGGCCAGCGCACCAATCCGGCGCAGTTCGGATCGGGCCTGCCGCCCGGCGTCGCCTTCGATACGGAGCGCGTGTCCTACGCAGCCAATGTCACCGCGCGCTGGGATCTTGACATCTTCGGGCGGCTCAGGGCGCAGGAGCGGGCCGCGCTGGCGCGCGTCGATGCGGCGGATGCGTCGGCGCGCGGGGTGCGCATTGCGCTGCTGGCGGAGATCGCCGCGAGCGTGATCGACTGGCGCACGCTGGCGGCGCGCGACGCTGCCGTGCGCGAGGACCTTGCCGCCGCCGAGGATCTCGCGCGTCTTTCCGGGATTCGCGAGCGGGCGGGGATCGCGCCCGGTTTCGACCGCGTGCGCGCGGAAAGTTCGGCCAGCGCCTCGCGCAGCAGGCTGGCGGCCCTCAAGAGCGAGCGGGCGCGGCTTGTCGGGCGACTGGTGACGCTCACCGCCCAGCCTGCGCCGCAGGTGCGTGCTGCGCTGGTCATGGACAGTGCCGGGGTGGAGCTGCCCGCAGCGCCTTCCGCGCTGCCGTCCGAGCTGCTCGCCAACCGGCCCGACGTGCTCGCCGCTGCGGCGACGCTTGCCGCGGAAGATGCCGATCTGGCAGCGACCGCGCGCCGCCGCTTTCCCGTCTTCGACCTGTCGGGGGCGATCGGCCTGCTGGCATTCGGGCTGGGCGACCTGTTCGATAGCGAGTCGCTTGTCGGCTCGCTCGCCGCGTCGGTTACTGCACCGTTGCTCGATTTCGGGCGCATACAGGCGGAAATCGACGGCGCGGCGGCGGAAAAGAAGGCCGCCTTTGCCGCCTATCGCGATGCGGTCTACACCGCCTTGGGCGATGCCGAGGCAGGCTATGGCCTGATGGCTGCTGCAGACCGCGAAGCGGATGCCGCGCGTGACGAAGCCGCCAGCCTGCAACGCGCCGCGCGCCTGGCAAATACCAGATATGAGGCGGGCCTCACCGATTTCCTCACCGTGCTCGAGGCGCGTCGTGCCGCTGATGCCAGCGGCGAACGGGCCGCAGCTGCGCTGGGCCGCGCGCAGCGGGCGCGCGTGGTGCTGTGGCAGGCGCTCGGCGGGAGCGATTTGCCTTAGCCAAATGGCCTAGATCGTCGCGCCGCCGTCAACAACGATGGTCTGACCCGTTGTCCAGCGCGCGGCAGGCGAAGCGAGATAGACAGCCGCGCCCGTAATGTCGTCGGGATCGCCGATCCGGCGCATGGGCAGGGCCTTTTCGGTCGCGGCGAGCGCTTCGGGATTGTCCCACAGCGCGCGCGCGAATTCGGTCTTCACGAGGCCGGGGGCGATGCCGTTCACCCGAATGCCGTGCTTGCCGTTTTCCGCGGCGTAATTGCGGACCAGCTGGAAATCGGCGGCTTTGGAAATGCAATAGGCACCGAGCGTGGTCGAAGCGCGCAGCCCGCCGATCGAGCTGATGATGACGATGGCACCGTCGCCGCGCTTTCGCATGTCGGGCAGGGCGAGCTGGACCAGCCAGTGGTTCGATAGGACGTTGTTGTCGAGCGTCTTGCGGAACTGCTCGTCCGCGATTCCGTCCATCGATCCGAAATAGGGATTGGTGGCGGCATTGCAGACGAGGATGTCGACTGCGCCGAGCCTGGACTTGGCCTGCGCGAACAGGTCTTCGAGCTGCGCTTTTTCCGAAATGCTGGCGGCAATCGCGACTGCGGTGCCGTCGCCGTGCTCGGCATTAATCGCGGCGGCGACCTCTTCGCAGGCATCCTGCTTGCGGCTCGAGATGACGACGCGCGCGCCCTGGGCTGCCAGGCCTTCGGCGATGGCGCGGCCGATCCCGCGGCTGGAACCGGTGACGACGGCGACCTTCCCGGTCAGGTCGAATGCGGACATGGGTAATCCTCCTGTGCTCTCAAAGGAAAGGGGCCCGAAGCATGCGCCCCGGGCCCCTCCTGTTTCCTGTCGGCGGCCGGCTCAGAAGCGGGCGCGGATGCCGAGGCGATAGTTGCGACCGATGGCGTTGCCGATGAACGGGTTGTAGCTCAGCGGCAACTGCGCTTCGGCAGGTTCCTCATCAGTGAAGTTCTCGACCGAGGCCTGCAACTGCAGGTCCGCACCGGCGATCTGAAGATCGTAAGTCAGCGAGAAGTCGTGCTGCATGTACGAACCGCTTTCGACACCGAAGTTGCTGCCGACGCCGCCTGCGGTCGAGAAGCACGGATCGCGCCGCGTACCGTCCGTATTGATGCAGCGATCATCCAGCACGCCGTCGATGTACTGCATCGAGTAGCGTGCGTTGAGATCGCCGAAGCCCAGGTTGACGAAGGCATTGGCGCGCCATTCCGGAACCGTGTTCGGATCGCGGAAGTAGTTGCCGAGGCCGACGGCATCATAGGCTTCAAGGACGGTGACGCCCTGGACCACGAAGTCGTCGAACTTGTAGCCGAGGTTCCACACGGCGTTGCCGCCGAAGGACAGTTCCGTGGTTTCGCCAAGCGGCACATCCACGTTGAGCGCGAAGTCCAGGCCCGTGATCTTGACGTCCGGACCGTTCACGAAATCGACGCGCACACGGCTGATGTCGATGCCGCGCGTGCCCGGGCCGGTGGGATTGTTCGGATCGCCCTGGATACACTGATTGCCCGAGAAGGTGATCAGGTTGGCCAGCGGGCTGGAGCAGTTGACGAACGCCTGACCGGTGGTCTGGCCGTTGGCGACCAGGCTGGCGATGGCGTTACCCGGGGTGATCGTGATCCGGTCCTCGAGATCGATCGACCAGTAGTCGGCCGAGAAGGTCACGTTGGCCGCCCCCAGCGGCGCGGAAATGATCGCGCCGATGTTATAGGTAAACGCCGTTTCCGGGGACAGGTCGGTCGGGTTGCCGTAAATGTCCTTCGACTTGTAGTTGCCGCCCGCCGCGGTGAAGCCTTCGAGCGCGGTGACGAAGTTGGGCGACACGTCCGAGGCCAGCGGCCCGCGGAAGGTCGTGCCCACCGAGCCGCGCAGCGTCAGCCAGTCGGTCGCCTCGAAGCGGAAGGAACCCTTGGGGTTGATCGTCGAGCCGACCGGATCGCCGTAATCCTCGAACCGGATCGCTGCGGACAGCTCGATGCGGTCGGTGATCGGAGCGTTCAATTCGGCAAAGAACGCATAGACGTTCTGCGAGAGCCTTACCGGGCGGCTGCCGCCGAGGAAGATGAACGGACCGACGCCCTCGGTAGCGGTGCCGACGCAGCTCGTGTCGCCTTCACGGAAGCACGGGTTGATGTCGAGATTGGACTCGTCGTTGAGCGGGCGCGAGCTGTATTCGTTGTCGCGGACCTGCGCACCGACCGCGAAGGCCAGCGGGCCTCCGCTGAACTCGATGCCGGTCTCGCCCGAGAGGACCATGTCGAGCACGATCTGCTGTTCGTACTCACGCGTTCCGTTCGGGACCTGCAACCATGCCACGAGCTCTTCCGTGTTCTCGTTGCCGGGCACGTAATACGGGTTCGCGATGTTGAACGTCCCGTTGCCGGGGCCCGCATTGGTGAAGGGGTTGAACCACAGGCAGCCATTGGCGCCGGGGGTGGTGCCGGTACAATCCGGACCGCCGAAGCCGTTGAGCGCCGCCTGCAGGCGCGAACCGACGATGCCGGGGGCGTAGAAGGTCCGGCGCGATTCCCAATAGGTGCCGTCGACTTCGAGGCGCAGGGCCGGATTGATCTCCCAGTCGAAGCCGCCGCTGATGCGCCATGCGTCGTTGGAGGCAAAGCCGGTGCCGGCGCCGCGATCCGGGTCGCGCGGATTGCCGAGGAAGCCGAACGGACGATAGAGCACGTTGGTGACGCGGAAGACCGGGTTGGTCGCGGTGCCCTGCGGCAGTCCGACCTGGTCGAGGAAGGCAGCGACGCCTGGGTTCTGCGGCGATGTCGTGAACGCACTGACGAAGCCCGAACCGTTCGGCCCCTGCGTTGGCGGGAAGGCCGGCGAATAGTTCAGAGATTCGAGGTCGCTGCGCGCCCACATACCATCCACCTGGAACTGGATGTTGTCGGCAAGGTCGACCGTGAACTGGCCGAACACCTGGTAACGATCTTCGTCTTCGGTGATGTTGTCGAACGGGACGTAGGTGAAGTAGCACCGGCCCACGTCGATCGTGCCACCCAGTTCCTCGCAGCCCACGTCGGGGACGATGGTGGTGCTCGGCGTGAAGGTCGCCAGGTCGAGATAGGTGACCGCGAACAGGCCCGGGGTCGCGAGCGCCGAATAGGCCGACGGGTTCTGCTCATAGCCGGGCGTGACGAAATCGCGCTTGTTGGCGCCCAGTTCCGAACGGTGCTGCCACCCGGCGCCGACCACCAGGTTGGCATTGTCGCCGAGTTCGAACCCAGCCAGGCCGCTGAGGCTGTAATTGCCGTCCGAACCATCGATGAAGGTGTAATCGCCCTGCACTTCGAAGCCGGTGAAGGTCGAGCGGGTGATGAAGTTGGCCACCCCGGCGATCGCGTCCGAACCGTAGGTCGCGGCGGCGCCGTCCTTAAGCAGTTCGACGCGCTCGAGCGCGAACAGCGGGATCAGCTGGGTGTCGACGAAGCCCGAACCCGGCGACTGGATCGTGCGCTTGCCGTTGACGAGCACCAGCGTGCGCTGCGGGCCGAGGCCACGCAGGTTGAGCGAGCCGACGCCCTGGAAGCCCTGTGCGTCGGTGGAGAACTGGTTGGTGTCGCCCAGCGAGGCGCCGACCGAGGGCAGTTCCTTGATGAATTCGAGCGGGCTGTCGACGCCCTGTTCGGCCAGATCGTCGGCGGTGAAGACGTCGACGGGGAGCGCCGCATCTTCGGGCGTGCCGCGAATGAACGAGCCGGTAACGACGATTCGCTCGCCTTCGGGATCGTCGGCGCCGGCCTGTTCGGGTTGGACCTGGGCGAAGGCCGGGCTGGCAGCAAGTGCGGCAATGGCAAGGGCGCCGAAAGCGCAACTGTGGCGCAAACCGAGTCTGGTCATGTATCTCTCCTCCTTGGGCCGTGCCCTGTAGCACGTACCCTCTCCTCGAAATTCAATTCCCAATCGACGTTTGTGTCAAGGTTTGCGGGACCAAACGTCTCCAGATTTCTTCAAATTGCGTACCCGCGTTTCAAAAATGTCGCATGTCGGACCGCTGTCAGTCGAACTTACCGTTACCTTCGGCTCGGGCGCGAAGATAGTCACTCACTGACAGGCCGTGCTTCTCGAGGCCGGCCACGACCGTCTCGAGCCCGATCGTCTCTGCCCAGAACATCGGGCCGCCGGTGTAGAGCGGCCAGCCGTAGCCGTTGATCCACACGACATCGATATCGCTCGCGCGCTGCGCCATGCCTTCCTCGAGGATCTTGGCGCCCTCGTTGACCATGGGGTAGAGCAGCCGTTCGCGGATCTCGTCCTTGCCGATTGCGCGCTGTTCCTTCCCTTCCTTGGCGGCGAAGTCGGCGATGATCGCCTTGACCTCGTCCGAGGGCGTGCGGTTGCGCGCCTCGTCATAGTCGTAAAAGCCCTTGCCGGCCTTCTGGCCGAAGCGGCCCACCGCGCACAGCGCCTCGCGCACGGTCGTCACCTTCGACGGATCGCGGTGCCAGCCGATGTCGATGCCGGCGAGATCGCCCATCTGGAACGGCCCCATGGGAAAGCCGAACTCGAGCAGCACGTCGTCGACATCCCAGTAGTTCGCCCCTTCCATGATCAGCGCATTGGCCTGTTCCTGTCGCTTCGAGAGCATGCGGTTGCCGATGAAGCCGGGGCAGACGCCGGAGACCGCGGCGACCTTGCCGATTTTCTTCGAGAGCTTCATCACTGTGGCGAGCACGTCGTCGCGGGTCTTCTCGCCGCGCACGACCTCGAGCAGCTTCATCACATTGGCGGGCGAGAAGAAGTGCATGCCGAGCACGTAGCCGGGTCGCTGCGTGGCAGCGGCGATCTCGTTCACGTCGAGATAGCTGGTGTTGGAAGCGAGGATCGCGCCCTGCTTGACCACCCGGTCGAGCGTACCGAAGACTTCCTTCTTGACCTCCATGCTCTCGTAGACCGCTTCGATTACGAGGTCGCAATCGGCGAGATCGTCATAGGACAGCGTCGGGGTCAGCAAGCCCATCGCCTGTTCGACCTGGTCCGCTGTCATCCGGCCTTTCTTGGCGGTGTTCTCGTAATTCTTGCGCATGACGCCCGTGCCGCGGTCGAGCGCTTCCTGGCTCATCTCGAGGATCGTCACCGGAATGCCGGCGGAGAGGAAATTCATCGAAATGCCGCCGCCCATCGTGCCGGCGCCGATCACGCCGACCTTGGCGATGGGGATCAGCGGCGTGTCCTTGGGCACGTCGTCGATCTTGTTCGCGGCGCGCTCGGCGAAGAAATAGTGGCGCATGGCGGCCGACTGGGTGCCCGACATGAGCTGCATGAAGAGCTCGCGCTCCTTCTTCACGCCCTCGGCATAGGGCAGCTCGCCCGCCGCCTTGACCGCTTCGATGGCTGCATTGGGCGCATCGAAGCCGCGGATGCGGCGCGCCTGCGAGGCGCGGAAGCGGTCGAACAGGTCGGGATCGCGCACGCCGTCCTCATTTGCGTTGCCCTCGGAAGCGCGCGGGACCGGCTGGCCGATCTTCGATCTGGCGAAGGCAATGGCGTCGGCTTCGAGGCTGTTCTCGCCGACGATGGCATCGATGAGGCCAATCGCCTCGGCCTTCTTCGCGGGGATAGGATTGCCGCCGACCACGAGCGGGAGCGCCGCTTCGGCCCCGACAAGGCGCGGCAGACGCTGGGTTCCGGCAGCACCGGGGATCAGGCCCAGCTTCACTTCGGGCAGGCCCAGCTTCGCACTCGGGACCGCGACGCGGTAGTGGCAGGCGAGCGCAACCTCGCACCCGCCGCCCAGCGCCGTGCCGTGGATCGCGGCGACCACCGGCTTGTCGCTCGCTTCCATCGCGTCGAGCGTTTCGGGCAGGTTGGGGCCGACCGGCGGTTTGCCGAACTCGGTGATGTCCGCGCCGGCAAAGAAGGTCTGGCCATCGCAGCGGATGACGACCGCCTCGATCCCGTCGTCGGCCAGCGCTTGTTCGATCGCGTCTTTCAGGCCGGCACGGACGGCCTGACCCAGCGCGTTGACGGGCGGATTGTCGGAGATGACGACGAGGACGTTCTCGTGGCGCTCGGTGCGGATGGGGCTGGTCATGATGCGTAGCTTTCGGTGAGGGCAGAATAGATCAGCGTCTTGAGCTGGCGGCGGATGGGGTAGGTCGAGGAGGGGTAGACCTGCGTCATGAAAACACAGGTGATCTGCTCGACCGGATCGACGAAGAAGGCGGTCGAATAGGCGCCGCCCCAGTAGAACTCGCCGAGGCTCGACGGCATCAGTGTCTTCGCCGGGTCGATCACCATGGCGAAGCCGAGGCCGAAGCCGGTTCCGGCGTTGTTGGCTTCGGAGAACAGGCTGCTCGACATTTCGGTGAGGTCGGCATTGTTCGGCAGATGGTTGGTGCGCATCAGGCGCAGCGTCTTGGGGCTGACGATCCGCGCCCCGTCGAGCTCGCCGCCGTTCAGCAGCATGGTGGCGAAGCGGTGATAGTCGGCGATTGTGCCGACGAGCCCGCCGCCGCCGCTGTCGAATGTGCCGGCCTGACCCAGCTTGCTGGTCGCGCCCGCGCTGATCATGCGCGGCGACTGGCCGGGACGATAGGCATAGGCATCGACCAAGCGCTCGAGGTCGCTCTCCTTCACCCCGAAGCGGGTGTCGTGCATGCCGAGAGGGGCGAAGATGTGCTGCTCGAAATACTCGCCAAGCCGCATGCCGCTGATCCGCTCGACCGCGATGCCGAGCACGTCGGTCGAGACCGAATAGTTCCACCCCTGGCCCGGCGCGAATTCGAGCGGCAGCTTGGCGAGCCGCGCGATGAACTCGTCGCTGTCGAGATGGTCGCGGGCAAAATCGAAATTGTGCTCGCGATAGACGGCATCGATGTTGTTGCGGTTCTGCAGGCCATAGGTGAGGCCCGACATATGCGTCAGCAGATCGACGAAACGCATGGGGTGGGCAGGCGCGCCCGGCGCGAAGGGGATCGAACCGCCGCCACCCGCATAGACATGCAAGTTCGCGAACTCGGGGAAGACCCGCGTGACGGGTTCTTCCAGCGCGACCTTGCACTGCTCGACCAGCTGCATGAAAGCGATCGAGGTGATGGGCTTGGTCATGCTGGCGATGCGGAACAGCGCATCGTCGCGTAAGGTCTGGCCATCGTCGCCCATTACGCCGAGCTTGGTGTAATGAACCGGCTGGCCATTGCGCGCGACCACCAGCTGTGCGTTGGGCAAGCGGCCGCCATCGACATAGGTTGCGCTCAGAAACGGCGCGATTCGGGCCAGCCTCTCGGCGTCGAATCCCTGCGCTGCGGCCTCGGCCAGCTCGAACATGCGTCTCTCCCTCTCGCGCATACCTATGCTTCGGTTTTGCCCGAATAGCGATTCCATTCGCTCTTGCCACCCTCATACCTCACCTTCGAAGCTGGCTTGCAAGCGGAGGGGAGGCGGGTTTAGGTAGGGGAATGGAGAGGGAGTCGCCGACACAGGCGACACATGAGGGGACGCAGATGAACGATCTCGCGAGCGCGATCGGATGGGTACCGCCCGCCGGCTGGCCCGCCATGGGCCGCGCGGAGTGTACCGCGAGGCTGACCGCACCGGGCGAACGCTTCGAAATGGAGACTGTCGAGATTCGCGGCGTGCCGACCCGGGTCTGGAAGAACTCGCCGGAGAACCTGCGAGCGATCGCGCTTGCCGGCCGCACGCATGGGGACCGGGCTTTCACCGTCTATGAGGACGAGCGGGTCAGCTACGACGCATGGTTCCGTGCGGTGGCGAGGCTGGCTGCCGAGTTTCAAGCGCGCGGCGTCGAGAAGGGTGACCGCGTCGCGCTGGCCATGCGGAACCTGCCCGAGTGGCCGGTGGCCTTCTTCGCCGCGACCTGCATCGGTGCGATCTGCGTGCCGCTCAATGCGTGGTGGACCGGGCCGGAACTGGCCTTCGGCCTCGCCAATTCGGGCACCAGGCTGCTGGTCTGCGATGCCGAGCGCTGGGAGCGGATAGCGCCTCATCGCGGCGAGATGCCCGACCTCGGGACCGTGTTCGTCTCGCGCAGCGAGGGGGCGCCGGAAGGGGCCGAGACGCTCGAGAGCATCCTCGGGACCCCCAACGACTACGCTGCACTGCCCGATGCGGAACTGCCCGACGTCGCCATCGCGCCCGACGACGAGGCGACGATCTTCTACACCAGCGGCACCACCGGCCAGCCGAAGGGCGCGCTGGGCACGCATCGCAACCTCGTCACCAACATCCTCTCGGGCGCATGGAGCATCGCCATGGCGGCGCTGCGGCGCGGGGACGAGCCGCCCGCACCGGCGCAGAAGGTCAGCCTGCTGGTCATCCCGTTGTTCCACGTCACCGCCTGCTCCGCAGGGCTGATGGCGGCGGTGGTGGCCGGGCACACCATCGTGATGATGCACAAGTGGGACCCGCTGGAAGCGTTCGGACTGATCGAGCGCGAGGGGGTCAACACCACTGGCGGCGTGCCCACCATCGCCTGGCAGCTGATCGAACATCCCGAGCGAGGCAGGTTCGACCTCTCCAGCCTTGAATCGATTTCCTATGGCGGCGCGCCCGCCGCGCCCGAACTCGTCCGCAAGATCTACGAGACCTTCGGCGCGCTGCCGCACAACGGCTGGGGCATGACCGAGACCATGGCAACGGTCACCGGCAACAATTCCGAAGACTACCTCAACCGTCCCGCAAGCTGCGGCCCGCCCGTGGCGGTAGCCGACCTCAAGATCATGGACGAGGCAGGCGAGAACGAGATGCCGGTAGGCGAGGTAGGGGAACTCTGGGCGCGCGGCCCGATGATCGTGAAGGGCTACTGGAACCGGCCCGAGGCGACTGCCGAGACCTTTGTCGACGGCTGGGTGCGCACCGGCGACCTCGCCAAGCTCGACGAAGAGGGCTTCTGCTACATCGTCGACCGCGCCAAGGACATGATCATCCGCGGCGGCGAGAACATCTATTCGTCGGAGATCGAGAACGTCCTCTACGACCACCCGGCGGTGACCGACGCGGCGCTGATCGGCATTCCCCACCCGACGCTGGGCGAGGAACCCGCGGCAGTCGTCCATCTCGCGCCGGGCACTTGCGCCACCGAAGACGAGCTGCGCGAATGGGTCGCGGCGCGGCTGGCCAAATTCAAGGTGCCGGTGCGCGTGGCCTTCGTCGAGGACACGCTGCCGCGCAACGCCAATGGCAAGATCCTGAAGAAGGACCTCGGGAGCTTCTTCTCGTGAGCAAGCCCGCCTCCACCCGCAAGTTCGACGAGAAGCGCGAAGCGATCATCCATGCCGCCTCGGTGCTGATCAACGACGTCGGCGTGCAGGCGACCACGCTGGCCGAGGTCGCGCGCGCGATCGGCCTCAACGCCACCAGCGTGACCTATTATTTCCCGCGCAAGGAGCAACTGGTCGTCGCGGTCTATGACGAGACGCTCGACCTGATGGAACAGATGGCGGCGGAGGCGCTGGCGCAGCCCGATCCGGCGGCGCGGCTGCGGCATTTCATCGCCTCGCACGTGGCATTGCGGAAGCGCATCCGCGGCGGGGAGCGGGGGCTGACGACGGCGCTGTCGGAAATCCGCACGCTCGACCCGGAACCCTATGATACACTGATGGCGCATTACCTGCGCGTGGTGGAGCTCGTGCGGCGCTTCTTCGGCGAATGGCGCGACAATGCGGAGCGCACGTTGTTCTCGGCCCGCGCGCATATCCTGCTCGAAGCGATGATGTGGTGGCCGATCTGGTCGCTGCGCTATTCGGTCCGCGACTTCGGGCGGATCGAGGAGCGGCTGTTCGACGTGCTCGCCTATGGGCTGCCAGCGAAGCGCGGCCGGTTCGAGCCGCGCGAGCTAGCCGGCGAATGGCGCACGGGCGGGGGCGGCAACGCGGGGCAGAACGAGGCCTTCCTGCGCGCTGCTACGGTGATGATCAACCGGCTCGGTTATCGCGGCGCCTCGGTCAACCGGATTGCCGAGAGCCTCAACGTCACCAAGGGCAGCTTCTACCACCACCATCAGGCCAAGGACGATTTGGTCCTCGCCTGCTTCAAGCAAAGCTACGACCGCATGTCGGCCGCGCAGATCGCGGGGCTTGAGCTGGAGGCGGATTACTGGACGCGTCTGTCGAGTGTGCTCGCCGAGCTGGTCGACCTGCAGTTCTTCGACAGCACGCCGCTGCTGCGCACCACCGCGCTGCAGGCGCTCGAGGCCGATCACAAGAGCGACGTCGTGACGCGATCCAACCGGCTGGCCCAACGCTTTGCCGGGATGCTGATCGACGGGATTGCCGATGGATCGGTGCGGGCGATCGACCCCCTGATCGCCGGGCAGATGATGATGTCGACCGTCAATTCGGCCTATGACGCGCGCCACTGGGCGGCGCGGTTCGACGACCCGCGCGACGCGACGCGGATCTACCTGTCGGCATTGTCGGAAGGTTTGCTGGCGGACCCGCGCTGAGCGCGAGCCCGCCGCAGGATCAATAGCCCGAGAGCCTGGCGAAGCGGTCCTTCAGCCAGCTCGACGAGCCGAAGCTCGCTTCGAGCACGCGGGCGCGCTTGAGGTAGAAACCGACGTCGTATTCGTCGGTCATGCCGATGCCGCCGTGGAGCTGGATGCCTTCGTTCGCCATCTTGTGCATGACGCGATTGGCCTCCGCCTTGGCGATGGTTGCCGCGCGGGCAACGCCGAAGCCGCCGTCGACCGCCTGCAGGCCCGCCTCGACTGCCGAACGCATCTGCGCGAGGTCGGCGAAGAGATCCGCCATGCGGTGCTGGAGCGCCTGGAAGCTCGCCAGCACCTGGTTGAACTGCACGCGCTGCTTCAGATAGTCGAGCGTGTCGTCGAACACCTGCTGCGCCATGCCGAGCATTTCGGCAGAGACCAGCACGCGTGCCCGGTCGAGCACGTCGTCGAGCAAACTATCGCCGCCCTTGGCGAGCTTGTCCGCCGCCGCACCGTCGAAGGTGACGTCGGCATGGCTGCGCTGGTCGGTCAGCTTGCGGGTGGTGAGCGAGACGCCGTCGCCTTTCTCGACCAGGTAGAGCCCGTCCTTCGCCGCGACGACGAACAGGTCCGCGCCATGCGCTTCGTGGACGAAGGCCTTGGTGCCGCTGATCTTTCCGTCCGAGACGGCGGTCGCGATCTCGGCAGGATCGTGGTTCGGGCCCTCATCGACCGCGAGCGTGGCGATCGCCTCGCCGCTGGCGAGCTTCGGCAGCCATTTGGCTTTCTGCTCATCGCTGCCGCCCAGGACGATGGCCGACGCGGCCACGGTGTTCATCACCAGCGGGCTGGCGGTGAGCGTCTTGCCGAGTTCCTCGACCACTAGCCCGGCGGACAGGAAACCGAAGTCAGACCCGCCGTGCTCTTCGGGGATGATGACCCCGGCCCAGCCCATCTGCGCCATCGTGGCATAGGCGTCGCGATTGAAGGCTTCGGGTTCGCCCGAAGCGCGGACCTTGCGGAATTCGGTGACCGGGCTTTCGTTGACGGTCCATTCGCGCGCCATGTCGCGCAGCATTTCCTGTTCTTCGTTGAGAACTGCCATTGTCTGTGTCCCTCTCGCCTTACTGGTGGTCGAGCATGCCGAGCACGCGCTTGGCGATGATGTTGTTCTGGATTTCGGTCGAGCCGCCGTAGATCGTGGTCGCCTTGCCGAAGAGCCAGGCGCGCACCGCCTCGAGTTCGCCGCCAGAGAAGCCGTCGCCTTCCCAGCCGAGGCCTTGCAGGCCGCGGATTTCGATCAGCAATTCGCTGCGCTCCTGGCTCAGCTTGGTGCCGAGCTTCTTGAGCACCGAGCTGATCTCGGACACGCCGCCGGCCGCCTTGCTTTCCTCCATCGCGCGCCGAGCGGTGAGCAGGAAGCTGTTCCAGCGGATTTCGAAATCGGCAATCTTGTCGCGCAGCACCGCATCGGCGAGTTCGCCGTCGGCGCCCGTCGGCTGGTACTTCTTGGCAATGTCGCCGAGGCTCTGGCCCATCAGCCGCGCAAGGCTGCCGCCGCCCGAGATATTGGTGCGCTCGTGCTGGAGCAGGCGCTTGCCGATGGTCCAGCCCTGGCCTTCCTCGCCGACGAGGTTTTCCTTCGGCACCTTCACATCGGTGAAGAAGGTTTCGCAGAACGGGCTGGTCCCGCTGATCATGGTGATCGGGCGAACTTCGACACCGGGCGTGTCCATGTCGATCAGCATGAAGCTGATGCCCTTGTGCTTGTCGCTCTTGTCGGTTCGCACGATTGCAAAGCACTTGTCGGCCCATTGTCCGCCGCTGGTCCAGGTCTTCTGGCCGTTGACGAGGTAATGGTCTCCCTTGTCCTCGGCAAAGGTCTGGAGGTTGGCAAGGTCGGAGCCGGCGTTGGGTTCCGAATAGCCCTGGCACCAGCGCACTTCGCCGCGGCAGATCGGGGGAATGTGCTCCTTCTTTTGCGCCTCATTGCCGTATTCGAGCAGCGTCGGGCCGAACATCATCACGCCCATGCCGCCGATCGGGTTGTAGGCACCCGCCTTGGCGAATTCCTGGTCGATGATCTTGGCCTGCGCCTTGCTGAGGCCGCCGCCGCCGTATTCCTTGGGCCAGGTGGGGGTGCCCCAGCCGCGCGCGCCCACGGCTTCGCGCCACTTGGTCTGCGCCGGGGTTTCGTCGGTGGGGCCATCCACGCCGGCCAGTGCGTTGGACTGGCCCTTGAGTTCGGCGGGGAAATTGTCGGCGAGGAATTGCTGCACTTCCGTGCGGAAAGCCTCCTCGTCGGTCCGGGTCTGGGGTTCGAGCTGGGTCGCCATTGCGCTGTCCTCTCTGGTTTGCGGCGACTCACATACCGCAATTCGGGACAGGCTTGAAATACGTTAGGGCAGGGCGGGTTTGCGCCCGTGCCCGGGCCTCAGAGCCGGGCCACTTCGGCAAGGACTCGCTCAGCCCATTCGGGGCGGCAGATCAGCAGGTCGGGCATGTAGGTATCGGCCTGGTTATAAGTCAGCGGGCTGCCATCGACGCGGCTCGCATGAAGGCCGTGGGCGAGCGCGACCGCGGCGGGGGCGGCGCTGTCCCATTCGTACTGGCCGCCGGTGTGAAGGTAGATTTCCGCCTCGCCGCGCACCACGGCCATCGCCTTGGCACCGGCCGAGCCCATCGGCACCAGCTCCGCGCCGATCGCTTCGGAGACGGCGACCGCCTCGGCTGCGGGCCGGGTGCGGCTGACGACCATGCGCGGGGTTTCCGCGGCTCCGGGCACGGCAATCGGCGCATCGGTACGCAGGACGCAGTCGAGCCCGGGCAGGGCGACCGCGCCGATCTCCGGCTTGCCATTGATGCACAGCGCGACATGGACCGCCCAGTCGGTGCGCGCGTCGCCATATTCGCGCGTGCCGTCGACCGGGTCCACGATCCACACGCGCTCCATGCCGAGCCGGGCGGCGTTGTCCTTCTCCTCTTCGGAGAGGAGGCCGTCCTCGGGCCGCTGCTGGCGCAGGGCATGGCACAGGAATTCGTTCGCCGTGGCGTCGCCCGCCTTCCCGAGGCTCTTGCCTTCGAACATGCCGCTATCGCGCACTCCGATCAAAAGCTTGCCGGCGACTTCTGCGAGATGGGCGGCGAGTTCGGCGTCGGTCATGAAATTTCCCTGTGGTCGAAAAGGTTTCGGGGGCCGCATGGCAGACCGAAGCCCCCCTGCGAACCCCCGAATGATGGCTATTGCGAGATCAGGCAGGCTTGCGCGCGAAGATCCCGAAACCGGCGATGATGGCATAACACGCGATCGGCAGAATCATCGCCGTCGCGAGGCTGCCGCTCGCATCGGCCAGCATGCCGGTCAGCAAGGGGATCACCGCCCCGCCGAAAATGGCGATGTTGATGATGCCCGATCCGTCGGCTGCCTTGAGGCCGAGCTTTTCGCAGGCGAGCGAGAAGATCGTCGGGAACATGATCGAATTCATCAGGCCGACCGCGAGCAGGCTGTAGGCCGAAACCGAGCCGGTCGTGTTCGTGGAGACCAGCACCAGGGTGATCGCACCCAGCGCCACGCCGGTCAGCACCAGGCCGGGGCTGACATAGCGCAGGATGAGCGACCCGATGATGCGGCCGACGAGCGCGCCGCCCCAGTACATGAAGATCATGTCGCCCGCTGCGCGTTCGGTCAGGCCGAGCACGCTTTCCTGCATCAGATAATTCACGATGAGCGAGCCGATCGCGACTTCCGCCCCCACGTACAGGAAGATGCAGAGCGCACCGAACGAGAAGCGGGTGCGGCTGAGGAGGCTGTTGCCCCACAGCCAGATCGCAGGACCGGTCAGCAGCAGGAGAACGCCCGGAACCTCGTTGCCCTGAATGACCAGCCAGCCGCCGATCACGATGGGTACGATGCCGATCAGGTAACGCGGCATGGACGTCAGCGCGTCGCCCTTCATGGCGGCGGCATCATGCGGCAGCTTGCTGCGATTGAGCCAGACGACCAGCGCAATCACCGCCAGAGCGACTGCAAGGCCGATATAGGTCGATACGATCGCTGCGCTTTCCGCAGTGCGATAGGCCTGCAGTTCCTCGCCCGAGAGCTCGGCTGCGGTCACCCCGGCAAGGCTGCCGAGAATGAGTGCGGAACCGACGATCGGGAAAATCGTCGTGCCGAGGCTGTTGAAGGCCTGCGCGAAGGTCAGGCGGCTGTGGACCGTCTTGGCCGGGCCGAGCAGCGAGATCAGCGGATTGGTCACGACCTGCACGATCACCACGCCGCTGGCGAGGATGAACAGCGCGCCCAGGAACAGGCCGTAGGTCGCGGTCTGGCTGGCCGGGATAAACAGCAGGCAGCCGGCCATCATGATCAGCAGGCCAGCGACCGCGCCGCGCATGTAACCGATCCGCTTGACCAGCTCGGCCCCCGGAATGCCGATCATCAGATAGGCGGTGAAGAAGCAGAACTGCACCAGCATCGCCTGCGTGTAGGTGAGCGTGAACAGCTCCTTCAGCTTGGGCAGGATCACGTCGTTGAGCGAGGTGATACCGCCGAAGATGAAGAACAGCGCAAACACGAAATACTGTAGGCCGGGCGCGTTGACGTGCGTGCCTTCGGCTTCGATCGGATTCGGATCGGTGCTCGACGAAATGTCGGGTGCCAGTGCCATTACCAAAAATCCTCCCACGTGCCGCACGCGTGCTTGCGCGTCGGCGTTGTCCCTGACGCCCTGTCTGGCAGCACGTCGCTGTCAGGCAAAGCGAATTTCGAATGCACTCGTGCTCGCTCCGCTCAGAAGGAGCAGGCGGTCCCCTCGGCCACATCCTCGCGCGTGACGCTGGAAATGCGGAAGGTGATCTTGCCTTCGGTGTCGAAGCGGATGCGATTGCCGAGGCCCGGCGCGCAGGCTTCGGTGATCAGCATTTCGCGCCAGCCCTTGCCCTCGGCGACCGCGAAGGGCTGGGTGAGGTCGACCACTGCATTCTCGCCGACGCGCAGGACGATCGGTGCGACAGGCCGCGTCACGACCTCGTAGGCGATGCGGTAGGCGCCGCCGCTGTCGGGCTCCTGCGCGAGACCGAAGCGCGCACCCGGCTGCAGGGTGATTTCGCGGGCGTCTTCCTGCGCGTTGCGGTCGTAGCCGCGCGCCGTGACACCCGAATCCGTGAGGTCGCCGCGCATCTGTGCGAGCAGTTCGCCATTGCCTTCGACGTTCGGCTTGACCGCGAAGGCGACCGCGCCGTCGGCGAGGCGGCCCTGTTCGAACAGGGCGCGGGTCGGGCCGGCCTCGAGCGGGGCGCAGTCCTCGCCCAGCACCGGAGTCGGCGCGGTATCCGCCAGCGAACGGCCATAGCCGACCGGGAAGAGCGCGCCGTCAGGGCCGTTGAGCGGGCCGAAATCGCACGTTGCCGGCCAGCTGAAGCCGAGCTTCCCGGTCGCGGGCGTGGCGCCGGTCAGGACGTCGGCAACGCCTGCGCCCTCGCTGCCCGGCAGCCAGGAAGCGACGAAGGCGTCGGCCAGGTTCATCTCGCGATTGACCCACATCGGGCGGCCCGAAAGGAAGACGGCCACCGTCGGGACGCCATCGGCCTTGAACTTGCGGAGCAAATTCAGTCCCTCCGCATCGGTGAAGCCGAGGTGCTTCCGGTCGCCCGCGAATTCCGCATAGGGTTCTTCGCCGAACACGACGACGGCGACATCGGGCTTGGCGGAATAGCTGCCGTCCGCGGACAGCGCGGCGCTGCCGCCGCTGGCTGTCACGGCGTCCTCCAGGCCCTTCCAGATGGAGGTCGCACCCGGGAAATAGCTGTTGTCGAGATCGCCGCCACCCTGCCAGGTCAGCGTCCAGCCGCCCGCGGCCTGCGCGATATCGTCCGCCGCGCTGCCTGCGACCAGCACGCTGGCACCGGGCTTCAGCGGCAGGACGCCGTTGTTCTTCAGCAGTACCTGCGACTTGGCGACGGCCTCGCGCGCGATGGCGCGATGAGCGGCCGAACCGAGCAGTTCGTACCGGCCGGCATTGGGCCGGTCCGATGGCTTCACCTGCTCGCCGAGCAGCCCGGCGCGCATCTTCACGCGCAGGATGCGGGTCACGGCCTCGTCGAGCCGGCTTATCGGGATGGTCCCGTCGTTGACCTGCGCCACGGTGGTTTCGAGCAGCGCCTTCCAGTCGTCCGGCACCATGTAGATATCGAGCCCGGCGAGGAGCGATTTGGGGCAGTCAGAATTCGTGCAGCCCTCGACTTGGCCATGCGCGTTCCAGTCGCCCACGACGAGACCGTCGAAACCGAGCTCGCCGCGCAGTACGTCGGTCAGCAACATCTCGTTGCCGTGCATCTTGACGCCGTTGATCGAATTGAAGCTGGCCATGATCGCTTCGACCCCGGCCGCGATTGCCGCGGGGTAGGGGGCGGCGTGGATTTTCTTCAGCGCCTCGATATCGCCGTTGACGTCGCCTTGGTCGACGCCCTGCGAGGTGCCGCCGTCACCGAAGAAATGCTTGGCGGTGGCGATGACATGTCCCGCGCCCAGGCGGTTCGGGTCGCCCTTGCGGCCCTGCAGGCCCTCCACCAGCGCCGCGCCGAGCGGGGCGACGATCGCCGGATCTTCGGAATAGCTTTCGTAGGTCCGGCCCCAGCGGTCGTCCTGCGCCACAGCGATGGTCGGCGAGAAGTTCCAGTCGATGCCGGTGACCTCGATCTCGACCGCCGTGGCCGCGCCGATCCGCCGTAGCAGGTCCGCATCGCGGGTCGCGCCGAGGCCGATGTTGTGCGGGAAGATGGTTGCGCGGACCACATTGGTGTGGCCGTGAACCGCATCGGTGCCCCACATGGTCGGGATCACCGGCTCGCCATTGGCCATCGGCGCGACCGAGGCGAGATACATTTCGTCCGCCAGCCGCAGCCATTCCGACGCGGGCGCGAATTCGTCGCCATAGGGGCCGCCATTGCCGCCGTTGAGGTAGCTGCCGAAGCGGTAGCGGCGCATGTCTTCGGCGGTGAAGGAGTTGATCTGCGGCTGGATCAGCTGGGCGACCTTGCGCTCCAGGCTCATCCGCGCAACGAGGTCGGCTATGCGCGCATCCTGTGACGCGGGAGCGGCGGCTACGACCGGCGGTACCTCCGCAATCGTCTGCGTGCACCCGGCCAGCGCACATGCGGCCGCACCAGCGAAAACCCAACGTTTCATCTGCATTCCCCTCCGCGTTCCCGATTCACATTGAGAACGTTCTCAATATGGGGTGCCACGGGTCACGGGAGAGGTCAAGCCGCTACGTGCGGCGTATCGTCACAAGGATCAGGCAGGCTGCCGCGCACAGGCCGGCCAGCAGCAGGAACAAGGCGCCGTACCCGAACACCGGGACCAGCGCGAGCGTCAGCCAGGGCATGATCAGCGAGGGCACGGTGTTGGTCAGGTTGAACAGCCCGAGATCGCGCCCGCGCGTGCCGGGGCGGGGGAGCACGCGCAGCGTCTGCGCGGAATGGAGCGCCAGGAACACGCTGGTGGCGAGCCCGAACAGGACATAGCCCGCGATCGCCATCGGCAGCGAACCGGCGAAGGCCATGACGAGCAGGCCGATGGCGCCGAGGCCCGCGCCGGTGAAAAGCGGGAGGAAGGGCCGGTTGTCGCGATCGGACCAGCGCCCTGCCGCCAGCGCGAGCGGGACCGACAGGCACAGCACGATGCTGAAAACCGTGGCGGTGTCGTTGTCCGTCACGCCCGGGTCGATGCTGCGGAACCAGAACAGCAGGAACGCGAACAGCGCTGCCTCGGCAATCTGCACCAGCAGCCGCGCAAGCCACATGCGGGCAATGGTCTGCCGGGGCTGGGCGGGCTTCACCGGCTCGGCGGGCCTGGGTGCCATCAGTTGCGGCATCGGGTGAGGGGTGCCGAACAGCAGCACCGGCAGCACCATTGCGACCACGAGGCAGGCCACGATCAACAGGCGCACATCCGCCGAAGCGAGGCCGGGCAGGGTCACGATCGCGCCCGAAAGCGCGCCCAGCGCCGGCGCGAGCGACAGCAGCCCGCCGAGAAACCCCTTCTGCGCGTCGGGCACCATGTCCCCCGCCCAAGCGGACAGCGGCCCCAGCATCATGTTGAGCGCGCATTGCCAAACGATCAGCAGGAGGATCAGCGTCGGCAGGCTGTCGACCTCGCGCATGGACACCAGCAGCGCGCTCGACAGCAGAAGGCCGCCGACGATCCACGGCTTGCGCGTTCCCGTCCGGTCGCTGGCCCAGCCGAAACCGATGTTGGCAAGGCTGGCGGCAATGGCTCCGGCGAAAGCGCCGTAGGCCAGTACCGTTACCTTCCCGTCTCCGGCGAACTGCGCGATGCGCTCGGGCAGGAGAATGGTTAGAAAGGGCACATATGCGACCGCGCCGCCTGCCGCGGCCAGCGCGTAGAGCCACAGGAAGCGGGTCGACTGCCGGGCAGCCCCGGCGGCGGCCTCAGCCGACGGCACGCAGTGGCGCCCGGGCAGTCGATCCGCGGATGACGAGATCGCCCTTCAGCACGACCGGCTCGCTCGGGGCGGGCTGGCCCTCGCCGTCGATCAGGATCTCGACGGCCTTTGCCGTGGTGGCGGCAATCGGCTGGTCGAGCGCGGTCAGCGGCGGCTGGGTAAAGCGTACGATGGGCGTGTTGTCGAAACTGATCAGCGACAGGTCGTCGGGCACCGCAAGGCGGCGTTTACGGGCGACCTCCAGCGTCGCCAGCGTCATTTGGTCGCTACTCGCGATGATCGCGGTCGGCGGGTCGGGCTGGTCGAGCAGCGCTTCGGCCGCGACGATGCCGCTGTCGTAACCGAAGTCGCCGCGTTCGCAGAGGCCCGCGCTATCGAGCCCCGCTTTCGCCATGGCCGCCTCCCATCCGTCGATACGCCATCCGGCCAGGCTGTATTCCTCCGGCCCCGCGATGAAGCCGATCCGGCGATGACCCAGCTCGACCAAGTGGTTGGTCGCCAGTGCGGCGAGATATTCGTCGCCCATGGTCATCGCGATGCCCGGTCCCTCCTGCTTCGAACCGATCCGCGCAAAAGGGATGTTCCGTTTCGCCAGCAGGCCGGTGATCAGGGGGTTTTCCGAGTGCGGCGGCGTCAGCACGACGCCGTCGGGCTGGAGCGCGGCGATCGCTGCGCCGAGCTCGCGTTCCACGTGGTCGTTATGCGTATCGACCAGCTCGACCAGCATGCGATAGCCGCGGTCGGCGCAGGTCAGCATCCCGCCGAGCAGCATCTGGTCGACCCAGTCGGTCCCCATGCGCGACGTCCAGTCGGCGATGGTGCGTTCGCGGTCGTTGATCGCGAGGATGAGGTATGATCGCGACCCGCTCATTCGCTGGGCGGCGATGGAGGGGACGTAGCCGAGCTTGTCGATACTCGCCTGAACCCGTTCCTTCATGGCGGGGCGCACGTTCGGCTCGTTGTTGATGACGCGGCTCACCGTTTGCAGGGAAACCCCTGCATCGGCGGCTACGTGCTTGATGGTCACTGCCTGGCGGCGCCGAGCCATGATAGTTTCTAAACCCCCGTATTACCGTCCAGTTTTAATCCGATCCCGCGGGGTCGGCCAAGTGCGCCTCAGGCCCCCTCGGCTTCTTTTGCACCGCAATATTGCGCCACGTAGGCATGGTGATCCGGCATGGCGTCCACCGTTTTCGTGACGTTTTCGCGCAAGCCCCTGAGAAAAGCCGCGAGTTCGTCGTCCGGCATCTTGCGGGCGATCGGATGATGGGCTTCGGGCATGATGCCCTGGCCCAGCATCACCTGCACCCAGCTGTTCTCCTGAAACAGTTCCTCGTTCTTGCGGAAGACCCGGCCGGTTTCGCGGAACAGCTCGATCTTCTGCTGCAGCGTCTCGGGGACGTCCATTGCCGCGCACTGGCGCCAGAATGGGCTGTCGCGCCGGTCGGTGGCCTTGTAATGCAGGATCAGGAAATCGCGCACCTGGATCATGTCGGTCAGTTGCTGGTCGTTGAATTCGGCCACATCGCGTTCGCTTACCCGCCCTGCGGGCATCATCCGCAGGATGCGCAGGATGGCCCGCTGGATCAGGTGGATGCTGGTCGATTCCAGCGGCTCGAGGAACCCGCCCGACAGGCCGATCGCCACGCAGTTGCGATGCCACTGCTTGCGGCGCGCGCCGGTGACGAAGGGGATCGCGCGCGGTTCGGTCAGCGGCTCGCCCTCCAGGGTCGACATCAACCGGTGCTGGGCCTCGTCATGCGACAGGTACCGGCTGCAATAGACGATGCCGTTGCCGCCGCGGTGCTGCAGTGGGATGCGCCACTGCCAGCCCGCGTCGTGCGCGATCGCGCGGGTATAGGGGATCGGGGGACGGGCGCTTCTGGTCTGCACCGCAATGGCGGCATCGCAGGGCAGGTAATGACGCCAGTCGTCGTAGCCGACATGCAGCGCCCCTTCGATGAGGAGCGCCCGGAAACCGGTGCAATCGAGGAACAGGTCGCCTTCGATCCGACGCCCGTCGTCGAGCAGCAGGGCGGCGATGTCGCCGCTGGCGTCGTCGAGCTGGACCTCGTCAATCTTGCCTTCGATGCGCACGCAACCATCCTGTTCGGCAAGGCGTCGGAGGAAGGCGGCATAGCGCGTTGCGTCGAGCTGGAAGGCGTAGTTGACCCGCCCGTCCGGCAGGTGCGCAAACTTGTTGCGGTAGGCGGCCTGCAATTCGAGGCAGTAGTCGTCGTAGCTTTCCGTATGGCCACGCTCGCGTCCCTCCATCCAGAAATGCTGGAAGCCCGCGGTCCAGTGATCGCGGCCGGTCGTGCCGAAAGAGTGGAAATACTTCTCTCCGTCGACCCGCCAGTTCGCGAATTCGATGCCGAGTTTGAACGTCGCCTGCGTTTCCCGCATGAACTCGTTCTCGGGGATGCCGACGATGCGGTTGAAATTGACGAGCGGTGGAATGGTGCTCTCGCCCACGCCGACGGTGCCGATCACGTCGGATTCCACCAGCGTCAGCTCGACCGAATCGCCCATCGTCCGGGCAATCGCGGCAGCGGCCATCCAGCCGGCGGTCCCTCCGCCGGCGATCACGATGCGCTTGCGCGGGTGGGGGCTGGTCATTGGTTGAGTGTCCTCAGCAGATAGGTCCGCAGCTGGCTTGCGGTTTCGGGGGTCAGGCGCGCGAGGATGCCCTGCGCGGCCTCGGGAATGTGGTCGGTCACCTCGGGCCCGGCGGTGAAGACGTAATGATCGAACAGCTCGCGCCAGATCGCCTTCTCTTCGGCCGGTAGGTCGCGCAGCGTGAGAATGGCATGGTTGAGCGCATCCTGCGGCTGCCCGAGATAGGCCGGCGTGTCGCGCCACCAGTAGTTCACGAGGATGTTGAAGGGCTCGAGGCCTTCGACATGGTGCCACCACAAGGAGGGGATATAGATCGCATCGCCCGGTTCGAGCTCGACCACTTGCGCATGTTCGAGCGCTTCGGCGAAGCGCGGGTATGCGTCGAGATCCGGCGCATGCAGGTCGACCATGCTGACCGGGCGCCCGGCCGGTGTGTTCTCCAGCGGGCCGAGATAGAGGTTGCGGAACTGTTCGGGCGGGAAGATCGTGAACCGACGCCGGCCGACAGCGCAACAGGCGAGGTTGCGCGGGAAGTCGTTATGCGCGGCGACGCGCGTGTCGGTGCCGATCCAGATGCGCTGGTGCGGCTGGCGGTCCAGCACGGGCGACGGATTGGCTTCCACGAGCCCGTCGAAGAAGCTCACCATGTCGACCGAGGTCAGGTAGATCGCCGGGGCATCGGCGCGCCCCTCGTTGTCGTCGAAGCCGCGGAAGATATCGGGCAGTTTCCCGCGGGCCGTACGGAAATTCATGCCGAAGTCGTCATTGTAGAACAGGCGGCCGTCGCGCCCCGGTTCGCCGATCGTCACGGTGAAAGGGGCCGGACGGGCATGGTCGAGCAGATAGGCGCGCGCGGCGCGGGCGCTTTCCTTGCCTGCCTGCACCAGCGGCCAGTCGGCCACGAGGCCGCGGACCACGAACGGGGCGCCGGCTTCGTCGAGCAGGGCGGACAGCGCGGCGGCATCCTGCGCCTCGCGTTCCTCGACCCGCTTCATGGCCGAAAAGACGGTCGTATCGGCCTCAGCCACCGGCCCGCCCGGCATTCTTGCGCGCGACCAGTTCCGAGAACTGCGACAGCGAGGCGAGCGCCATGAAGATCGGCAACAGGTGGTCGTGCGCATGCAGGTCGCCCAGCGCATCGCCATCGAGCGCGCGGACCTTGCCTTCGTCGATGATGTGAAAGCCGACCAGCGAATTCTGCGACCCGTCGCTCAGCGGCACCTGCAGCGTGAAGGGCTCGAGCAGCTCGTACCGCTCCAGCGCGGCGAAGAAGTCCGCGCTGCGCCGGTAGCTTTCGTCCAGGTCGCCCAGTTGCCGGGCAATCTGTTCGAGATAGGGCGTGGGCCGCCCGGTCTCGTCGAACACGCGCGTGCCTTCACCATTGCCCGCTACGCGCGGGTGATCGAGGTCGATATGGACCTGTCCCTCGCCCTCGCCCGAGGCGGGGCGGCCGATCAGAAAGGGCTGGATCGCGAGCGACAGGGGCCGGTAGCGCGTATCCCACCCGTCCTTGCCGAGGAACAGGTTCTCGCCATTCTCGAACCCGAACAACGCGAGCGCGGAGAATTTGCCGCTTGCCTGGTCGCGCTTGAACAGGATCGGATATTCGCCCTGCACCTTGCGGAATTCGTCCGGCACGACAAGCGCGGCCATGACGGCATCGCCCAGCGCGGCATCCGCGTGGGTATGGACGCGCAGCTCGCCGTGCTCGCCGCTGTTGAGGATGCGGTGGTTGGTCATGATGTGGCTAATTCTCCTTGCGCCGCTTCTGGCGGCGACGCTGTGTTGAGGGCATCGAAATAGACGCGGTTGGCGGGCAGGGCCGAAACCATCGCCCGCGTGCGTTCGCGGACTTCGGCGAGGCGCGCAAGAGCTTCGGGCGCCGGCTGCGTGCCGTGTGCCGGGGGTACGGGAAAGCCCATGCCGTAGAGCACATATTGCTGGCTGGCCGCCGAGAACACTTCGTCCACCTGCGGGAAGTCCCAGTGCGAAGGCGGCTGTTCGCGCCACAGGACGAGCTGGTCGGCAAGGCGCTGCGGGATGGAGGCGGGATCGCGCTGCGCGGTCCAGTAGGGTTCGGCGCGCTCGCTCAGCACGTAATGGAGCTTGAGAAAGTCGACGATCCGCTCCCAGCGATAGCGGAACAGCGCGTTGAACCTTTCGGCATGGATCGCCAGCGTGGCGCGCGTTGCCGGAAAATTTTCCGCCAGCGCCTTGAGCGAGAGCTCGACCATGACGATGGCAGATGCTTCCAGCGGCTCGATGAAGCCGGCCGATTGCCCGATGGCCAGGCAATTGCCGCGCCAGAATTGTGTCCGATGACCGGTGGCGAAGGTAAGCTTGCGCGGGGTCAGGCTTGCGGGGGCCGCCCCCGGCACATTGGCGGCGACATAGTCGCGCAGGATGTCCTCGGCGCGCTCGTCGTCAAGGAAGCGCGAGGAATAGACGCAGCCGATCCCGCGGCGGGTGGGCAACGCGATGTCCCACAGCCAGCCCGCTTCATGCGCGGTCCCGATGGTCTGCGAGGCGATGGGGCTGTCCGGCTGGACCGGCACCTGCACCGCCAGCGCGCTGTCGTTGAAGGAGATGTGCGACAAATCGGTCCAGCCGCTGCCGAAGTGGCCTTCGATCAGGATCGCGCGGGCGCCGCTGCAATCGATGAAGAAATCGCCCTCGATTCGGCCGCTTTCGGCCAGATTCAGCGCTTCGATACTCTCCTGCGTGCCGACGACACCCGCCACGCGGTCGCGCAGATGGATGACGCCCAGGCGCGAGGTCGCGTGCCGTTGCAGCATCGCGGCGAGCTTGCCCGCGTCGAGGTGGTAGCCGTAGTTGAGCGCGCCGGCATAGCCCGGCATCGCCCGCTGTCGCGGCGCGAGATCGCGCGCGCAGGCGGCGGCCTGCGGTGTCATCGCGTGCGCGAAATCGAGGCCGGAGGCGTCCTGCCGCCACGCGGCGAGCAGTGCGGCCATGTCCCCCGGCGGGGGCGGCGTGAACGGGTGGAGATAGCTGTCGCCCTCGCGCCCGGTGGTCCAGCCGTCGAACCGCGAGCCCTGTTTGAACGAGGCGTCGCATTCGCGCAGGAACTCGTCCTCGGCGATGCCGATCGTGCGGAGTGTTTCGCGCAGGGTCGGCCAGCTGCCTTCGCCGACGCCAATGGTCGGGATGTCGGGCGCCTCGACCAGCGTTACCGAAAGATCCGGTCGCCGGGCGGCCATGACGCAGGCCGCCAGCCAGCCGGCGGTCCCGCCGCCGACGATCACCAGTTTCTCGATCCTGTCGGTCATCTTGCCTACCTTAACCCCTAATCCGCCACCCGCAAAAGAGAAGAGCCGCACTGCTTGCGGGCAGTGCGGCTCTCTCGTTCAACCGGGGGAGGGCGAGGAGCCGTCCCGTGCGGTTACCAGGTGAAGCGCACCCCGGCAGCGTAACGGGCATAGCCCGGTGCCGCGAAGAACTTCGCCAGTTCGTTGCGGCGGTAGCCGTTGCGATCGTCGTTCAGGATGTTGATCCCTTCCGCGAACACCGTGATCCCGCCCGGGAACTCGTAGCTCGCACTCGCATCGAGCTGCCCGTAGGAGTCGATGAAGTACGGATCGAAGTCGTACCCGCCCAGGAACTTGTCGCGCCAGTTGTAGGCGACACGGGCCTGAAGGCCGTTCTTGTCGTAGAACAGGACGGCGTTGGCGCTGTCGCTGACCCCCTGTACGGCGAACTGCGGCACGGTCCACGGCTGCGTCACGTCGTACGGCGTGTCGCTCTTGACGATCGTGTAATTCAGGATCGCACCGAAGCCGGTATCCCAGAACGTGTGCTGCAAGGCAAATTCCCAACCCCACAGCCGCGCGGTCTGGTCGCTGTTTATGGCCTGTCCGAGGGTGAAAATCACGTCCGGATCGGCCGCGAAGCCAAGGATGCCGCCGGTTACCGGATCGATCCGGTCGGGATAGTTGGCAGCAACGTAGTCGCGGATGGCGGCGTACGAAACGGCCCCGGCAGCCCTCGCTTCCAGCACCGGAGCGCTTTGCGACGGATCATCGAGATCGAACAGCGTGGTCTGGGTCGTCTGGTTGACGATGAAGTTGCTGACGTTCTTGTTGAAGAAGCCAACCGAAACGTAGCTTGCATCATCGTAGTACCACTCGGCCGACACATCGATGTTCTTCGACTTGTAAGGCACCAGGCCCGGATCGCCGGTATTCGCCTGGCTGCCGCCGGCACCTACGCGCAGGGGCTCTGCAATGACCAGCGAGCCGAGGTTTCCGTAGCTCGGACGGGTGATGGTGTGGCTGTAGGACGCACGCAGGATCAGTCCATCCATCGGCTCGAGGCTGAAATCGACGGCCGGAAGCCAGTTGTCGTAGGTTCCGCTGGCGCTCGTGAACGAGCCCGGCGGGCTGATCAGGCTGATTTCGTTATCCGAAACCCACACAGTGCCTGTGGGATTCGGTGCAAGCGAAGACGACGAAATGTCCGTCGTCTCGTAGCGCAGTCCGAGACGGGCAGTCGCTTCCATGCCGCCCACGTCGAACCGGTTGAGCAGCTGGACATAGGGCGCAAGCGTCTTTTCCGTGATCCTGTTGTCGGTCCTGTACTGCGCCAGACACGTCCCCGGCTCCTGAGCGGCCGCGCAGATGCCGAGCCGGTCGTTGAGCAACTGGATCAGGTTCTCGGTGTCGATCTGGAAGTAGGTCGGGATGATCGAAGGATCATTGCTTCCGGCCAAGCCGGCGAGGTCCGACGGCAGGTCGCGCGGGATGAACAGATCGTCCGGCGTATCGGCAGCCGACAGCGTACCGCCCCAGGTGTCGTTCTGGATCACGCCGAAGGCGCTGCGCACCTTGTTCTCGATATAGCTGGCGCCGAAGTCGAGGCTTTCGATGAAGCCTGCGTCGAAATCGTAGCTACCGCGCAGGGTGACTTCGGTGATCTCGTCCTTGAAGTAGGCATTGCGGAACGCGTTGCCGGCCGGACGGATGTTCGAAGCGTCGATTTCCGCACCCGGATACATGTCGACCGAAATGACCGGCATGTCGGTGGTGTAGTCGACAGACTGCGACTGGACGCCGAAGATGGCCGTCCCGACCGCCTGGCCGCTGCCATAGGGCGAAGTCGGCTTGGATTCGGCGCTCGAGCGGTGCGCGTCGAGTTCGAAGCGGAGACCGCTGTCGCCTTCCCAGGCGATGTTGCCGCCGATCGAGTGGTTGATGCTGCGGTTCGCGCCGACCGCACCGGTGATGGCGAGGTCCTTGGGACCGCAATTGATCGGGTCCGCGGCGGGATCGCAGAAGTTTTCGGCATAGAACAGCGCGCCTGCCGCCGGACCGTCGGTCCATGCGCTCGAGGTGTCGCCGTGGTTGAACCACACGCCGATGCTGCTCTGGCGGCTGTCGAACGTGTTCTGCGAGAACAGGTAATCCGCCGTGATCGTCAGGTTGTCGGCCGGCTTGTACTGCAGGACGGCCTGGCCGTTGATACGCTCGCGTTCGAAGTCGAAGAAGTCGTAGGCGACGCTCTGCGGCACCTGGTAGACGTCGGTATCTCCGGGGCGGTTTTCGATGTTGGCGTAACGCGGGTCGCCCGGCTGGGCGAGCGTGCCCCAGTTGTTTTCCGCGCCGGTGTAGCCCGGGCGCCAGTTGCCGGTGACGAACTGGGCCTGGCTGCCCTTGCGCTGCTGGTACGAACCGGCGATCAGGATGCCGACGGTGTCGTCCGCGAAGGTCTTCGAGACGATGCCCGAGATTTCGGGGGTAATGTCGGTGCCGTCGAAGCGCGAGGTGTCGTAGACGCCCTTGACGCCGATGCTGCCCTGGAAGCCGGGACGATCGAGCGGCCGGGGCAGCTTGATGTTGATGACCGAGCCGATACCGCCGGTCGGCAGCGAGGCGCGACCCGACTTGTAGACTTCGACGCCCGCGACGCCCTCGGCCGCAAGGTTGCCGAAGTCGAAGCTACGCGAAGACGGGGCCGAGAAGCCGTCGCCCAGCGTCGAGGTCGGCATCTGGCGGCCGTTGACGACGACGAGGTTGAAGTCGGGGCCGAAGCCGCGGACGGTCACGGTCGAGCCTTCACCGCTCTGGCGGTCGATCGACACGCCGGTAATGCGCTGGAGCGATTCAGCCAGGTTGGTGTCGGGGAACTTGCCGATGTCTTCGGCCGAGATCGCGTCGACCACGCCGACCGCGTCGCGCTTGATGTTCATGGCGTCCTGCAGCGAGGCGCGGATACCCGAAACGACGATCACGTCGCCTTCGTCCGCCACGGCTTCCTGGGCCGTCTCGTCGCTGTCCTGAGCCATCGCGACCTGGGCGGTTGCGCCCAGTGCGACTACGGATGCCCCCGCCATGAACCTGACGAGGGAAGGCTTGCGCTTCCAATTCATTACCGATTCTCCTCCCAAAACCATGCGCTTAGGGCGCACGGGTAGTCCGAATGTGAACGTTCACCTATTTGATAACGTTCACTGGGTCAATCTTGCAGCCCCTGCAATCAACACAAAATTGCACCAACTGTGGCATTCATGTTGCATTTTTTGCGCACCATGTTCGATGCCGGAAATGTCCGCGTCACTTGCAGCGCAACGCGTGTTGCCCTGCGCGCGAGCCGTGAGTACCGAGACTGCAATGTTCGACGCACAAGCCTTTCGCGATGCCCTGGGGTCCTTCGTGACCGGCGTCACCATCGTCACCGCGCGGGACGCCGATGGACAGCCCTTCGGACTCACGGCGAACAGCTTCAATTCGGTCAGCCTCGACCCGCCGATGGTGCTCTGGAGCCTGTCGCTGCAATCGGGCACGCTGCCGGTCTTCCGCGATGCCGAGAACTGGGCGGTCCACGTGCTCTCTGCCGACCAGCAGGGCATGTCGGACCGCTTCGCCCGCGCCGGGGCGGACAAATTCGCCGGGCTAGCCGTATCCGATGGTCCGGAGGGCGCGCCGCTCATCGAAGGCTATGCCGCCCGCTTCGGCTGCCGGGCGCGTTTCGAATACGAGGGCGGGGACCATGCCATCTTCCTTGGCGAGGTGGTCGACTTCGACCGGCGCGAGGCGGAGCCGCTGATCTATCACAGCGGGCGCTACGGCCGCGTCATGCGCGCGCCGACGGGCGAGGATCTCGAACGCGAAGGGCTGGCCGAGCGGAGTGACGACGCGCTTTCCCTTACGGCGCGCGGTCACGACCTGCTCGCGGCGCTGCAAGGGCTGGCGAAGCGCTAGACTCTCGGCCCGCGCCTCGATACCGGTTGCGAAAAGCAACTGTGAGAGAGGCAGCCCATGAAGACCCGCATCACCGAACTCTTCGGCATCGAGCATCCCATCATCCAGGGCGGCATGCATTATGTCGGCTTTGCGGAGATGGCGGCGGCGGTCTCCAACGCGGGCGGCCTCGGCATAATCACCGGCCTCACGCTCGGCACGCCGGAAAAGCTCGCCAACGAGATCGCGCGCTGCAGGGACATGACCGACAAGCCCTTTGGCGTGAACCTGACCTTCCTGCCCACCGTCAACGCGCCGGACTACCCCGGCCTCGTCAAGGCGATCATCGACGGCGGCGTGAAAGCGGTGGAAACCGCGGGCAACAATCCCTCGCAGGTCCTGCCCTATTTCAAGGACGCCGGGGTCAAGGTGATCCACAAGTGCACCAGCGTGCGCCACAGCCTCAAGGCGCAGTCGATCGGCTGCGATGCGGTGTCGGTCGATGGCTTCGAATGCGGCGGCCACCCGGGCGAGGACGACATTCCCAACATGATCCTGCTGCCCCGCGCGGCTGACGAGCTGGAGATCCCCTTCGTCGCCAGCGGCGGCATGGCCGACGGTCGCAGCCTCGTCGCCAGCCTCGCCATGGGCGCGGAAGGCATGAACATGGGCACGCGCTTCATCGCCACCAAGGAAGCACCGGTGCACGAAAACGTGAAGAAGGCGATCGTCGCCGCATCCGAACTCGACACCCGCCTCGTCATGCGCCCGCTGCGCAACACAGAGCGTGTGATGACGAACGACGCGGTCGAGGAACTGCTCCGGATCGAGAAGGAGAAGGGCACCGACCTCAAGTTCGAGGACATCATCGAACAGGTCGCCGGCGTCTATCCGCGCATCATGACCGAAGGCGACATGGACGCGGGCGCCTGGTCCTGCGGCATGGTCGCAGGCCTGATCGACGACATCCCGACCTGCAAGGAACTGATCGACCGCATCATGGCCGAGGCCGAGGAGATCATCACCGGCCGCCTTGCGCGCTTCCAGGGAGCCTGAGCCATGCTCGATACCAGCTATCGCACCGCCTATAACGAGGACCACGAAGCCTTCCGCGACACCGTGCGCAAGGTCTTCGCCGAACACATGACGCCACATCTCGATCAGCACGAGGCGGACGGCATCGTCCCGCGCTCGGCATGGAAGGCGCTGGGCGAGGCGGGCATGCTGTGCCCGACGGTCAAGGAAGAGAACGGCGGCCTCGGGCTAGATTTCGGCTTCAACTGCGTGCTGTGCGAGGAGCTGTCCTACCTCGGCAGCTCCGCCGGCTTCACGCTGCAGAACGACATCACCGCCAACTATTTCGAGCGCCTCGGCAGCGACGAGCAGCGCGCGAAATACCTCCCCGGCATGGTCAGCGGCGACATCATCACCGCCATCGCCATGACCGAGCCGGGTGCGGGCAGCGATCTACAGGGCATCCGCACGACCGCGATCGAGGATGGCAACCATCTCGTGATCAACGGTTCCAAGACCTACATCACCAACGGGCAGAACGCCGATTGCGTGATCGTGGTCGCCAAGACCGACCCGACGCAGGGCGCCAAGGGCACCAGCCTCGTGCTGGTCGATGCCGACACGCCGGGCTTCGAGCGCGGGCGCAATCTCGACAAGATCGGCCAGCACTCGGCCGACACGTCGGAGCTGTTCTTCAACGACTGCCGCGTACCCAAGACCAATATCCTCGGGCAGGAAGGCCGCGGGTTCATACACCTGATGGAAGAACTGCCGCAGGAACGGCTCGGCATCGCGGTCGGCGCGCAGGCCAGCGCGCAGCGGGCGTTCGACGAAGCGGTGAAGTTCACCAAGGACCGCAAGGCCTTCGGCAAGACCGTGTTCGAATTCCAGAACACCAAGTTCACCCTCGCCGACTTGAAGGCCAAGCTGCAGGTCGGCTGGGCGCATCTCGACTGGGCAATCAAGAAGCACCTCGCGGGCGAGCTCACAACCGACGAGGCCTCAGCCGCCAAGCTGTGGCATACCGACCTGCAATGGGAGGTCTGCGATGCGGCGCTGCAGCTGCATGGCGGGGCGGGCTACATGAACGAATACACCATCGCCCGCCTGTGGCGCGACGCGCGTGTGACCCGCATCTTCGGCGGAACGAACGAGATCATGAAGGAAGTGATCAGCCGCTCGATCTGAGGAGGTGCCTGTGTCCGATCCGCTCGATTTCACCGGCAGGACCGTCCTCGTCGTCGGCGGGACGAGCGGGATCGGCAACGGCATCGCGCACGGCTTCCGCGAGCGTGGTGCGGCGGTCCATGTGACCGGAACGCGCGCATCGCCTGGCGACTATGCGGCGGAGGAGGGAAGCGACCTTGCGGGGCTGACCTTCCATTCGCTCGACGTGTCCGACCGCGAGGCGGTGGCGGGGTTCGGCCTGCCCGACGCACTCGACGTCGTCGTGCTGTGCCAGGGCACGGTCCGCTACCGGCGCGAGGAGTTCGAGCGCGAGGGCTGGGACGCGGTGATGACGGTCAATCTCGACTCGCTGATGGATTGCGCGCGCGCGGTGCGCCCGAAACTGGCCGAGGGCGGTGGCTCGCTGATCATCGTCAGTTCCGTCGGGGCCTATCACGCGATGATCGGGAACCCCGCCTATGCGGCGAGCAAGGCGGCGGCGGTCAGCCTCGTCGGCAGCCTTGCCGAAGCCTGGGCGGGCGAGGGCATCCGCGTGAACGGCATCGCCCCGGGCCTCGTCCCGACCAAGCTGACCAAGGTGACCACCGACAATGCTCAGCGCGCCGCCGGGGCCGTCGCGCGCATCCCGGCAGGCCGCATGGGCACGCCCGAGGACATGGCGGGCGCGGCGCTGTTCCTCGCCTCGCCGCTGGCGGATTACGTGGTCGGCCAGACCATCCGGGTCGATGGCGGCATGACGCTGTCCTGACCGGGCGGAAGCGGGCTTTCCTACAGCGCGCGCCTCTGCCACGGTGCGTGACAAGGCCGAAGCTGCCCGGGGGCGGGGGCGAGTGACCGGGCGGCTGTCGCCGAGAATGCAATTTTGATGAATAAAAATAGATAGATAACGCGATAGGCGCCGGGCGACAGGGTGTCGCCCTTGTCGCCCGACTGTCGCCCGACCGTGGAAGGAACCACCCGTGGAATACGTCAATCTCGGCCCCAGCGGCCTCAAGGTTTCGCGCCTGTGCCTCGGCTGCATGAGCTATGGCGACACCAGCCGCGGCTGGCACGGCGACTGGGTGCTGTCCGAGGACGAGAGCCGCCCCTTCATGCGCGAGGCGGTGGAGGCGGGGATCAACTTCTTCGACACCGCCAACATGTACTCGATGGGCGCGTCCGAAGAGGTTTTGGGCAAGCTGCTGCCCGAGTTCGCCAAGCGTGACGAGATCGTGCTCGCGACCAAGGCCTTCCTGCCGTGGCGGCAGGCCCCCAACACCGGGGGCAATTCGAGGAAGAGCCTGTTCCAGGCCGTGGACGACAGCCTCGCGCGGTTGAAGATGGACTATGTCGACCTGTTCCAGATCCACCGCTGGGACGACACCACCCCGATCGAGGAAACGATGGAGGCGCTGCACGACATCGTGAAGGCGGGCAAGGCGCGTTATATTGGGGCTTCGAGCATGGCCGCGTGGCAATTCGCCAAGGCGCAGGAAGTGGCGCGGGCGAATGGCTGGACCCGCTTCATCTCGATGCAGAACCACGTCAACCTGCTCTACCGCGAGGAGGAGCGCGAGATGATCCCGCTGTGCCGCGACCAGGGTGTCGGCCTGATCCCGTGGAGCCCGCTCGCGCGCGGCAAGCTTGCCCGCGCGTGGGACGAGAGCACGGTGCGCAGCGAGACCGACGGCTTCGGCAAGCTGCTCTACACGCAGACGCAGGAGGCGGACCGTTCGATCGTCGATGCGGTCGGCGCGATTGCCGAGGCGCGCGGCACCTCGCGGGCGACGGTGGCGCTGGCATGGCACTTCGCCAAGGGCATCACCGCGCCGATCATCGGGGCGACCAAGGACGGCCATATCGCCGCGGCGATCGCGGCGATGACGCTCGATCTGTCCGACGAAGAAGTCGCTCGGCTGGAAGAACCCTATCGCCCCAAGAATCCCGTCGGGATCGCCTCCACGGCTCCGCGCAACTGGTCGCTCACGCTCAAGGACGGCTAGGAAAATCGCCTTTCCGCGCGAAGTGTTACACTCGGCGCGGGCAGGGTCACAAACGCGTCACATCGCCGCGCCATCGCTCATCCGACAGGGTGGGATTCGAACCGCGTGCAAGCCATCAATATCTTTCTTACCGACCGGTTGGGCGAACTGATCGAGGACTTCATGCATGGCGAGACGCGCTATGCCTTCGGCCGGCTCTATCCCGACGGCCCGCACCGCGTGGTGGAGGGGCCGGTCTGCGCCTTCGTCGACTGGGTGATGGACGACCTCTCCGGCCTCGAGATGTGCCGCCGTCTGCGCGCCGATCCGCGCACGGAAGAGGCCCACATCACCATCGTGCTCGAAGAGGACGATGCCGAGGACAAGCGCCGGGCGCTGCGTGCGGGGGCGGACGATTACATGATCGGGCCGGTCGACCGCACCAGCGTGCTCGACCGCGTCATGGCGCTGCAGGCCGGCGGCAGCCAGCCGGGCGTCGCGGAACGCCTCCAGCTGGGCGAACTCACCATCGACGCCGCTGCCTTGCAGGCGCGCTGGGCCGAGCAGGCGCTGGAGCTGCGGCCCAACGAATTTCGCCTGCTGCGCTTCTTCGCCCAGAATCCCGACCGCGTGCTCAGCCGTGCCGACCTGATCGAGGCGCTCGGCAAGCAGGAACCGCCGATCGACGAGCGCACCGTCGACGTCTGGATCGGCCGCCTGCGCAAGGCCCTGCGCGACAAGGGCGCCGGCGACCGCGTGCGGACGGTTCGCTCGCTGGGGTATGTGTACGACTCCCACTAGACGCGGTTGGTGTCCGAAAGCGGACCGGCAGTGATCGACCCGATTGCGGACCTTGGAAATTGCCGTAGGTAATAGCGATAGCCATTCATGGCAGAGCGGCAATGAGGTTTTCGTGGGCGTAGGATTGTTCTTGTTCGGATCATGCGCGGCCGCATTCGTGGCAAGTTTTCTTGCTCACGGCTTTCTGACTTCAACGCGCTGGAAGTTAGTGGCTGCTGTCGCCTTGGTTCCGTGCTTAGCCTCACTCGCAGCAGGTTCCGGATCGGTTCGCTTCACTGCATTCGCCTTCGGTTTCAGCCTTACAGGTTCTACTCTTGGAGCTCTTACGGTTGCTTGCCTTAGGTTGGTGAAAGCTCGGCTCGGATAATAATTCCGAAGGTCCGCTTACCACCCATAACCAGACGCAGCAGCGCGTCTTCGTTGATGCGGAAACCGGACATGCTGGCCTGAGCGCAGCCCCACGCCCCCCTACCAAAAAGGGCCGCCCTCGCAGGCGGCCCTTTCCGGGAAGAAAGGCTGAGTGAGCCTTAGAACTCGGCGGAGAGCGACACGCTGAAGGTCGTGCCGACATCGTAGCTGTTGATGTCGATCCGCCGTGTGCCGTTGTCCTGGTATTCCTGGTAGTCGCGGCCGGTGATGTTGCGGACCTCGAACTTCAGTTCCATGTCTGCGCCGCCCATCTCGAAGCCCTGGCGCGCGACGAAATCGAGCCGCAGGCCGGGGTTCTCGATGATGTCCGGCAGGCTTGCCGTGCCGCGGCTGGTGACGCGTTCGCTGGCATAGCTCAGCAGGATCGTCGCCTGGCTGACCTTGTCGAGATCCTCGATGCCCAGCTGGACATTGACGAGGTGGTCCGACTGGCCGGTCAGCGGCACGCCATCGCGGAAGTAGTTGGTCGCCGGCTGCGGCGCGGAGGGGAAGACCTGCGCGATGTCGCCGTCGGCCACCTTCAGCTCCGACTGGGTGTAGGTGTAGTTCGCCACCGCGACGAAGCGCTTGCTCTCGAACCATTCGCCCAGCGAATAGAGGTCCTTGTTCCACTGCATCTCGAACTCGGCGCCGTAGAGCTGCGCCGCCGGGGCGTTGGCGAAGCCGCTGACCTGTTCGTTGTCCGAGAAGCTCGAGAATACCTCGATCGGGCGCTCGATATCCTTGTAGAAGCCGGCGAGGCTGACGCGGCTGCCCGAGCCCCAGTAGTATTCGAGGCGGGCTTCGTAGTTGGTCAGCTCACTGTCGACCAGCTGCGGGTTGCCGTTGAACTGGCGGTTGGTTTCCGGATCGAAATAGGTCTGGAAGATCAGCTCGCGGAACTGCGGGCGGGCGATCGTCTTCGACGCGTTCAGACGGAACTGCAGGCTGTCGGCCACTTCCCAGGTCAGCGTACCGGCCGGGAGGAAGTAGTCGTTGGCGATCAGCGTGGTGTTGGCCGATCCGCTGGGTGCATCGTCGAGGCCGAGCGGGATCACTTCCTGCACCGCGTCTTCATAGCGCACGCCGAGGTCGAGCGAGAGCGCTTCGATCGGGGCGACGCGGGCCTGCACGTAGCCGGCCTTGATCTCGAGACCGGCTTCGAAGGCCGGGTCCGACCCGGTGGTGTCGAAGATCGTGTAGGTGAACGGACCGATGCCCGCAGCGATCTGCGCGTCGCGGTCGTAGCCGAGCTCGATCAGCGCATCGCCGAGCAGCGCATCGGGGCGGAAGGCGCCGAACACGTCGGGATAGTCGCCCTGCGCGCGGATATCGAATTCGCGGCGGGCCGAGATGCGCTTGGTGTCGGTATAGGCGCCGCCCACCGTCACGCCGAGCCAGTCGGCGAGCTGGTAGCTCACGTCCACGCCGCCGTAATAGAGGTCTTCCTTCAGGTCGGAGAAAGAGACCACCGCGCCGCCGCGCTGCGGGTCGAGCGTGTTGAGGAACAGGTTGCCGAGCGGGTCGCCGGCATTGTTCGTGCGCGAATAGGTGAAGGTCCACTCATAGGGCGCCTCGCGTTGCGTCTGGGCGTAGCCCGCGCGCAGGTCGATGCCGAGATCGCCGAACTTCAGCTCGCCGGTGAACTGCGTGTCGAACAGCTGGCGTTCGAACCACGAGGTGTTCTGCACCTGGTCGGTATCGTCGTCCTGCAAATCCTGCGTTTCGGACAGCGAGGCGCGCTTCAGCGAGTCGCGGATGAAGAGGTTGGTGAAGCGGAAGCGGTGCTCGCCCACTTCGAGCCCGAGCCCGAGCATGGCGTTCACCAGCACGCGGTTGTCGGTCACGAATTCGCGGCCGTCGCTGTCGAGATCGAGGTCCGCGTTGATCGCCGACTGCTTGGTGATGAAGCGGTTGCGCCACTTGTTGCTGATACCCGCGGTGGCGATGATGCCCAGCTGGCCGTCGCCGAACACGTCGATAGCGGTGCCCGCGGTTATATTGCCCGAAAAGTTCACCGGCAGCGTGTCGGTGCTCTGCAGCAGGATCAGGTTGGGATCGCCCAGTTCGAGCAGGATCGCGCGCTGGTCGACCTCGGGGTCGTTGATCTGGAGTCCGCTGTCGAGATAGTTCTGCAGCTGCGGACGGATCGTGCGGCGACCGTCGTCGAAGCCGAACCAGTCGTAGCTCGAACCGTAATAGGTGTAGCCGGTGCCGGCAGTCGTCTCGGTGTCGGTGCCGATGCTGCCGCTGATCTTGACGAAGGTTTCCTGCGGAATGGCGCGGGTCGTGAGGTTGATCACGCCGCCGCCGAATTCGCCGGGATAATTGGCCGAATAGGTCTTCTGCACGAGGCTGGAGGCGACGACGCTGGTCGGGAAGATGTCCAGCGGTACGACGCGGCTGAGTGGCTGCGGCGAGGGAAGGGGCAGGCCGTTGAGCAGGGCGAGCGAATATCGATCGCCCAGGCCGCGCACGAAGACGAGGCCGTTGCCGACGGTCGAGAGGCCGGTGACGCGGGTCAGCGCGCCGGCGATATCGCCTTCGCCGGTCCGCGCGATGCTGGCGGTGTCGAGCACCGAGACGACCTGCGTGGAGGCGCGCGTCACGTCCTGGCGGCGGCGGCCGGTCACGACGATCGCACCGCCCGGAACCGAAACTTCGGGCTCCTCGTAGGCCTCTTCCTGCGGGGTATCGTCGACCCCCTCCACCTGCTGCGCGAGTGCTTCGTCGGTGGCTTCGTCTTCGCTCGGGACAGCTTCCGCGCCCGTATCGGGAGCGGTTGTCTGAGCGTAGGCGGTGCCGGGAACGCTGAGCGCGGTGGTGAGCAGGAGCAGCGAAGCGAGTTGCTTGCCGGTCGACATGGTTCGAGACCCCCTCATAGTCAGGCCTTGTAAGAGCGCGGAGCCGGCGGGCTCCGGTGAAAGAAAAGAAGCCGCGGGGCGCGCAATCTCGCGCCCCGCGGCGGTAGTTCGGCTTAGTTGTAGACCGGCAGGCCGGTGCAGTTCGTCACGGCGGTATCGAAGGTCACCGTGCTCGAGTTGCAGGTCCAGCCTTCCACCCAGCTGGCGTTCGACGCGTAGACGGCGCCGATTTCGTCCGGGAGGACGAAGAAGCTGGAGATGGAGGTTGGGTCGAAGACCACCACGGCGCTTTCGTTCGACCCGTTCATGAAGGTCATGGTCAGCGTATTGGTGAAGTTCGCATTGTTGTTCGAACCGGCGTTGTAGCGGTTCTGGATGTCAGCCGCCGTGACCCCGCCCGAGCTGTCGCGGAAGTCGACGGCACAATCGAGGACGAAGGAGTTGAACACGAGCGGCCCCGCTTCGTTGGGCGCTGCGCCGGCGGCACGGTTCAACGTGCTGGTGCCATCCACGCGCAGGCACGGGGTCGCCCCGGTGGCATCGACGAGGATCGAGTTGACGATCGTGTAGTCGGCGCTGCCGCGGATGCGGATGGCCTGGTCCTGGTCGCCGCCATTGTGGATGAAGGTGGCGTTCGAAATGCGCGTGTTCTGGCGCGGGGCGTCTTCTTCGAAGGCGTTGGTCGAATCGGCTTCGATGATCGTGTCGCCGGCACCGGCACGCTGGACCGCGATTACGAACTGCATGTCCGCCTTGACGCCGGTGTCGGTATCGATGCTGTCGTCTTCCGCGCCGACCACGATGAGGTTGCCGACGTTGAAGTCGCCGCCGAAGAATTCGACGCCGTCATCCGAGCTGTTGAAGCTCATGATGTGGTTGAGCGTGGTGCCCGAGCCGACGCCGCCGGTGGTCAGCGACTGCAGTTCGTTGTCGCCCGACAGGACGAAGCCCGAATAGCGGATCTGGACGTAGCTCATGCTGCCCGAGCTGTCGGTCGGCGTCGCGCCGCCGAACAGCGCCGGCTGGGCCGCGCCTTCGACCTGGCGCTCGCAGGCGGTGGTGCCCGGCGTCGCGCCGGGGGCGATGCAGTCGGTGACGGGCGCGCGGCCCGACAGGACGACGCCGCCCCACTGGCCCGACGAATTGTTCGTGTTGAGACCCTGGATGTTGTCGCGGCTGGTGAAGATGATCGGGCGGTCGGCAGCGCCGTTCGCCTGGATGGTGTTGCCGCGGTTGACGTTGAGGAAGCTCGAGCCCGAAGCGTAGATAATGACGCCCGGTTCGATCGTCAGTTCGACATTGGTGTCCGCAGCCGTAGCGGTCGGGCCGCCGTCAGTGCCCACATCCACGCGGCCGTCCATGCGATAGACCAGGCCCCGGATATAGGGGAGGGTCGAACTGGCGGTGAAGCGCGCGGGCAGGGTGCAGATGCGATATTCGCCGGTCGGTCCCGAGATCGTGCCGCTGTCGGTCAGGCCGGTCGGATCGGAAATCGTCGGGCAGCCGTTGGCCGGGGTCACCAGTGCCGAGGTCGGTGTCGGGGTGGGGGTCGGCGTCGGAGTCGACGTGGCCGGCGGGTTGTTGATGGTGATGTTCCCGCCGGTGCCGGGCGAGACGATTTCGTCGGCGCCGCAGCTGGCAAGAGCCAGCGCACTGCAGCCGAGCACGAGCGAACGATGGAAGTTGGTCACGGGTAACGGTCCCCTCAAAAACCGGGTGAATCGGAAAAGATGTCGCGAATTCGTTGATCGCGACTCGCCCGCTACGGACCGTTCGTGACAGTTTGTGTCGCTTCGTGACCGTTGTGTTGCAGTTTCAACAGATTGTTCGGCTTCCTGCGACGAACAGGGCACGTTTCAGAAATATGACAATGTTTCAGTTTTGTTGCAGTCGACGACCGGTGCCCATATTCCTGCTGCAACGAGACCAAAGGGGAGACTTGTCATGGCGCTTGCCACCACACTTGCACTGGCATTCATGGCACAGGGGGCCATCGACGCGCCGGCAACCGTTTTCGACGTCGGCTATGAAGAGCTCGTGCAGGGCGAAGATCGCGCCGCAGCCGAGGCGATCGAGGCCTGCACGCAGCTCGAGGCGGACGATCCGGCCCGTTTGATCAACCACGGCATCGCGCTCGCCCGGATGGGTCGCTTCACCGAGGCGCGCGCCGATTTCGAGGCCGCTGCGAATGCCGACACCAGTGTCGAGCTCGAAACATCGACCGGCGACTTCGCGGATTCGCGCCATCTCGCCCGTCGTGCGCTTGCATCGCTCGAGCGTGGCGAGTTCGCCCGCTATTACGCCATGTCCATGCGATAAGAGAGCCACCGCATTCAGGCTTCTCAAGGCCCGCGTTTCCACAGGGGACGCGGGCTTTTTCGTGCCGGACGGTGTCTTCTTTGCGATATATTCAGCATATTCACCTTACGGTCACTCCTTTGTCATATAAAAGGGCCAGCGGGACCGGACGGAGGGTGCAATGATTCTCGCACGCTTGGCGCTCGGTATGGGACTGGCCTGTACGGCGCTGATCGCCTTCCCCGTGAAGGCGGATGTCATGGAGATCGATGGTGACGGAGCGCGCTGGGTAGCCGGCGGGGGCACCGCGCTTTCGGCTGCGCCCGCTGGACCGGCGGAATTCGAACCGGTGGGCGAGCTGCCCGCCGAGATCTTCGTGCCCGATGTCGCTGTCGCCTATCCCGACGCGCCGGGTGCCGCCATCCCGGTGACCTACCAGGCGAAGGTTGCCGAACTGTCCACCCGCTACGATCTCGCCCCCGCGCTGATCGAGGCGCTGGTGTGGCAGGAGAGCCGCTGGAGGCATGGTGCGGTGTCGCCGGTGGGCGCGCGCGGTCTCGCCCAGCTCATGCCGGGCACGGCGCGCGATCTGGGGGTCAATCCGGACGACCCGTTCGCCAATCTGGAGGGCGGGGCGCGGTACCTGCGCGAACAGCTCGACCGGTTCGATGGCGACTTGGAAAAGGCGCTCGCGGCCTATAATGCGGGACCGGGAAGGGTCGAGCGCGCGGGGGGGATTCCGCGCATCCGCGAAACTCAGCTCTACGTGGCAGCGATAATGGGTCGCCTGTCCGATCACTCACGGGAGTAACACCAGTTGAAGCGTAGTCTTTCTGTTCCGGCCCTGTTGGCCCTGCTTGCAACCCCCACCGCCGCCTTCGCGCAGGCGACCGATCCGGCCGGGTCGGGCCCGATCGTGGCCGCGCTCGGCTGGCTGCAGGGCACCTTGCTCGGCAATGTCGCGACCGCGGTGGCGGTCATGGCCGTGGCTGCCGTGGGCTTCATGATGCTGACCGGCCGCCTCAACTGGCGTTTCGGCGCTACCGTCATCATCGGCGTCTTCATCCTGTTCGGCGCGGCTTCGATCGTTGCCGGTATCCAGGGCGTGGCGGCATAAGATGACCTCGCTCGTTCGCCATCCCGTCCACCGTGCGCTCACGCGTCCGCAGATGTTCGCGGGCGTGACGTACAATTATTTCATCATCAACGGGATGGTGACGACCGAGGCTTTCCTGATCACCGGCAGCTGGCTGGCCGTGCTGACCTTCGCGGTGATGCACGGCATCGGCTATTTCGCCTGCCTGCGCGAACCGCGCATCTTCGACCTGTGGATCACCAAGGTTTCGAAGTGCCCGCGTGTGAAGAACTTCCAGCGCTGGGGGTGCAACAGCTATGCCGCGTGAACGCAAATGGATGGGCGCTGCGGCGTGGAGCGCGAAGGAAGCGCGGGCGGGCGACCGCCTGCCTTACGCACGCCTGATCGACGAAAGCACGTTGCTGCTGCGCGACGGTTCGGTGATGACCGCGATCCAGGTCCCCGGCCTGCTGTTCGAGACCGAGGATAGCGAGGCGCTCAATGCCCATGCGGCGACGCGCGAAGTGGTGCTGCGCTCGACACTGGATGCCCGGTTCGTGCTCTACCACCACGTCATCCGACGCCGCGTCTCGGTCGATCTCGAGGCCGAGTTTCCCGATCCCATCAGCCGCCACATCGACGCGCGCTGGCGCGAGCGGCTGGGGTCCGGCCAGCTCTTCGTGAACGATCAGTTCATTACCCTGATCCGTCGCCCGGCGCGCGGCAAGGCGGGTCTGGTCGAACGCGTTGGCAAGGGCTTCAGGCGCAAGGGGAAGGGCAAGGAGCGGCTCGAAGCCGATCCCAAGGACCTGCGCAGCTTGCGTGCCGCCTCGCAGGGTCTGGTGGCTTCGCTGCAGGCCTATGGCGCGACGCCGCTGGCGGATTACGTCGGTCCGCAGGGCAATGTGAACTCCGAAGTGCTCGAGCTGCTGTCGGCGCTCTACAATGGCGAGATGCGGCCCGTCCGCAAGCCGGCGGACGACGTCGATCTGGGCTATATGCTGCCCTATCGCCGCGTCAGCTTCGGCCTCGATGCGATGGAGATGCGCGGGTCGGGTTCGCCCGATTTCGCCGGTATTCTCGGCCTCAAGGATTATCCCGAAGCGACCAGCCCCGGCCTGCTCGATAGCCTGCTGCGCCTGCCGTACGAAATGGTCGTGAGCGAAAGCTACGCGCCCGCCGAGCGCCAGACCGCGCGCGAGCGGATGGACCTCGCGATCCGCCGCCTGAAGAGCGCGGACGAGGAAGCCGCCGCCGAACGCGCCGACATGCTCGCCGCGCGCGATGCGCTGGGCAATGGTGCGGTCGGCTTCGGCGACCATCACCTGACCGTCATGGTCAAGGAACGCGACCTCGGCCGCCTCGACGATGCCATGGCCGCCTGTGCCGCCGCGCTCGCCGATACCGGCGCGATCGCGGTGCGCGAGGATACCAACCTCGAGCCCGCCTTCTGGGGCCAGTTCCCGGGCAACGAGGGTTACCTCGTCCGCCGCGCGCTGATTTCGAGCGCCAACATGGCGAGCTTCGGTTCCCTCCACGGCTTTGCCCTCGGCCAGGCGCAGGGCAATCACTGGGGCGATGCGGTGACGCTGCTGGAAACCACCAGCGCGACGCCATTCTTCTTCAACTTCCACCACGGCGACCTCGGCAACTTCTCGGTCATCGGGCCGAGCGGATCGGGCAAGACCGTAGTGATGAACTTCCTCGCCGCACAGGCGCAGAAGTTTGCCCCCCGCACCATCCTGTTCGACAAGGATCGCGGTGCCGAGCTGTTCGTGCGCGGCATCGGCGGGCGCTACGACAGCATTCGCGCGGGCGAGCCGACCGGGTTCAACTCGCTTGCGCTGCCCGATACGCCGGGCAACCGCGCATTCCTGCGCGACTGGCTCGGTGTGCTGCTCAAGGCCGAAGGGCCGGAAGAAGAGCAGACCATCGCCGGCGCGGTGGACGCAGCTTACGCCAACGATCCCTCGCTGCGCCGCCTGCGGCACTTCAAGGAACTGCTGTCGGGCACCCGCCGCCCGCAACCCGGCGACCTAGCCGACCGGCTCGGCGCGTGGATCGCGGAAGGCGAGCATTCCTGGCTGTTCGACAATGCCGAGGACCGGCTGGACCTGACCGCTCGCGTGCTCGGTTTCGACATGACCGCGCTGCTCGAGAACCCGCGCCTGCGCACGCCGACGATGATGTACCTCTTCCACCGGATCGAGGAACGTCTGGACGGCAAGCCGACGATGATCCTGATCGACGAGGGCTGGAAGGCGCTCGACGACGAGGTCTTCGCTGCGCGCATCCGCGACTGGCTCAAGACGCTGCGGAAACGCAATGCACTGGTTGGCTTCGCCACGCAGAGCGCGCGCGATGCGCTCGAAAGCCGTATTTCGACGGCGCTGGTCGAGCAGACTGCGACCATGGTGTTCATGCCCAACTCGCGCGCCCGGCCGGAGGATTATTGCGACGGCTTCGGCCTGACCGAACACGAGCTCGCGCTGATCCGCACGCTGCCCGCGCACAGCCGCTGCTTCCTCGTCCGCCAGCCCGATGCGAGCGTCGTGGTGCGCCTCGACCTGTCGGGCGCGCCCGAGGTGCTGACGCTGCTGTCCGGCCGCGAGAGCACTGTCCGCCGGCTCGACCTGCTGCGCGAGGCACTCGGCGATGCACCGGCAGACTGGTTCCCCGCGCTCACCGGCACCAGATGGCCGGGCGGCGCGAACGATAGCGGGGAGGCCGGCGACATCCCGCTCGGCCTTGCGGCGGAATGACGAGCGCGACCTGCCAGCAGGCCGCCGAACAGGTCGGCAACGGCGTCGCCGCCGCGCTCAAGGGCGTGGACTGCGTCGCGGGCGAGACCGCGGCGGCTGCCTTCGGGCGCCTGTTCGCTTCAGGCGGCGCGCTCGGCACTACGCTCACGATCCTGCTGACGCTCTACATCGCGATCTTCGGCTTCCTGCTCCTGACCGGGCGGACGAACATCGGCGTGCGTGCACTGGTGCCGCGCGCGATGACGCTCGGCTTGGTGCTGACCTTCGCGACCAGCTGGGTCGCTTACCAGAGCGTGGTCTGGAATCTCGCGGTCGGCACGCCCGACTATCTCGCCGGTATCCTGACCGGTACGCGCGGCAGCGCGACCGAAGTTTTCGCGCAGAAGATCGACGTCGTCTTCCAGGCGATCCAGGAAGCAGGCGGGGGCAGCGAGGACTTCTCCGCCTTCTCGCCCGAGGGAATGATGTGGCTGGGCGCCATGCTGTTCATGCTCGGCACCGTCGGCCTGCTGGTGACGACCAAGATCGCGCTCGGCGTGCTCGTGGCGCTGGGGCCGGTGTTCGTGGTGATGGCGCTGTTCAACGGCACGCGGGGCCTCTTCACCGGCTGGATCAAGGGCCTCACCATGTGCGCGCTCGCGCCGCTGTTCGCGGTGCTCGGTGGCAGCATCATGCTCGAACTCGCGGTGCCGGTGCTGACCGCGCTGGTCGCCGTGCCGGGGCAGGTCGATGCGCAGGCCGCTATGGGATTTTTCATGATCGGCGCGGTGCATGTCGCGCTGATGGTGCTGGTGCTGAAGGTCGCCGGCGCAATGGTCGCGGGCTGGAGCGTTTTCGGCCTCGTCCCGCATAAGGAAGACAGCAGTTCCGCCGCCAGTGCACCCGCGCCACAATACGTCCAGCAGCAGGCTGCGCTGGCGCAGGCGCAGGCGGCGAACCAGGTGAGCGCAGCGGCTCGCCGGATCGACGTGTCCGCCGTGCCCACCGCCGCAGCCGCCAACGATGCTGGCGGCGCGGGCGGGGGCAGCCGCACGACCAAGGTTTTCGCGACCGCTTCAGGCAACGGTCAGGTCGCGCCGCCTAGTTTCGGGCCCACCCGGGCGATGGGCATCGGCAGCCGCTTCAAGCCCGCCCCGCCCAAGGCCCTCGACCGTTCCGTGGAGAAACGCTGATGAACCGCGCGCTCTATCCCGCGCTTGCCCTGGCCTTGCTGGCCGCACCCGCCACCGCCAAGGACCCGCGGCTGGTGGAGGTCTTCTATGACGAGGCGCAGGTCGTGCGCATCGAGGGCAAGGTTACCGTCCAGGCGTCGATCGTGTTCGGCGACGACGAGACGATCGAGAACGTCGCGATTGGCGATTCTCAGGCCTGGCAGGTAACGCCCAACAAGCGCGCCGACATCCTGTTCGTGAAGCCGCTCGCCCCGCGCGCCTCGACCAACCTCACGGTCATCACCAGCAAGCGGACTTACCTGTTCGATCTCGTCGCCAACCCCAACGGCAAGCCGCTCTATGTGCTGCGCTTCGATTATCCCGAAGAGCCCGAGGACGAGACGCAGCTCGCGCAGGCTCCGGGCGCTGCAGAACAGCCGGCCGCAGGCAATCCGTTTGCCACGATCGACCCCTCCGACCTGAATTTCGCATGGGCCTCCTCGGGGGACAGCGACCTGCTGCCCGAGAATACCTTCGACGACGGCGAGGCGACCTTTCTCAGTTGGCCCGAGGGCAAGGAGGTCCCGGCGATCCTCATGACCAATGCCGAAGGCGTCGAAGGTCCGGTCAATTTCACCGTGCGCGGCAACACCATCGTGGTCGAGGGCGTTCCGCGCACGCTCGTCCTGCGCTCCGGCAAGGATCGCGCCGAACTCGTCAATACCGGGCCGGACCGCGCCGCCGCCCCGGAAGCCTCGCGCGGCCAGCCCGCGCTCGCCCAGAGAGGGGATAGCTGATGCGCCTCGCCATGCGCCTGCCCGAGAAGACTGCGGGCACCGAGAAATTCGCCAACGATATCGATCCGCGCGATGAGGCAGATGCGGAGGTCATCGACCTTGCGCAGCGCAATGCCTTTCCCGCGGTCGCGCGCCCCGGGGGCAAGTCCGATGCGCTGGGCCTGGTGGCCGGCATCGCGGTCGTGGCCGGCCTCGGCATCGTCACGCTGTGGAGCATGAACGCCGCCCGCGTGGCCCCGCCGGAAACCATCGGCGGCCAGCAGGCACCTGTGGAAGTCGTTCCGGCCTTGCCGCCCGAGGCGATCACGCCGGTCGTTCCGGTCGATGAAACCGTGGCCCCGATGGCCGCCGCGCCGGCACCGCAGCCGGTTTATGCGGCAGCGCCTGCCCCCGATATGGGGGAGGCGGTCAACCGCTTCGCCAGTCCGACGGTTGTGTTCGACTCCGGTGCGGCCCCCGGCGGGGTTGCGGTGCTCGAAGGCGCGACAGGCGGCGATGGTGGGGCCGCGAGCACCACCGGCAATTCCGCATCTGATTTCGCCAGTCGTGTTGGCGGTGTGGGCGGCGCGCCGGCCCGCGCCAGCGCGATGGTCAATCCCGCGACCACGGTCACGCAGGGCACGCTGATCCCGGCAGTGCTGGAAACCGCGATCGACACCAACGTGCCCGGCTTCGTCCGCGCCGTAGTGAGCCAGGACGTGCGCAGCTTCGACGGCACCCGCGTCCTCGTGCCCCGTTCGAGCCGCCTTATCGGCCAGTACCAGTCGGGCCTGCAGAACGGCCAGAAGCGCGCCTATGTGATCTGGACCCGCCTGATCCGGCCGGATGGTGCCTCGGTCAACCTCGCTTCGCCCGCAATCGGTTTCGACGGGACGACCGGGCTCGAAGGCAAGGTCTCCGGCAACAGCTTCTTCAAGCGCTTCGGCTCCGCGATGCTGCTGTCGGTCGTCGGCGGCCTCGGCACCATCGCCACCGGCGGCGCGGGCGGCGTGATTGTCGGCGGTGCGAGCCAGTCGGCGGCGGCGACCGCGGCGCAGCAGGACGGCCAGCGCGGCCCGACGGTGCGCGTCGGCATCGGCGCCCCGATCCGCATCTTCACCAGCCGCGATCTCGACTTCTCCTCGGTCAATTGAGGCAGTTCGGGGCGTGACGGCGGACATTCACCCCTTCCTTCCGGACGAGCATCCGGACGAGGACGCGCCGCCGGTCGACCTGCAAGGCGAGCGCAGCGTCTATCTCGACGCCTATCTCGCGCCGTTCCGCGAATGGCTCGAGCGCGACACGGTGACCGAGATCCTCGTCAACCGCCCGGGCGAGGTCTGGGTGGAAGACGCGGCGATGGGGGGCATGCAAAAGGTTGCCCGGCCGGAGATCGACGACCGGCTGGTTCAGCGCCTCGCAGAGCAGGTCGCGCGGGTCAGTCACCAGGGCATCAATCGCGAACATCCTTTGCTCGGCGCCACGCTGCCCGATGGCGCGCGCGTCCAGTTCTGCGGTCCGCCTGCCGCGCGCAAGCACTGGGCGATGGCGATCCGCCGCCACCGCCGGCTGGACCTGCCGCTTGACGCCTACGACACCGGGCCGCTTGCTCCGCTCACCCGGGGCGCCATGCCCGATGCGCAGGCACAGCCTGTCGCTTTCCTGCGCGAAGCGATCCGCCAGCGTCGCACCATCCTGGTCTCGGGTGGCACAAGCACCGGCAAGACGACCTTCCTCAACGCCATGCTCGGTGAAATCCCGAAGCACGAGCGCGTGGTGCTGGTGGAGGATACACCCGAACTCAAGCTGCCGGGCGAAAACGGCGTCGGCCTGGTCGCAGTCAAAGGCGAGCTCGGCGAGGCCAAGGTTACTGCAAACGAATTGTTGCAGGCTGCGCTGCGCCTGCGTCCCGACCGCATTGTACTCGGCGAATTGCGGGGCGCGGAAAGCGTCAGCTTCCTGCGCGCAATCAACACCGGCCACCCGGGCAGCTTTTCGACCATCCACGCCAACAGCCTGCGCGGCGCGCTCGAACAGCTTTCGCTGATGGTCATGCAGACCGGGATTGGCCTTACTCGCAGCGACACGATTTCCTATGCGGCGAGCGTGATCGACGTGATCGTGCAACTCGGGCGTGATAATTCGGGCAAGCGCGGCATTTCGCAGATCGCCGAGAGCCATACGCTGGTCTGAGGCACTATCCGGCCATGCCGTAGCGTCATCTGCGGGGTTGCCTGCGTTGTCGGAACAACAGTTGCCAAAAATCAGCGGGTAATGGCGCAACAATCGTGCGTGCGCGCTTGCGTGCATACGAATGTGTGATAGCTTCTATCTCCGAGACCGCATCAGACGGTCCATGGAGAGGAGAGGGTAATGAGGGCACGGGCTACCTTGCTCGCGGGCATTTGCGCGAGCGCGATTTCATTTCCGGCATTTGCACAGGACACCAGCGGCGAGGACGAGGGCGATCGGCCCTTCGTAAGCCAGAATACCATCGTCGTTACCGCACAGCGCCAGGCGCAGAGCCTGCAGGAAGTGCCGATCGCGGTCAGTGCTTTCGATGCCGAAGCGCTCGAAGCGCAACAAATCGAGAATGCGAGCGACCTCCAGCTGACGCTCCCGAACGTCTCCTTCACCAAGTCGAACTTCACCTCGTCGAGCTTTACCATCCGCGGCATCGGCGACCTGTGCGTCGGCGTGTCGTGCGACAGCGCGACCGCCATCCACACCAACGGTTCGCCGCTTTTCGGAACCCGCCTGTTCGAAACCGAGTATTTCGACCTTGAGCGCGTCGAGGTCCTTCGCGGACCGCAGGGCACGCTGTTCGGCCGCAACGCGACCTCCGGTGTGGTCAACGTGGTCACTGCCAAGCCGGACCTGTCGGGCTTCGCTGCCGCGGCCGAGCTCGAATACGGCAATTACAACAGCATCAAGGCCAAGGGCATGGTCAACGTGCCGGTCGGCGAAGCCATCGGCCTGCGCGTCGCCGGCTTCTACCTCAACCGCGACGGCTTTACCCGCAACCTGTTCGACAACAGCCGCATCGACGATCGCGACATGTACGCGGTCCGCGGTACGCTGCGGTTCGAGCCGGGGCCGGACACCACCATCGATCTCATGGGCTATTACTTCCGTGAGAACGACAACCGCATGCGCATCCAGAAGCAGCTGTGCCAGCGCGACCCCACCGGCATTCTCGGCTGCCTCAACAACCGCCGCGATTTCGACAAGACCAACGCCAACTCGACCTTCACCGGGACGCTGGGTTCGTCGGAATTCCTCGCCATTAATGGCATTCCGGGGACGTTCGGCCTCAATAGCCTTTATGGTCCGGACGCCTATGCGAACTTCGACGAGCCGGATGACGTGCGCGTCGTGAACACCCAGTTCACCCCGGAATATTTCGCCGACGAAATGATCCTGCAGGCGAACATCGACCACAGCTTCGGCGGCATCAATGTGTCGCTGAACGGCGTCTACCAGGAAACCAGCGTCGATTCGCGGCAGGACTACAACAACGGCGTCGGCGAGATTCCGAATGCGGCCACCGCCTTCGCCACGCTCAACGCTTTTGCCAACCCGCTGGTTGTGGGGCCGGTGATCGCATCCTACTTCCAGCCGATCGTCGACGCGCTCTTCGACGGCGATAACCTGTGCGTGTCGGACACCAACCTCGACAACACCGGTGCCTTCGAAGGATCGCGGATCTGTACGCCGGACGGCACGCAATTCGACCGGTCGAACCAGGACAACAAGGCCTGGTCGGTGGAAGGCATCGTCGCCTCGGACTTCGACGGTCCGTTCAATTTCCTGGTGGGCGGCATCTATGCCAATTCGAAGGTCAGCGAGAACAGCTATTATGTGAACGCTTTCGCCATCGACTACATCACCGGGGTGCTCGGTTCGTTCACCTCGCTCGGTGCAGGGCTGCCGCCTTCCTATCTGGCGACTTCGTTCTTCCGCAATAACACGCGCAGCTTCAATCTCGACAGCTTCGGGATTTTCGGTGAGGTCTATTTCGACATATCGGACCGGCTGAAGTTCACCGGTGGCCTGCGCTACAATGACGACACCAAGTCGATCACTGCGCGTTCGACGCTTGCCAGCTTCCTCAATCCCTACAGCAACGACGGCAATCCCTTCGATTCGCCGTTCGTGGGCAGCTTCGATGCGGATCCGGGCACGCCCGGCAACCAGCTGGAACAGGTACGGGAAGTCAGCTTCAGCGAAATCACCGGCCGCGCGGTTCTGGATTTCCAGATTTCGCCCGACCACCTTGTCTACGCATCCTACTCGCGCGGCTACAAGTCGGGCGGGATCAACCCGCCGTTGCAGCCGATCTTCGAAGTTCCGGACAGCTTCGGTTCCGAATCGATCGACGCCTTCGAAATCGGTTCCAAGAACACGCTGCTCGACGGCACGCTGCAGCTGAACGCGACGGCCTTCTACTACAAGTACAAGGACCTGCAGCTCAGCCGCATCATCGCGCGCACGTCGGTCAACGACACGATCGATGCCAATATCTGGGGCGTGGAGCTCGAATCGATCATCCGTCCGAGCGACAACTGGCTGATCAACGCCAACTTCAGCTACCTCAACGCGGAAGTGGCAGGCGACCAGTTCTTCTCCGACTCGCGCGATCCCGGTGGCGGCGATCCCGATGCCGTGATCATCAAGGACATCACCAACGGCGCACTGTGCGCGGTGACCGGGGCCGGCGCCAATGCCTTCGTCAACGCGGTCAATCCGGCTCTGGGCCTGCAGGGTACCACGGCTTTCCCGGACGATTCGGGTATCGCATCGCGTGGCGCCTTCAGCATCTGCTCGGTCCTGGCCGATCAGGCGGAGGCGATTGGCGGCCTGTTCGGTGGCATCGAAGTCCTCAGCCCGGGTGTCGAAGTGAACCTCAAGGGCAACAAGCTGCCGCAGGCCCCCGAAATGAAGGCCTCGGTCGGTGTCCAGTACACCGCCGAGTTCTCCAACGGGATGACGCTGGTGCCGCGTGTCGACGTCGCCTTCACCGGCGAGCAGTACGGCAACGTGTTCAACGGCAACGTCAACCGGATCGAACCCTTCGTCCAGGCGAATGCCCAGATCCAGTTGAACTCGGCCGACCAGAACTGGTTCGTCCGCGCCTTCGTGCAGAACATCTTCGACAGCGACTCGGTGACCGGTCTCTACGTCACCGACGCCAGCTCGGGTCTGTTCACCAACGTGTTCACGCTCGACCCGCGGCGCTTCGGCGTTGCCGTGGGCGCGAAGTTCTGACGCGATCGACCTGACAAAGGGGGAGGAGGGGCGGCCTGCGGGTCGCCCCTTTTTCTGCGGAGCGGGCGATCAGCCCTTGCTCGAAGCGAAGGGCGAGAAGTCTGTATCGGTATCGTAGATCTCGACGCCTTCGGCTTTCTTGAGCGATCCCACCACGAGATAGGTAACCGGGGTCAGCAGGGCCTCCCACGCCGTCTTGATCAGCCATTGCGACAGGACGACCTGCCACAGGAGCTCGACCGGCCAGCCGGCGAGGCCATAGAAGGCCAGCGGATAGAAGATCAGGCTGTCCAGGCCCTGGCCCACTACGGTCGAACCGATCGTCCGCATCCACAGGTGCCGCCCTTTCGTCCACACCTTCATCTTCGCGAGCACGAAGCTGTTGGCAAACTCGCCCGCCCAGAACGCGACCATCGAGGCAAGCACGATGCGCCAGCTGTTGCCGAAGACGAACTCGTAGGCTTCCTGCCCCGGCCAGCCTTCCGCGGGCGGGAGTTGCACGACCACCCACGCCATGAAGGCCATGAACAGCAAAGCCGCAAAACCGGTCCAGATCACCCGCCGCGCACGGGCATAACCATAGACCTCGGTCAGCACGTCGCCGATGATGTAGCTCACCGGGAAGAACAGGACGCCCGCACCGAAAGACCATTCGCCGATGCCCGGCAGCGTGACGTAACTCGGCTTGGACGCGCCGATCAGGTTCGACAGCAGGAGGATGGTGACGAATGCCGCCATCACGAGGTCGTAATAGCGGAAGCGCGGCGCCTGCGAGGCGGGCGGGAGCGGAGTGTGGTTTTCCATGGCAAAGCTGCCTAGAGCCGATTGGCGCTGCGCGAAAGCGGCGTTATGGCAGGCCCAGCGCGCGCCCGTAGTTCAACTGGATAGAGCACGAGCCTTCTAAGCTTGGAGTTGCAGGTTCGAGTCCTGCCGGGCGCGCCAGACCATTCATGGGGCTCTTGGGACAACCTCGCCGTGGCCCAATCGCGAAGATTTTAATCGCAAGTTCGCGCGGTAGCAGGCCGGCGGGCTCCGCTGAGACGCCGGCCCGGGAAATCACTCCTCGGCGGCGAGCGCTTCGAGCAGCTTTTCCGCAGCCGGCTCGCTCGAAGGCGGGTTCTGGCCGGTAATCAGCAAGCCATCTTGTACGACATAGGGCTCGAATACGCCGTCCTTGGAAAAGTCGCCGCCTTGCTGCTTGAGGACGTCCTCGAGCAGGAAGGGGACCACGTCGGTCAGGCCGACCGCTTCTTCTTCCTCGTTGGTAAAGCCGGTGACCTTGCGGCCCTTCACGATTGGATCGCCCTCCGGCGTGCTGACATTCTTGAGCACGGCAGGTGCGTGGCAGACGAGCGCCACCGGCTTGCCCGCCGAAAGCGCGCCTTCGATGGTCGCCTTGGAATCGGCGCTTTCGGCCAAGTCCCAAAGGGGACCGTGGCCGCCCGGGTAAAACACCCCGTCGAAGTCGGAGACGTCGATTTCGGCGAGCTTGCGGGTCGACGCGAGATGGGCCTGGGCCTCCTCGTCCTCCTTGAACCGCTTGGTTGCATCTGTCTGCGCATCGGGCTCGTCGGACTTGGGGTCGAGCGGGGGCTGCCCGCCGGCCGGGCTAGCCAGCGTGATGTCGTGGCCGGCATCCTTGAGCACGTAATAGGGCGCGGCAAATTCCTCGAGCCAGAACCCGGTCTTCTTGCCGGTATCGCCCAGTTTGTCGTGGCTGGTGAGAACCATGAGGATTTTCATGCGCGTAGTCCTTTGATCGAGAGAGTTGCGCCCGTTGCCTCAGGGCCGGGCCTCGCGAGGAAAACACGCGAGCGCCAGTTCGGTTTCTAAATGCAATTTTCGGGTCCGGTTGAACCGTGGGCGGGGCGGGGCTCATGCATGGATGACGGGTCGCTCCGCGGTGTACGCAGCCGACTCTAGTCTAATTATTCAACAGACATTGAATAATAGGCGGCAGGTCCTTATGTTGCAGCGCACAAGGACACGTTAATGACCGAGCGACGCGGGCGCGGACGCCCCAAAGTTACCGATACCGATACCAGTGTGGCGATTGCGCGCGCCGCGCTGCAGCGCTTTGCCGCCCAAGGTTTCGAGGCGACCTCGCTGCGCGAGATTGCCGGCGATGCCGGTGTCGACGTTGCGCTGATTTCCTATCGTTTCGGCGACAAGCTTGGCTTGTGGAAGGACATCGTGTCGCAAGCTGGAGCGCACCTGCGTGAAGCGCTGGAAGAGGCGCTGGACCAAAGTGAAACCGCCAGCGCACAGCAGCAGCTCGATCATTCGGCCCGCGCGTTCCTCGCCTATCTCCTCGCTCGTCCCGAGATGCCTCGCCTTCTGCTGCGCGACATAACGATCGATAGCGACCGGTCGCAATGGCTGCTCGAAACGCTCTCGCTGCCGCTGCACCGGCATTTTATCGATCTCGCGCAGGCGGCTGCAGACGCGGGCAGCGAGCAGCCCTCACACCTCCAGTTCAGGGTAGCGAATTTCATCTATTCCGCGGCCAGCGCGGTGGCGCGGCGCGAACGGCTCGGCAAGCTGGTCGATGGCTTGGGAAGTGATCTCCAGTTCGCTGACGCGCTCGAAGAAACGCTCGTCAGGGGAGGGCTCATGCCGTGACCGGCCGCGCCCCCCTCATCGACCAGGTGGATGGCTACCGGTTCAAGCCGCACGAGATGCCGATCCTCCCCGGCTCTCCCGCCAATCCCGATCACCCTCCCGCGCGCCGCGCGGCCTATCTCGCGATCGGGGTCTTCATGGCGCTGGTGGGAGGCGCGCAAAACGGTTTCCTGCTGGCCAACGCCCCGGCACTTCAGGCCGAATTCGCCCTGACCCCGGTGGAGACCGGCTGGCTGACGGTGGCCTTTTATTCGACTTACGCGACGATGAGCATGCTGTTGTTCCGCGTACGGCAGGAATTCGGTATCCAGCCCTTCGTCCGCTGGGCCATGGCCGGACTGGTCGCGGCAAATTTCATCCAGATGATCGGCCCCGGCTACTATCCCGAGCTTGCCGCGCGGGCAGTCGCGGGCATCACTGCCAGCGGCCTGTCGGCGCTTGCCATCTATTACCTGATGCAGGGCCTTCCGCCCGCCGTGCGCGTCGGCGGGCTGGTAATATCGCTCGGCCTCACTCAGGTCGCGTTCCCACTGACGCGCGCTTTGTCGCCTGCGCTACTGGTCGATGGCGACATCACGCACATATTCCAGTTCCAGTTCGCGCTTTCGCTGGCGGGTTTCGGCATGGTCTATCTGCTTCGCCTGCCGCCCGGCATCCGCAAGCAGACCTTCGAGAAACTCGACATCCCGAGCATCACACTGTTCGTCATCGGGGTTGCAGCGCTGTGCGCCTTCCTGATCCAGGGCCGCATCCAGTGGTGGGACACGCCATGGCTCGGCTATGCACTGGTTGTCGCAATAATCGCGCTCGGCGGATGCGTCCTGATCGAAGCGAACCGCAAGAGCCCCATGCTCGACCTAAGCTGGCTGTCGAGCCGCTCGATCCTCGCGCTTGCGCTGATCGGCGCCACGGTGCGCATTCTCGTTGCCGAACAGGGGTTCGGGGCCAGCGGACTGTTCGCCGCGCTGGGTTACGGGAACGAGCAACTGACCGGCTATTTCTGGGTCCTTGCCGGGGCGACCTTCGGCGGCTTGGCGCTGTCTGTCGTGCGGCTCGATCCGAAGGACCTGACCCGGCCCGTGCTCTTCGCGATCCTCGTCATCTGCATCGCCGCCTTTGCCGACACCCGCACCGGGGTGATGACGCGGCCGCAGGACCTTTACCTTACCCAGGCCGCTATCGCATTCGCTGCGGTCTTCGCCATGGGACCGATCATGATGGAAGGGATGCTGCGCGCATTGGCCGCGGGGCAAAGCTACGTCATCAGCTTCACTGCGATATTCTCGCTCTCGCAATCGATCGGCGGCCTTGCGGGCATCTCGCTGCTGTCCGCCTTCCATACCGTGCGCCTGAAGACCCATCTCATCGATGCGGGCGGTACGCTTACCCTTGCCAACCAGCAGCTTGGCCAAGCTCTCGGCAATGCCGCCCGGCGTACAGCGCCGCTCCAGGGCGACCCCGCGCTCCAGCAACAGTCCGCTGCGTCGAGTATCTCGGCAGAGGTGGGCCGCGAGGCCGCAGTGCTCGCCTTCAACGATGTATTCTTCCTCATCGGCACGCTGTCGGCGGTGACTTTCGCCGTCGTCTTCGTCCCGTGGCTCATCAACAAGATTGGCGGGCGCAACCCGCTCGCAAAGGAACTGGCCTTCATGGAGGCCATGCTCGCAAGGACCAGACAATGACCGATCCGAACACGGCCGAAACCGGAGCCGAGACCGAACCCATGTTCGACGACGCACCGGCTCCAGAACAGGAAAAGGGTTGGTCGCCCAATCCTTCCCGCCGCCGGATCGTGGTGGCGGTCGGGGCGATCCTTTTCGGCGTACTCGTGGCGCTCTTCGCCTGGGACTTGCCGCCCTTCGCAGGCAGCGATGAAACCACCAACAACGCCTATGTCCGCGGCCGCACCACGGTCGTTAGCCCGCAGGTAGCAGGCTATCTCGTCGAAGTGCCGGTGACAGACTTCCAGCGCGTGGAGAAAGGCGAGCTGCTCGCCCGCATCGACGACGCGCCTTATCAGCAAAAGCTGCAGCAAGGCGCGGCCAATACGGCAGCACAGCAAGCGACGCTGGCCAATAGCGCGCAAAGCCTGCGCTCGGCTCAGGCTCAGCTCGATCTGCAGGATGCAGCCGTCGCGGCTGCCCGCGCCGGGCTGCAGAAAGCGCAGGCCGACATGAACCGCATTGCCGAGCTGGTCGACGAAGGCTCGGTATCGCTGCGTGAACGCGATCAGGCCAGCGCAGCGCTGCAACAGGCGCAGGCGGGCGTCAGGCAGGCGCAGGCGCAGCGCGCGATCGCGGCGGAGAACGTCCGATCGGTCTCCGTGGGTCGAGGCGCGCTCGAAGCGCAGGTGGCTGGCGCCGAGGCCTCTAAAGGCCTCGCCGAGATCGAGCTTTCCCGCACCGAGATCCGCGCGCCGCGGGCCGGGCGGCTGAGCGAGGTCAGCGCACGCGTCGGCCAGCTGGTCACTGCCGGGACCCAGCTGATGTACATCGTCCCCGACGATCTGTGGGTGGTGGCGAACTTCAAGGAAACGCAGACCGCGAACATGGCAGTCGGCCAGCGCGCCACGCTCGAAATCGATGCGCTTGGCGGCATCGAACTCACTGGCCGCGTGCAAAGCATCGCGCCGGCGGCCGGCAGCGAATTCAGCCTCGTCAAGCCTGACACCGGCGCAGGCAATTTCGTGAAGGTGCCGCAGCGCATCGCCGTGCGCATCGTTCTCGACAAGGGACAGGAGGCGGCAAAACGGCTCGGCCCGGGCATGTCTGTTGTCGCGACTGTTCATACGGAGGATTGATCGTGAAGCGCAGATCGTTCGCTCTCATGGCCACCACGGCGATTGCCCTGTCTGCCTGCGCTCCCGCGCTGCAGGAGGCCCCTATCGGTAGCGCCGTGGCGCCGCCGGTCGAATGGCGAACAGACCTCCGTGTCACGGCGCCGGTCGAACGGGACTGGTGGAACTCGTTCGGCGACCCGCAGCTTTCGCACCTCGTCGAGAAGGCGCAGGCCAACAACGCGGACGTGCAGGTCGCCGCTGCTCGTGTCGAGGAGGCCCGCGCAACCGAACTGGGTTCGCGCGGCTACCTTCTCCCTTCGCTCGGGGCTGGGGCACAAGGCGGTGTCCGGCGGGAAGTTTCCCCGTTCGGACAGGCGCAGACTTCCGTCGCCGCGCAGCCCGCCTTCCGGGCGTCTTACGAAGTCGATCTCTTCGGCAAGAATGCCGCCCGCATCGATGCCGCCGAAGCTGGTGTCGCAGCCAGCGAGGCGGGCGCGGAGGCGGCGCGGCTATCGGTGGGCGCGGCGACTGCCAGCGGCTATATCACCCTGCTGGCGCTCGACAGCCGGCTCTCCGTGTTGGAAGAAACGGTGGCTGCACGGCAGGAAGCGGTGAAATTCGCGCGAGACCAAGCCGAGGTTGGCTACACCTCCCAGCTTCCCCTCAGGCAGGCAGAGGCCGAATACCAAGCCACCGCGCAACTCGTCCCGCAATTGAAGGCGCAGATCGCGCGGCAGGAAAACGCCCTCTCGGTCCTGACCGGCGAACTACCCGGTGCGATCGAACGGGGCGGGACATTGGAGGACCTGCGCCGGCCCGCCGCGCCTGCGACCCTACCTGCCGAGTTGCTGCGCCGCCGTCCCGATGTCGCAGCAGCGGAATATCGCATCGCCGCAGCCGACGCGAAAATGCGCATGGCGCGCGCCGACTTCATGCCTTCGATAGATCTGGGAGCGACGGCAGGGCTGGTTCTCTCCGACCTGCTTGCAGATCCCGTGGGTGTATGGTCGCTGGGCGGCAGCATTCTCGCTCCCATCTTCCAGGGCGGAAAGCTGCAGGCGCAGCTCGAAGGAGCGACGGCGCAGCGGGACCAAGCGGTCTGGGCTTACCGCTCCACCGTTCTCGAAGCGTTCAAGGAAGTCGAAGACCGCATGGCGGTGCTGGCCAATCTGCAGGACCAGGAAGCTGCGCTGGTAGCCCAGCAGACTGCCGTCGCTGACGCGCTGCGCCATGCGCGGAACCGGTACCGCGCCGGCTATTCGCCCTATATCGAGCAGGTCGATGCACAACGCGCCCTGCTGGGTGTGGAACTGTCGCTGATCCAGGTTAAGTCCGATGAACTCACTACACTGGTCGGGCTCTATCAGGCTGTTGGCGGATCGCCTGAGTGAGAGAACGCAAAGGGCTTGTGCTTTAAGGGTGCTTTGTAGTCGCCCACGAAAAATCAGACTTTCATGGTTGCTTGGCGAATGGAAAAGCGACCGGCCGGCCTGCAGAGGATTTTCGGAAGAGCCCGAACGTTCGAGATAAGTACGCAAAGCTGCCATCATCAAGGCGCAGTGACCACAATCTCCAGTTGATCATGGTGCCCATCATTTCGATGCTTGGCGTGCCAATGTCTCTCGGCTTACCCGCGAGCGACGCTCTCCAGCGGTTCGCCGGTGACGGGATAGCCGAGGTCCTCGCCGATCTCGAGCCAGCTCTTGCCTTCGCGCTCCCCCATGAAAGGCGTGATCGTGCGGACCGGAATGCGTTCGGCCTGCGCCTTGGCTTCGGCGAAGCTGCCGAACAGCGCGAGGCGTTCGAGGTTGCGGCGGGTGGGAAAGATGACCTTGATCTCGCCGCGCTCGGCCGCATCGAGCGCGCCTTGCGCCGTGGTCCAGAACAGGTGGGTGTTCTCCGACAGATCGGCTTCGATCTCGACCGCTCCGGTGCCGAGGTCGGCAAGATAGAAGCGCGTATCGTAGACGCGCGGGATGCGCTCGTTCTTGGGAAACCAGCGCGCGAACGGCGTCAACTGCTCGAGGTCCAGTTCCCATCCGAAATGGTCGAGTACAGGGGCAAGCTGCCCGGTCTGCTGGAGAAAGTCGCGCGCCGCGCGGGCACGCGCCGCATCGATCTCGCCCCTTAGGCCGATGGCGAGACCGGTCTCCTCGAGCGTCTCGCGCACCACCGCAATCTGGTGCGCAGCCTCGTCCGGCTCGAGCGGCCCGCCGATCATCGCACCCAGTTCGAAGTCGGCAGGGTCCACGCGCCCGCCGGGGAAGACGGCCATGCCGCCCGCGAACACCATCTCGCGCGAGCGGATGGTCATCAGGATTTCGGGTGGACCGTCCTCTGCGCCCTTGCGAAAGATCACGACGGTAGCGGCGGGAATGCCATCGGTGGCGTTGTCGGGCGAAGCGGTCATGGTCTGGTTGTGGCCTGCCTTGTCACGCTTGCCAAGCGGCCTTGTCAGTTCGGCCTGTCGGAAAACCTTACAGATAGCCCAGTTCTTAAAGGGGCGTTAACTAACGAAATTCCTGTCGATGCGCGACTTCGCGATTTTGGCACGCGACCTGCATTACTCCATTTGTCCCGTTCAAGTCTTTGACGGGGTGAGCGCAGTCCCTGGTTCCTTTGCGCCGCCCCGAGACAAAAAGGCCCGCCTGGTAGTCCCACCAGGCGGGCCTTTCCCGTTCTTGTCTCGACCCGCGCAACCGCGCGTGTGTCCTCGGTGTTGATCTTCGCTCGCTCAGGCACCTGCTGGCGGGCGCTTTCCCTTGCCTCGCTTCGCTCGGTGCTCGGGGAGCCGCGATGAAAGCGCTGAAACCGGGCCGACGGAGGCCCGGCAAGTGCGGAAGCGTAATCGAAGACGCAGCTGGGCCAAAGGCCACCTGCATGCGCGCCCGCAGCGGGCGCAGCTTGCTGCGCGTCGAGCGAGGACGCACCCGCGGAGGCGGGTGCGCAAGACTATGAAGCCTTGGCGACCTGCTTTTCGTCCATCATGGTCTGGAGTTCGCCCGCTTCGAACATCTCCATCATGATGTCGCTGCCGCCGACGAATTCGCCCTTCACATAGAGCTGGGGGATGGTCGGCCAGTCGGAGAAGCTCTTAATCCCTTGGCGGATTTCCATGTCCTGCAGCACGTCGACGCTCTCGTAGGCGACACCGCAATGATCGAGGATGGCGACTGCGCGGCTGGAAAAGCCGCACTGCGGGAACAGCGGCGTGCCCTTCATGAACAGCACGACGTCATTGGTCCCCACGATGTCGGAAATACGGGTGTTGATATCGGACATAGCGGTCCGTCCTTTGTTCAGCGAAACTTGTGCGGAATCAGGTGGGGGCTTGGGTGGTCAGTTGCAAGGCGTGCAGCTCGCCGCCCATCCGGCCGCCAAGCGCCTCGTAGACCATCTTGTGCTGTTGCACCCGGCTTTTGCCCGCGAATTGGGGTGCGGTGACCTTGGCCGCCCAATGGTCGTTGTCACCCGCGAGGTCGCGCATTTCGACCTCGGCGCCGGGCAGGGCGGTGGTGATCGCCTCGACGATGTCCGCGGCCGCCATCGGCACCGGATCAGCCCTCGCTCATATACTGGCGACGGGCTTCGACCGCGCATTCGTCCAGCTTGGTGCGGATGTCCGCTTCGCTCACATCGCAGTCGGCTGCGGTGAGGTCGCCGAGCAGCTTGCGGATCACGTCCTCGTCGCCCGCTTCCTCGAAATCGGCCTGCACGACGGCCTTCTTGTAGGCGTCGGTTTCCTCTTCGGTGAGCCCCATCAGGCCCGCGGCCCATTCGCCCAGCAGGCGGTTGCGGCGTGCAGCGATCTTGAAAGCGGTTTCCTGGTCGAAGGCGAACTTGGTTTCCTCGCCGCGCTCGCGATCCTTGAAGTCGGTCATGTCATGTCCCTTTGGGATGTGTGTCTGGCGCAGGTGAATAGGCGCGGCCTATCCGCCCCGCAAGGCTGCTTAACCCATCGTCACGACGAGCTTGCCGATCGCGCCACGGTTTTCCAGCTTGGCGATCGCTTCATGCGCGCGCTCGATCGGATAGGTCTCCGACACGAGCGGGTTGATCTTGCCCGCCTTCCACAGGTCGAACAGCTCGGCGATATTGGCGTTGTTGCGCTCCGGCTCGCGGGCGGTGAACGCGCCCCAGAAGACGCCGCGAATGTCGCAGCTCTTGAGCAGCGTCAGGTTGAGCGGCATCTTGGCGATGCCCGCCGGGAAACCGATCACGAGGAAGCGGCCTTCCCACGCGATCGAGCGCAGCGCGGGCTCCGAATAATCGCCGCCTACGATGTCGTAGACGATGTCCGCGCCGTTGGGTCCGACAGCCGCCTTGAAGGCATTGGCAAGGTCCTTCGAAGTGTCCTTGTCGAAGGGCGCGCGCGGATAGATGACGACCTCGTCTGCGCCTGCCTGCTTTGCGACTTCGCCCTTCTCCTCAGTGGAGACTGCAGCGACCACGCGGCAACCATAGGCCTTGGCCAGTTCGACCGCGGACAGGCCGACACCGCCCGCCGCGCCGAGCACGAGGACGGTTTCGCCCTCCTTGATGTCGCCGCGATCCTTGAGCCCGTGGATCGTGGTGCCATAGGTCATGAGCAGCGCGCTGGCCTGGACGAGGTCGATGCCTTCGGGCACCTTGAACAGGCGCGCTGCGGCCACCGCGACCTTTTCCTGCAAGCCGCCATTGCCGACGCCGCAGATCACCTTGTCGCCGACCGCGAAGCCTTCGACGCCTTCGCCCAATGCCTCGATCGTACCGGAGATTTCGCCGCCGGGGGCGAAGGGGCGGGGCGGCTTGAACTGGTACATGTCGCGGATGATCAGCGTGTCGGGAAAGTTGATCGCGCAGGCTGCGACCTTGATCAGCACTTCACCCTTGCCGGGCGTCGGCTCGGCAATGTCTTCGACGACGAGGGTTTCGGGGCCGCCGGTTTCCTTCGACAGGACTGCTTTCATGCTGCGTCTCTCCTTCGCGGCGCGTCAAGCCAGGGAAGGGCCTGCGCGCGCTGTTTCTCATGGGTTTCGATGGCCGCACCGCTTTCGAGCGTGAGGCCGATTTCATCGAGGCCTTCCAGCAGGCAGTGCTTGCGGAATGGATCGACTTCGAAGGCGAAGCGATCCTGGAAGGGGGTGGTGACGGTCTGGGATTCGAGATCGATCGTGATCGGATGGTCTGCCGCGACTTCGAGCAGGCGGTCGACCTGCTCCTGCGGCAGGACCACAGTCAGGATCCCGTTCTTGAAGGCATTGCCGGAAAAGATGTCCGAGAAACTTGGCGCGATCACCGCATTGATGCCGAGGTCGAGCAAGGCCCAGGCAGCATGTTCGCGGCTCGAGCCGCAGCCGAAATTGTCGCCCGCGATCAGGATCGGCGCGCCGGCGAAATCCTCCACGTCGAATGGGTTGCCGGGCGCTTCGCGGATGCTCTCGAACGCGCCCTTGCCGAGGCCTTCGCGGCTGACCGTCTTCAGCCAGTGGGCAGGGATGATGACGTCGGTATCGACATTCTTGAGGCCCAAGGGGATCGCGCGGCCTTCGATGGAGCGGACAGCTTTCATTATCGTGCAGCCTCCGGGAAAGTCGGCAATCTGTCGAGATGTCGGGGATCGTGCTGGATCACGACGGTTGCGTCGAGAGCGCGAGCCATTCGGTCGAACCGGTCCATCGACGCCAGCGTGTCGGCCCGGTCGGTGTTGAACTGGGGCACACCGCGGTTTTCGACCTGCTCGGCAAAATGGTAGAGATCGCCGGTCAGCATCACGGGTCCTGTCTCGGGAAGCCGGACGAGCAACGAACTGTGGCCGCCGGTATGACCGGGAGTGGCGATCATCACGACCGATCCGTCACCGAAGATGTCCTTGTCCTTGGCAACTCGGGTGAGCTTGGCTGTCGGCTCTGCGCCAAACCATGCGGCAAGATCGGCGAGCACGTCCTTGTCTGCCCCCGCTGCGATGGCGTCTGCGTCTGCTTCACCGATAATGAGTTCGGCCGTCGGGAAGTATTTGGCTTGGCCAACGTGATCGAAATGCATGTGGCTGACCCCGATCAGGTCGATGTCGGCGGGAGCAAGCCCGAGTTCGGCAAGTTGATCGGCCAGAGTACGGTTCACCGACAAGGTATAGACCGACCAGATGAATGGCTTCGCGGCATACTCCGCGCTCAATCCGGCGTCCCACAGCATGTGCCGGTCGCCGTGTCGGATGAGATAGCAACTGTCCGTCAGTGTGCGAGGGACGCCATCGTAGAGGTGTGCGTCAGAGAATGATTCGCTGTCGCTGAGTTCGAGCGTGCCGCAGTCCAGCCGCCACATTTCGATTTCAGGCGTATCCTTGGCAAAGGCAGGCATGGGAGCGAGCAGCGCGGCGGCTGCAATCAATCCAGCAAGTCTCACCATGATCTTTCCGCCTCTCTCCGGCCGTCTCGGCTCAATCGGTTTCTGGTTTTTCGCCCGAGGGAATCGGCCCGGGCTGCTTGGGCTCGTTGGTCTTGTCCTTGCGCTTGTTCACGTAGAGCAGCGCGGCGGCGATGGCGGCAGACCCGATCGCACCGGCGATGGCGGCCTTGCCTTTGGGGAGCTTGGTCATGCCCGTCTCAATGGTCAGGCATCGACCGCTTGGCAAGAGGCGAGCTTGCGCACATCGGTAAGATGCCCGGTGACGGCGGCGGCAGCGGCCATGGCCGGGCTGACGAGATGGGTACGCGCGCCCGGGCCTTGCCGGCCGACGAAATTGCGGTTGCTGGTCGACGCGCAGCGTTCGCCGGGAGGCACCTTGTCGGGGTTCATCGCGAGGCACGCCGAACAGCCCGGCTCGCGCCATTCGAAGCCGGCGGCGGTGAAGATCCGGTCGAGCCCTTCTTCTTCGGCCTGCCGCTTGACGAGGCCCGAGCCGGGAACGGCGATCGCCCAGCGCACGCCCGGCGCCTTGGTGCGGCCCTTGAGCACCTCCGCGGCGGCGCGCAGGTCCTCGATCCGGCTGTTGGTGCAGCTGCCGATGAAGATGTTCTCGATAGCGATATCCTCGATCCGCTGGCCGGGTTCGAGGCCCATGTAGTCGAGGCTCTTGCGCGCGGCGGACTGCTTGGATGGGTCGCTGAAGCTTTCGGGGGCGGGCACGACATCGCCCACCGCTACCACGTCTTCCGGGCTGGTGCCCCAGCTGACGGTCGGCTCGACCGCCGCAGCATCGATCACGACGCTGGTATCGAAGGCGGCACCTTGGTCGGTGTGGAGGGTTTTCCACCACGCCAGCGCACGGTCCCATTCCTCGCCTTGCGGCGCATAGGGCCGGCCCTCGAGATACGCAAAGACAGTCTCGTCGGGCGCGATTAGCCCGGCGCGGGCACCCGCCTCGATGCTCATGTTACACACGGTCAGGCGCCCCTCGACGCTCATCCGTTCGAACACCGGCCCGCGATATTCGATGACATGGCCGGTCCCGCCGGCCGTGCCGATCTTGCCGATGATATGGAGGATCAGGTCCTTCGGCGTCACGCCGGGGCCGAGTTCCCCCTCGACACGGACTTCCATCGATCTGGACTGGCGCAGCTGCAGCGTCTGCGTCGCGAGCACATGTTCGACCTCGCTCGTGCCGATCCCGAAGGCGAGCGCGCCGATCCCGCCATGCGAGGCGGTGTGGCTGTCGCCGCACACGATCGTCGCGCCCGGGAGCGAGAAACCCTGCTCCGGGCCGACGACGTGGACGATCCCCTGCTCGGGCGCGGCGCTGTCGATATAGTCGATGCCGAAGGCCGGGGCATTGGCCTCGAGCGCGGCGAGCTGGGCGGCGCTCTGCGGGTCGGCGATCGGCAGCTTGTTGCCGCTCGCATCGAGCCGCGGCGTGGTCGGCAAGTTGTGGTCGGGTACGGCCAGCGTCAGGTCTGGGCGGCGAACCTTGCGCCCGGCCAGGCGCAACGACTCGAAAGCCTGTGGGCTGGTCACCTCGTGGACGAGGTGGCGGTCGATATAGAGGATGCAGGTCCCGTCATCGCGGCGTTCGACGACGTGGGCGTCCCAGATTTTCTCGTAAAGCGTGCGCGGTTTGCTGGCCATGGGGTCAAGGTGCGGCAGGAATGTCACCAGCGCAAAAAGGCAAATCCAGAGTCTTCCAAACTTAACCTTTCTCTGCTCTATTGACACTCATGTCAGCAAAGCCGTTCTCCTTTCCGATCAAAGTGATTCCCTCGGACATCGATTTCATGGGGCACGTAAACAATGCGCGCTACCTGAATTGGGTGCAGGACACGGTGCTCGCGCATTGGCAGAAACTGGCCCCGGCGGAAGAGGTGGCGAGCAAGGCGTGGGTCGCGCTCAAGCACGAGATCACCTACCGCAAGCCCGCTTTCCTCGACGACGACGTGATCGCGGAAACCGTGCTCGAAAAGATCGCCGGCGCGCGCTCCTTCTACAACACCGTCATCCGCCGCGGCGAAGAGGTGCTGGCCGAAGTGCAGAGCATGTGGTGCTGCATCGACGCCGAGAGCCTGCGCCCCGCGCGCATCAGCCGGGATGTCGCAGAAAAGTTCTTCGGCCTACCGCGCAAGTAACGCGCGCCCTTTGCCGGGAGCGCGACCAGCGACTATAACGGTCCGGTGAACACGATCCTGATCATAACAGCCATCGTCCTCGCCACCTTCCTCGCGATGGAGTGGGTCGCCTGGGCGAGTCACAAGTACATCATGCATGGCTTCGGCTGGGGTTGGCACCGCGACCATCACGAACCGCATGACAAGGCGCTCGAGAAGAACGATCTCTACGCGGTGGTGGGCGCCGCAATGAGCATTTCGATGTTCATGCTGGGCAGCGACGTCGTCGCTGGCGCCTATGCCTGGTGGCCTGCGACGTGGATCGGCGTCGGCATCCTGCTCTACGGGATAGTCTACACGCTGGTGCACGACGGCCTCGTCCACCAACGCTATTTCCGTTTCGTACCCAAGCGCGGCTACGCCAAGCGGCTGGTGCAGGCGCACAAGCTGCACCATGCGACGATCGGCAAGGAAGGCGGGGTCAGCTTCGGCTTCGTCCTCGCGCGCGATCCGGCGAAGCTCAAAGCGGAACTCAAGCGCCAGCGCGAAGCGGGCGAAGCGGTGGTACGCGAAAGCGCCGGAGCCTGAGGCCCCGGCGCTTCGGTCCGGTCAGCGCGAGCGCTTACCTGGCGTAGTTCACATACAGTCCGTGGACGAGGCCGGGGATGAAGCCCAGCAGCGTCAGCACGAGGTTGATCAGGGTCGTCTTGCCCAGACCGTGCTTGGCGGCAACGCCGAGCGGGGGGAGCAGGATCGTCGCGATCAGGATGAGAATTGCCATGTGAGAGTGTCCTTTCGTTCACCCTCCCGTCGTATGCAAAGCCAACGATGTGGCAGGTGGCAGGTTCCCCCGCCGATTATTCGTTGCGCGTCGCGATCCAGCCTCCGCAGATGACCAGGATCGCGAGCGAAATCCAGTACCAGGGTGCTCCCAGCGTGTACCAGGTGAAGACCGCCCCGGTCGCCATCGCGCCGATCGCCATCGTCTTGGACCGGCGACTGATCGCGCGCCGTTCGCGCCAGTCGAGCACCTGCGGTCCCCAGTGCGGATGGTCGAGAATCTTCCGTTCCCATTCGGGATTGCTGCGCGCGAAGAAATAGACCGCGAGCAGCAGGAACGGCACCGTCGGCATGATCGGCAGGAACGCGCCGACCGCGCCGAGGCCGACGCTCAGCAGGCCCAGCGCCGAGTAGATCGGTCGCTTCATGTCACCCGGCGGCGATGCGAGCGGCGTGCTCTTTCACGAGCGCGATCATGTTGGGGACACCTTGCGTGCGATTGCTCGACAGCTGGTTCCTGAGGTCGAAAGGCTCCAGCGCGGCGGTGATGTCCATCGCGGAGACCTCGCGCGCCGGGCGGTCCTGCACCGCGGCGATGACCAGCGATACGATGCCCTTGGTGATCGCGGCATTGCTGTCGGCGAGAAAGTGCAGGCGGTCCGCATCGCCAGTCGGATAGACCCACACCGCGGCCGAACAGCCGCGCACCAACGTCGCGTCGGTCTTGAGCGCATCGGGCATGGGTTCGAGATCGCGCCCGAGCTCGATCAGCAGGCGATAGCGTTCGTCGCCTTCGAGGAACGCGTATTCGTCGGAAATGTCGGGAAGGGTGCGCATGGCGGGGGCCTTAGCGGGGCGGCACGCGCAGGTAAATCGGGACGGTCAGCCGGCCAGGCCGCCGGGCCGGGTGAAGGCGAAGTAGATCACGTAGAACCACCCGAAAAAGCCGTGGATGATGGCCCACACGATCGAGGAATGCAGGCTCCAGCTGATCGCCACCGCGATGGCGCTGCCGAGGCCGATCCCCGCGCGCGCGGCATCGGTGCGGGCGGCGGTCACAGATCGACCCCGCTGGCGATGGCCTCGAGCTTGCGGATACGCTCCCTGAGGTCGGCGATCTCGATGCGGGCGGCGCCCATGGGGGAGCCTTCCTGGCGCTGCGGAGTGCCATGCTCCAGCTCGCGGCTGCGCAGGTCGAGCCAGCCACGCCAGCCCTGAAGCAGTGCGGCAGCCACGATGACCAGACCGATCAGCGATGCTCCGGCGATCACGATTGTCGGTTCGAACATTTCCCTCATGTCCTCCTTGAACCAGGTTTCCCTTGTTGCCTCAGTCGGCCTGCTTGTCGCGCAGGGCGTCGATCTCAGCGGCTATTCTTTTCGTTTCCTGGGCGTCGAGCGAGTTGCCGTCGGTGGCGATCCGCTCGAGCACCTTGATGCGTTCGCGCAGGTCATTTATTTCATGCCGCTCGGCAGCAGACAGATCATGCTCCTGCCGGGGTGTGCGACTTTGCTGTCCGATCCGGCCCATCGCCTTGTAGCGTTCGATGAACACGCCGGAGATGGTGCTGATCGCGACAATCAGGACGATTGCGGTCCAGAAGCTCATCTCGCGGCCTCCGGCGTGCGGACATTCTCGGTCGCATCCAGAGCGCGAAGCTCTTCGATCTGCGCGGCGAGCGCGTGGTCGCCGTCGGTGGCGATCCTCTCGAGCACGCGGACACGTTCCTCCAGCTTGCGGTAATCGCCAGCTTCCTTTGCGGCCGTGCCCGCTTTCGCTTCGGCAATGCGCGCTTCCAGCTCGAGCCTCTGCAATTTGTGCATCCGGTCCCGCTTCCCGGCTATCGATCCGAAGGTCAGTACGACCAGGACGATAACCAGCACGAAGCTGAAGATCAGGATCAGGTCCGGATCCATCAGTTGATCTCCCCGGGCTCGCGCAGCCGGTCGATTTCATGGGTCAGATGGTACCCGCTGTCGGTGACGATGCGCTCGACATTGGCGAGCCGGTCCTTGAGCGAGCCGACTTCGGCACGCAGCTGGGCGTTCTCCTGGGTGAGCAGCGATACACGCTCCTCGGCCACGGTGCTCTTGGGGTAGATCGCCTTGCCCCAGCTGTTTTCGAGCGGGTAGCCGTTCTTCACGCGGATCCAGGTGTTGACCACCCAGGCGAGCGACATGCTGACCACGCCGACGCCGATGACGGCCGGGGTGAGAATTGCGAAGTCCATCACACCTTCTCCTTCTTTCCGATATCCAGCGGTACGCCCGCATCTTCATTCCGCTCGTCCCGCAGGGCTTCGATTTCTGCGGCCACGGAGTACCCCTTGTCGGTCACGATCCGCTCCAGCACCTGCATGCGCTTGTCGACTTTGCCGAGCAGGGCGCGCAGCTCTTGGTTTTCGGAACGCAGTTGCGTGGCATCTTCGCTAACCTTGCGCTCGGTCTTCCCGCCCCACTCGTCTTCGAGCGAGTAGCCATGCCTGGCGCGGATCCAGTTGTTCATCAGCCAGCCGATCGTGCTGATCGCTACCAGCGCGACGACGAAGCCCGGTCCACCCCAATCCATCACGCTTTCTCCTTCGATCCGACATCCAGCGGGACGCCGGCACCGTGGTCGTCGACGCGGCGCTGGTCGCGCAACGCTTCGATCTGGGTGGCGACGTTGTAGCCGCCGTCGGTCACGATGCGCTCGAGCACCTGAACGCGGTCTTCGAGCTGCTGGACCCGGCTGGCGTATTGCGCAGCCTTTTCCGAGCTGGCTTCAGCCGTCGCCGCGATCCGCTTTTCTTCCAGCTTCCGGTTGTTCACCAGCCAGATGATGCCGAGCACCATGATGAACGGTGCGAGCGGTATGAGTATTGCGAGATCCATGGTCCTTCCCCTCCCTCGTGGCTCAGCGCAGGCGTTCGATTTCGGCCGTGAGGCGCGGATTGCTGCTGACGTAGAAGGTCTCGACGTCGGCGAGGCGGCGATCGATGTCCTTCATCCGGCTGCGGATTTCGCGCGCCGTGCGCTTGGGGTTCTGCCGGACGCGCTGCCAGTACTTGGTTTCGTCCTGGTCGACATAGAGATGCGACGGTTTCTTGTTCAGCAGCAGGCCGGCCACGAAATAGGCGAGGATCGGCCAGCCCATCGAGAGCGCGAGGATCAGGAAGCCGATGCGGACCCAGAGGGCGTTGACGCCGGTGTAATCGGCGATGCCCGAGAGAACGCCCATGAACTTCGCATTCTGCTTGTCGCGGTAAAGCGTGGTGCGGGGGCTGTTCACTTCATGGCTCCTTTCTTCTCGGCGATCAGCTGTTCGAGTTCGCGCAGCTGCTGGTTGTCCTGCTCGCTGTCATGGACGAGGCGGGCGGGGCGGAAATCGGGGTTGTCGCTGGCGACCAGGCGTTCGACAGTGTCCATGCGGTCGTCCAGGCGCTTGGCGAGGTTGTAAAGTTCCTCGAGCAGCACTTCGTCATCCGTGGTGATCGTCGCAGAGGTCTTCCACTTGGTGACGTAATGGAGGACCAGCCATGGCAGGGCGATAAAGATCGCCACGATTGCAAAAACTTCGTCCATTGATCAGTCCTCCTTGGGTGCGCTCTTGCCGAGCGCTTTTTTCATCTGTTCAAGCTCGTCGTCGATGGCATCCTGGCCCTCCAGCGCGGCGATTTCGTCCGCGAGGTTCGGTGTGCCGCTGCCATCGGCGATCTGCAGGGCGTCAGCGCGCCCCTCGGCGTAGTCGACGCGGCGTTCCAGCTGGTCGAAGCGGCTGAGCGCATCGTCCACGCGTTCGTTGGTCATCAGGCTGCGCAGCTTGACGCGGTTTTCCGCGCTCTCGAGCCGGGCGGCGATAGCGGTCTGGCGGCTGCGCGCTTCGCGCAGGCGGTTCTGCAGCTTCTGGATGTCCTGTTCGTAGGCGCGCAATGCATCGTCGAGCACCGCGATTTCCGTCTTGAGCTGCTCGCTCATGTCGGCGGCCTTCTTCTTCTCGACCAGGGCGGCGCGGGCCAGGTCCTCGCGGTCCTTCGACAGCGCGAGCTGGGCCTTCTCGCCCCAGTCGGCCTGCAGTTTGTCGAGCTTGACCGTGTGGCGGTGCATTTCCTTCTGGTCGGCGATGGTGCGCGCGGCGCTGGCGCGGACTTCGACCAGAGTTTCCTCCATCTCGAGGATGATCATGCGGATCATCTTCTGCGGGTCGTCTGCCTTGTCCAGCATATCGTTGAAGTTGGCGGCGATGATATCGCGCGTACGGCTGAAAATACCCATCAAAGGCGCTCCACTGGAAAAGAATTCATTGATCTTCGCATTGACCTTGTCGGCATCGACCCAGTCGCTCGCCCGGTCCTGCCGCTGCGTCGGGGTGGGGGAACGACGGAGCCGTTCTACCTCTTCCTCGATCCGCGACAAGCGTGGCCCGTTCCTGGGGCGGCCCGGAGCGTCCTGGGGACTGTCGGGGGAGGTGCGCTCCGGGCCAAGGGGGTCGTGCTCGATCGTCATGATCATGCGATCTCGACCTGTTCGACGGTCGCCAGCGCTGGCGTCGGCGCGGTGACGGCGATCTGCGAGCTCAGCATGACGAAGGCCGACATGGCGACGATGCTGGCGAGTGCGGCCTGACCGAGTTGCGAACGGAAAAAGCTGCGATCGTACATGGTGGGGTCCTCCCGTGTGGCCGTCCGATGAACCGTTGGGCCGATGTGCTGTTGTCCCATGTTCAGCAAAGGGTGTGCCAAACGCGCAAAACGGGAGAAAATGGCGCTCGCATGGGTTTTCGACGAACGACACGTTGGGGGTGATTGCCAACCCTTGGTGATATTTCCTATAACTTGGCTATGGAGCGGGACAATCAGTTCATCGGGCAGTCCGGGGCCTTCCTGGATGCGGTGGAGCGCGCCAGCCGCGCCGCGCCGATGCGCCGCCCAGTACTCGTCATCGGCGAACGGGGCACCGGCAAGGAATTGATCGCCGAACGTCTGCATCGCCTGTCCACCCGCTGGGACGAACCGCTCGTCACCATGAACTGCGCCGCCCTGCCTGAAACGCTGATCGAAGCCGAGCTGTTCGGCCACGAGGCCGGCGCATTCACGGGTGCTACCAGACAAAGGATCGGTCGGTTCGAGGAAGCCGACAAGGGGACACTTTTTCTCGACGAACTGGGCACTTTGTCGATGGGCGCGCAGGAACGCCTGTTGAGGGCGGTCGAATATGGCGAGGTGACGCGGATCGGTTCGAGTCGCCCGGTGCGGGTCGATGTGCGCATCGTCGCCGCCACCAACGAGGACCTGCCAGCCAAGGCCGAGCGCGGCGAATTCCGGGCCGACTTGCTCGACCGGCTGAGTTTCGAAGTCATCACCCTGCCGCCCCTGCGCGTGCGCGAGGGCGATATCGAAGTGCTGGCGGACTATTTCGGGCGCCGCATGGCGGCAGAGCTCGGCTGGGAAGGCTGGCCGGGTTTCGCCGGCCACGTAACCGAGCAGATGGTGAGGCACGACTGGCCCGGCAACGTGCGCGAACTGCGCAACGTCGTCGAACGCGCGATCTATCGCTGGGACGATTGGCACGAGCCGATCGGGCACGTCGTGTTCGATCCGTTCGACAGCCCGTGGAAGCCGGTCGATTCCGTCAAGCGCGCGCCGCAACCATCGCCCGCCGCTGCCGGTGGGGCAGGGGTGCCGTTCCAACCGGTGGCCGATCTCGAGCATATCGACGACCTCAGGGCCGCCGTGGACGAGCACGAGAAGGCGATCGTCGAACATGCGCTTGGCAAGCACCGCTGGAACCAGCGCCAGACCGCCAGGGCGCTGGGCCTCAGCTACGACCAGCTGCGCCACTGCATCAAGAAGCACGGGCTGATGCAGGAAGAATAGGCGCCGGAATCGCTCCCCGTTTAACGAATTGTTCGACATGCTTTTATAGTCGTTGGGTGCACTCGAACCCGGGGGACGAAGAATGCAGGCACTTGTCGATCTGGTTGGCGGTATCGTCGGCAGCATCCAGAAACTGATCATCCTGATGCTGGTATTCGGGGCGGTCATCTGGGCGATCACCATCTTCGGCTTCAGCTCCGCTGCGCCAGTGGTTGCCGACAAGATGGCCGAACGCGCCGAGCGTGTCGGGGAGAAGGCCATCAAGGCTGCAGTGGAGGAACGCCGGGCGCGCGAGCTGGCACGGGATGGCTGGGGCTATTCGGAATCGAGCACCGATTCCTACGGCAGCGGATCGCCCCGCGAAGGTGCCGAGCGCGATGCCAGTGGCGATGTCGTCGGCGGCTGGGGCAGCGAATAAGGCAACGCGCCGCACGCCGCGCCCATCTGCTGCAGCCGGGGCGCGGCTCGAGGATGGCCGAGTCGGGCCCGTGTGCGAGCCTCCTTTGGCTGCATACGGTGCAGAACTATCCTAAACGGCATCTCGACTCGTCTGGCGGCCCGAACGTCACAGCGATGGATTTGCGCCATTTCTTGGCCTCCCTAACAAGCGCCGCAGTAACGGTGTGGTTACCACTCTTGCAAAGGGGGCTGAAGCCTGACACATCTTTCCTCGGAGGGTTGGCCGAAGTTCTGGCGTCAATAAAACGGCCTCGTTTTTGTTCAGACAAGAGGACGCGCCTGCATCCTTTGCAGTATAGCCAATTTCTTTTTCTCGCTAGAATTGAGTTAAAGTTAGGGGACTGAACATGACAAAAAGGAATATCGTCGCAGCCGGCGCTGCCGCAGTGGCCGCCATCGCAATGGTCGCCTCGGGCCCGGGCCTCGCGAACCATTCGTGGAACGGCTATCACTGGCAGACCGTCTCCGGCACGGCCACGCCGCTTGTGGTGGACAACACGGTCGGCGCGTGGAAGCCTCGCGTTGCGCTGGCGATGCAGGACTGGAACCAGTCGCAGCATATCGACAGCCAGCTGACCACCGGCACCACCAACCAGAAGCGTTGCGCGATGACGCAGGGCACGATCCAGGTCTGCAATGCCTCCTATGGCCAGACCGGCTGGCTCGGCATCGCTTCGATCAGCCTGTCTGGCGGCCACATCGTCGCCGGTTCGACCAAGCTGAACGACACCTATTTCGCGCTCCAGCAGTACAATACCGAAACCTGGAAGCAGCTCGTCACCTGCCAGGAAATCGGCCACGACTATGGTCTCGGCCACCAGAACGAGGACTTCTCGACCGATCTCACCACCTCGTGCATGGAATACACCAGCCAGCCGAGCGGTAACGAGCATCCTGACTCCCACGACTACCAGCAGCTCGCCGCGATCTACAACCACGGCGAAGGTGGCAGCAGCACTAGCGGTGGCAGCAGCGGCGGCCCCGGCAAGGGCAAGCCGCTCGGCATCGAGCCCGGCAACGGTCCGGCAGAGTGGGGCAAGGCGATTGGCCACGACAAGGCCGGCCGTCCCAACGAGTATGTCCGCAACTTCAACGGCTACACGATCATCACGCACGTCACCTGGGCGCCGCACGTGAAGGTGCCTGAAGTCCGCCACTGATCGATCGGTCCTTCTGGACGGTATTACGAGAGGGCTCGGCCGCGGCCGGGCCCTTTCTTTTGGGGCGCTACCGCTTGCGTATTGCTTTCTGTGGCGACTCCTCCTATCTGCCCCCCATCCCGACATTGTCGCGACACTGAAGGGCTGGCGCCGCAAGGGGCCGGCACCAAACCGCTGTGCAGCACAAGGTCATGCAAACCGGAGACCGAATGGCAGACATCGCACGCCTGATCGAAGTGATCGAACCCGAAGCGGCAGCGCTGGGTTTCGACCTCGTACGCGTGAAGATGATGCCGTCCGAAGCCGGTGACGGGGGCGAGGCCCTGCAGATCATGGCCGAAGACCCGGCGACCGGCCAGCTCATCATCGACCAGTGCGCCGCGCTCTCGCGCCGCGTGTCCGACCGGATCGACGCGCTGGAGGAGCAGGGCGAAGTGCTGATCGAAGGGGCCTACCATCTCGAGGTCAGTTCGCCCGGCATCGACCGCCCGCTCACTCGAGAGAAGGACTTCGCCAACTGGGCCGGCCATGAAGCCAAGATCAGCATGGTCAAGGGCTATGACGGCCAGCGCAACTACAAGGGTGAACTCAAGGGCATCGAGGGCGACGAGGTCGTTATCGAGGATGCCAAAGCGGGCGAGGTGAAGCTCGACCGTAACCAGATCCATTCGGCAAAGCTCGTCTTGACCGACGCGCTCATTGCCGCCACCCAGCCGCTCGATACGAGTGGTGCCGACGAACTCGTCGAAACTGAAGAAGAGGCAGACGACTGATGGCCAGCGCCATTTCCGCAAACAAGGCCGAACTCCTTGCAATCGCCAATGCGGTCGCATCGGAAAAGATGATCGACAAGGCCATCGTGATAGAAGCGATGGAAGAGGCGATCCAGAAGTCGGCCCGCAACCGCTACGGTGCGGAGAACGACATTCGCGCCAAGCTCGACCCGCAGACCGGCGACCTGCGCCTGTGGCGCGTCGTCGAGGTCGTCGAGGAAGTCGAGGACTACTTCAAGCAGGTCGACCTCAAGCAGGCGCAGAAGCTGCAGGCCGATGCCAAGGTGGGTGACTTCATCGTCGATCCGCTGCCGCCGGTCGATCTCGGCCGTATCGACGCCCAGAGCGCAAAGCAGGTGATCTTCCAGAAGGTCCGCGACGCCGAGCGCGAGCGCCAGTTCGAGGAATTCAAGGACCGCGCCGGGGAAGTCATCACCGGAGTGATCAAGTCGGTCGAATTTGGCCACGTGATCGTCAACCTCGGCCGCGCCGAGGGCGTTATCCGCCGCGACCAGCAGATCCCGCGCGAAGCCGCCCGTGTCGGCGAACGCGTCCGCGCGCTGATCACCAAGGTCGAACGCAACAACCGCGGCCCGCAGATTTTCCTCAGCCGCGCGCACCCCGACTTCATGAAGAAGCTGTTCGCGCAGGAAGTGCCCGAAATCTACGACGGCATCATCGAGATCAAGGCTGCCGCCCGCGACCCGGGCAGCCGCGCCAAGATCGGCGTGATCAGCCACGACAGCAGCATCGACCCGGTCGGCGCCTGCGTCGGCATGAAGGGCAGCCGCGTGCAGGCCGTCGTGCAGGAGCTGCAGGGCGAGAAGATCGACATCATCCCCTGGTCGGAAGATGGCGCGACCTTCATCGTGAACGCGCTTCAGCCGGCCACCGTCAGCCGCGTCGTACTCGACGAGGAAGAGGGCCGCATCGAAGTGGTCGTGCCCGATGACCAGCTGTCGCTCGCCATCGGTCGCCGCGGCCAGAACGTGCGTCTCGCCAGCCAGCTGACCGGCAACCAGATCGACATCATGACCGAGGAAGAAGCCTCGGAAAAGCGCAGCAAGGAATTCGCCGAACGCTCCAAGATGTTCGAAGAGGAACTCGACGTCGACGAAACGCTCTCGCAGCTGCTCGTCGCCGAAGGCTTCGTCGAGCTCGAGGAAGTCGCCTACGTCGAGCTCGAGGAACTCGCTTCGATCGAAGGCTTCGACGAGGACCTCGCCGAGGAACTGCAGAATCGCGCGCTGGAAGCGATCGAACGCCAGGAAGCTGCGCACCGCGAGGCACGCCGCGAACTGGGCGTCGAGGACGACCTCGCCGAACTGCCGCACATGACCGAAGCCATGCTGGTCACGCTGGGCAAGGCGGGCATCAAGACGCTCGACGATCTGGCCGACCTCGCCACCGACGAACTCATCGCCAAGAAGCGCGAAGCCCCGCGTCGCCGCAACAACGCCGACGGTCCGCCGATGCGGCGCCCCTCGGTGCGCGAGCAGGACAAGGGCGGTGTGCTGGGCGAGTACGGCCTGACCGAAGAGCAGGGCAACGAGATCATCATGGCCGCCCGCGCGCACTGGTTCGAGGACGAGGAAGCAGCTCCGGCTGCTCCCGCCGAAGACGCCGCAACCCAGGAGGCCGCCGATGCGGACTCCACCCAATGAGCGCCTGACGTCCGACATCGCTGACACGCCCAAGGCACGGAAAGCTTCCGAGCCCGAGCGGCGCTGTGTGATTTCCGGGGAGACCGCCCCGCGCGAGACACTCGTGCGGCTGGCGGTTTCGCCGTCCGGCCTGGTGCTGCCCGACGCGCAGGAAAAGGCGCCGGGCCGCGGGGCGTGGATCGGAGTCGACCGGGCGGGGTTGGAAGCCGCCATCGCATCGGGCAAGCTGAAGGCCGGGCTTTCGCGCGCCTTCAAGACGGGCGATCTCGAAATACCGGCCGAGCTGCCGCAGATGGTGGAAGATGCGCTCAAGCGCGTGCTGCTCGATCGGCTGGGGCTCGAAATGCGCGTCGGGCACCTTATCTTGGGCACGCAGCGCATTGCCGAAACGGCGCGCGGCGGGGCTGTAGCGCTGCTCGGTCACGCCAGCGATGCGAGCGAGGACGGGCGCAAGAAGCTCGATCAGGCCTGGCGCGTGGGGCGCGAGACGGAAGGCTCGGGAGAGCGGGGGATCACACTGCCTCTGGACCGCGACGCACTGTCTGTGGCATTGGGCCGCGACAATGTCGTCCATCTGGCGCTGGCGCACGATGCTGCGGCCGCGCGGGTGCTCAAGCCCCTTGTACGCCTCATGCTCTACATGGGGCACGATATGCCTGACGCAGATGGGCGCGCAATCGCGCGCGCCGAATGACGATTTGAACGATACGAAGAAGAGAAACGAGCAAGAATGAGCGACGACGACAAGAAACCGGCCCGTAAACCGCTGACCCTGAAGGGCGCGCAGCCGGGCGAGGTCAAGCAGACCTTCAGCCACGGCCGCACCAACAAGGTGGCGGTCGAGGTGAAGCGCCGCCGCAAGCTCGTGAAGCCGGGCGAGGCTGCGCCTCCGCCGCCGCCGCCCGCGCCCGAACCCGCGCCCGCTCCGGCCCCTGCTCCGGTCGCCGAAAAGCCGGCCCCGAAGAAAGCTGTCCCATCGGGCGAGACCCCGCAGGAACGCGTCGCCCGGCTCCAGCGTGAGGCCGAGGAAGATCGGCTGCGCGTCGCCGAGGAAGCCCGCAAGCGCGAGGAACAGGAAGCTCGCGACGCGGCTGCGGAGGAAAAGAAGCGCGCCGAGGATAATCGCAAGGCGGAAGAAGAAGCCGCCAAGCAGGCCGCCGAAGAGGCGAGCAAGCCCCAGGAAGAGCCTGCGCAGGATGAGGCGGAAGAGGCTGCCGAGGGCGACACCGGTGCCGCTGTGCCCGCGCCGCGCAAGTTCACGCCGGTCGCGCGCCCCGAGCCCAAGAAGCCCGAGCGCAAGAAAAAGGAAGAAAAGCCTGCGCGCGGGGCAGAAACCCCCGACAAGCGCCGTTCGGGCAAGCTCACCGTCAACCGTGCACTCAACGACGACGAAGGTCGCCGTGCCCGCTCGCTGGCGGCGCTGAAGCGTGCGCGCGAGAAGGAGCGCCGGTTGCAGGGTGGACCGCAGAAGGCCCGCGAGAAGCAGGTCCGCGACGTGGTCGTGCCCGAAGCGATCACCGTGGGCGAACTCGCCAAGCGCATGGGCGAGAAGGGCGCCGACCTCGTGAAGGAACTCTTCAACCTCGACATGATGGTCACCGTCAACCAGACGATCGACCAGGATACGGCGGAGCTGCTGGTCGAACAGTTCGGCCACAATATCCAGAAGGTGTCCGAGGCCGATGTCGACATTCAGAATGAAGAGGATGTCGATCCGGAAGAGACGCTCAAGCCGCGTCCGCCGGTCGTCACGATCATGGGTCATGTCGATCACGGCAAGACTTCGCTGCTCGACGCGCTGCGCGGCGCCAATGTGGTGAAGGGCGAAGCCGGCGGCATCACGCAGCACATCGGCAGCTACCAGGTGAAGACCAAGGGCGGCGATACGATCACGTTCCTCGACACGCCGGGCCACGCCGCCTTCACCGAAATGCGCCAGCGCGGCGCCAACGTGACGGATATCGTGGTGCTCGTGGTGGCGGCGGATGACGGGATCATGCCGCAGACGATCGAGGCCATCAATCATACCAAGGCCGCGGGCGTCCCGATGATCGTCGCCATCAACAAGATGGACAAGCCGGAAGCCGATCCGAACAACATCCGCAGCCGCCTGCTCGAACACGAAGTTATAGTGGAAGCGATGTCGGGTGACGTGCAGGACGTGGAGATCTCCGCCAAGGCGAAGACCGGTCTCGACGACCTGCTCGAAAAGATCGCGCTCCAGGCCGAACTGCTCGAACTGAAGGCTCGCCCGGACCGCATGGCCGAAGCGACCGTGATCGAAGCGCAGCTCGACAAGGGCCGCGGCCCGGTCGCGACCGTGCTGGTCAACCGCGGCACGCTCAAGCGTGGCGACACCTTCGTCGTCGGCACCGAAAGCGGCCGCGTCCGCGCCATCGTCAACGACCAGGGCAAGCAGATCAAGGAAGCCGGCCCCTCGATGCCGGTCGAAGTGCTCGGCCTCGGCGGCGTGCCGCGCGCCGGCGACCTGCTGACCGTGGTCGAAAACGAGCAGCGCGCCCGCGAAGTCGCGGCCTATCGCCAGGAAAAGGCGACCGAGAAGCGCACTGCACTCGCCCCCACCAGCTTCGACACGATGTTCAACAACCTCGCGTCGAACGTCATCGAATTCCCGGTGGTGGTGAAGGCCGACGTACAGGGGTCGGTTGAAGCAATTGTAACCGCCTTGCACAACCTCTCGAACGACGAGATCAAGGTCCGCGTGCTGCACGCAGGCGTGGGTGCGATCACCGAAAGCGACGTGACGCTGGCCTCGGCCTCGAACGCGCCGATCATCGGCTTCAACGTCCGGCCGAACGCGAAGGCGCGTGAACTCGTCAAGCGCGATGGCGTCGAGATGAAGTATTACGACGTCATCTATCACCTGACCGAGGAAATCGCGAAGGAGATGGCGGGCGAGCTTGGTCCGGAGCGGATCGAGAACGTCGTCGGTCGTGCCGCGGTCAAGGAAGTGTTCCGCTCGGGCAAGAAGGACAAGGCCGCCGGCCTGCTGGTCGAGGAAGGCGTCATCCGCAAGGGCCTCCACGCCCGCCTCACGCGCGACGACGTCATCGTTTCGGCGACCACCATCGCCTCGCTGCGGCGCTTCAAGGACGATGTGGACGAAGTGCGCGCCGGCCTCGAATGCGGTGTGGTCCTCGCCGACACGAACGACATCAAGCCGGGCGACCAGCTGGAAGTCTTCGAGGTCGAGGAGCGTGAACGCACGCTGTGAGCGGGGATCCGACCGAACACGCCCTGGGCCATGCCCATGCCGAACTGATGGGCGTGCAATTCGACAGCTTCGATGCGGAGCGTGAGGAAATCACGCTCCGCTTCCACGCTCCCGACAGCTTCATCACCCCGCGCGGCAGCGTGCAGGGCGGCCTCGTCGCGGGCTTCCTCGACGAGGTGATGGGCTGGGCGCATGTCTGGGCGACCGAGCAGCGCGAGGCGCCGCTCAACCTCGAGATTTCGATGAGCCTGCTGAAGCCGGTGCTTGCCGGACCACTGATCGGCAAGGGCCGGGTGGTGCGGCGTGGCCGCAAGGTCATCTTCCTGGAGGGACAGCTGTTCGACGAGGCTGGCAATTTGCTCGCCCGTTCGACCAGCACCGCCATCCCGACCCCGAGGCCGGTGAAGGAGTAAGCCGTGGCGAAGCACCAGCAATCCACCCCCGAACAGCAGTCGGTCCGCGTCCTCAAGGTGGGCGAGCGGGTGCGGCACATCCTGTCCGAACTGCTCGCGCGCGGCGAGGCGCATGACGACGTGCTGCGCGCGTCGCATATCTCGGTCACCGAAGTGCGCATGACGCCCGACCTGCGCAACGCCAAAGCCTATGTGAAGCCGCTGCTCGGGCAGGATGAGGCGGCGGTCATCAAGGCGCTGCGGACGAATACAGCCTTCTTCCAGAAGGAAGTCGCCAAGCGGCTGGGGCTGAAGTTCGCGCCCAAGCTGTCTTTCCAGCCCGACGAAAGCTTCGACGAGGCCGACCGGATCGAGCGGCTGCTGAACGATCCCAAGGTCGCGCGCGATCTCGACGACGAGGCCTGATGGCCAAGCTCTATTTCTACTATGCGAGCATGAATGCGGGGAAGAGTTCGACGCTCCTCCAGACCGCGTTCAATTACGGCGAGCGCGGCATGCGGGTGTCGCTATGGACCGCGGCGCTGGACGACCGGCCCGGCTTCGGCGCGATCTCGAGCCGGATCGGTCTCGCCAGCGATGCCCATCGCTACGAGCCGGAAACCGATATCGAGGCGCGGGTCCTGAGCGATCACGCCGAAAGCCCGCTCGCCTGCGTGCTGGTGGACGAGGCGCAGTTCCTGACTCGCGACCAGGTGTGGCAACTCGCCCGGCTGGCGGATGAGGGCGGGATACCGGTGCTTTGCTACGGGCTGCGCACCGATTTCCAAGGCGAGCTGTTTCCCGGTTCGGCCGCCTTGCTCGGCATTGCGGATGCGCTGGTCGAGATGAAGGCGGTGTGCGATTGCGGGCGCAAGGCGACGATGAACCTGCGCGTCGATGGGCAGGGCAAGGCCGTGAGCGAAGGCGCGCAGACCGAAATCGGCGGCAACGACCGCTATGTCGCCATGTGCCGCAAGCATTTCTGCGAAGCGCTGGCGGGTTAGCGCGCGCGACCCTATCTAGCGGGCATGACGGAAACTCTCATCTATGCGGCGGTCCTCGTACCCTGCCTGATCGTGGCGATCGTGTTCCACGAGGTGGCGCACGGCTATGTCGCGATGCTTCTGGGCGATCCCACTGCTAAGGAGCAGCGGCGGCTGTCGCTCAACCCGCTGCGGCATGTCGATCCGGTCGGCACATTGCTTGTGCCGGGCGCGCTGGCGCTGTTCGGCGGGCCGATCTTCGGCTGGGCTAAGCCTGTCCCGGTCAATGCCGCGCGGCTCAACAACCCGCGCTACGGCATGATGGCAGTCGCGGCCGCCGGGCCGGGGACGAACATCCTGCTGGCCCTGGTGGGTGCGGTTCTGGTCGGAATCCTTGCAGGTTTGGCCGTCACCTGGGGCACTTCGCTCCCCGAGTGGCTCATCACCATGTTCGGGGCGTTTATCACGATCAACGCCTTCCTCGCCTTCTTCAACCTGTTGCCGATTCCGCCGTTCGACGGCTCGCACATCCTCGGCGGCCTGTTGCCGCGGCGCTGGGCATCGCAATGGCAGAAGCTGCAGGCGATGGGCATGCTGCTGTTCATCGTCCTGATCGCGGCGACCTGGGCCTTCCCCAATGCGCGCTGGATCGAGAACACCGTGCTTCCGCCGGTCGAGTGGATCAGTGGCCTGTTCTTCTCGGTCGCGAACGGCATCGCCCAGTTCGTCGCCGGATGAGCGACCGCAAACCCGCCCCCCACGGCTGGCTGATCCTCGACAAGCCGCGCGGGCTCGGCTCGACGCAGGCGGTTTCCGCAGTCAAGCGCGTGCTGCGGCAGGGCGGCTATGCGAAGACGAAGGTCGGCCATGGCGGCACGCTGGACCCGCTCGCTGAAGGAGTCCTCCCCATCGCGCTGGGCGAAGCGACCAAGCTTGCCGGGCGCATGCTCGATAGCGACAAGATTTACGAATTCACGGTCCAATTCGGGGCGGAGACTGATACGCTCGACACTGAAGGCCAAGTGACCGAGCGCAGCGACCGGCGGCCGCCCATGGCCGCCATTGCCGCCGTCCTCGAGCATTTCACCGGCGAGATCGACCAGGTCCCGCCCGCCTATTCCGCGGTCAGGATCGACGGCAAGCGCGCCTACGACCGCGCCCGTGCGGGCGAGGAGGTCGAGATGAAGACGCGGCGGGTGACGATCCATTCGCTCACAACCGGGATTGGTGCGCGTACCGAGCCGCTCTATTCGACCTTTGCGACGACCGCGACGCGGCCCGATCCGGAGATCGGCTACGAACCGCTAGAACTGGCGGAGAGCATCACGCTGACGGCCCACGTGTCCAAGGGGACGTACATCCGTTCGCTTGCACGGGACATCGCGCGGGCGCTTGGAACCCTTGGTCACGTCACCTATCTGCGGCGTATCAAGGCTGGGCCCTTCCGCGAGGAACAGGCGATTTCGCTGGACAAGCTGGAGGAAATCGCTAAGGGCGCGGCCATTGAAAACCTCCTCCTGCCGCTCGAGGCGGGGCTGGACGACATCCCGGCCTTGCAACTCGATCCCGACAGCGCGCAGGCGGTCCGTCAGGGCCGGGTATTGTCGGGGCTGCCCCACACTGACGGGCTCTATTTCGCGAAGCTGGAGAAAACTCCGGTGGCGTTGATGGAACTCAGCGGAGGCATGGCCATGGTGGTCAGGGGCTTCAACCTACCGGATGTCGCGGAGTAAATGAATGTCGGTTACCACCGAGCGTAAAGCTGAAATCATCAAGGACAATGCGCAGGCCAAGGGCGACACCGGTTCGCCCGAAGTCCAGGTCGCCATCCTTACCGAGCGCATCCGCAACCTGACGGAGCACTTCAAGGACAACCACAAGGACAACCACTCGCGCCGTGGTCTTTTGATGATGGTCAACAAGCGCCGCAACCTGCTCGCCTATCTCAAGAAGAAGGATGTGGAGCGGTACAATGCGCTGATCGCGAAGCTGGGTCTTCGCAAGTAAGAGTTTCCGAAGGGGCGGCTCGCAAGGCCGCCCCTTCGTCTATCCGGCCCCTGCGCAATCCGGCGTGGGTGCCAGTCATGGGGGCGAAGACAGCCCCGCACCGGACCGGGACGGCATACCCGGCACTGCAGGCCCCGCACCGCAATCAGGCGCTGCGGGTCATAAGGAAAATACATGTTCGACACGAAAACCGTATCGCTGGAGTGGGGCGGAAAGACCCTCACTCTGGAAACCGGCCGCATTGCCCGTCAGGCTGACGGCGCGGTCCTCGCCACTTACGGCGAAACCGTCGTTCTCTGCGCGGTCACTGCCGCCAAGAGCGTCAAGGAAGGCCAGGACTTCTTCCCGCTGACCGTCCACTACCAGGAAAAATTCTCTTCGGCCGGCCGTATCCCGGGTGGCTTCTTCAAGCGCGAACGCGGCGCGACCGAAAAGGAAACGCTGACCAGCCGCCTGATCGACCGTCCGGTGCGCCCGCTGTTCCCCGAAGGTTTCTACAACGAAATCAACGTCATCGCGCAGGTCTTCAGCTATGATGGCGAGTGCGAGCCCGACGTTTTGGCGATGATCGCCGCCTCGGCTGCGCTGACCATTTCGGGCGTCCCCTTCATGGGCCCGATCGGCGCTTGCCGCGTCGGCTTCGCCAATGGCGAATACATCCTCAACCCGAAGCAGACCACCGCGCTGGCCGAAGACGGCCGCCTCGACCTGGTCGTCGCCGCCACGCACGACGCCGTGATGATGGTGGAATCGGAAGCCAAGGAACTGACCGAAGACGAAATGCTCGGCGCGGTGGCTTTCGCCCACGACAGCATCCGCCCGGTCGTCAAGGCAATCATCGATCTTGCCGAACAGGCTGCCAAGGAACCTTGGGAAGTGGCCTCGCAGGACGGCAATGACGACATGAAGTCGGCCATCAAGGCGATGATCGGCGACGATATCGCCGCTGCTTATAAGCTGACCGACAAGTCGGCCCGTTCGGACGCGCTCAATGCAGCGCGCGAGAAGGTCAAGGCGCACTATGCCAGCGAGGAATTCGACGGCCAGCAGCGCATGACCGCGATCAAGCTGACCAAGAAGATCGAAGCCGACATCGTGCGCGGCGCCATCCTCAAGGACGGCACCCGCATCGACGGCCGCAAGCTCGACCAGGTCCGCCCGATCGAAGCGATCGTCGGCGTGCTGCCGCGCGCACACGGTTCCTCGCTCTTCACCCGCGGTGAAACGCAGGCGCTGTGCTCGACCACGCTCGGTACCAAGGACAGCGAGCAGATGATCGACGGCCTCGAAGGCCTGTCGTACGAACGCTTCATGCTGCACTACAACTTCCCGCCCTACTCGGTCGGTGAAGTGGGCCGCTTCGGCGCTCCGTCGCGTCGCGACACGGGCCACGGCAAGCTGGCATGGCGCGCGCTGCACAACGTGCTGCCGAGCCATGACGACTTCCCCTACACCATCCGCGTCCTGTCGGACATCACCGAGTCCAACGGCTCGAGCTCGATGGCGACCGTGTGCGGCGGCTGTCTGTCGATGATGGACGCCGGCGTTCCGATCGAACGCCCGGTTTCGGGCATCGCGATGGGCCTGATCCTCGAAGGCGACGACTTCGCGGTCCTGTCGGACATCCTGGGTGACGAAGATCACCTCGGCGACATGGACTTCAAGGTCGCGGGCACCGAAGCCGGCATCACCACGATGCAGATGGACATCAAGGTCGCCGGCATCACGCAGGAAATCATGGGCAAGGCACTCGAGCAGGCGAAAGCCGGCCGTACGCACATCTTGGGCGAAATGCAGAAGGCCCTCGGCACCGCGCGTACCGAGGTCAGCAAGCATGCTCCGCGTATCGAGACGATCCAGATCGACAAGTCGAAGATCCGTGACGTCATCGGTACGGGCGGCAAGGTGATCCGCGAGATCGTCGCCGAAACCGGTGCCAAGGTGGACATCGACGACGAAGGCGTGATCAAGATATCCTCGTCTGACAGCGACCAGATCGAAGCCGCCAAGAAGTGGATCCTCGGCATCGTCGAGGAACCGGAAGTCGGCAAGATCTACGAAGGCAAGGTCGTCAACATCGTCGACTTCGGTGCATTCGTGAACTTCATGGGCGGCAAGGACGGTCTCGTCCACGTCAGCGAAATGAAGAACGAGCGCGTCGAAAAGCCGACCGACGTCGTGTCGGAAGGCCAGGAAGTGAAGGTCAAGGTCCTCGAGATCGACCAGCGCGGGAAGGTCCGCCTGTCGATGCGCGTCGTCGACCAGGAAACCGGCGAAGAGCTGGAGGACACCCGTCCGCCGCGCGAACCGCGCGGTGACCGTGGCCCGCGCAGCGACCGTGGCGGTGACCGTCGCGGCGGTCGTGGCGGTGATCGTGGTGGACGCGGCCCGCGTCGCGACCGCAGCGACCGCGACGGCGGCAACGGCGGTGGCGACAACCACGTGCCGGACTTCCTGAAGGACTAAGCCTCCGGGTATCGAAACAGGGAAGGGCCGCTCGACAGGGCGGCCCTTTTCGTATCTAGGATCTGCCCATGCTGCCCCGCGAGACCCTTGCCACCGCTGAAATCCCCGACGGGGACACGCTGACGCTGGTCAGCCACGGGCGCGATTTCATCATCATGCTCGGGCGCGACGAACTGATGGGCACGCGCATGCAGTTCTCCGAGGAACAGCTGGCTGTCCTGACCCTTGCGGAGCTGGAGGCGACCAAGCCGCGCGTGCTGATCGGCGGCTATGGCATGGGCTTCACCTATCGTGCCGCGCTCGACCGCCTGCCTGAGGGCGGAACGGTGGTCGTGGCCGAGATCGTGCCTGAGATTCTCGATTGGGCGAAGGGGCCGCTCGCGCATCTGACCGGCGACACGCTTGACGATCCGCGCGGCGAGATCGTGCTGTGTGACGTCGCGGCGCTGATCGACGATGCCAACGACGGCACCACCGCCAAATACGATGCGATCCTGCTCGACGTGGATAATGGCCCCGACGGGATCGTGCGCGATGCCAACTATCGCATTTACAGCAAGACCGGCCTCGGCAAGGCGCGCGACGCGTTGCGCCCGGGCGGGATCCTGGCGGTCTGGTCCGCTGCGCCCGACCACAAGTTCACCGTCCGCCTCAAGGAAAGCGGCTTCGACGTCGAGGTGCGCGAAGTGCGTGCGCGGCCCAACAACAAGGGGCCGCGCCACACGATCTGGTTTGCGCGCAAGCGCTAGTCGTCAGGACGCCTAGGCTGGCGGGCTGATCCGCACCCGGCCCATGAAATCGCGCTTGCCCACGGGCACTCCCTTCATGCGCAGGATGTCGTATGCCGTAGCACAGTGGAAATAGAAGTTCGGCTGGCTGAAGCTGAGGAGGAAATCCTCCGCCTTGAAGTCCATGCCGTTGCCCTTGAATTCGAAGCGCATCGGCTGGCCCATGAAGGCTTCCATGTCCTCTTCGGTCAGCGCTTTCATCGCTTCGACCGCCCCGGCGAGCTTGGCGCGCAGAGCGTCGAAAGTCGCTGGCGGGGGGGTGAGATCGGGTGAATAGACACCCTTGCGCACGCCTTCGATCGACCCTTGCGTATGCTCGGCCACGCATTTCACCTGATAGGAAAATGGCAGCATGTCTTCGTAGAGACAGGTCGCAATCATGTCGGCTTCGGACATGGCATTCTCGCCGCACCATTTTTCTGCCGTGTCGACGAGATGCCGGGCCGTACCGAGCATCTGCAGGGCGCTGGGAACATAGGCTGCGTGAAGCGAAATCGGCATTCAATTCTCTCCCTCGGGCAATGAAAAAGGCCCGGCGGTCTCGCGACTGCCGGGCCCTATCGGTCTGAGTTTTAGCGCACCCGCGGGCCGCCGAACGGCAGCGGGGGTGGGGGACGGCGCGCACCGCGCGGCAGCTGGGCCTGGTAGGCCCGGCCGCAATGTTCGACGCAATAGGGGAAGCCGGGGTTCACCTGCTCGCCGCAGAAGTGGAAGTCCGGTTCGCCCGGATGGCCCATCGGCCAGCGGCAGACCTTGTCCGACAGATCGAGCAGGCTGGTCTTGTCGGCAATCGACGGGTCTGGCTTGGCCGGCACGAGACGGCGCGGCGGGGCCGGCGGAATCGGGGCCTGCTGGTCGCCCGGGCCCTGGCGCAGGAAGCCGCCGGGGCCGACCGAGACGATCTTGGGCAGGTCGGGCCGCTTGTCCGGCAGAGGCTGCGTCGGGATTGCGGCATCCGCCTTGGGCGCGGGCTTTTCGGCAGGCTTCGCCGGAGCGGCAGCCTTGGGCGCGGGCTTGGGGGCGACAGGCTTGGGCGCTGGCTTGGGCGCTGCCGCCTTGGGCTTGGGCGCGGCCTTCTTCTCGTTCGCCTTGACCGGTGAGGGACGCGACTTGAGGCCGAGGCGATGCGCCTTGCCGATCACGGCATTGCGGCTGACGCCGCCCAGTTCATCGGCGATCTGGCTGGCGGTCGAGCCGCCTTCCCACATCTTCTTCAGCGTTGCGATCCGTTCGTCGGTCCAGCTCATTCGCGAATCCTGTATCCTTCAAGCCCACCGGCGCTTGCCAAGGTGGGGTAGGTGGCCGTAGGCGCTGGGCCATGGCCGATCAAGTCAATCCCGCCCCTGCAGGTGCCGAGCATTCCGACGCATCCTTAGTCGAAGGAGAAGGCGGAAACAGGGGGCGTTTCCCCGCTCGCGGTGTGCCGGTGATCACCGGGATCAACCGCGTGGGGCTGTGGAGCCTCTATATTAAGGAGGTCCGGCGGTTTCTCAAGGTCCAGACGCAGACAATCTGGGCTCCGGCGGTGACCACTCTGCTGTTTCTCGTGATCTTCTCGGTCGCGTTGGGACGCGGCGGGCGCGAGGTGCTGGGCGTCAATTTCCCGACCTTCGTCGCGCCGGGCCTGATTGCGATGGCGATGATGCAGAACGCCTTCGCCAATTCGTCGTTTTCGCTTCTCTCCGGAAAGATACAGGGGACGATCATCGACCTGCTCATGCCGCCGCTCTCGGAAGGCGAGCTGATGCTGGGCATCGTCGGCGCCGCCGTGACCCGCGGGATCGCGGTGGGCTTCGTAGTGGCGGCAGCCATGCTGCTCTATCCCGGCGTGAGCCTGGCCATGGCGCATCCCTGGGCTGTGGCGTGGTTCGGCCTGATGGGCACGGTCATGCTGTCGCTGCTCGGACTGATGGCGTCGATCTGGGCGGAGAAGTTCGATCATAACGCTGCGGTCACGAACTTCGTGATCTCCCCGCTGGCGATGCTTTCGGGGACCTTCTACATCATCGACCGGCTTGCCCCCACGTTTCAGGCGATCAGCCGCGCCAACCCGTTCTTCTACGTCATTTCGGGCTTCCGATACGGTTTCCTGGGCCAGAGCGACATCGGCGACGCCGCACATGTAGCGGGCGCTTCGCTGGGCTTGCTGGCATTCAACGCGCTTCTGGCGCTGATCGCCTACCGGCTGCTGAAATCGGGCTGGAAGATCAAGAACTGACGCAGGCGGCGCCGGCCGCTCAGTGCGTCAGGCTGCGACGCATGCGATAGCGCCCGTTCTCGAACTGCTGGAAATAGGCATGCACATCTGGGTGCTCGACCGGGCCGGCGATGGAATCGTTCAGCAGGTTCTGCTGGCTGACATAGGCGACGTAGGTATTCTCGTCGCTCTCGGCGAGCAGGTGGTAGAACGGCTGGTTGCGATCGGGCCGGATGTCCTCGGGGATCGCTGCGTACCACTCCTCGCTATTGGCGAAGACCGGGTCGATGTCGAAAATCACCCCGCGGAAGTCGAACACCTTGTGTTTGACGATATCGCCGATGGCGAAGCGGGTTTTCACGCGGCGCGGCGCCTCGATCGTGCGGCCGGCTTGGGCGGAGAAAAACTGTGCGCGTTCCATGTCTGAGCAGAATATGGTGCGCTGCGGCAGGGAAACAAGCGGACGACCTGCATCATCCCCCGATTTCACGCGGAAAAGGGGTTGGCAAGGGCGGGTGCCTCGGCTAATCGGCGCGCCTCGCTTCGACCTAGGGCTCTGGCCCGGAAGCGCACCCGACATGCGGAGAGGTGGCAGAGTGGTCGAATGCGCTGCACTCGAAATGCAGTATAGGGGCAACCCTATCGAGGGTTCGAATCCCTCCCTCTCCGCCATCGACGCTACACGCGACCGAAACCCGCAAGCGCTTCTTTCCTTCAACGCCCGTAGTAAAATGCTCGCTGAAGAGTCTCTCGACGAAGGCAGGTGAGCGCTTGGCTCGCTGGGTCCGCCAAAAGCTTCGGATCGCCGATCGGTGGTTCAGCCACACCATGCAGAGTGGCAGCGCTTCGAAACCTTTGCCCGGGATCGTCGCATGGCTGTGTATGAATGTCGCTTCGGTGGCGGCTTAGTGATCGACCGCCGTCAGTGTGTGGACTTTTCAGTTCAGACCGGAGTCCGCGAATGATCGTCGCGAACGGCGCAACTAGGTCGCAACGTGCAGTTCGGAAGGCACGAGAGAAAGCCTCGCCTTCGGCATCGTCCTTGGCAAGGTCAGCGGGTCTGGCTGGTTTGATAGGGCGGATAGTTGGCTTCAGGACCAAGAGCGAATTCCTCTTCTGGCGAAGCTGATTGAGCGAAGATCGCGTGTCCGCGCCGGGGCAGTGTCGACTTCCGCCCGGATCAAGACGGGGCCGATCTCGGCGATTCCCCCGTTGGCTTGATTTGACTGGAGGAGGCTGAAGTCCTTGCTGGCCACTCAACTGAGCGCGACTTCGCCGCCGTCCCAGATTCGAATCGGCTAACGCTCCTCTCCGATCCTGCACGGAGTGGCGGTCACGGGGCCACAGTCATCCAGGAAAAAATGCATCGATGCATTGCTGCGGCCCAATTTCGAATGCGGCGCACATTGTGCCGGAGCTGACAAAAACTACAAAGTAAAAGAAGAAAAAAAGAATTACAAAAACAAGAATCGCGATTTATTTAATAATTAACGAATCTAGTTGCGACGGAGGTGGAGAGAAATATAAAATTCCTAAAGGTTGCATTTTAGGTATTGAATGGTGCAAATAATTTTGCGATCTTCAAATAATTGAAGTCCAACAGGGGCACATTCATGTATCGTTTCGCGCTTTTTGCGGGCTGTTCGCTCGCTTCAATTTCGTGTGCCTCGTCGGTGACTGCTCAATCGAGCACAGAGTCTTTCAGTTATGATAGCTTGGGGAGGCTGATTAAGGTCGTTACCACGGGCTCTGGAAGTCAGAACAGTGGAGAGACGCAGTCAATCTGTTACGACGAGGTCGGAAACCGCACTCAATACGTCGCGAATACAAGTAGTGGAGCGACGGTTTGCACTAGCTCCGCATCGCCTCCGCCTCCTCCTCCTCCTCCTCCTCCTCCTCCTCCTCCTCCGCCGCCGCCGCCGCCTCCTCCTCCACCTCCCCCGAGCAACAGTCCGCCTGTAACGGGTGATGATTCTGTTTCGTCTTTGGGTTGCACAGGCTTCCTGTCGGCAAACCTGACGGCCAACGACAGCGATCCGGAAGGCAACACTCCGCTTGTCTTGAGGGCTATCGCGACGACCTCCGGCGGAGCAACGGCGAGCATTACTTCTTCGAGCAGCGTGCGAATTACGCTGAGTGGTGTCGCCTGGGACTACACGACATTCACCTATACGGTGGCCGACTCTCTTGGCGCCACTTCAACGGGATACCTCGATGTTTCTGCAGGAGGCTGCGGCGGAGGCCCGGTCGAAAACTTCTAACTGTCGCTGCCAGCCCACAGACATTCCTTCGAAAGACAAAGCCCATGAACACGCTCGCCCACTACAAGAAGGCCCTCCTTGTCACTGCCGCCTCCCTGCCGCTTGGTGCGCTTGCTTCGACCGCACATGCTCAGGTGACTCCCGACACTCCCGATGTGCGAAGTGTAGTGGATGAATACGGTGTCGATTTATCCTCGGGGCAGCTGCGTGTTCAGGGTTCCACCGTATCAATCGGAGGCGCTGAAGGACTCACGTTCGATCCCGGAGATGTAAACGGCGGATCGTGGCGTCATAACTACACTATCAATATGGTCACCGGCACGGTGAACGGTGTAGCGGTCGTACGGGTGCAAATTGGCGAAAGCCGGCGCGACTTCAAGCTTGTCAGCGGTGTCTACCAACCGCTGGATGGCCTTCCCGGCACTTTGAACTCGACGGCCACCATCTATACCGACGCAAACGGCGTGCGCTTTGAATTCATTAGCGGCCAGTCGTATTGGCTGGGTGAATTTCTCCACCGACTTGGCACCAAGATCATCTTTCCGGACGGGCGCCAACACACGCTGCAATATGCCATCAAGCGCTACACATACAGCTCAAGTTATGGTGGCGCCTTTTATGATGTCCCGCAGCTTCGATCGGTAACATCGAATAATTCCTACCAGCTAAAGCTGGAGTACGATCAAGCGAACCCGGGTCTCGGGGCCTCGATGTTCCCATCGAAGGTGATCGCGCTGAACTCTGCAACCGAATACTGTGACCCGGTCGCTGAAGTTTGTTCGCTCAATGGCGACTGGCCAAAGCTTGCGTATGGTGTCGACAATCTCGGCCGCTCGACGAATGTCTCGCGCTCAGGCAACACGATTTCGGTCAAGCGTCCGGGCGACAGTCAGCCTAGCGTCGTCGCGCAGGTCGACAGCAACAGTCGCGTCACCAGCCTCACCCTCGAGAACAGCTATACCCGCAACTATTCCTGGTCGCAGATCGGATCCCTCTTGACGAGCGTGGCGAATGACGCGCTGGGTCGGCAAGCCACGACGGTTGTAGACACGAACCAGAATGTTATCACCTCGCACACCAATGCGGCCGGTAACGCGACGAACTACTCTTATGACGCCCAAGGGCGTGTCACACAAATCACCGCGCCCGAGGGCCAAAAAACCCAATTCGCTTATGATGCTCGCGGCAACGTCGTCACCAAGACGAAAGTGGCAGAGGCCGGGTCGGGGCAGGCGAACATCGTTACCTCGGCCGCATTTCCGGCTTCGTGCTCGAACGCGGTGACCTGCAACAAACCCACAAGCATCACCGACGCGCGTGGCAATACAACCAATTTCACCTACGATGCCACTCATGGAGGCGTTACCCGGGTCCAGCGTCCAGCCGACAGTAACGGGCTGAGGCCGACCTTGGATGTCAGCTACACCTCTGTGGTAGCGCGGACCCGCAATTCGTCAGGCGCGCTGCAGAACCAGTCAACCGGCATCATGCGGATCGATACCACCAGGCAATGTGCAACTGCGGTCACCTGCGCAGGCACGGCCAATGAGTTGATCGTCGACTACGATTACGACACTTCAATCGCCGAGAACGGTCTCGTCACGAGCGTTACATCGCGATCGGGTGACAATGCGGTTTCAAGCATAACCCGCTATACCCACACCGACCTGGGGTTGATCGAAACAATGGATGGCCCCCTCGCCGGGACCGGCGATACGAGCACTTTCCGCTATGACGTATTGGGCCGTCAGACCGGCGCCATTGGACCCGACCCGGACGCAGCCGGCAGCCTTCCTCGTGCGGCCGTGCGCCAAACCCGTGACGGCTTCGACAACATTATCGCCACCGAAATTGGCACTGTGACCGGTACGACCGAGGCGGCATGGAGCGCATTCTCGCCGAAGGAAAAGTATGTATCCAATTTCGACATCTACGGTCGCCTCAGGAGCGAAGCACAGGTCGCAACAAGCGGGACCACTCAATACTCGATCGCGCAATATGGATACGATGCCGCGCTGAGGCTCGAATGCGTTGCACAGCGCATGAATGCGCCGTTGACGACCACCGTACTGCCTTCGAGTGCGTGTGTTCCCATGGCGGAGGGTTCGTCAGGTCCGGACAGGATTATGCGACGTATCTTCGACAATGTCGACCGCGTCGTAAAAGAACAGTCCGGCGTGGGCACTTCGTTGGCGCAGGACACGGCGGAGATGGCTTATAACCCCAATGGCACCGTTGCCTGGGTCGAGGATGCGAGCAACAACCGGACATCCTATGGTTATGATGGCTTTGACCGGACTACGCAGGTCATTTTCCCATCGAAAACAACGCCCGGTACTTCGAACAGTGCTGACAACGAGGTGACGGGCTACGACGCGAACGGAAATATTACCTCCTTCAAGTCGCGTTCTGGTTCGACACTCGCTTATCAATACGACAATCTGAATCGACTGATCCAGAAAACTGTTCCCTCGCGAGCCGGCTTGTCGTCCACCCACACGCAGAACGTATTCTTCACATACGACCTTCTGGACCGCCGTCTCGGGGCGCGATACGGATCGAACAGCGGTGCCGGTCAGTCCATCGCCTACGATGCGTTGGGGCGCACCACCCAGGTTTCCGACAATTCGACCGGGGTTAACCGCATTGTCAGTTACGCCTACGATGCGGCGGGCAACGTTAACCGGCTGACCTTTCCCGACAATCAGTATATTTCGTACGATTACGACTCTCTGGGCCGCCTTTCGGGGGTTCGGCAACTCACCACCTTGCTCGGTAACCTCAATTACACCGAAGTCGGCCTGCCATCGCAGCTTGACTGGAGCTACCAGGCCGCTTCGAGCAACAAGCGGATCCTGGGTTACGATGCAGCAGGCCGCTTGGCGTCTCTCGCTCTCGACGGGCACGGTACCGCGTCCGATGTCACGTGGTCCTTCACCCGTAATCAGGCCTCACAGCTAACGAGCGAGGCACAGTCCAATGATGCCTACTCCTGGAACGGCTTCGTTGCGCTAGCCCGCGACTACACCGACAACGGACTCAACCAGTATACTACCGCCGGTGGCGCCAGCTTCTGCTATGACGTCAACGGAAACCTCACCGCCGACGGTTCGAGCGTCTACCTTTATGACATCGAGAACCGCCTGGTCGAAAAGCGCCTGCAAACCAACACAAATTGCAGTGCGCTGAGCTACACTGGCTCTCTGGTCGCGGCACTTAGGTATGACCCGCTTGGAAGGCTGATCGAAGTGTCGGGCGGCCCGCAAGGCGTCCAGCGCTTCGTCTACAGCGGCGACGATCTCATAGCCGAATATGATGCCTCGGGCGCGATGCTGCGCCGCTATGTGCACGGCGTCGACGGAGGCGACGATCCGTTGTTGATGTACGAAGGCGCGACCCAAGGGTCGGCGCAGCGCCGCTACTTGCATAGCGACGTTCGCGGATCGATCGTGCTGGTCTCGAACTATCAGGGCGTCCCGCTGTATACCAATACCTATGACGAGTTCGGCATCCCCGATACCGCGACAGGTAACGACATCAGCACCAAGGGGCGCTTCCGCTATACCGGACAGGTTTGGATCCCCGAACTCGGCGTGTATTATTACAAGGCTCGGATGTACTCGCCGACACTCGGCCGCTTCATGCAGGTCGATCCGATCGGGTACGGCGATGGGATGAACATGTATGCCTATGTTCAGAACGACCCCGTGAATTCAAGCGATCCTACGGGGCTTTGTACGGTATTTACGACCTATCGGACCTACAATGTCTCGGTAACCGTCGGTGGATACACCTCGACCGGAACTCGTACAATCGCGACCGGCTCCTCGACCCTTGGGTGCGACGGCGGAGGCGACGGATCGTATGGAGGCACTGCTTCTACCGCTGGAATCATCGATGCAGCGGCTGCCGCAAGGGCACGCGGAGACCGGAAACTTGCCCCGGCTGGCGCAAATCAGGAAGACGAATTCGATTATGAACAGCTCGGCCAATGCTTGTTGGATCTCGCTGCCGGAGGCGTTGGAGGTCTCTTGGGCATCTCGCTAGCCGAGATGACCAGTGCCGCAGCTGACGACGCATACGACTACCGCAACCGTCGCCTGCCGAGTGATACCGCGGGCAGAAACCTTGAGAGGAGAGCCGCGAGCGACACCGCCAGGCGATTTGGTCAAGCATTCGTCAGGCAGATCGGCAATATCGCTGGTGCCACGCCGTGGGGCAGGATAGCTAAGGCTGTGATCGGAGCCGGTGCGGCCGGATTTGCTTCCTCGGCTTGCCGCGGGGTTGCTTCGGATCTGGTATCCTAGGGATTGTTATTCAACGTGACAGATAAAGCCATGCCCAAATTCATGTCCGTCATACGAGCAGGCTTGGTGCTAATTGCAATCTTTGCCATGATCTCCGATTATTTTGATAACCAGTCAAAAATCATGATCATTGCTGGATCATTTATTGCTCAAGGGATCTTGGTTGTTATTGGCAGCCTCATGCAGAATAGAGTTGGGATAGGCTATTATTTAAATCTGTTGGCTCCTTTTGTCGTTTTGCTGATAATAACTACGGCCATAATTTTGCTGGATTTTACAGTGCAGCCAATAATATTTTTCTTTGCTTGCGTCATTTTCATGGTGGCGTGGATTTCATGGCAGGCCATGAGGCGTGACGAGGCCAGGTCGAATTAGGTTTCCTTCACATGGGCCAAATGCTTTCGGACTGACTGAAAAGCGTCGCCTCGTCCTTTTTTCAACCATCGGGGGCTGACGTGGCTCGCTCTCGGCATGGGGGGCGGCCGCAATTTGAGTGAGATGACGTAGGCGCAGTCTCGTCCATTGACTGTCGGAAGCTGCTGACGTGGCCCAACTTTCAGGACTGGCTGCATCATGCCGACGGCCATCAGGTCTGCGTCCCTTCCTCCGCGCCACCGGACCTGCCCGAATTGCCCGCTCGCGGAGTGCACGATGCGTTGACACGCATGGCAATTCGTCGGCAAGCACGGCCTCATGACGATCCCGGCAGCACGCAGCGACCATCCCGAAATCCGCGAAGCGGTCCGCGCATTGGTGCGCGAGTTTGGCGACGAGTATTTCCGGAAGGTCGACGAGGCGCGCGAGTATCCGGACGAATTCGTCACGGCACTTACTCGCGAAGGCTGGATGGCGGCGCTCATCCCCGAAGAGTTCGGCGGCTCGGGTCTCGGCCTGACCGAAGCCTCCATCATCATGGAGGAAATCAATCGCGCCGGTGGCAATTCGGGCGCCTGCCACGGGCAGATGTACAACATGAACACGCTGCTGCGCCACGGCTCGCAGGAGCAGAAGCAGCGCTATCTCCCGGCCATCGCCGAAGGGCGCATCCGGCTGCAGTCGATGGCTGTGACCGAACCGACCACCGGGACCAACACCACCGAACTAAAGACCCGCGCGGTGCGCAAGCGCGACCGCTATGTCGTGTCGGGCCAGAAGGTGTGGATCAGCCGCATCCAGCATTCGGACCTGATGATCCTGCTTGCGCGCACGACCCCGCGCGATGAGGTGGCGAAGAAGACCGAGGGTCTCTCCATCTTCCTCGTCGAGCTCGACAAGGCGATCGGCAACGGCATGGAAATCCGCCCGATCCGCAACATGGTCAATCACGAGACCAACGAAGTGTTCTTCGACGATCTCGAACTGCCGGCGGACTCGCTCATCGGCGAAGAGGGGAAGGGCTTCCGCTATATCCTCGACGGCCTGAACGCAGAACGCGCGCTGATCGCGGCCGAATGCATCGGCGATGGTTACTGGTTCGTCGAACGCGCAGCGGACTATTCGCGCGAACGGATCGTGTTCGACCGGCCCATCGGCAGCAATCAGGGCGTGCAATTCCCGATCGCCCAAGCCTACATGGAGGTGCGCGCCGCCGACCTCATGCGGTACGAGGCCTGCCGCCTGTTCGACGAAGGCCTGCCGTGCGGGGCGGAGGCCAACATGGCCAAGCATCTCGCCGCTGAAAGCTCGTGGAAGGCGGCCAACGCCTGCATGCAGACCTTCGGCGGCTTCGGCTTCGCCAGCGAGTACGACATCGAGCGCAAGTTCCGCGAAACGCGACTTTACCAGGTCGCCCCGATCAGCTCCAACCTCATCCTCAGCTTCGTCGGGGAGCATGTGCTCGGGATGCCGCGCTCGTTCTGACGCTTGCGCTAGCCAGCCGGCGATTGCCGCGCTAGCAATGGCTGGCAGCTGCGGCAGAGGGGCCCGGTGACGGTGATCGGCGAGACGGATGCTGAAGGGGGAACGCCGCGCAAGGTGTTCCTCAGCTATGCCCGCGCCGACGTCGAAGCGGCCCGCAAGGTCGTCGCCCTGCTCGAAGGTGGCGGGTTCGACGTCTGGTGGGACGGCCTGATCGAGGGCGGGGCGACCTACCAGCAGAAGATCGAGGAAGCTCTGGACAGCGCGGATTGCGTCGTCGTCCTGTGGTCGACCTCCTCGGTCGATTCCCATTGGGTGCGCGACGAAGCGGAAAGCGGGCGTGAACGGCACCGCCTTGTGCCACTCTCGCTCGACGGCACCATGCCGCCGCTCGGCTTCCGGCAGGTCCAGATGATCGACGTCAGTCGCTGGAACGGCCGCCCGAATGCGCCCGAAGCCGAGCGCATACTGCTCTCGGTGTCGGCGCAATGCAGCGGCAAGTTGGACGAGCCGCATCATCCGGTTGCAACTGCGCCATTGCGACACGGTGTCTCGCGGCGTGCGCTGATTGCCGGTGTGGTCGGGATGGCCGGCGTGGCGGCCCTCGGCGCCTGGCAAGCGGGACTGTTCCCGATCGGCGATAGCGATAGCTCGCGTATCTCGATGGCCGTGCTGCCCTTCGCCAATCTCTCGGGCGACGAGGACCAGGCCTGGTTCTCGAGCGGCCTGTCGAACGAATTGCGTGCGGTGCTCTCGCGCAATCCGCGCCTGCGCGTCTCGGCGCCGACGACCTCGAACGCGCTCGATGAAGAGGGCGCGGACGAATTCGCCGAGGCGAAGCGGCTGGGGGTCGACAATATCCTGCGCGGCAGCGTCCAGCTGGCGGGCGAGACCATGCGCATTTCGGCGGAGGTCGTGCAGATCTCCGACGGGCTCGTACGCTGGGCCGACACCTTCGACCGCGCGCTCACCGATATCTTCGAACTGCAAAGCGATATCGCGCGTACCGTCGCGCTCTCGCTGATCCAGCAGATCGCCAGCGAGGAAGAAGCGCGGGAAAGCCTTGCCGAACAGCAGCAGGTCGGCGGAACCGACGATGTTGCGGCCTACGAAGCCTATCTGCGCGGCCATGCCTTCTACGATCTTTCTGCCGGTGTCGAAAGCGACCGCGCGGCGCTGGCGCAGTTCGATGCGGCGATCGTGGCCGATCCCGCCTATGCGGCCGCCCATGCGATGCGCGCGACCATGCTGGCAGCGGTCGCCAATGCGACCACCGACGCGAGCGAGATCGCGCGGTTCTACGACCAGTCGATCGCGGCTGCCCAGCGCTCGATCGAACTCGAGCCGCGGCTCGCCATCGGCCATCTCGCGCTCGGCTTCGCGCTCAACAATGGACGGCTCGACCGCAAGCGCGCCCGGCCGCATTACGAGAAGGCGCGCGAACTGGCGCCGCAGGATGCGGACATCCTGCGCTCTGCGGCGATCTTCTTCGGCTTCGGGCCCGAAACAAAGCTGGCCCGGCAGATGATCGACGATGCGATCGCCCTCGATCCGCTCAATGCGCGGGCTTACCGGACGGCAGGCTACGTCGCCTACATGGCGCACGACTACCCGCTGGTGATTTCCCGGATGGAGGAGGCGCTCGCGCTCAATCCCAAACTGGCCAGCGCGTATAACGCGATCGGCGCGGCTCTTTACGCGCAAGGTCGTTACGACAAGGCGATCGCGGCGTTCGAGGCTGAGCCGGTGGCAATTTTCAAGCACACCGGGCTCGCGATCACGAAAGCCGCCATGGGCGACAAGGCCGGCGGTGAGACCGCATTGCAAGCGGTCGTGGACGAGTATGGCGATGCTGCAACCTACCAGCAGGCGCAGATCTTCGCGCAATGGGGCGATGGGGACACGGCCATGGAGAAGCTGGAGCAAGCTGTCGCCGGGCGCGATCCGGGCGTCTTGCTGGCGCTCAACGACCCGATGCTGGAGCCCTTGCGCGGGCGGCCCGATTTCGCACGATTGCTAAGGCGACTGACGTCATGATACCACGCGTTCGGTCGCTGTTCTGGAGAAGGGGGATTTTATGAAGTCACTTGCTTTGCGCCTTGTTGCAGGATCGGCCGCTTTCGCGCTCGCCGGTTGCCAGCCCGCCGCCGAAGAGGCTCCGGTAGATGAGACCGTGAGTGAGCCCATGGAAGCCGAACCGACCGACGAGGCCGTAGCGCCCGAAGCGACGGGCGAAGCCATGGAAGGCGAAGAGGCCAATCCGGAAGACGACGGCCTCGACGGCACGAGCAGCCCGATCAATCCCGACGCGGCGGAATAAGCGCCTGAACAAACACGGGCCGGCGTGCAGTGCGCGCCGGCCCTTTCGCTGTCGTGACGCCTAATCCGCGGCGTATCGCCGCATCTGCTCCGCGATCCAGGCGCGCACCTTGGCCACTCTCGTATAGCGGCTGACTTCGCCCAGGGTGCCGCATTTCTTGCCCGCGCTGATGACGCCGATGACCCGCGGCACCCGGTCCTCGTCACCATAGTAGATCAGCGGGCCGCCGCTATCGCCGAGGCAGGCCTGCGCGCCGTTCGCTCCGCCCGCACACAGGGACGAATTCAGGCGGTCGTTCTGGAAGTTCGTGATGCGGGTGCACTCGGCTTCAGACGTGAGCTGCATCTTGAAGCCGCGCAGATTGTCCGTGGTCGAGCTGTTGTTCGCTTCGGTCCAGCCCCAGCCGTATCCGTATACCGTCACGCTCGGATCGACCCTGCGTTCGCCGATCGGCAGCGGATCCAGCGCGATCGTCCGGATCGCGTTGACCGGCCCCTCCTGGCTGGGCTGGCGATGATCGTAGCGCACCAGCCCGATGTCGAAAGCGTAGTTGCGCGGATTGAAACCGGGATGCGAAATCGTCCGGATGATGGGGTAGCTGACGCCTTCGGATGCGCGCGGGTTATGAACGCCGAGCCGCACCTTGTAACCTGGCGTGATCCGGCTGCTACCGATTTCGGCGAGGCAGTGTGCGGCGGTCAGGATCCAGCCGCGCGCGATCACCGAACCACCGCAAAGCACGCGCCCGGCGAGGCTCGCGCGCTGGCCGCCGACGACGGGAGGCCGCCACAGCAGAGCCTGCCATGGCGCCTGGCCCGGCCTCAACTCGTAACTCATGAGGCCACGCGCCCGCGCGCCGCAACGCATGTCGACATAAATTGTCCCGCGAAACATCAACCTGCTCCGCTCGCAATCGAACAGGAGGGCCGATCGTGGCCCCTCGCTTCGCCTTAACGGCCTGCCGGTATCCTCGCCCGGTTCGAGCGGTGCGATGAAGGCATGGTCCGCATCGGCCAGCTCGACTTCGGGCTCGATGCCGGCGAAGGGCGAGGCGTCGTCACAGGACGGCAGGTCGCCTGCTGCGCAGGCCCCGGCGAATAGCGCCGCCGCGCGCATCGGGTCGGGCTCGATCAGGTCGCCATCGAGCAAGGCGCGGGCAAGGAAGCGGCAAGTCTCGGGCCGGGCCTCGTCGCAAGCGAGTTCGAAAACCCGGATGGCATCAAGGCCCGACTGCGTACCCGGTGCGGGTGCGGGATGGCGCAGGTGCAGCGCAGCTAGCGAACAGTGCTCCTGCACGCCAGCAAGGCAGGCTTGCCTGAGCAGCCCGGTCGCCTCGCCATAGTCTGCGAGCGCGGGGGCAAACGCTACGCTGCCATGGATCATGGCACCAACCCGGCCGCAGGCGACCATGTCCCCTCGCGAACACTCCGCGCGCAGGGCCGGTTCTTCCCGATAGAAATCGGCGGTTGCGCAATGGTTCGCCTCGAGCGCGCAGGCGCGTTCGAGGAGGGACAACACGCCAGCCCGATCTTCCGGGCGATTGCGATCGTCCACCAAGCGCTCGGCTTCGTCGAGGCATGCGCGCGCAAGGCCCGCGCGGCATGCCATGCGGTTGGCCGAGCTCACCTCCGCCTCGTCCACCGGTTCGCGGAAGGTCGCAATCGCGATCGCTTCGGAACAGGCGTCGATATAGTTTCGCGTGGCGCAGAGATCCACAATCCGGGCTGTGGACTCGGCCACTTCCCCGTCCCCAGCGCCTTCGGCAATCGTCCAGCGCGCATGGGCGAGGCACATGGCATCGCTGCCGCGCGCACACGTCTCGCGAGCGAGCGACAAGGCGGCGGCGCGGTCGTTCGCGTCATCGGAACCACCGTAGAGCGCATTCGCAAGGCCGGCGCATCCTGCAAGCGAGCCAGTGTCGCAAGCGCGCCGGAACAGTTGTTCCGGCGTTTCAGCTTCGCTCCATGGCTCCGGGCTGCCTTCGTCGGTTGCGGCAAGGCCAGCGCAGCCATCGGCGCTGCCGAGCGCGCAGGCTTCGCGCAACAGGATGCGGGCAACCAGGAGGTTGCGGAACACCTCCTCGCCTTCGAGATAGGTTTGGCCAAGCTCGAGGCAGGCATCGGCAGCGCCCGCCCGGCACCGCGCGTCCAGCTCCGTGTCGATGAAGGTCAGCGGTATCTCTGCGGCGCTGACAGGCGTGGTCGGCCCCCGGATCACCTTGCGCGCTACCGCGGGGTCCGCCTGCATGGCGAGGGCAAAAATTCCGATGAGCGCAATCGCCCGGATCTTCATCGCTTGCACTGTGCCACCTCCGTCAGAAACCCCAGTCCGGATAGCGGTCCATCTGCTGGCGGATCCAGCCCCGGACCTTGGCGACCCTCGTGTAGCGGCTGGGTTCGCCCAGCGTGCCGCACTTCTTCCCGGCGCTGACCACGCCGATGACCTTGGGGACCTTGTCGGCATCCTCGTAATAGATGAGCGGCCCGCCGCTGTCCCCGTCGCAGGCCTGCTCGCCCCTGGTGCCACCTGCACATAGGACGGCGTTCTCGCGCTCGCCGCGAAAGGCCGTGATCTGCGTGCATTGGGAAAGCGAGCGGAGTTGCATCTTCATGCTGAGCAGCTTGTCCGAGGTTTCGTACCCGTCGACCTTGGTCCAGCCCCAGCCGTAGGTGTAGACGTCCATCCCTGACTCGATCTTGCGCTGGGCGATGGACCGGTCATCGAGCGGGATGGTCCTGATCGAATTGGTTTCCCCGGGTTGCGATCCCTTGCGGTAGTCGTAGCGCACCAGCGCGATGTCGAAGGCGTAATTCCTGCTGTTGAAGGCGGGATGCGGGATCGTCTCGACGATGGGGTAGCTGATCCCCTCATCCTTGCGCGGATTGTAGACGCCGAGCCGCACGAGATAGCCGTCTTTGATCCTTCTGCCGCCCATCTCCTTGAGGCAGTGCGCGGCGGTCAGGATCCAGCCGCGGGCGATGAGCGTCCCGCCGCAGAACACCCGTTGCTGCGCGCTCAGCTTCTGGCCCAGGTAAGCGGGCCGCCACAGCAGCGCCTGCCATGGCGCCTGTCCGGGCCTGAGCGGGATCCCGTTGATCCCGCCCCCGGAAACGTGACACTCTTCGTGCGTGTAGAGCTCGCCGCGAAAGAACAGGGCGCTCGTCCGGCACCAGCGGTCCCGCGGGATCGTGTCCTCTTCGACCGAATTGGCGATTTCGGCGGGTTTCCTCTCTTCGCCCAAGTCATTGTCTTCCGGCGCAGCGAAGGAGCCGTCTACGGTCGCGATATCGACCGAGCCCGACACTCCGACGAAGTGGCGCAGCCGAACGCAGGCTATTTCGGAGCCCGCTTCGCAAGCCATGGCGAAAAGGTCGCCCGCGCGGCGGCGCTGTTCGGGGGTCGGCGGGGCGCGGCCGGGATCCTCGTCGGCAGCCACCAGCTCGGACGCCAGGTGGACACATCCGAACGCGCGTTCCGTGTCGCATGCAAGATCGAGGACGCGCCATTTATTCGCCTCACTCTCGGAGTCGTTGCCGGCTGCCCAATCGGTGACGTAATCGGCCGCGGGCTTGCAAAATTCGTCCAGACCGCCGAGGCAGGCTGCGACCAGCTGGCGTCCGCCGGTTTCTCCATAGTCCGGCTTTAGCGTCCGTCCCTCCTGCGCGCCGAGGCCCAGTTCGCCGCAGGCGCGCAGGTCGCCGCCATCGCACAGGGCCGTTCGGGCAGGTCGGAGCCGAAAGTCTTCGGCCTTGCCGCAATCCTCGAAGTCGAATGTGCAGGCGCGGTCGAGCAGGCTTTGCACTGCGTCGCGTTTGGCGTCGTCCGGATGGGCTTCAGCCAGGTCCTGGGCGAGAACAACGCAATCGCTCGCTTCTCCCGCATCACAGGCGAGCGTCCTGAACCGCTCGATGAGCCGGGCATTCTTCTGCGGTTGGAAGGTCAGCAGATTCGCCGCGCGCGTGCATATTGCGCGGTCACCCTTGGCGCACAGGGCCTCGAGCTCGGCAATTCCGGCAGCGAAATCGGATTTCGGACGATCGGGGCGCAGCTTGAGTTCGGCCAGTTGCGCACAGGCGGGAGCGAAGCCGCTCTTGCAGCTGTCTTTCATGAGTTCCTCGCCGCGCTGCGGATCCTTGCCGTTCGCTATGCGCGCTGTGCCAAGCGAACCGATGGCTTGGCCGACCCGGTACTCGCCGAAGTACAGATGACTGCCGAGCCTGGAGCACGCCTCGGGCGAGCCCAGGCCGCAGGCCTTCTCGACCAGGTCCATGGCCAGAGAGAGGCTGGTGAGGTCGTAGCCTTGCGCCATGTAACCATCGGCGAGGCGCAGGCAGCCTTCGGCGCTGTCGAAAGCGCAAGCGTTCTGCAGCAGGCGCATTGCCACCGGCTTGTTGATCAGCGCATTCTCCCCGTCGAAATAGAGCATGCCGAGCTCGAGACACGCCTGCGCATCGCCGTCGCGGCAGCGGGCGTCCTTGGCTTCGTCGACATGGGCCGGTTCGACGTGGGCGGGGGGAGAGGGCAGGCCGACGTGCTCCGGTGTCGGCACCTGGGCAAGCGAAGGGGTAGTGGCGAGCGCAAGCCACAAGCCGGCTGCCGCGAAGAAACTGCCGAAAGTGCCGCCCATGAGCCGCCCCCTTTTCCGCAAGGCTGATTGCACCATGCTTTGCGGGAAGCGTCAAGCGGTTGACCCAGCCCGCCGTATCGTCTCAATCGCCTTGTCGCTGCTTCATGGAAGATCCCGCTTGAAATCGCTCCAGACCCTTGCGCTCGTGAGTGCCGTCATCGCCGTGCCGGCCTCTGCCCAGTCCGATGGCGAAACGCCGCAGCCGGTTATCGTCGTGACCGGCGAAGGGCTGGCCGTCACACCGGCGACCCCCGCCTACGATACGCAGGTGATCGAGCGCGAGGAGCTTCTGTCCGTGCCCTCGGGCCGGATCGAGGACGCCCTGGCTTCGGTTGCGGGCTTCCAGCAATTCCGCCGCTCGGACAGCCGTTCGGCCAATCCCTCCGCGCAAGGGGCGACACTGCGCGCTCTGGGTGGCAATGCCACCAGCCGCGCGCTGGTGCTGCTCGACGGCGTGCCGATGTCCGATCCGTTCTTCGGCTACATCCCCTTCAGCGCGATCGCGCCCGAGCGCCTGGCACAGGTTCGGGTAACCCGCGGGGGCGGGTCCGGCCCGTTCGGCGCGGGTGCGCTGGCCGGGACGATCGAGATGACCAGCGCGGATGCGGGCACGCTGGGGGCGTTCGGCGGGCAGGTGCTCGTGAACGATCGCGGCGAGACCGAGGCAAGCGCCACTGCGACATCGCGGCTCGGCGCGGGCTTTGCGTCCATCTCGGGCCGCTGGGACCGGGGCAAGGGCTTCTGGACCACGCCCGAGGCCGAGCGGGTCCCACATAGTGCGCGCGCCGCCTTCGACGGGTATTCGGTGCAGGTTCGCGGCGTGACCCCGCTGACCGACGCGATCGAGCTACAGGCGCGCGGCCTTGTCTATCGCGACGAACGGACGCTGCGCTTCGAAGGCGCGGACAGCAGCATGGAGGGGCAGGATGCGAGCCTGCGGCTGGTCGGCCGGGGCGCGTGGGCATTCGATGTGCTGGGCTACGTCCAGGCGCGCAACTTCACCAATGTCGTGATTTCCTCGACCCGCTTCGTGCCCGTGCTGGACCAGCGCAACACGCCGGCGACCGGGCTCGGCGGCAAGATCGAGCTGCGCCCGCCGACGGGCGAGCGCAACGTGCTGCGGCTCGGGCTCGACTATCGCAAGTCCGACGGCGAGCTGTTCGAAACCGCGCTCAGCGCGTTCAGCGGCGCGGTTACCGCGCGGCGCAATGCGGGCGGCACCAACACCGATCTCGGCCTGTTCGTAGAGAACGACGTGACGCTCGGTGCGCTGACGCTGACCGGCGGCGCGCGGCTCGATCGCTACACCATCCGGGGCGGCTTCTACACCGAACGCGACGGCGCAGGCGCGCTGGTCGTCGACGACCGCTTTGCCGACCGCGCCGGCTGGGAAGCTTCTTTCCGCGGCGGTGCGCTCCTGCGCCTCGGCGAGACGGCCAGCCTGCGCGCTGCGGCCTATAGCGGGCTGCGCCTGCCGACGCTCAACGAACTTTACCGTCCGTTCGTGGTCTTCCCGGTGGTAACGCAGGCCAATGCCGAACTCGGGAACGAGCGGCTCGAGGGGTTCGAGGTCGGGCTCGACGTGACGCCGCGCGAGACGGTCCGCCTGTCGCTCACCGCGTTCGACAACCGCGTCAGGAACGCCATCGCGAATGTCACTATCGATACGAACCTGCGCCAGCGCCGCAATATCGACGCCATCCATGCGCGCGGGGTCGAGGCGAGTGCCGCGTTGACCTTCGGCACGTTCACCTTCGACGGAGCGATCGCCTATACCGATGCCGAGGCTCAAGGATCGGGCTTGGCCGCCGCGCTCGACGGCAATCGGCCGTCCCAAACGCCGAAATGGGTCGGCGGCGCGACGCTGGCCTATCGCCCTGCGGAAAACTGGCTGTTCTCGGCCACGCTGCGCCATACCGGCGCGCAGTTCGAGGACGACCTGGAAACCGACATCCTGCCAGCCGCGACCACTCTCGATGCCTTCGCGCAGCTGCCTCTTTCCAAGGGGGTCTCGCTGGTCCTGCGCGGCGAGAACCTGACCGACGAGGCCATCGTCACCCGCAACCAGGGCGGATCGATCGACCTCGGCACACCGCGCACGGTCTGGGCCGGGGTGCGCCTGGGCTTTTGACCCAGGCCTTGCGGTAATGCGGAATTAACCATGTTTACGAGCGGTTAGGCTTTCGCTGGCAAAACGCCCCCGGATCGCAAATCGGGGGTGAAGCGTGGGTCAATATGACGGTGCGGTCGGCGGCCATGTCGCGCCAGGCTTCGAGCCGGTGCGCGAAGCCTTTGCCCGCCACATCGCGGCAGGCATGCTGGGTGGGGCCTGCACGATCTACCATGGCGGCGAATGCGTGGTCGACCTCCACGGCGGCTGGAAGGACGCGGCGCGCACCCGCCCGTGGACCGACGACACCATCACGCTCGTTTTCTCGGTCAGCAAGGGGCTGAGCGGCGCGGCCTGCGCGCTCGCGGCTTCGCGCGGCTATTTCGACTACGACCAGCCCATCGGCGAGGTCTGGCCCGAATTCGCCTGCCACGGGAAAGAGGTGCTCAGCGTCGGGCAGGTCTTGTCGGAACAAGCGGGTGTCGCCGCGCTCGACCGCAAGCTCAGTTGCGAGACGATGGCCGACCATGCGTTGATGGCGCAGGCGGTGGCGGAGCAGAAGCCCAACTGGGCGCCCGGCGACTATAGCGGCAACCATCCCTATTCGCTCGGCTGGCTGGCCTGCGAACTGATCCATGGGCGCGATCCACAGGGCCGCCATCTCGACCGTTTCCTTGCCGAGGAGATCGCCGGACCGCTGGATGCCGACGTGTGGTTCGGCCTGCCGCGCGATTTCGACACGGATCGCATCGCGCGGATCAAGGGCTTCGGCCTGCCCGACATGGTGCTGCACCGGAAGAACATGAGCTGGCCGCTGATCGCCGGCATGTTTGCGCCTTGGACGCTCACCTTCCGCGCGCTCAACAACCCGCTGTTCCTGCAGGGTCCCGCGGCGCTCGACACGCCCGAATTCTGGCACATCGAGCAGGGCGCGGCAGGCGGCATGGCATCGGCCAGGGGGCTCGGCAAAGTATATAACGCCTTCGCCACGGGCGGCGCTGCCCTGGGCATTTCGCCAACAGTCTTGGCCGCGCTTGCCGAGGGTATCGCCCCGCCGCGCAAGGGCCTGCAGGACCAGGTGCTTCATTGCCCGGTGCGCTATTCGCACGGCTTCGAAAAGCCATTCGACGGGTGGGAATTCGCCCGCAACCGCGCCGCCTTCGGCACTTTCGCGGTCGGCGGCTCGCTCGCCTTCGCGGACCCAGAAGACCAAGTCGCTTATGCCTGGGTCACCAATGACATGGGCACCCACAAATGGGACGATCCGCGCGAGAAGGATTGTCGCGACGCCTTTTACCAATGCCTCGAGGAGACTGGCGCATGAGCCTGCGCACCATAGTCCTGTCCGACCTGCACCTGGGCGCGGACGACAGCCTGCTGACACACCGCGAAGGCGCGCACGTGGTCGACGAGCCCGGCGCCGTGCTGGCGCGCTTTGGCGAGGCCTTGCGGGCCACCGCGCGCGATCTTGCAGGCGGCGAAAAGGTCCAGCTGGTTTTGCTCGGCGATGCGCTCGACCTCGGCCTGTCCCCCTTCGGCGAGGTGAGCCGCAGCTTCGTGCAATTGCTGCACTGCTTCTTCCCTGCCGGTGTGGAGCAGGTGTTCGATCCAGAAATCGTCTACGTCCCCGGCAATCATGACCACCACATCTGGCGTATGGTTCAGGACCATGCCTTCATCAGCCAGGTCGAGAAGATCGAGACCCACCCCGGCGTGAAGGTGCCGGACGATCTCGAGCATATCTCGCTGATGACCGAGCGGCCCCAATACGAATGCCGGCTGCTCACCGCGCTGATGCAGCGGTACGGCCACCCGATCGCCGACGGCGTGGTCAGGGTCGCCTATCCGAACCTGGCGCTGGTATCCGACGATGGCGAGGCGGCGGTGGTGATGCACCACGGTCATTACCTCGACGCGTCCTATCGCCTGCTCTCGCGGATCAGCGGCTGGCTCGACGACAAGGATGGCCTGCCGGACACGACGCTCGACCTCGAGCGGCAGAACGGCAGCTGGGTCGATTTCCTGTGGTCCGATCTCGGCAGCTCGGGCGAAGTGGGCGAGGGCGCGAACACGCTTTATGCGACCATGCTCGATGCCGGTGCCTCGCACCAGCTCGGTGAGAAGATCGCCAGCCGCATCGCGGACGAGCTGCAGAAACGCATGGGCGTGAACACGGAAGCGCCGCTCAAATACGGCATCACGCCGGGCAACCTCATCCGCGCGGGCGTGGTGCTGGCGGCGGGCCGCGAGGCGGAGGTGCAGCGCGACGGCTTCCGGCAGGCGATGAGCCCGTCCGAGACCGGGGATCTCCTCTGGTATCTCTCCGGCCCGGTCCGCAACCAGTTCGAGAGCGAGCTTGGCAAGGTGCCGAAGGATGTGCGCTTCATCTTCGGCCATACGCACAAGCCGTTCCAGGACCAGCTTTCCGTGCCCGGCTATGCGCACCCCGTGGGCGTCTTCAACACCGGCGGCTGGGTGCTCGACGAGCCCAAGCTGATGCCGTGCCAGGGCGCCTCGGCGATCCTGATCGACGGCGATCTGGAGGCAGTCTCGTTGCGGCTCTTCAACGATCCGGCGGGCGTCGCCATGCCAGAAGTGCGCGTCTCCGGCGGCGGTGGCTACGGGCCGAAACAGGATGCGTTTCTCGCCGCCGCCCGCGAGGCGGTGGCAGAGCATTCGCGCAAGTGGTCGGCCTTCACGGCGGAGGTCGCGCACCGGATCGACGAACTCAGCGAAGCGCGCGTGGAGCGCTTCCTCGACCTGTCCGAAACCGCGCGGGAGGCAGCGGAATGACCGGCCAGACACGCATCGCCCACGCTCTCTCGCAGATCGGTTCGCATTACACGGTCGTGGTCGTCGGCTCGGGCTATGGCGCGGGCGTAGCCGCCTCGCGCCTGTCGCGTGCGGGCCAACAGGTCTGTGTGCTCGAACGCGGGCGCGAGATGCTGCCGGGCGAGTACCCGAACAAGCTCGCCGATGCGCAGGGGGCGATGCAGGCCAACACCTCGCGCGGGCGGCTGGGCGAGGCCGATGCGCTGTTCGAACTGCACGTCAACGAGGACATGTGGGCGCTGGTCGGATGCGGGCTGGGCGGCACCTCGCTGATCAACGCCAACGTCGCGCTGGAGGTGCATCCCGAGCTGGTGAAGGCGCAGGGATGGCCCAAGGTTTTCCGGGAGAATCCCGCTGTCCTCCAGCCTTATTACAACCATGCGCGGGCGATGCTGGCGGCGACGCCCTATCCCGATAGCTATCCCGAACTCGGCAAGCTGAAAGCGCTCGAGAAGGCGGCCGAGGCGCTCGGCCAGCCGTGCTATCGCCCGCCCATCGCGGTGAACTTCGAGGACCGGACCAATGCGTTCGGCGTCCCGCAACCGGCGTGCGTGGGCTGCGGCGATTGCTGCAGTGGCTGCAATTTCGGCGCGAAGAACACGACGCTGATGAACTACCTTCCCGATGCAGCGAACAACGGCGCGGAGATCTTCACGCAGGCGAAAGTCCTGTGGGTCGAACGCGACGGCGCGCGCTGGCGGGTGCATTTCGAGCCCAATGGCAAGGACGCACCGGGTGAGGCGGGCAGCGTGACGGCGGACCACGTGATCCTCGGCGCGGGCGCGATAGGCTCGACCGAAATCCTGCTGCGCAGCCGCGACAAGGGCCTCGCGCTGTCGGACCGGCTGGGCGAGAGCTTCTCGGGCAATGGCGACGCGCTCGGCTTCGCCTACGATTCCTACTGGAAGACCGAGGGCGAGGGCGACAATCTCGTCGCCGACCCCATCTATTCCATCGGCATCGGCGCGAACGACGTGCCGAAAGAGAAATACCCCGGCCCCTGCATCACCGGCGTGATCGACATGCGCGACATGGCCGATCCGACGCAAGGGCTGGTGATCGAGGACGGTGCGCCTCCGGGCATCGCCGCGCCGATGTTCGCGCCGGTGTTCTTCTTCGCCGAGGCAGCGGCGGGCAGCTTCACGCGCTTCGGCATGGACCAGGTCAAGCCGCGCATGATGGACGCCAAGGCTATGGGCGAGGCGTTCCAGGAACACCCTGCGAGCGTGGTCGACTGGGCCTACAAGGGGCCGGTCGCGCGCACCCAGTCCTATCTGGTGATGAGCGTCGACGATGCGGGCGGCAGGCTCGTGCTGACGGGCGACCGGGTAGCCATCGACTGGCCGGGCGCGGGTGCCGAGGAAACCATGCAGCGCGACAGCGACTGGATGGCGAAGGCGGCGCAGGCGATCTCGGGCCAGTATTTCCCCGATCCGCTCTGGACCGATCCGCTAGGCAAGAAGCTCATCACCGTCCACCCGCTGGGCGGCTGCGGCATGGGCGACGATGCGAGCGAAGGCGTGGTGGACGACGCCTGCCGGGTCTACGCGGGCACCTCGGGCAGCGCGGTCCACGAGGGCCTCTATGTCTGCGACGGGTCGGTGATGCCGGCCGCAGTCGGCGTCAACCCGCTGCTGACGATCAGCGCGGTGGCGGAGCGGGCGATGGACTTGCTCGCTTCGCGCGAGGGGTGGGCGTTCGACCGCGCCATCGGGCCGAGTACGCCGCTGCCCAAACCCAGGCCGGACCCGAAGAAAGTCATCGCCGCCGCGTTTTCGCCGGTCGAAAAGGTCACGAAGCTGGTGGAAGGCGGGCTGTTCGAGGAAGCCAAGAGACACGTCTTCGATTTCATCAAGGCGCATCCCGACGAGACCAGCCCGAGCTTCCGCTTCACCGAGCGCATGCGCGGCCATGTCAGCCACCAGCCCGACGATCGCGAGACGCCGGCGAGCCAGCGCATCGCCAATGGCTACACCATCGGCGCGGCCTGGGGCGAAAGCCTCGGCCAGCCCTGCGCCTTCGAACTGACCGTCAGTACCGACGACCTCAACCGGCTGAGCACCGATCCCTCGCACCCGGCGGAGATCACCGGGACCGTCGACTGTCCTCTCGTAAGCGCACAGCCGATGACTGTGCGCAAAGGCACCTTCCATCTGCTGGTGGTCGATCCTGACCGGCCCGAGAGCTGGACCATGACCTACGACCTGCAGCTCGACCGGGCGGACGGCGGACCGTGCCGGTTCCACGGCTTCAAGGTGTTAGAGAAGCGCCACGGATCGGACCCCTGGACCGATCTCACCAAGCTCTACGTCACGATCCGCGAGGGCGAGGGCGAGGACGCGGGCGGTGCTCTGCTCGCGCAGGGCATCCTGCGGCTGGGGCTGGAAGACCTCATGTGGCAGGCCTCGAGCATGAAGCTCGGCGTGCATCACGATACGCTGGGCAAGCTGATCGCTATCGACAGCCGCGTCGAGAATGCGGTGTCGGAATATTTCGTCGCCAAGTTCGCCGCGCTGTTCGGCATGTCTTCCTTCCAGGCCTATGGCGGGATGCTGGCTCTGCTCAACGACTTCGCGGGCAAGGAAGCGGCGACGCAGGTCCACCGCGCCTTGCGCGCGCCCGCGCCGGAGAAATTTGTCGTTCCGACCGGTGACGGGGTTACCATCGGCCTCACCCGCTATCGGGGCGGGCCCAAGGGGCCGGTGATGCTAGCCCCGGGATTTTCGGTGAAGGCGTCCTCCTTCGCCACGCCCACTGTCGAGGAGAACCTCGTCGAGACGCTGTGCGGCAAGGGCTATGACGTCTGGCTGTTCGACTACCGCGCCAGCGGCGATTCCGGCAATTCGACCGAGCGCCCGCCCGAATTAACCATAGACGACATCGCGCTCCTCGACTGGCCGGCGGCGACGCGATTCGTGCTCGACAGGACCGGCGCGAAGGATTTGCAGGGCATGGTCCATTGCGTCGGTTCGATGAGCCTGCTGATGGCGATCGCCGCGGGCAAGGTCGACTGCTTCCGCCAGCTGGTCAGCTCGCAGCTGACGCTCCATCCGGTGACCGACTGGATGAACTACCTCAAGGCCGATCTCGATACGGCAGGGGTGCTCGGACAGGTCGCGCAACTCGACGGGCATTTCGATTTCGTCCCGCAGGGCACCGAACTCGATTACGAGATCGACGCGATGGCCTGGAACCTGCCCGTGCCCGAGGGGCAGGAGTGCCACAACCCGACCTGCCGCCGCGTCTCCGCGGTCTACGGCCCGAGCTGGGATCACGCACAGCTGGGCCATGACACGCATGTCGCGCTCGGCAGCATGTTCAGCCGCGTGCCGGTGAAACCCTTCGACCAGATGCAGCGCATCACCGAGGCGGGCAAGGCGGTCGATAAGGATGGCCGGGACGTCTATGTCACGCCCGAGGGCGCGGCGCGGCTAGACCTGCCGATCACCTTCCTCGCCGGCGCGACCAACCAGATCTTCTATCCCGAAAGCGCCCAGCGCACGCTGCTGTGGCTGCAGAGCGAGGCGGCACGGCGCAACCGGCGCGAGGGGCGGGATGGCAAGGGCGACTACCGCCTGATCCTGATCCCCGAATACGGGCACATGGACCTCTTCATCGGCCGCAATGCCCATCGCGATGTCAGCCCCCGCATCGTCGAAGAGCTGGAGCGGTTCAACTAGCCTCCCAAGCCGCGCCAGGTGCGAGCAGCCCGCGCACGACGAGTTCGGCAGTGCTGGCGGCAAAGCGTTCGACCAGCGCCTCGTCGAGCTCGCCCGTGCCGAGCAGCGCGCGGCGCGAGGCGGCGGAGGTGAAGATATGCGCGCAGGCCCCCTCGATCGCGTAGCCGACGAGGTCGGTATCGACCGCGCGGAACAGGCCCTGCTCGACCCCCTGCGCGATGATCGTGCGCCGCGCTTCGGCCACGGGACGGGTGAAGAAGCCGGTCACCAGCGTCGCCGCCTCGCTCGACCCTTCGCGGATCAGCTTGTGCAGCAGGCGGTGGAGATAGGGCCGCCGGTAATAGGCGCGCACGATCCCGGCGACGTGGTGCGCAATCTTGTCCGGCGGCGACATGTCGGCGGCGAGCAGCCGGTCGAGCTGGCCCACGGCAAACTCCGCGTCATCACGGGCGATCGAGACCATCAGCCCCTCGCGCCCGCCGAAGTGGTAGCTGACCGCAGCGATGTTGCAGCCCGCGCGCTGGGTTATCTCCGAGATCGAGACCTCGAGCACGTCCTTCTCGCACATCAGCTCGCGCGCGGCGGCGATGATCTTCGCGCGCGTCGCATTGCCGGCGCGGCTGGGGGAGGGAGCCGGGCGGTTCACGATGTCTCGCCTGCGGCATTGTGCTCGCCGACATGTGGCGTCGGCGCGAGTTCGGGCGGGTCGTAATCGCCGAAGGTGAAGGGCGGGCGCATCTCGACATAGGTGCCCTCGGTCGGGTGCTCGCGGCGGCGGAAGAACCCGGTCGCGGCGAGATGCGGGTCTTCGAGGATATCGCCCATGTCGCGCACCGCCTGCGCCGGGATCTGCTCCGCATGGCACTTTGCGACCAGTTCGGCGGTGGTGAAGCCCTGCGTGAGCCGCGCCATCTCCCGGTAGAGCCCGGCGACATTGTGGAACCGTGAGACCGGATCGGCAAAGCGCTCGTCCTCCAGCACTTGCGGCGCGCCGAGCAGGCCGAAGACCTTGGCCCACGACCCGTCGGTATAGGGAACGATGCTGACGTATCCATCGGACGTCGGAAAGGGCTGGCGGTCGGGTTCGAGCTGGCGGTTGTAGCCAACCGGCGCGTTGGGCGGATCGAAGGTCAGCCCGCCCAGATGCTCGAGCATCATGAAACCGGTGAAGGCCTCGAGCATCGGCACTTCGACATGCTGGCCGCGCCCGGTGCGCAGGCGATGGACGATCGCGGCGAGGGTGGCGTGAGCGGCGTGAAGCCCTGCAACCTTGTCCGCAATCAGCGAGGGCAAGTAGCGGGCGCGCGGGTTCCCGTCGACGCGCGGCAGCATGGTGGCCGTCCCGCTCGCGGCCTGGATGACGTCGTCATAGGCCTGCAAATCGGCGTAGGGCCCGTCCTGCCCGAAGCCGACGCAATGGACGTAGATCACCTGAGGATTGATCGCGCGCAGGCTGTCGTAATCGAGCCCGAGCCGCTCCAGCGCCTTGCCGCGCACGTTGACGACGAACACGTCCGCCTCGCGCAACAGGTCGAGCATGCGCGCCTTGTCGTCCGCGTTCTTGAGGTCGAGCGCGAGCGATTGCTTGCCCCGGTTGATGGCGATGAAGCCGGGGCCCATGCCTCTTGTCTTCGCGGGTGTGCCGGCCCAGCGATAAGCGTCACCGATGCCGGGCGTCTCGATCTTCGTGACCTCGGCGCCGAGATCGGCCAGCATCTGCGTGCAATAGGGGCCGAAGACCACGGTGGTCAGGTCGACCACCCTGATGCCTTCGAGCATGGGCTCGCCGTCGCCCGCCTCCATCAGCCGAGCCCGGCGATGATGTTCGCCCCGTCGCGATGCGCGATGCGGGCGATCTTGCCGACGGGGTCCTCGGCCAGCAGCGCGGCGAGCGTCGCCGTATCGCCTTTCTCGATGCACGCCAGCATGCGCCCCTCCGGGCTGCTGCCGATAACGTATCCGCGCGTCGGTTCGCCCTTGCTGAACACTACCGTGTAGGTCTCGACCGTAATTTCGCCGTCGCTTTCGAGCAGCGCGGGTGCCGCTTGCGCGTCGATTGCCTGCTGGATGGCGGCACTGGATACCGGCTGCCAGTCCTGGGGTGCCTCGGTCGAATAGACCCCGACCGCTTCCTTGCTGAGGAAGCCGCCATTGGCGAGGACCAGTCCGAAATCGCCCGGCTGCGCCCGCAGGCGCTCTGTCATGGTGGCGATGGCGTGGAGCGAATAGTTGTTGCCCGGCCCGCCGAAGAAGGGGAGGCCGCCGGTCACCGTCACGGGCCGCGTCCGCCAGTCGATGCCGAGCGACTCGGTCGCGAGCAGCACCGCGCAGGGGAAGCAGCTGTAGATGTCGTAGATCGCGATATCCGCGGCGCTCTTACCGCTGCTCTCCAGCGCAAGGGCCAGCGCCTTCTCCATCGGCAGCGACCGCGAGATGTCCCCGCGTTCGGTCACGAAGGCGTCCTTCGCCTGCGCGTGGCCGTGGAGGAAGACCCACTTGGCGCGGTCGATGCCCAGGCGCTCGGCCTCGGCCACGGTGGTCATCACCACCGCGGCCGCCTGGTTCACCGCATCCTGCGCGACGTGCCATTTCAGGTAGGGATCGGCGACGGGATAGTTCTCGGCGCTCGGCGTCGAGAGGAATTCCGCGCTGCGGGCTCGCGGAAACTGAGAATGCGGGTTGGCGGCGGCGACCTGCGAGAAGCCCTCCCACAACTCCGCCATCAGCGCCATGTGCTCTCTGCGGCTGTTGCCGAGCCGCCTGCGCAGCGCATGTTCGAACGCTGGATAGGTCTGCGTCGGCGCGCCGAGCCCGTTGCGGATCTCGTAGGGCGAGAGCAGCGCACCGCCATAGCCGCGATCGGTCTGCGGCCCTTCGGCCGAGCGCGACCAGTCGAGCTGCAGGCCCTTGCGCACCGCGGCCTTGAGCGCGCGCGTCGCCTCCGCGCCGACCAGCAGCGCGGCCCTGGTTTCGCCCGCATGCAGCGCCGCGGCGAGTTCGTTGACCAGCTCCTGCGGCTGGTTGCCGCCGAGCTCGGAATAGATGTTTTCGGTGCCCTCGATGCCGAGGTCCGCGGCGACCGTGGCGGGCGGGTTCTCGCATCTGCCGAAGGGCTGGGGGGCTCCGGGGATCGAGTCCGGTGTGGTGCGCACGGCGACGATCCGGTCGATCGCGCCGCGCAGCGCGTCTGCCGCGTCGCTATCGTCGAGGGCCAGTTGCGCGGCGTCGCGGCGCAGGTCCTGCGGCGAGGGGGCGGTGGCCGCATCCTCGCCATACCAGTGGCTGGTCAGCTGGCCGACCCCCACGATCACGGGGGTGTTGCCGGTGACGGCCTGCGCAGTGCTCATCCGAAATCCTCTCTCGTTTCCAAGGACTATTTCAAAGAAGCATTTGAGTCGTCAAGCGTGCTTTGGGGGCCGCGTCGACGCAGGGCTTGCGGGGAGCCCGGATATTGCCGAGGGGGAAGGGCCCAACCCATCAAGGCCCACAGACCATGACCGAAGCCGCGTACCTGCCCCATCCGCCCTCCCGTCGCAGGCTCGGTCCCAACGGTCCCGCGATCGGGCCGGTCGCCTGGGGCATGTGGCGTTTTGCAGGCGCGACTCTCGACGAAGCGACGCGGCTTGTCGAAGCCGCGCTCGACGCCGGCGTGACGCTGTTCGACACGGCAGATATCTACGGCGTGGACGGCCCCGGCTGGGGGTCGGCTGAGGCCTTGCTGGGCGAAGTCTTCGCGGCCAGTCCCGGCCTACGCGACCGGCTGGTCCTCGCGACCAAGGGCGGCATCGTGATGGGCGTGCCTTACGACAGCTCGCCGGCCTATCTCGCCTCCGCCATCGACGCCTCGCTGCAACGGCTCGGGGTCGAGCGCGTGGACCTGTGGCAGGTCCACCGGCCCGATGTCCTCGCGCATCCGCAGGAACTGGCACGCACGCTCGGGAATGCGGTGCGCTCGGGCAAGGTCGGCGCGGTCGGCGTGTCGAATTTCACGCCTGGGCAGATCGAGGCGCTGGTCCATTTCCTCGACGTGCCGCTCGCGTCGAGCCAGCCCGAATTTTCGGCGCTGCATCTCGATCCGCTCGAGGACGGCCAGTTCGACCAGGCGATGCGGCACGGGCTGGCGGTGCTCGCCTGGTCGCCGCTGGGCGGCGGCCGGATTGCCCGGCCCGAAACGCAGCGCGAGATCGCCCTCGCGGCCGCGCTCGATACGGTGGCCGAGGCGCATGGCGTCAGCCGCGCGGTCGCCGCAATGAGCTGGATCGCCGCGCATCCTGCCCATCCGATCCCCATCGGCGGCAGCCAGAATCCGGCGCGCATTGCGGAGCTGGCAGACGTGGCGAAGGTTCGCTGGACACGGACGCAATGGTACGCCGTGCTGACCGCAGCGCGCGGGGCTCCGCTGCCCTAGGCGGGCGCGTAATCGGGAAAGTTCGACGCGCAGGCGGCCAGCATGGCGCGGGTCTGCTCGACGTCCGAGATATGCAGGCCGGGCGGCGGTGCCTGCATCTTCGCTTGCGGCGGGAAGGTGCCGTAGCCCGCGAACAGGCAGTGCCAGCTCATGTTGGCATAGTGCGGGTTGCCGCCGTGCTGCTCGGCATTGAGCCTGCCGATATCCTCATGCGTGAACCAGGCGGTCATCATCGCCTTGAGATCGTCCGACAGGGCATGGTTGGCGGCATTGTCCCGCCAATAGGCCGTGTCGCTGCGCTGGTTGAGGCGGTAATGCGCGACGATGTAGTCGCGGATGCCCTCGTATTTGGCGGCAATCCGCCAGTTGAATTCCTCGCGGTTCTGCGCGGTGAACCCGCCGCTTTCGTAGGCCCGGGCAAAGTCCAGCGCGGTGACGATCACGATATGGAGCGCAGTCGCTTCGAGCGGCTCGATAAACCCTTGCGAGAGGCCCGCGGCGAGGCAGTTCCCGGTCCAGCTATCCGCCACTCGCCCGACGCGCATCTGGAGGACACGCGCATCGCCCTGATCCTCCATGCCGATCGCCTTGCGCAGTTCGGCTTCGGCATCCTCGTCGGAAATGTATTTCGAGGAGTAGACATAGCCATTGCCGACCCGGCTGGTCAGCGGGATCGACCAGCGCCAGCCGCCCGACATGGCGATGCTGTCGGTCTGCGGCTTCACCGGCTCGCGATGCGCCGTCGGCATCACGACGGCCCGGTCGTTGAACAGGTTTTCGCCGAAGGGGATGAATGGCGCGCCGAGCCTCTGCTGCGCGATCAGCGAGCGGAAACCCGAGCAGTCGACGAAGATGTCGCCTTCGATGCGCTCGCCATCATCGCAGAGCAGCGCGGCGACATCGCCGTCCGGGGTCAGTTCAACCTCTTCTACCCGCGTTGCGCGGTGCGTTACGCCGCGCTTTGTCGCCCAATCGCGCAGGAAAGCGCCCAGCTTGTGCGCGTCGAAATGGTAGCCATAGCTCGGGCCGAAGGGAAAATTCTCCTCCGGAATCGGCGACTTGCGGCCCTCGGAAAGCGCCTCTGCCAAGAACCAGTCGTCGGGGTGTGCCGGCACGTCCACGCCCCTTCGACGCAGCGCACAATTGTGCAGGAAGCCCGGCTCGCTGTGCAGATCGACGGGGCCGGGGAAGGGATGGAAATAGCTTTCACAACCCGTACGCTCGCTCCAGCCGGTGAAGCGGATGCCGAGTTTGTAGGTCGCGTCGCAGGCTGGCATCCAATCGGCTTCGGCTATGCCGAGGTGCTCGAAGAAGGCCTTCAATTGCGGGGTCGAGCCTTCGCCGACGCCGATGATCCCGATCTCCGGGCTCTCGACTACCGTCACCGATCCGCCGCGTTCGCCCCACTGGTGATGGAGCAGGCAGGCGGTGATCCAACCGGCGCTGCCGCCGCCGAGAACGACGACGCGGGGAGGGGCAGGGGTGCTCACCCTTCGACGGGTATCAGCCGCACTGCAAATCCGCCACCCGGTGCCATGCGCAGGTCGAGTGTGTTGCCGGCTGCAACCTCGCGCTCCTCGATCACAATGTCGAACCGCGTTGGGCCTTGGAAATGCGCGGTCTCTGCATCGCGATAGATCTGCGCGCGATAGGTCTTGCCTGGATCGAGGAAATCGAGCGCGACCCGCGTGTCGCGACCCTTCTCGTCCGCCCCGCCACCAAGGAACCACTCCTCGCTGTTGCGGTCCTTGCGCGCGGTCACGACATATTCGCCGATCTCGGCATCGAGCACGCGGCTTTCCGACCAGTCCGCGGGCACGTCCTTGATGAACTGGAACGCGCCGGGATGCTCGGCATAGTGTTCGGGCAGGTCGGCGACCATCTGGATCGGCGAGTAGACCAGCACATATTCGGCCAGCGCGCGGGCCATCGTCATCTGCAGCGGCTGGCCGCGACCTTCGAGGCTGAGGATGCCGGGCGTGTAGTCCATCGGCCCGGAGAGCAGCCGCGTGAACACCATGGTCGGCACGTGGCTCGGCCCGTTGGGCGGCACGCCCCAGGCGCTGAACTCCATGCCGCGCGCGCCTTCTCGGGCGACCCAGTTGGGATAGGTGCGCCTGAGGCCCGTATCCTTCACCGGCTCGTGCGGATTGATCGCGATCCTTCGCTTCGCCGCCTCGGTCACGACCTTGAGGTGGTGGCGTTGCATCACCTGGCTTTCGGTGCATTCGCGCGTCTCGCTGCCGTCGGGATGGACGTAGCGCAAATTGCAGGCGTCGGTGACATAGCCGCTCTTGATCGTCTTCACGCCGCGCGCCGCCATCAGGTCGAGCCCAGCTGCGAGTTGGGCTTCGTAATTGCCGACATCGCCGCTGGTCTCGTGATGGCCGACGATCGGCACGCCCTTTTCGGCGGCATAGCGGGCCAGCTCCTCGAAGTCGTAGTCGGGATAGGCCTCGGTGAAGCTGAAATCCGATCCGTTGAAGAACCAGTTGCCGTCCCAGCCGATGTTCCAGCCTTCGACCAGCACCCCCTCGAAACCGTTCTCGGCCGCGAAGTCGATGTAGCGCTTCACGTTGGCGGTGTTCGCGCCATGCTTCGGGCCCGAACCCCAGGTCTCCTCATCGAGGTGGAGCGACCACCACACGCCGACATATTTGTGCGGTTTGAACCAGCTGACATCGCCGAGCTTGTTCGGCGCGTTGAGGTTCAGTTCGACCAGGCTTTCGGCGAGTCCCGCCGCATCGTCCGAAATCCGGATCGTGCGCCACGGCGTCGCGAAGGGCGTGTCGCGCACTGCGCGTGCCGCGCCCGAACCCGTCGGCGCGAGCGTGGCCCGGAAATTCGTGCCCGTGGTGCGCTTCATCCACATGCCAGCGAAATCGACCAACGCGGCTTCGTGCAAAGCGACATGCGTGCCGTTGTTCATACGGAAGGTCAGCGGCGTATGCGCGACCGACACGGCAGAGATCGGCGTCTTTTCGTAAAGATATTCGTAGCGGTTCCATTCGCCGCCGGGGATCCACCATGCGGTGCCGTCTTCGGCGAGGTTGAACTCGGTCAGTTCTTCGGCGATGCGCACGGTTTCGCCCATGCTCGCATCGTCGAAGACATAACTGAAAGCGACCGCATCGTCGAAAACGCGGAAGGCGACGCCGAACTTGCGCGCGGCTTCGCTGTCCTCCTCGAAACGGACGGTCAGCGCATTGTGGTGATCGCGCACGAAGCGCTGCTCGCCCCAAGGCTGTTCCCATGTCTCGTCGTGGCTGGCGCGGGCGGCGCCGACCACCTTGAGGCGGCGTTCCAGCTTGTCCTGGTCGGTCAGCAGGAAGCCGAGGCGGCTGTCGGTGAGGACCGGTGCGCCGTCCTTTTCGACGCGGTAGAACGGCCGTCCCTCGCCATTGACGTCGACCGTAACGGTGATTCTGCCGTCGGGCGAGGTGACGACCTCTTCGGCCAGCGCAGCGGGCGCTGCGAACAGCAGGATGAGGGCGGAGAGGATCCGGGGAAGGGTCATGCTTCGATCACCAGTGCGGCATAGGGGGGAAGGAGCGTCGGCGTGGCATCGTTCACCGAAGCGAGTTGGGTGCCTTTGCCAAGCTCTTCGGGCAGGGCCTGCGCGGTCGCGCCGAGATTGAACAGGCACCGGACGGTCTGGCCGGTCGCCTGGCGTTCGATGACGAACAGCCCGTCGATACTTTCGCAGCGCGTGACGCTGCCGTGATGCAGTGCCGGATTGGCATTGCGTAGCGCGATCATCGCACGCGTGTGGTTGAGCAGCGAGGCATCGTCCGCCTCCTGCACGTCCACGGCCTTTGCGGCATTCTCGGGACCGACCGGCAGCCACGGCTCGCCAGCGGTAAATCCGGCATGCGACGCATCTGCGGTCCACGGCATCGGGGTGCGCGCGCCGTCACGGCTGAGCGTGAGCGGCCAGTTGGCTATGGCCTCGGGATCGTGGAGTTGCTCGAACGGGATGTCGACCTGCGTCAGGCCCAGCTCCTCGCCGTAGTAGAGGATGATGTTGCCGCGCAGCGAAGCGAGCAGCAGCACCTTGAGCCGCGCCGCCGCATCGCGTTCCTGCGCGTTCCACCAGCGGCTCACCGCGCGGGGCGCATCGTGGTTCTCGAAGGCCCAGCTCGGCCAGCCCATGCCCTCGTGGTCGGGCCATTGGGCGAGCGCGGCGCAGATTGCCCCAGGCGTCAGCTTCTCGGCATAGAGGAAGTTGAACCCATAGGCCGAATTGAGATGCGTCTCGCCGGCGGTGAAGGCCTTCATCTCGACCTCGGCCTCGTCCCCGCCTACCTCGGCGACGGTGAACACGCCGTCGTATTCGTCGGTCAGGGCGCGGATGCGTTCGATGAAGGCCGGGATGTCGGCATGGCTCTGGTTGTATCGCTTGAGCTGGAAATCGAACGGGCGCGTGCGCGGCTTGTCGGTTGCGGGCGCAGGCGGATTGTCGCGCAACTGCGGGTCGTGCATCGCGAAATTGAGCGCATCGATGCGGAAGCCGTCGACCCCGCGCTCCAGCCAGAAGCGCATCACGTCCAGCACCGCGTCCTGCACATCGCGATTGTGCAGGTTCAGCTGCGGCTGCGAATTCAGGAAATTGTGCAGGTAATACTGGCCGCGCCGGGCGTCCCACGTCCACGCGGGACCCCCGAACACTGATTGCCAGTTCGACGGCGGCGACCCGTCGGGCTTGGCGTCCGCCCAGACATACCAGTCGGTCTTCGGATTGTTCCTGTCGGAGCGGCTCTGGGCGAACCACGGATGTTCGTCCGAAGTGTGCGAATAGACCTGATCGATCAGCACCTTGAGGCCGAGCTCGTGAGCGCGGGCGACCAGCGCGTCGAAATCGGCCAGCGTGCCGAAGATCGGATCGACATCGCAATAATCGGCCACGTCATAGCCGAAATCCTTCATCGGCGAGACGAAGAAGGGCGAAATCCAGATCGCATCGATGCCGAGCGAGGCGACATGCGGCAGGCGCTGCGTAATGCCGGGCAGGTCGCCGACCCCGTCGCCGTTCGAATCCTGGAAGCTGCGCGGATAGATCTGGTAGATCGACGCACCCTTCCACCACGGCAGGGCGGCGGTGTCGCGCGCGGCTTCGGTCATGGTGGTGTGGCGGTTCATTCTGCGGTCTCCGACACGCGGCACAGCGCCCAGCCGAAGGCGGGCAGGGTGAAGGCGGCGCTGCCCGGCGCAGTGACCGCTGCGGGGCAGGGACCGGCAAGCGTCGCGAACGCGCGCGCGTCATAGCCGAGCGCGATGTTGGCGCTGCGCGGCGCTCCGGTCGTGTTGAAGACGGCGACGTATTCGCCGCCCGTCTCGGGATCGAAGCGGCTGACGGCGAAGATGCCCGCCTGCTGCTCGTAATGGCGCACGATTTGCTTGCCGCGCGTCAGCGCCGGGTGCGCTTTGCGGATCGCCGAAAACTCCGCGATCAGGCGATAGAGCGGATGCGCTTCGTCGAAATTGCTCGTCGCGGTGGTCGCATCGGTGCCGATCAGGTCGTTGTCGTTGTAGACCGCCGTCTTCGAGGGGAACATGTCCTCGCGCGCCAGCTGGTCGTTGCCGTCGCCGACGAAGCCCTGCTCGTCCCCGTAATAGATCACCGGCGAACCGCGCAGGCTGAGCATCATCGCATGTCCGAGCATGACGCGCTGGAGCAGCTCTTCCTGCGAGATGTCCGGCCGGTCGGCTTTGATCAGGGTGGAGAAGCGGCCCATGTCGTGATTGCCCAGGAACGTCGGCAGCGTGCGCGCGGTATCCTCGCCGCCCTCGTACAGCACGTCGCCATCGAACATGTGCGCCAGCACGACCGTCCCGCGGTCGCGGCCCAGCAATTCGCGCATCGCCGCCTGGAAGGCGAAATCGAGCACCGCGGGCAGTTTGTCGCGGCGGGTATATTCGGCGATGTAGCCGCTATCCGGAACGTCCTTGTAGACCTCGCCGAACATGTGGAAGTTGGGAATGCCCTCTTCCTCGGCCACCTTTTCGATCGCGGGGACGAATTCCTGCCAGAAGCCGGGATCGACGTGGCGGGCGGTATCGATGCGGAAGCCGTCGATGCCGAAGTCGCGCACCCAGCCGGAAAAGATTGCGATCATCCCGGCGCGCACGCGCGGGTGCTCTGTGAACAGGTCGTCGAGGCCGACGAAATCGCCGAAGCGGCTGTCCTCGCCCGTGAAGCTGCTGTTGCCGCGATTGTGGTAATAGATCGGATCGTTGAGCCAGGCGGGGACCTTCACGTCCTTTTCGGCATCGGGGACGACCGGCGTATAGGCGTAATTCGGGTTCACGAGCTTCGCGAAATTCGCGGCACTGCTGTCCTCGTCGCCCATGAAGCCGGGGTTGATGGGGGCGCCGTCGGCCGTGCCGCGCGTCGAGTAAGGATAGTCGCCCTTGCTGCGGTATTCGAAGTTCGTCTCGGGCCCGTCGGCATAGGTGATGACGTCGGCGGTGTGATTCGTGATGATGTCCATATAGACCTTCATCCCGCGCGCATGGGCGGCTTCGACGAAGGTCTTGAACTCCTCCCGCGTGCCGAAATGGCCGTCGGGCCGGGTGAAATCGGTCACCCAGTAACCGTGATAGCCCGCGCTCTCGTCGCCGGGAGGACCCTGCACGGGCTTGTTCTGGAAGATCGGTGCGAACCAGATCGCGGTGATGCCCATGCGCTCGAGATAGTCGAGCCGTTCGGTCAGGCCCTTGAGGTCGCCGCCGTGGAAGAAGCCCTTGGCAGCCGGATCGAAGCCGGTGGCCAGCCGGTCGCCGGTGAAATCGCCGGTGTCGTTGGATGCGTCGCCGTTCTCGAACCGATCGGGCAGGACGAAATAGACGATCTCCTCCGACGGCTCGCGGTCGCGGAAGGTGGCGGCTGGCTCCGCCGTCTCGACGCGGTGTTCCGCCCGGACCTGCGCGCAGGAGGCCAGGAGCAGGGCGGCGAGAGGGAGGAGCTTGGCGGTCATTGTCGGGTCATTCCCATCGGTTGTGCGCTCATGGCCTGGCGCAGGAATTCGGCGTGCGAGCGCATCGGCCGCACCTCTTCGGTGATCTCGCCTTCGATCCGGCCGAGCATTGCCGCGAGCTGGTCTTGTGGCATGGCATCGGCCAGCGCGGTGTAGCTTTGCGGGATGACCCCCTGACCTACAAAGACCTGGAACCAGGCGACTTCGGTGAAGAGTTCTTCCTGCTCGCGATGGATGGTCGCGCTGCTGTTCCACACGGCGAACTTCTCCGCCAGGTTGGCGGGCTTCTCGATGTGGCGCATCATGTCCCAGAAGGGTTCGCCTTCGCGCGCATTGGCGGTGTAATGCAGGATCAGGAAATCGCGCGACCGCTCCCATTCGAAGGCGACCTTGCGATTGAACCATTCGATGACCGCGGGATCGGCCCGGCCACCTTTCGGCGCGACGGCCAGGAAGCGGGTTATCGAGCTTTGCGTCAGGTAGATGCTGGTCGATTCCATCGGTTCCAGGAAGCCCGAGGCGAGGCCCAGCGCGAGGCAGTTCTTCACCCAGTGTTCGCGCCGCATGCCCGTGGTGAAGGGGATCATGCGCGGCGATCCGTCCGGCTCGGAATCGAGGTTGCGCAGCAGGGTTTCTGTCGCCTCGTCCTCGGACATATGCGCGCTGCAGAAGACGTGTCCGTTGCCGATGCGATGCTGCAACGGGATGCGCCACTGCCACCCGGCCTTGCGCGCCGTCGCCTTGGTGTAGGGGGTGAGGTCGCCGCCGGTGGCGCAGGCGACCGCCACCGCGCGGTCGCACGGCAGGTACTTCGTCCATTCGACGAAGCCGGCCCCCAGCGCACCGCCCAAGAGAAGCGAGCGAAAGCCCGTGCAATCGATGAAGAAATCGCCTTCGACGCGCTCGCCGCGATCGAGCAGGAGCGCGGCGATGTTGCCGCTCTCGCCGTCGAGTTCGACGTCGGCAATCTTGCCCTCGACGCGCGTCACGCGGTGCTGTTCGGCGAAGTTGCGCAGCACCTGGGCATAGAGACCGGCGTCGAAATGATAGGCGTAGGGGATTTCGCCGTCCGGTGTGCCGGGGCGGCCGCGATCCATGCGCAGCGCGCGCGCCGCGCGCTCGTTGCGCGAATAGGCGGCGAGACCCTTGGCGAGACCGCCCTTGTGCGCGCGGACCCAGTAGGGATGGAACGGGACGACGCCGGCACCGCGCCCGACGCTGCCGAAGGCGTGGATGTAGTCCTCGCCCTCGCGCAGCCAGCCATCGAACTGGATGCCGAGCTTGTAGGTGCCCTTCACGGCCGCGAGGAAGGGGCCTTCGGGTATGCCGAGCGCGCTGTTGATCAGGCGGATCTGCGGAATGGTGGCCTCGCCCACGCCGACGATGCCGATTTCCTCGCTTTCGACCAGCGTGACGCTGTCTTCGGGCGGCAGGAAGCGCGCGAGCAGCGCGGCCGCCATCCAGCCGGCAGCGCCGCCGCCGGCGACGACGTAGCGCGTGCCCTGTGCTTGCGGTGCGGAGTGTGCGTCCATGGTATCTTGGTCCCCGAATGCTTGTGGTCCAAGCAGGCTCGGTAGCAGCTTGCGCGCCAAGGGCCAGAGAGGGGCGGGGCGGCCGGGAGGAGGTGGCCGCCCCGCTAGTCAGTCGACGATCAGAACTTGTAGGAAGCCCCGACAAGGTACGTACGACCGTACTCTTCGTAGTCGATGATGTGGGTACGATCGCCGTCGGTGTAGTTGATGAACGGCTCGTCCGTCAGGTTCAGCGCCTGCAGCGTGATCGACAGACCTTCGAGCGAGGTGCCATCTGCGAAGCGATAGCCGATCTGGGCGTCGAAGATCGATTCCGGATAGGCGAAGCGGAAGCCGCGGCTGGCCGAGATACCCGGGAATTCGGCAAGGAATTCCGAACGGTAGCGATGGCTCAAGCGCGCCTCGAAGCCGCTGTTCTCGTAGTAGACGGTCGAGTTGACCACCCACTTCGACAGGCCCGGGACGTCGGTTTCAAACGGGTCGGCTTCCTGCGGTGTGATCGTCAGCTTGCTGTCGGTATAGGACGCGCTGGTCTGGAAACCGAAGCCGCTGAGGAAGCCGCTGGTGAAGGTGCTGAAGGGCAGCGACAGGCTGGCCTCGATCCCGGCGATATGGCCTTCGGCACCGTTGTCCGGACCGCCCACGAGACCGAGATAGGTCGTCGCATCGGCGATCGCGCGCTGCTGCGGCGTCAGGCTGTCACGCAGGTAGCTGAAGTCGCGCACCACGGTTGCGTTCGAGTTCACGAAATCGCTGAGCCACTTGTAGTAGCCGGCAATCGCGATGTAGCCCGCACCGCCGAAGTACCATTCGTAGGACACGTCGACGCCTTCGGCGACATAGGGGCGCAGCTTCGGGTTGCCGCCGCCGCCGCTGAAGATCGAGCCCGTGACGACGTCGATCTGGTTCGACACGCCGGCGCTATAGGACGCGTTGAGCTGATCCATGCGCGGGCGGGCCAGCGTGCGGGCCGCGCCGAAACGCAGCTTCATGTCGGGTGCGACTTCGAAATTTAGCGTCATGCTGGGCAGGAAGTGCGAATAGGAATCGCCATCCGTGACCGGGATGAGGCGAGCGCCGATGCCGCCGTTGGACGAGAAGCCGTTCGAACTCTGGTCGGTGAAGACCGCCTGCACGCCGATGTTGCCGGTGACCGGGATCGAGCCGAGCATGGTGTCGAGGTCCATCCGAAGATAGCCGGTGTAGACATCCTCGGTCACGCTCCAGTCGCCGGGATAGGGCAGGCTCGAGCTCTGCACGTCGGTGAGGATGTACGTGCCGTTGCTGATCAGCGTGAACGGGTTGTATGCAACCTGCGGACCGAAGCCGAGGAAGCCCAGGCTTGCGATCGGATCGAGCAGCGCGTCGCCCGGGATCGGTGCGCGGGTTACCGCGCCCTGGTCCGCATAAGGCGTTCCGTTGCCGGCGAGGCTCAGGAAGTTCTGCGTGATGTCGCGCGATTTCGTGCGGTGATCGAAGGCGATACCGGCGACCAGGCTCTTGACCAGCGAATGGTCGACCTTGCCGACGACTTCGCCGCGCATGGTCCACAGTTCGTCCTCGGTCTCGGTATCGTTGATGAAGCCGGCCTGGACGATGCCGTCGGCACCCCAGCCGCGCGGGTCGGTCAGCTGGATCAGATCGGTGTCCGAATAGTCGATCTGGTTGGTGAACAGGAACGGGAAGCCGCCGGTGTTGCGGGTGTAGGTAACCACGTCGCCCACATTGAACCCCGGACCGGTCTGGGCGCGGAAGTTGAGGCCCGAGTAGCTTTCGATCTGCTGCAGGCGACGGTCGGCGCGCGAATAGGCGACGTCGGCCATGATCAGGACGTCGTCGGTTTCATATTGCGCGTTGTAGCCGATCGCGAAGGTTTCGACGTCCTTGCGGTCATAGTCGTTGCGGACCACCGGCTGGACGTTCGAGAAGGTAACCGTGTCGGGGAAGTCGCCGCCGCTGGTGGAATCGATATTCGCGCCCGAACCCCAGCCGGGGTTGAGCGGGAATTCGATGCCCCGCATCGGAATGCGCTCGCGATAGTCGGCGTAGAAGACGTCGAGCGTGCCGCTCCATTCGGGGGTCGGCTGCCATTCGATGGTGCCGAACACGCCGAGGCGGTCGAGGTCGACCGACTTGGCGAAGGGCTTCATGCCGCCGAGCACGGTCTGGCCCGAATCGTTCGGATAGCCCCAGGCGTTGAACTTCTCGACCTGGCTCGGGCTCGACTGGTAGGCGACGCCGAGCGCGACGCCGAGCGTGTCGTCGGCAAACTGGTCGACATAGGTGCCGGTGGCGCGATAGCCCCAGCCGTCGACATCGGGGTTGAGCGAACCGTCTTCGTTGAATTCGAGGCGACCGGAGAGCGAGACGATGCGCTCACCCTTCGCCAGCGGGCGGATAGTGCGCAGGTCGACGGTACCGGCGAGGCCCTGTCCGATGAGGCCGGCGTAAGGCACCTTGTAGATGACGCCCTGGTCGATCAGCTCGGCCGGGTACTGGTCGTATTCGACCGCGCGGTTGTCGCCCGACGAGACCAGCTGGCGGCCGTTGAGCAGCGAGTTCGAATAGTCCGGACCCAGGCCGCGAACCGAAAGGCTCTGGGCACGGCCATCGACACGCTGAACGGCGAGGCCGGGCAGGCGGCCGAGCGTTTCGGCGATCGAAACGTCGGGCAGCTTGCCGATGTCTTCCGAGCTGAACGCTTCGGCGATGACGGTGGTGTTGCGCTTCAGGCCGACTGCGGTTTCGAGCGACTGGCGATAGCCTTCGACGACGATGACATTTTCCGGCGCGGCCTCTTCGGCAGCCGAATCGTCCTGCCCGGGTTCGATGGTGGCGTCCTGCGCAAGCGCGGGACTGGCGAATGCGGCCAGCGCGATAGTGATGGCGCCGGTGCTGATGCCCCCGGCAAGAGACTTGCGAAATGCCATTCTGTGCTCTCCCCAATTGGCCCGTGCTTGTGGCAGTCCCGGGCCGGAAATAGATCCCTCCAGGCAGGTCTTGCGCCTACCTGTTCATGCTCTGGATAGGTGGGAATCGGGCGGCTCAGGAAGAGAGCATACGTATACGCACACCCTGCCGGGGCGGCAGGGGTCGCCGAAATGTCACATCGCCGGCGGCGATCAGCGCAGAAAGAGATTGAGTGTCAGGCGACCTGTTTCCGGTGCCGACTCTGGCACGAAATCCGGGCGGAGATCGGCGCAGTGAAGCGTGTTGCCGCGATAGACGATCATCGAATTGAAGGTCCCCGGCTGCGCATGGGTCTGCGCAAAAACCGCCGTGTCGCCTGAGATATACCCGGCTTCGGGCAAGCCGTGACGCTCGATTTCCGCCTCGAGCGACGAGCGGTAGCTTTCGAACCGTTCGGCATCGACGCTTTCGTAGCCGGTGGCGCGCTGGCGATAGAACGCGGTGCCGGCGCGTTCTTCCCGGTCAAGATAAAGCAGCACGGCCAGGCGTTCCGGCTCCACACCGTCAAAATGCGGGAGGCGCTGGATCGGGGCGAGCGCCGTGGCAGGATGCGTCACCACGCTGAGATAGCATTCGAAGAAGCGCGGGCGGGCGGCGAGGCAGAAGGTCTCGCGCATCCTGTCCAGCAGCGGTTCGACCAGCGGCATTGCGATGGCTTGCGAAACCGGTGCTCTGAGACCGGGATAGAATTCGCCGTGGCGTCCGAAACGGTGGCGTGCAGCGATCGCGACGACCAGTTGCGGGTCGGCAAGCGCGGACCCGATCGCCAGCATCGGTTGATGTTCCTCGCCGAAATGCCGGGTCGAAATGTCGGCAGCCTGATCGAGGGCGAGAGGGTTGGACATCGGCGACGCCCTTACAGCCAAAAAGCGGAGGATGGAAAGCCGGCGCGATTGCCTCTTGCAGGCCGCCTGCTAAGGTTGCTCGCGAAGGCCCGGTCAGATGGGCCGGGAGGAGAGAGATGGGTCGCAAGCCGACGGGTCGGCCGACCAGCTTCGATATCGCTTATGCGGCGGGTGTCTCGCAGCCCACCGTCAGCCGTGCGCTACGCGGGGACCGCTCGGTCAGCGCGCAAACGCGCGCCCGGATTGAACAGATCGCGCGCGACCTCAATTACACCGTCGACAAGAACGCCTCGTCCCTGCGCTCGCAAAGGTCGAACACGATCGCGTTGCTGTTTTTCGAGGACCCGACACCCGACGAAAGCATGATCAACCCGTTCTTCCTCGCGATGCTGGGCTCGATCACGCGCGCCTGTGCGGATCGCGGGCTCGATTTGCTGATATCGTTCCAGCGCATGGAGGACGACTGGCATGTCCAGTACCAGGACAGCCACCGTGCCGACGGGCTGATCCTGCTCGGCTATGGCGACTACACCGTCTATCGCAAGCGGCTGGACCAACTGGAAGCGCAGGGCACCCATTTCGCGCGCTGGGGCTCTGTCTCGTCCGACAGCAGCGGGGTGACGGTGGGGACGGACAATGTGGCGGCGGGTCGGCTGGCGGGGCGACACCTGGTCGAAAGCGGGCGCAAGGCGGTCGCCTTCCTCGGCCATGCGGACGAACATTATCCCGAATTCGCCGGGCGCTATGGCGGCCTGTGCGAAGCCCTGCGCGAAGCGGGGGTGGAACCCGATGCCGCGCTCCAGTTCGATGCGATCACCACCGAGGAAGCGGGCCATGCCGCCGCGAAGCAGCTGATCGCGGGCGGCCAGCCCTTCGATGCGATCTTCGCCGCGAGCGACCTCATTGCCATCGGCGCGATGCGTGCCCTGGCCGAGGCCGGGCGCAAGGTGCCCGGCGACGTCGCTGTGGTCGGCTTCGACGACATTCCCGCGGCCAGCCTCACGACCCCGCCGCTGACCACCGTCATGCAGGACATCCGCGGGGCGGGGGAGGCGTTGGTGGAAGCGCTGCTGGCACAGGTCGAGGATCGCGAACTGCCGCCGCGCAAGCTGCCCGGCAGGTTGATCGTGCGGGGATCGAGCGCCGCGCGCTGATCGCCCAACGTATTCGTATACATCCTTGTTGCGCGCAGCGCTTCGTGCGAGCCACGACCCACAAGACATTGGCAGGCAGCAGACCTGCGCGGGGACGAGGGACGATTATGGAACAGGTGCTTCGCGAGAAGCCGCGCCAGGGTTTTGCTGGGCTGTGGAACATCAGCTTCGGCTTTTTCGGCATCCAGATCGGCTTTGCGCTGCAGAATGCGAACATGAGCCGGGTTTTCCAGACGCTCGGATCCTCGATCGACGATCTGCCCGCGCTATGGGTCGCCGCCCCGCTGACGGGCCTGCTGGTCCAGCCGATCATCGGCCATCTGTCCGACCGCACGTGGAACCGACTGGGCCGCCGCCGCCCCTATTTCCTGACCGGCGCGATCCTGTCCGCGCTGGCGCTGTTCCTGATGCCGCTGAGCCCGGCGATGGGCGCACCGCTGCTGTTCGCGGCCGCAATGTTGTGGCTGCTCGACGCCAGCCTCAACATTTCGATGGAGCCTTTCCGCGCCTTCGTCGGCGACATGCTGCGCGCCGACCAGCACGCAGCGGGCTATGCCGTGCAGACCGCCTTCATCGGCGCTGGCGCGGTCGTCGGTTCGATCTTCCCGTGGTTCCTCGAGCGAATGGGCGTCAGCAATGTCACGGCTGGCGGCGGCTTGCCCGATACGGTCACGTGGAGCTTCTGGGCGGGCGCGATCGCGCTGTTCGTTGCCGTGATGTGGACTATCGTCACTACCCGCGAATATTCGCCCGAGGAACAGGCCGCCTTCGCGGGCCACGAGGAAGCGGCGGATGACACCATCACCCTGCGCGCTCTGGCAGCCAAAAGCTTCGGGTCCGCGGCGGGATGGATGACGGCTGGTGTTCTTGTTTGCCTGAGCGTGAGCTTGCTGGGGCTGGAGAAGGAAGTGCTGCTCCTCGGCGCCCTTCTCGCGCTTTACGGCATCCTCAGCGCGATCGCGATCTCCATGGCCAAGCAGGGCCGCGCGGCAAATATGCTATCCAGCATCGTCGGCGATTTCGCCGGCATGCCCGAGGTGATGAAGCGCCTCGCGCTGGTGCAGTTCTTCAGCTGGTCGGCGCTGTTCATCATGTGGATCAACACCACGCCCGTCGTGACCCAATACGTCTTCGGCAGCACCGACACAGCAAGCGCCGCCTACAACGAGGGCGCCAGCTGGGTGAACGTCCTTTTCACGGTGTATAACGGCGTCGCTGCCGTCGCGGCGCTCGCCCTGTTGCCCTGGCTCAGCCGCAAGGTCGGCCAGGTGATGACGCACAGCATCTGTCTGACACTCGGCGCGCTGGGCTTTCTGATGTTCGTTCTTGTCCGTGACGCGCAGCTCCTGCTGGTGGCCGAAATCGGCATCGGCATCGCCTGGGCGAGCATCCTCGCCATGCCCTACGCGATCCTCGCCAGCAATCTGCCGCAGGCCAAGCTCGGGATCTACATGGGGCTGTTCAATGTTTTCATCGTCGTTCCGCAACTGCTGGTGGCGACCGTAATGGGCAGCATCATGCAGGCGTTCTTTCCCGGAGAGCCGGTGTGGACGATGCTGTTCGCCGCAGCAAGCTGGCTGATCGCCGCAGTCGCGATGCAGCGGGTCAAGGCGGCCCTGCCGCAGGAGAAAGTTTATGCATAAATTTATCGCCATTTCGATCGCCCTTGCGCTCTCCTCGACCGCCCAGGCGGGAACGGCACAGGTGCAGCCCCCGGTCGCCGCCGACTGGACACCCCGCAGCGTCGTCACGATCCAGCATCCCGAATGGTCTCGAGATGCGGTGCTGTACCAGATCAACACCCGCCAGTTCACCGAGGAGGGCACGTTCCGCGCCGCGCAGGAACAGCTGCCCCGCCTTAAGGAGCTGGGCGTCGATATCCTCTGGCTCATGCCGATCCACCCGATCGGCGCGGAAAACCGCAAGGGCGGCCTCGGCAGTCCCTATTCCGTGAAGGACTATTACGAGGTGAACCCGGAATTCGGCACGAAGGAGGAGTTCAAGGCCTTCGTCGATGCGGCTCACCGCCAAGGCTTCAAGGTCATCCTTGACCTCGTCGCCAACCACACGGCGTGGGACAACGATCTCGCGAAGCAGCATCCCGACTGGTACGAAAAGGACTGGAAAGGCGACTTCCGTCCCACTCCCTGGTGGGACTGGTCGGACATCATCGATCTCGACTGGTCGAAACCGGGCGTGCGCGAGCATGTCGGCGGGGCGATGGAATACTGGGTCCGCGATTTCGGCGTCGATGGTTATCGCGCCGACGTGGCGGGCTATGTCCCGCTCGACTTCTGGGAAACCATGCGCGCGAGATTGGAAGCGATCAGACCGGTCTTCATGCTCGGCGAAGTCCAGCAGACGGCGTTTAACCACAAGGCCTTCGACGCGACTTATGCGTGGGACTGGCACAACACGTCCAAGAATGTCGCGCAGGGCAAAGGGAACGCGACCAGCTTCTACGGCTATTATGCGGAGAACGAGAGCCTCTGGCCGAGGGAGGCCATGCGCATGACCTATATCGAGAACCACGACAGCAATGCGTGGGAAGGCACGATGAAGGAGAACTACGGTCCGGCGCTCGACGCGATGACCGCGCTGTCCTTTACCGGCGAAGGCCTGCCGCTGGTCCACAACGGCATGGAGGCCTGCAACGCCAAGCGCCTCGAATTCTTCGAGAAGGATGCGATCGATTGGAGCCAGCGCGAGGGCTGCACCTACGGCGCGCTGATCAAGGACCTGATCGCTTTCCGCAAGGCGAATCCGGTGCTGGCCAACGGCCAGTGGGGCGCCGTGATGCAGAAGATCGAGACCGATAGGCCCGAACAGGTGTTGGCATGGGCGCGCCAGGACGACAGCAACAAGGTCGTGGGCCTGTTCAATTTTTCCGGGGAGCCGGTCACACTCACGCTTCAGAGCGGGCTGGCCAGTGGCACCTACGCGGAGTTTCGGGGAGATGCGGCCGTCGTCCTTGCGGAAGGCGACAGGCTCACCCTGCCTGCATGGGGATATCGCCTGTTTGCGCGCGCTGGCGAATAGCTATTCGCATCCTTTCACTCAAAGAAAGGCTGTGGCGCGAACGGACAAGTCTGGTACTAGGCCGCCCGTCGCACAACAGGGATAATCTTCGTACATGTTACTGTTCCGTGGCCGCGAGGCGCATTCCCGCTCCTTCGCCAAGGCCGTAAGCTGGCGCATCCTCGGCAGTATCGACACATTCCTGCTCAGCTGGTTCTTCACCGGCAGTCCGAAGGCCGCCGGGGCCATCGCCACCACCGAAGTGCTCACCAAGATGGTGCTGTATTACTTCCACGAACGCGCGTGGGGCGCGGTCAACTGGGGCGTCGCGGACGGAGAAGAATCCCAGCCCGCCGATCGCCCCGCCTGATCAGGCGACGAAATCCTCGACCCGCTCGATGATGACCGCGGGAGCCATGCCGCCGGCCGCACACATGGTGACAAGGCCGTAGCGCCCGCCCGAACGTTCGAGTTCGTCGAGCGCGGTACCGATCAGGATCGAGCCGGTCGCGCCGATCGGGTGCCCAAGTGCCATCGCGCCGCCGTTGATGTTGACCTTCTCGCGATCGAGATCGAGGTCGCGGATGAACTTCTCCGCCACGACCGAGAACGCCTCGTTGATCTCCCAGACGTCGATGTCGTCCTTGGTCAGGCCGGCTTTTTCCAGCACCTTCTTCGCCGCCGGGACAGGCGCGTTGAGCATCAGCGTGGGGCAATCGCCCTGGTTGGCATAGGCGACGATGCGCCCGCGAGGCTTGAGGCCGTGTTCCTTCGCATAACCCTCCGACGTCAGCAGCAGTGCCGCTGCGCCGTCGACGACGCCCGAGCTGTTGCCGGCGTGGTGGAAGTGCTCGATCTCAAGGTCGGGATACTTGCGGTTGATCTGCTTGCGGAAGGTCGTGCCGCCGATCTCGAAATCCGCCAGCTTGCCGAAGCTCGGCTGGAGCGCGGCGAGGCCTTCCGCTGTCGTTTCGGGTCGCGGGAATTCCTCGTGGTCGAGCGCGACGCTGCCGTCCTCGTTGTAGACAGGCACCACGGACTTGGCGAAACGGCCTTCGTCGATGGCGCGCTTGGCGCGTTGCTGGCTGACCAGCGCCAGCGCATCGAGATCCTCGCGGCTGATGCCTTCCATGCTGGCGATTGCGTCGCCGCACACACCCTGATGGCTCTGCGGGTGCAGCACGTCGAGCGCCTCGTTGCCGGCGCCCATCAGGCGCGGGGGCAGGCCGGCATTGGCCTGCTCCGCCGCGTAGGCGGTGGTGTAGCTCATCATCTCGGTCCCGCCGGCGATGACGCAATCTTCCATACCGCTCATGACGGTTGCCGCGGCGAGATTTACCGAAGTGATGCCGCCGCCGCAGAACCGGTCCAGCGTCGTCCCGCTGGCGCTGATGTCGTATCCGGCGGAGAGCGCCGCCATGCGCCCGAGGTCTCCACCTTGCTTGCCGTTCTGGCTGCTGGTCGACCAGATGACATCGTCGACCGTGCCCGTATCGAGATCGTTGCGCTCTTTAAGCGCGGAGAGGACCGTTGCGGCGAGATGCTGCGGGTGCAAATGGGAAAGCGCACCCTTGCCGGGTTTGCCGATCCCGCGGGGGGTGCGGACGGCATCGATGATATAGGCTTCGGCCATGGCGTGGACTCCTCTCGACTTGTCGAAATGTGCGGCTGTTGCCGGTTGACGTTTGCGTAAACGTCGCGCAGCAAGGGCGCAAGACAAGTTTCGAATTGCAATGGAGAGAGCTGCATGTCCGAGGAAGTCCTGACCAGCGTCGAGGACGGCATACTGGTCGTCACGATCAACCGCCCTGAAGCGAAGAACGCCATGACCAAGGCAGCGGCGGAGGGAATCGCCGCGGCGATGGACCGGCTCGATGCGGAAGACGACCTGCGCGTGGGTATCCTGACCGGCGCGGGCGGGACATTCTGCTCGGGGATGGATCTCAAGGGCTTCCTGCGTGGCGAAAGCCCGGTAGTCGAGGGACGTGGCTTTGGCGGCGTGGTGCAGGCGCCGCCGAAGAAGCCGCTGATCGCGGCGGTCGACGGCTATGCGCTCGCGGGCGGCCTTGAACTGATGATCGCCTGCGATCTCGTAGTGGCGAACAGCGGCGCGAAATTCGGCATTCCCGAAGTGAAGCGCGGCCTCGTCGCGGCGGCAGGCGGCGTGATGATGCTGCCCGACCAGATCCCCGAGCGGATCGCAATGGAACTCGCGTTGACCGGCGACTTCATCGATGCGGCACGCGCCTATGAGCTCGGCCTGATCAACCGCGTGACCGATGGTTCGGCGCTAGACGGAGCGAAAGAGCTTGCCGCCAGCATCGTCGCCAACGGCCCGCTTGCCGTCCGCGTGTCCAAGGCGATCGTCAAGGAATCGCGCGGCTGGCCGATGGACGAGCGCTACAAGCGCCAGAGCGAGCTGATCGGGCCGGTCTTCGTCAGCGAAGACGCCCGCGAAGGCGCCGCTGCCTTCGCCGAAAAGCGCAAGCCGAACTGGAAGGGCAAGTAAGCCCGGCACGATCAGCCAAAGAGTAATTCCCCGGAGAGGACCCCAGATATGCCCGTCATCGACGTAAAGCCGCCCGAGTTCATGGAAGACGAGGAGATCGCCATCTTCGCCGACGCCGTGGGCAAGTTCTACCAGCAGCATGCGCCCGAAAAGCGCGTGCTCAAATGGCGCGAGGACGGCCAGGTCGAGCGTGAATTCTGGCACGAAGCCGGCCAGGCGGGCCTGCTCGGCACCTCTGTACCGGAAGAATACGGCGGCCACGGCGGCGACTTCCGCCACGAGATGGTGGTGATCGACCAGCAGGCGAAGCATGGCGTCGAAGGCTTCGCCGCCAGCCTGCACAACACGGTGATCCTGCCCTATCTCGTGCGCCACGGGACCGAGGAGCAGAAGAAGAAATACCTGCCCAAACTCGTCACCGGCGAACTCGTCAGCGCGATCGCTATGACCGAACCGGGCGTCGGTTCCGACCTCCAGAGCATCACCACCACGGCGCTGAAGGACGGCAACGGGTACCGTATCAACGGCGCCAAGACCTACATTTCCAACGGGCAGACCGCCGACTTCATCATCGTCGTCGCCAAGACCGATCCAAACGAGCGCGCCAAGGGCATCTCCTTGATGCTGCTCGAGACCGAGGGCGCCGAAGGCTTCCAGCGCGGCAAGAAGCTCGACAAGATCGGCCTCGACGCGGCCGACACCTCTGAGTTGTTCTTCGACGACGTCTTCGTTCCGGCAGAGAACGTGCTCGGCGGGGTCGAGGGCAAGGGCTTCTACCAGCTGATGGGCGAGCTGCCGCAGGAACGCCTGATCATCGCCATGGGCGCGATGACCGGGATCGAGAAGGCGCTCGAGACGACGATGGAATTCGTCAAGAACCGCAAGGCCTTCGGGCAGACCATCTGGGACTTCCAGAACACCCAATTCGTGATGGCCGACCTCAAGGCGCGCGGCACCGCGGCGCGCGTGTTCGTGAACGACTGCATCGCCAAGCACCTCAAGGGCGAACTCGACGTGGCGACCGCCTGCATGGCCAAGTACTGGGTCACCGAACTGCAGGGCGAGGTGGTCGACAAGTGCCTCCAGTTCCACGGCGGCGCCGGTTTCATCAACGACTACCCGATCGCGCGCATGTATCGCGACAGCCGCATTACGCGCATCTTCGGCGGCTCGAACGAAGTCATGAAGATGGTCATCGCCCGCTCCATGTGACAATTGAACGGGGGATAGCGCCGCGGAGTGCTTTCCCCCGCTGACCTGCCACCCGTAGTCCTGTGCCCGGAGATTCGCCGGGGAGAGCCATGAGAAGCGTGCGACACCGCCTGCCCGAAACGCGCCGCGGCGTCGTGCTTGCGGCATTCCTCGTCACGGTAATGATCTTCGGTGGCGGCGGATATCCCAGTGCGGCGGCCGAGATCATCGTCCAGCTGGCTTTCGGCGTTGCCTTTATGGCCTGGATCTGGTGGGCGCGAGCCGAAGACGCCATGGCAGGCCCTTCGCGGCTCCTCGTGTGGCTCGGCCTCGCGATCCTGGCGCTTCCCATCATCCAGCTGGTGCCGCTGCCGCCGGCCATATGGCCTTCGCTCCCCGGGCGCGAACTGGTTGGCGCTTCGCTGGCGATCGTCGGCATGCAAGAGGCGTGGCACGCCCTGTCTGTCGCCCCGTGGAGGACATTGTCGGCCCTCCTGGCGATGATCCCGGCGGTCGGGGTCATGCTGGCCGCGTCGACGCTCGGCCGGAGGGACCGGCGATTTCTGGTCCTGTCGATCGCGCTCGTTGCCCTGCTCGGTGCGGCCTATGGGGTGGTCCAGATGGCCGGCGGGCCCGGTGCTTTTCGCATGTACGAGGTGAGCCACGACTACTGGCTCACCGCCTTCTATGCCAACCGCAACGCGGCGGTCGACTTCCTCCTCATCGGTTCGCTGGCCCTGACGGCATGGCTCGCGGGACTGAGCGGCAGGCGACCCCTGCTGCGCAGCGACTTGGCAATCGTCGTCATCCTGCAAGCTCTCCTCGCAATCGCGATCATCCTCACCGGTTCGCGCACCGGTATCGCCCTCCTGCCGCTGGCCCTGCTGATGCAGTTCGCCATGCTGCGCAGCGCTGGCGTCGCACGTGGCTTGTCGAACGGGATGGCATCGGCGGGTGGCATGCTGGTGCTAGTTGCCGGAGCGGCGATCCTCTTCGCCGGCAATGCGCGGATAGGCACCGCGCTCGCACGGTTCGATGCGAGCAGGGATGGCCGGATCGACCTGTGGCAGGACACGTGGACGGCAGTCGGCGCATTCTGGCCGTCCGGCAGCGGCCTCGGCACCTACACAAGGGCTTTCCTGCCGTTCGAACGCTTTTCCGTCCTCGACCAGCTTTTCCCCAACCGGGCACACAACGACTATCTCGAGTTCCTGCTCGAGGCCGGGGTGCTCGCACCAGTCCTGCTCGTCGCCGGATTTGTCATCCTGGGTATCCTGGCGTGGCGCGCCTGGCATGGCAGGCCTGACGAGCGGCCGACGACCCTTTTCGCGATGGGCAGTTTCATGGTGATAGGGCTCCACAGCTTCGTTGATTATCCGCTGAGAACCATGGCATTAGCGTGTCTTGCAGGGACGGCTGCGGGCTTGCTCGGTGCGATGGCGGGCAAGGATCAAGACGGTCGCGAAACGGGTGCAATGACATGATGCGAGCAAGGGCGAGCATATTCAGGTTCGGTGTCGCGCTGGGCGCACTGTCGGGCCTGTCCGCCTGCCAGGGCGGGGCGCAACCCGTCGTCCCCGAAGGCGACGCCGGCTATGCGGCCATCGCCGTTCCCGCAGAGAGCGCCACGCCGAAACGCTATACGCTCCTGCCGGGCGATATCCTGTCGGTCCGCGTCTATGACGAGCCCGATCTCAGCGTCGAGGAAATCGCCATCGACAACGCGGGCGTGCTCAGCCTGCCATTGATCGGCGACGTGCGCGTGACCGGCCTCACCGCGACGGAGCTCGCGCGGACGGTGGAGGCCGCCTATGCCGCCGATTACCTGCGCGATCCGCGCGTGACGGTGCTGGTGAAAAAGGCGCAGGTCCGCACGATCGCTGTCGAGGGCGAGGTCGAACTCCCGGGGGTCTATCCCTACGCCGAAGGCCAGACCCTGCTCACCGCTCTCGCACTCGGTCGCAGCCCGACCGAGAAGGCGAAGATGGATGAAGTGATGATCTTCCGCGTCGTGGACGGAGAGCGCCTCGCCGGCCGGTTCGATGCCAATGCGATCCGCGGCGGCCGCATGCCCGACGTCCCGCTGATGCCGGGCGACACGGTGGTGGTCGGCTTTTCGAACGCCCGCGGCATCTTCCTCGACGCGATCCGGGCGATCCCCGTCATCGGCATCTTCCGGCCCTATCCATGAGCGCGGACCCGATGTTGCCGCCGTTGCCGGCCGCCACGCCCGGCGGGAGATACCAGGCCGCATATCTGGCTGAGGGCGAGAATGCGATCAGCGCCAACCTGCGCCATGCCGTCGCGGCGGTCCGCCGCCATCTGTGGATGGCGCTGGCCATCGTCGGCGCCGTCGTGGTGCTGGCGCTGATCTCGACGCTGCTCGACACGCCGCGCTACACCGCGGAAACAAGCGTCCAGATCAACGACCAGAGCGACGAGGTGCTCGGCAAGGATTTCGAGAGCGCGAATGCGGCCGCGCCGTCGGATTGGGACATCGACCGTTTCCTCAATACCCAGCTCGACATCCTGAAGAGCCGCGGCCTCGCCGAACGCGTGGCCGACCGTCTCGAACTGGCCACCAGCGAGCGCTTCTTTACCGCGATGGAGGTGCCGACCTCGGCGCTGTCGGGCGATCAGGCGGAAGATCGCGCGCTCGCGGTGGAACTGCTGCGCGACAATCTCGATATCGACCTGCCGCGCGCCACCCGCGTCACCAGCATCGCCTTCACCTCGACCGACCCCGGATTGTCCGGGATGATCGCCAACGCTTTTGCGGAAGAATTCATCCAGGCGAACCTGCAGCGCCGTTTCGACAGCACGTCCTATGCGCGCGACTTCGTGGCGGAACAGCTTGAAGAGGCGAGAATCGATCTGGAGGACTCCGAACGCGAGCTCAACGATTACGCCAAGAGTGTCGGGCTGATCCGCACCTACGATGCGCTGTCGCCCGACGGTCGTGACCGTCTGGCGGGTACGGTAACCGCTTCGAGCCTGATCCAGCTGAACGATGCGGCCATCCAGGCGCGCGCCGATCGTATCGCCGCCCAGTCGCGCTGGGAGGCGATCCAAGGGACGCCGCTACTCGCCTCGCAGCCGGTATTGGGCAATCCGACGGTTCAGTCGCTGATGACGCGGCGCGCCGAACTGCAGAGCGAGTTGCAGGTGGCGCAGGAACGCTATCTGGGAAATCATCCGGCGATCAGCCGCCTCGAAGGCGACCTCGCGGCGATAAACCGCCAGCTCGAAGCGACCGCGCGGCAGGTCCGCGAGTCGATCAGGGCCGAATACAGCGCCGCCCAATCGGCGGAGAGCAAGCTCGATGGACAGGTCCAGCAGGCCCGCGGCAATTCGCTTGCCGAGCAGGACCAGTCGGTGCGCTACAATGTGCTTTCGCGGCAGGCGGACACCGCCCGCTCGATCTATGACGGGCTGCTCCAGCGCTATAGAGAGCTGAACGCCTCGGCCGGCATCTCGTCGAGCAACATCGCGATCATCGACCGGGCCGAGACTCCGACATCGCCGTCCTCGCCTAATGTGCCGCGCAACCTCGCCCTCGGCCTGCTGGTCGGGCTGGGCCTTGCCGCGATGGCGGTGTTCCTGCGCGACCAGCTCGACGACGTGATCCGCACGCCGGAAGATGTCGAGGACAAGCTCGACCTAGCCCTGCTGGGCGTCGTGCCACGGACCGAAAACGGTACCCCGCTCGAAGCTCTCGAAGAGCCCAAATCGCCGATCTCCGAAGCCTACAACTCGCTGCGCGGCGCGCTGCTCTATTCGACGCCGCAAGGCCTGCCGAAGATCATCGTCGTCACCAGCGCGCAGGCGCACGAAGGCAAGAGCACGACGAGCCTCGCCATCGCGACCGGCTTTGCCCGTATCGGCATGCGGCCGCTGCTGATCGACGCGGACTTGCGCCGTCCGGCGCTGGACAAGGTGCTCAACCTCAAGTCCGAGCGCGGGCTGACCGACCTTCTGGTGTCGCAGGACGATCCGAAGAGCGCGATCCTCAAGGTCAAGGGCCGCAAGATCGACCTGCTGCCCGCCGGACCGCTGCCGCCGAGCCCCTCGGAACTCCTGTCCTCGCCGCGCATGGCCCAGCTCCTCGAATATTTCGCGCAGACCCACGATGTCGTGATCGTCGACAGCCCGCCGGTGCTCGGGCTAGCCGATGCACCGATGCTGGCTGCGATCGCCGATGGCACCGTGTTCGTGGTCGAGGCCGAGCGCGGGCGCAGCGGTTCGCTCAAGGCGGCCCTCAGACGCTTGCGCTCGATGAAGCCGGTGCTGCTCGGCGCGGTCCTGGCAAAGTTCGACCCGACCAAGTCGGGCAACCGCTACTCGGCCTATTACGGCTACGACTATTATCAATACGCGACCGGCGACGGCCGTAACGAGGCATGATCGCCGCTCCCGGCAGGCTCGCCGTTACGCTGGGGGTAGTGGCCTTTGCCTTCCTTGCGCTGGTCAGCGGCTTCGACCGCATGAGCGAGACGCGCCAGTCCTTCGCCCGGTTCGTGCCCCAGTTCATGCAGGTAGGTGCGGCCAAGCGCCTGGCTGCGAAAGCGCTGGGGGAGGGTGATAATGCGACCGCGAGCACGCTCGCGACCCTCGCCATCGCGCATGATCCGCTCGATCCGCGGGGCATGGCGTATCTCGGAGCGGCGGCGTCCGGCACGGGTGCAGACCGGGATGCAGCTGAAGCCTTTGCGCAGGCCGAACGGATCAGCCGGCGCGAGCCGCTGGCGCAGGTCTGGCATTTCGGCGAGTCCCTGGCGCGCGGCGATTACGACGGGGCGGCAGAGCGGCTCGATGCGGTGCTGCGCGCGAACGACAACGGGGAGGTGTCGCAATTCCTGCTGTCCCAGCTTGAGCAATCCGCCGAGGGGCGCACGGCACTTGCTGCGCGGCTGGGTGCAAGTCCCCGCTGGGCGGATGCCTATCTGGGGGCAGTAAAGGCCGATGACGCGGTATTGCGGGCTCGCGCAGCGGTCCTGGCGCAGGAAAGCAGCGGTATCACGGAGCTTGGCTGCGACGCGACGCTGCCCATGATCCGCGAACTTGCACGCCGCAATTATCGCGCCGACGCCGAAGGAATCGCGCGGCGCCATTGCCCGGCCGCAGAGCCCGGTGGACTGCTGGCTGACGCCGATTTTGCGGCGTTCGGGTCAGAGGACGCATCGGGCGCGATCGGCTGGCAGCGGTACCGCACCGGGGAAGTCCGGGTGACAAAGCTCGCGGGCGAGGAAGCGCGGCTCGAGGTCGAAAGCCGGTCCAGCGTCACGCGACTGGTCGTTGCGCAGCCGGTCGCACTGGACGCGGGAACCTATGTGATCCGCGCCAAGGTCGATGGTCCGGGCGCACAGCGGCTCGCGGCCACGCTCAACTGCAAGGCGCCGGCGCGTCCGCGTGCCATCCGCGAGCGGATCGACCGCGAAGGGCAGCGGCTGGTTGCGACGGGTTGTCCCGATGCGGTCCTGAGCCTGTGGGTGCGTCCGGGTGCCGGGCGGGTGGTAATCGACCGGGTCGAACTTAAGCCGCTCAACCCTTAAGCAACTCGGCGTAGAGCGCTTCCCACTTGCCGCTGATACCTTCACTGCCGAAGGGCCCGGAGGCGAGATCTTGTGCGGCCCGCGCCATCGCCAGCCACTCGCTTTCGCTCCGACCGAAGCCCGCGACCAGAGCCTTGGCAATGCTTTCGGGACTGGTTTCGCAAGGAATGGCCGCGCCCGCTTCGTAGCCCTCGGGCAGGTGGCAGGCTTGCGACATGATCGTCGGCACGCCTGCCGCCCAAGCATCGAGCACCGCCATCGGCAACCCCTCGCTCAGCGAAGGCAGGATCACAAAGCGCGACACGTCGAGCAGCGCAGCCTTTTGCGATCCGAAGACGGCGCCGACGAACGCCACCGATGGATCGATGCCGACGAGCGCCCGTTCGAGAGCACGGATGCCGTCACTGTCTCCCCAGCCGGCAATCGTCAGCGTCACGCCGTCCGGCAGATCGGGCAGGGCGGAGAGCCAGCCTTCGATCAGCGCAAGGATGTTCTTCTTCGGATGGATGCGGCCCAGATAGAGCGCGCCGGGCGGGGGGATCGTCGTCGGGGCCGGACCGGCAGGCGGCGCCGGGTTCGGGATGATTTCGACCTTTTCGGAGCCGGTCTCGCGTTCGATGTCGCTCGCTTCGTCCGTGGTCAGTGCGTGAAAGGCAGCCGCTCGGGCCCACGCCGCACGTTCCCACGCGAAGCGCGCGATGCCCTTCTTCCAGGCGTTGCGTGCGGTGATCCATGGATCGAGCATGCCGTGGGGGCTGATGACGAGCGGTAGCCCGGTCGTTTGCGCCCATTCGTCCGCTGCCCGGCTCGGATATTGCCAGATGCCGTGAAGGTGCAGCAGGTCCAGCCTCGCTTCGACCATGCGCTGTGCAAGCTCGGGCGAATAGGCCAGCTGGTCGGGGCCGGACCCGGCGGCGAGCACGATTTCGGTATTTCCGAGCCGCCAGCTATCCTCGCCGTGGGCCGCATCCTGGACGGCTATGACGACCGGCACCGCGCCGAGGCGGTGAAGGAGCGCGACCTGCCCGACGATCGCCTCGAACACTCCGCCGTTCGCATGGCTGGCGCGGGCCGAGAGTAATCCTATGCGCTTGCCGACGAGGGGCCGCGTCGTGCTCAGGCCTCGACCACCTTCTGCTCGATGGCGCCGAAGATGGAGTGCCCTTCCGCGTCGCGCATTTCCACGCGCACCGTGTCGCCGGGCGACATGAAGGGCGTGCTCGCCTCGCCCTTGGCGATCGTCTCGATCATCCGGATTTCGGCGATGCAGCTGTAGCCGAGCCCGCCTTCGCTCACCGGCTTGCCTGGGTCGCCGTCCGGGCCCTGGTTGGAGACAGTGCCCGAACCGATAATCGTTCCGGCTCCGAGGTCACGGGTCTTGGCAGCATGCGCCACCAGTTCGGCGAGGCTGAAGGTGGCGTCCACGCCCGCGTTGGCGCGGCCGAAGGCTTGGCCGTTGTAATCGACCATCAGCGGCAGGTGGATGATGCTGCCCTGCCACGCATCGCCCAGCTCGTCGGGCGTGACCGCGACGGGGCTGAAGGCGCTGGCGGGCTTGGACTGGAAGAAGCCGAAGCCCTTGGCGAGTTCTCCGGGGATCAGGCCGCGCAGCGATACGTCGTTGACCAGCATGAGCAGCTTGATGTGATCGGCAGCGGCTTCCTTGGAGACGCCCATGGGCACGTCATCGGTGATGACCGCGACTTCGCCTTCCATGTCGCAGCCCCACTTGGTGTCCTTGAGCGGGATGTCGTCGCGCGGGGCGAGGAAGCTGTCGCTGCCGCCCTGGTACATCAGCGGATCGTGATAGAAGCTCTCGGGCACCTCGGCACCGCGCGCCTTGCGCACCAGTTCGACGTGGTTGATGTAGGCCGAGCCGTCGGCCCATTGGTAGGCCCGGGGAAGCGGCGAATGCGCCTCGCGCTCGTGGAAGCGCTCGCAGGGCACCGCTTGGTGTTCGACGTCGATGTAAAGCACCTCCAGCTTCGGCGCGATCTCGTCCCAATCGTCGAGCGCCGCCTGCAGCGTCGGGGCGATGTTATCGGCGGCGCAATAGCGGGTGAGGTCCTTGGAGACGACGACCAGCTTGCCGTCGCGGCTTCCGTCCTTGAGTGTGGCAAGCTTCATGCTGTCTCTCCTTGCGGCCCCTTGTAGTCGGGACTGTCGATCTGGTTGTTGGGATACGCGCGCGCAAAGGCCTCGTGGTCAAGGCAGGCACGTTCTATCCGGGTGATGTGCGGGTGATGCGTGAAGTCGAAGTCGAAGCGGCGCGCGTTATAGACCTGCGGCAGCAGCACGACCTCGAACAGGCCGGGCGCGTCGAACAGGAAATCGCCGGTGCCGAGCTGGGCGAGCCGCGCTTCGACCGGATCGAAGGTCCGCTTCAGCCAGTGCCGGTACCAGGTGGCGATCTCGTCCTGCGAATGGCCGAGCGGATCGGCGAGGTATTTGAGCACCGGTAGGTTGTTCACCGCATGCGTTTCGGTGGCGATTGCATAGGCGAGTTCGCGCGCCGTAAAGCGGTCCTCGATGTCGCGCGGCAGCAACGGCGGCTCGGGATAGGCCTCGTCGAGCCATTCGAGCTGCGCCATCGACTGCGCCCGGTCGCGCCCGTTGGCCTCGAGCAGCGGAACCGAACCGAAGGGGTTGCGGCTGGTATAGGCCTCCCCCTTCTGTTCGGAGGTCACGAGGTTGACCGGCACGTAGTCGTAATCGAGCCCTTTCAGGTTGAGCGCAATCCGCAGCCGATAGCTCGTCGAGGACCGGAAGTAGCCGAGCAGCCGCATCAGAACGCGGCGATCCCCGTCACGGCGCGGCCGAGGATCAACGCATGGACGTCATGCGTGCCCTCGTACGTGTTGACCGTTTCGAGGTTCACCATGTGGCGGATGACCTGATATTCTTCCGAGATGCCGTTTCCGCCGTGCATGTCGCGCGACTTGCGCGCGATATCGAGCGCCTTGCCGACATTGTTGCGCTTGACGATGCTGATCATCTCGGGCGCGAACTTGCCTTCGTCCATCAGCCGGCCGACGCGCAGGCTGGCCTGCAGGCCCATCGAAATCTCGGTCATCATGTCGGCGAGCTTGAGCTGGTAGAGCTGCTTCGAGGCCAGCGGCACGCCGAATTGGTGCCGGTCAAGGCCGTACTGGCGCGCGGCGTGCATGCAGAATTCGGCCGCACCCATCGCCCCCCAGCTGATGCCGTAACGCGCGCGGTTGAGGCAGCCGAACGGACCTTTCAGGCCCTGCACTTCGGGCAGCAGAGCGTCCTCGCCGACCTCGACCTCGTCCATCACGATCATGCCCGTGGTAGAAGCGCGCAAGGAGAGCTTGCCTTCGATCTTGGGTGCCGACAGCCCCTTCGTGCCCTTTTCGAGCACGAAGCCGCGGATGCCGCCGCCATGCGCTTCGCTCTTCGCCCAGACGACGAAGACGTCGGCGAAGGGCGCATTGGAAATCCAGGTCTTGGACCCGGAGATCACGTATCCGCCGTCGACCTTCTTCGCGACCGTCTTCATCCCGGCGGGATCGGATCCGGCATCGGGTTCGGTCAGGCCGAAGCAGCCGATCAGCTTGCCGCTGGCGAGGCCGGGCAGGTATTTCTTGCGCTGTTCCTCGCTGCCGTATTCGAAGATCGGGAACATCACGAGGCTGGACTGGACAGAGGCCATCGAGCGATAGCCCGAATCGACCCGCTCGATCTCGCGCGCGATCAGGCCGTAAGCGACATAGCTCGCGCCCGCGCCGCCATATTCTTCCGGCACGGTTGCGCCCAGCAGGCCGGCCTCGCCCATCATCGGGAAGAGTTCGGGATCGTCGACTTCCTTGCTGAAGTTCTCGATCACCCGCGGTTGCAGCTCGCCTTGCGCAAAGGCGTGGGCGGCATCGCGGATCATCCGCTCTTCCTCGGTCAGCTGCTCGTCGAGATTGAAGGGATCATCCCAGGCGAAAGGCACCATTCCGGCCATGTGGTCTCCTCTGTTACCGCATGTCCGATGGCAGGCTTGCACCCGCTCCGCAAGGGGGCGTCAGGCAACTCCTGCGTCGCCGGGCAGAAGCAGCGAATAGCGCGTCTCGTCACACAGGCCCGTAACCCACTCCGTACCCACCTTCAGCCAGGCATGGAAATGCGGTGCGCCGTCCGGTCCGCGCTGGAACCCGAGGTAGAGCGAGGATTCGATGCCGCGCCGCTCCAGCATGCGGCGACCCGCCAGCGCCTGCGGCAGGCAATTGGGATCGGTGGGCAGGTTGCGCGAGGCGCGGGCAATCGCCAGCCGGACCCGCCTTACCGGTTCAAGCTGGCGGTGCGAGATGGTGCCGCCAGTTTCGCCGCGCGCCACCGGGCCGAAACGGGACCTCCACCGGCGCGGCGGAACCGAACGCACCAGCGCTTGCGATAGCGCGAGGCTGTACAGGGCCTCTAGCGTGGCCCAGCGGTCTTCGCGGTCGAGCGCCAAGAAGGTGGCAAGCTTCCCCATCGGCGCAGGATACCACCTGTCCGGTGGAATCCAATCCGTACCGTGGTGGCGGCTCCTCAGTGCTGGCTGAGAGCCGCCTGAACGCTCGCAATCATTTCGGCCGGGGGAGCGGGCTTGGCGATGGCCCGCGCCTGCGGGAAGCGGTCCGCCACCTCGCTGGGCGACAAATGTCCCGAGTGGAAGATCACCGGGACATCTTCGGCCATCATCTGCTCGGCAAGCGGGTAGACGATCCCGTCGCCGAGCTGAACGTCGAGGATCGCGAGGTCGGGCTTATGCTTCTGGTAGGCGAGCATGGCGGACTGGATATCGTCATAGGGGCCTTCGACATCGTAGCCGGCTTCGGCAACCGTCGCACACAGATCATGACCGATAATGAATTCGTCTTCCGCGACGAGAACGCGCAAACGATGTCCCATTCCCACTCTCCACCTCTCTCTCGACCCGAAGAAATGAACAGGGGAAGCGGTATTTTGTTCCGCAGTCAGGACAGCTGGCCGTATTTCGCCGCGTAAGCCGCTTCGTCGCCACCTGCCAGCAGACTGGCCTGACCGACCCAGTCATCACGGCGGATGCGGCCCTCGAAGCGGCCCAGGCCTGCGTCGACTCGGTCGATGTCGGCATCGGTCCACCCCGCGATCTGGCTGAAGCTGGTGATGCCTTGTTTGTGCAGGAGGGCAGCCAGCTTGGGACCGACCCCCTTGATGCGCGTAAGGTCGTCGCCGCCGGCCGCTGTCGTGGTCTGTCTGGGTTCGACCGCCGCCGCCGGGGCACTGTCGATCAACGCCTTGTTGCGTGCGGCAGGCGATGCACCTTCGTCGAGCACATCGCGACTGGTCGTGGTGACGCGCGTGGTGCGCGAGGCGTGGAAGACGTACCACGCGATGGCCAGCCCGATGACGAGGGCGATGACGATGGCGGGCCAGTAGGCCTGGAGCAGTTCGGTCATTTGCTATCCTCTTGCGTGTCGCTGTCGCCGGACGCGGCGCGGCCCCACAGGCCCCAGCCGATCCCGAAGCCCGCGCCATAGGCAACCAGCATGATGGCGACCAGTTCGAACCAGACAGGCATGTCAGCGCGCTCCCGGCGTGTCGACGGGGGTCGGAGTGAGCGGTTCGGTCCGGATCACAGCGAATTCGATGCGGCGGTTGGCGGGGTCGCCGGGGGCGAGGCCTTCGACCGGCTCTGATGAGCCGACACCCTTGGCCCGCAGGCCGTCGCGCGGGATGCCGCGCCGCACCAGCGCTTCGCGCACCGCGCGGGCGCGTTCCATGCTGAGCGCGAGATTGCCGGGTTCCGGGCCTGATTCGTCGGTATGGCCGGTGATAGAGATGATTGCGCCGAGACAGGGGCGCAACGCCTCGGCCACCTCGTCGAGCAGCATGCGGCTGGCGGGCTGCATCGCGCTGGAGCCTTCCTCGAAGCGGACCGAGCGGCTGCGCAGGAGCCCGTCGACGTCTTCCTGGCAGTGCAGCGGCTCGTAGGTCGGCGCGGAGCTTTCGGCGCGCGCCGTTCCGTCGCTCCATGCGATGCCGCCGACGCCGGGAATGGCCGCTACGGCGCGTGCTACCCTGGCGCGCGTCGCTTCGGGAAGGCCTTCGCCGCCGGTGAGCAGCGGGTGCCTTGTGGGCGACCCTATCGGATTGGTGAAACGCGCGGTGACCTTGCCGCCACCTGCCTCGGCAATCGCAGTCCCCGCTTGCTCCTCTAGCGGTTCGACGAAACCCTCTGCCGATTGCTGCGCGACCGCATAGGCGCCGACCGAGACGAGCACGGCTCCGGCGAGGATCACTAGGGGGGGGCGGATCGACATGCCACGGCTCTTAGCCGGGTGCCGACCCGCCTGCCAAGCTCGCTATTCGAGGCCGTCGGCGGTCTTCACCAGCTGGAGGAATTCCTGCCGCCAGAAATCGCGCGGATTGCCGGCGAGCCCGGCGATCTGGCCGTAACCGAAGCTCGCCAGCATCGGGTCGCCGCGCAGCTTCTGGCCGAAGGCCGCGACCGCGCTGGCGAAGGCGAAATCGCCGCCGGGCAGCGCAGTGGTCCGCAGCGCGCTCGCGGGCAGCGTGTAGGTGATGAGGGCACTCTTCTCGCCATCGGGCCGCTTGTAGCGCAGCTTGATGAAGGCGGCCTCCGCGGCAAGATCGACCGCGCGACTGTCGGGCTTGTCTTCATAGCGGCGCTGGCTGATCCAGCCCTTGGCCCCGGCAGGGACGACTTCGTAGATCGCGGTCACCTGATGGCCTGCACCGATATCGCCCGCATCGACGGCGTCATTGTCGAAGTCTTCCTCGCGCAGCGCCCGGTTCTCGTAGCCGACGAGGCGGTACTGGCTGACGACGGCAGGGTTGAATTCGACCTGGATCTTCACGTCCTTGGCGATGGTGAAAAGCGTCGCGCCCATCTCGTCGCCGAGCACCTTGCGGGCTTCCAGCGCGCTGTCGATGTAGGAGTAGTTGCCATTGCCGTGGTTGGCGACCTGCTCCATCATCGCGTCGTTGAGATTGCCCCGCCCGAAGCCGAGCACCGACAGGGTGACGCCGGTCTCGCGCTTCCTTTCGATCAGCTCGACGAGCGATTCCCGATCCGATGTGCCGACATTGAAATCGCCGTCGGTGGCGAGGATCACGCGGTTTACGCCCCCCGGGATGCGGTTCGCCTCGGCTACGCGATAGGCGAGTTCGATGCCCGCCCCGCCTGCGGTGGACCCGCCCGCTTCGAGCAGGTCGAGCGCATCCTTGATCTTGCGTTCGTCATTCGTTGCATCGAGCACGAGGCCCGCCGCGCCGGCATAGACGACGATCGAGACGCGGTCCTTCCTGGTCAGCTGTCCCGCAAGCTGGCGCATGGCGGTCTTGACCAGCGGCAGCTTGTCGGGGCTCGACATCGAACCGGACACGTCGAGGAGGAAGACGACATTGGCCGCCGGGCGCTCCTGCTCGGGCATCTCGTATCCGGCAAGGCCGATGCGGACGAGCCGCGTCTCGGGGTTCCACGGCGAAACCGCGACATCGGTGTTGACCGTGAAGGGTTGGCTCACGCTGTCCGGGCGTTCGTAATCGTAGCGGAAGTAGTTGACGAACTCCTCGGTCCGCACCGCGTCCTTCGGCGGCATCTGGCCGTCGGTGATGAAGCGGCGGGCGTTGGTGTAGGCGCCCGTATCGACGTCGACCGAGAAGGTCGAAACCGGCTCGTTGGCGACGACCTTGACCGGCGAGACCTCTTCGCCGTCATACTGGTCGTGGCTCGGCACGGTCGGGACAAAAACCGAAGGGAAGTAGCGGTAGCTCGTTTCGGAGCTTTCGGTTGCGATAGGGGACGAGGCGTTCGCCATGTCGGCCACGTAACCGGCTGTGCTCCCGGTAACCGTGATCGCCGTCGGTGCAGACTGCAGCGACTCGTTAACAATCCGCGATCCCGTGACCACGACGGCCTGCGATCCCGCGACCGGCGGTGGCGGTGGCGGAGGCGGGGGCGGGGGCGGAGGAGGAGGCGGAGGTGGCGGAGCGGTCTCACTACCGGGCGTTGCCTTGGATCCGGTCAGGACGATTTCTTCGCCCCCTTGTTGCGAGGCGCAGCCGGCAATCAATGCAGCGGCGGCGCAGGCGGTGGCGAGCTTGGCGATACGCATATGCAGTCCTCCCCGATGTTTCGGTGTTACAGAGTTACATCGTTCTCGGGTGAATGCCGACTGAACGTGCCGGGCGTGCGATGAAACGCTCAGCCTTCGACCTCGGCTTCGGTCTCACGGTGACGCTTGAACAGCACCCGGTCTTCGGGCCCGAAGCCGCGGTGCCAGATGACGAGACCGTAAACCAGCAGGATTGCCGGAACCCCGAACGCAAGCTCCGCCCACTCCGGCAGGCGGGTCGCGAGCCAGCCCACGAGCACCGCCGGGGCTGCCGCATAGACCAGCGCCCAGCGGAAATTGTTGATCGTATGGCCGAGGATCTTCGAGAGCAGCACCGCCTTCACGAGGCTCGCCGTGCCCAGCGCCAGTGCGAGCGCGATGGCGGCGGCAGCGGCCTTGTACGGCTCGCCATAGCCGCCTGCGACCATCGCCTCGATCAGGACTACCGTCAGCACGCCCTGAAGGACGATGGTGCTGATGGATATCCACAGGTTCTTCACCCGCGCGACATAGATCAGCACGGCTTCGGACACGACTGCGGTGGCCGCGACGACCTCGGCCGCCAGCAGGAAGGCGAGGGCGCCGGTCCCGCCGACGAACTCCGGCCCGACCAGCCCCATCACCGCCTCGCCCGGCACGCCCAAGGCCAGCGCGATGCCTGCTTGCATCGCGATGATCCAGAAACCGACCTGGCAGACCTGCTTGGCGATCGCCTCGTAGTTTTTCGTCTTGAGGTTCTTGGTGATGACCGGACCGAGGATCGGTTCGAAACTGGTCTTGAGTTTCTGCGGCAGACTCGCGACCTGCTGGGCGATGTAATAGACGCCCACCGCGCTCGGCGCGGCGAACAGGCCGAGGATGAAGATGTCGAGCCGCCGCGTGCCCCATTCGATCGCATCGGCGGTTGCCAGCGGCAACGCGCGGGCCGTCATCCTTGCGATGTAGGCGGGCTCGATCCGCCAGCCGCGTGGCGGGCCGTAGCTGCGGAAGAAGGACCACAGGCCGGTGAACAGACCCGCGTAGATCGAGGCGAGATAAGCCAGCGCGAGGCCGGATTCCTGCGTCGCCGGAATGAACCAGAATACCCCGGCCATGATCGAAATGGTCCACGGCTCCACGACGGCGCGGGCGCGCACGGTCGTGGCGATGTCGTATCTGTAGGCTTGCGCGGCGAGCACGATCTCGGTCAGCGCGTAGCCTGGGATGGCGAGGACCACGAGGCGGTCCAGCTCGGTATATTGCCCGCTCGGGAAGAGCGGCGCCGGCACGAACCAGAAGAACACCGCCGCGAGACTGGCGAAGACCAGCGCCAGCAACATGCCGTCGTAGACAAGATTCGCAGGGTGTGCGTCCTCTCCGTCGGTCAGCCGCTGGGCAAGGCCGCGCTTCTCGCCCATCGCACAAACCAGTGCGACGAGCTCTACGACGACGAGGGCCGAGGCAAAGATGCCCAGCTCTTCCGGCCCGTAGAGGCGACCGGCGATGAACAGGAAGGGCAGGCGCGCGAGGAGCCGCAGCACGAAACCGAAGAAGTTCTGCCTGCCGCCCTTGGCGAGGGCGGTCATGTCGTCGTCGGATTGCTCGGCTGTCACCCGGCGCGTCCCTGTTCTGCGGTGAGCGGGCGGGCGAGGATGCCCGAGACGGTCAGGCGCGGATCGTCACCCCTGATGAGGCCGTATACGGCGGTGACGATCGGCATGGCGACACCATGGCGTGCGGCCAGTTCGACGAGCACAGGCGCAGTGTGCGCCCCTTCCGCGACAGTGCGGCGATCGGCCATGAGCGTTTCCGCGTCCTGACCTTCGCCCAGCGCCTTGCCGAGCGAGAAATTGCGGCTCGAGGTGGAGGAGCAGGTCAGCACAAGGTCGCCTAGGCCGCACAAGCCCGCCAGCGTCTCGGCACGCGCGCCCAGCGCCTCTCCGAAGCGCAGCATCTCCGCATAACCCCGCGCGATCAGCGCCGCGCGGGCGTTCTGGCCGAGGCCGAGCCCGTCGACGACGCCGCAGGCGATCGCGAGCACGTTCTTCACCGCTCCGCCGATTTCCGCGCCGGCGACATCGTCGGAGTAATAGGGCCGGAAGGCAGGGCGGGCGACGACCGGTGACAGGCGCACCCACTGCTCCTCGCCGCCGCCGCACGCGAGCGTCACGGCAGTGGGCAAGCCGGCGGCGACTTCATGCGCGAAGGTGGGGCCGGACAGCACGGCGATGGCGCTCTCAGGCGCGGCATCGCGGGCGACGTCGTTCATCAGCCTGCCGCTGCTCGCCTCGATCCCCTTGGAACACAACACGAGATCGCGCGGGTGCGACGGCATCGCTTCAAGGACACTGCCCATGTGCTGGGCGGGCGTGACCACGAGCAAGACGTCCAACTCCGCCATTTCGGCCAGATCGCCGGTTGCGCGGATCGTATCGGCCAGCCTGGCGGAAGGCAGGAAGGGCGTGTTGGTATGGTGGGCGTTGATTTCCTCGACCAGCTCGGTCTCGCGCGCCCAGATCAGCACCTCGCGGCCATCGCTGGCGAGCATCTGCGCGAGCGCCGTACCCCAGGCCCCTGCTCCCAGAACACCGACGCGGGTCATCCTTTCACCCCTGCACCGCGCACCGGTTCCGCCTCGGGATCGAGCGGCCAGCGCGGGCGGGCCGAGATATCGAGCGCGTCGCTCTGGCCGAGCCGTTCGACACCCGCCCAGGCGATCATGGCGGCGTTGTCGGTGCAGAGCTTGGATGGAGGCGCGGCGAAGCGCATGGCGTGATCGGCCGCAAGCTCTTCGAGTGCTGCGCGCACCGTGGCATTGGCGGCAACGCCGCCTGCGACGACCAGCGTCTGCACGTCGGGCATTTGCGCCAGCGCAATGTGCAATCGGTCGGTTACGCAATCGACGGCGGCCTGCTGGAAACTCGCGGCGATATCCGCGACCGCATATTCGCCGCTCTCGTGCGCACGCAGCACGGCGCTCTTGAGCCCGGCGAAGGAAAAATGCGGTTCGCCGCTGCCGACCATCGGGCGCGGGAGCGGCACGGCCTTCGGGTCGCCCTCCCGTGCCTTGCGCTCGACCGCAGGCCCGCCGGGGAAGCCCAGGCCGAGGATCTTGGCGGTCTTGTCGAAGGCCTCGCCCAGCGCATCGTCGATCGTGGTGGCGAGGCGCTTGTAGCGCCCGACGCCATCGACGCGCAGGATCTGGCAATGTCCGCCCGAGACCAGCAGCAGGGCATAGGGAAAGGTGATGCTTGCATCGGCAAGGCGCGGGCTCAGCGCATGCCCTTCGAGGTGGTTGATCGCGATCAGCGGCGTGTCGCTCGCCATCGCCAGCGCCTTGGCACTGACGAGCCCGACCATCACGCCGCCGATGAGGCCCGGACCCGCCGTCGCCGCGATGGCATCGCAATCGTCCAGCGTCACGCCTGCGTCCTCGAGTACGCCCGCGATCATCGGCGCGAGCCGTTCGGCGTGCGCGCGGGCCGCAATTTCCGGGACGACCCCGCCATAGGGCGCGTGCTCCGCATCCTGCGATGCGATCCGCTGCGCCACGATCCGCCGCTGGCCATCGACAAGCGCGGCCGCGGTTTCGTCGCAGGAACTTTCTATGCCGAGCACGAGTACCATCGCGCTTCCCCTTAGCGTGCCTGCCCGCTAGGGCAAGGAAACCTATGCCGGCTACGCCCAACATCCGCCTCGGAACGCGCCAGTCGCCGCTTGCTATGGCGCAGGCGCATGAAACCCGCGCCCGCCTTTGCGCGGCACATGGCTGGGACGAATCGGCGGTGGAGCTGGTCCCCGTCGTGGCGAGCGGCGACAAGGTGCTCGACCGCCCGCTGGCCGAGATCGGCGGCAAGGCCTTATGGACGCGCGAGCTGGATCACTGGCTGGTCGAAGGGCGGATCGACATCGCGGTGCATTCGATGAAGGATGTCGAAACGCTGCGGCCCGAACAGATCGCCATCTGCGCGATCCTGCCGCGCGCCGACAAGGCGGACCGGTTGCTGGGGGCCGCTTCAGTTGCCGCTATCCCTGAGGGGGCGAAGGTCGGCACCAGCGCCCCGCGCCGGGCGGCGCAATTGCTGCATCGCCGTCCGGACCTCGTTGTCGTCGGCATCCGCGGCAATGTCGCGACCCGCATGGCCAAGCTCGAGGCGGGCGAGGCCGATGCCACATTCCTCGCCTCGGCCGGCCTCGACCGGCTGGGCGAAGCCGGGGTAGGCGTACGGCTCGATCCGGAGGACTGGCTCCCTGCGCCCGCGCAGGCTGCGATCGGTATCGAATGCCGGAGCGACGATGAACGAACCCGCGCACTGCTTGCCGCTATCGACCACGCGCCGAGCAATGCCGAAGTGATGGCCGAACGCCGCCTGCTCGAAGGCCTGGGCGGCGGGTGCAGCAGCCCGATCGCCGCGCTCACGACCACCAGCGGTGACGCACTTCACTTGCAGGTGGCGATCTACAGCAGCGATGGCGCGACCCGTATCGCCGACGAGGCGCGCTTTGCGGCAGGCGACTGCGACGCGCCGCTCGCGCTTGCGCGGCGCCTGCTCGAAGCCGCTTCGCCCGAAGTGCGGGCTCTGTTCGAAGGCGAGGCGTGAAGCCGCTCTTCCTGCTGCGGCCCGAACCGGGCTGGTCGATTTCCGCCGAGACGGGCCGTGCGATGGGGCTGGATGTCTTCGGCGGCCCCTTGTTCGAGGTCGAGCCTGCGCAATGGGAAGCGCCGGACCCCGACGGCTTCGAAGGCCTGCTGGTCGGCAGTGCCAATGTCTTTCGTCATGGCGGGGACGGGCTCGAGGCCTTCTCCCGGCTTCCCGTCCATGTGGTCGGCCAGGCCACTGCCGATGCCGCGCGAAATGCAGGTTTCGTTGTCGGCCAGGTCGGGCGCGGCGGTCTCCAGTCGGTGCTCGATGCGCTCGACGGCCGTGAACTGCACCTCCTGCGTCTCGCCGGGGAAGACCACGTCATACTCGCGGCTCCGGAAGGGATCCGCATCGAGACGCGGGTCGTCTATCGCACGGTGCCCATCGAGCTCGCCGATGCAGAGCGCCTGCGCGCTGGAGGCGTCGTGGCGCTCCATTCGGGGGCGGCGGCCACCCGCTTCGCCGAGGAATGCGACCGGCTCGGACTCGAACGCGCGCTGATCGACCTTGCCGTCATCGGCCCCCGCGTCGCCGAGATGGCTGGGACCGGCTGGCGCTCCATCCACATTGCAGAGGCTGCGGAGGACACGCAGCTACTGGCCTTGGCCAAGGCTTTGTGCCAAGATTCGCCCCAGAGGGATGGGTAGCGCCACGTGCAAAGCGGGCGCTTGGGTCGCAGAACGGAAGTAGATGAACGAATTCACCAGCAGCAGGCGCAAGGGCCCGTCGGTCCGGCCGATGCTCGCAACAGTCCTCGCTTCGTTCGTGCTCGGCGGGGCGTTGGTCGGATATGGCGTCTACCGCATGACCGACCGGGGCGGAGAGGCAACAGATCAGGCCCAGCCGCAGACGGCGCTTGCTGCCGATCCCACGAATACGCCGACGCCGACGCCTTCCGCGACTGCCAGCCAGGCGGCGGAGCGCGCCGTCGCGCGGGTCGAGGAGCAGCAGGGCGGGATCGACCAGCGCCTTGCCGCAGCCGAACAGCGTATCGCCCGGCTCGATCTGCAATCGCAGGCGGCAGCGGGCAATGCCGCGCGCGCGGAAGGATTGCTGATCGCCTTTGCGACACGGCGGGCGCTGGAGAAGGGCGCCGAACTCGGATTCCTCGCCGACCAGCTTCGCCTGCGCTTCGGCGATGCCATGCCAAATGCCGTCGACACCCTGATCAGGGCGAGCCGCAATCCCGTGACGCTGGATGCCCTGATCGCACGCCTCGAGGGGCTTTCGCCGCGCCTCGCCGAGCCGGTGAGGGAAAGCGGCTTCGAGCGCTTCAAGAGCGAGCTTTCGCAGCTCTTCGTGGTGCGCAGCGAAAGTGCGCCGTCGCCGCAGCCCCAGCGTCGACTGGAGCGTGCGCGCCTGTTCCTCGAGAGCGGCCGCACCGAAGCCGCCATTGCCGAGGTCAAGAACCTGCCCGGCGCGCAGAACGCGCAAGGGTGGATTCGCGATGCGGAACGCTATGCGGCGATGCAGCAGGCTCTCGATCTGATCGAAACCGCCGCGGTGCTCGAACCGCGCCGCTTACGCGACGGGGCGGGCAACCGCATCGAACAGCCCAGCCTGGCCGAGGAGTAGGCTTCAGGCCCGGAGCATGTCGGGCAGCTTGCCCGATACCCCGCGTGCCTCGTCCATGAAGAACCGCTTGAGCCAGCCCGATCGCTGGACCCCCGCCATGCCGAGCCTCCGGGCCGCGCTGGCGGCCTTACCCGGCACGCCGAAGAGGCGGGTGAGGCTGTCGGTCGCGCCCATGACCATGAGCGCATCGAGTGCGCGCCATTCCTCATACTTCTTCAGCACCTGCGCATCGCCGAGATCGAGGCCGAGCCGCAGCGCCTCGTCGAGTACCTCCACCAGCGCGCCAACGTCTCGCAGGCCGAGGTTGAGGCCCTGTCCGGCAATCGGGTGCATGCCGTGCGCGCTGTCGCCGACGAGCGCGAGCCGGTTATCGACGATACGCGCCGTGTGCTGGAAGCTGAGCGGGTAGGACGAGCGTGCGCTGTTGAGCTTCAGCTCGCCCAGCAGGTCACCCATGCGCTTGTGGACCTCGGCGAGGAAGGCGCGGTCGGACAGCTTGAGAACGCCTGCGGCATCCTTCTCGTCCACCGTCCAGACCAGCGCGCTGCGGTGCTGGCCATCGGGGCCGTCGAGCATCGGCAGGAGAGCGAAGGGGCCATCGGGATAGAAGATTTCCCAGGCGATATTCTCGTGCGACTTCGAGTGGTCGAGTCCGGCGATCATGGCGCGGTGGCTGTAATCCCAGCTCGCCATCTTGAGGCCCGCTTCTTCGCGCGAGGGCGAGCCGCGGCCTTCCGCGCCCACCATCAGCGCGGCTTTGAGCAATGTTCCATCGCCGAGGGTTGCCGAAACGCCGAATTCGCCGCGCTGGCGATCGACGACCTCGACCGGTGCGTGCCAGGAAATCAGCGGTTCCTTCGCGGCCGCCTCGTGCAGCGCAAGGCGCAGCTGGCGGTTGGCGAACATGCGCCCCAGAGTGCCCTCGTGCGGTTCGGGACGGAAATCGAGTCGGCCCGGCTTCATCTGGTCGAGCACGGCGATGGCGGCTATGTCGCAGCCATGCGGCTCCAGCGCGCTCTCCAGGCCGATGTTGCGGAACAGCCGCCAGCTCGCGGTCGAAATGGCGGAGGCGCGCCCGTCGAAACCCTCGGCGGTGAGCGATGCAGGGTCGGCGCGATCGACGAGGTGGCTCGACAGACCCTTCTTCGCCGCAGCCAGCGCCAGCGTCATGCCCACCAGGCCGCCGCCCAGTATCAGCAGGTCCTTGGTGTCGTCAGCCTGGGTCATGGTCACGCGCCTCGTTGCGAATAGTCTCCGGTGGCACTAGAGGCGCGCAGGTGGACGAGGCAAGGACATTGAACGGTTTGCGGGCGGTTTGGGCGGCCATGCTGCTGCTCGCGAGCTTGCTCGGCACGGTGGCCCTAGCGCAGTCGCAGCCCGGCGGGCCGAACGATATTGCCGTCGAGATCTACGCCGACCGCGAGCGCGTGGCGGACGACGGTTCCGTCGAAATGACCGTTGCCCTGCGCTTCGTCCCGCGTGCGCCGGAATGGCATGGCTACTGGTCTAACCCCGGCGATGCCGGTCTGGGCATGGAAGTCGATTGGTCGTGGCCTGCCGAATGGTTCGGCGAGGCGGCCTATCCCTTGCCGAAGCGGCTCGTGATCGGCGACCTGATGAACCACATCTACGAGGGCGAATACGCGGTTCTCTACCCGGTGACGATCCCGGCAGGAACGAACATCGAAGATCTTGGGCCGCTCCGGGCGAGGGTACGGTATCTCGCCTGCACCGACACCATCTGCGTGCCGCAGACCGGCGAAGTGCGGCTCGATCCGTCGCGCGTCGACGCGCCGCTTGTGGACGTCTGGCGCGCCGATGCCGTGCCCCCGCTCGGGAGCGAGGCGGGCTTCGAATTCACGCGCGATCGATTGCGCATCGGCATCCCTTTGCCTGCGGCGAGCGATCTTGCGGGCGAGCCGCATGTGTTCGTCGCAACCAACGAAATCGGCGGGGGCCAGCAGCTGGTCTATACCGGTGTGCAGACCTTCATTCGCCAAGGGGACCTGCTGGTCGCAGAGATCCCTCTGCGCGACATAAACGTGCCGGCAGATGTGGAGCTCGCCGTAGAGCCGCGCCCCGAAGTTGTAGAGGGCATTCTGGACCTCGGGAACGGACGCGGGCTCAAGTTCATGGCGACGCCAGCCGATGTACCGCTCGAAGGCGTCAAGCCGATCCGCGGTTCGGTAACCCCGGCGGTGTGGCAATTGCTGCTGGCGGCGCTCGCGGGCGGCTTGCTGCTCAACATCATGCCCTGCGTCTTCCCGATCCTGAGCCTCAAGGCGCTGTCGCTGGCGAAGGCAGGCGGTGACGAGCGCACAGCGCGCAGCGATGCGCTGGCCTATACCGCGGGCGTGGTGCTGGCCTGCGCGGCGCTCGGTCTCGTCATCCTCGCCTTGCGCTCGGCGGGCGAGCAAGTGGGCTGGGCCTTCCAGCTGCAGCAACCGGTGGTCGTGGTCGCCCTGTTCCTTCTGGCACTCGCTATCACCGCCAATTTCCTCGGCTGGTTCGAAGTCCCCGGCATGGCGATTTCGGGCCAAGGGCGGTCGCGCGGCGGGTCCTTCGCGACAGGCCTGCTGGCGGCCTTTGTGGCTACGCCTTGCACCGGACCGTTCATGGCCCTCGCACTGGGAGCGGCGCTGGTGATCCCGCCGCTGCATGGTCTCGCGGTGTTCGTGGCGCTCGGCGTGGGATTGGCGCTGCCCTTCCTGCTGGTCGGTTTCGTCCCCGCCATCCGCGCGCGACTGCCGAAGCCCGGCCCCTGGATGGAGCGGTTCCGCCGGTGGATGGCACTGCCGATGGGGCTGACGGCGCTGGCGCTCGCCTGGCTGGTCTGGCGCATCGGTGGCGGCGCGTTCCTGCTGGTCGCCGGCGCAATAGGGGCGGCGCTGATCGCGGGCCTCTACCTCGCCGGTCGTTTCCAGCGACGCGGGAAGGGAGGACCGATCTTCGGCGCCTTGGCCGGTGCTATCGTTCTAGCATTCGTGTTCTTGCCGACGCCGCAATCCGAAGCGGCCGCCACCGAGAGCCTGCTCGACCCCGTGCCCTTCAGCGATACCGCGCTGGACGAGGCGCGGGCGACGGGCAGGCCCGTGTTCGTCTGGTTCACCGCCGACTGGTGCGTCACCTGCAAGATCAACGAGAGCGTGGCGATCGAGCGCGAGGCGACGAGAGCGGCCTTCGCGGATGCGGGCGTCATCGCCATGCGCGCCGACTGGACCCGGCCCGACGAAGAGATCTCGCGCATGCTGACGCAACAGGGGGCAGCGGGCATACCGCTTTACCTGTGGTATGCGCCCGGCAAGGACGCCGAGCAATTGCCACAGGTGCTTACGCCGGATCTTCTGGCCGAGAAGGCGCGGGCGTCTCGCTGACGTTTGGCTCGGGCTTCGGCTCTGGCGCCGCCATCGCGCGGCACCGTTCCACGAGTTCGCCGGGGCGCGCGCTGGGATTGAAGCGCAGCGTTCCCGCACCCGGAACCGTCGCTTCGACCTCGCGCTGGCCGGTGAGGACGTCGAGCTTCGGATCGAGCGCTTCGATCGTTCCCTCCCACCGCCATGCGCCGCCGTTTTCGGCAGCATCGATCTTCAGGCGCGAGACGTGGCCGTTGCCGATCAGCGCCAGCACCGCCTTCGCATGTGCGTCGGCCACGGCGAAACGGGTGTAGGTGACCAGCGGCAGGCCGCCCTGTTCGATGCATTCCAGCGCGAACAGCGGGCGCTCGCCGGGCTTGCCGTAGAGCAGGCGGTCGGCATTGTCGGTCGGTGCCCAGACCGCGCCTTCGACATCGGGGGAATCGATCGGGTCCGACGGAGCCTTCACCGCCGGAGCGAGCCGTGTGCGTTCGGCGTAGTCGTCCGATGCGGGGGGCTTGCACGCGGCGAGGGCAAGGGTCGAGACGAGGGCGAAGGTGCGAACCATGCCCGCGGCTATGGCACAGCGCCTCGTGCAATCAAGCGGGCGCGCGAAACTGTCCTCAACGCGCGCGGATGAAGGCGCGGATGTCCCGCGACAGCTTGGCCCGATCCTCGTCACGGACGTACATCATGTGGCCTGCGTCGTAATAATGGAACTCGACCCGGTCCTGCGGGATGCCGGTGCGATTGAGCGACAGTTCCGCCCCGAAGAAGGGCGTGGCGAAATCGTAATAGCCTTGGCCGACGAAGGTCCTGAGGCCCGAGTTCTCGCGCATCGCCTTGCCGATGAAGGGCGCGACGTTGAGATAGGCATTGCGGTTCCATCCGGTGCCGAGCGCCCAGTTCCAGTGCCGGCTCGGCTCGCTGCCGATGGACTGGTATTCGCGGGTGGTCTCGAAGCCGAGCGTTTCGCGAGCCCAGCTGTTGATGGCGGCCGTGTAGCCGGCATCGATGCCGTAGAAGCTGGGATCGTTGTCCGGCGCTTCCCCGGCATTGTCGAAATCGCGGCCGGTATAGCGGGAATCGAGCCGGCCGATGGTGAGGCCGCGGTCGCGTAAGAGTTCCTTGTAGAATCGCCGGTCGGTGACACGCAGGTCCGCCTGCTCGAGGTAGTCCTCGCCGAGGCCAGTCAGGCGCGAGAGCTCGGCGCGAACCGATGCGCGTTCGGCCTGTGGCAAATCCTGGCCCTTGAGCAGGGCGGTGGCAAAGGGGCCGATGGCGAAGCGCCGCGCCTCTTCGACGATCGCTTCGACCGACGGCGCCTCCACCTTGCCGTGATAATACGCAGCGGCAGCCATGTTGGGCAGCGTCACGACATAGGCCATTTCGTTGCCCGGCGTCGGCTCGCGCGCGGCGAAATCGAGAATGGTCGAGATCAGGATCAGCCCGTTGAGCCCGACATCGTTGAAGGTGCCGCCTTCAAGCTCGTCGACCACCATCGCGGTGCGCGTGGTGCCGTAGCTTTCCCCGCCGAGATACTTGGGACTGTTCCAGCGGCCATTGTCGTTGATCCAGCGGCGGATCACTTCCGCGACGGCGTGCGCATCTTCGCGCAGGCCGTAATACTTCTTCGGATCGGTGCCCTCGGTCAGATAGCTGAAGCCCGTGCCCGGAGGGTCGATGAAGACGAGGTCGGCCACGTCGAGCAGGCTGTCGGGATTGTCGAGCAACGGGTAGGGCGGGGCGCCGTCGTCGCGTGCATCGGACGGGATGGCGACGCGCTTGGGCCCGAAGGCGCCCATCTGCAGCCAGACCGAGCCCGAACCCGGCCCGCCGTTGTAGATGAAAAACACCGGGCGCGAAGGGTCGCGAGGGGTCTTCACATAGCTGGTGGTGACGATGACCGCCTCGGGCTTGCCGTCATCCGACGTCAGCACCGTCTCGCCGATGGTTGCGCGGTAGGCGATGCGCTGGCCGCCGAACGTACCCGTCAAATCGCGGGTGCGCACCTGCGGGTCGATGTCGGCCGGCTTTGCCGCAGTCTCGGCCTTGTCTGCCTGCGCCAGCAGCGGTGCGGTGCCCAACGGGCACGCCACCAGCGCCGCCGCAAATGCCAATCCAATCCGCATGGGTATCCTCTTCCCTTGTCCTACGGATGGGATCGCTATGCATTCGCGGCGACACGGTCAATCGTCTGCGGTCCTGCCGTGCAGGTCCGGATCGTCAGCCCGGGAGGCAGGTCTCCAGCACCGTCGCGAGCGGCTGGGCCTTGGGGACGGTCAGGCTTTTTTCGCCGAGCGACAGCGTGATCGGCTGCGCGGTGCCGGCAAGCAGTGCATACGCCTCGCTGCGCTGGGAGATCTCGCCTTCCCAGAAGGCGTCGGGCCCCAGCGCACTGGCGACGCCCTTCAGTTCGACCGAGGCGGTATTCCCGCCGCTGCTGATCGACAGGGCCCCCGTGGCGTCGACCGGAGCGGCCTCGATCCACTGGAAGACCAGCGTTTCCTCGCCGGTCATGCTGCCGTTGCACGACAGGCTAACGACGCCTTCGCTTTCCTCCGTGCCGAACAGCGCGGTGCGGGTGGAAGGCTTGTAAAACCACCGGCGGCCTTCTTCGTCATAGTCGACCGCTTCGCCCGAGCGGGTGCCGATGACCGGCCCGTTCTCGGCAATGGCGGCCGCTTCCTCGCTGACTTCGCCGTCATCCGGCGCAGCGCCATTGCAGGCGGCGAGGGCCAGCACCGCTGCGGAAACCAAAAGAGCACGCATGAAAACCTCCGAATAGCTTGTCGCCACAACAGGGCAAAAGCCATTCGGGTTCCAAAAACGTTGGTTAATCAGTTGTTTACCCTAAGGCTTGCCGCCCATTCGCTTGTAGCGGGTCTTGCCGTATCGCGTCTTGCGCGTGCCCGGCCTCCCTGCATCGCTGCGTCCGACGCGCGGAGCCTTCTTCTCCTCGTCGCCAAGGCCGAGTTCGTCGTTCTCGAGACGGCGGATCTCGTCGCGCAGGCGGCCCGCTTCCTCGAATTCGAGGTCGGCGGCGGCAGCGCGCATGCGCTTTTCGAGGTCTTCGATATAGGCGCGCAGGTTGTGCCCGACGAGGTTGTTGCGCTCGTCATCGCCCGTATCGACGGTGACGCCGTCCTGCGACGCGGTATGCGCAACGATATCGGCGATCTGCCGCTTGATCGTCTGCGGCGTGATGCCGTGCTCCTCGTTATAGGCGCGCTGCTTTTCGCGGCGGCGGTCGGTTTCCGCGATCGCGCGTTCCATGCTGCCGGTGATGCGGTCGGCATAAAGGATCACGCGGCCATCGACATTGCGCGCGGCGCGACCGATGGTCTGGATGAGCGAGGTTTCCGAACGCAGGAAGCCCTCCTTGTCAGCATCGAGGATGCAGACGAGCCCGCATTCGGGAATGTCGAGCCCTTCGCGCAGCAGGTTGATGCCGACCAGCACGTCGTAGACGCCGAGGCGCAGGTCACGGATCAGCTCGATACGCTCCAGCGTTTCCACGTCGGAGTGCATGTAGCGTACCTTGACGCCCGCCTCGTGCATGAATTCGGTGAGGTCTTCCGCCATGCGCTTCGTCAGCGTGGTGACGAGCGTGCGATAGCCCATCTTGGCGGTCTTCTTGCATTCCTCGATGCAGTCCTGGACCTGGTCCTCGACCGGCTTGATCTCGACCGGCGGGTCGATGAGGCCGGTTGGGCGGATGACCTGTTCGGCGAAGACGCCGCCGCTTTGTTCCATCTCCCACGGGCCGGGCGTCGCTGAAACGCAGAAGGTTTGCGGGCGCATCGCGTCCCATTCGTTGAAGCGCAAGGGACGGTTGTCGATGCAGCTGGGCAGGCGGAAGCCATATTCGGCCAGCGTGATCTTGCGTCGGTGGTCGCCCTTCGCCATCGCGCCGATCTGCGGCACGGTCTGGTGGCTTTCGTCGACGAAGAGCAGCGCGTTTTCGGGCAGGTATTCGAACAGCGTCGGCGGCGGTTCGCCCGGCAGGCGACCGGTGAGGAAGCGGCTGTAGTTCTCGATCCCGGCGCAGGAACCGGTGGCGGCGATCATCTCGAGGTCGAAATTGGTCCGCTGCTCCAGCCGCTGGGCTTCGAGCAGGCGGCCTTCCTCGTTCAGTTCCTTGAGCCGTTCGGCGAGCTCGAACTTGATCGCTTCGCTGGCCTGCTTCATCGTCGGGCCGGGCGTCACGTAGTGCGAATTCGCGTAGACGCGCACCTTTTCGAGGGTCGCCCCCTTCTTCCCCGTGAGCGGGTCGAATTCGCTGATTTCCTCGATATCGTCGCCGAAGAAGCTGATCCGCCAGGCCATGTCCTCGTAGTGCGAGGGAAAGATTTCCAGATTGTCGCCGCGCACGCGGAAATTGCCGCGCGCGAAACCGGCGTCGTTGCGCTTGTATTGCAAGGCGACGAGCTTGCGGATCAGCTCGCGTTGGTCGACCGTCTCCCCGGTCTTGATGTCGAAGATCATCGCCGAATAGGTTTCGACCGAGCCGATACCGTAGAGGCAGGATACCGAGGCGACGATGATCACGTCGTCCCGCTCCAGCAACGCGCGCGTGGCCGAGTGGCGCATCCGGTCGATCGCCTCGTTCACCGAGCTTTCCTTCTCGATGTAGGTGTCCGAGCGCGGCACGTAGGCTTCGGGCTGGTAATAGTCGTAATAGCTGACGAAATATTCGACCGCGTTCTCCGGGAAGAAGCTCTTGAATTCGCCATAGAGCTGGGCGGCGAGGATCTTGTTCGGCGCGAGGATCAGGGCAGGGCGCTGCAGTTCCTCGATCACCTTGGCCATGGTGAAGGTCTTGCCCGAACCGGTCACGCCGAGCAGCACCTGCGTCTGGTCGCCCTCCCTCGCCGCACTCGTCAGTTCGGCAATGGCCGTGGGCTGGTCGCCCGAGGGCGTGTAGTCGCTGACTAGCTTGAACTTGCGCCCGCCCATCGACTTTTCGGGACGCGCGGGTTTGTGGGGGACGAACTCGCCGGTGGTATCGGGTTCTTCGAGGCCGCGCCTGATAACGAGTTCTGCCATGCGCGCACATATGGGGAACAGGTGACGCGGGTGCAACGGTGCTTGCCCGCGCCGCTTTCGCTGCTAGCCTTGCCCGGTCAAGATTGGGAGACCACCAGATGCGCCGTATCGTGATTGCCGCTGCCGCCAGCTTCACCCTTGCCGCCTGCGGAGGCGGGACCAGCGCCGATACGGACGGGGATGGCGAGATCACGATGGAGGAAGCCGCCTCCAAGGCCGGTGACATGGTCAAGCCGCAGCCCGGCAAGTATCGCGCCACGGTCGAATTCGTCGATATCGACATGCCGGGCGCGCCGCAGCAGGTGCAGGACATGATGCGCGGCATGTTCGATCAGGGCCCGCAGACCCACGAATACTGCCTCACCAAGGAAGAAGCCGAAAAGGGCTTCGAGGAAATGGCGAAGCGCGCGCAGGAAGACAATGGCGAGTGCAGCTTCGAGAAATTCGATGTCGAGGGCGGCAGCATCGATGCGGTGATGAATTGCAAGGCTGGCAAGGAAGGCACCGCGCGCATGACCATGACCGGCACTGGCAGCGAGACCTCTTCGCAGATGACCATGGTGATGAATGCGGAGACGCCTGACGGCCAGTCCATGGCGATGACCATGAAGAGCTCGCAGGAGCGGATCGGCGATTGCGACGGCTGATTGCCTGACGCTCATGTGACCGGATGATATTCGGGACCCGTTCATCGGGCTGACGCATTATGACGCGGTGATGGCAACGTTACCGTTCAGAGACAGCGCGATTCAGGGCCGCGAGGAGCTGGCGCGGCGCTGGGCGCTTGCCAAGGAGCCTTGTCCCGACGATGCGCGGGGGCCCCGCTGGCAGTTGTTGCTGCGGGAATTCCTGTGGCCCTTCGAGCCGGTTCGCCGGCGGTTCGGGCCAGCACTGGCCATCGAAACGGCTGCGCATCCCAAGCGCGTGATGCTGTTGCCGGGCTTCGGCGCGCATCCCATACGCATGCGCTGGATGGCGCGGAAACTGGAAGAGGCCGGGCATACGGCGAAGCGCTGGGGCCTCGGCTACAATCTCGGCGCGACGGCCGACCGCTTCGAGCGGGTGGAAAGGCGCCTCGTCGCGCTGCACCGACGCCATGCGGAGCCGATCGTGCTGGTCGGCTGGAGCCTGGGTGGGGTCATGGCGCGCGAGCTGGCCAAGCGTCATCCGGACAAAGTGTCCAAGGTCGTCACCATGGGCTCTCCCTTCTCGGGCAGCCCGCGCGCGAACAATGGCTGGCGGGCTTACCAAGCCATTGCCGGCCACCGTGTCGACGAGCCGGAAATCGATACCGTGCTTTCGGAAAAGCCCCCGATGGAAACGGTCGCGATCTGGAGCGCGCGCGACGGCGTGGTCCATCCGCGTTCGGCCTGCGGCAAGCCCGGCGAGCGCGACCGTGCGATTGCCGTGCGCTGCTCACACATGGGCCTCGTCATGACGAATGAGGCGGTTTCCGCGGTTCTCGCGGAACTTGATCGCGGCTGAGGGCTTGTGTTCCTGTAGGATGACGGCATGTTCTGTGCCGCGATGATTCCCGGAGGACAATGACCGGCAGCGCCGAATTTTTCGACGAGATGCATGACGCCGACGGCGGCGTGCGCGATGCCTACTCCGACTACTGCACCTGGTTCGACGAGCAGAAGACCGGCCTGCTCAAGCGCAAGCACGCCGAAGCGGAAACGAATTTCCGCAAGACCGGCATCACCTTCAACGTCTATGGCGAGGACGAGGCTGAGGAGCGGCTGATCCCGTTCGACATGGTTCCGCGCGTCATCACCGCGGCGGAATGGCGCAAGCTGACGCGCGGCATCGAGCAGCGCGTCTCGGCACTCAACGCCTTCATGCACGACCTCTACCACCGCCAGGAGATCATCCGCGCGGGCCGCATTCCCGAACGCCTGTTCCGCGACAATGCCGCGTGGCTGCCGAACATGGTCGGGTTCACTCCGCCGGGCGGCGTCTACACGCATATCGTCGGGATCGACCTCGTGCGGACCGGGCCGGACGAATTCTACGTGCTCGAGGATAATGCCCGCACGCCCTCGGGCGTCAGCTACATGCTCGAGAACCGCGAAACCATGATGGCGATGTTCCCGGAGCTCTTCATGCGGGTGCCGGTGGAGCAGGTGTCGGACTATCCGCGCCGCCTCGCCAAGAGCCTCGCCGCCTGCGCGCCCGCCTGCACCAAGGGCAAGCCGACGGTCGCGGTGCTGACGCCGGGGATCTACAATTCCGCCTATTTCGAACACGCGTTCCTTGCCGACCAGATGGGCGCCGAATTGGTCGAGGGCAGCGACCTGCGGATTGTCGACGGTCGCGTGCAGATGCGTACCACCAGCGGCTTCCAGCCGGTCGACGTGATCTATCGCCGGGTGGACGACGATTTCCTCGATCCGCTGACCTTCAATGAAGACAGCGTGCTCGGCGTGCCGGGCATCATGGACGTCTACCGTTCGGGCGGGGTGACGATCGCCAATGCGCCGGGCACGGGCGTGGCCGACGACAAGGCGATCTATTCCTTCATGCCCGAGATCGTCGAGTTCTATACCGGCGAGAAGCCGCTGCTACCCAATGTCGAGACGCATCGCTGCGCCGAGGAAGAGACGCTGAAATACGTCCTCGACAATCTCGAGGATCTGGTGGTTAAGGAAGTCCACGGATCGGGCGGCTATGGCATGCTGATCGGCCCGGCGGCCTCCAAGAAGGAGCTCGAGGAGTTCCGCAAGAAGATCGTCGCGAAGCCCGAGAACTACATCGCGCAGCCGACGCTGTCGCTTTCGACCTGCCCGATCTTCACCAAGAAGGGCCTCGCTCCACGCCATGTCGACCTGCGCCCCTTCGTACTGGTTTCGCCCGACAAGATCGACATCACCCCCGGCGGACTGACGCGCGTAGCGCTCAAGGAAGGCTCCCTCGTCGTAAATTCCAGCCAGGGAGGCGGCACCAAGGATACCTGGGTGCTGAAGGACTGATGCCCGGAACTCCATCATGTTAGGCCGGACCGCCAACGGATTGTTCTGGATGTTCCGCTACCTCGAGCGGGCTGAGAACACCGCGCGCCTGCTCGACGCCGGCCTGCGCATGGCGCTGACCCGCGATCTGGTGACGGCTGAAGAAGAATGGCGCTCGGTCATTTCGACCGCCGGGCAACGCACGGGGTACGAGGCCAAGCACGGCACCTACACCGGCATGCAGGCGTGGAACTACATGCTGCGCGACAAGGACAATCCGGCCTCGATCCTCGCCATGTTCGGCCAGGTGCGGCAGAATGCGCGCCTGTGCCGGAACGCCATCAGCGGAGAGCTGTGGGAGGCGATCAACGAGAACTGGCTGGTCATCAAGGACCAGCTGGCAAAGCCGGTCGGCGAGAACCGCGTGCTGGCCACTGTCGCCTCGATCCGTCGGGCAGGCACGCTCGCACACGGGGCGATGGAGGGCTCGATGCTCCGCGACGAGGGCTATCACTTCGCGCAGGCCGGCACCTTCATCGAGCGCGGCGACAGCATCGCCCGCATTCTCGACATCAAATATTACCTGCTGCTGCCCTCGCTCTCCTATGTCGGATCGAGCCTCGATACCGGGCAGTGGGACCAGGTGCTCCGCTCGGTGTCGGGCGACCGGGCCTACCGCTGGCTCAACGCCGGCCAGATCGACGCGCGCGGCATCTGCGATTTCCTGATCCTCGACGATTGCTTCCCGCGCAGTCTCGCCTTCTGCCATTCGGAGCTGCGCGCCAATCTGGCCGCGCTCGCGCGACTCCACGGTAAGGAGGGCTTGAGCAACGAGCTGATGCGCGAAGCCGACACCCGCCTTTCCGACCTCACCATCGACCGCGTGTTCGACCAGGGCCTGCACGAATTCCTGCTCGAATTCATGTCCGGCAACGCCGCAATCGGCAATGCGATCGCCCAAGACTACCGGTTCCTCGCCTGATGCGCCTCTCGATTCGCCATACGACCCGTTATCGCTTCGACACCCCTGTGGTGCATGCGCTCCAGCGCCTGCGCCTCACGCCGAAGGAGACGCAGGGTCAGGAAATCCTGGAATGGGAGATGGAGTACGAGAACGCCCATCCCGAGCTGACCTACGAGGATCAGCACCACAACACGACCACGCTGGTGGCGGTGGAGAGCGGGGCGCAGGACGTGCGCGTCACCTGCCGCGGGACGGTGGACACGCACGATCATGCCGGCGTCATCGGTCGCCATGCCGGGCACCTGCCCTTGTGGAGTTTCCAGGGGCAGACCGCGCTGACCCGGCCGGGGCCGGGCATGCGCAAGATGCTGAAGGAGATCAGGCCCGAGGGCGACGAGATGCTCGAGATGCTCCATCGCCTTTCGGCCGCGATCCTTGAGCGCGTGGAGTACAAGACCGGCACGACGCATTCGCGCACCAGCGCGGAGGAGGCTTTCGCATCCGGTCATGGCGTGTGCCAGGACCATTCCCACATCTTCATTGGCAGCGCCCGCGCGCTGGGCATTCCGGCGCGTTACGTCAGCGGCTACCTGATGATGAACGACCGGATCGAGCAGGAGGCCGGGCACGCCTGGGCCGAAGCACATGTCGAGGGACTGGGCTGGGTCGGTTTCGACATTTCCAACGGGATCAGTCCCGACGAGCGCTATGTCCGCGTGGCCACGGGCCGCGACTATCGCGATGCGGCGCCCGTTACCGGGATCAGTTTTGGCACAACTTCGACCGTGCTCGAGGTGGACGTGGCGGTCGAACAGCAGCAGGTGCAGCAGCAGTAGCTGCCGGGGATTCGGATCAATGACCTATTGCGTGGGAATGGTGCTCGACAAGGGCCTCGTCCTGATGAGCGACACGCGCACGAACTCGGGCGTCGACAACATCTCGGTCTTCCGCAAGATGTTCACCTGGCAGGTGCCGGGCGAGCGGATCATAACGATCATGACGGCGGGCAACCTGGCCTCGACGCAAGCGGTGGTCAGCCAGCTGGAAGAACGCAGCAAGGAGCCGGGCGAGCGCTACAACGTGCTCCTGGAAGCGCCGACCATGTTCAACGTGGCGACCGAGATCGGCGCGCTGCTGCGGAACACTATCGGCGAGCGGCAGGCGGCCAACGGTGCGCGCGGGCAGGGCAAGTTCACCGCCTCGATCATCGTCGCGGGCCAGATCAGGGGCATGGAGCCGCGCCTGTTCATGGTCTACCCCGAAGGCAATTTCATCGAGGCGAGCCACGACACGCCCTTCTTCCAGATCGGCGAAACCAAGTACGGCCGACCGATCATCATTCGCGGCTACGATCGTGCCATGAGCCTCGAAGACGGGGTCAAGCTGCTGATGGTCAGTTTCGATTCGACGCTGAAGGCCAACCTTTCGGTGGGCCTGCCGCTCGACCTGCAAGTCATCGCCCGTGATGACTTCGAACCGCTACACCAGCACCGCGTCAACCATGACGATCCGTACTTCCAGGCAATCTCGTCGAGCTGGGGCAATGCATTGAAGAATGCGTTTCATTCCCTTCCTGACTACAGTTTCTATAGGCCGGACGACAATTAGGTCAGAAGTGGATGTATTCAGGCCCTCGGTTCTAACCTATCTGGCCAACTTGTCTTAGTGATTAGGGTCCGATTAGGTGGTAACCCGTATTACGAATTACCCCGAATTGCGCCATGTTTCTTCGCATGGAAACGCGCCACACCCTTCACATCGTCGGTGGTTCTAGCCGCTCCCGGGCCGAACAGGCCCATCTCGGCTTCGGTCTGGGCCATCATTGCGAAATCTACGGCTCGATCGCCGAATTGACCGAGCACCCGCCGGAACAGGGCATCGTCCTGGCGTTCGACGATCCGGCCGATGGCGGCGTGGCGCGGGTCTTGCGGGCGCTGGCGGTGATCGGACGCTGGCTGCCGGTCGTCGGCACGTCCTTCGATCCGCGTCCGACCTGCGTGGTCGAGGCGATCAAGGCGGGTGCGCTCGATTACATCCGCCTGCCGCTCGAGGAGGAACGGCTGGTGTCAGCCATCACGCGGATCGCGGGGGAAGCCGATGCCTATGCCGAGGCCCGGCGCAAGATGGTCGAGGCGCGCAATCGGATCGCCGCCCTTTCCCCGCGCGAGCGCGAGGTGCTCGACTGGCTGGCGGAAGGGTGCAGCAACAAGATGATCGCGCGCGAACTCGCCATCAGCCCGCGCACCGTCGAGATCCATCGCGCCAACATGATGTCGAAGCTCGGCGCCGAGCATCCCAGCCAGGCAGTAAGGCTGCGCCTCGAAGCGCACCTGGAAGGCGGCGCGCGGATCGTCGCAGGGTAACGAAGCGGGCCGGAAGAGCCCTTCGGATCGCTCAGCGGCAGTAGGAGCCGCCACCCTGTTCCAGATGCAAGTGATCGCGGTGCGCGGCGTTGTAGTCCGGTCCCAGCACCGTGCCGAAGCGCTTGCAGGCGCTGGCATGGACCGCCCGGAGGAACTCGCGCTCGTCCGGCGATGCGCTCCAGCCCTCCTTGACCGAAACGCGCCGGCCGTCCGCCAGCACGAAGGCCGACACGTCGATGGCTTCCGCGCGGGCATGGGCCGACAGGCGGCCGGTGCCAGCGACATTGCGGCAGGAATAGCTGCCGTAGGTCTCGATTCGGGCAAGCGGACTGCCGAGGATCTGACGGGCGGCCCGGTCGACGCCGTAACGCGCCCAGCCGGCCAGCGTATTCGCTGCAGGGCAGGCGAGCGGGCCCAGATTGGTGATGGTGAAGCTCTTCTCGTCCCCGCCGATGCCGTCGAGTTGTACGCTGTTGAGCGCCGAGCAGCCTGCTCCGAAGTAGCGATCGGGCAGCGGAGCGAAGCGCGAACCGGTCTTTCCGAGTTCCGCATGGCATTGCCGCGCCTCGGGCCGGGCTTGCGAAAGTCCGGGCGCTGCCGCCTCGCTGCGGACGCGTTTCGGAGCGCTGCTGTCGGGTACAGCGCCGCATCCTGCCACCAACAGGAGGATTGGAACAAGGATGGCAGGACGCGAACGCATGCCCTGACCGTCGCAGAATATGGTTAACAGCAGCCTAACCGGCGCGGCTGACGCTAATCGGGCGCGGCGAGTTGTTGCCAGAGTTCGATCTTCACCCCGTCGGGATCGAGCAGCCAGGCGAATTTCCCGTAGCCTTCGTCCACGCTGTCCAGCACCTCGACGCCCTTCGCCTGCAATTGCGCCACGAATTCGTCGAGGTCGTCGACCCGCAGGTTGATCATGAATCCGCCGGTCCCGGGCTTGATATAGGCGTCATCCTTGAAGTGGCTGATGAGCGAATAGGGCGCGTCCCCGTTTTCTTCGGACCACTTCAGCAGCGGGCCGTATTCGCCACCGATGCCGAGGACATCGCGATACCATGCGCGCGTCGCTTCGGGATCCCGCACGACATAGAATACGCCGCCCAATCCGGTGATCTTCGCCATTGCTCACTCCCGCTCGGCCTTGCACGATGCTAGGCCCGCCGGATGGTCGACGACAAGCCCCTAACGCCCGACGCGCGCGAAACCGGCGCCTGGAGGCTGGGTCGCAGGCTGGCCGGGGCGGTCGTGCCAGAACGCCTGCTCGAGCGCAGCCGCGCCGCGCGAAAAGCCGACCTCTTTCGAGAGGCGGGCGTCGCCTTCATCCATGTTCCGCGGGCGGGCGGCACCAGCATCGCGAATGCTCTCTATGGCGGCCATATCGGCCATTTTCCGCTGCGGGACCTGCTGGTGGCGGTGCCACAGGATGTCCTTGAGCTTCCCCGCTTCACCATCGTGCGCAATCCGTGGGAGCGGGCGGTCTCGGCCTGGCGCTTCGCCCGGGCCGGTAAGGGGAGCGGCGGACAGGAGGCATCGATCGCCAACCCCGCCCGCTATCGCGGCCCCGAACTCGCCGAATTCGACAGCTTCGTGCGGCGCTTCCTCATGCCTGCCGATGTCGACCGGCTCGACCCGGTCTTCCGCACGCAGGCGTGGTACGTGGAAGCAGGTGGTGCGCACGGTCTCGACCATGTCGGACGGCTCGACGACCTGCCTGCGACGGTCGATTGGCTAACCCGTACGCTCGGCCGTGACATCGCAATCGGCCACCACAACCGCAGCGAAGGTGACGACTGGCGCACGCAGTACACGCCGCGCCTCGTCGACCTCGTCGGGCGAATCTACGCCCGCGACGTGGAGCAGTTCGGCTACGCGTTCTGAGGGGTGGGGGCCTGCGCCGTCGCCTTGCTGACCAGCACGATGGCGAGCCATGCCGCGATGAAGCCCGGTACGATCTCGTAAAGGCCCGCATCCATTCCCGGCAGCGCCGCATTCCAGCCCAGCGCGATCCACGCCATCACTACGCCTGCACCCGTCACGAGACCCGCCACAGCACCCGCACCGGTCATGCGGTCCCAGGTCAGCGAGAGGATGATCAGCGGCCCGAACGCCGCGCCGAACCCGGCCCAGGCATTGGAGACGAGGCCGAGGACTTCGCTGTCGGGGTCGGAAGCGATCGCAATGGCCGCAAGGGCGACCAGCGCCACGCAGATGCGCCCGACGTTGACGCTCTCGCGCTCGCTGGCCTGCTTGCGGAAGAACAGCTTGTAGAAGTCCTCGGTCAGCGAGGAGGAGGCGACCAGCAGCTGCGAGCTGATTGTCGACATGATCGCCGCGAGCAGCGCGGCGAGCAGGAAGCCGGTGACGAGCGGATGGAACAGAAGGTTGGCGAGCACGATGAAGATCGTTTCCGGGTCTTCGATCGCGAGGCCGTTACGCTCCACATAGGCGCGACCCGCCAGCCCGATCCCGATCGAGCCGAGCAGCGCTACGCCCATCCAGGTCATGCCGATGTTCCGCGCCGTCTTTACCTCTTCGACACTGCGCACCGCCATGAAGCGCACGATGATGTGCGGCTGGCCGAAATAGCCGAGACCCCAGGTCACCGCGCTTATGAAACCGAGCAGGGTCAAGCCCTGAGTGAGGCTGAGGAAGCCCTCTACCGGCACGTCTTTCAGCGATCCGCCCGCTTCGCCGCCCGCGCCGAACATGACGACCAGCGGCATGACGACAAGTGCCGTTACCATGATGAGGCCCTGGACGAAGTCGGTCAGGCTCACTGCGAGGAAGCCGCCGACCATAGTGTAGGCCAGCACCACCAGAGCGGTGATCCAGATGCCGAGCATGTAGTCGCTCATACCGACATCGCCGAAGAGGGCGGCGAAGCTCGTCTCGAACAGCTTGCCGCCGCCGACGAGGCCCGCCGCGGTGTAGACCGAAAAGAAAACCACCACGATCAGCGCGCTCGTCACCCGCAGCGCCACGGCCTTGTCGGGGAAACGATTGGCGAGGAATTCGGGGATGGTCAGCGCATTGCCGTAGCTTTCGGTCTGCGAACGAAGGCGCGGGGCCACGACGATCCAATTGACCAGTGCGCCGACGAACAGGCCGATGCCGATCCAGGCCTCGACCAGCCCGCTCGCATAAAGCGCGCCGGGCAGGCCAAGCAGCAGCCAGCCGCTCATGTCCGATGCCCCGGCGGATAGCGCGGCGACAGCCGGATGCAAGTTACGCCCGGCGAGCAGGTAGCCCTCGCTCGTGTCGGTCGAACGCTTCCAGGCCCACAGGCCTATGGCGATCATCAGAACGAAGTAGAGGGCGAGTGAAATCATTGTTCCGGTTTGCATGTGGGCGCTGCTAACAAATGCAACCGGCCTTGGCCACCGGGCTCCCGATCCGGTCGTCATCCCGGACTTGGCGATCCGCGATTGTGCCCCTAGCACCGTCAGCACCAAAGTCAGAGGAGCCAAGCCCATGAGCCAGCCAGCACGTTTCACCGGCAAGACCGTCATCGTCACCGGATCGTCCATGGGCATAGGCGAAGCCATTGCGCGCCGCTTTCATGCGGAAGGCGCCAATGTCGTGCTCAATTCACGCAAGGCGGAGGATTGCGAGAAGGTCGCTGCGTCTTTGGGTGGGGAGCGCGTGCTTGTCGTTGCGGGCGACGTTTCGTCCTCGGCCTTTGCGAAGGAGATGGTCGAGAAAACGGTCGCGGCTTTCGGCGGCATCGACGTGCTCGTGAACAATGCCGGTGTCGGCCGCAGCGGCCGCCTGAGCGATGCCTCGGACGAGTTCATCGACACGATCATCGACATCAACTTGAAGGGCATCCTCTATCTGACGCGCGAGGCCTTCCCCCACCTGCTCGCGGCGAGGGGCAACATCATCAACATTTCCAGCGTGTCTGGCCTCGGCGGCGACTGGGGCCTTGGCGTCTACAATGCATCGAAGGGCGGGGTGTGCAACCTCACCCGTGCGATGGCGCTCGAATTCGGCAGCCAGGGCGTGCGCGCCAATGCCGTGTGCCCCTCGATGACCCGGTCGGACATGACAACCGGCGTCACCGAGAACGAGGGCGCGATGAAGATGTTGCGCAACCGCATGCCGCTCGGCCGCGCAGCCGAGCCCGACGAGATCGCCGGGCCCGTGCTGTTTCTCGCCAGCGAGGATGCCGTCTTCGTCAACGGTGTGAACCTGCCGGTCGACGGCGGGATCACGGCGTCGAACGGCCAGCCGAATTTCTTCGGCTGACCTGGTTCCGGCTTACGCCTGCGCGGCGCGCTTGGCGCGCTTGCGCTCGTGCGGGTCGAGGATCGCCTTGCGCAGGCGGATGCTCTCGGGCGTCACTTCGACCATCTCGTCGTCGTCGATATAGGCGATCGCCTGTTCGAGCGTCATGACGCGCGGCGGGGTGAGGCGGATGGCGTCGTCCTTGCCGGTCGAACGGAAGTTCGTCAGCTGCTTCGACTTCATCGGGTTCACTTCGAGATCGTCGGGCTTGGCGTTCTCGCCGATGATCATGCCTTCGTAGATCTTCGCGCCGCCGCGAATGAACAGCTCGCCGCGTTCCTCGAGCGCGTTGAGCGCATAGGGGACTGCTTCACCCGGGACCATCGAGATCAGCACGCCGTTCTGGCGGCCTTCGATCGGACCCTTGTAGGCGTCGTACTTCTCGAACAGCCGGTTCATGATGCCCGTGCCGCGCGTGTCGGACAGGAATTCGCCGTGGTAGCCGATGAGGCCGCGCGAGGGCGCCGAGAAGGTGATGCGGGTCTTGCCCGAGCCCGAGGGGCGCATCTCGGTGAGGTCGGCCTTGCGGCGCTGCATCTTCTCCACGACCGTACCCGAATGCTCGTCGTCGACGTCGATGACGACCGTCTCGAACGGCTCCATGCGCTGGCCGTTCTCTTCGCGGAACAGCACGCGCGGGCGGCTGATGCCGAGTTCGAAGCCCTCGCGGCGCATCGTTTCGATGAGCACGCCCAGCTGCAGTTCGCCGCGGCCGGCGACTTCGAAGCTGTCCTTGTCCTCGCTCTCGGTGATGCGGATCGCTACGTTGGTTTCCGCCTCGCGGTAGAGGCGGTCGCGGATCATGCGGCTCGTCACCTTGCTGCCTTCGCGGCCCGCGAGCGGGCTGTCGTTGACGGCGAAGCGCATGGCGAGGGTCGGCGGGTCGATCGGCTGCGCTTCGATCGGCGTCTTCACGCTGGGATCGGCGATGGTGTTGGCCACGGTCGCCTTTTCGAGACCGGCAAGCGCGATGATGTCGCCGGCCTGCGCGCTGTCGACGGGCACGCGCTCGAGCCCGTCGAAGCTCAGCAGCTTGGTCGCGCGGCCGACTTCGAGGACGTTACCTTCGGCGTCGAGCGCGTGGATCGGGTCGTTCAGCTTGATCGTGCCCGACTGCACGCGACCGGTGAGCACGCGGCCCATGAAATTGTCGCGGTCGAGCAGGGTGGCGAGGAAGCTGAACGGGGCTTCCGCGTCGAGGCCGGGGGCCGGGACGTGGTCGACGATCAGCTGGAACAGCGGCTCGAGATTGCCGTCACGCGCGGTCTCGTCGTCGCTCGCATAGCCGTCGCGGCCCGAGGCCCATAGGCTCGGGAAGTCGAGCTGCTCGTCATTGGCGTCGAGCGAGGCGAACAGGTCGAACACTTCGTCGAGCACTTCCTGCGGACGGGCGTCGCTGCGGTCGATCTTGTTGACGACCACGATCGGGCGCAGGCCGAGGCCCAGAGCCTTGCCGGTGACGAACTTGGTCTGCGGCATCGGGCCTTCGGCGCTGTCCACCAGCAGGATCACGCCATCGACCATGCTGAGAATTCGCTCCACCTCGGCGCCGAAGTCGGCGTGGCCCGGTGTGTCGACGATGTTGATGCGCGTGCCGTTCCATTCGACGCTGGTGCACTTGGCGAGGATCGTGATCCCGCGTTCCTTTTCCAGATCGTTCGAATCCATCGCGCGTTCCTCGACGCGCTGGTTCTCGCGGAAGGTGCCGGACTGGCGGAAGAGCTGGTCGACGAGGGTGGTCTTGCCGTGGTCGACGTGGGCGATGATCGCCACGTTGCGAAGGTCGCGGGACATTGTGTGTGCTTTCGTTCAGGATGCCGTAGCGGCAGGCGCAAGGCGCGCCTCGCATTTCGGGCGCGCCCCTAGCGCAGATGCTGCATTGCGGCAAGCGTCTGCGGTGTAACGCGAAAGGCACAGTGGGCGAATCCCCGCCCACCAACTCCCGGTAAGTGCTTGAGCTTGCAAGTTCATACGAATATTTGCCGCCCGGCTTGCGTGATTTTGGGGACTGCGCAGCAGACCAGAATACGTCTTGAGAGAAGAGGACTTTTCATGAAATTCAATACTTTCGGCCGCACCGCGACCGTTCGTACCGTTCTGCTTGCCGGCGCCGCCGCACTCGTCGTGCCGACCGCTGCCGCCGCACAGGATGCCGATGAGGATGCCGTCGAAGAAGCCGACGACGTTCCGACCGGCAATGTCATCGTCGTCACCGCCACCAAGCGCGAACAGACGCTGCAGGAAACCCCGGTCGCCGTCAGCGTGACCAGCGCCGAAACGATCGAGCGCGCGCAGATCCGCGACGTCGCCGACCTCGCTACCGTCGTCCCCTCGCTGCGCTTCAGCCAGCTGCAGAGCGCCTTCGCCACCAGCTACTCGATCCGCGGCTTCGGCACCGACGGCAACAACATCGGCCTCGAGCCGTCGGTCGCCATGTTCGTCGATGGCGTCTATCGCAGCCGCGCCATCGCGCAGATTTCCGACCTTCCCGACATCCAGCGCGTCGAAGTGCTGCGCGGCCCGCAGTCGACCCTGTTCGGCAAGAACGCCAGCGCCGGCGTGATCTCGATCGTCACCAAGGAACCGCAGTTCGACTTCGGCGGCATGGTCGAAGCGAGCTACGGCAATTTCAACGCCTTCGTCACCAAGGGCTACGTGACCGGTCCGGTGACCGACTCCGTCGCGTTCAGCATCGGCGGCGGCTACAACCGGCGTGACGGCTACATCACCAACGGCCTCACCGGCGACGAACTCAACAACCGCGACCGCTGGTTCACCCGCGGCCAGCTGCTGTTCGACAACGGTGGCCCGCTGCGCGCCCGCATCATCGCCGATTACGACAAGATCAACGAAAGCTGCTGCGGCGTCGTCAACGTCCTGCCCTCGGCTGCGACCGGCGCGGTCCTTGCCGTCGGCGGCCAGGTCAACGATTTCCGCAACAATCCCGATGGCGACGTGGTCTTCACCGACGTCGACCCGGTCAACCGCATCAAGAACTACGGCATTTCGGGTCAGCTCGACTACGAAATCGGTGCGCTGCAGTTGACCTCGATCACCGCCTATCGCCAGACGAAGCTTTCGGCCGACCAGGACGTCGACTTCACCAGCGCCGCGCTGGCGACGGGTGCGAACATCGGCCAGGCCGATATCGACACCTTCACGCAGGAACTGCGCATCGCATCGGACTTCGACGGCCCCGTCAACTTCCTGCTCGGCGGTTACTATTTCGACGAGCGCGTCGATACCTTCGACCAGATCGTCTATGGCGAAGACTTCCGCAACTATGCCAATATCCTGCTGCAGGCAGCGACCGGCGGCACGCAGAACGTCAACACGCTCGAAGCGACGCTGACCGCGCTCAACCCGGGCCAGAACTACATCGGCCGGTTCTGGCAGGCCGGGCAGGGCTTCTTCAACAACATCGTGCAGGACAACGAAGCCTACTCGTTCTTCGGCAACGTCGACTTCGAATTCGTCGACGGCCTCGTCCTGACGCTGGGTGCCAACTACACCAAGGACAAGAAGCAGATCGCCACCGATTCGTTCACCACGGACGTGTTCTCGACGGTCGATCTCGTGGCCTCGGGCAACACCGCGATCTTCGCGACTGCCTTCCCGGCGCAGGTCGGCAGCGCCTTCGGCCTCGGCCGTCCGGCGACCGCCGCTGAAATCGGCGCTTTCCTCGCCAACCCGGCGACTGCGCCGATCATCGGCCAGATCCAGCAGGGCGTGCAGGCTTTCGCCGATGCGAACGACACCAACCCGGCGGTCAACCCGCTGCTCGGCCTGCAGTCGCTGCAGTTCCTGCCGCCGTTCCAGAACTGCCCGAACGCGGTCGAAAGCTGCTCGACCAATGACGACGACTGGAGCTGGAACGTCCGGCTCGCCTACGAGGTCTCGCCGTCGGTCAACGTCTATGCGAGCTGGGCAACCGGCTACAAGGCGCCGAGCTTCAACCTGTCGCGCGACAGCCGCCCGGTTCCGGCCGACTTCGCCGCGCTGCAGGCGCAGGGCCTCGCCGTGACGAACCTTCGCCCCGGCACCCGCTTCGCCAATGCCGAGAATTCGGAAGTGTTCGAAGTCGGCATCAAGACCAACTGGGATCGCGCGTCGGCCAACCTCACGGTGTTCCGCCAGACGATCAAGGACTTCCAGGCGAACACGTTCACCGGTTCGGCCTTCATCCTCTCCAATGCGGGTGAGCAGGAAACCTTCGGCGTCGAATTCGACGGCCAGTTCCGCGCCAGCGAAGAGCTGACCCTGAACATGGCGATGACCTATCTTGATCCGAAGTATAACAGCTACGTCGCATCGCCGCTCGGCGATCTGTCGGGTACGGCTGTGGTCGGTATTCCGAAGCTGTCGGCCGTGTTCGGTGCGCAGTACGATCGCGAGATCAACTCGGCCGGCGACCGCATCATCCTGCGCAGCGACTTCTCCTACCAGTCGCCGGTGCAGATCTCGCGCGGCCTGCTGGGCTTCATCGACGTCGATCCGGCCACCGGGGAGCGGGATTACACCCGCGCTTTCGCCGCTGCCCGCCCGTATCGCCGCGAGGTGAACGAGCTCAGCGCGTCGCTGACCTACGCCTTCGACATGGGCCTTGAGCTCTCCGTCTGGGGCCGCAACCTGCTCGACGATCGCGACATCACGACGATCTTCGATTCGGTGGCGCAAGACGAATCCATTTCCGGCTATCCGAACCAGCCGCGGACCTATGGCGTGGGCGCACGCTTCCGCTTCTGATCGGTTCGCCGAACGGACACAGGGGGAGGGGGCTTTCGGGCCCCCTTTTCTTTGCCTGAAGATGGAATGGTGAGGCTAACTGTCCCATTGTGGGACAGTTAGGCGGAGGGCAGCGCGATCAAGTGTAATTGTGGTATCAAGATACTGCGACCCGAAGGAGACCTCCGAGTCTTCGACTTGAGACTGACAGGCCCCGCACCTTCCGGTGCGGGGTTCGTTTTGTCAGAGGGCGCGCAGGGCCTGTGCGGGTTTGGCGCGCAGCAGGGGCAGCGATGCGCCAAGCGCGAAGGCCAGGACTACGCCGAGGCCGAGCCCCAGCACCGCGAGGATCTCGCTCCAGTCGGGTAGCCAGTCGAATTCGAACAGCTGCGTGACGACCAGCCAGCCCGCAAAGCTGCCGACCGCGAGCGCCACCAGAGCCAGCGCGCCCGCCAGCACGACATATTCGATCAGCTGCATGACGAGGATCTGCCGCCGGTCAGCGCCGAGTACGCGCAGAACCACCGTGTCGTAGGTGCGGGCCGCGCGCGCGGCGGCGATCGCGCCGAGCAGCACCGCAAGGCCGGCCAGCACCGCCACGCTGGCCGCGGCAAGGGTCGCGAGGCCGACCTGTTCGAGGATGGTGCGCGCCTGCCCCAACACGCCGCCGACTTCGATCACCGAAGCCGAGGGGAAGGTCCGTACGAGCGATTGCAGCAGCGGGGCGGTCGGCATGCCGTCGGACAGCTCGATGGTGCCGGCCAGGTTGTGTGGCACGTCGGCCAGCGAATTGGGGCTGAGCACGAAGACGTAGTTGAAGCCCATGCTTTCCCAGTCGATCCGGCGGAAGCTGGCGATGCGCGCCTGCTTCTCCACGCCGAGCACGCCGAAGGTCAGCATGTCGCCGATTTCGAGGCCCGCAGCCTCGGCGAAGTCCTCGTCGATCGAAACCAGCGGTTCGCCGCTGTAGAACGGGCCCCACCATTCGCCCTTGGTCAGCGTGTTGCCGTCGGGAACGGTGTCGGCATAGGTGAGCCCGCGCTCGCCGCGCAGGGGCCAGGCGCCGTCGGGGATTTCCTCGAGTTCGGCGGTGCGGGTCATTGCGCCTTCGGGCCCGAATGCCAGCACCGAGCCGCGCAGGGCGGGGACAGTGCGCCAGTCGGCTGCCGGATCGGCCTCTTTAACCAGCTGCTCGAACTCGGTCACCCGGTCGCGCGGGATATCGAGCACGAAATAGTCGGGCGCCTGCGCGGGCACGCGGCTCTCGATATTACCGTCGATGGCCGACTGGACCGCGGCGAGTAGCACGAAGGCGGACAGGCCGAAGCCCAGCGCGGTCACCAGCGCGCCGGTCGAACTGCCCGGACGATGGAGATTGGCCAGCGCATTGCGCGCGATAGGGCTCTTGGGGCGGGGCAGGGCGGCTGCCGCCTTGCGAATTCCCCAGCCGAGCAGGGCCAGCAGGCCGAGCAGGACGGCGGCGCCGGCCAGGAACCCGCCCGAGAGCATCGGCTGTTCCGCGGTCAGCAGCGCCAGCGCGACAATCGCGGCCAGTCCCCCTCCGACGAGCAGCAGCGCCGCCCGGTCGCGGGCAAGGGGTGCCACGCGGGCGCGCATCAGCGCCATCGCGGGGAAGTTGCGCGCGCGCAGCAAGGGGGGCGCCGCGAAAACGAGTGCGACGAGCAGGCCGTAGGCGAGCGCAAGCAGCAGCGGCCCCGGTGCGATGACAAAGCCCGTCGAGACCGGCAGCAGCCCGTCGAGCGCCCGGGCCAGCAGCGGGACGATGGCGATGCCCACCGCGATCCCGGCGAGGCTTCCCACCAGCGCCGCCGCGGCGATCTGGAGCGCGTAGATGCGCGCAATGTCGCGGCTCGTCGCGCCGAGGATCTTGAGCGTCGCGATGCCCTGCCTGCGTGCGTCGAGATAGGAGGTGACGCCGCCGCCGATCCCGATCCCGGCGATGACCAGCGCGGCGAGGCCAACCAGCGTCAGGAACTCGCCCATCCGGTCGACGAAGCGGTCCGTGCCCGGCGCAGCACGATCGGCGGTGTCGATGTCGAAGCCGGATTCCGGAAAGCGCTCCTTGATCGCCTCGCGAACCTCTTCCGGGTCACGCTGGCTGTCGAAGCGGACGCGGGTCTTGGATTCGTACATCGATCCCGGCGCGATCAGACCCGCCCGCTGCGGCAGGTCCTCGGCCACGATGATCGTCGGGCCGAGCTGGAACCCTTCGCCCAGCCGGTCAGGCTCGTCGGCGATGATCCCGCCGACCCTGATGCTCAGCGTCCCGACCGTGATTGACTCATTTGTGGAGACCGCAAGCCGCTCTGCAGCGCCCGGAGAGAGCCATGCTTCATCCGGTCCCGGCTGTCCGACGCTGCGTCCATCTTCCAGCGTCAGCGTGCCGTAGAGCGGGTAGGCGCTGTCGATCGCCTTCAATTCGATCGGCGCGGCCTGCTCGCCATTGCGGGCCATCGCCTGCATGCGCGTGCCGGCCGAGACGGTGCCGTACTCGCCGATAGCAGCCAGCTCTACTTCGTTGAGGCCGCGTTGCCACAGCTCGATCTGCAGGTCCCCGCCGAGGAACTGCCTGCCGTTGGCCTCGAGCTCGCGCTCGATGGCAGCGGTCAGCGTGCCGATGGCGGCCAGCGCCCCGGTGCCGAGGAAAAGGCAGACCAGCAACAGCCGCAACCCGCGAAACCGCGCGTTGAGATCGCGCCGCGCGATGCGCCATGCGGTACCCCAGGTCATTGCCGGGGTGCTCATGCCGCGCTGTCGGTCGCGATGCGCCCGTCGCCCAATGTCAGGACGCGTTCGCAATGTTCGGCGAGCTCGGGGTCGTGGGTGATGACGAGCAAAGTCGCGCCAGTCTCCGCGCGGCGGGAGAAGAGCAGTTCGACGATCTCGTGCCCCGTGGCGGCGTCGAGATTGCCGGTCGGCTCGTCGGCGAAGATCAGCTCGGGACGCGGCGCGATGGCGCGCGCGATGGCGACGCGCTGTTGCTCGCCGCCCGAAAGTTGCTGCGGATAGTGGCCGAGCCGGTGCCCTAGACCGACCGCTTCGAGTTCGGCCTTCGCCCGCGCCTGGGCGTCGGCAGCACCGGCCAGTTCCATCGGGGTCGCGACATTTTCCAGCGCGGTCATGGTGGGGAGCAGGTGGAAGGCCTGCAGCACGATCCCGATGTGGCCGCGCCGCGCGTGGGCGAGCGCGTCCTCGTCCATCGCAGCGAAATCCTGCCCCGCCACGGTGAGAGTGCCCCCGCTGGCCCGCTCCAGCCCGGACAGCACGGCCATCAGCGAACTCTTGCCCGATCCCGACGGGCCGAGCAGGGCGACGGTCTCGCCCTTCGCGATGTCGAGATCGATCCCCTTGAGGATCTCGACCGGCGCAGCATCGCTGCCGAGGGTGAGGGTCAGGTTGCGGGCTGAAATAGCGGCTTGAGATGTCGTCACGGCGCTGCGATGGCATGAGGGTACAGGTTGCACAAGGAAACTCGCCGATGCGGCTATATCATTTGTCGATCCCGCTGCTCGCGCTGGCGCTGGCCGGTTGTGGCGCTGAGCCGGAGGGAGCGGCACCTGCCGAGCAGAGCGCAGAGGTGGCCAACGCCCGGCCCGATATCGTGGTCGAGGGGCCGGAGCGGCACATCCTCGCCTTCGGGGACAGCCTGTTCGCCGGCTACGGGATCGGGCGGGAGAACAGCTATCCGGCGCTGCTCGAGGACGCCTTGCGCGCGCAGGGCATCAATGCGCGGATCACCAATGCCGGCATTTCGGGCGAGACGAGCGGCGCTGGCGCGCAGCGGCTCGCCTTCGCGCTCGACGCGCAGGAGGTGAAGCCCGATCTCGTCATCCTCGAACTCGGCGGTAACGACATGCTGCGCGGGTTGCAGCCCGACCAGACGCGCGCGAATTTCGAAAAGATGCTGGCCGAGCTCACGAAGCGAGACATTCCCGTGCTGCTGATGGGCATGCGCGCGCCGCCGAATTACGGGCCGGAATACCAGCGGGCGTTCGACGGGCTCTATGGCGAACTGGCGCAGCAATACGGGGCGCGCCTGATCCCCTTCTGGCTCGAGGCGATCTACCAGAACCCGGCGCTCTTCCAGGCAGACCGGATTCACCCGACGGTGGAAGGTATCGAAGTCCTGGTGGAGGATACGGCGGCCGAGGTCGCGCAGGCGCTCCCCAAGGAAGGCTAGAGCCGCTGGGCGCAACCCTGTTCGATGCGCCATATCGCCGCTTCCCCGGCGATCGTCTCGAAAGGCGCAAGTTCGGTCCCGGTCATCCAGACCTGCGCGCCGCTGCCGCGGAGCTGCTCGAACAGGGCAGCGCGCCGGACCGGATCGAGATGTGCGGCCACTTCGTCCAGCAGCAGGATGCCGGGCCGTCCCTGTGCGGCGAGCGCGGCATGGGCGAGGGTGATGGCGACCAGCATGGCCTTCTGCTCGCCGGTCGAGCTTTGTGCGGCGGGGACGCGCTTGGCGGCGTGGATCACCTCGAGTTCGTCGCGATGGGGGCCCGATAGCGTGCGCTGGACCGCACGATCCCTGCTTCGGCCCTCATAGAGTGCCTGCGACAGGCCGCCCGGATTGTCGGGGGCGCCGGGCGCATAGGTGAGCGCGGGGCGCGCAAAGGGTTCTGCGGGCATTGCCGCCAGCCGGACCATCAGCGTTTCGACCAGCCGGGCCCGGCCCGCCATAACCGCACCGCCGTGCTCGACCATCTGCGCCTCGATCGCGTCGAGCCATGCACCGTCAGGTTCGCGCGTGTCCGAAAGGAGGCGATTGCGTTCGCGCAGCGCGGCCTCGTAACGCGCGGCGTGTGCGGCGTGTGCGGGGTCGAGCGCCAGTGCCAGACGGTCCATGTAGCGCCGCCGGTCTCCCGCCGGACCGGTAAAGAGGCCGTCCATGGCGGGTGTCAGCCAGGTTACCGCGAGCCATTCGCCGAGCCGGGTAGCAGGTGCCTCTGCGCCATTGATCCGCACTTTGCGACGACCGGGACTGGCAGCTTCGGAATAGGTCCCGAGCCGGATGGTTTCCCCACCTTGCAGCAGGTTTGCGCCGACCGTGAAATTTTTGGCCGATCCGGTGCGAACAACCTCGCCAAGCGCGGCACGTCGCAAGCCGCGGCCGGGCGAAAGAAGTGACAGGGCCTCCAGCACGTTGGTCTTCCCCGCCCCGTTTTCGCCCACCAGCAGGTTGAAGCGCGCCGTGTCCGACAGCTCGCTTTCGGCATGGTTGCGAAAGTGGGAAAGGGTAATTCGGTCGAGCGCCATGGCTGGCAGGAGCCCTAGCGCGCGCGGCATCGCGCCGCCACTCGAAAGGTCAAATCCAAATGTTGGGAAATTTTACCAACCTTTCGGATCGATGAACGAATGCTTGCCCGTCCGTTCAGTTAAGAATGGCTGAATTCCGCCGTTTTTCAAGTTTGGCACACCCCATGCAGAGTATCAGGCATCCCTGATGGTCCGGGGAACACAAACCAAGGTTCAAGGAGAAATTCAGATGTCCGCTTTCGATTATGCCAGCAACCGCGTCCTCGCCGCCGTCTTCGCCGTCGCCGTCTCGGCAGTGTGCATGGCCGCCGCGATCGTCCCCGCCAGCCCCTCGGTCTTCATCGCCTGAGCCACGGCACCAACCCGAATTCATACACGCAAAGGAAAGGAACCATGTTCAACTCGGAAAACTCCAGCAAGCTCGCCGCAGCTGCTTTTTCGCTGGCCCTCTCGGCGATCTTTTTCGCCACGGCCATCATCCCCGCTTCGCCCAATGGACTGATCGCATGAACGACCTCAAATTCCGCGAAAACGACCACGCCGTCCGCCCCGCCAAGAGCTTCGCGCTCGACCGCAGCAACGGCAAGCTGATGGGTGTCTGCTCCGGCATCGCCAGTTACCTCGGCATCGACGCCACCTGGGTCCGCCTGGGCTTCGTCGCAGGAGCGCTGCTCGGTTTCGGCAGCTTCATCCTGATCTACCTCGCGATCGCGCTGATCGCGGACTGAGCACGGCCAAACCACCGACCGACCCGGTTTTCGTGTCGGCCGTGCCCACAAATCGAGAAAACCGGGAGGGGCCATCTGGCCCCTCTCTTGATTCGGCCCGCAGGCAAAAATCACATGGCCGAAATACCGCCGTCCAGCTTGAGTTCGGCACCGGTCATGAAGCGGCTCTCGTCGCTCGCCAGATAGACCACGGCATTGGCGATGTCGTTCGGTTCGCCCACGAACTTGAGCGGGATCTGCCGCGCCAGCTTCTCCATTAGCACGCCCTTGTCGAGGTTGTGATTGCGCGCGGTCCCGTCGAGAATCGGCGTGTCCACGAAGGTGGGGTGCACCGAATTGCAGCGGATCTGCATATTGTTCTTCGCGCAGTGGAGCGCGATCGATTTCGACAGCATCCACACCGCCGCCTTCGAGGCATTGTAGGCCGGCATCGTGTCGCTGGCGATCAGGCCGGCGATGCTCGAGATGTTGACGATCGATCCCGGCGCATGCTGGCGCATCAGCGGCAGCGCCTTCTGGCAGCCGTGAAAGATCGAATCGACATTGACCGAAAAGCAGCGCTTCCAGTCGTCGAAATCGCAGGTCTCGATATTGCCGCCGACGCCGATCCCGGCATTGTTGACCAGCACGTTGAGCCCGCCGAGTTCGGCATCGGCCGTTTCGACCGCGCGCTCCCAGTCCTCGGGATTGGTCACGTCATGCGCGATGCCGTAGGCATGGCCTGCACCCAGTTCTTCGACGATTTCCGCAGCGGTCGCTTGGGCGCCTTCGCCGTTGATATCGGTGCACAGAACGCGGGCGCCTTCTTCCGCAAGACGCCGGGCATGCGCCCGCCCGAGACCCTGCGCCGCACCCGTCACGAGCGCCAGTTTGCCTGCACACCGACCTGTCATCTCACTCTCCCGTCAGAAATCCACCGGATGCCATCAGCATGGCGATCCGTACATCGACACCGTGACCCATCGCGCGCCAGCGGGCAACGAATTCCGGCAGTTCGCCGCGCGGCACGCGGTGGACGACGATGTCCTCGCTCTCCGTCCCGCCGCCCTCGCTGACCTTCGTGAGGCCATGCGCGCGCATCAGCGAGAAGCTTTCGCTGACCATCCCGGGCGAGGAATAGAATTCGCCGAGGTTCTCCATGCGCGCGGCCCGATAGCCGGTTTCCTCCTCGAGCTCGCGGCTTGCCGCGCGTTCGTCGCTTTCGCCCGTCTTGTCGTCATCGTCGCCGATCAGGCCGGCGGGAATCTCGAGACAGATTCGCCCGAGCGGCACGCGGTATTGCGAGACGAGGATGACGTGATCGTCATCGTCGATCGCGACGATCGCCGCCGCCCTGATCCCGCGCGAGCGACTGGCATATTCCCAGCGACCACGCCGCCTGGCGGTGACGAACCGGCCCTGCCACATTGTCTCTTCGGGGAGGTCGGCATCCGGGTCGCGGCCCGGGGTCTCGATAGCGTCGGTCATCGCCCGCGGGCTTAGACTTCGATCAACCGGTCCGGCAACTCATTCTCGTCATGCTCGCCGCGCGGGAAATGCTCGGCGAGGACCTTGCCGACATCGCGCACCCCGGCTGCCAGCCCTTCCGCGAGGTGGCCCTTGCGGATCTCTACCAGCATGTCGGCCATCGCCTCGCCCCAGACCTCCGCGGGGACGATTGCCGCGATGGGCTCGTCGGCGACGATTTCGGCGCGGTGTTCGCGCATCGAGAGGTAGAGCAGCACGCCGGTGCGGCCATGCGTCCGGCGCTCGGCGCCGACCTTGAAATGCTTGACCGCTGCGTCGCGCACGCGCGCCTGCTTGATCGGCGAGGGAGTAAGCGCAAAGCGCAGCGCGTCCCATGAAAGCAGGGCCCAGCTCGCCGCGAAGGCGATCAGCCCCAGCGCAATGGTCATGCTGGCGGTCTCGCCGGTGGTCCATTCGGTCAGCCAGCCGCCCGACAGTTCGTCCCAAGCATCGAGCAGGGGCTTGGGAAAGGCGGCAAAGATACTCATCGCGGTGAAGCCGATGGCCGCCGCATAGACCAGCACGACGTCCGAATAGCCGTCCGACCGGTCGGCCAGCACGGTCACGATCTCGCCGGAGGTGAGTGCCTCCGCCTCGGCCACTGCTGCAGAGACAGTCCTGTTCTGCGCCTCGTCGATATATCGCGCCATTACCACCCCCCCGAGGCGCCGCCGCCCCCGAAACTGCCACCGCCCCCGGAGAAGCCACCGCCCCCGCCGAAGCCGCCTCCGCCGCCCCAGCCGCCGCCGCCCCAATCGTCGGAATCGGTCATGCCGCGTGCGATCGCCTTGCCGGCCTCCCACAGGATGATGTCGCCCACTGCGCCGCCGATGCCGCTGCGATAGTGCCTGCGCCTGCCGCGTCGCAGCAGGGGAAGGATGAAGAAGAAGAACACAAACGCGAACCAGATGAGCCCGCCGATCGGGGCACCGCCATCGCTCTCCCGCCGCTCGGTGGCCTGCCTTGCGACCTGCGCCGCTTCTTCGGGAGGGAGCGTCAGCTGGGTGATGATCTCGTCGGCCGCCCATTCGATCCCGCCAGGGAAGTCGCCCGCGCGGAAATAGTCCTTCATGCCCTCGACATATTCGAAGGCGAGTCCGTCGGGTATCACGCCCTCGAGCCCGTAGCCGACCTCGATCCGCATCTTCTTCTCGTTAGGCGCAACGATGAGCAGGATGCCGTCGTTGCGTTCGGCATCGCCGATCCCCCACGTGCGACCGAGCTGATAACCGTAGTCTGCAATGTCGTAGCCCTCGAGGCTGTCGAGGGTAACGATCACGAACTGCCGCTGGTTGGTTTCCTCGAACGCGTCGAGCTTTTCCGTCAGCCGCGCCTCGGTCTGCGCGTCGATGATATTCGCCGCATCGACGACGGGCGCGGTGCCGCGCTCCGGGAACGTCTGCGCAGCGGCGGGAAGCGCAGCGCCGATCGCCGCGGCGATCGCCACCAGCAGAAGAATGAGACGGTTCATCGCAGCGGCTCCCGCGCCGCGATCAGTTCGCGTCCGGGGTGTCCGCGCGCATGTTCAGTTCGGGCGCCACTTCGGCGCCTTCGCTGACCGCTTCATAGGGCACCATCGGCTCCGCGCCGTGGATGATGTTCGCGCCGATCGTGTCGGGGAAGGTGCGGATGGTGGTGTTATACTCGCGCACCGCCTCGTTGTAGTCGCGAATGGCGACGCGGATGCGGTTCTCCTGCCCTTCGATCTGGGTCATGAAGCGGCCGAAGTTTTCCTGGCTCCGCAGCTCGGGATAGGCTTCGACATTGGCCATGAGGCGCGACAGCGCGCCGCCGAAGGTGTTCTGCGCCTGCTGGTACTGCGCCATCTTGTCCGCATCGCCGAGGTCGTCGCCGGAGAGCTGGATTTCGGGACGGGTTGCCGAAGCGCGCGCCTGGATGACGCTTTCGAGCGTGGCGCGCTCTTGCTCTGCCGAACTCATCACGATCTGTTCGAGATTGGGGACGAGGTTGGCACGTTCCTGGAACGCCGCTTCGACATCGGCCCACTTGGCCTTGGCGTTCTCTTCCGCCGCCGGGACGGAGTTGATGCCGCAGGCCGACAGTGCAAGCGCAGCTGCGGCGACGATCGATGTGCGAAAGGCGGCAAGGCGGGTCATGGCAGGGTCCTCGTCTGGGGGGATTTTACAACTACTGTCTTACGAAGATAGCACGGCTGCGCAAGCGTTCAAGATTAACGCCCACTTGTCGCAAAGATTCTGTCGTGGCAGGTATCCTGCGGGGTCCAGTGGTAAAAAAGGGGTTTCGCGTGCTGAAAGATTTCAAGGAGTTCATCGCCAAGGGCAATGTGATCGACCTGGCCGTTGCGGTCATCATTGCGGGCGCCTTCGGGACGATCGTCTCCTCGCTGACGGACGATTTGATCATGCCAGTGGTCGGCGCGATCTTCGGGGGAGCCGATTTCTCCAACTATTTCGTGCTGTTGAGCACGCCGGAGGGCTACGAAGGTTCGCTCACCGACTATGCCGCGCTGAAGGAAGCGGGGGCTGCGATGATCGGCTACGGCGCGTTCTTGACGGCCATTGTCAATTTCCTGATCCTGTCCTTCATCATCTTCCTGCTGGTCCGCTACGCCAAGAAGGTGATGGCCGAGTTCGAGGAAAAGAAGGAAGAGGCGCCGGCTGGCCCGAGCGAGATCGACCTGCTCAAGGAAATCCGCGACGAGCTGCGCGCCGCGCGTCCGGACTACGCGCCGGAAAAAGGCCCGATGGGCTGAGCGAGCACCCCTCTTCCGGCGGGAGAGGGGTACACTTCACATTAAGCGAGCGATCGCTATATGGGGCCTGTCGGCTTCGGCTGGCTATGGCGATAAAGTGCGCCGTGCAATAGGTACAACGGACCCGGGGGCAGTACCCGGCGGCTCCACCATAACCCGTGGGAAATGCGCGGTTTTTGACGGGGCCGAACCAGGATCGACGTGTGCTGAAAGACGGTGTTTTCGCCCGGGCTGAGTACCCCGTAAAACTGTTCACAACACACAAGTGCCAACGATAACGAAGCACTCGCTCTCGCTGCGTAATGTGACGGGCTAACGCCCTGAATTTACAAAGCTAAAGCGCGGTTGGACCCACCGGGCAACAGAAGCGGATTCCGGGGCTCCGGGGGTAGCTAGCAACAGAAACCCCCACCTTCAGCACAATTGCGACCTAAGTCTTCGGGGTCTGATCCGACGCAGCCTCGCGTTTGCGCGCTTCCTGCTCATACCGAATTGCGTCGAGGATCTTCGCGCCGCCCAGGAAGACGGCACCGGTCGTGGCGGCGAAGAGGAGGTAGCCGCCGACTCCGGGATACTCGAGCGTGTAGTGCGCGCCGCGGGTCATCGCACCCAGGGCGAGGGCGAAGATGATCAGATACGCTTCGAAGCGCGTCTTGATCACGAACAGCCGTTTCACCTTCTTGAGCACGCTCTTATCGGTCTCCATCCTTAACCTTTTGAACTGCAAACACCGTGCCATCGACGGTTGCCTGCGGACTCAAGTGGTTAATGCGGAGCCGAGTGTAAGGCGCGCCGACAAGATGTGTCCAGCGCGTTAACCAGCAAATAGCATGGCTTACGCAAGCTCGTCCAACGACAGGACAGAAAGTAGCGCCTCGCGCGCCTCGATGACCGCCTTCGCGAGTGTCTCGCTCCCGATATCCATGGGATCGATCTGTTCGGGCCACATCTGAGCGACGACCGATTCGATCCGCTCCGCGCGCATTTCGTCGAGCAGGAAGCGGCCATCGACTGTCGCGGGGTCGGCTACCACGCGCAGGCGCAGGCAGGCGGGGCCGCCGCCATTCGCCATCGACTGCTTCACATCGACGGGGATGACCTTGCGGATGGGGCCGTTGCCGGCGAGCATGCTTTCGCAATAAGCCCAGACGCTCGCGCTTTCCTGGCATTCGCTCGGCACGACCAGCGCCATTTCGCCGCTCGGCAGGGTGAGCAACTGGGCGTTGAAGAGGTAGGTGCGGATGGCCTCTTCAAGGGTCACTGCGCTCTCCGGCACTTCAACCACTTCCAGCGCGGGGAAGGCCTCGCGGATAGCCGCGTACGCGCCCTGCTGGTCGGCAAAGGCACGTTCGTGAGTGAAGAGCACGCGCTCGTTCGCCACGGAGACGACGTCATTGTGGAAAGCACCGGCCTCGATAGCTTCCGGGTTCTGCTCGATGAACACGCATTTGGCCGGGTCGAGGCCGTGAAGCCGCGCGATGGCCCGGCTGGCCTGCTCGTGCTGGCGCGCCGGGAACCTCCCGCCCTGCCGGCCCCAGACGAAGACCTCGACACCGGCGGAATCGTGATTTTCGCAAAAGCGCATGTGGTTGGCAGCGCCTTCATCTCCGAAAGCCGGGAGAACGGCGTCGTGTATGGTGAAATGCTGTTCATCACCAAAGGCAATGGCAAGCTGAGCCTGCGTGTCCTGCCATTCTTGTGCCCGGTGCGGCATGGTGACGAGGTTGGCCGGGGTCAGGTGACAGCGCCCGTCCGCTGTATCGGGTGCGGGGCTTACGGTCGCGGCATTGGCCGTCCACATGCTCGAGGCCGACCATGCGGCGGCGAGGAGCTGGCGCGGCGCAGTCTCGTCTAGGGCCAGGCCACGGATAAGATCGCCATTGGGGCGAGGCAGCGGCAGGAGGAAACCCTGCGCAAGGCCGAGCGCCATGTTGGACCGCATCTTCGCGAGCCCCTGCAAGGCCGCTGCGCGCGGATAGGAGGTGTCGCCCTTGTGGCTCGCACTGGCGATATTCCCGAGGCTGAGGCCCGCGTAATTGTGCGACGGACCGACGATGCCGTCGAAATTGATCTCGACCAGCCCGCTCATCGTGCCACGCTCCATACGGTATCGCCCGGTTCGACGCCCAGCGCGCGGGCGCAGGCTGCGTCGATCGCGACCCCGCCGCCTTCGACCGTCTTGCGCAAGCCGTAGGCGCTGCGGAAACTGTCGAGATGGCCGGTGGCGACCAGCGCCCGTTCGCCATCTTTGCAATCGGTCGCGACAACGTTCGCCTGCTCGGCCTCACGGATGCTTTTCACCTGGTCGGTGCGCGCGGTCATGGTCGGTCCGCCGTCGAAGATGTCGACATAGCCTTCCGCCGCGAAGCCTTCCTTTTCCAGCATGCGCATCGCTGCGCGGCCGGTCGGGTGGGGCACACCGATGACCTTGCGCGCCTCGCCATTGAGCATGGCGACATAGACCGGGTGCTTCGGCATCAGGTCGGCGATGAACTGGTTGCCGTTGATGGCATTGAAATAGTCGGCTTCCTGGAAGGTCATGCCGAAGAAGCGGCCTGCAACGCCGTCCCAGAAGGGCGAGCCGCCACGGTCGTCGATCACGCCGCGCAGTTCGGCGAGGATTCGGTCGGCGAAACGCTTGCGGTGCATGGCGATGAAGAGATAGCGGCTGCGGGCGAGCAGCATCCCGAGGCCGCCGGCGCGTTCGCCCGGATGGAGGAACAGGCCGCCGACCTCGGACGACCCTTCGAGGTCGGTCACCAAGCTGAGCAATTCCGCGCGCACAGTGCGGTCGAGTTCCTGGCTGTGCTGCGTCAGCGTGTTGAGCCGGTAGGAATAGAACGGCCATTGCTGGCCGACTTGCGTGAAGATCTGGCACGTGCCGCGCACCTGGCCGGTCTCGGTATTTTCGAGCACGAGAGTGAACACTTCGTCCGCCAGCGTGTCCTCGGTGCGGGCAAAGGCCGCTTCCGCCCGTTCGAGCTTCTTCGTCAGCGCTGCCCGGTCGGGCGGCAGGTTGGTGAAGCCGCCACCGGTCAGCTTCGCCATCTCGTAGAGATGCTCGAGATCGTCGGGATGCGCGGCGCGCAGGCGAAAGGTCACAGGTGGTCTCCGGTAGATAGCTTGGTGAGGACCAGCGCGGAAAGGGCCGCGCGTTCCCGCAACGAGGGGACAATCAGGAATTCGTCCGGCGAATGGATCGCCCCGCCGCGCACACCCATGGTATCGACCACGGGCACGCCGGTGGCGGCGATATTGTTGCCGTCGCACACGCCGCCGGTCGATTTCCAGCCGATCGTTTGGCCAAGCTCCGCACCGCACGCCTTGACCAGATCGAACAGCGCTTGCGCCTTGGCATCGACCGGCTTGGGCGGCCGGGTCACGCCGCCATGGCGGTGCACCCCGACCTCGTGCTTGTCCGAAATCTGGCGCAGGACAGCGTCGAGTTCGCCGTCGAAACGGGTCATCGCGTCGGTGGATTTGGGGCGGATGTTGAAACGCAGGATGGCGAGGTCGGGAACGACGTTATTCGCGCTCCCGCCCTCGATCTTGGCGGGATTGACGGTGATGTCCTCGGCCGCGAGCGCGGCGATGCGGAGCACGAGGTCCGATGCCGCCACGATGGCGTTGCGCCCGTCTTGCGGATTGCGGCCGGCATGGGCGGACTTGCCGGTAATGGTAATCGAATAATTGCCCGTGCCGCCGCGGGCATGGGCCAGCGTGCCGTCGGGCAGGGCGCTGGGTTCGTAGGTCAGAGCGGCATATTTACCGCGCGCCAGCTCCTCGATCAGGCCACGGCTGGCGAGGCTGCCCGTTTCCTCGTCCGAGTTGATCATCACGTCGTAGCCGACCCGCCTGGCACCCTCGGTCGTCTCGAAGAGCGTGAGCGCATGGAGGATCACGTCGAGCCCGCCCTTCATGTCGGCTGTACCGGGGCCGTTGATGGTCTCGTCGTCGAGCCATCCTACGGCCTGAAACGGATGGTCGGCCGGAAACACCGTGTCCATGTGACCGGTCAGGATGAAGCGCCGTTCGGCTTCGGGGCGGACGCGCAGCACCATGTGGCGGCCGTGCGGCTTCTCGAATTCGCGGCCCTCCGCGGAGATCGCAGTGACGGGTGCGGGCTCGACCAGCTCGACCTCGCCCGGCAGGTGCGAGAAGGCATCGGCGAGAATGCCGGCCATGTTGGCGAGTCCCTCGAGATTGCCTGTGCCGGTGTTGATCGCCGCCCAGTCCCGTACCTCGCGCAGCATGGTGTCCGCATCCACGGCATCGAGAAGGGCTTGCGGTAGGCTATCCGGTTTCATCGGCAACGGTCTCTACCGTTCGTGCAGGCCAAGTCCACCCCTGCGAAGTGTGCGCAGGTTGCAAAGTGGTGGACGCTTGTTATGGAGAAGTCCTCCTCCCCGGGTCCGACATTGCCACTTGCATACCCAATGAGGAGTTCCATGACCGAATATGTGACGCGCGCCGGGATCGAGGTCGATCCGCAGCTGGCTTCGTTCATCGAGGGCGAGGTTCTCGCGCCGCTGGGACGCGATGGCGAAGCGTTCTGGCAGGGCTTCGCGACTCTGCTCGGCGAGTTCGCGCCGCGCAACGCCGCGCTGCTGGCGAAGCGCGAGGATTTGCAGGCCAAGATCGACGCCTGGCACATGGGACGGGCCGGGAAAGCCATCGATCAGGGCGAATACCAGGCCTTCCTGCGCGAGATCGACTACCTCGTTCCCGAACCGGGCGAGTTCACTATCGGCACCGAGAATGTCGATCCCGAGATCGCGACGATGGCCGGGCCGCAGCTGGTGGTGCCGATCCTCAATGCGCGCTTCCTGCTCAATGCGGCGAATGCGCGCTGGGGGAGTCTCTACGATGCCTTCTACGGCACCGATGCGCTCGACGCGCCGCCCGCGCGGCCGGGTGGCTATGACGAGGCGCGCGGCGCGGCGGTGATCGCGGCGGGACGCAGGTTCCTGGACGAGACGCTGCCGCTGGTGGACCAGAGCTGGGCCGATCTTGCCGACGAACACGACGGCAAGCTGCGGGATGAGAGCCAGTGGGTCGGGCACACCGACAAGGGCCTGCTATTCCGCAGCAACGGCCTGCATATCGAAGTCCAGTTCGACCGCGAGCATCCGGTCGGCAAGACCGACAAGGCAGGCATTTCGGACATCGTGCTCGAAGCTGCGCTCACCACGATCGCCGATTGCGAGGATTCGGTCGCGGCGGTCGATGCGGAAGACAAGCTGGTCGCCTATCGCAACTGGCTCGGCATCATGCGCGGCGATCTGGAGGAAAGCTTCGAGAAGGGCGGCAAGACGCTGACCCGCAGCCTCTCGGCCGACAAAACCTACAAGGACGGCGAGGGCACCGAGCATGCATTGCCCGGCCGCAGCCTGATGTTCGTGCGCAATGTCGGGCACCTGATGACCAACCCGGCGATGCGCTGGGACGGCAAAGAAATCCCCGAGGGCATCATGGACGCCGTCGTTACCAGCGCCATCGGGGCTCATGACGTCGAGGGCCTCGGCAAGTTCGGCAATTCGCGCTGCGGTTCGATCTACATCGTGAAGCCCAAGATGCACGGTCCGGAGGAATGCGCCTTCACCAACGATCTGTTCGACGCGGTGGAGGATCTGCTCGGCCTGCCGCGCCACACGATCAAGGTCGGCGTGATGGACGAAGAACGCCGCACCAGCGCCAATCTTGGTGCCTGCATCCATGCGGTGAAGGACCGGATCGTCTTCATCAACACCGGCTTCCTCGACCGCACGGGGGACGAGATTCACACCTCGATGCGCGCCGGTCCGATGCTGCGCAAGGGCGCGATGAAAAGCTCCGCCTGGCTCAAGGCTTACGAGGCGCGCAACGTCGGGATCGGCCTGCGCCATGGTCTCTCGGGCCGCGCGCAGATCGGCAAGGGGATGTGGGCCGCGCCCGACCTCATGGGCCAGATGATGATCGAGAAGATCGGCCACCTGCGCGCCGGGGCCAACACCGCATGGGTGCCGAGCCCGACCGCGGCGACGCTGCACGCGATCCACTATCACCGCGAGGATGTGTTCGCGGTCCAGAAGGGGCTGGGCGAGGTGCCGGGGCTGGACGCGCTGCTCACCATCCCGCTGGCGGACGGCGTGAACTGGTCGGACGAGGAAATCCGCGAGGAGCTGGACAACAATTGCCAGGGCCTGCTCGGCTATGTGGTCCGCTGGATCGACCAGGGTGTCGGCTGTTCCAAGGTACCCGACATCAACGATGTCGGCCTGATGGAGGACCGCGCGACGCTGCGCATCAGTTCGCAGCACATCGCCAACTGGCTGCTGCATGGCGTGATCTCGGAAGAGCAGGTGATGGAGTCCTTGCGCCGCATGGCCGCCAAGGTGGACGAACAGAACGCGGGCGACCCGTTCTACGAACCGCTGCTCGCCAATGAGGACGGCCCGGCCTTCAGCGCGGCGAAGGACCTGATCTTCAAGGGTATGGAGCAGCCGAGCGGCTATACCGAACCGCTGCTGCACCACTGGCGCCAGGTCAAAAAGGCAAGTTAGTTGGTCAAGTACATCCGGCCCCCCATGGATTTTCGGACCGATGGGTAGCCGCAAAAATGCGAAAGCCCCGCTCACCGGCGGGGCTTTTTCGTGCGAGGATCGACGAGGTCAAAGAACTGGTTGGAGGGTAGCGAGATCGATGGCTGTAGGAAAATGTTTCTTCCCTGAGCAGGGAGGACAGCAATTGGGTGGGGAGCGGACTTTAGACTGCGGTCAGTTCGCCGCCGCCAAGCGCAACGACAGTCAGCACCTCTTCGCCCACTGGCACCGAAGCCTGCCAGCCCTCGTAACCAGACGAGTTGTTGAAGAAATCGAGGCGAGCGCCACCATCAAAGACCACTCGCAAGTCCGCGGTCTCCCCGTCAACTTCGACCTTGCTAACCCTTTGGCCGCTCAACAAAGTGTTTACACGAGCCTCACCGTCAATGCGTTGAGGCAGGCCGAACTGCTGACCGTCATCCTCATCACCGTGCGCGATGCCATCCCCGGTGACAATGCGCCACGGAACTGACGCTGCGATATGTAGTCGCTCGCCAAAGTCGAAGCCCCAGTCCGCTTCACGCCGGAAGACGCGGACCTCTCGCCCTCGAAGCGCAGCAGACAGAGCGACAGATGGTGATTGCATATCTCGACTTTCCCACGATTTTCTAATGTCCGCAATCGGGTCGTTACCTGCCATCCCCCAGCACCCGCGCCAGCTGCACAAACTCCTCCACCGTAACCGTTTCCGCGCGCCTCTGCGGGTCGATGCCGAGGCCTTCCAGCGCCTCGACTGCGCCGGGGACGCCTTTCAGGCTCTGGCGGAGCATCTTGCGGCGCTGGCCGAAGGCGGCTTCGGTGAGGCGTTCGAGCAGGCGGGCGCTGACGCCCTCGGGCATGGCGGCGGGTTCGACATGGACGATGGCGCTCATCACCTTGGGCGGCGGGGTGAAGGCGCTGCGGTGGACCTTCATCGCCAGCTTCGCGCTCGCGCGCCACTGGGCGAGGACCGCGAGCCGCCCGTAGGCCGAGCCGCCGACCTGTGCGACAATCCGCTGCGCGACCTCCTGCTGGAACATCAGCGTCAGGCTGGTCCACAACGGCGGCCACGCCTCTCCGCTCAGCCAGCGCACGAACAGCGCGGTGCCGACATTGTACGGCAGGTTGGAGAGCACGGCGAAAGGCTCGCCGCCCATCAGCTCGGCATGGTCGATCCTGAGCGCATCGCCCTGCACGACGGTGAGCTGGCCGGGAAAGGCCTCGCCCAGTTCGGCGAGCGCGGGGAGGCAGCGCGTGTCCATCTCGATCGCGGTGACGCGCGCTCCGGCACGCAGCAGTGCGCGGGTCAGGCCGCCGGGGCCGGGGCCGACTTCGAGCACCTGCTTGCCGAAAAGATCGCCGGGGATGGCGGCAATCCGGTCGAGCAGCTGCTCGTCGAACAGGAAGTTCTGGCCCAGCGCTTTGGACGCGCTGAGCCCGTGGCGCGCGATGACTTCGCGCAGGGGCGGGAGGTCAGCCATGGCTGGCCCGCCGCGCGGCCATTGCGCCCGCCATCTTCAGCGCGGCGATCATCGCGCCGGGATCGGCCACGCACTTGGCCGCGATATCGAAGGCGGTGCCGTGGTCGGGGCTGGTGCGCACGAGGGGCAAGCCCAGCGTGACGTTGACGCCCTCGTCGAAATCGAGCGCCTTCAGCGGCACGAGCGCCTGGTCGTGATACATCGCCAGCGCCGCGTCGTAGGTCTGGCGCGCGCGCGGGGTGAACAGCGCATCGGCGGGGTGCGGGCCGGTGACGTCGAGTCCCTCGGCGCGCAGGGTCTCGATAGCGGGCGCGATGATCCGCGCTTCCTCGTCCCCGAAACGGCCGCCTTCGCCCGCATGCGGGTTGAGACCGCACACGGCGAGGCGCGGCGCGGCGATGCCGAAGTCGCGGGAGAGGGCGCGGGCGACGATCCGCGCGCGATGCTCGATCAGGTCTTGCGAGAGCCGCGAGGGCACTTCGGCCAGTGCGCAATGCACCGTCAGCGGGACGGCGCGCAGCGAAGGCCCCGCGAGCATCATCACCGCGTCCTCGCGCTCCAGCCCGCAGACGTCGGCGAGGAATTCGGTCTGGCCGGGATATTCGAAGCCGACCTGCGCCAGCTGGGCCTTGGCGATGGGCGCGGTGACGACTGCCGAGGCTGTCTCGAGCAACGCAAACCGTGTCGCCTCGGCGAGCGATTGCAGCGCCAGCGCCGCGCCGCGATCATCCGGCGATCCGGGGGAGTAGGCGACATCCTCGATCCCCAGCACGGGCAGGGCCCGTTCGAACACGTTGAGCGCATGCGCGGGATCGGCGATCCGCTCGACCGGCACCGAAATCCCGCGCGAATGGGCAGCCGCTCCGAGCACCCCGGCCCCGCCGACCACGAAAAAGGGCGCGAGGCCGTGGTCCCGGCGTCGCGCCCAGCTTTCCGCGATGATCTCGGGCCCGATCCCCGCCGGATCGCCAATCGATACGGCGAGGGGAGCGGTCATCGGTGTCAGTTGTATTCGATAAAGGCGTCGTTACGCAGGTCGCGCAGGTAACGCTGCGCACGGCGCGTGATGCGCTCTTCCTCGAGCTGGCCCATGATTGTCTCGAAGTCCGGGCCGGCGGCGGCCTGCGGATCGTCGCGGCCGCACAGCATTAGCACGCGCACGCCTTCCTCGAACGAGCCGAAGGGCGGGGTGACCTGGCCGAGCTGCAGGTTGAGCACGATTGGCTGGAGCTGTTCGGGCAGCGCGCGCGCGGCGATCTGGTCGTTGGTGACGACCGTTGCGCCCAGCGCCGTCGCGCCCGCTTCCGCATCGCCGCAGCCGCGCAGCTGCTGGACGCCGCCGAGGAAGGCCTCGAGCCGCGCATTGCGCTGCGCTTCCGGAATGCCGGTGAAGTCGAACTGGATCTGCTTGAGCGACAGCACCGCATCGCGCGGGTCGGCCATCAGCACCTGGCGCTTGTCGATCAGCAGGCCGATCCAGAAACCGCCCGGGATCTGCAGCGGGCCGACGAGCTGGCCGGCGGTCATTTCGCGCACCACCGTCTCGAGCTGCGGGTTCTTGAGCTGGCCGAGCGCGATCCAGCCAAGGTCGCCGCCGACAGCCGCGGTCGAGGCTTCGGAGAACTGGCGGGCATAGGCAACGAAGCTGCCGCCCTGGCGCAGCTGGTCGACGATCTGCTGCGCGTTGCTCTGCACCTGCGCCGCGGTTTCGGGCGTGGCCGAGAGGAAGATCTCGCCGAGACGGTATTCATCCTGCCCGCGCGTGGCGTTGAGCCGCTCGATGATGTCGTTCACCTCTTCCGCCGACACATTGACGAAGGGCGCGAAATTGCGGCGCTGCAGGCGGGCCCAGGCGAGTTCGCCGTGGATCTGTCGCTTGAGCGACTGCGGCGAGGAGCCGATCGAGCGCAGGTACTGGTCCATCGCCGCGATGTCCTGGCCGAAGTTCTGAGACGCGACACGGGCGTAGCTCTGGTCGATTTCTGCCTGCTCGACCGTGACTTCCTGCGCCTCGGCCGCCTGGATCTGCAGCGTTTCGTCGATCAGGTTACGCAGCACCTGCATCTTCACACGCTCGAGCTCTTCGGCGCTCAGCTGCTGCTGGTTGGCGGCGACCAGCAGCGCGGCGCGCTGGTCGACATCGGTGCCGGTGATGACGAAGCCGTTCACCACGGCCGTCGCCTTGCGCACGTTGGGGTCCGAATTGCCGAGCAGGTTCACGTCGGCCGGCAGGCCGAGCGGATTGGCGGCCTGCGCGGCGGCGGCGACCGGCGACAGCGCCAGGCCGGCGGCTGCGGCAAGGGAGAGAAGCGTCGAAATGCGGTGTGCGCTCACATGTGTTACCCAGTTGCGGCACGGGTCGTGTGCCAGACAAGAATGCGCCCGGTGCCTCATCGTGGCTTAACCCAAGCTGATTTTGCGGGCCGGATAGCGCGTTTGCCATGACCTGCCAACGGTTGCGGATCAGCGAAAACCCAGATTTCGCAAACTGAAATAGAGCTGGAAGGTGTCGCCGCGCCGCGCGTCGCCAGCGTCGACGTAGTCGCGCCGCCAGGTTACGCCCATCTCGAGGCAATCGTCCGAATAGGCGACACCCAGGCGCGTGCGGATCGGGTCGAACCCGTCGGAGGTGAAGGTCGGGTCCTCCTCGCGGTCGGTCAGGTTGAAGACGCCCGAGCCGAACAGAGACCAGTAATTGGCAAAGGCCACGCGCACCGCGCCGCGCAATTCCTCGCGGTCCTGCAAGTCTTCGACCTGCGTGATGTCGCGGTTGAGGCGCAGGTAACCGAGCTCGACATAGGTACGGCTGGAGCCGACGGCCGCGTCGATCTCGTTGCGGCGGACGGCGAAATTGTCCTTGTCCAGCCGGAAGCGGTGGGTGAGCTTGACGAAATCCTTGTAGCGAACCTCGGTCCGGCCGACGAAATCGGAGAATTTCTCGGACAGGCCGGTGCCGTCGGGGAAGATGTCGGCATCATTGTCGAGCCGGTAGGACTGGCCGAGTGTGGTCTTCAGCTCCCAGTTCGGCATGCGCAGCTGCCAGTCGAAGCCATAGGTGACCCGGGCCCCGTCCTCGATCCGGTCGTAGCCCGGGAAGCGGTTGAGCGCGAAGAGGTTGGAATCCTCCAGATCGATCGCGCGCGCATCCTCGTTGGGAATGGCGAGGTTCTTGATGCTGGGCGTGGCAACCAGCTGAACGCGCGGGGTGAACACCTGCTCACCGCCGAAGGCCGCGCCGACGAAGGGCCACTGTACGTCCACCGCGCCGAGCGCGACGCCGCGTGTCTGCCACCCGGGATTGCCGCGATAGAGCGCGGTGTCGGTGAGGCCGTTCTCATCCGAATGGTAGACGTCCCCGCGCAGCAGGCCGGTCAGCGTCACGACCTGGCCCATCGCGGTGACGCGGCTCAGGTCCCATTGGGCGCGCGCGAAGGCGCGCTGCGTATCCTGGCCGACGTCGCGGGTGATGGCGAGCGTGTTGACCTGCAGTTCCAGCTGGCCGCCCGCGATCGGGTCCGCAATCCGCTTGCGATAGTCGAGCACGGGCAGCGCGACCGGCACTTCGCCCTGCGGCTGGTTGAGGCGCAGGGTCTGCGTCGCCCAGCCGGCGAGCGAGAAATAGCTGCTGTCGTCGATCCGCTCGAGATTGATCGTCGAGCGCAGGCGGTCGTCGCGGCTGATGTCGTAGCGGCGCAGGAAGGTGCGGTCGCTCGCGCGGCGGATCGACCCGGTCAGGCTCCATTCGGGCGAGAACTGGAACTTGCCGTTGGCGAACACATAGCCGCGCCAGTCGCTCTCGCCGACCGGCGCGGTACCGGTGAAGTCGGAGATCCTGGCGCTGCGCGTGGCGTATCCGGTGATCTGGTAGGCGCCCTTGTCGGTAAGGTGGCGCCACTGGGCCGACACCATCGGCGGTGCGTCGGTATAGACATAGCCGGTGAGCGTCAGGTCCTTGTTGTCGTCGAGCCGGATGTAATAGCTCCCCGACACCTCGACCCCGTTGCTTTCCGAAAAGCGCAGGTCGGGCACCAGCACGCCGGAAACCGCGCCCCCGTCCGTCCGAACGGCGAGGCCGGGCAGCGGCAGGATGCGCGCGCCGAAAAGTTCGAGGAAGGCGCCGCGGAAGCGGATGCGGCGTTCGTCGGGATCGTAGATGACGCGGTCGGCGGTGATGCGCCAGCTGGGTTCCTTGGGGCAGCCTTCGGGCGTAACCACCGCGCAGCCCGAATAGGCCGCCTGTTCCAGGGCAATCGTGCCGTCGCTTTCGCGCAGGCCCCGGTTGGCGGCGAGCCGGCCGCCCTGGCGCAGTGCGAGCAGGAGGTTGTCCATTGCGCCTGCTTCGAACTCGTCGGTCAGTTCGAGCCGTTCGGCGAACAGCTGGTTGCCGTTCTCGTCGACGAAGCGCACGCGACCGTCCGCCAGGATCACGCCGGTGCGGCGGCTCCAGCTGACCGAATCCGCGCGCAGCGAGCGGTCTTCGCTGCGCAACACTACATTGCCACTGGCAGTGACGACGTCCGCGTCCGAATCGTAGCTGAGGATGTCGGCTTCGAAGTCGATCGCGCGGGTGCCGTCGGCGGCAGGCATAGCGCCTGTCGCAGGGGGCGGGGGATCGAGTTCGGGGAAGGGGTCCTGCAGCGACGGCGGATCGTCTGCATCCGTGGCTCCGTCCTGCGCCGCGAGCGGGGACGCAAGGGCGAGACCGGCCGCCAGCGCGAGCGTGCGTGCCGCCAGCCGGCTGGCTTCGATAGCTGTCTCGGCGGGCGGTACCATGCCTTGCCTATCGCACCGGCCACGCCTAATCGCAATCGCCATCCTAGGGGGCGTTCCGGGCGACCGGTCGCCGCCAGCAGCAATATCTTCGGGAGAACCCATGAAAATCCAGTTCAGCCAGTCCCGTCCGCAAACGGCGCGCCTTCTTGCCCAAGTCGTCGACAAGGGCAAGCTGCCAGCGAATCTGGAAAAATCGGCCGTGGAAGGTGCCGGGGCGGCCCGCTTCAAGGGCACGGCCGGACAGCTGTTCGAAACCTTCGTGGAACGTGACGGCAATGTCTCGCGACTGGCACTGGCAGGGGCCGGCGACAGGAACGACGAGGCGCGCAGCATCAATCTCGAAAAGGCCGGCGCGGCGATCGCGGGCAAGTACCAGGCGAGCGGCGAGACCGAAGTCGTGCTCGACCTGTCGGGCAGCGGCCTGAGCGCCGACGAAGCGGCGAGCGTCCTCCTCGGCCTGCGCCTGCGCAACTGGCGCTACGACGTCTATCGCACCCGCATCAAGGACGAGCAGAAGGTCACGCTCGAGCGGACGACCGTCGTCGGCGCGCCCGACAGGACCGAAGCGGCGTGGGAGCAGATGGCGCATCTCGCGACCGGGATCGAGTTCACCCGCGAGCTCGTGACCGAGCCCGCGAACATCATCTATCCCGAAAGCTTCGTCGAACGCTGTCGCGAACGGTTCAAGGGTACGGGTGCGGAGCTCACCGTGCTCGACGAATACCAGATGGAACAGCTCGGCATGGGCTCGCTCCTCGGGGTCGGGCAGGGTTCGGAGCGCGAATCGCGCCTGCTGGCGATCCGCTGGAACGGCGGCGGCAGCGAGGCACCGACTGCCTTCGTCGGCAAGGGCGTCACCTTCGATACCGGCGGCATCAGCATCAAGCCGGGGCCGGGCATGGAAGACATGAAGTGGGACATGGGCGGCGCCGGTGCGGTGGCCGGGGCCATGCTCGCGCTGGTCGGCCGCAAGGCCAAGGCGAACATCGTCGGCGTCGTGGGCCTGGTCGAGAACATGCCCGACGGCAAGGCGCAGCGTCCGGGCGATGTGGTCACTTCCATGTCGGGCCAGACCATCGAAGTGCTCAACACCGATGCCGAGGGCCGCCTGGTCCTGGCCGACGCGCTGCACTGGACCCAGGAAGAATTCCAGCCCGCGCGGATCGTCGATTTCGCGACCCTGACAGGCGCGATCATCATCTCGCTGGGCAATGAATATGCCGGCGTCTTCTCGAACGACGACGAGCTGTCGAAGCAACTCTACGATGCGGGCATCGCGACCGGCGACAAGAACTGGCGCATGCCGCTGGGCGCCGCCTACGACAAGCTGATCGACAGCCCCATCGCCGACATGAAGAACATCGGCGGCAAGGGGGCAGGGTCCATCACCGCCGCGCAGTTCCTGCAGCGCTTCATCGCCGACGGCACGCCCTGGGCGCATGTCGACATCGCGGGCATGGTGTGGTCGGACAAGCCCGGCCAGACCTGGGGCAAGGGCGCGACCGGCTATGGCGTGCGCCTGATCGACCGCTTCGTCGCCGACACGCTCGAAGGCTGAGGCGGAAGGGAGGTCCCCCGCCATGGCGAAAATGCGCCGCAAGGGGGACCTGCCCACCAAGACCTGCGCCACCTGCGGACTGGAATTCGCCTGGCGCAAGAAATGGGCGAAGGACTGGGACGAGGTGAAGTACTGCTCCGAGAAATGCCGCCGGAACAAACCTTCCGCGGGGACGGAGGCCGGATCGCATGGCTGAAATCCGCGTCGATTTCTACCAGCTGAGCCGCGATCCGGTCGACGTGACGGTGGTCAAGCTCGCCCGCAAGGTGATGCAGGCGGGGGAGCGACTGCTGGTGGTCTCGGGCGATGCCGACCAGCGCGAGCGGCTCTCCAAACTGCTGTGGGAGCAGGGGGGCAGCGCCTTCCTCGCCAATGGCCTGGGCGATGCGCCGCATGCCGCGCGCCAGCCGATCCTGATCTCGGACAACTGCGATGCGCCGAACGAAGCGCGCATGGCGATCATCGCCGACGGCCAATGGCGCGAGGAAGCATCGGGCTTTGCGCGCGTGATGCTGCTGTTCGACCCGGCAGGGCGCGAGGCGGCGGTCCAGCTGTGGCGCCGGTTCGACGCCGACGAGGCGTTCGACAACCGCATTTTCAAGCAGACCGAACAGGGCGGCTGGCGCGAGGGGCGCTAGCGGCGGAACCGCGCGGCGCTTCGCCCGTCGAAGAGTGATGCCTCGTGCCCGATTTCTTGCCGCCCTCCTGATGGTCAGCCTGATCGGCTGCGCCGACGGCCAGGCCCCGCCCGACGAGGAGCCGGCTACCCCGCGCGGCAGCTACGAGATCGACCGGGAGACGGGCGAAACGATCGCCCGCCACGAGGACGAGGACGGTGCGGTCACGACCATGCGGTCCGGCCCGGGCGTGCCACCGGTCCTGCCCGACCGTTTTACACTTTATCCCGGCGCTAGGGTCACCAACACCACGCGGGTGGAGCGGGATGGGTTGATCCTGCTCACGGTCGACCTCGAAAGTGGCGAAGATCCTGCGGCGATTGTCGCTTACTACCGCGCGGAGGCGCTGGAGGCAGGCTTTGCGATCGAGGTTGACCTGGAGGGATCCGAAGGGGTGACCCTGACCGGGCGATCGGCCGGCGGGGACACCCTGTCGCTGGTGGCCGCGAACGGGCAGGCCGGCACGCGCGCCCAGCTCACGCTGGCGCTCGCGCCGGGCTAGCAAGCGAAGCCTCTTGCCCGCGCGGGCGCGCGGCGCTAGGGGCGCGCGCAATCCAAATCCCCCAATCTCCGAAGGATTCTCCCATGGCGGTTACCCGCACCTTTTCGATCATCAAGCCCGATGCCACCCGCCGCAACCTGACCGGTGCGGTCACCAAGATGCTCGAGGAAGCCGGCCTGCGCGTCGTCGCTTCGAAGCGCATCCACATGACCAAGGAACAGGCCGAAGGTTTCTATGCGGTCCACAAGGAACGCCCCTTCTTCGGTGAACTCGTCGAATTCATGATGAGCGGCCCGGTCGTGGTGCAGGTGCTCGAGGGCGAAGACGCAGTGAAGCGCAACCGCGACGTGATGGGCGCGACCAACCCGGCCGATGCCGAGGACGGCACCATCCGCAAGACCTTCGCCGAAAGCATCGAAGCGAACACCGTCCACGGTTCGGACAGCGACGAGAATGCGAAGATCGAAATCGACTTCTTCTTCACTGAAGACGAAATCGTCGGTTAAGCGCACGACATAAACTTGCGGCGAAAAACCGCTGTAAATCGAAGAGCTTGTGAAGGGCCCGCTTTGTGCTAAGTGGGCCCTTCATGCATTTGGGGACGATCTTTCACGGGTGGCGCGGGCGGCGCCAGCGCATCGAAGCGGTCGAAACCCTCGCCCTTGCCATCAACACCGGCGATTATGATGCGGTCCGCAAACTTATTTCGTCCGAAATCGAGGTGATCGACGCGCTGGGGCGCAGCATCACCGGTGCCGAAGATTTCGTGGCTGCCGACCGCGCCTATCGCGCCCAGGTCGCAGGCGCGCAGCTGGTCGTGGAATCGGCGATCGAGAATGACGGCGATGTCCTCGTGACGGGGCGGCTTTCAGGCGACAATCCCGAGTTTGCCGGCTCCACGTTCTGGCGGGTCTGCTTCCGGGGCGACCTGATTGCGCGGATCGAGATAACGCGCAACCAGTCGCAGATGACCGTGACGAAATTCCACGCCCTGCAACAGCAGCGCCGCTGACGATCAGCCGGCGGTGACCGGCTTTCCGGTCCGCCCACCTTCGTTCCGAAATCCGTCGAACTGCCTGCGGTGGCCGTGGTGCTTGTCCTTCGCGGCGCGTGCCTGTTCACCGCGCATGGCAGCAAGCGCTTCATCCGAAAGCGGAATGCCGATCGCGGAGTAGACCCGCGCGATCTCGGCTTCCCAATCCTCGCCCAAGGCCGCGAAGTCCACCCCTGCCAGCGGACCGGAATGCCCGGCGAGCGCCGCATCCATACGCGCCTCGCGCAGCGCAAGCTTGCGGCGCCATTCGCCCACCAGCGCATCGAGATCGGCATGGTCGGACTGGAAGGCCATCTGGCTGGCGACCATCGACACCGAGCTCTCGAGCACCTCGTCATGGCAGCGCTTCGCCACGACCATCCGCGCTTCGGGGAAACGCTCTATCAGGGCGGGCAGGTTCTCCGCGAACTGCGGGCATTTGAGCACGCGCGGCTTCGCTGCATCGCCCATCACCGCGGCGTCCGTGCGCAGGATGCGGGCGAATTCGGCATAGACGGCGCGCGCATCGCTTGCCTCGTTGAACGCGACGAAGGATGGGATCCGCCACTGTGCCTCGAAGGCGCAGGCATCGAGCGAGCCGGACAGCCAGCCGATCTCCTCGTCGACGCGGGTAGCGCCGAAGGGGTGGAGCATGTCGAGCCAGGGGTTGATCCGCCGCCCGATGGCGAGGCCGATAGCGCTCTTGAGCGGGCGCAGGTCGGGCGTGCGCGGAACGGGATCGTGGCTGTTGCAGAAGCGCGTGCCCGCATGGCGCGGGTCGGCTGCGAGCAGGCGGTGGATGCGCGTGGTGCCCGAACGCATCTGGCCGACCACGATGATCGGTGGCGCGATTTCGGCGCCGGCCAGTTCGGGCGCGTCGCGCCAGAAGCGGCCGAGCGCGTGGCGCTTGCGGATCGCGGCCGTCAGCTGGCCATAGGCCATCGTGTGGCCCAGCGGATTGAGGTCGGCCTCCTCGTTCAATGCGCGGCACAGGCGGGCGAGCCGGTCGCGGAAATCGGCGACCTCCTCAGCGCTGCGGATCGAGCACTCGTCCTCGGCCGTGAACCCCTTTGCGCCGACCTGCCACAGGAACTCGGGCTCGAGCGGGGGCTTTTCGGTCAGCCCCTTGTCCCACAGCGCCTCGACCGCGCGGCCTGCCAGCTCCGCGGCTTTCGAGCGGGCGAAGGGATGCGGGCGCGGCGGTGCGTTCATCCGCGCTCGCGCCGGGCATTGAACCGCGCCATCGCCAGCCGCGCCACAAGTACGAACAGCAACACGCCGCCGACGACGATCAGCGTCTCGGTCATGCTGGCTTCGCTGTGGCGGCCTTCGATGTCATCGGCATTGCTTGCTACGATCACGAGGCCGATGGCAGCCACGGCGTAGAACAGGAAAGAGCGACCCATGCCCCTGTCCTAGAACGCATCCGCCGCATCGTATAGCCTTGTCAGTCGCGCCGGTGCGGTTTGTCGCCAGCTGCGCTGCAGCCACTCGCCGATCGCGCCCCAGTCGACCCCCGGTCGGTTGAGGATCACCCCGATCCAGCCGCTCGCGCCGTAATAGGCCGGCTTGTGATAGGCATGCGGCTGCGCTTCGACGAGACCTTCGAGCTCGTCCATGCTGCTGCACTTTACCAGCAGCGAGATATGCGGTGTCCCGTGATGCTGGTCGGCGAAATAGGCGAAGAACTTGCCCGATTTCTCGCTCCCCGCGCGCCAGCCGGGAGAACCGTGGCTTTCACGTTCATGCGTTTCGGGGAGCGCCAGCGCGAGCGATCGGACCTGTTCGAGCAGGTACTGCGGGTCGCTTTCGCGCGAGACATAGTCCGCCAGTACACGCGGATAGAGCTGGTGCTCGGCCACTCGGACCCGGTCGGCGAGCGTCTCGGGCGTATCGCCGGGCCAGATCGCCACTTCCACCTGCCCCAGTGCCGCGCCCGCATCGAGTTCCTCGGTCACGAGGTGGACGGTCGCACCGGCATGGGTGTCCCCCGCTGCGATGGCGCGCGCATGTGTGTCGAGACCCGGGTATTTTGGCAGCAGCGAGGGATGGATATTGAGCATCCGCCCCTCCCAGCGCGCGACGAATTCGGGCGTTAGGATACGCATGTAGCCGGCGAGCACGATGTATCGCGCGCCCGCATCCTTCGCGGCGGCTTCCATCGCCGCGTCGTGTTCGGCGCGCGGCATGCCCTTGTGCGAGCGGGCGAAGGTTTCCACGCCCTCGGCCCTGGCCAGCACCAGCGCTTCGGCATCGGGATCGTTGGCGGCGACGAGGCAGATTTCGTACGGGCAGTCCGGCTGGCGGCTGGCATAGAGCAGGGCGGCCATGTTGGTGCCCTTGCCGGAGACGAAGACGGCGACTTTCGCCCTGTCAGGCATTTTGCGTCGCCGACCAGTCCTCGCGCGCGGACCAGGTGCCGGCCGATCCGCGCACGGTGCAGCCTTTCGGACCGTCGACGATGCGGCCCACGGGGACGACGGTTTCGCCCGCATCCTCCAACCTGGCGCGAACGATTTCGGCATTGGCAGGCTCGACCGCGAGGACCATGCCGACGCCGCAATTGAAAGTGCGCGCCATCTCCGCCGGCTCGATATTGCCCTGCGCCTGCAGGAAGGCCATCAGCCCGGGCTGTTCCCAGCCATCGGCATCGACTTCGGCATGCGCGCCCTGCGGCAAGACGCGCGGGATATTCTCCAGCAGGCCGCCGCCGGTGATATGCGCCATCGCGTCGATCAGCCCGTCGCGGGCGAGCGGCAGCAGGCTCTGGACATAAATGCGGGTCGGCTCGATCAGCGTGTCGACCAGCAGCCGGTCGCGATCGAACAGCGCGGGGCGGTCGAGCTTCCAGCCCTTGTCCGCAGCGAGCCGGCGCACCAGCGAGAAGCCGTTGGAATGGACGCCCGAACTCGTCAGGCCGAGCAGCACGTGGCCCGGTGCGACGCGCTCGCCGGTCAGCTGCTCGCCGCGCTCCACCGCGCCGACGCAGAAACCCGCGAGGTCGTAATCGCCCGCCGCATACATGCCCGGCATTTCCGCGGTCTCGCCGCCGATCAGCGCACAGCCGGCCTGCTTGCAGCCTTCGGCGATGCCTGCGATCACCCGTTCGGCCACGCCGTTCTCCAGCTTGCCGGTCGCGAAATAGTCGAGGAAGAACAGCGGCTCAGCGCCCTGCACGATGAGGTCGTTGACGCACATCGCCACGAGGTCGATGCCGACGGTGTCGTGACGGCCGGTATCGATGGCGAGCTTCAGCTTGGTGCCGACGCCGTCGTTGCCCGCGACCAGCAGCGGATCGTTGTAACCAGCGGCCTTCGGATCGAAGAATCCGCCGAAACCGCCGATCTCGCCATCCGCGCCGGGGCGCATGGTCGCCTTGACCAGCGGTCCGATCGCCTTGACGAGGGCATTGCCCGCTTCAATCGAAACACCCGCCTGTTCGTAGGTGTAAGATGTGGTCTCGGTGCCGGGTTTGTCGCTCATGTGCTCCGCCTTACGCATTCGCGCTTGGATTTCCAGATTCCTTTCGGCAAAAGGCCCGCTAATTCCCCGATGGATCACGCAATCTCCCTCCGACCTGCCCTGCGCCGCCCCGGCCTGCTGCTGCTTGCCAGCGCTGCCGCGCTGTGCGCGCTCGGCGCCGCGGTATGGGCGCAGGTGGGCGGCGACCGCGGCATTGCCGCCGTTGCGGCGACGCGCGACATCCAGGTTTCGGGCATCGAGGTCGACGAGACCGCCGACACCGGCGGGGAAGCGCGCGAGAAGGCCTGGACCGAAGCGGCCAAACTCGCCTGGGCGAAGATCGACGGGCCGAGCCTGCCCGATTCGCAGATCAACGGGATCGTTTCGGCCATCGTGATCGAGCGCGAGCGGCTGGGGCCGAAACGCTACATCGCGACGCTCGGCGTGATTTTCGACCGCCAGCGCGCCTCGCGCTATCTCGGCGCAGAGGGCGTCGCCTCGCGCTCCGCGCCCATGCTGCTGGTGCCGGTGACCGTCTCCGCAGGCACGAACCTCGTCTACGAACGCCGCAACGAATGGCAGCGCGCCTGGGCCGAGTTCCAGGCCGGATCGAGCCGGATCGACTATGTCCGCCCGATCGGTTCGGGGGGGGATTCGCTGGTCTTCACCTACGGCCAGACCGGGCGCCGCAGCCGCGTCTGGTGGCGCAACCTGCTCGACCAGCAAGGCGCGGCCGACGTGCTGATCCCGGTAGCGCGCCTGCGCTACACCTATCCGGGCGGCCCGATCGAGGGTACTTTCACCGCGCGCTTCGGGCCCGACAACGTTTATCTCGGCAGCTTTACCCTCAAGGCCGACAGCCCCGAGCAGCTCCCCGCGATGCTCGACCGGGCGGTGGTGCAATTCGATCGCCTGTTCACGCAGGCGCTGGTCGACGGCAAGCTCAAGCCAGATCCGACGCTCAACCTCGGCTCGCCCGAATCCGATCCCGCGATCCAGCGCCTGATCGAGCTGGGCCGGGCCTTGATGGCGCAGGACCGTGCCGCGCGGCCCGCCCCGACACCTGCCGAAGCGACCTCCGAAAGCGGCGATGCGATCACCGCCGCACCGATCCGCACGCCGCCGCCCGAAGGGTCGGTCGCGCTCTACACCGTCCAGGTGGCGACGCCCGACGCGGCGGCCTTCGACAGCGCGGTGGCCAGCGTGCGCGGCACCAATGGCGTGCGCAGCACGGGCGTCCGCAGCACCGCCATCGGCGGCACCTCGGTGATGACGGTCAGCTTCTCCGGCTCGATCACCGAACTGGCCGAGGCCCTGCGCCAGCGCGGCTTCACCGTCCGGCAGGGCAGCAACGCGCTTTCCATCAGCCGCTGAGGCGCGGCGCATGTCGCAGATCGCCCTTCCGCTGACCCTGGCCTCCACCGGCCGTCCGCGCGCGATCGTCATCGGCAAGGGCAACCGTGCGGTTGCCGAAGCGCTGCAGTCTCCCGAGACCTGGCCATATCGCACCGCCGTGCTCGTCGGCCCGCCGCGGTCGGGCAAGTCGCTCTTCGCCCAATGGTTCGCCACCTCGGGCAAGGGCGATGCGGTGGATGCCGCGAATGCGCAGGACGAGACCGCGATTTTCCACCGCTGGAACCGCGCGCAAGAGGACGGGACCGCGCTGCTGCTGGTGGTCGACGGCGAGCGGTGGGAGATCGACCTGCCCGACCTGCAAACGCGTATGCGCGCCTCCCTCCAGCTCGCAATTTCGCCGCCGGACGACGAGATGGCGGCAGACCTAATCCTCGCCCATGCCGCGCAGCGCGGACTGGCGCTGGGGGAGGGGGCACCCGCCTATCTCGTGCCGCGCATGGAGCGCAGTTACGCCGCAATCGAACGCGTGGTGGGCGAAATCGACCGGCTGAGCCTTGAACGCAAGGTCCCGGCCACCCTATCTGTGTGGCGAGACGCGCTCGAGGCGGTGCATGGGCCCGAGCAGGGCCGCTTGCTTTAATCGCCCGTCGGTGGGAGAATAGCGTTTATGTTGGAACGGCTTTTCGCCTATCTCGACAGCGTAAAGGCACGCGATCCCGCGCCGCGCAGCCGCTGGGAAATCCTGACCTATCCGGGCGTGTGGGCGCTGTTCTATCACCGCATCGCGCACTGGCTGTTCGAGGCGGAGCTGTTCTTCCTCGCCCGGCTGGTGAACCACTGGAGCCGGATGCTGACCGCGATCGACATCCATCCGGGCGCGAAGATCGGCAAGAACTTCTTCATCGACCACGGCTTCTCGGTGATCGGCGAAACCGCCGAGATCGGCGACAATGTGACGATCTACCAGTGCGTGACGCTGGGCGGGACCAACCCCACCAATGGCAAGGGCGGCAAGCGCCACCCGACGATCTCGGACGAGGTCATCATCGGCTCGGGCGCGCAGGTCATCGGTCCGATCACCGTCGGACGCCGCGCGCGCATCGGCGCCAATGCGGTGGTCACCGACGAGGTGCCCGAAGGCGCGACCATGATCGGCATGAAGGCACGCTCGACGCTCGTCCCGGCGGAAGAATACCTGCGTGAATTCGTCCCCTACGGCACGCCGTGCGAAGATGCCGAAGGCAATCGCATCGACTGCTTCGAGAAGCTCGAGGGCGAACTGCGCGCGCTGCGCGAGGAAGTCGCTTCGCTGCGCGCGGCGCAGGAACCCCGGCGGCTTAGCGGGACCGGCGATTGATGAATTTTTTCGGTGACACGGTCGTCGCCTTTCCCGGTCGCCAGCCGCTGCAAGTGGGTTTCACACGCGAGGAGCTGACCCGCATCCTCGACCTCTACGGGCGGATGGTCGCCGCGGGGCAATGGCGCGACTACGCGATGGATTTCGCCAGGGATGCGGCCAGCTTCGCCGCCTTCCGCCGCACCGCCGAACGTCCGCAGGCGCGGATCGAGAAGCGACCCGCGTTGCGGAATCGGCAGGGCATGTGGACGCTGTTCGGCGAGCACGGGCAAATCCTGAAGCGCGGCCATGAGCTGGTCGGCGTGCTTGCCCCGATGGAGCGGCGCCTCGTCAAGGCGGTCGACGAGTGAGCGCAAAGAGAAAGGGCCCGCGCAGCAGCGCGAGCCCTTTCCGCGTTTTCCCGTCCAAAGGAAAGTCAGGCGGTGGCCGGCAGGCGCATCCGCATGTCGTTTGGCAACCCGCTCACCACCGCGCGGCGGATCGGGGTCCACAGCGCCGAAAGCGTGAGCAGCGCCGAGCCGATGACCAGCGCGGTCAGCGCGAAGTTGAGCTCGACCGCACCGAACTCGCGGAACAGATAGGTCAGCGCGATCAGCACATAGGCGAGGGCCGAGACCAGCAGCGCGCGCCGGTCGACCGCCAGCGCCACGAGGCCGAAGACGACATAGACGGCGATCACCGCGAAGGCCGCGCCGAAGCCGATATTGTCGCCTTCGGTCACGCCGATCAGCGCGAACACGGGATGCGCGATCATCGGCGCGGCGAGGAGGTGCAGCCAGAAGGCCACGTCGCTGCGGCGGGTGGAGCGGGCGGTGTCGCTCATATCCCAGCGCATGGCGAAACCGAATACGATCAGCCCGGCGACGAAGACGAGGCTCAGCACAATGGTCTCGAGGTCGCTGTTCTGAGAACCGACAACGGCTACGAGCAGCAGGATCACCGTGCCCGCGATCGCGGCGGTGCCGGCGGCGATGGTGATCGGCACCATGAAGCGCCTCCAGTGGACCCACGCGGCGCCCGCTGTCACGAGCGCGGCTGCGGCCAGCAAGACGACGCCGAAGGTGTTGTTCTCGTCGCCGGTGCTTTCGACCCAGCCGATGATGGCCCCAGCCTGCGTCACCATCACGCCGCCGACGAAGGCGAGGAGCAGGAGGATGCTGGGCAGCGCCATGCGCCGCTTGAGCGTGAAGAATTCGGCCAGCAGCCACGAGGTTGCCGCGACGAAGGCGGCGCCGAAAGCGATGCCCATGCCTTCGGCGAACTGGCGTTGCTGGTAGGTCGAGCTGTACCACTCCGTGTCCCATTCGCCCGCAGGCGGCACGGGTGCCGGAAACGCGATGCCGGCGAGCGCCTGGCCGATCGCTGCCACCGCCAGCAGCAGGATCACGACGCCGATCGAGACGAAGACGTCGTTGAAGCCGGTGATCAGGCGGAAATGCTCGGCATCGGCCGGCACGGCGTCGCGCGATGCGGCGACATGCGCGCGCAAGGCCTGGGCGGCATCGGCGCTGATCGCACCGGCGGCTACCGCAGAATTGAGGTCTTCCTGGCTATACATCAGCCCATCCTCTCCCTGTTGAAGATAGGAGAGAGGTAGGCTAGGTGTATTACCCTGTCAATACGCCCCGGCGATCACGCGCGGATCAGCGTCACCCCGGCCCGCCCCGGACGCTCCGCTTCCAGCACCTCCGGATCGACCTGCGGCAGGTATTCTTCCTGCGCCGCAGTGATGTCGCACGCGAGCTTGGCGAAGAGATAGGCCGAGCCCAGCAGGAGCAGGATCGCGAAGGCAACCAGCGCAAATTCCATCCACAAGGGCGTCATGATGATGAGGTTGGTCCCGGCATCGATCGTGAATTTCACGATCAGGCCGCTGAAGATCAGCAGGCCGACGACGACGGCGGCCCACCAGCCGGTGACGTCCTCGACCGTCGCATGCGCGAACTCCTCGATCTCGCCATGGCTGCGGTTGTGCAGCTCGCGCATTGATTCGAAGGGCAGCATGAAATTGGCGATCGGGATAAGATAGCCTGCGACCGCATAGCCCGGGCCGTATTTGGCGCGGATGCCCACGTCGCGCAGGTTCGCATGGGCGAACCAGACCCAGGTGAGTGAACTGACCGCGAAGCCGACCAGTGCGATTCCCAGCAAGGCGAGCGACACGATCGCCTCCGTCCGCGAGGCGAGACCGTCCTTCGTCGGCAGGAAGCGTCCTTCCATGAAGAAGGCGCTGCTGCTGCGGTCATATTCGGACTGCGCCTCGCGCTGCTGGCGCTGGTAGCCGAAATAGGAAGAGGGCTTGGCGACCATCGCCTCGAGTTCGGCGATGCGGTCGTATTCCTGCTTCACCGCCACGCCGCCAAGGCTCAGCTGCGCGATACCTGCCAGCAACAAGAGGACGGAGAATGCGGTAACGATACGCGCCGTCAGGCGCAGCCGGCGCAGTCTAGTCTCGATAGTCATGCGACCCCCGAAAGAAAAACCCCGCGCCGTCATGCAACGGCGCGGGGTTTTCGGCAATCGCTACTGGCGGTTTATCAGCCGCGCGCGCTCGACGGGCCGGTGCCGGTCACCTTCTGCATCGCGGTGAGAATCGCGCCCGACTGTTCGGCGCCCGACTGCGGGGCCTTGAGGTTCGAGAATTCGCTGATCTTGTCCCAGTTGGCGGCAAAACCTTCGACCGTGCGCTCGCCTTCGGGCAGCCAGACGGCGTCGTTCATCACGGTCCAGGCCGAGTGGTAGCCGCCTGCGCCTGCACCGACGATGGCATTGGTCGGCGCGTCTTCGCTGACGAGGAAGAGCGCGGCCGGTACCACGTTCACCGGATCGAACAGCTTGAAGGCTTCTTCGGGGAAGAGGTCTTCAGTCATGCGCGTACCCGCGACCGGCGAGAGCGTGTTGACCTTGATGTTGTACTTCGCGCCTTCGAGCGCCAGGGTCTTCGTGAGACCGGCAAGGCCGAGCTTCGCTGCACCGTAGTTCGCCTGGCCGAAGTTGCCGAACAGGCCGGTCGAGCTGGCGGTCATCATGATGCGGCCATAGGCCTGCTCGCGCATGATCTCCCAGCACGCCTTGGTGACGAAGGCCGAGCCGGTCAGGTGCACCTTGACGACGAATTCGAAGTCTTCGGGGCTCATCTTGGCGAAGGTCTTGTCGCGCAGCACGCCGGCATTGTTGATTAGGACATGCACGCCGCCCCACTTCTGCTTGGCGTCGGCGACCATCTTCTCCATCTGGTCGTATTCGGTGACGCTGCCGCCGTTGGACACGGCTTCGCCGCCCATCTTCTCGATTTCCTCGACGACCTGCAGCGCCATGTCCGAATGGCCGGTGCCGTCGCGCGATCCGCCGAGGTCGTTGACGACGACCTTTGCGCCGCGCCGCGCGAGTTCAAGCGCGTATTCGCGGCCGAGCCCGCCGCCCGCACCGGTGACGATGGCTACCTTGTCCTTGAAGTCGATGCTCATGGGGCTGCTCCTGCTTTATCGTTTACGTAAAGGTCAATTGTGCGCTGCGGCGTGGCATTTTTGCGCGCGGCTTGCAACCGTATGCATGGGCCTCCGCCATGCCGTAAGGGCAGGGCGGGGCCGTCTGGTCCTAGAGACGCTCCAGCGCCGGAATCAGCTCTGCGAGCGAATCGATATGCGTATCCGCGCCGAGTTCCGAGCCGGGCTTGTCGCAATAGCCGTAGGCCGCGGCGACGACCGGCACTTCGGCCGCGCGGGCCGCCATGACATCGTAGCTGGAATCGCCGACGAAAGCGATGCTCCCCCCGCCACCGCGTGCGCGTGCCTCGATGATCGGGTCTGGCGCGGGCTTGGCGCGGCCCTTGCCCATGGTGTCGCCGCCGATGATGGCGACGAAATGTTCGGCGAGGCCGAGCGTGGTCAGGATCTGCCGTGCGAAGCTCTCGAACTTGTTGGTGACGACCGCCAGCTGCACCCGGCGGGCAGCGAGCTCGCGCAGCACCTCCTCGGCATGCGGATAGGGTCTCGTGTGGACGGCGTTGTGCTCGGCGTAATACGCAAGCATCGCCTTGTAGAGCCGGCGGAACTCGTCTTCGGGCAGGCCGCCCTGTTCGTCGACCGCCTTCTTCAGCATGATCTTGGCCCCGCCACCGATCAAGTCGCTGGCGTGGTCTGCCGGGACCGGCGCGAAGCCGCCGAGGTCGAGCGCATGGTTCACCGCCGCGCCAAGGTCGCGATGGGTTTCCAGCAGCGTGCCGTCGAGGTCGAAGCCGACGATGTCGAAGCGAAAATCAGTCATCGCCATGCGGGGTGGCGGATGGTTCTTCATTCCGCAAGAGATTGGTGGCATTGGCATCTGCATGAGCCAGACACGAAACTTCGCCGCCGTCATCCTCGCCGCGGGCAAGGGCACCCGCATGAAGAGTTCCTTGCACAAGGTGCTCCACCCGATCGCGGGTCGCCCGATGCTGCATCACCTGATGGCGAGCGTCGACAGCCTCTCGCCCGCGCACAAGATCGTGGTGGTGGGGGCCGGGCGCGAACAGCTGGAGGCGGCGCTGGGCGACAGTGCGCGCACCTGTTTGCAGGAACCGCAGCTCGGCACCGGCCATGCGGTACAGCAGGCACAGGGCGAGCTCGGCGAATTCGCGGGCGATGTGCTGATCATGTATGGCGACGTGCCTTTCGTGCGGGCGGCGACGATGGAGGCAATGCTCGACCGGCTGCATGCAGACGACGCGCCCGCCGCGGTGGTGCTGGCCTTCGAGCCGGAGGATGCGCTCGCCTATGGCCGCGTGATCGCCGACGATGCGGGCCGCATCGTGAGGATGGTCGAATTCAAGGACGCGAACGAGGACGAGCGCGCCTGCCGCCTGTGCAATTCGGGCCTGATGGCGGCCAGGGCGGCGGATTTGTGGGCGCTGCTGGACCGCGTCGGCAACGACAATTCGCAGGGCGAGTACTACCTGCCCGACATCGTCAACATCGCCATCGCCGACGGGCGCACCTGCGCCGCGGTGACCACCGACGATCCGGACGAGGTCGCCGGCATCAATTCGCGCGGCGAACTCGCCGCTGCGGAGGCGCAGTGGCAGCGCGAACAGCGCGAGTACTGGATGGCCGAAGGCGTCACTTTGCGCGCGCCGGAAACCGTCTTCTTCAGTTACGATACCGAACTGGCGAGCGACGTGACGATCGACCCCAACGTGGTCTTCGGGCCCGGCGTAACGGTCGCCAGCGGCGCGCATATCAAGAGCTTCAGCCATATCGAAGGCGCGACCATTGGCGAAGGCGCGCAGGTCGGCCCCTACGCGCGCTTGCGTCCCGGCGCGGTGCTGGAGAAGAACAGCTTCGTCGGCAATTTCGTCGAGATGAAGAAGGCAACGCTGGGCGAGGGGGCCAAGGCGAGCCACCTCACTTATCTCGGCGATGCGGAGGTTGGCGCGGGCGCCAATATCGGCGCAGGCACGATCACCTGCAATTACGATGGCTATTTCAAGTACAAGACCATCATTGGCGAGCGCGCCTTCATCGGCTCCAACAGCGCGCTGATCGCTCCTGTGTCGATCGGTGCCGATGCAATCGTCGCCGCCGGTAGCGCCGTCAGCCGCGACGTCGCCCCGGGCGATTTGCGCATGGTGCGCGCCGAACAGGCGGTGAAGCCGGGCTGGGCCGACCGTTTCCACGACACGATGAAAAAGAAGAAGGCGGCGGAGAAGAAAGGCTGAGCGAGGGGCACCAAACCTGCTGGCTGTGCGAGCGCCCGATCGGCTGGCGCTCCGAAGATCATCACCCGGTGCCGAAGTCGAAGAAGGGGCGCTTCACCGTGCCCGTCCACCCGATCTGCCACCGCGCGATCCACGCCAATTTCACCAATGCCGAACTCGCGCGCATCGGCGAGGATCGCGAGGCGATGCTGGGTAACGACGCGATCAAGCGCTTCGTGAAGTGGGTTGCCGACAAACCGCCCGACTTCCACGCACCGACCCGAAGCGTTCGCTAGGCCCGCACGGAACGCGCCGCGTCGGTCCTGCGTTTATGGGCAAAGCCACTGGAGCCAAGTCCCATGAGATTCTGGAAATACGCCGCCTTGGGCGCAGCTGTCGTGTCGGCCGGGGCTGCGGCTGCCTATGCCTATTACCGCACATCCGTCGACGAGCCCGAATTCACGGTGCTGATGGACGAAGGCGAGTTCCAGTTGCGGCGCTATCCTTCGATCATTGTGGCCGAGGTCACGCATACCGGCGATCGGAGGCAGGCCTTGCAGGCGGGCTTCAAGCGGCTGGCCGCCTATATCTTTGCCGAGGACCGCGGCGGCGAAAAGATCGCCATGACCAGTCCGGTGATTCAGGACGAGGCCGGGAAAATCGCGATGACCGCCCCCGTCATGCAGGACGCCTCGGACAAGTCGGGTACGTGGCGCACTCGCTTTGTCATGCCGGCGAGCTACACGATGGACACGCTGCCGCCTCCGCCTGCGGACATTACCCTGTCGCAGCTCGACCAGCGCAAGATCGCCGCGGTCCGCTTTTCGGGGAGCGGGTCGAACGAAGACCTAAAGCGCCACGAAGCGGCGCTGCGCGCGTGGATCGCTGTGAAGGGGCTCGTGCCCGCGGGCGAGGCGGAATACGCCTTTTACGACGCGCCGATGGTGCCGCCGCCGCTGCGCCGCAACGAGGTGATGATCCCGGTGGGCTGAGACGAAAAGGGCGACCCTTGGGCCGCCCTTCCATGTCCTGATCTCGGTGCCCGTCAGTCCGCCAGCTGCTGCAGCAGGTAGACATACTGCAGCGCCTGCAATTGCGCGCGCTGTTCGTTGTCCACGCCGCCCGAATGGCCGCCGGTCATTTCCTCGTAATAGTAATAGGGCTGGCCGAGCGCCTTGAGTTTCGCCGCGCCCTTGCGGGCATGCGCGGGATGGGTGCGGTCGTCGGCCGTGGAGGCCCACAGGAAGGGCGTCGGGTAGTCCACGCCCGCGACGATCTTCTGGTAGGGCGAATAGCCTTCGATCCAGGCGCGCTGTTCGGGGATGCGCGGGTCGCCATATTCGCCGATCCACGACGCGCCGCGGCCGATCAGGTGATAGCGCAGCATGTCGAACAGCGGAATCTGGACGATCGCCGCGTCGAACAGGTCGGGCCGCTCGGTGAAGGCGGTGCCCACCAATAGGCCGCCCTGCGATCCGCCCTGGATGCCCAGATGGTCGGGCGAGGTAATCCCGCGTGCTACCGCATCCTCTGCGATGGCGATAAAATCGTCCCAGGTGCGCTGCTTGTTCTCGCGGATCGCGCTCTGGTGCCAGCCCGGGCCGAATTCGCCGCCGCCGCGCATGTTGCCGAGGATGTAGACCCCGCCGCGTTCGAGCCACAGCTTGCCCGTGCTGCCGAGGTAGCTGGGCAGGCGCGGAACCTGGAAGCCGCCATAGCCGGTCAGCAGCGTCGGATTGGACCCGTCAAGCGTGGCGCCCACGGGCTTCACCACGAAATAGGGGATCTTGGTCCCGTCCTTGCTCGTCGCCTCGAACTGCTCCACCTCCATGCCGGTGCTGTCGAAATAGGCCGGCTCCGTCTTGAGTTGCTCGAGCGAGCCCTTCGCACCGTCGAGGTAGTAGAGCCCCGTCGGGTTGAGGAAGTCGGTGACGGTGAACAGAACCTCGTCCTCCTCGTCGGAGGAGGAACTGATGCCGATGGTCGCGTTCTCGGGCAGGGCGACCGCAGCCTGGGACCATGCGCCATCGGCATGGTCGAGCTTGATGACCTTGCCGCGCACATTGTCGAGCAGGGTGACGTAGAGGCTGTCCGACGTGATCGTCGCGCCCTGCCGGGTCTGGCGATCGCCGGGCGCCCAGACGAGCGTTTTCTTCGCGCCATTCGGGTCGGCCTTGAACGCCTCGAGGTCGACCGCGACCAGCGAGTCCGCCGGGAAAGTCTGGCCCTGCGTCTCCCAGTCGACATCGGTCGAGAACAGCATCTGCCCGTCGACGATGCCATAGGGGGATGCCTTCAGCGGGATATCGAGCCGCAGCCACTCGCCGTCCTTCTGGATATAATGCTCAGTCTCGTGGAAGCTGACTGCGCGAAAGGCGGTGTAAGCGTGGACCACGCCCTTGCCGTCGCGCAGCAAGTCGGCACCCGACCACACGTCGCTCTTCTCGCCGCGGAAGATTTCCGGCGCGTCGTCGATGCTGGTGCCGCGCTTCCATAAGCGGGTGCTGAGCGGATATTCGCTGTCGGTGAGCGAGCCTTCGCCGAAATCGCGGCTGACCAGCAGTGTATCCGCGTCGAGCCACTCGATCCCGCCCTGGCTTTCGTTCTCCAGCGCGAAGCCGCCTTCGACGAAGCTCTTGGTCGCCATGTCGAATTCGCGCAGGATGGTGGCATCCTTGCCGCCGTCGCTCAGCGCGATCATGCACAGGCGCTGCTCGGGCGGCAGGCAGGTCGAGCCCTTGTAGACCCATTCGCGGCCTTCGGCTGCCGCCAGCGCATCGACATCGAGCACGGTTTCCCACACCGGGCTGGCAGTCCGATAGCTTTCCAGCGTCGTGCGGCGGACGAGCCCGCGCGGGTTCTCCTTGTCCTGCCAGAAATTGTAGAGCCCGTCGGGGCGGATCGAAACGTAAGGAATGCGGTCTTCGCTGTCGTATATCGCCAGGGCTTCGGCCTTGAGCGTCTCGAAGCGGGGATCCTTGGTGAGTGCCGCCAGCGTCAGTTCGTTCTCGGTACGAACCCAGTCGAGTGCTTCGTCGCTGCGGGCTTCCTCGAGCCAGATGAAGGGGTCCTCGTCGGGGCCGGGGATGCCGTCCTGCGCGGCGGCGGGCGTGGTGGTGGAAAGGGTCATGGCGGCGGCCATGGCCAGCGAAGATACGAGTTTCAAGTGCAGTCTCCCATGCGTCCAGCGCGTCATGCGTCATAGCGGGGAAGGGAGGCAAGGCCGCGGGCGTTCGACGGAGGGGCGACTCCGCTGGACAAGGGATTACTCGGTAGCGGGTTTGTGCGCCCAGGCGGTGATTTCGCGCCCGGCCAGCGTCCCGGTCGCAAGCGGGCGGTAGTCACGTTCCAGGGTCGCCACCACCAGGGCGCGGGCGTCCTCGCTTTGCGGCGTCAGCGGTTCGGCGGCCGTGACCACGACAGGCGGCCGGCGAGCGAGGATACGGGCGACTTCGCCGGTTTGCGAAATGCCGAGGGCGCCCCTTTCGAGCAGATTGTTGAGGTGGTCGGGGTAGGCGAAGCGGGTCGGCAGACAGCTGCCGGTGCTGCCATAGAGCGCGGTCGGACCGTCGAAGATCCAGAGGCACTGGTCCGCGCCATCCACGTGCGGCGCGATGGCCGCGCTCAGGCGGTCGAAGGCGGCTTCGGACGCGGCGCGCTCCTCCCACTTCGCGGGCTGGAGTTGCAGCCAGCCGAGTGCGAGGACGAGCAGTCCGAGGAGGCTCCAGCGCCACGGCATCGCGCGGTCGAGCAGCGGAAGGGCGGCGAGGATGGAGGCCGGGACGGCTGCGGCGAAATAATAGGCGTAGACCGTGCCGGGCAGGAAACTCGTGGCGAGGCTGCCTGCGAGCAGCAGCAGGATGAAGCGGTAGTGTTGGGGATCGCGCGGGCGATTGATGCGGGCGGCGGCATAGATCCCGCAGGCGGCGAGCGTGCCGAGCGGCAGGAAGCCGACCGCGAGATCGCGGTGGAAGCGCCCGGCGTCCGACGGTGCCCGGTCGAAGAAGGACAGGAGATTGGCGAAGATAAAGGCGTCGAAATGGCCCGCCAGCGCATAGATGGCGGCGACGATCGCGGTGAGCAGGAGGCCCAGCGCAGCGAAGGCCGCGGCGAATATTGCCACCCGACCGGCGCCGTCGCCCGCCTGCCACCGCCCCCACAGCGCCCACAGCCCCAGCAGGACGCACTGCGGCAGGACCGTGTATTTCACCTGCAGCGCAATCCCGCCGACCAGCATGGCGAGCATGGCCCGCCTGATCGCCCCGGGGTGACCAGGGTCGCGCAGCAGCACAGCCATCGCGAGGATCATCGGGACATGGAAAGCCTCCGACTGGCCCGACTGGCTGCCATAGGCACCCATCAGCAGCACGTAGAGCACGCCCGCGCCGGTCGCCGTGATCCGGTCGACGAGCGGGCGGGCGAGCGCCATGGTCAGCCATGCGCCCGCGAAGGTGAACAGCGCGGCGAGCGCCTGGTAGGCTTCCGGACCCGGCCCGCCCACGGCATGGGCTGCGGCAAACAGCGCAAACAGGCCGAAGGGCTTGCGGTCCCACACGTCGACATAGGGCAACGCGCCCTGCGTCATGGCGTTGCCGACGAGCGAATAGAGCTGTTCGTCCGCCGTCGCGAGGGGATAGCCGAACAGCGGCAGGCGCAGGCACAGCACCGCCAGCGCCAGCACGGCGAGCGCAGCCACGTCCGTGCGCTGCGCGGAATGCGCGGGCCTTGCGGCAGGATCGTCGAGTGCGGCTGTCGCCATCCGGTGTGGGTCCCCTTGCGTTCCCCAGTGCCAGAGGATGGTTAATTTTCCGCTGTTTTCGCACCACTCACGGGCCAGCCGGAAAGCATTCCTGAACCAGTTTGCGCTAGGCGCAGCGGCATGGTGAAGCGTCTGCGCATCGTTACCGGCGTCGTATCGTGGGTCTTCCTCGGTCTGCTCGTGCTGTTGCTCGCCATATCGGCATGGGCGATCGCGCCGTTTTCCTACGCGCCATATCACGTGATCCGCACTGCCGAGGTGCTGGTAAAGGCGCCCTTCGCCTCGCGCCTCGTCATCGGCGACAGCCGCGTGCAGTTCGCCACGCCGCCCGAAGGCAGCCTGTTTGCAGGCTATGGCGGGGCGACATCGCGCCATGTCGCGCGGGTGTCGGGCCTGCTCTGCCGGGTCAGCGATGCGCAGGTCACCATCGCGCTGGGGATCAACGACACCAAACCCTACGAGCATGACGAAGCGGCATCGCGCGCGGCGCTCGCATCCATCATGCGCGCCTGCGATCGCGAAAAGCTCTGGATCGCGACGATCTGGCCCGCCGAGCCGGGCGTCGAACCGGGCGGCGATGCCTACGCCCCGGTCATGACGGCGAGGCTGAACGCATTCATCGCCGAACTCGCCGGCCGGCGCGATATGACGCCGCTTCCCGTGCCCGCGCTCGATCCCGGTTTCACCTACGACGGCGTCCACTTCGTCGAACCGGTTTCGCAGGATTATGCCGCGCGGCTGGCTTTTCCCGAACGCGTGGTTCCGGCGGGTTAACGCGATTTCAAGCATGCTCGGGCATAGCGACAGGATGGAAAGACCGCAGTTCATCACGCCGGCCCTGTCGATCCTGCTCGATGCCGTGCGCGCCATCGCGGCATTGCTGGTTCTGGGCGGACATGCGGTGCAGATGGAAATCTACACCGGTCCCTATCCGTTCGGGCCGACCGTGCAGCATTATGCCGTGATCGTGTTCTTCGTGCTCTCGGGCCTCGTCATCGCCCATTCGGTCCGCGCCGGGAATTACAGCCTGCGCGACTACACGATCGCACGCGCAGCGCGGATCCTGCCGGTATCGCTGTTCGCCGTGGCCTTCTCGACCGCGATTTTCCTCGTGCTGTCCCGGCAAGGCCTGAGCCCGCTCGTCGCGCCCGATCTCAACAACGAGTTCTCGCTCGCGGCCATCCTCCTTCCCGCCCTTTTCCTCAGCGAGAGCGGCGATGGCGTCGGACCGCTGTGGAACCCGCCTTACTGGTCGCTCACTTACGAGGTGTGGTTCTATGCGCTGTTCGGCGCGGGCCTGTTCCTTAAGGGCACACGGCGGATCATCGTGCTCGCGCTGCTGTGCTGGATCGCCGGCTGGCGCGTTCTGGTGATGACGCCGATCTGGCTGATCGGGGCAGGGCTGGTGCGTTACGGCACTATCTGGCAACCGACCAAGGGGACACAGGCCGTCATCCTTGCACTTACCGGCCTCGTCATCATGAGCGTCTCGCGCATATACGCCTTCGACGCGCAGCCGCTCATGTTCGCCTTCCACGCGCAGTTCGGTTATTTGCTGCGCTTCAGCGAATATGCGCTGACAGACTTCGTGTTCGGGGTCGGCGTAGCGATGCTGTTCGTCGCCTTCCGCTATTTTGCGGCACCTATGGAAGGCTGCCTGCGTCAAGGTGCGCCGGTCATCAAGTGGTTCGCGGGCTTCAGCTTCTCGCTCTACGTGTTGCATTGGCCGATGCTTTCCGCGCTCTCGGCGCTCGGCATTGGAGCAGGGGACAACCCGCTTGTCTTCCTCGCATTGGCCGGCGGCATCATAGGCGCTTGCGCGCTGATCGCGCAGTTCACCGAATACCGCAGCCGGGATATCCGCAAATGGCTCGACCGGAGCTTCGCCAAGCAGCAGGCCCGCCCGGAAGCTATCGGCTAGCCGGCGTGTCGCCGAGCGCGTAGACGATCCCGCTCTCCCCGCGCCAGACCTCGCGCGCGGTAAAGGGCAGCTCGACCGCCTGCGGGTCTACCCCGTGGATCCAGAGATAATCGAACGCCGAAACCGGCAGGCGAGGCAGGACTTCGGTGAGTGCGGGCAGGCCGGTCGCCGGACAGTCCCTCAGCGTAACCGACTGCGAGGGATCGGCGACGAACTGGCGCCCCGCCGGATAATGGACGCTCAGGCCATTCGCGCCCGCCACGTCCCACTGCTCGTTCGTAAAGGCGCTTCGCCGCGCGATTGCGAAGCCGCCAATGTGTTTGAGCGGATTGACGCGCCACGACGTATCGCAGGCTTCGACCGCGAAATTCACGACGCGAGAACCCGGTCCAATCACGTCGAGCGCGGCGAGATTGGCCTCGATCCGCCGATCCTTTTCCATGAAGTCTGCGGTGGTGAGGGCCACCCGAACAACGAGGAATGCCATCGCGAGGACCATCAGGCCGCCGCGTATCCGCGGCGCACCCTCGAACGGCCTGAAGCCGAGCAAGGCGATGATCAGCGTGTATGGCAGCAACCGCATGTCGGCGTAATAGGAGCCGAAGACGCGCGAAGGCAGGGCGAGGAAAGCGGCGAGGCACAGCAACACGGCAATTGCGATGGCAGGATGCATACGGACGGGCTTCAGTATCAGGAGCGCGCAAACGGTCCCGACGACGATGCCGGCCGAAATCCAGTCCGCCATGCCCCATCCCGAACGAAAGATCGAAACCAGCCACACGATCTTGAGGAGCGCCGACCAGCCGCCGGTTGTCGCGTCGCCGGACGAGGTCCGCCACAGCAGCATGGGGACGAGCGGGAGCAACAGAGCGCAGCAGTCGGCGAGCACGGCGGCGACGAGCGACGGCCCGCGCTTGCCCTCCGCCCAAAGCGCATGAAGCGAGAAGCTGCCGCACAGCAGGCCGAGGAAGGCCCAGCCGAAGGTATGGCACAGCCACAGCAGTAGGCCCGCAATGGCGAGGAATACGCCCGCCACCAGGCCCGATCGCCGTTTGCGGATTGCCAGCCACGCCGGAAACACCACCAGCGCGAGCGCCATCGAGAGCGAGAAGTTGAGGAAGCCGTACTGGAACGGGAAACCGTAGATCAGCGGCAAGGCGAGCACGGCGAAAGGCGTTATGCGGCCGTGGAGCGCCCGGCTGGTCAGGATGATGCCGCCGGCAGCCAGAAGCTGCGTCGCGATCACGATGAGCCGCACCGCCGGCTCCAGGCCGATCAGGGGCTGCAGCACCTCGACCAGCAGGTCGACGCCGAGGTTGCCGATCAGCTGCCAGCGATAGGTGAAACCCTCCTGCAACGCGGGACTCGACGCAGCGCCGGTCTGGATCGCGTAGCGTCCGAGGTGGCCGAGCGCATCGGTCAGCGGCGGAAAGCCGACCGCGAGCAGGGGCAGCACGCACAGAAACAGCAGGACGGGGACGATCAGGCGCTCGCCGGCCGCGTCCGCTTGTGCGGTCTTCGAGGGGACAGGGTCCGCCAGTCTCGGCTCCTTCGGTTGCGGTACGCGTCCGCTCTATCTGTCGGGCCCGGACGGTCAAGCGACGCGCCGCCGTCATCAACACCGGGCACGAAGGCCGTGGAGGGACGGGTGGCGGCAGGTTCACGCTTTGGGCGCGTTGCGATAAGGCGTTCGATGGATGGTGCCAGAACAGGAATGTCCGGTGACGCACGAATATAACGATGATTTCTACGCCTATATCGGCTCCGGTGCGCGCAGTTCGGCGGAGGTGCTGGTACCGCTGGTGCTGGGCGAGGTCGCGGCAGCGCGCATGCTTGATGTCGGCGGCGGCAAGGGCGTCTGGGGCGCTGTGTGGGAAGCGAACGGCGTCCATGCGACCGTGGTCGATGGCGACTATGTCACCGCGCCGCTGGTCGCGGATTTCCGCGCGCGCGACCTGTCGCAGCCGCTCGATCTCGGCGAGCGGTTCGATATCGTCCAGTCGCTCGAAGTCGCCGAACACCTGCCCGAGAGCAGCGCCCGCGGCTTCGTCGAAAGCCTCGCGCGGCACGGCGATATCGTGGTCTTCTCGGCCGCCGTGCCGGGGCAGGGGGGCGAGCACCATGTCAACGAGCAGCCGCTCGACTACTGGCGCGCGCTGTTTGCCGAACGCGGCTACGATTGCTTCGATTTCATGCGACCTGTGCTGGCCGAGCGCACCGAGGTCAAACCCTGGTATCGCTACAACATCCTGATGTTCGCCAATGCCGCGGGGCAGGCGCGCCTCTCCCAGCGCGTCCGCGCGGCGCGAATCGCCAAGGTCGAGGAAATGGGCGACTTCGCCTGGAATTTGCGCAAGATTGTGGTCAAGGCGTTGCCGCGCAAGGCGGTGGACGGGATCGCGGCCTATCTCGCGGCGCGCAAGCGCTAGCGGGCTGCGGTCCGCTCCCTGCGCTGCAGGAAGACCCAGCTTCTCGCGAGGACGAAAAAGCTTACCGAATAGGCGGCCATCGCGGCCAGCTGGGCGAGCGGGTTGCCGACATAGCCGGCCTCGCGCGCCGCCCGCAGCACGGCGAGGTTCACGCAGAAGGACAGGGCCGCCGTGACGACAAAGCGCGCGGCCTCGCGCCAGTTGCCTTGACCGGACAGCCTGAAGGTAAAGCGGCGGTGGAGGAGATAGGCCGCGCTCAGCCCGAGCCCGTAACCAAGGGCATTGGCGAGGTAGTCGCCCGCGCCCAGCAGCATGGCCGCAAGGATGATCGCATAGCCGATCGCCGTGTTGGTCAGACCGACCAATCCGAACCTGACGACCTGTTCCTTCATCGCGAAATGCCCGGCTGCCTTACTCGCCTGCGGCCTTGCGGAAGGTCTCGCTGATGCTGCCTTCCAGCACATGGACCGGGTTTGCGGCATCGGCCACCTCGGCCTTCGTGCGGATCTCGTCCACGATGAACAGCGGACGGTTCTTGGCTTCCATGTACATCCGGCCGAGGTATTCTCCGAACACCCCGAGCACGAGCAGTTGCACCGAGCCGATAACGAGGATCAGCGCGGCGAGGCTGGTCCAGCCCCGTACCGCCTCGCCGGAGAGCCAGCCCGCCGCGACCCATCCGAGTGCAAGCAGGCCGACCACGCCGAAGATCATGCCCAGGTGAGAGGCGAAACGCAGCGGCACGGTGGAAAAGCTCGTCACCGCATCGATTGCCAGTGCGATCATCTTGCGCAGCGGATAGTTGGTCTGGCCGGCGAAACGCGCATCGCGTTCGTAGGGGACGGCGACCTGCGTAAAACCGATCCAGCTGACCATGCCGCGCACGAAGCGATAGCGTTCGGGCATGGCCTTGAGCTGTTCGGTCACACGGCGGGTCATCAGGCGAAAATCGCCCGTATCGCGAGGGATGGCGACGTCGACCATGGACGACAGGAAGCGGTAGAACAGCGAGGCGGTACCGCGCTTGAACGCCGTCTCGCCCGCGCGGGCGGTGCGCTGGCCATAGACCACGTCGGCGCCTTCCGCGATCCTGTCCGCCATCGTGCCGAGCAGTTCGGGCGGGTCCTGCAAATCGGCGTCGAGCACGAAGACGAGGGCGCCCCGAACATGCTCAAGCCCTGCGGCGAGCGCCAGCTGGTGGCCATGGTTGCGCGACAGGTTGATGCCCACGACGTGTGGCTTGGCATCGGCATGGCGGCAGATCGCGGCCCAGCTGCCGTCGGTCGAACCGTCGTTGACCAGCAGCACTTCGTAGTCGTTGGGGAAGCGTTCGCTGCAGGCGGCCTCGACGCGGCGCATGAGCTCGTCGAGCCCATCCTCCTCGTTGAAGACCGGCACGACCACGGACAGGCCGCGATCGCAGATTGGCGCCGGTGCTGCGGTCATCCGAAAATCCCCCCGTGTTCCGTCCCCGAGGGCTAAAGATTATTGGTAAACAAGGGGTGAAGGCAAGCGCTGCCTGCGGGCAAAGAAAAGGGCGGCACCAGGGCCGCCCTTTTCCGTTTTGCGAGTGGACCCGAAGGGCTCGTTGCCGTTCGCTCGCAAGGAGACCTTGCGGCCCCCTATTCGTCCACGTGTTCGGCGAGGACCGTGAGGCCCTTGTCGCCGACTTCGGCAAAGCCGCCGCGGACCTCAATGGTTTCGGGCGCGGCGCCTTCGGTCTTGTAGACCTGCACCGCACCGTCGCGGATGGTCGACATGAAGGGCGCGTGCCCTTCGAGCACGCCGAATTCGCCTTCCGTCCCGGGGACGACCACCATGTGGACGTCTTCCGAACGGACCAGCTTGGCCGGCGTGACGAGTTCGAAGTGGAGAGCCATGTCCTCAGGCGTCCTCGGCCAGCTTCTTGGCCTTCTCGACCGCCTGGTCGATGCCGCCGACCATGTAGAAGGCGGCTTCCGGCAGGTGATCGTATTCGCCGTCGACGACCGCCTTGAACGACTTCACCGTGTCTTCCAGCTGGACGAACACGCCCGGGATGTTGGTGAAGACTTCGGCGACGTGGAACGGCTGCGAGAGGAAGCGCTGGATCTTGCGGGCGCGGGCCACGGTCAGCTTATCTTCTTCCGACAGTTCGTCCATGCCGAGAATGGCGATGATGTCCTGCAGGCTCTTATACTTCTGCAGCGTTTCCTGGACGCGGCGGGCGGTCTCGTAATGCTCTTGGCCGACGACGCGCGGTTCGAGCACGCGGCTGGTCGAGTCGAGCGGGTCGACGGCCGGGTAGATGCCCAGCTCCGAAATCGCGCGGCTCAGCGTGGTCGTCGCGTCCAAGTGGGCGAACGAAGTTGCCGGAGCCGGGTCGGTAAGGTCGTCGGCGGGAACGTAGATGGCCTGGACCGAGGTAATCGAACCCTTGGTGGTCGAGGTGATGCGTTCCTGCAGGTTACCCATGTCGGTCGACAGGGTCGGCTGGTAGCCCACGGCCGAAGGAATACGGCCGAGCAGCGCCGACACTTCCGAACCCGCCTGGGTGAAGCGGAAGATGTTGTCGACGAAGAACAGCACGTCCTGGCCTTCGACGTCGCGGAAGTATTCCGCCATCGTCAGGCCCGAGAGGGCGACGCGGGCGCGTGCACCCGGGGGTTCGTTCATCTGGCCGAAGACGAGGGCAACTTTCGAACCGTCCGAAGTGGCGTTGCCGTCGGCGTCCTTGGCGATGACGCCGGCGTCGAGGAATTCGTGGTAGAGGTCGTTACCTTCGCGGGTACGCTCGCCAACGCCTGCGAAGACGGACACGCCGCCGTGGCCCTTCGCGATGTTGTTGATGAGTTCCTGGATCAGCACGGTCTTGCCGACGCCCGCGCCGCCGAACAGGCCGATCTTGCCGCCCTTGGCGTAGGGGGCGAGGAGGTCGATGACCTTGATGCCGGTGACGAGGATGGCCGCTTCGGTCGACTGGTCGACGAACAGCGGGGCTTCCGCGTGGATCGGGCTGGTGGTTTCGGCACCGATCGGGCCGCGCTCGTCGATCGGCGCGCCGACGACGTTCATGATGCGGCCGAGCGTCTTCGGGCCGACGGGGACCGAGATCTGCGCGCCGGTGTTCACGACTTCCTGGCCGCGAACGAGACCTTCGGTCGCGTCCATGGCGATGGTACGCACGGTGTTTTCGCCGAGGTGCTGCGCGACTTCGAGGACCAGCGTGTTGTCGCCGTTCTTCGTTTCGAGCGCGGTCAGGATCGCGGGCAGATCGCCCGGGAAATGCACGTCGACGACAGCGCCGATGACCTGGCTGATGGTGCCGTTGGGGCTCTGGTTAAGCTTGGGTGCGGTGGCCATGATGTGTGTCCTACTGGATCAGGAGTCTTTGTGGTGAGCGCCGTGCTCGGCGCAGATCTTTGCGGGGTCGGCGAGCACCCATGCGGTGCTGTCCTCGTTCGCGGTGATGGTGGCTTCGTGGCGCAGGTAGGTATCCTCGCCGAGGCCGAATTCGCAGATGACGTCTTCCGAGCCGAGGCCGGCACGCTTGCAGACCGCGGTGTTGACCGGTTCGGCGCCTTCGCACGCATCGCCGAAAACCTGGGTGAAGGTTTCCTGGTCGGGCGCGGGGAGGGTGCTGACCGGCTCCGGCGCGGCCGCAGCGGTTTCGACCGGAGCAGGCGCGGGCTCTTCGCCGCAGGCGGCGAGAAGAGCGAGAGGCAGGAGGAGGGCGAGTTTTTTCACTGGGTCGTCCTTAGAGTGCTTCCGCACCGGTTATTCGTTGTTGCTACAGTGCTTCCGCACCAGCAATGATTTCGATCAGTTCGGTGGTGATCGCGGCCTGGCGGCTGCGGTTGTACTGGATCGTCAGCTTGTTGATGAGATCGCCCGCGTTGCGCGTGGCGTTGTCCATCGCGGTCATCGAGGCACCCTGTTCGGACGCTTCGCGCTCGATCAGCGCACCGAAGACCTGCGTCTTGACGTAACGCGGCAGCAGCTCTTCGAGGATCGCTTCCTCGTCGGGCTCGTATTCCACCACGGCATCGCCGCCCGCCGCCGCGTTTTCCGGCGAGGGGACGGGGATCAGCTGGTCCACGGTCGGATCCTGCGCCAGGGCCGACTTGAAGATCGGGTAGACGAGGTGGGCGACGTCGAATTCGCCCTTCTCGAACCGCTCGATCAGGTCGCTGGCGATCGCTTCTGCCTCTTCGAAACCGGGCTGGCGCACGTCCGAAGTATCGAACCACTTCTCGATCCGTTCGGAATAGTCGCGCTTGATCGGCGCGCGGCCCTTCTTGCCGACGAGGTAGAAGCGGACGTCCTTGCCCTCGGCAATCAGGCTCGCCGCCTTGGCCTTGGCGGCCTTGACGATGTTCGAGTTGAGACCGCCGCACAGGCCCTTGTCGGTGTTCACGACCACCAGCAGGTGGCGCTTGTCCGATCCGGTGCCCGCGAGCAGCTTGGGCGCGCTGTCGCCGCTCACCTTGCCGGCGAGCGAAGCCATCACGCCCGACAGCCGTTCGGCATAGGGGCGTGCGGCTTCGGCAGCGGCCTGCGCACGGCGCAGCTTGGCCGCGGCGACCATCTGCTTGGCCTTGGTGATCTTCTGGGTCGACTTGACCGAGTTGATCCGGCCCTTGAGTTCTTTCAGCGAGGCCATGACGGCTCCCTATTTAAGGCTCTTAGGCGAACTGCTTGGCGAAGGTCTTGAGCGCGTCGACGACCTTGTTCTTGGTGTCGTCTTCGAACTTGCCGGTGTCGCGGATTTCGGCGAGCACGGCGGCGTGTTCGCTACGCATGTAGCTCAGCATCTGCGCTTCGTAGTCGGTCACGCGGTCGACCGCGACATCGTCGAGGTAGCCGTTGGTGCCCGCGAAGATCGACACGACCTGCTCTTCCACCGGCATCGGCGAGAACTGCGGCTGCTTGAGCAGCTCGGTCAGGCGCGCACCGCGGTTGAGCAGCTTCTGCGTAGCGGCGTCGAGGTCCGAACCGAACTGTGCGAAGGCGGCCATTTCGCGGTACTGCGCGAGGTCGAGCTTCATCGAGCCGGCGACCTTCTTCATCGCCTTGGTCTGGGCGGCACCGCCCACACGGCTGACCGACAGGCCGACGTTGATGGCCGGACGGATGCCCTGGTAGAACAGGTCGGTTTCGAGGAAGATCTGGCCGTCGGTGATCGAGATCACGTTGGTCGGGATGTAGGCCGACACGTCGCCCGCCTGCGTTTCGATGATCGGCAGCGCGGTGAGCGAGCCCGAACCGTTGTCGCCGTTCATCTTCGCCGCGCGCTCGAGCAGGCGGCTGTGGAGATAGAACACGTCGCCCGGATAGGCTTCGCGGCCCGGCGGGCGGCGCAGCAGCAGCGACATCTGGCGGTAGGCGACGGCCTGCTTCGAAAGGTCGTCGTATACGATCACGGCGTGCATGCCGTTGTCGCGGAAGAATTCGCCCATCGCGCAGCCGGTATAGGGCGCGAGGTACTGCAGCGGAGCGGGCTCCGACGCGGTAGCGGCGACGACGATCGAATATTCCATCGCACCGTTTTCTTCGAGGCTCTTGACGATCTGCGCGACGGTCGAGCGCTTCTGGCCGACGGCGACATAGATGCAGTAGAGCTTCTTGCCTTCGTCGTCGCCTGCGTGCGCTTCCTTCTGGTTGATGAAGGTGTCGATCGCGACGGCGGACTTGCCGGTCTGGCGGTCGCCGATGATCAGTTCGCGCTGGCCGCGGCCGACGGGAACGAGGGCGTCGATGGCCTTGAGGCCCGACTGCACCGGCTCGCTCACCGATTCACGCGGGATGATGCCGGGCGCCTTCACTTCGACGCGGCGACGCTCGGTCGATGCGATCGGGCCCTTGCCGTCGATCGGGTTGCCGAGCGCGTCGACCACGCGGCCGAGCAGGCCCTTGCCGACGGGAACGTCCACGATGGTGCCGGTACGCTTCACGCTGTCGCCTTCGGCGATGTCCGTGTCGGACCCGAAGATCACCGCGCCGACGTTGTCGGCTTCGAGGTTCAGCGCCATGCCCTGAACGCCGTTGGCGAATTCGATCATTTCGCCGGCCTGGACGTTGTCGAGGCCGTGGATGCGGGCAATACCGTCACCCACCGACAGCACGGAACCGACTTCGCTGACTTCGGCTTCGGTACCGAAATTGGCGATCTGGTCCTTGATGACCTTGGAGATTTCTGCGGCGCGGATATCCATGATGTGTGTCCTTTAAGCCTTCATGGCCTGGGAAAGCGAATTGAGACGGGTGCGGATCGAGCCGTCGATGCGCTTCGATCCGATGGTGACGACGAGGCCGCCGAGAAGCTCGGGGTCGACCTTCGTGGAAAGCTTGACGGTGCGGCCCTCGCGCGCGGTCAGCCTGCTCTTGAGATCGGCAAGCTGCGCGTCGGTGAGGGCGTGGGCGCTGGTGACTTCGGCGGTCACTTCGCCGCGCTGGGCTGCGGCGATGGCGCGGAAGGCGCGGATGACCTGCGGCAGCTGCGCCAGGCGGCGGTTCTGCGCCAACACGCCGAGGAAGTTCTGCGTGAGCTCGGTCAGGCCCATGATGGCCGACACGCCCCACAGCGCCTTTTCGGCGGCACCGCGCGACACCTTGGGGTTGGTGGTGAGCAGCTTGAGCTCGTTCGATTCGGCGAGCCCGGCTTCGAGCTTTTCGAGGTCCGATTCGACGGCGGTGACCGTGCCGGCCTCGCTTGCGAGATCGAACAGGGCCGAGGCGTAACGGCCTGCCAGGCTAGCCTGAATACCGGCGGAAATATCCACGCGCTTGAGGTCCTCTTGGGTCCGGAGAAAACTTTGTGCGTCCGAGCCGGATGCGGGCGAAACGGAATCGCCCCGGCAAGGTCGGCGCGCGCCTAGCAAAGCCCCCCTTCAAAGGCAAGCCGAGTCCGGGCGGGTTTCTGGACTCCGTGCCGCAGAAGCGTAGAATGCGCACCGGGGACGCGAGCATTTGCGCAGGAGAGGGACGATGGAGATGGTGCCGCTGGCCCCGAAGTGCGGGGTCGAGATCACGGGCGTCAGGCTGGCCGAGGCGCAAGGCGAAACGCTGGCCGCCATCCGTACCGCGATCTACGAGCATGGCGTCGCGCTGTTTCGCGGGCAGGACGACTTCACGCCCGAAGCGCATATCGCCTTCGCCAAGCGCTGGGGCGGGATCGACATCAACAACTATTTCCCGCTGACCGACGAGCATCCGGAGATCGCCGTCGTCCGCAAGAAGGCGGACCAGCAGACCAATATTGGCGGCGACTGGCATACCGACCATTCCTACGACCAGGTCCCGGCGATGGGCTCGATCCTCGTCGCGCGGCTCCTGCCGCCCAGCGGCGGCGACACGCTGTTCGCGCATATGGGCGAGGCCTATGATGCGCTGCCCGAGGATCTCAAGGAAGAGATCGAGGGGCTGGAGGCGTTCCACACCGCCGACCATATATACAAGGCCGACGGCCTTTATGCGAAGACCGACATGGGGAGCGAGCTGCGCGGCCACGACCTCAAGACCGGCGCGGTGCATCCGGTGGTGATCCGCCACCCGGTCACCGGGCGCAAGCTGCTCTACGTCAACCGCGCCTTCACGGTGAACTTCGTCGGCCAGACGCGCGCGGAGAGCCTGCCGCTGCTAACCCGCCTCTATGCCGAGGCGCTGGCGGCGGACAACACCTGCCGCGTGAAGTGGGAGCCGGGCGCGGTGGCGATCTGGGACAACCGCACGACCTGGCACAATGCGCTCAACGACTATCAGGGCCACGCCCGCGAGATGCACCGCATCACGCTGAGCGGGGAAGCGCTGGCGGCTTAGGCTTTATATCAGCACCCGCGCCCGGGCCGAATTAGGGCCGCACGCTGCATTCGTAGGCCAGCCGCTCGTTGGGCTGCTGCGGCAACTGCGCCAGAACCTCGGTCTGGAGATCGCCGAGCTTTCCGGCTGCCCCCTCTTCACCGCAGACCGGTGCCTTGTACTTGCCGCGCGCGGCCCGTGCGTCCTCCATCGCGCTTCGCGGCAGCAGGTAGCGTTCGACGCGGTAGATGCGGCGGTCGGGGTCGAAGCTGTTGACTGAGACGGCGTCTTCCGCATTGGGCACGAACACGCGGCTCCAGGTGCCGCCGGAGAAGCCGTATTGCGTGCGCCCGTTGACGCAGCCGCCCTCGGCCCAGTCGAAATCGAGGCCTTCCGCCTCGGCGCTGGTGACGCGGCTGCGCTCGGGCAGGAGCGAGCATTGCAGCGCGAGGTCGCCGGTGGCGGGGTCTTCCGGCGATGTGTTGGGTGCGTCGGGCTGCATCGCGGCGGCGACGCGGCGGTCGATCTCGTCGAGGCCCGGGCGGGTGATATAGGCCGCCAGCGCCGCCAGCACCACCACCGCCGTGCCCGCGGCGACCATGCGCAGGCGCTTCTCGTCGCGCGGGTCCCGGTTGAACAGCGCCATCGCCCACTGGCCGAGCCCGAAGGCCACCAGCAGCAGGACGAAGGCGAGGAAGACGCGGTCCTCGCGCTCGGTAATGACCGCCTGCTCGGCTTCCAGCTGCGCACGCACGCGCTTGGTGCGGCTTGCCTCGGCCCGCTCTGCCAAGGCCTGACGCGCGGCCATCTGCTCGCGCTCGATCCGGTCGCTTTCGGCTTCGTCGAGTTCGGCCATGGAACGACAGGGCAATTCGTTGACGCGCGGCGTCACATTGTTGGCGCGCAGGAACGGCAGCAATTCGCGGTTGGAAACGGCGAAGAAGAACTCCGCATCGCCACTGTCATTGTCCGCGCCGAAGCTGTTCACGCCCAGCACGCGCCCGCAACCGTCGAGCAGCGGGCCGCCGGAATTGCCGCGTGCGATGGGGGCGGTGTGCAGGATCGAATCGAACTGGCGGCTGGGGCGCGCGCCCGAGATGAAGCCGCGGCTCTTCACCGGCGGCTGGCTGCGGAAGATGTCGCCTATGGCGAGCCCCTGCGCGCGGTCGACGTTCATCGGATAGCCGACGCTGGTCACCTCGCCGCTGTCGGGCGGGGTGCCGCCGGAGAGCGCGAGCGGCGGCAGGCGGAGCGAGCCGGTGATCTGCACCAGCGCAAGGTCGGTCTTGGCCGAAGCGGCAAGGACGCGGCCATAAACCGCCTCGCCTCCGCCGGACGGGACGATCCCGATCCTCAGCTCGTCGTCAAGCATGGCGTCGCGCACCACATGGGCGTTGGTCACGACCTTGTTGGCCGTGACCGCAAAGCCGGTGCCGTGGCTGACGGGCAGCAGCTCGTCGCCGTCCTCGGCAATGATGACGATCCGCACCACCCCGCGCGCGGCGGCGTCGATATCGGCCGGATCGGCCTCCGCCAGCGAGGGCGCGAGCAGCGCCAGCGCGGCCGCGAGCAATGTGAGAAAGCGTCCCATCCGCCTGCGCTTTTGGCCGCCATCGGCTTTGATCGCAAGCGGCGGGATGCGCGCCGTGCAAAACCTCCGCACAAGGCGCGCATATCGTCTATGGAGAGACCAATCATGATCGACCACACGCAAGCCTGGGCCGCCGTCAAGCGGCGCGACCGCACGTATGACGGGCGCTTCGTCACGGGCGTACTGACGACGGGCATCTATTGCCGCCCGTCATGCGCCGCACGCCATCCCGTGCGCGAAAACGTGCGCTTCTTCGCGAGCGGGGCCGAGGCGCGCGCCGTGGGCCTGCGCGCCTGCAAGCGGTGCCTGCCCGACGACGTGTCGCGCGACGAGGCGGCGGTGCTCGCCGCGATCGACGAGATCCGGCAGGCGGAGGACGCGCCCTCGCTCGCGGCGCTCGCGCAGATCGCGGGTTATTCGCCAACCCATTTCCAGCGCGTGTTCAAGCGCGCTACGGGCCTCTCGCCCGCCGCCTATGCCCGCGCCCTGCGCGAGGAGCGGGCGCGCGATGCGCTGAGTGCGGGCGAGAGCGTGACCGGCGCGATCTACGCGGCGGGCTATGGCTCGGCCTCGCGCTTCTATGAAGACACGAAGGGACGGCTGGGCATGACGGCGAGCGACTGGAAGGACGGCGGCAGGGACCGCACGATCCACTGGACGGTAGTGGCGACGAGCCTTGGCGACATGCTCGTCGCGGCGACCGGGAAGGGCGTGTGCTGCCTCAGCTTCAACGAGGGCGAGGCGGAGTTGCGGGCGCGCTTCCCCAAGGCCGAGCTGGTCGAGGGCGGCGAGGACTTCCGCGCCCTGTTCGACGAGGTAGTCGCGGTGGTCGAGGATCCCGCGCGCGACAATTCGCACATCCCGCTCGACGTGAAGGGCACCGCATTCCAGCAACGCTGCTGGGAGGCGCTTCGCCAGATCCCGGCGGGAGAGACGCGCAGCTATGGCGAGCAGGCCGCGATGCTCGGCAACCCCAAGGCCAGCCGCGCGGTCGGCGGTGCCAACGGCGCGAACAATATCGCCGTGCTGATTCCCTGCCACCGCGTGATCGCGGCGGACGGCGGGCTGGGCGGCTACGCCTATGGCACCGAGATCAAGGCCGAGCTGCTTCGGCGGGAGGGTAAGTGATGGACAAGGTCGAACAATTCCGCGCGCTGCACGTGCCGGGCAAGCCGCTGGTGCTCTACAATATCTGGGACGCCGGGTCGGCGCGGGCGGTTGCGGAGGCGGGGGCCAAGGCGATCGCCACGGGCAGCTACGGCGTGGCCGAGGCGAACGGCTTCGCGGACGGGGAGACGCTGCCGCTCGAATTCGCGCTCGCAACGCTGACGCGCATCCTTTCGGTCACCGATCTGCCGGTCACCTTCGACATGGAAGCGGGCTATGGCGACACGCCTGCCGAGGTCGGCGCTTCGGTTGCGCGGGCCTTCGCTGCGGGCGCGGCCGGCATCAACATGGAAGACCGCATGCCGGGCGCGACGGCGCTTCTTCCCTTAGCCGAAGCGGCCGAACGGTTCGCGGCGGCGGCAGACACAGGCATTCACGTCAATGCGCGGACCGACGTCTATCGCGGCGTCGATCCGGCGGATTACAGCGAAGCCATGATCGAAGACGTGCTGGAGCGCGCCCGTTTCTATGCCGAGGCCGGGGCGGGCAGCCTGTTCGTGCCCTTCCTCGGCGACCATCCGACGATCCGCGCGATCTGCGAGGGCTCGCCGCTGCCGGTCAACGTGCTGTGGGCGCCCGGACGCGGGACGACTGCGGAACTCGCCGCACTAGGCGTTGCCCGGATTAGCTACGGCCACCAGCCGTGGGCCTGGGCGATGGAGAAGCTCAAGGCCGATGCGGCGGAACTGTTCGCGGAGGGCTGAGCAAACGAAAATGGGGCGGGCAACCTTCGCTGCCCGCCCCGCAATCTTTCGGCTGTCACTCGGGCTTAGAGGCCGGCGTCCATGCCGTCGACGCTCTTGCTGACGAGGATGTTCACGGCCACGCGGCGGTTCTGCGCCTTGCCTTCTTCGGTCGTGTTGTCCGCAGCCGGATCGGCTTCGGCCATGCCGGTCGGCGTCAGCATACGGTACGGTGCCCAGTCGCATTCCTGCTGGAGGAAGTTGACGACGCGCGCGGCGCGCTTTTCGCTCAGCTGCTGGTTGAACTCGTAATCGCCGGTAGAGTCGGTGTAGCCGACCACGAGCAGCAGGGCATTGTCCGTCGCTCCGGCCTGGCTTGCAGCCTGGCAAAGATCGGCACGGGCTTCATCCGACAGGGTGTACTTAGCCGTGTCGAAATAGACGTTGGTCACGCCCTTGATATTGTACTGGTCGATGTTGGCGACGCGGCCGCGCAGCGCTTCGGTCGCGGCTTCGTTGGCGGTGAAGCGCTGGTCGGTGCCCTGGTGGATCATGCGCGCGGTCTTGAGGTCGCGATCCTTCATCGAGACCTTCGTGGCGATCAGGCCGCGGTTGCCCCACTGGACAGTGTCGACCTTGACTGGAATGCCGTTGAGGAGCTGGTTCATGGCCAGCTTGTCCTTGCTCATGCCGAGGAACCCGCCGCTGGTGCGGATTTCGGTCGCGTCACTCAGCGTCAGCACGGTGTTCGTGCCATCGGTGGCGGTAACACGGATGCGGTTGCCGTCGCGGCCCGAGATGATGCCTTCCACATCGGGACCGGCAGGCATGTCGGACAGATCGCTCGGCACGACGCCGGTTACGGTGATGTCGCCCGAAGCCTCGGCTTCATAGGCGCCCTGCGCGGGCAGTTCCTGGGCAGTTGCGGGAATGGCGAGCAGGCTGGCGGCAGCGATGGCGCTCGCGGTCTTCGAAAACATGTGCATTGCAGTACTCCTAATACGATCCGGCGAGCACGTGGCGGCGAATGCCGCGCAGTCCCCTCTGTATGTGCTTGCCGGGGTGTCAGAGCCCCCTTCATTCAATGGATACGAAGCGGCAGAAATTACCGCGTGCGGGGCTGGTGTTGTTGCGAACCTGTCCGATAAATGAACGGTCGCAGGGTCGGTGCCAAGGAGGGGGGTGGCGTGGGCCCGGGGTGCGACGAACCGTTGCGAAGCGCGTTAGGCGTCTCGCGCCCAGCTGCCTTGCGCAGGCCTGAGGGTGGCGAGGAACGACTCGGCGCTGTCGAGATAGTCGCGCTGTTTCTCCGGTCCCATCCGGTCCCAAGTGGCATAGATGCGCCCGATCCGCGGATTGCTCTCCAGCCGCTCGCGGTGGCGCTCCATGAAATGCCAGTAGAGCGGGTTGAACGGGCAGGCACCGTCGCCGGTCTTCTTCGAGACCGAATAGGTGCAGCCCGAGCAGTAGTTCGACATCTTGTTGATGTAGTTCCCGCTCGCCGCATAGGGTTTCGAAGCCAGCTTGCCGCCATCGGCATAGAGGATCATCGCCGCAACGTTCGGCAGTTCGACCCATTCATAGGCATCGGCATACACGACGAGGAACCAGTCCTCGACCTCGCGCGGGCTGATCCCGGCGAGCAGCGCGAAATTGCCGAGCACCATCAGCCGCTGGATGTGGTGCGCATGGGCGTTCTCGCGCGTGGAGCGGATGCAGTCGGCAAGGCAGGCCATGTCGGTCTCGCCGGTCCAGTAGAATTCGGGCAGGCCGCGCTGCGCGTTGAGCGCGTTCGCCTTTTGCAGGTGCGGCATCTGGTGGAAGTAGAAGCCGCGCACATATTCGCGCCAGCCGATGATCTGGCGGATGAAGCCCTCGACGCTGTTGAGCGGTGCCTTGCCGTCCCGGTAGGCTTTCTCCGCACGCTGGCAGAGCTCGAGCGGGTCGAGCAGGCCGAGGTTGATGCTGGTCGACAGCATCGAGTGGAACAGATCGTCCTCGCCCGCGACCATCGCGTCCTGGTACGGGCCGAAGCATTCGATCCGCTCGGCAAAGAAGGCATCGGCGGCTTCCTCTGCCTCGTCGCGCGTGACCGGCCATTCGAAGCGTTCGAGGCTGCCGAAGTGGTCGCCGAAGCGATCCTCGACGAGGTCCATCACATCCCGGGTGATGTCGTCCGGCTCGAATTTCGGCCGTTCGGGAGCGGCAAGACCTTCCTTGGGCGGCTTGCGGTTCTCGCTGTCGTAGTTCCACTCGCCGCCTTCGGGCTTGTCGCCGTCCATCAGCAAGCCGGTCTTGCGGCGCATCTCGCGGTAGAAGAACTCCATGCGGAGCTCCTTGCGGCCCTCCGCCCATTCATCGAATTCGGCTTGGGAGCAGACAAAGCGGTCGTCGCGCAGGATCTCGACTTCGCAGGCGAACTTGTCAGCCCACTGGTCCATGTCCTCGCGCACGCGCCATTCGCCGGCCTCGACCACGCTGACGAGGCGCGGGTCGTGCCGCTCGATCGCGCGCGCGACCTCGCCGGTGAAGCTGCCGGAATTGTCCTCGTCGGTCAGGCGGACATAGTCGACCGTCCAGCCCGCATCGCGCAATGCCTCGGCGAAATGGCGCATGGCGGAGAAGATGAGGACGATCTTCTGCTTGTGGTGTTTGACGTAGGTCGCCTCGTCCCAGACCTCCATCATGAGGATGACGGTATCGTCCTTGGGCCGTCCGCGGATGGAGGCGAGGTCGCGGGTCAGATGGTCGCCGAGGATGGGAACGAGAACGGGGCCGGGCATTTCCGCTTCAATGCCCGGCCGCCGCGATGGTGCCCTAAAGCTTCGCGATTTCGTCCTTCGCCGCCGCGAGCCCCGCTTCGATGGCTTCGGGCCCGTAGCCTGCCTTCTCGACGCGGACGAAGTGGAGGTCGTCGACGCCGATGAAACCGAAGAAGGTCGTCAGCAGGCTTTCCTGGTTCTCTGCCATCTGGTCGTTCGAATATTCGCCGCCGCGCGCCGAGGCGACGATCACCTTGCGACCGCCCGCGAGCCCTTCGGGCCCGGCTTCGGAATATTTGAACGTCACCCCGGGAACGCCGAGCCGGTCGAGCCAGGCCTTGAGCTGGCTGGGGATGGAGAAATTGTACATTGGCGCACCGACGATCACGACGTCGGACGCGAGAAACTCGTCGAGCACCGCGCGCTGGTCGGGATAGGCGGCGGCGACCGCCTCCTCGTGCGTTTCGGGCAGGGTGCGGATCGCCTTGGTGGTGATCGGGTCGATATGCGGCAGCGGCTCGGCGACGAGGTCGCGCTCGATCACCGTCGCGTCGGGATGCTTGGCGGTGAAGTGTGCGACGAGTTCGTCGGTCAGCTTGCGGCTGATGGACTGCACGCCGGTGGTTGCGCTGTCGATGCGAAGGATTTGCATTGCGGTTTCTCCGTAGTTACTATCGATAACCTGGAGGCCATATGGAAACTGCAACCCGCCTGGCGCAAGAAGGCACTTTGCTGTCCGATAGGGACACCGGTGTAACCCTCGAAGTCCACGATGCCCCGCAATGTTCCGCGGTGAACGACATCCTTGCGAGAGTGGGCGACAAGTGGTCGGTCCGCGTCGTGATGGCGCTGGCCGACGGTTCGCTGCGGTTCAACCAATTGCGGCGCGGGATTCCTGGCATTTCGCAGCGCATGCTCACCCGCACCCTGCGCGGGCTCGAGCGCGACGGGCTCGTCAGCCGCGCGGTCACGCCGAGCGTGCCGCCGCGGGTCGACTATGCGCTGACCCGGCTCGGCACCTCGCTCTGCGATCCGGTCGCGCGGCTGGGCAACTGGGCGATCGCCAACATCGGTCAGGTCGAGGCGGCGCGCGCGGCCTTCGACGCGGGACAGGATCAGACGAAACTGTAGGGATCGACGTCTACCGCTATTCGCACGCCGGGCGGGTGGTCGACCTGCCTCAGCCAGCCGCGGATCACGTCCTGCAATTGCACGCTGCGGCGCGCATTGATGAGGAAGCGGTAGCGATAGCGACCACGCAGCAGCGCCATCGGCGCAGGCGCCGGACCGAGAATCTGGCACTCCTCCACCTGCGGGCGGAAGGCGCCGAGCCGGTTGGCGGCCTCGCGCGCTTCGGCATCGTCTTCCGACGAGATGATGATCGCTGCCCAGCGGCCGAAGGGCGGGGCGCCGGCGTGACGGCGGCCCTCGGCCTCGACCTCGTAGAAGGCGTCGCGGTCCCCGGCGGCGAGCGCGGCGATGACGCTGGCTTCCGGGTGGCGCGTCTGGATCAGTACTTCACCGGGTTTGGTCCCGCGCCCCGCGCGCCCGGCGACCTGCGCGACCTGCTGGTAGGTCCGCTCGCCCGCGCGCAGATCGCCGCCTTCGAGGCCGAGATCGGCATCGACGACACCGACGAGCGTCAGGTCCGGGAAATGGAACCCCTTGGTTACCAATTGCGTGCCGACGATAACGTCGATCGCCTTCGCCTCGACCGCGGCGATGAATTCGGCGGCGCGGCCGGGCGAATTGAGCGTGTCGGAGGTGGCGACGAATACCCGCGCATCGGGCACCCGCTCGGCCACTTCGTCGGCGATCCGCTCGACGCCGGGGCCGCAGGCGACGAGGCAATCGGGCTCGCCGCATTCGGGACAGGCGCTGGGGCTCGGGGTCTCGTGGCCGCAATGGTGGCAGGCGAGGCGGCGGGAGAAGCGGTGCTCGACCAGCCAGGCGCTGCAATTGGGGCACTGGAAGCGGAAGCCGCAATTGCGGCACAACGTCAGCGGCGCATAGCCGCGGCGGTTGAGGAACAGCAGCGATTGTTCGCCCTTGGCCAGCCGCTCCTCGATCCCGTTGACCAGCCGCTGGGCGAGCCATATCCCGTGCGGCGGCTTTTCCTGCGTGAGGTCGATCGTGTCGATCGCGGGCAGTTCCGCGCCGCCGAACCGGCTCGGCAGATCGACCTTGGTGTAGATCCCGCTCTCCGCCATCTGCAGGCTTTCCAGCGCAGGCGTGGCGCTGGCGAGGACCACCGGCACCTGCTCGAAATGCGCGCGCATCACCGCGACGTCGCGCGCGTTGTAGCGCACCCCGTCCTCCTGCTTGAAGCTCACCTCATGCGCCTCGTCGACGACGATCAGGCCGAGCTTGCGGAAGGGGAGGAACAGCGCGGAGCGTGCACCCACCACGACCTGCGCCGTGCCCTGCGCAACCGCGCGATAGGCGCGCCGCCGCTCGGTGGATTTGAGCGAGGAATGCCACAGCACCGGCGCGGCGCCGAACCGTTCTTCGAAACGGTGGAGGAAGTTTTCGGTCAGCGCGATCTCGGGCAGCAGGACGAGCACCTGGCGGCCCATCCGCAGCGCCTCGGCGACGGGTTCGAAATAGGTCTCGGTCTTGCCCGATCCGGTCACGCCGTCGAGCAGGAAGGGCGCGAATTCGGCCTTGCGCACTGCCTCGGCGAAGGTGGCGGAGGCTTCGGCCTGTTCCGGGCTCAGCTCGATATGCGCGAAATCGGGCTGCGCCGCGTCGTAGGGCCGGTCGCAATCGACCTCGATCGGTTCGAGCACGCCCTGATTGACGAGCCCGCGCAGCACGCCCTCGCTGACCCCCGCTATGCCGGACAGTTCGCGAATGTTCGCCTGCTCGCCCTCCAGCGATTCCATCGCGGCCAGCCGCTGCGGGGTCAGCCGTTCGGGCATGCCCCCGGTCAGCCGGTATTCGGTCATCGTCGCCGGACCTTTGAGCGCCCCGCCCGAGCTCAGCGCCATGCGCGCCACGCTCGCCAGCGAGGCGACGTAATAGTCCGCGGTCCATTCGATCAGCCGCCGCAGCGCGGCGGAGAGCGGCGGGACCGGCAGAACCCCGCGCAAATTCCGCAGCTTCTCTGCCGGAACCTCGGTCCCGGGGAGCCGTTCAGCCTCCCAGACGATCCCGATCACGGTGCGCGGGCCCAGCGGGCATTCGACCACCGAACCGGGCTCGACAGGCAGGCCCTCGGGCGCCTTGTAGTCCAGCGGACCAAGGGCGGCATTGAGGACGAGGCAGCGCACGCGGTTCATGGCCGGGCCATATGGGCGGCGCGACAGGGGTGCAACAAGGGTGGGATGGAAGAGGACTGAAGATATGACCGAGATTATGCAACGACCCACCGGACGCCGCGCGTTCATCGGCGGACTGTCGCTTGGCGGAGCCGCGCTCATCCTTCCCGGATGCGCGGGCCTGCCCGGTTTCAGCATGGTCGATGCCGTCCAGCGCCTGCTCTACCTTTCGAGCGAGCGCGCCTTCATGCGCATGCTCCAGCGCGACGGGTTCTGGGACCAGCAGGTCGCGCAGCTGGGCCTCAATAACCTGCTCGGCACGCGCGGCGATGTGCTGAGTCGGATCCTGACGTCCGCCCTGTTCAAGAACCGGCTCGAGAATGCCTTCGGCGACATTGCCTACGAAGGCGCCGAACGCGCGGCTCCGCTGGTGACCGAGGCCGTGCGCACCATCGGCTTCCAGAACGCGATCGACCTGGTGCGCGGCGGTCCCACCGCGGCCACCGCCTTCCTGCGCGGTTCGATGGGCGAGACTTTGGTCGAAGCGATGGTGCCCGAACTGGGCACTGCCATGCGCGTGGCGCAGGACCCGCTCGTGGGCGAACTGATCCGCGGCCTGACCGGCGTCGACCTGGCGGGCGCGACCACTCGCTTCGCCGGCAATGTCGACGATACGATCTGGCGGGAAATCGGCGTCGAGGAAGCCGCGATCCGCCGCGATCCGCGTGCGACCAACGATGCGCTGCTGATCGGCGTCTTCGGCACCGGCGCCGGGTACTAGCCGCGCCGCCACTGCATCGCTAAGGCATCCGGGAATCGCAAATCCCGGAGCGCGCACGCATGAAATTCTTCGTCGACACCGCCGAAATCGCCGACATCAAGGAACTGGCCGAGACTGGCCTGCTGGATGGCGTCACCACCAATCCCTCGCTGATCGCCAAGTCGGGCCGGGACTTCATGGAGGTGACGAAGGAAATCTGCGGCATCGTCGACGGGCCGGTCAGTGCCGAGGTGGTCGCGCTCGATCACGAAACGATGATGAAGGAAGCCGAGACGCTGCGGAAGATCGCGGACAATGTCTGCATCAAGGTGCCGCTGACGATCGACGGGCTCAAGACCTGCAAGAAGCTGCGCGCCGACGGCACGATGGTCAACGTCACGCTGTGCTTCTCCGCCAACCAGGCGCTGCTGGCGGCGAAGGCCGGGGCGAGCTTCATTTCGCCTTTCGTCGGCCGGCACGACGACAACGGTTTCGACGGGATGGCGCTGATCGAGGACATCCACCAGATCTACAGCAATTACGGTTTCGAGACCGAAATCCTCGTCGCCTCGATCCGCAACCCGGTCCATGTGCTCCAGAGTGCGCTGATCGGCGCGGACGTCGCCACCATGCCACCCGCCGTCATCAAGGGCCTCTTCAAGCATGTCCTGACCGACAAAGGCATCGAAGGTTTCGTCGCCGACTGGGCGAAGACCGGCCAGACGATCCCGACCGCCTGACGAGCAAAGCTTGGCCGACCAGACGCCCCTCGACCGTTTCAAGCAGGCGCTGACCGGCGCTTCGCGCGCACTCGCGCAGGAACCGGAGGTCGAGATCGCCTGGAGCGCCGATGCGCCGGCGCAGGCGGGCAAGAACTTCCGTGTGCCGCTGCCCGGCCGCAACCTGCCCAAGGAGCAGGCCACCGAGGCGCGCGGCTTTGCCGACAGCTTCGCGCTCAGGCTGCGGCACCATAACGAGGCGCTGCACAACAAGGGCGCTCCGCCGGAGCCGATCGCGCGCGCCTGCTACGACGCGATCGAGCGCGTGCGCTACGAGGCGATCGGCGCGAACCGCTTTGCCGGCATCCGCGAGAACCTCGGCTCGGCGGTCGAGATACGCACCAATGCCGATCCCATCGTGCGTGCCGACGAGGCGGGCGAGGTGCCCTTGCCGACCGCGCTGTCGCTGATGCTGCGCGAGGCACTGACCGGCGAGGCGATCCCCGAACGGGCGCGCGGCGCGGTGGACATGGTGCGTGAGGATATTCTCGCCAAGATCGGCACCGACATGGACGATCTCGCCGGCGTGCTCGACGACCAGACCGCCTTCCAGGACCTGACGCTCGACATGCTGCGGCATCTCGAACTGACGCTGCCGGACCAGCAGGACGCGACCTATGCCGAGGACGGCGAGGACGAGGAAGGCGAGAGCCCCGAGCAGGACGACGAGACCGACGAGGAAGACGAAGGCGGTGCCGAACCGCAGGCGAGCGATGCGCGCTCCGAAGTGACCGACGGCGAATCCGATGGCGAGGCTGGCGAGGAGGTCGAGGGCGAGCAGGAGATGGCCGACGGCGATCCTTCGGACGAGGAGGGCGAGGGCATGCAGCCCGTTCGCCCGAATCGCCCGTGGACCGAAATCCCCGACGGCTTCGACTACAAGCCCTATACCACGAGGTTCGACGAGGTCGTCGAGGCACCCGAGCTATGCGACAACGAGGAGCTCGACCGGCTGCGCGCCTATCTCGACAGCCAGCTGGCGGGCCTGCAAGGGATAGTCACGCGGCTCGCCAACCGGCTCCAGCGCCGCCTGATGGCGCAGCAAAGCCGCAGCTGGGATTTCGACCAGGAAGAAGGCCTGCTCGATGCGGCACGCCTCACCCGCGTGGTCGTCAGTCCCGGCCACGCACTCAGCTACAAGATCGAGCGCGATACCGAGTTCAAGGACACGGTCGTCACGCTGCTGATCGACAATTCGGGCTCGATGCGCGGGCGCCCGATCAGCATCGCCGCGATCAGCGCGGACATCCTCGCCCGCACGCTCGAACGCTGCGGCGTGAAGACCGAGATTCTCGGTTTCACCACGCGCGCGTGGAAGGGTGGGCAGAGCCGCGAGGCCTGGCTCGCTGATGGCCGCCCCGCCAACCCGGGGCGCCTCAACGATCTAAGGCACATCCTCTACAAGAAGGCGGACGAGCCCTGGCGCCGCGCGCGCCGCAACCTCGGCCTGATGATGCGCGAAGGGCTGCTGAAGGAAAACATCGACGGCGAGGCGCTGCTGTGGGCGCACGATCGCCTGCTGCGCCGCCCCGAGGACCGCCGCATCCTGATGGTCATTTCCGACGGCGCGCCGGTCGACGACAGCACATTGAGCGTCAATCAGGCGGGCTATCTGGAAAGCCACCTGCGCAAGGTGATCGACTGGATCGAAAAGCAGAGCCCGGTCCAGCTCGCCGCCATCGGCATCGGCCACGACGTCACGCGTTACTACAAACGTTCGGTGACGATCATGGATGTCGAACAGTTGGGCGGAACTATCATCGAACAATTGGCCGACCTGTTTGAGGTGGATTAGGGCTCGATACCGCTTGCACCCGAGACGAACCGTGGTATTTGGGCGACGGACAGGGAATTGGGGTAGCGCTTACATGAAAATTGCTGGATTCGGCCGGATGGCCGTCGCTGCTGCAGCGTTCTGCGGCATGGGATCGGCTGCGCTTGCGCAAGACGCGGCTGACACCGTGGATGCTACGGCCGAGGCGGTTGGTGTCGCGGTCGTGGAACCGGTCGCTCCAGCGCCGGCCGGTCGTGGGTCGGTCATTCCCAAGCTCACGCCGGTGTTCCTCGAACTGCTCGACGAGGTCAGCAGCGCGACGGCAACCACGGGCGATACCTTCCGCCTGAAGCTCGTCACCCCGATTGCCGTGGGTGACCGGGTGGTGGTGCAGGCCGGCGCGGAAGGCGTTGGCGAGGTCGTCCATGCGAAGAAGAAGGGCGGCAGCGGTGCCGGCGGCGAACTGTTGCTCGCGGCCCGCTACCTGACGCTGGCCGATGGCCGCCAACTGCCGCTGCGCAGCATGCAGATGATGGCGACCGGCAAGGATGAGGACGGCAAGGTCCAGGTGATGACCGGGCTCGTCGGCGCTTTCGGCATGCTGGTGAAGGGCAGGGACACGATCATCGCGCCGGGCCGCATGGCGCAGGCCAAGGTCAAGGAAGACTTCCCGGTCGAGGTGCCCGTCGCCCAACCGGCCCAGGAAGTCGCACAGGTTTCGGATTCGATCGGAGGGGGCATGATGGACGCGCCCGAAGGCGAGACACTTCAGGGAGTTGAATAATGCGCAAGTTCACGATTTTTGCCGCCGCACTGGCCGCGACGACCATGATTTCCGGCCCGGCTCAGGCGGCCGACAAGGTCGATGCCACCGAAATCGTCCTTCCGGCCCCGGCCGAAGACACCGGCCAGGTCGTCTTCTTTCGTCCCGCCGGCATGGGCGGCGCGGTGGCCTGCTCGATCCACGAGAACGACCAGAAGATCAGCTCGCTCGGCGGCGGTCGCTATTTCGTCCTCGAAACGACGCCCGGCCGTCACGAATACACCGTGAAGACCGAGAGCAAGGACTCGCTCGCGCTCGAAGTCGAATCGGGTGAACGCCAGTGGGTCGCGTGCAAGATCAAGATGGGCATCATCGTCGGCCGTCCCGACATTCGCCCTGCGACCGAGGACGAGTTCCGCTCGGCGAAGAAGTTCGCGATGGTCGACGATGACGACATGAACGCCGAACTGGGTGCCATGACCTCGGCCGCCGTCCAAGCCCGCCTCAACGGCGGTGCGGCAGTCGAAGCCGAGGTCGAGGCGGAAGCCGCCGCCGAGTAATTCTCGCGCGGACAATTCGCAAACACCGGCGCGCCGGGGCGGGAGTGCTTGCACTTCTTCCCCGGCGCGCTAGCGTTTCGGGCATGGGAATATCCGTCACCGAAGCAGTCTGCTCGCGCCGTTCCGTGCGCGCTTTCACCAGCCAGCCGGTCGAGCGCGAACGGCTCGCCCGGATTCTCGAGAAGGCGCAGCGATCGCCGTCTGGGGGAAACACGCAGCCGTGGCACGGCATCGTGCTGACCGGCGCGCCGATGCAACGCCTGTTCGACCGGATCGCGCAGGACCTGCCTAGGGGGCGCGAGGCCTTTGCGCCCGAATACCACGTCTATCCGCCCGATCTCGACGGCGCCTACGAACAGCGCCGCCGCGGCGTGGGCGAGGACATGTACGGCGCGCTCGAAATCTCCCGCGAGGAGAAGGGCAAGCGGCTGATGTGGTTCGCCAACAATTTCCGCGCCTTCGGGGCGCCGGTGCTGATGCTGGTCCACACGCCGAAATACATGGGCCCGCCGCAGTGGAGCGATATCGGCATGTGGCTGCAGACCATCGGCCTGCTGTGCCGCGAGGAAGGGCTCGACACCTGTTTCCAGGAGGCCTGGGCGGTGTACAGCCCGCAGATCCGCGAGGTGGTGGACATTCCGGACGACCACATCTTCTTCTGCGGCGTCGCCATCGGTTACCGCGACGAAGGCGCGCCGGTGAACAATTTCGAGGTGAAGCGCGCGCCGCTGGACGAAAGCGTGCGGTGGGAGGGTTGGCAGTAAGCCTGCGCCCACCTAATGCGCCACACATGACCGAAACGCCGCTCAAGCTGTTCAATTCGCTGACCCGCCAGCTGGAAGAGTTCCAGCCGATCCATGCAGGCGAGGCGCCAGACTTCGTTGCCGAAGCAAGAGTCTATTCCTGCGGGCCCACGGTCTACAACTACCAGCACATCGGCAATATGCGCGCCTATGTCTTCGCCGATACGCTGGGGCGCGTGCTGCAATGGAAGGGCTACAAGCTCACCCACGTCATCAACATCACCGATGTCGGCCACCTCACCTCGGATGCGGACGAGGGCGAGGACAAGATGGAAAAGATGGCTGCGCGCGAGAACAAGAGCGCGTGGGACATCGCGAAATTCTACCAGGAGGATTTCGAGCGCGACCTCGCGCGGCTGAACGTGCAGCCGAAACAGCACCCGCGCGCCACCGAATATGTCGAGGCGATGATCGCCTGGGGGCAGAAGATCGCCGACAAGCACTGCTACGAACTCGACAGCGGGCTCTATTTCGATGTTTCGACGGTGGACGACTACGGCCGCCTTGCGCGTGCCGTGACCGATGAGGGGGAAGGCCGGATCGACACGGTCGAAGGCAAGCGCAACGCCGCCGACTTCGCGATCTGGCGCAAGACCCCCGCGGGCGAGACGCGGCAGATGGAATGGGATAGCCCGTGGGGCAAGGGCGCGCCCGGCTGGCACCTCGAATGCTCGGTCATGGGCGAGGCGTTGTTGGGCTTCCCCTTCGACATCCATACCGGCGGGATCGACCACCGCGAGATCCACCACCCGAACGAGATCGCGCAGAACCAGGCCTACTGCTGCACAAATGGCTTGGACGACGCGCGCAATTCGGGCGCGCGCATATGGATGCACAACAACTTCCTCGTCGAGCGCAGCGGGAAGATGAGCAAGAGCGCGGGCGAATTCCTGCGCCTCCAACTGCTGGTCGATAAAGGCTACCACCCGCTCGCCTACCGCCTGATGTGCCTGCAGGCGCATTATCGCAGCGAGTTGGAGTTCAGCTGGGAAGGGTTGCAGGCGGCGACGACGCGGTTGAAGCGCATGGTGATGGGCTTGAGGCAGACGCAGGAGGCCCGGTTTGGACAAGCAGCCGGCGCCACCGTCCCGCCTCCGCCGACCCGGATCGATGCCCTGCGCGTGAAAATCACCCATCCGAAGCTGAGGCCTCTGCTGGACAAGTTCGAGGCCGCCATCCTTGACGATCTAAACACCTCCGTCGCGCTGACCGCCCTCGAAGAGGTGATTGCGACGAAAAAAGTGCCTGTCGATCAGAAGGCTGATCTGGCGCTGGGGATGCTGTGGCCTCTCGGCCTGATGGTTCTCACCCGCGAAGACCTCCGCATCCGCCCGGCGGACGCGCAGATCACCGAAGAGGAGATCGACGCCGAACTGCTCCGTCGCAAGGAAGCGCGGGCCGCAAAAGATTTTGCAACTTCGGACGCGATCCGCGAAAGTCTCGCGGCGAAGGGCGTCGAGGTGATGGACGGCGACCCGCTCGGATGGGAATGGAGACTGTAAGATGGCCGATGCGCAAACCCTCCTCTGGCAGCATTTGAAAGACGCGCCGCGGGGTTTGCAATTCGTACGGGACTACAAGGGCGACGGGTTCACCCTGCCGTTCTATTGCAAGGAAGCCCATCTCGCGGTCGAAATCGAGGCCGATCCCTTCAAGACCGCCAAGCACACGCTGCGCGACGCCTGGCAGGAACACCACCGCGTCGATATCATGCAGGTCCCGCCCAGCCACGTGCAGCAGAACGCCTCCGAGGTCGCCAACGCCATCCTCGACATCGCCGAACCGCGCCGCGAGAGGTTCGCGAAAGTCGACTGATGCGCCTCTGGCGTCGTACGCGGGCACCCTTCGTGGCGCTCGACGGTGCGGGACCGCAGCGCCACGGTGCGCGGTATTCGCCGCCCGGAAAACCGGTCGTGAACTTGGCGTCGGAAGCGGGCCTCGCAGTGCTGGTGGCGATGCGGTACCTGCCGGATGATCCGGTCGAGCGGCCCGATGATTTCGTGCTAGGCTGGACCGAGATCGACGCCGTGCCGGAGCGAATTGCGGAAGCCGGCACCGACGAAGCGGCCATTCGCGGGTGGGTCTCCGAATGGCTGGAATCGCGCCGATCTCTGCTTGCCGCCGTGACTTCGCGCGTCCTGCCCGAGGCCGACATCGTCCTGATGAACCCGCGCCACCTCTCCGCCGCGGTAGTTCCTCCCTTGACGACGCGCCCCTTCGACTTCGAAACATGCCTCCACCGTCCGCCCATGCTCGATACCTACCGGAGCTCCGAATGACCAAAGCCGTCCTTTCCGCCCTGATCCGCCCGCTCGTCGAGCCGCGCCTACCCGAGTGGGTCGAGCCCCACTGGTTCATGAGCAAGGAGCAGGCGCTCGAGATGGCGCCCGAGGCCGAGATCGGCTGGTTCGACCTCAATGAGAAGGAGCCGATGGTCGAGATCGCCAAGGCGGCGAGCAACCTCAAGTGGCTCAACTCGATCTATGCGGGCCTCGATTTCATGCCGCTTCAGCTGCTGAAGGAGCGCGGCGTGGTGGTGACCAATGGCGTCGGGATCAACGCCATCACCATCGCCGAATATGTCGTCATGCTGATGCTCGCGCATGCCAAGGGCTATCGCGACGTGGTGCGCGCGCAGGCGCGCAAGGAATGGCTGCTCGACAGCCCCGGCAAGCGCGAGCTGGCGGGCGAGCGCGTGCTGCTGCTCGGCCTCGGCGCCATCGGGCAACTGATCAAGACGCGGCTCGAAGCCTTCGACATGAAGGTCGTGCCCGTGCGCCGCTCGGGCGCGGACGGCGCGCTCAAGCCGGGCGAGTGGCGCGAACGGCTGAGCGATTTCGACTGGGTGGTGCTGGCGGTGCCTTCGACCGAGGAGACCCGCGGCATGATCGGCGCAATGGAGCTCGCGCGCATGCGGCCCAACGGCGTGCTGGTGAACATCGCGCGCGGCGACGTGGTCGAGCAGGACGCGCTGGTGGAGGCCCTGAAGGAAAAGAAGATCGAAGCCGCGCTGCTCGACGTGACCGATCCCGAACCGCTGCACGAGGATCATCCGCTGTGGGAGCTGGAGAACGCGCAGGTCACCATGCACCTGTCCGGTCGCGCGCAGACGAAGATGTTCCAGCGCAGCGCCGATCGTTTTATCGAAAACCTCGGTCGCTGGCATGCGGGCGAGCCGGTCGAACCGCGTCTCGACCTCGATCTGGGCTACTGACGGAACGCCTTGGCAGGCAGGCTCGTTCGTCTCCCTGAACAGGAGACACCATGCCCAGCCTCAAGGACGCTTATCCGCTCTACCTCAACAACGAAGCGCAGCAGCCGAACACCGATCTCGAGGTGATCGACAAATACACCGGCGATGTTGCCTTCCGCACCGCGCTCGCCGATCCGGAGATCATCGACGAGGCGATTGCCGGGGCGGCGCGCGCGACCGAGCCGATGGCCAGGCTCGCCAGCTACGAGCGCAAGGCCGTGCTCGATCATTGCGTGGCGCGCTTCGAGGAGCGGTTCGACGAACTCGCCTATTCGCTCTGTGTCGAGGCTGGCAAGCCGATCGGCGATAGCGAGGGCGAGGTCACGCGGCTCATCGACACCTTCCGCATCGCGGCGGAGGAATCGGTCCGGATGTATGGCGAGGCGATGCCGCTCGACATTTCGGAGCGCGCGCGGGGCTACCAGGCGATCTGGAAGCGCTATCCGGTGGGGCCGTGCAGCTTCATCTCGCCGTTCAATTTCCCGCTGAACCTCGCCGCCCACAAGATCGCGCCCGCCATCGCGGTCGGGTGCCCTTTCGTGCTGAAGCCGGCCAGCAAGACCCCGCTCGGCGCGCTGATCATCGGCGAGGTGCTGGCGGAGACCGACCTGCCCAAGGGTGCCTTTTCGATCCTCCCCGCCAGCCGCGACGGTGCCGACCTGTTCACTGTGGACGAACGGCTCAAGCTGCTCAGCTTCACCGGATCGGACGAGGTCGGCTGGGCGCTCAAGGCGAAGGCGGGCAAGAAGAAGGTCGTGCTCGAACTCGGCGGCAATGCGGCCTGCGTGATCGACCATGACGCCGACCTCGACGATGCGGTAGACCGCGTCATCACCGGCGCCTTCTACCAGTCGGGCCAGAGCTGCATCAGCGTCCAGCGGATCATCGTTCACGAAGCGGTCTACGAGGCCTTCCGCGACAAGCTGGTCGCCAAGGCGAAGGCGCTGAAAAGCGGCGATCCGAAGGACCGCGACACTTTCATCGGCCCGATGATCGACGACGACGAGGCCGAACGGGTCGAGACCTGGATCGCCGAAGCGGTCGAGCATGGCGCCACGATCCTGAGCGGTGGCACGCGCAAGGGCCGCATCGTCGAGGCCACCCTGCTCGAGAACGTCGACAAGGCGGCCAAGGTTGTCAACGAGGAGGTCTTCGGCCCCGTCGCGGTCCTGATGAAGTTCAGCGACTGGGACGAGGCCCTGGCCGAGGTCAACCGCAGCGAGTTCGGGCTTCAGGCTGGCATCTTCACCCGCGACCTGTTCAAGGTTCTCGATGCTTGGGACACGCTCGACGTCGGCGGGCTGATGGTCAACGAAATCCCCAGCTACCGGGTCGACTCCATGCCCTATGGCGGGGTGAAGAACTCCGGCCTCGGGCGCGAGGGCATCCGCTTCTCGATGGAGGACATGACCGAGATCCGGAACCTGGTGATCCGGCGCACCTAGGCGTCCTCCAGCAACAGCAGCTCGCACTGCACCACCATGCGGGGCGAGGGGAGCAGCCGCTGCTCGACCTCCACGACGGTGGCGTCGGCGACGAGCTGGCCCGGCAGCGCGAATTCGTGCTCTGGCAGTTCGGCCACGAAGTGCTCGCCGGCCTCCACGCCCTCCTCGCCAGCGAACAGCAGGGCGAGCGAATGGCGTGTGCCGGCAAAGGTGATGCTCGCCCAGCCCTTCTCGCTATGGGTGATGACCTGGGCGTGGTGCCCGCCGAGCGTGCCGAGCGCCTCGCGCAGGCGATCGGCGGTGGAGCGGCGAGGGCGCGGCTGTTTGGGCGGGGCGATTTCAACCGACATGGGCGGCCTCCCGCGCGGCACCGTCGCAGGCCGCTTCGAAACCGGCCATGAAGCCGCGAATGCGCTGTTCGGTCCGGTCGCGCGGCTCGCGGCCCAGCCGCAGGTCGAGCACGAATCGCGGATCATGCGCGGCGAGGCGACCGAATTTGGTCGCCGGCATCTCGTGCTGGCGCAGGAATTTCTCGACGGATCGGATCAGCATGTACGACTCCCAATTGGCTGAACTGATTGGCGAATCACTCGCCTTGTTCCTAATATGTTCCAACCGAAATCCTACTTGTCTAGGAAAAATCCTATGCTATAGGAAAAATCATGGAAAACATCTCACGAGACGAGCAGCACGCCCGCGGCAGGCTGCAGGACATGGCCCGCAAGCAGGGGGCGAGCCTGGCTGGCCTGTCGCGCCTGATCGGGCGCAATCCGGCCTATCTGCAGCAATATGTGACCCGCGGCAGCCCGCGCCATCTCGACGAGCCCGATCTCAGGAAGATTGCTGAATTCCTTGGTATTTCACCGCGCGTTATCGAGACTCGCCGGTTCGACGACACCCGGCTCGACGCGCCCACGCAGCGGCGTGCGGCGCTGGCCGAATACGCCCGGGCCGGGCTTGAGGACTGGGTCGAGGTCCAGCGCCTGCCGCTCGATGCCTCCGCCGGGCCGGGCGCGTTTTCGGCTGAGGAAATTTCTTTCGATTCGTTCCGCTTCAGCCGCCGCTGGCTGCGCGAGATGGGGCTGGAGGGGGCCGACCTCACCGCCATCCGCGTCGAGGGCGACAGCATGGAGCCGACCCTGCGCAGCGGCGACGAGATCTTCGTCGACCGCAACAAGCGCGCGGGCGAGGGCATCCATGTCGTGCGCATCGGCGACGCGCTTCACGTCAAGCAGGTGCAGGCGAGCGCGCCCGGTCGCATCACCCTGATCAGCGCCAACGACGCCTACGCCCCGATCGAACTCGCGCGCGGCGAAGTCGAGGTGATCGGGCGCGTCGTGTGGAAAGGGGGGCGGGTGTGATGCGTCGGCTCGCCGACTCTGCCCTCGGCAAGGCCATGCCGCGTAAGCGCAAACGGGGTCCGCTGGGCGGTGGCGGGATCGCCTTTGCAATCGCGACGCTCGTGCTCCCTATCTCGCTCGCACGTCTGCTGATTGGCGCGAGTTGGCCGCAGATCGGCATTGCCTACCTCGTCTGGCTCGCCGGAATTTTCATCCTGATCGGTGGGCTCGGCAAAAGGACCCGCAAGAACGAGGCTCTCGGTTTCACCATGATCTTCGCCATGTTCACCCTGTGGGCAGGCGTTCCGCTGGCGGCACTGGCGCTCCGTCTCCTCGGGCTCCCCTGACGCCGGAGCGCGGGCCGCCCGTCAGGCCCCTGCTAAACCTTCAGCTTGCTCACCCGCCTCAGTTCCGACCGCAGGCGCTCTTCGTCGAAGGCGTGCTGCATGAACTCGCCGCCGCGCTCCACCCAGAACAGGAAGAGGTGCGCCGACCACTGGTTGGGGTTGGGCTGCGTGCGCCCGTGGCGCAGGTCCATGCCGCGGTAGAGGATGGCATCGCCCGGCTGCATGTCGACCGACTGGTGCGGCTCGTCACCCCAGTCCTCGGTGTAGGGATCCTCGCCGGTGACCCGCTCGGTACCCATCTCGATCGGCCAGGGTTGGTTGTCGCTGTAATGGAGGGTGAGCGTCACGCTGTGCTCGCACGATGGCCGGTCCGAATGGACATGGCAGGTGTCGCCTGCGTGATAGATGCGGAAATGATCGTAGCTGGGCAGGAGATCGGCCCCGGTCAGCTCGCTCATGATCGGGGTCAGGCCCCACAGGAAGGTGGTCAGCGGGCGATAGAAGTGGCCCGAGATCTCGATCGTGGGCTTTTCGACCAGCGCATGCTTCTGCGCGAAGTTCTGGAAGCTCTTGCCCGAAGCCTCGAGGTCCAGCTTGATCTGCCTGAACAGCATGGACGCGAGTTCGGGCGGGATGAGCCCCCGCAACACCGCATAGCCGTCCGCCTTGTAGTCGCCTTCGATTCGCATGCCATCGGGATAGTGCAGTTTGCGCGAAGACCGAAACGGGCATTTCCCGGATTTCCCGAACTCCCTGTCCGGCGGCGGGCTTGTAATTGCGGCCGGGGCCAGCCACCTCATTCGCATGACCGACGCGCTCAAGATCCCCCCGATGAAGGCCGGCATCGTGCCGGTGACCCCGCTGCAGCAGAACTGTTCGCTGATCTGGTGCACCAAGACCAACAAGGGCGCGCTGATCGATCCGGGCGGCGACCTTGCGAAGCTGAAGGCCGCGGTGGCGAATTCGGGTGTGGAACTGGAGAAGATCCTCATCACCCACGGCCATATCGACCATTGCGGCGAAGCGGGCATCCTCGCCAAGGAGCTCGGCCTGCCGATCGAGGGGCCGCACGAAGCGGACCGGTTCTGGATCAGCCGCCTCGACGAGGACGGAGCGAAATACGGCGTCAACGGTCAGGTGTTCGAACCCGACCGCTGGCTGGAGGATGGCGACACGGTGAGCGTGGGCGAACTCGAGCTAGAGGTGATCCATTGCCCCGGCCACACGCCCGGCCATGTCGTATTCTTCCACCGGCCCAGCAAGTTCGCCATTGTCGGCGACGTGCTTTTCCAGGGGAGCATCGGCCGCACCGACTTCCCGATGGGCAACCATCAGGACCTGATCGACGCGATCACGCAGAAGCTGTGGCCGCTGGGCAATGACGTGACCTTCATCCCCGGCCACGGCCCGACCAGCACCTTCGGCCGCGAGCGCCAGACGAACGCCTTCGTGAGCGATTACGCGCTCAGCTGAGCCAACCGCACGGCGTTGCCGAAGGCCGGGCTCTCCACTTCGCGAGAATCGGCTTTCCTACACGCAGTCGCCGGAGGCACAGTGGATCTGGAGGTTGCTCCCCCCGGGGGGGGGGCAGGTCGCCCGTGTATCCGAGTGTCATTGGCCATGAAAGACAGGAAATTCAAAGTCTTGGCTGAGCGACAGGCGGGCGACACGGTGTCGCCCTTGTCGCCTGTCTGTCAGATCAGCCCGAGCGCGATGAGGGTCGCCGCCACGGCGAGGCCGAGCAGCGTTAGCATGGTGATCAGCACCCCGATCATGCGCGGCTTGGTCGGTCCTTCGCCGTCCATGCCGATCCCGTGCGCCACGCGGCCGAGCATGTAGACGCCGACCACCCAGGCGAGCCAGGGATTGCCCTTGCCCGACAATTCGATCGCCGCCACGAGGATCAGGACGAACGGGGTGTTCTCGACGAAATTGAGCTGCGCGCGCATGCGGCGGGTCAGCGGACCGCCGCCGTCGTCGCCGTGGATCGTCTTGGTCGCCCCCCGCATCTGGCCGACCCGCACCGCCAGCCACAGGTTGATCAGCGCAGCCGCCGCTGCCGCGGTCAGTGTCACCGGTAGAAAGATACCCACGCGTTCCCTCCTCGAATTATCGTTCTCGACCCGTCATCGTGCTACGGCGTGCCAGAACCCAGGGCAATGCACTTGGCATCCGCAGACGGCTTGCATCCCCCGCCAAATTCGCTATAGCGCGCGCCTTCACCGCACCTGTCGGGATGTTTCGGGTTCACGCACACTTGTGCGATGCCGGACCTTCCCCTAGGGCGGCCACCGAAATTGACTGAATTTGTTTGAGGAAAAGGTGCCGCCATGGCCGTCCCCAAGAGGAAAGTATCGCCCCACCGCCGCGGCAACCGCCGTTCGCATGATTCGCTCAAGGTCGAGGCTCATCACGAGTGCTCGAACTGCGGCGAACTGAAGCGCCCGCACAACCTGTGCCCGCACTGCGGCCACTACAACGGACGCGAAATCATCGCCGTCGGTCTCTAAGACCGCGCTGAAGAACCGGAGACGCACATGAGCCTGCCGCGTATCGCTGTCGATGCGATGGGCGGAGATGAAGGCGTGCGCGTTATGATCGAGGGCGCGGCGCTGGCCCGCCGCCGTCACGACAAGTTCAAATTCCTGCTGGTTGGCGACGAGACGCGCATCAAGGCCGCTCTCGCCGACCATCCGGGGATGACCGGAGCCTCCGAAATCCTCCATTGCGAGGATGTGATCGCAGGCGACGAGAAGCCGTCGAAGGCGCTCCGTCGTGCCAAGACCACCAGCATGGGCCTCGCCGTCGACGCGGTGAAGCGCGGCGAGGCGGGCGCGGCCGTATCCGCCGGCAACACCGGCGCGCTGATGGCCATCTCCAAGCTTGCCCTGCGCACCATGCCGGGGCTCGACCGGCCGGCGCTCGCAGCCTTGCTGCCGACGCTAGGCGAAAATGACGTCATCATGCTCGACCTCGGCGCGAACCGCGAATGCGATGCGCGCAACCTGGTCCAGTTCGCGATCATGGGCGCGGCCTATTCGCGCATCGTGACCGGCAATGCGCGGCCCCGTACGCGTCTGCTCAACATCGGCACGGAAGAAACCAAGGGCACCGAAGACATCCAGAACGCCGCCGAGATCCTGCGCGCCGCGACCAGCCTCGAAATGCAGTTCGAAGGCTATGTCGAAGCGGACAAGATCAACCGCGGCGATTGCGATGTCGTGGTGTGCGACGGCTTCTCGGGCAATATCGCGCTGAAGGCGATCGAAGGCACCGCACGCTTCGTCACCGACCTGCTGCGCCGCGCCTTTACCAGTTCGATCCGCTCGAAGGTCGGCTTCCTCGTTTCGCGCCCGGCGACCGAACTGCTCAAGCACCACCTCGACCCCAACAACCACAATGGCGCGGTCTTCCTCGGCCTCAACGGCGTGGTCGTGAAGAGCCACGGCAGCGCCGATGCCAAGGGCGTCGCCAATGCGGTGGAAGTCGCCGCCCGCCTGCTGGAGGACGATATCCTCAACCGCATCAAGCACGATCTCGGCGAAGTCGGTACCGAAGGGCTGGCGGCCAAGTGATCCGCTCGGTCATCCGCGGCACCGGCTCGGCCCTGCCCGCGCAATGCGTGACCAATGCCGAACTGGCGAGCCGCGTCGATACCTCGGACGAATGGATCGTCGAGCGCACCGGCATCCGCCAGCGCTACATCGCGGGCGAGGGGGAGACGACCTCCACCCTCGCGACGGCGGCTGCGCGCGCTGCACTGGACGCGGCGGGAATCGATGCGCGCGAGATCGGGCTGATCATCCTCGCCACCGCGACGCCCGACCACACCTTTCCCGCCACCGCGACCCAGGTCCAGGCCGCGCTCGGCTGCAATGGCGGCATCGCCTTCGATGTCCATGCCGTCTGCTCGGGCTTCCTGTACGCGCTCACGACCGCCGACTCGATGTTGCGCACCGGCCTTGCCAGCAAGGCGCTGGTGATCGGCGCGGAAACCTTCAGCCGCATTCTCGACTGGGAAGACCGCACCACCTGCGTGCTCTTCGGCGATGGTGCGGGCGCCGTCGTCCTCGAAGCGCAGGACGTTGTCGAGGATGGCCCCGGTATCATCGCCAGTCGCCTACATGCCGACGGCGCGCACAAGGACATGCTCTACGTCGACGGCGGTCCCTCGACTACTGGCACGGTCGGCCATCTGCGCATGCGTGGGCGCGAGGTGTTCCGCCACGCGGTGGTGAACCTCGCCGATGTGCTCAAGGAAGTCCTCGAAGCGGCAGCGGTCACGGCGGCGGATATCGACTGGGTGGTGCCGCACCAGGCGAACGCCCGCATCCTCGATGCGACCGCCCGCAAGCTCGACCTTCCGGCGGAAAAGGTCGTGGTGACGGTGGACCGCCATGCCAATACCTCGGCCGCTTCGGTGCCGCTCGCCTTCGACGCCGCAATGCGCGACGGGCGCATCAAACCGGGTGACCTCGTGATGTTCGAAGCCATGGGTGGCGGCTTCACCTGGGGCGCATCGCTCGCGCGCATATAACATTTGGTCGAAAACTTGTTTGCGTGGATTGCGATTCCCGCGACAAACCATTAGTTTGCTTCAAGAACTTCACTCAGGGTCGCGTCTGGGGGAAGATGATGGACACTATGCGCACAATCGGAACACTTACCCGGGCGGATCTCGCCGAAACGATCAATCGTAAGATGGGTCTTTCGCGCGCCGAGTCGCTCGACATGGTCGAGGCGATTCTCGAGAAGATGAGCGACGCGCTCGAAAAGGGCGAAAACGTCAAGATTTCCGGCTTCGGCAGCTTCGTGCTGCGCGACAAGAAGGAACGCGTCGGCCGCAACCCCAAGACCGGGGTCGAGGTGCCGATCACGCCGCGCCGCGTGATGACCTTCCGCGCCAGCCAACTGCTGAAGGAGCGGATCGCGAACGGCTGACGCCGGGCAAGGGAAGGGTCGCATGGCACAATTCGACGACGGCAAGGAAGCGGGCGCGCTGCGCACCATCGGCGAAGTCGCCAAGGCGACCGGCATCAAGCCGCATGTGCTGCGTTACTGGGAGCAGCAGTTCCCCATGCTGAAGCCGCTAACCCGCAGCGGCGGCAGGCGCTACTACCGGCCTGAGGACGTCGCACTTGTCGAACGGATCGACCGGCTGGTGAACCGCGAAGGCTACACGCTCAAGGGCGCCAGGGCGGCGCTGCGCGAAGTTCCCGACCAGCAGGCAACGGCGCAGACACCTGCGGTGCCAGACGCGCCGGGCAACATCCTGCCGCGCCTCAAGGCCATTCGCGACGATCTCAGGCGCGCGCTTGCGGCCTAGGGCCTAACCGGCCAGCGACACAAGCAATCCGCCCAGCGCGCACAATCCCAGCACGCGCAGGACGCTCCAGTTCAGGGCGAAGGTCAGCACTAATGCCGTTGCCGCAAGCACGGCAGCGCGCCAGTCGAAGCTTGCCCATTCGGGAAGGTAGGACCGCAGCGGACCCGCCCTGCTTTCCGTCACTTCGGCAAAGATCACATGCAGCGCGAACCATGCGGTCAGGTTGGCGATCACCCCGACGACGGCGGCCGTCACCCCGGCGAGGGCCCCTCTCAGGCGGTCCGCATGTGCGAGCCGGTCGATCCATGGCGCGAAGGCGAAAATCCAAAGGAAGCACGGCGCGAAGGTGACCCAGGTGGTAAGGCCTGCGCCGATCATCCCCGCCACGAAGGGCGTGAACGGTTCGGGCGCGCGGAAGGCCGCGAGATAGCCCACGAACTGAGTCACGAGGATCAGCGGCCCGGGCGTGGTTTCGGCAAGGCCGAGCCCGTCGGCCATCTCGCCCGGGCGGAGCCAGCCAAAGCCCTGGACTGCCTCCTGCGCCATGTAGGCGAGCACGGCATAAGCTCCGCCGAAGGTGACGACCGCCAGCTTGGAGAAGAACACGCCGATGTCCCACAGCACGTGTTCGCGGCCCAGCGTGGCGGCGACCGCGAGCAGCGGCAGGGCCCAGATTGCGCCCCAGACGATTATCGAGCGCAGGATTGCCGCCCATGGCCCCGGACCCGCGACGGGCGCCCCGGCCCCCGGCTGGAGCGCGAGCCAGCCCGGACTCCGCATCGCTGCCGCAGCGCCAAGCACGCCCGCACCGAGCACGATCAGCGGAAAGGGCAGGTCGAAAAGGAACAATGCCATGAAGGCCGCGATGGCCAGCGCTCGCTTGAAGCCCGTCTGCAGCGCTCGCCGCGAAATTCGCAGCAGCGCCTCCACGACGATTGCCAGAACCGCCGCCTTGATGCCCAGGAACAGCGCGTTGAACCACGCAAGATCGGCCGCGACCGCATAAAGCGCCGAGAGCGCGAAGACTACCAACGCGCCCGGCAGGATGAACAGCATGCCCGCAGCCAGGCCGCCGCGCCAGCCATGCAGGCGCCATCCGATCCATGTGGCGAGTTGCTGCGCTTCGGGACCGGGAAGCAGGTTGCAGAAATTGAGGCCGTGGAGGAAATCCTCCTCGCTGACCCAGTCCCGCTCTTCCACCAGTTCGCGGTGCATCAGCGCAATCTGTCCGGCTGGCCCGCCGAAACTGAGCAGGCCGATCCGGGCGAAGACAGGGAGGCTGTCGCCAAGCAGGCGGGGAGGTGCATCATCGTCCATCGTCACCTCGCCGGTCAGCGGTCTAGTCGGACGGGATTAGCGTCAGCTCGGTCTGCCGTCCATCGAGGAAGCGGACGGTTTCGCCGTCGAAATACGCGTCCTCCTCGCTGCGGAAGTCGACCTTCTGGCCGCCCCACTCCGGCACCGGCTTGTAGCTCGTCAGCTCGATCGACCATGTCGTGTTCGCGCGCACGCGGTATTCGCCGCGCGGATCGGCATTCTGGTTGTCCCAGAAGCCGACGGCAGAGCCTGCGCCGTGGCCGTGGAAGCCGATGGGGTGCGAATAGATCGAGGGCTCGAGGCCCTCGGCGATCGCTGCGGCACGCGCGCGGGCGAGGATTTCATTGCCCGAGAGGCCCGTCTCGAATGCCGCGATCAAGTGATCCTGCACGCGATTGGTGGCGGCGAGCCCGGCGCGCAGGCCAGCGGGCGCCTCGGTCTCGCCCGGCTTGAGCACATAGGCGAGGTGCTGCGTATCGGTGTTGAGCCGCAGGTATGTGATGCCGAAATCGGTCCACAGCAAATCGCCGGGCTCGATCACCGTGTCATCGCGCAGCATGCCCTCGACGCCCTGCCGCTGGATGCCGACCGAGGGATGGAACCACGGCGTCAGCCCGAGCGACGCCAGCGTCTCGCGATACCACCACTGCACGTCCACCGCCGTGGTCACCCCCGGCGTGATGACCTCGCGCGAGAAGGCGCGCTCGATGATCGAATGCGCGACGCGCACGATACCGGGGTAGATCTCCAGCTCGGCAGGCGTGCGGCTCTCGAGCCAGCGCAATGCGAGCGTCTCGCCCGAGACGATGCGATCGCGATAGGGCTCGGGCAGGGCGGCGGTCATCAGGCGGTACTGGCTGAGCGTCATGCCGTCACCGAAGGCGGTGAGGTCGGAGAAATTGATCGCGATCTTCGCCGGATCGCGCTCGGCGATCAGATCCGCCACGGCCTGCCACTGGTCGGGTTGCTGCGCCGGCTCCCAGCTGGCCGCGAACAGATCGCCCAGGCCATAGCGGCTGACCGTCAGGCGCTCGACCGGCTGGCCATTGCCCGGATCGTGGAACACGAGGATCGTGCGCCGCCGCGCGCTCATGCTTTCCGCATCGAGCATGGTGGCGATTACCGGCTCCTCGAAATATTCGCGCGCCATCAGGACCCACATGTCGATGCCCTGCTCGCGCATGATCTGCGGCACCACGGTTTCGAGCCGCTCGGCAAGGATGCGGTCGATCACCTGCGCCCGTTCGCGCATCGGCAAGATCGAGGGCATTTCGGGATGGGTGAGTTCGGTGTCCGTCATGGGGACGATCGGCGGTTCGATCGTGCCCGCCGCAACGGGAGCGGTGTGTGCGATCAGCGCTAACGCGATCGACGAAGAGCACAGGAATTTCCGCATCGTTTCTCCATCCGAATTGCCCGGGTTTGCAAGCTCAGTACCCACTGGCGGCCCGCGCGAACAGGGGCTTGCCTCGGACGCCGCCTTCAGGCCACCGCCGCGCCGAACAATTTGCCGACGAGGGCGGTCACGACCATCGCCATCGCACCCCAGAAAACCACCCGCACGATCGATGGGACCAGCGGTGCGCCGCCCGCCTTCGCGCCAAGGGCGCCGAGCACGGCGAGGCATATGAGAGACGCTGCAGCCACCGCGAAGACCATGCTCGACAGCGGCGCCAGCGGCACCACCAGCAGGGGCGCGGCGGCGCCGGCCGTGAAGGTCAGGGCCGAAGCCACCGCAGCCTGGAGCGGGCGCGCCGTGCTGGCTTCCGAGATGCCGAGCTCGTCCCGCGCATGGGCGCCGAGTGCATCATGCGCCATCATCTGCCGTGCCACTTCGCTGGCGGTCGCGGCATCGACGCCGCGTGCCTCGTAGACCGCCGCGAGTTCTGCGTGCTCGAATTCGGCGTCGCTCGCCAATTCTGCGGTTTCGCGGGCAAGGTCCGCCTTTTCCGTATCCGCCTGCGAACTGACCGAGACATACTCGCCCGCTGCCATCGACATCGCACCGGCGAAGAGCGAGGCCATTCCCGCGACCAGGATTTCGCTGCGCCCGGCACTGGCTGCCGCCACCCCGACGATCAGGCTGGCGGTCGAGACGATGCCGTCGTTGGCCCCCATCACGGCGGCGCGGAGCCAGCCGATGCGCGATGTCGCATGGCTCTCCGTATGTGTCTTCAGTCTCGTCACGAACCTGTCCTCCCTCGATGCAGGACACACGGCGCAGCTATTCCGCCGCCAGCAATTCCTCGGCCCCGCCGAGGTCCACGCTGACGAGGCGGCTGACGCCCTTCTCGATCATGGTGACGCCGAACAGGCGGTGCATGCGGCTCATCGTCACGGCATTATGCGTGACGATGAGATAGCGGGTCTGCGTTTCCCTGGTCATCGCGTCGAGGAGGTCGCAGAAGCGGTCGATATTAGCATCGTCCAATGGCGCGTCGACTTCGTCCAACACGCAGATCGGGGCAGGGTTGGTCAGGAACAGAGCGAAGATCAGCGCAGTGGCGGTGAGCGCCTGTTCGCCGCCCGAAAGCAGGGTGAGCGACTGCAACCGCTTGCCCGGCGGTTGCGCGAAGATTTCGAGCCCGGCTTCGAGCGGATCGTCGCTGTCGATCAGCGCAAGATGCGCCTCGCCGCCTTCGAACAGGCGCATGAACAGCCGTTTGAAGTGGCCGTTGACTTGCTCGAACGCGGTGCGTAGCCGCTCGCGGCCCTCTCGGTTGAGACTGCCGATCGATCCGCGCAGCCGGCTGACGGCCTCGCGCAGCTCTTCCTGTTCTTCGGCATTGGCGCCGTGTTCGCTCTCGATCCGTTCGAGTTCCTCGGCGGCGACGAGGTTGACCGGGCCGATCCGCTCGCGGCTGGCGGTCAGGCGGTCCATCTCCTCGCTCTCGGCCTCGGCGTGGCGGATGGCGGTCTCGTCGAAAGCGAAGCGTTCGGGCAGCAGCGGCGGCGGGCAATGGAAGCGCTCGCCCGATATGCGCGCCATCTCGATCCGGCGGCCGTCTTGGTTCTCGGCCCGGGCGGCAAGGCCGGCGCGGTTCTCGCGCGCTTCGGCAAGGGCCTCGTTGGCGGCGGCGAAGGCGCGCTCGGCCTCCTGCGCCACACCGGTGGCGGCGGCGACGGCTTTCTCCGCCTCGGCCAGCTCGGTGCCGAGCCGTTCGCGCAGCTGGTCGCCTTGTTCGATCTCACGCATCAGGCCTTCGGGCTTGGCGGCGGTGACCGCGCGTTCCTGCGCGATTTCCTCGGCGCGGATTTCCATTTCGGACAGGCGGCGGGCGGCATCGCCGCTGCGCGCCTGCCAGTTGGCCATGTCGCTGCGCTGGGCGGCGGCACGTTCGCGCGCAACAGCGAGCGACTGTTCGTAGGCGGCGAGCTCGGCGGCGCGGGCCTGCAGCGTGACGCGCGCGGCCTCGTTCTGCGCGCGCGAGGCTTCGAGCGCGGCGCGGCCCGCGGCGGGATCGGGCAGCGCATCGCGCTTGCCTTCGGCGGCGGCGAGTTCGGACCGGGCGAGGGCCAGCACTTCGCCATGCTCGCTTTCGCTGCGCGCGAGTTCCTGCAGCCGGGCGGCGAGCCGCTCGCGTGCCGCTTCGGCCTGGTCGAGCGTGCGCAGGGCCTGCCGTTCCCTGTCGGCCAGCCCCGCGAGCGCGCGCTCGGCCGCAATCAGGTCACGCTGGAGCTGCGCGAGTTCGGTGCCCGCGCTGTCGAGCGCGGCTTGCGAGCGATCGGCGGCGTCGCGCAGGGCGGGCAGCTTCGCCTCGACCTCGGCGAACCGGTTCTCCGCCTCGAGCCGGGCGGCTTCGGCAGAACCTTCGCCGCGGACCACCAGCCCGTCCCAGCGACGCAGCGCGCCTGCCAGCGTGACCAGCGCATGACCCGGCGCGAGGGTGCGGCCATCGTCACGGTCCGCGACATGGACCAGCGCGAGCCGCGCGCGCAATTCGTCCGGGCAGCTTTCGACATGGGCGGAGAGGCTGGCCGCCACCGGCGCGGGCGGTTCGGCCCCGGTCCAGTAACGCCCTTCCGCATCGCCGTCCGGCGCGCCGAGCAAGGCTTTGCCATCGCGGCCCAGCGCCGCGGCGACCGCGCGTTCATAGCCCTTGGCCGCCCGCACGCCGTCGATCGCTTGCTGGCGCCCGCTGCGCTTCTCCGCGGCGCGCTGGCGCGCATCGCGGTCCCGCCTCAACGCATCATATTCGCGCTGGACGCCCGAGAGTTCGGCCTTGGCTTCGGCCAGGGCCGAGGAAGCTTCGTCGCGTCCGGCCTGCAATTCGGCCTTGCGCGCCTGCATGGCTTCGAGGCCTGCGCGGGCTTCGGCAAGGCCAGTCTCGGCCTCTGCGAGAGCCGCCTTCACCGTCTCGACCTCGGCATCGGGGTCCTCGCCCGCCAGCGCCGCGCGCTGTTCGGCCATCCGCCGGCCCTCGGCCTCGGCCCGGTCGAGCCGGGTGCGCGCCTGCGCGATCTCGGCCTCGGCGACGCGCCATTCGGCCTCTACCCCGGCATTGTCCGCTGTGGCCTTGGCGAGGGCGAGTTCGGCGGCGCGGCTCGCGCGCTCGGCATCTTCGGAGGCGCGCAGCAGGGCGGGGCGCTTCTCCTCGTCACCCGCCAGCGACTTCTCGGTCTCGGCGAGGTCGCGTTCGAGCCTCGCCAGCGCTTCCGCCGCATCCCTGGTCAGCCGGTCGGCCTCGCCGCGATCCGCTTCGAGCCGGGCTGTCTGCCGTTCGAGGTCGGCGAGGCGCTGTTCGGCGGCTTCGAGCTGGGTGGTGAGTGCGGCCATGCGGTGGCCATGCGCGCTGGCATCGTCGCGGCGGTCCGCCTGTTCCTCGCGCGCTTCTGCGAGCGCTTCGGCCGCGGCGCGCTGCGCCTTCTGCGCTTCGTCCGCCGCCTTCTGGGATTCAGCGACCCGCGCCTCGGCGGCCTGTGCGGCCTTCCTGGCCTCTTCCGCTGCCGCCGCCGCATCGCGCCAGCGGGCGAAGACGAGCCGGGCTTCCGCAGTGCGGATCTCGTCGGTCAACTTGGTATAGCGCTCGGCCTGCTTGGCCTGCCGCCGGAGCGAGGCGATCTGGCTGTCGAGCCCGGCCATGATGTCCTCGAGCCGCTCGAGATTGGCCTCGGTCTGCCTCAATTTGCTCTCGGCATCGCGGCGGCGGACATGGAGGCCGGCGATCCCTGCGGCCTCCTCGAGCATCTGGCGGCGCTCGGTCGGCTTGGCGGCGATGACCTGCGCGATCTTGCCCTGGCTGACCAGCGCCGGGCTATGCGCTCCGGTGGCAGCATCGGCAAAGATCAGCGCGATGTCCTTCGCGCGCACGTCGCGCCCGTTCAGGCGGTAGGCCGAACCCGCACCCCGTTCGATGCGGCGCACCACCTCCATGTCGTCGCCATCATCGGTCGCGCCCTGCAGCACCACCTCGGCAAAGTCGCGCGGCGGGCGGCTCTGCGTGCCCGCAAAGATAACGTCTTCCATCCCGCCCGAGCGCATGGACTTGGGCGAATTTTCGCCCATCACCCAGCGGATCGCCTCGAGCAGGTTGGACTTGCCGCAGCCGTTCGGGCCGACGACGCCGGTCAGCCCCGGCTCGATATGGAGGGTGGCGGGTTCGACGAAGCTCTTGAAGCCACTCAAGCGGAGCTTCGAGAGTTTCATCCGTGCCGTGCCCCCCGCGATCCGGCCTTACCTGGCGCCGGCGCGCTGCAGGATGGGTTCCAGCGCCGCCCAGGTGTTGGCCTCCACAGTCGAGCCGTTGAGCACGAAGGTCGGGGTGCCGGCGATGTTGTATTCGCTGCCGTATTTGCGCGTATCGTTGGCGGCCTTTTCGATCGCCGCCGTGTCGGCGAGGCACTGGCGCGCCTGGTCTTCGCTGATCCCGCGCGCGGCGAAGAAGTCGAGATAGCCGAGCTGTTCGGCGGCCACCACGAAGCGCTGGTCGAGCGGGAGCTGCATCGCCGCCTCCAGCGCCTGACCGTTTTGCTGGACCGGCGCCATGATCGTCTCAAAGTTCTGCCACACCTGGTCGGACAGCGGCACCATGGCTTCCACGGGGCCACACTTGGTCAGGCGGCCGAGCATGAGGTCGACAGGGCCGTGGATGGCGAACTGGCGCAGCTCGAAGCTGACGCGGCCGCTGTTGACGTACTCGCCCAGCAGTTCTTCCGCGCCCTCGCTGGAGAAGCGAGCGCAGGTCGGGCAGGTGAGCGAGCCGTATTCGATGAGCTTGAGCGGGGCGTCCGGATTGCCGACAAGGATGCCGCCATCGGATGTTTCTGTAGCGACGTCCCGCCACTCGGTCCCTGCAGGGGCCGGGATCGCTGCGATCGCATCGCCTTCGATCTCGCCACCTTCGCTGGCTCCTCCACCGCAGGCGGCAAGTGCCAGCGCCAGCGGGGCGGCAAGGGCGAAACGGAGAGTCTTGGTCATCGGAATCCTCATCATTGAACTGCGGAGGCTAAATCAGGCGAAACCGCCATGGGAAGGCGGGCAGGGGTGTATCCACAGGCCTTTCCCCCGAAAAGGGGCCAATTTGGCTCAGATCGCGGAATCCAGCTTGGGCTGGAGCGCCTGCCAGGAATGCGTGCCGTCGAGCAGTTCGCCGTCGAGCACGAAGCTGGGCGTGCCCTGTAAGCCGTATTTCTGCACGTCCGCGCGCGACGTGTCGGCGAGGGCATTGGCCTTGGCCTCGTCGGTCAGGCAGCGGTCCGCCTCGATCCGCGAGATGCCGCGGGTTTCCATGATCTCGTAAAAATCAAGGTCGCTGGCGATCGCCTGGAAGCGCGCGCCGAGCGTGCCGAACTGCCAGCGCGACCGTTGGGCCTGCGTGGTGTTGCGCGCCTTTTCCATCCACTGGTTGTGGCGCGACATGAAGGCTTCGTGGTTACCGGGGAATTTCTTCGGTTCGCCGCAATGGGCGAGCAGCGATGCCGTGAGATCCACCGGATCGCGCACGAGGTGGCGGATTTCGTAACTGACCTTGCCCGTCGGCACGTAGATCAGCTTGATCGCCCCGTCGCCTTCGCGCGCGAACGTGGCGCAGTGCGAGCAGGTGTAGCTCATGAATTCGATCAGCTTGGTCTTCGCTTCGGGATTGCCGAGCGTATGGCCGCCGTTGGTTTCCGCCACCATGGCCGACCAGTTGCCGCCCTTGAGGATCTGCCGCTCCTGCGCGCTGGCGCCGAGCGTGAAGGTAACTGCCGTCGCTGCGAGCAGCGAAGCGAACATGCCGGCCTTTTTCATCACGTGTCGTTCTGTCCCTCGTTCTGCGATCCGAGGCTGCGCGCGAGCGATTCGAGCACCGTGCGCAGTTCGGGGTCGCCGATATCGCGCAGACTGTCGCCTAATTCCATCGGAATCGGCTTGAGCGACGGCGGCGCCTTGGGTTTGTCCTTCGCGGGCGGCGCCTTAACCTCGCCTTGCCGCAGCTTGATCCGCGCCACTGCCTGGTAGCCAAAGAAGCGGTTCACCCGCTCGATGATATCGGGCAGGATCTGCTGGATCAGCGGTGCATGGGCAGGCAGCACGACGAGGTGCATGATGCCTTCCGACTTCTCGCCCGGCGGAAAGCGGATCATCTCGGGAGTGCAGACCTTCGCGTGCGTCTCGCCGACGATTTCCGGCCAGCGGCTGACGACCGAGCTCTGGACGAAACCGAACCGGCGAAAGGCACTGCGGCCGATCTGCGGCATGAGGTCGCTGATCGGCTTGGCCGCACCGCCGCGCTGGCGTTTCCATTCCCGACCTTTCGGCGGCTTGCTCTTGTCGCTTCCCATGATGCGCGGTGCCATGCCATAGGCGCGGCGTGGCCGCCACCGTCTCCGACATTTTGCTCGACTGGTACGAGAGGCATGCCCGCAACCTGCCGTGGCGTGCCCCGCCGGGTGCGCCCGCGCCGGAGCCCTATCGCGTGTGGCTGTCCGAAGTGATGTTGCAGCAGACGACCGTTGCCGCGGTGAAGCCCTATTTCGCCGCTTTCACCGAACGCTGGCCTGACGTGGAAGCGCTCGCCGCCGCGCCCGAAGCGGACGTCATGGCGGCATGGGCGGGGCTGGGGTATTACTCGCGCGCCCGCAATCTCGTGAAATGCGCCCGCGCCGTGGCCGGGCTAGGAGGTTTCCCGAAGACCGAGGCCGCCTTGCGCGAACTGCCGGGGCTGGGTGCCTATACCGCCGCCGCAGTCGCCGCGATCGCGTTCGGCGAGCGGGCGGTGGTGGTCGATGCCAATGTCGAGCGGGTGGTCGCGCGGCTGTTCGCGATCGACGAGCCGCTGCCCGGAGCACGCAAGGCGATCCGGGCGCGGGCCGACGAGATCACGCCCGATGACCGCGCGGGCGATTTCGCGCAGGCGATGATGGACCTGGGCTCGGGCATTTGCAGCGCGCGCGATCCCAAATGCCTGCTCTGCCCGCTGGCGGAAATCTGCGCGGGGCGGCGGACGGGCGATCCGGCGCGACTGCCGGTGAAGGCGCCGAAGAAGGCCAGGCCCCTGCGCCAAGGGCGCGCTTTCTGGATCGAGCGCGAAGGGGCCGTGTGGTTGGTCCGGCGCGAGGGCACGGGCATGCTCGGCGGCATGCGCGCGCTGCCCGACGACGGGTGGAGCGCGCGGGGAGATGGCTCGGGCGGGCCGGAGGGCGAGCCGCTCGGCCTCGTGCGGCACGGTTTCACCCATTTCGATCTCGAACTGTCGGTCGCGCGCCATCACGCGCCGCTGGGCGAGGGCGAGTGGTGGTCGCTCGATACGCTCGACGATGCGGGCCTGCCGACGCTCTTCGCCAAGGCCGCGCGGCTGGCGCTTGCCTAGATGATGCCGCCGCCGAGGCTGAGGCGGATGACGGCGATCAGCAGCACGACCAGATTGAAATTGCGGCCGCTGTCGCTCGACGAAAGCTGCCCGAGCACCACGCCGATCACCATCAGCGGGAGGGCCAGCCAGTTGGCCCAGCCGAGGAGGGGGATGGTTGCCGGAATGACAACGGCGAGCGAGACGATTCCGAACAGGAATGAGAGCAGATTGAGCATGTGTCTTATATGGATAGGACAGCCGTGCGACGCAAGGGGTCTTGCGCGACGAATGGTTTCACTTCGCAATTGACCGTTCAGCCTCGGTTCCGCAGATAGGCGGGCACGCCGAAGGGAGAGCAATCAATGGCCTATCGCGAATTCCAGTCCCGCATGATGTCCCGCCGTTCGCTGCTGCGTTCGGGTGCGCTGCTTACCGCGAGCGCGGGTCTTGCCGGCCTGCCGATGGGCCGCATGGCGCTGGCGAAGGAGCCTGGCGCCGCCTGGACCAACGTCCAGGGAATGGTCGACAAGTATGTCGGTTCGCGCAAGGTCGCCAACATGGTCGCCACCCTCGGCTGGGGGCAGCAGGCACCGCTCACCATCGCGCGCGGCACGCTGGCGCTGGGCGGCGAGACCAAAGCCGACCCCGACAGCCTCTATCGCATCTATTCGATGACCAAGCCGATCACCGGCATGGCGGCGATGATGTTAATCGACGATGGCCGGCTCGGGCTCGACCAGCCGATCGCCGAACTGCTTCCCGCCTATGCCAACATGACGGTGCAGAAGACCTATGACGGGTCGATCGAGGATGTCGTCCCGGCGGAGCGCCCGATCACGGTGCGCATGCTGATGACGCATACCGCGGGCCTCGGCTACGGCATCGTGCAGAAGGGTCCGATCCGGGCCGAATACGAGAAGCGCGGCCTCGTCCCCGGACAGGTCAGCCGCATGCCGATCCCAGGCATCGGCCGCGCGACCGCGATCAACGGGCTGGACAGGTTTGCCACCGAACTCGCCAAGCTGCCACTGGTGCTGCAGCCGGGCACCAAGTGGAGCTATTCGGTCGGTCTCGACCTGCTCGGCCGCGTGATCGAGGTCGCCAGCGGCATGACGTTCGACGCCTTCCTGCGCGAGCGCATTTTCGAGCCGACCGGCATGGACAGCACCTTCTTCACCGTGCCCGAAAGCGAGATCGACCGCTTCACCACCAATTACGGCATCCTCAATGGCGTTCCGCTGCCGGTCGATCCGGCCAAGGCCTCGATCTACCTCGATCCGCCGCCGTTCCCCTTCGGCGGCGCGGGCCTCGTCTCCTCGAGCCGCGATTACGACCGCTTCCTGCGCATGCTGCTGGGCTTTGGCGCGATCGACGGCACGCGCGTGATGAGCGAGACGGCGGTGAAGCTCGGCACGTCGAACCTGCTGCCCGAGACGGCGAGCGTGGCGAACACCTGGGTCGAAGGGCAGGGCTTCGGTGCGGGCGGGCGCGTGTCCGACGGCAGCTACGGCTGGGGCGGGGCCGCCGGCACGGTCGGCTTCGTGAATTTCGCGGCGGGCCTGCGCGGCACGCTGATGACGCAGTACATGCCGTCCGAAGCCTATCCGATCCACGCCGAATTCCCCAAGGCGGTGATGGCCGACCTCACCGTGATGCAGGGCGCGTGAGCGCAAGCGTGCTGGCGTTCACCGGTTCGCGGCTCGACCGCGCCGACCACGTCCGCGCCGATCCGGAGCGGCTCACGGGCTACTTGAACTGGAAGGCGCGGCTGCTCGCGCTCGACGGGCTGTTCCCCGCGCTTGACGACGAGGGACGGCTGGCTTGGGGCTCGCTTGCCGATGCGCCCGAGGATGCGGAGCTTTGCTTCCTCGGGCTCGACGAGGGCAAGGCGTGCTTCGCCGCGGTCCCGCCCAAGGGCGATGCGAGGCCGCGCATGGCGAACCCGCAGCTGTGGTCGCTCATGGCGACACTCGCGCCCGACGACCTCGCGCTTTATGGCGGCGCGCGCAGCCTGGTCGACTGGCACGCCCGGCACCGCTTCTGCGCGCAATGCGGCGGCGACACGAAGCTCGCCAAAGGCGGCTGGCAGCGCGACTGCACGGCTTGCGGTGCGAGCCATTTCCCGCGGACCGATCCGGTCACGATCATGCTGGTCGAATATGACGGAAAGCTGATGCTGGGCCGCGGGCTCGGCTGGCCGGAGGGCAGCTTTTCCGCGCTCGCCGGCTTCGTCGAGCCGGGCGAGAGCATCGAGGAGGCCGTCGCGCGCGAGGTGCTGGAGGAGGCCGGCATCGCCGTGCGCGACGTAAGCTATATCGCCAGCCAGCCGTGGCCTTTCCCGAGCCAGCTGATGATCGGCTGCCACAGCCATGCCGACAGCGACGATCTCACCATCGACGAAACCGAGATGGCCGAGATCAATTTCTACACTCGCGAAGAGGTCGAGGCCGCGCTCGCCGGGAGCGGCCCGTTCCGCTGCCCGCCGCGCCATGCTATTGCGCATCACCTGATGCAGTGGTGGGTGACAAGATGAGCGAACCGAGAACCTTGCGGATCGATATCTGGTCCGATGTGATGTGCCCCTGGTGCCTCGTCGGCTGGGGGAACCTCCAGAAGGGCCTCGAGCAACTCGAGGGCGAGATCGAGGCGGACATCCGCTGGCACGCCTTCGAACTCAATCCCGACATGCCGCCAGAGGGGGAGGAGCGCACCGCGCATATCGCGCGCAAATACGGCTCCACACCCGAACAGTCGCGCGCGGTGCAGGGCCGGATGCGCGAGGCGGCGCAGACCGCCGGCGTCTCGCTCGATTACGAGGGCGCCGAGCCGGCACCCGAGGCGATGATGTGGAACACCTTCGCAGCGCACAAGCTGCTGACCTGGGCGGGCGAGGAATTCGGGCCGGAACAGCAGACCGAGCTCAAGCTTGCGCTGTTCAAGGCGCATTTCAACGAGCGCCGCAATCTTGGCGACGAGGCCACCCTGCTCGACGTCGCCGGCAGCGTCGGGCTGGAGCGAGAAGCTAGCAAGGCCGCGCTGGCCAGCGAGGAAATCGCCCACAAGACCCGCGCCGAGGAACGCGCCGCGTGGGACCTCAACATCACCGGCGTCCCCGCGATGATCGTCGAGAGCAAGTTCATGATCCCCGGCGCGCAGCCGCCCGAGGCCTATGCCGATGCGCTGAGGCGGGTGGCGGAGAAGGTGCCGGCTTAGGCGAAATGCTCAAGGGAATCTGGCGACCCGATCGCGTGCAACGTTTCTAGCAATCTAGCTCCGACCTCACCTTCGTTAGGATACGTCCCAAGAGATTGGTCCCGCGCCATTCATTCGGTTGCTTTGTCTTGGGATCGTCAAGTGAAAGTCCGACACCCCAAATCCAGTCTCGGACATTGGCTTCGACAAGCATCGCTGGCGCGGTTTGAAGCAGTTGCCGGGCGGCACCGGGGTTTTGAGAGAACTTGGCCTTGTTGCCATTATAGACAACTTCGATTTTCCAGCGGTCCCATGTCGCTTGGTCGAACGGACTGACAAGCGATCCCAAGCGCTTCTGCATGCTGGGATCCTCGGTAGCTAGGATTTGCTCAGCGCGTTCGTGATCCCTGAATAGCATCGCTTTGCAAAACATCATCCATTGTTCGGCAGTCGCGAATGTCCGGCCATCCAGGTTGAAAGGTGTCACATGCCATTGGCTGAAAACACCTTTGATAAATGGATAGAAGGCATCGAAGGCATCCGCGTTGGGCAGTTGCTCTTCTGTAAGAGTAGGTGAGGAGACAAAATCAAACATGCCAAGTTGCTACGATCCTCTGTGGGCGCCTTCCACCTATAATCGGGCACCTGGCCGTGACTAAATCAGCCCCAACCGCTCCAGCTTCCCCGCCAATTTCCCCGGCAGAGCATCGCCGATATCCTCGCCCTCCGCGAGGTCGCGCGGCGGTTCGCCCTTGAGGTAGCGCCAGCCCTGGTGGGCGCGTTTGGGGCGAGGGTGGACGCGGATGAGTTCGGGCTTGAGGTCGATCGACCAGCGCCCGTCCTTCGTCTCGCTGAAACCGGTAATCTCGCTGCGCGCGACGATGCTGTGCTGGTGGATCCAGAACAGCGAGCCGCCGATGCACTGCTCCCATTTCGTCGGGCGATAGCGCGTCGTCAGGTTCGGGCTGCGCCGCTGCGCGTACCAGCTCTCGATTTCGGCATAGGACTGCGCGCCGAAGGCGATCTTGGTCAGGTTGAGCGGCATGGGGAGGATGTAAGGCGTGCTGCCCCCAAGTCAAACGACCCCCATCGCCACCGCGAGGCCGAGGAAGGCGAAGAAGCCCATCGAATCGGTGATCATCGTCACGAACACGCTGCTCGCCACCGCCGGGTCCTGGTCGAGCCGTTCGAAGGCGACCGGAACCAGCACGCCGGCAAGCCCCGCCACCGCCACGTTGATGACCATCGCCAGCGCGATCACCGCGCCCAGCAGCGGCGTGAAGATCATCGCCGTCGCCGCGCCCACCAGCACCGCGATGGTAGCGCCGTTGAGCATGGCGACGCGCAGTTCGCGCCACAGGATGCGGCGGGTGTTGCTGCGGGTGAGCTGGTTGGTCGCGATGGCGCGCACGGTCACCGCCATGGTCTGCGTGCCCGCATTGCCGCCGATGCTGGCGACGATCGGCATCAGCACGGCGAGCGCCACCAGCTGCTCGATCGCCGCACCGAACAGCGCGATGATGAAGCTTGCGACGAGTGCCGTGCCGAGGTTGGCAACCAGCCAGCGCACGCGCGCCGAATAGGCTTCGCGGATCGGCTCGTTGATGTCGCCTTCGCCCGCGCCCGACATCAGCAGGGCATCCTCGCCCGCCTCTTCGGAGATGATGTGGACCACGTCGTCCACCGTCATCTGGCCCACCAACCGGCCGTCGGCATCGGTCACCGCGGCGCTGATCAACCCGTACTTCTGGAACATCAGCGCGACCTCTTCCTGGTCGAGCATCACGGGAATCAGCGTCTGGTCGCGCTTCATCACATCGGCGAGCGGAATGGCGCGCGGCGCGCGCAGCACCCACGACAGCTGGCAGGTGCCGACCGGGTGGTGCTTCTCGTCGACGACGAAGACTTCGAAGAACTCGTCGGGCAGTTCCTGCCGGTCGCGCAGGTAGTCGATCAAATCGCCCACGGTCAGGTGTTCGGGCACGGCCACGAACTCGCGGCTCATCAGGCGCCCGGCGGTCTCTTCGGGGTAGGCGAGGGCCGACTGGATCGCGATCCGGTCTTCCAGCTCGACCTCGGCCAGCACGGCGCGCTGGTCGGCCTCGTCCAAGTCCTCGATCAGCTGGACGGCGTCGTCGGTCTCGAGCTGCTCGACGATCTGCGCGACGCTGGCGGCGGGCAGCGCCTCCATCATGTCCTCGCGGACATAGTCGTTGAGCTCGGCAACCACGTCCGAGGTCATCAGGTCGGTGATCGCCTCGGCCAGCTGGTAACGCTCGTCGCGCTCGAACAATTCGAGCAGGTCGGCGATGTCGGCGGGGTGGAGCGGTTCGACGAGGTCGTAGACCCGCTGCGTATCGCCTTCCTCCAGCGCGTCCTCGACGCTGGAGACATACTCCTTCTTGAGCGTGTTCTCCTCGTCCATCCGCTCGTCGTCGATGCGGTCGTCCGGGCGCGCCTCTTCCTCCGGCTCGCGGGCCAGCAGGAAGCCGTCTTCATCGAGGGGGCGGTCGCTCTCGCTCATTGGAGCAGCGGTCTAGGCGGGCAGCGCGGGATTGCAAGCAACAGCTTGCACATGGCTGGTGACTCTGGGCGCACAATCCCTATGTAGGCGCCAACCGAATTACAGGAGACACGTATAATGGCCGACAAGCTGACCTTCACCCTCGACACCGGCGACGGCGAAAACAAGGACGTGGTGATCAAGCTGCGCCCCGACCTCGCACCGGGTCACGTCGAGCGCATCACCACGCTCGCAAACGAAGGCTTCTACGACGGCGTGGTCTTCCACCGCGTGATCCCCGGCTTCATGGCGCAGGGCGGCGATCCGACCGGCACCGGCATGGGCGGTAGCGACAAGCCCGACCTCAAGGCCGAATTCAACAGCGAACCGCACACCCGCGGCACCTGCTCGATGGCCCGCACCCAGGTGCCCGACAGCGCCAACAGCCAGTTCTTCATCTGCTTCGACGACGCGGAATTCCTCGACGGCCAGTACACCGTCTGGGGCCAGGTCGAGAGCGGCATGGAACACGTCGACGCGCTGCCCAAGGGCGAGCCGCCGCGGGAGCCGGGCAAGATCGTGAAGGCGACTGTTTCGTAAGCTCACCCCAATTGACCAAGGAAGGGCGGCCAAGTGCCGCCCTTTTCGTTGAAAGCGCCGGTACCTTGGGGTAGGGCGCGCCACTCATGAAACCGACCACCGCCCCCAAGACCTACAGGGTCAAGAGCTTCGGCTGCCAGATGAACGTCTATGACGGCGAGCGCATGGCCGAGATGCTGGGCGAGCGCGGCATCGTGCCAGCGCCCGAGGGGGAGGAGGCCGACCTCGTCGTGCTCAACACCTGCCACATCCGCGAGAAGGCGGCGGAGAAGGTCTATTCGGACATCGGCCGGTTGCAGAAGGCCGACGGGACCAAGCCGCTGATCGCGGTCGCGGGCTGCGTCGCGCAGGCCGAGGGCGAGGAAATCATGGCGCGCGCCCCTGCGGTCAGCATGGTCGTCGGCCCGCAGGCATATCATCGCCTGCCCGAGATGCTCGACAAGGCGGTGAGGGGCGAGCGTGCGACCGACACCGACATGCCCGCCATCGCCAAGTTTGCAGCATTGCCAGAACGCAGGCGCACCAATCCGGCGAGCTTCCTCACCGTGCAGGAAGGCTGCGACAAGTTCTGCACCTATTGCGTGGTGCCCTACACGCGCGGCGCGGAAATCAGCCGCCCCTATGCGGACCTCGTGACCGAAGCGAAGAAGCTGGTCGACGCGGGCGCGAAGGAGATCACGCTGCTCGGCCAGAACGTCTCGGCATGGAGCGGCGAGGACGCGAAGGGCCACAGGGTCGGCCTCGCAGGCCTCATCCGCGACCTTGCGAAGGTCGATGGCCTCGCGCGCATCCGCTACACCACCAGCCACCCCGCCGACATGGACGACGACCTGATCGCCGCGCATGGCGAAATCGACAAGCTGATGCCCTTTCTCCACCTGCCGGTGCAGGCGGGCAGCGACCGTGTCCTCAAGGCCATGAACCGCAGCCACACGGCGGAAAGCTACCTCAAGCTGCTCGAACGCTTCCGCGCCGCGCGGACCGACCTCGCGCTGTCGGGCGATTTCATCGTCGGCTTTCCCGGCGAAGCCGAGGCCGAGTTCGAAGAGACCCTCGCGCTGGTGGACGAGGTGGCCTACGCCCAGGCCTTCAGCTTCAAGTATAGCCCACGTCCCGGAACACCTGCGGCCACGATGGACGGCCAGGTCTCGAAAGAGGTCATGGACGAACGCCTCCAGCGCCTCCAGGCCGCGCTCAACCGTGACCAGCTGGCGTTCAACCAGGGCACCGTGGGGCGGACCTGCGAAGTGCTAGTCGAACGCAAGGGCAAGCACCCCGGCCAGTGGCTCGGCAAGACGCCCTGGCTGCAAAGCGCGTGGTTCGAAGGCGATGTGGGCATCGGCGATCTCGTCGCGGTCGAATTGCTCGAAGCGGGGCCCAACTCGCTCGCTGCAAGGCTCCGGCAGCCGGCGCTGTCAGCCGCCTGAACCCTCCATCGCTTCGAGGTCGGTGAACCCGGGCTCCTCGGCGATCAGCACGGTGCCGGTCTCCCCGGTCATCTCGGCGGGCGCGACCGTCGGGTTCGAAAGATAGGCGCGGCCGTCGAACCTGAGCAGCGCAGTGCCCGCTTCGCCGCCGCCGCCCGCAACGGCGACCGTCAGGTCCTTCCAGCCATTGGTGCTGCTTTCGAGCACGGTGATCGGCGTGCGCGACACGCTGATCTCGCCGACCTTGCGCCACATCGGGCCCGCAGGGGTCAGGACCAGCGTGTTGCACCCGCCCGACCCGCAGAAATACATGCCGGCAAGATAGACGATCGCCTCCTCGGCCCCGTCGCCGTCGAGGTCGCTCCACGCCAGCGCGTAGCGCATCGGCGCGGCCTCGGGGTATTCCTGCAGCAGGAAATGGCGGACGTCGTTCTCCGGCGAGGGCGGCGGTGGCCCCTGGTCCGCGAGGGCGGTGGTCGGTTGGGGCTCTGAGTCCTGCGCGGCGGGGTTTTCGCCGCAGGAGGCTAGGGCGAGGAGGCAGATCGAGGCAAGGGCGGGACGGAACATCGGCAGTCTCCGTAGTCGCGAGTCGGCGCGAAAGTGTGAGCGGCCCCTGCGGCGATGACAAGCGGGTTACTTTCCACCGCCATGTTGCGGTGCCTTGCTTGCCTCCCGTGCGTTCCGGCCTAGACTCCGAGTCGCATTGGAAAGGAGCCTATGGCCCGCAAACCCGCAACGAAGGACAATCGTCGCTTCTCGCCGCCGCCCAGCCCGCAACGCGAAATCCGTCGCGCGCAGGTGGACATAAACTTCGACAACCAGAGCCTGCTCGGCGCGCTCTTCGGGCAGTTCGATGCGAATCTGGTGCAAGTCGAAAACCGGCTCGGGGTGTTCATCGCGGCGCGCGGCAATGCGCTGCACATCGAGGGGCCGGAAGACAGCGTGGCGCGGGCGCGCGACGTCCTCAAAGCTATGTATGACCGGCTCGCCATCGGGCAGGATCTCGACCAGGGCGCGATCGAGGCGCTGATCGCCATGTCGGACGAACCCACGCTCGACGGCATCGTCGACGATGCGCCGCAGGGTCCGCCGATCATGATCCGCACGCGGCGCAAGACGATTGTGCCGCGCAGCGCCATGCAGGCGACCTACATGCGATCGCTGGTCCGCGACGACATCATCTTCGCACTCGGCCCGGCAGGTACCGGCAAGACCTATCTCGCGGTCGCGCAGGCTGTGGCGCAGCTGATCACCGGCAGCGTCCAGCGCCTGATCCTGTCACGTCCCGCCGTGGAAGCGGGCGAAAAGCTCGGCTTCCTGCCCGGCGACATGAAGGAGAAGGTCGATCCCTATCTGCGCCCGCTCTACGATGCGCTCTACGACTGCATGCCGCCCGAACAGGTCGAACGGCGGCTGGCCAGTGGCGAGATCGAGATCGCGCCCATCGCCTTCATGCGCGGCCGCACGCTGGCCGACGCCTTCGTGATCCTCGACGAGGCGCAGAACACCACGCGCGAGCAGATGAAGATGTTCCTCACCCGCTTCGGCCAGAACAGCCGCATGGTGATCTGCGGCGACCCCCGGCAGGTCGACATACCCGGCGGCGACCGCATGAGCGGCCTCGCCGACGCGGTCGAGAAGCTGGAAGGCGTCGAGGGTTTCGGCACCATCCGCTTCACCGCCGCCGACGTGGTGCGCCACCCGATCGTCGGGCGCATCGTCGAGGCTTACGAGGGCGTAGGAAATTAGGCGCCAAAAGACTTGCTGAGCCGGTTTTTTCGGAAGGGGAAGCATGACCCCGCAAAGGAGCTCATCAAGTGGCTCGAAGGCAAACCCTTAGAGTGCCGATCAACTATCTCCTACAGTTTCCGGGTTGGTCATTACGATAGCCAGGTACTCGATTGGATACTGGCGCAACCAGACTGCGATAAGGGAACGGCTGCCCATGGCTACTGGGAAGCCATGTTGGGCGCAGTTGGCGAGTACGCTGCGCTCAAGGATAAGCCCGACGGCACCACTCCAAATCTCGATCTTGCGCGGAACGTCGCGCAGCGTTGGAAAGCCGGAGCATTTGCGAAAGCCCAATTCGGGTGTCCGACCGATCACTATTGGAAGGAAACCTGCAAAAGGCTTCGAAAGTACCGAGTTAAAGCTGCCGAACTGGATAATCCCGCAGGATTACTCGAGCAATTCGCGGGCGATTTTGCTCGTTGGTCACCGAAGGACGACCTCGACAAGGGTCGCATGATCGACTTGGTGCGAGACGTCCATGTCTGTGATTTGGCGATTGAAATTCCGGAGGAATGGGTGCCAGTGCGAAAGCGTAGGCTGGGCTACTGAACGATCGAAGCGATGGAACTGGAAATAGACGTCGAAAACTGGCCCGAGGGCAATTGGATCGTTTTGGCGGAGCGCGCAGTAGCAGCCGGGATTGCGGTCGAGCCCGTGCTGGCCAATGCGCGACTGTCGGCCAGCCTGCTGTTCACTTCGGACGCCGAAGTTCACGAACTGAACCGCGAATGGAGGGGCAAGGACAAGCCGACCAACGTGCTGTCCTTCCCCATGCTCGAGCGCGAAGAGTTGCGCGATCTCGCGCCCGACGGCCCGCCGGAGATGCTCGGCGATCTCGCGCTGGCCTGCGAGACCTGCGCGCGGGAAGCGGCGGAAAAAGGTATCAGCCTGGAAGACCACGCAACGCACCTCATCGTCCACGGCCTGCTCCATCTCGCGGGCCACGATCACGTCGACAGCGACGAACAGGCCGAAGCGATGGAAGCACTCGAAATCGCGGCGCTTGCAAAACTGGGTATCGCCGACCCATATGGGGATCGCAACTGAACGGAGCGCATTGTCAGGGCCATGCCCGATTCGTCATCACCCGCCGGAGACGCGGAGAGTAGCAGCGGGCTGTGGCTCGCGATCCGTAAATTGTTCGATCCCGATCTCGGAGAGCGGTCGCTGCGCGCGCAGCTCGAAGAGGCCATCGACGAGCACGAGGGCGAGAACGGCGATGCCGCCCCCTCGGTAAGCGGCAGTGGCGACCTGTCGCCGGTCGAGCGGCAGATGTTGCGCAACCTCCTGCATTTCAGCGAGCACGATGCCGACGACGTAGCCGTGCCGCGGGGCGAGATCATCGCGATGAACGCCGATGCGACGTGGGACGAGCTGGTCGAGACCTTCGCCGAGCACGGCCATTCGCGCATGCCGGTCTATCGCGACCAGCTCGACGACGTGATCGGGATGATCCACATCAAGGATATCTTCCCGTTTCTAGCCCGGGGCGATGCGCCGCCGGCCGACTGGACCGTGCTGATGCGCCAGCCGCTTTACGTGCCGCAGACGCGCAATGCGCTGGATGTGCTGGCTGACATGCGCTCGCAGCGGATGCATCTTGCGGTGGTGGTCGACGAATTTTCCGGCACCGACGGGATCATCACGATCGAGGACCTGGTTGAGGAGATCGTCGGCGAGATCGAGGACGAGCACGACGATGCGCCCGAGGAATGGATCGTGCCGATCGGCGCTGGCATGTGGGATTGCGATGCGCGTGCCGAGCTCGACGACGTCGCCGAGAAGGTCGATCCCGCTCTGGCAGAGGTCGAGGAATCGGTCGATACGCTCGGCGGCCTCGCCTTCGTGCTGGCAGAGCAGGTGCCGCAGGTCGGCACGGTGGTCGAACACCCGAGCGGCTGGCGGATCGAGGTGACCGATGGGGACGAGACGCATGTCACCCGACTGCGTCTCCACGAACCGGTTACGGCGGAAGAAAGCGACTGATCGCAGAGTTGCAGAATTTCGCACATTCGCCCTCGACACGGGCCACTTCGCTCCATAGCTTGCAATCCTCATGGCAACCCGGCGTCTCCCCCCTTTGCGGGCCCTCGAAGCCTTCGTGCGCACCGTGCGGCTCGGTTCTGCCCGGGCGGCCGCGGACGAACTGGGGCTGAGCCCGTCCGCCCTCTCGCGGCGGATCGGCAATCTCGAGGAATTCGTCGGCAAGAAGCTTTTCACGCGGGCGCGCCAGTCGATGCAGCTGACCGATGACGGGCATGCCTTCTACGAGGCCGTGAACCCGCAGCTCGAGGCCTTGGCGCGGGCGGTAGAGAGCCAGTCGGAAAACCTGTCGCTGCTGCGGCTCCATCTCGGGGTCCTGCCGCTGTTCGGCACGCAGCGACTTTTTCCCAAACTGGGCGAGTTGCGCGCGCGCCACCCGCTGCTCCACATCGATATCGACACCGGGCCGCATCTGGAGGACCGGGTGGGCGACCTGCTCGACGCGGCCATCATCCTTTCGCGCGGTCCGGAGCGCGGGCTCCATGCCGTTCGGCTCGACTACAACAAGGTGCACGCAATCTGCAGCCGCGAGCTTCGGGACCGGCTGGGCGAGAATCCCTCGGCGGAGCTGCTCGCCAAGCAGACTTTCCTGATCCACAACGAGCTGCCGGAGAGTTTTTCGGCGTGGAAGGCGGAACTGGGGATGGGGGACCTCGAACCGGCGGCAATCGACCACTACGATTCTGGCCAGATCATGCTCGAAGCCGCCGCGCAAGGGCTGGGTATAGCGATCATGCATGACGACCATTTGCGCCGCGCGCACGATACGCGGCTGGCGCAGCTGTTCGATGTCGAGGTCGAAAGCCCCTACAGTTACTGGTTCGTCTGCAAGCCGACCGCGCTCGAGGAACGGCCGGTTCGCCTGTTCCACGACTGGCTCGTCGGCGCGGAACTCTAGATCCGCTCGATCGTGATGTCTTTCGGGCGGTAGCGCACCGCGTCCACCACATGCTGGAAGTCGCGCAGCGGTTTGCCCAGCACCTCGACCAGCGCTTGCTCGATCTCCTCGCGTGCCTTGGCGGCAATCGCCTTGCGGCCGCGATAGTCTTCGGGGCTGAAGGGCTCAAGATACGTGATCACGAGCGGAAAGGTTCCTTTGCGCGCCATGATCCGCATGGCATTGTGCAGGCCGCTTTCCTCTCCAATCCAGCCGATCTCCTCGGCATTCGGGCCATAGTCCAGCATGACCGGCTGGACGAGCACGCCCGGCGGAGGCGGCTCTAGGACCGAGAGCATGGAGGACTTGAACGGCAGCAGCGAATGCCCGTCGGTCACGGTGCCTTCGGGAAAGACGGTGACGGACCAGTTGTCCTCCAAGGCCTCTTTCAGCGCGTTGATCTGCTCGGCGACCCCCAGCCGGTTCTCCCGCTTGACGAAAACCGTGCGGTTGAGCCGGCACAGCCAGCCGATGACGGGCACTTCCGACAATTCCTGCTTGGCGACGAAGGCCGTGCCGCTTGCTCCGGCCGAAGCGAGGATGTCGATCCAGGAAATGTGGTTCGAGATGAAGAAGACGTCCCGCCGCAGCGGCGTCCCGACGATCCGCGTGCGCGCCCCGATGACGCGCGCCGTGTAGCGCAGGAAGAGCATCGGGAAGGGGGAGCCATAGGCGAAGACGCGATACAGATAGTGCAACGGCACGAAAATCAGCAACAGCAGGACGATGCCGATGGCGCGCAGTGTGAAGCGCAGCCACTCCATTGCACTGAGCGGGACATTCTCGCCGCGCGCTGCGGCAAGCCTGCGTTCCGTATAGCGGGCGAGCTTGCGCTCAGCTTTCGCGGTCGAGGCGGACGCCATAAAGCTCCAGTCGGTGATCGACGAGGCGGTAGCCGAGCTTCTCGGCGATCTGCTTCTGCAGCGCCTCGATCTCGGGATCCACGAATTCGATTACCTTGCCGGTTTCCACGTCGATCAGGTGATCGTGATGGGCCTCTGGCGCGGCTTCGTAGCGCGCGCGGCCATCGCCGAAATCATGACGATCGAGGATGCCCGCCTCTTCGAACAGTCGGACGGTGCGATAGACGGTCGCGATGGAAATGCCGGAATCGATCTTGTTGGCGCGTTCGTGCAGAAGCTCCACATCGGGATGGTCGTCGCTTTCGGACAGAACGCGTGCGATCACCCGCCGCTGTTCCGTGATGCGCAAACCCTTGTCGGCGCATAGTTGCTCGAGATCGATTTTCTGGTGCAAGATGGGGTCCCAATGAAAAACGCCCCGTACCCTTATCGGGCCGGGGCGTCTTCCTCAAGGCGAACCGAAGGGCCTTATGCGGCCTTTTTCTTGCGACCGCGCTTCTGGCCGGGCTTGCGACCGAGGCCGATCTTCACCGCCAGATCGCGGCGGGTCGCGGCATAGTCCGGAGCAACCATCGGATAGTCGCCGCCAAGGTTCCAGCGGGCGCGGTATTCGTCGGGGGTCATGCCATGCTCGGTCGAAAGGTGACGCTTGAGCATCTTCATCTTCTTGCCGCAGTCGAGACAGACCAAGTGGTCCTTCTTCACCGACGAGCGGATCGACACGGCGGGATCGGGGGTCGGCTCGGCCGCAGCACCGGCGCCGCTCAATCCGGACAGCGCGGAATAGACGTTGGAGATAAGCGTCGGCACGTCGCCGACTTCCACGCTATTGTTGCTCACATGGGCCGCGACGATGTCCGAGGTCAGCGTGATCAGCGTCTCGGCCATATCGGTTTCGAAATTTTCCATTCAGCTAGGCTCCCTATTGCCTATCAATATTAGTGCGACCCATTTTGGATGGGTGCATTGTATAAAATCGACAAGAGTTCGTAAAGACTAGAATACACATGATTATTTTGGCGCAAACATACAACTCTGTTGTCGCCTGGTTACAAATTTTTACCGAAAGTGATGGCGTCGAGGGCCTCGCCAGTCGCTGTTCGGTAGTAGGCGCGCCGCCGGCCGATGGGGTTGAAACCGACTGATTCGTAAAGGGTTAGCGCAGGATTGTTGGATCTCATCTCGAGGAACACACGCTCCGCCCCGTGGCTCCGGGCCTGCGCAAAGAACAGTTCCAGCAAGGACCGTCCGAGCCCCTTGCGGCGCAAGTCCGGATCGACGGCGACCAATAGTAATTCTTCTTCGCCGGGAGCACGCCGGACGAGCACGAAACCGGCAGCCTTGCGCCCGTCTTCGAGCGGATGGCCATCGGCATCGCAGAGCAGGGCATAAGTATTCGGCATCGCCAGCGAGTTCTCGACTTGCGAACGCGTCCATGCCTCGCGCCAGTGCGGGTCGAACGCCGCCTCCATCACGGCCATCAGCTGGTCGAGGTCGCTCATGCGCCGGGCAGCTTCGCATCCGGCGCGCGGCCGTACAGGGGGCTGAGCGTTTCCGTGAAGACATCCCCGGGCATAAGCAGCGTACCCTTCGCATCAGGCAGGATGTCGATGGCCCGGTGCCCATCGCCAGACAGGGCGGCAAGTTCGCTGGCCCGGTTCCCGGCGATGACGGCTCTTGCGCCGCGGGTCGCGGCTTGCGCCGGAGGCAACGACACGGCCTCGCCAAGCGCGACGCAGCCTGGATCGAAGTCCTGCAAGAACCACTCCCCGTGTCCGCCGGTCATGCATACGGTCACGCCCTCCGGATCGCGATCCTGCGCCAGCGCCGCGACGAGTGCGAGGGTGGGATAGCCGCGTACTTCGGCTCCCCAGGCAATCCCGAGCGCCCGCGCGACGGCAAGGCCGATCCGCACGCCGGTAAAGCTGCCCGGGCCGAGCGAGACGCGGATGACGTCCGCGCGGCCCTTGTCCGGGAGTTCGGCGATCATCGGGACGAGACGCTCGGCATGGCCGCGGCCCAGCACCTCGTGGCGCGCATCGAGCAGTTTCCCGGACTCGAAGAGCGCTACCGAACAGGCCTCGGTCGCCGTTTCTATGGCAAGACTTCGCATGAACCGCGCCCTGCCTCAGGGCGCGCTGCGCTGCAAGTCAGGCGATGACGTTGAACGTGTCGAAATCCGGGCGCGGGCTGCGTCCGAAAATGGTCGTCTTGTCGCCGTAACCGATCGAACAGATGAAATTGCTCTTGTGCTTGGGGTTGTCGCCGAAGAAAGCCTTGTCGACGGCGTCCTGATCGAAGCCCGACATCGGGCCGCAATCGAGCCCGAGCGCGCGGGCGGCGATCATCAGGTAAGCCCCCTGGAGCGAGGAATTGCGGAACGCGCCTTCCTTGCGTCCTTCCTCGTCGCCCTCGAACCAGCTCTTGGCGTCTGTGTGGGGGAAGAGCCACGGCAGTTCTTCGTGGAAATCGATGTCATAGCCGATGATCGCGGTGACCGGCGCCGCCTTCACCTTGTCGTGATTGCCTTCCGACACGCATTCCAGCAGCTTCGCTTTCGCCTCGTCCGACTTGACCCAAACGATCCGCGCAGGCTGCATATTGGCCGAAGTCGGACCCATTTTCAGCAGCTCGTAGATCGCGTGGAGCTGCTCGTCGGTCACCGGCTTGTCGAGCCAGCCGTTGTAGCTGCGCGCTTCGCGAAAAATCTGGTCGAGTGCGTCGGCAGACAGCGACTGGTCGTGAAATTGCTTGGTCATCAAGTCCTCGGAAAAGCGGTGGGATGTCAGGCGGCGCGGACTTCAACGACCTCCGGGACATAATGTTTCAACAGCCCTTCGATCCCGTGCTTGAGGGTCGCCGTCGACGAAGGGCAGCCCGAACACGCCCCCTGCATCTGGAGGTGGACGATACCGTCGCGATAGCCGCGATACTGGATATCGCCGCCATCGCCCGCGACTGCCGGGCGGATGCGGGTTTCGAGCAGCTCGTTGATCTGCGCGATGATGTCGGCATCTTCCGCCCGTTCCTCGACCAGCATGCTCTCCTCTTCGGCCGGAACACTGATACCGCCGGCAGTGCCGGGGGCGAAGAGCGGCGCTTCGGAGACGAAATGGTCGAGCAGGATTGCGAGGACCTGCGGCTTGAGGTCGGTCCAGCTGACGCCCGGTGCTGCGGTGACGGTGATGAAATCGCCGCCGAAGAACACGTTGGTCACGTCGCCGAGATCGAAGATGGCCTGTGCCAGCGGGCTTGCTTCGGCAGCTTCGGGGGTGGCGAATTCGCGCGTTCCCGATCCCATGACCTGCTGGCCGGGGAGGAACTTCAGGCTCGACGGATTGGGCGTCGTTTCGGTCTCGATGAACATGACTGGCGATGTAGGAGCGGGCAGGGCTTGCGGCAAGGCAAGAAGGTTTTGTCCAATGTTCACTGTCCCTTCAGAAGAAGGCACCCTATATCCCTGCCATGGCTATTTTTCCGCGCGCCGTCCGGCGTCTCGCGCTCGTCCTTCCGCTCGCCCTGCTTGCCCCGCAGGTGGTGCTTGCACAGGACCCGGCTCCGCCGACACCGCAGCACCTCACGCCGGCCGGCGAAACGCCTTGGATTTACGAGGGCAGCGATGTTCCGCGCGACCAGGAATGGCTCTTCGGCGAACTGCCCAACGGCGTCCGCTATGCGGTGCGCAAGAACGGTGTCCCGCCCGACCAGGTTTCGATCCGCGTGCGCATCGATGCGGGATCGCTCTACGAGACCGATGCCGAACAGGGCTATGCGCACCTCCTCGAACACCTGCTGTTCCGCGAGAGCAAGTATCTCGGCCCGGCGATGGCGATCCCGACTTGGCAGCGCCTCGGCGCGACCTTCGGCAGCGACACCAATGCCGAGACCAGCCCCACGCATACGGTCTACAAGCTCGACCTGCCCAATGTCGACGAAGCCAAGCTTGCCGAGAGCATGAAGATCCTGTCCGGCATGGTGCGCGCGCCCGTGCTGTCCGATGCGAATGTGAAGGCCGAGGTGCCGATCGTCCTCGCCGAGAAGCGCGAGCGCGGCGGTCCGCAGCAGCGGGCGGCGGAAGAAACCCGTGCAACCCTGTTTGCCGGGCAAGTGCTCGCCAATCGCCTCCCGATCGGGACCGAGGCGACGCTGGAAGGCGCGACCGGGGCTTCGGTCAGCGCGTTCTACAAGCGGTGGTACCGGCCCGAGAATACGCTGATCGTCGTGGTCGGCGATCTCGATCCCATGCAGCTGGCCGCCGAGGTCGAAAGATACTTCGGCGACTGGAAGGGCGACGGGGCAACGACGCCCGCTCCGGGTTTTGGCGATCCGATGGCTCCCGCGGGCAGCGACCCGGCCAATCCGGTCGGCGAAGTCGCGGCGATCGTGGAACCGGGCCTGCAGCGCAGTTTCACTTATGCCATCATGCGCCCCTGGCGTCCGGTGCAGGACACCATTGCCTATAACGAGGGCCTGCTGCGCGACAGTCTGGCGCAGGCGCTGATCAATCGCCGTCTGGAAGCGCGGGCGCGGACGGGCGGCAGCTATCTCTACGCGCAGGTCCAGCAGGACGACGTCAGCCGCTCAGCCGACGCGACATTCGTCGGTTTCGCCCCGCTCTCCGGCGACTGGCAGGGTGCGCTGGCCGATGTGCGCGCCGTCATTGCCGATGCCCTCGCGAACCCTCCGACGCAGGAGGAGATCGATCGGGAGCTGGCCGAGTTCGAGTCGATCTTCGCGAGTTCGGTCGAGCAGCGCCGTGTGATGGCCGGTGCGCGCCTCGCCGACGACGTCGTCAACGCCGTAGACATCCGCGAGACCGTCGCAGCGCCCGAAACCGTGCTGACCGTGTTCAACTCGATGCGCGACAAGATCACGCCCGACCAGATGCTGCAGCAGACGCGCAAGCTGTTCGACGGGGCCGTGATCCGCGCTGCCTATGTCACGCCCGAGCCGGGCGAGGCGACCGACGCGCAAATCCGCACGGCGCTGCTCGCGCCGGTCGAGGCAGCCAGCGATGCGCGCATCGCGGCGCAGCAGATTTCCTTCGCCGACCTGCCGCCGGTCGGTGAGCCGGGGACGATTGCCCAGCAAGGTCCGATTGGCGTACTCGATATCGAGCGGATCGACTTCGCCAATGGCGTCAAGGCGATCCTGTGGGCCAACGATGCCGAGCCCGGGCGCGTCGCGGTCAAAGTCCGCTTCGGCGGGGGCTGGCGCGCGCTCGCACCCGAAGACGGGGCCTATGCAACGCTCGGCCGCATGGCGCTGGTCGGGTCGGGCGTGGGGGAACTCGGTCAGGAAGAGCTCGACCGGATTTCCACCGGCCGCCGCATGGGCTTCGACTTCGATATATCCGACGGCGCCTTCACCCTGTTCGCACAGACCCGCAAGCAGGACCTGGCCGACCAGCTGTACCTATTCGCCGCCAAGCTCCAGATACCGGGCTGGGACCCCAATCCGGTGATCCGCGCACAGGCCGCCGCACGGCTCGCCTACGAAAGTTATGCGGCCAATCCGGCAGGCGTGATCAACCGCGATCTCGAATATCTCCTGCGCGACAAGGACGGACGCTTCCAAACCCCCGACCCGGCAGCGATCGATGCGACCAGTCCCGAGGGTTTCCGCAAGGTGTGGGAGCCGCTGCTCCGGCAGGGCCCCGTCGAAGTGCTGGTGTTCGGCGATTTCGACAAGGACGAAGGCATTGCCGCGCTGACCCGGACGTTCGGCGCGCTTGCGCCCCGCACGCCGCTGCCCGCCGATGTAGCTGGCGAAACCTATGGCTTCCCGAAGCCGGGCGAGACCGTGGTCAAGTATCACAAGGGCGACGCCAACCAGGCCGCTGCCGTGATCTCCTGGCCCAGCGGGGCGGGCGTGGCCGGATTACCGGAATCGCGCCAGCTCGAAATCCTGACGCAGGTGTTCAACAATCGCCTGATGGACGCCATGCGCGAACGGGCCGGGGCGAGCTATGCGCCGGTGGTCAACAGCCAGTGGCCCACCGATGTCGAGAGCGGCGGACGCATCAGCGCCTTCGCCCAGCTGCGGCCCGAGGACGTCCCCGCCTTCTTCGCCGCGGCCGACCGGATCGCACGCGACCTAGCGACCACCGCGCCCGACGCCGACGAGCTCCAGCGCGTAACCGAGCCGCTGCTGCAATATGTGAACCGTGTCTCGACCGGGAACCTGTTCTGGCTGTTCCAGCTCGAAGGTTCGACCGAGGACCCGCGTCGCGTCGGCCTGCTACGCTCGCTGCTCAACGACCTCACCGAAACCACGCCGGAACGGATGCTCGCGCTCGGCCAGAAGTATTTCGGCGACACGCGCGGGTGGCGTTTGGCGGTTATCCCCGAAGGGCAGGAGCTCGCCACCCGTGTTTCCACCGCGCCCGCAGAAGCAGGGCGCTGATCAGGTAGCAATCCGGTCACTGCAATCGGGTTTTTGGACTGGCCAAGCAAAAGCTGCTTGCTGCAATAGGCTCCTTCGTCTGCGGTGAGCGGGCACATCTGGCGCATCTCCGCGCCGCAACTGGAATTGATAATGGCGACGAACTGGTCACCCGAGAGCTGGAAGGATTTCGAGGCAAGGCACTTGCCCGAATATCTGGACACGGCTGCGCTCGATGCCGCGACGACGTCGCTCGAAACGCATCCCCCGCTGGTGTTCGCGGGCGAGGCGCGTGCGCTGAAGGCGGACCTCGCAGAGGTAGCTGAGGGCAAGGCCTTCCTGTTGCAGGGTGGCGATTGCGCGGAAAGCTTCGCCGAATTCCATCCCAACAACATCCGCGACACCTTCCGCGTACTGTTGCAGATGGCGGTCGTCATGACCTTCGCCAGCAAGAAGCCCGTGGTGAAGGTCGGCCGGATGGCGGGCCAGTTCGCCAAGCCGCGCAGCTCGAACACCGAGACGCAGGGCGATGTCACGCTGCCGAGCTACTTCGGCGACAACATCAACGGCATCGACTTCGATCCCGATAGCCGCCGGAATGATCCGCAGCGCATGGTGCGGGCCTATTCGCAGGCGGCCGCGACGCTCAACCTGCTGCGCGCCTTCGCCAATGGCGGCTATGCGAACCTGCGCCAGGTCCACCAGTGGACGCTCGATTTCATGGGTCGCAGCCCGTGGGCGGACAAGTTCAGCGACGTCGCCGACCGCATCGGCGAAGCGCTCGATTTCATGGAAGCTTGCGGCATCACGCCCGCGACGCTGCCCCAGCTGCGCGGGACGAGCTTCTACACCAGCCACGAGGCGCTGCTGCTGCCTTACGAACAGGCGCTGACGCGCCGCGACAGCCTGACCGGCGACTGGTACGATACCAGCGCGCATATGGTCTGGATCGGCGACCGCACTCGCTTCGACGGCAGTGCCCATGTCGAGTTCTGTCGCGGCATCGGCAATCCGCTCGGCATGAAATGCGGGCCGAGCCTCGAGACCGACGCCATGCTGCGCCTGCTCGACACGCTCAATCCGGCGCGCGAGCCCGGCCGCATCACGCTTATCAGCCGCTTCGGCCATGACAAGGTGGAAGAGGGGCTGCCGCGCCTAGTGCGCGCGGTGAAGGCGGAGGGGCACCCGGTCGTGTGGAGCTGCGACCCGATGCACGGCAATGTCGTCAAATCGGAGAGCGGTTACAAGACGCGCCCCTTCGACCGCATACTGACCGAGGTGAAGGGTTTTTTCGCCGTCCACCGTGCGGAGGGTACGCACCCCGGCGGCATCCATGTCGAGATGACCGGCCAGGACGTGACCGAATGCGTCGGTGGCGCGGTCGCGATCACCGACGAGGCGCTGAAGGATCGCTACCACACCCATTGCGATCCGCGCCTCAATGCGGCGCAGTCGCTGGAACTCGCCTTCCTGATCGCCGAGATGCTCAACGAGGAACACGCCGTCCGTCACGCCGACGCCGCCTAGGGATATTCACCTAGGCCGGGCTTGAGCCGTCGTTCCGTCGCCCCGCGATAGTCTGCGGGGCGAAAGGATCGGTGATTGACGACCCGGACGCTCTACGCGCCGCTTCTTGCGGTGATCTGGTTTTTGCTTGCTGCCCTCGCTGTGGCGCAAATGCGAAGCGGTGTGCCCGCCTTCGACCGGATGCTGAGCCTTGCCGCATTCGCTCTGCTGAGCCTGCTCGTCGCGACCTCCCGGCGCCTGGCACCATCCCCGCAGGTTCCCTTGTCCGATATCGCGTCCGACCTGACGCTGGCCGAGGAGATGGCGGGTTTCGGGCGCTGGAGCGTCGATCTCGTCAGTGGACGGCACGGTTGGTCGCCAGCATTCTGCAAGATCGCCGGGCTACCCCCGGAAACGCCCCCCGACGCCAGGCTGCTTGAACGGCTGCTCCCCGACGGCCTCCAGCAGATGCACACGACGTTTCATGGTCATCGCCACGATCGCGATGGCTATGTCGTCGAGTTCGAGATCGAGAACCCCAAACTCGGTACCCGCGTGCTTCGGGCGCGGGCGCGCAATGTCTTTTCTCCCGAGGGCGTCGCAGAGCACGTGCTGATGGTCGCGCGCGACGTGACCGACGAATACACGCGGGTCGCCCGCATCCAGCAGGAGAAGCACGACGCCCTGCGCGAGGCGGCAGAGGCGCGGCGGATTGCGAATACCGACGTGTTGACCGGACTGGCCAACCGGCGCAGCGCCATGGCGGCACTGGACCGTGCCGTCGTGGCGTCGCGCCTTGGCGGGAAACCGCTCGGGCTGATCGTCTTCGATATCGATCATTTCAAGGCGATCAACGATACCCATGGACATGCCACGGGCGACCGGGTGCTAGCCGAAATCGGCCGGATCGCGGCACTGCAGGCCCGTGACGGGCAATGTGCCGCGCGGATCGGTGGCGAGGAGTTCCTGCTCATCCTGCCGGGCGCGAACGAGACGGCTGCGGCGGGTGCGGCGGAGCGGCTGCGCTTGGCGGTGGAAAGCGGCACGGCCATGGCCGGCATACCCGCCGTCACCGCCAGCATCGGGCATGCGATGCTGGGTCCGTCGGACACCAGTTTGACGCTGTTCGCGCGCGCCGATGCGGCCCTCTATGCTGCGAAAAAGGCGGGGCGTAACCGCGTCGCGCTCGCCGCCTGAGTGGGAGGCCGGCTTAACATATGTTTGTAACCACGGGAAATTTTGCGCTGAGTCTTTAAACCGACCAAGGATTGCGCCATGTTGTGCCACGGTTGCCGCATCCTGGCAGCTGCTGGAGGAGGGGACCCCCACGATGCCCCGCCCGAATACGGCTTCCCTGCCGACCCATGAAGGTCTTGGAGAGCGTTTCCGCACTGCGCGCGCGCTGACCGAAGCGCTTGCCGCACCGCTGTCCGAAGCTGACGCCACCATACAGTCGATGGAGGACGCCTCCCCCGCCAAGTGGCACCTCGCGCATGTGACGTGGTTCTGGGAAACCTTCCTGCTGCGTGACCACCTCGACGGATATGCCCTTTACGACGCGCGCTGGCCGTTCGTATTCAATTCCTATTACGAGGCCGAGGGTGCGCGGATCGCGCGGTTCTCTCGCGGGATGCTTTCGCGCCCGACCATGGGCGAGATCCTCGACTGGCGCGCGCATGTGGACAGGGCCATGGCACCGTTGTTTGAGCGCGCGGAACTGGCGCCGCTGATCGAGCTCGGCCTCGCGCATGAACAGCAGCACCAGGAATTGCTGCTCACCGATATCAAGAACGCGCTGTTCCGGAACCCCCTCGGCCCGGCGATGCGGGAGGAGGGGGCGCAATCGGCGTATCGACAGCCCGGCGGCTGGCACACGCACCCTGGCGGAATTGCCCGTGTGGGTCATCAGGAAGCGGGCTTCGCCTTCGACAATGAAGGCCCTGCGCATCGCGTGCTCGTGGAGCCCTTCGCCCTCTCGTCGCGCCTCGTTACCAATCGCGAATGGGCCGACTTCATCGCTGATGGCGGCTATGAGACCGCCTCGCTCTGGCTCTCCGACGGGTGGGGCTGGGTCAATGGCGAGGGCATCGGAGCGCCGCTCTACTGGCACGAGGACGAGCACTTCACCCATTGCGGCTGGCAGGCACGCGATCCCGACGCGCCGGTGACGCACGTTTCCTACTACGAGGCCGATGCCTTCGCGACATGGGCGGGTCTGCGCCTGCCGACCGAATTCGAATGGGAAGCGATCGCGCGGGGGCAGGATGGCGAGGATGCGGCACACGATCCCACCGCGGGCAACCAGCTCGATAGCGCCGCGCCGCCCCTGCCTCGGGGCAGCGCAGGCCTGTTCGGGGATTGCTGGCAGTTCACCCGCTCCGCCTATCTGCCGTACCCGCGTTTCAAGCCGGCTGAAGGCGCCGTGGGCGAATACAACGGCAAGTTCATGAGTGGCCAGTTCGTGCTCAAGGGAGCCAGCTGCGCGACGGCGCGCGGGCATTCGCGCGCGTCCTATCGCAACTTCTTCTACCCCCACCAGCGCTGGCAGTTCACCGGCGTCCGGCTGGCAAAGGACCTGTGATGAAATCCGATACCGGCATCGCCATCGTCGACCGTGACGAGGACGGGGTGGACAAGGCCTTCCGCGCAGATGTCCTGTCCGGCCTGCGCCAGCACCAGAAGGCGGTTCCCGCGCGCTGGTTCTACGACGAGCGCGGCTCGCAGCTGTTCGAGCAGATCACGCAGCTCGACGAATATTATCCCACCCGGGCAGAGACCGAGATCCTGCGCGAGCGTGGTGACGATTTCGCCCGCCTGATCGGTCCCGAACGGTCCGTGGTCGAGTTCGGCAGTGGCAGTTCGGTCAAGACGCCGCTGCTGCTCGAAGCCATCGACCCTGCCGCCTACGTACCGCTCGACATCTCGGGCGATTTCCTGCGCCAGTCGGCTGCTGCGCTGGCGGAAAAGTTTCCCGGAGTTCCGGTCCATCCGGTCGAGGCGGACTTCATGCGCAAGGTCGCCCTGCCGGACGCGGTCGCCCCGCTGAGGAAGCTGGGCTTTTTCCCCGGCTCGACCATCGGCAACATGGTCGCGCGCACGGCGGTCGACCTCCTTCGTTCGATGCGATCGACCCTCGGCGCGGACGAGGGGCACTTGCCGCTGCTGCTGATCGGCATGGACCTGGTGAAGGATCGCGACGTTCTCGAGGCCGCCTATGACGATGCGGCAGGCGTCACCGCGGCGTTCAACCTAAACCTTGCCGAGCGCATCAATCGCGAGCTGGGCGGGACCATCCCGACAGGTAAGCTCCGGCATGTGGCGCTGTGGAATGACGATTTTGCGCGGATCGAAATGCACCTGCGCGCCACCGAAGCGATCGCCTTTTCCGTGTCCGGGCACGATTTCGAAATGGCGGAAGGCGAGACCATCCATACCGAAAACAGCCACAAGTTCACCCGTCGCAGCGCCAATACTCTGCTGCTGGCGGGCGGCTGGACCCCGTTGCACCGCTGGACCGATAGCGCGAGGCGCTTCTCGCTGATCCTCGCCCGGGCGACCGAGCACCGCGACGCGCCCTGATATTTGTCGCGCGCTTCATGGACGCGTCATCGGTGGGTGCCTATATCGCTTCCATGGACATGAGTTCGGTCTTCAGCGCCCTGGCGGACACCTTGCGGGCGATTCCGCGCTCGGAACTGCTGATGGCGGCGGTCGCGGCGATGGTGATCGGCTGGATCGGCGCTTTTGCGGCCAAGCGCACGGCCTGGGGCAGCGTGATGCGCACGTTCAGTTCGATCGCGCTGGGCGTGATCCTGCTCACTGTCGTGCTGCAACTGTCTCGTTTCGACCCGCGCTTCGATGTCGCCGTCCCGCAGATCGGCTTGCCGGAACAGGTCGTGGCAGGCGGCGAAACCCGCATTCCGCTCGGGCCGGACGGCCATTACTGGGTGCGCGCCGAGGTAAACGGTGTGCCCGGCAATTTCATGATCGACACCGGCGCGACGTTGACGGCGATTTCGGCGCCGCTCGCCGAGCAGGCGGGGCTGGCGCCGCGCCGTGGCGGCATCCCGATCATGCTCGGGACCGCTAACGGGACGATCCAGGCGCATGTCGCCACCGTCGACAGCCTGGTGCTCGGCAATATTCGCGCTACCGGGACCGATGCCGCGATTGCCGAGAGTTTCGGCGACTTCAATGTGATCGGCATGAACGTGCTTGCGCGCCTCGGTTCGTGGCGGGTGGAGGAGGGGACCTTGATCCTCGTCCCCAAGGCGGAAGACCGGATCGACCCGTGAGGGTTTGACCGCGCAAGGGTTCGCGGTATGCGGGGCAGCGATGGCCAGCCAGCATACGCTCCCGTCGCCGCCCTCGCTGCATGAGCTGCTCGCTCGCGGCCCGGTCGCGCTGTTTGTCGATTTCGACGGCACGCTGGTGGAGATTGCGCCGGATCCCGACGCGATCCGTGTGCCGCGAACTTTGGCCGCCAACATCGTCGGCCTGCGAGATCGGCTCGGGGGGCGTCTCGCCATCGTCAGCGGGCGCGCCCTGCGCGACCTTGAGGGGCACACAGGACCGCTCGATGTCGCGCGCGCAGGTTCGCACGGGGCGCACCGCGTCCACGCCGATGGCGCGATTGCCGGCAGCGAGCCGCCAGCCCTTCCCGAGGCGGTGGTGGAGCAACTGCAGACTTTTGCCGCATCGCAGGGCCTGCGCTACGAGACCAAGGCGCACGGCGGGGCTCTGCATTACCGCTCGCGGCCCGAATGCGAGGACGCGGTGCAGGCCTTCGCGAACCGGATCGCCGGTGACGCGGGGCTGGTCGTGAAGCGGGGCAAGGCGGTCGCCGAACTGGTCCATCCCGGCGCCGACAAGGCCGGCGCCGTGCGCGCGTTCATGGCGCTGGAGCCCTTTGCCGGCGCGACGCCAATCTTCATCGGTGACGACGTGACCGACGAAGACGGCTTTGCCGGTGCAATCGAATTCGGCGGTTTCGGGGTGGCGGTCGGCGAACGCATCAGCGACAAGGCACGATACCGCCTCGACAGCGTTACCGCAGTGCACAACTGGCTGGAGATCCGATGACCGCAAACCTCGAACTGTCGCCCATCGGCAATTGCCAGGTCAGTGCGCTGGTGGACGAGGAGGGCGGTTTCGTCTGGGGCTGCGTCCCGCGCGTCGACGGGGACCCGGTGTTCTGCTCGCTGCTCAATGGCGATGCGCGCGACCGGGGCATATGGCGTTTCGAGCTGGAAAGGCAGGTCCGCGCGAGCCAGCGTTACGAGCGCAACACGGCGATCCTCGTCACCCGCCTCGAAGCCGAGGATGGCAGCGCGGTCGAGATCAGCGATTTCGCACCGCGGTACGAAGGCTCGGGCCGCATGTACCGCCCGGTCGCCTACAGCCGGATCGTTCGCCCCGTGGCAGGGGCCCCGCGCCTCAAGGTCGTCCTCAAGCCGATGCGCAGTTACGGCGAGGAACTCGCCGCAACCACCAACGGCACCAACCATGTTCGCTATCTCGTCGGTCCGCAGGCCCTGCGCCTCTCGACGGACGCGCCCGTGGGCTACATCCTCGAGGAGCGCTTCTACAGGGTCGAAAGCGACCAGCACTTCTTCCTCGGCCCGGACGAGCCCTTCGTCGGCAATATCCGCAGCGAAGTCCGGCGGATGGAGGCGAATACCGCAAAATACTGGCAGCACTGGGTACGCGGCTTGCACATCCCGCTCGAATGGCAGGAGGAGGTCATTCGCGCGGCCATCGCGCTGAAGCTGTGCCAGCACGAGGAAACGGGGGCGATCGTCGCCGCGCTGACGACCTCGATTCCCGAGGCACCCGGCAGCCAGCGCAACTGGGACTACCGCTACTGCTGGATTCGCGACAGCTACTACACCGTGCAGGCGCTCAACCGGCTGGGCGCGCTCGATGTGCTGGAAAAGTACCTCGCCTACCTGCGCAATATCGTCGACCAGGCGCGTGGCGGGCAGATCCAGCCGCTTTACTCGGTGATGGGAGCACAGGAGCTGCACGAGTTCGAAGCGGGCAATCTTGCCGGCTATCGCGGCATGGGTCCGGTGCGCGTCGGCAACGCTGCCTACAAGCAGGTGCAATACGACTGTTACGGCCAGATAGTCATGCCGACCGCGCAGGCCTTCTTCGACCACCGCCTGCTGCGGATGGCGGACGAGACCGATTTCGCGCATCTCGAAGAGGTCGGCGAGGCAGCGTGGCTCAAGCACGACAAGCCCGACGCCGGTCTGTGGGAATTCCGCACCCGGCAGGAGGTGCACACCTATTCCGCCGTCATGTGCTGGGCCGCCTGCGACCGGCTGGCCAATGTCGCCGCGCAGCTCGGCAAGGGTGATCGCGTCATGTTCTGGAAACAGCGCGCCGACACGATTCGCCAGACCATCGAGGCCAATGCCTGGAAGGAAGACGGCGAGCATTACGGCGCCAGCTTCGAGAACGGCTATCTCGACGCCAGCCTGCTGCAGATGATCGAGCTGCGTTATCTCAAGCCGACCGACGAGCGTTTCCGCAAGACATTCGCCGCCATCGAGCGCGACTTGCGCCGCGGCGACCACATGCTGCGCTATGCCGCCGAGGACGACTTCGGCGCGCCGGAAACCGCCTTCAACGTGTGCACCTTCTGGCTGATCGAAGCGCTCGCGCTGGTCGAGCGGAAGGGGGAGGCGCGCGAAATTTTCTGCGCGATGCTGAGCCACACGACCCGCTCGGGCCTGCTCAGCGAAGATCTCGATTACGACACGGGCGAGCTGTGGGGGAACTTCCCCCAGACCTACTCGCTGGTAGGTATAATCAATTGTGCCGGTCTTTTGAGCAAACCCTGGAGCGAAGTCCGCTGAGTGGTGATCCACGCCTTGTCGTCATCTCGAACCGCGTCGCGGTGCCCAAGGCACGCGGTGCGGCAGGGGCGCAGGGCGGACTGGCAGGTGCCTTGCACGCGGCCCTGAAGGACCGCGAGGGCCTGTGGTTCGGCTGGTCGGGCGAGGAGAGCGAGAGCGGCCGGACCGGCCATGTCGATACGCAGACCAATGACGGCGTGACCACCGCTACCATCGACCTGTCGCAGCGCGACATCGACGAATATTACAATGGCTATGCCAATTCGACGCTGTGGCCGCTGTTCCACTATCGCCTCGACCTAGCAGAATACGAGCGCGAAACGGGGAAGGGGTACGAGCGGGTCAACGAACGCTTCGCCGATCTCGCCGCGCCGCTGATCGAACCCGACGACGTCGTCTGGGTCCATGACTATCACCTCATCCCCCTTGGCGAGCGTCTGCGTTCGCGCGGGCTAAAGAACCGGATCGGGTTCTTCCTCCATATCCCCTGGCCGGCTACCCGGCTGTTTGTCTCGTTGCCGTACCACGAGCGGCTGGTGCACACGATGCTGCACTATGACCTGATCGGGTTCCAGACGAAGGAATGGCTCGACAGCTTCCTCCATTATTGTCGCACGGAACTGGGCGCGCAGGTCGATGAGGATAGCGGCAGCATCACGCTCGATGGCCGGACGACCATGGCGCGCGCTTATCCCATCGGGATCGACTGGGACCATTTCAGCAAACTCGGCGAAACCGGAGAAGCGCGGCAGGCCCAGCAGCGGCTGATGAGTTCCACCCGCAGGCGTGCCGCGATGATTGGGGTCGACCGGCTCGATTATTCCAAAGGCATTCCCGAGCGCATCGACGGCATCGGCCGTTTCTTCGACCGCCATCCGGACAGGGCGCGTGATCTGGTTTTCATCCAGATCGCTCCGCCGAGCCGCGAAGACGTTGAAAGCTATCAGGAAATTCGCGAGGAACTGGAACAGAAGTGTGGCCAGATCAACGGCGCGCGGTCCGAAGTCGACATGGTGCCGATCCGATACGTCAATCGTGGTTACAGCCACGAAGAGTTGTTCGGTTTTTTCCGCGGCTCGAGGATCGGACTCGTCACGCCCTTGCGAGACGGGATGAATCTGGTCGCGAAGGAATATGTCGCGGCGCAGGACCCCGACGATCCGGGCGTGCTGATCCTGTCGCGATTTGCCGGCGCGGCAGCGCAGCTCAAAGACGCACTGCTCGTCAATCCGCATAGCCCCGACGATATCGCGCATGCGATTGGGAAGGCGCTCGATATGCCGCTGGCGGAGCGCAAGGCGCGCTACGAAGCAATGGTGGTGAGCGTGCGCGAGGAGAACGTGCAGGCCTGGACCGTCGATTTCCTGCGCGATCTCGGCTAGATCGAGCGGCGGACGCGGTCCAACTCGCTACGTCCGCGGTTGTTGTTTTCCATGACTTCGCGCAGGTCGCGGTGGGCCGGACGCCCTTCGCGCGACATCAGTACGAGATTGACCGTGTGGAGCAGGAACCGCTCGACGAAAGGCTTGCGGATGTAAGCCTGCGCCCCGCCATAGAGCGCGGAGGCCTCGTCCTCCGCTCCCTGGATCGCGGTAAACATGATCACCGGAAGATCGTAATGCCGCTGCGATCCGCGGATCTCGCGCAGCACCTGCTTGCCGGTCAGGCCGGGCATGTCCTGATCGAGCAGCAACAGGTCCGGCCGCCGCCATTTGAGCAGGTCGAGCACTTTCGAACCATCGGTCACCCAGCCGCAGGCATGACCCGCGCCGATCAGGATGTTCGCCGCCAGCTCCGCCACGATCTCGTCGTCGTCGACGATCAGGATATGCGCCATGTCTGCCTCGCCTTCCGGTTGCGATGATGGGCGCAGGCTAGAGGGACGGGGTGCAGGCCGCCTATCCGGCGCACTACGTAGCAACGCGCATGGCGGGGTCGCGAGCATGTTGTGCCGGCGGGCGCGGCCTGCCATTGCAGCGCGCATGATTCCCGATCCCTTTCTCGAGACCACCGGCATCCACAATTTCCGCGATTTCGGCGGGTGGGAGACCGACGACGGAGCGAGGGTGAAGACCGGGCTGTTGTGGCGCTCGGGCCAGCATGTCGGCGCCACCGATGCCGACCTCGCGGCGATGGACGCGCTCGGCATCCGTACCGTGATCGACCTTCGCGGAGAGAGCGAGCGCGAGCGCAACCCCTGTCGCCGCAGCGACGCGTTCGCAGCGGAGGTGCTGTTCTACGATGGCGAGACCACGTCGAGCCCGCCGCACATGGACATCGACGACAGCGTCACCACCGCCGAATTCGCGCGCCAGCGCATGCTCGCGGTCTACACCCGTATGCCGCGCAACCCGGCGATGATCGCCATGTTCGGCCGCTATTTCCGCGCCCTGGACGAACGCGACGGAGCGAGCCTCGTGCATTGCTTCGCGGGCAAGGACCGCACCGGGGTCGCCGCGATGCTGGTGCTCCATGTGCTCGGGGTCGATCGCGAGCGGCAGATGGCCGAGTTCCTGCGCACCAATGATGCGCCGACGCTGACCGTGCTGCGGGACCAGTCGGTGCCAGGCATCGAAGAGCGGTTGGGGCGCACGCTCGACGAGGAGGCGGTCATGGCGCTGCTCGGCGTGCGCGAAGAGTATCTCGAGACATGGTGGAGCGAGGTCGAGGCCGAATACGGCTCGCTCGACAGCTTCCTCGACGGGCATTTAGGTGTGGATGAGGCGATGCGCGAGCGGTTGAGGTCGCGGTTCCTCGCGTGACTCTGCCGCCGAGGCTTCCCATATAGCGGCGACACCGATTCCAGACTGACGGATTGAACGACATGGCTACCCATCGCACCAAGATGCTCATCATCGGCTCCGGCCCGGCCGGCTATTCCGCCGCGATCTACGCGGCGCGCGCGATGATGGAGCCGATCGTGGTGCAGGGCCTGCAACCGGGAGGCCAGCTGACCATCACTACCGATGTCGAGAACTATCCCGGCTTCGCCGACGTCGTCCAGGGTCCATGGCTGATGGAGCAGATGCAGAAGCAGGCGGAACACGTCGGCACGCGGATGATGTGGGACACGATCGTCGATGTCGATTTTTCCAGGGGTTCGCCCTTCATTGCCAAGGGCGACAGCGGCGACGAGTATGTCGCCGACGTGGTCGTGATCTGCACCGGGGCGCAGGCCAAGTGGCTCGGCGTTCCGGGCGAGATGGAGCTGGGCGGCAAGGGCGTCAGCGCCTGCGCGACCTGCGACGGGTTCTTCTACCGCGGCAAGAAGGTCGCGGTGATCGGCGGCGGCAACACTGCGGTCGAAGAGGCACTGTACCTGACCAACCACTCCGACGATGTGACCCTGATCCATCGCCGTGACGAGCTGCGCGCCGAGAAGATCCTTCAGGAGCGCCTGCTCAACCACCCGAAGATCACCGTGCTGTGGAACAAGACCGTGGACAGCTTCCAGGCCGGCCCGACCGGCGCGCTCGGCCATCTCAACCTGCGTGATACCGTCACCGGGGAAGCGAGCGAATTCGCCACCGACGGCGCTTTCGTCGCGATCGGCCATGCGCCTGCGACCGAACTGTTCAAGGGCAAGCTGCCGATGGACGAGAGCGGCTACCTGCTCACCGAGCCCGGCTCGCCGAAGACCGAAATCCCGGGCGTCTTCGCGGCGGGCGACGTGACCGACCATGTCTATCGTCAGGCGGTTACCGCAGCGGGCATGGGCTGCATGGCCGCGCTCGATGCCGAGCGGTTCCTCGCCAACCTCGAGATCGACGCGGACGGCCACGCCCACGCAGTCGAAGCCGCCGAATAGCAGGAAGGTCCCGGCGCGAACCGGGACCGCAGGCAGCCTTACATGTGGATGTCGAACACGCTGATCGCCGCGTGGAGGATCAGCGCGATGAGCACGAGGCTCGCCAGCGCGTAGAGCACGAAGCGCACCATCACGACGTTGGCGGTCGCCTGCACCAGCGAGTGGATGATGCGCAGCCCGACGTAGATCCACGCCAGCAGCGCGTTCATGCCATCGCCCCACCCGATCATCGCGAGCAGCAGCGCGACTGCGTAGAACACGGTCGGCTGTTCGTGGAGGTGGTTGTGGTTGTGCGCCTTCCACTGCACTTCCGCCGGTAGCGCATCGTCGAGCGCCTTGGTCCGCCGTGCGTCGTTCGGCTGGATCCCCGCCTTGCTCATCGCGGGGATGCGGGTGACATACATCCACAGCCACATCACCATGGTCCAGGCGAGCAGGACGACGACGGGCTGCAGGATTTCGGCTTTGATCATGGTCATCTCCGTCAGGCCGGGGCGAAGGCGGGATCGTGGAACAGGGTCGCCATGACCGCGCGGATGGCGAGGGCGGTGAGCGCGAGCGTCGAGACGAGGAAGATCAGGAAGCGGACCTTCACGACGTTGACCGTCGCCTGATAAACCGAATGGACGATGCGCAGCGCGACATAGGCCCAGGCGAGCATGACGTCGATCGGGCCAGCCCCCATGATCGCCAGGATCACGACCGCCGGATAGAAGATGGTCGGCTGTTCCATGAGGTGCGCATAGTTGTGCGCCTTCCAGTTCACCTGGTCCGGGATCACCCCTTCCAGGTCCTGGCCGCGCCCGCCGGGCTTGGCCGAGCCGGCGCTGCGCCCGGCCTTGGCCATGGCGGGAAAGCGCGTGAACGCCATCCAGAAAAGCATGACGAGCGACCATGCGACGAGGACCGCCGCCGGCGCGAGCATCTGGGCTTGCATTGAGTTCTCTCCCTGTCCCGACCCTGTGCGGCGAAACTGGAGTCGCCGCGGCCGATTGTCAAACGATCCTAGCCACCTGCCAGCGTCGCCGCATAGCTCGCCGCATCGGTGTTGCCGCCGGTGAGCAGGATCACGGTATCCGCGTCGAGCGGGACCTTGCCCGCCAGTGCCGCCGCCAGCGCCGCCGCGCCGCCGGGTTCGACCACGAGCCGCAGCTTCGCGAAGGCGAAGCGCTGGGCGGCGCGGACCTCTTCGTCGGTCACGCTGACCCCGGGCTCGGCGCGGCCTTGCAGGACGCCCAGGTTGATCGGCTTGGTCGCATCGGGCTGGAGCGCGTCGCAGATGGTCGCGGGCGGGTTCGCGCCCACGCGCACGATCTCTCCCGCGGCCAGCGACTGGCCGACCATGTCCCAGCCTTCGGGCTCGACCACATGGATCGCGCTGTCCGGGCAGGCGAGGGCGAGGCCCGCCGCCAGCCCGCCACCGCCGCAACAGGCGACGAAGCGCGAGGGGCTGCGGCCCAGCTGCGCCTCCGCTTCGATCCCGGCGCTCCCCTGGCCCTCGATCACCCACGGGTCGCCGAAGGCATGGACCAGCGTCGCGCCGCTCGTCTCGATCAGCCGCGCGGCGACCTCGTCGCGGTCCTCCTCGGGGCGCTCGTAGAGCACCACGTCGGCGCCCAGCGCCCGCGTCGCATTGAGCTTCACCTGCGGCGCATTGCGCGGCATCACGATGGTCGCCCTGATCCCCAGCCGCTGTGCCGCCCAAGCGACGCCCTGGGCGTGGTTGCCGCTCGACACCGCAACCACCCCGCGCACGCGCTCCTCCTCGTCCAGCGCCGAAAGCCGGTGCCACGCGCCCCTGATCTTGAACGCGCCGACCGGTTGCAGGACCTCGGCCTTGGCCCAGCATTGCACACCATCGATTTCGACCGGCAGCAGCGGTGTCGGCGGCAGGATCGCGGCCACCTTTGCGGCAGCGTCGAGCACGCCTTCGCGGGTCGGGCGGCGCTGTTGGATCATGTTAGGATTTCCCCTCGGGCAGTCTGTAGACATGGACCGCATGGACCACTGTCCAGGGCAAGAAAAGTCCATCCGCCACCGACCCTGAGGAAAGGGTGGTCATGGGGCAGGGGGTGGCATGGGATCATGCCGTGCGGTCTGCCCGATCGCGCAGCAGTAGGAAACGCCTTTTGCGGATCGTTTGGCGGTGCTCGCACATTTCGCTAGGGGACCCCCAAGATTCGAATTCGGAGAATACAAACATGTCGACAGTCCTCGTGATCGGTGCCGGCGGCGTCAGCTCGGTCTGCGTCCATAAGATGGCGATGAACAAGGATATCTTCACGGACATCCACCTCGCCAGCCGCACCAAGAGCAAGTGCGACGCCATCGCCGCCTCGGTGAAGGACCGCACCGGCTTCGAGATCAGCACCTACGAGATCGATGCCGAGGAAGTCCCGGCCATGGTCAACCTCATCAAGAAGGTCGGCCCGAGCCTCGTGGTGAACCTCGCGCTGCCTTACCAGGACCTTCCGATCATGGATGCCTGCCTCGAGGCGGGCGTGTCCTATCTCGACACCGCGAACTACGAGCCCAAGGACGAAGCCAAGTTCGAATACCACTGGCAGTGGGCCTATCATGACCGCTTCAAGGACGCAGGGCTGATGGCGCTGCTGGGTTCGGGTTTCGATCCGGGCGTCACCAGCGTGTTCACCATGTGGCTGAAGAAGCACAAGCTCAAGACCATCCGCCAGCTCGACATCCTCGACTGCAACGGCGGCGATCACGGCCAGGCCTTCGCCACCAATTTCAACCCGGAAATCAACATCCGCGAAGTGACCGCGCCCGCGCGCCACTGGGAGAACGGCGAGTTCGTCGAAACCCCGGCGATGGCGAAGAAGGTCGAATTCGACTTCGAGGGCGTCGGCCCGAAGAACATGTACATGATGTATCACGAGGAGCTGGAAAGCCTCGCCAAGTTCAACCCCGAGATGGAGCGTGCGCGCTTCTGGATGACCTTCGGCGACGAGTACATCAAGCATCTCACCGTGCTGCAGAACGTCGGCATGACGCGGATCGACCCGATCAAGTACAAGGGCAAGGAAATCATCCCGCTGCAGTTCCTCGCCGCCGTCCTGCCCAAGCCCGAAACGCTGGGCGAAACGACCAAGGGCAACACCAATATCGGCGTGATCGCGACCGGCGAAGCGCTCGACGGCTCGGGCGAGAAGACTTTCTACATCAACAATATCTGCAGCCACGAAGCGGCCTACGAGGAAACCGGCAACCAGGCGGTGTCCTATACCACCGGCGTGCCCGCGATGATCGGCAGCGCGATGATGGTCACCGGCACATGGTCGGGCGACGGCGTGTTCAACATGGAGCAGATGGACCCCGATCCCTTCATGGACATGCTCAACGAACATGGCCTGCCGTGGCAGGTGAAGGAACTCGACGGCCCGGTCGACTTCTGATGCGGTTTCGCTGCGCCCCCTTCCTTGCGGTTTTCGCGCTGGCGGCCTGCACCGCACCGGGAACCGTGGTGGAGGGGGGTGCCGTCGGCGAGGCAGAGACCGGCACACAGGGCGTGTCCACCGGCATGCCCGCACTTCCCGGCGACGCGATGACCGATGCCGAGAAGGCGAGCTGCCTCGCGAAGGGCGGGACCGTCGAACGGCGCGGCATGATCCAGGCAGAAACCTGCGTCACGCCCTATGCCGACGCGGGCAAGACCTGCACCGATGGCGATGAGTGTGAAGGCAAGTGCCTTGCCTATGGAAGGGTCGGCAGCCCGCCAGGCGAACAGGTCGAGGGCATTTGCGAACGCGACGACCGGACCTTCGGCTGCTTCGGCATCGTCGAGGATGGCAAGGTGGAAGCGGGACTGTGCGTCGACTGATATTTGTCGCACTGGCGGCGCTGGGGGGGTGCGGTGATCTGCCCCCCGAAGAGGCTGCCCGTGCCGAAGTGCGGACCGACTGGGCGCAGCTGCCGGAGGATCTGGCGTGGGGCGAGGTCAGCGCGGTCGACACCGACAGCCATGGCCATGTCTTCGTCCTTCAGCGGGCGGGCCGCAAATGGGTAGAGCCTTTCCCGCGCGAGCCGATCGCAGAACCCGTGGTCCAGATGTTCGCCCCGAACGGCGTGTTGCTGGCCAGTTGGGGCGCGGGGCAAACCGTCATGCCGCATGGCCTTTCGATCGATGAGAACGATGCGGTGTGGATCACCGATGTCCAGCGCGAGCAGGTCCTGCGGTTTTCGCATGATGGCGAACTGCAGGGCGCATGGGGTGAACGCGGCGTGGGCGGCGATGATGCCGGACACTTCGGCAGGCCCGCCGATATCGCTCTGGATCCGGACACTGCCTTCATCGGCGACGGCTATGTCAATTCGCGCCTTGTCGTATTCGACCGTGAGGGCCGTTTCCTGCGGCAATGGGGCAGGACGGGGAGCGGCGCCAATGGCCTCAGCATCCCGCATTCGGTCGCGATCGAAGGAGACACGATCTATGTCGCAGATCGCGAGAATCGCCGCATCCGCCTCTACGGCAAGGACGGAACAATCGTGGCCACGCTCGACACGCCCGGCCATCCCTATGCCGTGAAACCGCTCGGTGCAGGCTGGTTCGTTTCGCTCGAAGGTCGCGACGCTTCCGATCGCAGCGGCGCCATCCTGCGCGTCTGGCGACCGGATCTGACCGTCGAGCGCGTGCTCGATGCCAGCGCCCCGCAAGACACGACCAAGGGTCACGATCTTGCGATCGGCGCCGACGGCACCATCTTCATCGCCGACGTGGAAGGCGGCCGCCTGCTGACCACCACGCTCGCACAGGATACCGCAGACTAATGGAAACCAGAGCCGGCGACCCGGGCGCCTTCGCCCATTTCGACCTCGACCGCGTCAACAGCCCCGCCTTCGTGGTGGACGCGGCCAAACTGCGCGCCAATTGTCAGGTGCTGGCGGACATCCGCGATGCGGCGGACATCAAGGTGCTGGCCGCCCTCAAGGCGTTCAGCATGTGGTCGACCGCGCCGATCATTGGCGAGTATCTCGACGGCGTGTGCACATCCGGCCTGTGGGAAGCCCGCCTCGCATCGGAGTTCTACGATGGCGAGATCGCGACCTATTCGGCCGCCTACAAGCCCGAGGAACTGGTAGAGGTCCTGCGCCTGTCGGACCACGTGATCTTCAATTCGCCCGGCCAGCTCGAACGCGCGAGGCTGATCCTCGACGCGGCGCGGGCGGCCGGACAGGACTTCGACGTCGGCCTGCGGATCAATCCGCAGCATCCGACCGGCGAGGTGCCGCGCTACGATCCCTCCAGCCCCGGCAGCCGCCTCGGCTTCCCGCTCGACCAGCTGACGCCCGAGATCATGGAGCAGGTCGACGGCATCCACTTCCACAATCTCTGCGAGCAGGATTTCGAGCCGCTCCACGACACCTGGGACAAGGTGTTCGACGCGATCGAGCCGTGGTTCGGTCAGCTGAAATGGATCAACATGGGCGGCGGCCACCACATCACCCGCGCCGACTACCAGCGCGAGGAGCTGGTCGAGTTCCTCAGGGACGCCAAGGAAGACACGGGCGCGGAAATCTACCTCGAACCGGGCGAGGCAGTGGCGCTCGATGCGGGCATCCTCGTCGGCACGATCCTCGATACCGGCTTCAACGGCGTGCCGGTCGCGGTCGCGGATATCTCTGCGACCTGCCACATGCCCGACGTGATCGAGGCGCCGTACCGCCCCGCCATGCTCGGCGAGGTGCAGGACGATGGCGTGCCCGAGGTGCGCATCGGCGGCCCCTCCTGCCTCGCCGGGGACATCATCGGGGACTACCGCATTCCCGGCGGCGCGGAGGTTGGCAAGCGGTTCGCCTTCCTCGATCAGGCGCATTATTCGATGGTCAAGACCAACACCTTCAACGGCGTGCAGCTGCCCGCCATCTACCTCTGGGACAGCGATTCAGACCAGCTCGAGCTGGTGAAGGAATTCGATTACGAAACCTTCCGCGACCGGCTGAGCTAACGTTCCGCCCGCTCGCGGTCGAGTTCCTCGGCAAGGCTGGCGAGCGTGCCGAACTGCGCGTTGCATTCGCGGACCTTGGCGTGGTCGTCTGCCGGGTTGATCGAGCCGCTTTCGAACATGTTGCCGCTCTCGATCGCGATCACCAGCTCGCCGCGGTGGAACAGCGTGCGCACGTTCTTGCCGTCGAACGATTGCTCCAGCGCCACCAGCCGTTCGATATACTCGGGGTGCGCGAGCCAGCGCGCCTCGACCTGGTCGGTCGAATAGAGGTCGAAAGTGTCCTCGAACTGCGGGCTGACCATATCGACATATTGCAGGTGCAGGCCGCCCAGCTTCACCGTATCCTTCTTGCCGCCGAGGCCGAAGAAGCTCTTGTGCTTGCCCGCGCGTTGCAACAGCGTGACGCCGTGGAACTGCCGCCGCGAGGCGATGCGGATGATCGCGCCGCGGTACACCGTGACCCAGCGGCGGTTCTTGCCCGAGCCGCGCTGCTCCTCGAGATGCGCCTCGTAGAGCCGGAAATCGTGCCCGCCGAGCGTGCCGCTCCACTCGTCCTCGAAATTCTTGCGGTCGTGCGAGGGGAGCAGCCCGAAGCTGTGTGCCAGGTCCCATTCGTGCCCGGGCTCCAATTCGTGCGAATAGGTGAGGCCCAGCGATTGCGCGATGGCGGCATTGATGCCGATCTTCACCGTCTTCTTCGCTTCGGCGATCGGCCGGTAGCCCCAGTATCCCGCCGCAGCGATCGGCAGGCCCGTCAGCCACATCTTCGGTTCGACCCCCCAAGCGGGGCCGAACCACAGGAAGCCCAGGAAGGGCAGGATGAACACTGCCGACATGGTCCAGCGCCAATGCGCTTTATCCTTGGCGGCAGCGCGCACGGCTACCTGGTCGTGCAACCACAGGCCGAGATCGCCCGACAGCAGGCTGTCGACATCCGCGCTGACCGCCATCTGCGGTGTTCCTCCCTTAACGATTTCAGCGTACCATAGACCCGCAAACGTAAAAGGGGGGTTTTAGCCGTGTTCGAAGTCGCCAGTGCATTCTGGACCTCTGTCGCCCTGTTCTTGGGTGCGGGCCTCGTGATCATGCTGATCGTCGTCTACAACCGGCTGGTCGGCCTGCGTCAGAACGTCCGGCAGGGCGTGGCCGATATCGATGCGCAACTGCGCCAGCGGCATGACCTGATCCCGAATCTGGTGAGCACGGTGAAGGGCTATGCCGCCCACGAACAGAACACGCTCGACGCCGTCGTGAGCGCACGCAACAAGGCGGCCGACGGCCCGATCAGTTCGGCCGACGAGCAGACCCTGCGCGTCGCGCTCGACCGCCTGCTGGCGCTGGGCGAGGCCTATCCCGACCTCAAGGCCTCGGCCAATTTCCAGGAACTGCAGCGCGAGCTGGCCCATGTCGAGGACAAGCTCGCCGCCGCGCGCCGCGCCCTGAACGCCGCCGTTTCGCGCTTCAACACCGCGCGCGAGAGCTTCCCGGCGGTGCTGTTCGCGGGGCTGCTCGGCTTCCGAGAGGCCGATTTCCATCGCCTCGACGATAGCGAGAAGGGCACCGTGGACCAGGTTCCGCAGATCAGTTTCTGATCCCGGGCCGACAGCGGCACGACCCATCTCAACTGAGGCCCGCCGCACCCCGGCGACCCCTTGCGAATTGGCTGCGCATATTCACTTGCGGTGCATGAGAATCAGTCTATACGCGCCTCTCCCGCTGCCCCAAGGGGACTTCCTAACCGCAAGGCAGCTTGTCGTTTCATGGTCCGCAAGGACTGTTTAGGGGGTCCCTTGAGTTGCAGCATTTCCCTGACGCCCAGGCTGTAGTCCGCGCCCTTCGCCCGGACGAACCCGTCATCCTCAACCGCCCGCATGCCGCGGCGCGCGCCGCCCGCTTCTTCGTCGAGAAGTTTCCGGGCCGGTCGCTCTATGCGGTGAAGGCCAATCCGTCGCCCGACCTCCTGCAGATCCTGTGGGACAATGGGGTGACGCATTACGATGTCGCTTCGATCGCGGAAGTGCGCCTCGTGCGCGCGACGCTGCCCGATGCCACGCTGTGCTTCATGCACCCGGTCAAGGCGCCGAGCGCGATCCGCGAAGCCTATCACAGCCATGGCGTGAAGACCTTCAGCCTCGATTCGGTGGAGGAGCTGGAAAAGATCGTCGATGCCTGCCGTGACGAGGCTGGCGAGCCGGCGCAGGACCTGCGCCTGTGCATCCGCCTGCGCGTGTCGAGCGAATATTCGGAACTCAGCCTTGCATCCAAGTTCGGCTGCGACCTCACCGAAGCGCCCACGCTGCTGCAGGAAACCCGCCAGCACGCCGACTGGCTGGGCGTCTGCTTCCACGTCGGAAGCCAGGCGATGACCCCGTTCGCCTATGTGCAGGCACTCGAGCGCGTGCGCGCGGCGATTGCCGAGGCTTCAGTGGTGATCGACATGGTCGATGTGGGCGGCGGGTTCCCGTCGGTCTATCCGGGCATGGAGCCGCCCCCGCTGGAGGACTATTTCCAGGTCATCCACCAGCACTTCTACAACCTGCCGATTGCCTACAACGCGGAGTTGTGGTGCGAACCTGGCCGGGCGCTGTGCGCGGAATATTCCTCGCTGATCGTGAAGGTGGAAAAGCGCCGCGGCGACGAGCTCTACATCAATGATGGCGCGTATGGTGCGTTGTTCGATGCCGCGCATGTGGACTGGAAATTCCCGGTCCGCGCGCTGGAGGACGACCTCATCAAGCCCGAAATGGACTTCGCCTTCTACGGTCCGACCTGCGACGATGCCGACTACATGGCCGGCCCGTTCCAGCTGCCCGAGGATATCCAGGCCGGCGATTATTTCGAGATCGGCATGCTGGGTGCCTATGGCGCGGCGATGAAGACCGATTTCAACGGCTTCGGCGCGGCCGAGCGGATCGTCGTCACCGACGAGCCGATGGCGAGCCTTTACGATGGCAGCCGCTCGCGTCCGGCGGCGGACAATGTGGTGAGCCTGCGCTAGGGCTAGCCGCACCGCGAAAGCGTTTCGAAAACCCCCGGCCGACACTGCCCGCCGGGGGTTTTTTCTTGCGTCCGGCGCCCCCGTCCCGAAGATGGCCGGGAGAGAGGAAAGGTTGCCGATGATCGAATTCTTCACCGCGCCTGCGCCCAATGGGTGGAAGGTGGCGATCATGCTGGAAGAGTGCGGGCTCGCCTACGAGCCGCGCTGGGTGAACCTCGCTGCGGGGGACCAGCACACCGAGGACTATCTCGCGATCAACCCGAACGGGCGGATCCCGGCGATCATCGACCATGCACCGGGCGACGGCGGCGAGCCTGTGACCGTGTTCGAATCCGGAGCGGTCCTGCTCTATCTCGGCGAGAAATCGGGTCAGTTCCTGCCGACCGACCTCCGCGGCCTGTCGCGCGTGCGACAATGGCTGTTCTGGCAGGTCGGGCACCTCGGCCCGACGCTTGGGCAGCACGGCCATTTCCACCTCTATGCCGAGGAGAAGCTGCCCTATGCGATCGAGCGCTTCCATCGCGAGGCGCTGCGAGTCTACGGCGTGATGGACCGCCAGCTGGCGCAGGAGGAATACATTGCCGGGACCGATTACACGGTCGCCGACATGGCCTGTTTCCCCTGGGTGCGCACATGGAAGGCGCAAGGGATACCGCTGGACGAGTTCCCGCATGTCAAACGCTGGTACGATGCGCTGAAGGGGCGCGAAGGGCTGCGGCGCGGCGTCTCGCTCGGCAGCGACATGCAACGCCGCGGCGAGATGAGCGAGGATGAGCGCAAGAACCTGTTCGGCACGGCGAAGGCGCGGGTGCAATGACCGTTCCCATCGAGTTCTTCTTCGATCTGTCGAGCCCGTGGACGCGGCTCGCCTTTGCCAATGTCCGGCCGGCGCTGGACGGGCTGGACTATACCATCCGCTGGCGCCCCCTGCTCGTCGGCGGGGTGTTCAACGCGGTCAATCCCGCGGTCTACGAGAGCCGCAAACCCGAAAATGCCGCGCGACTGGCGCGCAGCTTCGGCTGGCTGAAGCAATGGGCCGAGCTGGCCGGGGTGGGCATGAACTTTCCCACCGAACACCACCCGCTCAAATCGGTCCACGCCATGCGCTGTTGCTGTGCGCTGGAAGACGACCAGCCGGCACTCGAACGGTTCGCCGCTGCCGCCTTCGAGGCCTATTTCACCGATGGCCGCAATCTCGACGATCCCGCCGAACTGGTCACGGTCGCAGGCGAAGCGGGCTTCGACGGGGCGGCGCTGGCGGCTGCGGCGGCGAGCCAGCCGGTCAAGGATCGCCTGCGCGCGAACACCGACGAGGCGATCGCGCGCGGGGCATTCGGATCGCCGACCTTCTTCGTGGCGGGCGAGCACATGTATTTCGGCAACGACCAGTTGCCGCTGGTGCGCCAGAAGGTCGCGCTGCTCGCCTAGCCGAATTCGGCGCGGTGCTTGTCGAGTACCGGTTTCACCCGGCCGAGCGCCTCGCCGATCAGTAACGGAAACGCCTCTTCGTCCAGTTCGAGCACGGCATTGTGCGCGGCTGCGATCCGCTTCGTGCCGGCCCAGTCTATGCCCAGGTCGATGGCCCACTGCCGGAAATCGTCGGCTGCGTCGGCCCGTTGTTGGAGCGCCTTGGCGAGCGTCGGGTGGAAATCGAGCCTGCCCGTCATCGGCAGCATTGACAGCGGGAAGCCCTTTTCGAGATAGACCAGCGTATCGTCGACATGCAGCGTCCCGCTCGCCCGGTGGAGCGCCAGGACGGAGGAGAAATGGACGCTCTCGTCGTCGCATACCAGCGGCACGCCGCGCGGGACCGAGAAGGCGAAGTCCTCGTTATAGCTTTCGTGCAGCGCCACCTCTTCGCAGCGCGTATCCTGCCACGGCAGGTCGGGGAATTTCGCGATGTGGCGCGCGGTGCCGTAGAGCGCGGCATCGGGATAGGCGCTGTGCATCCATTCGCAGTGCAGGGTGTGGAAGGGATGGAGGTTGAGGATCGCCTCGATCTTCTCCCCGCCTTCGGTCAGCGGATCGACCTGCTGCCGGACCGTCGCGGGCAGGGTATAGCTGTCGAGGAAGACGAAATTGCCGCTGGCCAGACGAACCAGCGAGCACTGGGTCCCGATATCGACGACCCCGCCGATGCGCACCTCGCCGGTAATGCGCCAGAAACCCTCGGCCAGTTGTTCGATCGTCTCACTCATGTCCTACCCTTCGCTGTGTTTAGGCAGAATGCTCCGCAGGGCGAGGCTATCCGAAAAAAATCGAACGCTAGTCGTCGAAGCCCACGAACCGTGCGGCCTCGTCCACCTCGCGGCGGGTGATCTTGACCGGATTGGCCGGGAAGTCCGGGTCGGGCCAGCCCATGGCCACGGCCTTCATGATCACCTGGTCGTCGGGGATGTTGGCGTGCTCGCGTACGACCGGGCTCTGCATGATGCCCTGCGAATTGATGACGCAGCCGAGCCCGCGGCTCCAGGCGGCGTTGACCAGCGCCGTTGTCACAGCGCCGCAATCGAACGGCGTGTCGTCGCTGCCCGACAGTTCCTTGTCGTAGGTGATGATGACGCAGACCGGCGCATCGAACTGGCGGAAACCGCGCAGCACCCAGTCCTGCCGTTTCTCCTTGTCGTCGCGTTCGATCCCCATCGCCTCGAACAGCTGGATCGCGCAGCCCACCTGCCGGTCGCGGTGGACACCGGTGAAAGGCTCGCCGCGGCGGAATTCGCGGCTGTCGGGGACGCCGGCGAGAATGTTCTCGGTATTGCCCTTGCGGATCCGGTCGAGCGGATCGCCGGTGATCACGTGGAAATGATAGGGCTGGGTGTTCATCGAGGAAGGCGAACGCATGGCGAGCCGCAGCACATCTTCGATCACGTCGCGCGGAACGGGCTTGTCGAGATAGCCGCGGATCGAACGGCGGCCTTCGACCACCTCTGCATACGTCATGTCCGGATTGCCGCTCACGCATTGTCTCCCTTGCTTGGCCGGCGAGGCTTAGCGCGACCTCACCGCGCCGCCAAATCCCTTACGGCTTCGGGCGCGGGAGGCAGCGACCCAGCGCCGGTTCGGGGAACTGGCGGCAGTCGAAATAGATGACTTCCGGATTCCCGTTGCGGGCCGCAAGGAACGCGTAGGCCAGCGTCGCGCGCTGTTCGTCGCCCAAGGGCAACTTCGCCGGAATCGCCCCGGGATCGGACCATCCGTAGATCTGGCAATATTTCTCGCCCGGACACAATGCACGCGAGCGTGCCACGAGCGTAGCAGGATCGTTGCCTGCCGAAACGACCACGAAATGGACCCCGGCTTGCGGCGTGGCGCTCGAGGAAAGCGGTTGGACGGTCGGAGCCTGCGCGTCAGCCAGAGCGCTGCCTTCGCTTTCGATCTCGCCGGTGGCGGTGATCGTGCGCACGGCTTCTCCGCTCTCGGCGAGCGTCAGGACCTCCTCGGGGCGGTCCACCTCCTGCGCGGTCTGGCGCAACGCCATCGGGTCCGGCTCGCCACCGCGATACCGGCTCGTCAGTGCGCGCGCCGTGCCCCAGCCGCCCTTCCACCGGAAGAAGAGGTGCGGGCCGATCGTCGCGACCTTGTCGAGCGAGCTGCTCCAGTAGGGATAGACGTAATCGGCGTGGTAATGCGTCGCGGTGCCGACCGGCTTGTGGACATAGCCGCCCAGCGCATCGTCGGCCCGCGCCCGGGCTGCGCGCCACAGTTCGGCGGAATAGCTGCGAGCGAGCGAGCCGTCGCAGGTGAAGGTGAACTGGCAACCCGTGGGCCGCTGCGAGCCTTCGAAGACCACGCCGCAAACCGTGTTGGCAAAGGCCGGATGCCGCGTCCGGTTGAGCACGACCTGCATCACTGCGCGCTGGTCCGCATCGCCGCTTCCGGCCTCCGCGATCGCGGCGAGGGCGAGGCAGTCGCGCGCGCGGGTCCGGTCTGCAGAGCTGCCGCGAAAGGCGAAGGGCGTCGTGGGGGAAAGCGCATCCTCGGCCACGGGAATGGCCGCGTTGCGGAGCTTCGCCTCCTCGGGATCGAGCAGGGATAGGACGGTGCTGTCCTCTTCCGGGCTCGCGGGCAGTGCCTCGACCGGCGGGTCGCCCACGATCTCTACCTGTTCGCTGCCCGGTCCATCAGCCTCGCCGGGTCCGAACAACGCGAGCGCGGCAAATGCCAGCAGCAGGATCGCGCCCACGCCGACGAGCGGGGAGTTGTCGCGAAACCAGTGGGTTGGAATGCCGTCCATCAGAGTTATCTAGTGCGCCGCGCGCGGCTAAACAGGGGCGTCATGCGCACGGCGTCTCAGGCTTCGACCCATTTGCGGGCGGATTCGCGGCGGTGCGGACAGCCGGGCCAGCAGCAGGGGCGCTTCTTCCCGTCGAGCACCTCTTCGTGCAGCCGCGTGCGGCGCTTCTGACGAGTGCCTTCCTGCTTCGCCGAGATCGTCCAGCAGATCCATTCGTTGCGTGCGAGGGGCGTCAGCGCCTGCCACTTCTCCGCCAGCGCCGCGTCGGCTTCGAGCATCGCCTTGATTTCGGACGGGGTTCGGTGGCGAAAATCGGGGTTCGCCGCCTCCGTCACGCTTATGCGGCCTGCCGGAGGTCCAGCTCCAGCCGGCCCCAGATCTCGACCAGGGCTTCGACAAGCTCGTCCATCATCTCCGCCGAATGGGCGGGGCCGGGGGTGAAGCGTAGCCGCTCGGTCCCGCGCGGCACGGTGGGGAAGTTGATCGGCTGCACATAGACGCCGTATTCCGCCAACAGGATGTCGCTGATCTTCTTGGCGCGGACCGGATCGCCGACCATCAGCGGCACGATGTGGGTCACGCTGTCCATCACCGGCAAGCCCGCATCGCGCATCGCCTGCTTGAGATAGGCGGCTGCCGCCTGCTGTCCGTCGCGTTCCTCGCTGCTCGCCTTGAGATGGCGGACCGCGGCGAGCACGCCCGCGACCAGCACGGGGCTGAGCGAGGTCGTGAAGATGAAGCCCGGCGCGTAGGACCGGATGCAGTCGATGATCCGCGTGTCGGCCGCGATATAGCCGCCCATGACGCCGAAGGCCTTGCCCAGCGTGCCTTCGATGATGTCGATGCGGTGCGCCACTTCGTCACGTTCGGTAATGCCGCCGCCGCGCTTGCCGTACATGCCCACGGCGTGGACTTCGTCGATATAGGTGAGCGCGTTGTATTTTTCGGCCAGGTCGCAGATCGCGTGGATCGGGGCCACGTCGCCGTCCATCGAATAGACGCTTTCGAAGGCGATCAGCTTGGGCGTCGCTTCGTCTTCGGCCGCCAGCAGTTCTTCGAGATGCGCCACATCGTTGTGGCGGAAAACGCGCTTTTCGCAGCCCGCATTGCGGATGCCTGCGATCATGCTCGCGTGATTTAGCTCGTCGGAGAAGATCACGCAGCCCGGCAGGAGCTTGGCGAGCGTCGAAAGCGTCGCGTCGTTCGAGACGTAGCCGCTGGTGAACAGCAGCGCGCCGTCCTTGCAGTGAAGGTCGGCCAGCTCCTGCTCGAGCTGGATGTGATAATGGGTGTTGCCGCCGATGTTGCGCGTGCCGCCCGAACCCGCGCCCACGTCATGCAGCGCCTCTTCCATGGCCGCGATCACCTTGGGGTGCTGGCCCATGGCGAGGTAGTCGTTCGAACACCACACGGTCACCGGCTTGGGACCGTTGTGGCCCGCAAAGCAGCGCGCATTGGGGAAGGCCCCCTTGTTGCGCAGGATGTCGATAAACACGCGATAGCGGCCTTCCGTGTGGAGGCGATCGATCGCTTCGTCGAAAATCTGGTCGTAGTTCACGTTGGCGAACCTGCCCGTGTCGGCGCCGCTTCAGCGGCCGGATTGCGAGGCGACATAGGCAGAAAACCGCGCAAATTCCACCGCGATCTTTGCGAACGATTCGCAGCTTTTACAGGCGGACGAGCCTGTCGATCCCGTGCGCGGCGAAGGCATCCACCAGAAGCTCGAAATTGTCGAGTTCACCAGTCGTGACGGCGAAATCCGGAATCTCCTGCTGGAAGGCCTGGCCTTCGACCAGATGCGCGATACGCCGCGCAATACCTTCGGCACCGTGGACGAAGGTCACGTCCTTGCCGAATGCCTCGCGCAATTCGGGTTCGAGCAACGGGAAGTGGGTGCAGGCCAGCACGACGGTGTCGAGATTTTCGCCCCCCGGCTGAAGGATCAGGCCCGCGGCGGCCTTGGCAACTTCGTCGACGCTCACTCTCTCGCCGCGCAGTTTTGCCTCGCCGAGCGCGACCAGCCCGCCCGCGGCATGCCGCAGCAGCGTTTTGCCTTGCGCGAACTCGCGTTCGAGGTCGTCGACATAGCGCTGGCGCACGGTCGCCTCGGTCCCGAGCAGGCCGATCGTGCCGGTCTTCGTGATCGCCGCTGCAGGTTTGATCGCGGGTACGGTGCCGACGATGGGCGTCTCGAGCACATCGCGGACCATGCCCAGCGCTATCGTGCTGGCAGTGTTGCAGGCGATGCAGATCAGGCGCGGCTGCCAGCGTTCGGCCATCCGCCCCAGCAGGCCCGCGACCCGGGCGGCCACCTCCGCCTCGGTCTTCGTGCCGTAAGGCAGGCCCGCCATGTCGGCGGCATAGATCACTGGCGCTTGCGGCAAGAGCTTGCGCATCTCGGCAAGCACGGTGAGCCCGCCGACGCCGGAGTCGAACAGGAGGATGGGGGAGGAAGGGGATGCGTCCAAAATCGTTCCGTTTGTCCAGAGCTTGTCGGAGGACCGCTTTTTCTTTTGCTCACCGCCTATTAGAAGTACTGCCCTTCGACAAGCGCGGGGCGAACGGATAGGGGACGTCGCATGGATTTCGGAAGCGGTTTCACCATCACAACGCTCTACGCCGCCCTGCTAGGCTATGGCTTCGGCTCGATTCCCTTCGGGCTGATCCTCGCGAAGCTGGCGGGCAAGGGCGATATTCGCTCCATCGGCAGCGGCAATATCGGGGCGACCAACGTGCTGCGCACCGGGAGCAAGGGGCTGGCGGCGGCGACGCTGCTGCTCGACCTGCTCAAGGGCTTCGTGCCGGTGTTCCTGGCGGGGATATGGTTTTGGCAGGACATGGGCTGGGCGGCGCTGTTCGCCGTGCTCGGTCACTGTTTCCCGATCTGGCTGGGCTTCAAGGGCGGCAAGGGCGTCGCGACCAATGCCGGCGTCGCCTTTGGCCTGATGTGGCCGCTGGGCGCGATCTATGCCGCCGTCTGGATCGGTGTCCTCGCGCTCACCAGGATCAGCTCGCTGGCGGGCATGACCGCCGTGGTCCTCACCGCGGTGGCGGCCGCTTTCATGGGCCAGCCGACCTTTGCCAAGGTCATGGCGACCATCGCCATGCTGGTGCTGTGGCTGCACCGCGAAAACATCAAGCGGCTGATGGCAGGCACCGAACCGAAGGTCGGCTCCAAGGGGTGAGCGCCGCGCTCTCACAGGACGAGGCCTTCGCGCGTATCCGCCTGCTGCGCTCGCCCAATATCGGGCCGGTCAGCTACGCGATGCTGCTCCAGCGGTTCGGCTCGGCGGCAGCGGCGCTGGATGCGCTGCCCGACCTCGGCAAGCGCGGCGGTCGGCAATATCGCGCCGCCAGGGTCGAGACGATCGAGCGCGAGGTGGACGGCGTCCGCAGGGCGGGCGCGAAATACCTGTTTCACGACCAGGCGGACTATCCCGCTCTGCTCGGCGCGATCGACGGCGCGCCGCCGATTTTGACCTGGCGCGGCGATCTCTCGCTGGCCTCACGGCCCTGCGTGGCGATGGTCGGCGCGCGCAATGCCAGCGCGGCGGCGGTCAAGCTGGCACGCGATTTCGGCATCGCCCTGGCGGAGGCGGGGTTCACAGTCGTCTCGGGACTCGCCCGCGGCATCGATGGCGCGGCGCACGAAGGGGCGCTGCCGGCGACTATCGGCGTGATCGCCAGCGGCATCGATATCGCCTACCCGCCACAGCACGCCGATCTCCAGGAGCGGATCGCAAACGAGGGCTTGCTGATCGCCGAGCAGCCGCCCGGCACCGAGCCGCGCGGCAGCCACTTTCCCAGCCGCAACCGGATCATCGCGGGGCTCGCCGCGGGAACTGTCGTGGTGGAGGCGGCGGTCAAGTCGGGCAGCCTCATCACCGCGCGGCTGGCCGGCGAGGCGGGCAGGGAGGTCATGGCCATCCCCGGCAGCCCGCTCGATGCCCGCAGCCACGGCTGCAACCACCTGATCCGCGAAGGCGCCGTGCTGGTGCAGGCGCCCGAAGACGTGGTCGAATTGCTGAGCAGTTTCGACGGCCAGCCGCGCTCCACCTTCCGCGAACCCGTGTCCGCCTTCGATTTCACGCCGGAGGACCTCGCGGAGGCGGAGCCCGCCGATCTCGCCAGCCTGCTCACCACCACGCCGGTCGCCGTGGACGAACTGATCCGCCAGTCGGGTACCGACGCGGCTGCCGTCCAGCTCGGCCTGCTGGAGCTCGAGATCGCCGGCAGGCTGGAGCGGCACGCCGGCGGGCGCGTGTCGCTGGCGGGCTGAACCCGGCCCCCTGTCTCGACCTGGGCCACATGTAAAATTTGGCGGATTTCTGCGATTTTGCGTACATAATGTGTCGCGTCCGTACAATGAGAATCGCATGACCGGTGCCAACTCGTGTCCGGCAAGCGGATCCCTCGCTCCGCACGCGGTCGCATCCACTTCGAGTTTTTTTCAGCGGGCTTGCTACGGCATGCCCGCGACGGGCCGCCAGCGTACCTCCTGTACCGGCGGCCCGTTCCCGTTTGCGATCCGTGCTTGACGGCCTCTCGGAGCCAGCCCCATTTTCGCGCGTACGTATACGCACACACGTAAGGGACTGCTTTTTACCCCATGCAACTGGTCATCGTTGAATCGCCCGCCAAGGCCAAGACTATCGAGAAATACCTCGGCAAGGACTTCAAAGTTCTCGCCAGCTACGGTCACGTCCGCGACCTGCCGCCCAAGGATGGCAGCGTGCGTCCTGACGAGGACTTCGCGATGGACTGGGAACTCTATCGCGACAAGCAGAGCCGCTTCAAGGAAATCGCCGACAACGCCAAGAAGGCGGACCGCCTGATCCTCGCCACCGACCCCGATCGCGAAGGCGAGGCGATCAGCTGGCACGTGCGCGAATTGCTGCAGAAGAGGAAGGCGCTGCCCAAGGAGGTCGAGCGCGTCACCTTCAACGCGATCACCAAGCAGGCCGTCACCGATGCGATGGCCCGCCCACGCGAACTCGACCAGGATTTGATCGACGCCTATCTCGCCCGCCGCGCGCTCGACTATCTCTACGGCTTCACCCTCAGCCCCGTGCTGTGGCGCCGCCTGCCGGGAGCCAAGAGCGCCGGCCGCGTCCAGTCGGTCGCGCTGCGCCTGATCGTCGATCGCGAGATCGAGATCGAGCATTTCCGCGCCGACGAATACTGGTCGGTCATCGCCAAGCTGCAGCATGACGGGACCGAGTTCGACGCGCGGCTGGTCAGGTTCGACGGCGCGAAGCTCGACAAGCTGACGCTCGGCAACGAAAGCAGCGCCATGGCCGCGAAGGCCGCAGTCGAAAGCGCGAACTTCACGGTCGAGGAGGTCGAGACCAAGCCGTTCAAGCGCAATCCCTCGCCGCCGTTCACCACCTCGACGTTGCAGCAGGAGGCGGCGCGCAAGCTCGGTTTCTCGGCCAGCCACACGATGCGGCTCGCCCAGTCGCTCTACGAGGCGGGCGCGATCACCTACATGCGGACCGACGGCGTGCAGATGGACGGCAGCGCGATCTCCGCCTGCCGCAAGGCAGTGGCCGATCGCTATGGTGGCCACGCGCTCCCCGACCAGCCGCGGATCTACCAGACCAAGGCCAAGAACGCGCAGGAAGCGCACGAAGCGATCCGCCCGACCGACTTCAATCGCGACCGCGCCGCATCGGGTGATGAGGGCCGCCTCTACGACCTCATCTTCAAGCGCGCGATGGCGAGCCAGATGGCGGCCGCGCAGCTCGAGCGCACGACCGTCACCCTGCGCGATCCGACCGGCCGGCACGAGTTGCGCGCGACCGGGCAGGTCGTGAAGTACCCCGGCTTCCTGGCCGTATACCAGGAAGGCCGCGACGATGCGGAGGATGACGATGAGGGCCTGCTCCCCGCCATCGCCAAGGGCGACAGCCCGCTGAAACGGGGCTTGGAGGCGAACCAGCACTTCACCCAGCCGCCGCCGCGCTTTTCCGAAGCCAGCCTCGTCAAGCGGCTGGAGGAGCTCGGCATCGGCCGCCCCTCGACCTATGCCAGCACCATCCAGACCTTGCGCGACCGCGCTTATGTCCGGATGGAGAAAAACCGTTTCTTTGCAGAGGAGTCGGGGCGCCTGCTGACGGCGTTTCTCGAAAGGTTCTTCCCGCAATACGTGGCCTTCGACTACACCGCCGGGCTCGAGGAAGAGCTCGACACCGTCAGCGACGGACGCGAGGACTGGAAGAAGTTGCTCGAAGCGTTCTGGCGCGACTTCAAGCCCAAGACCGAAGAGGTGATGGACAAGAAGCCCTCGGAAGTGACCGAAGTGCTCGACGATTTCCTCGCCGACTACCTCTTCCCCGAGCGCGCCGACGGCAAGGACCCGCGTCATTGCCCGCTGTGCGAGACCGAAGGCCGCGAGGGCGGCAGGCTGGCGCTGCGCGGTGGCCGGTATGGGGCGTTCGTCGCCTGCGCCAACTATCCCGAGTGCAAGTTCACCCGCCAGTTCGCCAAGCCCGGCGGGGCCGATGGCGAGGATGGCGGCGATGACGGCGTCATGGGCACGGACCCGGAAACCGGCCTGCCGGTGGAGCGCAAGAGCGGCCGCTTCGGCCCCTACGTCCAGCTGGGCGAGGGCAAGGACGCCAAGCGTGCGAGCATTCCCAAGGACCTCTACGATTTCGACCTGGAATGGGCGCTGAAGCTGCTCAACCTGCCGCGGATCGTCGGCGCGCATCCCGAGACCGGCAAGGAAATCGAAGCGGCCATCGGGCGTTACGGTCCGTACCTTCGCCATGACGGCAAGTACGGCAAGCTGCAGTCGACCCGCGAGGTCTTCGAAGTCGGCATGAACCGCGCCGTCGATATCCTCGCCCAGGCCGCCAATCGCGGCGGCGGCGGGCGCGGCAAGGCCGAACCGATCGCGACGCTCGGCACCCATCCGACGAGCGGGGGCGAGATCAAGGTGATGCCCGGCCGCTACGGTCCCTACGTCACCGACGGCACCACCAACGCCACGATCCCGAAGGACGTGAAGCCCGAAGACGTGACCGAAGCGCAGGCGATCGAACTGATCGATGCCCGCGCCGCCAAGGGACCGGCCAAGAAGAAGGCAAAGAAGGCACCGGCCAAGAAAAAGGCCCCGGCGAAGAAGAAGGCCGCACCCAAGAAGAAGGCAGCGGCGAAAAAGGCCAGCGACTGATGGCGAAAAAAGACCAGTTCGAGCGCCACAAACAACCCTGGAAGGCCGACGAGGCGGGCCAGCTGCGCGTGCTGGCCGGCAAGGGCAAGGGCCTCAAGGAAATTGCCAAGGCGATTGGCCGCAGCGAGGAATCGACCAAGGATTTCGCCAAGAAGAACAAGATCGAAATCCTGAAGAAGCGGTAACGGCGAGCCGCTAGAGCCGGGCGTATCCCACCACCAGGCTCGCCGCCAGTGCGACCATGCTCGCGCCCAGTGCCCAGGCTGCGGGGTGCGCCTCGCACTTGCCGTAGGCGATCGTCACGCCGAGCTTGACCGCCATGTTGGCGAGGATCGTGCCCGCGATCGCGAGCGCGGCAAGCTGCGGTGCGATGGTGCCGGGCTCGAGGCCGCCGGCGGTCACGATTGCCGCATCGACGTCCATGCTACCCATCAGCAGCAGCAGGATCGCGATACCCTGTTCGCCGAACTCGCCCTGCGCCCAGCGTGCGACGACGGCGGCGATGGCGACGAAAGCGACGAAGGTCAGCGCGGGGAGCATTGCGATGGGATTGCCTGGCGGGGCTGGACCCGTCGTCGACGGCGCCTTGCGATAGAGCCGCCATGCCACGGCAAACCCGACCACCAGCGCGGGCGCGACCACGACGACGAAGGGGACGAGCAGGCCGGTGGCGAGGATCGCGACCAGCACGATGACCCGCAGGTACATCACTGCCGTCGCCAGCGCGATGCCCGCATTCTCCGCCCCGGCGCCCTGGCCCGCGCCAATCTTCTGCGCGAAGGAATGGGTGACCGCGGTCGAACTGTAGGCCCCGCCGATCACGGCAGTCGCGATCGTTCCGCGCCGCGCGCCGAACAGGCGATTGGCGACATAGCCGGCGAAGGAGAAGCCGGTGACGATGATCACCACCAGCCACAGCGTGCGCGGCTCCCATGCGGCGTAAGGGCCGAAGCGACCTTCGGGCAGGAAGGGAAACACGGCGAGCGCGATGGCGGCATAGCGCGCAAAGGCTTTGATATCGGCTTCGTCCAGCGCGCCGATCCACCGGTGCGCCTCGGTCCGCAGGGCGAGGATCAGGGTGACGATGGCTGCGCCTGCCACCGCCAGCGCTTCTTCGCCGATGCCGGCAAGGAAGCCAAGGCCCAGCGTCACCATCGCCGCGACTGCGCTGGTCGCATCGGGTCGGCCGGTATCGCGCATCGAGCGCATATGGCCGAGCGCGATGACGACCGCCGTGACGGCGACGACGATTGCTGAGACGATCTCGTAGCCACGCGTGCCCAGCACGCCCGCCAGCCCTGCCGCGAAGCCGAGCAGGGCGAAGGTGCGAATACCGGCGACCCGCGAGCCGGGCTGCTCCTCGCGCAGCTTCCAGCCACGCTCGATCCCGATCAGCAATCCGACCGCCAGAGCGGCTCCGACTTGGGCGAGTAGGGCGGAAGAGACGAACGACTCCGCCACCGGCTCACCGCACCCAGTCGAGTCCCATTTCCTCGAACATTTCCTTGTCTTCGCTCCAGCGCTCATCGGTCTTCACGTGGAGGAAGAGGTGGACCTTCTGCCCGAGGATTTCCGAGAGTTCCTGGCGCGCAGCCTCGCCGATGGCCTTGATCTTGGATCCGCCCTTGCCGAGCACGATGGCGCGCTGGTTGTCGCGCATGACGACGATCTGCTGGTGGATCTCGACGCTGCCGTCGGGGCGCTGGATGTATTTCTCCGGCCGCACGGCGCTGTCGTAGGGCAGTTCCTCGTGGAGCTGCTGGTAGAGCTGCTCGCGCGTGATCTCGGTCGCGAGCAAGCGTTCGGAGGCGTCGGACACCTGGTCCTCGGGATACATCCACGGGCCTTCGGGCATCATGTCCGCCAGCGCCTGCTTCATCTCGGGCACACCGTCGCCGGTCAGCGCCGACACGAAGAACACCTCGGCGAAATCGACCTTGGCCGAGAGATCCTGCGCGAGTGCGAGCAGCGGTTCCTTCTTCGCCCGGTCGACCTTGTTGAGGACGAGGATCTTGCGTTCGGGGCGCTGCGCGATCTGCTCGATCAGCGGTTCGAGTTCGTGGCGGCGCTGCTTGATCGGGTCTACCATCAGCAGCACGGCATCGGCCGCTTCCGCGCCTTCCCAAGCCGCGCTCACCATGGCGCGGTCGAGCCGGCGCTTGGGCGCGAAGATGCCCGGGGTGTCGACGAGGATCATCTGGGTGTCCCCATGCAGCGCAATGCCCATCATCCGCGCGCGGGTGGTCTGTGCCTTGGCGCTGGTAATCGCGACCTTCTGGCCGACGAGCTGGTTGACCAGCGTGCTCTTGCCCGCATTGGGCGCGCCGAGGACGGCGACGACGCCGCAGCGGGTCTGTTCCTGTTCGCTCATCCGAACTGCTCCATGAATGCTTTTGCGGCGGCCTTTTCGGCTTCGCCCTTGCTGCTGGCGGTCCCTTCCGCCTCGCCGACCTTGTGGACGCTGACGCGGACGGTGAAGGTCTGCGCGTGATCGGGGCCCGAGCGGTCGGTCACTTCGTATTTTGGCGGCGCGCGGCGGTTGCCCGCGGCCCATTCCTGAAGTGCGCTCTTGGGGTGCTTGGCGACGCCCGCTCCGCTTTCGAGCGCGGGGCGGAAGAGGTCGCGTACCAGCGCGCGAGAGGCGTCGAAGCCGTTGTCGAGGAATTGCGCGCCGAGCAGGCTTTCGATGACATCGCCGAGGATGTTGTCGCTGTCGTGGCCGCCATCGGCACGCGCCTGCTTCGAAATGCGGATATGGGGGGCAAGGCCAATGCCGCGCGCGACTTCGGCACACATCTCGCGGCTGACGATGGCATTGAGGCGCTGGGCGAGCTTGCCTTCGGGCGCGTCGCTTTGCGCATAGAGCCAGTCGGCGATCGACAGGCCCAGCACCCGGTCGCCGAGGAATTCGAGCCGCTCGTAATCGCGTTTCTCGCCCATGCTCCCGTGAGTGAGGGCGGACTGCCACATCGACTCGTCCTTGACCGTGAAGCCGGTCGCCTCGAGCCAGGCTCGGGTCTCTGGCGTCATGCCTCCGCTCACAGGCTGCTCCCGATCCGGTCCCAGCGTGCGGCGGTGAACCATGTCCAGGGGAGCAGCCATTCGGCGCTGCCGTCGGTCGACCACAGCACCACGCTGGCCCGCGCGACGAGCAACTTCTGATCGATGATCCCGACGCCGCCTTCGGGAAGCGCCGGAAAACGGCCGTCCATCGAATTGTCGCGATTGTCGCCCATGACAAAGAGCTTGCCTTCCGGCACTATGACCGCTGAAGTGTTGTCGGGATCGATGGAAATGACATTACCCGAGCTATCCCGGACCAGTTTGCCGTCTTTGTCAGTGAGGGCGCGCATTCCGACCGGCCCGAAATCGAGCGTCGAAAAAGTCTTGCCCGATGGCAGGGTCTCGCGAAAGCGGCGATAGCGACATGCCGTTCCGTCTGGCGAAATTTCGGCTTCGCGTCGACATTTGGTGTTGGGGCTAAGCGTAAGATCAGCATAGCCCGCAGCCTCCTTGCGGATTGGCTCGCCGTTGAGGATCACCACGCCATTGCGCATCGCCACAGTATCGCCGGGCAGGCCGATCACGCGCTTGACGTAATCGGTCCCGTCGACCGGGTGCTTGAACACCACCACGTCGCCGCGTTTGGGCTCGCTTGCGAAGAGGCGATCCTTAGGTCCCGGAATACCAAAAGGCAACGAATTCTCGTTATAACCATAGGGCCATTTCGCCGCGATCAGGTAATCGCCGGTGCGCAGGCCGGGCAGCATGCTCTCGCTCGGAATGGTGAAGAAGCTGAACAGGAAGGTGCGGAACAGCAGCACCGCCAGCACCAGCTTGATGCAGAACCACAGGAAACTGCCCCAGCTCTCTTCCTGCTCGGGCTTCTCCGCCGTATCTACGGCATTCGTATCCAGCGCTTGCTCTGTCATGCGGGGTTCTCAATCATCGCCGAGTTCCCTAGTCGCGCACATGCGGACACGAAAGGATTTTTGCACCATGACCACGCCTGCCGCCCTCTGGAACACGCTCGAGAACCTGCCGCGCCCGACGCTGGGCGAGCTGTTCAGCGCCCTGCGCGACGGCGGCGAGGGGGCGGACGAGCCGGGCGGTGAGGAGCGCGTGGCGATGCTCTCGGGCCGGATCGAGCTCGGCGAAGGCGGCATCCTGTTCGACTGGTCGAAGACGCATCTCGACCGCGCCGTGATCGCGGCGTTCGAGGAATTGGCCGGGGCGATGGATTTCGCCGGCATGCGCGCCAAGCTGTTCGGCGGCGAGGTGGTCAACCCGACCGAGGGGCGGGCCGCCGAACACGCCACGCTGCGCGGCACGGGCGATCCGGCCAAGGTCGAAGAGGCGATGGCGCTGATCGACCGCATGGGGATGCTGGTGGAGGCGATCCACCAAGGCGCGCTGGGCGAGGTCGAGCACCTCATCCACATCGGCATCGGCGGCAGCGCGCTGGGCCCTGCACTGGGTGTCGACGCCTTGAGCCGCGACCTCTCCTATTGCGACGTGCATGTCGTCTCCAACATCGACGGCGTGGCGCTGGAAGCGGCGTTCTCAAAGTGCGATCCGGCCAAGACGCTGATCGCGGTGGCGAGCAAGACCTTCACCACCATCGAGACGATGACCAATGCCGAAAGCGCGCTCAAATGGCTGCGCGACAATGGCGTGTCCGATCCCGGCGGGCGCGTGATCGCGCTCACCGCCAATCCCGAAGGCGCCGTCGAGTGGGGCGTCGACGAGACGCGCATCCTGCCGTTTCAGGAAAGCGTGGGCGGGCGCTATTCGATCTGGTCCTCGATCGGTTTTCCCATCGCCATGGCGGTCGGCATGGACGATTTCCGCGCTATGCTCGGCGGTGCCAAGGCAGTGGACGAGCACTTCCGCGACACGGACGGGTCGGCGAACCTCGTCCTGCGCGCGGCCTTCGCCGATCTCTATTACACCCGCGTGCGCCGCTGCCAGACGCGCGCGGTCTTCGCCTATGACGAGCGGCTGACGCTGTTTCCCGACTACCTCCAGCAGCTCGAGATGGAGAGCAACGGCAAGCGCGTAACCGCGGACATGAAGCCCGTCGACGGGCCGACCGCGCCGATCACCTGGGGCGGGGTGGGCACCGACGCACAGCATGCCGTGTTCCAGCTGCTCCACCAGGGCACCCACCTGATCCCGGTGGACTTCATCGCCAGCGTTGCACCCGGCGACGATCTCGATCCCGCGCACCACCGCATCCTGCTGATGAACTGCTTCGCCCAAGGCGCGGCGCTGATGGCGGGCAAGGCGGGCGAGGACCCGGCGCGCAACTATCCCGGCGACCGCCCCTCGGCGACGATCCTGTGCGACGATCTCGACGCGGCAGCCCTCGGCGCGCTGATCGCCTTTCACGAACACCGCACCTTCGCCAACGCCGTGCTGATGGGCATCAACCCCTTCGACCAGTTCGGGGTCGAGCTCGGCAAGCAAATGGCCAAGGCGATCGAGCAGGGCGGCGAACAGTTCGATGCCAGCACCGACGCGCTGCTGGAGGCGGCGGGGCTGGGCTGAGGGCTAGGCCAGCTTCAGCGCGAAGTACATCGCCGCCAGCGCCGTCATCACGACGATCGCGACCCAGTTCCACGCCCTGAACAGCGCGTCGGGGCGGGCTTCTTCGGGCATTGCGCAGCGGGTGACCACGAGGTGGTTGAGCAGCGCCACGACCGGCGCGGTCACGAAGCTGGCAGAGGTGACGAAGTCGAGGAAGGTCGTCAGGTCCTTGAGCAGGGTGAACACCGTCACCAGTGCGATGGCGACGAAGGCGAGGCAGAAACCCGCATAATCGCGGCGCGAATAGGACACGTCCTCGTGGCCCTTGAAGATCGCCAGCGAAGCGCCCGCGATACGCGCATAGGCGTCGATCCCGGCGATCACCGTGGTCAGCATCACCGAGAGGGCGGACAGCGCGGCGAGGGTCGCGACCCAGTCGCCCAGCGCTGCACGGTAGAGGTCGACCAGTTGCCCTGCGAAGCCCGGGGCGTCTGGCAGCGGCGCGATGCCCTGCGGGTGCATGACGCCTGCTCCCATGATGCAGAAGCACACCGCCATGACGGTGGTGAGCACATAAGGGCCGAGAAAGCCGCGCCGCGCCTCGGCCAGAGAGGGGTGGGCGCCCTCGGGCAGCGCGCGGTCGCCCTCGACCTTCCACAGCGAGAGCGCGACCGAGACGTCCATCGGATTGGGCATGAACCCGGCGAGCGCGACGATGAACAACAGCGCGGCGGTCTGCTGCGTCCAGGAGAAATCGACCAGCGTCGCCCACTCGACCCGGGGGAGGACCGTGGCGGTGGTCACCAGCGTCGCGATGCAGAGGAAAGCGAGCAGCCAGCCGTTGATCCGGTCGAGCCATGCGTAGCCGCCGACCAGAAGCAGCGTAGTCGCGGCGAGGATCACCAGCGCGGCGAGCACCGGTACGGGCGCGACGGGACCGACGATCACGGTCAGGATCCCGGCGGTGGCCGCGCCCAGCGCCGCCCAGATGATCGGGACGAGCGGCATCACCAGCGCGAGGAAGAGGACGAGCGCCCACAAGCCGAGCTCGCGATAGCCCGCGAGCAGCGAACGCCCTCGCGTGTGAGCGAAATCCGAACCGAAGCGATAGGCAGGGTATTTGAGGACGTTGGCGAGCACGATCACCACCACCAGCGCCAGTCCGAACATCGCACCGGCGCGGGTCGACTGGACGAGGTGCGAGGTGCCGATAGCAGCACCGCTGAAGATGAGTCCCGGCCCCGCTAGCCGCCGCAAAATGTTATTGCTCATCGCCCGAACTCCCCCGCTCCCGCGTAATATCTGCGCCGCAAACTTTCCGCTGTCGAGGCGCATTTCGCGCCAATTTTCAAAAGGATGTCACCTGCAAAATGCGCAAGTTGGAGGTGCTTAACATATGATACATTTGACTTTTCTGCAATTCTGAGGATTATCGAGCGAGGAAGGAGCGGAATGGGGTCGCTTGGATGGACGAGACAGATTTGCTGGAGGAATTCCGCAAGAGTTACGAGAGGCTCGCGGCGGTACGTACCTCGGCGAACGGCGATGACGCTGAACGCGTGGTGCGTCATGCGGAAATGAATTTCTATGCCACCGCCGAGAGCCTCGGCCGGCTGCTCCAGAGGCGGTCGCAGGACGCCTGAGTGGCGCAAGGCGTTTGCCTTGTCTTGCGGGCGGGTCTAGCGGCTGCACATGGACTTTCCGATCATCTTTGCCATCGGCTGGGCCGTGGTCCTCGGCCTCGGCGGCGGGCTGCTCACGAAGATCGGCAGCTGGTATCGCGAGCTGAAGAAGCCCGCGTGGCAGCCGCCCGACTGGCTGTTCGGCCCGGCGTGGACGATCATCCTCGGGCTCTCCGGCTGGGCCTTCGTGCTGGCGTGGCGCGGAACGGACAGCGAGGCAGAGCGCACACTGCTGATCGCGCTCTACCTCGTGAACGGGCTGTTCCACTTTCTCTGGTCGCCGCTGTTCTTCACCCTTAAGCGCCCCGACTGGGCGCTGGTCGAGGTGCCTTTCCTGTGGCTCTCGGTGCTCGCGCTCACCGTCTTCCTGCGCGACTGGTCGGTCGCGGCGAGCTGGATGATCGTGCCTTACCTCGCCTGGGTGAGTTTCGCGGCGATCCTCAACTGGACGATCGTGCGCCTGAACCGGCCCTTCGGCAGGAGTGCCTAGACACCGATCGCGCGCAGGCCCCGCTCCAGCGTCTCGCGGGCCTCGCCCTGCGCATAAGGGAACGACCGGAAGAAGCTCGCGGCGGACAAGTCGGCATCGTCCGCGCGCGCTTTGGCCAGCCAGGCGGCGGCTTCCTGCCGCTTGCCGATGAGGTTCAGCGTCAGCGCCGCGATCAGCTTGATATGCTTGTGCGCGCCGGGCGTCAGCGCCGCGCGCTCGCCGAATTGCGCCGCCTGTTCCAGTTCGCCGAATTGCAGATGCGTCAGGGCGCGTCCGGAAATCATCGCATAGGCCATCGGGTCGAGCGGGCTGAGATCGAGGGCCAGCGCAAGGTCGCGGTCTGCCTGCCGGGCCTGGCCCGCAATCGTCGCGACCAGACCGCGGTTGTAGACCCCTTGTGCGAAGCTGGGGCTGAGGCTGGTCGCCCGGTCGAACCAGGCGATGCTGTCGTCGAGCCGACCCTCGAGCCACGAGCAGCGCCCGAGGCTGAAATGGCCGAAAGGGTCGAGCCGGTCGGTCTCGACCGCCTTCTGCGCCAACATGCGGGCCTGCTCGACATGCCGCCCGACCTGTTCGTCATAGGCCATGAAGGCACTCTGGAAATGGGTGAAGGACAGCCCCGCCATCGCGCGCGAAAACCACGGATCGCGCTCGAGCGCGTGGCCGAACAGGCGCGAAGCGGCCGCGTTGTCCGCAGCATTGAAGCGGTACATGTGATCGATGCCGAGGTGGAAGCTCGCCCAGGCGTCGAGCTGCGCGGCGGGCAGGCCGCGTGCGAGACGAACCTCGTTCTGCGGGATGTGCTGGAGCACGCTCTCGACAACGCCGCGCTCGATCTCGGGCCGCAGTTCCTGCAGCGACTCGATCGCGCCTTCATAGCGTTCCGACCAGACGGTGTGCCCGTCGCGCGTGTCGATCAGCGCACAGCGCACCGACACCGAATGGCCGGTGCGTTCGATCTGTCCGGTCAGGCAATAGGTGACCGCCAGCGCGCGGCCCACCGCAATGGGATCGGCGTCGGGCCCGCGAAACCGGAAGCTCGATCCGCGCGCGATGACGAACAGCCAGTTGATCCGCGCGAGGTCCATGATGATGTCGGCGGGCAACGCATCGGCGATGATATCGTGCGGCCCGCTCTCGCCGATCAGCGCGAAGGGCAGGACGGCGATCGAAGGGCGTGTGCTGGGCGGGGTTGCGGCTGGGGCCTCATCAGCCTCCACCACGGCGGCGACGCTTTCCTCGACCACGGCGACAAACCGAAACCCGCGTCCGTGGATCGTGCGGATGACCTTTTGCGCGGTCCCGTCGTCGCCGACTGCCTTGCGCGCGGCCTTGATCCGCGCGGAGATCGCACTTTCGGAAACGATCCGTCCGTCCCAGACCTCCTCAATGATCTCGTCCTTCGAGACCATCCGCTCGCGGTTCGCTGCAAGCAGGAGGAGCAGCGAGAGCACCTGCGGTTCGACCGCCACACGCTCGCCGCCATGGCGCAGCTCGAAACCCTGCGGATCGAGCGCATATCCGGCGAATTTCACGACCCGGGGTGGTGGTCCGTCCATCCGAACATCCCCGTTTGCGGCAAATCTCCATGAAACCGTCAGACATCTTCACGCCAAGGTCAAGCATCGCGCGGCCGGGCGGCCTAGCAAGGGGGCATCGGAACTGATCCGAACCCAACCTGATTTGAGGAGAATTGATATGCCGCTCGTTACCATCGACGTGATCAAGAACGTTTTCACCGACGACCAGAAGAAGCAGCTTATCGGCAAGGTGACCGAGGCCATGGTCGAGGTCGAAGGCGAAGCCATGCGCCCTGTGACCTGGGTCCGCATCATGGAGGTCGAACAGGGCGACTGGGGCATCGGCGGTCAGCTGCTCGGCGCGGCGGACGTCCACGCCTTGGCCGGCAAGAAGGCCGCCTGATCGCGCACCAGAAGACCCACCGTCCCAAGCGAGAGGCCGCTCCCTGCCAAGAGCGGCCTCTTTGCGTGTTCGCATCCCATGCAGCGCAGGCGAGCCAGACTGTGCGCACTTTGCGACAATGCGAATGCGCTGACGTTTTCGCAATTGTGAGCGCGGCCAAAGAAGCGCATTGGCGCAAGTCACATGACCGACACCAGCACGCCGACGCCCGCACCGATCAATCGCATTCAGGAAAACGTCCTTGCGCGGAGCGAACGGCGTTTGCTCAATTGGATCTGCGCCCGGCTGCCCGGCTGGGTGACGCCCGACATGATGACCTTCGTCGGCATGGTCGGCGCGGTCATGGTCTTTGCCGGCTATGTGCTGAGCAACCTGGGCGAGGATTGGTTGTGGCTCGCCATCGGTGGGTACGCCGTGCAGTGGCTGGGCGATAGCACCGACGGCAGCCTGGCGCGGTTCCGCAAGATCGAGCGCCCGCGCTACGGCTATTTCCTCGACCACAGTTGCGACGGGCTGGCAACCACGCTGGTCCTCGCCGGCATCGGCCTGTCGCCCTATGTCCAGCTTGAAGTCGCGCTGCTCGCGCTGGCAGGTTACCTGCTCCTTTCGATTCACGCCTTCCTGAGGGTTCGCGTGCTGGGTGAGATGAAGCTGTCCTACCTCAACGCCGGGCCGACGGAATTGCGCTTCCTGCTGATCGGCTTCACGCTGGCAATGATGGGCTTCGGCGCGAGCGGAGAAGGGTGGTTCGGCCGCATCTCCGGTTTCGACATCTTCACCGGGGTTTGCGGCACGGTCATGATCGTCCTGTTCACCCAGGCGACGTGGTCGACCGCGCGCAGGCTGGCCGTGGAGGAACCCTCGCGCAATGCGGAGTGGCGCGGAAACGATTGACTTTTTGCGCTGCAGCATCCACATGGCCGCCATCGAAGCGCGCTAGCCAGCGTGAAGCGGCGATGTGAGAGACATCCATCGCCCCGGCCGCGCCTCGGTCTTTTTCCAAGGACTTCCCTTTTCACGCGGGTCGTTTGACACCCGCGCCGCGCGACCAATCCGTCTGCGCGCCGCATATCGAATGCGAGTTTTAATGACGCAATTTACCGATCTCGGGCTGTCGCAGCCCGTTCTCCAGGCCCTCGACCTCAAGGGTTATTCGACGCCGACGCCGATCCAGGCACAGGCCATCCCGCCCGTGCTCGAAGGGCGCGACCTCATGGGCATCGCCCAGACCGGCACCGGCAAGACCGCGGCCTTCATGCTGCCCTCGATCGACAATCTGCGCGAGGCGGAGCGGCAGACGCCGTTCAAGTCCTGCCGCATGCTGGTGCTTGCGCCCACGCGCGAGCTGGCCGGCCAAATCGCTCAGAGCGCCAAGGATTACGGAGCGCTCGCGGGCCTCAAGGTCCAGTCAATCGTCGGCGGCACCTCGGTCAACAAGGACCGCAACAAGCTGCACCGCGGGACCGACATCCTCGTCGCGACGCCCGGTCGCCTGCTCGACCTCATCGACCAGAAGGCTTTCACTCTCGACAAGGTCGAAATCCTCGTCCTCGACGAGGCCGACCAGATGCTCGACCTCGGCTTCATCCACGCGCTGCGCCGGATCAGCCAGCTCGTCCCGGAAGAGCGCCAGACGCTGTTCTTCTCCGCCACCATGCCCAAGCAGATCCAGGAACTGGTCGGCAAATATTGCCGCAATCCGGTCAAGGTCAGCGTCACGCCGGAGAGCACCACGGCCGAGCGCATCGACCAGTATCTGTTCATGGTCCAGCAGGACGAAAAGCAAACGCTGCTCGAAATGATCCTGTCGGAACGCCACAAGGTGCCCGGCACATTCGAACGCGTACTGATCTTCGCCCGCACCAAGCATGGTTGCGACCGGATCGTGAAGCGGCTCGGCCAGGTCGGGATTCCGGCCAATGCCATCCACGGCAACAAGAGCCAGCCGCAGCGCGAGCGCGCGCTCGACGAATTCAAGCGGGCCAAGACCCCGATCCTGGTAGCTACCGATGTCGCCGCGCGCGGGATCGACATCCCGGGCGTCAGCCACGTCCTCAACTACGAACTGCCGAACGTGCCCGAGCAATACGTCCACCGCATCGGCCGTACGGCGCGCGCGGGCAAGGACGGCATCGCCATCGCCTTCTGCGCCGAGGACGAGCGCGATTACCTCAAGGACATCCGCAAGAAGACCGACGCCGAGTTCGAGCGCCTGCCGCTGCCCGACAATTTCCGCGCCGTGGTCGACGGTGTGGGGCCGACGAAGCGCGAGCAGAAGCCGAAGCTGGCGCGGCCCAAGGTGCGCCCGGCTGGCGGTGCCGCAAAGAAGCCCAGGCCCAAGCAGAAGCACCCGGCGCGTGCCGGCGCGCCCAAGCGCGAGGGCGCACCCGCCGGTGGCCGCCCCGGCGGCAATCGCAACCGCAACCGTAACCGCAATCGCGCGCGCAGCGGAACCTAAGTCGGACCTTGCCAAGGCGCTACTCGTTGGCGAGAGACACCTCTCACGCTGACAGGAGCGCCGCATGGCCGACAAATACGATTACGACCTCTTCACCATCGGTGCAGGATCGGGCGGCGTAAGGGCCAGCCGGGTCTCGGCGGCGCTCGGCGCGAAGGTCGCGGTCGCGGAAGAGTACCGGGTCGGCGGCACCTGCGTGATCCGCGGCTGCGTGCCCAAGAAGATGCTCGTCTACGGCGCGCATTTCGCCGAGGATCTCGAGGATTGCCAGAGGTTCGGATGGGAGATCGGTGAAAGGAAGTTCGACTGGAAGGTCCTGCGCGACAATGTGCTCGACGATGTGACCCGGATCGAAGGGGCCTATACCGAAACGCTCGAAAACCACGATGTGACCATATTCAAGGAGCGGGCCGAGATCACCGGCCCGCACGAGATCACGCTCGCGAGCGGGAAGGTCGTCACCGCCAAATACATCCTGATCGCCACCGGCGCGCGTCCGCGCATGCCCGAATGCCAGGGCGCCGAACACGCGATCAGTTCGAACGAGGCCTTCCACCTCGACGAATTGCCGAAGAAGGTGATCATCGCGGGCGGCGGCTATATCGCCAACGAGTTCGCCGGCATCTTCAACGAGTTCGGCTCCGACGTGCATATCGTCAATCGCGGCGACCGGCTGCTGCGCAGCTATGACGAAGCGGTGCGCGACCGCTTGCTTCAGATCAGCACGATGAAGGGGATCAAGTTCCGCTTCAACACGACCTTCGAATACATCAAGCCTTGCGACGAGGGCGGCTATTTCGTGAAACTGTCCGACTGCGACGAAGAGAAGGCGGACCTGGTGCTGTTCGCCGTGGGCCGCATGCCCAACACCGAAGGCCTCGGGCTCGACAAGGTGGGCGTCGAGCTGGGCGAGGGCGGCGAGGTCAAGGTCGACCGCTTCAGCAAGACCAATGTCGACCATATCTATGCGGTCGGCGACGTCACCGACCGGGTGCAGTTGACCCCTGTCGCTATCCGCGAGGGGCAGGCCTTTGCCGAGACGGTTTTCGGCAAGGGCGATCCGGTCGCGGTCGACCATTCCTGCATCCCCAGCGCCGTCTTCAGCCATCCGCCCATCGCGGCGGTCGGGATGACCGAAGGTGAAGCCAAGAACAAGCTCGGCTCGGTCAAGGTCTACCTCTCCGATTTCCGCCCGATGAAGAACGTACTCGCCGGGCGTAACGAGCGCAGCCTGATGAAGTTGGTCTGCGATGGCGACAGCGGTCGGATCGTCGGCATCCACATGATCGCGCCCGATGCGCCCGAGATGATGCAGGCGGCCGCGATTGCCGTGAAGGCGGGGCTGACCAAGGCCGATTTCGACGCGACCACCGCGATCCATCCGACCATGGCGGAAGAGCTGGTGCTGATGCGTTAGGGGGCTTGAAGCGGTGCTCGATCGGCTGAAGCAATGGCTTTTCCCGCCATCCCCGCTCGCCATATGGAGGGTGCGGATCGAAGCGGATGCGATCGTCACCAGCGACGGGATCGGGACCACGCGCCGGCTTGCGATAGACGATCTTAAAAGGGTCGTCGTGGCCACCGACGATAGCGGGCCGTGGGGGGCGGATTTCGTTTACCTGCTTTATGGTCCCGCTCCCGACCCGGTCGGAATTTTCCCGATCGAGGCCGAAGGCTGTCTGGAATTCGTCGACTGGCTGAGCGCGCGTCCGGGCTATGATGGCCGCGCGCTGCAGCGTGCTGCCGGTTCGACATCCGTGGCACGTTTCACGGTGTTCGAACGCGATAGCTGACAGCGCAGCTTGTTCGGACGACACGCCCTTTTTCGTTTCGGTCTGCGCAATAAGAAAGCGCCGGGAACCGCAAGGTCCCCGGCGCCTCTTTTTCAGGCTCTGATGTACCCGCCCTTAGGCGAAGTGGTAAGCCGATAGGTCGCTCTGGGTCATCAGCGCAAGGCTGGAGCCGGCCACTTCGCTGACCATCGCCGAAGCGCTCTGACCGGAGAAGACCGCGACCAGTTCACCATCGACGAACATCTGGGCGCCGCCGTTGGTCTGGGCCCAGGTGATCACGCCATCGGTGTCGACCTCGATGCTGTCCCTCGCGGTGTTGTAACCGTTCACCCGGTCATACGAACCGTCGAAGGTGTCGAAAACGAACAGGTTGTTGCCGCCACCGCCGCTCAGGCGATCGTAGCCGGCGCCGCCGTTCAGCACGTCGTTGCCGCCACCGCCTTGGAGCAGGTCGTTACCGGCACCGCCGAACAGTTCGTCCATGCCGTTGCCGCCATAGAGCGTGTCGTTGCCGTCACGGCCCATCAGGACGTCGGCCCCGTTGTTGCCGGTTAGGATGTTGGCCACGTCGTTGCCGATCAGCACGTCGTCACCGCTACCGCCGGTGGCATTTTCGATGACCACCGAATTGGCGATGGTGAAGCCGCCATAGGTGCCGTGCACGAAGGACACGACGCCGCCGCCGGTGGGCGAGTAGTCGAGCGTCGCCGCCAGCAGGTCGATGCGGGCATCTTCCGCGCCGTCGTAACGGATTTCGTCGGTGCCGCTGGTATCCCAGATGGTCATGTAGCTCGCCTCTTCCTGAACGTCGGTCAGGGTGTAGACGGTGTTGCCATCATTGTGGGCGTGGACGCCGTAACGGGCCTGCAGCACGGCGATGTCGAAGGCACCGAGCGTTTCGCTCCAGCCGTCGCCGCGGGTGTCGACGCCGTAAAGACGCTCGCCATCGGGGTGGGTGACCCAGGCATCGTTGTACGACATCACCGTGTAGACGCCCTGGTTGAGGTCGTAGACGCCGAGCGAGGCCGAGCTGGTGACGCCGAGCATGATTTCCGAGCCGCCACCACGATCGTGCGGGTGGGCGACGCCGTGGGCGTGGCCGAACTCGTGCAGGATCACGGCATAGGAGAAGCCGCCCGGATCGAGGCTGCTGGGATCGGTGCCGAAGCCGCCGCTGCGCAGGTTGAACACGCCGATGCCCGCATCGTCGCCATAGGCGGGGTCCTGCGGGAAGAAGCGTGCGCCGTAGGACAGGTTCGACGTCGTCAGCATGCGGAACGTCGCCTGGTCGACATCGTCCGTGATGACGTAGTTGATGCCCGTGATCGGCGTGTACTGCGTGTTCAGCGCATGCATGACCGCGTCGATCTGGTGCTGTTCCCACCCGAAAGTGGCCATCGGCGTGACGCCGTCGGGCTCGAGCTGGCCGAAGTTCTCACCGGCCGGAGCGAAATAGATATAGACCGTCGGGACGCCATCGACATCGACGGTCGGGACGTTGGCCGCGCTATCCCAGTTGAGCGATTCCAGCGGATCGTAATCGGCAGGGTCGAGCTGCTCGACATCGATCGTGTAGCCGCCGGTCAGCTGCAGGCCGAACTGCTCGCCGTAAGGAACGGCGCGGATATAGTACGTGCCGCCTTCTTCCGAGAAGAAGGACAGGCTGCTCTCGTAGGCGAGGTTGCTGGCGACCAGCTGACCGGCTTCGTTATAGAGCTGCAGAGTGACGATATTCTCGCCAGGCTCGCCATCGAAATCGTCAGCGCCGGAAATGCCGCCGGAATAGGAGAAGGAATAGATCTGGCCGGCTTCGATCGTCACCGAATAGACGTCGCGGTCGCCGGGGGCGTCGATGTATCCGTAGTTGGTGCCCACGGTCAGTTCGAACGGCGTGCCGAAGCTGTCGGGCGCATCCGTTGCCGCATCGGGCGACCACTGGACGACCGTATAGTCACCGGTATCCACGCCGGTCTGGCCGACAGTTTCGTACCACGAGGTGAGGTACAGGTAATAGGTGCCGGAGGTCGGCGCGGTGAAGGTGATCTGCGACGTGCGCCCGAAACCGCCATCGTCGTCCTGCGTGATATAGCTGAAATCGGGGCCGAAAAGCGCAAGTAGCGGATCTTCGAGGCCACCGTCGGTGCCGCGGAACGACCAGGTGTAGGTCTGGCCGGCGACCAGTTCGACGGCCACCAGGTCATAGCCTTCACCCGCTTCGAGCGTGCCGCCGAGGGTCGGGCCGTTCGGATGGGTATCGATGGTGCCGTTGGCAGCCGCCGCCGCGATCGTCGACGACATCTGGGCCAGCATGGCACCGACGTCGACCGGCCGCGCGACCTCGTCGGAATAGAAATCGTCCCAACCGGAACGAAGGAAAGTCTCGGACATGTATTTCCTCCCGCAAGAAGCGTCACCTCATGGACGCAGACGCGAGAATGTGTACATAATTCGGTAAGCACGGCAATGCATGGAAACGATAAATTTACCATGTTTACGGACGTTTGACGGGGAATCCCGTTTTTGGACAGTTTGGAGATTTGACATGTTGCAGCGTTGGAAAATCTTCTGCGCCGGGTTGTGCGGTCTCGCGCAATTTTCATGTGCTCCGCCTGCTTCAATCGAACAAGCCGATACGAAGGAGCCGAAGCAAGTCATGGAAAGTCAAACGGAATCCGGCGGCGTGGCCAATCTTCCCTATGCACGGGGCAAAACCTTCGGCTCGCTCGACGAGTATCTGGCTTATCTCGAGCAATATAATGGCCCGCTGGACATGCCGTGGTGGCGGGAAGTTGCGCCGGGTACCTACAGGCAAGAGATTCGCATGGCTGACGGCCCCGAGCCGGAGACTGCGACTCGGGCCGAGCTGGCAGCGCGATTCGGCTTCGCACCGGAGCAGTGAGGGGCAGGTCCGGCGCCGGCTTCTAGCGTCGCCGCAACAGGTCTCGCCGAGCGACTCCGACGGCTTCCAGCTCCGCCGGCCAATCGTCACCCGTGGCCATCGCTTCGGCCGCCAGCGCGAGGGCGGGCGAGGTCTGGAGGCCGAAGCCGCCCTGGCCCGCTAGCCAGAAGAAGCCGGGCGCATCCGGATCGAAGCCGCACACCGGCCGGCGGTCGGGCGCGAAGCTGCGCAGGCCCGCCCATTTGCTGGCAATACGCGGAATGGCGAGGGTGGTCGCCTGCTCGACCCGCCATGCGGCAAGCGCGACGTCCTCCTCTTCCGGCTGCGCGTCGCAAGGGTCGGAGAAATGCTCGTCCATCGGGCAGGCGAGCAGACGGCCGCGACCTTCGGGCTCGATATAGAAGCCCGGCCCCACGGTCTTGGTGAAGGGCCAGGCCGACACGTCCATGCCCTGCGGCACGTCGAAAGTGATGACCGTGCGCCGCAGGGGACGCAGGCCGATCGGTGGAACTCCGCCAAGGCGGGCAAGCGCGTCCGCCCAGGCGCCGGCGGCATTGACCACGACCCTCGCTGAATAGCTCTGGCCCGGCGTGTCGACGCTCCAGCGGTTCCCGTCGAGCGCGAGGCCGGTTACCGGCGCGCGGGTCGCGATGGCGCCGCCCGCGGCGCCCAGCGCCTGCCGGTGGGTTTCAAGCAGGGCATGCGCGTCGAGCTTGCGTCCCACCGGATCGAGCAGCGCGCCGACGATCCCGTCCGCACCTTCGCGCAGGACCGGGACGAAGGCGCGCGCGTCCGCAACCGACAGGCGACGCGCCGCGGGCTGCCATTCGCGATAGGCGGCCTCGACCCGGTCGAGGTCCTTGTCCTGCCCCTCGAGCGCGATGAACAGGGCCGGATGGGGCCGCGCGCCCGGCTCTTCCAGCAGCGGGATGCTTGCGGCGGTGAGCGCCCGCACGATGGCGCTGTCCATATCGAAATGCGCGAAGGCCGCGCTGCGACCGGAGGAATGGAACCCCGGAGCCTCCTCGGCCTCGCACACCAGGGTGCTCCCATGCCGCGCCAGCCGCGCGGCAGCGGACAGGCCGGCGATTCCGGCTCCAACGATCAGGAAATCCACGTTGGTCATTGCGGAGACCTTTCCTTTCGGCGCTGTCTAGATGGCCCTGGGCCCCTTGGGAAGCTCGGCCCGGATCGCATCGCAACCGCACCGGATCGGGACTAATCCGGCCTGCGCATTGCGCCGCGCCATCAGGCTCGCCACAAGACGGTTAACGATTCGCCGATTTCGGGGAGACTGCATGAACACGCTGGCTTCGCGCGGACAGCTGCGCGCGAGTTTCATTCGCTGGGCCCTCTTCACCGTCCCGCTGATCGTGTTGCTCGGCTTCCTCGCCGGGACCTTGGGCAGCGCGCAAACGCCGTGGTTCGCCGCGCTCGAAAAGCCGTCGATCTTCCCCGAACCCAAGTGGTTCGGGATCGTCTGGACCATCCTCTATGTCATGATCGGCCTTGCGGTGGCCATCGTCGCATCGGCGTGGGGCGCGCGCGGGCGCAAGGTCGCCCTGTGGGTTTTCGCGCTGCATTTCCTGCTCAACCTCGCCTGGTCGCCGACCTTCTTCGGGGCGCAACAGATCACCGCCGCACTGGTGATCCTCGTGCTGATCGACCTGACGCTACTCGCGGTCATCGCCCTGTTCTGGAAGGTTCGCCGTCCGGCCGCCTTGTTGCTGCTGCCCTATCTTGCGTGGGTGCTCTTCGCGACGGTGCTCAATTACGAGTTCTTGCGCCTCAATCCCGACGCCGACAGCGGCGCGCAAGGCGATGGCGCCGTGGAGCGGGTGCGAATCTAATTCGGTGAGCGAATGAAAAAGGGCCGGGAGCGATACCACCGCTCCCGGCCCTGTTTTATCGCGCGAGGGAGGCGAGGCTTATTCGCCCGCGCCACCTTCGGCCGGGGCAGCCTGCGCCATCGCGGCGTCGATCTGCGCATTGGTCAGGCGGGCCATCAGGCCATGGTCGGTCGCATCGAAGTGCGAGCGCAGCAGCGTGACCTTGTCCGTTTCGTCGCCGCCGCGGGCGATGACGATATTGTTGCCTTCGATCTCGAGAATGGTGCCGAGCGGCGCGTGATCCGCGGCCATGGCTTCGGCGCCGACGACGAGAGCGGCGTCGCGCTTGGCAGCGGCTTCGGCCAGCTGCGCGTCGATCATGCCGTTGATCTGGTCCTTGGTGACGGTGATGGTCGGGCCGGTTTCGCTCTCGCCATACATGTTCACGGCCAGCGGAACTTTGTGCTTGCCGGTGTCGAGCACGGCCTGGCCGTTCTCTACCGAGACGATGGTGCCGACTTCATTGCCTTCGGGGCCATAGACGGTGGCGCCGGCGACGACCTGCTCGTTGGCGAGCGCGGGGGTGGCAGCAAGAGCGATGGCGGCGACGGCCAGCTTCGCGAATTTCATAAGTTCAACTCCAAGACTAGTTCTTCGACACATGCGTTCCCGCCACGCGCCAACGCGCATTGGCAACGACCAAGATGGAAAGGGCGGGCAACGCTTTCGCAGATGCAAAAACCGCCGGAGCTCCCCGTGGGGTGCTAGCGCCCTTTGTCACGAATTGCCGTTTCTGGCAAATGCAGCACCCTTATGCTGCAGTGCACCTTAAGCCTCTATGAAGCGCGCGAGCGGTGCGAAAGTTCCGCCTCGAGCAGCTCCTCGACCCGGTTGCGGGCCGGAAAACCTTCGTCGATCCACTGCGCTTCGACTGCGCGCAGGATGCGGGCGACCTCGGGGCCCTTGTCGACGCCGCGGGCCACGATCTCGCCGCCCTTGAGCGGGAGTTCGGGCACCGTCCATCCATCCAGCGCGGCAGTATCGCTGCCCGAAAGCAGCAGGCGATCGACCGCGCTCTCAACGCCTTCGCGATAGGCAAGGGCGCGCGGCGCATCCGCGTCGGCGGGCTTGCGCTCGGCCGCGCAGACCAGGCGCGCGCGCTGGGCCTTCGAGAGCCGCAACCGCGCCGCGACGGCCTCGGCGAGGGTCGGGATAGGGGGGATGAGCGCCGCGAGCCGCCGGATGCCTTCGGGGGCGTGATCCTGCGCCGCCTCGCTGGCGACGAGGGCGATGAGGCACACGATTTCGTTGCGGCGCGCCTCGGGCAGGATGACCGCGAGCACGCCGAGCTTCTCCATGAGCTGCACTGTTGCGACGGGATCGGGCAGTTCGAGGATCGCGAGCAGCTCCATTGCCACGCGTTCGCGGCTGAGGCCCTTCAGCGTCCCGGCGAGTTTCTCGCAAGCCGCCACCGCCGCCTCATCCAGCGCATCGCCGAACCGCGCCTGGAAGCGGAAATAGCGCAGGATCCGCAGGTGATCCTCGCGGATGCGTTCTTCCGGATCGCCGATGAAGCGCACCCGGCGCGCTGCCAGATCGGCAAGGCCGCCGAAATAATCGTCGATCGTCAGCGTCAGCGGATGGGCATAGAGCGCGTTGATGGTGAAATCGCGCCGCGCCGCATCCTCGAGCCAGTCGTCGGCGAAAGCCACGGTCGCGCGGCGGCCGTCGGTCGAGACATCCTGCCGCAGCGTGGTGACCTCCACGGGTCCGTGATCGAGCAGCGCGGTGATGGTGCCGTGGTCGATCCCGGTCGGCACGGTGCGGATGCCCGCCGCCCGGCAGAGGTCGATGACGGTGCCCGGCCGGTGCACGGTCGCGCAATCGACGTCTGCGGGTTCGATGCCCAGCAGCGTGTCGCGCACACAGCCGCCGACCCAGCGCATCTGCTCTGCGCCGAGGGCGGCGACCAGTTTCGCCAGATCGTCGCGCTGCGTCCAGCCGCTGGCGGGAAGCTGCTCAGCCACGGCCGCGGTCCAGCCAGGCGATCCGGCGCGAGAGGTTCCAGCAGATCGCGGCGGTCACGCCCCAGATGCGGTAGCCCTCGTGGTCCATCTCGAGATATTCGCGCATCGCGCCTTTCCAGAACACTTCGTTGCGGCTCCATTGCGCCGGGTCCATCAGCTTGTCGAGCGGGCATTCGAACCAGCTTTCGACCTCGCGCGGGTCGGGTCGGATGGGCAGGTCGTGCGGCACCGTGGCGAGCACGGGGGTGATGTCGAAACCGGTGCCCGTCTGGTAGCGGTCGGTGGTGCCGATGATGCGGACATGCTCCTGCGGGATGGCGAGCTCCTCCCACGCCTCGCGCAGCGCGGCCTCGATCGCGGTCTCGCCATGGTCGAGCTTGCCGCCCGGGAAGGCGACCTGGCCCGGATGGTCGCGCATGGTGCGGGGTCGCTGGGTGAGGAGTACCGTCGGGTCCGGGCGCTCTGTCACGGCGATCAGCACTGCCGCGTCGGCGGTCCGGTCGAGATCGGCGAAGCGGCTGTCGGACATGAGCTCGGCGACGTCGCTCGCATGCCCCTGTTCGAACAGGGCGGTCAGCCGGTCGAAGATCGCACTCATGCCGGCAGGAGCGAGTAGGTTTCGCCGCCGCTCATCACGGTCCAGTCGTCGCCGCGCTCCAGCGCGATGCGCGCAAGCTGTTCGTAGGTCGAGCGGTTGAGCCGCGCGTCGCAGCCGCGCCGCACATGCAGGTATATAGCAGGCTGCTCGGGGTCGCCCGCTGCGCGGATCGGGTTGTCCGGTCCGGCGACCACCAGCTCGTCGGTGTTGAGCCGGAAAGCAAGGTCGCCCTCGGGTTCGCTCACATCGGTAGCGATGAAGCAGGCGTCCTCGACCTCGATCGAGAGCTTCTGGTAGGGCATGACCAGCCAGTAGCTGCCGTCTGCCTCCCGGTTCAGCAGGCCGGCGAAGGCGCGCACCATGCCCGGGCGCCTGATCGGCGAGCCTTCGTGATACCAGCGCCCGTCAGCCGCGATCCGCATGTGGCTCTCGCCGACATTCTCGGGCGACCATTGCTCCACCGGCGGCAGCTTGCGCGCGGCTACCTGCTCGGCGATTTCGGCAAGCGACAGTCCGGCGAGTTCGGGGGGAGGGGTGTAGGGCATCTTGGAAAACGCGATGCCAGAAGCGGATAGGCGACTCAATGGCGTCTGTTCGCTCCCTGCGGTCGCTGCGCGGGATGGAACAGCTAGGGAAGCGCAGACGCACTTCCCGCACGCATCAGGGAATCCAGGGGCCGAGCATTCCTTCTGGCGGCAGGATGGCCGGATTGCCGGTGCGCGCCAGCAGGCGATGCTTTTCGAAGGGGCCGGGGCAGTGCCAGCCGGCGGTGTGGTCGGCCACGAAGCCCCAGCGCGCGTAATAGTCGGGATCGCCGATCATCACCTGCGGCAGCGGGGCTGCGCCGTCTTCGAAGCCCGCATCGATCGCGCCGAGGCTGGCCGCCATCAAGGCCTTGCCGAAGCCCTCGCCCTGCCGGCCCGGCATCACCGCGACAGGGCCAACCATGATCATGGGATGCGGGCGACCCTGCGGGTCGGTCAGCGCGACCGGCCAGAGCTGGATCGTGGCCGCGAGATAATCGTCTTCGTCGAGCGCGGCGAAGCTCAGGCCGTCGAGCCACTCCACACCCGCGCGAATGCGATAGGCCGTACGCGCATGCCGCCCTTCGCCGAAAGCGGCATCGAGCAATTCCTCGATCAGCGCAGGGTCGATCGCGGAGAGGGGAACGAGGGTCGCCATGGGGCGCGCCGATTAATGCCGCCGACGCCCCATGTCGATCAACTTCACCTTACTTCGGGCGAAGTTCCAGCAGCCGGCCGCCTTCGCCGTCCTCCAGCACCCAAAGCGCGCCGTCCGGCCCCTCGATGACCGAACGGATGCGGTTGCCCATGTCATAGCGGGCTACCTCGCGCGCGGTTTCGCCCTCGATGGCCACACGGATCAGGGCCTGCGTCTTGAGACCGGAGATCAGCAAATCGCCCTTCATTCCGGGGAACAGGTCGCCCGAATAGAAGGTCATGTTGCCGGGCGCGATCACCGGCGTCCAGTTGATCGCGAACTTGGCAAAGCCGTCGTCGGGGGTGTGATCGGGGATATTGTCCCCATCGTAGTGATCGCCGTCGGAGCGCAGCGGCCAGCCGTAGTTCTGGCCTTTCCGGACGAGGTTGAGCTCGTCTCCGCCAGCGGCGCCATGCTCAATTTCCCACAGGCGGCCGTCCGCGTCGAAATCTATGCCGAGCAGGTTGCGGTGGCCCCATGACCAGATCTGGTCGCTCGGGCTGCCCTGGTCGGCCAGAGGGTTGCCGGCGGCGGGGGTGCCGTCGAGGTTCAGGCGGACGACCGTGCCCAGCGTGTTCGAGGTATCCTGTGCGGGATCCTGCTTCTGCCGGTCGCCGCTGGTGATGAAGAGATATTGTTCGTCCGGGCTGAAGGCGATGCGATGCGAATAGTGGCCGCGCCCTTCGACCTTGGGCGTCTGCCGCCAGATCACCTCGAAATCGGAAATCTGGCATGTCCGGGTCGTCGGGCAGATCATCTGTCCGCGGCCGACCACCGCGCCGCGCGTATCGCCTTCGCCCGCCTCGACCCAGCTGAGGTAGATCGTGCGATTGGCCGAGCCCAGGCGCGCCTCGCTCGGCAGGAAGGCGATCTCGCCGAGCCCGCCCTGGCCGCCGTAATCCACTTCGGGAAGGCCGGTGACGGTGCCGACGGTGCCGTCCTTCGTGTTGACGAATTTCAGCGTGCCCGGCTTTTCGGTGATGAACAGCCGATCTGTGCCGGGCAGGAAGGCTGATGCCCAGGGTTCGTTGAATTCGCCATGCGCAGTGATCGCGAAATCGAGGGCGGTGGGGCTGGGGGTCGAAACCGCCTCGGCTCCACCATCGGTGGAATAGGCACTGCCGCAGCTTGCGAGCAGCACCACGGGCGATAGGGTGGCGATAAGGACGGATTTGCGCATGTTCAGTTATTCTCCCCTTGGCGGCCTTGGCGACGCCCCGCTCGTCATCGGCGTGGACGAGGCCGGTCGCGGCCCGTTGGCTGGACCCGTTGTCGCCGCCGCTGCCGTGCTGTGCCAGCCGGCGATCGACGGTCTCGATGACTCCAAAAAGCTCTCGGCCAAGCGCCGTTCCCTGCTCGAGCCGCAAATCCGCGAAAAATGCGCCTGGGGGCTCGCCGTAGTCGAGCCGGACATGATCGACGAGCTCAACATTTTCCAGGCGACTATGCTCGCCATGACCGTGGCCGTCACGCGGCTGGTCGAGGCGCTCGGCTGCGAACCCGACGCGGTCCTGATCGACGGCAACATGACCCCGCACCGCCGCCGCGCGGAGTGGCGCTGGCCGCAAGCACGTGCGATCGTGGGCGGGGACGGCAAGGAGCCGAGCATTTCCGCCGCCTCCATCCTAGCCAAGGAACATCGCGACCGCATTATGCGCGAGGCGGCCCAGGCCCACCCGCACTACGGCTGGGACCGCAATATGGGCTACGGAACGGCAGAGCACCTCGAAGCATTGCGAACCCATGGACCGACGCCGCTGCACCGCCGCAGCTTCGCGCCGGTATCGCAGATGGAGATGTTCGCGTGAGCTTTGCCTATTCCGACGTACCCGACCAGCGCGGCAAGACTGCCATCGTCACAGGTGCCAACACCGGCATCGGGCTGGAAATCGCCCGCGGCATGGCGCGCAAGGGGGCCCGCGTGATCCTCGCCTGCCGCGATGCCGACAAGGCGCAAGCCGCGATCGCCGAGATTGCCAGCGGGCCCGAGACCGTGGACCTCGATTTCCTCCAGCTGGATCTGTCGAACATGGCGTCGATCCGCCAGGCGGCGGAGCGCGCCAGGGCCGAACCGAAGATCGACCTGCTGATCAACAATGCCGGCATCATGATCCCGCCGCTGGGCCACGCGATCGGCGGGGTGGAGCAACAGTTCGCGGTAAACCATCTCGGCCATTTCGCGCTGACCGGCCTCCTGCTCGACAAGCTGGCGGCAGATGGCGGCGCGCGGGTCGTCAGCCAGGCCTCGATCGCGCACAAGGGCGCCATGATCGACTTCGACAATCTCGATGCGTCGAAAGGCTATTCGCGCACCAAGTTCTACGGCCAGAGCAAGCTCGCCAACCTGCTGTTCGCCTTCGAGCTCGACCGGCGGCTGCGCGCGGCGGGCTCGCCCGTAGTGTCGATCGCCTGCCACCCGGGTGTCGCGCAGACCGAGATTGCGAGGCATTTAGGCGCGTTCGGCAAGGTCTTCGCGCCGACCGTCGGCTTTTTCCTCAATACGGCAGAGAACGGCGCCGTGCCCGCATTGCAGGCGGCGGCTGACCCCGAAGCGCAAGGCGGCGACTATTTCGGCTCCTGGGGCCTGCGCGAAATGAGCGGCCGCACCTCGGGTAAGGCCTATGCAACGAAGACGGCGCGCGATCCGCTGCTCGCCGCGCGGCTGTGGGCGAAGTCCATCGAACTCACCGGCGTCGATCCGGGCCTCGCGCCGGCCTGAACCGGCCTATCGCCCGAAGGCCTTGGCGCGCAGCGTCTCGATATAGCTCTTGCCGAAGTTCTCGGCGGCATCGTCGTCCTTTGCCATCCCGCCTTCGCGTTCGTTCTCGGCGATGATCTCGTCGCGGCTGTTAACGCGCGGGAAGGGTTCGGGCGGGACGGGTACGTCGAGGAAGCGGCACAGCGATTCCCAGCCTTCCTTGGGATGGAACACGAGCAGGCGCTCGGCGGGCAGGCTGGCGATGATATCGGCGTTCCGGTCCGCGAACCATTTGGTCATGAAGGCGCGATCACGGATGTCGCCGCCGTCGAAATGATCGAAGATCGCCCCCTTCATCATATCGCCGGTGGGCGTGCCGACGAGGTGCGCCTGCATGGCGTCGGAGAAGATCGTCTCGCTGACGGATTCGAACCAGCTGTCGGGATCGCGCATCGTCAGCAGCACCTTCGCCTCCGGGTAATAGTCGGCCAGTTCGCGCCAGTATGACGCGGACGGATAGTCGACCGTCGACTGGAAGCCCTTGAAGATTTCGTCCCAGTCGGGCTGTCCCGCAATCGCATCGAGCCACAGCGGCACCTGCCGCCGCGCATCGGCGAAGAGTTCGGCCATGTGGAAACAGGGGCCGTAGCCCAGGTGTTCGAGCGCGAACTTCATCGTGAAGGTCGCGGTGCGCCCGACGCCGGCGCCGATGACCTTGAGTGCCATGATATCCTCCCGGTTGTCGCGACCCGGGTTGCTGGACGGATCGACATTCGCACGAATTGGCGCAAAGTCGAGTCCTTCCGGCCACACCCCACGATCTTGAGTCCGGCGAATCCATGCGGACTCAATATCTTGTGGGGGACTCCTTTCGTTCTCTCCCAAATCTGCCCGCCGCCGGCGATCCGCCTGTCGCTTTGCGCTTGACGCGGACTCGCGATGGACTCACCCTGTGGATAACTAGGACAGGGATGGACGTCATGGGGGTCATAGAGACCACGAAGTCGCGCGCGCAGCGCATTGAGAAAACGATGGAATTGCCGCTCGGCCAGCCGGGCGAGTTGCCGCGCGCCCTTCCTGTGGGGCAAATCATTCCGGGCGACTGCGTCGAAGCCATGCGCTCTATCCCGACCGCCAGCGTCGATCTCGTCTTCGCCGATCCGCCCTACAACCTCCAGCTCGGCGGCGATCTCGCCCGGCCCGATGGCAGCCATGTCGATGCCGTCACCGATGACTGGGACAAGTTCGACACCTTCGCCGCCTATGACGAGTTCACCCGCGCCTGGCTCACCGAGGCGAAGCGCATCCTCAAGCCCGACGGCGCGCTGTGGGTGATCGGCAGCTATCACAACATCTACCGTGTCGGCGCGATCCTGCAGGACCTCGGCTTCTGGATCCTCAACGACATCGTCTGGCGCAAGTCCAACCCCATGCCCAATTTCAAGGGCACCCGCTTCACCAATGCGCACGAGACGCTGCTGTGGTGTTCGCAGGGCGAGAAGGCGAAGTACCACTTCAACTACCGCGCGATGAAGACGCTCAACGACGAGCTCCAGATGCGCAGCGACTGGGTCCTGCCGATCTGCAACGGGGCGGAGAGACTGAAGGAAGGCGGCCACAAGGTCCACCCGACGCAGAAGCCCGAGGCACTGCTCTACCGCGTGCTGCTCTCCACGACCGAGAAGGGCGACGTCGTGCTCGACCCGTTCTTCGGCACCGGCACCACCGGCGCGGTGGCCAAGCGGCTCGGCCGCCAGTGGATCGGCTGCGAGCGCGAGGGCGTCTACCGCGACGCGGCGCTGAAGCGGATCGCAAAGGAACTCCCGCTCGACGAAAGCGCGCTCACCACCATGCAGAGCAAGCGCGCCGCACCCAAGGTCGCCTTCGGTTCGCTGGTCGAGAACGGCTTTATCACGCCGGGCACCAATGTATTCGACAAGAAGCGCCGCTGGACTGCGACGGTGCGCGCCGACGGCTCGCTGGCGTACGAGAAGCAGGCCGGCAGCATCCACGGCCTCGGCAAGGAGCTACAGGGCGCCCCCAGCTGTAATGGCTGGACCTTTTGGCACTATGAAGCCGGCGGCGAAGTGAAGCCGATCGACGCCGCGCGGCAGCTGTATTTGCTGGCGGTGGAGGATTGAGCGGGGCGCTCCTCCGACCCGAACCTCAAAGCGTCCGAGGCGAGCGAGCATCAACTGGCATCCAGGTGTGGCCGGAAAGCCACAAAATTCCGCGCAATCCACTCAAGTGCCGGTTTTTCGACGAACTGGCTTGCGCGGAATGGCTTCTGCCATGCTAGCGGCCCCATCCGATTTTCTCTGATGAACTGAAGTTGAGGGTCTTTTATGAAGTTTACGTCGATTGGCTCCGGCAAGCGGGCCATGTTGGCCAGTGCTGCCATCGCGGCACTGGTCGCACCGATGAGCGTGCAGGCGCAGGATGTCGCCGAAAACGAAACCTGCATTGACGAAGATGCCGACGGCACTTGCGACGATGCTGCCGACGTGCCTGCCGGGAATGCGATCGTCGTGTCCGGCACGCGTATCCGCACCACCGAATACGACTTCGCGAACCCGGTTGTCGCGATCGACGATACGGCGATCAAGAACAGCGGTGTCACCAACCTGACCAGCTTCCTGACGGAAGCGCCCGCTCTTACGGGCTCCTACGACTCTAACGACGGCTCGGGCGCCAATGCCGGGATCGGCGGCGTCGGCCTCAACCTGCTCGACCTCCGCAATCTCGGCACGCAGCGCACGTTGCTGCTGATCGATGGTCGCCGCCATGTCGCCTCGGTTCCCGGCTCGTCGTCGGTCGACGTCAACTCGATTCCGATCGACCTGATCGAGCGCGTGGACATCGTGACGGGCGGCGCATCGGCCGTTTACGGTGCGGACGCTGTGACGGGTGTCGTGAACTTCGTCACCAAGCGCGATTTCGAAGGGTTCACCGTTCGCGCGCAGACCGGCATTTCCGAAAAGGGCGACGGCAATTCCAGCTTCATCTCTGCCACCGTCGGCACCAATTTCGCCGGTGGCCGCGGCAATATCGCCGCCAACTTCGAATACGGCAGCGATGACCGCCTGCTGCTGTCCGACCGCCGTGCCTTCGGTCCCAGCTTCCGCGCCTTCTACGACAACCAGGACGATCTGGCCGACGATCCCAACATTCCCGACCGCATCCTCGCGTCGGACGTGAACTATCTCGACTCCAGCCCGATCAGCGCGATCGACGTCGATTTCGATTTCCTGCCCGACTTCCTGGGCGACGGTACCCGGTACATTCCGGGCACCTTCCTCGGCAGCTTCTTCGAAAGCGGCGGTTCGGGTACGCCGGTCTCGACCTACAGCGGGGAAATCCTGCCGAAGATCGACCGGTACATCGGCAACCTGCTCTTCAGCTATGATATCACGGACAGCATCCGCTTCTTCGCCGAAGGCAAGTATGCGCGCGTCGATTCCGAATCGTTCGGCCAGCCGACATTCGATTTCTTCATCGGCGTCCCGACCGACAACCCGTTCATCCCGGCCAACGTCAACGATCCGGCGGTGAACGCATTCGACTTCCTCGACATCGTGCTCGTCACCGGTCGCGACAACCTCGACCTTGGACGCCGCGGCGAGACGAACCGTCGCGAAACCTATCGCGGTGTTGCCGGGATCGAAGCCGACGTCACCGACACGATCCGGTTCGACGCGTCCTATGTGTACGGCCAGTCGGACAACGTCGTTCGCCAGACCAACACCCGCTTCAACGACCGCTTCTTCGCAGCGATCGACGCGGTGGACGAAGGTGAATTCCTCACCGGCACCCCGAACGGCAACATCGTCTGCCGTTCGAACCTGACCGGCGATGCGACCAGTTCGAACCAGAACATCACGGGCATCTTCTTCTTCGACGACTTCGCCGAGCTGTCCTTCACGCCGGGCGCGAACAGCGGCTGTGTGCCCTTCAACCTGTTCTCGAACAATCAGGACCCGGCTTCGCTGGCCTTCATCAATACGACGGCCGTCGATACCAGCACGATCAAGCAGCATGTCGCGACCGCTGCATTCAGTGGTGATTTCGGCGATGGCTTCGCCCTCTGGGGCGATCCGATCGGCTTCGCGCTGGGCGGCGAATACCGCAAGGAAAGCAGCGAGAGCATTCCCGATCCGGTCAACACGACCGGCCTGACCTTCGGCAATGCCCTGTTCCCGGAAACGGGTTCGTTCGATGTCTATGAAGGCTTTGCCGAACTGCGCGTCCCCATCGTCCAGGACCGTCCGGGCTTCTACGAACTGACCGCCAACGGCGCGGCGCGCGTGTCCGAATATTCGACCGTGGGAACGACCTTCACCTACCAGGCCGGTCTGGTCTATGCGCCGATCCGGGACTTCCGTGTCCGTGGCACTTACGCCCAGGCGGTCCGTGCGCCGAACATCGGCGAACTGTTCTCGCCGTCGAACCAGACCTTCGCCTTCATCGACGACCCTTGTGCCTTCGACAACCGCGACAACGGCAGCGACACGCGCGATGCCAACTGCGTGGCGCTGTTGACGGATCTGGGCCTCACCCCGGCGCAGATCGCCACCTTCACCGGCGATGCGGGCACCAGCCTTCCGGGCCTGAGCACGGGCAACATCGACCTTGGTGAAGAAACCGCCAAGACGATCACCGTGGGTGCGATCTTCCAGCCCAGCTTCATCCCGGGCCTCGTGATGTCGGCCGACTATTACGACGTGGAGATCGAGGCAGCGATTTCGACGCCGTCGGCAAACACGCTGCTCGAACTGTGCGTCGATGCAGAAACGCTCGATAACGAATTCTGCGACAACATCGACCGTACACCGGTCGGTGCGGGCTTCGACCCGAACGATGCTGGCATCGTTCGCGGTTTCACCCTCCAGCCGCAGAACGTCGCAGCGTTCTCCACCAAGGGGATCGACTTCTCGGTCAAGTATCGCCGCCCGACCGAACGTCTGGGCACGTTCAGCTTCGGCATCGTCGGCAACCACCTGATCGAACTGAAGACCCAGGGTACGCCGGGTGCAGACATCATCGAGAGCGCGGGCGTGCAGGGTTCGCCCGAATGGCAGGTGAACTTCGACTTCAACTGGACGCTCGACAACTTCAACCTGAACTACGGCATTAACTACTGGGACGAGACGCTTCGCTATTCCCGTCGCACCATCGAAGCCGATCCGGACATCGTGGCACCGGAATACATAAAGGTCGATGCGAAGTTCCAGCATGACATGCAGCTGCGCTGGACAACCGACGATGACATGAGCTTCTACGTCGGGGTGAATAACCTATTCGACCAGAAGCCCGATGTCGGCCTGACCTTCTATCCGGTCAGCGCGCTGGGTCGCTTCTTCTACGCCGGCGTGCAGATTTCGGGCGACAAGCTCGGCTTCTGATCCCCACGATCCGTACTGACACTGAAAGGCCCCGGTTCATCCCGGGGCCTTTTTTTTTCTGCCGGTTGCCGATCCGGCCGGAGGTTTCCTACCGCGCGATCGAAGGTTAGGAGGAAGGTCGTGACCGATCCGAAAATCCCGCTCCCGTTTTCCCGCCCTGGACCGTGTAACATGCGGTCCATGTCGCGGTGTTTGCCCTGAGGCTTTCCAACAATGATCCAACACGCCTACATCCGCCCCGTCGGCTTCGTCCCCGGTCCGCAGTCCGAGCATGGCAATGCCATCCGGCTGGCGGGCGGGATGGTCTATGCGAGCCGCTTTGCGGTGATCCTGCGCCGCGATGGCGAAGTCGCCGAACGCTGGCTCGCCGCGCCCGATACGATGGCCGAGGTACTCGGGCACCTGCCCGACGATGTGGCGGGCGATGCGGAAAGCCAGTGGGCCAGTCTCACCCTCGCGCATCCGGCGCTGGAGCTGGGTTCGCGCACGATCCGCCTCGACCAGCCGCAGGTGATGGGCATCCTCAACGTCACGCCCGACAGCTTTAGCGACGGCGGTGCGCATGCCGGCCCCGATGCCGCGCGCGATCTTGCGGCGGCGATGGTGGAGGCGGGGGCCGCGATCATCGACATCGGCGGCGAGAGCACCCGGCCCGGCGCCAAGCCCGTGTGGGAAGGCGACGAGATTGCGCGCGTCGTCCCCGCGATTGAGGCCTGCGCGGCGACGGGCGCGGCGGTCAGCGTCGACACGCGCAAGGCAGCGGTGATGGAGGCGGCGATCGAGGCGGGCGCGGCGCTGGTCAACGACGTCAGCGGCCTCACCCACGATCCGCGCGCTGCCGAGGTGGTCGCGCGCGCCGGTATTCCGGTAGTGCTGATGCACGCGCCCGGCAGCGGCGAAGACCTGCACGAGGGCGGGGACTACGCCAATGTCGTGTTCGACGTCTTCGACGTCCTGCGCGCGCGCCGCGATGCCGCGCTTGAGGCTGGGATCGAAGCGCGCAACATCCTGCTCGATCCGGGCATCGGGTTCGGCAAGACGCTGGCCGAGAACCTCGCGCTGATCAACGCGCTGCCGCTGTTCCACGCGCTCGGCCACCCGCTGCTGCTCGGCGCAAGCCGCAAGCGGCTGATCGGCGCACTCTCGAACGAGGCGGAGGCGGACGCGCGGCTCGGCGGCAGCGTGGCGCTGGCGGTGAAGGGCATGGATGCCGGCATCCAGCTCCACCGCGTCCACGATGTGCCGGAGACGGTCCAGGCGAGGAATGTGTGGCGCGGCCTGCGCGACGCGGCGCTGACCGACTTTGGGGATTTGCCGGGCTAGTCGCCGGGCGAGGCGGCGCTGCCTGCCAGCAGCCCGCCGTCGAGCGTGAGTTCGGCGCCGGTCATGTAGGCGCTCTCCGGGCTGGCGAGGTAGACGCAGAGCGCGGCGACCTCCTCGACGGTGCCGAAGCGCTTCAGCGGCGTGTCCTTGACCATCGCCGCCTTGCGCTCCTCGAGGTCGGGGCCGTCGCCCAGCAGCGTCTCCCACATCGGGGTGAAGACGGCGGCGGGGTGGACCGAGTTGCAGCGGATCGCCCAGCCGTGCTGCGCGGCGTAGAGCGCGACCGACTTGGAATGGTTGCGGATCGCCGCCTTGCTCGCCGCATAGGCTGCCGCGCCGGGAATGCCGACGATGCCCGAGCGCGAGGACATGTTGATGATCGAGCCTTGGCCTGTGGCCTTCATGGCGCGCAGGGCATAGCGGCAGCCGAGGAAGCAGCCGTCGGTGTTGACCGCGTGGACGCGGTGCCATTCGGCGAGGCTGGCGTGCTCCGGATCGTGCGGGCCGGGCGAGTCCTCGAAGCCGGTGATCCCGGCGTTGTTGACCAGCACGTCGACGGCGGGGTAGCTCTCGGCGAAGGCATCCCACTCCGCCTCGCTCGCGACATCGAGCCGGTGGAAACTGCAACCGAGTTCGTCGGCGGCTTTCCTACCCGCCTCCTCGTCGATATCGGTGAGGACGACTCGCGCGCCTTCGGCCAGGAACGCTTTGCACACGGCCTTGCCGATCCCGCGCGCGCCACCGGTGACGACGCACAGCATGTTGTCGAGTTTCTGCATGACCCCGGCGGGGTAACGCAGGTCAGGCGGCGTTGTCGATGCCCAGTTCGCTCAGCTTGCGGTAAAGCGTCGAGCGGCCGATGCCGAGGCGGCGGGCGACTTCGGTCATGCGGCCGCGGTAATGGCCGATGGCGAGGCGGATGATGTCGGCCTCGATTTCCTCCAGCGGGCGCAAATTGCCGTCGTCGAGATAGAGCAGCACGCCGAGCCCGCGCGCACGGCTCTCGCCGCGGTCGGGGCTGTCGCCGAGCAACTGCGAGAGCTGCGGGAAGCTGTGCGCGGTGAGCGCCTCGCGCTGCTCGAATACCGAGGCGCGGAACAGCACGGCCTGCAGCTGGCGGACATTGCCTGGCCAGTCATAGGCTTCGAGCAGGGTGAGGCCGCTGTCGGCGATCGAATGGTGAATGAGGCCCGGCTGCTCGCCGATCTGCGAGAGGAAGTAGCGGGTGAGGGCGGGGATATCGCCCATCCGGTCACGCAGCGCGGGCATGTGGATGCGGGTGGCCGACAGAGCGGCGAAAAGGCGTTCGGAGAACTCGCCTGCCGCGACCAGCTCCTCAAGCGGCAAATCGCTCGAGGCGAAGATGCGGACGTCGATGCGAAAGCCGTGCTGCGCGCCGCTGGGGCGCACGATGCCGCTCTCGATCACGTCGGCAAGGCGATCCTGCAACAACAGGTCCATGCGGTCGATGTCGTCGAGGATCAGCGTCCCGCCATCGCAATGTTCGAGCAGGCCCGTCTGGCGATCGAAGGCGCCGGCGAAAGCGCCTTTCTCATGACCGAACACGAGCGATTCGAGTGAAGTCGCCGGGATCGAGCCACAGCCGACCAGCTTCATGGTGGTCTTAGCGCGGGTCGATGCGGCATGCATCGCGCGCATCAGCATTTCCTTGCCGGTGCCGCTCTCGCCCTCGACCAGAACATGACCATGGTTGCGTGCGGCAGTCGCGGCCTTGGCGAGCGCTGTTCGGAAAGGCGCGGCAGTGCCGACCATGGCGTCGAAGTCGAGCACATGCGGCAGCTTCTCGGTCATCGGCTGCAGCTCGTCGCGCGGCGCTTCGGGGCGGGTCGCGCTGCGCAAGGCGGCGAGCAAGCGGTCGGGTGCGACCGGCTTGATGAGATAATCGGTGGCGCCCGCGCGCATCGCTTCGACCGCGAGTAGCGGCGAGGTGCTGGCGGTGAGCATCAGCAGGGGCACGTCGGGACGCAGGGTGCGGATCTCGCGGATCAGTTCGCAGGCGGCATCGCCCGGAACCCACTGGTCGAGCAGGACAGCCCGAACCGCAGCGCCTTCGGTGTCGACGAGCTTGGCGAGCGCATCCTCGCCCGAGCCGACGACGAGCGTGCGCCAGCCCTCGCGCGCGGCGAGTGCGCTGACGAGCCGGCTCTGCGCCGGTTCGTCGTCGATCAGCATCAGCAGGCGTGTCGGTTCGCTTGCCATCCCTTTGCGCCGCTCCTGTAAAAGGCGGCCCAAACGGCCACCGTGTCCCAGTCTGATACGCGAAATGGGTAAAGAGCCGATTAAGGCTGGCGGGGGTGGAGCGATGAGAGACGGGGCTTGAGCGCACCGCGCGGGCGCGATAGGACCGGGCCAACGCAAACTGCCAATACCGAGGTATCGCATGGAATCCGCCAACGACATGAAGGCGCACAGCAAGACCTATTCCGCCTTCATCGCCAATCTCAAATGGTCGGTGCCGCTGATCGCGTTCATCGCGCTGGTCGTCGTTATCCTGATTTCGGACTAAGCGCCGCGCATGCGGATCGCGGTGCTGAAGGAGCGCGCGCCGGGCGAAAGCCGGGTCGCGCTGACCCCCGAAACGGCGAAGAAATTCGCCGCCCTCGGGGCCACGGTGGCGGTCGAGGAAGGCGCCGGTGTCGGCGCCTCGATCACCGATGAGGCTTACCGGGAGGCAGGCGCCGAAGTCGGCACGGCAGCTGCCGTCGTCAGGGATGCCGACATCGTGCTCGGCGTGCAGGCGCCGGACGTGGCGTCGCTCAACGGCGCGAAACCCGGCGCCTGGGTCGCCGCCACCTTCGATCCGTTCCGCGAAAAGGACCGCGTGGAAGCCTATGCCCAGGCCGGCCTTGAAGCGTTGTCGATGGAATTCATGCCGCGCATCACGCGCGCGCAGAGCATGGACGTGCTCTCCAGCCAGTCGAACCTCGCCGGTTACAAGGCGGTGCTGACGGCAGCCAATGAATACGGCCGCGCCTTCCCGATGATGATGACCGCCGCTGGCACGGTGCAGGCGGCCAAGGTCTTCGTGATGGGCGTGGGCGTGGCCGGACTGCAGGCGATTGCCACGGCCAAGCGGCTGGGTGCGCAGGTAAGCGCGACCGACGTGCGGAGTGCGACCAAGGAACAGATCATGTCGCTCGGAGCGAAGCCGATCTTCGTCGAGAGCGTCGCAGGAATCGAAGGCGAAGGCTCGGGCGGCTACGCCACCGAGATGAGCGAGGAATACCAGAAGGCGCAGGCCGAACTGGTCTCCGGCCATATCGCCAAGCAGGATATTGTCATCACCACCGCGCTGATCCCGGGCCGGCCCGCGCCGCGGCTGATCTCCGATGCGCAGATCGCCAGCATGAAGCCCGGTAGTGTGATCTTCGACCTTGCGGTGGCAGCAGGCGGGAACGTCGAAGGCTCTCAGCCCGACCAAGTGGTCGAGAAACACGGCGTCAAGATCGTCGGCTATTCGAATACGGCCGGTCACCTGGCCGCCGACGCTTCGGCCCTGTTCGCGCGCAACCATTTCAACTTCCTCTCCGCCTTCTGGGACAAGGAGGCTGGAAAGCCCGTGCTCGACGAGGAAATCGGCACTGCCGTACGCCTGACACAGGGCGGGAAGGTGGTGAACGAGAGGCTGGCGACGACGTAATCCGGGCCCGGGGAGGGGCCGCACATGGACTTCATTTCGATCCTTTCGATCTTCGTGCTGGCGTGTTTCGTCGGTTATTACGTGGTCTGGTCGGTCACGCCTGCGCTGCACACGCCGCTAATGGCGGTGACCAATGCGATTTCCTCGGTGATCATCGTCGGCGCGCTGATTGCGGCGGCGGCGGCGGATGTGCCGGGGGCGAAGTGGCTGGGGCTGCTCGGCATCGTGCTTGCCAGCGTGAACATCTTCGGCGGGTTTGCGGTGACGGCGCGAATGCTCGCGATGTACAAGAAGAAGGAGAGGAAGTGATGCGTCGTCTTCTCCTCGCGGCGCCTTTCACGCTGCTGGCCACGCCCGCCCATGCATCCACCGGCGAGGCAGTAAACCCGTGGGTGGCGCTCGCCTATCTCGTGTCGGGCGTGTTCTTCATCCTCGCGCTGCGCGGCCTGTCTTCGCCCGCGACGAGCCGGACGGGCAACCGCTTCGGCATGATCGGCATGCTGATTGCGGTGGTGACGACGCTGGTGACGCATGTGCCAACATCGGACCTTAGTGATTATGAGGTCATCAGCGTGTTTGGCCTCGGCGAAATCCTCATCGCCATCGCCCTCGGCGCGATTATCGGCATCACCATCGCCCGCCGCATCGCGATGACTGCGATGCCCGAACTGGTTGCTGCCTTCCACTCGCTGGTCGGCCTCGCGGCGGTGCTGGTGGGCTGGGCCGCCTATCTCAATCCCGGCGCTTTCGGTTTGCTCGTGGGCGACAGCATCGGCACGGTCTCCAAGGTCGAGATGGGCCTTGGCATCGCCATCGGGGCGATAACCTTCTCCGGCTCGGTCATTGCCTTCGCCAAGCTGTCGGGGCGCATGAGCGGTTCGCCCATCCTGCTGCCCGCGCGCCACGTCATCAATCTCGGCACGCTGGCGGCGATCATCGTGCTTACCGCGCTTTTCGCCATGGCCGGGTCTTCCGAGACCATGCCGCTGATCGTCGCGCTGACGGTGCTCGCCTTCCTCATCGGCTTCCTGCTCATCATCCCCATTGGCGGGGCGGACATGCCGGTCGTGGTCTCGATGCTGAACAGCTATTCGGGCTGGGCCGCGGCGGCGATGGGCTTCACGCTCGGCAATACGGCGATGATCATCACCGGCGCGCTGGTCGGGTCCTCGGGTGCTATCCTCAGCTACATCATGTGCCGCGCCATGAACCGCAGCTTCCTCAGCGTCATCGCGGGCGGTTTCGGCGCGGATGCCGGCGCGGGCGGGGGCGAGGCGAAGGAGCAGCGCCCCTACAAGCAGGGCAGCGCGGCCGATGCCGCCTTCATGCTCGAACAGGCGGAAAAGGTCATCATCATCCCGGGCTACGGCATGGCGGTGGCGCAGGCGCAGCACGCGCTGCGCGAAATGGCCGACATCCTCGAGGAGAAGGGCGTGGAGGTGAAATACGCCATCCACCCCGTCGCCGGGCGCATGCCGGGCCACATGAACGTGCTGCTCGCCGAAGCGCAGGTGCCTTACGAGAATGTCTTCGAGCTGGAGGACATCAACAGCGAATTCGCGCAGGCCGATGTCGCCTTCATCATCGGCGCGAACGACGTGGTGAACCCGGCGGCCAAGACCGACAAGTCTTCGCCCATCTACGGCATGCCCGTGTTCGACGTGGACAAGGCCAAGCAGGTCTTCTTCATCAAGCGCTCCATGGGCGGCGTGGGCTATGCGGGCGTCGACAACGACGTCTTCTACATGGACCAGACCATGATGCTGCTGGCCGATGCGAAGAAGATGGTCGAGGAAATCGTGAAGGCGCTCGACTGAGCCGATGCGGAAAGTCCTGATCCTGCTCGCGGTGCTGGCCATCGGCCTTGGCGCGTGGGCCATGCTCGGCGGTGTGGAGCAGGTCACAGCGTCGCGCATCGAAAGTACACTGGTCGACAAGGGCATCCCCCAGCCGGTTGCTGCCTGCATGGGTTCGCGTATGGCGGAGCGGCTGTCGTTGAACCAGTTGCGCAAGCTGCAGAACATGCAGGCGCGTGATGGGGAGACCGAAGTGCCGCTGTCGATGGCGGAATTCCTCGAGCGGCTGCGGCGGGTCGACGATCCCGAAGCGATCGAGGTGGTCGGCACTTCTGCCGCGATCTGTTCCTTCACAGCCCGTTAGCGACACGCGCTTGCAATCGCTTCGCCTTGCGGCACAATGGGTTGCAAGGGAGAGACTCATGATCAGATTGACGATTGCCGCTGCCTTGCTGGCGAGCGCCGCACCCGCATTCGCCGCAACCCATTCCGTCGCACCCGGCGGGGATGCACAGGCGCGCCTGCAGGAAGCGCTGATCCTGGCCGAACCGGGCGACGAGATCGTGCTGGCCGAAGGGCGCTACGTGTTGACCGACGGGCTCAGCCTCGATGTCGATGGCGTGACCGTGCGCGGAGCGGGGATGGATGGCACGGTGCTGGACTTCACCAGCCAGCAGGGCGCGGGCGAAGGGCTGCTCGTCACCAGCGACAACGTCACCCTGCGCGACTTCGCGCTCGAGAACCCCAAGGGCGACGGGATCAAGTCCAAGGGTGCGGACAACATCGTCTACCACCGCATCCGCGTCACCTGGACGCGCGGCCCGCACGAGAGCAACGGCGCCTATGGCATCTATCCGGTGGAAAGCACCGGCGTGCTGGTCGACGGGGTCAAGGTGACCGGGGCGAGCGATGCGGGCATCTACGTGGGCCAGTCGAACGGCATCACCGTGCGCAACTCCATTGCCGAAGCCAATGTGGCGGGGATCGAGATCGAGAACAGCCGCAACGCGCTGGTCGAACACAATATCGCCACGCGCAACACCGGCGGTATCCTGATCTTCGACCTGCCCGGCCTGCCGGTGATGGGCGGCGGCAATGTGATCGTCGCGAACAATCTCGTCGTCGCCAACGATACGCCGAACTTCGCGCCCAAGGGCAATATCGTCGCGGGCGTGCGGCGCGGTACGGGCATCATGGTGATGGCGAACGACAAGGTGCTGGTGGAGAACAACATCCTGTCCGGCAATCCGACCGCGCCGGTGATGGTGATCGCCTATACGCAGCCCTATGACGACGAGCGTTACAACCCGTTGCCGCGCGAGGTGGTGATCGGGCCGAACACCTATGACGGGGGCGGCTACGCACCGCAGCTGGACGGCGCGGACATGCTGCTCGCGGCGTTCGGTGGCGAATTGCCGCCGGTATTGTGGGACGGCCTCGGTTCGATGAGCGCCGTCGCGGGTACTGCAGGATGGAGCCTCAACCTTACCGAGCAGGGCAAGGGCCTAGGCGCCGCGCAGCCCGGACCGCTGACCGTCACCGCGCCCGCAGGCGAATTCGATCGCAGCGGCATCGGCGCGCCAGCCGCACTCGACGAGCGACTGGCCGGATGATCCGTCACGCCATCTTCGGAGCCGCGCTGCTGAGCGCGGTGGCGGCGATGGCGGTGCCACGGATCGATCGGGACGCGGCAATCCAGCAGGATGGCTTGCCCCGGACGCTGTCGGCCTATGGCTTCTTCATCGATCCACGCGCACAGGTGCCGGACGCAGGGGTCGTGCCCTACCGGCTGAACACCCCGTTGTTCTCCGACGGGGCCGAGAAACTGCGTTTCGTTTATTTGCCCGATGGCACACAGGCGACTGCCGACGGCGAAAACCTGCTTGCGTTTCCTGTCGGCACGGCACTGATCAAGACCTTCGCCTTCGAGGAGGCGGGTGAGCGTCGCCTGATCGAAACCCGCGTTCTCCTCCACCGCGCCGATGGCTGGCTGGCGCTCCCCTATGTCTGGAATGCGGAGCAGTCCGACGCCACGCTCGCGGTTGCAGGCGCGCGGATCGACCTGACCACGCCGAAAGGCGAGGCGATCAGCTACCGCGTGCCGAACAAGAACCAGTGTAAAGAGTGCCACGGGCTCGACGGGGCGGTGACGCCGATCGGCCCCAAGGCGCGCAACCTGTCGCGCACCTGGCTCGCCGAGATGGTCGAGCACGGCCACCTCGACCGGATGCCCGCGGATGCGAACCAGCTACCGCTCTGGGAAAATCGCGAAAGCGCCAGTCTCACCTCTGCGGCACGCGCGTATCTAGACGTCAATTGCGCCCATTGCCACCGACCGGGGGCGACAGCCTCCAACAGCGGCCTCGACCTGCGCTGGGAGCAGCAAGACCCGCATGCACTGGGCATCGGCAAGCGACCGGTCGCTGCGGGCAGGGGCGCCGGCGGGCACCTGTTCGACATCGTCCCGGGCAAGCCCGGGGAGTCGATCCTGACCTATCGCATGTCGACCACCGAGCCGGGTGTAGCCATGCCCGAGATCGGCAAGGAAACCGTCGACGAGGATGGCCTTGCGGTCGTCCGCCGCTGGATCGAGGAAATGGCCTTTTGAACAAGTTTCTTCGCGTAATCGCTGTACTCTTCGCCCTGCTGGTGGTCGCGTTCCTGATTTTCCGCGTGCCGGACACCGACGCGGAGGAGATGTGGGCGAAATACGGAACCGTCCCTTCGCAACGGCTCGAATTGGCCGATGGGCGCACGATCCACCTGCGGGACGAGGGGCCGCGCGATGCACCGGTAATCCTGCTGCTGCACGGCTCCAACGCGGACTTGCTGACCTGGCAGGCCTGGGCGGAGCGACTGAGCGAGACCTACCGCGTCATCCGCTATGACCAGCGCGGCCATGGGCTCACGGGTCCTGCCCCCGACGGCGACTATTCGCAGGGCGCTTTCGTCGCCGATGTCGGCCTCGTCGCGGACGCGCTCGGGCTCGATACCTTCACGCTCGGAGGCAATTCCATGGGCGGTGGCATCGCCATGGGCTACGCGATTGCACATCCCGAACGGCTCGACGGGCTGGTGCTGGTCGACGCGGGAGGGGCAGATATTACCCGCGAAGGGAGCGGGAACCTCGCCTTCCAGCTGGCGCGCATTCCCGTTGTGAACACGCTCGCCTTCCAGCTGATGCCGCGCTCGATCGTGGAGCGCAGCCTTTCGCAAAGCGTTTCGAACCAGGCCATAGTCACGCCCGCCGCGATCGACCGGTACTGGGAGTTGGCCCGCTATCCCGGCAATCGCGACGCGACGATGCAACGCTTCGGGCTCGGCTGGACGGTGCTGGATGCGAAGGATGTAAGCAAGGTGCAGGTCCCGACCCTGGTCATGTGGGGCAAGGAGGATGCGCTGATCCCCTATGCCGCCGCCGAATGGTATGCGGCCACGCTGCCGAACGCGACGCTGGTTGCCTATGACGGCATCGGCCACATTCCCATGGAGGAGGCGGCGGATCGGAGCGCGGCCGACTTGATGCAATGGCTCACAGGTATCGCTGCACCGGCGAACGAAGCGGCAGCGGAACCCGCTCCGGCGCCGCCCGTTCCGGTTACTTGAACGAACCGCCGCGAGAGCGGTTTCTACAGGGTATCAGGAAGGAACAGGGGTCTTGCGTAAACTCGGAATGATCGGCGGGATGAGCTGGATCTCGACCCGCGTCTATTACGAGCGGATCAACAAGGAAGTGCAGAAGCTCGCGCCGCCGATGGCGAGCGCGCCGCTGCTGATCGAGAGCCTCGACTATTCACAGATCTACGACGCCAAGAATGCGGACGATTGGGACAAGGTCGCCTCGATCCTGGTCGATTCCGCCCGCCGCCTCGAAAGCGCAGGAGCAGAGGGCCTCGTCATTGCCGCGAATGCGATGCACAAGGTGTACGATCGTCTGACCGAGGCCGTCTCCATCCCCGTCCTGCACATTGCCGACAGCGTCGGTGAAGCGATGCAGGCAGCGGATTGCACCAGTGCCGCTCTCCTCGGCACGCGCTTCGTCATGACCGAGAACTTCTATCGCGATCGCCTGGTCTCACATGGCGTCGAACTGCTCCCGCCCAAGCCCGACGTGGTCGATATGGTCGACGGGATCATCTACAAGGAACTGATGCTGGGACGCGTCACCCGCGATGCGGAGCGGGCGCTGAAGACCATCATCACGCAGAAGGAAAAGGAGGGTGCAGCAGCCATAGTCCTTGCCTGCACCGAACTCGAAATGGTCGTGGATACACGCGCAAATGTGCTGCCCGTGTTCGATTCGACCGAAATTCATTGCCGCGCTGCAGCAAACTGGATTTTCGATTAGACCCGACCTGCCAAATGTTGCGTCCTTTTGGCGACAGTTTCCGACTTTTCAGCTGAAATTTACCATGCGGGTATTGATCGATGGTTTCCGGCCGTCATTCTGATCGCTTCTCACTCAAGGGAAGGGACTCGCAATATGAAAATTACCTTCGGTCGCGTTGCGGCCGTGAGCGTCGTTGCGCTTGCTGCTGCGGGCATGGCCAATACCGGCACTGCCCAGTCGACGCCCGCAAAGGGCGCCAAAATCGAGAATTCCTATATCTGCGTCTTCAACCCCGGCCTTGTGGCCAAGGGCAACGTCAAGGCTGAAGCCGCGCGCTCGGCGCAGGCTGCCGGCGGTTCGGTATCGCACGAGTACAAGAATACCATTCGTGGCTTCGCGGTGAATGCTTCGGCTCAGGGCGTTTCCAAGATGCAGGCCAGCAATCCGCGCATCGCGTTCTGCGAGCAAGACCAGATCATGGCGACCGATCAGAAGGGCAAGGGCAAGCCCGGTGGCACCGCTCCGCCGCCGGAATCCACTCCTTGGGGCGTTCTGCGCGTCGGTGGCGGCCTGGTTGGCTCGACCGCGACAGCCTGGGTCATCGATACGGGTATCGATTACGATCATCCCGATCTGAATGTGGATACCGCACGTTCGGCGAGCTTTACCCGCGAAAAGACTGGCGATGACGGCAACGGGCACGGAACCCATGTCGCCGGCACGATCGCGGCCATCAAGGGCAATGGCATCGGTGTTGTCGGTGTCTCGCCTGGCAGCAGGGTTGTAGCGGTCAAGGTTCTCACCAGCAGCGGTTCCGGGTCGAACAGCGGCGTTATTGCCGGTGTCGATTATGCCGCCGCCAATTTCGCGAACGGAGATGTCGCCAACATGAGCCTTGGTGGCGGGTTCAGCCAGGCGTTGAACGACGCTGTGGTCGCTGCTGCGGCAAAGGGCCTCAAGTTCGCACTTGCAGCCGGCAACGAAAGCACCAGCGCGACGACCAAATCGCCGGCATCGGCCAATGGTCCGAACATCTACACGATCAGTTCCTTCGCGCAGGGTGACAACTGGTCGAGCTTCTCGAACTACGGCAACCCGCCGGTCGATTTTGCCGAGCCGGGTTCGGCGATCCCGTCGACCTACAAGGCCGGCGGCTATGCGACGCTGTCGGGCACCTCGATGGCTAGCCCGCATGCAGCCGGCCTGCTGCTGCTTGGCAATATCCGTAGCGGTGGCACCGTCAACGGGGACCCGGACGGAAACGCGGACACGATCGGCATCAACTGATCGCAACCCGATGAAAAAGGGGGCTGCGCGGCTTTGGTCGCGCGGCCCTTTCTTTTGGTCGCAGGCAAGCGCGCTTTTTGCCGATATCCCTGAGAGTTCGCGCTCTGTTCACGTTGTCGCCGCGCGGTGCCTGACCTAAGCCACGCGCCAACGATGACCAGAGCCCGCTATGCCGCCAATCCCGCCCAGTCGCGCGGGCGCGAATTCGCCGAAGAGCGGGAGGGCACGCGCGGTCCGCGCAGCGAATTCCAGCGCGACCGCGACCGGATCGTCCACTCGATCGCCTTCCGCCGCCTGCGGTCCAAGACCCAGGTGTTCATTGCGCCCGATGGCGACCATTATCGTACCCGCCTGACCCACAGCATCGAAGTGGCGCAGATCGGTCGCGTGATCGCGCGCGAGCTGGGGCTTGACGAGGACCTCACCGAGGCGCTGTGCCTGGGCCACGACATCGGCCACCCGCCGTTCGGCCATGCGGGCGAAACCGCGCTGGAAGAGGCGATGGTCCACGCCGGCGGCTATGATCACAACGCGCAGGGCATTCGTACGCTGGCGCGGCTCGAAAGCCCCTATTGCGATCACGAAGGTCTCAACCTCACCTGGGAGACGCTTGAGGGTCTCGCAAAGCATAATGGCCCGATCTCGGCGCCCAACTGGGCGCTGGCGGAAATCGACGCCGCCTTTCCGCTCGAACTGGGCTCGTGGCCCTCGCTCGAAGCGCAGGTGGCGGCGCTGGCGGACGATATCGCCTACGACAATCACGACATCGACGACGGCCTGCGCGCCGGTTTCCTCGAACTCGACGACCTGCTGACGCTCGACCTATTGGCCGACCAGTGGCGTGAGGTCGAAAAGCGGTTCCCCCACGCGCCGCACGATCGCAAGCTGCGCGAGCTGGTCCGCACCCAGATCGGACGCATGGTGAACGACCTGCTCACGCAGACCCGCGCCAATGTGCAGGACGTGGCCAGTGTCGACGAGGTGCGGTCCGCCGGAAAGGTGCTCGCGGCGTTTTCGCCGGCGATGTGGGAGCAGGAGCGCCGGCTGAAGAAGTTCATGTACGAACGCCTCTATTACCACCCCGAGCAGCTGCAGACCGCCGAACGCGCGCGCGACGTCATTTCGCGCCTCTACGTGGCCTACAGCCAGGACCCCTCGACCATGCCCGACGAATGGCTCGCCAAGGCACCGCAGGGCGATCCGCACCGCAGCCGGCATATCGCCGATTTCATTGCCGGCATGACCGACCGCTACGCCATCGAGCAGGTGCGCCGCATCTATGGCCGCGCGCCCGAAGGCCTGAGCAATGTCTGAGACGATCCGGATCCTGCTGGTCGGCGCGACCGGGCTGATCGGCGGCAAGGTGATGGAAGCCTGCGTCGGACGCGAGGACGTGCGCCTGTCCGCAATTGCCCGGCGCGAGGCGCCGCTGCCGCAGGGCATTCGGATGGAGCTGTTCGTTGCCGAACCGTCCAAATGGGGCGAGGTGATCGAGGCCGTCCGCCCCAAGGCGATGATCTGCGCGCTGGGAACGACATGGAAGAAGTCTGGCGAGGACGAGGCGGCGTTTCGCGCGGTCGACCAAGACCTCGTCATGGCAGTCGCCGAGGCGGCGAAGCGGCATGATGTCGAGCGCTTCGTCCACGTAAGTTCGACCGGTGCGGCGATCGCGTCGAAAAACTTCTATCTCAAGGTCAAGGGCGAGGTGGAGCGTGACCTCACCAAGCTGCGCTTCGGACGTCTCGACATCCTGCGTCCCGGCCTGCTGCGCGGCCAGCGTGACAACGACCGCCGCCCGGGCGAGCGGATCGGTATCGCGATGGCTCCCGTGATGAACCTGATGCTCCACGGCCAGTACCGCCAGTATCGCGCGATCAGGGCCGAAACCGTCGCGGATGCCGCGCTGGCGCTGGCCAAGCGCGCGGCTCGCGGCCGCTTCATCCACGACAACGACGCGATCGAGCGGGCCGCCAAGACCCTGCCGCAGATCGGGGAAGGGTAGGCCAAGGCCATGTGGGATACGCTGTTCGGACTGGGCAACGGGCTCGCCATGGTGATGTGGCTGTGCCTCATCCTGCTGCCGCGCTGGCCTGCGCTGCTGGCGGCGGTGCTTTACCTCGGCGTCGGGCTGCTGTGCCTGACCTATGCAGTCCTGCTCGTTGCCGTGGTCGGCAACATGGTCGATCCCGTGGGCGGTGGCGCCTCGGCCGACTTCAGCACCATCGAGGGGGTCCGGGCGATCTTCGCGAGCGATGGCGGCGTCACCATCGGCTGGATCCATTACCTCGCCTTCGACCTCTTCGTCGGCCTGTGGATCGCGCGCGATGCCGATGCCAAGGGATTTTCGCGGCTGGTGCAGGCCCCGATCCTGCTCGCGACCTTCCTTGCCGGCCCGCTCGGCCTCTTCCTGTGGCTGGCAATCCGCGAACGCAGCGCGCGCAGGCTGGGGCGCTGGCAATAGCAGGTTGCCACATGCAACCTTTGTGGCATGATGATCCTCACAGCTGAAAACAGCGGAGAGGATATATGTCGGAGACCCCGAAGCTTACGTTCGACGAGCTCGTCCGCCACTGGGCGAACGAAAAACCCGATGCCGTGGCGCTGGAGCAGGATGGCGATGCGCTGACCTTCGCCCAGCTCGAGCACCGGTCGCGCAAGATCGTCGGCATGCTCGCCGCGCACGGGGTGGGCAGGGGCGACCGCATTGCCTGGCTCGGCAAGAATGCCCGCCACTATTTCGAACTGTTCTATTCGGCGGCCCGCGTCGGCGCGGTGATGGTGCCGATCGGCTGGCGGCTCGCCGCCCCCGAGATCGCCTACATCCTCGGCGACACGGGCGCGAAGGTGCTGTTCATCGACAACGGGTTCGACGAGCTGGCGTCCAAGGCCTGCGCCCAGATGGAGCGCGCACCCGAAGTGGTCGATACGCCGACCGCGCTGGCGGAAATCGCGGCGGCCGAGCCGGCCGAATTCAACGCTGCCGGGCCGGACGACGCCGTGCTCCAGCTCTACACCTCGGGCACGACTGGCAATCCGAAGGGCGCGGTGCTGACCAACCGCAACCTGTTCGCGCTGCGCATCCCTGCCGAGGAGGCCGGGCAGCCGTGGTCGAGCTGGGACGATGACGAAGCGATCCTCGTCTGCATGCCCTGCGCGCATATCGGCGGCACCGGGCTCGGCATCATGGCGATGGCGGCTGGGATCAGGGCGATCGTGCAGTCCGAATTCACGCCCGACGGCGTGCTCGACGGGTTCGAACAGGGCATAACGCGGCTGTTCATCGTCCCTGCCGCGCTGCAGATGGTGATCCAGCACCCGCGCGCAAAGTCGACCGACATGTCGGGCGTCAAATACGTCCTTTACGGGGCCGCGCCGATCCCGCTCGACCTGCTGCGCGAAGCGGTCCAGACCATTCCCGATGCGGGCTTCCTGCAATGTTACGGCATGACCGAGACCACCGGGACCATCGCCATCCTGCCGCCCGACGATCACTCGCTGGAAGGGAATCAGCGAATGAAATCGGCCGGCAAGGCCGTGCCCGGGGCGGAACTCAAGGTCATCGGCGAGGACGGCGAGGAGCTGCCGCGCGGCGAGGTCGGCGAGCTCATCTGCAAGAGCCCGTCGAACATGGAAGGCTATTGGAACCTGCCGGAGGCGACCTCGTCCTCGCTGATCGACGGCTGGATGCACACGGGCGATGCCGCCTATATGGACGAGGACGGTTATGTCTTCATCCAGGACCGGATCAAGGACATGATCATTTCGGGCGGCGAAAACGTCTATCCCGCGCAGGTCGAAAGCGCGATCTACGGCCATCCGGCGGTGGCGGAGGTGGCTGTGATCGGTGTGCCCGACGATACCTGGGGCGAGGCGGTGAAAGCGTGCGTAGTCTGCAAGCCGGGCCAGCAGCTCGATACGGACGATCTCATCGCCTTCACGCGCGAGCGGCTGGCCGGGTTCAAGGTGCCCAAGAGCATCGACGTGATCGAGGTGATGCCGCGCAATGCCAGCGGCAAGATCTTGCGGCGCGAGCTGCGCGCACCCTATTGGGAAGGGCGCGAGCGGGCGGTCAATTGAAGCGCCACGCCCCGGCGACGGCGCGCAATTCGGGACCGCTGGCGGCGGTGCTGGCGCAGGAGTTGCCGGACAGCGGACTGGTGCTCGAAATCGCCAGCGGAAGCGGCGAGCATGCGGTCTTCATGGCGCGGCGGTTCCCGTGGCTCGCATGGCAGCCGAGCGACCGCGATCCGGAGGCGCTCGCCTCGGTCGATGCCTGGGCGGAGGAGACTGCCGCTTCGAATCTCCGCCCGGCACTTGCGCTCGATGCCTCGGCTGAGGACTGGCCTGTCAAAGCGGCGGACGCGGTAGTCTGCGTGAACATGGTCCACATCAGCCCTTGGCGCGCGACTGAAGGCCTGTTTGCAGGGGCAGGGCGGATACTGACCGAGGGGGCGCCGCTGATCCTCTACGGCCCCTATCTAGAAGACGACGTGCCGACAGCGCAGTCCAACATAGATTTCGACGCCAGCCTTCGCGCCCGCGATCCGCGCTGGGGCCTCAGGCGCGTGGCGAATATCGATGCGCTGGCGGCGGGGCAGGGGTTCCGGCGGACCGCGCGGCACGCCATGCCGGCCAACAACCTGACGCTCGTCTATCGCAAGCCGCAATAGCAAAGCGCCCGCCGGTGGGGGCGGGCGCTTCAACAGATACTGGCTCGGTGGCTCAGGTTTCTTCGTCGACTGCGTCGGCCGCCGAATTGAGGTCGTCGCCAACACCGCGGACGGTGTTGCAGGCGGTGGCGGTTAGGGCCATCGTGGTGATTCCCAGTGCAAGAAGAATGCGCTTGATCATGTTGTCTTCCTTCCCCGAGGGCTCGTAAGCGAGCTGGTAAGTCTGAGAACGTATTTACTTTCCGGCGGTTCCCGCAGCTATTGTGCGACTTGAACCGGCCCACCATATGGCCGCCGATGCACGAACCGCAGTTCCTCCTGTTCGCCAGCGATGCCGAGCTTCTGGCGGTTTGGGGCGGCGTGTTCCTGCTGCTCGCCGGCATCTGTTCCTTCATGGAGCGGCGCCGTACGAGACGCGCCCAGATCAACCGGGTGGGCTGGGTCCCGTGGACCGGTCTCTTCCTCACCTGCATGGTGATCGGCGGCGGTCTCCTGGCGATTTCCGTCCCGGCGATGCTGCAGGGCTGATCGTAAGCGGGCGTTAGAGGCACGCCTCCAGATACGCCTGGTCGAAGCCGAACTGGCGGGCCTTTTCCAGCGTATAGGGGCGCAGGCCCGAGCTGCGGAACTCGCCGAGGATCTTGCCGTCGTCGCTCTCGTCCAGGTACTCGAACTTGAACAGTTCCTGCGTGACGATCACGTCGCCTTCCATCCCGATCACCTCGGTGATGTTGGTGGTACGGCGCGAACCGTCGCGCAGGCGCTTGACCTGCACGATCAGGTCGACCGATTCGGCGATCTGGCGGCTGATGGCTTCCTTCGGGATCTTGATGTCGCCCATCAGGATCATGTTTTCCATGCGGCCAAGGCATTCGCGCGGGCTGTTGGCGTGAAGCGTACACATCGACCCGTCGTGGCCCGTGTTCATGGCGGCAAGAAGGTCGAAACATTCCGCGCCACGAATTTCGCCCAGGATGATGCGGTCAGGGCGCATACGCAGGGCGTTCTTCACGAGGTCGCCGATGGTGATCGCGCCCTGGCCTTCAAGGTTCGGCGGACGCGTTTCCAGCGGCAGCCAGTGCGGCTGCTGCAGGCGAAGTTCGGCGGCGTCTTCGATCGTCAGCACGCGCTCGCCCGGGTCGATCATCTTCGACAGGGCGTTGAGCATGGTCGTCTTACCGGAACCCGTACCGCCCGAAATGACGATGTTCATGCGACATGCGCCCGCGATCTTGAGCGCGGTACACATCTTCTCGCTCATCGAACCGAAGTCCTTGAGCATGTCGAGCGTGATCGGCTTTTCCGAGAATTTACGAATCGAGATCGCGGTGCCCTTGAGGCTCAGCGGCGGAACGATGACGTTCACACGGCTGCCGTCCTTTAGGCGGGCGTCGGCCAGCGGCGTGGTCTGGTCGACGCGGCGGCCGACCTGGTTCACGATACGCTGGGCGATCTGGAACAGGTGCTGCTCGTCGCGGAACTTGATCCCGGCGAGCTGCAGCTTGCCCTTCTTTTCGATGTAGGTCTGGTCGGGGCCGTTGACCATGATGTCGGACACGTCGGGGTCGTTCAGCAACTCTTCGAGCGGACCGAAGCCGAGCAATTCGTCGACCAGGACCTTTTCGAGCGCGAACTGTTCGCGGCGGTTGAGCGTGACCTTCAGTTCGGCCAGCACTTCCATGATGATCGGGCGGAATTCTTCCGACAGCTCGTCCTTGGACAGCGTTGCCGCGGCTTCCGGATCGACGCGTTCGAGCAGGCGCGGGAGCACCTGTTCCTTGATCTTGTGGACGCTGGCTTCGAAACCGCCGACTTCGGACTGGCCCGAATGCGAGGAATTCATGCGTTCGTCGAGGCGCGACATTGCGTCGCCGCCCTTGGAATCGGGGAGGGGCGGGAATTGTTCGCCACCCTTGTCCTGCTTGGGTTCGGCGGCAGCACTCGACCCGCCACCGTGCATGGGACGGGCAACACCAAACTGCGGACGCGCGCCGGAGGCCATGCCTGCCTGCCCGTTCTTCCGTCCGAATGCGCTCATTGCATTACCCCCGAAAACACTCGTTATTCCTGACGGGGCAGTCTTGTCCGTGACCGGCAAAAGCCCCTTCTCGAAGCGTGGTGAATAAGTTGGAAACCTTGATTTTTCCCTAATGCGCCACCGCAACAGGCTCCGCACCGTGCCTGACGCGGCGAAGCCTTGCCGGGTTCTGGACGAGCGGGGTTAACGGCTGGTCACCGCGTCGAAAAATGTTCGGCAGCGCGGTTTATGGCGCGGCGGGCACCCATGCCGATTGAATGGTAAGGATTTGGCGTTAAGTCTCTCAGCCAACAGGAATACGAGGACACTCCCAGATATGTGCGGAATAATCGGTATCGTCGGCAAGGATGCAGTAGCCGACCGGCTGGTCGACGGCCTGCGCCGGATGGAATACCGTGGTTACGACAGCGCCGGCATCTGCACGGTCAGTGACGGGGAACTCGTCCGTCGCCGGGCGGAAGGCAAGCTGTCCAACCTGGTCGCCGTGCTCGCCAATGATCCGGCAGCGGGCGATATCGGCATCGCGCATACGCGCTGGGCGACCCATGGTGCGCCGACCGCGAAGAACGCCCACCCGCATGCCACCGACCATGTGGCGCTGGTCCACAATGGCATCATCGAGAATTACAAGGAGCTGCGCGCCGAACTCAAGGAAGCCGGGCGCGAACTGGAAAGCGATACCGACACGGAGATCGTCGTCCACCATGTCTCGCTGCTGATCGAGCAGGGCAAGAGCCCGCAGGAAGCGGTTGCTGCAGTGCTCCCGCGCCTGCGCGGCGCGTTTTCGCTGGCGATCGCCTTCCGCGACTATCCCGACCTGCTGATCGGAGCCAGGCTCGGCTCGCCGCTCGTCGTGGGGTATGGCGACGGCGAGATGTATCTGGGCTCCGACGCTCTGGCGCTGGCCCCGCTGACCCAGCAGATCAGCTATCTCGAAGAAGGCGACTGGGTCGTCATTACGCGCGATGGCGCGACCATCTACGATGCTGAAAACACCGTGGTCGAACGCGAGGTGCGCCACTCGGGCGCCTCTGCCGTGGCGGTCGAGAAAGGCAATTACCGCCACTTCATGCAGAAGGAGATTTTCGAGCAGCCGACCGTGGTCGCGCAGACGCTCGGCTCCTACCTGCGCCAATCGGACAATTCGGTGGCCCTGCCGCAGTTCGACTTCGACATATCCTCGATCCGCCGGGTGACCATCGTCGCCTGCGGGACGTCCTATTACGCGGGCATGGTGGCGAAATACTGGTTCGAGCAGTTCGCCCGCGTGCCGGTCGACATCGATGTGGCGAGCGAGTTCCGCTACCGCGAACCGGTGCTCGAAGAGGCCGGCCTTGCGCTGTTCATCTCGCAGAGCGGCGAAACTGCCGACACTCTGGCTGCGCTGCGCCACTGCAAGGCCAACGGCCAGACGATCGGCGTTGTGGTCAACGTGCCGACCAGCTCGATGGCGCGCGAGGCGGACCTGTTGCTGCCGACGCATGCCGGACCGGAAATCGGCGTCGCCTCCACCAAGGCCTTCACCTGCCAGCTTGCGGTCCTGGCGGCACTGGCCGCGCACATGGCGGTCAAGAAAGGTCTGATGAGCCGCCAGGAAGAGCAGGAAGTGGTCGCCCACCTGCTCGAAGCGCCGGCCTGCCTCAACGCCGCGCTCGACCATGACGACGATATCGCGGCCATGGCGCATCTCATCGCCCCGGCGCGCGACGTCCTCTACCTTGGCCGCGGCCCGGACTATCCGATGGCCCTGGAAGGTGCGCTGAAGCTCAAGGAAATCAGTTACATCCATGCCGAAGGCTATGCGAGCGGCGAGATGAAGCACGGTCCCATCGCATTGATCGACGATGAGGTGCCGGTGATCGTTCTCGCCCCGTCCGGACCGCTGTTCGAGAAGACGGTGTCGAACATGGAAGAAGTACGGGCGCGCGGAGGCCAGATCGTCCTGATTTCCGATGCGCAGGGCCTCGAACAGGCGGGCGAGGGATGCCTCGCCACGATCGAGATGCCCAAGGTCCATCCCCTGATCGCGCCACTCGTCTATGCGGTTCCGGTGCAACTGCTTGCCTACCACGTCGCCTGCGTGAAAGGGACCGACGTCGACCAGCCGCGAAACCTGGCCAAGTCGGTGACCGTCGAGTGAGGCTGGAGGGCGGCTGCCACTGCGGTGCGGTGCGCTACGCCGTGGAGGTAGAGCCGCCTCTCGAGGTGCTGGCCTGCAATTGCTCGATCTGTTTGATGACGGGCTTCCGGCACCTCATCGTAGAGGCCGAGGCGTTCACCCTGCTGGCCGGTGAAGGCGCGATGACCGAATACCGCTTCGGCACCGGCAAGGCACGGCATGTGTTCTGCGGGACATGTGGTATCAAGAGCTTCTATTACCCACGCTCCCATCCCGACGGCGTCAGCGTTAACCTTGCCTGTTTGCCGTTGCCGCAGGACGTCGAGGTGATCGAGACCGCCTTCGACGGGCGCAATTGGGAGGCCGCGAAAGCTGCGCTCGACGCCGCTTCAAGCGATTGATATTTTTTTCGCTATCGTTCTGTGATCGCTCAAAACTTTACCGGCGGCTAACGTTTAGGCGTTAACCGTGCCTACCGTGAGCGAGCAGAATAAAGACAGGGTGTCGCAACCTGCGCCGTTATCGATACGGCAGGCGATCGGGCTTCAGGCGCCCGAGGGCGCCGAATGGTCGCGTATTCACGGCTTCCAGTACGCCCAGTTGCGCAAGCGCATGGGCGTTCGTGCCGCTTCCCACCTGTTCGGCTTCCTCCTTGTGGCATTCATCCTCTGGGGCATGGTCGAACCGGCGCTGATCGGGGCCTGGGGTATCGCCCTTGCTTTGGCTGTCGCACTGGCCGCCCGCGAAGACCGCAATGCCGCCCGGGCCGAAACGGGGCATTACGGGATCGACGACATGCGCCGCCACGCCGTGGCAAGTGCGGCGAAGGGTGTGATCTGGGGCATCGGCCTCATGCTCTTCGCCAGGACCGGGGGGGCAAACCAGCTGCCGATCGTGTGGAGCATACCCGCGGTCCTGATCCTCGCGACTTCAGCAAGTCGCTACAGTGCCCCGCTGGGCTCGATGGCCTTTGCCGTCGCCGCAGGTGCCGGCGGTCTCATTGCGGCTCTGATCGCGGGCGACTTGCTGCTGCTCACGGTCATTGCTTTCACGGTAATCTTCGCCGTGTTCGGCTCGATCGAGAATGCGCGTGTCGCGGTAAGCGCCCGGATAAACGAGACCGCCTTCATGGAGAAAAGCGAAGTCGTCTCCATGCTGTTGCGCGAATTCGAGGAAGGCCAGGCCGACTGGCTGTGGCAGATCGACCCACGTCGTCGGCTCAAATCGGTTTCTCCGCGCTTCGCCTACGCGCTCGGACGCTCGGCGGATGATGCCGAGGGCAAGCTGTTCTTCGAACTGATTTCGGGCAAGGACTGGACCAGCACGGCCGACGCCGACGGCCTGCGCGAATTCGCCGACAAGCTGAAGCGCAAGGAGCCTTTCTCCGACCTCGTCATCCGCGTCACGATCCGCGGGACCGAACGTTGGTGGGAAATATCCGGCGCGCCGATCCTAGACGATTCCGGCAAGTTCCAGGGCTTCCGCGGCGTCGGCTCGGACGTCACCGAGCAACGCGAGTCGTCGGAGAAGATCGCCCGCCTTGCGCGTTACGATACGCTTACCCAGCTGCCCAACCGGCTGATGCTCAACGAGTCACTGGGCGAGGCGCTGCAGTATGCAGCGCACTGGCGCACGCGTTGCGCTTTCCTGATGATCGACCTCGACCGGTTCAAATCGATCAATGATTCGCTCGGCCACCTCGTCGGCGACCAGTTGCTGGCGCAGGTGGCGGGCCGGTTGAAGAGCCTGACGGGGCAGGGCGAGCTCTGTGGACGGCTGGGCGGGGACGAGTTCGCCGTGGTGCTGCGCGACGCCTCGGATCGCAAGCGGGTCCATTTCCTCGCCAAGGCGATCATCGAACAGCTGTCCGAGCCGTATCAGATCGAAAACCAGATCCTCTATGTCGGCGCCAGCGTGGGCTCGGCGATCGGCCCTCGCGACGGGAAGACGGTGGAGGAGTTGCTCCGCAATGCCGACCTCGCGCTCTACCGGGCCAAGGACGCCGGCGGGAACGAGCATTGCGAATACGAACCCTCGCTCCACGCCAATGCCGAGGAAAAGCGCCAGCTCGAATTCTCGCTGCGCCACGCGCTGGAACAGGAGGAGCTTTCGCTCAACTACCAGCCCGTGGTCGACGCGCACACCGAAGAGGTGGTCAGCTTCGAGGCGCTGGTGCGCTGGAACAGCAAGAAGCATGGCTTCGTGAGCCCGGGCAAGTTCATCCCGCTGGCTGAAGACACGCGCCTGATCGTGCCGATCGGAACCTGGGTCATGCAGCAGGCCTGCAACGAAGCCGCTGCCAACTGGCCCAAAAACGTCAAGGTCAACATCAACGTCTCGCCCGAGCAGCTCCTCGAGCCCGAGTTCGCTTCCACCGTTATCCGCGCCCTGTCGCACAGCGGGCTCGACCCGAAGCGCCTCGAGATCGAGGTGACGGAAAGCATCTTCCTGCGCGATGCAAGCATTGCCCGCAAGGCGCTGGAGCAGTGCATGGCGCTTGGCTGCCAGGTGGCGCTGGACGATTTCGGGACCGGCTATTCCTCGCTCGGCTACCTGCGCAAGCTCAAGTTCTCGACGATCAAGGTCGACCGCAGCTTCGTCCAGGGCGCCGCGCAACAGGCGCGCGAATCCATCGCGATCATCCGCGCCGTCGTGGCGATGGCGGAAAGCCTCGACATGACCACGACCGCGGAAGGCGTCGAAAACGAGGAAGAAGCGGAACTGGTCCGCAAGCTCGGCTGCAACAAGATTCAGGGCTATCACTTCGGCCGGCCCATGCCCGCCGCCGACGCTCGCCTGCTTTTTGCGAGCGCCGCTCCGGGTAAGGACCGCAAGTCGGCCTGATCAGGCCTTGGCCAACGCCTTCACCGCGCTTTCGAAGAGGGCGAGGCCGTCGGTACCGCCATGCGCCGCGTCCACGGCGCGCTCGGGGTGCGGCATCATGCCCAGCACGTTCCCGGCCGCATTGAGCACGCCGGCGATATCGCGACGCGACCCGTTGCAGTTCTCCGCATAGCGGAACGCCACGCGCCCTTCGCCTTCGATCCTGTCGAGCGTGTCCTCGTCGGCGAAATAGTTGCCGTCATGGTGTGCCACCGGGATGCGGATCGTCTGCCCGCTGGCATAGCCCGCAGTGAACAGCGACTGGCTGTTCTCGACCGTGAGCGCAACGGTGCGGCAGATGAAGTTCTGGCTGGCATTGCGCATCAGTGCGCCGGGCAGCAGGCCGGCCTCGGTCAGCACTTGGAAGCCGTTGCACACGCCCAGCACTGGCACGCCACGCTCGGCAGCGGCCTTGACCGAGCGCATGATCGGGCTGTTGGCCGCCATCGCGCCCGAGCGCAGGTAGTCGCCGTAGGAGAAGCCGCCGGGCAGGGCGATGAAGTCGAGCCCCTCGGGAAGGTCCGCATCGGCATGCCAGACGCGCAGCGGAGCGGTGCCCGAAACCTGCTCCAGCGCCACCGCCATGTCGCGGTCGCAATTGGAACCGGGGAAGGTGATGACGGCGGAGCGGAACGCCATCAGCCGAGCTTCTCGATGCGGTAATTCTCGATCACCATGTTGGCGAGCAGCTTCTGGCACATGTCGTCGAGCGCTTCGTCGCTGGTGTCGTCGGCAACGTCGAGTTCGACCGTACGGCCAACGCGCACATCGTCTACGCCTTTGAACCCAAGTCCCTCCAGTGCATGATGCACGGCGCGGCCCTGCGGGTCGAGCACCCCGGGCTTGAGACTGACGAGGACGCGGATCTTCATGGGTGTGCCTTTCGCTGGCGCGGCTTTGCGCGCGCCTATGCCGCGAAGTGGAGCCAGGTTCAAGCGGCGCGCGGGGGCTTTTGCGGAAGTCCCGGCCTGCGCCGTTCGTGTAACCGCAGTGCAACATATGTTTCCCAATTGCCGCATTGGAGTCGATTGCCCCGCCTGCCAGGGACCGAATCGGCTATGGGGGCCTCCGGTATTTTCGCCGTTTCCCTCCAAATTCCCGCACCTTCGATTGCATGCGGGATCAAGCAGGATCTCTCCATGACCCATCGTATCTTCAGCCGCCGCCTCCTGGGGACGAGCCTCGCCGCGCTCGCCGCAGCGGCCTCGCAGCCCGCTTTCGCACAGGACGCCGACACCACCGGCGCCGAACAGCAGGACGACGGCCAGCTCAACACCATCGTCGTCACCGCCAACCGCCGCGAGGAAAACCTCCAGGACGTGCCGGTTTCGGCCGCGACTCTCGACGCGAGCACCGTAAAGACGATTTTCGATGCCGGTGCGGAAATCACGGCGCTGGCCGCCCGCGTCCCCGGCCTGTTCGTCGAAAGCTCGAACGGCCGCGCCGCCCCGCGGTTCTACATCCGCGGCCTCGGCAACACCGATTTCGACCTAGCCGCCTCGCAGCCGGTTTCGGTGGTGATGGACGACGTGGTCATGGAAAACGTCACGCTGAAGTCCTTCCCGATCTTCGACATCGAGCGCATCGAAGTGCTGCGCGGTCCGCAGGGCACGCTGTTCGGCCGCAACACCCCGGCCGGGATCGTCAAGATCGACACCGTGAAGCCGGGCGATGCCTTCGAAGCGCAGGGCTCGTTCAGCTATGGCAGCTTCGATTCCATCTCGCTCGATGCGGGCGTCACCGTTCCGATCGCGCCGGGCAAGGCCTCGGTCCGCCTCTCGGGTCTGTGGCAGAGCCGCAGCAACTGGGTCGACAACGGCTTTACTGGTGAGGAAGACGCCTATGGCGCCTATGACGAGTTCGCCGGCCGCATCCAGCTGTCGCTGACCCCGACCGATCGCCTCAGCATCCTCGGTTCGTACCAGCTGCGCGATCTCGAAGGCACTTCGACCCTGTTCCGTGCCAATATCCTCGGCCCGGGCAACAATGACCTCAACGGCAATTACGACCGCGACACCGTGTTCTACGATGCGGGCGCCGGCAACCAGGCGCAGTACGAAGCCGACATCGCGACGATCAAGGTCGAATACGACGCCGATTTCGCGACCGTCACCAGCATCACCGCATGGGCCAACAGCGAAGGCTCGAGCCGCGGCGACATCGACGGTGGCTTCGGCGCCAGCTTCCTTCCGGTCATGGGTCCGGGCTTCATCCCGTTCCCTTCGGATACGCAGGACTCGATCGAACTCGACCAGTTCACCCATGAAGTCCGCCTCGCGTCCAACCCCGGCGGGACGCTCGACTGGCAGGTCGGCATGTACGTGTTCGAGAGCGACTTCAACGTGACCACGGTCGGCTTCGATTTCCCGCCGCCCGTCACCGTGCGCCACACCAACGACAGCTGGGCCGCTTTCGGCCAGCTGTCGGCCCAGGTCACCGACGTCCTCAAGCTGACCGGCGGCCTGCGCTGGACCGATGACGAGAAGCAGTTCATCGTCGTTTCCGGTTCGGCCCCGCAGTATCGCGAAGTTGGCGACGAGCGCCTCAGCTGGGATCTCGCCGCCTTCCTCGATGTGAGCGACGACGCCAGCGTGTTCGCCCGGGTCGCCAGCGGCTTCCGCGCTCCGACCATCCAGGGCCGCGACGTGGCCTTCTTCGCTCCGCCGTCGATTGCGACGTCGGAAAAGATCATGAGCTACGAAGTCGGCTTCAAGTCGGAGCTGGCCGATCGCCGCGTGCGCCTCAACGGTGCGGTCTATTACTACACGATCGAGGACCCGCAGTTCTCGGCCGTCGGTGGCGGCGGCAACCTCGTGCAGCTGGTCAATGCGGAAAAGGGCCGCGGCTTCGGCTTCGAGCTCGACAGCGCGTTCCAGATCACGCCCGACTTCCTTGTGACCGCCGGCCTCAGCTGGAACGACACGAAGATCCAGGACGAAAACCTCGCGGTCGGAATCTGCGCGCAGTGCACCGTCACCGATCCGACCGTCGTGCTGTCGGGCAACACCCGCGCGCTGGTGGACGGCAACCCGTTCCCCAATGCGCCGGAATGGATCGCCGACGTGACCGCGCGCTATGCCTTCCCGGTCAGCGACAACGGCGAGATCTTCGTCTTCACCGACTGGGCCTATCAGGGCGCGACGAACTTCTTCCTCTACGAGAGCGAGGAGTTCAACGCCAACGGCCAGATCGAAGGCGGCCTGCGTATCGGTTACGCCCGCAACGACGGTCGCTACGAGATCGCGGCCTTCGTGCGCAACATCACCGATGCCGACAATGTGAAGGGCGGCATCGACTTCAACAACAACACCGCCTTCGTGAACGATCCGCGGGTGTTCGGCATCTCGGCCCGCTTCAGCTACTGATAGCGCCTTGTCGGAGTTCGGGGGGCTGGACCGTACGGTCCGGCCCCCTTTTACTATCGGTCTTCCGGCACCACGCGGAACTCGACTGCCTGAGCGGGATCGAGATAGGCCTGCGCCGTTTCCAGCAGCTGCTCCGGCGTAATCGCGAGGTAGCGGTCCTTGGCTGTGAGGAACCGTTCGATGTCGTCCGGGCGGCTTTGCGCGCGGTCGACATAGCTCAGCCAGCCGGCATTGCTCTTGAGGCGGTTGTCGAAGCTTTCCAGCACGGGCTGGCGCGCGCGCTGGAGGAGGTCGGCATCGATCGGTTCGCTGCGCAGCTTCGCCAGCACGCCCAGCAGCGCCTCGCGCGTCGCCGCGATATCGCCGGCATCAACCTGCGCGCCCATCGCGAAGGTGCCGTAATTGTCCCACACGTCGCTCTGCGAGGCACCGACTTCGACGCCGTAGGTCTTGCCGAGTTCCTCGCGCAGCGTGTCGGTCAGCATCAGCCGCGCGACCCGCGCCAGCAGGCTGAGCCTGGATGACCGCTCCCAGTCGCTGTCATCGGCGGTCGGCCAGACGAAGCGGAGCAGCGCCTGGTCCTTCTCACCGGCGTGGGTGATGGTGTGGACCGTGCGGTTCGCGGTGAAGGTTCGCGCGCGCTCGCCCTGGTCGTAGGGACGGAATTCTGCCTCGCGCCGGGGCAGCGCGCCGAAAGTCCGCGCGACAACGTCGATCACCTCCGCTTTGTCGAAATCGCCGACGATCCCGATCTCCAGCGCACCATTGACCAGCCGGTCGCTGATCGTGGTGCGCAGAAGTTCGAAATCGAGCGCCTGGTACGCCTCGAGCGGCTGGCGAGAGAAACGCGGGTCGTTGTCCGAAACGATTGCACCCGAGGCTTCGGCATAGGCCGAGGAGGGCGTCTTGCCGAGCCGGGCGAAGAAGGCGGGCAGGCCCTGCCGCCAGGTGCCCAGGCCCTCGGCGCGATAGCCCGGATCGACGAGGAAGGCGGCCAGCAGTTGCAGCTGCAATTCGAGGTCGCGCTCGGTGGTCGTTGCGGTGCCGCTGAAGCTGTCCGCGCCCTTCGCGATCTGCGCGCCGACCGTGCGCCCGGCGAGGATGGTCTGCAGCTCGTCGAGACTGTGCCTGCCGAGACCCCCGGCTGCGATCAGGCCGGTCAATTCGGTGCCGAGCGGGTTCTCCCGTGTGTCGAGGAGCCCGCCACCGTCCACGGTCAGTTCGAGCCGGATCCGGTCGTCTTCCAGATCGGTCGGCTTGAGGTTCAGCATCACCCCGTTGGCGAAGCGCAAGGTCTGGATGCCGAGTGCTTCGGTGGTGGTGTCCGCGACCACCGTTCCGGGGGTGCCGAAGTCGGTGTAGGCGAATTGCGTGACGCCGGCATCCTTGCTGGGGTCGGGCGTGCGTGCGAACGCCGTTGTGACCGCACTGCGCAAGGCGGCCTCGCCGCCCTCCGGCGCGTTCTTGCCGGTGAAGCGGACAATCGGGCGGTCGAGCATGGGCCAGTCTTCACGCAGGGCCGCCAGCACCGCCTCCGGCGTAATCGAGGGGATCAGGGCGCGGAAACGGGCCAACTGGTCATCGGCCGCGTCGGGCACGGCCTCTCCCTGTGCGAGCGCAAGCGCCGCTCCCGTCCATGCCGCATTGCCCCGCGTCGCTTCCTGTGCAGCGGCGGTTTCGAGCGCGTTCAGCTGGTTTGCCACCTGCTCCGCCACCTCTGCCTCGCTGACACCGAAGGCCATCGCCCGACGGTATTCGTCGAGCGCCGCGTCGAGGCCGCGCTTCCAGCCACCGTCTTCGGTAACGATCGTCAGTTCGGTGGTGCGGGCGATGTCGAGCAGGCTGCCGAACGACAGCCGCGCCGCGCGGAAAGGTGGGTCTTCGCTGCGCGCCAGCCGTTGCAGGCGGCGATCGACGATCCGGTCGCCCAGCGCGCGCAGCATGGCGCGGGCGCGCTTGTCCGTGCTGTCCGTCTCCTCGACATGGGGTGCATGGCGGGCCAGCGAAACCGTCTCGTCGAGCGCGGGGTGAAGATAGATGTCATAGGCATCGGCCAGTGCCGTATCCACCGGCCCGGCAGGCGGCTGCTCGGGCGAGGCGGCAGGGCGCCAGTCGCCGAAACGGGCTTCTATCTTCGCCTTGACGGTAGCCGGGTCGAAGTCGCCGACGACCACCAGGACCGTCGAGGCAGGCACATATTCCCGCTCCCAGAACGCGCGCAGGCTTGCGGCGCTGGCGGCCTCCAGCGTCGCGAGCACGCCGATCGGCAGGCGCTCGGACACGCGCCCTCCGGGATAGGAGAAGGCGAGGCTGTCCTCGATATTCTGCAACTGGTACGTGTTGCGCACGCGCCGTTCGGACAGGATGACGCCGCGCTCCCGCTCCACCGCCTCCTGCGCGATCGTCAGCTCGCTCGCGGTCTCGCGCATCAGCATCAGCGCCGTGTCGAGCAGATCCTCCTCGGCGCGCGGCAGGTCGAGCTTGTATTGCGTGTAGTCGAAACCGGTCGAGGCATTGGTGTCCGCCCCGAAGGCGAGGCCGAGCCGTTCGAGCAGCTTGACCATCTCGCCTTCGGGCACATTGGTCGAGCCGTTGAACGCCATGTGCTCGATGAAATGGGCATAGCCACGCTCCTCTTCGCGCTCGTCGAGCGCCGCGGCATGGACGAGCATGCGGACCAGCGCCGTGCCTTCCGGCCGGTCGTTCCTGCGCACGATATAGCGCATGCCATTGTCGAGCTTGCCGAAATGCCAGCCGTCGGCAGGGGTGAGATCGGTCCCCGCCTGCTCCCAGTCGGCCGGATCCCAACCGATTGTCTCGGCGTAAGCGGTAGAGGCGACGGCGGCGGTGGAGAAGAGGAGGGCGGCGGCAAACGTGCGACGGATGGTCATGGCTAAGCGCTGCACTATGCGAGGCCGACTGACAACGCCGTGAACCGAATTTGGCGTGGCCAGTGCGGCTTTTAACCGTGTTATCGCTGGCTTGGCAGTTTATGGAGCTTTCGGTGAGCAGGCTCGATCTCGTCTATAACCCCGTGTCGGGCAGCTTCCGTCAGGCGCACCTCGACGCGCTGGTTGCGGCGCTGGAGAGGCACGGATTCATCGTGAGCGCCATGCCGACGACGGCGCAAGGCGCGCGCCTCTCGGGTCAGGCAGACCTCGTGTGCGTCCATGGCGGTGACGGAACCTTGCGCGATGTCGTCCAGGCGCTGGGCGAGGATGCGGGACGGGTTCCGCTGTGCATCGCCTCCTCCGGCACCATCAATCTCGTTGCGCGCGAGCTGGGCTATCCGCGCGAGCCAGAGCGCTTTGCCGTCGAGCTGCGCGCGGCCTGGGACCGCGGCGCCGAGAGCTGGGTGCATTCGCCGCTCTACCGGCTAGGGGAGATGCCCGTCGTCTCCTGCCTCAGCATCGGACCCGACAGCCATGCGGTGGCGCGGGTCGACGGCAAGCTGAAGCGACGGATCGGGCGCTATGCCTATGTCGTGGCGCTGCTGCAGCAGATGCGCGACTGGCCGCGCGCGACAATGACCGTACGCGGCGAACTGACCGATGGCGAGCGGTTCGAATACGAGGCGGAAGCGGCCATTGTCAGCCACGCTGCGCTTTATGCCGGCCCTTTCAGGCTCAGCCCGCAGGCGGCACTGGCTGCGGATTCGGTGGAGCTGATCACGCTCAGGCGCTCCACCCGGCTGGGCACGATCGCGCTATCGCTGGCCGTCATGCTGCGCCTGCCGGTCGCGCGCCTCGGGATTGCCGAAATCCGCTCGTGCCGCCGGATCGAGTTCGACCGTTGCGTGACGCCGGTCCAGGTCGATGGCGACCTCATGCCAGAATGCGCCTACGCCATCGCTCCTTCAGGGCTGACCCTGCGCTATGTGGTGTGATAGGGCTGGGTGGATGACTGCTCGCGTCGCGCCCCTCCTTGCAGCCGCTGCCGCGTTCTTCGGCATGACCGGTACGGCGCAGGCCTGTGTCTACATAGATACCAAACCGCTGGAGCTTCACATTCCGCCGCCCGAGGGGATGACAGACCCGGCCGCGATCGCGCGCTGGGAAGCCGAACGCGAAGCCCATGCCGAGGCTTATGAGGCGGTCGCGCTCGAGGGGCGTATTCGCGAGCGCCGGCGTGAGTTGGCAGATTTCGCCCAAGCGACCGCCGGAATGGAGGCGGGGAGCCTGGCCGAAAGTCTGGCTCTCAACCTCACGCCACCGCTTGAGGCCGCCTTTGCGGAGTACAGCTCCTGCGGAGATATCATCGGGCCCCCGGTGCTCGATCCGGCGGGCTATCACCAGACCGCCGGACTGGAGTCGGTCGCTATTGCGCGCGGGATTTTCGATGACCCCGAGGACGCGAAGTTCATGCCGCGCCGGGAAATCCGCCGGATTGTGAGACCGCGTGGTGGCGAAGCCTATCCGAACTGCCTGGCAGAGGCACGCGCTGCCGTGTCGGCAGCCCTCTTGCGGCGCTTCTCGCAAGACGAACTCGCCCGCGCGCTCGCAGCGATCAGGCGCAGCGGCTTTGATCGCGTACCTGTGGACGAGACATCCCGTTCCCTTCTGGCAGCCCGCGATTTCCGACTGCTTGCCTTTGTCGAGGGCCGCAGCGGCCCCTTGCAGGTCAGCACTGCAGCGAAGCCGAATGACTGGGGCTGGCACCGGGAATGGTACTGGGACCTCGCACCAGAACAGGTGCGCGAACTGCGGGACTTAATGACGAACGACCCGCTGGGCCGCGCGCTGGTCGAGGAAGTCGAGAGGGTCGTTGCACAGGGAACGGCCGTCTGCCCCGGCGCCATGCGGGAGCAGGAGGCATACTGGGCCGAAGTCCGCAGGATGACCTACGCGCGCAAGGCCGAAATACTGGTGAGCCGTCGCCAGCGGCGCGAGGCAGCTACTTCTTCGGAGGCTTCGCCGGGGACCTGAGGCGGCCGCGGTGGGCGTTCATGTCGAGCACTTCGCCCGGTCCCTGGTCGTCGTCCTGCAGCAGCTTCAGGCGGCGGGCGACTTCCTGGTAGGCCTCGCTCTCGCCGCCGAGATCGCGGCGGAAGCGGTCCTTGTCGAGCTTTTCACCGGTGTTGATATCCCACAGGCGGCAGCCGTCGGGGCTGATCTCGTCGGCGAGGATCACGCGGCTGTAGTCGCCATCCCAGATGCGTCCGAACTCGAGCTTGAAGTCGACGAGGCGGATGTCGATCGCGCTGAACATGCCGCACAGGAAATCGTTGATGCGGATCGCCATCGACGAAATGTCCTGCATCTCCTCGTGGCTGCACCAATTGAAGCAGGCTATTTCCTCTTCCGAAACCAGCGGATCGCCGAGGCTGTCGTCCTTGTAGCAATATTCGAGCAGCGTGTGCGGCAGCAGCTCGCCTTCCTCGATGCCGAGGCGCTTGCTGAGCGAGCCGGCGGCGACGTTGCGCACGATCACTTCCAAGGGAATGATCTCGACCTGGCGGATCAGCTGTTCGCGCATGTTGAGGCGGCGGATGAAGTGCGTCGGGATGCCGATATGGCTGAGGCGGGTGAAGACGAACTCGCTGATGCGGTTGTTGATCACGCCCTTGCCGTTGATCGTGCCCTTCTTCTGGGCGTTGAAGGCGGTCGCGTCGTCCTTGAAGTACTGGATCAGCGTACCCGGTTCGGGGCCCTCGTAGAGGATCTTGGCCTTGCCTTCGTAGATCTGGCGGCGACGTGCCATGCGCGGATTTCCTTATCGCTCAAAAAGCTTGCGCCCCGGTGGCGGAATCGGTCGGCGATCACGGCCCGGGGCGTTCTAGGGCCGCATACAGAAGCGGCCCTGCGAAAGCAATCAATGCACGGTCGGTGTCCCGTCCTCGACCGCAAGTGCGTGGTCTTCCTTCAGCTTCTCGATCAGCCGGCCGAGCGTGGCGCGCTGGACGAGGACGCTGAACAGGACGGCGGCGAAGGTCGCGGCAAGGATCAGGTCGCGCGTTTCCCCCGGCGGGAGCGAGAGGGCGAGAGCGATCGAGATGCCGCCGCGCAGGCCGCCCCACCACAGCACGCGGCCCGCACCCTTGTCGGTCAGGCGCGCGGCGGGAATGGTCTTCGTCGACACCGCAATGCTGACCGCGCGTGCCGCGAGGGTGAGCGGAATTGCGGCGAGCGCCAGAGCGGCCTGCCCGAAGCCGAAACTGAGCACAATCATCTCGAGCCCGATGAGCAGGAAGAGGACCGAGTTGAGGACCTCGTCGACCAGCTCCCAGAACTTGATGACGTAATCACGCGTCACGTCGCTCATCGCATAGGTAACCCCCTGGTTGCCGATCAGCAGGCCCGCGACAGCCATCGCCAGCGGCCCGGAGATGTGGAGATAGCTGCACAGTGCGTAGCCACCCATCACGATGGCGAGGGTTATCAGTACCTCGAGCGTGTACTCGTCCATGCTGGCGAGGGCGCGATAGCCGATCCAGCCGAATACCAGCCCGACGAGGAAGCCGCCGCCCGCTTCGATGGCAAACAGCCGAGCGCCTTCCGATAGCGAGAAATCGTTGCCGCTGACCGCTGCGCCGAGCAGGATGATGAAGACGACGATGCCCACGCCGTCGTTGAACAGGCTTTCGCCCGCGACCGCGCTCTGGAGCGAGGCGGGCACATTCTCTTCCTTGAGCACCCCCAGCACCGACACCGGATCGGTCGGGGCGATCAGGGCACCGAAGACGAAGTACCAGATCGGTGCGACGGGCAGGGCGAGCAGCAGGCCGACGCCCCACATGGCAAGGCCGACCAGCACGGTCGAAAGCACCACGCCGACGGTCGACAATAGCAGTACCGGCAGCCATGCGACCTTGAGCCGGTCGAGATCGACATGCAGCGCGCCCGCGAACAGCAGGAAGCTGAGCATCCCCTGCAGCAGAGTCTCGGTGAAATTCATCTGCTCCAGCGTGCGCGCGACCCAGTCGTCCAGCGTGATGCCGGGGATCAGCGCATCAACGACCGTAAGCGCGATTGCGGCAAGCGCGCCCATCACCGTCAGGCCGATGACATGCGGCAGCTTGATGAAATGGTGGTTGAGGTAGCCGAGCAGCGCGGAGGCCACCACGAGGATGGCTGCAAGGTCGAAGGCGGAGAGCGCGCTGCTGGCTGTTTCGTGCATCGGCAAGGGGTTAGCGTGGGTAAGGCGCGAGGTGAAGCTTGCAGATCGGCCACCGCTTGGGCAGCACCGGGGTGCCATGCATTCCTATCGTCACTCCGGCCTTGCGATCGCTTCCGGAATCGAGCTTCCGGAATGGCAGGCGTTCCGCGTGGAGAACGTTGCAACCGCCGATGTAGAGATCGTCCTTTCGGACCGGCGCTCCCCCTCATTTCCCGCGGATGGCAGCACTGCTGTGAAGGGCGACACCGTGTGTTTCGCGGTCGAGGGTGTCGGCGGCTGGGAGATCGTCGGCGGGCGGCGGATGGTGCTCCACCCCAGCCTCGCCGCCGACCCGCGCGAAGTCCGGCTGTTCACGCTGGGCAGCGCCTGGGGCCTGCTCGGCTACCAGCGGGGTCACGCAATGTGGCACGGCAGCGCGGTCGAGATGGGCGGGCATTCGGTTCTGTTCTGCGGCGATGCGGGCGAGGGCAAGAGCACGATGGCGGCGGCCATGCTCGATGCCGGGGCCGCGCTCGTGGCGGACGACCTCAGCCGCATCGAGCCCGCTGCGGACGGAGCGCTGATCCATCCTTCCAGCACACGGATCAAGCTGTGGGGCGAGGCGGTCGATCATTTCGGCTGGCGCGAGCGCGTGATCGAGCGCGACTGGATGCGCGAGGACAAGTTCCATTGCCGGGTCCCGGTGCACCTTGCTGGAGACGACGCGGTGCGACTGGCCGCGATTGTCGTGCTTGCAACGGGTGAGAACGTGGCGCTCGAGCCCGTAACCGGTGCGGAAGCGATGACGGCCGTGCTTGCCGGGACGATCTATCGGCCCGAAGCGCTCGAAGCGATGGGTCGCTGGGCGGAGCAGGGCGCGCTTGCGGCGCAGACCGTGGCGCAGTGCCCGGTCTGGCGCCTGACGCGGCCGCGCGATCTGGGCGCGCTATCGCAGAGCGTGGTGCGGGTGACGGAGCTGCTGGCATCGCTCGGGTAGCGAAGTGGTGCCCAGGGGCGGAGTCGAACCACCGACACGACGATTTTCAGTCGTCTGCTCTACCACTGAGCTACCCGGGCACACTGCTTCGGCGGAAGGGGCCATGCGGCCCCGCGAGCAATGAGGTCGCGCCTATGGCGAAGCGCGCACAGCTTGGCAAGGGGGGAATTTAGTCTTCTGCGCCCTTCATGACCTCTGCCGCGATTTCCTCCGGCAGGGCAGGGCGTCCGGCCACCGAATAGCCATCGCCGAACCATTGCGAAAGGTCGCGGTCGCGGCAGCGGCTGGAGCAGAAGGGGGCGAATTCCTCCGTCCGGGCTTTCTTGCAGATCGGGCAGGTTCTGGCGGTTCTAGTCATGCGGGACGATCTGGGCCTGCGCCGCCTCGATCGCAAGGCCGGGATCGGTCTCGACGCGCACGGGTCGCGCGGTTCGACGTTCGAGCTCGGCGAGCCAGTCGGGCTTGAGCTTGGCCTTCACGGCAGGGTGGACCGTCAGCAGCGTGACGCCCGGACCCTCGACCATCTCCGCCCGCCGCAGCGCCATTCGCGCCGCCATGCCGACGCGCGAGGTGGCGAACCGGTGGAGGAGGGAAGGGCCTTCGAGGCGCGAGACCAGCTGCACGAGGCCGAAACCGTTGATCGCCGTGCGCTCCATGGGACGTTTTCCCAGCGCCTTCTGCAGCGCCTGATCGAATTCCTTGCGCGGCACCTTGTCGCCGAGCGTCGGGAAGTCGATCACGACCTGGCCGCCGATATCGAACAGGTCGAGACCGCGAACCAGCGGTTCGATCGATGCATGGGCGAGCCTGATGGGTGTCAGTGTCCCATCCACGTCCACCACCGTCATCGCCGGCGTCACATCGAAAAGGAGCGACCCGTTCTCGAAAGCGATCTCGCGGGTCGCTGCGGAGACCCACACGTCTTCCCACAGCCCGGACGGAAAGCGCCGCACCACCCGCCCGGTTTCGAATGCGTCGCGCGGTCTATCCGTTCGCGTCCCGCCATGCAGACCGACCTCAACGAGCCGGCCTTGCGCACGCTTGAAGCGCCCCCTTTCGGAGATGGCGTCGCGCTTCACCTGCACGTTGATCTCCATTCCTTCCGAAAATTCGGGCGGGATGTTGTCGATCAGGATTTGCGTCCCGTCGCCAAGTTGGGCCGTTCCGCGGTCGCTGGACATTGTTCGATGCACCAGCGTGGCCCGCAGGACCTTCCCGGCAGGCAGGTCGCCCGGCCAGCGCAGCTTCGCCGCCAGCACCTCGCCCTTGTCGACCAGCAGCGCGCGCTGCTCGCCGATGCCCTGCTCGACGAGCCACTCGGGCCCGGCGTCAGGCAATCGGGAACCCCGCCGCCTTGAGCAGCGCGCGGGTCTCGTAGAGCGGCAGGCCGACGACGCCCGAATGGCTGCCCTGGATACGGCTGATGAGGCCCTCGGCAATGCCCTGGATGGCATAGCCGCCGGCTTTGCCATGCCATTCGCCGCTGGCGAGATAGGCGTCGATTTCCTCAGCCGAGAGGCGCTTGAATAGCACCACCGTCTCGCTCAGCCGTTCGCGCAGAGAACCGTCGACCGCGCGCAAGGCGATGGCGGACAGGACGCGATGGCGGCGCCCGGACAGCAGCTCGAGGCATGTGCGCGCCGTTGCCTCGTCCTCGGCCTTAGGCAGGATGCGACGGCCCGCTGCAACGACCGTATCGCCCGCTAGCACGAAGCCTTCGCTGGAAGCAGCCGCCTCCGCCTTCTCGCGCGCCATGCGTTTGGCATAGTCGCGCGGCAGCTCGCCCTTGTGCGGGGTTTCGTCGATATCGGCGGGATTGATCGCGTCGGGCGTCACGCCGAGGCGCGCGATCAGTTCGCGCCTGCGGGGACTTGCCGATGCGAGGATGAGCTTGGGCGAACCCACGGAAAGCCCGGCGCCCGTTTACTGCGGGCCGGGGCCCTGGCCCGGGCCGCCACGGCCGGGCATGAAGCGGTAGGTGATGCGCGCCTTGGTCAGGTCGTAGGGCGTCAGTTCGCACAGCACCTCGTCGCCCACCAGCACGCGAATGCGGTTCTTGCGCATCTTGCCGGCGGTGTGGCCCAGCACTTCATGGCCGTTTTCAAGCTCTACCCGGAACATCGCGTTCGGCAGCAGCTCGACTACCTTGCCGCGCATTTCGAGGAGTTCTTCTTTGGCCATGCAGTCTGTCTATCCGTAAATTGCTGTAGTTGCGTGGCGGCGGCCTTTAGCGGGAAGCCTGCCAAAAGGGAAGCCTCGGCGCGCACCCGTCTTCTCCGACGAACGGCCGACAGCGCTCGACCTGTTACAAACCGCGACCGGAACCCCGGTTGCGCTCGGGTTTTCAACCTGCAACGGCTGCCTCCGCTGGGGGCGGCCTGTTTCTATGTGACGAAGGTATTCCCTTGCAAAAGCTTCTCCCTCTCGCCGTATCGATGACTGCCCTCGGCTGGGCTTCGCTGGCACAGGCGCAGGACGTCTCGCAGCAGCCGCCGGCCGACACGCCCGACGCCGAGGAGCCGACGCTGGACCCGGGCACCATTGTGGTCACCAGCACGCGCATCAAGGGGCAGCTGATCGTCGACCAGCCGCCGGTCGCGGAATACGATGCGGAAGATATCGCGGCGTTCGGCGGCAGCTCGATTGCCGACATCCTCTCGGCCATCGAACCTGCCAGCGGCAGCGCACGCGGCGATCGCGGGGGCGGGCGGCCGGTCTTCCTCATCAACGGCATTCGCGTCTCGAGCTTCCGCGAGTTCAATCGCTACCCCCCCGAAGCCGTCGCCAAGGTCGAGGTTTTCGCCGAGGAAGTGGCGCAGCGCTTCGGCTTCTCGCCCGACCAGCGCGTGGTCAACATCGTGCTCAAGGACGATTTCAGCTCGCTCACTGCCGAAGTCGAGTTCGAGATGCCGGCCGATGGCGGCTATTCGCGCAACGAACAGGAACTGGGGTACCTCAAGATCGCCAATGGCGCGCGGCTCAATTTCAACCTCGACGTGGAGGACGCCAGCCTGCTGACCGAGGCAGAGCGCGGCTTCGTCGTCACTTCGACCATTCCCGGCATCGACGATGTCGCGCCCTTCCGCAGCCTCGTGTCCGACACGTCGGAGATCGAGGGCACTGCCAATTACGCGCGCGCCTTCATCGACAGCGGCGCGTCGATCAGCCTCAACGGCACGGTGACGCGCTCGGAAAGCCTCGGCCTTTCGGGCCTGCGCGATGTCGGCGGAACGATCGCGCCGCTCGAGACGCGCCAGACCACCGACAGCTACGCCTTTGCGGGCGGCTACAACCGCAATATCGGCGACTGGCAGGCGACCTTCACCACCGATGTCGTGCGCGCGCTGACCGAGACCGAGATCGACCGGCGCGATGCCGCGGGCTTCGACATCGCCAACAGCAACACCTGGACGATCACGAACAAGGCGACCTTCACCGGTTATCCGATCGACCTGCCTGCGGGCGAAGTTTCGGTCGCGATCGATCTCGGCCTCGACTGGAGGCGCATCGACAGCGACGACACGCGCACCGACACAAGCTTCCAGGGCACCCGCCGCCGCCTGCGCAGCGGGGTCAATGTGAACATCCCCATCGCCGAGCGCGGCGGGGCCTGGGGCGCAATCGGCGGTCTCAGCCTGAACCTCTCCGGCGGTGCCGAGGACCTGTCCGATTTCGGGGCGCTGCGGGACTGGACGGCGGGCCTCAACTGGTCGCCGTTCGACAACCTCAACCTCCAGGCGACCCGTATCTGGCGCGAGGTCGCGCCGAGCCTGTCGAACCTCGGGAGCCCGCGGGTCGAGACCTTCAACGTGCCCGTGTTCGACTTCGCGACGGGGCAGGACGTGTTCGCGACGATCGTGTCCGGCGGTAACCCCAATCTCGTGGCTGAAACGCAGGCCGACTGGAAGTTCGGCGCGAACTGGGAACTGCCGTTCTGGGAGAACACCCGGTTCCAGGTCGATTACGCGATCAACAAGTCCGATGATGTGACCCTGTCGAGCCCGAGCTTCAGTGCAGCCTTCGAAAGCGCCTTTCCCGACCGCGTGACGCGCGATCCGGGTGGCGACCTGCTGGCCATCGACCGGCGGCCGGTGACCCTGTTCGAGACGCGGAGCCGGACGCTCAGTTTCGGCCTCAATACCCGCGGAACGGTTGGCAAGGCGTCCGAAGGCGGCGGACGGGGCGAGGGCGGGCGCGGCGGTGCAAGTGGTCCGCCCGCGGGTGCCGGTGAACGGCGGGGCCGCCCGGGTGGTGCGGGCGGTTTCGATCCGGCGCGGATGCAACAGATGCGCGCGCAGTTTTGCGAAGCGCCGGACGGCCAGCAGCCCGATCTTTCGCAATTGCCCGAACAGATGCGCGCGCGGCTCCTCGGCCCGGACGGCCAACCCGATCCTGAAAAGGTGGCGCAGGCGCGCGAGCGGTTCTGCAGCGCCGAGAATAGCGAGCGGTTCGCGGCTATCCGCACCGCGATCTGCGCCGATCCGCCGAACCTCGATGCGCTCCCGCCGCAGATGCTGGAGCGACTGAAAGGGCCGGATGGCGAAATCGACCAAAACCGCCTTGCGCAGATGCGTGAGCGGATGTGTGCGGCCGACGGAGCGCAGGCGGGCGGCCCGCCGCAGCGCGGCGGGGGCGGGCGCGGCGGCTTCAGTCCGTTCGGTCGCGGCGACAGTTCGCAAGGCCGCTATTTCGTCAGCCTCAACCACACGATCAATCTCGAGAACGAGGTCTTGCTCGCGCCGGGCGGGCCATTGTTCGACCAGATCGACGGGCAGGTGATCGGCGGAGGGGCGATCTCACGCCACAGCACCCGGCTCGAGGGTGGTCTCTTCTGGGGCGGTTACGGGCTGCGGCTGACCGGCCGATATGAAGGCGAGGCCGTCGTGCGTGGCAGCGGCCTGCCGGGCAGCAGCGACCTGTTCTACGGCGATCTCGCCACCGTCGATCTGCGCGTCTGGGCGACGCTGGGCGAGGTGTTCAAGCGCGACGAAGGCTGGATGAAGGGCCTGCGCGTGGCCCTCGTGTTCGACAATGTATTCGATGGGAAGCGTCGCGTGGTCGACGAGGACGGCAGTGTGCCCGACGCGTTCGATCCGCGCAGGATCGATCCGGTCGGGCGCTATCTTGGCATCGACATTCGCAAGCAGTTCTAGGTGCGAAGCGGCCTAGTGCAGGCGTGAGCGCGGAAAAGCGATATTCGCAAAGCCGCGCGGGCTGAACTTCTTCCATTCGCCTTCGGCCTGTGCGAGCCGGTCTGCGATGGCGTAGAGCACTGCCGGGTTAACGCCGAGGCCGACATGGCTCGCGATCACTTCGATGTTCTCGCATTCGGCGTGGTCGTCCGCCTGCACCGAACCGCGCCAGTGAACCACGCCGTCGGCCTTGGTCAGGATGGAAGTGGTCGGCACGGGCGGTGCCTTGGCGAGGTCCCGGAAGTTGCCTTCGCGAATGGGCTCCGGCTCGCGGCCGTTCAGATATTCGAACAGGCGGCGGGCATTGGTGTGGTTGCGATCGTCGCTGATCGGGCTGCCGAGGCTGATGACCATGCGGACCTTTTCGGGCGCCAGCTTGGCGAGCTCGCGCGCGAACACGCCGCCCAGGCTCCAGCCGACGATCGAGATCTTGCCGCCGGTGCGTTCGTGGAGGGTGTCGACGCCGGCCATCATCGCCGAGATGCGGGCATTGTCGACCCGCACGTTGCGCCCGAGATTCCAGCCCACCGCATCGTAACCGAGCCGTTCGAGCATGGCGCGCAAGGGGCCGGTCGAGACGTCGGAGGCCATGAAGCCGGGCAGGACGAGCACGCCGTGGCCGTCGCCCTGCGGCAAGCGCGAGAGCAGCGGGCGCAGCGCGTAGAAGCTGGCGAGCTCGCCCATGGCACGGCCCGGTTCGGTCAGCGCGAGCAATGCGTGCGGCGGCCGGGCTTCGGCTTGGATCTTGGTCATGGCGGTCATGTCTTGGAAGTTCCTTTCCCCTTACGGGCAGCCGGATTACGGCTGGCGACCCGTTTCGTGCCCCCCTTGGCGGGTTTTGCGGGCGTTCTGGTTTTGGCTGCCGCCTGCTTCTTTGCGGCAGGCTTCTTGGCTGTCGGCCCCTTCTTGGGGGCGGCCGGCTTCGGCGCGGCTTTGCTCGCGGCGGGTTTCTCGGCCGGCGCGGATAGCGCGGCCTTCGCGGCGTCGCGCAATTCGGTGAAGCTGTCCTCGATGCACTGGATGTAGAATTCCGGATCCGGCAGCAGCTCGCGGCAGGCGGTAAAGCTGATCGTGGCCTCGTCGGTGTAGCTCTGCACGACATGGCCGAGGCCCATCCCGTCGGTCAGGCAGACAAGGCCCATCTGGCTCTCCAGCCGCGCGCCGCAGGAATAGATCGGCACCGGCGGACCGGGCACGTTGGTGACGACGGTGGTGAAGACCGGGCCGACCCCGCGATCGGCGAGGCCGAGGCGGGTGTAGAGCTGCGCGCCGAGGCTCATCCACAGCGCCGGGCTGACCTTGCTCGCTTCGGTCATGTTCCGCGCGCCCATGGCGTCGGTCATCGCCTTCGAGTTCTTCGTCCGGTCGTGACAATAGCGCAGCCGTTCCAGCGGATCCTCGATATGCGTGCCGAGCGGCGCGACCATCGCGGCGACCTGGTTGCCCATGTCGCCCTTCTCGTCCTTCGAGCGGACGGAGATCGGCGCCATCGCGGTCAGCGTCTTCTTGGGCAGGTCGTCCTTGGCGAGCAGGTACTTGCGCATCGCCCCGCCGACGATGGCGAGGAAGACGTCGTTGACCTTCGCCCCTTCGACCGTGGTGCGGATCATCTTGATGTCGGCCAGCGGGACGCTGCGTCCCTCGACCACACGGTGTCCGGAAATCTTGCGGTTGAAGCGCGTCTTGGGCGCAATCATCTCGCCCGAGACGTCGAATTCCTTGGCGACCATGCCCTTGAGCGCCTTGGCGAGGCCGGGCGCGGCCTTGGCTGCCACTTCGATCTGCTTGAGCGGGTTGGTGATGGCGTTGAGATAGCTCTTGCCGAGCAGTTCGACCGGATTGGGCACCTTTTCCGGCTTCCACGGATCGGGGCCTTCGGGTGCCAGCTCGTCGGGGGTAAGCGTGTGCATCGCCTCCAGCAGGTCGACCCCGCTCATCCCGTCGATCGCAGCGTGGTGGACCTTTGTCACCATCGCGAAACTGCCTTTGGGAATGCCGTCGATATTGTCGAGCCCTTCGACCACGGTGAATTCCCACGGCGGACGGCTGAGGTCGAGCGGGCGGGCGAAGATGCGTGCGGCCTGGATGCACAGTTGCCGCCAGTCGCCGGGCTTGGGCAGGGCGATATGGCGGACGTGGTATTCGAGATCGAAATCCGGGTCCTCGATCCAGTAGGGATAATCGAGATCGAACGGCACGCGCACCAGCCGCTGGCGGATCGTGCGCGAGAGCTGCATACGGCTCTCGAAGAAGGCGAGGATGTCCTTGAAGCGGACGAAGCCCCCGGGCGCGGTTTCAGGGTTGTAGATCAGGATCGAGCCGATGTGCATCGGCGAATTGCGCGTTTCCAGCGCGACGAAGCTCGCATCCATGCCCTGGAGCTGGCGCATTCCGTTCCTTTCCGCGCCACCGGTTCGCCCGTCGGGCAAGTGGCGGCATCCCCTGCGCGGCCCGTGTTTTCACGGGTCCGAAGGGGATCGAGGCTACCACAAAGCCGACTCGCGTCAACTTGCCGCCTAGGTCAATGCCTTCCCTAGCGGCGATGCATTATAGCGCGTCGCCGGCGGCCACGCCGCTCGCCCAGGCCCACTGGAAGTTGTAGCCGCCCAGCCAGCCGGTCACGTCGACGGCCTCGCCGATGGCGTAAAGGCCGGGAAATCGCTTTGCTTCCATGGTCTTGGAGGAGAGTTCGGCGGTGGATATGCCGCCCACCGTGACCTCCGCCTTGGCGAAGCCCTCGGTGCCGTTGGGGCGGAATTCCCAGCGCTTCAGCCGCTCGCCGGCAGCGCGCAGGGCCTTGTCGGGCGCATTGCCGAGTTCGGCGGATATGCCCAGCTTTTCGGCAAGGATGTCGGCGAGGCGTGCGGGCAGCGCCTCGCGCAGGAGCGACTTGAGCGTCGCGCGGGGCGTGTCGCGCTTGGCATCGAGCAGCCATTCCGCAGACCGGTCGGGCAGGAAGTCGATCAGGATCGGCTCGCCGGGAGACCAGTAGGAGCTGGCCTGAAGGATGGAGGGGCCGGACAGGCCGCGGTGCGTGAACAGTGCCGCCTCGGGAAAACTGGCCTTGCCCGCGCTGGCCACCACCGGTGCCGATACGCCGGAGATCTCGCGGAACAGCACCTCCTCGCCGCCCAGCGTCAGCGGGACGAGGGCGGGGCGCGGCTCGACCACCTTGAGGCCGAACTGGCGGGCGAGGTCATAGGCGTAACCGGTCGCGCCCATCTTGGGGATCGACGGCCCGCCGGTCGCGATCACGAGGGCAGGTGCCGTGTGGGTCTCGCGTTGCGTAACAACCGTGAATGTCCCGTTGTGGGACACTTCGGTCACTTCCTCGCCACAGCGCACCTCGACGCCACCCTTCGCGCACTCTTCCAGCAGCATGTCCACGATCTGCTTGGCCGACCCGTCGCAGAACAGCTGGCCGAGCGTCTTTTCGTGCCAGGCGATGCCGTAGCTTTCGACCAGTTCGAGGAAGTCGCGCGGGGTGTACCGGGCGAGCGCGCTCTTGGCGAAATGCGGATTGGCCGAAAGGTAATTAGCGGGCCCGGCGCCGATATTGGTGAAATTGCAGCGCCCGCCGCCGGAGATGAGGATCTTCTTGCCCGGCTTTTCGCCGCGCTCCAGCACCAGCACGCGGCGGCCCCGCTGGCCCGCGCATGCGGCGCACATCAGCCCGGCGGCCCCGGCGCCGAGGACAATCGCGTCGAAATCCCGGGCCACCTACGCCTCTTTGATGGGATATTCGGGCTTCTGCCGCGCCGCGAGTGCGTAGAGCATCGAGCCCACGAGCAGGATGCCCCCGAGCACGATCCAGGCCTCCACCTTGGTCTGGCTGGCGATGAAAAGCGAGCTGGCGACCGCGACGATCACGCAGAACAGGTGCAGCGGGACGATCCGCCCCTCTCGCCGTTCGAGCACCGGAAGGGCGCAGCTGGTCACGATATAGGTCACCAGACGGATCAGCGTGCCTGCGACCGCGAGCGCCTCGAACCCTTCCCACAGGCCGAACAGGATTGCCGCCACCCCGTAGAACAGGATCGCATTGGACGGGGTGAGGAAGCGTGGGTGGACGTATTCGAACCAGCGCGGCAGCATCCCGCGCTCCGCCATGCCGTACATCAGGCGCGGCTGGGCGACGCCGCTGGCGAAATTGTTCGCCCCGATGCTGAAGCTGGCCGCGACGACGATGGCGAGCGAGCCGAGCGGTCCCATCGCCGCCTCCGCCGATCCGGCCAGCGCATTGTTCTCGCCCGCGAATTCGGGGCCGATCAGGATGAAGGCCCAGATCACCGCCATGTAGATGAGCGTCACCGCGATCACCATCCACACGATCGCGCGCGGCACGTCGCGCCGGGGATCCTTGAACTCGCCCGCCGCCTCGATCACGCCTTCGAAGCCGATGAAGGCGTAGAAGGTCAGCAGGATCACGGTCTCGACCTGGCTGAACTCCGGCACGACCACCGCGCCCAGTTCGCCCCCGGCAAACAGGCCCGAAACCACCAGGGCGGCCAGCGGCACCAGCTTGATCGCGGTCATCAGGCCCAATGTGCCGACCGACGCGCGCATGCCATAGAGATTGATCACGGTAATCAGCGCCAGCCCCACCGCCACCGCCAGCGGTGCGGCGACCGGCCCTTCCAGTGCCGGGAACAGCGCGGCGAGATAGGCGACCATCACGTGCATGTTCGCTGCCGCAGTGACGATGGCACTGGCATAGCGGGCCCAACCGGCCTGGAATCCGACGAAGCGCCCGAAGGCGGCCTCGCCATACAGCACCGACCCCCCGCTGTGTTCGAAGCGCGCGCTCATCCACGCATAGCAGAGGGCGAGGGGGAGGAAGAGAATGCCGCCGATCAGCATCATCCACGGCGCGAAATTGCCCACCGCTGTCACCAGCACCGCGGGCAGGGCGAAAATGCCCGCCCCGATCATCCCGTTGAGGGGGAACAGGGCCGTTCCCCAGAAGCCGACTGTGCGCGGCGGCGCGATCTTGGTCCCGTCCATGGCGGATGGGGATGGCGCGAAACGCCGCTTTGCACAAGCAGCCAGCGCGCACTATCTCCAGCCCATGTCGCGCACGAAAGCCGGTTCTCCCCCCGATCCCAGAGGCCAGGAGCGTTTCCACGAGGAACGCGCCGCCTACACGGTCGCCAGCGCGCAGCCCGATCTGGAGGCGGGGATCGCCGCGATCCGCGAAACGGTGAAGGTGCTTAAGCCGAAGCCCGGCGTCTATCGCATGCTCGATACGCGCGGTGACGTGCTGTATGTGGGCAAGGCGCGCAGCCTGAAGGCGCGGGTGGCCAATTACACGCAGGTGAAGGGACTTTCCAACCGGCTGCAGCGCATGGTCAGCCAATGCCGCGCGATGGAGATCGTGACCACCAATAGCGAGGCCGAAGCGCTGCTGCTCGAAGCGCAGCTGATCAAGCGTTACCGCCCGCCGTTCAACGTGCTGCTGCGCGACGACAAGAGCTTCCCCTTCATCCTGTTGCGCGCCGATCATGCCTTCCCGCGCATCCAGAAGCACCGCGGCGCGCGGCGGGCCAAGGGCAATTACTACGGCCCGTTCGCGTCCGCCGGTTCGGTCAACAAGACCCTGAACGCGCTGCAGAAGCTGTTCCTGCTGCGGAGCTGCACCGACAGCTTCTTCAACAATCGCGACCGGCCCTGCCTGCTCTACCAGATCAAGCGGTGCTCGGCCCCCTGCGTGGGCCGCATCGACGAAGCCGGCTATGCGAGCCTCGTGCGCGAGGCGAAGGACTTCCTCGGCGGCAAGTCGAGCGCGGTGCAGCAGGACCTCGAGAAGCAGATGGCGAGGGCCGCCGAGGATCTCGATTTCGAGACCGCCGCGATCCTGCGCGACCGGCTGCGCGCGGCGACCTTCATCCAGGGGTCGCAGGCGATCAACGCGCAGGGCGTGGGCGATGCCGATGTCTTCGCGCTGGCCGCCAAGGGCGGGCACGTGGGTGTGCAGGCCTTCTTCATCCGCGGCGGGCAGAACTGGGGCCACCGTACCTTCTATCCGCGCAATACGGGCGATCTCGACATGGCCGAGGTGCTGTCCGACGTCCTCCTGCAATTCTACGAGGAAGTGCCGCCGCCCAAGACCATCCTCACCGACCGGGAACTCGCCGAGCAGGACCTGATCGCCGAAGCGCTGGCCGAGAAGGCGGGCCATGCGGTCGCCATATCCATCCCCCAGCGCGGCACGCGGCGCAAGCTGATGGAGCAGGCGCAGCGCAATGCGGTGGAGGCGCTCGACCGGCGGCTGGCCGAGACCGGCACCAAGGCGAAGATCATGCGCGAACTCGCCGAATTCCTCGAGCTCGACGAGGTGCCCCAGCGGATTGAGGTCTACGACAACAGCCACATCCAGGGCGACAAGGCGCTGGGCGCGATGGTAGTCGCGGGGCCGGAGGGGTTCGAGAAGGGGCAGTACCGCAAGTTCAACATCAGGACCGCGCAGACCAACGACGACTTCGGCATGATGCGCGAGGTCATGGCGCGGCGCTTCCGCAACCTCGCGGAAAATCCCGATGGCGACAGCGGGAAGGCGAACAGCCATGAAACCGTCTGGCCGGACCTCGTCCTGATTGACGGCGGCAAGGGGCAGATGTCCAGCGTGCGCGATACGCTTGAGGAAATGGGGATCGAGGATGTTCCCCTCATCGCCATCGCCAAGGGCCCGCATCACGGGCGCGAGGGACGCGAGGTGTTCCACTTCCCCGACGGGCGCGAGAAGACGTTGCCGGTTAATTCACCGCTGCTGTTCTACCTCCAGACCCTGCGCGACGAGGTCCACCGCTACGCCATCGGTGCGCATAGAGCGAAGCGCAGCCGCGCCATCACCGCCTCACCGCTAGACGAAATCCCCGGCATCGGCCCGGCCCGCAAGCGCGCGCTGCTGCTGCATTTCGGCACGGCAGGGAAAGTGCGCGCGGCTGCCTTGGAGGACCTGCAACGCGCTCCCGGCATCAGCGAGGGCGTGGCGCAGCAGGTGTACGATTTCTACCACGCGGGCGGGTAGCGCCCTCAGCCCAGGATCACATGCGGGAGGAAGCGCGCCAGATCGCGCGTGATCGGGCTCGCGTCCTCGCGGATCGACATGGCGACCGCTTCGTCGCCGACGATCCAGCTGCCGATCACCGCATGGTTCTCGCCCGAGCGCGCCAGCGGCGCATAGGCCTGCACGATCGCCCCTTCCGCGCCATAGCCTTGCTGTGGCCCGGAGTGGCGCCCGGTGCCGTCGAACAGTGCGATATCGGCGCCTTCGCGGCTGAAATAGGGCTTGCGGACATGCGGCCCGGCAGCAAGCTGGCGCCCCTTGTCGCTGTGTTCGAAATAGGCGGGCAGCAAGTTCGGATGACCTTCGTTGCGCTCCCAGAGTAACGGCAGCATGGCCTTGTTCGACAGCAAGGCCTTCCAAGCAGGTTCGATAAAGCGCGTCTGCGACCCGGCGACATGGGCGGCGAAGTCTTCGCGCATCATGTCCTCCCAGGGATAGAGTTTGAACAGAGCCGCAATCTCATGGCCCTGGGGATCGACGAACCGGCCGTCGTCGGTGAGGCCGATGTGATCGATATCGACGAAGGCGGTCTCGAGGCCGGCCTGTCCGGCGCAATCTTCCAGATAGGCGACGGTCGCCCGGTCCTCGACATGGTCGGCGACCCCGGAGAAATGGAGCAGCCCGCCCGGTTCGACGATGGCAGCGAAGCGCTCGATCAAAGCCTCGTGAAGGCGGTTGAACTGGTCGGCGTCTTCGGGAAACTCGCCCGCCGCTACCATGTCCGCGAGCCACAGCCACTGGAAGTAGGCCGTTTCGTAGATGCTCGTCGGCGTGTCGGCATTGAATTCGAGCAGTTTCGCAGGTCCGGTGCCGTCATAGGCGAAATCGAACCGGCCGTAGAGTGACGGCTCGCCAATCCGCCAGCTGTCGGCCACGACATCGCGCATCCCCTCGGGGATCGCGAGAAGTTCCATGGTTTCCTGCCTGGCGCAGGCCTCGTCCACCAGTTGCAGGCACAGCGCGTAGAGTTCGGTCGAGGGGTCTTCGATCTTCGATTCGACTTCCTCCAGCGTGAATTGCCAGCAGGCTCGCTCGTCCCAGTAGATTTCTCCATCGACGTGATGGAAGATGAACCCGTTCTCCTGCGCAATCGCTTCCCAATCCTGCCTCGGCATTATTTCTTTACGAAGCATGGTCTTTTGGCGTCCCTCGAAAACGATTTGTCAGTATTTTCCAGAATAATGTCCGGCCAGATGTAAATCCAGGGGGACATATGAATACATCGTTCGATCGCCGCAACATGTCGCGCAAGCGTTCCGGCCGGGTCGTTCTGACGACGATGGCGGCGCTCGGCGGGGGCACGCTGCTCGCCGGATGCGGCGAAGCCGACGCGACCGGTGCTGCCGCGGCGCCTGCCGTGGTGGCGAGCGATGGCGACGAGGTCGAAGTCTACCAGAACGTGTTCGACTGCGCGAAGAAGACCGGCAAGACCCGCCAGGAGTGCAATGCGATGCACGAAGAGGCCGTTGCCGTCGCCAAGGCCGAAGCGCCACGCTTCGAGGCGCTCGCCGATTGCGAGCAAGACTACGGTGTCGGACGCTGCGTGGAAGAAGGCGAGGCGGCGGCACCGCAGGAACGGCGCCATTTCTCGCCGTTTGTCGTCGCCTGGATTTCGAGCAAGTCGAATGGTCGTGCTGCGCCGCTCTTTCCCGCCGCCAACGGTGGTTACCAGACCAGTCGCGGCGTGCGCCTCGGCTATGCCAATGCGCCGGGCAAATATTTCGCCGGCAGCCGCGCGTTCGAGCGGGCGAAGAGTGCTCCGCGCACGAAGGTCGCATCGGCCATGGCGAAATCGGCCGCGACCGGCGGTTTCGGCTCGACGTCGCGCGGCTGGAAGGTTGCCGGAGCCGCCGGGGGCAGTCGTTCCTACGGGGGGTAAGCGGGCCAGCGGCCATCATTCCTAGCTCCCGGTCCCCGTGCGCCGGGTAGCCGTCTCGGCGGAGGGAACAAGCGCAACGCCAGTCCCGATTTGACACAGGTCAAAGACGCGGGCGCACAGCCTGCCATCATGCCTGCATCAGCCGGGACCCGGTATCTCCGTCGTCCCGCGAGCAGGAGACCCCACATGAAAACGATCCTCTTCAACGCCACATCGGACGGGGACTTTCCCGGTCGCCTCGATGCAGTGCTCGACATCGCCCGCGAATTCGAGGCGCATCTGACGCTGGTCCATGCCGTCCCTTACGAGGCGGTCGGCGCGCTCGATCCCTATGGTGCGGCGTTTGCCGCCATGGTGCCGGTCTGGCGGGAGCAGGCCGAAGAGCTGCGCGACCGGACGCTCGGCGACCTTTCGAACGAGGGCGTGTCGTGGAACTGGGTCGAGAAGGCCGGGCCGACGGCGCTGGCCATGCTGCGCGAATCCTCGCTGCAGGACCTGATCGTCCTCGGTGCGCACGAGCCGCGCAAGGACGGGCAGGGGCCGTCCTTCACCGCGGGCGAGCTCGCACTGACCGCCGATTGCCCGGTGCTGGTGCTGCCCGCGCAGTGCACCCGCTTCGACGTCGAGGCACCCGCGCTGGTCGCGTGGGACGGGTCGGCCGAAGCCTCGCATGCGCTCAAGGCCGCGCTGCCGTTCCTGCGACGGGCGAGCGCGGTGTACCTCGCTTCGGTCAGGGAAACCGCGAAGAAGGGAGAACCGCAGCTCGACCTGCCCCCGGTCGAGGGCGCGGACTACCTCTCGCGCCATGGCATCGTGTGCGAGATGGTCGAGCTGGAACCGGGCGAGGCAGGCGTCGCCCAGGCGCTCGTCGCTGCGGCCGAGCTACGCAAGGCCGGGCTGGTGGTGATGGGCGCCTATGGCCGCACGCGCCTGGCCGAGCGCATCTTCGGCGGCACCACGCGCAAGATGCTGGCCGACGTGCGCGTGCCGTTGCTGATGACCAACTGAGGTGAGGGGAGGGCCGGGCGGCCGCGTTAGTCCCGACGCGGGCCGCCCGGCTTTTTTCCGCCCTTGCCCTTGAACGGCGGCTTCCCGCCCGGTCGCTTGCCCGCAGGTTTGCCTTGCGGCTTGCCCTTGAACCCGCCACCCGGCTTCTTGAAGCCGCCCGGCTTTTGCAGTGGGCGCGCGTGCACCTTGGCGCCGCCGTGCTTGCGGTTCTGGCGGGCTTCGATGCGCGGGCCTTCGGGCGATTCCACGATCGCAATCGCATCCTGCTCGTCGTCGGGCGAGGCGGTGCGGGCGACCGCGTCGGCGACCTTGCCGCCGATGGCGCGGGGCACTTCGAACCAGGTTTCGTGCTGGCCGATGCGGATCGCGCCGATCTCGTTGCGGGTGATGTGCCCGCGGCGGCAGATCAGCGGCAGGATCCAGCGCGGCTCGGCATTGTGGCGGCGCCCGATGTCCATCTTGAACCAGACCGTGTCCTCGAAGCCGGGACGGTGGCGCTCGGCCTTCGCCTGCTCGCGCGCTTCGGGCGTGTTGGCGAGCAGCTCTTCCGGCACCGGCATCTCCGCGCGATGCGCGTAGACCAGCGCGGCGGCGATATCCTCGGGCGTCATGCGGCTCATGATGTCGGCGGCGATTTCGCGGTCGTCGTCCTCGAACTCGCGCGGCTCGGTGATCGTCTCGATCAGGCGCGTGCGGTCCTTCTTGCGGATCGCCTCGGGCGAGGGCGCGTCCATCCACTGCGCCTCGATCCCCGCGCCGCGCAGCATGCCTTCAACCCGGCGGCGGCGGTTGTAGGGCACCACGATCGCGGCGGTCCCCTTGCGCCCGGCGCGCCCGGTGCGACCCGAGCGGTGCTGGAGCGTTTCCGCATCGCGCGGGATCTCGACATGGATCACGAGGCTCAAGGAGGGCAGGTCGATCCCGCGGGCCGCCACGTCTGTCGCCACGCACACGCGGGCGCGGCGGTCGCGCAGCGCCTGCAACGCGGTATTGCGCTCGCTCTGCGAATGCTCGCCCGACAGCGCCACCACGCCGAAGCCGCGGTTCTGCAGGGTGGTGTGGAGCCGCCGCACGCTCTCGCGCGTGGCGCAGAAACAGATCGCCGTCTCCGCCTCGTGGAAGCGCAGCAGGTTCACCACCGCATTCTCGATCTCCGACGGGCCGACGGTGATCGCCTGGTAGGCGATGTCGCCATGCCCGCGATCCTCGCCCACGAGGCTGAGGCGCAGCGCATCGCGCTGGTAGCGTTCCGCCAGCCGCTCGATCGGGCGCGGCATGGTGGCGGAAAACAGCAGCGTGCGGCGCGCATCGGGCGTCGCGTCGAGGATTTCCTCGAGGTCCTCGCGAAAGCCCATGTCGAGCATCTCGTCCGCCTCGTCGAGCACCACGCCCATCAGGCCTGAGAGGTCCAGCGCCCCGCGCTCGATATGGTCGCGCAGGCGCCCGGGCGTGCCGACGACGATCGCCGGGCCGCCGCGCAGGTTGCGCCGTTCCTTGCTCGCATCCATTCCGCCGACGCAGGTCGCGATGCGCAGGCCCGCGCCTGCATAGAGCCAGCCGAGCTCGCGGCTGACCTGCAGCGCCAGCTCGCGCGTGGGCGCGATGACGAGTGCGAGAGGCTTCTCGGTCAGCGGAGAGCCGCCGAGTTCGCCCAGCAGCTCGTCCGCCAGCGCGAGGCCGAAAGCGACCGTCTTGCCGCTGCCGGTCTGCGCCGACACGATGAGGTCGCGCCCGGCGACATCGGGATCGATGACGGCAGCCTGGACGGGGGTGGGCGCATCATAGCCGCGTGCGGCAAGCGCGTCGCCGATCACCGGCGGAAGGGTTTCGAAAGCCATGGAATCTCGTGTGTTGTCCGGCGCTGCGGTGCAGGGAGGCACGGCTCTGGGCGCACGGTGTTGGCGCGCCTATAGCGAGGTTTTCCGCGTTTGGCTTGCGGTTTTTTGTGCAGGTGCGAAGGGGCTATCGGTTCCCCTTCGCACGGTTGTGTGTGACGCATAGCATTTCGCAGTTTTCAGCATTCGTCGCACCGCCCTTGCTCCAAGCGGTCACATGGTCTGCGTCCATTTCCTTGAATGCCCAAATTTTCGTCATGTTTGCAGAATGTCCCATGGCGCAATGGGAGCAATTGGAAACCCCGCTCTGCTTTGCGGCGTCGGTCTGTTTTGCATACACCGCTTGTGCAGTCGCCTTATCGAAAACCCTAACATCGAGCAGTTTTGATTCCTTCGATCCGCCAAGCACGTACTCGAAAATACCCTTACGGTTTTTCACATAAGGATCAGCGTAGAGCGCCCTAACTGACTTAGAAACGTGAGCTGGATCGTAAGAATCCTTATGATATCGCTCATAGAGGCGCCCCCACTCGAGGCCTTGCATTTCTTTTTCAACATCGATGAAGATGGTAGAGACCCAGTCTAGGACCGTGTTGAAGTAGGTCTGAAGTTCAGCGATGGACTCGTCATGCCGGTGATTGCTCATGTAATCACCGATTTGACCCTGACTCACCCAGTCGAGCGCCCGCTCGAGGAAATCCTGCCTGTTGGCACTTCCTCGAATGTATGCACTCCACTTCGCTATATTCGCATTCTGGCTATTGCTGAATTCAGACTTGGCGGCTGTGACGAATTTGCCTGAGTAGATTGCGTTCAGCAGCTCTTGGTCATTGAGCGGTACGCCAGCGATGTTGATCGTTTCAAACCATTGCTTAATTTCGGTTTCAGTGCCTTCGCATTCATAGATGAGCAGACTGGTGTTTTTGATTAGCTCTTTCTGATCCGTCGGAAGGCTGTCGAAATATTTGGGGTTGTTGCCGTCCATGATCGGAAACTTATTGGTCAGGAAGCGACCGATGCTGGTAATGCGCTGCTGGCCATCGAGAACCTCGAATTTTGTCTCGGAAATCTTATTGAAATATATCAGCCCAAGCGGATACTCTTGCAATAGGGACCGAATTACTGCGGCCTCTCGCTTTCCCCCTTGGTCTGCGTAAATGTAATTGCGCTGATATTCTGGTTGGATGGTGAGCTTTCCTCCAAGCCCATATAGGCCCTTGCCCTCTACTTGATTGTAGGTGAATCCCTTACAAATGTCAGATACTGTGATGTCAGTTCTAAGCGAAGTTTCCATGCCCGTGCCTTTAAGCTAATTTTCGGTGGCGGATTAGCAATCGCTTGTAGATCACTCGTTCTTTGGGGGAAGTTAAACCAAGCATCCTCATGTTGGCGCTATAGTGTCCGGTGCCCCCATGAGCGCGATATGCTTCAATAAACTCTTGGCCGAGAGGTTCCACTCCCAAGCCAGCCATCATTTCTGAATCGTCGCTGTTTCCAACGATCTCAAACTGCTCGGGATTGTACTTGTTCAAAAACGTAACGGGCACACCCATGATTCCATCATAGTCACTTGGAATTTCCTTGTAGGTACCTACTTCAATTGCGTCGAAATTGCAGTACCGATCGTATGCCTCTTTTCCCTTCAATCCTCTGCTATATTTGAGATTATCTGCTACTGTCATTAGATTTAAAGGTTGATGTCGACGACCGTGATCTAAATTAGTGTACCAACAAGACGTGGACACACGAGCCATTTTCTTGCCGGTTTCCTCGTCGATATGGTGATATTTTTCCCAGTGATCGGGAACTTGGAAAAACATTCCGACGTTGAAATTTGTGCAGCCCAACCAAAGTTCATTGGATTGAATTAGTGGGAATATATCTAAGTAGGTAATGGCATTCGTGTTACCAATGATGAGGAATTTCTTATCATGCTCATTCAATAAGGACACATATTCCTTAAAAAGTGAAAAGGGTGGATTGGTTACAACAATATCTGCCTTCTTTAAGAGTTCAACGCATTCTTCGCTCCGAAAATCGCCCCCGCCAGAAAGTATTACTCGTCGATGTGGGTTCTGTTCGAGAAAAAGTCGAACGTCTTCAATATCCGTTGCGCCATCATTGTTGAGATCTAGGACTTCATCCATCTCGATTGCAATCGCTTCACTACTCTTCTCTTCTGAGTCCTTGTCTTTGAACCGCAATTGCTCACCAGCGATCGGAGACCCATCGTAGCTAGTCGAAATAAGTTTCTTGAGGCCCAGGCGATTGAAATTGGCAGCGAAGAACTTGAAGAAGTTGCTCTCGAAGGGGTCATCGCAATTGCAATAGACTATCTGATCGCGAAAGGTATCGGGATCGAATTCTAGGTACGCCTCAACCTCCTTCTGGATGTCGATGTATTGCGTATAAAATTCGTCCTTCTTCGCCGCCTTCGCGGCGCCCAATCCCACATTCATTGATTTTGACACTGAGGCGATGTCTCCTAACTTATCTGTGTATTTGTTATCGAGAGCTGTGCGTCTTGCCACTCTTTCAGAGACTGACCGTTAGGCAGTCTCCAGTTTCGTCTACCGTTTGCATTACGACCTATGATGACTGCGGCAGCAGCGCTGGGACTCTTAAAGGCATAGTCTTCAACGAACACCATGAACTTGTTGCCCGATGGTTGCTGGATTGTGCCGTCTTTGATCAATTGGTCGCGCAGGTCGGAATATTGGTTCATCGAATAGTCCGGATCGGCTTGCACCTGTGACCCCGTTTGGACGATAATCTCGCCATTCGCTTCAAGGGCGTGAGCCCGCAGGCCGCTACGGTGGCGCAAAGTCAATTCCACTAGCCCGTTTTTTTGTGGCTGGGCTTCTTGCTCCTCGCCTATCGGTTTACTTTTCGTCGGTCGGAGAAAATCGAACCCCAGAGCTGGCAGCACCGCCTCCAAATTATCTTGGAAGACAGCCATGTCCGAAATGTCGGCCTCTGGCAGGGCTTTGACACTAGGTTCATTGCCATTGGCGATAGAGGCTCGCCCAGCGATGCGCGCTGCGCGAACGACCTCTCCTTCAAGGTAGCGGACATGCGCCTTCGTCAGGTTCATATCCTTGGAGGTAATGATAACAGCACGAGTCCAGAACTCCTTGTCCTCGTCCTTCGCGTGCATCTTAATCCGCTTGGAGACGTTGTCGCCTTCTCCAACATAGATACGATTTCGCGATGGCTTCTCGGGGTCTTCCCCAATCAGGATGTAAATTCCAGTTCGCTCGGCTTCTTCCCGTTGAAGCGCACTGCCCAACTTGGAACGCGGAGCGACAAGTACGTGGCCAGTCCAGTTCATCACCTCGGCGGTGACGATTCCACCAGCATCTCCATCGACGAAGAACAGCTTTACTGATCGTCCTGCCACGCGGTTTCCCCTTCGCCGCCCTGATTGGCCGCAAGCGCGGGGCCATGCAAGCCGGTGAATTTCCTACATCCCCACCCGGTGCTAGCTTCGCATCGGCTCTTTCACACCGTCGGCGGGTCTTTCGCGCACCCTGGGGTTTTTCGCCCCTGGACAGTGTAACAAGCGGTCCATGTCGGGGTACTCGCCCTCGGGCGGTCCAACATTCGTCCTACATGGGGGTATCTAGCCCTTGGCGACCCGCTTCCGCATCATCCCCTCCTGCGCCACGCTCGCGACCAGTTCGCCCGCGCGGTTGAAGATGCGGCCGCGGTTGAAGCCCCGGCCGCTGCCGCTCCACGGGCTGTCGGTGGCGTAGAGGAGCCACTCGTCGGCGCGCCAGCTGTCGAGCGCCGGGCGGTGGAACCAGATCGCGTGGTCGAGGCTGGCGCCGACCAGCTCGCCGCGCATCCAGCTGAGGCCATGCGGCAGCGCGCTCGTGCCGAGCAGCGTGTAGTCGCTGGCATAGGCGATCACCGCGCGGTGCAGCGCGGCGTCGTCGGGCAGGGGGGCGACGGTGCGGAACCAGCTGTGCGCGCGCGGTTCGCGCGGCTCGCTGTTCATCCAGTGGAGCTTGTCGCTGGTGCGCATGTCGATCGGGCGGGGGCGCAGGACGAGCGCGCGCTGCGCCTCGCTCATCCGGTCGCCGGCGCGCTCGACCATCTTGTGGCGCATGGCCATGTCGCTCTGGAGGTCCTCGGGCGCGGGCACGTCGGGCATGGCCACGTCGTCATGGGCGAGGCCGTCCTCAGGCCGCTGGAAGCTGGCGGTGAGGTTGAGGATCGGCGCGCCCTCCTGCGTGGCGACCACGCGGCGGTTGGCGAAGCTGCGCCCGTCGAAGTCGCGCGCGGTGGCATAGGCGATGTCGACGCCTTCCTTGCCGCCGCGCAGGAAATAGGCGTGGAGCGAGTGGGCCTCAAGCCCCTCGGGCGCGGTGGCCTGCGCGGCCTGCAGCGCCTGCGCGATGACCTGGCCGCCGAACACGCGGCCGACGCCGCCGGGCTGCTGCGGGGCGGTGAAGGCGTCCTCGCCCTCGCGCGTGACGGTGAGCAGGCGCACGAGGCCTGCGACGAGTTGCTCGGGGGTCCTGGTGTCGCTCACGAGAGCGGCTTTGCGACTGGCTTACGCTCGCGTCAAGCGGCGGATGACGCGCCAGCCGTTCGCCTTTGCGCGGTTGGATGCGGGCCAGCGGCCGGGGGCGCGGGGGCTGAGGCCGAAGCGGCGCAGCGTGCCGTTGAAGCAGCGCGCATCGGCCTCGGCATAGCTCCACTCGCTGCGCCAGGTGATCGAGAGCGAGATCGAGCTCTTCGGCCCGTTGCGGACAAAGTGCGGAGCCATGACGGGCACGAACACCGCCTCGCCCGGATGTAGGGTGAAGGGGGTGCCGCCGACGAGGAGGTCGTCGGTCCACGGCAGCTCGCGCGCGCCGCCGAGGTGGTAGCTCTCGTGGCAGCTGTCGGGCGCGAAGCGGGGGTTGCCGGCGGGGAACTGGGTCATGGTCTTGGCGCCGACCAGCTGGAGCAGGATGTTGTGCTCGGGGTCGTAGTGGTAGGGCGTGACCGCGTTGGGGCTGGAGATGAAGACATAGGCCTGCGGGGTGAGCATGGCGCCGGTCTTCGCCTCGATCGTGGGGCGCAGTTCCTCGAGCAGGCCGAGGAGGAGCGCGCGATAGGCGGGCACCTGCTCGATGTTCTTGAGCACCGCCCAGCTGTCGCTGGTGGCGATATGGCGGATGGTGTCCTCGATGGTGAGGCCGTTGCTGCCGGGCTTGCCGTCGACGCCGACGGGGAGGTTGCCGCGGTTGTACTCGATGCTCGCTTCGGGGAGCTTCCCGGCGAGCACGGCAAGCGCATCGAGGGTGAGGCGCTCTTCGAGTCCGAGCCGGTGGGCGAGGGTGTGGGGCACCTCGGGATAGTTGGCAGCGAAGGTGGCCAGCGTATCCTCGGGGAACACCCGCATGGCGGTGCCCGCCGACCGGTCGGGATCGTGAGTGGTCATGTCCGCTTCTCCATACGCCACGCTTCGATACCTGCCCAGAGCCTGCCTGCGAGACGCCGCCAGCCACGACCGGCCTCGACCGTGATCCAGGCAATCTCGCGCCTGTCGCGCCAGATGCGTTCGATCATCGGGTGATCGGCCGCCGCGCAGCTGTCGCACCAGGCGAGGGCGGGATCGTCGAGCAGGGCAAGGTTTTCGACCTGCAACAGCATGCCGGGCGAAAAGCGTGCATAATCCTCGTCAAAGGCGGTCTTGAAGGCGAAGCTGCCCGGATGAGCGAGCAGGGTTGTCAGCATGGCGATCGGACGGCCATCGAGTTCGAGCGAAAGGCGCTCAAGCCTGCCGGCTCCGGCGGCGTTGCGGAGCGCATTGCGGAACAGGGCTTCCGTGTCGGGGTCGCTGGCGAGTGCGGACCCCTGGGTGCCCTTCCATCCGCGGCGTTCGAGTTCGAGGAAGTCCGAGATCCACACGTCGATACCGTCGGTCGTGCGAAACCTGCGGATATCCACCGTGCCTTCGTCTTCGAGCCGGTTGCGCTGGCGCCGCAATTCCTTGCGCTTCTTCTGGCTCATCGCTGCTGCCAGATGCGCGTCCGGTGCTGATCCGGAAGCGAGCATCGCTCGCGCCTCGCGACGAACGATGTGGATCCGCCGACCGGCTGCGGCGCAAACCGATTGCAGCGCTGTCGCTGCCGGGCTGTCGGTCGGCATCTGCGGCAAGTGGAGGAACCACCCCGTGTTGAGCGCTGTGTCGGCTTGCACGAGGAATGCCGTCCAGAATTGCTTTTCGAATCCTGCTTCGATCAGCGGCACGCCGCAAAAGCTGTTCGCATGGAGCCAGGTGCAGAAGTTCGGGATCCGGCGGCCATGATAGGTCGGACTTTGCCAGACGGGCAGCAGCGCCCTCAGGGTCCCTCCGCTGACGAGCAATGCGAGCGAGACATCCCCGCGCGGGTCGAACAGTTCCAGCGATGGCCTGAGGAATGCGGGTTCGAAGAAGGCGTTGGGTGTTCCGGCGCAGTCTGCGAGCAGGCGCCACGACGGCTCGAGCGCCGTCAGGTCCAGTGTCCGCCACCTCGCCAGGTGCAGGCCGTCGCCCAGCGGCCATACGTCGGCAAGCGCTCGTGCGCTGCGATCGCTAGCCGTCGCCAGGCTCCCCCCCTGCATCGCCAACACCCCTGTTGCTGCGCAGGCCCCTTGCCTGCGATCGCCACGTGATAGCGCAGGTGCAGAAAGAACCGCTTAACGGCCCGAATGCAAGGGGGCGGCGGCACCTTTCAATGCCGCCGCCCCGATTTGGCACCCCGGTCGGACCGGAGCTGGTGCCGATCAGCCGGCCGCGAGAGCTGCCAGCAGCAGCAGCGCGACGATGTTGGTGATCTTGATCATCGGGTTCACCGCCGGGCCGGCGGTGTCCTTGTAGGGATCGCCCACCGTGTCGCCGGTCACGGCAGCCTTGTGAGCTTCGGAGCCCTTACCGCCGTGGTTGCCGTCTTCGATGTACTTCTTGGCATTGTCCCACGCACCGCCGCCGGCGGTCATGGACAGGGCGACGAAGATCCCGCCGACGATCACACCCAGCAGCAGTGCGCCGAGCGCGGCGAAGCCGTTCTCCTGACCCGCAATCAGCGTGATGACGTAATAGACCACGATCGGTGCCAGCACCGGCAGCATCGAGGGGATGATCATCTCCTTGATCGCAGCCTTGGTCACGAGATCCACGGTCCGCGCGTAGTCGGGCTTGGACTCGTAGGTCATGATGCCAGGGTTGTTCTTGAACTGGTCGCGCACGTCGATCACGACGTCACCGGCCGCACGGCCCACCGCGGTCATGCCCATCGCACCGAACAGGTAGGGCAGCAGCGCGCCGAGCAGCAAGCCGACGATCACGTAAGGGTTCTCGAGGCTGAAATCGACGTCGGAGTTCGGGAAGAACTCGCCGAGGTCGGTGGTGTAGGCGGCGAACAGCACCAGCGCGGCAAGGCCGGCCGATCCGATCGCGTAACCCTTGGTCACCGCCTTCGTCGTGTTGCCCACAGCGTCGAGCAGGTCGGTCTTCTCGCGCACGCTGTCGTCCAGACCGGCCATTTCGGCGATGCCGCCCGCATTGTCGGTCACCGGACCATAGGCGTCGAGCGCCACGACCATGCCAGCCAGCGCCAGCATGGCGGTGGCGGCATAGGCGATGCCCATGAGCCCTGCGAGCTGGTAGGTGACGATGATGCCGGCGACGATAAGGATCGTCGGCAGCGCGGTCGATTCAAGGCTGATGGCGAGGCCCTGGATCACGTTGGTGCCGTGGCCCGTTTCCGAAGCCTTGGCGATCGACTTCACCGGGCGATAGTTCGTCCCGGTGTAGTATTCGGTGATCCAGATGATCAGGCCGGTGATCGCAAGGCCCACGAGCGAGCACCAGAACAGCGCCCAGCCGGTGAAGCTGCGGACCTGTTCGGCGGTGCCTTCTTCGGCCAGCGGAGCGCCCGGATCGACGCCTGCAGTGCTGCCCCCGATGACCGTGTCCATGCCGCCCAGCGCGACGTTGATGACCAGCCAGATCAGCGGGATCGACAGCAGCGCGGTGACGAGGAAGCCCTTGTACATCGCGCCCATGACGTTGTTGGTCTTGCCCAGGCGGACGAAATAGGTGCCGATGATGCTGGTCACGATGCACGCACCGCCAATCAGCAGCGGCAGCGCCATCATCGGCATCAGCAGGTCGCCGAGGCCCTTGAGCAGCAGTGCGGTGAGGACCATGGTCGCACCGACGGTGACGACATAGGTTTCGAACAGGTCGGCAGCCATGCCGGCGCAGTCGCCCACATTGTCGCCGACATTGTCGGCGATGACGGCAGGGTTGCGCGGATCGTCTTCGGGGATACCTGCCTCGACCTTGCCGACGAGGTCGGCGCCGACGTCGGCGGCCTTGGTGAAGATGCCGCCACCCAGGCGGGCGAAGATCGAGATCAGCGATGCACCGAAGGCAAGGCCGACGAGTCCGTCAATCACTTCGCGGCTGTTCGGCGCGTGGCCGGCGGGCCCAACCAGGTACCAGAAGAACACTGCGATCGCGAGCAGGGCGAGGCCGGCCACCAGCATGCCGGTGATCGCGCCCGCGCGGAAGGCGAGGGTAAGGCCCTGCTGCAACCCGCTCTGCGCGGCGGCGGCAGTACGCACGTTCGCACGCACGGAGATGTTCATCCCGATGAAGCCCGCCACACCCGACAGGATCGCCCCGATGGCGAAACCGGTCGCCGGGATGGCTCCGAGGAAGACGAAGACCAGCACAGCCACGACGACACCGACCATGGCGATCGTGGTATACTGACGCTTCAGATAGGCCTGCGCACCTTCCTGGATGGCGGCGGCGATTTCCTGCATTTTTTCGTTGCCGGCGCCCGAATTGAGCACCTGCCGGCTGGTGACGAAGCCGTACACGACGGCCAGCAATCCCAGCGCGATGGATATGAGAACAAGGTCCACGGAAAATTTCCCCTCCCGATTGGTTATGTCATGTGCCGCCCATCGCGGGAAACGTGGGCGATCGTGGCCGGTGGGTATAGGGACCATGTGTTGCGTGACAAGGTCGAAAAGCGCAGCAATCCGCGCTTATCGACCGCTTCCCGCGCAAGCTGTCAATGCTGGTAGCCGAGACCGTCTTTCGGGCTGAGATATTCGCCGTCCAGCAGGAGCGCGGGTCGGGGACTGGCCGATACCGTTCCGATCCGGAACGCTGGCACCGGCAGTTCCAGATCCGGGGGAACGGTGAACAGCAACTGATAGTCATCGCCCCACCGCATACAGGCATCCGCCCGCCCCCGGTCGGCCAGGGGCACCCCGTCCTTTTCCAGCGCAATCATGCATTCGCTGGCTTCAGCGAGCCGCCAGCAATCGAGCAGCAACCCGTCGGACACATCCATCATGGCCGTCACATAGGGGGCAAGCGCATGCCCCTCTCTGAGCAGCGGCCGGGGCCGGCGGTATGCCATATCTTCGGCGCTCTTGGTATCGCGCTCTGCCATGCCGACCATCGCCATGCCCAGCGTACCGGTCACATAGACCGCATCACCGTGCTGCGCGCCGCTTCGCGCCGGCACCGGAAGATGCGTCGCCCGTCCGATGGCCGTGCAGCCCCAGATCCGGCGCCCTTCCGCTCGAACCGTGTCGCCGCCGAGCAGCGGAACATCATATTCCGAAAGGATTTCGGCAAGACCCCGAGCAAATGCCTCGTCACCCTCGCCGAGCATATGGGATACGAGCACACCGATGGGTTCTGCGCCTTTCGCGGCCAGGTCGGAAAGATTCACGGCGACGAGCTTCCAGGCGATGTCCTCGGCTCGCTCGTCGGCCCTGACATGAACGCCCTGAACCAGCGTGTCATGAGTGAGTATGAGGCTTTCGGTGCCGAACCGGAGCACCGCTGCATCATCTTGCAGCCCGCGCGCTTGGGGATCGGTCGCCAGCGCCCGCAACGCGGCGATAAAGTCGCCTTCGTTCAGCGTCCGGCCTCTTTGGCCACTGCATCGAGGATGCCGTTGACGAACTTCGCCTCGCGGTCGTCGAAAAAGGCCTTGGCGACATCGACATATTCGCTGATCGAGGTCGCCTTGGTGACGTCCTGGCGCGCGAGCAACTCGTAGGTCCCGGCACGCAGGATCTGGAGCATGGTCTTGTCCATGCGGGCGAGCGTCCAGCCTTCGGCGAGGCGGGCGGTCAGGAGCGCGTCGATCTCCTCGCGGCGGGCATCGACGCCCGAGACGACATCGTCGAAGAAATCGACATCGGCTTGTGCATATTCCTCGTCCTCGATCACGCGGCCGAGGCGGTGCTGGTGGAATTCGTCGAGCAGGCGGGCGAGTGCGGTGCCCTCCATCTGCTGCTGGTAGAGCGCCTGCACGGCGCCGAGGCGGGCGGCGCTGCGCGCCTGGCTGCGCTTGGGCTGGGTCATCTGTTCAGTCTCACGGAAATCGAAAGAGCGTGGGCGGGCAGGCCTTCGGCCTCGGCCAGCCTGACGGCGGCGGGGCCGATGGCGGCGAGCGCCGCGTCGGAGGCGTCGATGAAGCTAGTGCGCTTCATGAAATCGAGCACGGACAGGCCGCTGGCAAACCGCGCGCGGCGACCGGTGGGCAGGACGTGGTTGGGACCGGCGATATAGTCGCCGACCGCCTCGGGGGTGTGGCGGCCGAGGAAGACGCTGCCGGCGTGACGCAACTTGTCGAACAGCGCCTGCGGATCGGCGACCATCAGCTCGGCGTGCTCTGCGGCGAGCCGGTCGGACAGGGCGGGGGCCTCGCCGAGGTTGTCGACGACCACGATCAGGCCGTGCGCGTCCCAGCTTGCCCTGGCGGTGCTGGCGGTGGGCAAGGTGTCGAGCGCGCGGTCGATGGCTGCGCAAACGTCGCGCGCCAGCGGCTCGTCATCGGTAATCAGGATCGACTGGCTGGTCGGGTCGTGCTCGGCCTGGCTGAGCAGGTCGGCGGCGATCCAGTCGGGATTGTTGTCCTTGTCGGCGATGACGAGGATTTCGCTCGGTCCTGCGACCATGTCGATGCCGACCACGCCGTAAAGCTGGCGCTTGGCCTCTGCGACCCAGGCATTGCCCGGGCCGGTAATGACGTCGACCTTGGCGATGCGCTCGGTACCATAGGCGAGCGCGCCTACGGCCTGCGCCCCGCCGACGCGCCAGATCTCGTCGACGCCAGCGATATGCGCAGCTGCGAGGACGAGTGGGTTGGTCTGGCCCTTGGGTGTCGGCGTGACGACCACGAGCCGCTCGACACCCGCAACCTTGGCCGGGATCGCGTTCATCAGCAGCGACGAGGGATAGGCGGCGCGGCCGCCCGGCACGTACAACCCGGCAGCTTCGACCGGCGACCAGCGCGCGCCGAGGCGCATGCCGATGCCGTCGGTATAGTCGCGATCTTCGGGCAGCTGGCTCGCGTGATAGGCGCGGATGCGTTCCGCCGCGAGCTCGAGCGCGTCGCGCAGTTCGGGATCGAGCGCGTCGTAAGCGGCCTTGCATGCCTCCGCCGAGACCATCCAGTCGTCGTCGCTCGACAGGCTGTGCCCGTCGAAGCGGAGCGAATAGTCGGCCAGCGCCGCATCGCCGCGCTCGCGCACTTCGCCGAGGATCGCGGCGACGTCGCGCGCGACATCGGCATCGCTCTCGCGACGGTCGCGCACGATCCGCTCGAACTCGGCCTCGAAACCGGCATCTGAGGTGCGCAGGAGCTGCATCAGGCGGCCTTGCGCTCGCTGGCATCGCGGCGGAAGGCCTCGACCAGCGCGCCCACGCGTGGGTCGGTCTTGAGCGCCGCGCGGTTGACGATCAGGCGGGCAGTGATGTCGAGGATATGACCGGTCTCGACGAGGCCATTATCCTTGAGCGTCTGGCCCGAGGACACGAGATCGACGATCCGCCCGCACAGCCCGAGCGAGGGGGCGATCTCCATCGCGCCGTTCAGCTTGACGCATTCCGCCTGCACGCCCTGCGCCTCGAAGAAACGGCGCGTGAGGTTGGGATATTTGGTCGCGACACGCACGTGGCTCGCCCCGTCGACGCTGGCCGCACCCTCCTTGGGCTCGCCCACGGCGAGGTGGCAGTGGCCGATGTCGAGATCGACCGGTGCGTAGAGGTCCGCGTAGTCGAATTCCTCGATCACGTCTGAACCGACGATGCCCAGCTGCGCCGCCCCATGCGCGACAAAGGTCGCAACGTCGAAGGCGCGCACGCGGATGAGGTTCATATCGCTCCGCGTGGTGGCGAAGGTCAGCGAGCGGTTGGCCTTGTCGTGGAACGCCGCTTCGGGCACCACGCCTGCACGCGCCATCACCGGCAGCGCCTCGTCGAGGATGCGGCCCTTGGGGATGGCGAAGGTCAGGCTGTCACTCATGGCGGCGCAGATAGGCAAGCGCTTGCGAAAGGGCAACGGATATGGGCGATTCAGCGGAAAGACCGAATTACGAGCGCATGGACATCGACACCAAGGGCGAAGGGGCGGTCGGAAAGGCGTTCCGCAATCAGGTCGCCTATTGCGTGAACAATGGCGCGCCGGTGACCGCCCGCATTGTCGCAGCGATCTGGGACACGATCGAGGGCGGGCTCGACAATGCCCTCGCCCGGCGGATCGCGGAGTGGCAGGGCGCACCGCTGGCCGATGCTCTTCCCTTGCGCGTCGCCGGCGGTCTTCACTGGCTCCACCTGACCGGGCGGGAGCCGGCGCTCGAGCCGATCTATCGAGGGATCGGGGCCGACGACACGGCCATTGTCACCGAGGCGATGACCGTGCACGAGGCGCAGCTTCTGCCGTGGCTCGACGGGCCGCCGCAAACCAATGAGGCGGGACGCTCGAGCAATTTCATAGCCGCTATGCTGTGGCTCGCGGGCAAGGGCCTTCCGCCGCGCTTCGAATGCCTTGAGATCGGATCGAGCGCCGGGATCAACCTGATGCTCGATCGCTATCACTACGATCTCGGCGGGGTGCATGTCGGGCCGGACGATGCGGTGATGCATTTCACGCCAGAATGGAACGGCGCATCGCCGCCAGACGAGCCGATCGCAATCGTCTCGACGAAGGGCTGCGACGTGGCACCGGTCGACCTGACCGACCCGGACCAGTCGGAGCGGCTCAAGGCCTATATCTGGCCGGAGCACACGATCCGCTTCGAACGGATGGAAGCGGCCATTCGCGCCGCGACCGAGCGCAAGCCCGATCTCGAGCGGATCAACGCCGCCGATTTCGTCGAGCGCGAGCTGGCGAAGCGGCAAGCGCCGGGGACGACGCGCGTCCTGATGCACTCCATCGTCTGGCAGTATGTGCCTGCAGACCAGCAGGCGCGGGTCACCGCCGCGATGGAAGCGGCGGGCGCGAAGGCGAGCGCGGATGCTCCGCTCGCTTGGATATCGGTCGAAGCGGATCGCACGGTCCACCGCCACAATCTCAAGGTCCGCTACTGGCCCGGTGGGGAGGAGGCGACGCAACTCACGTGGTCGCACGCGCATGGCGCCGACATTGAGTGGCTCTCCGCCTAATCCGTTCGTTGGAGGAATGCCCCTGGCGCCGCGTTGAACGCCTCGGGCTTTTCCCACTGCACGAAATGGCCGCAGCCCGGGACCTGCACTACTTCGGGGTTCTCGATTACCTCCTCGAGTCCATCGAGATTGGCAGGCGGGAGCGCCTCGTCGTCCATGGCCCAGATCACCAGCGTCGGAATCGGCAGCTTCGGCAGCGGGAAGGGCTGGTAGCCCTCGGGCAACTCATAGGGCGCGTCGAGTGGCAGGACCTCCATCGGGCTGGCGCGGTAATAGTTCAGCATGCCCATCGCCGCGTCGGGATCTGACCAGTCCTGCAGCAGGCGAGCCTGTTCCTCGGGCTCCATGTTCGAACCGACCTCGCGGCCTTCAAAGGCCTTCATCAGCACCGGCAACAGGCCGTGCTCGCGGATCAGCGGGTCGTTAGCCGGATCGCGGAAGGTGAGGAAATACTGGCTCGCCTCGCGCTGGGCACGATTAGTGTAAAGCAGTTTGGGAAACAGAACCGGATGCGGCGCATTGGCGATGGCTGCACGGGTCACGCGCCCGTTCATCATGCCGGTGTAGGCGACCCCCCAGGCGATCGCGCCGCCCCAGTCGTGGCCGACGATGGTGAAGCGCTCCACGCCCAGCGCATCGGCGAGCAGGAAGACGTCGCCGATCAGCTTGTCCGGCGTGTACTCGGACGCCTCTTGCGGCTTCGACGAGCCGCGATAGCCGCGCTGGTCGGGCGCAATGCAGCGGTATCGATCGGAAAAATGCGCGATCTGGTTGCGCCAGGTGCGGTGGCTCTCCGGAAAGCCGTGAAGGAAGATCAGGACCGGCGCATCGCGCGGACCTTCGTCGACGACAACGAGTTCGACGCCGTTGGCGAGCGCGACCCGCTTCTGAACGAGCTCCATCGTCAGCCCTCCGCCTTCATCTTCTCCATGTAGCCGCTCGCAACCATGCCTGCGACCTGGTCGAGCAATTGCTCGGGCGTGCGGCGCATCTCGCCCATTGCCTGTTCCATGCCCTGCGCGACGATGACCTCGCGCTCGCCCTTGTCGACGGCATCCACGATCCATTTGGCAGCCTCGCCCGGGGGGATGCCATTGTCGATCACGGAATCCGAACGGCCGCGCTTGCTGCCGTCGGAGGTGAGAGCGTTGCGGCTCACGTCGGTGGCCACAGAACCGGGATAGATCACATGCACCTGCACCCCGCTCTGCGAGAGTTCGGCGCGCAGGGCATCGGCATAACCCGCAAGGCCGAATTTCGCCGCGCAATAGGCGGTCCGCATCGGCACGCCGACCTTGCCCGCGATCGAACTGATAAAGAGCAGGTGGCCGCTCCCGCGTTCGGTCACATGCGGCAGCAGCGCCTGCGTCGCGGCGATCTGCGCGGTGAGGTCAATTTCGATGATCTCGCGATAGACGCTCATGTCCGTATCGACCGCTGCGCTACGCTGGGAGACGCCTGCATTGGCGACGAAGATGTCGACGCCGTGCCATGCCGTCGCCTTGGCGGTTGCCTCGATCATGGCGTCTTCGTCACGCACGTCGAACGGCAGGACCAGCGTTTCGGTGGGGATGCTGTCCGCTACCTCTGCAAGTCGCGATTCGTCGCGCCCCGACAATATGACCCGCGCCCCGCGGCTACCCCATTCGCGCGCCAGTGCGGCGCCGATGCCGCTGCTCGCGCCGGTGATCCAGGCGGTCTTGCCTTCAAAGCTCATGCGTTCTCCCTCATGGATAGGTGACGGTCTTGGGCGCGCCCTCGGGCAGGGGAATGAACTCCTCCTCGTCGCCCGGAACCGTGGGGAAGCGCCCGGCACGCCAGTCTGCCTTTGCCTGCTCGATCCGCTCGCGGCTGGAGCTGACGAAATTCCACCAGGCATGGCGCCGCGTCTCGAACGCCTCGCCACCCAGCAGCATGACCCGCGCACCGGACTTGCTTTCGAGCGTCATGTCGCGCCCAGGTTGCAGGACGTTGAGCGTGTATTTCTCCAGCTCGTGCCCGTCGACGCTCGCCTCGCCGCCAACCAGCATGATCGCGCGCTCGTCGGCGTCGTCCTCCAGCGGGATCGCTCCGCCCGGTTCGAGCACGATCTCGGCATAGATCGTGTCGGCATGGGTGGTGGTCGACGCACGCGCGCCCCAAAGCTCGCCCATGATGACGATCGCCCTGGCGCGGCCGTCCTCGATCACCGGCAGGTCCGTGACTGCTTCGAAGGCCGGGTCGATTTCCTCTCGCCCGTCGGGGAGGGCGAGCCAGGTCTGCATGCCGTAGAGCTTCGGCCCCGTCTTGCGCTCCGAAGCGGGCGATCGCTCCGAATGGACGATGCCGCGTCCGGCGGTCATCAGATTGACCTGCCCAGGACGGATGGTCGAGAAGCTTCCCAGACTGTCGCGGTGGTCGATTGCGCCCTCGAACAGCCATGTGACCGTGGCGAGGTTGATGTGCGGGTGCGGGCGCACGTCCATCCCGCTGCCGAGATCGAGCTGGGCAGGGCCGAACTGGTCGACGAAGATGAACGGGCCCACCATGCTCCGGGCCCTCGCCGGCAGAACGCGTCGGACCTCGAACTGGCCGAGATCGTGCGTGGTAGGGGTGAGTACCGTGTCGATCTGGCTCATTGGTCTGCTCCGCTTATCCGGTCGGGGCCGAGGCCTGGATGGCCAGGGCATGCACGCGTTCGCCGGGAATGTCACCCAATGCCCGGTTGACCATGCGCTGGCGTTCGAGCCGGCTCTTGCCCGCGAAAGCCGCGGCTTCGATCACTACGGTGAAGTGCGATTCGCCGCTGCCGTCGTCGCCCGCGTGGCCGTGGTGCTTGGCGCTGTCGTTGATCACTTCGAGCCGCGTGGGGCTGAAGGCTTGTTCCAGAAGCTGTTGCATTTCCTGCTGGACCGGGCCGGCCATCGGGCAAAATCTCCTTTGCGGGGGTTTGCATAGAGCATCCCGTTTCCCATTTTACAACGAATGCGCCAGACAAAGTTTCACGGACGTTATGAAGATACCGGTCGGGTGTGCGCGCACCCGACATGCGACGAGGCGGGCGAATTTCGCGCGCCGGGCGGACGCAGACACGGTTTCGACGGGCCGGGCGAATGGCGCTGGCTTTGCCTCGATCACGTGCGCGAATTCAACGCCGGCTACGACTGGTTCGAAGGCATGAGCGCCGAGGAAATCTTCGAAGCGCAATCGCCCGGAGCCGGCTGGCGTACCGAAAGCCCGAGCTTTCGTCCGACCGCGGGCGTCGACGGGATGCCGCGCTGGGCCGATTACGATGATCCGCTCGATGCGATTGCTGCGCGGGCTGCAGGCATCAAGAGCCGTGCCCGGCGCGAGGCGGAGATGGCGATGGACGGCCGCTTCAGCCGCGAGGAGGCCGAAGCGCTTGAGACGATGGGGCTGGGGCTCGACGTCGACCGGCGCAGGCTGCGGCGCCGCTATTCCGAACTCGTCCGCCGCTATCACCCCGACCGCAACGGCGGCGACCGGGCTCACGAGGCACGGCTGAACCGGGTGGTGGAGGCCTATCAGGTGCTGCGTAAGGCGCGGGCGATCGGGTAATCAGTCCCGGTCGGGAGCGCCGGGCGGGAAGAACGGACGGTAGGGCCGCGCGTCTTCGACGCATCGCATGACCTCGGGCAGGGCGAGCACCTCGGCGCGCAGGGCCGCGACCCTCGGGCAATCAGCAGGGATCGGATCGATCCAGTCGGCGTAGAAAAGCGCTGGCGCTGCCGAGCAGGTGACGAGGCTGGCGTGCGGGGGTAGGGCTTGCGTTTCGAGCCATCGTTCGAGCCAGGAGTACGCACGCTGGAGGCCCGCCTTGCCCGCCGCGACTTCGGCTGGATCGGGCTCGCCGATGGTCGGCGTGTTCCCGACCTCGGTATTGCTGAGATAGGCCCCGACGACGCGCTGGAAACTGCCTTGGAAATAGTTGTCGAACACGCGATCGAGCATGCGGGCCCGTGCGGCCATCGCCGGGTCGGCAGGGATGAGCGGCGCGGGGCCGGGATGGTGGACCGCGAGATGCTCGATGATCGCGGTCGCTTCGATGACCGCTTGGCCATCATCGGTCAGGACGGGAAATTTCCCGGCAGGATGGGCGGAATGCACCACGGCGTTGGCGTCGTCGCACCCGGGGCCGAGCGGGTGGAATGCGAACTCCGTGCCATTGGCGTAGAGCGCAATGAGGGCCTTCCACGTGTAACTCGAGAAATGATGGCCATAGAGGGCGAGCATCACCAGGTACCGTCTTCGATCGCCTTGCGCCGCGCGAGTTCGCGTTCGCTGACGATGGGGATCGGTGCCTCGTCCGGATAGGGTGGCAGGGCGCCGGCGGGACGATAGGTCGCGACGACGGTGCCCTTGTCGGTCACCCAGTGGTCGGTCATGTCGAGGCGCTCGGCCGGCGTTCCTTCGCCGAACATGCGCTTGCCGGTCCCGAGCGTCAGGGGGAAGGTCATCAGCACCAGTTCGTCGATCAGACCTGCGGCGAGCAAGCCTGGATAGATCGTGCTCGATCCCTGGATGACGAGGTCGGGGCCATCGGTCTGCTTGAGCGCAGCAACGGCATCGATGGACGAAAGCCGGTGGCTGTTCTCCCACGGCAGCTCCTGCTCTCCGCGCGTCAGGACATATTTCGCGGCCTTGGTGAAGGCCTCGCTCATCGGCTTGTTGTCGCCTTCGGCATAGGGCCAGTAGGCGGCGAAGATGTCGTAGGTTCTACGGCCGAGCAGCAAGTCATACTCACCCCCGAACAGGTTGCCGAGCGCCGGCTCGATGCCTTCGTCCCACAGCTTGAAGACCCAGCCTGCCTCGTCGAACCCGCCCATCGGGTCCTCTCCCGGTCCGCCCGGTGCCTGCATGACGCCGTCGAGCGAGAGGAACATGCCTCCCGTTATCTTGCGTGCCATGTCAATTCCCCCTGCGCGCGGCATCGATAGCGGCAACATCGATCCTGGTCATCGTCATCATTGCTTCGAAGGCGCGGCGGGCCTCGTCGCCGCCTGCCTGTTGCGATTCGAGCAGCGTGCGCGGGGTGATCTGCCAGTTGAAGCCCCACTTGTCCTTGCACCAGCCACAGGCGCTTTCCTGCCCGCCATTGCCGACGATGGCGTCCCAGTAGCGGTCGGTCTCCGCCTGATCCTCGGTCGCCACCATGAAGCTGACGCTTTCGTTGGGCTTGAACAAGTCGCCGCCATTGAGGCCCGAGAAGGACCGGCCGAGGACGGTGAACTCGACCGTCAGCGCGTCGCCCTGCTTGCCGCCCGGAAAATCGGAAGGCGCGCGGAAGATGTGGCCGACGCTGCTGTCGGGGAAGGTCGCGGCATAGAAGCGCGCGGCCTCTTCGGCATCGCCGTCATACCACAGGACGGTGGTCAGTTTCTCAACCATTCTGGCTCTCCGCGATAAGCTTCATGTCGATGGCTCTGGCGTCCTTGTAGGCCGGCCGTTCGCGCAGGCGCGCGGCGTAATCTTCGAACACCTGGCGCTTGGGTATGGAGCCGAACTGCAGGCCCCAGTCGACCTGGCTGCCGACATAGACATCGGCCATGGTGAAGCGGTCGCCGCAGACATAGTCGCGGTCGGCGAGCAGCGTGTCGAAGGTGTCCATCGCGCGCTCGTAGCTGCCGAAGCCGAGCATGCCCTGCTTCTGCGGATCGTCGACGCCCCAGCCCATGCTGCGCGCCACGACGGCCTGCTCGACCGGTCCGGCGGCGTAGAACAGGCGGCGGAAATAGTCGGCCTTTTCGTGCCGGTCGGGCAACAGCCCCGCTTCGGGATGCATCTCCGCTAGGTAGTGGCAGATCGCCGCCGCCTCGGTCACGACATGGACGTGGTCGCCATCATGATGGACGAGGGTAGGGACCTTCCCCAGCGGGTTGGCGGTCAGGAACGCCTCGGACTTCGCGGCCCATTCGACCAGTTCGGTGTCATAGTCGGCCCCCACTTCGTGCAGGGCCCAACGCGCGATTTGCCCGCGGCTCATCGGATTGGTGAAGAAGGTATAGGTCGCCATGCTCACGCTCCTTTCGCGCCGATCAGGCTGAACATCGCTCCTTGCGGATCGATGGCGGTGAAGACGTGGTCGCCGCCCGGGATTTCCATCGGACCATTGATGACCTGCCCGCCATGCGCACCGACATATGCTGCGGCGGCGTCGATGTCCGGCACCCTGAAGTAGTAGCTCCACATGCTCATCGGCATCTGGTCCGGCTTCTGCATGATCGCGCCGAGCGTGTAGTCGCCATTCGCATACATGTCGTAGGCGCCCATCTCGCCCATATCCATTGTGTCGGCCTTCTCCCAGCCGAACAGCGCGGTGTAGAACTCATGAGCCCCAGCTTGGTCCGCCGTGGCCAGCTCGTTCCAGGCACAGTGACCCACTTGCGGTTCGTATTTGGCGAAGGAATCGCTCTCCCCGTCGACCGCGCCGCGCATGACATAGAAAGGCACGCCTGAAGGGTCGGCGGCGTAGGCGAAGCGACCGACGCCGGGAATGTCCTGCGGCCCCAACATGATGGTGCCGCCGTGCTGCGCAATGGCCGCGGCGCTGGCATCGACGTCGTCGACGCCGATATAGCCTGCCCACAGCGGCCGCGCTCCACCTTCGACCATGTCTTCGGTCAGCGGCATCAGTCCCGCCACCGGGCCCGACTCCGCACTGATCATGCGGTAATCCATGTCCCCGCTGGGCTTTTCCTCGATCGTCCAGCCCACCAGTCCTTCGTAGAAAGCGCGGGCGCCTTGCGGGTCGGTGGTCATCAATTCGTACCATATGTGGTCGCCGTGAAGGTTTGCCATTCTCATTCTCCCGTGAGTTCGGTCACTGGCGCGAAGCCGCCGAAGATCATCCGCTTGCCGTCGAAGGGCATCGGGTTCGTTGCCGGATCCATGCGCTCGTCATTGAAGTCTTCAGACATCATCTTTGCCATGCCCGCATCGCGTGTCGCCTTGTCCGGCCATTCGATCCAGCTGAAGACGACGGTTTCGTCGTCCGTGGCCTGTACCGCCTTGCGGAAGTCGGTCAGCTTGCCGTCGGGAACGTCGTCGCCCCAGCATTCGAGCACGCGTGTGGCGCCGAAGTCGATGAAGACGCTGTCACCCTTTTGCGCATGGGCGATGAACTTGTCCTTGTTGGCAGTCGGCACCGCCATGACGAAACCATCGATATACATTGGCTATCTCCTTCCCGGGGGCGCGACTCGGCCCTTGCATTTGGTGGGCCCGTGAGTTACTTAAGTCAACCATGGAGTTACAAAAAGAAACCAAGCTTCATGGTCGCTGGTACGATGACGCTTGCGGGACGGCTTTCGGGCTCGAAGTGCTCGGCGAGCGGTGGACCATGCTGGTCGTGCGCGAGCTTATGCTCGGACCGCGGCGGTTTTCCGGCCTTCGCGCCAGCCTGCCCGGGATTTCGGCCAAGGTGTTAACTGAACGGCTGGGTACGCTCGAGGAGGCGGGCGTATTGACCCGTCGGACGCTCGAGGAACCCGCGCAGGTGCAGGTCTACGAACTGACCGAGTGGGGCTATGCCGCCGAGCCGGTGATGCAGGAACTCGGTCGCTGGGCGGCCATGTCCAGCGGACACGATCCGATGCTCCCACTCTCGCCCGTCTCGCTCATGCTGTCTCTGCGGACGATGTTCGACCGCCGGAAGGTCGAGGGCCTGGATTTCGTCATCGGCTTCGACATCGGCGGCGAGACCTTCATCGCGACGCTGGGCGACGGCGCGCTGCCGGTCGTTCGCGGCAAAGCCGAGGCGCCGACTGCAACGATCCGCGCGCCGAATGCCACCGTTCTCGCGGCGTTGTTCTATGCCGGCGTGCCGGTGGCGGAGCTGGAGCGCGAGATGGGTCTCGTCATCGAAGGAGACCGCGCGGCCGCCATGCGCTTCGCCGACATCTTCGAGCTGCCCGAAAAACTCGCCTAGGTCTGGCGGAAGGCCCAGCGGAGCGTCCGGCCCATACCCCATGTGGCGGCGCGGGCCGGGAAGGCGGCGAGCCCCGGCCGCTCGAGGCCGAGCATCGAGCGCGCGAAGGGCGGAAGCAAGGCAACCGCCTCGGCCCCGAGCAGCGCCTGGACCGCAGGCGGCGCACCCTGCGGCTTTTGCGTCAGAACGAGCCGCGCCACCTCGCGCGCTTCGGGCGATGCGCGCAAGTCGCTGCGCAAGTCGCGGAACAGCACTTCCGCCTCGCGCCGGTCGAGCGGCACGGGATCGGCGCCGAGCGAACGGGCGATGATCGCGAACTGGCGGTAGTATTCGTCCTGTTCGTGCCCCGGCATGTCGGGGCGGACGTGGCGCAGGTAAGCGGCGAGAAAGCTTGTCGCTTCGGCCACATGGACCCACGCCAGAGTACGCGGATCGGTGGCCTCGTAGCGGGTGCCGTCGGGCAGAGTGCCTCCGACCGCGGCATGGATGCGGTTCACCCGCTCGATCGCCGCATGCGCATCGTCGCGGTGACCGAAGGTCGTTACTGCTATGAAGCGGGCGGTGCGGCGCAGACGGCCATGCATGTCCTCGCGGAAATTCGAATGGTCGAGGACGCCCTGAAGCGCATGCGGATGGAGCATCTGCAACAGCAGGCTGCGAATCCCGCCGACCATCATGCCAACGATATCGGCATGGACCAGGCGGATCGGCGAATCCTTTGCGAACAACGCCTCGTCCGAGACGGGCACCGGCTGTTCGCCGCCCTCGACATCGTTGAATACGCTGCGCACGCGTTCGACCAGCTTGAGGCGAAGTTTCTCGGATAGCGGCTCTTGCGGCATCGTCAGCCAATATAGGCTTGGCGACGCGGTTATAAATGCCTAGGTCGCCCATGCGATGAACGAGATGACCGACAAGAGCTTCGACGCGGCCGCCAAGACCGTGCTTCCCGCGCCCGACACCGAAGTCGATGTGCGCGAAACCTTCGGGATCGATATCGACTGGAAGGTCCCGGCCTTCTCCAAGCCGGACGAACGCACGCCCGATCTCGACGAGAACTACGTGTTCGATCCGGACACGACGCTCGCCATCCTCGCCGGCTTCGCGCACGACCGTCGCGTGATGGTGCAGGGCTATCACGGCACCGGCAAGTCGACGCACATCGAACAGGTCGCCGCGCGCCTCAACTGGCCGTGTATCCGCATCAACCTCGATGCGCATATCAGCCGTATCGATCTGGTCGGTCGCGATGCCATCGTTTTGCGCGACGGGCTTCAGGTGACCGAATTCCGCGAAGGCCTGCTGCCCTGGGCGCTGCAGCACCCGGTGGCCCTCGTGTTCGACGAATATGACGCGGGCCGTCCGGACGTGATGTTCGTGATCCAGCGCGTGCTCGAACAGCAGGGCAAGCTGACCCTGCTCGACCAGAACCGCGTGATCCGCCCCGATCCCAACTTCCGCCTGTTCGCGACGGCCAACACCGTCGGCCTCGGCGACACCTCTGGCCTTTATCACGGCACGCAGCAGATCAACCAGGGGCAGATGGACCGCTGGAACATCGTCGTCGGCCTCAACTACCTGCCGGCCGAAACCGAACAGAAAATCGTCGAGGCGAAGAATCCGGACATCGATCCCAAGATCCTCGCCGACATGATCAAGGTCGCCGACCTGTCGCGGCAGGGCTTCATCAACGGCGACATCTCGACCGTGATGAGCCCGCGCACGGTCATAACCTGGGCGCAGAACTATGCGATCTTCAAGAACGTCGGCTTCGCCTTCCGCCTCAGCTTCCTCAACAAGTGCGACGAGGAAGAGCGCATGCTGGTGGCCGAGTACTACCAGCGCGTCTTCGGCGAGGACCTGCCGGAAAGCGTCGTTGGCGGACAGTAGTCGGCGGTTCATCCGGAACCCGCTATGCATGGCTGTATTGTGACTTTAACACAGTAGGCGATGGGCGTGTTCGATTCCTTCCGGCGCAAGCCGCAACCCGAGGCGGAGTTCGCTTCGCATCGCGGGTACTACGCGACCCATGAAGCCTTCGACTACGACGACTGGGACGACCGGCTCGGCCGGCTCGACGAAGCGGTCGAACTCGAAGAGCGAAAGCGCCTGCGCTGGTGGCAGAAGCCCTATTGGCTCGGCCGGCGCAAACGCTGGTGGGCAGTGCGGATTGTTGCCGGGATCATTGGGCTTTTCATCCTGCTCGTCGCCTGGCTGGCGGTCACCGCACCGCTCGGCAAATCGCTTGAACCGATAGCGCCGCCGCAAGTGACGCTTCTGGCAGCCGACGGGACCCCGATCGCGCGAAATGGCGCGGTCACGGATGAGCCTGTCCTCGTCAAGGACCTGCCGCCGCATGTGGTCGAAGCATTCCTCGCGATCGAGGATCGGCGCTTCTACGACCATTGGGGCGTCGATCCGCGCGGCATTGCGCGCGCCGCCTTCACGGGGACCGGCGGGGGCAGCACGATCACGCAGCAACTCGCCAAGTTCACGTTCCTCTCGCCCGAGCGCACGCTGACCCGCAAGGCGCGCGAGGCACTGATCGCGTTCTGGCTCGAAAGCTGGCTGACCAAGGACGAAATCCTCGAACGCTACCTCTCGAACGCCTATTTCGGCGACAATGTGTATGGATTGCGGGCGGCAAGCCTGCATTATTTCTACCGGCAACCGGAGAAGCTGAAGCCCAACCAGGCGGCGATGCTGGCGGGCCTGCTGCAGGCCCCTTCGCGCTATGCCCCGACCAAGCATTACGACCGCGCGGAAAAGCGTATGGCGCTGGTGGTCCAGTCGATGGTCGCGGCGGGATACATCACCGAAGCCGAAGCGCGCGCGATGAAGCCACCTGCACTCGACGTGCGGTTGAAGAGCGACCTGCCGACCGGCACCTACTTTGCCGACTGGGCGTTGCCCGAAGCGCGCAAGGAAGTGGAGGGCGGCTATTCTCGGCAGACGCTGACGACGACACTCGACAGCCGACTGCAGAACATCGCCCGTCAGGTCACGCAGCGCGCGCCGTTGGGCAAGGCGCAGGTGGCGCTTGTCGCGATGCGTCCGAATGGCGAGGTCGTCGCGATGATCGGCGGCAAGGATTACGCCAAGTCACCCTTCAACCGCGCCACACAGGCCAAGCGGCAGCCCGGCTCGACCTTCAAGCTGTTCGTCTACCTCGCTGCCCTGCGCGCAGGCTGGAGCCCCGAGGACCGTATCGCCAATACCGAATTCACCGAAGGCAGCTACCGGCCCAAGAACTCGCGCGGCCGGTACTCGGAAAGCCTGACGCTGGAGCAGGCCTTCGCGCAATCGAGCAATGTCGCTGCAGTGCGCCTCTTGCAGGAAGTCGGCAGCGAGAAGGTGATCAAGCTCGCGCGCGAGCTCGGCGTGACGACCCCTCTGGCGAAGGGCGATCCCAGTCTAGCGCTCGGAACAAGCACGATGACGCTGCTGGAGCTGACCTCGGCCTATGCGGCGGTCGCGGCGGATGCCTATCCGGTCGAACCGCATGCCTTTGCCCGGCCCGAGCGCGGCTTCTTCGAGAATTTGTTGGATGGACCTTCCAGCTTTTCGTCTTCGACGCATGCGGAGATGGAGCAGATGCTGCGCGCCGCGATCAACAACGGCACCGGCCGCGCGGCGATGCTGAGCGGGCCCAACTTCGGCAAGACAGGCACCACGCAGGACAATCGCGATGCGCTCTTCGTCGGCTATGCCGGGGACCTCGTGGTCGGCGTCTGGATCGGCAATGACGACAACTCTCCGCTCGACGGAGGCATTTCCGGTGGTGGCCTGCCAGCCCGGATTTGGCGCGACTTCATGAACCAGGCGCTTGGGGTGAAGGCTGCGCCGAGCCGGCCCAAGCCAAGTGCACAGGACGATCCCGGCGGGCCGATCGAACCGCTCGATGTGCCCGACATCGGCGACATCCCTATCGGCGACGGCAATTCGCGCATCCGCATCCGCGATGGCGAGGCTGTGTTCTCGACCGAGATCGACGGCATTCCGGTCGACATCCGGCTGGACGAGGACGGGGTCGGCGTTGATGAAGCCGCGATCGAGGAGGCGCGCCGGGCAGCCGAGGAGCGCCGCAACGAAGCGATACGACGCGCCCGCGACGAGCGCCTCCGACAGCTAGAGCCGGTCGAGAATTAGCCGTCGCGTTCCGCCATCAGGACGTTCATCACCGCGGTCGCGATCGGGCGGGATGGGTCATCCTGCCACGCCTCGACCGTAAGGTTCGCACTGCGGCGGCCGAGCTTGGTGATCCGTCCCTTGGCAAAACTCGCGCGGCTCTTGCCGGCCGCGAGATATTGTACGGTGATATTGATCGGCTTGAGCACCGCATCGCGGCCGAGCCGGTCCAACTCCGCGCGTAGCGCGGCATAACCTGCCGTCTCAAGCAGGCCCCCGGTGGCACCACCATGATAATGCTGCGGGCGCCCCTCGACCGTGTCGTCGAACGCGACGGTCATGACCGGGATGCCGCCGTCCCACTCATGCAGGGTAATACCGAGCGACCGGGCATAAGGAGTCAGGGCATCGGGTTCGCGGGCGTCAGTCATCCAACATCACCGGAGCTTTCGAAGCGATCTTCATGAAGACGGCCTGGATATGGGCGACCGGATCGTCGATGTCGCCGTCATGCGCCACGCCGCGCACGAAGGCGGCGCTGCGGGTCAGGCGGTAGCACTGGGAACGGCCGAAGACGCTCGCGCCCTCTCGAGCCGGACGCACGTAGTCGACCCGCAGGTCGAGAGTCGCGATGGCGGTGAAATCGTCCATCGCGCGCCAGATCGCCATGCCGCTGGCCATATCCATCAGGCTCAGGATCGGTCCTGAGGCGAGAACCTTCTGCCCCTCTTCGCCGAGCAGGTCCTCACGCCAGGGCAATTCGAGCTCGACCCAGTCGTCTCCATGATGGGAATATTTGAGCCCGAGCCAGCCCGAATGCCCGCGGCTCGCGAAGAACGGCGCGGCGGCAGCGGGATCAAACTTGCGGGTCTGCTCGGTCATGGTGGCGGTCCGATAGCGCCCGGTCCGCGCTCCTTACAATCTTTTAATTTCAAACCGTCGCCCGCTCTCGGCAAGCACCCGGGCGCAGGCGAGACACGGGGTCTCGCACCTGCCCAACCAGGGAGAACTTGCATGAACCTTCCCAGCATCGACATCGCCAGCCTGCCCGGCCTCGAGCAGTCAACCGGGCTCTTCGGCAGCCTCGTGGCCAGCTCGCGACCGGGCATCGACGACACGCTGATCGTGATCATGGTCTACGTCTACGACGTCGGCCATTCGCTAGTCTGAGGCGCGTATCCGTGAAGATAGGCCAGGAAATGAAGTCGCTGTGCGAGGATGCGCTCGCACAGCGCCGCGCGCAAGTTGCAGTCGAAAAGGCGCGTGACGAGTGGCTCTTGGACCGCCGTGTCATACGATTGATGCGCGATCTCGAAGCCTATGGAGCCGGCGCAGAGTGGGACGATTGCCCTGCCTTGCGTGCATTGATGACTTCGGCTGGGACGACGAACATGCTGATCGCTCGACTGGTCGAAGGGCTGTGCGCGGTGCTCCGCGAAAATCCTCTCGCGCATGTCCCCTTCCGTCACCAGCGGTCCGGCGGCACATCGATACTCCAGATTGCGACGCCGGGACGCGCGGCGCTGGTGCTTCTGGCCTATGACGGTACCGGACCCGATTGTGCGATCGACCGGGTCACGTTCTCCGATGTCGAACGGCGCGAGCTCGTGCTGGCAGGAAGCGCGGAGCTCGTTCTGTCCACGCTGCAAACAGAATGGGCGGACCGCGCAGACATCGCCAGCGCGTCGCGGCGGATCGCGAAGGGAGAGAGCCTGCTGCTTCTCCCAAATGAAGCGCGCAGCGCAAGTCAGGTACATGGTCGCATGGTCATGCTGCGGGTCGCCCGGACACCCGCAGATCCGGCACCTTCGCGGGTCTTCGACATCCACACCGGCCGCCTGCTGCATCGCGCGAGCGGCAATCGCGCGGAGAGCCACGGTGAGATGGCGTTGGCATTGCTCGGGCGGATGGGCCGGCGGGATGCAGTTCCGCTGTTCGCCGAACTCGCCAGTGAGGGAAGCGCGCATTTCCGTTGGCAGGCGCTTCGCGAATGTCTCGCGCTCGACAGTGGTGCGGGGTTCACAGAACTCGCGCGGATAGCTGCCGATCCCGGCGATCCACTCCAGAGCCCCGCTGCTTCGCTGCGCGCGCAACTGCTCGAAGCCCACCCGCAACTTGCCCGACTGGAGTCTTTCCCATGCCCCGCGTGATCGAGAACCGCGCTAATCGCGCTACCACGCTCGACGAAGTGATAGACAGTCTCGGGGACGGGTTCGACCCGCGTGACGAAAAGAGTGCGGACGAGGCGGCACAGCTGCTTGGCCGCCTCGGTCGCAATCCCGACTTCCTTGGCGACCTGCTGATCGAACGCCTACGCGAGCGCCACCGGCAGGATTACGATGCATTGGGTTACGGGCCACAAGCGATAGTGCTTTCGCCACTCCGCGGCACAAGCTTCCTTCGCGCGAACATTTGGCCCTCGGAAAGCGAAGCCTGCTTCGCCGCGAGCGGAGCGAAAAGCTTCGTCTACGGCATCCCCCACGACCACAATTTCGACTTTCTCTCCGTGGGCTATTTCGGACCGGGGTACCGGAGCGACTATTACGAGTACGATTATGAGGCGGTGGACGGGTATGTGGGCGAGACCGCGCAGTTGCGTTTCATCGAACGCAGTGCGCTGCATGAAGGCCGCTTGATGCACTACCGTGCGCATTGCGACATTCACTCTCAGCTTCCGCCCGAGGCCATGTCCGTGTCGCTCAACATCATGCACATAGCGGCAGGGCAGGGGTGGTTCGATCAATATGGCTTCGACCTCGATAGCTGCGCGGTGACGGGTGTGCTCAATCCGACCTCGACCGAAGTCTTCCTGCGCTGCGCGGTCGGCATGGGGGGTGTTGCTGCGCTCGAGCTGGCGGAGGATTTCGGCCTGCACCATCCGAGCGACCGGCTTCGGCTGGCGAGTTACGAGGCTCGAGCAGGATTGGCGAACACACCGGACGAATCCGACGCGCTGTGGCGCGAGGCCGAATTGTCAGGGAGCAACTTGCTGGCAAGGGAAGCCATGGCCCGCCGGAGGGCAATCGCGGCCTAGAACCCGCCACCTGCCAGCGTGTCGATCGCGCCCTGAAGGATCACGGCGGCGGCGTGGCTGTCGATTCTTTCGGCCCGCTTGGCGCGGCTCATGTCCTGCGCGATCATCGCACCTTCGGCGCTGGCGGTTGACCAACGCTCGTCCCATAGCAGCACGGGAAGCCCAAGAGCCGCGGCGACGTTGCGGGCATAGGCCCGGCTTGCCTGCGCCCGCGGGCCCTCGCTGCCGTCCATATTGCGTGGCAGCCCGATGACGACGCCCTTGATCGAACGCTCTCCAACGATCGCCCGCAAGGCCTCGCTATCCTTGCCGAACTTTCCGCGAACCAGCGTCTTTCCGGCGGTCGCGAAGCGCCAGCCCGCGTCGCAGGTGGCAATGCCGACGGTCTTGGTGCCGACGTCGAGCGCCAACAGGGCACCGCCGTCGGGCAGCTCGTCGCCGAACGTCAGCGCGTTGTCGGTTACGAGCGGTTTGTCGTCCACGCCCCGACCCGCTCGACTACATCTTCCTGCAGGTTCTTCCAGAACAGCGGAATATCGTAGACGTGGAAATTGCCGCCCGGCAGTACGCCTTCACCGAGCTTGGGAGGCTCTCCGATGTAGAGCAGCCCGTTCGCCCCGCAACGCGCCGGAACGGCTCCTGCCACGAGCTCGCCCGAGGACAGGCTTTCGTCCGGTACGAGCGTGCCCAGGTTTGCGGATGCCGGGGCCGTTCCACCCGTCATGCCAGTGATCGGATTGACGCAAAGGACCGGATCGTCGGCCCCGCGCGGCTGGCCATCGAGACCCGGCATCCTGCTGTACCGTGTGAGCAGCTGCCCCGGATCGCCTTCGTCGGCGAAACTGAGATAACTCACGATACAGGCCGCCTGTCCAGGCGCGGCGCAGGCGGGCAGGGGAAGCGCGGGCAGGTCGTGCGCAATCGAGATCGGCCAGCCCGGTGCGTACACAGCGGCGATACGCTGTTCGACAGGCGTACCGGCGATCACGTCGCGCAAAAGGCGCAGGACATGGGCCGATCCCTGGCTGTGCCCGGCAAGCACGATCGGCTTGTTCGGGTCCACGCTTTCGAGAAAATAGGCGAAGGCCTGCGCGACGTCGGCATAAGCGGCGTCAATCGCTTTCGTCGCATCTTCCTGATCGGTGAGGAACGCGCCGACCGCCGCCTGACGGTATCTGGGAGCCCAGATCTCGTCCGCGCGATTGAACGGGCTGGCAAGCCCGCGCAGGAAGACGCGGGCAAGCCGGTCGGTCGCGGCATCGTCGAGGGGCGCATTCCAGTCGCCCAGGGCGCCTTTCGTGTAGCTGGTCGGAGGGACGAAGAAGACGACGAAATCGGGCTCGTTTGTCGGATCGGCAGCCTCTCCGCTCCGCGAGCCGGTCGTCTGCAAGGGATCGGCCGCGTCGAGACTGCGCTCTGCCGCCGGCGTATCGGGCGAGGGTGCCTGCGCGGCGGGATCGGGGGCGGTCTCTGCGATAGCCGGCTGGTAGCGTGCGGGGTCGTCCGCCCCGATGCCCGGCCGCGAATACCACATCGCCGGGTCCTGGTAGGCGTTGGCGGCAAGCGGCTCCTGCTCCACGAACTCGCCGCGCGGCACGAAGGCAATCTCGGTCGCTTCACGCGACCAGATCGACAGCGCGATGCCGCCGACGATGACCAGCACGATCACCGCCGAAACGAAATAGAGAAACTTACGCGCCATCGGATGCAACGTCCCTTTGCCGTTCGATTTCCGCTTGTTCCGCCCGGCGTTCGAGCGCGACCTTGATCATTGCGAGCAGCGGATCGGCGAGGAACAGGCCGAGGATGCCAAACAGCAGTCCCATGATCAGCTGCGATGCAAGCACCAGTGCAGGGGCCAGATCGACGGTCTTCTTGGCTATCATCGGGATGACGACATAACCGTCGAAATTCTGTACGAAGAGATACACGAAGATCGTGTACAGGCCCATGTCGACCCCGCCGGAAAAACCGACTAGGACCATCAATCCCCCGGACACGATTGCCCCGAGATTGGGAACGAAAGCGAGGAGGCCTGTAAGGATGGCGAGCAAGGCCGCCATCGGGACGGCGCCGATGCCGACAAGCGGTGCGACCACCGCCAGCATCAGGTAGGTGAACAGCGCTTCCACCACCATCCCGAGCAAGCGCCCCGCCATCAAGCGCCGCATCGTCTGGCTCATGCGGTCGACGGTGATGTAGAAATCGTGGCGCTTGTGGCGCGGCAGCATCCACGCAACGCCACGTTCGTAAAGCTTGGGGTCGACTGCAACATACACGCCGATGACGAGGATCAGGACAACAGTAGCCAACCCGCCGAGAATTCCGCCCAGCGCCCGTGTCACGGTTCCGATCCCGCTTCCGATATTGCCGGCGAAATTCTGGAGCTGGCCAATGTCGACATTGAAGCCTTGCGCGCGAGCCCATGCGGCGAGTTGCGTGAGTTGGCCTTCGATCAAGGCGGGAAATTGCGCGGCTTCCTCCGAAATGGTCGAGCCGGCGAAATATCCAAGCCATGCAAAGAATGCGACCGACAGCAGCAGGACGATGCCGACCCGCCAACCGCGACCGATCGGCAGTACGCGACCGAGCAGGCGAGCGCCGCCATCGATCATGGCGGCAAACACCATTGCGCCGAAAATCACGAGCAGCGGCTTGGCGATCAGGACGGCTAGAGCAACCGCCCCTACGACGCCGACCCAGACCAGGGCGCGGCCGACCTCGTGACGGATGCGCGGATCGCTGATGCGCGAGGGGCTGGTGCCCAGGTCCGGTTCTTCGCTCTCGGGCATCGCTTCCCCCTTGTCTGCGAGACCCTTAGCGCTTGGCAGGCGTGTTTCGTTCCACGAGCGCAGGCCGCAACGTGGTCCACGACCGGCCTTCACGCAGCGATGTCCACCAGCTGATCGGATTGAGCGAGGTCGTCCCGTCGAGCGAGAAGGTTATGAACTCCGCCCGCCCGCCGATGTTCGCCAGGGGGACCGGGCCGAGGAGCCCCTGCGGGCTGTAAAGCTCGCGACTGTCGGCGGAATGGTCGCGGTTGTCGCCCATGACGAAGACTGCATCGTCCGGCACGGTGATTTCGCTGAAATCGTCGAGCTGGCTGCGTTCGTGATCGATGACGAGATAGGTCGCACCGTTGGGCAGCGTCTCGCGCAGCACCGGCACCCGGCATACTTTCTCGCCGGCATCACTGGTCGCCTTAAAATTGTCGGAATCGAAGCCGTCGCACTTCGAGTTTGCATCGAGTGGGAGGTCGAGGGCAGGTTCGACGCGCTGCTCGATCGGGACGCCGTTGAGGATGATCTGGCCGCCGCGCACGGCGATCCGGTCACCGGGCAGGGCGACGACGCGCTTGATGTAATCCTCGTCCCGCTGCGGATGCACCGGGATGACGATGTCCCCGTATTCCGGCGTACTGCCGAACAGGCGCCAGTCCCCGCGCGGAGCGAGATGGAAGCTGATCGACGACCAGTTCCAGCCGTAGGGATACTTGCTCACGACCAGCCGGTCACCGACCAGCAGGTTCGGCATCATCGATTCCGACGGAATGTAGAACGGCTTGGCGATGAAACTGTGAAAGCCGAATACGGCCAGCAACATCAGGGCGAGGCCGCGGATTTCCGCGATCCAGTTGACCGGTTCGTCGTCGGATTTCGTGGTGCTGTCGGTGATGTGGTTCACTGCCGGGGTGCCGGTACTCATGCGGGAATGGCCTCGATAATCACATAGGCCTGTGCCCATGGATGATCGTCCGTGAGGGTGAGATGAATGCGCGCCTCATGGCCGTGTGGGACCATTTCCGCAAGCCGGATTGCAGCGCCGCCGGTAAGGGCGAGCGTCGGGGCGCCCGAGGGAGCGTTGACGACACCGATGTCGCTCATGAAGACGCCGCGCCTGAAGCCCGTGCCGACCGCCTTCGAGAACGCCTCTTTCGCGGCAAAACGCTTGGCATAGGTGCCCGCGATCGTAAACGGTCGCCGCCGCGCCTTGGCGCGCTCGATCTCCGTGAACACGCGGTTCTCGAACCGCTCCCCGAACCGGTCGAGGGAGTTCTGGATTCGCTCGATATTGCAGAGGTCGGATCCGAGACCGATGATCATGCGCGTGCCTCGTCCATCAACTCACGCATCCGGCGAACGGCGACCTCGAGGCCGACGAACACGGCCTCGCCTACAAGGTAATGGCCGATATTGAGTTCGGCGAGTTCGGAAATGGCGGCGATCGGCCTAACATTTTCGTAGGTGAGGCCATGGCCCGCATGCGGTTCGATGCCGAGGCTGCGGGCGGCCGCGGACATGATCGCAATCCGCTCGAGTTCGCGGCCCTCGCGCTCCGTGTCGCCATCGAGTCCGGCGTGGGCGTATTCGCCAGTGTGGAATTCGACCACCGGAGCTCCGAGCCGATGGGCCGCCTCGAGCTGGCGCTCGCTCGCCTCAATGAAGAGGCTCACGCGAATGCCGTCATCCCGCAGTCGGCCGACGATCGGCACCAGCGTATTGTGTAGTCCAGCGGCATCGAGTCCGCCTTCCGTCGTGCGCTCCTCGCGCTTTTCCGGCACGATGCAGGCGGCGTGCGGCTTGTGGGCGAGCGCGATGGCGAGCATCTCTTCGGTCGCCGCCATTTCAAGGTTGAGCGGCAGGTCTGTCGCGCTCTGGATGCGCTTCAGGTCGGCATCACGTATGTGCCGCCGGTCTTCGCGCAAGTGGGCGGTGATGCCATCGCCGCCGACCGCCGCCACGATTTCAGCGGCGCGTACCGGATCGGGATGATCGCCCCCACGCGCATTCCGTATTGTCGCGACGTGGTCGATATTGACCCCGAGGCGCAGGCGCTCGCTCAAGCCGCACGGCTCCCCGGCTTTGTCACCGGTATGGCAGCGAGTTCATCGGGTACCTGATCTTCGGCATAGGAGGGGAAGTTGATGTCGATCAAGGGGAAGAAGGGCACGCCCAGATCGGCCTCGCCGTTCGAGCGGTCGACGAGCGAGCATTCGGCAATAACCTCGCCGCCTTCGCGCGCCACGGCTTCGATCGCTTCGCGGCTGGAGAGGCCCGTCGTGACGACGTCTTCGACCATCAATACCTTCGCGCCCGGTTCCAGGCGGAACCCGCGGCGCAGGTGGAAAACGCCATCGGGCCGCTCGAGGAACATCGCGTCCTTGCCCAGTGCCCGGCCCATTTCATGGCCGATGATGAGGCCGCCCATGGCGGGGCTGACCACCACGTCGATCTGGCTGCGGATCTCGCGCGGGATCTTCTGGACGAGGGCGCGGGCGAGATTGCCGGCTCGCTCCGCATTCATGAGGACGCGCGCGCACTGCAGGTAATAGCCGCTGTGGCGACCGGAACTCAGCTTGAAGTGGCCTTCCAGCAGGGCCTCGCTCGCGCGGAATTCGGAAAGGATTTCTTCGTCTGTCATAGCACCGAGGCTCAAAGCCTTTTGAGCTCGATTGCGCAAGAGGCAAACGCTTGTGCAGATTTTTGTCGGCTGGACGCTTGAGGCGCAGGCCATCCCTGCCTATAGGGCAGCCCAAATCGCGCCCTGCAAACGGGGTTTCCTGCTGCGCGCGCCGATTCCCAAAGGTCTCCGGACCGAGCAGACAACGAGACACGAAAGAGCGTCCTGACGATGAAATTTCCTGGCTTCTTCAAGGGCTTCCACCGGATTGCAGTCGGCGTCGCAATGGCTGGCATGGTGGCTGCCGGTCCGCAGGCCGCCTTCGCGCAGGACGATGCTGCGACGACCGAGGCTGTCGAAGCGTCCGCCGACACAGGCGAAGTCGCTCCCAATGCCGGCGCTGCCGACACCGCTGAAGTCGCGACCGCTACGGGCTCGGCCTACACGCCAATGGCACCGACCGAAGGCAAGGGCATGCCCATCGCCAAGGCGTGGGACGTTCAGGACCAGTTCTCGCCGACCGGCGAATACGCCAACGGCCTGCACGTCGGCTTGATCTGGGTCATGGTCGCCATCAGCCTCTTCGTGCTGGCTCTCATGGTCTATGTGGTGGTCCGGTTCCGCAAGGGGGCGAACCCGGTGCCGTCCAAGACGAGCCACAACACTCTGATCGAAGTTGTGTGGACCGTGGTCCCGGCACTGATCCTGCTCGGCATTGCGATCCCGTCGATCACGCTGATCGCGAAGCAGTACGAGACCCCGCCGAAGGATGCGATCACGGTCAAGGCAATCGGTTACCAGTGGTACTGGGGCTATGCCTATCCGGACAATGGCGACTTCGAAATCGTCTCGAACATGCTGACCAAGGAAGAGGCCGAGGCACGCGGCGAGCCGTATCAGCTGGCAGTCGACAACCGCATGGTTCTGCCGGTCGGCGTGCCGATCCGTCTGCAGACCACCGCGGCCGACGTCATCCACTCTTTCGCCATGCCCAGCCTCTGGTTCAAGCTGGACGCGGTGCCGGGTCGCCTGAACGAGAAAATGCTGACCATCAACGAGCCGGGCGTGTATTACGGCCAGTGTTCGGAACTGTGCGGTGCGCGCCATGGCTATATGCCGATCACGATCGAGGCGCTGCCGCTCGACCAGTTCAATGCATGGGTGGTTGCACAGGGCGGTACCGTGAAGGGTGCCGAAGAAGCGCCCCAGGCACCCCTGGAGTCGGCAGAAGAAACCGATGCGCCGGCCGATGCTGTCGGTGCCGACGCCGCCACCACCGACGCCTAAGAATTACGACTAGCTCGAGAGTATAGCACGATGGCCACTACCGCCGACCACTTCGAGGCACACCACGAAGATCACGCGCACCACGATGCCGACCACAAGCCCGGCTTCTTTGCGCGCTGGTTCATGTCTACCAACCACAAGGACATCGGTACGCTCTATCTGATCTTCGCGATCATCGCCGGCATCGTCGGTGGCGCGATTTCGGGTATCATGCGCATGGAGCTGGCCGAACCGGGTATCCAGTACCTGCAGTGGTGGGCGGAGTTCATGGGTGGCCCCGATGCCACCTTCGACAATGCGCTGCACATGTGGAACGTGTTCATCACCGCGCACGGCCTGATCATGGTCTTCTTCATGGTCATGCCCGCGATGATCGGCGGCTTCGGCAACTGGTTCGTGCCGCTCATGATCGGCGCGCCGGACATGGCGTTCCCGCGCATGAACAACATCAGCTTCTGGCTGACGGTGGCCGGCTTCGTCAGCCTGATGTTCTCCCTCTTCGTGCCGGGCGGCACGGGCATGGGCGCAGGCGTTGGCTGGACGGTCTACGCACCGCTGTCGACCACCGGCTCGACCGGTCCTGCGGTTGATTTCGCGATCTTCTCGCTGCACCTCGCGGGCGCCGGCTCGATTCTGGGTGCCACCAACTTCATCACCACCATCTTCAACATGCGTGCGCCGGGCATGACCCTGCACAAGATGCCGCTGTTCGTGTGGTCGGTGCTGGTTACCGCCTTCCTCCTGCTGCTGGCCCTGCCGGTTCTCGCGGCTGCGATCACCATGCTGATCACCGACCGCAACTTCGGCACGACCTTCTTCGACCCCGCCGGCGGTGGTGACCCGATCCTCTACCAGCACCTGTTCTGGTTCTTCGGTCACCCTGAAGTGTACATCATGATCCTGCCGGGCTTCGGCATGATCTCGCAGATCGTCGCGACCTTCAGCCGCAAGCCCGTCTTCGGTTATCTCGGCATGGCCTACGCCATGGTTGCGATCGGCGTCGTCGGCTTCGTCGTGTGGGCGCACCACATGTATACGGTCGGCCTCGACGTGAACACGAAGATGTACTTCACCGCAGCAACCATGGTCATCGCGGTGCCGACCGGTGTGAAGATCTTCAGCTGGATCGCCACGATGTGGGGCGGTTCGATCGAGTTCAAGAGCCCGATGGTCTGGGCACTTGGCTTCATCTTTCTCTTCACCGTCGGCGGCGTGACCGGCGTCTACCTCGCCAATGGTGGTGTCGACGACGTGGTGCACGACACCTACTTCGTGGTGGCGCACTTCCACTACGTGCTGTCGATGGGCGCGGTCTTCTCGCTCTTCGCCGGTTTCTATTACTGGTTCCCGAAGATGAGCGGCCGGATGCACTCCGAACTGCTCGCGCACCTGCACTTCTGGGGCTTTTTCATCGGCGTGAACGTGATCTTCTTCCCGCAGCACTTCCTGGGCTGGCAGGGCATGCCGCGCCGTTATCCGGACTATGCGGAAGCCTACAACTACTGGAACGAGATCAGTTCGATGGGTTACACGATCATGGCGCTGTCGATGATCCTGTTCTTCGTCAACATCGTCTATGCCTTCGTCGCTGGCCGTAAGGCGGAAGACAACTACTGGGGCGAAGGCGCGACGACGCTGGAGTGGACGCTGTCGAGCCCGCCGCCGTTCCACCAGTTCAGCGAACTGCCGGTGATCGAGGACCACCACGACCACCACGATCACATGAGCGATCCGAAGCCCGCGACCGCCTGAGGCCGCGGCACACCGAAACTGCAGCGGCCGGTCCTTCGGGGCCGGCCGTTTGCATATCCGGACCAGGGAGATGTCCATGCCCGAAATGCGCACGATCGACGTCGGTGAGCTCTCGCTGCGCTGTGCAGTGGAAGGCCCGGAGCCCGGCAGCGCGCCGCTGGCCATCATGGTCCATGGCTTTCCGGAAAGCTGGTATAGCTGGCGCCGCCAGATCGGCCCGATCGCCGAAGCAGGCTTCACCGCCTGCGCGATCGACGTGCGCGGCTACGGCGGCTCGGACAAACCACACCCGGTCGATGCCTATACAATGGAGCGGATCGTCGGCGATCTGGTTGGCTTGCGAAAGGCCCTGTCGCCTGACGAGCCGGCGATCCTTATCGGCCACGACTGGGGTGCGCCGATCGTCTGGAACAGCGCGCTGACCCATCCAGAGCATTTCCGTGCTGTCGCGGGCATGTCCGTGCCCTTCGCGGGAGTACCGAGCCGCCCGTTCACCGAGGTATTCCACGAGCACTTCACCAGCCAGGGCAAGTTCTTCTACCAGGAATATTTCCAGGCCGAAGGCGTGGCCGAGGCCGAGGCCGAGAAGGACCCGCGCGACTGGGTTCAGCGTATGATGTATTCGATCAGCGGGGATGTCCCGCCCGGAGACTACTGGGCCAAGCCCTATGGTGCGACCTTCCTCGAAGGCCTGCCCGACCCGCAGCCGGTGCCATGGCTGACCGAAGCGGACATGGATTTCTACGAGGGCGAGTTCCGCAATTCTGGCTTCCGCGGCCCGCTGAACCGCTATCGCAACCACCAACGCGACTTCGATTGGCTCCAGGGTTGGCAGGGCGGGCGGATCGAGCAGCCGGCACTGTTCATCGGCGGCACCCGCGATCCGGCCACGTACCTGTTCGGCGCGGTGACGGATCCCGTCGCACTGATGAGGATGTTTGCGCCAAAGGTCGAAGGCCATATTCTCGAAGGTGTCGGCCACTGGACCCAGCAGGAGCGCCCCGATGCGGTAAACCGCATTCTCATCGACTGGCTAAACCGGCTCTGACATTCTATATGGCCCCCGATTCCATGACCCAGGCAACCCCAGTCCAGCTTCCCGCGGAATGGCGCGATTTCTTCGCGCTAACCAAGCCGCGCGTGATGACGCTGGTGATCTTCACCGGCCTGTGCGGCCTGCTTGCTGCCCCCGGCAGCATCAACCCGATCCTCGGCTTCACCGCGATCCTGTGCATCGCGATGGGCGCGGGCGGTTCTGCGGTGCTGAACCAGTGGTGGGAAGCCCAGCTCGACGCCGGCATGAAGCGCACCGCCCAGCGGCCGATTCCTGCGGGCCGGATGAACCGCACCGACGCGCGCGATTTCGGTATCCTGCTCTCGGTCGCCTCGGTGCTGATGATGGGCGTCGCGATCCATTGGCTCGCGGCGATCATCCTCTTCGTTGCGATTATCTATTACGCGGTGATCTACACCATGTGGCTCAAACCCCGCACGCCGCAGAACATCGTCATCGGTGGCGGCGCGGGGGCCTTCCCCCCGATGATCGGCTGGGTCGCGGTGACGGGAGAGATCACCCTGATGCCGGTGTTGCTGTTCACCATCATCTTCATGTGGACTCCGCCGCACTTCTGGGCGCTCGCGTTGTTCGTGAAGACAGATTACGCCAATGTCGGCATCCCGATGATGCCGGTGGTGAAAGGCGAGAAATCGACCCGCCTGCAGATGCTCGCCTATTGCATAGTCCTCGTCCCGATCGCCGCCGCACCGTGGTTCATCGGCGGGACCAGCTGGGTCTACGGTATTGCTGCGCTTGGCCTCTCGCTTGCCTTTTTCGCGCTCAGCATCCCGGTTGCTTTCCGGACGGTGACCGAAGGCGACAGGATGCTGCCCGAAAAGCGCATGTTTGGCTTCAGCGTGGGCTACCTCTTCGCATTGTTCGCCGCGCTGGTCGTCGACCGGCTGCTCGCGGCCCAAGGAGTGATCGCATGACCCCCGAAGAAGAAGCCGAATTCAGGCGTCGCCAGAAGAGCCGGAATCTCGTGCTCGGCGGCATCCTGCTGTTCATGGCCCTCCTGTTCTATTTCATCACCATCGCCCGCATGTGAGGACGCAATGACGGCTGCCACACTCGAAACCCGCAAGACCAAGACCGCCTTGCTCGCTTTCGCAGGGGCTCTTGCCATGCTCGGCCTCGGCTATGCCGCAGTGCCTCTCTACGAGCTGTTCTGCCAGGTGACCGGCTTTGGCGGAACGACCCAGCGCGCCAGCGAAAGCGATGCGGTCGCTGCCGAACGGCTCGGTGCCGCCAGCGGCAAGACGATCTCGATCCGCTTCGACGGTTCGACAGCGCGCGATGTCCCGTGGAGCTTCCGGCCCGAACAAGTGACCGATACCGTCACGATCGGCCAGCGCGACATGGCGATCTACCTCGCGAAGAACAACTCGGACCAGCCGATCACGGGGACCGCGACATTCAACGTCGAGCCCGAGCAGGCCGGTGCCTATTTCAACAAGATCCAGTGCTTCTGTTTTACCGAGCAGACGCTGCAGCCGGGGGAGGAAGTGCGCATGCCCGTGCTCTACTTCGTCGACCCGGCGGCGCTGGACGATCCCAACATGGACGGTGTCGAACAGATCACCCTGTCCTATACTTTCCACCGCGCGATAGATTCTGCGGAGTAGGGCCTAGACCCGCGCGCGATGGCGCACTAAGGGCCTCACGCAAAGCGACATACAGGACGCGAGAACAATGGCTGGCAACGTCAATCACGAATATCACATCCTCGAACCCGATATCTGGCCCTTCATCGGTTCGGTCTCGGCGCTCACTTTCACGAGCGGCATGGTTCTCTTCATGCACGAGATGGCCAGTGCCCATCTGGTGCTGGGTCTCGGTATTGCCGGCCTTATCGCCACCTTCTTCGCCTGGTTCTCGAACATCGTGAAGGAAGCGGAGCGCGGCGATCACACCCCGGTCGTGCAGCTGCACATGCGCTACGGCATGATCCTGTTCATCGCTTCGGAAGTGATGTTCTTCGTCGGCTGGTTCTGGAGCTGGTTCGACTTCGCGCTCTTCCCCTCGGAAATCTCCGACGTGATCGGAGGCGTTTTCCCGCCGGCGGCGATCGAGGCGGTGATCAATCCGTTCTCGCTGCCGCTGCTTAACACGCTGATCCTCCTCTGCTCCGGCACCACCGTGACCTGGGCCCACCACTCGCTGATCCACGGCGACCGCGAAGGGCTGAAGAAGGGTCTGTGGCTGACAATCCTTCTCGGCGCGGTCTTCACGGCCATCCAGGCATACGAATATGCGCACGCGCCGTTCGGCTTCGGTGGCAACACCTACAGCTCGGCCTTCTACATGGCGACCGGCTTCCACGGCTTCCACGTGCTCGTCGGCACGATCTTCCTGATCGTCTGCCTCGTGCGCACCTACAAGGGCCACTTCACCCCGCGCCAGCACTTCGGCTTCGAAGCGGCAGCGTGGTACTGGCACTTCGTCGACGTGGTGTGGCTGTTCCTCTTCGTCGTCGTCTACGTCTGGGGCGGCTGGGGCGCTGCCGTCCACTGATGTCTTCGGACAGTTCTGACACTCAGGAGGGGCAGCCCGGTCTCGGCCAGGCTGCCCTTCGTGGTTTGTGCCCACGCTGCGGCGCAAACACCCTGTTCGGCGGAATGCTGGCCTTCGCCGACAAGTGCCGGGCGTGCGGCCTCGATTTCTGGCGCTTCAACGTCGGGGATGGCCCTGCCGCGCTGGTGACGCTGGCGGTCGGGACGATCACGGTCGGACTGGCGATCTGGCTGCAACTGTCCGTCGAGCCGCCACTTTGGGTCCATGCGCTGCTGTGGGTGCCGCTGACCTTCGCGCTGGTGATCGGCGGGCTGCGGGTCGCCAAGGCGTGGCTTCTGGCGAGCGAATATCGCAACAATGCCCGCGAGGCGGGCAGCAAGGACCTCTAGATGCGTATACCCGTGATCCCGACGATCATCGTCGCCGGCGCCGTGCTGACGATGATCGCGCTCGGCTTCTGGCAGCTTGACCGCAAGGGCGAGAAAGAGGCGATTATCGCGCGCTACGAGGCCGCGCAGGCGATGAGCAGCGAGGTAGTCTACCCGGCCGACGAGGCCGAACTGGAGGCGTCCCTCTATCGCCGCACTTCCGTGACCTGTGGGACGGTTACCGATGTCACGACGGTGGCTGGTGTCAGTGCGCAAGGGGCAAAGGGCGTAGCCGAACGTGCCACCTGTCTGATGCCCGATGGAAAGCAGATCCTGGTCGACATCGGCTTCGCGCGGGATCCGCAGCCGGTCGCATGGAGCGGCGGCGAGGTGCGCGGTGTGATCGCGCCGGGTGGGCGTGTCGTTTCGAGTGAAGGGCTGGCAGGGCTGGAACCCCTGGCCGCCCCCGACCCGCAGAACCTGCCCAACAACCACCTCGCCTACGCCGGCCAGTGGTTCTTCTTCGCGCTTACCGCGCTGGTCATATACGTGCTCGCGCTGAGGCGGCGCGGGCAGGGCGGCTAGGGCGGGCTAAAGCGCCCCTTGCTTGCCCGCGACCCCATGCGCCGCTAACCGCCATTCGCGATGAAATACGTCTCCACCCGCGGCAGCGCGCCGGCGCTCGATTTCGCCGGCGTCACGCTGGCCGGCCTCGCTTCTGACGGCGGGCTCTATGTGCCCGAGGCCTGGCCTCAGTTCACGATCGACGAGATCGTCGCCATGCGCGGGCTGCCCTATGCCGAGCTTGCCGCGCGCGTGATGCAGCCCTTCGTGGGGGAAAGCCTCGCGCCGAAGCGGCTGCGCGAACTGACCGAACAGGCCTATGGGCGCTTCGCGCACACCGCGGTCACTCCGCTGGTGCAATTGGATGAACAGCACTGGCTGCTCGAACTGTTCCACGGCCCCACGCTGGCGTTCAAGGATGTCGCCCTCCAATTGCTCGGCCTGCTGTTCGAGGAGTTTCTTGCGCGCGAGGACAGCCGGCTGACGATCGTCGGGGCGACCAGCGGGGATACCGGCAGCGCCGCGATCGATGCCGTCGCGGGTCGCGACAATGTCGAAATCTTCATGCTCCACCCCAAAGGCCGGGTGAGCGATGTCCAGCGCCGCCAGATGACGACGGTCCGCGCACCCAACGTCCACAACATCGCTATCGAAGGTTCGTTCGACGATGCGCAGGCGATGGTGAAGCGCATCTTCGCCGACGAGGGCGTGACTGCGAGCCACCGGATCGGCGCGGTCAATTCGATCAACTGGGCGCGGCTGATGGCGCAGGTGGTCTATTATTTCGCCGCCGCGCTCCAGCTGGGCGGGCCGGAGCGCAAGCTGGCCTTCAGCGTCCCGACCGGCAATTTCGGCGACGTTTTCGCCGGCCATGTCGCGGCGCGCATGGGCCTGCCGATCGAGCGGCTGATCGTCGCGACCAACGTCAACGACATCCTCCACCGCGCGCTGAGCAATGGCGATTATTCGACCGGTACCGTCACGCCGACCGCCGCCCCGAGCATGGACATCCAGGTCAGCTCCAATTTCGAGCGGCTGCTGTTCGACGTCGGTGGCCGCGACGGCGTGGCGCTGGCCGAACAGATGCGCGGGTTCGAGGCCGCCAAGGCCATGCAACTGACCAATGCCCAGCGCGAGGGCGCGGCGGCACTCTTCACCAGCGCGCGGGCGGACGAGGAAGAGACCTCCCGCTCGATGCGCTGGGCCTATGAGAATTGCGGCGAGATCATCGATCCGCACACCGCCATCGGTCTACATGCCGCGCGCGCTGCGGATGTGTCAGCGGACACGCCGGTTGTGACCCTCGCTACAGCCCATCCGGCCAAGTTCCGCGACTCGGTCGAGCGCGCGACCGGCATCCGCCCGCCGCTGCCGAACCGCGTCGGCGACCTTTTCGCGCGCGAGGAGGCCTTTGTGGAGTTGCCGGGTACCTACGAGGCGGTGCGCGACCATATCCTCGCGAACGCCTCCTGATGGCGGAGCTGCGGCGCGATCCGGTGCTGATGGTGGGCGAGGGCTGGGACGCCTATCGCCTGCTCGACAGCGGCAACGGGCGCAAGTTCGAGGCATACGGGCCCTACCGCTTCATCCGCCCCGAACCGCAGGCGATGTGGACGCCGCGTCTCGATCACTGGGATGCGCATGGGGAGTTCGTTCCCGGCAGCGACGAGGACGGCGGCGGTCGCTGGCAATTCTCGCAGCAGGTGCCACAGGACGGCTGGGAGCTGGGTTGGGGCGAGGAGGCACGCTTCACCGCGCAATGCACGCCCTTCCGGCACCTCGGTTTCTTCCCCGACATGGCGCCCGTGTGGACCTGGATGGGCGAGCAGCTCGAGGGCCGCACCGATGCCGAGACCATGAACCTGTTCGGCTATACCGGCGTCGGTTCGCAGGCGCTCAGCAGATACGGCCGCGTCACCCATGTCGATGCGAGCAAGAAGTCCGTCGCCCAGGCGCGCGCGAACGCCGCGCTCGCCGGGCTCGATGACCGCCCGATCCGCTGGCTGGTTGAGGATGCGGTAAAATACACCGCCCGCGAGGTCCGGCGCGAGCGGCGCTACGACGGCATCATCCTCGATCCGCCCAAGTTTGGACGCGGCCCCGATGGCGAGGTCTGGCGGCTCGAAGAGGGCCTTCCTGGCCTCGTTTCCGATTGCCGCCGGCTGCTCGACGCCGACAGCAGCTTCCTCTTCCTCACGGTCTATGCCGTGCGCATGAGCAGCCTCGCGCTCGCAGGCCTGCTCGACGAGATCTTCGCCGACCTGCCCGGCAGGGTCGAACACGGCGATCTCGCGGTGGCGGAAGACACTTCGGGCCGCCTCCTGCCAACCGCGATCTTCGCGCGCTGGTCCAATCCGCGCTAGGGGCAGGCCATGACCGATTCGCTGATCCTCGAGGTGGCCGATTTCGAGCACGACGTGCTCACCGGCATCTATTCCGAAGAGACGGGCAAGCCGCAGCCGCTGCGCTTCACGATCAAGGTGCGGATGAAGCCGCTCCATCGCTACGAGCCGGAAACCTCGCTCGAAGATTCGAAGAACTACATGGACCTGAAGTTCGCCGCCTCTGAAACATTGCCCGAAGGTGTCCACTTCAAGCTGATCGAAGCGGTCGCCGACCACGTTTGCGAGACGCTGTTCCTGCAGGACCGGCGCGTCGAGGCGGTAACGGTCAAGATCGTCAAGCTCGCCATTGCCGAGGCCGGCGAGAAGATCGGCATCACGCTCCACCGCGAGCGGCGCGAATGAAGCGCATTGCGGTCGAGGGCCTGCCGGAAGAGCCGCTCGCGGCGGCGGGGGTCTTCCACCAGCACTGGCTCGGCCATGTCGAGGACGTACTTGGGCGCGGCGACGATGTGATGCTCGTCCTGCCCGCAGCCGATCATACGCATCGCGAATGGCGGCTCGCCATCGTGACGGGCCTCGCGCGTAAGCACACTCCGCTGCGGGTGAACCTCGTTTCGGGCGAGGGGCCGGCGGTCGATGCGACCGAGGCCTATCTCGCGGAGGCGCCGGGCATCACAGGCCAGTATCTGGAGACCTGAGCCATGGCGGTTAGGGTTGTTTATCTCGGAAAGTTGCAGGATGTTGCCGGGCGTCCTGAAAGTGAGTTTTCTTCGAGTTCTGGCGATCTGGACTGGCCTGATCTCGTCGAAGTCCTGCGCAATCATGTGAACGAGGACGTTGCGGACGCCGTATGTGATCCGCGCAACAAGATTGCTGTCAATGGGCAGATACAATCGGATCGTGAAAGCCTCGTCTTCAAACATGGCGACGAGGTGGCGCTGCTGCCGCCGGTCAGCGGTGGCTAGGCTCGCGATCGCTGAGCCGCTCGACGTGCGGCTGCTCGACAAGGGCTTTTCGGTGGGCGAGGCGCTCGCCGGTTTCAATGCGGCACATGGCGCAGCGGGCGGCGTGGTTTCGTTTCTCGGCAAGGTCCGGCCCGATGGCGATGTGAAGGCCCTCGAACTCACCCATTATGAGCCGTTGACACTGCCGGGCATGCAGGAGCTCGCCGAGGCGGCGTTCGCTCGGTTCGGCCTCGACGGCGCGCTGGTGTGGCACCGGGTAGGCGTCATGACGCCGGGCGAGAGCATCGTGCTGGTCGCAACGGCCGCGCGCCATCGCCGCGACGCCTTCGCCGCGGTGGACTTCCTGATGGACCACCTCAAGAGCGCGAGCTGGCTGTGGAAGCGCGAGCGGCGCGACGACGGCTGGCACTGGATCGAGCCGCGCGAGGACGACCGCAAGGATCTCGCGCGCTGGCAATAAATTGAGCGGTTTGATCCAGATCAAGGATCGCCCGTGCGAGTCGCGACAGGATGCTCCCATCACAAGGAGCTGCAACCATGTCGAAGAATCTCCCCCGCGACCTCATTGCCGACCAGGCCATCATCCACGCCACTCCGGTTCGCCGCACGGTCGTCGACCGCACCTTCGAACTGCCCAAGGGTCTCTATGTCGCGACCGTCGGGCTCTATCTCGGCTTCCTCGCGGTGATGGCTACCGGCCTCGCGACGCCCGGCCTGATCATCCCGATGGCGATCTTCACGATCTTCATCGTCGGCGGCTTCGGCCTGCCGCTTGTCTGGACGCGCCTCGCGCCCGAAAGCGGGCAGCGCACCATGCGCTGGGCCGAGCTCAAGCAGCGCGGCATTGCGACCTATACCGGGCGCGTGACGGCGCGGGATGCCGCCGTGCAGGTCCTGATCCTACCCGTGCTGATCTTCTGCTGGGGCGTGACGACCGTCACGATCGTGGGGAGCGTGACGGGCTGATCGCCGACTCCCGAGAAGACCACACGACGCGCGGGGCCGGGCAGCCGGTCCCGCGCTTTATCATGTGTTCAGCGCACGCGACCGCGCAGAAGCTCGAGGACCGCATCTTCCTCGCGCACCAGCGCGATTACCTGGCCGCGGGCCGAATCGATGGCGGTCGCATCCTCGGCCTGGACCGTGGCGGAGGCGTGCAGGATGTCGAGATCGCCGAGCGCGATCGCCGCGATGCTGCGTGCCGAATCGAGATCGGCGAGCGCAACCTGTGCGGCGGCCCAGCTGTCGCTGCCCACTTCCGCGCCCGCTGCTGCCGCGACGCGGGTTTCGGCCGCGGGCACGGCAGAGGTGAAATCGCGATGGGCCTCGCTGGCCTGGGCGACGAGGGCAGCAAGGCGTTCGTCAAGCGGGCCGGCGAGGCCGGTCGCGACCTCGGGCACGTCCAGCTGCTGGGTCGGCACCGGCTCGAAGGTGCCTTCGACCCGTTCGATGTCGCGGATCGCCAGGGAGGGATAGCGATCGGCCGCTGCGGTGCTGCACGCAGCGCAGGCGAACAGGGCGGATGCGGCGAGGAATGGCTTGCAGTCGAACATCGCGCCCTCCATATCACGCGCAGCACGTCGCGCCAGCGAACATGCAAAATTCCACGTGCGGGCCGTTGACTTGGGGCGACCTTTCGCCTAACGGCACGCTTCTTTCCGGGGCTGCCGACAGGTGGCCTGACGGGTGCGCCGTATATTCGCAAGGATGCGGCAAAGCTAATTGATTGAGAGATAACCACCATGTTCGCAGTAGTGCGCACGGGCGGCAAGCAATACCGGGTTGCCGCCGGAGACAAGATCGCCGTTGAGAAGCTGGCTGGCGAAGCCGGCGACACCATCACGCTGGGCGACGTCCTGCTCGCCGGTGATGGCGACAAGCTTGCCGATGCCGCCAAGACGGTCGTTTCGGCCGAGATCATCGCGCAGGCGAAGAGCGAGAAGGTGATCGTCTTCAAGAAGCGCCGCCGCCACAACTATCGCCGCAAGAACGGCCACCGCCAGCAGATGACCCTGCTGCGCATCGTGGCTGTGGGCGATTCGAAGGCCGAGAAGAAGGCTGCTCCGAAGAAGGAAGCCGCTCCGAAGGCCGACGAAGCCGAGAAGAAGGCTCCGGCCAAGAAGGCTGCGCCCAAGAAGGAAGCTGCCGAGAAGGCCGCTCCCGCCAAGAAGGCTGCGCCCAAGAAGGCCGCTGCCAAGAAGACCGAAGCCAAGAAGTAAGGAGCGCGAACCATGGCACATAAAAAAGCAGGCGGTTCGTCGCGTAACGGTCGTGATTCGGCCGGTCGTCGCCTCGGCGTGAAGAAGTTCGGCAGCCAGGTAGTGGTCGCCGGCAACATTATCGTGCGCCAGCGCGGGACCAAGTTCTACCCGGGTGCCAATGTCGGCATGGGCAAAGACCACACCCTTTTCGCGCTCACCGACGGTGTCGTGCGATTCCACAAGGGCAAACTCGACCGCAAGTTCGTCTCGGTCGACATGATGGCCGAAGCCGCGGAATAACCGGACGCTCCGATAACGGGATCGTCCAGACAGGACGGTCCCAGCCGGTATAACCACCGGCAGCCAAAGAGGGAGATGGGACTTTCCTGTTAAGTCAGGGGGCCCGTCTCCCTCTTGTCGTTTCTCCCTCTTCACAATTCGCGGCGAAATTTCCTTTCGCCATCACGCAATTGTCACGCGTCCGGCCTAGGAGCCCGGAGCGTGGTGCCTAGGGGAGAAGACCGATGTTCCATGTTACCGAAAGGCTGCTGCTGCGGCCTGCCTGGCCCGAAGATGCAGACGCGCTGTTCGGCGGGATCGCCGACAAGGGCGTCGTCCGCAATCTTGCGCGCGCGCCGTGGCCGTATCTCCCCGAACATGCCCGCCAGTTCGTCATGCGCGAAGCCAATCCGCGGGTTCCGAACTTTCTCATGACCCTACCCGGACAGAATGGCTCGCAGATTATCGGATCCGTGGGACTGGGCGAGACCGAAACAGGTGTCGAGCTCGGCTATTGGATCGCGCGTCCCTATTGGGGGCAGGGCTTCGCCACCGAAGCGGCGCGCGGCGTGATCGAGGTCGCCAAGCTGCTCGGCTACGAGCGGCTCGAAGCGGGTCACTTTGCCGACAACCCCGCGTCCGGCCGCGTGCTGCGCAAGCTGGGCTTCCGGCCCACCGGCAAGGTCGCGCCGCGCTTCAGCTGCGGGCGCGGCGAGGAGGTGGATTGCGTGCTCTTCACCCTCGATCTTGCGGAAGACGATGTCGCCGCCCCACAAGCGGCGTGACACAAACGAAAGGCCCCGCAATCGCTTGCGGGGCCTTTCTCATATCCCTAGGCCGGGCTCACTCGGCGGGCATCAGCGCCGCTTCGAACTCGCCTTCGTACTTGCCGATCAGGTGGCGATCGTCGTGATCCCACGGGTGGAAACCCGGCTTGAAATAGGCAAGCCACGCCGGGAAAATTCGGCGGACGACACCAGGCTTCACGGTCAGGTACTTGAACAGGCCCCACTTCGCCTTCCAGCCGGTGATGCCGTCCTGCGCCAGCAGTTCCAGCGTGTCGTGCCAGCGATTCTTGAAGAAGTTGAAGCTGACGATCAGCATCATCAGGCTGCGCAGCTTCCAGCGGCGGAACGGCGTCCAGTCGCGGGTCGCGTGGTTCCAGGTGTCAAAGGCGACACCCTTGTGCTCGATCTCCTCGACCGAGTGCCATTCCCACATCTTGCGGACTTCGGGATCGGCATCCTTGAAGTGCTGCGGATTGGCGAGGAATTCCTGCGCCATCATCGCGGTGTAGTGCTCCAGCGCCATGGTCGCGGCGAGGTTGACGATGACCGGACGGTCCTTCGTCAGCGCGAGCATTTCGGCAACGCGCGCGTCGATGGCCTTGATGTCGTAGCCATGGTCTTCGGCAAGGCGGTTGAAGGCGATGTGTTCGCGCGTGTGGTTGATTTCCTGCTTCACGAAGGCGCGGATTTCGGCCTCGAGCTTCGGATCCGCGCCTTCGCGATGCGCCTTGACGGCTTCGATGAAGAAGGCCTCGCCGCGCGGGAAGGTGGCGGAGAGCGCATTGTGCCAAGCGGTGCCGAAGGGCTCGCCGGCCCACCAGCGGCGGGGCGTGGTGCCGCGATTGAAGCGCTCGTCACGCACGGTGAGGGTGAGGCCCTCCGGTGTGGGCGCAGCTTTGCGGGTATCGGTATCGATCGTGACGGGGGCGTTCATGGAATGCTCCGTTGGTTAACTGACATCAGTGTAAGTAGTGCTTACTTACATTACTGTCAATAATATTCCGTTACGACTTTCTCCCTGCCCCGGGATAGGTTAACGCCCCCTCATGGCGACCCGAAAAAGACTCTCACCCGAGGAATCCCGCCTCGCCGCGCTGGAGGCGGCGAGGGGATTGCTGATCGAGGCCGGCCCGCAGGCCGTCACGCTCAAGGCCGTCGCCGCGCGGATCGGGCGCACCCACGCCAATTTGCTACATCATTTCGGCTCGGCAGCCGGTTTGCAGAAAGCACTGGCGGGCCATCTTGCGGGCACGGTCTGCGATACGATCATCGACGCCGTCAGGGCGACCAGGGCAGGGCTCGGCTCCCCGCGCGAGGTGGTCGACCTCGCTTTCGACGCCTTCGACAAGGAAGGGGCGGGGGCGCTGGCCAGCTGGATGATCCTGACCGGAAACGAAGATGCGCTGACTCCGATCGTCGAAACGATCCATGACCTGGTCGACACGATCGCCCCGGAAGAAGCCGCGCATGGGGCAGATCCGCTGCAGGTTCACGAAGAAACGCTCGCGCTCGTCCTCATGGCGATGGGCGATGCGTTGATCGGCAGCGCGCTGTCGCGCTCGCTCGGCCTGCCGGAAACCGCCGCCCGCGACCGGGCGGAGCGGATGCTCGTCAATTCGATCGCCGCTCTTCATCAGCCTGAGTGAGGCTGGGCTTCAGCCAATCGGGTGCAGCCGATGGTTCGATTGCGTCTACCCGCAAGTGGTCGACGGCTAGCCCGAGGTCCTCATAGGCGATCTTGCGGCGCTTCTCGTCCGAGCGATCGAGCGGGACCACCATCAGCCGCCGATTGACCTTGCTCCGCCAATTCATGCGCGCAGTGTTTTCCTGCCCGACGTAGCAGCCCTTGGCGAAGCTCACCCCGTGCAGCTCGACGGCATTGGTCTCGAGCCACAGGATATCGCCCAACTCCGGGCGACCCTCCGGCACGCCCAGCGAGAGCCGGTGCCGCCGCCATGCATCGTCCGCCGGTCTATCCTCGTCACCGGCGGGAGCGAGCCAGCGCTGCCCCAGCGCCCCGAGACGCGGATCGGCCGCACCGCCATCGCCCATCTCGGGCTGCCAGTGCACGCCGACCGCAGGGTCGACCGCAATCGCAATCTTGCGGCGCAGGCGGTAGAGCGAAAGGCGCCTGGCAAGATCCTCCGCCGCATCCGCCTCGCAATCGAGCAACAGCTCGGCCTCGGCGCCCGGCCAGACGATGAAGTCGAACAGCGTCTTGCCCTGCGGCGTAAGCAGCCCGGCGTAGACCGGCAGCAGGCCGGTGACGTCGTTCGTAACGAGGCCTTGCAGGAAACCGGCGACATCCTCGCCATCCTCCTGCGGCGAGAGGCGGATCACGGCGCGGTCGAACAGGCGGGTCGCAGTCATGGGTGACAGATAGGCCACCCGGCGGCATAGGCAACCGCATGGTCGAATCGCTTACCATCCGCCGCCCCGACGACTGGCACCTGCACTTCCGCGACGGAGCCACCATGCGCGCCGTCGTGCCGCAGACCGCGCGCCAGTTCGCCCGCGCCATCGTGATGCCGAACCTTTCGCCTCCGGTGACCACCAGCGCGCTCGCGGCGGCCTATCGGCAGCGGATCTTGGACGCGGTTCCTGAAGGGATGGCCTTTACGCCGTTGATGACCGCCTACCTGACCGACAACAGCGATGCGGAGGATCTGGCCGCGGGCTTCGCCGATGGCGTGCTGACCGCCGCCAAGCTTTATCCCGCCGGCGCGACGACCAATTCCGATCACGGCGTGACCGATATCGGCAGGATCGCGGGCGTGCTCGAGAAAATGGCCGAGATCGGCATGCCGCTATGCGTTCATGGCGAGGTGACCCATGCCGACATCGACATTTTCGACCGGGAGGCAGTGTTCATCGACCGCATTCTCGTGCCGCTGGTCGAGCGGTTGCCCGATCTGAAGGTGATCTTCGAGCATATTACCACGAGGCAGGCGGTCGAATTCGTCGACGGCTCGGGCGCGAATATCGGCGCGACGATCACGCCGCAGCATCTGCACATCAACCGCAACGCCATGCTTGTCGGCGGGATCCGCCCGCACATGTACTGCCTGCCGGTGGCGAAGCGCGAGGAGCACCGGCTCGCATTGCGCAAGGCGGCGACTGGCGAATCGACGAGATATTTTCTCGGCACCGACAGCGCGCCGCATCATCGTCATGCCAAGGAAAGCGATTGCGGCTGCGCGGGCATCTTCAACGCACCCTTCGCGCTGGAAAGCTACCTCGCGGTGTTCGAGGAGGAAGGCGCGATAGACAGGTTCGAGGCCTTCGCCTCGGAGAACGGCCCGCGCTTCTACGGCCTCCCACTGAACGAGGGGACCGTAACGCTCGAAAAGGTCTCCGTTAGCGTGCCCGCCACCGTCGATGGCGGGGAAGCGGAAATAGTGCCCTTCCACGCGAGCGAGACGCTCAGCTGGCGGCTGGCGTCCTAGACCGCGCGACGAGGTCCCACACGAAAATCCCTGCCGCCGCCCAGATACAGGCGAAGCACGCCAGTTCGGCCGGGTGGAGTTCCTTTTCGAACACGGTCAGGCCGAGGATGAACACGATGCTCGGCGCGAGGAACTGGATGAAGCCGAGCGTCGAATAGGGCAGTTTCCGCGCGGCAATCGCGAATAGCAGCAGCGGGAAGGCGGTGAGCGCACCGCCGAGCATGATCGTCAGGCTCAGGCCGGTGCTTTGCGCGAAAGCCGATCCGGCAGGGGTCTGCGCATAGTACCAAGCGGTCGCTGCGGCAGGCACCAGCAGGAGGATCGATTCGATCGTCAGGCCCGGCAGGGAGCCGACCGGCACCTGTTTGCGGATGAGGCCGTAAGTCCCGAAGCTCAGCGCCAGCGTCAGGCTGATCCACAGGGTCGTGAGCGCGCCGCCCAGCAGCAGCGAGACGCCCAGCGCGGCCAGGCCGACGGCGACCCATTGCCTCCGCGTCAGTTTCTCGCCCAGCAGCAACGTGCCGAGCAGCACATTGACCAACGGGTTGATGTAATAGCCGAGGCTCGCCGCATAGACCTCGCCGGTCTGGATCGCCCAGACATAGACCACCCAGTTCACCGCGATCAGCGTAGCGCTAAGCGCGAGCAGCGCCATGGCCTTGCGATCGGCCAACGCCGCGCGCAGTTCCGCGCCTTGCTTGCGGAAGGCCACGATCAGCAGGCACAGGGGTAGGGTCCAGATGATCCGCCAGCCGACGAATTCGAACGCGGGCACGCTCTTCACCAGTATCAGGTAGAGCGGCAGGAAGCCCCAGATGAAATAGGCGCCGAAGGCTGCGCCCAGGCCTGTCCTGTCGGTCGTCGGGGCGGCGTCGCTCATCGTGAAGCCGCGCTAGGCCCGCTTTCCATGCCCGGCAACCCTCAATCCATCGGCGCAATCCATACGGCTCGTCGCAAAATCCGAATCTGACAGCGCCGTTGCATTCGGTTCAGATTCGCGGGCGTAAAGCTTAACGGCATCGAATGAGTCCCTCCCGAGACGAACAAGGAAAAGACAATGGCAAATCCGATCAAGAACGCAGCCATGGCCCTTGCAGCGACGGGCCTGACGCTCGCCATGCCGGCTTCGGCGGCGCCCGCCATGCACGCCGCTCCGGCCGCTCACGCCGTGGTGCATGCCGATGCCTATGGCGACACGAGCTACGAGCACGGCAAGAAGCACAAGCGCAAGCATTACAAGCGGTATCACCGCGGCGACTATTACGGCGAGCGCCGCTATGACGACCGCCGCTATCGCGACTACCGCGCGCCGCGCCCCTACTACATGGGTTATGACCGCAATTATGGCCAGCCGGTCTATCGCGACACGCGCGTCTGGCGCGGGCGTGACGGGCGCTATTACTGCCGGCGCGAGAACGGCACGACCGGCCTGCTCGTCGGTGCAGGTGTCGGCGCGCTGATCGGTCACGAGGTTGCCGGCCGCGGCGACCGCACGCTCGGCGCCATCCTCGGCGGTGCCGCCGGCGCGCTGCTCGGCCGCTCGATCGACCGCTCGAACACGCGCTGCGGCTAATCCGAACCTGACTTTCGTCCGTGCCCACCCGCGGACGGGGGGCGGCTCCCACCGGGCCGTCTGGGCGCCCTTCGTCTCCATTCCGGAGCCGGGGGGCGCCCTTTAGCTTTTGCTCACGTGCTTGTCCCGCTATGATGCAACCTGCTCCATGACACTGGAAACCCGCCGGTTTCCGCCGCAGACCGGGGCATATTTGCCGGAGACAGCACATGAAATTCCGTTCGCTTCTCGCGATTGCACCTATCGCCCTTGTGGCCGCCTGCAGTGGCGGGACCGACCAGGCTGCCAATGGCGAGGCCATGGATCCGGCGAGCGAACAGGCGCTCAACGATGAGCTGATGACCGATCCCGACATGGCCGGCCGCAACGAAGGCAATGCCGCGCTGTCCGGCACGGGTAACGCCGCGATCCCGAATATCGACAAGAGCCCGCGTGCCATCGAGGCCGCGCGCGATCGCGCCGCGCAGCTCGTCGGCGGTACCGAGAACCTGAAGCCCGCTCCTGCTGCCCGCCAGCTTGCGCAAAACGCGCCCGATACGGCGGCGATGGTCGCTGCGGCCAAGGCGGCGGTCCAGCCCAACGGTGCCAATTGCGCCGAGAGCGCCGAATACGGTTCGGCCTGGGCGGCCAAACTTCCTACGGCTTTCCCCGTCTACCCGCGCGGCAATACGCAAGAGGCCGCAGGCACGGACGAGGGCGATTGCGCGCTGAGGATCGTTTCCTTCTTCACGCCGGTCGCGCTTGAGGACGTATTCTCGTTCTACAGCACGCGCGCGAAGGACGCCGGTTTCAGCGTCGACCATGTGATCAAGGCTGGCGACAACGTGCTGAGCGGCACGAAAGGCAAGTCGGCTTATGTCGTCTACGGGCGCCGGCTAGAGCAGGGCGTGACTCAGATCGACCTCGTCACCACCGACTGAGCCTTTCCGAGGCTCAGCTCTTGAGACCGATGCCAATGCTGGCGCGCGGCTGCTCCATCTCGGTGCTGGCGACCGGATAGGCGCAGTAATCCGCAGCATAGAATGCGGCCGGGCGGTGGTTGCCCGAGAGGCCTACTCCGCCGAAAGGCGCTGCCGAAGACGCGCCGTTGGTCGGGCGGTTCCAGTTGACGATCCCGGCGCGGATCTCGCTCCAGAAATGCTCGAAATCCTGCGGGCTCCCGCCGATCAGCGAGGCTGACAGGCCGTAGCGCGTGTTGTTCGCCTCGGCGATCGCGGCGTCGAAATCGGCCACGCGGATGACCTGCAGCAGCGGGCCGAACAGCTCGATGTCGGGCCGCTCCTTGATGTCGGTCGCATCGAGGACGGCGGGCGAAAGGAAGGGCAGCTTCTCGTCCTTGCGCTTCATGTGGACGATCGGCTTGCCGCCGCGGCCCATGAGCGCGACGAAGCTTTCGGACAGCAAGTCTGCCGCGCCGTTGTCGATCACGCAGCCCATGAAGGGCTGGGGATCGGCAAAGGGTTCGTCGACGATCAGGCGCTCGGTGAGCTTCTTCAATTCCGGGATGAGCTTGTCGAACATCGAATCGACCACGATCAGGCGTCGCGCGGCGGTGCAGCGCTGGCCGGCGGTGGTGAAGGCCGATTGCACGATCGTCGCGGCAGCGTCGGCCAAGATCGGCGTGTCGGTGACGACGATCGGGTTGTTGCCGCCCATTTCCAGCGCGACGATCTTGCCGGGATTGCTCGCCAGCTTGCGGTTGATCGCGATGCCGGCCCGCGCCGATCCGGTGAACAGCACCCCGTCGACCAGCGCGTGCTCGACCAGCGCCTTGCCCGCATCCGCCCCACCGTGGAGGCACTGCACCACGCCTTCTGGCACGCCGCCTTCGTGGAAGCAGCGGGTCAGGAATTCGCCGACCGCTGGGGTCTTCTCGCTCGGCTTGAAGATCACCGCATTGCCCGCGATGAGCGCCGGGACGATATGCCCGTTCGGCAGGTGCGCGGGGAAGTTGTAGGGGCCGAGCACGACCATCAGCCCGTGTGGCTTGTGGCGCAGCGCAGCGGTGCCCTGCAGCGCGCTGTTGAGCTTCTTCTGGCCCGTCCGTTCGGCATAGGCGGTGATCGAGATTTCGACCTTTCCGATCACGGCCTCGACCTCGGTCCGCGCTTCCCACAGCGGCTTGCCGGTCTCGCGTGCGATCAGCTCGGCAAAGGGCTCCGCATGCTTGCGTACCGCATTGGCGAAGCGGCGCATCAACTCGATCCGCTGGGCGAGCGGCATCCGCGCCCAGTCGCGCATGGCCTCGCGCCCGCGGCCGATCGTATCCTCGACATTGCCCGCTGTCCCGCGCCAGATTTCCGCGCCGGTTGCGGGTTCGGTGGAAACCAGTTCCATATCAGACACTCTCAGCCTTCCTGCGCCCATCGCCTTGTTGCGTGCGGCCTATGTCGCACACGCTGCAGGGCGTCAAATGACAAGATGTAACCACCTCAGACATGACCGCGCGGCTCCGGGGCAGGGCCATGGGCCTCCCCCATGCGGCGCAATGCGGCGACCTTGGCGTGGAGCGGCTGCCAGTCGTCGCGCTCGTCGATTGCGGACCAGATCGCCTCGACCTCGTCGATCACCATGGCCTGCGGCGCATCGTCGGACCAGTATTCGTGCGGGGCATCAGTCGAGTCGTAGCCTGACAGGGCCTCCGCCAGCGCTCCATTGGCATTGCGTCCGCCGCGATGGCGGAAGAAGAAAACATCGGGGCTCTCGCCGCTTTCGCGCAGGGCCGCTTCGGATGCCGAAACCAGCGCCGTGTCCGCATCGACGCCTCGACTTTCAACCCCGAGCCGCCAGCACCAGCGCCGCCCGATCGCCTCCATATAGAGCGGTCCGAAACGCTCCATCGCACCGATCAGCGGCGGCGCATCGCTCAGCAGGCGCAGCGCGATGGCGAACTGCCCGCAGTTCCAGTGCAGCGCTTCGGGTTGGCGACCGAAGGCGTAGAGACCCTGGTGGTCGAAATAGGCGGCGGTGAAGCCCGGCTCCCACTGCGGCAGGAAACGCCAGGGACCGTAATCGAAGCTCTCGCCGGTGATGTTCATGTTATCGGTGTTGAGTACGCCGTGGACGAAGCCTGCGACCATCCAACTGGCGGCGAGGTCGGCCAGTCGCTCGACGACAAGGTGCATTAGTCTGACAGCCGGTTGGTCGCGTCCGGGCGCGTCTGCTGGCGCGGGCGGGCCGGGATACTGCGCGAGGCAGTAGTCGACCAGCTCGGCCATGTGATCCCGCTCCTCCAGCGCGAGGAGGCGCTGGAAGGTGCCGATCCGGATATGGCCGTGACTGAGCCGCGTGATCACGGCGGAGCGGGTGGGCGAAGGCTCATCGCCGCGCCACAGCTTCTCGCCCGTCTCGACCACGCTGAAGGTCTTGGACGTGTAGACGCCGAGCGCCTCGAGCATCTCGGTCGCGAGGATTTCGCGCACCGCGCCCTTCAGCGTCAGCCGCCCATCGCCGGCGCGGCTCCACGGGGTCTGCCCGCTGCCCTTGGTGCCGAGGTCGAGAAGGCGGCCCGTCCCGTCGCGCAGCTGGGCGAAGAGGAAACCGCGCCCGTCGCCGATTTCGGGATTGTACACGCGGAACTGGTGGCCGTGGTAACGTAGAGCGAGGGGCTGCGGCAGATTGTCGGGCAGGGGCGCAAATCGCCCGAAATGTGCCGTCCATTCATCATCGCCAAGATCGTCCAGCCCCACGCCCGCCGCATGGCGATCGTTGCGGAAGCGCAGCCGCGTCTCGGGAAAGTCCGCTGCCGCCACCGGATCGCCGAGCCAGTCGGCCAGTGCGAGGATCGGTGTGTCGGGGCGATAGCTCGCGGCTTGCGGTTCTCCTCGCATGGCGCGATAGTGGGGACCAATGGAGCCCGGCACAAGGGCGCCGCAGCCTAATCCGCCAATCGCGACGGGACGAACACCGCCACATATGGATAACAGCTACGCCGACCGCACCTGGCCCAGCGCCGACGGTCTCACCCTGCATTTCCGCGACTATGGCGAGGCGAACGACCGCCCGCCGGTGATCTGCCTCCACGGCCTCACGCGCAATGCGCGCGATTTCGAGGATCTCGCCCAGCATATCGCCGCGCAGGGCTGGCGCGTGATCGTGCCCGACATGCGCGGGCGGGGCGACAGCGAATACGCCAGCGATCCTGCGACCTATGCCCTGCCGACCTATGTCGGCGACCTGATGGCGCTGCTGGCGCAGGAAGGGATCGATCGGTTCGTCTCCATCGGCACCTCGATGGGCGGGCTGATGACGATGATCCTTGCGACCCTCCAGCCCGACAGGCTGGCGGGCGTGGTGCTCAACGATATCGGACCGGTGCTGGAAACCGGCGGGCTCGACGCGATCAAGGGCTATGTCGGGCAAGGGCGCAGCTATCCGACATGGATGCACGCAGCCCGCGCGCTGGAGGAGGTGCACAAGGCGAATTTCCCGCGCTTCGATACGCTCCAGTGGATCGCGATGGCCAAGCGCGGCATGGTGCTGGCCAGCAGCGGGCGGATCGTGTTCGATTACGACATGAAGATCGCCGAGCCGATCCTCGCAGCGGACAGCAATGCCGTACCGCCCGACCTGTGGCCGGCTTTCGAGGCGCTGGGCGGAAGGCCGGTCCTGCTGTTGCGCGGCGGGATCTCGCCGCTGCTGTCGGCAGAGGCCTTCGCCGAAATGAAGGCGCGCATGCCGGATGCTCAGGCCGTCACCGTGCCCGACATCGGCCATGCCCCGACGCTGGACGAGCCGGAAGCGCGTGCTGCGATCGACGCGCTGCTGGCGCGCATCGCATGACGGCGCGGCCCCACATCCTGCACCTCCACTCGACTTTTGCCGCAGGCGGCAAGGAGCGGCGCTGCGTGCAGCTGATTAATGCCTTCGGCGCCAAAGCGCGACACACCATCGTCAGCGCCGAGCCCGAACGGCTGGACGCCGCCAGGGGCATCGCGAAGAGCATCGCCGTCACGCTCCAGCCCGATTTCCCGAGCCTCAAGGGATCGCCCTTGCCGGGCCGGCTGCAGCAGCTCGCCCGTGCGATGAAGCCTTTCGATCTCGTGCTCACCTACAATTGGGGGGCGATGGATGCGGTGATGGCGCATACGCTGTTCAAGGACGTTCACGATCTGCCGCCGCTGATCCATCACGAGGACGGTTTCGACGAGAGCGAGCTTCATCGGCTCAAGAAAAGCCGCACGTGGTACCGCCGGATCGCGCTGGGCAAGACCGCGGGACTGGTGGTGCCGTCGGAGCGGCTCGAAGAGATTGCGCTGGTCGACTGGCAGCAGCCGCTGGGCCGCGTGAAGCGCATCCCCAACGGCATCGACACCAAGGCCCTTGCCATGCGTCCGAAAGCGGACGCGCTGCGCCTGATCAAGCGCAAGGGGGAGATGTGGGTCGGCACGCTGGCCGGCCTGAGGACGATCAAGAACCTGCCGCGGCTGGTGCGCGCCTTCGCGCCGTTGCCGGAAGACTGGCATCTCGTGATCCTCGGTGACGGTCCGGCGCGCGAGGCAATCCTGGCCGAAGCGGACCGGCTCGCGATCAATCACCGCGTTCACCTGCCCGGCAGCGTGGACGATCCGGCACGCGTCATCGGCCTGTTCGACATCTTCGCGCTGTCGAGCGATTCCGAGCAATTCCCGCTGTCGGTCGTCGAGGCCATGGCTGCCGGCCTGCCGGTAGTCGCGCCCGCAGTGGGCGACATCGCGCACATGGTGGCTGAAGCCAATGTGCCTTTCATCTCTGAGCCGGGGAGCGACGGCGGCCTGCGCGATGCCCTTCACAGGATGGCGCAGTCCAAGGCCCTGCGCACCGCGCTGGGCGAGTCCAACCGTGCCAAGGCCCGTGCCGAGTTCGACGAGGCGAAGATGGTCGCGACCTATCGCCGCCTCTACGGGAGCGCGATGGGGAGGGAACTCTGACCCGTTTCATCCCCCGTTCACTCGAACGGGGACAGGCATTGCAGGCCATTGCCCTTGCCCGACGCACTGCCTAAAGACCCGCAAACCTTTTTCCAGACCAAGCGGAGCCCGCCACACGTGGCCCTCACACCCAAGAACGAACTTTCCCGCGAAGAGAAACTGGCACAGCGCGATGCCGCCCAGCAGGAAGCCCTGTTGCGCGAGGTCGACGACGCGGTTCGCCAGGGCGATACCGAAGAATTCGTGACCAAATACGGCAAGCCGCTGCTCGGCGTGCTTCTGGTCGGACTCGCCGGTTTCGGTGCCTATCTCTTCTGGGACAGCCGCCAGGAAGCCGCGATGGAGCAGGATTCCGAGGTTCTGGTCGCCGCGCTGGACCAGGTCGAGGCGGGCAATTTGCAGTCCGGTTCGGACCAGCTCGAGGCGCTGGCCGCCAGCGGCAAGGGCGGCGCTTCCGCGGCCGCCGGCATGCTGCGCGCCGGTATCGCGGCGCAGCAGGGCAAGCCCGACGAGGCGGCCAGGATGTTCGCCGCCGTGGCCGCCGACGACGAAGCGCCGCAGGCACTGCGCGACCTTGCCAAACTGCGCGAAGTCACGACCCGCTACGACAGCATGGCCAGCAGCGAGGTGATCGCCGCGCTCAAGCCGCTCGCGGTGCCGGGCAAGCCCTATTTCGCGAGCGCGGGCGAACTGGTCGCCCATGCCTATCTGGACCAGGGCAAGAAGGCCGAGGCAGGGGCGCTTTTCGCCCAGATCGCCAAGGATGACGATTCGCCCGAGGGCATCCGCTCGCGCGCGCGCCAGATGGCCGGCGTGCTCGGCGTCGATGCGATCGAGGATGTCGACGCCGTGCTCGAGGAGCAGGGCCTTACCGAACAGGATGCGGACGGCGCCGCCGCCGCTGCCGCACAGTAACAGGCCGGGACGGGCCGGAACGGAAAAAAGAGACGATGGTACGGATGGATCGAAAGGCGATTTCCCGCAGCGCAATCCTTGCAGTGGCGGCTGCCAGCCTCGGCGCCTGCAGCGGCGGGCTATTCGGCGGCGGTGACGGCAAGAAGGACACCCCGACGCTCGGCAATCGCGAACCGATCCTGTCGCGGATCGACGTCGGAGCCGAAGTCGATCCCGCGCTGGTCGGCGTGGCCGTCGTCCTGCCGCCGGCGCAGGTCAACGAAAGCTGGGCCCAGGCCGGCGGGACCGCAAGCAAGTCCTATGGCCATCTCGCGCTCTCCGACGCACCAACCCGCGCGTTTAGCGCGCAGGTCGAAGGCGGCTCGAACCGCCAGCGTCTCGCCGCGTCCCCGGTGATCGGCGGCGGCATGATGTTCGCGGTCGGCGGCGACGGCCAGCTGAGCGCTTTCGATGCGCAGACCGGCGCACGCCGCTGGAGCTACCAGCAGAACATGTCCGGCGACACGCGTCCTTCGGCCTTCGGCGGCGGTGCGAGTTACGAGGCCGGCAAGGTCTATCTGACCAATGGTGCAGGCGACGTGGTCGCGCTCGATGCCAATTCCGGTGCCGAGCTGTGGAAGGCCAAGCCCGCTGGCCCGCTGCGCGGTTCGCCGACGATCGCTTTCGGCCTCGCCTTCGTGATGACGCAGGACAACCAGATCTATGCGCTCGACCTGGCTGATGGGTCGGTCGAGTGGCAGCAGTCGGGTTCCGCCACGCAGGCCGGCGTCTTCGGCGTTGCCGCACCGGCAGCTGGGCAGGGCACGGTGATCGCCGGCTACAGCTCGGGCGAACTGATCGCACATCGCTACGAAAACGGGCGCACGCTCTGGGCCGATGCGCTTGCGCGGACCTCGATCTCGACCTCGGTCGGCTCGCTGACCGACATCGACGCCGATCCGATCATCGACAACGGCCGCGTCTACGCGCTCGGCCAGGGCGGACGCATGGCAGCTTACGAGCTCGTCTCCGGCCAGCGCATCTGGGAACTCAGCCTCGCCGGGATCTCGACTCCGGCGATCGCGGGGGAGTGGATCTTCACGCTGACCGACGATGCGCGCCTGCTTGCCATTGCTCGGAGCACCGGAAAGGTTCGCTGGATCACCCAGCTCGCCCAGTGGCGCGACGTCAAGGACAAGAAGGGCCCGATCTTCTGGACGGGTCCCGTCCTGGCCGGCAACACGCTGTGGGTCGCAAGCAGCGAGGGCGAGGTTTACCGCGTCAGCACGGGCGAGGGCTCGGCAAGCCTGTTCTACGACCTGAAGCAGCCGGTCAGCCTCGCACCGGTCGTTGCCAATAACACGCTCTACATCCTCGACGACAGCGGCACGATCACCGCATTCCGCTGATTTTTGCGCGAACCGCTCCCGCCTGTTAACCAATCCGGTGTAAGGCGGCGGGAACATGAGCGCAGAGGACAATACCCCGGCAGCGCGGCCTGAGAGCGACGTCTCCGCGGCCGTCGGACTCGTCGGCCTGGCCGGTTTGTTCGGCTGGGTGACCTTCGCGCGCGCCTATCCTGCGCTTGCCGAAGGCCTGAGCCTCCCCGGGCGGCACGAGGTGCTTTCAGGCCCGCATTCCGCGCTGGTAGGCCTGCTCGCCGCGGCGGTCCCGATGGCACTGTGGTCGGTCCTGGTGGAGAAGGTCCACCTGCGCCCCTCGACCGGGCTCGACTGGTCGCTCGGCAAGGCGCGTAGCCCCGATCGCTCGGTCACGATCGTTAAGCTGGTCGGCCTGTGGGCGACATGGGCAATCATCGGCGCGCTTTATTGCCTGTGCCGCTGGTACTGGAGCGGCCCCTACGAATTCTCGATGCGGGTCATCGGCTATTCCGCCATCCCGCTCGTCATCCTTTCGGTGCCATACATCATGTGGATCGATCGCTACATGATCGAACCGCGCGACCATACCTGGCATTTCGGTGCCATGCTCCTGCGCCAGCCGGGCTGGGAAACCGACGAGATCAAGGCACACTGGCGAACGTGGATCATCAAGGCTTTCTTCACCGCCTTCATGGTCTCGATCATTCCCTATGCCTTCGAAAACATCGTGCAGGCGGATTTCGCCATGCTCGCGCAGCGCCCGGAGCAGCTCGCCCTGATCCTGATCGAGGGCATGTTCATGGTCGACGTGATGATCGGCACGGTCGGCTATATCGTCACCATGCGGCCGCTCGACGCGCATATCCGCAGCGGCAATCCCTTCCTAGCGGGCTGGATCGCGGCACTGATGTGCTATCCGCCGATCGTCTGGGGCATCCTCGGCGAAGGGAAGGCGATCAATTACGAGTTCGACACGCCCGGCTGGATCTACTGGCTGGAGGGCAACGACCTCGCGCTGGCTGCCTGGGGAGCGCTGCTGGTGGGGCTTACCGCGGCCTATGCCTGGGCGACCTTCGCCTTCGGCCTGCGGTTCTCGAACCTCACCTATCGCGGCGTACTGACCGACGGTCCCTATCGGTTCACGCGCCATCCGGCCTATGTCTCGAAGAACCTGTTCTGGTGGTGCGCGACAATGCCGTTCCTGGTGGCGAGCGGTTCGCCCGTCGAAACCATCCGCAACTGCTTCTTCCTGCTCGTGGTCAACGGCATCTATTTCTGGCGAGCCAAGACCGAGGAGGCGCACCTGCTGCGCGAGGATGCGAAGTACCGCGATTACCACGCCTGGATGACGCGCCATGGCCTGCTGACTGCGCGACTCTCACGGCTCGGCAAGCTGCTCGATCCGCGCCGGCCGTTGTCGGCGCAGCCCGCCGAATAGTCAGCCGAGCGGCTGGCCGTCGTCGGTTTCGTAGATCCTGAGTTCGCGCGAGGCTGGCGGGTTGGCCGCCATCACCTTCTGGAATTCCGCCATATGCGCCGATGCGCCGTGCGCCGCCAGCGCATCACGATCTCGCCAGCGTTCGAACAGCACCAGCGTATCGGGATCGGCGAGATCGCGAGCGAAGGTATAGTCGAGGCACCCGTCTTCCGCGCGGCTGGCGCGAACCATGGCCACGATCGCGTCCTGCGTCGCTGCATCCATGGTGCGCCCGAGTTTGATCGTCCCGTTGATCTGGATCATCGCCGCTCTCCCGTGTTCAGAAACTGTATTTATAGACGCGATTGATATTGCCGCCCCATTCGCCGTTGTAGCGATCTAGCAGGACCTGTGCCGGGACCTTGCCGCTGGCGACGATCTCGTCGAGCGTTTCCAGGAATCCGGTCTCGTTGTCGCCCGAGCTGTTGAGCTTGCCGCGCGCGGCGAGGCCACTGCGGGCGATGGCGAGAACCTCTTTCGCCAGATCGCGCAACTTGCCGCCACCTGGGATGTCCGCGGCCAGCGCCAGCTTGGGCACGGCATTGCGGAGGGCTTCGCGCTCTTCCATGGTCCAGTGCTTGACGAGATCCCACGCCGCATCGAGCGCGGTCTGATCGTAAAGCAGGCCGACCCAGAAGGCGGGCAGGGCACAGATGCGGCTCCACGGCCCGCCATCCGCGCCGCGCATCTCGAGGAAGCTCTTGAGGCGCACTTCGGGGAAAGCGGTCGACAAATGGTCCCACCAGTCGCTTGCCGTCGGTTTCTCGCCCGGCAGCACACTAAGCTTGCCTTGCAGGAAATCGCGGAAGCTGTGGCCCGCCGCATCGATGTACTTGCCTTCGCGAAACACGAAATACATCGGCACGTCGAGCATGTAGTCGACCCAGCGCTCGTAGCCGAAGCCGTCCTCGAACACGAAGGGCAGCATGCCAGTGCGGTGCGGATCGGTGTCGCTCCAGATGTGCGAGCGGTAGGACAGGTAGCCGTTGGGTTGCCCTTCGGTGAAGGGCGAGTTGGCGAACAGCGCGGTGGCAAGCGGCTGGAGCGCAAGGCTCGTGCGGAATTTGTGCGCCATGTCCGCCTCGCTCGAATAGTCGAGGTTCACCTGGATCGTGCAGGTCCGCAGCATCATGTCGAGACCGAGGCTCCCAACGCGCGGCATGTGGCGCAGCATGATCTCGTAGCGGCCCTTGGGCATGATCGGCAGCTCTTCGCGGGTCTTGTCGGGCCACATGCCGAGGCCGAGGAAACCGACCCCGAAGCGTTCGCCCACTTCCTTCACCTGCGCGAGGTGGCGGCCGGTTTCGGCGCAGGTCTGGTGCAGGTTTTCGAGCGGCGCGCCGCTGAGTTCGAGCTGTCCGGCAGGCTCGAGGCTGACCGTGCCGTCATCGCCGCGCATGGCAATCACCTTTCCGCCTTCCTCCACCGGTTCCCAGCCGAACTCGGTCAGGGCCATCAGGATGTCGCGGATGCCGCCGGGCTCGTCATAGGACGGTGCCTTGAACGTCTTGCGGCAGTAGACGAGCTTCTCGTGCTCGGTCCCGATACGCCAGGCGTCCTTTGGCTTTTCGCCCTGCTGCATGGGGGCGACCAGCTGGTCGCGCGACTCGATGATAGGATCATCCTTGGCGGAGGTGTCGCGCGTGCTCATGCCGGTGGCGTTAGAAAACGGAACCTTGGGAGGGAAGCGATTTATTCTTCGCCGAACCAGTCGCCGGCTTCCGCCATCCAGACCGATATGCCGGCAATGGCGGCTGTCTCTCCACGCAGGATTCGTGGCCCCAGGCTGATCGCGACCGACGCGGGATGCGCCCTGATCGCGGCACGCTCGGCATCGTCGAAGCCGCCTTCGGGGCCGACCAGCAGGGCAGCGGGCCCCTCGGCATAGCAAAAGGCATCGGCAGCCGCCTCGCCGCCTTCCTCGTCGGCGAAGAACAGGTGGCGCTCCTGCGGCCAGTCCCGCAGCAGGGCTTCGAGCTTTACCACAAGGGCAATTTCGGGGAGCGCCGTGCGGGCACATTGCTCGGCAGCCTCGGTCACGATCGCGTCCGCGCGTTCGGCATTGAGTTTGTCCGCGACGCAGCGCCGCGTCACGATCGGCGCAATGCGGGCAACGCCGAGTTCGGTCGCCTTTTCGAGCACGAGGTCGAACCGGTCCTTCTTGAGCAGCGCCGGGACCAGCCAGAAATCGGGCACCGGCTCGCGTGGGCGCAAATGCTGCTCGACCTCCAGATTGACGCGGCGCTTGTCGACCTGCGCGACCCGGGCGGCCCATTCGCCGGTGAGATCGTCGCAGAGGATTACGGCGTCGCCCTCGCTCACCCGCATCACGCGGGCGAGGTAATTCGCCTGATTGCCCTCGATGGCGATTGACCGACCCGCTCCGAGCTCGTCCTCGATAAACAGGCGCGGTGCGCTCTTGGGCGGCCAGGCGGGGGTAGCGGGCATGGCTTTGCAGGTGGCACGGCGGCGGTTAGGGAGCAAGTCATGAGCGAAACCGCGTCACCCGACATCGTCCCCGACAGCGAGCATCGCGGAATCGTCGCGCGCCTGCCGCAGCTGCCGCGCGATCTTGCGCAGCTGGCACGGTTTGACCGGCCGATCGGCTGGTGGCTGCTGTTCTGGCCCTGCGCCTGGGGCGTGTGGCTGACCGGCGCGGGCTGGCAGTTGCCGCTGCTCGGCTGGCTGCTGCTCGGTAGCATCGCGATGCGAGGCGCGGGATGCGTCTACAATGACCTCGTCGACGCCGATCTCGACCGGCAGGTCGCGCGCACCGCTACGCGTCCGGTGGCTAGCGGTAGAGTGTCGAAAAAGCTCGCATGGTGCTGGCTGCTGGCGCTGTGTCTCGTCGGTCTCGTCGTCCTGCTGCAATTGCGCCCGCTCGCGCAGGGCGTGGCGCTGGCGAGCATCGCACTGGTGGCCGCCTATCCTTTCATGAAGCGGATCACCTGGTGGCCGCAGGCATGGCTCGGGCTGGTCTTCACCTGGGGTCTGCTGGTCGGCTGGACCGAGTTGCGCGCCGATAACTGGGACGCGCTCGCGGCGATGTATGGCGGGGCGGCGCTCTGGGTCATCGGCTACGACACGATCTACGCGCTGCAAGACCGCGAGGACGATGCGCTGGTCGGCATCCGCTCTTCGGCGCTCCGGCTGGGCGGACGGGTCAAGGGTGGCGTCGCCCTCTTCTACGCGGGCGCGGTCGGCCTGTGGGCACTCGCCTTCTGGCTCTATCGCGCCGACTGGGTCGCACTGCTGGCGCTCGTCCCGGCTGCCGGGCATCTCGCCTGGCAGGTCGCGACGCTCGATACGAAGGACCCTGCGAACCCGCTCGATCGCTTCCGTTCCAACCGCTGGACCGGCGCGCTCGTCGCGCTGGCCTGCTTCGTGGTCGGTAACGCCTGATGTGCAACCTCTACCGCATGACCAAGACCACCGACGAGGTCGCCAAGTGGTTCGCGGCGGTCAACGAGCTCGGCGGCGCGAATTTCGGCGAGGAGGTCTTTCCCGGCTACCCCGGGGCGGTGGTGGCCGACGGTGCTGTCAGGCAGATGACCTGGGGCTTCCCCCTGGTGATGAAGGGTAAGAGTGGCCAGCCGCCGAAGCCCAAGCCGGTGAACAATGCGCGCACCGACAAGCTCGACAGCTTCTTCTGGCGCTACAGTTTCGAGGAGCGGCGCTGTCTCATTCCGGTGACCGCATGGGCGGAAGCGGAAGGGCCGTCGGGCGGCAAGACGCGCAGCTGGCTCTCGCGGCCCGATGCGGAGATGTTTGCCGTGGCCGGCGTCTGGCGCACTTCAGACGAATGGGGCGATTGTTATTCGATGGTGATGACCGACGCCGCGGGGCGCGCGGCAGAGGTCCACACGCGCATGCCGGTCCTATTGGCAGAGGGCGAGTGGGGCACATGGACCGGCGGCTCGCCGGACGAAGCGAAGGCGCTCTGCCGGCCGTGGGCGGGCGAACTCACGCTCGACCGCACGGGGGTGCCGTGGTCCGGCCGTGGACAAGTCTCGCTGCTCTAGGCCCCGAAACTTGAGCGACTCGGGCACCCGTGCCTAGCTTCGGCGTCATGACGGACACCTTCGTCGCCCTTTCCGATCCCACGCGCCGGCTCCTGCTGGACCGGCTGAGCGAGGAGGGTGGGCTCACGCTTTCCGACCTGTGCGAAGACCTGCCGATAACGCGCCAGGCGGTGGCAAAGCACCTCGCCGTGCTTGAGGCTGCCGAACTGGTGGCGAGCGAGCGCGACGGGCGCTGCAAGCGGCACTACCTCAATCCCATGCCGCTCGCGAAGATGGCGCGCCGCTGGCTCGGCCGGTTCGAGGATGTGCCGATGACTGCGCTCGCCGGGTTCCACGGTGCGCCGGTCACTCGACCAGCACACCGCCTTTGACCACCGCATCGACGTCGGCCAGTTCGCCGACATCGGCCAGCGGATCTCCCGACACGGCAATCAGATCGCCCCAGGCGCCCGGCTTCACCACGCCGACCTGACCGGTCTGGCCCAGCGCCTGCGCGGCATTCAACGTCGCTGCGCGGATCGCCTCCAGCGGCGACATCCCGTATTCGACCATGACGCCGAATTGTCCGCCGACTTCCTCGTGCGGCATCACGCCCGCGTCGCTGGCGAAGACCATGCCGACGCCGGCTGCATGCGCCTTGCGGAAATTGTCGCGCTGGATCTGTGCAATCTCGCGGTCCTTGCGGAGGTTGTCCTCCAGCACGCCGTTCGCCTTGCCGGTGCGCTGGGTGTAGTCGGTGTTGTAGATGTCCATGCTGAGCCAGGTGCCGCGCTGCTTGGCGAGCCGGATGCCCTCATCGTCGATCAAGCTCGCATGTTCGATCGTGTCGATCCCGGCGCGGATCGCCGCCTTGATCCCCGCCGCGCCGTGCGCATGGGCGGCGACTTTGAGGCCCCAGAAGTGCGCTTCCTCGGCAATGGCGCGCAATTCTTCTTCGTGCAGTTGCTGCTGGCCCGGTTCGGTGTTGCGGCTGAAGACGCCGCCCGTGGCGCAGACCTTGATCACCTCCGCCCCGTATTTGCGCTGCTCGCGCACGCGGACGCGGAAGTCTTCGGGCGTGTCGGCGACGCCCGGGCTCTTCGCCCCGAAGCTGGGCGGCAGGTAGGTCTCGTCGCAATGCCCGCCGGTTGCGCCGAGCGCGTAGTTGCCCGTCACGATGCGCGGTCCCGCCAGCCAGCCTTCCTCGATCGCCTGGTCGATGGCCTTCACGTTGTAATTGCCGTCGCCGACATTGCGCACGGTGGTGAAGCCGACGCGCAGCATCCGCTCGGCATTCACAACGCCCAGCACAGTCGCAAAATTGTCGGTGAACTGGAGGCCGGAATAGCCGCCGTATTCGGGTCGCCCGTCTAGGTGGACATGCATGTCGATCAGGCCCGGCAGCAGCGTATGGCCGGCAAGGTCGATCCGCTTTGCGCCCTCGGGCACGGCTCCGCCCGAGTCGACCCGCGTAATCTTGCCGTCGACGATCACCACCACCGGGTTCTCGATATACCGCCCGCTTTCGACGTCGAGCAGGCGGTCGGCAGTGACCGCCACCGTCTCCGCCGCAAGCGGCGTCGCTAGGGTGAGGGCGGTGGCGGCAAGAAGCAGTCGATGCATGGTCGTCCCCTGATAGTCAGGCGGGACGATACACAACGCGCGGCGTTTGGGAATAAGGAGCTGGCTCCTTCGCCGTTTCAGGCTGCTTCGGGCGATGGGGCGGCAAGACGAAGAGCGACTCGCGCGGTATGATCTCATTCATAGCTGACCACCTCGAATTCGATGCCGTCCCAGTCGAGGAAGTAGAAACTCTTCGGCCCGGGCTCGTACTGGCCATGGCTGAAGGGCTTCAGTCCGTGTTCGACCACCACCGCTTCCGCGGCGTCGAGATCGTCCACGGCAATACCGATGTGGTTCATCGGCACGCTCTTGGCGAAGCCGCCGGCGATGCGCGGACTGGTATGGATCGCGACATAGGCCTGATCGTCGCCCAAGTGGATGGAGCGCCCGTTGTCGAGCGACGGCCCCTCCCAGCGGCGGTGCCAGCCGGTCAGCTGTAGCAGCAGTTTCGCGCTGCGCTCACCGTCGGTGACCGAGAAATTGACATGTTCCAGTCGTGCAGTGGCCATGAATGATCTCCTCTTAGAATGGCGATGCACACCTTGATGCAACCTCAAGCTAACTTGAGGTCAAGCCCTGAATTCGCTATCAGTGAGATCGATGAAAGCGAACGACCTGCTCTCGATAGGCGAACTTGCCCAGCGCACCGGGCTCAGCGTCTCGGCGATCCGCTATTACGAGGAAAAGGGGCTGGTCGAGCCCTGGCGGACCGGCGGCAACCAGCGACGCTTCCTGCGCAGCGACATAAGGCGGCTGAGCTTCATCATGATTGCGCAGAAGCTCGGCCTGTCGCTCGGCGAGATCGAGGAGGCGATGGCCCGCCTGCCGCAAGGCCGCACCCCCAACGCCGCCGACTGGAAACGGATCAGCGGCACGATCCGCCAGCGCATCGACGCGCAGATCGCGCAGCTGGAGAAGGTCCGCGAGGACCTCGACGGCTGCATCGGCTGCGGCTGCCTGAGCCTGAAGAAATGCGCGCTCTACAACGCGCAGGACAAGTGGGGCGAGAAGGGCAGCGGGCCGCGGGTGCTGCGCTGAAAATCGGACTGACGGCTCACGACCCGATTGCCGACATCGCCTGCATGATATTTGCGGTACCCAACTTTTTCCTGCCCCTGTAAGGGCAGACACTAACTGGATGGATTTCTTGCGGAGGTCCTATGGGTGTTAGACGCCGAGAGCTACTTTCGATGGGGCCTATAGCGGGTCTTGCAGGTGCCCTTCCTGCGCTAGCGAAGGAGGCTTCGCGCGAAGGTTTCGCGAGTGACCTATATCGCGTGGATGAACCAGCACTCATCATGGCAGCAGCCCGAGCCATAATTGATGAAGATTATGTGGGCGTATTGGTGACCATCGATGAGGATGGCATGCCCCGCGCACGCCCAATCGGTGTAGCTGACCCTAAAGATGATCGGAGTCTTTGGATGGCGACACGCCGAGGAAGCCGGAAAACACTTCAGATTGCGGCAAATCCGAAAGCTGCCCTCCACTTTGGGTTTGACGATACCGCAAATAATCATGCGGGAAGCTTCTACGCCAGCTTCACAGGCTTGGCTTCGGTTCATACAGACCCAGAAGCCATTTCAGAATACGGTCCGAGCGAAAAGTACCGTGCGAACTGGCCCGATTACCCTAAAGACCTGGCCCTGATCCGCCTTTTGCCGCAGCGGCTTGAAGTGATGGGCAAGGGTATCTGGCCAAACGAAAGCCTGTGGCAACCCCAAGGCATTCTGCTTTCATGATCGCATGCTGTTGGACATCTCAAGCTGTGGTCGATCCGGCATAATGACATTCCATCCGGCAGGGAGCGCCTCAATGGGCAGATTGATCTCATTCTTTGCACTGGTCAGCTCTGGAGCGCTATCGGCCCAAGGACCGGCCCAACCCATAATCGACATGCACATGCATGCCTGGTCGCTCGAAGAGTTCGGCGGCGACCCGCCTCCCGGATGTTTGGGCGCGCGTGGTATCGACATGCATGGTGTAGACCCCGCCAAACCCTTTGACTTCATGGCGCAAGCTACATGCAAAGTGATGGTTGAAGCGCCTAAGTCAGACCCTGAGTTGCTTGTGGAAACTATCGCCCAAATGCGGCGCTTCAACATCGTCTCTGGCGTGATCTCCGGCGAGCGTGCAATCGTTGCGCAGTGGCTCGCTGCCGCTCCGGACCTGTTTATTCCTGCTGAGAACTTTTTCGACGGCCCTGGTCTCCCTCAGGAAACTAGGGCGACCCAGCTCGCAGGACAGGTGGCGAGCGGCGAGACCAGCGTGTTTGCCGAGGTGACTGCGCAATATCGTGGACTTCCGCCTGATCATCCGAGCCTTGCGCCTTTCTACGAGATGGCCGAGCGTCTCGACGTCCCTGTCGGCATACACATGGGCTATGGGGCGCCAGGCGGACCCTACTGGTTATATCCCAAGTATCGTGCCTCACTTGGCAATCCGATGCTGCTTGAGGAACTCCTCACCCGCCACCCCAAAATGCGAGTCTATGTCATGCATGCAGGCATGCCACTGACCGACGAGATGATCGCGATCCTTTACTCGCACCCCCAAGTCTATGTCGACATCTCCGCTGATAATGTCGGGGTGAACCGTGCCGAGTTTTGGGCGCATCTGCGCCGGCTCGTCGAAGCAGGCTACGGCAAAAGAATAATGTTTGGCAGCGATCAGATGGTCTGGCCGCAAGCCATCGAGGTGGCCGTGGACAGTATCACGACGGCTCCTTTCCTGACCGAAGAGCAAAAGCGCGATATTCTCTACAACAACGCGGCAAGATTCCTTCGGCTCTCGCAGCAGGAGATTGACCGCCATCATGAACGGTAACGACTGCTTCCCACCCACTTCGTGACGATTTCCCAGAGGTGGCAATGTGCCAGGAGCGGTCGGTCCGCTAACGACCCGATTGCGGACGTACAGCAAGGGCGTTGTTATTTCCGGGATGCTCCTACAGGGAGACAGCATGACAGGCATATCCGACGAACTGCTCAAGAGCATTGCCGAACGCGCCAAAGATCCCAAGCGTCGCTATCTTGGGGCGTCGCGCGAGGAATCGAGGATCGAACTGCCGGTTGCCGAAATCGAAAGACGAGAGGAGGAGTGGACGCGCAGATTGATCGTTCGCTCGAGCGTTATGGACGGCATTTCCCTGTCACCGGACGAAGTGGAGAGTTACATCGCTGAGTGGCGCGTGAGCCGCGATGCCATGCGTGACGCGATGAACGCGCAGATGCGGGCTTGGGGGCAGACACCGCCCGAGACGAAGTATTTGTTCGAAACGGAGCAGCAATTCTCCGTGTCGTCCGACCCGCCCGGTGCCAAGCCCTTGCAACCGCCACCGTCCGAGAAAGACTGGAAGGCGCTGGAGCAATTCGCAGGACGACCGGTACCCAAAGATTTGAGGCGTCTCTATTCGATCGCCGACGGAGGTTTCGGGCTAGGCTTCTCGGGCCTTAATTCAGTGCAGCTCATCAAAGCGGGTAGCGAAGATTTTCGCAGACGCGGGCCCGATTATTGTGGAACCGTGAACTATCCTGATTCTTACCTTCACCTCGCCAGCGAGAATCTGGATTATCACTACGATCTTGAGACCGATCGGATCTTCTCGAGCAACTCGCGTTGGCAAGAGGACGGCTTACAGCCCTCCGAGATCTACGCGCTTGCCTTCATATCCTTGGCTGAGATGATGGAACATTGGCTCAGCCGCTCCTGAAACGCGCACGGACCGGGTTTGCTATATGGCGGTGTCCGCTTCCCACCCACTTCCGGTCGCTAGCAGCAGCTAAAGCGAAGCTGGAAAGCGGACTTTCTCGTCAATATTCCGGCCCCAGATCCTCATCCAGATCGCGCGGCCTTGCGAAATGCACCAGCGTGCCGCAGCCGTCGCGCAGGTCGGACCAGTCGTCTATGGCGAGTTCGTAGACCGCATAGGCGGCGGTGGGGAATTTCACCTTCGCCTCGTCGTAGAGCTCGTTCTCGTTCTTGGGCGAGACGAGTTCGAACAGCATGTCGCCGAGGCCCGGGTTGTGGCCGGACAGCAGCACGGCGTCGGCATCGCCGCCTTCCTCGCGCAGCACGTCCATGATCGTGTCGGTCCCGGCAAGGTAGAGCCGCTGGTCCCATTGCGGAGCCATGTCCGGCAGCGCATCGGCGAGCGTAAGCTTCACGCGCTCTGCCGGACTCGCGATGAGCTTGTCCCACTTCACGCCATGCGCGCGGATGTGTTCGCCGATCACATGTGCGCCGCGATGGCCGCGATCGTTGAGGCCCCGGTCGAAATCGCGCTTGTCGCTCTGGCCCCAGTCGGACTTGGCGTGGCGCAACAAACCGAGGATTTTCACGATGACTGGCTCTCCGCTGCGTCGGGCTCGACGCGTTCCTGGGTCCCTCCAACACCCTTCGCAACGCGCTGTAAAGCCTCTTCGAGTGTGACCCTTATGACGGGCGTGCCTTCCGGGAAGGCAGAGAGGAGGCGGCTCGGAAAGGCGCTGGACAGTACCACGAAATGGCCCGCGTCGTCGCGGCTGCGGATCAGGCGGCCGAACGCCTGGGCGAGGCGGGCGCGGATGATCCGGTCGTCATAGCGCTGCGCGCCGCCTTCCTGGTCGGCAGCCGCTGCGCGGCGGGCGCGGTGGAGGATGGTGGGGCGCGGCCAAGGGACGCTTTCCATGACCACGCAGCGCAAGGATTCGCCCGGCACGTCCACCCCGTCGCGCAGCGCGTCGGTGCCCAGCAGGCTGGCGCGCGGATCGTCACGGAAGATGTCGGTCAGCGTACCGGTGTCGATCGGATCGACGTGCTGCGCGTAGAGCGGCAGGCCTGCCCGTGCGAGCCGGTCGGCAATCCGGCCATAGACCGCGCGCATCCGGCGGATCGCGGTGAACAGGCCGAGCACGCCTCCGCCCGACGCCTCGATCAGCCGGGCATAGGCGCCCGCCATCGCGGGAATGTCGCCCTTTCGGATGTCGGTGACGATCAGCACCTCGGCGCGGTTGGCATAATCGAACGGACTGTCGGCCTGCGCGGTCTTCGGGTTGAGTTCCAGATGCGGCGCGCCACTCTTGGCGATCGCGTGGGCCCAGTCCGGTCCGCTCTCGTCGCGGTCGGTAAGCGTGGCGCTGGTCATCATGAGGCCATGCGCCGACTCCATCACCACCTTGGCGAAAGGCTTCATCGGATCGAGCCAGTGGCGATAAAGCCCGACGTCGAATTCACGCGCGTCGTTGCGATCCACCTGCAGCCAGTCGACGAATTCCGGGTCTGCCGGACCGCCCAGCCGGCCGAGCAGCGCCTCCCACGCGGCGATCAGGTCGATCCGCCACGCGAGCGAGTGGCGCGCGCCCTCGATCCGTGCGCGTCCTTGCCCGTCGAGCCAGTCGGGCGCGTCTTCGAGCACCGCCTCCAACCGCCCCGCAAGCTTGAGCAGCGGCGATCGGATCGCGGCGAGCGCCTGCGCCGCCGTGCCAGCCGCCTCGACCAGCTCGCCGGGCAGCTGCGCGCATTCGGTTTCGATCCCGTAGCCTGCTTCGAGACCGCTCTCGTCACGCGCGAAGGTGGTCGCGCGGACCTGCGCCAGCAACTCCTCGACCGGCCCCAGCGGCGCGCCTTCTGCCAGGCGGGCGAGCCAGCCTTCGGAAGGCAAGGCGTGCGCAGCCTCGACCGCCGCTTCCACCGCCTCGCCGCCAGCATCGTCATAGCTCGCCACATCGGCGAGCCGTGCTGCAAGGCCGCGCCGCCGTCCGCGCGAATTCTTCTCCGGCCCGACGATCCAGCGCCTCAGCTCGATCGCCTCCTGCCCGGTGAGCACGGCGGAGAAGGTCGAATCCGCCGCGTCGAACACGTGATGCCCTTCGTCGAACACGATCCGCGTCGGTCGGCCGCCTTGATCTCGGCCTCTCGCTGCGTTGACCATCACCAGCGCATGGTTGGCGATGACCAGATCCGCCTGCGCCGCCGCCCGCGCGCTGCGTTCGATGAAGCACTTCCGGTAATGCGGGCAGCCGGCATAGACGCACTCGCCCCGCTGGTCGGTCAGTGCCGCGATCCCGCGCTTGCGGAACAGCGTGCCGAGCCAGCCGGGCAGGTCCCCGCCGATCATGTCGCCGTCCTGCGAATAGGCCGCCCAGCGCGCGACCAGGTGGGCAAGGATTGCCGGCCTGCCCGCGAAGCCGCCCTGCAGCGCATCCTCGAGATTGAGCAGGCACAGATAGTTTTCGCGCCCCTTGCGCACGACGACCGGCGGCGATCCGTCAGGGCGCGCAGCGGGCCAGGCACGAGCGCTTTCCCGGCGCAATTGGCGCTGGAGGTTCTTGGTATAGGTGCTCACCCACACGGTCCCGCCAGACAGCTTCGCCCAGAGCGAGGCTGGCGCAAGATAGCCCAGCGTCTTGCCGATGCCTGTACCCGCCTGCGCCAGCAGCACATGCGGTCGCTTCTGCCGGTCGCGCGGAGCGAAGATGCTGCCTGCGTCGCGCGAGAAGAGTCGCTGCCCCTCGCGCCGCTCGGCACCTTCGCCGGTCAAGCGGGCGAGCTGGCCTTCGATCTCGGCCTCCTCGATCAGGACCTGCTGGGGCTGCGCGCGTTCGGGTGTCTCTTCCCATTCGGGCAGCTTGGTGAAGAGCCACTTCTCCGCTTTCTCCGGCCGGCGGATATGCGGCGCGAGCACGCCGGCCCACGGCCAGCGCAGCCGGGCGAGCGATTGCAGCGTCGACCACGCCCCCTCGCGCTGCTCCCAGGCCTCGCTCTCGCAGGTCGCGACGAGCGCGCCGGCGGCCTTCTGCAACAGGAGCGGCACGTCGGCATCGTCCGCCGGCTCGTCCAGCCCCAGCGCATGCGCCAGCCCCTTGGGCGTAGGCACGCAGAACTCTGCGGGGTGCACGAAGGCGAACAGCTCGAGCAGGTCGAGGCCGTTGAGGTCCGGATAGCCCAGCCGGTTCGCCACCAGCGGTGCGTTCATCATCAGCAGCGGCGTGTCGGCCGCCGCCATCACCGCCTCGCCCTTCGAACAGCCGCGCGTCGGCCCGTTCGGGTCGCGTAGCCAGGTGCCGGCGTGGCTGGCATGCAGGGCAGGGAGGGGCAGCGGCTCACTCACCCCTCCGCCGTTAGAACACAAAAGGAACGCGGGGCAAGCCGCTGCGTGGGCTTATGCGGCGATCGCCAGATCGGACGCGGCGAGAGCCTGTTCGAGGTCGGCGAAAATATCCTCGGCGTCCTCCAGTCCGATCGAGAGGCGCAGCAGGCCTTCGCCGATACCGTGGGCGGCGCGCTCTTCGGGCGTGTAGGTCGAGTGCGTCATGCTCGCCGGGTGCTGAACGAGCGTCTCGGCATCGCCGAGCGAGACCGCGCGCATGATCATCTGTAGCCGGTTCATGAAACGGATGCCCTGGTCGTAGCCACCCGCGAGGTCGAAGGCGATCATCCCGCCCGGCAGCGCCATCTGGCGCCTGGCAAGGTCATGCTGGGCGAAGCTTTCGAGACCCGGATAGTGGACCGCCGAAACCTGCGGCTGCGCCTCCAGCCATTCGGCCACCGCCAGCGCAGTCGCACTGTGGCGCTCCATCCGCAGTGCCAGCGTCTTGAGGCCACGCATGATCAGCGTGGCGGTGAAGGGGCTCATCACCGCGCCGGTCATGTCCTTGAGGCCTTCGAGGCGGACGCGCTGCATCGTCTGCGCATTGCCTGCGACCAGCCCGCCGATGAGGTCGCCGTGCCCGCCGAGATACTTGGTGGCCGAATGCACCACCACATCCGCGCCCCGCTCGATCGGGCGGGTGAGGGCGGGGGTGGCATAGGTGTTGTCCACCACCACCTGCGCGCCGTGCCGATGCGCGACCTCGCTGATCGCCGCAATGTCGACAAGCCGCATGTTGGGGTTCGCAGGCGTCTCGAAATAGACGACCTTCACCTTGTCGCTCATCGCCGCTTCCAGTGCCGCCGGGTCCGTCAGGTCGACATGGGTGACCTTGACCCCGAACTTGGCGAGCCCGTGGCGGAAGAAGGCGAAGGTGCAGCCGTAGAGCGTCCTGTCGGTGACGATCTCGTCGCCCGCCTGGAGCAGCGTCCACATCACCGCGGTGATCGCGCCCATGCCCGAAGCCGTGGCGACACCGGCCACTGCGCCCTCGAGCGTCGCGATCCGCTGTTCGAGCAGGTCGACAGTGGGGTTCGAAATGCGCGAGTAGAAATAGCCTGGCTGTTCGCCCGCAAAGATTGCGCCGCCCTGTTCCGCGCTCTCGAAGGCGAAGGTGGATGCCATATGCATTGGCGGCGTCAGCGCACCATGGTTCTCGGCGGGATCGTAGCCGTGGTGGATGGCGCGGCTGGAAAATCCGGACAGGGTGGTGCGCTTCATGATATCGACCTCTGTTTTCGTGATTGGGGCCGATATAGCGCTGTCGTGTTGGTATATCCCACCTATGTGTGCCATGATGGGGTAGAATATTGGCAGATTATGCCAACGGGAGAGCCGATGGATACCAAGGACCGCCAGATACTCCGCGAACTCCAGCGCGACGGGCGCCTAACCAATGCCGAGCTGGCCGAGCGGGTAAACCTGTCGCCAAGCCCCTGCCTGCGCCGTGTGCGCAATCTCGAGAAAGCGGGGGTGATCGACCGCTACGTCGCCATCGTCGACCGCGAGGCCGCTGGCTATCCGGTGACGGCTTTCGTCCAGGTCACGCTTGCGCGCCACGACCGCGAGGTGGTCGACGCCTTCGAGAAACGCGTGCGCGAGACGCCGCAGATCCTCACCTGCCACCTGATGACGGGCAGCTCCGATTACCTGCTGCAGATCGTGGTCGCGGGTCTGGATGCCTATGAGGACTTCATGCGCAAGACGCTGCACACGACGCCGGGTATTGCGACGATCAACACGAGTTTTGTTTATGGGACGGTCAAGGACACGGTGGAGCTGCCTTAGGTTTGGTTGCTGCTTTCAAGCCTCGCGGATGATGCTGTGATTGTCCGAAAATGGTAGGAAAACCGACGTTCGGCTATCTCAATCAGTTTCCACCGCCATCGGCGGACTTCATCAATGAGGGGATCGGTCCCGCGATCAGCATGGACGGCCGAAGTTCTCCGCTTGATTTCGCTTCTTGAAACTTGATGGCAATGTCAGATGCAGGAAGGGACCGCACTATTCGAAATAGAACTTGTCGAGCCTCTCGCGCTGCAGCTGATTTACAGCTTTGCTCGGTCGGCAACTCGAAGGATGCCAAGCTCTGATAATTTGGGTCGCCGATGAAATGGACCAAGAACTCGCCTTGGTCGTGCGGCCCTAGCTGCTGGCAATTCAAAGGTCGGATTGAACGGTCGTTCATCCAATCGCGAGAAAGGGCCTCTGGCCGTAACCGCCATAGCTCCCCGCGAACACGTTCTGCGTCATCTGATGCCAGTCTGTAGGTTTCCTTAACTACTGCCTCATCGTTCGGCATGAACCAATAAGACACCTCTAACTCATCTTCGGCGTTCAGGAGTTAAGAAAGACGATGGATGCCATAGCCATCGCCCCCAAAGCCCTGCTGAATCTCGATCAGCTCTTGGCTCATCTCTTCGTCGATAATGAGGTCTGCAGGAACAAGTCTGTCGGAGACGTGCGGGGCGGCATGGCAAGCGCCGCAAAAAGCTAGTGTACACGAAATAAGCCAATGTCGCATTCGTTCACCTAATCGCTCAATCTTGCAACGCGCACGAGACTGAACCACTATTCGTCAATGACCGCAAACGGGTCGTTAGCGGCTGGCCCGCTTCTGGCACATAGCTAGTTTGGTGAAAGCGTCGTCAAATGGGTGGAAAGCGGTCATCGATACGAAAAGCCCACAAGGCAATCTTTCCCGTCGTAGATGAACGAGGCGACGAGGGTCCTGGCGTCTTTCCCTTTAAAGCTAATGCCGGTGACATGGTCGCGTTGCTCGGCAGTGCTGACTACGTCGCTCGCAAAGTTGGCTCTTTCGGACGCCGAGGATTCGCTGAGCAATATAGCCTTGTGCTCTCGCGCGAGCTGGACAGCCTCCTCTCTCGACATGCTTTCGCCTTCGTTTGGGTTGATCGGCGAACACGCCCAGTGCGAAAGTGCGAGGATGGTGAGGGTGAACTTTTTCGCGGCCATTGAGCACGCTCAATGCGCTAGACTGCGAGCGTCCGCAATCGGGTCGTAAGCAGACAGGCGGCTTTCTCAAAAGGAAGCGCGCGATCCTGTGATTTCTCGTCTGGCGCAGCTGCTTTCCTACTTCGCACTCGCGATATAGGGCCCAGGGTAATGGCACTTGCAGTTTCCTTTCCCACCCTCTCGCTTGGCGCGGTTATGGGTGACCTATGGGGTATTTTCACGCGCGTGTTGCCCACCACCGTGGCGGTCGCACTTTTTTGCTATTGGACAGTGGTCCATGCGGTCCATGTGACTGGAGTGGCCCTCGGCGGATCCAACCTGAGTCCAACACTTCGCACTTGCAACACGGGAGCCAAGCGGCAAGAGGGTTGGCCATGAGCATGACCGATCTGATCGCCGCCGCCCGCGTGTCCAAGGCCTGGCCGTTCCAGGAGGCGCAGCGGCTGCTCAAGCGCTATCCCGACGGCGCGAAGCCCGATGGCTCGCCGGTGCTTTTCGAGACGGGTTATGGCCCCAGTGGCCTTCCGCATATCGGCACCTTCCAGGAGGTGCTGCGCACCACGCTCGTGCGCCGCGCGTTCGAGGCGCTGATCGGCGCGAAGCCGGAAGATGGCAAGACGCGGCTCGTCGCCTTCTCCGACGACATGGATGGCCTGCGTAAGGTGCCGGACAACGTGCCCAACCAGGCGCTGCTCGAGGCGAACCTGCACCTGCCGCTCAGCCGCGTGCCCGACCCGTTCGAGAAGGGCCACGAGAGCTTCGCCGCGCACAACAACGCGATGCTGCGCGACTTCCTCGATCGCTTCGGATTCGACTACGAGTTCATCGCCGCGAGCGACATGTACAACTCGGGCCGCTTCGACGATGCGCTACGCGGGGTGCTGCGCAACAATCAGGCGATCCTCGACATCATGCTGCCGACGCTGCGGGCCGAGCGCGCGGCGACCTATTCGCCGGTCATGCCGATCTCGCCCAACACCGGCCGCGTGCTGCAGGTTCCGGTCGAGGTGGTCGATGCCGATGCGGGCACCGTGCGCTTCACCGACGAAGACGGCACGGTGGTCGAACAGTCGGCACTGGGCGGCATGGCCAAGCTGCAGTGGAAAGTAGACTTCGCGATGCGCTGGGTCGCGCTGGGCGTCGATTACGAGATGTACGGCAAGGACCTCACCGATACCGGGGTCCAGTCGGGCAAGATCGCGCAGGTACTGGGCGGCCGCAAGCCTGAAGGCCTGATCTACGAGCTCTTCCTCGATGCGAATGGCGAGAAGATCTCGAAGTCGAAGGGCAACGGCCTGACGATCGAAGAATGGCTGTCTTACGGCAGCGAGGAGAGCCTCGGCTTCTACATCTTCCCCAATCCGAAGAGCGCCAAGCAGCTGCACGTGGGCGTGATCCCGCGTGCGGTGGACGATTACTGGCAGTTCCGCGAACGGTTGGCCGAGCAGGACCTCGACAAGCAGCTCGGCAATCCAGTGTGGCACCTCTTGCGCGCCAACGGCGGGTTTGAGGATAGCGACGCTCCCGGTGCGGGAGACAGCCTGCCGGTCACCTACGGCCTGCTGCTCAACCTCGCCAGCGTGCTGGGTGCGGAAGCGAGCGAGGATTCGCTGCGCGACTATCTTGCCAGCTACATCGGCGCGGATCGCATCACGCCCGAGCTCGAGACCCTGATCGGCACCGCGGTCGCCTATACGCGCGACTACATCGTGCCGACCCTATCGAAGCGTGCGCCGGCGGCCAACGAGGCGGAGGCGCTGAAGGCGCTCGATGCCTATCTCGCTACAGCCCACGCTGACGCCAGCGCCGAAGATCTCCAGACCGAGGTCTACGAGATCGGCAAGCGCGAGGAATACGGGTTCGAGAACCTGCGCGACTGGTTCAAGGCGCTCTACCAGACCTTGCTCGGCAGCGAGCAGGGGCCGCGCATGGGCAGCTTCATCGCGCTCTACGGGATCGAGAACAGCCGCAAGCTGATCGCCGAGGCGCTCGCCCGCGGCTGATGCCTCAGCTGTGCGGGCGCGTGCGGTACCACTTGGTCAGCACGTACTTGCTGCCCTTGATGACCGGTGTGCCCGCGTGAAGCGTGCCCTCGTTGGGCTCACCTTGCGGGGTGGCGTTGTTCCAGCAGAGCAGCACGCCGGGCTTGGGTTCGATCGAGGCGCCGACCTCCACGAAGTGCGTGTGCCCGCCTTCCTCGACCGTGTTAAGGAAGGCCATCGCGGTCCAGCAGCGCTGGCCGCCGCGCTTGCGTTCCAACTGCCAGTATTCCTGGTCGGTATAGAACCAGTCGTTGTGCGGCTTGAACTCCTGCCCCTGCAAGTACCGCTGCCCCTGGATGCGCTCTCCCGTTGCAGGATTGAGGCCGAGCAGGTCGTCGATCCGGCGCGAGATCATCTTCACGAAGGGATCGTGCGGATCAAAATTGCCCGAGTAGGAGGTCCGGAACTTCGCGATATAGGCGGTCTCGTGCAACTCGCTCGGCCGCGCGACGGCGTCGATCATGCGCACGAGACGCTGGCATTCGTCGAGCGTGAGGAAGTCGCCGATCGCGAAAATCTCGGCCTGGTCGGTGGGGATCTTGTAGGCCTGCGGGTCGGCTTCCAGACGTTTGCGCACCTGCGCGCCGACGCGTTTCAGGGCATCCTGATCCGGGATTGTCGCGGTCTTGCTCATGCGACCCTGTTAGCAAGTGATGGGAAGGCTTCAAGTATCCGGCTTGCCGCAATTCGCCGAAACGCTAGGCTGCGTCTTCCAATCCTTCGGGGAGAGACCGATGACCGAGAACACCTCACGCCGCTATTCCCTGGGGGCGATGATCTTTCACTGGACCATCGCCATTGCGGTGATCTGGAACTGGCGCATTGCCGAAAATGCCGAGCATGCGGCGACGCGCGAGGCGGCCGGTGCGATCATGGCCGACCACAAAGCACTCGGGATCACCATCCTGATCCTCTCCATCGGCCGGCTGGTGTGGCGCTTGACCCATCCGGTCCCGCCGCTGCCTTCCGACCTCAAACCCTGGGAGGCCAAGCTGGCGCGCACCGTCCATACCATTTTCTATGTCCTGCTGATCGGCCTGCCCATCGGCGGCTGGCTGGCGAGTTCCTTTTACGGCCAGGGGGTCGATGTCTTCGGCATCTTCACTCTGCCTGCGCTGCCGGTGGGCGAGAATAAAGACCTCGGCCATACCATCTTCGAAGCGCATGCCACGGGCGGTTCGATTTTCATCTACCTGATCGGCCTGCACATCCTCGGTGCCCTGAAGCACACCTTCTTCGACAAGAACGGCGGGATCTTCCGCATGCTGCCCTTCGGCAAGGTTCCGGGCTGAGCACGCGAAAAACCCCCGCCGATCGCTCGGCGGGGGCTCGCTGCCGTCCCGGACCACTCTCAAGCCGGGCCGGCGTCAGGACTTACCAGAAGAAGTCGTAGATCACGTCGACCACTTCGCCGCTGTAGACATCGACCAGCAGCACGTCGTCGTAATAGCGAACCCAGCGGTAGGGGCCGTAGACTTCCGGCAGGCGATAGCGCCAGGGGTCGTTGATCCAGTAGCGGCTGCCGAAGAACAGGCTGCCGAGCTGGAAACCGATGCTCACGCGGCTGTAGCGATAGTCGCGATAGGGCGCGTAATAGCGGCCGAGCCGGTAAAGGCTGCGGTTGCTGTAACGATAGCCGTGCCAGTCGTAACGGCGGTCGTTGCGCCAGCTGCGGTGATCCCAGCGGTTGTAGTCGTGCCAGCGGCGACCGTCGTAATAGCGCGCGCGGCGGTTCGCCTCGCGGTACCCGTCACGATAGCCGTCGCGATGGATGCGGCGATCTTCGTAGCGGTCCTGGCGGCGCTCGTCGCGGCGGCCGTCGCGATAGGCCTCACGGCGCACGTCGCGATGGTCGTAGTTGTGCCCGTCCCGGCGGCCGTCACGATAGGTGGTGTTGCGGTCGCCCCGATAATCGCGGCGCTCGGTGCGCTGGTCGCGGCGCTCTTCCGCAACACGCCGTTCGACGCGGCGTTCGATGCGCTCGCTCACGTTGCCCCGGCGATCCGACCGGTTCCAGTCGCGGCCACTGCGTTCCTGGGCAACGTCCGAACGACGGTCCGACCGGTTCCAGTCGCGACCGCGGCGCTGTTCGGCGACCTGCTGCGCTGCTGCGCGGCGCACCTCGGCCTGCTGCTGGCGCATGTCGCGCCGCTCGGGCGCTGCAGCGGGGCGTGCAGCCTCGCGGCGCTGCTGCCGAGCTTCGGTCCGCTGCTGGCGGGCTTCGCTGCGCTGGCTGCGCTGTTCGGCACGTTGGCCGCGGTCGCCGCGCTCGCTCCGCTCGGAGCGTTCGCGTCGATCCTGGGCTTGCGCTTCCGCAGGCAGGGCGGTGGCCACCATCGCCGCAGCGAGGGCGCCGAGGGCACTACCCTTCATCAGTCTGGTCAGTGTCATGGAGCGTATCCTTTGCCTCTACCAGCCGCTCCACCACCTGCGGCTCGTTTCACTGTCTCGCTTTGTATCACAACGGCCTGACGCGAAACTGAACCGGCTCAACACCCTTTCGTTCAGGTTCGGGAAGGTCAGCATGAACGTTATCATCATTGACACCGGGTGTCACTCCGTGCGTTTGGGCAAGCATGTACACCGATCTCGAACAGGTCCGCGCGGATATCGCCGATCGCCTGTGTATCGCTGCGTCGAATCGCAAATCGGCGATGCACACGCCGGTCGTGGTAACCCCCGATGCCGATGCGCGGATCATGGTCCTGCGCGAGTTCGATGCCGACGAATGGACGCTGCGCTTCCACACCGATGCCCGCTCGCCCAAGGTTGCGGTGATCGGCGAGGGCGCGGCGATGGCCGTGCTGTTCTACGATCCCGACGCCAAGATCCAGCTGCGGATCAGGGGCAGGGGCTGGATCGAAACCGACACAGCGCTCGCCGACACCGCCTGGCAGGAGAGCGCCAATTTCGCCCGCCGCTGCTATCTCGGCGCGGCACCGGGGGAGGAACGGGACGAACCGGCCACCGGCCTGCCCGACTGGGCCGAGGGTATCCAGCCAATCGACGAACAACTCGCCCCCGCACGCCCGAACTTCGCGGTGCTGCTTGTCGAGGTCGAGGAGGCGGACTGGTACTGGCTCAGCCATGAAGGCCACCGCCGCGCGCTGGTGGGGCCGGAGGAGGCGCGCTGGATCACGCCCTGACCGGGGCCGACTTGAGTCTATCAGCCGACAGTGGCAATCTCTCTCCTGCTAAACGGCAGCGGGTCGCTATCTACGAGGGAGATGAGCCATGCCCGCCATTCGCTTCGGCCTTGCGGTCGTCACCTATCTCGCGTTCTTCGCGACCTTCCTGTACCTGATTGCGTTCGTCGGCGGGGTCTTCGTCCCCAAGACCGTCGATAGCGGCACAGCGCCAGCGACCGCCGTCGCGCTGGTCGTGAACCTCGCGCTGATCTTGCTGTTCGGTCTCCAGCACTCGGTCATGGCGCGGCCTGGGTTCAAGGCGGTCCTGACCAGATCGATCCACCCGTCGATCGAACGCACCGCCTATGTCTTCGCCACGCTGGTCGCGCTGTGGATCTTGTTCGCCTACTGGCAGCCGATGCCGCGGGTGATCTGGCAGGCCGAGGCCGAGTGGGCCGTGATGGCACTGTGGGCGCTGTTCCTGATCGGCTGGACGATCGCCTTCATCAGCACCTGGCTGCTCAACCATTTCGAGCTGTTCGGCCTGCAGCAGACTTGGCTGCACATGACCGGGCGCGAGGCGGTTTTGCAGAAGTTCCGCCAGCCGCTGTTCTACAAGGTGAGCCGCCACCCGCTCTATCTCGGCATGATGATCGGCATCTGGGCTATCCCGACCATGACGCTGGGGCACCTCGTCTTCGCGGCGGGGATGACGGTCTATGTCCTGATCGCCATCCGCTACGAGGAGCGCGACCTCATCACCTTCCTCGGCGACCAGTATGCGGAATACCGCAAGCGGGTCGGCATGCTGGTGCCGGGGATCGGCAAGGCGAAATAGCGGATAAACAAGATTGCCGCGTTCACGGTCAGTTGCCGGCATTAGGGACCTTTTCATTCCCTTCTGGTAGCGCTACCAAAAGTAACCTGCGCTACTGGGAGGGAGCGAAGAGCATGACCGGGCTGAAGACCATCCTATTGCTGTCCGACAATCCGGGCGAAGACTATCTGGCGCGAGTCCGCAGCGGTGTGGATCGCGCTTGCAGGCCGGCTGGAGTCGGCCTCGATGCGATCAATGTTTACGATCGCGATATCACTACCACGCAAGTGCTTGAGAAATCCGACCATGCGGGGGTCATCCTTACTCCTCCGGTATCCGACGATCGCCAGATTTTATCGCTGCTCGAAGCGCGGGGTGTACCTTTTGTTCGCATTGCCGCCCTGCTGGACATGGATCGCGGCAGTACCGTGGGCATGGACGAGTACGAGGCGGCCTCTTCGATCGTGGGTCATATGACGGCGCGCGGCCACCGGCGGATCGGCATTGTACGTGGGCCGAGCTCGCAGCTGGTCAGCATGCGACGCTACAATGGCTATTCCAATGCGTTGGGCGCCAAGGGCCTGCGCGTGGACTCGGCGCTTGTGGTGCAGGGCGACTTCACACGGCAGTCGGGGCGGGAGCAGGCACCGAAGCTCTTCGCTGCGAAGCCAACGGCGATCTTCGCCTGCAACGACGAGATGGCTGCGGGCGTTATCGACGCGGCGGATGCGGTGGGCATCGCGATCCCCGGCGACATCTCGCTGGTAGGCTATGACGACAACGCCGTGGCCACCAAGGTCCGCCCGCAACTCACCACGGTGCGCCAGCCGTGCGAGGCGATGGGCGAGGCGGCGGGTAAGCTGCTGGTCGAACAGATCGGTCGGGCGGGGATGCCGAAGCAGAACGTCCTGGTGCCCTTCGAGATCGTCGAGCGGGATTCGGTCGCCGACTATACCGGCTAGTCAGGCGGCTGGCTGGATCGCGCGCAGGGTGAGGTCGAAGCTGATGTCCTCGCCCGCGAGCGGGTGGTTGCCGTCGGCCTTTACCGCCTTTTCGCCGACCTCGAGGATGTAGAGCGTCATCGGCTGGCCGTCGGGCGTCTGCGCGCTCAATTGCATGCCCGGTTGCGGGGCGGGCTCGGGCGGCAGGTTGGCGCGCGGAATCTCGATGATCAGCTCGTCGCGGCGCGGGCCGAAGGCCTTGTCGCAGGGGATGGCGACCGTCTGCTCGCCGCCGACGCTCATGCCGGTCAGCGCCTCCTCGATCTGCGGGAAGATCTGCCCGCTGCCGAGCGTGACCGTTTGCGGCCCGACCTGCGCGGTATTGCCGATCTCCTGCCCGTCGCCGCGCTTCAGAACGTAGTCGATGGTCACAGTGTCGCCGGTGGTGGGAGTGGTCATGGTTATCCTTCGGAAGTTCGTGTTCGCGGCGCGAGGGATGCGCCGTCAGGGGATGCGCCCGAGGCTTGAGCGCGTTGGGGCAGAGTCTCGCAAAGGATGGTGGGGGGAGTCAAATGGAGGGGTGGGACCGTTGAAAGGGCGACAGTCTGGTGACATAGGCGACACCCTGTCGCCCGGCGGCAACTTTCAGAAAAGTATTTTAAAACATGTAATTGGATCAAGTTAGCATCAGCTACAGGTTCATGCCTGCCGGGGGGGAGGGGCAGAGGCTACGCTTCGCAACTCCAAGGATAAACCGTTCAAAGAGCGGCCAGAATGGTAAGCGCGACTAGGAGTGTAGGAAAGGGCAAACACCCTTGCGCGGTGAATTGTTGCGGAGAGTAAAGCCATTGTTCAAACACCCCGGAACTGGCTTCGAAGTCCGAATTGGATCTTAGAAATATTTAACTGGTGATCGTGTAATATCGGGAGATAGAGACTTTACTCGAGGTCCGGAAATGAGCCGAAATTATGCGTGGGGATTCGTGGTTGCAGGCGGCTTCGCAGCTGCAACCGGCTTCCCGGTTCAATCGGGTTTCGGCATTCTCGACCTGCAGGGGCTGGCCTTTCTCGCCCAATTTCTGGTCTTCGTGGGGTTTTGCGGCGTCGCCATCGCGATTTCCAAGGACGCCATCGATCTGAGGCGCGCACTCGGCATTTCTCTCATGGTCTGGATGGCATGTGCCGCGCTCAGCGAGGCTACGTCGAGCGGCATCCGCTGGCTCATGCCTTTCCCGATTATCTTCATGGTGACGTGGCAGCGCGACCCTCTGCCTGATGAGGGCATGCTGTCGCACTTGCCGGAACCCGTGCGGCAGGGGATCGCCGTTCTTGCCGCCGTGGTGGGATCGCACATGCTGGCAAGCGGGCTGTCGAACTTCCGGTTGAATAGCCTGCGCTTCGACTATTTCGAGATATTCACGGGTGCGATCATCTACGGTGCGGCGATCATCCTGCTAAAGGCACCGATGACCTGGGGAGCGATTGCGCGCCTTGGCATCGGGTCTTACGCGGCGAGCCTGGCCCTGTTCTCGGTCGCCCTGATCGTCGAGGTCGCCATGGACCCCTACGCGTTCAAGAGCCAGATCGCCAATCTGATCATCTGCGCCATGCTGCTGGTGCAGGTCTGGCGGCATTTCTTCCGCCCGGACGGCTGGCTCAAACTGATCGAAACGCTGGTGGGCGGGATAATCGCCTCGCTGGCAACCGAGGGATTCCTCGACTGGCTGCTCGATACGACCCCGTGGATAATCTTCGGGTTTCCCTACGCGATATTCGCCGCGGCCATGGCCGGGATCGGGCTTTACCTCGTCTGGTCGGACCGCATCGTCCTGAAGGATTTGGGACGACGTTTCGGCTTCGGCGCGAACCAGTCAGCCTGAAGTGGAAGGCAACGGGAGGATTGCATGCACCCGCTGGTAGATCTTTGTTTCGATTTTATTTTCCGCAACGTCGGGCCGAAGTGGCTGCAATGGATATCGGCGATCTTTCTCACCTGGTCCATTGCAGCCGCTTTCGTCTGGCTGATGAGCTAGGTTCTCAGCGCGTCAGCTTCTTATACGCCAACCGTGTCGGCCGGTCCGCTGCATCGCCGAGCCTGCGCCGCTTGTCCTCTTCATAGGCTTCGAAGTTCCCTTCGAACCATTCGACGTGGCTGTTGCCCTCGAAGGCGAGGATGTGCGTCGCGAGGCGGTCGAGGAAGAAGCGGTCGTGGCTAATCACCACGGCGCAGCCGGCGAAGTTCTCGATCGCGTCTTCGAGCGCGGCTAGGGTTTCGACGTCGAGGTCGTTGGTCGGTTCGTCGAGCAGCAGGACGTTGCCGCCGGTCTTGAGCATCTTGGCCATGTGGACGCGGTTGCGCTCACCACCCGACAGCTTGCCGACGTTCTTCTGCTGGTCCGCGCCCTTGAAGTTGAACGCGCCGACATAGGCGCGCGTGCTCATGTCCTGGCCGTTGACCTTCATGTAATCGAGCCCGTCCGAAATCTCTTCCCAGACGTTGTGCTTGGGATCGAGGTGGTCGCGGCTCTGGTCGACATAGCCGAGGCGCACGGTCGAGCCGATCTCGATGGTGCCGCTGTCGGGCTCTTCCTTGCCGGTGAGGATTTTGAACAGGGTAGACTTGCCCGCGCCATTGGGGCCGATCACGCCGACGATGCCGCCCGGGGGCAGGGTGAAGCTGAGGTCTTCGAACAGCAGTTTGTCGCCATAGGCCTTGGAGATGTTCTTGGCCTCGATGACCTTGCCGCCGAGGCGTTCGGGCACCTGGATGACGATCTGTGCCTTGCCGACGGCGCGGTTTTCCTGGCTGTTCTGCAGTTCCTCGAACTTGCGGATACGCGCCTTGGACTTGGTCTGGCGGGCGGCCGGGGTCTGCCGGATCCATTCGAGTTCGCGCTGGAGGGCCTTCTGCTTGCCCGATTCCTCGCGGCTTTCCTGCTCGAGGCGCTTGGCCTTCTTCTCGAGGTAGGTCGAGTAATTGCCTTCGTACGGGTAGTACGAACCGCGGTCGAGTTCGAGGATCCAGCCCACCACATTGTCGAGGAAGTAGCGGTCGTGGGTGATCATCAGCACCGCACCGGCATAGTCCTTGAGGTGGTTTTCGAGCCACTGGACGGATTCCGCGTCGAGGTGGTTGGTCGGCTCGTCCAGCAGCAGGATCGAAGGCTTCTGGATCAGCAGGCGGGTGAGCGCGACGCGGCGCTTTTCGCCGCCCGACAGGTCCTTGACCGGCCAGTCGCCCGGCGGGCACCGCAGCGCTTCCATCGCGACTTCGAGCTGGTTGTCGAGCGTCCAGCCGTCGACCGCGTCGATCTTGTCCTGCAGCTCGCCCATTTCCGCGCCCAGCGCGTCGAAATCGGCATCGGGCTCGCACATCAGCGCGCTGACTTCGTTGAAGCGCGCGACGAGGTCTGCGGTTTCCTTCGCGCCCTCGCGGACGTTCTCGAGCACGGTCTTGGTCGGGTCGAGCTCGGGTTCCTGCTCGAGATAGCCGACGGTGATGTTCTCACCCGGCCATGCCTCGCCGGTGAAGTCCTTGTCGATGCCGGCCATGATCTTGATCAGCGTGGACTTGCCCGCACCGTTGGGGCCGACGATGCCGATCTTGGCACCCTGGTAGAACTGCAGGTTGATGTTGGACAGCACCGGCTTCTGCGCGCCGGGGAAGGTCTTGGTCATGTCCTTCATGACGTATGCGTATTGCGCGGCCATCGGGCGGGTCCTTCGTAATCGGATATGGGATGTGCGGGCTGGAAGCGCCCGGCAGGTCTGGTGGGGCAGATAATGATGCGGAGGCGAAGGGGCAAGCGTGCTGTGGCCGCCGGGAGGAAAGGCTTCGGGGATCGCGATTGCGGCCAAAACCTCCCGAATGGTTAACGCCAGCTTGCCGGAAAGGCGGTTATCCCCATGTTTTACGCGGTAAATCCGGCCTGTAGTGAGGACTTGTTAAGTATCTCTCCCTAGAAAACCCCAAAGGGGGTTCCAGGCGTCATCATGCGCGAACAGATACTCGGACTCATCACGCCGGCCATGGCGCTCATCTTCATGATGGTGTTTCTCGTGCTGTGGAAGCGCGGGAACATGGGGTCCTACGTGCTCGGTTTCGCGGCTGCCTACCTCTTCATGGGGATCGGCTTCCTGATCACGCATCTGGTGCCGGACCCCGGTGCATTTTACGTCTTCCATACGACGCAGGTGTTCTACACGCTGGGGACGGGCGCGCTGATCTGGGCCGCGACGAAGCGGGTCGGGCAGCATATCTCGATCCCGGCGCTCGGCGTGATCTATGGTGTTTCCGCCCTGACGCTGGCCGCGGCGGTGGGCATGTCGGACGATACCGCTCCGCGGCTCTACATCGTCAACACCGGCTATGGCGTCATGTTCGTGCTGGGCACGATGGCGCTGTTCAACGTCCAGCGGCGCAACGCGATCGACACGCTGATCGCGGTGCTGTTCGCGGTGTCGGCGATGAACCTGCTGGTGCGCCCGGTGCTCACGCTGATCATCGCCGGCGGATCGAGTGCGGCGGACTATCGCGAATCCATCTACTATTCGGTGCTCAGCGTCGCGGTCACGGTCGCCTCGCTCATGACCGGTGTCACGCTGATCGGCGCCTGCGCCTGGGACCAGGTCATCAACGAACGCGAACGGGCGGAGCGCGACATGCTCACCGGCCTGCGCGCACGCCGCGCCTTCGAGCAGGATGCGCTCGCGATCATCGAGCGGGCCAAGCAGGAAGGCGTGCCGATCGGGCTGGTCGTGGCCGATATCGACCACTTCAAGGCGGTGAACGACGTCTACGGCCACCAGGTCGGCGACAAGGCGATTGCGGCCTTCGGCGGCGTGATCTCCAATATGATCCGCAATTCCGACATCGCCGGGCGCATCGGCGGCGAGGAATTCTGCATTCTCGCGTGGAACTGCGATGGCGAACGCGCCGAAGCGATGGCCGAACGCATTCGCAAGCGGTTCGCCGATACGGTCGTGCCGGGCATGGTTGCCAACCAGCGCCTCACCGCCAGCTTCGGCGTTGCCGCGCGGCAGGCGGGCGAGGGCTATGGCAAGCTGTTCGCCCGTGCCGATGCCGAACTCTACCGCGCCAAGGAAGGCGGTCGCAACCGCGTCTGCCGCGAAGATGGCGCCGGTGTCGTCGCGGAGTTCAAGCCGCGCGAGGAGCGCCGCGAAGCGGTCGCCTAAGCGCGCAGCAGGCGCGGCATCAGCGCCAGTTGCAGGCCCGTCCGCAACACCAGGAACAGCACGAAGGACAGCCACAACCCGTGGTTGCCGAGCGGCCATGTCAGCCACAACAGCAGCGCGTAGCCCGCCGCCGCGCCCGCCATGCTCAGCAGCAGGGCCCGCGTCCAGCTGGCGCCCACGAACACGCCGTCGAGCACGAAGCTGGCGACGCCGGCGAAGGGGATGACGATCAGCCACGGGAGCAGCGACTGTGCCTCGCGCGCGACGGCTCCGGTTGCCGCAAAGGACGCGAGGATCGCCTCACCCGCGACCCCGAACACGGCGGCGAGCCCCGCTGCCACGGCAAAGCCCCGCCACAGGATCGCGCGGACATAGGCCACGAAGCCTGCGCGGTCGTCCTCGCCATGCCGCTCGCCATTGAGCACCTGCGCCGCGTTCTCGAAACCGTCCAGCAGTAGCGCCGAGAACACGAACAACTGGTAGAGGATACCATTGGCGGCGAGGACGACCGCGCTGCGCTCCGCGCCCAGACGGGTGAGGGCCGAAATCGCGACCATCAGCACCACGGTCCGCAGGAAGAGATCGCGATTGACCGACAGGAACGGCCGCAGCGAGGCCAGCGAAAGATGCACCCGCGCGCGCAGGGCCTCGCGCAAGTCCCCGCCTGCCAGATGCAGCACCACGGCAGCGCACACCGCGAGCTTGGCATATTCGGCCACGAAGCTGGACCAGCCGATCCCGGCGATCCCCCGGTCGAGCCCCAGCGCCAGCCACAGGCCGAGTACGACGTTGAGGAGATTGTAGGCGACCTCGATCGCCAGCACGGTCTTCATCCGCCGGCGACCGACGAGAAATCCCACGATGGCGAAGTTGGCCATCACCGCCGGCGCGCTCCAATAGCGGATGTCGGCATAAATGCGGGCTGCATCGCGCACCTCGCCGCGCGCACCCAGGGCGTCGAGCAGCGCCGGCAGCAGGAGCGGCTTCGCCAGCAGGAGCAGCGCCGCGATGGCAAGCCCCACGACCAGCCCGCGCAGCAGCACCGCAGCCTGTTCCTGCGCCCCGCTGCGCGTGCCCGCCTGCGCGACCAGCCCGGTGGTACCGGTCTTGAGGAAGTTCATGACCGTGAAGAGGGCTGCGAACAGCTTCGCCCCGACGTCGACCGCACCCTGTGTGGGCGCGTCGCCCAGCTGGCCGACGATCCACATGTCGCCCACACCGATCAGCGCGGTCGCCACATTGGTGACCATCGCGGGCAGGGCGATTGCCCAGATGACGCGGGTGTCGATGGCGGACGGGCGGCTGCTGGCGGTCAGGCGTCGCTCCCCGAAACGAAAGGAAATCTGGTCGGGGAGACTGGATTCGAACCAGCGACCCCTTGTACCCAAAACAAGTGCGCTACCAGGCTGCGCCACTCCCCGACAGATTTCCCGTGCTGCATTGCGACTGGTGGGCCCGGCAGGACTCGAACCCGCGACCTAGCCGTTATGAGCGGCCAGCTCTAACCAACTGAGCTACAGGCCCCCACGCGCCGCATGCGGAGGCCAGCGCCTAGCCGCGCCGGGTGCGGCTGACAAGCGCCTAGACGACCACGGAGTCGATGATTTCCGCGACTGTGGTGGACTGGACCCCGCGCTGGCCGAGATAGGCGTAGATCGCGCGCAACCAATCGTAGAAATCGTCGAGATCGTCCTCGGTCCGCACATAAGGCGTGTAGCCGGGCGCGAGCGAGGGGCTGTGGAAGCTCAGCACAAGCACAGGCAGCCCGTCGTCGAGCGCTATGTCGATGCCCTTGAGCGCCTCTGCGCGCGAGACGCCCTCCGGAGTTAGCGAAATGCGTTCGAGCAGGCCCAGGCGCGAACACAGGCCGGTCAGTTTCGGGAAGCGCAGGGTAAGGGGGAACAGCGCTTCGCCCTGCTTGCGAAACATGCCCCAATAGACCGTGGTCAACGGCAGCTCGAGCAGGTTGCGCTGGTCGTCCGTCCAGTAGGGCGCGACCGGATGGCGTCGATAATCGGGGCCACCCGCATAGCCATAGTCGAAGCGCGACCGCACCGAACTGTCGATCGCCATGCCGCATTCCGACAGGATGCGGGCCGTGTTCGGCCCAAGCCCGTAACGGCCCGCGCGATAGATGAGCGGCGTGGCGCCGAAATTGCTCTCGATTTCGTCGCGCAGGCGGCGGAACTTCTCGCGTTCGAGTTCCGGCGCCAGATTGCCCACGAAGCTGGTGTGCTGGCCCAGCTCTTCCTCGAAGGGTGGATTGACCCACGGGTGCAACTGGACGCCGACTTCGGCCTTTCCGGCGGCGACCGCGCTCCCGATGATCTCCCGCGCCATCGCAGAGCGGGCGACGGGCCAATCGACCAGGTACACCGGCTTGGCTCCGATCCCTTCGCAGAACTGCTGGAATTTCGACAGGCGCCGCAAATGGTCGAGGCCATAGCCGTCGCGCGAGAAATCCGCGTTCCAGTCGAACTCTTCCTCGGTGTCGATCGTCAGCAGCACGCGCTGCCCGAAGTCCGGCCCGAACCGGGCGCGCTGCCTCGCCGTTGGCGGCTTCAGGAGATTTGCGTGTTGTATCGACCAGCCCCCCCTCAGGCCATCGTGCCGCGGTGTCAGCCCGCCGCGCGACCCCGTTCATCCATTGGGCTAGGCAGGCCCTTCTCGCTGGTCAAGAGCGGCAGCGAAAGGATCAGCCATCCGCCGTCTCGCGATAGCTCGCCACCCGCCGCGCGGGCTTCTGCCCGTGCGAGGCGGAGCGAGAATCCCGCGCCGAAGATCCCCGAGCTGACGGTGCTGCCGCCGGATCGCGCTTCGGACGAAAAGATGTCTTCGGCGGCGGCGAGTGACGCGGGCAGCTGCGCACGCAGCGCGGCCTGGTCGTTCTCGGTGCGCAGGTCGAGCTTGATGGTTTCGCCCGCGCCGGTCGCGCCCGCCAGCGTCGCCAGCACGCGCCAGGCGAGCATCTCCGCTTCCCGCTCGGCGAGCGGAAGCAGGGCGGCCTGCGCCGCCAGTTCGGCATCGAAGCGGGCGACACGGGGACTGAGGACCGACTGCAGCTGGGCGATCTGGGCGCGGGCGATCGCGGCGAAATCCGCCGTGCCGCTGTCGAGCTCGATCGCGCCCGTTTCCAGCTTGGCCAGCCGGTCGAGTTCGTCGAACCCCGCCAGGATGCGCGCGCTGTCGCCCGCGATGCTGGCGGCGAGCGCCCGGTATTCGTGCGGCGTCGGACCGAAGACCTGCTGCTGGATGACTTCTGCATAGCCCTGCATGGCGTTGACCGGTGTGCGCAGTTCGTGGAGCAGCTGGCGCAGCCGGTCGGCGCTGCGCTGGCGCAGGTCGTCGCCGGCTTCGACCGCGCGGCGGAACCGCCCGACGTAGCCGTAGAAGCGGCCCTCGCCGCGGGTGAAGCGCGGGGCTGCGTCGACGATCCAGTCGCCCGCTATGGCATCGCTGCCCCCCAGCACGATTGCGGCCGCGCGGATGGGGCGACGGTTGAGGAAACCTGCCGCGAAGGCGTCGTCGCCAGTCCCGTCGCGCCGCTGGGCGAGGGCGGTGCCGATGACCATGGGGGCGACTTCGGGATCGGCCCAGTCAATCTTCCCTTCCGCATCGGTACCGAAGCTAAAGCTTTCCACCGGCTTGCGGGGAGCGGGCTGGTCGAGGCCCGAAAGCGGCAAGGAAGGTGCATCGTCCGCCGGGCTTCCGCGATTGCGCTTGTAGGCTTCGATCCGGTCGACCAGCGCGCGGATGCCGCCGCTGTCGGTCGGAGAGCGCGGCGCTGCCGGCACTGCATCGGCGGGCGCGGGTTCGGGATGCGACACGCGATCGTCTGCCTCCGTGTCGCTGGCGGCCGAGAGCACCAGCGGCTCGGGCGCTTCCAGGGAGCGTGCGAAGTCCTTATCCTCGTCTTCGTCCTCCGTCTCAACCAACAGCTCCAGCACGTCGGGCAAGGGCAGGGCGCGATCCTGCACGCCGAGCTGGTCGAGCACGCGCACCGCCTTTTCGGGCAGGTCGCGGCGGTGGCGCAGGAAACCGCGTGCGCGGATAGGCAGCTTCGGGATCAGGGCTTCCCATTCCTCGCCACTCAGCTCCGCGCGGTAAAGCGCGGCGGCGGCGATCGAGGGATGCGCTTCGCCGAACCACTTGACCAGTTCCGGATTGCGGAAACGCCAGCCGGTTTCGCCGACGATCTTCGCCCGCTCCTCGACCGGAATTTTTTCCGCCAGCGCGATCAGGCGCAGGTAGGCCGCCGCCTTCAGGGCGGGGTCGCCCGCCTGCGGACGCTCGCCCAGGAGGTCGATCAGCTGACGGAACTGTGTCTTGCCCGCACGCTCGCCCGCGGCGCGAAGGCGCAACACTGTGGCAAGGCGGTCATCGAAGTGCATCGGATCTCCGTTGGCGGACAAAGGTTTGCGAAGGGGTAACCATCGCCCAATTCTGCCTTCTATCCGTGTAATGTTTACGCTGAACGGAAAGTTGTCTTCGCGTTGCAAAGCGGGACAATTGCTGGCAAAGATAATAATGTTAGCCAAGAGGCTCCGGATGCGTTGTTAACATTTCGCAATTGAATCCGGTCCCAAAGGCGTGGACTGCCAAATCAAACGGGGCTCAGGGTAATGGCCAATCTCGACGAAATCGATCGCAAACTGCTGGGGGAGCTGCAGGCAGAAGGGCGAATCACCAATGTCGAACTGGCGCACCGCGTCGGGCTGACCGCGCCGCCGTGCCTGCGGCGTGTCCGCGCGCTCGAGGAAGAAGGCGTCATCCGCGGCTATCACGCCGATCTGGATCCGGGAAAGCTGGGGTTCTCGATCACCGTGTTCGCCATGGTCAGCCTGAAGAGTCAGGCGGAGGATTCGTTGCGCGAGTTCGAGCAGGCGATGAAACAACTGCCCGAGGTCCGCGAAGTCCACATGCTCAATGGCGAGATCGATTTCATCATCAAGATCGTCAGCAAGGACCTGCAGAGCTTCCAGGAATTCCTCACCAGCAAGCTGACGCCCGCGCCCAACGTGGCGAGCGTGAAGACCTCGCTGACCATCCGCACCAGCAAGAACGATCCGGGCGTTCCGCTCGGCTGATGCGATGAGCCCGACGATCCACGGCCATTGCCTGTGCGGCGCGGTTCGTATCGAACTGTCGGGACCGGCGCAGGAGGTGGAGCTGTGCCAATGCGCCATGTGTCGCCGCTGGGGCGGGGCATTCTATGCAGCGCTGAGGGGCGAAGATTTCACGATCCACGGCGAGGAAGCCATCACTGCCTACGCCTCCAGCGACTGGGGCGAGCGCGCCTTCTGCTCGCATTGCGGCTCGAACATCTGGTGGCGCTTCAAGCCCACCGGCAACCGCAGCTTCTCCGCAGGCCTGTTCGACGACGCTGCGCATCTCGCCATCGAGAAGGAGATCTTCGTCGATGAGCGCGCCGACTGGTGCCGCGTGAGGGGCGATCATCCGCAGCAGACCGGCGCGGAAGTGATCGCCGAGGCCAAGGCGGCGGGCTTCAGTTTCGACTAGTCTGAATAGGCGGCAAGCCCTGCGGAATTCGTGATCGTGATCCCGCCGTACCGGCGCTTGAGCAGGCCCTTCGCCGCGAACTCCGACAGTGCCTGCCCGATCGTCACGCGCGAGACGCCGACGAAGTCCGCCAACTGCTGCTGCGTGATGTCGAGGTCCCATCCGTCCTCCAACGCCAGATGCACCAGCACCCGTGCAATTCGCGCCTGCGCGGAGAGGCTGTAGTCGCCCTCGATCCGGTCGAGCGCGGCGCGCAGCTTGTTGGCCATCGAATTGAGCAGCCAGCGCGCGAATTTCGGTTCGCTTTCGAGCAGCCGGTCGATCTGGCCGGCCTCGATCCAGACCAGCTCCACATCACCTTCCGCGATCGCGTTGACCTGCTGCGCTACTCCCGCAAAACAGGCGAGCTCGCCGATGAGGTCGCCGCGCCCGAGGACGCCGTAGAGGATGCGCTCGCCCTCGCGCCCGAAGCGGCAGGCCATCACCTGGCCGGTCTCGATCACCCAGAACCCCTTGCCCGCATCCCCGCGATGCAGGACCTGCGCACCGCCCGCGAAACCTTGCCTGCGACCAGCCGCCACCAGCATGGTGAAGATTGCGCCCTCGGCGTGCGAGGGACCGATCTCAGAGAATTGATAAGTCCTTTGCATTCCTCCCCGTCATGAACCGCTAGAAGGCGATTCGCAACGAGAGGAAAAGCCGGGGAGGACCACCAGCATGACCGACGTACTCGAGAAGAGCGCAGCCTTCCGCACTATGACCGAAGGCACCCAGGAAGACTGGGATATCATCATGACGCACGCCAAACCCTTTGCCGCGAATGGCGGTGCGCGCGTGCTCGAGCATTTGAAACTGCTCGACGGCGATTTCGGCGGCTTCCAGGTCGACCGGCTCACGCATTGCCTCCAGACCGCGACCCGCGCGCACCGCGACGGCAAGCCCGAAGATTACGTTGTCATGGCGCTGCTCCACGACATCGGCGATACGCTAGGTGCCTATAATCACGCCGATATCGCGGCCTCGATCCTCCAGCCCTTCGTGTCGGAGGAGCTGCACTGGATCGTGAAGCATCACGCGATTTTCCAGGGCAACAACTTCTTCCACTTCATCGGGCTCGATCCCGACATGCGCGACAAGTTCAGGGACTCGCCCTATTTCGACGCGACGGTGGAATTCATCGAGAAATACGACTGTCCGGCCTTCGATCCGGACTACCAATCCGAACCGCTCGAATTTTTCGAGCCCATGGTCATGCGCCTGTTTGAGCGTCCGCGCACAAGCATGTACAAGGCCGCCGTAGAGTAAATTCCCGGAGAGAGAGCATGGCAACCGTACTCGAAACCAAGACCGCCAATGACGACAGCCACATCCGCGCCTCGGTGAGCGACGAGGAATGGGCGGTCCGCGTCGATCTCGCCGCGGCCTACCGACTGGTCGCGCTCTATGGCTGGGACGATCTCATCTTCACGCACCTGTCGGCGCGCGTGCCGGGGCCGGAGCATCACTTCCTGATCAACCCCTACGACATGATGTTCGAGGAGATCACCGCCTCCAGCCTCGTCAAGATCGACACCGAAGGCCAGCCGGTGATCCCGAGCGCACATCCGGTCAATCCGGCGGGCTTCACGATCCACTCGGCGCTGCACATGAATTGTGAGGATGCGCATGCGGTTATGCACCTCCACACGCCCGACGGGCAGGCGGTCAGCGCCATGGCCGAGGGGCTGATGGAACACACGCAGACCGGCATGATCGCGCGCCACGACATCGCCTATCACGAGTATGAAGGCATCGCGACCGACCTCGAGGAACGCGAGCGGCTGGTCGAGGACATGGGCGACAAGCACGCGATGATCCTGCGCAACCACGGCACGCTGGCGATCGGCAAGAGCGTCGCCGAATGTTTCCTGCGCCTCTACTTCATCGAGCGCGCCTGCACCGCGCAGGTCCGCATGCTGAGCGCGGGCCGCGAGAACCTCAACAACCCGCCGCAGGGCACGCCGGAAAAGGTCCAGGCGCAGACCCCCGCAGACGGCATCGGCATGGTCGCCAACGCCCTCGCGTGGCCCGCCCTGCTGCGCAAGCTCGACCGGATCGACCCGAGTTTCAGGGACTAGGGCGTAGTCCGGTCAGCTCGACCGGAACAGCTCGATATAGGCCAAGGCCGGTTCGAGGATCATCGAGACGTCGTCGGCGCTCGCGCGGTTCGAGACTTCGATGATCCTCGCTTCGGTTTCTTCCGATAGGAGGAAACGGGTCATCGCCTCCAAGGCGACTTCGTCCTCATACTCTTCCGCGAACTGCGCTTTGAGCCGGCCTTTCTTCAAGAGGTCGGAGTATGCGTCGACAATTGAGGTGGCGAGCTGGAGCGCGACGTTCTCGCCGCGCATACTGCGGATGAGTTCGCAACCGTTCTCTACCGGCCAATCGAGCGCCACGGCGCCGCTCCACCATGATAGATAGCTGTCGTCCTCATCCGGTGGCGCTGAAACACCCCGAGCCATCGCATGGGTAAAAACCGCGAGAACTGCCTCCCGCTTTTCCGTGCTGAAGTCAGACCAGCCGCTTTCCCGAATGCGCCATGCGAGCAGCGGAGGCTCCACTCCGATCCAGGTCGGATCCTCGAGGGCGAGCTGGAGAATACGGGGAAGGAAGTACTGGTAGTCGCGTCCGGTGCCTACCGTCGTCATAGCCCAGCCGGAATAGGGTCCGATCAGATGATCGGTGATGTCCCTAAGTGGAAGGTCGAGGATCACCCGCAGAACCGTGTCGTTCTCGTCACCCCGCCGATAGGGAGAGCGCTCGAGCGAAACCGGGCGCTCTACATCGCGGAAGGCGCGATAGGCGTCCTCGATCACCTGCCTCTGCGAGGCTTCGAGAGGCGTCAGTCCTCGCGCTCCTTTAGCCAGTCCTCGAGCCACTTGATCGTGTAGTCGCCGGTCTGGACGTCCTCCTGTTGCAGGAGCGCCTGGTGCAGCGGGATGTTCGTTTTCACGCCTTCGACCACCATCTCCTCCAGCGCGCGCTTCAGGCGCATCATGCAACCCTCGCGGTTGCGGCCGTAGACGATCAGCTTGGCGATCATGCTGTCGTAATAGGGCGGGATGGAATAGCCGGCGTAGAGCCCGCTATCGACGCGCACATGCATGCCGCCGGCCGGGTGGTAATAGGTGACCTTGCCGGGCGAGGGGGCGAAGGTGAACGGGTCTTCCGCATTGATGCGGCACTCGATCGCGTGGCCCTTGAACTCGATATCCTCCTGCGCGACCGACAACGGTTTGCCTGCCGCGATGCGGATCTGCTCGCGCACCAGGTCGACGCCGGTGATGGCTTCGGTCACGGGATGTTCGACCTGCAGGCGGGTGTTCATCTCGATGAAGTAGAACTCGCCGTTCTCCCACAGGAACTCGATCGTCCCTGCGCCGCGATAGCCCATGTCGCGCATCGCGGAGGCACAGATTTCGCCCATGCGCATGCGTTCTTCGTGGCTGATGACGGGGGAGGGCGCTTCCTCGAGCACCTTCTGGTGGCGCCGCTGGAGCGAACAGTCGCGCTCGCCCAGATGGATGGCATTGCCTTCGCCGTCGCCGAACACCTGGAATTCGATGTGGCGCGGATTGCCGAGGTACTTCTCGATATAGACGGTCGCGTCGCCGAAGGCGGCCTTCGCCTCGCTGCCGGCCTGCTGCATCAGCGTTTCGAGCTGGTCCTCGCTTTCGCAGACCTTCATCCCGCGCCCGCCGCCGCCGCTGGCGGCCTTGATGATCACCGGATAGCCGATCTCCGCGGCGATCTCCCGCGCGTCGTCGATTTCGGAGACGGCGCCGTCGCTGCCGGGGACTAGCGGCAGGCCGAGCGCGCCTGCGGTCCGCTTGGCCTCGACCTTGTCGCCCATCGTGCGGATGTGTTCGGGCTTGGGGCCGATCCACTTGATGTCGTGCGCCTCGACGATCTCGGCGAACTTGGCGTTTTCCGAGAGGAAGCCGTAGCCCGGGTGGATCGCATCGGCGTGGCTCACCTCAGCGGCGGAGATGATGTTGGCGATGTTGAGATAGCTGTCGGTCGCGCTCGGCGGGCCGATGCACACGGCATGGTCGGCGAGGCGGACGTGCATCGCATCGGCGTCGGCGGTGGAGTGCACCGCGACCGTCTCGATGCCCATTTCATGCGCCGCACGGTGGATGCGCAGCGCGATTTCGCCGCGATTGGCGATGAGGATACGTTTGATGTCGGACACGGGGATTCCTCAGCCGATGACGATCAGCGGCTGGTCGAATTCGACCGGCTGGGCATTCTCGACAAGGATCGCCTTGACCGTCCCGGCCTTGTCGGCGGTGATCGGGTTCATCACCTTCATCGCCTCGACAATGACCAGCGTCTGGCCTTCCTTGACGCTGTCGCCGACCGAAACGAAGTCCTTCGCGCCCGGTTCGGGGGCGAGGTAGACGGTGCCGACCATGGGCGACTTGATCGCGCCGGCGTGGTCCGCGGCAGGGGCGGCTGCGGGGACAGGGGCGGCCGCTGCGGGAGCCGCCGCCGGTGCTGCTGCCATGGGAGCCGCCATCGCGGCAGGAGCCATCGCCACGCCGCCACCACGCGAGACGCGGATCATGCGGTCGCCGTCTTCTACTTCGATTTCCGTAAGACCCGTTTCGCCCAGCATCTCGGCGAGTTCGCGCACGAGATTGATGTCGATGTTCATGCCGGACTTGCCGGCGCTGCCCTTGTGGTCGGCCATGGTTACCCTTGTTGTAGCTTTGCAGCGCCTATGCGCCCCGGCGCGCTGTGTGACAAGGGGTGCGGGCGGGTTTTAAAGCGCTGCGGCCTTCTCCAACGCTACGGCATAGCCGCGCGGCCCCATCCCCTTGACCTCGTCCACCGCGCCCATGCCGACGTAGGAGATGTGGCGGAATTCCTCGCGTTTCGCGGGGTCGGAGAGGTGCACCTCGATCACCGGCACACCGATCGCCTTGATCGCGTCGAGCAGCGCGATGGAGGTATGGGTATAGGCGCCCGCATTGAGCAGCACCGCCTTGGCCCCGACTTCTCGCGCCTCGTGCAGCCAGTCGACCAGCACGCCCTCGTGATTGGTCTGGCGCATGTCGATCGCGAGGCCGAGTTCCTGCGCCTTGTCCTCGAGCATGCGGCCGATATCGTCGAGCGTATCCGAGCCATAGATCTCCGGCTCGCGCGTGCCGAGGAGGTTCAGGTTGGGGCCGTTGAGGACGAAGATGGTGGGGGTCATGGGGCGGGGTTAGCGGGAGTCGAGGGGGGTGAGAAGCGGCTGTGCGCTACCGACCGCGATTTCGGCCTCCCATTCTTGTCTTACGAACCAACCGCAGCAACGACTGTCGCAATTGCAGCGACAACGACAAGTCCGAAAGCGAACCCCGCAACAAAGCGCCTCTTTTGTGTGGGATCGCTCATGAAAATTGTCGATCAAATCAGCATAATTATCACGAAGAGCGTGAGGGCTGAGAAGACAAGAATGAAAGGCATCAACTTTTTGGGCGTCATTGCAGCCTCCTGAGATCCAACCGACATAGCCGCGCACCATTCTTCGTCAACTTTGTTGGTTCTGCCGTGTGCGCCAAGGTAGGAAAAGAAGGTTATCACCTCTTCGTCGAAGAATTTGGGGGTCGTAGCACCGAAAGAGCCCATTTCGCCAACCAGGTACTGCGCCCGAGGCATGGCATTACTGATCCGTCCCCTTGACCTTCCCCCACTGCCGCGCCGCCGTGTAGCCGAGGTAGCCCGTCCCAAACAGCGCGTAGAGCGCGTCCGGCAGCGCCGCGAGGTAGCGGGTCATGCCGGTGCCGATGTCGAGCGCTGTCTGCGCGTCGAAGGCGGCGATCACGCCCATCGGTACGCTGAACAGGATCAGCGCGTACATCACGTAGAGGAAGCTAGGGCGGGCGCGGCTGGTCCAGGGGTCGGCGCTCTGCGCTTCGGCGACGATGGCGGAGAGACGGGCTTCGATGGCCTTCAACTCCTGCGTCCCCTCGAGCGCGATCAGTTCGAGCTTGGCTTTGGCGCGCGCCTCTTTGTCGGGAATTACCTTGTCGATGATCGAGGCAATGGGTCCGATGAGCGATTCGAGCAGGGCCATGGCGGGTCTCCGTGATTGGGAAACCGCAGCCGATAACCAAAAAGGTTCGTGTAGGAAAATGGTTTAACCGGGTAGGCTGATTGGGCGAGTCTCGTATTGCTGCTGCCATTGGTGGATATCGGACAGCATGATCTCGCTCAGGCGCCGGATGCGATCGACCAGCCGGTCGTAGGTCAGCGTGTCGCTACGCACGGCGACCTGCAGCTTGCCCAGCCGTCGCGCAATGGCGCTCGATCGCTCTGCCGTCGCGGCGAAATCGCCCTGCATGCGGATACCGTAGAGCGCGGCGGCAAAGGCGGGAAAGAAGGCGGTCGCCATGGTGACAATCTGGGTCAGGCCGACACCGGCGATCTCGATCGGTCCGGGCCCGGCGAACTTGGACGCGAGATAGACAAGGCAGAAGAGGATCGTGCCGACGAACAGCACATCGCCTGCGCGGTGGAGCCGGTGGTTCACGTGCTCCATCATGTGCGCATTGCGCTCGTGATAGCCGATCTGGTCTTCGATCAGCGAGAGCACCGACCCGCGCACCTTCTCGAGATAGGCCCGGTCCAGGTCCCCCTGCGGCAATTCGAGTTCGCGCGCCGTGGCCCGGGCGTACCATGTCTCCCACCCCGGGTGCGTGGTGCCGTCCTCCACATCGCGCAGCGACAGCCGCCCGAGCGTCGCGGAGATGGCGAGGAGGCGCAGGCGTTCGGCCAGATGCCGACGGTCGATCCACAGCTGGTGGAAATTGCAGCGGTGGGCGCGCCGCGTGTTGGCGATGATCAAGCCGATCACGACCAGCTCGGCCACGATGAACCAGACCTTGGCTTCCGGAGCCAGCAGGCTGGCGAGCGCCAGCAGCACGGCCATGGCGGCGAGGCCGAAATTGGTCACGAAGCTGCTGCGGAACTGCAGTGCCGCGGCATTGGCGGCCGCGTCGGCGCGCGCGAAGCGATCCGCCAGCGCGCCGTTGAGGCGGCTCCCGAAGCGACCGAGCGCGGCAAAGGGCTCGATCAGCGGGGTGAAATACTGGCGCGCCTCGGTCGGTCCGGGGGAGCGGAAATAGGTGCGTTTCCAGCTGCGCCCGCCAGTGACGAACAGCAAGAGGGGCCAGGCAAGGCTGGTGCGGTTCTTCAGCACATCGCCGCGCAGGAAGGTGCGAAGGGCGGCATCTTCCTCTCCTTCGGGCGGACCGCACAGGGCTTCGATCAGGCCGGGCAGGGCGCGCGACAGTTCCACCCGCTCGACCCCGTCGATCGAGGGGCGATCGGGCACCTCCTCGTGCAGGCCGCTCCACAGCAGGATGGGTTCGTGCGAGCCGTCGGGATTGATGTGGATCACCGGGATGTGGCGCGCGATCGCTTCGGACACCACTTCGGTGGTGCCGCCGCGGCCGCGCGCGGGCTCGCCGTCCCAGATAGCGATGAGGATGTCCGATTGTGCGAGGACCAGCCGCCCGATCCCCTCGTAACCGGCTTCGTCGCCGTGCCTGTGATCGGCGAGCGCGAGCGTCCCGTCGGCGGCCTCGGTCAACTGCTGCGCCGCGCGCCACTCCTCGGGAGAGAAATCCTTGGCATATTCCTCGGGCAGGAAGGGCAGGCAGGCCGACAGGGCGATGCCTTGTTCCAGCGCGGCCTCCGCAGCCACCGTATCCGCGCCGGACGCCAGTGCGGTGACGAGGCGGACGAGCGGCTCTTCGCCGGAGAACAGGTCCGCATGGCGGTCGCGGATCGCCTCCAGTAGGCCCTGCGCTTCCGAAAAGATGCGCCGGCACTCTTCGCGTGCCGCTTCGTGATGTTCGAAGGCAAGGCGGGGTGGGCGATGGCCGGTGATGCCGAATCGCACGGCGAGGCGGGGCCTCAATCTGTCAGTACCCGTGGCAGCTTCCGACACCTGTCGTCCTCACCCAATCGCTGCGTCCAGTAAGCCCTTACGGGATACAGGAAATCGCCGCGCGCGCAATTCGCGCAGGCACGGGAGGCAGAGGAAACCGGCGATGAAGGAGGAAACCACTGGTCGGGATGACTGGATTCGAACCAGCGACCCCCACACCCCCAGTATGGTGCGCTACCAGGCTGCGCTACATCCCGAAACCAGTGGAGGCGGCCCTATAGGCGGGGCGTTCAGGCATGGCAAGCGCCTCGCGCGCCATTTCGTTGCCACTGTCCCGCATAGCTGCTAACCGCGCCCGCACTTCGGCTGCGGGAGGCGGGAGAGGCGCTTGAACAGGGCGCACACGCCACCCACCTGCAGCCGGTCGCACCACTCAACCGACAGGGTTTTCTTCGATGCTCGACCTTCTTGCCGCTGCCAGTTCCACCGGCGCCCAGCCGCCCGCATGGACCGGCTGGATCCTCCCGCTCGGCATGCTACTGATCCTGTGGTTCCTGATCATCCGGCCGCAGATGCGCCAGCAGAAGGAACACCGCGAGCGCGTTTCCGGTCTGCAAAAGGGTGACGAAGTCGTCACTTCGGGCGGGCTCGTGGGCAAGATCACCAAGGTCGAAGAGCATTTCGTCCATGTCGAGCTCGCCAAGGGCATGACCGTCAAGGCGGTTCGCAGCACCATCGGCGAGGTTCTTTCCTCGCGCGGCAAGCCCGCCGCGAACGACTAAGGCGAGGGCGCTACAGCACATGCTCGATTTCCCCACCTGGCGGAAGGTCTGGCTCTGGTCGATCGCGGCCATCGCCATGCTTGCCGCGCTGCCCTCCCTGCTGTCCGCGACCAGCGTGCGCTGGCCGGAGTCGCTGCCGCAGCCGATGGTCAACCTCGGCCTCGACCTTGCCGGCGGCAGTCACATCCTGCTCGAAGCCGATGCCAACGACGTGCGCGTCCAGCGGCTCGAGAACATGGAAGAGAACGTGCGCGGCCTGATGCGCAACGCCGAGCCGCGCATTCGCATCGGCGACGTCTCGACCCGCGACGGGCGCCTCAGCTTCATCCTCGACGATCCGTCGCAGATCGACCGGGCGCGCGAGATCATGCTGCCCTCGATCAACGGCACCGGCCTCGTCCGCGAGTGGGATCTCGCGATGGAGGACGGCAACCGCATCATCCTCTCGCCCACCCAGGAAGGCGTGGACCAGGCGGTCAACGACGCGATGGAAAGCGCGATCGAGGTGATCCGCAAGCGTATCGACGAACTCGGCACGCGCGAGCCGACCATCATTCGCCAGGGCGACACCCGCATCGTGGTGCAGGTGCCGGGTCTTGAAGACCCGGAGGCGCTGAAGGCACTGCTGGGCGAAACTGCCGAACTCGAATTCAAGCTGGTCGACCAGAACGCGCTGCCGAGCGACGTGGCGCAGGGCCTTGCGCCTCCGGGAAGCGAAATTTACCCCTATGCCGAAACCTCCGATTTCGCTGGTAGCTCGATCGCGGTCCGCCGTCTGGGCGGCATCCGGGGCGACAATCTGACGGGCGCGCAGCAGAGCTTCGACCCGCAGACCAACGAACCGGTCGTCAACATCCAGTTCGACGGCGACGGTGGGCGCCGCTTCGCGAAGCTGACCAGCGAAAACGTCGGCAAGCCCTTCGCCATCATTCTCGATGGCAAGGTGCTGTCCGCCCCCAACATCAACGAGCCGATCCGCGGTGGGACGGCGCAGATTTCGGGCGGCTTCACGGTCGAGAATGCCAACCGCCTCGCGATCTCGCTGCGGTCGGGTGCGCTGCCGGTCGAACTGGACGTGGTCGAAGAACGCACCGTCGGACCTGACCTCGGCGCGGACTCGATTAGGAAGGGCATGCTCGCCATGGCCGTCGGATCGCTGCTGGTGGTCCTGCTCATGATTGCGACTTACGGCCGTTTCGGCGTCTATGCGACGCTTGCGCTGGTCGTGAACGTATTGATGCTGCTCGGCATCATGGCGGGTCTCGGCACGACGCTGACCCTGCCGGGCATCGCGGGCTTCGTGCTTACGATCGGTGCGGCAGTCGACGCCAACGTGCTGATCAACGAGCGCATCCGCGAAGAACGCAAGCGCGGACGCCGCGTGGTGGCGGCGGTCGAGGCTGGCTATACCGAAGCGAGCCGGGCGATCTACGATGCCAACATCACCAACTTCATTGCCGGTGTCCTGCTGTTCCTGTTCGGGTCCGGACCAGTCCGCGGTTTTGCCGTTGTGCTCGTCATCGGCCTGTTCACCAGCGTCTTCACCGCCGTCACGCTGACCCGCATGTGGGTCGCCGGATGGCTGCGCAAGGCGCGTCCCAGCGACCTGAACCTGTAAGAGGAGACGAGGACCATGAAACTGCTCAAGCTCGTCCCCGACGACACCAACATCAAGTTCCTCAAGTGGCGCATTCCGTTCTTCGCCATCAGCATCCTGCTGATCGCGGCGAGCTGGGCGCTCGTCCTTACCAAGGGCTTCAACTACGGCGTCGATTTTGCCGGGGGCATCGAAGTGCGCGCCACCCTGACCCAGACCGCCGAAGCGCCAGTGGGCGAATTGCGCGAGAAGGTGGCGGCGCTGGGTTACGGCGATCCCGTGGTCCAGCGTTTCGGGCAGGACAACCAGGTTTCGATCCGTGTCCGACTGCCGGACGAGGTTGCCGCGGACAAGGAGGCTGCCCAGGCGGCGGCGGCCCGCATCGTCAGCACCCTGCAGGCCGATTATCCTGACTTCCGGCTCGACGGCAACGACAACGTGTCCGGCAAGGTGTCGGGAGAATTCCGCGAGATGGCGGTCCTGTCCTTGCTGGCGGCGATGGCCGCGATCGCGCTCTACATCTGGATCCGGTTCGAGTGGCAGTTCGGCGTCGGCGCCCTGTTCGCGCTGTTCCACGACGTGAGCCTGACGCTGGGTATGTTCGCGCTGTTCCAGCTCGAATTCAGCCTCCAGATCGTCGCCGCGATCCTGGCCATCATCGGCTATTCGCTGAACGACACCATCGTGATTTACGACCGGATCCGCGAGAATTTGAAGAAATTCCGCAAGATGCCCCTGCCGGAGCTGCTCGACCTGTCCGTCAACGAGACGCTGGCGCGCACGGTCATGACCTCGCTGACCCTGCTCGTGGCACTGGTGCCGCTGCTGCTGTTCGGCCCGGCGAGTCTGTTCGGCATGGTCGCCGCGATCACGCTGGGGCTGTTCGTGGGTACGTACAGCTCGGTCTATTCGGCAGCGCCGATCCTGGTCTGGCTCGGTGTGACCAGCGACAGTTTCGTCCCCAAGGAAACCGTTGCCGACGAGCAGGAAAGGAAAGCGCGCGGCGTCGTCTAGACGAGCGTGTCGTAATAGGCGGCGAGCGCTTTTCCGTTCGTTTCCCAGCTGAACTTTTCGACCGTCGCCGCTACCTTTTCGGGTGAGCGGGGGCGGTCGGTCACCTTCCGGATGCCGTCGCGAATGGCGCGCGGCGTGCGCGCGACAATCACGCCCGCGTCGGGAGATGTCACCACTTCGCGCGCGCCCCCGGCGTCGGTAATCACAAGGGGTGTGCCGCAGGCGAGCGCCTCGATCCAGGCATTGGCGAGCCCTTCGCTCTGCGATGGCAGGACCATCGCATCGGCCGCCGAAAGAATCGGCGGCAGGCTGGAAGGCGGCTGGCTGCCGAGAAAGTGCACGCGGTCCACCACCCCTACTTCCCGGGCCAGCTTACGCAGGCAGTCTTCTTCATCGCCCCTGCCAACCAGCAGCAGCCGTGCATCTGGCAAGTCGCCAAGCGCCTTGATCACGATGCCCTGGCCCTTGCGGGCGATCAGCGCGCCGACCGTGACCAGCAGCTTTTCGCCCGGGCTCACCGGGATGCCGAAGGTTTCGCCGATCCGGTTGCGCAAGCCGGTGTGGTCCATCGGGCGGAAGAGGTCACGGTCGAGGCCGGTGTAGTGGATGGCGATCTTGTCGCGCTCCATGCCCAGAGCGCCCATGTCGTCCGCCAGCGCCTCGCACACGGCCAGCACCCCGGCAGCGTTCTGCGCTGTCTCCAGCAGCGCCTTGCGGCCGTACTCGCGCCCGCCCCAGAAATGGATGTCCGCACCGCGCGCCTTGACCGAGAACGGGAGGCCAAGCTCGCGCGCGATCAGCATGGCGGCGGGCCCGTCCGGATAGAAGAATTGCGCATCGATGAGGTCGAAGGGGTTCTCCGCGTGGAGTTGCTTCACCAGCGGCAGGATCGCGCGCACGATCATATTCGGATTGAGCCGCCCGCCGACCTTGGGGATCAGGCTGAAGGTCGGCCGGCGGATGTCGAGGCCGAACTCCGTGCTGTCCTCCGCCGCCTCTGCAAGCGCGCTATAGCGACCGAAGACCACCGGCGGCAGGCCGATGGGACTGACGACGGTGGCATCCCACTGCGTGTGCGCCTCCAGCGCTTCGAGCGACTTGGCTACGAAGATCCCGAAACGGGGCTGCGCGGCGTTGGGGAAGAGCGTCGAGATCGACAGGACGCGCCGGGTCTTGGCGGGGCTCACAGCTTGCGGACCAGCATTTCAGCGACCGCAATCCAGGCGGGGCTGTCAACCACCTGCTGTTTCTCGCCGTGGCCCGGCGGCAACACGCCGACGAGCGAGCCCTGCCGGTCGATCAGCCGCCCGAAGGCAAACCGACCGCCCTTGCGCGGCACCAGCACGTCGCGATTGATCGCGCGGGCCGCGTCTTCGGGCGCGATCTGGCGGAGCCAAAGCTGGTCGCCGGGACGGTACTCGCCATGCGGCCAGGCGATATCGAGCACCATCAGCGCACCTTCGCTGCCGAGGTCGGTGGCGAGGATGGCATCACGCGGGGTTTCGAGCGCCTCTGGCCCGGACCTTTCCAGCGTCGCCACGATTTGCGGATGCTCGGCATGCTCGGACCGCACCAGCAGCTCCGGATCGACATCGAGCGCTGCTGCGATCCGGTCCATCCACTTGATCGAAAGGTTGCGCATGCCGGTTTCGAGCCGTCCGACGGTCTGCGGCGTGGTTGGCGGCGAGCAGGCGGCGGCAAGGTCTGCCAGCGTCATGCCCTTCTGCTTGCGAATGTCGCGTATGCGATTGATCATCTCGGCCCTTTGCTAACCGATTTGGTTTTCTTCCTTTCCTACACGAACCTCCAGAGAGCAAGGCCTTTCGGCACGCAGCACAGGAGAAGCGCATGAAGAGGCAGCTGGTCGAACGCGAATTGAGCGAAGAGGGGCCGCGTCGCGGTTCGGGCGAGAAGGGCAAGAAGCGCAGCGTCACGGTGAATCTCGCGGAGAGCCCGCTGACGTGGCTCCATGCGCGCGGGCACTTGAGCGATGCACAGTTCGATGCGGGCGAACGGCTGCGCGCCGATTACGAGCGGGCGCAGCTCTCGCCCTCGGTCACCATGCGCTGGGACCCGGTGCGGGTCGATGGCGGCGGTGGTGACGGCTTGACGCCAACCGAGCGCCAGATCGCGGCGAAGGCGCGCTTCGATGGCGCGATGGCCGAAGCGGGACCGGGGCTCAGCGATATCCTGTGGCGCGTCGCTTGCGCCTGCGAAGGCGTGCCCGATGCGGAAAAGGCGCTCCACTGGCCTGCGCGCAGCGGCAAGCTGGTGCTGAAATTGGCGCTCGATCGCGTCGCGCTGTTCTACCGGATCGGGTGAGCCGGGATTTTTGCGTATGGACCGTGGTCCATGTGGTCCATGTCGGGGGACTGCCCGGCGGAAAACCCTAGATATATCCAACAACCGCCTCGCGCAGCTGCGGCAAGACCTCGGCTTCGAACCAGGTATGCCGGCGCATCCAGATGGTCGAGCGCCAGGCCGGGTGGGGCAGGGGGAGGTAGCGTGGCAGGAACTCCTCGAACCGCCGTACGCGTTCCGCCAGCGAGAGCCTGCGTGTTTCCGGAAGGTAGCGCGCCTGCGCGTAAGTACCGACGAGGAGGGTCAGGCGATCTGCGGGCAGGAGGTCGAGCACGCGCTCGTGCCATTGCGGGGCGCATTCCGGGCGGGGCGGCTTGTCCCCGCCGCTCGCCTTGCCAGGATAGCAGAAACCCATAGGGACGAGCGCCACGAGGGCGGGATCGTACATTTGCTGCTTAGTCAGGCCGGTCCATTCGCGCAGCCGGTCGCCGCTGGCATCGTCCCACGGGATGCCGCTCTCGTGGACCTTCGATCCCGGCGCCTGCCCGATGATGACGAGCCGCGCCGTGGGCGAAAAGCTCACGACCGGGCGGACGCCGTGCGGCAGGTGATCGGCGCAGATGCGGCAGGCCGCGATCTCGGCCTTAAGCGTCACGCCTCGACTTGCTCGGCCAGCATTAGCCAGCGTTCCTCCGCCGCATCCTTCTCGGCACGGGCGTTCTCGATGCCCTTGGAGACGTTGGCGAAACGCTGCGGATCGGCAGTGTAGAGATCGGGATCGGACAGAATCGCCTCGCCCTTGGCAATCGCCGCCTCGAGTTCCTCGATTCGCGCGGGCAGCAGTTCGTAGTCGCGCTGGTCCTTGTAGGAGAGCTTGGTCGATTTCGGCGCCGGCGGGGGAGGAGGCGCGGGCTTTTCCTCGCCCCTGTCCGCCCTGGCTTTGCCCGTCACCGGCTTGCGGCGCTTGGCCTCCCAGTCCTCGTAACCGCCGGCGACGACATCGACCTTGCCGGTTCCGTCGAGGCCGAGCGTGATCGTCACCGTCCGGTCGAGGAAGTCGCGGTCGTGGCTGACGATCAGCACGGTGCCCTCGTAATCGGCGATCACCTCCTGCAGCAGGTCGAGCGTCTCGAGGTCGAGGTCGTTGGTCGGTTCGTCGAGCACCAGCAGGTTCGAGGCCTTGGCGAACTCGCGCGCCAGCAACAGGCGCGATCGCTCGCCGCCCGACAGCACCGCCACCTTCATGTCGACGATTTTCGGATCGAACAGGAACTCCTTGAGATAGCCCTGCACATGCTTGCGGTTGCCGCGCACGTCGATCCAGTCGCCGCCTTCGGCCAGCACCTGCCGCACGGTCTTGTCGTCGGTGAGCAGCTGGCGCTGCTGGTCGATCATCACGCCGGTGAGCGTCTTGGCGATATCCACGCTGCCGCTGTCGGGCGCGAGCTCGCCCGTGAGCATCTTGAGCAGCGTCGTCTTGCCCGCGCCATTGGCGCCGACGATGCCGATCCGGTCGCCGCGCTGGATGCGCAGGGAGAAGGGCTTGATGATCGTGCGGTCACCGTAGGACTTCGTGATCTGATCGGCGACGATCACCGACTTCGACTTGAAGTCCTCTTCCGTCGCGAGCTTGAGCTTGGCCGTGCCCGCGCTCGCGATCATCGACGCTCTTTGCGCGCGCATCTGCCACAGCTTTTCGAGCCGCCCCTGGTTGCGCTTGCGCCGCGCGGTCACCCCGCGTTCGAGCCAGTGCGCCTCCAGCTTCAGCTTGGCGTCGAGCTTTTCCGCCGCGCGAGCCTCCTCGGCATAGACCTGCTCTTCCCACGCCTCGTAACCGCCGAAGCCGACTTCCTTGCGGCGCAGGTTCCCACGGTCGAGCCAGATGGTCGCGCGCGTCAGGCGCTTCAGGAAGGTGCGGTCGTGGCTGATGACGACGAAGGCGCCCTTGTAGCGGTCCAGCCAGCCTTCGAGCCAGTCGATCGCGCCCAGATCGAGGTGGTTGGTCGGCTCGTCCATCAGCAGCAGGTCGGGATCCTGCGCCAGCGCGCGGGCGATGGCGGCGCGGCGCTTCTCGCCGCCGCTTGCGCCCTTCGTCTCGCGGCTCATGTCGATTCCGAGCTGTCCCGCGATGGCTTCGACCTCATGCTCCTGCGGCGCGTGCTCGCCGGCAAGCGCCCAGTCCATCAGGGTCGCAAAGCCGGACAGGTCGGGATCCTGTTCGAGCAGCACGATCCGCGTGCCCGGCTTGATCTTGCGCTGGCCCGCATCGGTCTCGATCCGGCCATCGATCATGCGGAAGAGCGTGGTCTTGCCGACGCCGTTGCGCCCGATCAGCGCAAGCCGGTCGCGCGGGCCGATGTGCAAGTCGAGCGGCTCGTTATCAGGCCCGCCGAACAGCCATTTGCCGCCCTGCTGCAGAGCCATGCCTTCGAGGCTGAGGATCGGGGGCTGTGCCATAGGCCGCGCGAGGTAGTCGCGCGGCGGCAGGTCGGCAAGTCTTCACTTCCCAAGTCATTGCGAGCGGAGCGAAGCAATCCAGCGCGGCGACCTCTCGCCCTGGGTTGCCGCGTCGCTTGACGGCTCCTCGCACTGACGAGTCACGGAATGCGTGCGGCCCTCTGCGCTTCCGCCATCGCCGCCACATCGGCCAGCAGCTGGTGCGCGTCGTAGACGATGCCGTCCTTGATGGTCCAGCGCACGCCGCCGACCTGCTCGATTGCGCCGGTCTGATAGTTCAGCCGCGTGTGGCCGGTGCCGTAGAGCACCTTGAGATTGGCGAGCGGGTTCTCGGGCACGATTACCAGATCGGCCAGCTGGCCGACCGCGATGCGGCCCATCGGCGGCTCCTGCCCCAGCGGTGCGTAAATTTCGCGCGCACCGTCGACCGTCGCGGCGCGGATCACCTCGAGCGGGGCGAGTCCCGCCTCGCGCAGCATCTCGAGCTCGCCGATGTAGGCGAAACCCCAGGTCTGATAGATATAGCCCGGGTCGGAACCTGCAGTGACGCGGCCGCCCTTGTGGTGGAAGTCCTTCGTAAGCGCGAACCACTTGGCGTAGAACCGACGCCAGGCGACTTCGTCCTCGCTGGTCCAGTCCTTGTAGTAGCTGCCGTGATTGGTCGCGCTGGGGGCATAGAAATCCATCAGCGAGGGGATGGTGTATTTCGCATGCCAGTCGCGGGTCTTCGCGGCCATCACGTCGCGGCTGGCGGAGTATATGTTGAAGGTCGGGCTCAGCGTCACACCGCTTTCGACCAGCGCGTCGACGTATTCGTCCCACTCCTCGCTGCCCGGTTCGACCGCCTGCGGGGCAAGCCGCGCGACCCAGCCGAAGCGAGATTGCTCGTCGAAATAATTGTAACCCTCCGGGTAATAGGGCAGCGCGCCGTCCTTCAGCAGGCTTTCGAAATGGCCGTAGAAATGGGTCACGCCGTCGAGCCCGAGTTCGACGGCCTTGCGCGCGTTCACTTCCGCCACGCCGGTCTGCGCGAGGTGGGCGACGGTGCCCAGCTGCTGCTTCCCGGCCTCGTCCAGAGCCGCTGCAAGAACCTCGGGCGTCGCCGAATTGAAGAACTTGATACCCCAATAGCCTTGCGCCTTGGCCCAGCGGACCCATTGGCGTGCCTTGAGCGGGGTATCGGGTGCGCCGCGCGTCCACTTGTCGCCGAACACCGCATAGGGGATCAGGCGCGGGGCGACGATGGTGTTGGCCGCGCTGCGGGCCGTGTCGCTGAGGTCGGGCGTGTCGGGACCGAAGTAGAAGCTCACGCCGCGCACGGTCGTGACGCCATGCGCAAGCCACAGCTTGTAGCCATAGGAAGGCTGCGGCGCCTTGGCGGGATCGCCATTGTGACCATGCACGTCGACGAAGCCGGGAAGGACATACATGCCGCGCGCATCGACCGTCTTCTGGGCGGAATTCCGCACACTGTCGGGCGCGGCACCCGGATAAAGAGCCGCGATGCGGTTGTTCTCGACCAGGATGTCGACCGGTCCGGCAGGTGGGGCCCCGCTTCCTTCGACCACGTTCGCACCGGTAATCAGCAGCCGGGGGAAGGGGCCTTCGCCTTCGTCCGCGGCGCGGTCGGGAACTGTTTGCATTTGTGCCGCGAGCGGCTGGGTTCCGACTACTGCGAGCGCGGCAAACGCGATTTTCCAGGCCTTCATACGATCCCCCTCTGACGCCGCTCAACGCGGGTCCGACAATTGGCTGCAGCTAAGCGGGAACGCTTTGGTTCAGCAAGCCGTAAAGCTGCGAAGCGGACAATCCGCTCGATTCAACAGGAGCAAACGCATGATCCGTTTCGTGATTCCCGCCCTTGCCATGGCCGCTGCCGCCTCCAGCGCACAAGCTGCCGAAGTTCAGATCGCAGCCACCGGGCCGGTGGTCGAACTGACCGTCAACGAAATTGTCCGCGCCGCACCCGATGTCGCGCAGGTCGGGGCGGGGGTCACCACGCGCGCCGCCACCGCGCAGGAAGCCATGCGCCTCAACGCGCAACAGATCGAGCGGCTCATCGACCGGCTGAGAGCACTGGGGATAGATCGCAAGGATATCCAGACCGCGAATTTCAGCCTCAATGCCCAATACCAGTATCGCAACGACGGCGAGCAGCCGACCTTCATCGGCTATGACGTGAGCAACCAGCTGAACGTCAAGCTGCGCGATCTCAAACGGGCCGGCGAAGTCCTCGACGAACTTGTGGGTGCCGGAGCGAACAACATCTACGGCCCGAACTTCATGCTCGAAGACGACGTCGCCGCAAATGCGGAGGCGCGCAAGGCAGCCTTTGCGCGCGGACGTGCAATGGCCGAGGATTACGCCAGGATGGCGGGCTATTCCGGCGTTCGACTGCTCGAGGTGTCGGAAAGTTTCCAGTCCTATGGGCCCATGCCGATGGCGGAGGGGGCGATTGCCGTCACCGCGACGTCCAGAGATGCGAAAACACAGATCGAGCCGGGTCAAGTCGGCACCGGTGTCACCGTCACCGTCAAGTATGAGATGACGCGCTGAGCCTGGCTGAACGCCGGACCCTGCGAACATTCACACCTTGTTCAATGGGTTCGGCTTAGGCAGGGTGACATCATGAAACGCATTTTCGCCTCGATCATCGCCCTCGGCCTCGTTGCCGGTCCGATCGCCGCTGCGCCCGCCTATGCGCAGCGCAGCGAACAGGGCGAGGCGCGCCGTGAAATGAGCGCGGGCAACATCCTGAAGCTCCGCGACATCGAGCGCCGCATCCTGCCGACGATGGGCGGTGCCGAATATCTCGGCCCTGCCTACGATCCGACGGCGATGGCCTATCGCCTTAAGTTCATTCGCGACGGCCGCGTGATCTTCGTCGATGTCGATGCGCGCACGGGCCGTGTGCTGCGTCGCAGCCGCTGAAGTTGCGGCCATTCTCCGGCTATCGAAACTCCGTTCAGGTTGACGCGTTCATCTACATGAACGAAATGGCGCGAAAGCCTGAAGGGACGGACACCGCATGAGAATCCTGATTGTCGAAGACGAGCCGACGCTCGGCCAGCAGCTCAAGTCGACGCTGGAGCAGAACGGCTATGCGGTCGATCTGTCGACCGATGGCGAAGACGGCCACTTCCTCGGCAGCACCGAGGACTACGACGCCGTTATCCTCGACCTCGGCTTGCCCGAAATCGACGGCCTGACCGTGCTCGGCATGTGGCGCAAGGAAGGCCGCGGCTTCCCGGTCCTCGTGCTGACGGCCCGTGACAGCTGGTCGGACAAGGTCGCCGGGCTCGATGCGGGCGCGGACGACTATCTCGCGAAGCCTTTCCAGACCGAAGAACTGATCGCCCGCCTTCGCGCGCTGATCCGTCGCGCCTCGGGTAACACGTCGAGCGAGCTTACCGCCGGTCCGGTCCGGCTGGACACGCGCTCCGGGCGCGTCACGCTCGCGGGCGAACCGGTCAAGCTGACCGCACAGGAATACAAGCTGCTGAGCTACCTCATGCACCACAAGGGCAAGGTGGTAAGCCGCACCGAACTGATCGAGCACATCTACGATCAGGATTTCGACCGCGATTCGAACACCATCGAAGTGTTCGTGACGCGCATCCGCAAGAAGCTGGGGGCGGAGGTAATCACGACGATCCGTGGACTCGGTTACAGCCTCGACGACCCGGCCGACCAGCCCCGCGCCTGACGCCGCGCGCCCCGTCGGGAGCGAGGATCGGGCCGCGCAGGGTTCTGAGGCTGTTCCCACGTCCGTGACGACCGGGCCTTCGAAGCCCGCCGGCCGCAGCCTTGCCGCGCGCATGATGGCGATCGCAGCGCTGTGGATCGGCGTGCTGCTGGTCGGCGGCGGCTTCGCGCTCGATCGGACGCTGGCCCGCATGGTCGAGAGCAATTTCGACGACCAGCTCGAGTATCTCCTCAACGCGATGATCGTGACGGCCGAGATCGGCCCCGACGGCGAGGTCTATTTCAACCGCCCGCTCGGCGAGCCGCGCTTCCTCGAACCCAACAGTGGCCTCTACTGGCAGATCAGCGGTGAGGGGCAGGTCGATACGCCTTCGCGCTCGCTGTGGGATACGCAGCTGGTGCTGCGCGCCGACCACGTCGATACCGAGCCACACTTCTACAATTCCGACCAGTTCGACAACGAGACGCTTCGCATCGTCGAGCGCACGGTCATCCTGCCCGACAGCGACACACGCTGGACTTTCGCCGTCGCGTCTGCGCGGGAGGAACTCGACTTCCAGATCAGCCGGATCCGCTCGATCCTGATCTGGAGCTTTGCGATTCTTGCGCTCGGCCTGATGACGATGGCCATGCTGCAGAGCTGGTATGGCCTTTCACCGTTGCGCAGGGTCCGTGCCGCGATCCAGTCGATGCGCAGCCAGGGCAGCAACCGGATCACCGAGCCGCTGCCGCTTGAGGTCGAACCGCTGGTCGACGAGATCAACGCTCTGCTGGCGCATACCGAAAAGCAGGCTGAAGAGGCGCGGATGCATGCGGGCAACCTTGCCCACGCCTTGAAAACCCCGCTGACCGTGCTGACCAACGCCGCAACTGCGCGCGACCCGCAGCTGGCCAATCTGGTGTTCAGCGAGACCAAGACCATGCAGCGCCATGTCGAACATCATCTCGCGCGCGCCCGCGCCGTGGGTCGCCGCGCTTCGGGCCATGCTCGCGCCGAGGTCTGGCCGAGCGCGGAAAGCGTGTTGCGCGCGGTCACACGGATTTATGAGCACACCCGTTTCGACCTCGACGGCAACCGCGGCGCCGCAGTGTCGATCGAACGCCAGGACCTCGATGAAATTCTCGGCAATCTTATCGAGAACGCGGCGAAATATGGCGGCGGCAGCGTGTTCGTTACCGTCGATGCCGATCCCCTCGATACGGAGTGCTGCACGATCTGGGTCGAAGATGACGGCACCGGTATTCCCGAAAGCGAGCGCACCCGCATCTTCGATCGCGGCGCACGGCTGGACACCGGCAAGCCGGGCACCGGCCTCGGCCTCGCAATCGTTCGGGATGTCGCGGAAATCTACGGCGGCGAAGTCGAGCTTGGCGAGAGCGAAGACCTCGGCGGCCTGCTGGTCAAGCTGACGCTGCCTCGCTCGGGCTGACTATTCCTCGCGCGCCCGCTCGTGGTGGCGGATGACCTCATCGATGATGAAGCGCAGGAATTTCTCGCTGAACTCGGGATCCAGCTCGCTCTCTTCCGCGAGCCTGCGCAGCCGCGCGATCTGTTCCTGCTCGCGCCCCGGGTCGGCCGGAGGCAGCGCGGTCTTCGCCTTGTATTCGCCAACCGCCTGCGTGATGCGGAAACGTTCAGCGAGGATGTGGATCAGCGCGGCATCGATATTGTCGATGCTCTTGCGATAGCCAGCGAGGACCGGATCGGGGACTTGCGCATTGGTCATGCACGGCACGCTAACACCAAATCCATGCTTGCCAAGAAAGCAAGTGCAGCCCATGGCCAAGCCGAAATGACAGCTGACGTCGTACCCCTCCCGCGCAAGCAGCCCGAAGGCTCGATCGAACCGATGCTCGCCCTCACGGCGCAGGGCATGAACCAGGTCAACCAGGTCATCCTGGACCGCATGCAGAGCGAGGTTCCGCTGATCCCGGCGCTGGCCGGTCACCTGATTTCGGGCGGCGGCAAGCGGCTGCGGCCCATGCTCACGCTCGCCGGTGCCGAGCTGGTGGGGTACAGCGGCACGCGCCATCACAAGCTCGCTGCGGCGGTGGAATTCATCCACACCGCGACCTTGCTGCACGACGATGTGGTCGACGGCAGCGACCTGAGGCGCGGCAAGGCTGCGGCCAACATCATCTTCGGCAATCCGGCGACCGTGCTGGTGGGCGATTTCCTGTTCAGCCGCTCCTTCGAACTCATGACCGAAGACGGCAGCCTGAAGGTCCTCAAGATCCTTTCGGGCGCATCGGCGATCATTGCCGAGGGCGAGGTCGACCAGCTGACCGCGCAGCGAAAGATCGACACCAGCGAAGAACGCTATCTTCACATCATCCGCGCGAAGACCGCCGCCCTGTTCGCGGCTGCCAGCCGGATTGCCGCCGTCGTCGCCGAATGCAGCGAAGAGCAGGAACGCGCGCTCGACGAATACGGGCGCAACCTCGGCGTGGCGTTCCAGCTGGTCGACGATGCGCTGGACTACGATTCCAACGCAGCAGCCATGGGCAAGGACCGCGGCGATGATTTCCGTGAAGGCAAGATGACCCTGCCGGTGATTCTCGCCTACGCCCGCGGCGACGAGGACGAGCGTGCCTTCTGGAAGGCAGCGATCGGCGGTTTCCGGACATCGGACGACGATCTCGACGAGGCGATCATGCTGATCGAGCGGCACAACGCCATCTCCGACACGCGCGCCCGGGCACGCCATTTCGCCCAGCGAGCGATCGATTCCCTGTCGATCTTCCCGGACGGCCAGGCGCGGCAGGCGATGACCCAGGCAGCGCTCTTCGCGGTGGCGCGCGGCCACTGATCCGTTCTAGGGGCACTGCCGTGTCCGAATTGCCGATCAATGCTGTCCTCCCGGACCTGCTTGCCGCCTTGCGCGGGCAGACGGGAGCGGTGCTCGTCGCGCCGCCGGGGGCAGGCAAGACCACAGCAGTTGCGCCGGCGCTGATCGGCGAAGGATGGTGCAGCGGCACCGTGATCCTGACTTCGCCGCGCCGCGTCGCCGCGCGCGCAGCGGCGGAACGGATGGCGGAGTTGCTCGGCGAAAAGCCGGGCGAGACGGTCGGGTACCTGACGCGCCTCGACAGCAAGCGATCTGCGCGCACGCGCATCCTCGTGGTGACCGAGGCGATCTTCGTGAACACCGTCCTCGACGATCCGGAACTTACGGGGGTTTCGGCCGTGCTGTTCGACGAAGCGCACGAGCGCCATCTCGACAGCGATCTCGGCCTCGTGCTCGCACTCGAAAGCCGGGCTATCCTGCGCGAAGACCTGCGCGTTTTGGTGATGTCCGCGACCATCGACGGCACGCGGTTCGCCGACTTGCTCGGCAGCGACACGCCCGTGATCGAAAGCGCAGGCCGCGCGCATCCGTTGCGGATCGAGTGGCTCGGGTCCTCGCCGCAGCTGCGGATCGAGGATGCCACGGCGCAGGCAGTCGTCACGGCATGGCGTGCCGAAGACGGCGATATTCTCGCCTTCCTTCCCGGCGTCGGGGAGATCGAGCGGGTGCGCGAACGGCTGGCGGAGAAGCTGGTCGGCGCTCTCGTGCTGCCGTTGCATGGTCAGGTCGATCCTGCGGGACAGCGGGCGGCGATCCGGCGCGATGCGGAGGGCCGCCGCCGGATCGTGCTGGCGACAGCCATTGCCGAAACCTCGCTTACGCTCGACGGCGTGTCCGTGGTAGTCGATGCCGGACTTTCGCGCCGAGCAGAGTTCGATCGCGCGGCGGGCACGACCCATCTCGTCACCCACCGGGCGAGCCAGGCTGCCGCCGCCCAGCGCGCCGGCCGCGCGGCGCGCCAGGGGCCCGGCGTCGCCTATCGCCTGTGGGAAGAGGGCGGGCACGCGGGGCGACTGGCCTACGACCCGCCGGAAATGCTGACGGCCGACCTCGCGCCGCTCGTGCTGTCATTGGCGCAGTGGGGCAATACCGACCCGACCGAGCTTGCCTGGCTCGATCCGCCGCCCGCGGCCTCGGTCATGGCCGCGCGCCAGACACTGGTGGCCCTTGGTGCGCTCGACGGCGACGGTAGGATTACCGAGCGCGGTCGCAAGCTCGCGACGCTACCGCTCGATCCCCAAGGCGCGGCTTCCGTCCTGTTCGGGGCAGAACATGGAGCGGCGGGGCAGGCGGCAAGGATCGTGCTACTGTTGCAGGAGCGCGGCCTTGGTGGCCGAGGCGAGGATCTCGACGCGCGCCTCATGCGCTGGAACGGGGATCGCGGGGCGAAGGCCGAGGCGAGCCGGAAGCTGGCGGCGCGATGGGCACGCAAGGCGGAAGGACTGGTCGAGCGGGAAGGCGGGGACGTGCCGCCCGCAGCGGTCCTCCTCGCCGCCGGGCGGCCGGACTTCATCGCGCGCAGGCGCGATGCCAGCGGCGAGAGCTGGATTACCGCCGGCGGGCGCGGCTTCATCCTCGATCCCGCATCGCCGCTCGCGCGGGCCGGATACCTCGTCGTCGGTGACGCGCAGGGACAGGCGAAAGGCGCGCGCATCATTGCCGCGCTGGCGCTCGAGGAAGCCGATATCGAACGCTGGTTCCCGGCTCGCATCGAGCAGCGTAAGACCCTGCGCTGGACCGGGGAGCGGATCGAAGCGCTGGTCGAGAAGCGGCTTGGTGCAATCGCGCTCAAGCGGGGTCCCGACCCCGACCCCGATCAGGCGGCGATTGTGAACATGCTTGTGGAAAAGGCTCTGGAGAACCCGGCAAAACTGCTGCCGCAGGAACTGCTTGCCCGCGCAAGCTATGCCGGGGTCGACGATTTGTCGGTCGAGGGGCTCGCCGCTACGGCATCGCTCTGGCTCGCGCCGCTGCTCGACGGACGCCGCGATCTGGACATTCCCCGTGGCAAGCTCGTCGAGACCCTGCTCGGCCAGATGAATTGGAATGCGCGCCAGACGCTCGACCGGCTGGCCCCGCGCGAATTCACCTCGCCAGCCGGCACGACGCACCGGATCGACTACACGGGCGACGATGCCCCCTCTGTCGAGATCCGCGTGCAGGCGCTGTTCGGGCTCGAGCGCCATCCACTCGTGGGTGACACGCCGCTGCTGCTCAAGCTCACCAGCCCGGCGGGAAGGCCGATCCAGGCGACCCGCGACCTCCCCGGTTTCTGGCGCGGCAGCTGGGCGGACGTGCGCAAGGACATGAAGGGCCGCTATCCCAAGCACCGCTGGCCCGAGGAACCATGGGCCGAAAAGCCGAGTTTGAAGACCAAGAACGCCTTTTCAAAATCCGGAGGCTGAATTAGGGGAGCGGCCACTATGGCGGCACGAATCTACCAGCGACCGAAGAACGCGATGCAGTCGGGCAAGGCCCGCACCGACGAATGGGTGCTCGAATTCGAGCAGTCCGAAGCGCGCAAGCCCGATCCGCTGATGGGATGGACCGGCAGCGGCGATACACAGGCACAGGTTCAACTCACCTTTCCGAGCAAGGAAGAGGCGAAGGCTTATGCCGAAAGATACGGCATCGCCGCACGGGTTCACGCGACCCCACCGAAGACGCTCAAGCTGCAGGCCTACGCCGACAATTTCCGGTAATTGATTTTTCCGCAAAGCGTCGCCATATGCGCGTCCGGGAGTCGGTCGGACGTTTGCGTTCGCTCACCGGGTCAGGTCCGGAAGGAAGCAGCCCAGGTGGATTGCGGCGGGTCGGCCGGCTCCTTTTCACCCACAATTCGCGACTAGCACGGTGTGACATTTGGCGCGCCAGTGCCTACCTAGTCGGGCATGGGTGATTCACCGGACATTCCCGACTCGCTCCCTTGGGAAAGCGAGGCCGAAGAGGCCGCGCCGAGTGCTGCCGAGCTCGAGGCTGCGGGGCAGAACTCGATGTTCGGCGATGCGCCGCAAGCGCCTGCTCCAGCGCCGGCCCCCGAGCCGACCGCGCCGAGGCCGGACGCGCAACCAGCGACACCGCCGGCTGCACCCGAAGCTGCACAGCCCTATCGCGTCCTCGCCCGCAAATACCGTCCGCAGACCTTTGCCGAATTAATCGGGCAGGATGCCATGGTCCGTACGCTCGCCAATGCGATCGCGCGGGACCGGCTGGCGCACGCCTTCCTGATGACGGGCGTGCGCGGGGTCGGGAAGACTTCGACCGCGCGCCTCATCGCCAAGGCGTTGAACTGCATCGGGCCGGACGGGCAGGGCGGGCCGACGATCAGCCCTTGCGGCGAGTGCGAGCCTTGCCGCGCGATCGCCGAAGGACGCCACATCGACGTTATCGAGATGGACGCCGCGTCGCACACCGGTGTCGACGATGTGCGCGAAATAATCGAGGCGGTCCGCTATGCGGCAGTTTCCGCGCGCTACAAGATCTACATCATCGACGAAGTCCACATGCTGTCGCGCAATGCATTCAATGCCTTGCTCAAGACGCTTGAGGAACCGCCTGCGCATGTGAAGTTCCTTTTCGCTACGACCGAGGTCGACAAGCTGCCGGTCACGGTGCTGAGCCGCACCCAGCGCTTCGACTTGCGCCGCATCCCGGTCGAGCTCCTCCAGGCCCACTTCGCCGAGATCTGCCGCAAGGAAGGCTTGGAGGCGGACGAGGAAGCGCTGCACATCATTGCGGGTGCCGCCGAAGGTTCGGTGCGCGACGGACTGTCGATCCTCGACCAGGCGATCGCCCACGCCGACCTCGATACCGAGGGCAAGGTTTCCGCCGAACGCGTTCGCGACATGCTGGGGTTGGCGGACAAGAGCGCGCAGCGACGGTTGTTCGGCCATCTGCTCGACGGTGACGCCAAGGCCCTGCTGGCTGCAATCGACGAACAATATGCGCTCGGCGTCGAGCCGCTCGCGCTGATGCGCGCGCAGATGGATCTCGTGCACCGGATCGCCCTGGCGCAGGTTTCGGGCGGCGAGGCCGAAGCGACGACCGTGGAAGAGCGCGACGCGCTGTCCGGATGGGCAGAGCGGCTCGAGGTGGGGCAGGTTCACCGCCTGTGGCAATTGCTCCTTAAGGGCCATGACGAGGTGCGGCTTGCCCCCGATCCGCTGGTATCGCTGCGCATGGCGCTGCTGCGCGTGTTGCACGCCGGGCAGATGCCCGATCCCGGCCGGCTGGCGAAGACCTTGGAGAGCCTCGCCCTGCGCGGGCCCGTGGCTCAGCCAAGTCCCGCGCCCGTTGGCGATAGCGCACCCGTGGCCAAGGCCGCGCCGGACTGGCGGGCGCTCGTCGATGCGATGGATGCTCGCGGCATGATGACGGAAGCCAGCGTGCTCCGGCTGCAAGTCCGCGTGGTGGAGCTTGCTGACGGGGTGCTCAAGTATGGCCGCGACCCGAAGTTCACCGATGAAATCGTGCCGCTCGTCAAGGATGCGCTTTACCGCCATACGCAAACCCGCTGGACGGTCGAGGAACTGCCCGGCGGCGTCGGCACGCCCTCGCTCGTCGAGCAGGAACAGGCCCGTCGCGCGGAGGCGGCAGCCGCTACTCGCGCGCATCCGCTGGTGAAGGCTGCGTTCGAAGCCTTTCCTGATGCCGAACTGATCGAAGAAGGCGCCAATCCCCCCTCACGGCGCGAAGTACCCTGGAGTAGGAACGCATAAGATGGACATGGAAGAAATGCTCGCTCAGGCCCAGAAGGCGGCCGAGACGATCCAGAAACAGATGAACGAAACGCAGGCCCGGCTCGACCAGATCGAGGTCGAAGGCACGGCTGGCGGCGGACTCGTCAAGGTTCGCGCCACGGCGCGCGGCCGCATCCTGGGCGTCTCGATCGACGAGAGCATGATGAAGCCCGAAGAAAAGCAGATGGTCGAGGACCTTGTAACTGCCGCGTTCAACGATGCGCGGGACCGCGCAGATCGCGTCTCGGGCGAGGAAATGGCCAAGATCCAGCAGGGCATGGGCCTGCCGCCGGGCATGAAGCTGCCCGGCATGTAGGGGCTGCGAGCAGGGCGGGGCAGCCATGTTCCGCCCGTCCACATGCTTATTTCGCCCGCGCGTTGCGAAGCGCCAAAGGCGTCACCATATTCCGACAGAACGGCCGCGGCCTCTACGGAATGTGATTATGACTGAAACCTTCCCCCTCCTACCGCTGCGCGACATCGTCGTCTTTCCCGGTATGGTGGTCCCGCTCTTCGTGGGCCGTACCAAGTCGGTGGCGGCGCTCGAGGTCGCGATGGAAGGCTCGAAGGATATCTTCCTCCTCGCCCAGCTCGATCCGGGCTGCGACGATCCTGAGCGTAACGATCTCTACGACGTCGGTGTCGTCGCGCAGGTCCTGCAGCTGCTGAAGCTTCCCGATGGAACAGTGCGCGTGCTCGTGGAAGGTACGCGCCGCGCCACGATCGACGAGATGGTCGAGCACGAGGACCACGTGCTTGCGACAGTGTCCTATCGCGACCCGGTGACCGCTGCGGGCAGCGAAGTCATGGCGATGATGCGCCAGGTGATCGAACAGTTCGGCGAATACGCCAAGCTCAACAAGAAGATCGGCGAGGATGCGGCGGAACAGCTCGCGGACATCGACGATGCGGGTGAGCTGGCTGATACCATCGCGGCCGCGATCAACGCCAAGGTGTCGGACAAGCAGGCACTGCTGGTCGAACACGACCCGCTGAAGCGCCTCGAAATGGTCATGTCCTTCATGGAAGGCGAACTCTCCGTGCTGCAGGTCGAGCGCCGCATCCGTGGCCGCGTGAAGCGGCAGATGGAAAAGACCCAGCGAGAATATTACCTCAACGAACAGCTCAAGGCGATCCAGAACGAGCTGGGGGGCGACGACGAGGACGGCGGCAACGAGATTGCCGAGCTGACCGAGAAAATCGCCAAGACCAAGCTTTCGCAAGAAGCGCGCGAAAAGGCCGAGAGCGAGCTCAAGAAGCTCAAGACCATGCAGCCAATGAGCGCCGAGGCGACCGTCATCCGTAACTATCTCGACGTCCTGCTCGGCCTGCCATGGGGCAAGAAGAGCAAGGTCAAGAAGGACGTCGGCAAGGCGCAGGAAATCCTCGACGCCGATCACTACGGGCTCGAGAAGGTCAAGGACCGCATTATCGAGTATCTCGCCGTGCAGGCCCGGACGAAGAAGCTGAAGGGGCCGATCCTGTGCCTCGTCGGCCCTCCCGGGGTGGGCAAGACGAGCCTCGGCAAGTCGATCGCCAAGGCGACCGGCCGCGAATTCGTGCGCCAGTCGCTGGGCGGCGTGCGCGACGAGGCGGAAATCCGTGGCCACCGGCGCACCTATATCGGCTCGCTGCCTGGCAAGATCGTCACCAATCTGAAAAAGGCCGGCAAGTCGAACCCGCTGTTCCTGCTCGACGAGATCGACAAGCTGGGCCAGGACTTCCGTGGTGATCCGGCCTCGGCGCTGCTCGAGGTGCTCGACCCCGAACAGAACAGCAAGTTCCAGGACCACTACCTGGAGCTGGATCTGGACCTGTCCGACATCATGTTCGTGACGACCGCGAACAGCCTCAACCTGCCGCAGCCGCTGCTGGACCGCATGGAGATCATCCGTCTCGAAGGGTATACCGAGGACGAAAAGGTCGAGATCGCCACGCGCCACCTGCTGCCGAAGCAGGTTAAGGACCACGGGCTCAAGAAGGGCGAATTCGAACTAACCGAAGACGCGCTGCGCGACCTGATCCGCTACTACACGCGCGAGGCGGGTGTCCGTACGCTTGAGCGTGAACTGGCGCGTCTGGCGCGAAAGAGCCTGCGCAAGATCCTCGAAGGCAAGGCGGAGAGCGTGACGATCACGCCCGAGAACCTTAGCGACTTCGCGGGCGTCCGGAAATTCAAGCACGGCATGAGCGAAGACGAGCCGCAGGTCGGCGCCGTTACCGGCCTCGCCTGGACCGAGGTCGGGGGCGAACTGTTGACCATCGAAAGTGTCACCACCCCGGGCAAGGGCGAGGTCAAGACGACTGGCAAGCTGGGCGACGTGATGAACGAGAGCGTCGCGGCGGCCTTTAGTTTCGTGAAGGCCCGCGCGCCGCATTACGGCATCCGACCGAGCCTGTTCCAGCGTCGGAACATCCACATCCACCTTCCCGAAGGCGCGGTGCCGAAGGATGGTCCGAGCGCGGGCGTGGGCATGGTCACCTCGATCGTCTCGACGCTGACTGGCATTCCCGTGCGCGCCGACGTCGCCATGACTGGCGAGGTCACCTTGCGCGGCCGCGTACTGGCGATCGGTGGCCTGAAGGAAAAGCTGCTGGCGGCGCTTCGCGGCGGCATCAAGAAGGTGCTGATCCCGGAAGAAAACGTGAAGAATCTGGCCGAAATTCCCGCGAACGTGAAGGAAGGTCTCGAGATCGTGCCGGTCAGTCATGTCGACGAAGTGCTCGAACATGCGCTGTGCAAGGTGCCGGAGCCGATCGAATGGTCGGAGGCGGACGATCTCGCCAGCCAGCCCGATCCGGGCCACGGCGCGACGCCTTCGCCGACAGCGCATTAACATAGGATATGCTGCATCGCAGCGAATCGTCAGGGTGTCGGAAGGGCTGAATCAGTCCTTCGGAAAGACCTATCGCCGCGAATTCGTGGCTAACGCCATGTTTACCCTGAATTGGCCGAAATTCGGCTTGGAAATGGCGCATTCTGGCGGAAATTGCCTTTGACAGCGTCGGCAAAAAACTCTCAATTCGTGCGCCTTCGGGGAGGCGATTCACCGAGCCTATTTTCCAAGACAAGAACGAGGGGGTTCCCACAATGAACAAGAACGACCTGATCAGCGCGGTTGCCGATGCGAGCGGCCTTTCCAAGAGCGACGCATCGAGTGCCGTCGAAGGCGTCTTCGATTCCATCACCAAGGCGCTGTCCGGCGGCGACGAAGTCCGCCTGGTCGGCTTCGGCACCTTTTCGGTCGCCAAGCGCAAGGCCTCGACCGGCCGTAACCCGCGCACCGGCGAACCGATGACGATCAAGGCTTCGAACCAGCCGAAGTTCAAGGCCGGCAAGGGCCTCAAGGACGCCGTCAACTAAGGCGACAGGAATTTCTGCGCGCGCTGCTTTCGCCTCGCAGCGCGCGGGAGGTCCAGGAAGAAACGCCGCACCGGCCAGACGGCAGGTGCGGCGTTTTCTTTCGGCCGATGTGCTGGGTCAGTCGAAGGCGATCAGGGCCGTGGGTGCCTGCTCGTTCCGCTGCGAGATCGTCCAGGCGAGGACTTGGCCACGCGCCGATGCCTGCGGCCCCTCATCGGTATTATTGGCCAGAATCCGACCATCTGTGACGATGGTGAAGGTGCCATCGGGCGTGACCATCCGCGGCGCATCCCCATCTGCCTTGCCATTCTCCTTGGCGGCCAGTTGCATCAGGCCTGCCATCCCGCCGCCCATCACCTGCATCGGGTTACCGCCCTGCGCAGCAAAGCCGGGAGCATCGATGCGAACTTGCGCACCATCGCGCAGGACGACCGATACGAACGCGTTGCCCATCGGCAGTTTCTCGACGGTCGGGAACACGAAATCGTGCGACAACTGGCCAGCGATGCGAAAGTCGACATCGAACAGCCCGTCGCCAAGGTAATCGACCTTGTCCCATCCGCGCTGGCGCTGGAGGTTTGCCGCAAGTTCCCACGCGGCTTCTGGATTCGACGGATCGATGCCGCCGAGGAACGCCTTCATCTCCTCGGCATCCTTGGCGCGCTTTGCGGCACGCTCTGCGGCCCCGGCTTCCCATTCCGCCTTCTGTCCTGCGATCTCGGCAGCGGTACATTCGCGTTCGTCGAAACTCTCTTCATCCCAGCAGGTGGACGGCTCAAAAGCATCGCTTCCGTCTGCTCCCATCTCAGCCAGCTTACTCAGCGCGAGCATCTGGATTTCGCCATCGTAGGAGTAGGCGAAGGTGCCGTCCTTCATGAGTTGCAATTCGCTGGTAAAAGCACCCGGCGTGAAGAGACAGCCCGACAGCATCAGGGCGCTGGCGCCAGCCAACGCAGCGGCACGAATCTTGGTGGCGTACATTTTCCCCTCCCGATGAGCGCTATCGTGTGGCGACAGCGTAAAGCGCGATTGCGGCGGCATTCGACACGTTGAGACTTTCGATCGCGTCGCTGATCGGAAGTTTTGCCAATGCGTCGCAATGGCCCGCGATGTTGTGCCGCATCCCGTTGCCTTCGGCACCCAGTACTAGAGCGGCAGGGCCGGCCGGCAGCGCCTCGGCCAGCGTCGCGTCCGCCGCTCCGGTCAGCCCGATGCGCCAGTATCCGGCCTCCGCGATCTGGTCCATCGCCCGCGCGAGGTTGACGACGCGCACCCAAGGCACCGTTTCGAGCGCGCCCGAGGCGGATTTCGCCACTACGCCGCTTTCCGGCGGAGCATGGCGGTCCTGCGTAACGATGGCCGTCGCGCCGAAGGCCGCCGCAGACCGCAGGATCGCACCCACATTGTGCGGATCGGTGACCTGGTCGAGGATGACGATCGGTCCGGCGTCCGCTCCGCCCAGAACCTCGTCGAGGTGGATGTCCTCCAGCGGCGCGCATTCCAGCACCAGCCCCTGGTGCGGCGCATCCTTCGCCACCAGGCGCGCCAGATCTGCTACGTCCGCATATTCGAGCGGGAAATCCTGCGGAAGCTCGCCATCCAGCGAATCGATTCCCTCGCGGGTGGCCCACAGCTTGCGGTGGACCCGGTCGGGGTTCTTGAGCGCAGCCTCGACCGCGTGGCGACCCCAGAGGCGCACCTGCCCGCTACTCGCCCGGCCGCTACCCCGGCCACCCTTCATCCGGCCTGCACGCCCTCTCAGGGCTCGCTTGCGTTCGACCTTTGCCATCATTCCTGTCCTGTTCGATAGATTGCCAGCGGCTCCTGCCAGCGAGGCCATTGACAGGCAAGCGCCGCTTCGCCAAAGGGGCGCCTCTCGGCCGGGGAGCCCAGCGGTTTCCCCAGCATTTCTCTTCACTGAGATCAGGCGAGCCCGTGTGGACAGGTGGCCGAGTGGTTAAAGGCAGCAGACTGTAAATCTGCCCGCGCAAGCGTACGCTGGTTCGAATCCAGCCCTGTCCACCACAACCTTCCTAAAAACCCTTATAATTCAAGGGCTTGTGGAAGGTTTGCCAATTGGACCGTTTCCCACCTAGGCAAATTTCACAGAACTTCTCTTGTCATCCTGAGCGTAGAAACCTCCCTATCGCATCGGAGCTGTGCGGATCTCGCAAGGTCAAACAGCGGAGAGGCCGCTTTCTGGATTTTCTGCAAAAAAGCGGTAATTCCGCTACCGACCCGATTGCAGAAGTTCGATGTGTGAGTAGACTGATCGGATGCGGAAATTGTGTGGCCTGATTGCAGGCGTGTCGTTCCTTGCGAGTTGCGCAATCACGTCAGGATCAGAGATCATCGCGAGGTGCCCGGCCACAGAGCAAACTTTTCGTTATGAAACAGAACATGGGAGTTCACTCAGTCTCAGAGACGGGCAATCGGAAATTGAAGTTTCCGGCCTTGGTATCCGCACCGATCATGCAGACTCCTGGTCTCTGTTCGTCAACAGAGAAGCGAGCGGCCTCTTCATACGAAACTACGGGGCAATGGATTATAACTTATTGAATGGCGGATCGTGGTATAGAGATGGCCTTGCCTGCCAGTCTAATAAACTGCCAGATACTATCGAGGTGATCTGCAAGAATTCGTATGGCGATCTCGGTGGATACCATTTTAAAGAGGGGCGAGGAATAGAAGAGCTTTTTATTACTCATGGTCAAAATCGACAACGTGTTAGACTGATAGGTGAAAAGGGTATCTTCTGGAATTGTAGTTTCTGAGTCGGACGGCATCGGCCGAGCTTGGTCTGCCCTTCTCGGTCAGGTTGGCGCAAACGGTTTCACTTAACCTTTAAAGCAATGTCGGCTTCCCACCCAGAATCGGACAATCTCGTTCGCCAGAATATGCTCTGAAAGCTGCCGAATAGGATCGCATTTCAGGTTAGGCAATCAGCCCGCAACGCCGCAGTACTCCGTGGGTCAAAACGGGTAGGTTTGCCAACGCAAGTATCTGAAAAATAATATTTACCCTATACCAGGCCTGTCCACCAGCTCGCTCAGCCCGCCAATTCTTCCAGTCGGTCACGTGCGACAATCACGATCTCGCGCCGTGCGGGAAGATCGATCAGGCCGTCCTTCCTGAGTTTCGAAAGCTGGCGGCTGACCGTCTCGATCGTGAGGCCTAGCACATCGGCAATCTGCTGGCGCGACAACGGGAGTTCGAACTGCTCGCGGCCAGGCGCCGTGCAGCCTTTCTGTCCGACCCTCTCCGACATTTCGAGCAGGAAGCTGGCCAGCTTCTGTTCCGCGTTCATGCGTCCGAGCAACAACATCCACCGCCGTGTCCGATCCAGTTCCGACAGAGTACGCTCGAGCAGCTTGTGCTCGAGTCTGGGGTGCTCGCGCGCGAAGCGGTCGAAATCGGCCCGCTGGAAGACACAGACATGGGCGTCGGTGAGGGCCTCGACGCCGTAGGGCGTAGTCTGTCCAAACGGCCGCCCGAGGAAATCTGCAGGGTAAACCAGACCGAGTATCTGCTCCTTGCCGTCCGCGGTCTGGGTCGAGAGCTTCAAGATTCCCTCGATGACATTGGCGACCAAAATCGCCTCTTCGCCTTCCCACATAATCTGCTCGCCCGCAGCCAGCATCCGCCGGCGGCCGATGCTGTTGAGGATTGCGATCTCACCGTCGTCGAGATCGGCACAGATCGCCCGATTGCGGATCGCGCAAGCCTGGCAGAACGATGACGAACGCTGGAGGAGTGGGGAGTCCATGCGCTATCCATAGGGGGTTGCGGACAGCGTGCCAACTCCGGGCGGGATGACTTGCCCACTCGGCGTTGCCCGCCTAATCCCACGCGCCATGACTCAGCACACCATGATGACAGGTCGCCCCGTCATTTCCGCCACCGGGCTTTTCACGCCTGCAGAAAGCATCACCAACGAGGAACTGGTTGCCAGTTTCAACGAGTTCGTGCGGCGCCATAACGCGGCGAATGCAGAGGCAATCGCCGCGGGCGACATGGAGCCGCTGCAGGAAAGCTCGGTCGAGTTCATCGAGAAGGCCAGCGGGATCAAGGCGCGACATGTGATCGCGAAGGAACCCGTGCTCGATCCGGACACGATGGCGCCCCGCTGGCGCGAGCGCGGCAATGACGAGTTGTCCCAGATGGCCGAGATCGGCGTGGCGGCTGCGCGGCAGTCGCTGGAGCGGGCCGGGCGCGATGCAGGAGATGTCGACGCGGTGCTGTGCGCCGCCTCCAACATGGAGCGGCCCTATCCGGCCATGGCGATCGAGATCCAGCAGGCGCTCGGCATCGATGGCTTCGGCTTCGACATGAATGTCGCGTGCTCCTCGGCGACGTTCGGGATCCAGACGGCCGCCGACTATATCCGCGCGGGTAACGCGAAGAGCGTTCTGGTGGTGAGCCCCGAGATCACCAGCGGCCATCTCAACTGGCGCGACCGGGACAGCCATTTCATTTTCGGCGATGTGGCGACGGCGGTGCTGGTCGAGGATGCATCGATCGCTCCCGCGGGGCATTGGGACATTCTCGGCACCAAGCTGAAGACCGTGTTCTCGAACAATATCCGCAACAATTTCGGCTTCCTCAACCGCGCCTCGCCCGAAGGACAGGGTGGTGCGGACAAGCTCTTCGTCCAGGAAGGCCGCAAGGTGTTCAAGGAAGTCGTGCCCATGGTAGCCGAGATGATCGTCAGCGAGGCGGCTCGGCTCGGCATCGATCCCGAACGCCTGCGACGCCTGTGGCTGCACCAGGCCAATGCCGGGATGAACCGCCTGATCGCGCAACGCGTGCTCGGTCACGAGGCGACTGCAGACGAAAGCCCGACCGTGCTCGACACCTATGGCAACACGTCGAGTGCCGGCTCGATCATTGCGTTCCATCTGCATAGCGATGACCTCAAGGCAGGCGATACGGGCCTCATCTGTAGTTTCGGTGCGGGGTATTCGGCTGGCGCCGTGTTCGTGCGAAAGGCGGCCTGACGGCTTGTGGCGCTGTGGCGCAGCGCCTAGGTGCAGGGCATGGCAGGTGATCTTCTAGACAACCAGGGGCGCGGCGATGTGCGCTGGTCGCTCCCCCCGATCCATCCCGAAGGCCGCAAGTTCGGTGTCGTCGCGACGCTGGTCAGCCTGTTTTTCCTGCTGGGCCTCGACTGGGAGATCGTGGGTTGGCCGCTGCTGATCCTTTCTGCAGGGGTTTTCGCCTTTTTCCGCGATCCTGAGCGCGTGGTCCCACAAAGCGATAGCGCGATCGTGTCGCCTGCGGACGGATTGGTCATCCAGATTGCGGAAATCGAGCCGCCGCGCGAACTGGTGATCGAAGATGGGTCGGGTACGGCAGGCCTCGCGCCCGGACCGGTCACCCGGATTTCGATCTTCATGTCGGTGTTCGACGTCCACATCAATCGGGCGCCGGTCGGCGGCATGGTCAATCGCGTGGTCTATATTCCTGGCAGCTTCGTTGATGCCAGCCTCGACAAGGCGAGCGAGGACAACGAGCGTCAGCATGTCCTGATCGAACGGACCGATGGGGTGAAGGTCGGTTTCACCCAGATTGCCGGACTGGTGGCACGCCGCATCGTGCCCTTCGTGAAACCGGGCGATGCAGTGGGCGTTGGTCAGCGAGTCGGACTCATCCGCTTCGGCAGCCGCGTGGACGTGTACCTGCCGGCCGGCACCGGAGCGAAGGTCCTGTTGGGCCAGCGGGTCGTCGCCGGCGAAACCGTGCTTGCCGAGCTTGGCACGCAAAAGCTTTTGGAAGGTGTCGCACAATGAGCCTGCTCCCGCCGGAAACGCCATCGGAGCCGCAAGAAAACGCGAGGCTTGGGCCGAAAGCAGCCGAGGACGAGCGGCCGGTACTCGGGCGCTCGCGCGGGCTAACCCTGCGGGCAATGGCGCCCAACGCCATTACTGCGGCGGCCCTGTGCTCGGGCCTTACAGGCATCCGTTTCGCCATCGCGGAACAATGGCCCGCCGCGGCGGTGGCGATCATCATTGCCGGCATTCTCGATGGGATGGACGGTCGCATCGCACGGCTGCTGAAAGCCCAGTCGCGTTTCGGCGCGGAACTCGACAGTCTCGCGGACTCGCTGAGCTTCGGCACGGCGCCGGCGATCATTCTCTACCTCTGGTCATTGCAGGCTGAGCCGCGTTGGGGATGGTTCTGCGCGCTGGCGCTGGCGATCTGCTGTGCGCTGCGCCTCGCCCGTTTCAACGCGCAGATCGACGTCGAGGAACAACCGCACAAGTCGCTGGGCTTCCTCACCGGGGTGCCCGCCCCGATGGGGGCAGGCCTGGCGTTCATGCCGTTTTTCGCTTGGTCAGCGACCGGGATCGACCTGTTCCGCGAGCCGGTCCTGGTCGGGCCGTGGCTGCTGGGCACGGCCCTCCTGATGATTTCGAGCATGGCGACGCCGAGCTGGACGTCTGTGCGGCCGCGGCGTGGCATTCGCTTGTGGGTGCTGGCCTTCGTGGGGCTGCTCTTCGCCGCGCTCCTCGTGGAGCCGTGGTGGACGCTCAGCGCGATCGGTATCGGCTACCTCGCGCTGCTGCCCTTTACGCTGATGCGTTACGCGAGGCTCAAGCGGCGCGCTTGAGCTGGATGCCGGTGGCGGCACTGACCGAGCACCGGCCAAATGCTGTATGACCGCCCTTGGCGATTGCAGGACGCAGTGAAGGCAGGGCCACCGTCGCGGAGGTCATCCGCATCTCCCGCCGCAGCTGGCCAAAAGCGGACCACCAGCGCAGTCCGCTATCGGCGAGCACGCCCAGTGCAGCCACTGCCGTGAGGGCGAGAAGGGCGATGAGGAACAGTGCGAACATTGCAAATTCTCCTTGCCCGGGCTGTCGACTTGCCTGTTGACAGGCCGGGGATATCTAGTGGAAAACCCTTGTTGCCCGCCGGGTGTTCCGGCGATGAGAACAATGTTCCTGTTTTGTTCTCACTTGTCAAGCGCTTTTCGCGCCGAGATTCCATTTTTCTGCGACGAATTGAGGGTGGATTTCCTGCCTTACCCCCGCTAAAGGCGCGCGGTCCGTGAGGGATTCGGTCAGTTCAGGCCTTTCGCGCAGCGGGCAAATCCACATGGAAGGCGCTCATACCGGTGCCCGGCCGCGGGATACACCGCACCACGGGTTCCAGCTTTCCAGAGGCATAACCGGAAAGGAATATCACTATGGCGGCTCCTACCGTCACGATGCAGCAATTGATCGAGGCCGGCGCACACTTCGGCCATCAGACCCACCGTTGGAACCCGCGCATGAAGCCGTACATCTTCGGCGCGCGCAACGGCATCCACATTATCGACCTGTCGCAGTCCGTGCCGCTGTTCGCACGCGCGCTCGACTTCGTCAGCCAGACCGCACGGTCGGGCGGCAAGGTGCTGTTCGTCGGCACCAAGCGCCAGGCGCAGGACGCGATCCGCGAAGCCGCGCTCGCTTCGGGCCAGCATTACGTCAACCACCGCTGGCTGGGTGGCATGCTCACCAACTGGAAGACCATCAGCGAGCGGATCAAGTACCTCAAGACCCTCGACGAGCGCCTTGCCGGTGACACCGCGGGCCTGACCAAGAAGGAAGTGCTCGACCTGACCCGCAAGCGGGACAAGCTCGAAATGTCGCTCGGCGGCATTCGCAACATGGGCGGCATTCCCGACGTGATGTTCGTGATCGACGCGAACATGGAAGATCTCGCGATCAAGGAAGCCAACGTGCTTGGCATCCCGGTCGTCGCCGTGCTCGACACCAACGTCGATCCGGAAGGCATTGCCTTCCCGGTCCCGGGCAATGACGACGCCAGCCGCGCCATCAAGCTCTATTGCGATGCAATTGCCGAAGCGGCCCGCACCGGCAAGGGCGAGGGGATCCAGGATTCGGGTGCCGACGTCGGCGCCATGGAAAACCCGCCGGAAGAAACGGCCGCGGCCTGATCCGGAACCCGTGAACGGGGATGCCACGCCCCCGTCACAAAGCGAATTTACGCGCCGGGCCGCTCACCACAGCTGGCCCGGTGCCCGCACACTATACGAGAAGGAACATACCATGGCTGCATTCACTGCCGCTGATGTGAAGGCCCTGCGCGAAAAGACCGGCGCGGGCATGATGGACGCCAAGAAGGCGCTCGAAGCCGCGAACGGCGATATCGAAGCCGCAGTCGATGCACTGCGCGCCAAGGGCCTCGCCACCGCCCAGAAGAAGTCGAGCCGCACCGCGGCCGAAGGCCTCGTCGGCATCGCCGTCGAAGGCACCACGGGTGTGGCCGTCGAAGTGAACTCGGAAACCGACTTCGTCGCCAAGAACGACAAGTTCCAGGACTTCGTGCGCAAGACCACGCAGACGGCGCTCGCCACCGATGGTGACGATGTCGATGCGCTCAAGGCCGCTGCCTATCCCGATGGCGGCACCGTCGGCGAAAAGCTGACCGACAACGTTGCGACCATCGGTGAGAACCAGCAGATCCGTCGCATCAAGACCGTTTCGGTGACCAACGGCGTGATCGTGCCATACATGCACAACGCCGTCGCGCCCGACCTCGGCAAGATCGGCGTGCTCGTCGCGCTCGAAAGCGAAGGTGACAAGGCCAAGCTCGAAGAACTCGGCAAGAAGCTCGGCATGCACATCGCCGCTGCCTTCCCGCAGGCGCTAACCGCCGAAGGCCTCGACGCCGACGTGATCGCGCGCGAACGTGCCATCGCTGCCGAAAAGGCTGCCGAAAGCGGCAAGCCCGCCGAAGTGCAGGCCAAGATGGTCGACGGCGCGGTCAACAAGTACGCCAAGGAAAACGCGCTGCTCAGCCAGGTCTACGTCATCGACAACAAGACCCCGATCGCACAGGTCGTCGAGCAGGCCGCCAAGGACGTCGGCGCCAAGGTCGAGCTGGTTGACTATGTCCGCTTCCAACTGGGCGAAGGCATCGAGAAGGAAGAGAGCGACTTCGCCGCCGAAGTCGCCGCTGCCGTCGCCGGCTAAGCGATACCGCTTCCTACAGAATTGGGCCGCCGGGGGAGACTCCGGCGGCCTTTTTCGTGCGCGGCGGGGCGGTCGGCAGGGCAGGTTGATCAAACTCACGCGAGTGGACGCTGCAAGTCCGGTAAGCTGGCCGAATCACGATTTGAAAGAACCGATGAGAGGCTAATGCGCCGGTTTCGTGTAGGAAATCCGGTCCTTACGCCGTTGCGGATGTGGCCCGCTCACCCCGGATAAGCCGCGATCCTGCGTTGCATTTCCGCGTGCCAGGCCTCCATCTCGTCCTCGGTTTCCACGGCGCGTCCGTCGGGCCAGAGGTAGCGGTAGGGGAAGTCGTGGCCGAACAGCGCATCGTCTTTCAGCTGGCCCCGGTTGAGGCCGTAGATGCGGCGCATCTCGTTGAGGTAGTGCGGCAGGTCGGCATAGGCGAAATCGGGCTCTAGCTCGATCCGGCTGGCGATCGTGTCCTCGAGCATGCGGGTCCGGTACAGGCGGTGCGCGCGCAGGATGCGCTTGGGCGTGCGGCCGTAGCGGCGCTTGCAGGCGCGCTCGAGCGTGCGGATCGTGCAGCCGAGCCGCTCGGCGATCTCTGCTACCCCCCATTCGCGATCGGCGCCGCGGACCAGCATGACCATATCGCCTACCAACCCGGGTGGCTTGGCGTCGGGCAGCAGCTCGAGCAGCGCGGCATCCATGGCGGCAAACCAGCTTTCGGGAGTGGGATCGGCGGCCTTCAGCCTGTCGTACACGGCGGCGATCTTCGGATGGCGGTCCCGGTCCATGCCGACGATCCCGGTCTCGGCCGAAGGATCGATATCGAACAGGCGGTCGTAGGCGCCGCCGGTCACCCGCAGGCTTACGATGTCGCCGCCGCCGATGGAGTAGCGGATAAAGACCGGGTCGTTGGCGATCCCCATCAGGACAGGCTCGGTCCGCGGCTCCCCTTCCACCTCGATGCGCGTGCCGGACAGGTTGAACGCGATCAGGCCCGCTGCGAAGGTCGAGATGTCCTCCATCGGCACAGGCCAATGGCCGAAGACGTCGGCAAAGCCGGCGAGGCGCGCGTCGCACATGCGGATGGGGATCTGCATCGCGCGGCATCATGCGCGCCGTGGGAGCCAAGTCAATTCGCCGGCAGTTCGATCAGGCGGTCGCTCGGCTGCCGAAACCAGTGCTTTCGGACGTCGCTAGCTCGACCTTCCCGTCGCTCATGCCCTCGTTGTGGTAGAGCCGATAGCGCGCGAGGATCGCGATCCCGATCACCACGCCGATGATCGGCAGGATGCTCGACGAGGCGATAATCGCGACGATCGTTTCGCGACCCTGCTCTTCGTTGGGCACGAAACCGCTCAGTTGCAGCATCCACCCGAGCGCGAAGCCGGTCGCGGCACCGCCGACGTTCCCGACCAGCCGGTAGATCGTCATGTAGATACCCTGCCGCTGGCGCCCGGAAACGTTCGCGTCGTAATCTGCGATATCGCCCAACATCGCGTAGTTCACCGCCGCCGCGCCGCCGGCGATACCGGCCAGTACTCCCAGCGCGAGATAGAATTCGAACCCGATCACAGGCACCAGCGGAACCAGCGCGAAGACCACCAGCCACAGCTTGAGGCCCTTGCTCCAGATCGCCTGCATGCCCCAGCGCGGGATCATGCGGTACCAGGCGAAGCCCACGATGCGCTGGACGATCATGTAGGTTATGAACATCACGGCGATCATGTCCGGCCGGTCGATCACGTAACGCAGCATGTAGGGCACGCTGAAGGCGAGGCTGGTGAAGGCGAAACTCTCCGCGAACTGCACCGCGATCAGCTGGCGATGGTAGCCGACGCCGATAACCTCCCGCAGCATTTTCCAGACATTGCGCTCGACGTCGCGATGGCGCGCCGGAAGTTCCTTCAGCAGCGGATAGCAGGCTACGGTCAGGAGTGTGATCAACAGGCTGCCTCCCACGACCCACGGCAACACGGCTGCGCGGGGATCGGGCGCGTTGATGATGGACTGACCGCCGAAATTGACGGCCACGATGACGGGAATCATCAGGAAGGGGACGAGGATGCCGAACAGCGTTCGGGCCTTCGCGCCTTCGCCGGATTCGATGCCGAGCGCCTGGATGGGGATATAGCGCAGCGTGGCGGCAGTCTGGACGAGGATGAGGGCGATAAGGATCCACAGGATCGTGCCGTTCGTGCCGAGGTCTTGCGGCACCAGCCAGAGCATCCACAGCAGGCAAAAGAGCAGCCCTCCTGCAAGGATGAACGGCCGGCGCCTGCCGTGCCTGCTCTCCAGCCGGTCGCTCCAGGTGGCGATAGCGATGTCGGACACACCGTCGTAGATGCGCGCCACCGCCAGCAACGTGCCGACCACGGCTGGCGCGACGAGCAGCACGTCGGTTGCGTAGATGAAGTAGTAATTGGCAAAGAAGGTGAAGAGCGCGGTCGAAGGCACCGTCGTGATCGCGTAGAACCAGAGGGTCCTGCGGTAGACCAGCTTCGGATCGTCGACGATGGCGCTCATGTGGATGTCTCCCTTCATCGCGCCGGTTCTTGCGGTATCGACGGGCGGGAAGGCTTGAACGAATGCGACAATCGCGGAACTGCCGGCTATGCGCTAGTCCCGCGGCTCGCTCTTCCCGGTCACCTCGACCAGCCAGATCTCGGGTTTCGTGAACAGACGCACCGGCATCAGGCTGGTGCCGAGGCCCGCGCCGACGATGACCGTGCGCTTGCCCTCGTCGATGCGGCCGCAGGCGTAGCGGTCGCCGTAGTCGGAGAAATGCGCGGGCGCGCCGCCCCAGGGATAGGCGATCTGGCCGCAATGGGTGTGACCGGCGAGGACGAGGTCGATGCCCTCGGGCGCGTCGGCGGCTGGATCGGGACTGTGGCTCAGCAGGATCGCGCCGCCGCCGAGCTTGTCCATCGCGACCAGCGTCTCCGGGATGTCTTCGCGCCGGGTATAGGCATCGTCGAGCCCGCCGATCACCAGCGGGCCGAGGCGGATCGCGGAGTTCGCGACCAGCGGGATGCCGTACCGCTCAAGCTGGGCGGCGAGGGCGGGCATGTCGTACCAGTGGTCGTGATTGCCGGGCACTACCACCGTGCCGAGACGCGGGGTCAGCGCGGCCAGCGGGGCGACGATCTCCTCGGGCGTGTAGATATGCGTCGCCGTGCGCCGCTCGCTGACGAGGTCGCCCGCGATCGCGACGATGTCGGGGTCGAGCGCGTTGATCTGCGCGACGATCTCTTCCAGCCGCGCGGGCGGCATGTCGGGGCCGGCCACGTGGATATCGCTTATGAGGGCAACGGTTATCGGCCTGGCCCCGGCAGGCAGGGCGGCAGTCGCAACGCTCGTGCGGTGCACGACCGGATCGCCCAGCGTGTCCGACCACGCCTTCGCGCCGAGCATGCTCGCAAGCAAGGCGATCACGGCAAGCGACCATCTTGCTTTGCGGCTCGCCCTGTTGATGTCTGCCTTCACCAGATCCGGCTAGGCGGGCAGTCATCCGCCCGCAAGACCAATCCTTTTGGACGACATGCCAAAAAGCGACCTCCGCCCCGGGACGGGGCAGAGGCCGTGAAGGAGGGGACACGCCACCATAACCATTCTGCAACGCAGCCCGTGGGTCGCCTCGTCTGCCTCGCGTCCCGAAGCTCTTCAGCCGCGCGCGAGTGCCATTCTGAAAATTTCCGCTTCGACCGCATCGCGGCCGTCGTCACTGTCGCGCACGAGATCGATTGGGCGCCCCCCAAGCTCCGCGCACTCGCCGTTGATGAAATCCAGCGCTTCTTCCCGTCCCAACACCAGCATCGCCATCCGCAAGACTTCGGCGCATCGCTGCGCTGAACCCTCGGGAGGGTCCTGGATCATGCGCGGGGTTGTGGCGTCTTGCTCGCGGACTTGTGCGCCACGAGTGCCTGCATACTGCCCTTTGCCGTCCAGGCTGCTGCCGCAGCGGCGCCAAGTGTATTCTGGAGGGACCCGATCAGTGTCGCCAACCTGTCCGCATCGGCCAGGCAGGTGCTGCGATACCCATCGGAGATTGCCGTGGATGCCCGCATGGTGGCGACTTGATGATCGAAATATAGCTGGTTCAAATTCAAGATTGTGCTCCTCGGTCAAAGCGGGAGCACAACTTGTCTCTCAGGCGCAGCTGCTCTGTTCAGGTGCTGCGATGGCATGGCGATAACAGATTGGCCCGGCCGTGTATATGGACTTCATGGCGCTTGGTCCCGTGGTCAGGGGTCGCGGCGCACAGATCGGGTAGGCCTTTCGCTGACCGGGGCCGGGTACGGGGATCGCGTCACCGACCAATTGCCTTTGGATAGGTGCAGCTTCGGGGCTTTCCCTTTGCGCCTGTCACAGGTCTTGGCTAAGGAGCCGCATCCCGCTCCGCAACTTGGATTCTTTCCTGCCCATGCCCTTGTCCACGATGAAACGCGTCCTCCTGAAGCTTTCGGGCGAGGTGCTCATGGGGGACCAGCAGTTCGGGATCGACCCGGCCTTCGTCATGGAACTCGCGAAAGAGGTGAAGGCGGCGAAGGAAACCGGGCTCGAAATCTGCCTCGTCATCGGTGGTGGCAACATCTTCCGCGGCATGGCGGGTGCGGCGCAGGGCATGGACCGCGCGCAGGCCGACTACATGGGCATGCTTGCCACCGTGATGAACGCGCTGGCGATGCAGAACGCGCTCGAACAGATCGGCGTCCAGACCCGAGTTCAGAGTGCGGTGCAGATGGACCAGGTGTGCGAGCCGGTGATCCGCAGGCGGGCCGAGCGCCATCTCGAAAAGGGCCGCGTGGTGATCTTCGCCGCCGGCGTCGGCGCGCCCTATTTCACCACCGACAGCGGGGCTGCGCTGCGCGCTGCCGAAATGCGCTGCGACGCGCTGCTCAAGGGCACTAGCGTCGACGGGGTCTATGATAGCGATCCCAAGAAGAATTCGGACGCAAAGCGTTTCGAAACGGTGACTTACAGCAAGGTTCTGGCAGACGACCTCAAGGTGATGGATGCCAGCGCCGTGGCCCTGTGCCGCGACAACAACATCCCGATCGTCGTGTTCTCGATCCGCGAGCAGGGCAATCTCGCCCGGGTCATCGCGGGCGAGGGCGTGCAGACGATCGTCACGAACGAAAAGAAGTAAGAGGAAGCCGCACATGGCCAAGTACGACAAAGCCGATATCGAGCGCCGCATGAAAGGCGCCGTCGAAAGCCTCAAGGGCGACCTGTCCGGCCTGCGCACCGGCCGCGCCAATACCAGCCTGCTCGATCCCGTCGTGGTCGAGGTCTACGGCTCGATGATGCCGCTGAGCCAGGTCGCGACCGTTTCCGCGCCCGAGCCGCGCATGCTCAGCGTGCAGGTGTGGGACAAGTCGAACGTCAGCGCGGTGGAGAAGGGCATTTCCAAGGCCAATCTCGGCCTCAACCCGATGACCGACGGCCAGACCGTGCGCCTGCCGATGCCCGATCTTACCGAAGAGCGCCGCAAGGACCTCGCCAAGCTGGCGGGCGAATATGGCGAGAAGGCCAAGATCGCGATCCGCAACGTGCGCCGCGACGGCATGGAAGCGCTGAAGGAAGACGAGAAGAAGAAGGAAATCTCCGAAGACGACCGCAAGCGGCTCGAGGACGAGGTTCAGAAGCTGACCGACAGCCACGTGGCCGACACCGATGCCGCGGTCGAGAAGAAGGTCCAGGAAATCCTGACCAAGTAAGGTCGGGATTCGGGGAAAGAGGATGAGCGGGGAAGGCCAGCAGGCCCGGCATGTTGCCATCATCATGGACGGCAACGGACGCTGGGCGAAGCGCAAGCACCTGCCCCGCGCGATGGGTCATCGCAAGGGCGTGGAGGCGGTGCGCGAACTGGTGCGCAGCCTCAAGGAAACGTCGGTCGAGTGCCTGACGCTCTACGCCTTTTCGAGCGAGAACTGGAAGCGGCCCGACGAAGAGGTCGACGACCTGATGAATTTGATGCGCAAGTTCATCAAATCGGACCTGCCCGAGTTCATCGCGAATGACGTGAAGCTGCATATTCTCGGCGACTGGCAGGCACTTGCGCCCGATATCGTGGAAATGCTCGAGGATGCGCTGGAGCGGACCAGCAAGGGCTCGCGCACGCTGGCGGTGGCGCTGAACTACGGCGGGCAGGCGGAAATCGTGGCTGCGGCGCTCAAGGCGGCAGAGGCGGGCGAGATCACCGAGGACAGCATCGCCGCGAATCTCTACACCGCCGGCCTGCCGCCGCTCGACCTGCTGATCCGCACCAGCGGCGAGGTGCGGCTGTCCAATTTCCTCTTGTGGCAATGCGCCTATGCGGAAATGATGTTCACCGACGTGCTATGGCCGGACTTCACGCCCGACCTGTTCAAGCAGGCCCTCGAAGATTTTGCGGGCCGGGAGAGACGCTTTGGCGGACGCTGACATGACCGCGACGGCTCCTGCAAAGGGCAAGAACGCCGATCTGCCGGTGCGGCTGGCCTCGGCCGTAGTGATGATCGCCGTGGCGGTCGGTGCGCTCTGGGCCGGCGATCCGTGGCTCGACATCTTCATCGTCGCCGTGGTGCTGGCGGTACTGGTCGAATTCGTGCTCCTGGTGGTCAAGGCGACGCCCAACGTGCCCTACCGGCTGGCGGCGATCCTGGGGGGGGCAGTTTACATCGGCCTTGCCGGCCTCGCGCTGACGCGCTTTCCGGTCGCGATGATCGTCGCCGTCATCGGCGCGGTCGTCTTCGTCGATACCTTCGCCTATTTTTTCGGGCGCACGCTGGGCGGGCCCAAGATCGCCCCCGCGATCAGTCCTTCCAAGACCTGGGCCGGACTGCTCGGCGGGATCGTCGGCGCCTCGATCTGGATCGCGGGCTGGGTCTACGTCGTGGCGCATGCAACCTCCGGATCGAACACGATGTGGTTCGAAGCGCGCGAGCTGGCGCAGATCCTTGGCATGGGGGCGGCTGTCGCGGTCACCGCGCAAGCGGGCGACTTCTTCGAGAGCTGGCTCAAGCGCAAGGCCGGGGTGAAGGACAGTTCGCGCCTCATCCCGGGCCACGGCGGAGTGTTCGACCGAACCGACGGGATGATCCCCGTGGCGCTGCTCGCCGCGGCCTTCTTCAGGGCAGCACTGTGACCCGCTCCATTTCCATCCTCGGCGCGACCGGGTCCATTGGCACCTCGACGCTCGACCTGATCCGCCGGAACGGCGACGAGTGGCGCGTCGTCGCACTCACCGCCAATTGCAACGTTGCCGAACTCGCCGCGCTGGCGAAGGAATTCCGCGCAGAAGTCGCCGTCGTCGCGGACGAAAGCTGCCTTGCCGACCTGCGCGCCGCGCTCGACGGTTCCGGTATCGGGGCGGCGGGTGGCCGGACGGCCCTCTGCGAAGCCGCCTCGCGCCCGGTCGACCTTACCGTTGCGGCCATCGTCGGCTGCGCAGGGCTGGGCCCCGTGATGGCGGCGATCGAGCAGGGCGGCACCATCGCGCTCGCCAACAAGGAAGCGCTCGTCTCGGCCGGCGAAATCCTCAAGGCCTCGGTCGAGAAGCACGGGGCGACGTTGCTGCCGACCGATTCCGAGCACAATGCGATCTTCCAGTGCCTCGCCGGCAACCGGATCGAGGACGTGCGGCGGGTTATCCTGACCGCCAGCGGCGGCCCGTTCCGCACCCTCAATGCCGAGCAGCTCGCGACCGTCACCCGTGAACAGGCGCTCAAGCACCCGAACTGGGACATGGGCGCGAAGATCACGATCGATTCCGCGACCATGTTCAACAAGGGTCTCGAACTGATCGAGGCCCATCACCTGTTCCCGGTCGGTCTCGAGAACATCGAGATCGTGGTCCATCCGCAGAGCATCATCCACTCGATGGTCGAATATCGCGACGGTTCGATCCTCGCCCAGCTCGGCCCTTCGGACATGCGCGTGCCGATCGCGTCGTGCCTCGCCTGGCCGCAGCGGATGGAGACGCCGATGGCGCCGCTGGACCTGCCGGCCATCGGACGGCTCGATTTCGAGGCGCCGAACGAGCAGGTCTTCCCCGCGACGCGCCTGTGTCGCGAGGCGATCGGCGAGGGCGGGGCGGCCCCGGCGGTGCTCAATGCCGCAAACGAGGTCGCCGTAGCGGCCTTTCTCGATCGTAAGATACCGTTCAGCCGTATTCCCGTATTGGTGGAGCGCGTTCTCTCGAATGGCGAATTGCCGGAAGCGCCGCGGACCCTCGACGAGGTCCTGCGCGTTGACGAGGGCGCGCGACACCGTGCGAACGAATTGCTGGAGCTCGCCTGACCTTGGAAAACCTGCTGCCCCTCTGGGTCTATTACGTCCTTGGCTTTCCCCTATTGCTGGGCCCGCTGGTGACGGTTCACGAACTCGGCCACTATCTCGTAGGTCGCTGGTTCGGCGTCCATGCAGAGGCCTTTTCGGTCGGTTTCGGCAAGGAAATCTGGGGCTTCACCGACAAACGTGGCACGCGCTGGAAACTCTCTGCGCTGCCGCTCGGCGGCTATGTCCAGTTCAAGGGCGACATGAACCCCGCGAGCGTGCCCGATCCTGCGGCGATCGAACAGGCCAGCGCCGAGGAGCGTGAGGGCAGCTTCCACCACGCCGCACTGTGGAAGCGGGCGCTGATCGTCTTTGCCGGTCCCGCGACAAACATTCTCGTCACGCTGGCGATCTTCGCGAGCTTCTTCGCATTCTACGGCAAGCCCGTCCCCGCGGACGCGGAACAGCAACTCACCATCGCCGAATTCGCCGAAGTCTCGCCCGCGCGCGAGGCGGGGCTGCGCGAAGGAGACCGGATCCTCTCGGTCGAAGGCGAGGCGATGGAAAGCTTCCGCGACGTGCAGGACGCGATCATGATGTATCCGGGCCGCACGCTCGACATCGCTGTAAAGCGCGACGGCAGGCGCGAAACCTTCGCCGTCCCGGTGGGCGTGCACGAGATGGAAGACCGGTTCGGCAACGTCTCCAAGATCGGCCTGGTGGGAATCCAGGCCGCCGCCGCGGCCTACGACTACGAACCGCAGGGCCTCGTCTCGAGCATGGGGCTGGCGGTCGACCATTCGATCGGCGTGGTCGACATGATGCTGACCGGGATCGGCCAGATCGTCAGCGGCGAACGTTCCGTCCAGGAACTCGGCGGACCGGTCAAAATCGCCAAGTTTTCGGGCGAGCAACTGAGCATGGGGGCGCTCGCCTTCATCAATTTCGTCGCCCTGATTTCGCTTAACTTGGCATTCATCAACCTGCTGCCAATCCCCGCTCTCGACGGTGGGCACCTGGCTTTCTACGCGGCCGAAGCGGTCCGCCGGAAGCCGGTCGGCCCGCGTGGAACCGAAGTGGCGTACCGCGCCGGCGTGGCCCTCGTGCTCGCGCTGATGGTGTTCGTCACGATCAACGACCTGGCTGGGCTCCCGATCTTCGGGAAATAGCCGGGGAAAGGGAGTACGGCAGGCGCTCATCCACAGTCGCAACGCTTGATTGGCACCCGCGCTTCGGGCAGGGGACCTGCGGGTCGCCGCGCTTGCGGCGACACGGTGCCGGATCGGGTGAGAACCAGCCGCACGCCATGGGATTTTAACGAGGACGGGAATCTCCTTGTCGATGACTGAATTTGCTCCTGCCGCCACGCGCCGCAACACCTCGCCTGCGCGGCTGGCCATCGGCTTGCTCGCCGGAACCATGCTTGCCGGCATGCCGCAGGTGGCGCTTGCCCAAGAGGCCGAGGCCGCCCAGGCCGCAACGCCCGCGCCGGCAGCGCAGCAGGAAACGGTGCAGACCATCGCGGTCAGCGGCGCGCAGCGGCTCGAGCCGCAGACCATCCTGTCCTACATCCGGCTGCGTCCGGGCGACGTGTGGACCCAGGCGGTCGGCGACCAGGTGCTGAAGGATCTCTACGCGACGGAGCTGTTCTCCAACGCCAGCGTGGTGAACAACGGCGGCAACGTCGTGATCACCATCGTCGAGAACCCGGTGATCAACCGCCTCATTCTCGAGGGCAACAAGCGGATCAAGAACGACAAGATCCTGCCCGAGATCAAGCTGTCGCCGCGTCAGATCTTCACCCGTTCCAAGGTCCGCGCGGACGTCGCCCGCATCATCGAGCTCTACAAGCGCCAGGGCCGCTTCGCCGCCACGGTCGAGCCGAAGATGGTGCAGCTGAGCCAGAACCGCGTCGATATCGTGTTCGAGATCAACGAAGGGCCCAAGTCCAAGGTCCGCCAGATCAACATCATCGGCAACGAGCAGTTTTCCGACGGCGAATTGCGCGGGGAGATGCTGACGAAGCAGGCGCGCCTCACCAGCTTCTTCAGTTCGAACACCAGCTACGACCCCGATCGCCTCGCGTTCGACCAGCAGAAGCTGCGCCAGTTCTACCTCACCGAAGGTTATGCCGATTTCCGCGTCGTCTCGGCGGTCGCCGAACTGACGCCCGACAAGCGCGACTTCATCATCACCTACGTGGTCGAGGAAGGCGAGCGCTACAAGTTCGGCGACGTCAGCGTCGACAGCCAGATCCGCGACTTCGACAGCGAGGCGATGACGCGCCGCCTGCCGATGAAGGGCGGCGACTTCTACGACGCCAAGCTGGTCGAAGACACGGTCGAACAGCTGACCGAGCTAGCCGGGACCTTCGGCTATGCCTTTGCCGACGTCAGCCCGCAGTTCAGCCGCAACCCCGAAACGCTGACCATGGACGTGGAGTTCGTCCTGCGCGAGGCGCCGCGCGTCTATGTCGAGCGGATCGACGTCAACGGCAACACGCTGACGCAGGACAAGGTCCTGCGCCGCGAGTTCCGCCTGGCGGAAGGCGACGCCTTCAACTCGCTCGCGGTGGCGCGATCGACCGCGCGCATCAACTCGCTCGGCTACTTCCAGGAAAACTTCGAAATCAACCAGGTCGAAGGCAGCGCGCCGGACCGGATCGTCCTCGAAGCCAATGTGGAAGAACAGGCCACCGGCCAGCTGCAGCTGTCGGCCGGTTTCAGCTCGCTCGAAAGCTTCATCCTCGCGGGCTCGATCCAGCAGCGCAACTTCCGCGGTCGTGGCCAGACGGTCGGCCTCAGCCTCAACTATTCGCGCTATTCGAAGTCGGCCCAGGTGAGCTTCAGCGAGCCCTATGTTTTCGACCGCAACATCTCGGCCGGGATCGACATCTACCGCCGCGATTTCAACAGCTTCAACTTCCGCAACAACGAACGCAACACCACCTACCAGCAGGCCACCACCGGCCTGTCGATCCGGGCGGGTGTGCCGCTGACCGAATATCTTTCGGCTATCGGCAGCTATACCTTCAACTATGACGACGTCTCGCTGGGCGACGAGTTCTTCGATGCCGACGGGACCTGCCGGGCGACCCGCTATCTGTGCGAGGCGATCGGCCAGCGGTCGAGCTCGATCCTGGGCCTGTCGCTCAACTACAATTCGCTCGACAGCCGCCTGCGTCCGACGCGCGGCGAGAGCGTCAGCTGGACGACCGAAGTGGCCGGTCTGGGCGGGTCGGAGAAATACGTCCGCATGCGGACCCGCATGGCCAAGTACTGGCCGCTGGGTGGCGGCTTCATTTTCTCGCTTGCGGGCGAAGGCGGCTGGATCCGCGGCTTCGGCGGCGAAGAGGCGCCGGGTGTCGACGAAATCCGCCTGACCGACCGCTTCTTCCTCGGCGAACCGCAGATGCGCGGCTTCGATATCCGCGGGATCGGCCCGCGCATCGTCCGACTCGACTATGTCGTCGATCCGGATGATACCGATGGCCCGCGCATCCTCACCTCGCTCGAGGACGCGCTCGCCAACAACCAGCGACGGGACGACTCGATCGGCGGCAAGGCCTATTACCTCGGCCGTGCCGAGCTCGAAATTCCGCTCGGCAGCGGGGCCCGCGAAATGGGCATTCGTCCGTCGGTTTGGCTCGATGTCGGCTCGCTGTTCTCGATCACGCGCCCCGTGCTGATCGATCAGCCGAACGGACGCCAGGTCTCGATCGACGGCGTGCTGCAATATACCGGCCCGCTGCTCGATTCCGACGGTAACATCCGGCTCGACGCCGATGGCGATCCGATCATCGGCCGCACGCCCAACGCCACCGCGCCGGACGGCACACCGAACGATCCCGAGATCGATCCGTTCAGCTATTATCGCGAAGTGCTCGTCGGGGATTCGTACAGCCCCCGCATTGCCGCCGGTTTCGGCGTCAACTGGAACTCGCCCTTCGGTCCGTTCAGGATCGATGTATCGCAGGTGATCAAGAAGCAGCCTGGCGATGACACCAAGACCTTCTCCTTCAATGTAGGAACGCAATTCTGATGAATACCAAGACCAAGCTTTTCGCAGCCGCGGCCCTCGCAGGCGCGGCAGTTGCTGGCACGCCGGCGGCGGCTCAGGTGACCGGCGCGATCGCGACCAGCAGCCCCGAGGCGGTGATCGTCCGTTCGGCGGCGCGCATCGCGGCCTACCAGCAGATCGAAACCCAGTACGCGACGCAGATCCAGCAGATCCGCACCATGCGCCAGGAAGCGGCGACGCTGCAGCAGAGCCTCGACACCAACAAGGACGGCCAGCTGACCCAGACCGAAGCGCAGGCGAACCCGACCGTGGTCCAGCAGATCCAGCAGAAGGAACAGCAGATCCAGACGGCGTCGCAGCCGATCGTGCTGGCCCAGACCTATGCGATCGAGCAGCTGATCAACGATTACAACAACGTCCAGCAGCAGGTCGTGCAGCAGAAGAAGATCCAGCTCCTGCTGACGCCCGAAGCGGTTCAGTGGGCGCCCGACACGCTGAATGTCACGAACGATCTCGTGAACGTGATGAACCAGCGCATGCCGAGCGTGCAGATCACGCCTCCGGCCGGCTGGCGTCCGCGCGCGGAATCGCTGCAGACGCAGCAGACCGTCTCGCAGATCCTTCTCGGCGTGGCCCAGCAGCAGGCGGCGCAGCAGGCTGCCCAGCAGCAGGGCCAGCAGCCCGCGCAGCAGCAGCAGCCGGCCGGCCGCTAAGACGCTGACGGTACAGGGGGCAGGGCGATGAGCGAGGAAACAAACGGTTTCGACGTGGTCGAGGTGCTGAAGCGCCTGCCGCACCGCTATCCCCTGCTCCTGGTCGACCGCGTCAAGGAACTGGTCGTCGACGAGCGCATCCACGCGATCAAGGCGGTCAGCTTCAACGAGGACTTCTTCCAAGGCCATTTCCCCGGCGCGCCGATCATGCCCGGCGTGCTCCAGATCGAGGCGCTGGCACAGGCCGCCGGCGTGCTCGCGGTGGAAAGCCTCGGCCTCGCAGGCTCGGGCAAGCTCGTCTATTTCATGGCGATCGAGAATGCGAAGTTCCGCAGCCCCGTAACACCCGGCGTGCTCCTCGACCTGAAGGCCGAATTCGTCCAGAAGCGCGCCCGCGTCTGCAAGTTCGCGGGCGAGGCTTCGGTCGACGGCAAGGTGACCTGCGAGGTGAGCTTCACCGCCATGATCGCCGACGCCCCTTCGGACTGATTTTCTGTTTTTCGAACCGACATCCGTCGGTTCGTCCTCGCTAGGCGTGCGGCAAGCCGCACCCGCTGCGGGCGGCCAGTCGGCCTTGCCGACCGCTAGTCGCGGGCGGAACCAGCGCATTCTGTAGAACTTTGGCGATGTTTCCGAGCCGCAGGCGAGGCAAGCGCGACTGCGCGCCCGCAGTGACGCGAACTTCAGGTCGCGTGAGCGAGGATAGCCAAAGGCCCGGATGGGCCTGCCGGCGCCTGAGGCAGAACAAACAAACCCAAATCGGACTTGCCTTCCAAGGCAATTCCGATTAGGCGCGCGCCTTTCCCATTCACAGCTGGACCGGTCGGAACCGTTCCGAAGCTAGAAGGACGAATATCATGAAGGCCGAAGGGCATCCCGACTATCACATGATCACGGTCAAGATGACCGATGGTACCGAATTCCAGACGCGCTCCACCTGGGGCAGCGAAGGCGACACGCTGTCGCTGGAAATCGACCCGACCAGCCACCCGGCATGGACCGGCGGCAAGCAGCAGCTTCAGGAAGGCGGCCGCGTCGCAGCCTTCAACAAGCGCTTCGGTGGCCTCAGCCTCAAGAAGTAAGCCTCGCGCTGTACGAAATCAGGGAAGGGCGGTCCGCTTGGGCCGCCCTTTTTCGTTCTCTTGGCTAGACGCGGTCGAGCCCGATGTGCGGGCCGGGTGCCGTCTCGACCGCGATCGCATCGCCCGGCCTGATCGTCCCGCCGCGTTCGGCGATGGCCATGATTCCCGCCTTGCGGATAATCTCGTCCCCCCGGCGAATGGCGAGGTGCTCGAGCAAGCCCGGCTGGAATGCCTCGATCTGCGCGCAGGGATTGCGCAAGCCCGTGACCGTCAGCAGGGCCTCACCGATATGGAGCCTGTCGCCGCGGCCCAGCGCCAGCAAATCGATACCTGAGGTCGAGATATTCTCCCCCAGGTCGCCCGGCCGGACAACGAAGCCCACCTCGGCCAATGTACTGAACAGTTCGCAATCGATCAGGTGGACCTGCCTCAGGTTGGGCTGCGAAGGATCGACCTTTACCCGTGAAAGATGCTGGACGGTCTCGCCCGCATGGGCATCCCCGCGCACGCCGTGGCCGGCAACGATCTCGATCGCCTCGCAGCTGTCCTTGGAGAAGCCGTGGTGCCCGGATCGATGCACTGCCACGACCCGTCCTTGCGACATCCAGCCCTCAGTCCGCGCAGTCGATGCAGCGCGTGGCGATCGGGCGGGCTTCGAGACGCTTGCGGGATATGTCCTTCCCGCACTGGCTACACGTCCCGTACGTCCCGTTCTCCATGCGGTGCAGGGCCGTGCGGATTTGCCCGATCTCCTGCCGCAGCACCTCGTCGACGCCTTCGAGGGCCTCGTCGTCCGCGAGGTCGACCGCCTGTTCGCTCGAATCGGCATCGAGCGGGTGGCGCAGGTCGTCCTCGATCACCTCGGCACGTTCCAGCAGGTCCGCCAGGCGGGCCTGCAACTGGTCGCGGATGTCGTCATACTTGCTCATCACCATCCCCACGGTTTTTCGCGATACCACTTGGTTATCACATATTTGACGCCTTTGCGGACCTTCATGCCGTGGTGGATCGTGTTAGGGTTCTCGCGCCCGTCCGGCCTGCGGTTGTTCCAGCAGACCAGTTTGCCCGCCTGCGGCTGGAAGGTCTTGCCCAGCGCCTTGAACCGTGTAGCGCCACCACCGTCCACGTCATTGAGATAGATCATGAAAGTCCAGGTCCGCTGGCCTGCAACCGAACAGTATCGCGTCCAGTCTTCGCCCCCGGGATTGAAATAGTCGCAATGCGGCTTGAACTCCTGCCCGACGTCGTACCTCTGGCCCTGCACGGGCTCGCCATGCGCAGGATCGATGCCATTGAGGTCGAACAGCAGCTTTTCCAATGCCTGCACCGCAGGTTCTTCGGGCGCGAGATCGCAGGTCTCGCTGGTGCGGAAGTACCGGTCGTCCCCCGCATCGGCGAGGGTGGAGGGGCGCCGGTCCTTCTCGATCAGTCGGATCAGCTCCGCGCACAGGTCGGGGCCCGCAAAATCGCGCAGCTGGAACAGCTCCAGCTTGTCGCTGGGCACGCGTTGCACACCGCCATGGGCGAGCAAGCGTGCTGCCGAAGATTCGCCGGGCGCGATCATGGCCATCAGATTAGTCTCGCGCGAAGCGCAGGCAAGGGTGCGAAACAAAGTTGCGCGCAGCGCTTGCCTTACGCTTTTTCGCTTCCCATTTCCGACGCGTTGTGCAACAGGCACGCGCCGCTGCACGGGACGGGTTGACGCCCCTTCGTGCGAGCGTATCAGGCCCCCTTCCCGGGCGGAACCGGGGGCTTGTGGCGATCGTAGCTCAGTTGGTTAGAGCGCCGGTTTGTGGTACCGGAGGTCGGGGGTTCGAGACCCCTCGATCGCCCCATTTCCCCCCTGTCGAATGCCGCCCAGCTCAGCTTGCAGGGGCATAATGCGATGACGGCTTTCTGGACCGAAGCGGATTACGACGATCACGAACTGGTCGAAGTCGTCCGTGACCCGAAGAGCGGCCTGACCGCGATCATCGCGCTCCATTCGACCCATCTCGGCCCCGGCGCAGGCGGCACGCGTTTCTGGCATTACGCCAATCCCGAAGACGCGATGCGCGATGCGCTGCGCCTGTCGCGCGGCATGAGCTACAAGAACGCGATGGCGGGCCTGCCGATGGGCGGCGGCAAGGCCGTCATCCTCGCCGATGCCGACAAGACCAAGACCCCCGAAATGCTCGCCGCCTTTGCCGATGCGGTAGAGGGGCTCGGCGGTCGTTATGTCACCGCCGAAGACGTCGGCATTTCGGAAGCGGACATGGCCGCCGTCGCGCAGCGCACCCAGTATGTCTCCGGCCTGCCGGTCGAAGGCGAGGATGCGGCGGGCGGCGATCCCGGCCCGTTCACCGCGCTCGGCATCTTCCTCGGCATCAAGGCCGCGGTGAAGCACAAGCTCGGCAAGGACAGCGTCGAGGGCGTGCATGTCGCCATCCAGGGCACAGGCAGCGTCGGCGGCGGGGTCGCCCGCCTGCTGGCCAAGGAAGGCGCGAAGCTAACGCTCTCCGACATCCACGAAGATCGCGCTGCGGCCCTGGCCGCCGAACTGGGCGCCGACACGGCGGCATCCGACGCGATCATGTCGGTCGCTTGCGACGTATTCAGCCCCAATGCGCTCGGCGCGATCCTCGACGACGCGGGCATCGCCCGGCTCGATTGCCAGGTGGTAGCAGGCGGAGCGAACAACCAGCTGCAGAGGCCCGAGCACGGCCCGATGCTGGCCAAGCGCGGCATTCTCTACGCGCCCGATTACGTGATCAACGCGGGCGGGATCATCTCGGTCACGCTCGAATACCTCTGCCGCAACGACAAGGCGCCCTGCGATATCAACGAGGTACGCAAGCGGATCGCGCAGATTCCCGGCCGTCTCGAGCAGATCTGGCAGGAAAGCGAAGCCACCGGTGCCTCGCCCGACCAGGTCGCCGACCGCATGGCGCAGGACCTTATCGGGCGGTGAGAAGACCGGCAGGCCGTGGAGGCCTGTTTTTAGGCCATTGTTTCCCGTCGCCAGCCCTGCCAAAGCATGGGGCGGACGGACATTGATGCACGGCTTCGCAAATCCCAAACGCTTCCTCGCGCTCGCCAGCTGGCTGACGCCGTTGCTGATCGTGAGCGGACTTGTGATCAGCGCCGGCGCATTGTGGTGGGGCCTGACGCAAGTCGCCCCCGACCGCCTGATGGGGGAGACAGTGCGGATCCTCTTTCTTCACGTGCCCGCCGCGTGGCTGGGGATGGGCGGCTGGACGGCGATCGCCCTTTCCAGCCTCGTTTTCCTCGTCTGGCGGCACCCGCTGGCAAGTCTCGCCGCGCGAGCCGCCGCGCTGCCCGGCTTCGTCTTCACCGTCATCTGCCTCGTCACCGGCTCGATCTGGGGCCGGCCGACCTGGGGCACCTGGTGGGTGTGGGACGGTCGGCTGACCAGCATGCTGGTGCTCGCCTTCCTCTACCTTGCCTATATCGCGCTGGCGCAGGCGGCCGAGCGGGAGGGCGTGAGCCCCCGCATCCCGGCCATTTTCGGCCTGCTCGGCGCGATCAACATTCCGATCATCAATCGCAGCGTGGTGTGGTGGAATTCGCTCCACCAACCGCCCAGCATCACCATGGGCAAGAGCGCGATCGACGGCGAATTCCTCGCGCCGCTGCTGGTTGCGGTGATCGGCTTCTCGCTCCTGTTCGGCGGCGTGGTGCTCGCCCGCATGCGCGCGCTGCTCGCCGATATCCAGGCCGAAGCGCGTCTGCGTCGCCGGGCGATGGAGGCGGCGTGATGCGCGAGGCGCTCGACCAGTGGGATTTCGTCGCCGCCGCCTATGCGGTGGGCGTGATCGGGACGCTGGCGATGGTCGGCTGGGCGTGGATCGACATGAAGCGCGCCGAGAAGCGCCGAGAGGAGTCGCGCCGCAAATGAGCGCCATGAAAGCCAAGCACCAGCGACTCGTTCTCGTCGTCGTCGCGCTGGTCGCGCTGGTCGGCGCGGGGCTGCTCGCCGCCTATGCGCTGCGCAACCAGGCGAACTATTTCTACCTGCCCGAGCAGATGCAGGCCGATCCCCCCGAAGTCGGGCAGGCGGTGCGGCTTGGCGGGATGGTCGAGGCGGGCTCGCTGATCACCGATCCCGATGGGGTGACGCTGCGCTTCACTGTGACCGGCAACGACGGTTCGCGCGTGCCCGTGCGCTTCAGCGGCATCGCGCCGGACCTGTTCGTCGAGGGCTCGGGCGTCGTCGCCGAAGGGCGGCTGGAGGCAGACGGAACCTTCGTGGCGGACAACCTGCTCGCCAAGCATGACGAGAACTATGTCCCCAAAGAACTCGAAGGAATGACGCAGGCGCAGGCCGCGAAGATGGCCGAAGAAACCACGGTGGGCATCGAGTGATTGCAGAGATCGGCCACGCCGCCCTGTGGCTCGCCGCCGCGCTTGCGGCGCTGCAGATGCTGGCGGGCTTCCTCGCGGTAAATGCAGGCGGGGAGGGCGATGTCGCCCGGTTGGTCCGGCCGACTGCGATCATGCAGGGCGTGCTTGCCAGTGTCGCTTTCGCCATGCTCCTGTGGCTGTTCGCGACCACCGACCTGTCGGTGAAACTCGTCGCGGCGAATTCGCATTCGATGAAGCCGATGATCTTCAAGCTCGCCGGCGCATGGGGCAATCACGAAGGCTCGATGCTGCTGTGGGTGACCGTGATGTCGCTCGCTGGCGGGCTGATCGCGCTGGTCGAACGCCGCCTGCCCGAACGCACGATGCAGGCGACACTGGCCGCACAGGGGCTGGTTTCACTCGGCTTCTACGCTTTCCTGATCCTCAGCTCCAATCCGTTCGAGCGGCTGCCGGTGCCCGCGCCGGAGGGCATGGGCTTGAACCCGCTGTTGCAGGACATCGGCCTCGCCTTTCACCCGCCGACGCTTTACATCGGCTATGTCGGCCTCTCGGTTGCCTTCAGCTTCGCAGTGGGCGCGCTGCTGACGCGGCAGGTGACCCCCGATTTCGCCAGCGCGATGCGCCCCTGGGTTCTGGGCGCCTGGGTGTTCCTGACCATCGGCATCACCGCTGGCTCCTACTGGGCCTATTACGAGCTCGGCTGGGGCGGCTGGTGGTTCTGGGACCCCGTGGAAAACGCCTCGCTGATGCCGTGGCTCGCCGCGACCGCCTTGCTCCATTCGGCGAGCGTACTGGCGAGCCGCGACGCGCTGCGAATCTGGACGATCATGCTCGGGGTGGTCGCCTTCTCGATGAGCATGGTCGGCACCTTCCTCGTGCGCTCGGGCATCCTCACCAGCGTGCATGCCTTTGCGGTCGACCCCGAACGCGGGACCTTCATCCTCATCCTGCTGGCGCTGTTCATCGGCGGCGCGCTGCTTCTGTTCGCCCTGCGCGCGAACACGATCAACGAGGGCGAGCGGTTCGCCATCGCCAGTCGCGAGGGCGCGCTGGTGTTCAACAATGTCATGCTAAGCGCGATCCTTGCCATCGTCCTGCTCGGCACGCTCTACCCGCTGCTGACCGAGGCGTTCGACGTGCGCGTTTCGGTCGGGCCGCCTTATTTCAATCCGGTGGGCGCGATCTTCGCGGTGCCCATGTTCCTCGTCATGGCGGTGGGCCCGCTGCTGCGCTGGAGGCAGGACCGGCTCGACCGCATCCGCCCCGAGATCGCACTATTCGCCGCGGTGGTGATCGCTGCGCTGATCTGGTTCGGGCTGGTGATGGACGTCGCGATCCTCCCGCTGCTCGGGCTGGCGCTCGCCGTCGGCCTCGGCGTCGCGAGCTTCATGCCGCTGCGCGGGCGCAAGCTGACCCGCGTACCGCTCGCGACCTGGGGCATGGTCGTCGCGCATTTCGGCATCGCCGTCGCGCTGCTGGGCATGGCGAGCGAGAGCGCGTTCTCGGAGGAACGCCTCGCTGCGGTCCAGGAAGGTGGCACCACCACGGTTGGCCCGTGGACGATCACGCTGCGCGAAGTCGTGCCCGTCGCCGGACCCAACTGGACCGCGACCGAGGCGCATATTCTGGCCAGCTATGACGGCGGCGAGCCGGTCTATCTCGGCCCGCAGGCGCGCAATTTCTGGGCGCCGCCACAAGAGACCACCGAAAGCGCGCTGGCGACACGCTGGAACGGGCAGCTCTACGCCGTGGTTGGCGACCGGGCGCCCGATGGCCGCTGGCAGGTCCGCCTGTGGTGGAAGCCGCTGGTAACGCTGATCTGGTTCGGCGGGCTGCTGGTGGCGGTGGGCGGCGTGCTGGCGCTTTTGGGGCGCGTCGTCGCCGACCTGCGTCGCCGCAGCATCGCGCGCAAGATCGTCGAGCGGCGCAGCGAGGAGGAGGCATTCGCCCGCTCGCAGGCGCAGGAGGCATCGGCATGAGCTGGCGCGTCTGGGTCCCCCTGCTGCTGTTCTCCGGCTTCCTCGGTCTTGCCGCCTACCAGCTGACCCAGCCCAAGGACGATTTCGTCCAGAGCGCGATGGTCGGCGAAGAACTGCCCTATTTCGACCTTCCGCCCGCCACGCAGGGCGCGCAGGGCGCGGCAAGTGCCGATTTCCGGGATGGCACACCGCGCCTGCTCAACATCTGGGCCAGCTGGTGCCTACCCTGCATCGCCGAGGCCCCGCAGCTCGAAGCGCTCAAGCAACAGGGGGTCGAAATCGTCGGGATCGCCATCCGTGACCGGCCCGAGGATGTCGCGCAGTTCCTTGCGGAGAACGGCAATCCCTACGCCCGGATCGGCCGCGACGACCTGTCCGAAGTGCAGCTGGCGATCGGCTCTTCGGGCGTACCCGAAACCTTCGTGATCGATGGCAAGGGCGTGATCCGCTACCAGCACATCGGCGACATCCGCGAAAATGACGTGCCGAAGCTACTTGCGGAACTGGAGGCGGCCCGATGATCATGCGGCTTTTGCTGAGCCTCGCCGCATTCGTGCTCGCAGTACCTCTCGCGGCACAGGACAGCATGCCGCCCGCTCCCTACGCCTATCGCCAGCTCGACGACCCGGCACAGGAAGCCGCCGCGCAGGACCTGATGGAAACGCTGCGCTGCCTCAAGTGCCAGTCGCAGTCGATTGCCGATAGCGATGCACCGATGGCGGGCGACCTGCGTCACCAGGTCCGGATCCGCATCGCGGCCGGCGAGGAGCCGGAGGCCATCCGCCAGTGGCTGATGCAGCGCTATGGCGACTACGTCAGCTACAAGCCCGAAGTCAGCGCCAGCACATGGCCGCTGTTCGCGATCCCGCTGCTGCTCGTCCTCGTCGCCGGGGGCATCCTCGTCGGACGGTTGCGGAGGCGCGCATGACCTGGCTCCCCATCCTTGCGCTGGCGCTGGCCACCTTCGCGGTCGCGGTGGTGGTCCTCAAGCTGCCGCGGACGGTCTGGATGCTGTTCGGCGCAGCCTTGCTGTTCGGTCTTGCCGGCTACGGCGTGTCCGGTTCGCCGGGCCAGCCCGCCGCCCCCAAGGCCGCGGAGCCCGAACTGGCGGCACAGACCGGCGAGCTTATCGTGAAGGCCCGGCGCGAATTCTATCCCGAGGGAGTCCTGCCGTCGCGCTTCGTCGTCACGGCCGACGCTTTCGCCCGGCGCGGCGATTTCGAGAGTTCGGCGCGTTTCCTGCGCAATGCCGTCACCGAGAACCCCAGGGACGGGGAGGCCTGGCTGGCGCTCGGCAATTCGCTGGTCGAGCATGCCGACGGCAAGCTGACCGCGGCGGCGCTGTTCGCCTACCAGCGCGCCGAGGAATTGCAGCCGATGAACCCGGCGCCGACCTATTTCCTCGGGCTCACTTTCCTGCGCGAAGGCAATCCGGTGCGCACGCGGGAACTGTGGGTCGACCTGCTGGAAAAGGCGCCGGAGGATTCTGAGTGGCGGCCGCTGTTACAGGACCGCCTCGCGCGTCTCGATGCGCTGCTCGGCATCGGCCCGCCGCCGCCTGCGGCAGAAGAGCCGCAATAGAACGGGCATTTGCGGCCTGTATTGCGGCGGCATGGCGATGCTGCTAATCGCCGCCGCTTGCGCGGGCCTGCGGGCCCCCAAGCGAGATATTTGACCCTATGCGGCAGGACACCACTTTCCCATGAGCGAGGCCATCGTGCCGCAAACCGCCACACCGAACGAAAGTCCGGTGGAGGGCGAATCCGCGCATGGTCATGGCTCGGCCTCGAAGACCGCGCTGGCGATCGGCGCGATCGGCGTCGTTTTCGGCGATATCGGGACCAGCCCGCTCTACGCCTTTCGCGAGACCTTTCTGGGCGAGCATAGCCTGGCGATCGACAAGCTGCACATTTACGGTGTCGTCAGCCTGATCTTCTGGTCGATGACGCTGATCGTTTCGATCCAGTACGTCACGATCCTCATGCGCGCGGACAACAACGGGCAGGGCGGCACGCTCGCGCTCGTCGCCAAGCTGTCACGCCACATCGGGGCGACGCGTTACGGCTGGATCACCGTCCTGCTGGGGGTTTTCGCCACTGCACTCTTCTATGGCGACAGCATGATTACGCCGGCAATCTCCGTGCTCTCGGCGGTCGAGGGCCTGACTGTGGTGGACCCCGGGTTCGGCCGCTTCGTCATCCCGATCGCGCTCGTGCTGCTGATTATGCTGTTCCTGATCCAGCGGCGCGGCACCGGGACAGTCGGCAAGCTGTTCGCGCCGATCATGATCGTCTATTTCACCACGATCGCGGTGTTGGGGACGATCCACATCGTCCAGAATCCCTATATCCTGCAGGCGCTGAACCCCTGGTATGCGGTGCAGTTCTTCATCACCGACGGATGGATCGCCTTCCTCGCGCTGGGCTCGGTCGTTCTCGCCGTGACAGGTTCGGAAGCGCTCTATTCGGACATGGGGCACTTCGGCCGCGGCCCGATGCGGCTCAGCTGGTTCGGCTTCGTCATGCCCTGCCTGCTGCTGAACTATTTCGGCCAGGGCGCGATGATCGCCGCGATGGACCCGGCCGAAACGCTCGCGGCGATGAAGAGCCCGTTCTTCAACATGGCGCCCGAGGAACTGCGCCTGCCGCTCGTGCTGCTCGCGACTGCCGCTACCTTCATCGCCAGCCAGGCGGTGATCAGCGGTGCATTCTCGATCACCCACCAGGCGATCCAGCTGGGCTTCATCCCGCGCCTGTCGACCGAGCACACCAGTGCGACCGAGCGCGGGCAGATCTACATTCCCTTCATCAACAATGCGCTGATGGTGGCGGTCATCCTGCTGGTGCTGATGTTCCAGAATTCGAGCAATCTCGCGGCCGCCTACGGTATCGCAGTCACCGGCGCGATGTTCATCGATACGCTGCTGATGGGTGTGCTGCTGGTGGCCGTATGGAAGTGGAAGTGGTGGTATGCGCTGCCGGTCTTCCTGGTCTTCGTCTTCGTCGACGGAGCGTATTTCTTCGCCAACCTGCCGAAGGTGCCCTACGGCGGCTGGTTCCCGCTCGTAGTCGGAGTGATCGCGTTTACGCTGCTCACCACCTGGGCACGCGGGCGCAAGCTGATGCGCGACCGCATGAGCGAGACCGCGCTGCCGATCGAAATCTTCGCGAAAAGTGCGAAGAACTCTGCAACCCGCGTGCCCGGGACTGCAATCTTCATGGCCAGCCAGACCGCCGGCGTGCCCTCTGCGCTGTTGCACAATATCAAGCACAACAAGGTGCTGCACGAACGCGTCGTGATCCTGACCGTGCTGATCGCCGACAAGCCCTATGTTCCCGAAGGCGAGCGCTGTTCGATGATCGACCTGGGAGACGGGTTCTATCGCGCCACGCTGCATTACGGCTTCATGGAAGAGACCGACGTGCCCGAAGGGCTCAAGCACATGCAGCGTTGCGGCGGCGATTTCGACATGATGCACACCAGCTTCTTCCTCAGCCGCCAGACCCTGCTGCCGAGCGCCAAGCCCGGCATGCCGATCTGGCGCGAGAAGATTTTCGCGTGGATGTTGCGCAATGCGGCGACCGCGATGGATTTCTTCCGCCTGCCGACCAACCGTGTGGTCGAGCTGGGGAGCCAGGTGGAAATTTAGGGTCGGTTAGCGCAGCACTGCGACAACGGATGGCAGGAGGAGGACTGCGCCTGCGGTCCAGTGCCAAACTTTCGGTCTGCTGATCCTTCTAATCGAAAGGGCAAAGCAGATCGAAAGACCTGCCAAGATCATGCACAGTCCGCTGGCTAGGCTTCCGTCCATATTGCTGAACAAGATTCGGAAGCGACTGCGAGCGCCAGCCAGATCGCCGCGCTCGTCCAGAACATGACCTGAAGCAGGAACAAGAGGTGACGCTTGGTCTGCTCGAACGGCGTTTCGTAAGCCAAGTTGCGTGATCCTCCGCGCCGAAAATGCTCAGGCCGTCGGCGGCTCGTCCTTCGCCACCTCGTCAGCATCCTCGAGCGCGAGGCCGTGCTTCAACAGCATCGGGATCTGGGTGAAGGTGAAGAGGAAGCTCAGCGGCATGAAGACCCACAGCTTGGCCCACAGCCAGCCTTCGAAGTGCATCATGCGCACCAGCACCTCGTTCAGCGCAGCGAGCGCGAAGAAGAAGAAGCCCCAGTTGCGCGAGAGCTTGAGCCAGCCTTCCTTGTCGACACCCTCGAAGGCGGCCTCCAGCAGCACTTGCAACAGCGCCTTGCCGCGCAGCCAGCCACCCACCAGCAGCACGCCGAACAGCAGGTAGATCGCGGTCGGCTTGAACTGGATGAACCGTTCGTCCTGCAGCCAGATGGTGAGGCCGCCGAAGCCCACGATCAGGGTCGTCGAGAGGATCAGCATGGGGCTGACATGGCCGAACTTCAGCTTGCTGAAGGTCAGTGCCACGACCGCCGCGACCATGAAGGCGATGGTGCCGTAGATCACCGCCGCGATCTCGCCGAAGGTGGAATCGGCGGGCGGCTGGTAGAACTTGTAGACGCCGAGAAAGACCAGCAGCGGGCCGTAGTCGACCAGGATGTTGAGCCAGCCGGACTTGGGCTTGGACTTGGTTTCGGTCTCGAGCATCACGCTACTCCTGCAATCACGCGCGCGACGAGGTCGGGGTCGAAGGGGCGCAGGTCGTCGATCTTCTCGCCCACGCCGATGGCGTGGATGGGCAGGCCGTATTGCTCGGCTGCCTGCACCAGCACGCCGCCGCGAGCGGTGCCGTCGAGCTTGGTCATGACGATGCCGGTGACGCCCGCGACTTCCTTGAAGACATCGATCTGCGCGAGGGCGTTCTGGCCGTTCGTGGCATCGAGCACGAGCACCACGTCATGCGGCGCTTCGGGGTTGAGGCGGCCGAGCACTTTGCGGATCTTCGCGAGCTCGTCCATCAGCTCGCGCTTGTTCTGCAGGCGTCCGGCGGTGTCGACGATCAGCACGTCGGTGCCGATATCGGTTGCCTTCTTGACCGCGTCGAACACGATCGAAGCCGGATCGCCGCCCTCGGCCCCGCGCACGATGGGGACGTCGATGCGATCCGCCCAGGTCTGCAACTGACCGATGGCGGCGGCGCGGAAGGTATCGCCCGCAGCCAGCATCACGGCATAATCGTCTTCCTGAAACAGGTGCGCGAGCTTGGCTATCGTCGTCGTCTTGCCGCTGCCATTGACGCCGATCACCAGCAGCACCTGCGGGCGCGGGAAGGCGGTGATTTCGAGCGGTTTCGCGACCGGACGCAGGATCGCGGCGATTTCCTCGGCGACGGCTTCCTTGAGCTCCTGTTCGGAAATCTCTAGGCCGAAACGCTTATCGCGCAGCTTCTCGCGAATGCGCGCGGCGGCGCTGGGGCCGAGATCGGACAGGATCAGCGCATCCTCGACATCGTCCAGCGTCGCATCGTCGAGCTTGGCCGTGCCGACCACTTCGGTGAGGTTGCTGGTCAGCTTCTCGGAAGTCTTGCGGAAGCCGCCGAACAGGCGCTCTGTCCAGCTGGGTTTGTCGCTCATATCAGCAGGCCGTTCTCGATCGTCTTGGGCGTCACGGTGAGGAGATCACCGGCGCGTGTGCCCTGCGGCACGGAAACTCTTGCGAAGTGCGGTGTGTAGCCCGTCCCGTCGCGCTCGGCGAGGACGGTGTGCGGCTTATCGACGAGCGACGCCAGCCACTCGTCGCGGGTTGCGGCGGCGACAGCGCGCAACTCGGCGGCGCGGTCCTTGACGCTCTCGCGCGCGACCTGCGGCATGCGCGCGGCGGGCGTGCCGGGGCGGGGCGAGTAGGGGAAGACATGCGCGTGCACGATTCCGAGCTCGCGGAGGATCGACAGGTTTGCCGCGTGATGCTCCACGGTTTCGGTCGGGAAGCCTGCGATCAGGTCGGCCCCGATGGCGATGTCGGGACGACGCTCCTTCAGGCGCCTCACGAGATCCATCGCGTCGCTGCGCAGGTGCCGCCGCTTCATGCGCTTGAGGATCAGGTCGTCCCCGTGCTGGAGCGAGAGGTGCAAGTGCGGCATCAGCCGCTCCTCGCTGGCGAACATTTCGAACATCAGAGGGTCGATCTCGATCCCGTCGAGCGAGGACATGCGCAGGCGCGCAAGCTGCGGGAAGGTTTCGAGCACCGCCTGCACCAGCGCGCCGAGCGGCGGCGTGTCGGGCAGGTCGTGGCCCCATGAGGTGACGTCGACTCCGGTCAGGACCACCTCGCTCGCACCGTGATCGAGGTGGCGCGCCACCTCGGCGAGCACCTCGGCGATGGTCAGCGATCGGCTAGGCCCGCGCCCCTGCGGGATGACGCAGAAGGTGCAGGCATGGTCGCACCCGTTCTGGACCGCGATGAAGGCGCGGGTGCGGTCCTGCGGGGCGGGCGGCGCATCGACCGGCACGTTCCACGCCCGCGCGTCGAGCTTGGCGGCATTGGCGACGAGGCCGTCGACCTCGGGCATTGCGGCAAGCTGTTCGCGCTCGATATCGGCGGCGCAGCCGGTCACCAGCAGGCGGGCTTGCGGGTGGGCGCGGCGTGCGCGGCGGATCGCCTGCCGCGTCTGGCGTACGGCCTCGCTCGTTACCGCACAGCTGTTGACGACCACCAAGTCGCGCTCCTTGGCCAGCATGGCTCGGATCTGCTCGCTTTCGGAAATGTTGAGCCGGCAGCCGAGCGAAATGACCTGCGCTTCGCTCACGCGAAATCGCTCCATGCGAAGCTGCCGCGATAGCTCTCGGTCGCGGGGCCGGTCATGAGCATGCGATTGTCCTCGCCCCACGCGATGGTGAGGTCTCCGCCGGGGAGAGTCACGGTCACTTCGCGCTCGACCAGGCCGCGCCGCATCGCGTGGATCGCGGTGGCGCAGGCGCCGGTGCCGCAGGCGCGGGTAAGGCCCACGCCGCGTTCCCATACGCGCAGGCGGATATGCGTGCGGCTTACGATGGTCGCGACGTTCACGTTCACGCGTTCGGGGAACAGCGGGTCGGTCTCGATCCCGGGCCCCATTCGGTCGAGCGGAACCGCGTCGGTGTCCTCGACGAAGAAGATCACATGCGGATTGCCGACATTGACCGCGCCGGGTTGGTCGAGGCCGTCCCACCCAACCGGCATGAGCGCCGTGTCCATGCCGTAGGCGAGGGGGATCGCATCCCAGCCGAAGCGTGGCTCGCCCATGTCGACGGTTGCGCCACTGTCGGTCGGTTCGACGCGGATCACGCCGCCACCTGTCTCGACGCTGGCGGCAGACCCGTGAAGCAGGGCGACCGCGCGGCTCGCATTGCCGCAGGCCTCGACCTCCCCGCCGTCGTGGTTGAAAATGCGCATGCGGAAGTCGGCGGCATCGCTGGGCTCGAGCAGGATCAGCTGGTCGCAGCCGATCCCGGTGCGGCGGTCGGCCAGCGCCCTGGCGACGCGCGCGTCGATGGCGGGCAGGGTGGTCTCGCGCGCATCAAGCACGACGAAATCATTGCCGAGGCCATGCATCTTGGTGAAGTGGACGCGCGTCATGCGGCGCATCTATGCACTGGCGCGTGCAGCGTCCAGCCTGCTGGCGCGATCAGCCTGCTTTCGCGCCGCTTTCGCGCGGGCCGTCGCCGGCGCCGAAATTGACCTTGGTGACGTTGCTGTCGACTTGTTTCGACAGCAAATCCTGCCTGCCGAGACGCTCGAGCACCTTTTCGGCCGGTTCGGGCTTGCCATAGTGGTAGCCCTGGCCCTTGAGCTTGCCCATCGATCGCAGGGCCTGGAGCACCTGCTCGTTCTCGACGCCCTCGGCGGTGATCGGCAGCTTCAATCCGTCGCCCATCGAGATGATCGCATCGATCAGCTTGCCGCCGTGGTGGTCTTCCTTGAGTTCGGCGATAAAGGCGCGGTCGATCTTGAGGCGGTCGAACGGCAGGCTGCGCAACTGTGCAAGGCTGGAATAGCCGGTGCCGAAATCGTCGAGGCTGATGTGCACGCCCTGGTTGCGCAGCGAGGTGATCATCGAGCGGACCATGCCGATATTCTCGTGCAGGCAGCTTTCGGTGATCTCGATGTCGAGGCGGCTGGCCGGGAAGTTGTGCTTCACCAGCAGCTTCAGCAGTTTCTGGGCGAACCACGGGTCGCGCATCTGGACCGGCGAGATGTTGACCGAGAGGGTGAGTTCCGCGTCCCACTGCTTGGCGTCCTCGAAAGCCTGCGACATCAGGCGGTCGCTGAGATCGCCGATGACGCCGATTTCCTCGGCAATTGGGATGAAGATATCCGGGCCGACGACGCCCATTTCGGGCGATTGCCAGCGCGCGAGCATTTCGAAGCCCGTCAGCCGGCCCGTCTCGAGGTCGATCTGCTGTTCGTAATAGGGGCGGAACTCGCCCAGCGCGATGCCCTTGCGGATACCCGATTCGAGCTCGTTGCGGAAGCGCAGCTCGTTTTCCATCGGCGGTTCGAACCAGTAGTAGCGGTTCTTGCCCTGCTTCTTGGCGTGATACATCGCGATATCCGCCTTGTGCATGAGCTTCTGGGCGGACGCGGTGCCGAGATTGGGATCGTCGAGCTGCGTGCTCGAGGCGACGCCCACCGAAATCGTCACGTCGATCGAGGCGGTTTCGTGGCGCACCGGCGTGGCGACCGTTTCGATCATGCGGGACACCAGCTGGTCGATCCGGTCGGGGACCTGCGGGTGATAGGGCACGACGCAGAGGAATTCGTCGCCGCCGAGCCGGGCGAGCAGGCCGCCTTCGGGCAGCAGGCGGCCGATGCGGCGGGCGATGGCCTGCAGCACCTCGTCGCCGGCCTGGTGGCCGTTGAGGTCGTTGATCTGCTTGAAATTGTCGAGGTCGACCGCGACCACGGCCAGCGCCCGCTCGCGATGCGCGCGTTCGGCCAGCAGGTCGGCGAGGGCGGCGGTGAGGCTGCGGCGGTTATGGCAGCCGGTGAGATGGTCGATATCGGCGAGGCGGCGCGCTTCCTCTTCCGAGGCACAGCGGCGAACCAGCTCGGCATTCAGCGCCTTGTAACGGCTCCAGCCAAGCAGGATCAGCGCGATATTGAGCAAGAGGGCGTTGGTAAGCACCACGTCGGGCGATGCTGCGCCGCCCTGCCAGGCCCTGATCAGCGTCGGCATGGCGACACCCGCGGTGCCGACGAACAGGATGATGGCCGCGAGCGCAATTCCGAGCGTGACGAAGTCGTGGCGGCGCTCGGCCTGCCGCCTGCGTCCCCCTGCCAGCTTCCCGCGTCCCGCAACTTTCGACAATTCGGACAATCTCGCCCCCGGATACCAATCCCGCCCGGAATACCGCGAGCGGCCTAAGAAGCGGTTAACCGGCCGGTTACCTGCTGCAGGCTGGCCAGCGCAGCGCACAGCCGCTACGCGGCGCGCAACCCGTTCATCGCACACGAAGGATTTGCCCGACCATGCGCTACTGGCTGATGAAGTCCGAACCGTTCAAATACAGCTGGGACGACCTCGTCGCGGAACAGGAAGGTACTTGGGACGGCGTGCGCAATTACCGCGCGCGCAACAACCTCGCCGCGATGGAGGTGGGCGACCAGGCGTTTTTCTATCACTCGCGCGAAGGGCTGGAGATCGTCGGCATCTGCGAGGTCAGCGTGGCCGGCATCGGCGACCCGACCGACGACACCGGCAAGTGGGCCGCGGTCAAGATCAAGCCTAAGACCAAGCTGCCGCATCCGGTATCGCTGAAGCAGATCAAGGCCGAGCCGCAACTAGCGGAATGCGAACTGGTCAAGCTGTCGCGCCTGTCGGTGGCGGAGATCACGCCAGACGAATGGTCGGTGATTCTCAAGATGGCGGGCATTTGAAGCAGCTAGGTGAGGGGCCATCGGGCCATCGCGCCGGCCTCGTCGGTTCGGAAGCGCACGTTTCCTTTCGATCAATATGGCACAAGAACATTCGTTGATTTCGCTTGGTCGCAAACATGGAGCGACTGGGCGCCAGCAACTGGAACCCAATCGCGCAGGTCACCGTTATCCTGCTGTAACGGCGCAAGAAATTGCGCTTCCAGCCAGAGGAGAGACCCCATGGGTGAACTGAGCGAAAAGATCAAAGGCAACACCAACGAAGCCATCGGCAACACCAAGCAGGCGGTGGGCGACATGACCGACAACCACAGCCTCGAGCGCGAAGGCGAGCGCCAGGAAGCCAAAGGCGAAGCCCAGCAGCTGAAGGGCGAAGTGGAAGGCAAGCTCGGCAACGACATCTGACGCCGGACACGCTGATACCAGCGAGCGAAGGGCCGTCTCCCCCAGCGGGAGGCGGCCCTTTCACGTAAGGTCAGCGGCTGCGCAGCCCGCTGACGCTCGCGCCGCTGGCGGCAAGTTGCTCGATATCGATCCGGCAATGGATTAGGCGCAGCCCGCTGCGGCCCTGCGCGGCGACGAGAGCGTCCTTGAAGGCCTCGGTCGTGTCCGCGCGCGCGGACCAGCCGCCGAAAGCCTCGGCCATGGCGGCGAAGTCGGGGTTGGCGAGACGGGTGGCGCTGATCCGCTCTTCGCCGGGAAACTCGCGTTCCTGGTGCATGCGGATGGTGCCGTAGGCGCCATTGTCGACCACGATCACCATCAGGTTTGCACCATGCTGGACTGCGGTGGCGAGCTCCTGCGCGTTCATCATGAAATCGCCGTCACCCGCGACGGCCACGACCGTGCGTTCGGGATGGCGTAGCGCGGCAGCTACGGCAGCGGGCACGCCATAACCCATCGCGCCGCAGGTCGGGGCAAGCTGGCTTGGATAACCGGCATAGCGCCAGTAGCGGTGCCACCAGCCCGCGAAATTACCTGCACCGTTGCACACGATGGTATCGGCGGGGAGCGTGTCGCGCATGAACTGGACGGCCTGGCCCATATCGAGCGGATGGCCGTTGGGATGCGCCGTAGCCCACGCCTCCCACTCGGCATGCGCCGCCGCACCGGCGTCGAAATCGATCGCGTCGCCATCGTCCCACAGGGCCGCGCTTTCGGCGAACTCTGCCATCCCGGCGCAGATAGCGAGGTCAGCAGGATAGACACGGCCCAGTTCGTTGGGATCGGGGTGGACGTGGATCAGCTTGCGATCGGGCGCTGTGATCTGGGGAACCGTATAGCCGTCGGTTGTCGCTTCGCCGAGCCGCGCGCCGACGGCCAGGATGAGGTCGGCATTCCTGACCCGCTCGACCAGCTTGGGGTTCGGGCCATAGCCGAGGTTGCCCGCATAGACCTTGCTCGACGGTGCTATCGCGTCCTGACGGCGGAAAGCAGTCGCAACGGGAATGGCGAGCCGTTCGGCGAAGATCTGGAAGTACTCGCGCGCCTTGGCGTTCCAGCCTGCGCCGCCGATAATTGCGACGGGTGAAGCGGCGTCGCCGATCAGGGCCATCATCGCCTGCATCGCATCGGGGCACGGCGCCTGAGCTGGCGCCTCGACCCGTGGGCGCGGCTTCGCCTCCGTCTCGCGGCTCAGCATATCCTCGGGCAGGGCAAGCACGACCGGGCCGGGCCGTCCGGAGATCGCGGTGGAATAGGCGCGAGCGACGTATTCGGGAATTCGGTCGGCCGAATCGATCCGTGCCGCCCATTTGGCGATGGGCCCGAAGAAGGCGGCGAAATCGACCTCCTGGAAGCCCTCGCGGTCGCGCATTTCGCTGTCGACGTCGCCCACGAAGAGGAGCATCGGCTGCGAATCCTGCATCGCGACGTGGACGCCGATGCTCGCATTGGTCGCGCCCGGGCCGCGGGTGACGAAAGCCACGCCCGGCCGGCCGGTCATCGCCCCGTCGGCACAGGCCATGAAAGCTACGCCGCCCTCTTGCCGGCATGTGACGACATCGATCGTCGACTGCTGGCCGAGCCCGTCTAGTACCTGGAGGAAACTTTCCCCCGGCACGGTGAAGACACGGTCGCAGCCCTGTTCGATCAGGCAGTCGACCAGCAGGCGCGCGGCGGCGGGGGTAGTGCTCTCTCTCATGGCCGAGCGACTAGCCCGCGCGCCCACGGCTGGCAATCGCGCGCTATGGTTAATAACGGCGATTCCGTTCCGTTTTGCGACAGTGGAAAGCGGCGGGGATACCAAACGGTTAAAAAAGCGTTAACTGCCATCATGAGACGCGCATTAGTCCTTACGAGCGAAGCCGCCCGGCACTGGTTCCGGGCCAGCCTACCGCAACGCCGCCTGGCCTTTGCCGATCTCCCGGCAACCGGACCGGTGAGCTGGCAGATTACCGCCAGCGACATTCGCGGCGTGGCGACGACCTATTTCGCGACCGTCGCGGCGGTCCTCGCCTTCATTATCTGAGGCTGTTCAGATCCCGCTGGCGAGCGCCTGCTCCGCAGCTGCGTTCTCCGCTGCGATCAAGCGCTTTGCGAGCCATGCCGAAAAAAGGCACATGGCGGCGCAGAGCAACACCTGTTCGGTAATCGGCACGCCCGCGGCGCTCAGGGCCATGGCCGCCAGCGAACCCGCCACCATCGCCCCCGAATTGACGATGTTGTTCGCCGCGATCGTGCGCGAGGCGCGGTCGGGCGAGACCCGCGTGGTCAGAAAGGCGTAGAGCGGCACCACGAACATCCCGCCAGCGATCGAAATGCCCAGCAGGCAAAGCAGCAGGACGGTCGCCATCGGCCAGGCGACGAATTCGCGCACCGAAAGCAGGGTGTCCGGCTGGTCCGCTTCCCACATCTTCGCGACGACGTAGAAGGCAACTACGAATAGCCCCATCACGATTACCGAAACCGGGGAATAGCGCGCCGAGACGCGGCCCTTGAGCAGGGCGTTGACGGCCACCGATCCGATCGCGACGCCGACCGAAAAAACCACGAGGAACAGGCTCGCGACCTCGGGGCTGGCCATGATCGTGTTCTTCGCCAGCGGCGGAAACTGGATGAATAGCACCGCCCCGATGGTCCAGAAGAAGCTGATCGCCAGGATGGCGTAATAGACTTCCGGATTGTGCATCGTGTCGCGCACCAGCTTCACCGAGGCGCGCAGGATATGCCAGTCGAGCTTCTCGACCTCGCCCATCGGCGGCGCCGCGGGGATCTGCCGGCTGACAAGATAGCCGATGCAGGAAATGCAGATGATCGCAATGGCGGCCCAGCCGGTGCGCTCGACCGCAATGAAGCCCGCAATGATCGTGCCGGCAAGAATCGCGATATAGGTCCCCGCCTCGACCAGGCCGGTTCCCGCCAAAACCTCGTCCTGTTCCAGGTGCTGCGGCAGGATTGCGTATTTGATCGGGCCGAGGAAGGTCGATTGGACGCCGGTCAGGAACAGGGCGAACAGCAGCAGCGGGATCGCCAGCGTGTGCACCATGATCCCTTTCCACGCGAGATAGAGGCCGCAGGCGCCGATCACCATCAGACCGATCTCGGCAGCCTTGACGATCCGCACGATCCGCGCCTTGTCGCGCATGTCGGCCAGCTGTCCCGCCAGCGCGGACAGGATGAAGAACGGCAGGATGAACAGGCCCGAGGCCAGCCCGCTGAAGCTCGCTTCGGTCGCCGGGTCGCTGTAGACCGCGTAGACGACGAACAGGACCATGGTGGTCTTGTAGAGATTGTCGTTGAAGGCATTGAACAGCTGCGTGACGAACAGCGGCAGGAACCGCCGGGTACGCAGCAGGTGAGTGGATGTTAGCATGACCCCCCGGGAATGGCCCCGTCGTATGACGGCCATGTGTAAAGCCATCGCGGTGGCGGACAAGGACAATCCGCGACTTTTGCGGCGAGCCGTAACTCGCTAGGGGAGGCTTCATGCTGAGCCTGCCCAACATGCTGACGCTGTCGCGCATCGTCGCGATCCCGCTGCTGGCCTTCCTGCTGTGGTGGCCGGGATGGGAGCAGGGCTATCTCGCCGCCTTCGTGCTCTACTGCCTGATGGGCATCACCGACTATTTCGACGGCTACCTCGCGCGATCGAGCGGCACGGTGTCGAAGCTCGGCATCTTCCTCGACCCGATCGCCGACAAGATCATGGTCGCCGCGGTGATCCTCGTGCTGGCGGCGCAGGGCGTGCTGCGCGGGCCCTATGTCGGCGACGCGCATGTGATCGCCGGCCTGATCATCCTCACGCGCGAAATCGCCGTCTCGGGCCTGCGCGAATTCCTCGGTCCGCTACAGGTCTCGGTTCCCGTGAGCCGCCTCGCCAAGTGGAAGACGACCTTCCAGATGATGGCACTGGGCTCGCTGATCCTCGGGCAGGGCCTGCCGGACTGGACTGTGATGGTTGGTGCGGTGGAGGCGAATGTCCCGCACACCTACGGCCTCGTGACTCTGTGGGCCGCGGCGGTGCTGACGGTGATTACGGGCTGGGATTACCTGCGGGTCGGTTTGAAGCACATGGATTGAGCGGGGAAGTGGAACACCGAACGGGGTGTTTTGCGAAACTGCGATCCGTGCTGAAAGGCCCGGATAGCGCCAGATTGCGGGCAATTCGACGGCCTGAACTGTCACCTTCCGAATTGCCATCCGAGACAAGCCAATGCGCGGTGGAAATTGCGCGCGGCAAGTTGGCGTGTCCAATCCCTCAAACATCCGGCCCGAATGGCAGAAAAAGATCCTGTAGGAAAATGAGCGGAATGGCTGCCTATGGGTGGGTAGCGGACTTCAAGGCCGGGTGAGTCGGAACTCCGCGGGACCTTCACTTGACGCCGAAGCGTCAGGCCGGACGGCCCCCTCAATGGCAGGCGTGAGGGCTGCACCTCGAACGAGTATTTCAGCCCAATTCGGGTGATGCTCGAAAACGTTCCAGATGATCGCGAGGGGGTCCGAACCATCCTTGAAGACGGCGCTGTTCGCATCGATCCGGCCAACTTGCCTTTCGAACCATGCGCGATTCTCCGGCGTGTCAATAATCCACACAGCGTCGTAAGAAGCGCCACCAGGCGCGCCTTCAAACTCGATGAGAACTTTCATGTCGGTGTTCTGCCCGGGAATGCGCTTGCACTCAATGTCTGCAATCGGGTCGTTAGCTGAACTTCCGCTTTGGGGCCCATATCGCCCCAAGCCGCCACTCGCTCACCCCGCCCGCAGTTCCTCGGCCAGCAGTTCGAAGTCGTCCCGCCGCGGCGAGTTCTTGCGCCAGATCAGGGCGATCTCGCGGGTGGCGCTCTTGCTCTTGAGGGGGCGGGCGACGACTTTCGTGCCGGTCAGGATTCCCGCATCCACGGCCATCTTGGGCAGCATCGTCAGGCCGAGGCCGTTGTCCACCATCTGTACCAGCGTGTGCAGGCTGGTCCCGATCATCGTCGCCGAGGCGCGCAGTTCGGGCCGGTTGCAGGCGGCGAGCGCGTGTTCCTTGAGGCAGTGCCCGTCCTCGAGCAGCAGCAGGCGGCCCTCGTCGATCATGCTCGGCGGGATGATCTCGGGCGGATCGCGCGGATCGTTTTCGGGAAAGGCGACGTAGAGTTCGTCGTCCGCAATATGCGCCATCTCCACTTCGCCGGTGGCGAAGGGCAGGGCGAGCAGAACGCAATCGACCCGCCCGTGCTGCAGCGATTCGACCGCATCGTGGCTGGTCTCCTCGCGCAGGAACAGCTGCAAGTCGGGGCGTTCCTTGCGCAGGCGCGGCAGGAAGCGCGGCAGCAGGAAGGGCGCGATCGTCGGTATGACGCTCATGCGCAATTGCCCCGCGAGCGGCTTGCCCGCCGCCTGGACGAGATCGGCCAGTTCCTCCGCCTCGCGCAGCACGCGGTGCGCCTTGTCCACCACCTGGTTGCCGAGCGCGGTGAAGCGCACCACGCGGCGGCTGCGCTCGACCAGCGTCACGCCGAGCAGCGATTCCAGCTCGCGAATGCCGGCGCTGAGCGTCGATTGCGACACGAAGCTGGCCTCCGCCGCCCGGCCGAAATGGCCATGCTCGTGCAGTGCCACGAGATACTGCAGCTGCTTGAGGGTGGGGAGGTAGGTGCTCATACGCGGCGGCCTATTCCGCCGCCGCCTGGGTCTCGACCATTTCGGCCTGCATGTCGTCGATATGCGTCATCAGCAGTCGGCCCTGCTTGACCGCGAAGGCCATGCGGCCCTCGACCAGTTCGAGCGCATCCTTGCCGAAGACCTCGTAACGCCAGCCTTCGAGCACCGGCAGGTTGCGGACACCGGCGGCAAGGGCTTCCATCTCGTCCGCGCGGGTCAGCAGGCGGGCGGCGACGTCGATCTCGCGGGCGCGGATCTTGAGCAGCAGCTTGAGCAGGTCCGCCACCAGCGCGCCTTCCTTGCCGAGCGGCGCGCCGCGCTGCGGCTTGTCCGGCATTTCGTCCTTCGACAGCGGCTCCGCCTTTTCGATCACTTTCATCAGGCGCTTGCCGATGTCGTTGTCCTTCCACGCGTTCGACAGGCCGCGCACCTTGGCAAGGTCGGCCTGCTTCTTGGGCGGGTGGCTGGCGATATCGGCCAGCGTCTCGTCGCGCATGATGCGACCGCGCGGGATATTCTTGTGCTGCGCCTCGCCCTCGCGCCAGGCGGCGAGCGCCTTGAGGCGGCCGAGCACCGCGGCGTTGCGCCCGGGCGAACGGATGCGCTTCCACGCCTGGCCCGCATCGTTGGCGTAGTTCGCCGGATCGGCGAGCTTGTCCATCTCCGCATCGAGCCACGCGCCGCGCCCCGTCTTGATCAGCTTCTTGAGGATCCTGGGGAAGATATCGGACAGGTGGGTCACGTCCCCGATGGCATATTCGATCTGGCGGTCGGTCAGCGGACGGCGGCTCCAGTCGGTGAAGCGCGCACCCTTGTCGACCGGGATGCCGAGCCAGCTTTCGACGAGGTTGGCATAGCCGATCTGTTCGGACTGGCTGATCGCCATCATCGCGATCTGCGTGTCGAAGATCGGGTGCGGGGTCTTGCCGGTGAAATTGTAGACGATCTCGACGTCCTGCCCGCCCGCGTGGAAGACCTTGAGAACGTCCTCGTTCTCGCACAGCAGGTCCCACAGGGGCTTGAGGTCGATCCCGTCGGCCAGCGGGTCGATCGCCGCCGCCTCTTCTTCATTGGCGATCTGCACCAGGCACAGTTCGGGCCAATAGGTGTTCTCGCGCATGAATTCGGTATCGACGGTGACGAATTCGCTCTTCGCCAGACGCTCGCACAGTTCGGCCAGCGCGTCGGAGGTGGTAATCAGGTCGTGTATTTTCATCGTTCTCAATTCATGGTCGGGGCGGAGTGCCGCCCTCGGGCCCGGGGCCCAGTTTCAACGCACCGTCGCAAGCCTTGACAAAAACCCGCCGGTGCCCTGTTAGCGCGCGCGATTCCTGCTAGAGGAGCGCGACGTTCGCGCCCCTAGCGCCATAGCTCCGAAAATGGAAAGATTTTAGATGCACGCCTATCGTACCCACAACTGCGCACAGCTGACGAAGGATAATGTCGGCGAAACCGTCCGCCTGTCGGGCTGGGTGCACAACAAGCGTGACCATGGCGGCGTGCTGTTCGTCGACCTGCGCGACCACTACGGCATAACGCAGATCGTCGCGGACGAAGACAGCCCGGCGCTGCCGATCCTCGATAAGATAAAACTGGAATCGGTGGTCACCATCGACGGCACGGTGAAGGCGCGCGCCGATGTGGCGGTGAACAAGAACCTGCCGACCGGCGAGATCGAGGTCTTCGCCCGCTCGGTCGAGGTGCAGAGCCGCGCCGAGGAATTGCCGCTGATCGTCAACTCGGCGGAGGACTATCCCGAGGAAACGCGCCTCAAGTACCGCTTCATCGACCTGCGGCGCGAGCGCGTTCACGCCAACATCATGCTGCGCAACAAGGTCATCACCTCGCTGCGCCGCCGGATGATCGACCAGGGCTTCAGCGAGTTCCAGACCCCGATCCTCGGCGCGTCGAGCCCCGAAGGCGCGCGCGACTACCTCGTGCCGAGCCGCCTGCACCCGGGCCGCTTCTACGCGCTTCCGCAGGCGCCGCAGATGTTCAAGCAGCTGCTGATGGTCGCCGGGTTCGACCGCTACTTCCAGATCGCGCCGTGCTTCCGCGACGAAGACCTGCGCGCCGATCGCAGCCCCGAATTCTACCAGCTCGACTTCGAAATGAGCTTCGTGACGCAGGAAGACGTCTTCCAGGCGATCGAGCCGGTGCTCGCGGGCGTGTTCGAGGAATTCTCGGGCGGCAAAAGCGTGACGCCCGCCGGTGAATTCCCGCGTATCCCCTATGCGGAAGCAATGCTCAAATATGGCAGCGACAAGCCCGACCTGCGCAACCCGCTGCTGATTTCGGACGTGACCGATCACTTCACCACTTCGGGTTTCGGCCTGTTCGAGAAGATCGTCGGCGGTGGCGGCAAGGTTCGCGTCGTTCCCGCGCCCGACACGCACGAGAAGAGCCGCAAGTTCTTCGACGACATGAACGACTGGGCGCGCCGCGAAGGCTTCGCCGGCCTCGGCTATGTCACCCGCAAGCGCGGCGAGTTCGGCGGCCCGATCGCCAAGAACCACGGCACCGAAGGCATGGAAAAGCTCTACGCCGAACTGGGGCTGGGCGAGAACGATGGTCTGTTCTTTGCCGCGGGCAAGGAAAAGGACGCCGCCAAGCTCGCCGGGGCCGCTCGGACCCGCGTGGCCGAGGAACTGGGCCTGATCGAAGAGGGTTGCTTCAAGTTCTGCTGGATCGTCGATTTCCCGATGTACGAGTATGACGAGGATGCAAAGAAGATCGACTTCAGCCACAACCCCTTCTCGATGCCGCAGGGCGAGATGGAAGCGCTGGAAACGCAGGATCCGCTCGAGATCAAGGCTTGGCAGTACGACATCGTCTGCAACGGCTATGAGCTGTCGAGCGGCGCGATCCGGAACCACAAGCCGGAGATCATGTACAAGGCGTTCGAGATTGCCGGCTATACGCAGGCCGAAGTCGACGCGAACTTCAGCGGCATGATCGAAGCCTTCAAGCTGGGCGCCCCGCCACACGGTGGCTCGGCCCCGGGCATCGACCGGATCGTGATGCTGCTCGCCGACGAGCCGAACATCCGCGAGGTGATAGCCTTCCCCCTCAATCAGAAGGCGCAGGACCTGATGATGGGCGCCCCGAGCGTGGTAGCACCCAGCCAGCTTCGCGATGTCCACGTTCGCCTGGGCGGAGCCGCGCTCGAAGCGCAGAAGGCCGCGAGCGAAGCCGAGAAGACTGACATGAACAGCACCGCCACCGACCGCGATACGCCCGAGCGTAGCGACGATACCTGACACGAAAAAGGGCGCGGATTTCTCCGCGCCCCGCCGTTCGACTGAATGGGGGCTCAGTCGTACTGGCGTTCGATCATGTCGCCGAATTGTTCGCCTTCGCAGATCTCGTTGTAGCATTGCTGTACGACGGCGCGTTCCTGGCCTTCGAGCTGGTCGCTCTCGAGCGCTTCCTGGAACTTGTTCTTGATGTAGTCCTCGCCTTCCTCGATCCGCTCTGCAACGTTGTCGTCGCTGTTGCCGAAGAGGCTGGTGATGCTCTGCCACATCTGGTGAACTTCGCCGGTCAGCGTGCCCTTTGTGACGAGTTCATCGCCCTGACGCTCGAGTTCCGCGTTCATTTGGCGCAATGTGCTCTCACGCTGCTGGAGGCGATGGTTGAGGGCCTGCGTAAGCTGGGGGCTGTCGGCTTTTTCGGCCGCCTGGCGGTAACCTTCGACCGAATCGAACGTGGTGTCGGTGAGGCTCTTGAAAACCGTGCTGCTCATCGTTTGCTTCCCTAAATCAATGGTTTGATACAGCCCTAACGGGCGAGGGGAGCATGAGGTCCGGGCGCATCGACCCGAACCTCATCGTAGCGGCGCAAAATCCGCGCGCTTCAGCCTGCATCTTCGACGAAGACATACTCGTGCTGCGCATCCAGAAGCTTGAGCGTGCGCTTGCCCTCGCTTTCGCCGATGACCAGCGGGAAACCGAAGAAGCCGGGCGTCATGAAGACGATGGAGCTCGTCCCGTCATCGTTTTGGAGCGTACCGATGCGGGAGCGGCCCGAGGTGACGGCGATGAAGGTGTCCTCGCCCTCGCGGCTAACCGTAAGCGGGCCGAGTTCCGGGTTGCTGTAGCGGCTGGCGAGCGATGCGAGAACCGTGGGATCGCCCTCCGGCACAATGCCTTCGCGGGCCTTTTCGCGTGCTTCCGCACCAAGCTTTACCGATGCTGCAAGGTTTTCCTCCGCCTCGGCAGCGCCGTCGTACAGCACTTCGAGCAGCTTGCGCTGGAACAGCCCGAGCAGCCCTTGGCCGGTATCCGAATTGGTGAGCAGCACTGCCGCTACACCGTCTTCCGGAATGAACCAGAAGTTGCTCTTGTAGCCGATCAGGCTGCCGCCGTGGAAATAGATCTCCTTGCCGCGGCTCGCATCCTCCATCAGGCCCATGCCGTACCAGGAGTCCTCGCCGATCGGGACGTAGCGTTCGCGGCGCTTGAGCAGGTTCTCCGCCGAGACCAGGTCGGTCCCGTCGGCCAGCGTGCCTTCGCGAAGTTCGTTCATCGCATAGAGCGCCATATCGTGCGCGGTCGACCAGACGCCGCCAGCGGGGCGATAGGGATGGACCATGTAGTTCCAGTCCATCGGCGCGCCTTCGACCGGCCCGTCATAGCCGCGCGCATGCGGCCTCGCCCAGTTGGCCCGCATGGCCTCGCTGAAATCGAAGGTCGTGCGGGTCATGCCCAGCGGGTCGAAGATGCGCTCGTCCATTGCCCGATCGAAGGCCGCGCCGATTTCCATGTCCGGATAAACGAGGTGCCCGCCGATATAGCCTGCAGCACTCGCCATAAGGTTGTTGTACTGGAACACCTCGCCGAAGCCACTGGTCGGCTCGGTCGCGGCGAGCTGGACGAAGGTGTCGCTCGCCGGCGTGTCGCGGCTGGTGTTCATGATCCACTGCATGTCCTTGCGCGGCAGGCCCGTGCAGGCGCAGATCAGGTGTTCGACGCGCACGCTCGCTGTGGTCTCGCCGCTGCCGAGGCGAAACTCCGGGTAGACCTCTGTCACCTTCTGGTCCCAGGCAAGCTTGCCCTCGTCGACCAGGGTGGAAAGCAGCAGCGTCGCCATGCCCTTGGTGTTCGATGCAACCATGAAGCCGGTGTCCTTGTCCACCTGCTCGGCGCCACCCTTTTCGGTCACCCCGAGGCCGCCTTCCCAGACGATCCTGTCACCCTGCACGAGCGCGAGGCCGACGCCGGGAATTTCGAGCCCTTCCATGGCGCGGGTCACGAAGCCGGTCAGCTCGGCGATGCGTTCGGGGGTCAACTCGTTGGCCGCCTTGCCGGCGAAGGTCTCCTTTTCGAAATTGGCAGGGCGCAGTGAACCGAATGCCTGGTTCAGCTGCGCGCCGCGCTTGGCGACGGTGGCCAGGGCGCCGTCGATGAGAATCACGGTCCATTGCGCGCCCTTGCGCAAGCCGATGCCCTGTACGGCGATCTTCTCTTCGGGTGAGGATTTGTAGTTGACCACGGTAATCTGGTCCCAGCCGTCGCGGGCCGGCGGGTCCTGCGCGATCAGCACCTCGCGTGCGAAGCCGGGGGAGAGCTTCTGCCATGCGTTAGCCACGGCCTTGCTACCGTCCTCGCCGCCGTCCACGCCGACGATGGCTGCAGTCACGTCGCCCTCCGGCGCGGTGAACACCAGCATGCCGTTGCGCTGCTCGCGTGCCCAGCCGGGGATCGGCGCCATTTCTGCGCCCGTTCCGGTGTCCAGCTTTTCCACCGCTTCGGTCTGAGCCTGCTCCTGCGCCAGCAAGGGCAGCGGCGACGTGGTCAGCAGCAAGGCGGAAGCGATAAGCGCGAAACGTTTCATAGGGTTGCTCTCCTTGAGTGTCTTTCTGTGTCTTATATGTGTAATACGGCAAATCCGTTACAGGTCAATTTCAGTTACGGCATTGCCAGCCCTTGCGCTTGGCCACGGCGTTCATTAGGGCGAAAGCCAATCTCCTAACCCCCAGAATTCGAGAGGGACAAAAATGAGCGATACTGCCGACCGCGTGCAGAAGATTGTCGTCGAGCATCTCGGCGTCGAAGCCGACAAGGTGACCCAGGAAGCGAGCTTCATCGACGATCTGGGTGCGGACAGCCTCGACATCGTCGAACTCGTGATGGCCTTCGAAGAAGAATTCGGCGTGGAAATCCCCGACGATGCGGCCGAGAAGATTACCACCGTCGGCGATGCCACCAAGTACATCGAAGAGCACAAGGGCTGAGCCTCACGCTTTTCGGCTAGCCTGCTTCATTGGCGGGAACGGACAGGCCCGACCCGATAAGGGCCGGGCCTGTTGTCTTATATCGCGGAGAAATACATGCGTCGTGTGGTCGTTACCGGTCTCGGACTCGTCACCCCCCTTGGCGGTGACGTCGAAACCAGTTGGTCCAACCTTATCGCCGGCAAGAGCGGGGCGGGGCCGATTACCCGCTTCGATGCCTCGAACCAGAAGGCGCAGATCGCCTGCGAGGTGAAGCCCAAGGACCACGAATGGGGCTTCGACCCCGACAAGCGCGTCGATCCCAAGATCCAGCGCCAGGTCGATCCCTTCATCGTCTATGGCCTCGATGCCGCCGGACAGGCGATCGAGGATGCGGGCCTGACCGACATGGACGAGGCGACCCGCGAGCGCGCCGGTGTCTCGATCGGCGCCGGTATCGGCGGCCTGCCGGGGATCGAATATGAATCGGTCAACCTCCATGAACGCGGCCCCGGCCGGGTCAGCCCGCACTTCGTCCACGGCCGCATCATCAACCTCGTCAGTGGCCAGGTTTCGATCCGCTACGGCCTGATGGGCCCCAACCATGCGGTTGTCACCGCCTGCTCGACCGGCGCACATTCGATCGGCGACGCGGCGCGCATGATCCGCGACGACGATGCTGACATCATGCTGGCGGGCGGTTCGGAATCGACTATCAACCCGCTCGGCATCGCCGGCTTCGCGCAGGCACGCGCGCTCAACACCGGCTACAACGACCGTCCGGAGCAGGCCAGCCGTCCCTACGACAGGAATCGCGAAGGCTTCGTGCTGGGCGAGGGCGCGGGCGTGGTCGTGCTCGAGGAATACGAACACGCCAAGGCGCGCGGCGCGAAGATTTATGCCGAAGTGGTCGGCTATGGCCTGTCGGGCGATGCCTATCACGTCACCGCGCCGCATCCCGAAGGCAAGGGCGCCGAACTCGCCATCCGCATGGCGCTGCGCAAGGCCGGGCTCGAAGCGTGCGACATCGATTACGTCAACGCGCACGGAACCTCGACCATGGCCGACACCATCGAACTGGCGGCGGTCAAGCGCGTGCTGGGCGATGATCTCTGCGGCGCGAGCATGAGCAGCACCAAGTCCGCCATCGGCCACCTGCTCGGTGGCGCAGGCGCGGTGGAGGCGATCTTCTGCATCCTCGCGATCCGCGACCAGATCGTGCCGCCGACGCTCAACCTCGACGATCCGGACGAAGGCACCGAAGGCGTCGACCTGGTGCCGCACACGGCCCGCAAGCGCGAAGTGAAGGCGGCGCTCAACAACAGCTTCGGCTTCGGCGGGACCAACGCCTCGCTGATCGTCAAGAGGGTCGACTAAGGTGAAAAAGGCCGGCGCGCTGGGTCTCGGCGCGGTCCTCGCGCTTGTGTTGCTGATCGGCGCGGCATGGTTCCTCTCGGGCTGGTGGGGGGCTGCCGATGTCGAGGAGGACACGAATTTCATCGTCCCCTCCGGCTCGACGCTGACCGCCGTCGCTGCCAAGCTGGAGGACGAGGGCCTGATCGCCTCTGCCGACAGCTTCCTGCTGCGCGCGAAGCTGTTCGGTTCGGGCGACCCGATCAAGGCGGGAGAGTTCCTCCTCCCGGCTGGTGCCAGCCCGGCGACCATTCTCGACACATTCCAGAATGGCGAGGTGATCAACCGCTTCGTGACCGTGCCCGAAGGCCTGCCCTCGATCATGGTCTACGAGCGGCTGATGGCCGAGGACCTGCTGACCGGCGAGATCCCCGTGCCCGCCGAAGGCTCTGTCCTGCCCGACACCTATTCGTTCGAACGCGGCGAAACCCGCGCCGCCGTCCTCGCCCGCATGCAGGCCGCGATGCAGAACTACCTCGCCGAAGCCTGGCCCAAGCGCGGACCGGACATAGCGGTCGACAACATCAAGGACGCGGTGATCCTCGCCTCGATCGTGGAGAAGGAAACCGGCGTCGCGCGCGAACGCAAGATGGTCGCGGGCCTCTATTCCAACCGGGTGAAGGACGGGATGCTGCTGCAGGCCGATCCGACCATCATCTACCCGATCACCAAGGGCAAGCCGCTCGGCCGTCGCATCCGCCAGTCGGAGATTGCGGCGATCAACGATTACAACACCTATACCATGGTCGGCCTGCCCAAGGGTCCGATCACCAATCCGGGACGCGAGAGCATCGCGGCGGTGCTCAATCCCGCGAAGACGACGGCGCGCTACATGGTCGCCGACGGCACCGGCGGCCATGCTTTTGCCGAAACGCTCGACGAGCATAACCGCAACGTCGCCAAGTGGTTCGAACTGCGCCGCCAGCGCGGCGAGATGTGAGCGCCGACGACGCCCCGCTGATCCTGACGGCACAGCTGCCCGAGGATCTCCACCAGCGCTTCACCGCACTGCGCACGCAGCATTTCCCGCCCGAGCGCAATTATCTCGAGGCGCATGTCACGCTGTTCCACGCGCTGCCAGGGATGTGCGAGGGCGAGGTCGTCTCGATCTGCAAGCGCTTCGCGCAGGACTATGCGCCGGTCGAGGCCGAGGTGGTCGGGTTGATGTCGCTCGGCGGGGGCACTGCCATCAAACTGCAGAGCGCCGCCATGCTCGTCCTGCGCGACCGGCTGGCGGAGAATTTCCACGGCCTCCTCACCCAGCAGGACCAGCATCGCCCGCGGCTGCATGTGACGATCCAGAACAAGGTCACGAGCAAGGAGGCCAAGGCGCTCCAGGCGCTGCTCGAAGGCACGATCCAGCCGCGCCCATTCGCCTTTCGCGGCCTGTCGCTGTTCCGCTACCGCGGCGGTCCGTGGGAAGCGGTCAAGAGCTTCAGCTTCCGCGGGCGCGAGACCCCCTGAGCGCCGCACGCACAAAAATTGCGCGAAGCCACATTGCACAGTTGACCCCATCGGGCCCGCGCCCTAAATGCGCCGCCTGCCGAGCGGGCACTTGCCCCGGCATGCCTCTTTGGGGCGGAGTAGCTCAGGTGGTTAGAGCAGCGGAATCATAATCCGCGTGTCGGGGGTTCGAGTCCCTCCTCCGCTACCATTCTCAACGATACTCGGGTGCGTCAGGCCATGTAGACACCGTCGACCCGGCGCCATACGTTGCTGTCGACCTCGCGCAGTCCCGGAGGAAGCAGGTCCTCCGGCATGTCCTGATAGCACAAGGGCCGCAGGAAGCGGTCGATGGCGAGAGTGCCGACCGAAGTGCTGCGCCCGTCGGAGGTGGCGGGGAAGGGGCCGCCGTGAACCATGGCGTGCGTCACGTCGACGCCAGTCGGCCACGCATTGGCGATGATCCGTCCGGCGCGCTGTTCGAGAATCGGGAGAAGATCCGCGGCGTCTGCGCGGTCTGCCTCTTCCATATGGAGCGTCGCCGTGAGCTGGCCCTCCATGGCACCGAGAATGGCGGCCACTTCCGCAAGGTCGACGCAGCGCACGATGATGGAACTCGGTCCGAACACCTCTTCCTCGAACAGGCCGTTCGCGCGGAAATCTGCGCCGCTCACTGCATAGACATGCGCGCGCCCGCAGCTCGCCGAGCCCTCGGCGCCCCGGCCGATGAGACTTGCGCTGTCATATGCTCCGAGCTTTTCGATGCTGCTTTCGTAGGCCTTGCGGATGCCGCCTGTGAGCATTGTCTGCGCAGCCACGGGTTCGAGCGCTTTCGCCGTAGCGACGACGAACCGGTCGAGCGCTGTGCCATCGACCGCCAGCAATACACCCGGATTGGTACAGAACTGACCAGCACCGAGCGACAGCGATGCGACATAGGCAGCGGCGAGATCTTCTGCTGCGCTGTCGAGCTTCGCGGGCATCAACACTACGGGATTGACGCTGCTCATCTCGGCATAGACCGGGATCGGCACCGCCCGTGCGGCGGCATGCTGCATGAGCGCGAGACCACCCGCACGCGAGCCGGTGAAGCCGACCGCAGCGATGCGCGGATCCTTCACGAGCGCTTCGCCGAGATCGTAGCCCGCACCGTTGAGCAGCGAGAACACGCCCGCCGGCAGACCTGCCCCCTTGACCGCGTCCGCCATCGCGCCCGCGACGAGTTCGGACGTCCCGGGATGCGCCGGATGCCCCTTCACGACCACGCAGCACCCGGCAGCAAGCGCAGATGCCGTGTCACCGCCGGCGACCGAGAAGGCGAGCGGGAAGTTGCTCGCGCCGAACACCGCCACAGGGCCGAGCGGAATCTTGCGCAGGCGCAGGTCGGGCTTGGGCGGGGTGCGGGCAGGGTCGGCATGGTCGATGCGCAGCGCCTGCCAGGCTCCGTTCTCCACTTCGTCGGCGAAGAGGCGGAGCTGGCCGACGGTTCGGCCGCGCTCGCCGATGAGGCGTGCTTCGGGCAAGCCGCTCTCCTGCATCGCGCGCTGCGTCAGCGTGTCACCCAGCGCGTCGATCTTGTCGGCCGCAAGGCGTAAGAATGCGGCACGCTGCGCCAACGGAAGGCTGGCGTAGGCATGCTGCGCATCCGCTGCCGCTGCACAGGCATCGGCCACATCGCCCGCCGTCGCTTCATAGAATCGCGGTTCGATCGCCGCGCCACTCGCCGCATCGACAGCCGCGAAGGTCGTTCCGCCTGCGCGCCAATCTCCGGCGATGAGGTTCTTGCCGTGGAGCATTGTCATTTCCTTTGTCGAAGATTGTTCAAGAGCCGCAAAAGGCGGCTTGCCTTCGCGAGGATTTCAGTGAAAGGTAGCGCTACCATAAATGGCTGCAGTTGCAACAGGCAGTCCGGGAGAGGGACATTGGAAAAGACCAGCGGGGGCCAGAATCTGGCCCTGATTTCCGCCATCGTGGCTGTCGCCACCATCGGCGGTTTGCTCTTCGGCTACGACAGCGGGGCGGTGAACGGGACCCAGCCGGGTCTCAAGGCAGCCTTTGCACTGAGCGAAGGGGGACTCGGCTTCACGGTCGGTTCGCTGCTCATCGGCTGCTTCATCGGCGCATTCTTCGCCGGGACGCTGGCCGACCAGATGGGGCGGCGCAACGTCATGCGGATCGCGGCACTGCTGTTCCTCGTCGGCGCGCTCGTTCAGGGCCTCACCACCGACCACACCATTTTCGTGATCGCGCGCCTTGCAGGCGGGATCGCCGTCGGTGCAGCGAGTGTCCTGTCCCCGGCCTACATCGCAGAGGTCGCCCCGGCGAACATCCGAGGCCGGATGACCACTGTGCAGCAGATCATGATCATTACCGGCCTGACGCTGGCCTTCGTGGTCAACTATTTCCTGGCAGCGGCAGCCGGCGATTCGACCAGCGCCTTCTGGGGCGGGATCGAGGCGTGGCGGTGGATGTACCTGATGCAGGCGGTGCCCGCTGCGGTGTTCCTGGTTGCGCTCTTCTTCATCCCCGAAAGCCCGCGCTATCTCGTCTCGAAAGGCCGCAACGAGGAGGCGGGCGGCGTGCTCACCCGTCTGTTCGGCGAGAGCGAGGCTACGACCAAGCTTCAAGAAATCCGCGAGAGCTTCTCGGTCGATCACCGCCCGCAACTGCGCGACGTGCTGGCACCGGCGGGGACCAAGGGCTTCCTCGGCCTGCGCCCGATCATCTGGGTCGGTATCATGCTCGCCGTGTTCCAGCAGCTCGTCGGGATCAATGTGATCTTCTACTACGGCGCCACGCTGTGGCAGCTGGCGGGCTTCACCGAGAACGACAGCCTGCTGATCAACATCGTTTCGGGCGCGGTGTCGATCGCGGCCTGCTTCATCACCATCGCCGTCATCGACAAGATCGGTCGCAAGCCGCTGCTGCTCATTGGTTCGGCGGGCATGGCGGTGACGCTGTTCGTCATGGTCTACGCCTTCAGCCAGGGTGGTCTCGATGCCGAGGGCAATTTAACGCTCTCGGCCTCGCTCGGGACGCTCGCAGTGGTGGCTGCGAACCTCTACGTGATCTTCTTCAACGTTAGCTGGGGTCCGGTCATGTGGGTCATGCTGGCCGAGATGTTCCCCAACCAGATCCGCGGTTCCGCACTGGCGGTGGCGGGCTTCTTCCAGTGGTTCGCGAACTATCTCATCGCGCAATCCTTCCCGCTGATGGCGGCAGGGATCGGCCTTGCCGCGAGCTATAGCTTCTACGCGGTCTGCGCGGTCATCAGTTTCTTCCTCGTCCAGAAGTTCATCACCGAAACGAAGGGCAAGGAACTGGAGGAAATGCAGGGATGACCGGAACGGGGCTGGTTCTGCCGGACCGGCGGCCCTAGTCTGGCGACGATGGGTAGCGAGACAGCCAAGCGCCTGCGGGTCGTTGTCCTCGGCGGGGGAACCGCCGGATGGATGACGGCCGCGGGGATTGCGCGGCTCCTGCCCGATCTCGCCAATGTGCAACTGGTCGAAAGCGAGGACATCGGCATCGTCGGCGTCGGCGAGGCGACCCTGCCGCATATCCGCGGCTTCGTCGAGCGGCTGGGGATCGACGAGGCGGCCTTCATGAAGGCGACCCACGCGACCTACAAGCTGGGCATCGACTTCCGCGATTTCGGCAGGATCGGTGAGAGCTACATCCACCCCTTCGGCTCCTTCGGCGAGGAGCTGCGCGGGGTGGGCTTCCACCACTACTGGCTCGAGCTGCACCGGCAGGGGCTCGCGCGCCCGCTCGGTGAGTATTCGCTGGCGGTCGCTGCCGCGCAGGCCAACCGCTTCCGCCCACCGAGCCTCGATAGCTCGCTCGGCTCGACCTATGGCTATGCCTACCAGTTCGACGCCACGCTGTTTGGCCCGTTCATGCGCGAATTTGGCGTCTCGATCGGCGTCGAACGGCACGAGGGTGTCGTCACTTCGGTCGAGCGCGACGCGGAGACCGGCGATGTCCGCGCGCTGTGCCTCAGGGACGGGCAGCGGATCGAGGGCGACCTGTTCGTCGATTGCTCGGGCTTTCGCTCGGTGCTGCTCGGACAAGAACTCGCGGTCGACTGGGAAGACTGGATCCACTGGCTTCCCTGCGATCGCGCGGCGGCGATGCCATGTACCCATGCGACCGAGGATTTGCGGCCCTATACCACCGCGACCGCCATGCCCGCGGGCTGGCGCTGGCAGATCCCGCTGCAGCACCGCATGGGCAATGGATATGTCTTCTCCAGTGCGCATCTCGACGAGGACGCTGCCTGCGAGGCGATCAGGACGAGCGCCGAGGGCACGCCGCTGGCAGAACCGCGCATCCTGCGCTTCCGCCCCGGACGGCGCGCGCAGTCATGGAGCCACAACGTCATCGGCGTCGGCCTTGCGAGCGGCTTCCTCGAGCCGCTGGAATCGACCTCGATCTATCTCGCGCAGATGGCGATTACCTATCTTATCGAGCTGTTCCCGCAGGACGGGACCATCGACCCGCGCGACCGCGACGAGTTCAACCGGATGGTCGATATGGAATACGACCGCGTGCGCGACTTCCTGATCCTGCACTACCACGCGACCACGCGCGACGATTCCGAGTTCTGGAACCACGTCCGCACGATGACGGTGCCCGACAGCCTCGCCGACAAGCTCGAGCTGTGGCGCAAGGCCGGGCGGATCGAGAAATATTCCGACGGCCTCTTCTACGATGCCAGCTGGATCGCGGCTTATGTCGGGCAGGGCCTGCTGCCCGAACGCTACGATCCGCGCCCTGCACTGGGCGACCCAGCGCAACTGGCGCGCGCGGCGGAGCGGCTGCACGAAGCGATCGCACAGGAGGTCGCGGCCATGCCCGATCACCGCGCTTTCCTGCTGCGCGAAGCGGCGCGCATCGCGGAGGCGGCATGATCGCCCCGCGCGAGCCCCTGCGCCGGATCGTCGTGGTCGGCGGGGGGCAGCTGGGCGTGCTCGCCGCTATCGCACTGCGTCGCGCGCTGCCGGTGTGCCAGGTGGTGGTGGTCGGGCAACTGCCGTCGCCCGCCTCATTCGCCGACTGGTCGCCGACCGCGCTTCCGTTCACCAACAAGCTGCACGACCGGCTCGGCGTGGCGGAGGATGCCATCGTCCTGCGAGCTGGCGGCAGTCACCGTCTCGTGACCCGCTATCTCGGCTGGGGCGGAGAGGGACAGGCGGGCGTGCTCGCCTATGGCGAGACGCTCGATCCGGTGCTCAAGACCGCCTTTGCGCGCGAGTGGGGCGGTGGGCGCCCCCTTCCGGGCGGGCCGCGTCCCGCCGGGTCGGTGGCCGAGGTGCTGGCCGATGCCGGACGGTTCGCACCGCCGCCGCCCGACCAGCAGACGCCTCTTTCCGATATCGACTATTCGCTGCGCTGGAATGCGCAGGCCTATCGCGGGCTGCTGATCGAGCACGCGCAGGCGCTTGGCGTGGATTATGTCGAGGGCGAGATCGACCGGGTCGAGCCGGGCGAGGGCGACACGATCCGCGCCATCGGGCTCGCGGGCCAGGGCGAAATCGAAGCCGATTTCTTCGTCGACTGCAGCGGTCCGCAGGCGCGCCTGCTCGCCTCGCATCCTCAGTTCGCGATGGTCGACTGGTCGGCGAGTCTGCCGACGCGCAAGGTCTACCTGTCAGGGCCCGGTGCGCCGATGGCCGCGCTCGAAGATCGTGTCTCGCTGCTCGCGGAAGGCTGGCTGGTCGAGATTGCGGGGCGCGACGGGCTCTATCGCATGCTCGGCACGAGCGAGGAGGTGTCGCGCGATGCAGCGCTGCAAGCGCTGGGGGCACCTGCAGCTGCGGTGGTCGCGCTGGAGCCCGGCCGGGTCGCGGCGCCGTGGCTTGGCAATGTGGTGGCCCTCGGCGATGCCACCGCGCGCTTCGAGCCGATCGGTCCGTGGCACCTCGACCTTGCGCATCGCCAGCTTCACCTGCTGCTCGAAATGCTGCCGGGGCGACAGATCGAACCGCTCGAGCGGGCGGAATACAACCGTCGCTCGGTGCTGATGATGGAGGGCGTGCACGAGACGTTGGCGCTTCATTTCGCCTCCGATCGCGGCCGCGCGGTGTTCGGCGATCGCGCCCTCCCGAACCGGCTCGGCGAGGTCATCGATCAATGCCGCAGGCGCGGCCGTATCCCGTTTCGCGAAGAGCAGCCGCTGGTGCCGCAAGAGCAGTTTGCGCTGATGGCAGCGCTGGGTTTCAAACCCGGCTTGCCCCCTGTCGCTCGCTCGGCTTACCAGCACTCGGAAGAGCGGGCTAAGGAAGGCTTTGCCGCGCGCTCCACGCAGGCGCTGCAATTCGCACCGCCCTACGAGCGCTGGCTTGCCTCGATGCTCCAGCCTAGCCGAGCGCCTGCCGGATAATCTCGCGCATCCGCGCAAACAGCGGCGGCGAGGGTGGGCCGAGGATGCCTGCTGCACTCGCCGGCAGGTGCGCCGCCGGAACGCCAGACCGCTCGAAGACGTAATAGTCGAGCAAGGTGCGCCACACATCCCGCTGCTCCTCGGGCAAGTGCCGATAGGCGAGCATGGCGTGGAGCAGCGCATCATAGGCCCCACCGATTTCCGCAGGCAGGCCCTCGGTCCACCAGTAATTGACGAGGATGCTCACCGGATCGAGCGATTCCACGCCGTGCCACCAGCCATAGGGAATGTAGATCGCATCTCCGGGTTTGAGCATTGCCTGCTGCGCCGCCGCCCACGCCTCGGCGAAGCGCGGGTGGGCTTCGAGGTCGGGGCTCGCAAGATCGACCATGCTCACCGGCGTCCCGGCGGGCGTAAGCTCGAAGGGACCGGGATAGAGATTGGCAATCTGGTCGGGCGGAAACAGGGTGAAGCGCCGCCGCCCGGAAACGCAGCAGGCGACGTTTTCCTTGGCATCGTAATGCGGTGCGACACGGATGCGGTTGCCGATCCAGATGCGCGGCGCGACGCCGGGCAGCAGGGCGAGCGCATTGTCGCGCACGAATTGCGGCAGGAGGCTGGCGATGTCCTCGGATTGCACCGCCATGGCAGGCGGATCGGCGAGATCGCGCGCCCTCAGGAGATCGTCGAGAAAGGCTTCGAGGCGACCCTGGCCGCGCACGAAGTTCAGGCGGGACAGGTCGGGCGTGTAGAAGAACCGTCCGCCTTCCTCGGGCGGGGCGGCGATGGCCGATACCGGCCGGGCGCTGCCCTTGGCGGCGAGATAGTTGCGGATCGACTCATCGCCACGTCTGGCAGCAGCGACGGCGGGCCAGTCGGCGACGATCCCGCGCAGGACGCAAGGCCGTGCCGCCTGCCTGATCGCTGCAAAATCTTCTGCGCCGAACGGTCCCGCGTGTTCGGGCAGGGGAGCCGGGCTACCCGAAAGGCTCATGTGCTCAGGCGGTCCGCTGCCTCGATCGCTCCGCCGTGCTGGCGCAGGAAGGCAGCCTGCGTCGGCATCTGCGCCACGGTATTGCCGATGACCTCGCGGATATGGGCGAGGCGGGTCGGCGTTTCGCCCGCGTCGAGCAGGTGCGCGGCAGGATGGTGGCCCTCGGGGACGATGCCCTGGTTGAGCATCACCGAAAGCCAGCTCGCCTCGGTGAAGAGCTCGTTGTTCTCGCGGAAGATGCGCCCCGAACTGCGGAACATCTCGATCTTGGCCGCCAGCGCATCGGTCGGCTCGAGATTGCGGCAATAGCGCCAGAACTCGGAATCGTCCCGCTCGCTCGCCATGTAATGCAGCAACAGGAAGTCGCGGATATCGACATATTCCTGCTCCGTCTCGCGATTGAAGCGGTCGATTTCGGCATGGCCGAAGCTGCTGTCCGGAAACAGCGAAAGCAGGCGCGCGATGCCCGACTGGACGAGGTGGATCGAGGTCGATTCGAGCGGCTCGAGAAACCCGGCCGCAAGACCCAGCGCGACGACGTTCTTCTCCCACGCCCGCGCCCGGTGGCCCGCCGTGAAGCGCAGCTGGTTGGGCTCGGCCAGCGGCGTGCCGTCGAGGTTTTCGAGCAGCATCGCGGTGGCGTCGTCGCGCTCCATATAGGCAGAGCAGAACACGTGCCCGTTGCCGATCCGGTGCTGTAGCGGGATGCGCCATTGCCAGCCTGCCGGTCGCGCGGTGGAGCGGGTCAGTGGCTCGGTCTCGCCATCAAGCTCACACGGGATAGCGACCGCGCTGTCGCAGGGCAGCCATTTCGACCAGTCGGTGAAGGGCACGCCCAGCGTCTGGCCCAGCAGCAGCGAGCGGAAGCCGGAGCAGTCGACGAAGAGTTCGCCTTCAACCTCGCGTCCGTTCTCCAAAACGATCGCCGTGACGTGGCCGGTCTCGGCATCCTGCTTTACGTCGACGACCTTGCCTTCGACCCGCACTGCACCGGCCGCCTCGGCCATACCGCGCAGGAAGGGGGCATAGCGCCCTGCATCGAACTGGAAAGCATAGGACAGGCGCGACAGGGGTGACTTGGTGGCGTCCGGCTGCGGCCAGGCGAACTTGCCCGCCTTGCCGGCGACGGCGGCGATCGAATAGGCGTCGATCATCCCCGGATCGCCCAACTCGCGCCCGCGCAGCCAGAAATGGTGGAACTCGATCCCCAGCATATCGAGGCCGAAGGTGCCGAAGGGATGGACGTAGGAATGGCCCGGGCGCAGCCAGTCGACGAACTCGATGCCGAGCTTGTAGGTCGCGCGGGTCTCGCGCATGAACTGCATCTCGTCGATGCCGATCATCCGGTTATAGAGCGAGATTTGGGGAATGGTCGCCTCGCCGACGCCAATAGTACCGATCGCCTCGCTTTCCACCAGCGTCACCGAGAAGCCGGGCATGGCGCCGAGGATGCGGGTGAGTGCGGTCGCGGCCATCCAGCCGGCGGTGCCGCCGCCGACAATCACGACTTTCGTGACAGGCTTCGCCATCAGCGCGCCGCCGCCTGCGGCGTGAATGCAGGGGGAGGGGCGTCGTGCCAGCCGCCCGACTGGCGCAGGAACTCCTCATGGCTCGGCAGCCGCGCCGCGGTGTCGCGATAGGCATCGCGCATCTGGCGCATGGCGGCCGCGATCTTGGCCTCGTCGAGTGTGTCGGCGATCGCGTCATAGGCATCGGGCCAGATGTTCTGGCCGAGCATCACCGCGATCCAGCTGGGCGCGGTGAAGAGTTCGGCATTCTCGCGGAAGACCCGGCCATGCAGGCGCCACAGCTCCATCTTGCGCGCGAGGCTATCGGGCACCTCCATGTCGCGGACGTAGCGCCAGAACTCGGAGTCGCCGCGCTGTGTCGCCTTGTAGTGGAGGATGATGAAGTCGCGCACGTCCTCGTAGAGCTCGCGCATGCCGCGATTGTATTCGTCGCGCTCGAGCGGGCTGATCGGGTTGTCGGGGAAGAGGGCGAAAAGCCGCGCGATGCCGTTCTGGATCAGGTGGATGCTGGTCGATTCGAGTGGCTCGATGAAGCCCGAGGACAGGCCGAGCGAGACGACATTGTGGTTCCACGCCTTGCGCCGCATGCCGGTGTTGAAAAACAGCGTGCGCGGATCCTGCAGCGGCTCTCCGTCGAGGTTGGCGAGCAGGGTGTCGCGCGCCTCGTCTTCTTCCATGAAATTGCTCGAAAACACATGCCCGTTGCCCGTGCGGTGCTGCAGCGGGATGCGCCATTGCCAGCCGGCGCTGTGCGCGGTCGAGCGGGTGTAGGGCTCTGGCGGACCGGGGCTGGCGGTAGGGACAGCGATGGCGCGGTCCATCGGCAACCAGTGGCTCCAGTCCTCATAGCCGGTTTCCAGCGCGTCCTCGATCAGCAACCCGCGAAAGCCCGAGCAATCGATGAAGAGGTCGCCTTCGACCTCGCTCCCGTCCTCCAGCCGGACCGAGTGGATATCGCCTGTCTCCCCGTCGCGCCGGACGTCGGTGATGCGGCCTTCCTTGCGCCTGACCTGCTGCCTCTCGGCAAGATTGCGCAGGAAGGCAGCGTAGAGGCTCGCATCGAACTGATAGGCATAGGCGATCTGCGAGACGAGCGACTTGGCCCCGGCGGCAGGTCGCGCGAACCTGCCGCTGCGCGCCGCCATGGTCGACATCGAGAATTCGCCGATCTCGCCGGGCGAGTGGCCGCGGGCGTACTCGCGCAGGAAGAGGTGGTGGAACTGGATGCCGTGGAAATCCTGGCCATAGGTGCCGAAGGGGTGGAAGTAGCGGTCCCCCCGCTTGCCCCAATTCACGAATTCGATGCCCAGCTTGTAGGTGCCGCGCGTTGCGCGCAGGAATTCGTTCTCCGAAATGTCCAGCATGGCGTTGAAATTGCGGATCGGCGGAATCGTCGCCTCGCCGACGCCGACGGTGCCGATTGCATCCGATTCGATCAACGTGATGGTGCGCTGGCCGTCGTTGAAAAAGCGCGACATGGCGGCAGCCGCCATCCACCCGGCGGTCCCTCCGCCGACGATCACGACCCGTCTGATACGATTTACGGTAACGATACCATTTACCTCCGCCCTTGGCCTACCTGTCTATCGCCGATCAGTGCTGTGGGCAATTTGTCACAAAATGTCGGGAATGGGTTTTCCCCCCTCTTGCCAATCCTCCAATGGCTCGATACACCTTCCAACAAAGAATTCAAAAGCTCCACGCTCAATAGTGGTAGCGCTAACATGGGAGGGATGGTCTTATGACCGAGACGATCGGGAATCGTGACGGGCGCGGTGCCCCCAACGAGCGTTTGCTGAAGACTTTGTTGCGCACCAGTGTCTCGGCCATGGTGGTCGGCGGCTTCATGATGGGGCAGGCGGCCTACGCGCAGGAGGCTTCCGACGAGCCCGAGGCGGCTTCAGGCGCGGACGAGAATGTCATCGTTGTCAGCGGTATTCGCCAGTCGCTCGCCAATGCGCAGAACATCAAGCGGGATTCCGACACGGTGGTCGATGCGATCACCGCGGAAGACATCGGCGCTCTGCCCGATCGTTCGGTGACCGAAGCGCTCCAGCGCGTCCCCGGCATCGCCATCAACCGCTTTGCCGGCTCGAACGACCCCGACCACTTCTCGGTCGAGGGCTCGGGCGTCGTCATCCGCGGCCTCAACTTCGTCCGTTCGGAATTCAACGGGCGGACCGCCTTCGCTGCTGGCGTTGGGGGGCAGGCACTCAACTTTGCTGACGTGCCTTCCGAACTGCTCGGCTCGGTGCTCATTAACAAGAATGCTACCGCCGACCTTGTCGAAGGCGGGCTGGCCGGGACCGTGAATCTCGTAACCCGCAAGCCGCTCGATCGTCCGGGGTTCCACATCGCGTTCAGCGGTGAAGCCAACTATGGCGACTTTGCCAAGGAATGGACGCCCACCTTCTCCGGCCTGATCAGCAACACGTGGGAAACCGACAAGGGCACCTTCGGCCTGCTCGTGGCGGGATCCTATTCGCGCATCAAGAGCCGTGCGGACGGCCTGCAGATCACCAACTTCCAGACGCGAGACGGGGCCCAAGTCGATGAGGCTTTCGCCAACGGTCGCGAAATCTGCCGCAATCCGCTGCCGGGTAGCGGCGACAGCACCAGCAACCCGCCAGCGAATTCACCGTGCGGTACGGCGCAACTCCCAGGCGCGGACGGCTTCGTCGATCCGGCAGGCCTGCGGTACGCTCCGCTAGGCGGCCAGTTCCGCACCCAGGAATTCGATCGCAAGCGTGACGGTATCTCTGCCGCCGCTCAGTTCGAATCGATCGACGGCAAGACCGTGATCACCGCCGAATTCATTCGCTCGCACGCCACCAACCGCTGGGGCGAGCATACGTTCGAGACCGGGCCGGACCTTGCCGAGTACGGCACGTATCCGCTGGGCTGCCAGCAGAATGCAGCCGGTCCGAACCGGGTCAATACGGACGGCTCTCTGGGCGATCCGACGACGCGGGCGCAGTGCCCGGTCGGCGGTTTCACCGATTATATCTACGACGCCAACGGCCTCTTCCAGTCCGGCTACATCACCAATCCGAACGACGGCTGGCGCGGGAATCCCGGCACCTCGCCCTTCGTTCCGATCGGCGGCCTGCAGCAGACGCTGGCGCGTCGCGAAGTCGACGAGTCGACTACCAACCAGGACTGGGGCGCCCATCTTTCGACGGAACTGACGGATCGCCTGCATCTCGATCTCGACTTTCAGTATGCCAAGTCGCGAAAGACCAATCTCGACGTCACGGTGCATGGTTCGCTTTTCGCAGACCAGGAGATCGACCTAAGGGGCGATTATCCGAGCGTCATTCCACATGTGCCCAACTATCTCAGCTACAGCTGGGCAGGCGACAGCGATGCGCTCGCTCCGTATGGTCGCGATCCGTCGACCCCGGCGACAGCTTCGGACGATGCGGCTTATTTCGGCGATCCGCGCTTCACCTTCTGGCGGTCCGCAATGGACCACATCGAGGAAAGCACGGGCACGCAATATGCCTGGCGTGCCGACCTCGCCTACGAGTTCGACGAGGATTCCTTCCTGCGCGAAGTAAAGGTCGGGGCCCGCTTCCAGGATCGCGATCAGACGGTTCGCTACACCACCTACAACTGGGGCATGCTCAGCGAAGTCTGGTCGGGCGATCGGCCGGTGAATTTCGAGGACACCGGAGCAGGCAATTCGGAGTTCTTCGAATTCCCCGACTTCTTCCGCGGACAGGCCCCCGGTCCAATCGGTGGCTACTACTACAATGGCGACCTGATCGATGGCTACGAGGAATCGGTCGCTTTCTTCCAGTCGATCCAGGACCAGTACCGCGACCTCAACGGCTCTCCGACGTGGAACCCGCTTGCCGGCCGACCGGGTGTCGTCGCTGGCACACCCTATCTGCCTTCCGAAATCCAGCCGATCCGGCAGGAAGACGATTCTGGCTATGTCATGCTGCGTTTCGGGAGCGAAAATTTCGCCGGGATGCGGATGTCGGGCAATATCGGCGTGCGCTACGTCAATTCCCGCATCGCCTCGACCGGGCTTACGAACCTGTCGGCAGTCCAGGCGCAATTCGCGCAGGATCGAGCCACGCTATGTGCGCCGATTCCGCCTGTACCGGGACGCCCGCCGGCAACACCGGGCGGGATATGCAACCTGACGGATGCCGAGTTCAGCCAGCTCGAGCAGTTCTCTTTGACCGAGTTTACTCCCGAAACGGCGAAGGCGTCCTACGACTTCTGGCTGCCGAGCTTGAACGTCAAGTTCGAAGTGACGCCGGACGTTATCGTCCGTGCCGCCGTCTCCAAGGTCATGACGCGGCCCGACAATGCGTACCTGCGAAATTTCCTGAACATCTCGTACAACATCAACGCGGGCATCCTTACGGCCGATGCCGGCAACCCCCTGATCAGGCCGGCAACGGCCTGGCAGGCCGACCTGACGGCGGAATGGTATTTCGCCACCGTCGGCTCGTTGACAGCGAACCTGTTTTACAAGCGGGTGAAGGACTTCTTCTATCAGAGTGTCGGTACGGTTTTGGTCGAAGGTGACGGCCTGACACTGCCGGTGGTGGTCCGTCGACCGGACAATTTCGAAGGCACCGGCAAGATCAAGGGCTTCGAGCTGGCCTACCAGCAGACCTACGACTTCCTGCCCGCTCCGTTCGACGGGCTCGGCGTGTCGGCGAACTACACCTACATCAAGAGTTCCGGTCTGCCGAACACGTTCCTCAACGGCGGCAATATCCCGACGCCATCGACCGTCCCGCCGGGTAATCTCCCGCTCGAGCAGCTCTCGAAGCACAACGTCAATGCCACCGTGTTCTACGAGAAGGGCCCGATCTCGATGCGTGCCGCGTACAACTGGCGCTCACGCTTCCTGCTGACGGCGAGCGACGTGATCTTCCCCTATTACTCGATCTTCAACGAGCCGACGGGGCAGCTGGACGCGTCGATCTTCTTCAACGTCACCGACAACATCAAAATCGGTGCGCAGGGCGTCAACCTGCTCAACGAGGTGACGAAGACCACGCAGGCCTATACCGGCAATCCGGCGGACCTTGCGCCGCGATCCTATTTCATGAACGATCGCCGCTTCTCCTTCATCATCCGGGGCAATTTCTAGCCCCGCGATCCAAAGCGGCAAAAGAAAGGGCCGCCCTACCTTCGGGTAGGGCGGCCCTTTTTTGCTACGAGGAGATCAGCCTGCGAGCGAGGCGGCGATGGCGTCGCGCAGCGGCTTCGGGCTGTAGTCCGACCCGTAAGGCGCGCCGCGCACTTCCAGCCCATCGTCGCGCTTCGAGGGGCCGAAATATTGCAGCCAGTTGAAGCCGTCGACCATCCCCCAGGCGAGGATGTCGTCGAGGTGCTCGCCATATTCGAGCATGAGGTCGAAATAGCGCTGCGAGAACTCCGCGACCTTCGCATCGCGCAGCGCAATGTTCCCGGGCAGCGCCTTGTCCTTCACGTCGAACTCCGTGACCAGCAGGCGATAGCCCATGTCGACCACCTCATCGAGGAAGGCTCGCCATTCGCGTTCGGCCACCGGCCCGACGCCGGTTGCGGGATCGAGCGAGAACATCTCGATATGCGACTGGATGCCCAGCGCATCGACCGGCGTCCCGCGCTTGCGGAAGCCTTCGAGCAACCGCAGCACGTCGGCACAGTGCTTCCGGTGGGCAGGCTCCCAGCTCATGTAATCGTTATAGACAAGCTGGCCTTGGGGCAGTTCCTCGCGCGCCGTGTGAAAAGCGAGGTCGAGCACAGCCTCGGGGCTCCCCATGGCGCGGCTCAGGCTGGTTTCGATCGGCGCATTGCGATCGTGATCGATAGCCTCGTTGACGACGTCGTAGCTCGAAATCACACCCTTGTAGCGGCGCGTGACGGTGCGGATGTGCTCGGTGACGAGACGTTCCGCCTCGCTCGCCGGGCGGGCGCCGAAGTCGTAGCTGTTGAGCCAGTCGGGAAACCATTGCGGCCGGTGCCACAGCAGCGTGTGCCCGCGCACCTCGAGCCCCTCCGTTTGAGCCCAAGCGACGATCTGGTCCAGCCGCGCGAAGTCATAGGTAGCGGGATCGGGGCGCGTCGCCTGCCATTTCATCTCGTTCTCGGGCACGACCAGCCCGCATTCGCCGAGCACGATATCGGTGTAGCGCGGGTTCTGGATCGATCCGGCGGAGGTCCGTCCGGGCGTCGAGGCGATGGCTGTGCCGAAGCGGCGACCTCCCGCCTGTGCCAGCGTGTCGAGGCTGGGCGAGGGGGTCCTGGCCGGACTGCCAGATGCACGCGGGAGCGCGCCATTCGCGCAGCCGGCGACTGCCAGCGCACCGAGCGCGGTCAGGGCATCGCGCCGCCTCATGGCAGGACCGTCAGTTTGACGTCGACGACGTCGCGCGAGTTGGGCCCGACCATCAGCGTGAAGTCGCCCGGCTCGACCACGCGCTGCATGTCCCTGTTCCACAAGGCGAAGGCATCGGGCCGGATGGCGATATCGACCTGCTTCGTCTCGCCTGCGGCCAACGTGACCCGCTGGAAGCCGACCAGTTCCTTGACCGGGCGCGTGACCGAGCTGACATCATCGCGCAGGTAGACTTGCACGACCTCGTCGCCGACCAGCTTGCCGGTGTTGGTGACGGGAACGCGGATCGTCACGCCGTCGCCTGCCGAAATCGATGCCGAGGACAGCGTCGGCGTGCCGAAGGAGAAGCTGGTGTAGGACAGACCGTAACCGAACGGGTAGAGCGGCGAGACTTCCCCGAACAGGTAACCGCGCCGCGCGCTGGGCTTGTGGTTATAGAAGTTCGGCAGCTGACCGACGTTGCGCGCGGTCGTGACGGGCATCTTGCCGCCCGGATTGACCCGGCCGAACAGCGCGTCGGCGATGGCGGTGCCCTGCTGCTCACCGGCGTACCAGGTCTCGAGCACCGCGTTGGCCTCGCCGTCCACCGATAGATAGCTCGGCGGGCGTCCGTTCACGAGCACCGCCACGATCGGCTTGCCGAGCGCCTTGAGCGCAGCGAACAACTCGTTCTGCTCGCCCACGAGATCGAGGCTGGTGCGGTCGCCGAGGTGGTTGTCGCCCCAGCCTTCGCGGCTGGTCTGTTCGGTGTCGCCGATGAACAGCAGGATGGTGTCGGCACCGCGCGCCGCCTCGACCGCCTGCGTGATCATGCGGCGGTTTTCTGCCGGATCGGCGAGGACGACCTCGTCCTCCCACCAGTCGTCGTTTTCGGTGATCTTCACGCCGGGCGCGTGGACGATGGTCGCACGCTCGCCGACGAGCGTCCTGATCCCTTCGAGCGGGCTGACGGTCTTGCGCGGGATGCCGTAATAGCCGCCGAGCCTTGCGACGTCGGCATTGGGCCCGATCACGGCGATGGTCGGCTTTGCCCCGCTGGCAGGAAGCGACAGCGGCAGCACCCCGTCATTTTTGAGCAGGACGAGCGATTTCTCCGCCGCCTTGCGCGCCAGGGCGACGCCTTCGGGGCCGTTGGAGGCGAGGGCGGGCGCGGTGTCGGTGACGAAGGGCTGTTCGAAGAGCCCGGCGTTGAACTTCATCGTCAGGATGCGTTCGACCGCCTCGTCGATCTGGGCGAGCGTGACCTTGCCGTCCGCCAGCTGTTTGCCGAGGTTGCGGAAGGCGGCACCATCGGGGAAATCGATATCGACGCCGGCATCGAGCGCCAGCTTCGCCGCGTCCGGAATCTCTGCGGCGATCTTGTGCCGCGAAACCATTTCCTCGATCGCGAAATAGTCCGACACGACCGCGCCTTCGAAACCCCATTCCTCGCGCAGGATGTCGTGCAGCAGCCAGCGGCTCGAGTGGCTTGGGATGCCATCGATTTCGTTGTAGCTTGCCATCACCGCATCGATCGCGGTCCGGTCGACCACTTCCTTGAACGGCGGGAAGAACATCTCGCGCAAGGTGCGTTCGGAAATCTGCGCCGGTGCGATATTGGTGCCGCTCTCGGGCTGGCCGTGGCCAGTCATGTGCTTGAGCGTCGCCATCACCTGACCGGGCGCGAGCTTGCGGTCGCGACCGACGCCTTGCAGGCCCTCCACCGCGGCAACCCCCATCTCGGCGACGAGGTAGGGATCCTCGCCGAAGGTTTCCTCGATCCGGCCCCAACGCGGATCGCGCGCGACGTCGACGACAGGGGAGAGAACCTGCGTGACGCCGCGCGCGCTGACCTCGCCGGCGATGTAATCGTTGACGTCGCGTACGAGGTCCGGGTCCCAGGTCGAGGCGAGGCCAATGGCCTGGGGGAAGCTGGTGGCATCGAGCGCGGCGAGCCCGTGGAGCGATTCCTCATGCGTCATCACTGGAATGCCGAGCCGGGTGGAGCGCGCCCAGGCCTGCAGCGCGTTGACGTAGCGGATGCTGTCCTCGATCGAGCGGGGGGTGTTGAGGCGCGGGCTGCCCGGGCCGCGCAGGTCGGACGGGCGGGTGAAGAAGCCGATCCCGTCGGGATAGCGTGCGCTGGCCTTGGCGGCGTCGAAGAAGTCGGCATCGTCCTGGATCTCGGCCTTGTTGGTCCAGGTCGAGATCATCTGGGAGAGCTTTTCCTCCAGCGTCATGCGCGCCATCAGGTCGGCGACGCGCGTCTCGCCGGGGAGCGACGCATCCCAATAGGGCGCGTCTGCCAAGGGTCGTTCGCTCGCCGTGGCATCCTGTGCCAGCGCGGTCGAAACGTGAAGCGGTTGAAGCGCCAGGAAACATGTCCCGAGCGCGAGCGCGGTGCGCTTTATGGCCTTCATGCGATTGTTCCTCTCCCTGAGCAGCCTTGACTGCACGGCACCTTGTGGTAGCGCTACCATGATGAGGGAGAGGAGGCTTGTCAACCGGCTAGCGAAGGCGCTGGCGACCGTGCTGGTGGCGGGACTTGCTGCGTCGCAAGCGCACGCCGAGGATGGCTATGAGCTGTGGCTGCGCCATACACCGCTGGAGGGCGGGGCGCTACAGGAACTCGGGCAATACGCCCCAGAGGTGGTCGCGCCGCAGGGCGAGTTCCAGAGTGCGACCACGGACATTGCGGTCGAGGAACTGAGAGCCGGATTGGCGAATCTTGCCGGCGGAAACGTCGCGCGCGGCAAGGCAACCTCCATACGCATCACGCTCGATTGCGGAACGGCGGTAGGGGATGGGCAAGCCGGTTTCTCTCTAGTGCCCGAACTGGACCGTCCGACCCCTGCTTTCCGGATAGCAGCCCGGGATCACATCGGCTGCCTCCACGGCAGCTTCGCCCTGCTGCGCGAGCTGGCGCTCGGCAAAAGTCTCGCCGATATCACACTGCAAGAGCGGCCCGCCTATCCGCTGCGCATGCTCAACCACTGGGACAATCCCGACGGCCATGTCGAGCGCGGCTATGCCGGCCGCTCGATCTTTGACTGGTGGCACCTGCCCGAGCGGCTCGATCGGCGGATGATCGACTATGCCCGCGCCAATGCCTCGATCGGCATCAACGGCGCAGTCGTGAACAACGTCAATGCGCGCGCTTTCATGCTCGAGCCGCGCTACATCGCGAAGCTCAAGCGGCTCGCCGATGCCTGGCGGCCCTACGGTATTCGCGTCTATCTCTCGCCCCGGTTCAGTGCGCCGCGCGACCTTGGCGGGCTCGACACCGCAGACCCGCTCGATCCCGAAGTCCGCGCGTGGTGGCGGGCAAAGGCCGACGAAATCTACGCGGCGATCCCCGACTTCGGGGGCTTCCTCGTCAAGGCGAACAGCGAAGGGCAGCCCGGCCCGCAGGATTACGACCGCACGCATGCCGACGGCGCGAACATGCTCGCCGAGGCGCTGGGTGAGCGCGGCACGGTGATCTGGCGCGCCTTCGTGTATTCAGCCGAGGACGAAACCGACCGCGCGATGCAGGCCTATGCCGAATTCGTTCCGCTCGATGGCCGGTTCGCAGACAATGTGATCCTGCAGGTCAAGAACGGCCCGATCGACTTCCAGCCTCGCGAGCCCTTCCACCCGCTGTTCGGCGCGATGCCGCGGACCCGGATGATGCTCGAAGTGCAGGTGACCAAGGAATATCTCGGCTTCGCGAGCCACCTCGCCTTCCTCGCGCCCATGTGGGAGGAGGTGCTCGACGCCGATACCGGCAGGGGCGGGACCGTCGCGCAGGTGGTCGCGCCCGCCGGCATGGCAGGCGTCGCCAACACCGGAGCGGACCGCAACTGGACCGGCTCGGACTTCGACCAGGCGAACTGGTACGCCTTCGGGCGGCTGGCATGGGATCCCGGGCTTTCCAGCGAGACGATCGCGCGGGAATGGAACGCACAGACCTTTACGCGCGACCAGCGGGCGCAGGATGCGATCACCGACATTATGCTCGGCAGCCGCGAGGCAGTCGTGCGCTACATGACCCCGCTGGGCCTCGCCCACCTGATGGGGACGGCACACCACTATGGCCCTGCGCCGTGGGTGTGCGACCTTGCCCGGCCCGAGTGGAACCCCTGCTATTATCACCGCGCCGATGCGGGAGGTATCGGGTTCGACCGGACTGCCACGGGTTCCGGCGCGCTGGCGCAATATGCGCCCGAGATCGCGCAGCGCTGGCGCGATCCCGACACGATCGATCCGGCGCTGCTGCTGTGGTTTCATCGGGTCACCTGGGACCACCGCATGGCCGACGGCCTCACGCTCTGGGAGCGGCTGGCGGCCGAGTACGACCGCGGCGTAAGCGAGGTCGACCGGCTCGCCGCCACTTGGCATGGGCTCGCCCCGGCGATCGACCCGGAGCGCCACCGCGCCGTCGCGGACATGTTCGCCATCCAGCAGAAGGAGGCGCTCTGGTGGCGCGATGCCTCGCTGGCCTATTGGCACTCGGTCAACGGACTGCCCTATCCCGATGGCGTGACCCCGCCGCCGCCGCCGCTCGAGCATTACATGTCGCTCTCTTTTCCGGAGGCGCCCGGCCAATGATCGCACTTGCTGGCCTCACGGGGATGCTTCTATGGCGATAGGCATGGACATCACCCAGAAGAGCGGGACCGCCACGCGCAAGCGCAGTTCACGCAAGGGCAACTCTGCGCCGACCATCGCCGATGTGGCACGCGCCGCGCATTGCTCGCCCATGACGGTCAGCCGGGTCATCAATGGCGAAGAGAATGTGCGCGAAGCGACGCGGGCGCAGGTCCTCGATGCCATCGCCAAGCTCAACTACATTCCCAACCGAGCGGCCCGCTCGCTGGCGGGCGGGGCTCAGCTGCGGATCGCGTTGCTGTTCGACAACCCGTCGGCGTCCTACCTCAGCGAATTCCTGATGGGCGCGCTCGAGGAAGCGAGCCGGCGCGACATACACTTGGTGGTACAAAGCTGCGAGACCGTGCCAGAGAGCAAGGAACTGATCAGCAAGCTCGTCGACGGCGGGATCGTCGGCTTTATTCTTCCGCCACCGCTGTGCGACGACCAGAGCGTGCTCGACCAGATCCGCGCCTCGGGCGGCATCGCCGTCGCCGTCGGCCCGGGCCGCGCGAGCGGGTCGCACGGCGCGGTGCAGATCGACGAGTTCCAGGCGGCTTACGACATGACACGCCACATCATCGGGCTAGGTCACGAGCGGATCGGCTTCATTATCGGCAACCCCGAACAGGTCGCGAGCGGCCAGCGGCTCGAAGGCTTTCGGGCGGCGATGGAGGAGGCAGGCCTGACCATCAGCGACCGACTGATCGCGCAAGGCCAGTTCACCTATCGCTCGGGCATGGTGGCGGCAGAGAAACTGCTCGCGGTCGATCCGCCGCCGACCGCGATCTTCGCCTCCAACGACGACATGGCCGCCGCAACCGTGGCGATGGCGCACCGCCGGCACCTCGACGTGCCGAACGACATCACCGTCTGCGGCTTCGACGATACCGAACTCGCCAGCTCGATCTGGCCCGAACTGACCACCATTCGCCAGCCGATCCGCGAGATGACCGCGCAGGCGGTGGTGATGATCGCCAAAGCCTACCGGCAGAAAACCCCGGCCTCCAAGGCCAAAGGCGAGCAGGTCACAATGGCGTACAAGCTGGTGCGTCGCAATTCCGATGCGGGGCCCAGTCTGGCGTCCTCGTTCCAGCGAGCTTCGGAGAAACAATGAAGGAAAAATCCAGCGGTCGGCGGCTGCGCTCGCGCGAGTGGTTCGACAATCCCGATCGCATGGACATGACGGCGCTCTATCTCGAGCGCTTCATGAACTACGGCGTGACGCCCGAGGAGCTGCGCAGCGGCAAACCGATCATCGGCATCGCGCAGAGCGGCAGCGACCTGTCACCCTGCAATCGCATCCATCTCGAACTCGCCAAGCGGACGCGCGACGGGATCAGGGACGCGGGCGGCATCCCGATCGAATTCCCGGTGCACCCGATCTTCGAAAACTGCCGCCGCCCGACCGCCGCGCTCGACCGCAACCTGCTCTATCTCGGGCTCGTCGAGCTGCTGAACGGCTACCCGATCGACGGCGTCGTGCTGACAACCGGCTGCGACAAGACCACGCCTAGCCAGATCATGGCGGCGAGCACCGTGGATATCCCGGCCATCGTCCTGTCGGGCGGGCCGATGCTCGACGGCTGGCACAATGGTGAGCTGGTCGGCAGCGGTACTGTGATCTGGCGCAGTCGCCGCAAGCTTGCTGCGGGCGAGATCGACGAGGAGGAATTCCTCGACCGCGCCACGTCCAGCGCGCCCAGCGCGGGGCATTGCAACTCGATGGGCACGGCGAGCACGATGAATGCGGTCGCCGAAGCGCTCGGCCTCTCGCTGACCGGCTGTGCCGCAATCCCCGCACCCTATCGCGAGCGCGGGCAGATGGCCTACCGGACGGGGCAGCGGATCGTCGAAATGGTCCATGCCGACCTCAAGCCCTCGGACATTTTGACGAAGGATGCCTTCCTCAACGCGATCGCGGTCGTCAGTGCTTCCGGCGGGTCATCGAACGCCCAGCCGCATATCCAGGCGATGGCCGCGCATGCGGGCGTGGATCTGCCGCTGAACGCGTGGCAGGAGCATGGCTACCGCCTGCCGTTGCTGCTTAACATGCAGCCTGCCGGCAAATATCTCGGCGAGCGTTTCCACCGCGCAGGCGGCGTGCCTGCGGTGATGTGGGAATTGCTGCAGGCGGGTGTGCTGAAGGCCGATTGCCTCACCTGCACGGGCGCGGACATGGCGAGCAATCTGGCGGGGCGCGAGACCGGCGACCGCGAGATGATCCGGCCCTTCGACGATCCGCTCATGCCCGACGCCGGTTTCCTCGTCCTGTCGGGCAATCTGTTCGACTTCGCGATCCTCAAGACCTCGGTCATCAGCGAGGAATTTCGGGCGCGCTACCTCTCGCGGCCCGGCGCGGAAGGCGTGTTCGAGGCGCGGGCGATCGTGTTCGACGGGTCGGACGACTACCACCACCGGATCAACGATCCCGACCTTGCCATCGACGAGGACTGCATTCTCGTTATCCGCGGCTCGGGCGTCATCGGCTGGCCGGGCAGCGCCGAGGTCGTCAACATGCAGCCCCCCGATGCGCTGATCCGCGCGGGCAAGCAATGGCTCCCGACGCTGGGCGATGGTCGCCAGTCGGGCACGAGCGACAGCCCCTCGATCCTCAACGTCTCGCCCGAGAGTGCGGCTGGCGGCGGGCTCGCGTGGCTGCGCACGGGCGACACGATCCGCGTCGACCTCAATCGCGGCACATGCGATGCGCTGGTCGACGAGGCCGAAATCGCGCGGCGGCTGGCGGAGGAACCGGCGCCCGAAATCCCGGCCAGCCAGACGCCGTGGGAAGAGCTGTTCCGTGAGAAGACCGGCCAGCTGGGCGAAGGCGGGGTGATGGAGTTCGCGCTCAAATACCGCGGTACGTCGCGTAAGCCGCCGCGCCACAATCACTGATCGCGCGACCGCGCTCAGCGCACGATGGAAAGCTCGAAGCCCGGTACGGGCATGCCCCTGCCATCGTAGAGATTGACGATCGGCGCATCCGACCATGCATGGCGCACGCGGGTGGGTGCCAAGCCATCGGGCACGGTGAGCATCATGCGGTCCCCGTCGAGGCTGGCGAGCACGTAACGGCAACTGGCCTGCTCCGCGCCGCAGAGCTCGACACCGAGCGGGTAGGGGCCGGAATGTGCGACGAGCCTGCCCCTGATGCCGGCGAAATTTACGGTCACCGTCTTGCCTGAAAGGGTCGCGTTCAGCGGCGTGGGCATCGCCTCGCCGACGAAAGCGTGGGCGAGGCGCTTGCCCAGATCGTTCTTGTTGGCCGGGTGGATGTCGGTGGCCTCGCCGATGTCGATCGCCGTCACCAGCGCGGCATTGCCGTCGGCCTCGACCGCCGCGAGCTGCTCCTGCCGCAGGCGCGCCCAGCCGGACTCGACCGGCTGCGAAGTGCGCGTGCCGAAGTCGGCCAGCTGGACGACCAGCATCCGCGCCTGGCTGCCGAACTGTCCCCGCCAGCCGGCAAAGAGCTCGCGCAATTTCCCGTCGTAATCGGGCTGGCCCACATCGGACTCGCCCTGGTACCACGCCACGCCCGCAAGCCGCATCGGACCTAGCGGCGCGATCATCGCATTGTGCATCACGCCGAGCCCGGCATTCGCGTCCCACGGCGCGCGCGGCGGCACGTCCTCGAAAGCGGCGACCGAATAGTCCCAGTCCGCTCCGAGCGGGATCGGCGAGCCGCTTGCGGGGCTGAAGAACAGCCGGTCGGGACCGGCGAAGAAGCCGCCCGTGTCCCACATGTTGTTGGCGGCGATCAGGACCTCGTTCTCGCCTTCGCGCAGGTAGTCGGCGGGCACGCGATAGGCCCGCTCGACACCCCAGCCGAAGGTGTAGCCCACTGGCCTGCCATTGACGAAAGTCATGTCGAGATCGTCGATTGCGCCGATCGAGAGCGAGCCTGCCTGCTGCGCCTGTCCGGCGGTCAGCGTGAAGGTCTGGCGCAGCCACACATTCGCCCGCGGGTTGGTGTCGAGGCCGGTGCCCTTCCACTCGTTCCAGAAAGAGAATTGCGGGACGGGCTTCCAGTCGAGCATCGCACTGTCGGTCCAGGGCTCGCGTCCGCCGTCATGGGCGCGCCACCAGTCGAACCATTGCGGGGCGAAATCCTGCGCGGCTTCGAACGGGTCGCGCGCATAGGTTTGAAGCTGGTCGAGTGCCTGCTGGCCGTAGAGCGCGCGCACGCTTTCGGGCGTCATCCACGCCCGCGCCGCGCTGCCGCCCCAGTTGGAGTGGATCAGCCCGACCGGCACCGCCGGATCCATGCGGCGCAGCTCCTTGCCCATGTAGAAGCACGCGGCAGAGAAATCGGGCACGCTCTCGCGGCTCGCCTCGCGCCATGCGACGGGTTCCGCGAAGCTTGCGGCGGGTGTCGCCGCGGTGGTCTTCGGCACCATCAGCAGGCGGATGCCGCTATCGGGTGCGAGCCGCAGCTGGTTCCAGGTGTCGAGCGCGCGGTTGACCGACAGCTCCATGTTCGACTGGCCCGAGCACAGGATGACGTCGCCTACGAGGATGTTGTCGTAGCGCGTCTCTCCGGTCGGGTCCGTCAGGATGAGCGAAAGCGGCTCCTGCGTTGTGGCTGTGGCCGGCAGCGTGACCGCGAAGCGGCCGTCCGCATCGGCGCGCGAGGTGGCATGCGACTGGCCCAGGACCGCCGACACCCTTCCACCGGGTGCAGCCGTACCTTCGAGCACTACGGGCTCGCCGCGCTGGAGCACCATGTTGTCGCCATAGGCCGGGCCGAGCACCGGTGCGGCGGCTGCGATCGAAGGGGCCAACAGGGTCGCGAGGAGCAGGGCGGGGCGCATCATCCGAGTTTCGCCCGCGCCTGCGCGAAGCCCGCGACGGGTGCCTCGAAGCCGAACAGGCTGCCTGCCTGCGGATAGGTTGCCATATCGCTTGCCTCCATGTTCTTGGTCGCGCTGGTCACGAATGCGGTCCGCAAATGCGCTCCACCGAACGCTATCTTGGTAATGTCGCGGGCCGGCATCGGGATCGTCGCGACGAGTTCGCCATCGGGCGAGAAGCGTGCGACCCGTCCGCCGAGGTAGAGGCCGGTCCACACATGGTCCTCGGCGTCCACCACCGGCCCATCGGGAAAGGCCTCGGGAAACAGCGCACCGGTGTCGGCGAAGGGTCGCGCCTCGCCAAGGCCGCCGGGCGAAAGCTCCGCCACCATGATTCGCTTCCCCAGCGTGTCGGTGAAATAGATCCGGTCGCCCTGCGCGTTCACCGCCGGGCCGTTGGTTATGCAGACACCCGCCGGACCGACGGGCCGGATATCACCGCGATCGAAGAGGTAGAAGCGCCCCGAGGCGGCCTGCTCCGCATCGTCCATCGAACCGAACCACACGCGGCCCCACGGGTCGGTGCAGGCATCGTTGAGGCGGTTCGAGGCGGGCTCGCCGGGCACGTCGCAGAGGAAGGTGAAATGCCCGCTCTCGGGGGCGAAGGTGTAAAGCCCGTCCTTAAGGCCGCAAAGCAGCAGCCCTCCCTCCGCTGGAATGGCCCAGCCGATCTGGTCGGGCGCCTCGTCGAATGTCGCCGCGCCTGTTGCCGGATCGTAGCGCCACAGCCGGTGGCGTTTGATGTCGACGAACCAGACGAGCTGCCGCTCCGCATCCCACAACACCCCTTCGCCGAGCTTGCTCTCGGCGGCGAGGATCTGCGCGACGGGGAGCGTTACCTCCATCCGGCGTCGACCCAGTAATTGTGCGCGGTGCAGAAGCGGGCGTCGTCGGAGGCGAGGAACAGCGCCATCGCGGCGATGTCGACCGGCTGGATGCGCCCGTCGAGGCATTGCGCGGCGACGATCTCTGCTTCGCCCTCGGGCGTGTACCAGCGCATCTGGCGCGGGGTCTGGACATTGCCCGGGATGATCGTGTTGACGCGGATATTGTCCCGCCCGAGCTCGCGCGCGAGGCTGCGCGTCAGCCCTTCGATCGCGGCCTTGGCGGTCTGGTAGATCGCCAGCTCCTCGAGCCCGAGGTGCCAGCTGATCGAGCCGAGATTGACGATCGAGCCGCCGCCTGCAGCCTGCATCGCGGGGACCACCGCCCTTGCGGCGAAGAACTGGTGCTTGAGGTTCACCGCCATGCTGCGATCCCAGTATTCGGGCGTGACGTCACCGAGCCGGTGGCGATCGTCATTCGCGGCGTTGTTGACCAGCACGTCGCAGCCGCCCAGCCGGTCGATGATGGCGGCGATCTTCTGTCCGTAGTCCTCGCAATCGGTGATGTCGCAAGGGACGAAGAGCGGCGCGATCTCCGCGTCCTTCAGCCGCGCTACCAGATCCTCGCTCGCGCTTTCTTCGATATCGACGAAGGCCACTGCCGCGCTCTGGCGGACGAAGGCCTCGACGATGCCCTCGCCGATGCCCGAACCGCCGCCGCTGACGATCACCTTCCTGCCGCGCAGGCTGGGGTATCGCGCCGTGTGAGCGGCTGGATTGGCGTTGTCAGCTGTCAAAACTCATTCCCCGTCCATGCAAGCGCGCGCCTTTCAGAGCGCGCGCCGAAACTCACATCCTGTCGACCAGACCGCGTCCTGCCAAATTCGCGACGAAGCCCGCAATTCCCATCGTCCACGCAGGCGCATCGCGCGAGGTCGTGACCGTGTTGGTCAGCGCACCGATCCGCTGCGAGCGAATAGTCACCCGGTCGCCGCGCTTGTGCGTAAAACCTGCGCCCGCCACGTCGCGGTCCTGTGTCGGCGCGAACAGCGTCCCGCAGAACAGCACGAAGCCGTCGGGATAGTGGTGTTCCGAGAGGCACTGAGCGACCAGCTCGACCGGATCGCGGCTGATCTGCGCCATGTCGTTGGTGCCTTGCAGGCGGTATCCGTCCTCGCCCTCGATCGTCAGCTCGACCTCGGCCGCGCGGATGTCGTCGAGCGTGAAGTCATCGTCGAGCAGGCGGATCAGCGGGCCGATCGCGCAGCTCGCCGTGTTGTCCTTGGCCTTGGAGAGGAGCAACGCCGAACGCCCCTCGAAATCGCGCAGGTTCACATCGTTGCCCAGTGTGGCGCCGACCACTTCGCCATCGGAATCGCACACCAGCACGACCTCGGGCTCGGGATTGTTCCAGCTGGAATCGGAGCGCACGCCGATGGGCGCGCCTTCGCCGACCGAGGAGAGGACCGGCGATTTGGAGAAGATTTCCGCATCGGGCCCGATGGCGACCTCGAGATATTGCGACCACATGCCTTCGTCGATCAGCGCGGCCTTGAGCTGGGCCGCCTCCTCGCTGCCCGGAACCACCGAGCGGATGCCCGAGCCGATCTTGCTCTCCAGCTGTGCGCGGATGTCCGCTGCCGCGCCCGCGTCGCCGCGCGCGCGTTCCTCGATGACCCGCTCGATCGCCGAAAGGGCGAAAGTGACGCCCGCTGCCTTGATGCATTGCAGATCGATCGGGGAGAGCAGGCGCCAGCCTTCGGGCAGGCCGTCCTCGACCGGACCCAGCCGACGTCCGCCCGCGAATTGCCGTCGGGCAATCGCGCCGGAAACGGTCGCCACCTCCTCGGTAAGATCGAAGATTTCCCCGTCGCGCACCGCGATAACGCAGGGTCCTGCGGGCGATTGCGCGCGCCCGATGAAACTGCCGCGCGCATGATCGGCCGGCAAAACGTCGCTGAAATTGTCGGCCACTGCTGGCTCTTGCCCTCTCCTGTGATAGCGCTACCATAGTCAGGTCATGAGGGTGCGACAAGCCCCTTGCGAGGATTGATCGGGGAGGCGGGCTTGAAAACGTATCTTGCTACACTGGCGGCATGCAGCGCCGCGATTTCGCTTGCGGATCCGGCCAGTGCCGGGCCGACCGCAAGTTTCGATTTCATAGAGTATCGCGCGCTCGAACCTGCCCCCGAAATCCCGGAGGGCTCCTATCGCAACCCGGTGCTGCCGGGCTTCCACCCCGATCCATCGATCGTCAGGGTCGGCGACAGCTTCTACCTCGTCACCTCGACCTTCAGCTGGTTTCCCGGACTGCCGATCTTCCGCAGCGAGGACCTCGTCAACTGGCGCTTCGTCGGCAATGCCATCAACCGCGCGGCCCAGATGGACTTTTCCGGGCTTGGCACCAATCGCGGCCTCTTCGCCCCTGCCATCGAACATCACGACGGTCTGTTCTGGATCGTGAACACCTGTATCGAATGCGGCGGCAATTTCGTCATCACCGCGCAGGACCCGGCCGGACCGTGGAGCGATCCGCACTGGCTGGAGTTCGGCGGGATCGATCCCTCGCTCTACTTCGCGGACGATGGCACGGCATGGATCGTCTACAACGACGCGCCGCCGGGAGATCCGCGTTACGAGGGCCATCGCGCGCTGTGGCTGCAGCAGTTCGACCGGGAGACCATGCAGGTGCTGCCGGGGCGCACGCTGCTGGTCGATGGCGGGGTCGATCCTTCGGCGAACCCGGTCTGGGCGGAAGGGCCGCATATCTACAAGGCCGATGGCTGGTATTACCTGCTGGCGGCCGAAGGCGGAACGGCGGACCAGCATTCGCAGACCATCTACCGTTCGCGCAAGCTCAAAGGGCCTTACGTGCCCGGCCCGCAAAACCCGATCCTGACCCAGCGCGACCTGCCGCCCGATCGCCCCAACCGCGTCGAGGCGACCGGTCACGCGGATATCGTCAGGCTGGACGACGGCAGCTGGTGGGGCGTGTTCCTCGCCACCCGCCCCTTCGCAGGCCAGTCGACGCTGATGGGCCGCGAGACCTTCGTACTGCCGGTCGAATGGGTGGACGGATGGCCGCGCTTCCTCGCACAAGGCAAGCCGGTGCCCCTGACGCCCCGACGGCCCGACCTGCCGAGCGGCGAGGCGATCGATCGCAGCGCCTGGCGGGATGACTTTTCCAGTGCCCTCCCCGGCGAATGGATCGGGATCCGCACACCGCGTTCGCTCCAGCAGGTCATGCTCGACGAGTCAGCAGGGCGGCTGGAGGTGATCGCGGGTAGCGATGCGGCGGGCAGCCTCGGCAAGCCGGCTTTCATCGGGCGGCGCCTGCGCCATCACGAGGCCGAATATGTGACAAGCCTGGAGTTCGATCCGCAACAGGACGACGACTTCGCAGGTCTGCTCGCCTTCATGGACGAGGCGCATTTCCTCGCGGTCGGACGCGAAGGCGGGCGTCTGGTGGTCCGGCTCAGGACCGACCCGGCGCAATCCGAACTCGGCGAGATCGTCGCTGCCACTCCCTACGATGGCGACGCCGCGCTCGATCTCAGGATCACTTTGCGCGGCGGTTCGGCAGAACTCGGCTGGCGGCCCAGCGGAGAGACGCGCTGGCGGGCACTGGGGCAAGCGGTCGATGTCGAACCGCTCGCCTCGATCCACGCCGGCCTGTTCACCGGCCTGGTGGTCGGCCCCTACGCCTATTCGCCAGCGCGCTGAACGATCACTCCTGTTCGGGCAGGCCTATCGCGCGGAGCATTCCGGGCAGCCACTTGCCGGATTTTCGGTCCCAGAAGGGGAAGGTGTTGGCATAAGCCCACATGCACATGCCGATGCCCGTCGGCGCAAAGGCTTCGCGCACGGTGCGGTGATAGGCGGCGCGGTCGGCGGTGGGGATATGGAGGTCGTAGGCCCCGATTTCGCCCATGAAGGGCGTCTTGCCGGTGCGCGCGATGTAGCTACGGATCTTCTCCACGTCTTCCGAAAGCTTCTTCGTATCTTCCGCGGTCGGGAAGCTGCGGCCCACCGGCGGGATATCCGGTGCCGTCCAGCTGGCGCCCTGGTGCGTGTAAAGGAACGGGTCGTAATAGTGGAAGGTCGGATGGATGTTCGCATCGTCGGGCAGCGGCAGCGTCGCGAGCGAATTGATCCCGCTCCAGTTCTCGCCGCCGATGATCACCGCGCGGTTCGGATGCGACGCGCGCACCGCCGCCAGCGCGGGGGCCAGCGTTTCGAGCAGGTTCGAATGGTCGAAATTCTTGTGCGGTTCGTTCTCGAGCTCGAACCACAGCGTCTCGTTGGGATAGCCTGCAAATCGCTCTGCGATCTGCGTCCAGACCGCGCCATGCCACTCGGCAGTGCCCAGCGGGTCTTCGTGGATCGGATCGAAGTGGTGGCTGTTGAGAATGACGTTGAGGCCTGCCGCCAGCGCCTCGTCGACGACCTGCTGGACGCGGTTCATCCAGCTTTCCTCGACCGTCCACGGCGCTTCGGCGAGCGTCTTGTTGTGCCAGCGCACCGGGATGCGCACGGTGTCGAAGCCGGCTGCCTTGATGCGCGTGAAATCTTCCGCTGCCACCGGCGCGCCGCCCCAGCTGCCCTCGAATTCGGGCTCGAGCGTATTGCCGAGATTGATGCAGGTGCCGACGGGCAGGGGCTCGGTAACGGCGGCTGCCGGGGCCGGGGACTGCGCATGGAGCGGCAGGCTCGCGGCGAGCAGGGAAGCGATGCAGACGCTCCGGGTCAGGTTACGCATCATGGCAGGTCTCCTTCAGTGTGAACCGAGCACCCGCAGCAGGAAGCGGCGGATCATCTCGTCGCGCTGGGGCGAGGGTGGGCCCGTCACCGTGCGCGCATGCGGGGGAAGATGGTCGGCGGCGTGGCTGGCCTCTTCGCCGAAGACGAAGTGGTCGAACCAGGCGCGCCAGGCGTCGCGCTGGCCCTGCGGCTGGTCGCGGATCGCGAGGATTGCATGGATCAGCGCGAGGAAGCCGCCGCCGCGCAAGGCGTCGTTGTGCCAGTAGTTGACGAGGATGTTGATCGCATCGCTCGCCTGCACATGGTGCCACCACAGCGTGGGGATGTAGATCGCGTCGCCGGGTTCGAGCTCGGCAAATTGCGCCTGCTCCTGCGCTGCGGCGTAGCGCGGATAGTTTTCGAGGTCGGGGGCGAGCGGATCGACCATGCTGACCGGCTGGCCCGCCAGCGTCATGTCGAGCGGGCCGACATAGAGATCGCCGGTCGCCTGGGGCGGGAACAGGGTGAAGCGTCGCCTGCCCAGCGCGACGACGGCGAAATTGTCCGACAGGTCGAAATGGGTCGCGACCTGCGTCGCATTGCCGAGCCAAATGCGTGTCGTCGCATCGGGAAGCGCATCGGCGAGCGGGAAGGGGTGCTCCTGCTCGAAGCCGGGCAGGTGTGAGGCGGCCGGAGTCGCGCCGGCGTAAATGCCGATCGGTTCGTTCTCGTTTGCCGCGCCGAGCAAGTGGCGGGCAAGCTGCGTCAGCGAGCCCTGCTTGCGCTCGAAATTGAAGCCGCTGGTATCGGCATTGTAGAAGAACCGGCCCTGCCTGTCGGGCGGGGCGACCATCAGGCTGGTCGGCGCGCCGCTGTCGTACCGCTCGATATAGTCCAGCGCCTCGGCCGCCGAACGCCGCCCTGCCGCGACAATCGGCCAGGCCTCCGCCGCGCCCCTGATCACGACCGGCGTGAACCGCGGCCGCACGATGCGGTCGAAGTCCGCGGGTTCGGGCGCTGCGATTTCCTCGACCGGTGTCATGATGCCAGCGTTAGCACGCCCCTCGAATGATCAGGAACATGGCACCACCACTTCCGCATCGCTTCCGAGGCGCACTTCGCCGATCGCATAGTCCGCGCGGCCGGAGGTCGTTAGGACGAAGGGTTGAGTCAATTGTGCCATGTCTGCGCCGCCATTGCGCAGGCACTTCAGCGGGATGCCGTAGCGCACCCACTCGCCGTTTTCGGCGAGCGGCAGGTTGGCGAAGCCGCGCGAATTCGGCCCGATGGCACCGATGGCTGCGCTAGCCGGAGCATCCCACACCTTGATCGTGGCGAGCAGGAGAACGTCGCCATTCGTCTCCTTCGACACATCGAGAGCCTCAAAATTGCGCAGTGAAACGGTGGCTGTGCCGCCCGCGATCGCGAACCGCCGCGCGCCTTCCTGCACGAGGTAGTTTTCCGCGCTTACCCTGACCCGGCCGTCGAGGATCTCGGCAGGGACGGTCGTGATCCGGACCTCGTCGACCTCGGACTCGCCGTTCACCAGCAGCGACCAGCGCGCCGCCGGCACGCCGCCGCTGAACCAGAGGCGGCTGTCACCGCCGAGAGCGGATGCATCGAGTTCGGGCAGGGCGGTCCACGCGGTGCGCGGGCTGGCGTAGGTCAGGCCGTAACCTAAGGGGAACAGGGCGCCGTCCGCCATGTCGGCGGTGCGCGGCCATGCAGCGGGTAGCTTGCCCGAGAAATCGATATGTGCGCTACCATCGGCCTTGCCGACGAGCACATCTGCGATCCCGCCGCCCTCGCTGCCCGGGAGCCAGGCGACGACGAAGGCATCGGCCGCATTGAGCGCCGGATTGGCATAGAGCGGGCGCCCGGTGATCATGAGTGCGACGACGGGAATGCCCTGCGCCTTGAGGCGGCGCATCGTCTCGTAAGGACCGGTGAGCTGCGGATCGAGCGTCAGGGCGGCCCGGTCCCCCTGGAATTCGGCGTAAGGGGTCTCGCCGAAGACGACCACCGCCGCGTCGGGCCGCGCGGTGAAGCTGCCGTCGGGCGACAATTCGGCGCTGCCTCCTGCCGCCGTGACGGCCTGGTCGAGACCTGCCCAGATCGAGGTGGCGCCGGGGAAGTGGCTGTTGTCGATGCCCGTGCCCTGCCAGGTGATCGTCCACCCGCCCGATTGGCGCGCGATGTCGTCCGCACCGTCGCCTGCCACGAGCAGGCGACCGCCGGGCGCGAGCGGCAACACGCCCTCGTTCTTGAGCAGCACCAGCGACTTGCGCACCGCCTCGCGCGCAACGGCGCGGTGTTCGGGCGAACCGAGAAGCTCGTACTGGCCGGAATAGGCGCGGCTTGAGGGCTTGCCGGCCTCGAACAGGCCCAGCCGCGCCTTGACGCGCAGGATGCGTGCGACCGCCTCGTCGATGCGCGTCATCGGCACCGTGCCTGCCTTGGCGCGGGCCAGCAGGTCCTCGTAGATCGGCTTCCACGTATCCGGTGCCATATACATGTCGACGCCGGCCATCAGCGCCTGCGGGCAGCTCTCATTGGTGCATCCGGCGACCTGTCCATGCGCGTTCCAGTCTGAGACGACGAAGCCGCCGAAATCCATCCGCTCCTTGAGCACGCCGGTGACGAGCGATTTGTTGCCGGTCATCTTCTTGCCCTGCCAGCTCGAGAAACTGACCATCACGGTCGACACGCCTTCGGCAATCGCGGGTCCGTAAGGCTTGCCGTGAATATCGCGCAACGCCTCTTCGCTGATGGAGCTATCGCCCTGGTCGACTCCCTTGTCGGTGCCGCCATCGGCGAGGAAGTGCTTGGTCGAGGCAATCACATAGGGACCGGCAAGGAGGTTGTCGTTGGTCGGTGCGCCCTGCAGGCCGCGCACCATGGCGCCGACGTAGGAGGCGACGAGATCGGGATCGGAGGAATAGCCTTCGTAGGCGCGCCCCCAGCGGAAATCCTGCGGCACGGCGACGGTCGGCGCGAAGGTCCACTCCTGCCCCGTGACGCGGATCTCCTTGGCGGTGACCTGGCCGATCTGCTCGATCAGGGCGACGTCGCGCATCGCGCCGAGCCCGATGTTGTGCGGGAAGATCGTCGCGCCGATGATGTTCGAGTGGCCGTGCACCGCGTCGGTCCCCCAGACGAGCGGAATTCCCACGCCGCCGTCGGACCTGTCGACCGAAGCGGTGTAGAAATCGTCGGCGGCCTTGAGCCAGTCGGGCGCAGGCGAGAGGTCGTTGCCGTTGGGGCCGCTGTTCCCGCCGACGAGGATCGAGCCGAGATTGTAGTCGCGAACGTCTTGCGGGGTGACGCAGCACAGGTCCGCCTGCACGAGCTGGCCGATCTTTTCCTCCAGCGTCATGCGCGCGATGAGCCGGGTGATGCGTGCCTCGTCATCCGCCTGTTCGGGCACCGGGTACTCATACGCTGGCCAGATTTCGGGATGGGCGACACCGGCCGATTGCGTGATGGCGGATGGCGCGGAATCGGTCGCCGTCCCGGCGATCGTGGTGCAACCTGCGAGGGCAATCAGGCTGAGCACAGCCAGGCACTTGTCGGACCCGATGATCAAAATTCCTCTCCCGTCCCCTTGGCGACGATGCATCCCGGCCACCGCCTTTTTGCCAGCGCAAATGTGAGCGCTATCATGTGCGTATTGAACCCTTCGAAGGGAGTCAATCGGGGATGGCTTGCCCACGATTGCCGTATCGATTAGCCTTCCGAAAACGAGGCGGTCTGGAGATCGTCCCATATCGAGGCGAGGGAGGAGCGTGTCGATGGCGCTAAGTTTGGTAGCGGTATCATTGCGGTCGAAAGCGCAGCGCAGCTGGCTCGCTGCGCTGGCGTTCCTGCTACCGGTCGCTGTCCCTTCAGCAGTTGCGGCGGGCGAAGTGCGGGAGGTCGACCATGGCATGCTGGTCTCTCTCGATAGCGGCGAGACCATCCGCGTGCTCGCCTATGAGAACGGCACCTTTCGCGTCACGGCGACGGGCGGCGATATGCCGGAAGGCCATCCGACCAGCATGGTCGTTCTTGAACCCGACGGCGAACCGGAACTGACAGTCGCTCCTGGCGAGGCGAACCTGCAGACGGCGACCTCCCGGCTCTCGGTCGATCTTGCGGACGGTCAGGTGCGCGTGTTCGATGCCGCTGGAAATCTGCTCCTGGACGAATATGCCCCGGCACGCACGATCACGCCTGTCGCGATCGAAGGGCAGAGCTGGTTCGCCACGCGCGCGCAGTTCAACCGCGGCACCGACGAGGGGCTCTACGGGCTCGGCCAGCACCAGAACCGCCAGATGGACTACAATGGCGAGGATATCGAACTCGCGCAGCACAATATGGCGATCGCTCTGCCGTATCTGGTCTCGACGCGCGGATACGGGCTACTGTGGGACAATGCCTCGATCACGCGGATCGGCAATCCCGCGCCCTACGCGCAGCTGGCGCTGGACTGGCAGGCCCAATATTACCTTGGCGACCGGCTCGTGGTTGAGCGCCCCGAACGCGCCATCGATTACCAGTATATCGAAGATCAGGACCGCTGGCCCGCTGAGGCCAAGGCGGCGGTAGAGGCGGCGACCACCGGCCAGAATACGCAGGGCAACGCACTCCAGAAGCAGCGCGTCGTGTGGACCGGCACGTTCACGCCCGAAACCTCCGGGCAGCACAAGTTCCGTCTCTATTCCTCAAGCTATGTTGCGGTCTTTGCGGACGGCGAAAAGGTGCTCGACCGGTGGCGGCAGAACTGGAACCCCTGGTACCACAATTTCGAACTCGACCTGACGGCCGGCAAGGGTGTTGAGTTGCGCATCGAGTGGGAGCCCAACCAGGGCTACATCGCGCTCGAGCACTCCGACCCGCTGTCGCCGCTAGACCGCCACTCGGTCAGCTTCGCGAGCGAGGCGGGGCAGGCGATCGACTATTATGTCGTGCCCGCGCCGACGATGGACGATGCGATCGCCGGGTATCGCGAATTGACGGGCAAGGCACCGATGATGCCGCGCTGGGCCTATGGCTTCTGGCAGTCGCGCCAACGCTACGAAACGCAGGACCAGCTGGTGGAGGTGATGCAGGGCTATCGCGACCGCGCCATCCCGATCGATACGATCGTGCAGGACTGGTTCTACTGGCCAGAAGACAGCTGGGGCTGCCATTGTTTCGACCCGGACCGCTTTCCCGATGCTAAGGCGATGGTCGACAAGGTCCATGCGCTCGACGGGAGGGTCATGATCTCGGTCTGGCCGAAATTCTATCCCGACACAGCCAATGGCAAGGCGCTGAGCGAGAAGGGGTTCCTCTATGAACGGCCGCTCGAGGCGGGCCAGCGCGACTGGGTCGGGCCGGGTTACGCCAACACTTTCTACGATCCCTATGACCCGGCGGCGCGGGCACTCTACTGGGGGCAGATCGAGCGCGATCTCCTGCCGCTCGGCTTCGACGCCTGGTGGATGGATGCGACCGAACCCGACTGGCATTCGAACCTGTCGATCGATGAGCGCAAGTGGCAGATGACCTCGCCGACGACCGGGCTGCCCGGAGCCGCGCTCTTCAATTCCTACCCGCTCGATCACGCTGTCGGGGTGTTCGAAGGACTACGCCAAGCCCAGCCCGACACGCGCCCCTTCATCCTCACGCGCAGCGGATTCGGCGGCATCCAGCGCACGTCGTCGGCCTTGTGGTCGGGCGATGTCGCCGCGCGCTGGGAAGATCTGCGCGACCAGATCAGCGCGGGGCTGAACCTCAGTCTGGCAGGGGTGCCCAACTGGACCCACGACATCGGCGGCTTCGCGGTGGAGGAACGGTATAGCCGGCAGGATCCCGCGCATGTCGAGGAATGGCGCGAGCTTTACCTGCGCTGGTTCCAGTTCGGCGCCTTCTCGCCCCTGTTCCGGAGTCATGGCGAGTTCCCCCGGCGCGAGAGCTGGATCGTGAGCGAAGGCGACCCGGCGATGCTCGATGCGCTCACCTATTATCACCGGCTGCGCTACCGGCTCATGCCCTATATATACACGCTGGCTGCCGGGACCCATTTCGAGGATGGCACCATCATGCGGCCACTGGTGATGGATTTCGAAGCGGACCGGAGCGCCTGGTCGATCGACGACCAGTATCTTTTCGGGCCCGCCCTGATGGTTGCCCCGGTCACGCGGTTTCGTGAGCGGGAGCGGCTGGTCTACCTTCCTGCGGGAGCCGATTGGTACGACCTTGCAAGCGGGCGCAAGGTCTCCGGAGGCCAGCATGTGCCCGTTGCAGCGCCGCGCGAAAGGCTGCCACTGTTCGTGCGTGCCGGATCGATCTTGCCTATGGGAAGGGACGTCCAATGGACCGGGGAAGATCCGCAAGGACCGCTCACTATTCACGTCTTCGCCGGTGGCGATGCAGACTTTGCTCTCTACGAAGACCAGGGCACCGACATGGGTTATACTCGCGGAGAATTCTCGCGGATTGCTTTCGGCTGGAACGAAGGCGAGCGGCGCCTGTCTGTCGCAGCGCGAGTCGGGGCCTTTCCGGGCATGGCCATCAAGCGCGAGATGCTGATCGTCCTTCACGAAGGGAATGGGGAGGGCATGATGCTCGAGCGGTCCGGCGGCGTCGCCGTCACCTATGAGGGAGAGGCCGTTGCAGTGGATTTCTAGAGGTGACGCCGTGGGCGGCGAACTCACCATCTCCGGTGGAAATTGCGAACGCTCACTTGACGGTGCCGACGGTAGGGCATAGCAAATTGACAACGTAAGACAAAAACGCGTGTTAAGGAGGGGAAATCAAGGATGGCGGGACGATTGCGTCTGGGCATGATCGGCGGAGGGCAGGGGGCCTTTATCGGTGCCGTCCACCGTGCTGCCGCCCGGCTCGATGGCGCGACCGCTCTCGTCTGCGGATGCTTCAGCCGCGACCCGGCCAATTCGCGCGAGACCGCACAGGCGCTGCATCTCGATCCCGAGCGCGCCTATCCCTCTGCCGCCGAGATGTTTGCTGCGGAGGCTGCTCGCGGCAACGACGCCATGGAAGCCGTCGTCATCGTCACGCCGAATGACACGCATGTCCCGCTCGCCAAGGCGGCGGCGGAGGCCGGTTTCCATGTCATGTCCGACAAGCCTGCAGGTATTGCGCTCTCCGAGGTGAAGTCGCTTGCCGAGACCTTGTCGGTAAGCGGCACGGCCTATGGCCTCACCCACACTTATCTCGGCTATCCGATGGTCTGGCAGGCTCGCCATCTGGCGACGAGCAAGGCTTTCGGCGCGATCCGCCGGATCCTCGTCGAATATCCCCAAGGCTGGCTTTCCTCGCGCGCGGAGGCGGATGGCAGCAAGCAGGCCGAATGGCGGACCGATCCGGCGCGCTCCGGCCCCTCGGGTGCGTTCGGCGATATCGGCAGCCATGCGCACAGCCTCGCCGAGTTCGTCGCCAATTCGCGCATGACCCGGCTCTCGGCGCGGCTGCGCAGCCACTTCGTCGAGCGCAGGCTCGACGACGATGGCGAGGCGAGCTTCGAAATGGAGAACGGCGCGACCGGCGTGCTCGTCGCGAGCCAGGTCTGCGCGGGTGAAGAGAATTCGCTGGCGATCCGTATCTACGGCGAGAATGCCGGCCTCGAATGGCGACAGATGGAGCCGAACACGCTGATCGAGCGGCGCGGCGATGGATCGGTATTCGTCCACCGCGCGGGGGTCGACAAGCCATTGTGCGATGAGGCGCTGGCCCGTTGCCGCCTGCCATCGGGTCACCCCGAAGGCTACATCGAGGCTTTCGCCAACCTCTATCGCGACTTTGCCGGCGCTGTTCGCGACGGCGCGCCGCTCGCTTCGCGCGGAGTGCCCGGGATTGCCGAAGCGCTGCGCGGGATGGCCTTCCTCGAAGCGTCGGTCGCGAGCGCACAAGCAGACGGCGCCTGGACCGACATCGCCGCGCCATCCACCGGACCCGACCTCAAGGGATTGCTGACATGAAGGAACTTCGCGGCCCCGCCATCTTCCTTGCGCAGTTCATGCGCGACGAGCCGCCTTACGACAGGCTCGACACCATCGCGGAATGGGTCGCCTCGCTCGGCTACAAGGGCATCCAGATCCCGTCGAACGACGCGCGCTGCATCGACCTCGATCTCGCGGCAGAAAGCCAGGACTATTGCGACGAGCTCGCCGGGCGCTGCGCCGAGCGCGGGCTCGCGATCACCGAACTCGCCACGCACCTGCAGGGCCAGCTGGTCGCGGTGCACCCGGCTTATGACGAGCTGTTCGACGCCTTCGCGCCGGTCGAGGTCCACGGCAAGCCGGCCGAGCGGCAGGCGTGGGCGGTCGACCAGATGAAGAAGGCGGCGATCGCCTCGCGCCGGCTGGGGCTGAAGGCAGTCCCGAGCTTCCCTGGCGCGCTGATGTGGCACCTTGTCTACCCGTGGCCGCAGCGGCCCGCAGGGCTCGTCGAGGCAGGATTTGCTGAGCTCGCCAAGCGCTGGCGCCCGATCCTCGACGTGTTCGAGGACAACGGCATCGACGTGGCTTACGAAATCCACCCGGGCGAGGATCTGCACGACGGCGCCAGCTTCGAGGCTTTCCTCGACGCGGTGGACGAGCATCCGCGCGCCAACATCCTTTACGACCCGAGCCACTTCGTGCTGCAGCAGCTGGACTACCTCGGCTTCATCGATCGCTATCACGATCGTATCAAGGCGTTCCACGTCAAGGATGCCGAGTTCCGCCCCGACGCGCGGACCGGCGTCTACGGCGGCTATCGCGGCTGGGCCGAACGCGCCGGGCGGTTCCGCTCGCTGGGCGACGGGCAGGTCGATTTCCGCCAGATATTCAGCAAGCTGACGCACTACGGTTTCGACGGCTGGGCGGTGCTCGAGTGGGAATGCTGCTTCAAGCATCCCGAGCAGGGCGCAGCCGAGGGCGCGTCCTTCATCGCCGACCATATCATCCGACCGACACCCTACGCCTTCGACGACTTCGCGGGCGGCAATGTCGATGAGGGAAAGATCAATCGCACGCTCGGCATCTAGAGCTGACCGGCGAGTCTGGGAGAGGGATTAATGGCAACCGCACCAATGGACGCGATCGCGCCAACCGAAGTCAATCGCAACCGGCTGTTCCTGCTCGCCTGCCTCTCGCTGATCGTGACCGCGATGACCTTCGCGATCCGGGCGGGGATCCTCACCCAGCTTTCGGACCAGTTCGCGCTCAGCGACACGCAGCTCGGCTGGGTCAACAGCATGGCCTTCCTGGGCTTTCCGCTGGCGATGGTCGTATTCGGCTTCCTCTACAACAAGCTCGGCCCGCGCCTGATCATGATCCTGGCTTTCGTCGGCCATCTGCTCGGGCTGGTCCTGACCATCCTTGCCGACGGGTTCCTCGGCTTGCTGGTCTCGACCTTCTTCATCGGTTTCGCCAACGGCTCGGTCGAGGCGGCCTGCAACCCGCTGGTTGCCGACCTGTACAAGGACGACAAGACGAAGTGGCTCAACCGCTTCCATGTCTGGTTCCCGGGCGGGATCGTGATCGGCGCGGTCGTGTCCTACCTCATGACCAATGCCGGGATCGGCTGGCAGCTGCAGATCGCGGTGATGCTGATCCCAACCGCGATCTATGGCTACATGGTCTTTACCACGCGCTTCCCCGAGGTGGCAGAGAGCGAGCTGATCGTCGGTCTGGATCCCAAGGGCGTCTTGCTCATGGGTTCGATCCTCGGGCTGCTGGTGCTGATCGGCACGCCGAACGATCTGGTCGCCGGCCTGCCCGGTACCTTTGTGCTCCCTCTCTTGATGGTGCTGGGCCTCACATTCCTGCTCATGCTGTTCCGCGCAGGGCGGGTGCGCGATGCGGCGCTCCTGATCGTGCTGATGGCCGTCATGAGCATTACCGCGACGTCAGAACTCGGGACCCAGCAATGGGTCGACCGCATCCTTGGCGCACAGCTTGGTAACCTTCCAGGACAAGCGATGATCGTGCTCGGTATGGTCACCGGCATCATGGCGGTCGGCCGCTATTTTGCCGGTCCGCTGATCCACGCGCTCAATCCGCTCGGCGTATTGTTGATGAGCGCGGTGCTGACGACCCTCGGCCTGTTCCTGATGGCCTCGGCGAGCGGGGCGATGGTCTATGTCTCGGCGATCATCTTCGCTGTCGGCGTGTGCTATTTCTGGCCCACGATGATCGGCGTCACGGCGCAATATGTGCCACGCTCTGGCGCGCTCGGCATGAGCCTTGTCGGAGCTGCCGGCATGTTCGCCCTGACGATCTGGAACCCGATTATCGGCGGCTGGATCGACAACGCGCGGGCCAGCGCCGAGGCAAGCGGGCTCGAAGGCACGGCAGTCGAAGTGGCCGCGGGGCAGGGGGCCTTGTCGCAGCTGGTTTACTTCCCCGTGGTGCTGATCGCGATCTTCGTGGTGCTCTACCTCGCCCGGAAACCGCTCGAACAATCGGCGGAGCAGGCATGATGACAACTCGCTCACACACCATCGACCGCCGCACTGCATTGCGCGGCTTCGTTACCATAGCCGGCGTCGCAGTTATCCTGCCGTCGGTTGCAACCCTGGGCGGCTGCCGTGCAACGCCCGCCACACTCGAGGAGCACACGGCCCTGCTCAAGGCGGTGGTCGGCCGGATCATCCCGAAGACCGATACGCCCGGGGCGCTCGAAGCCGGTGTGCCCGACTACATCTCCGCTGTCTTCGAGCAGCACATGACGCCCGAACAGCAGTCCGACTTCGCAGCTGGCCTCGGCGAAATCGCCGCGCTGGCCAAGCGCGAAGGCGTTTCGGATCTTGCGGCGGCGACACCCGAAGCACAGGATGTCGTACTCGGGAAACTCGCAGGTTCGGCGGATGGCACGCCGGGCAAGGACACCTGGCAGCAGCTCCGCGACATGACCCTGTTCGGCTTTTACACCTCCGAAACGGCCACTGAGGAGCTCGCCTACGAGGAAATCCCCGGGCGCCAGATCGGCTGCCTTCCCTTCGAAGAGATCGGTCGGGCCTGGCTCGATCGCGGCGTCTGAGAGGAGCGCGCGATGTCCATAGATCAATCCTTCGATGTCATCGTTGTCGGCTCCGGAATGTCGGGCGGCTGGGCCGCCAAGGAGTTCTGCGAACGCGGGATGAAAGTGCTCGTGATCGAGCGCGGCAAGAAGACCGAGCGGAGCGTCGACTACGTCGGCGAGAACAAGGAACCGTGGGACATGCCGTTGCGCGACCGGGTCGACCCCAAGCTCGCCGAAAGCGACTATCCCGTTCAGAGCACCTGCTACGCCTTCCGCGAGAGCACCCGCAACTTCTTCATCAACGATCGCGAGAACCCCTATTCGCATGCCGAGGGCGCGCCGTTTTCCTGGCTGCGCGGCGACCAGGTCGGCGGCAAGTCGCTGATGTGGGCGCGCCAGAGCTATCGCTGGAGCGATACCGATTTCGGCGCGAACAAGGCCGACGGCCACGGCACCGACTGGCCGATCCGCTATGCCGACGTCCAGCCGTGGTATGACCATGTCGAGCGCTTCGTCGGCATCAGCGGCTCTGCCGAAGGATTGCCGCAGCTGCCCGACAGCATCTTCCAGCCGCCGATGGAAATGACCTGCGTCGAGAAGGAGGCCAAGGCGAAGATCGAAGCGGCCTTCCCCGATCGCAAGCTCATCATCGGCCGCGCGGCGCACCTCACTCAGCCGACCGAGGAGCAGCTGGCTCTCGGTCGCGGGACCTGCCAGTTCCGCAACCAGTGCGAACGCGGGTGTTCGTTCGGGGCCTATTTCTCCAGCGTCGCGGCCACGCTCCCGGCAGCGGAGAACACCGGCAATCTCACGATCCTGCCGGACAGCCATGTCGAGCGTATCGTCTACGATCCCGCCACCAAGCGCGCGAGCGGCGTGCAGGTGGTCAACCGCAAGACGCGCGAACGGCAGGAGATCGGCGCTCGCGTGATCTTCCTCTGCGCCTCCACCATCGGCACGCTTCAGGTGCTGCTAAACTCGACGTCCGAAGCTTTCCCCGAAGGCTTCGGCAATTCGAGCGGCGTGCTTGGTCGCTACGTTATGGACCACCACCACCGCGTCGGCGCGCGTGGGCGGATGCCGGGCTTCGAGGACAAATATTACGCGGGACGGCGGCCCAATGGCATCTACCTCGTGCGCTACGCCAATATCGACAACCGCACCGATGGCGAGTTCCTGCGCGGCTATGCCTTCCAGGGAGGCGGGGAGCGATCGTCATGGACCCGCGCGCTTGGCGGTGGCGACTTCGGCGCGGACCTCAAGGATAGCCTGCGCACGCCGGGGCCGTGGTATTTCAACCTCCAGGGGTTCGGCGAGCACCTGCCCAATGCCGACAATCGCGTGACGCTGCACAAGAGCAACACCGACGATTTCGGCATCCCGATCCCCCACATGGAAATCCGCTGGGGCGAGAACGAGCGAAAGATGCGCAAGGCGATGCGGCGCGATGCCGAGGCCATGCTCGAGGCGGCCGGGGTCGTCGATATCGAGAGCTTCGAGAACGAAGCCACGCCTGGCCACTGTATCCACGAGATGGGCGGGGCGCGAATGGGTCACGATCCGAAGACCTCGGTGCTCAACCGCTGGAACCAGTCGCATGACGTAGCCAACGTCTTTGCTACCGACGGCTCGGCCTTTGCCTCGACTGCCTGCCAGAACCCGTCGCTCACTTTCATGGCGCTGACGGCGAGGGCGGTCGATTACGCGGCGCGGCAAATGCAGGAAGGACAATTGTGATGCAGGATTTCGAGACGAGCCGCCGGACCTTCCTCGCCGGCGCGCTGGGTGTGGGACTTACCGCCTGTGCGCCATCGGGAGTAACCAGTTCGCCTTCGGCTCCGCCCTATGACGGCAGGCTAGGAGTCCAGCTCTATACCGTGCGCTACCTGTTCGAGAAGGACTACGCCGGTACGCTCGCCTCACTGGCGAAGATCGGGTTCAAGGATTGCGAGACCGCCGGCTATTTCGCGCATGATCCGCGCGACGTGCGTAGCGCGATGGACGACCTCGGTCTGGTGAGCCGATCCGGACACATCCGGCTCAACGAGTTGCAGGATGGCTTCGCCAAGCAGCTCGAGACCGCCGCCATCATGGGGCAGCGTTCGCTATATCTCGGCTGGATTCCGGAGGAAGAGCGCACGCCAGACAAATATCGCGCGCTGGCCGACCTGCTGAACACCAGGGGCGAAGCGGCCAAAGCGGCAAGTATCCAGCTCGGTTACCACAACCACGATTTCGAGTTTGCCGATCTCGGTGGGGTCAAGGGCTACGACATCCTGCTCGAGCGGACCGACCCCTCATTGGTCGCAATGGAGATCGACTTTTACTGGGCCGCTCAGGCCGGCGTCGACCCGCGTGACCTCTTCGCCCGCGCGCCAGGACGCTTCCACTCGTGCCACATCAAGGACCGCAAGGCGGACGGCTCGATGGTCTCGGTGGGTGAGGGGCAGATCGATTTCGCCAGCATCCTGTCGGAAGCGCGCAAGGCCGGCCTCGAAACCTTCTACGTTGAGCACGACGAGCCGGCAGACCCGATTGTCTCGGTCGCCGCAAGCTACGCCTACCTGACGCGTTAGGCTTGTTACCGGCGACCGGGCGGAGCGGTCGTCTCGCGCAGGACGAATTCGTGGTCGAGCACGATCCGCTTGGGTTCGAGGCTCCCGCGGCTCTTGAGCTGGCCGATGAGCTCGCGCACGGCGGTCGCACCCAAGTCGCCCAGCGGCTGGCGGATCGTCGTTAGCAGCGGCCGCATGCGCGTCGCCACATCGGCATCGTCGAAACCGACGACCGAGAGCTGCTGCGGCACGGCGACGTGCCGGACATTGCAGGCGGCAACGACTCCCGCAGCCATATCGTCGTTCGAGCAGAAGATGGCGGTCGGCGGTTCGGCCATGCCGAGAAAATATTCGCCGGCCTTGAAGCCGGACTCGAAATCGAAGTCGCCACGGCGCACCAGTTGCGGCAGCACGCCAAGCCCTCGGGCCTCCAGCGCCGCGCAGAAGCCGGCGTAGCGCACGTGCGCCGAGCGCTGCTCTTCGATGCCGCGGATGAATCCGATCCGGCGATGGCCGAGGTCCAGCAGGTGCTCGGTCAGTTCGACGGCGGCCTGATAGTCGTCGATCTCGACAAGGATACCGCGGTTCTCCAGTTCGACCGGTCCGATCCGCACTGCGGGAAGCCGCAATTCCTTGAGCACCGCGTCGATCTTCGGGTCATCGGCGTAGGGCGCGACCAGCATGACGGCATCGGGCTTCCTGTGCAGCAGCAGGACCTCGAAAGCCTCGCGGATTTCCTTTACCGGCTTTCCCGTCAGCCCCTCGAACAGGTTGATCGAGAGCTGGTAGCCGCGCTCCTGGCAGGCGACCACCGCGCCGAACTGAATTGCATTGATGTAGTTCGAATGGGCGTTCGGGCAGATGAGGGCGATGTCGTAGGAGCGATTGCCGCGCAGCGAGCGGGCCGACTGGCTGGGAACGTAATTTAGCAGCTCGACCGCCTCGCGCACCTTTGCCTGCAGTGTTTCCTTCACATGCGGTTCGTTGTTGAGCACGCGCGAGACGGTCTTGATCGAGACGCCGGCCAGTTCGGCCACGTCCTTCATCTTCGCCGTCCTGCCTGCCGTCGACCCGCTCAAAGCCTGTCCCCCCGTTTCGCATTTTATTGGCTCCGCCCATGCCTCACAAGCGGCCCGAGGGGAAGCCTGCGCATGGGCGCGTCTTCCTCACATTCCAAGACCACGCACCCGGGTGCGGACCGCCAGCAGCCGATCCTGCGCGGTGATGAACAGCGTGCGCCCATCCTCCCCGAAAGCACAGTTGGCGGTCGCGCGGCCGGTCGCGATGCGGCCAAGGCAGGTGCCGCCTTCGTCGATCACCAGCACGCCGCCCGGCCCGGCGAGGAACAGGTGCCCAGTCACGGCCATGGCCATGCCGTCGGGCAGGCCGGGGCTGGACGCGGTGTAGGGGCTGGCGTCGAACCAGACCGGCGCTGGGCCGGGCTTGTCGAGCTCGAGCTTGCGGACCAGCGGTGCGGCTGGATCGGACTGGCTGACAAAAAGCGATACGCCGTCGGTAGAAAGCACGACGCCGTTGGGAAAGGTCATGTCGGAGATAATGCGCGTGAGCATTCCATCGGGCGCCAGGCGGTAGACACCGTTCGCGTCCATTTCCTTGAGCGGCGATGCATCGAGGCCCTCGAGCCCGTAGGGCGGGTCGGTGAAGTAGATCGTCCCGTCACGTGCCTCGATGACGTCGTTTGGACTGTTGAAACGCTTCCCCTCGAAGCGGGAGGCGAGGGTGGCCCGTTCGCCGGTTCCGAGGTCGAGCGACTCTACGGCGCGCGCACCGTGGTTGCAGAGCAGCAGCCTGCCGTCGCGGGCAATCAGCAGGCCGTTCGCGCCGGGCTCGCGAAAGCCGTCGATCGCACCGACCGCACCGGACGGGTCGAGGAAGACCTCTACCCTGTCGCCAGCGGACCAGCGGTAGGCACGGTTGGCGGGGACGTCGGTGAAATAGAGCGCCTGCCGCGTCGCATCCCACGCGGGCCCTTCGGCCCATTGGTAGCCGCTGCCGAGGAGCTTTGCCGGAGCAGTGACATCGACGACGCCCGCGAACCGGCCGTCGAAAGCTTCGAATTCGACCGACGAGGCGTCGGTATCGCCGACACTTTGCCGCGCGGCCACACAACCGGCCAGCATCGAAAAGCAGGCGCCTGCAAGAACCGATCGACGCGAAAGAGTACTGTCCATTGTCATCCTCCGCCTCCGTGATACAGCCGCGTTGACAACCTTGTCAAAACCCGCAAGCCTGCGATGCACCGGCTCTGCGAGGGAGCCGCGGGACAGGTGGTGCGCAATGGCAGGACATCGCGAGCTGATCGTGCTCATGGGACCGAGCGCCTGCGGGAAAACCACCATCAGCGGCATGCTGGGCGAGGCGCTTAGCGCTCCGGTGATCGAGGGCGACGATCACCATCCGCCCGCGAACAAGCGCAAGATGGCGGCGGGAACACCGCTGACCGACGAGGACAGGGCGGCATGGATCGACAGCCTTGCCGCGGATAGCCGCGCGAGGCCCGACGAGCGTCTCGTCCTCGCCTGCTCCGCATTGACCGCCTATGTCCAGGATCGGCTGCGATCTGAAAGCGGGCGGAGTGTCCGCTTCGTCCTGCTCGACCTGCCGCGCGATGTGCTGGCGCAAAGGCTCGCCGCGCGGACCGACCACTTCATGCCGGTGTCGCTGCTCGACAGCCAGCTCGCGGCGCTGGATCCGCCGGCAGATGTGCTGCGGGTGGATGCGACTATGGCACCGAGCGCAATCGTCGAGCACATTCGCGCCGAGCTAAACGAACAGAGCGAGTAGCAGCACCGTTGCGAAGCCCGTCAGCCCGATCAGTGTCGAGGACACGGTCCAGGTCCTGAGCGTCTCGGCCGAAGTCAGGCCGAAGTAACGCGACACCAGCCAGAAGCCGGAATCGTTGACGTGGCTGGCCATCGTCGCGCCCGATGCGATGGCGATCGTCATCAGTGCCAGTTCGAATGGCTGGAGGCCCGCTGCACCGGCGAGCGGGGCGGTCAGGCCCGCTGCAGTGAGCATCGCGACCGTCGCCGAACCCTGCGCAATGCGGATGACGAGGGCGAGGAGGAAGCCGCCGACGAGTGGCCCAAGACCGAAGCCGAGCAGGCTCTCGGCAAGCATCGCGCCTGCACCCGTATCGACCAGCATCTGCTTGAACGCGCCGCCCGCGCCGGTCACGAGCAGGATCACCGCCGTCGGTTCAAGGGCGCGGGCGAGCGTGTCCGACAACCGCTCGCGTGCTGCCGCATCGCCCGGTGCCAGGATCAGCGCTGCGAGGCCGCACGCGAGAAGCAGCGCCACGAAGGGGTGGCCGATGAAGGCCAGCGTGTCGGCGGCCACTCCTGTCCAACCCAGCGAGGCGGCAATTGCCGCGATCACGATCAGCCCGATCGGCAGTGCGATGGCCGCGAGAGCCCTCAGGCCCAATTCGCCATCGAATCTTACGCCGGGACCGCTTGGCGCGGGCGTGAGCACCGGTTGGCCTACGGGGAGCGCATTACTTCGGGTCAGGACAGCGGTGAAAAGCGGGCCTGCGACCAGCATGGCCGGAACCCCGGCGGCGAGGCCGTAAACTATCACCAGGCCAAGTTCCGCCGAAAGTATCTCCGCTACCGCGACGGGGCCGGGCGTGGGCGGAATGAAGCTGTGGGCGGTCGCGAGCCCGGCAAGTAGCGGGAGGCCGAAATAAAGCGCGGGCTTTCCCGCGGATCGCGAGAGCGAGGCAACGAGCGGAAAGAGCAGGATCAGCGCGACGTCGAAGAAGACCGGGATGGCGATAACGATCCCGACCACCCCCATTGCGACCGATGTCTTTCCTGCATCGCGCCCACCCACAATGGCCCGGGCCAGCGCGGCCGCTCCACCGGACGCCTCGAGATAGCCGCCCAGCAACGCTCCCAGCCCGACGATCACCGCGATAAAGCCGAGGACGCCGCCCATGCCGGTGGTGATCGACTGGATGACCGCCGATGGAGCGAGACCCGCGGCCAGCCCTGTACCTAGGGCAGCAACTAGCAGCGCGGCAAAGGCATTGACCTTGCGGACGAGGATCATGAGCAGGAGCGCAGCGACCCCCGCAATGGTGGCGAGGAGAGGTCGCCACTCGGCCGCAATTGCGAGGAATTCGGACACGACCAGGCTTTTGCCGTCAGTCCTGTCCGGGCATCGGGTTGGGCGGCACTGGCAGGCCCTTCGGATGTGCTTTCCAGAACACGAACCGCAGCGGGACTTCGCCGGTATTGCGGATTCCGTGGAGATCCCAGGCGGCCGCGTAGAGCATGTCGCCTTCGCTGGCGGCGAACGTACGGTCTCCCACGGTCCATTCGCCTGTCCCTTCGAGGACCATCAGGAATTCCTCCTCGGCGTGCCGGTGCGGGGGATGGATTTCGAGACCCGGGTCGATCGTCGCTGTGCCGGATAGCAGATCGGCCAGGCCGGCGGTTTCGCCTTCGAAATAGGTCGCGGCGCTGCCCCATTCCTCATTCGAAGTCGCCGCACTTGAGGGTGAGATAACCTGCGTCTGGACCAATCGGGAAGCCGCAGCGCTGGCGGCTGCTTCCCCTTCAGGCTGCGTGTTCGAACATGCCGGAACCAGCAATAGAAGGCAGCTTAGTGTCGCATAGTTTTTCATCGAGCCCGTCCTCCCGGCTCGCACTGATAACGTTGTCATTGTCCGGACGCAAGGAGGGTGCCGAGACTGGGGCCTGCGGCGGTATCAGGCTGCCCTGACGTGGGAGAGGAATTCGCCGACCTGTCGGCGCAGTGCCTCGGCCTGTTCGCCCAGTTGCTGGCACGAGCCGAGCACCTGGGTCGCGGCCGAACCTGTCGCCACTGCCATGCGGCTGACTTCGGACATATCGGCAGCCACAGCCTCGGTGTTGCGCGCGGCCATGTCGATGCTTCGCGCGAGATCCTGACCTGCCACCGATTGCTGGTCCACCGCGCTCGCGATCGAGGTCGCGGTACCCTGCAGTTCGGTAACTTCTTCGGTGATACGGCGAAGGGCCCCGGCACCAGAGCCGGAGCTTTCCTGGATCCGGCGGATCTGTTCCTCGACCTCTTCGGTTGCCCGCGCGGTCTGGCCGGCTAGCTCCTTCACTTCGCTAGCGACCACGGCGAAACCGCGACCTGCCTCACCGCCCCGCGCGGCTTCGATCGACGCGTTGAGCGCGAGCAGGTTCGTGCGCTGGGCGATCTGGCTGATCATCTCGACCACGGCGCTGACCTGGCCGGCCATCTCGTCGAGCGCGCGGACCGAACGGTTGGCGTCGGTGGCCACTTCGCGGGCCTTGCCGGCTCGGTCTGCCGAGTTCGCTGCCTGACGGCTGATCTCGCCGATCGACATGACGAATTCATCGCTCGCCGATGCTGCTCCGGTCACGCCTTGCGAGGTCTCACCGAGTAGCTTGGTCGCATTGACGACGCGCTGAGAAGACTTCTCCGCGTTTTCGTTCATCAGCGAAGCGGCGCCGTTGAGCTGGGTGCTGGTCGCTGCGATATCGCCTGCCAGCTGGCCGATCATCGCTTCGAACTTGTCGGCGAGGGACTGGACCATCGCCACGCGCTTGTCGCGCTCGGCTTGCGCGTCGATCGTGCGATGGGCCTGTTCGATCGAGTCCATCGCATAGCTCTGCATGACATGGAGCGAACGCGACATCTCGCCGATCTCGTCCTCGCGGTCGTACGTCGGGATCATCAGGTCGGTCTCGCCCTTCGCGAGACGTGCGCTCACGTCGCTGATCTCGGCGACCGGCGAGACAATGCGCCGCGCGACGAAATGCTGAGCCCAGACGACCAGTCCGACCGCTAGTATGACGAGCAGGACCATCGCGACTATGTAGGCCTGGATTTCGCCGATCCCATCGGTCGAAACCGATTCCACGCGTGTCGAGGCATCCTGCCCAAGACCGAGGATTTTGTTATTCGTGGTGTCGATGAAGTCGTAGCGCGGGCCGAGGAAGCTTTCCTGCTCCACGAGTCCGCGTGGCGCGTCGCGCACTTCTTCCATGGTGACTTCGAGTTTGGCGAGATCGGTATCGAGTTCATCAATGGTCGAGAGCCATGCCGGATCGATCGCCGCAGCGGAGCTCCGCAGGTCGGCGTTCATCTGCTGGGCGCGCTGCGCGGAAGCGATCGACAGCCCGATGATCTCGGGGTCGTAGCCACGCGCGCGGTAGGCGCCCATATTGTCCTTGGAAAGCGTCACTTCGCGCGCCATGCCCGAAGTCAGGAAGGCGACTTCGGTCAACTCGGAAAGGCGTTGGGCACGTTGCTCGATGCGCAGGAAGCCCAGCGCCGCAGCAAGCCCCAGCAGGAGCACGAGCGCGCCGACCGTCCGGAAGATAACGCCGAACTGGCGATTGATCGATCCACGCGTGATCCAACCCAGCAAACTGTCCGACCCGAAACGGGCTGTTGTCGTCCCATTAGAACTCATGACACCCCCCCTAAACGTTTTGATTGATTTCGTTGTCAATAAGGAAAGTCCTGACTTAGCGGAATGTCGTAGCGCGAATTGGTTAACGCATCGCTGCCTGGTGTTATCTAAGGCTGGTTGTCGCCCTCGAACCTCGATTCCCTTTGCTCTGCGAGTCGCGCCTCAGGCCTATCGCTGACCGGTAGTCATTGATCATGCAGTGGACGGTCGCTAGATGCTTGGACACTGTCCTTAGTCGAAAATTGGGCGGGACGGAGCGCGGAAGGGCAGGTAGCGGGCCACCCTGATCCAGACAGGCTATCCACGACGTCACTCGCCCCGCATTTCGACAGCATGAGGGCATGGATGCAAGATTGTGTTCGCTCTCGAGAAAGCGGAAGATGTCGCTCGAAGCGATATCGTCGACGGTGAAGCAATGCCTCAAGGGCTCGCAATCTACCACCACCGCTGCACGAGTAAAAAGGGTGTCATCGGATTGGCTTGCCAAAGCACGCTGGGGCGAGGGCTTTCATAAGGTACGTTTGAGGGGGAATGTTCGCGCGCCCCAGCTGACAGTCAGGAAGCGGCCAATTTTCTACCGCTCAATCGTCGGCAATTGATAATTCGTCGACCGCGAAGCATTTGAGCATACTTGTGAATCAACCGAACGCAAAGTCGCCTAGATGGGGTATCGTTGAGGGTATTGTCACGGAGTTTGGGGTAATTGCCGAATTAATTCATAACGTTACATGTGTATTTTGTAATCCTCCTCCGCTACCAGGAGTTGGCGCTCGCATTGGTTCGTGTGAGTGTTCTCTTGCGTTCGCAATCCGAGCCCACACGCCGTCCCTTGAAGAACACCTGCTACCGTCTGCGATCCCCCAAAGTTCACATGCGTTTATACGTCCACGTTGGGCTGGATGGTTTGCGTAGATATTTTCAGCATGTCCCTTGCCGACCCATTCGGCGCACGTGCCTTGCGTCACGCCAACTCAATCCAGCGTCGCGCGGAACCTGATTGCGAAGGTCGCGTCAGGGGCGATCGACGTTGCTCTGGCGGTCACCGTATTGGAGGAGAAGGATCCACCATAGGGATCCGTCTCGTCCGCTCCACTTGCGTTATCGTCTTCGGCTCCGGTAGCGGACGAACAACCGGGCCCCGACAGGATCGAGCCGGAAACGAAGGTCAATTCGGTCGGGAGAACATCGCTCACTACCAGATTCGTTGCCGTGGCCGAGCCAGCGTTGCTGACGAGAATGCAGTATTCGATCACCGCACCGGGGATAGCCTTGGGATTATCCGTACCGCTGACCGGATCGGAGATAACTGTGCTGGACTTCGTCGCCGTCACTTCGGTGTCCGGGTTGCAGAAGGTGATGTCGTGGATCGCGATTGCCTGTCCATCGGGATTGGAGGGGGCCGTGTTGGCGTTCCCGTAAGTGATTGTGATGGTGTCCACCGGCTGTGAGAACGTGACGACCACATTCCCGTCCCCGGTGGTCCCGTCCGAGCCGGCATCTCCAATGGCAGTATTGCCCACGACGTAGTTCGCAGTGCCATTGGTCAGGGTGGGCAAGACCGTGGTCCCTCCGAAACTGCCGGAAACCACCAGCTTGTCCGCGAAGTCATCCGCCGCGTAGTCGACATCGAACACAGTGAATTGCACGCCGGGAACCGCGGTCGGAAGAGAGATGACCGTGGTCATCGTTTCGCTTGCTGTGGCGAAGTCGAGATATTGATGCAGCGCAAGCTGTGTGCCGGCAAAGCCGCCATTGTTTGCGTTGCTGAGGCTGGGGGAGGCACCGCCGAAGGCGGGATCGGTCACCCAGCTTCCGCTTCCTGCAATCGCGAAGCTCAAAGTCCCGATCCCGGCAACGGAATAGCTGTTGTTTCGTGTTCCTGAGATCCAGGCGCGCGTGTCCCAGTCGAACAAGGTCGATCCGACCGGACAGATGAGGGCAGGGGCCACGCCAGCGGTTCGGCTTCCCTGGACGGTGAAGGTCACGCTTGCACGATCGTCTTCCCCCACGACCGAGTTGTTCGGCGTGGAATCCGGATCGTAGTTCGGGCTGCTGAAGACCTCGGCGATATTGGTGACGGTGATGCCTGCCGGGGCCGTTACCGTGCCGGTAAGCGTTATCGTCCGGGTTTGTCCGGAAGAGATGAGGGGAACGCTCCAGCGGCCGGTGGAATTGTTGAAGGTGCCGTATCCGCTGGCCGAAACGAAGCTGAAGCCTGCCGGCAGGGCGTCGCCCACGACCACATTCGCCGCCGCCAGGGGGCCGGCGTTACTGAGGTTCAGCGTATAACTAATGGTCGAGCCGTTTGTCGGGGTCGCGTTGCTGACCGTCTTGGTCAGCGAAAGGTCCGATACGCTCACACCGCTCTGCTGCCAGGTGAAGTCCGACAGGCCAATATATTGGTAGCTGCCGGTCGGGTTCGCCGTCGGCGATCCTTGTCCGAAGAGATAGCGGATACGGACGCGTTTGACGGTCACTGCGCCGAAGTTGACGGCGATGTTGCCCGTCGTGCTGGTGATGCCGCCATTGTAACCGGTGCCGTGAAAGCCCGCGACGCCGTTCAGCGTTGTCGTGCCGACGGTCGATCCCAGCGTATAGGCCGTCGTTAGATTGCGCAGGTTCAGCCAAGTACCGGTGCCCGTATCGTATTCGATCGTCACGCCGTCATGGAAGTAGTAAGGGTCGGTGAAATACCGGTCCACATTGCCGACCGTGAAAGCGAGGTTGGTTACCGCCGTATCGAGCGTATAGATCGTCTCGAAGTAGTCGCCCACATCGAAGATCGTGTGGTCGGTGCTGTAAAACAGGGTGCCGGTGTTGCCCCCGACATTACCGCTGTAGTAGGATAGCATTCCCGTCGAATAGCCGTTGGTGAAGCCGGCATCGTTGGCATCGCCGTCGCGATTGATACGGGTCGTAACTGTGACGCCGTTGGGCCCGGCGGCGACGCGTTCCCCGCTTGTGACTTCCTGCAGGTTGTTCTTGTTGAGGTTCGTCCAGTCGGCGCGGATCGTCGTCTGCGCCGCCACCGGAAGAGCACCCAAGGTCGCGAACGCAAGTGCCATGAGCGCGGCAAGAAGATGGCGAAAGGTCATCACTTACCGCCTTCCGAGACCGAGGAAAGAAAAGCTGTCGGCATCGAGTTTCATGCGAATGGTGGCGTAAAGTCCCTGGTCCGTGTTGCGTGCTGCCGAATAATCGCGGTCACGGAAACCCTCGATGTTGTAACCGACGCTGAGCAGCACATTGTCGGTCGGGGTAAAGCCGATCTCGGGGCCGAAGGCAAAGCTGGTGTAACCGTCGGTAACATTGCTCCGCATAGTCGCGCGCCCGCCGATCTCGAAGCGCTCGCCCACGCCGATCCTTGCGTCCACCCCGACCAACGCGGTGAAACCTGCGAGGTCGAAGTCGTCGAAGCGGTCGAAATTGTAGCGACCGCCCAGGAACAGGCCGAACTCGCTACGCTGGAAGAAGCCTTCTGCGCCGTCTTCATCTTCGCCGCGCGGCGACCAGTTGGTCGAAAGGCTGGCCATCAGGCGGCGGGATTCAGCGTGACCGGTGACGGTCAGCGCGGTGCGCCCGGCTGGGCCGGTTTCGCCAGCGATAGCTCCGGTGACCTTGTCGCTGCGATATTCCAGCTTGCCGAGCAGGGCGACGCGGGAATTGTCGGGGCGGTGCGCGAAGGAAATGGCTGCATCCATGATTTCGCTGGTTGCGCCGTTCTCACCCTCGGCTTCGGTCCAAGTGAGACCCGAACCGACCACGCTGCCTTCGCCCAGCTGGCGTATCGCACCGAAAATCAGCCCCTTGCGGTCGGCGAATTCGCCGTCGCGATATTCCCCGCGTGCGGTTGCTGCCCAGCGGTCTTTCCGCCAGCTTGCACCGAGGGTCGCCGCGGTAAAATCTTCGAAGAGCTCGCCGTTCTGGCCCAGGTGTCCACCGCTCGCGGCAGGGTGTGCCGGATTGATGACCTGGGCAAAATCCACCCCGCCGATCTGACGATTGTGATCGACCGTGGCGTCGACCGAGAGATTCTCCGTCACGGCAAAGCTCTGCGCAAGGCCGAAGGCGGCGAAGCTGCGCTTTCCGTATTCGGCGATATCCTGACGGCCGAGAGTGGTCGTCACGCGGGCGCCGTTCCAGGGAGAAACCTCAAAGCCGCCCTTGAGTGTGCGCGCATCGATCGCATCGCCCGAGGCGATTTCGTAATCGGTGATCGCGCGAATCTCGTTGGTGATCGCATAGCGGGCGCCGAAACGGTGACGCGTCGGCAGATCGATCGAATCCGTCCCTTCCAGCGCGATGCTCGTCGCCGCGCTCAGCTCGAGGCGGTTGTTGAGCAGGCGCTGGGTCACGCCGCCTTCGAGCACGGTGGATGCACCGCTCGTGCCATCGGCATAGCGATCGGCGAAGCGAGCGATGCCCAGGCGCAGGTCGGTCGATTTTCCGCGCCAGCTCGCCTGCAATTGTACTGCATCGCGGCGGGCATCGTCGACCAGGCTGTCGTCGCGCCAGGCGCTGCCGACCAGCGAAATCGCCTCGTTCACGCGATATCGCGCATCGACACCGACCTTGCGGCGACCGACTTCCGCGTTGCTTTGCTGGCCCGTGCCGAAACCGGCTTCGATCGAGCGGGCGTAGGCCAGGACATCGACATCGCCGCTGTGGTGTTCGGCTTCGACGAGCCAGGCCGCCGAAGTCTCCCCTTCGGCCTTGCTGGCAGCGACTTCTGCACGAACCTCGGTATCGGTCCCGATGCGGACGCGGGCGTCGACCGCGGCGAGATCGGTACGCGCGCCATCACCCTTGTCGGTGATGGCGGTTGCACCGAGACGCACGTTGCCATCGGCCATGGTGACATCCGCACGAACCCCGGCGTTCCATTCGCCCGAGCCGGCCAGCTCGTCGATTTCGTACTCGATCACGATGAACTGCGGGTTGAGGTCGAAATCGCGGCTGAGGACAGGCGCGCTGAAACGGATGGTGCCGGATAGCAGGTCGATGTCGTAGTCGATGAAGCGCTCGAGCGTGCGGCTCGACACGATGAGTTCGGAGCGGAAGCGGTCACGGACCTCGATGGTCACTTTCTCGCTGTTGGCGACGATCGCGCGGCTCGAAAGGCGATAAGGGCCGGACAGGCCATTGCCCTGGATTTCGTCGCGGCGGAAGCGCGTCTCGGTTTCGGTGGCAAAGCCCTGCACGTGGACGGCGCCGAACCGGCCTTCCGCCTTAACGCCGGTTGCGGCGCGGTTGTAGCGCGCCAGCTGGGTCTGATCGAAGCCGGTCACGAAATCGCCGTAGATGGCGTAGAACGTGCTGGTCTCGACGCGGACGTAGAGCTTCTCGCGGCTCGCCGCATCGAACCGGCGCACCGAACCGTCGGCGAAGACCGTATAGTAGGCGTTGGGATCGATCGCGCCGGTCAGGCGCTCTTCGTCGCGCTGCTTGGCACTGTCATAGGCAGCGGTGAGCAGGAACTTTCCAAGGATGCGGCCCTTGGCGTAGAAGGCGACGCGAGCGTCGTCGCCGAGATCGCTGTCGAAGCGTCCGGCACGTTCCATATTGTCGGCGATGGAGCGCGCGCCGACGGAGCCTTCGGCCAGGCCGACAAGCGTCCATTCCTGATCGCCCGGCACGATCCAGCTCTCGATTTCTTGGGTGCGGCTGGTCTGGCCGTCGGAGAAGGTGAAACCGAGGTGCAGCGGGCCGCTGACCATGGTCGGAGCGAGTTCGATAAGCGCGACACCGTCATCGCCGTTGATCGTCCAGCTCGGCGCGGCGCCCGAAAGTCCGCTGAGTTGGCGCGACTGTGCGAGTTCGATCGCCTGTGCGCTTTCGTAGGGGGCATTGATTGCCACGCTGCCGGAAACGCCGGTGCGAACCGGACGGCCCTTGCGATCCGTGATGCGCACGGCGATCACCGGGTTCGACTTGCCGTCCGCCACCAGGTTGGAGCGATCGAGCAGCAATTCGGCACGGGCCGGCGCGGCTGCGAAATTGACGACCCGGGCGATTTCTGCGGAGACGGAGCCATCTGCATTGCGGATCGTCGCGGTGAAGTTCGTCGCCTCGCTATGCAGCGCGATGCCGCGCCAGATGCTGACGGCATGCGATCCGCTCGCGGCCTTCTTCACCCCGTCGAAAGACAGGGGATCGACGTCGCGGCCGTTGGCTCTCAGTTCGACCTTCTGGCCGACTTCATGACGGATCACGATGCGAACCGCGGGGGCACGCGGATTATGGCCCACTTCGGGGAAGAGAAAATCGGCCGGTCCGTCGCCAAGCGCCAGCCAGTCGGTCTCCGCGCCAGCTGCTTCGGCGTCGCCCAGCGGCTGCAGGGCGACATCGGGCGAGGGCGGGGCCCAGTCGGTGGGCAGGGTCGCGTAGAAGTCCGCCACCACGAGGCTGCCGCCCTGGCCACGCACGAAGCGCGAATCGACGGCTCCGGCGTTCGCCGTCGAGCGCGCGCAGTCGATGAACTCGCCGCCTTCGGGCAGCGTCTGGCGCTGTGCCTGCACGACGTGCGTCCCCGGCATGAGCCCTTCGAAGTGATAGCGCCCGTCGGCATCGGTGATGGCGAAGCTGCCGTCTTCCAGCATTACGCGGACGCCGGGAATGCCTCGGCGTGCGTCTTCGAGCGTGCACGGCCCTTCCGTGATGCGCCCGATCAGCGTCATGCGGCTGCCGATGGTCTCGCGCTCGATCCGGATCGAGGCGCTGGTGCGGACTTCGTCACCGCGGCGATCGGTCGCGACGGCGAGGTTTTCGGCATTGCCGGGTACGGCGTCGGCGCGCACGACCATGGCATAGCGGACCACGTGGCTTGCGCCGGCAGCGATTTCGTCGAAGCGGATGGAGAGCGTGCGTCCGTCGTCGCTCACTTCGACCTGGTCGGGAGCAGGCTCGCCGTCCACGCGGACGCTGTCGCGGCGCAGACGCAGCCAAGGCGACGGTGTATCGAGCACGACGACATCGAATTTCGGCCCGAGCGTGTCCTGGTTGCGCACCGTGACGGTGTAGAAGACGGCATCACCGGGCATCGCGTTGGGACGCGAGGCGGTCTTGTCGAGCGAAATCAGGACATCGGGGCGATCGAGCGGGATATCGAGGCGAACCGGCTCGATCGTGGCGAGCGAGAAAGCGGCGCCATAAGACCCGTCGACAATCACATACGGATCGCCATCCGGCCGCGAGAACGCAGCGAGCTCAGCGGGGGTGGCTTCCGACGGGGCAGTGTAGGGCGCGGGCGGTTCGACCACGATCCGATAGGTGCCGAGCGGCGCGAGCGGGAAGCGAAACTCGCCCGGCTCCATCTCGTAAACATTGCCGGCGGCATCGGTGACGGGCTGTCCACTGATCATCGTCGACGGCCAGGGGGTCACGCCGTCATAGGCGAAAACCGTCGCCGGCTGGCCGGTCGCAGCATCGACCAGGGTCACGCGTGCGCCAGTCACCGGCTGGCCGGTCTGGCTGTCGAAGACGAAACCATAGGGATCGGCCAGCACGCCGACGACAGCCACGACGATCGGAACTCCGTCGGGACGGCGATATTCGACGTTTATATCTTCGTCCGGATGCACGCTGAGCAGGCAATCTCCGGCAACAGGCTGCGGCGGAATCGGGGCAGTGCGTATCGCGCCCACGAACTCGCCCGTGTTGTCGCCGGTTTCGAATATGGTGACGGTTTCTTCGTCGCCGGAAGGCGTCGTGAGCGTCGTCACGATGCTGTCGATCGACGACGGATCACGATTGGCGGCCCTCGCCGTCACACGGAAGACAAGAATGTCGCCGATCCGGACCGTGTCGGTTGGCGTCACGCCGAGCGGACTCGGCCCGGTGCCATTCCCTCCGCCAATCGCCAGGGGCTGGTTGCCGCAAAGAGTAGGCGTGTAGGGAAAGGAAACGTCGGTGCCGGGTGTCGGCAGGAAGGTGTCGATGATCACGGGATCGTCGACCACTTCGATTACGACCTCATTGGAGTCGGTGTCGCCCGGCAGGTCGCCGACGCGCCATTGTGCCGAGGCGGTATTGGTAATCGTCTGCGCGCTCGCCGGACTCACGACGAGCAGCAGCAGCACTCCGAGGAGTGCTGCTGCCATGTCGTGGAAGGTCCGGCTGAAACGCACGCTTGTTGCCCGGTCAGTCGATCACTGCGCGGAAGACGAGCGTCGCGGTGTCGCCCGCAGCGATATCGCTAAGCGCACCAGTGACGTTCGTGCCGTCGTAGGAACCGCCGGCAGACCCGTCGAGGTTGCAGGTTCCCGACGAGACGGTGCCGTCCAGGAGGATCGAGCCCGCTTCGAAGGTCGTGTTCGCGGGAAGCGGATCGGTGACCACGATATTGGTCGCCGGTGCGCCGCCGGACGCGTTCGAAACCGCGATGCAATATTCGATTACGGCGCCCGGGATCGCCTTGGGCGTCCCGCCGGTCACATCGGTGATCGGATCGGAAACGATGCGGCTGGTTTTCAGCACCGAGAGAGCAGCAGCGAGGACCTGGTAATCGTCACGTGCAGAGAATGCGCCATCGTAATCGGCATCGGTCGCGCCCGAGCCATCGGCAAGAACGGTGTCGACCGCGTCGACCGTGTTGGTCGCCGAAGTGGTCAATTCGGCGCCGAGCGAGCCGGTCGCCCCGCCTTCATGGGCATCGGCGGTCAGCACGACGGTGGCGATGTCACCGGTCACCTGGCCAAGCGGGATGTCGGTTACGACAAAGACGGTTGCCGACGTGTCGGCCGCCAGTTCGTCGATATACGTCACGAGGGTGTCGGTCGACGGGTCGAAAACGCCGTCGCCATCGTCGAGATAAATCGTCGTCGTACCGGTGTCGAACGTGTCGGTGCCGCCAAACGCGCTGGTGCCGCCAGCCTGCTGGTCGACCGTCAGTGCGTAGTCGACCGTATCGTTCGATAGGTTGGTGACGGTGAAGGTCGTGACCTGCTGCGTCGACCCCGGCGAAACGATCGTCGCCGCCCCGCCGACTTCCTCGACGGTCAGGTTGACCCTGCGGTCGACGAGGAATTCGTCCGTGTTCGAGTCGACCGGGTCTTGCGTAACCCCGCCAACGTCGAAGGTGACCGAGACGGTGTTCTGGATCGCGGTGCCCGCGTCCGTGCCCTCGGCAAGGGCTGGGTTTGCGCTGAGAGCGACGAGCGCGATTGTGCTCACCGCGCCCAGCAATCTGCTGGTGCGTGTCATTTCAAAAAACCCTTCCTGGTTCTGCCCCGCGTTCGACCCGCCCGCGGAAATGGCGGTTTCCCCCCCCGCTGGTCAGCGGACGATGGCTTGATAGGACAGACTGCCGCGCTCGCCCGGTTCAAGGCGCGCGAGAGTCCAGCGAATATGGGTTACGTCGGCCAATTCGGCCTTCCGGCCAGCTTCGGAACTGACGGACAAGTCCGCCACGCTCGCAGCGTAGGTCTTTCCGCCATCGATCGAGACCACGAATGAATTGTCCTCGGCCGCCAGCTTGACCGCTGCGGGCAGCGGATTGGTCACGACGAAGTTTTCGATGACTTCGCTGCCGTTGTTGGCGTAGCTCGTCTCGAAGACCAGCTTGTCGCCCGGTACCACGTCCACCGGCGCGGTCAGGACCTGCTCGGACACGCCGTCATCGACGACCGTGCGCTCGACCTTGACGTCACTGTCGAGTGTGACCGGCGACTGGGCGAGAGCCGGACCGCTACCGAAGGTGGTGGCTGCAAGCAGCGCGCCAGCAATCAGCGCATTCTTGAGTGATACGTTCTTCATGGTCATTGTCCCTATCAATCGATCACAACGTCGAAGGTGATGGTGAAGCTGTCGCCGGCGTTCGCGTCGCCGATGAGGACGTCGATACCGCTTGCGTCGGCAGTGCCGGCATCGGTGTCGGCGGCATCGGTGAGCGAGGCTGCATCGAGCGTCATCGACCCTGCAGTGTAGGTGGTGTCGGTCGGCGTGGCGTCGGTGACGCGCAGGTCGGCAAGGCTGCCGCTGCCCGTGACCGAAGCGACGATGGTGAAGGTGATGGTTGCTCCCGGAACGGCCTCGTTCCCACCGAAGGGGTCGGCAACGGTCGCCGACTTGACCAGTGAGAGGCTGGCAATGGTCGCGAACAGCGAGCCGAAGTCGTCGTCATCTGCGCCGGTCGTACCGACGACCGCATCGCTCCCGTCGACGCCCTGGCCGGTGAAGGTCGTACCGGGCGCGCCCGTTCCGGTAACCGCCTCTGCCAGCAAGTTGACCTGGCTGGTCTCTGTATCTGAAACGCCGGCCGGTGCGCTCACGAGCACAAAAACCGTCAGCGAGCCGTCCGCGAGAATTTCCGGGGTGGCTTCCCCCGGTCCGAGGATAACATCGACGCCCGGATCGTAGACCCCGTTGCCGTTGGTGTCGTAAGCAATCGCATCGATCGTCACGTCGAAATCATTGCCGGCAACGGCCGGATCTGCAGTCAGGTCGTATGCTTCGGGGCCGTTGCCCGTGTTGGTGACTTGGAAGGTGAGAACCGCCGAACCCGAACCGATCGACACGGCGCTCGCGTCCTGCGTGACCACGGTCACGTCGAGCAGCTCGTCGACCTGGACGGTCACCGTGTTCGAATCCACCGTCTGCGGCGTACCGCCGGTATCGGAGTAAGTCGCCGATGCGGTGTTCTCGATGATCGTGCCTGCGGGTACGCCATCGGCCAGGGCCGGCTGCGCCGCAAGGAGCGTTGCGATAGCCAGCGAACTGGCGGCGATGCGTTGGGTTGCGTGTGTCATGCTCCCAAGGTGAGGGAACAAGGTTATCGAAAACTTACGAAAACCACGTATTCATACGAAGGTATGAGGCTAAACTTGTTAAAGATTGTAACATGGACGGAATGGGCTTTCCCGTCCGTGACAGGGTCTTAGAACGGAAAACAGAGAGGGTTGCGATGGTGCGACGGGTTCTTGTTGCCGATGACCATCCGCTGTGTAGCGCAGCGCTGACGCTGACGGTCCATTCGATCGATAGCGCCGTGGTTGTCGATACAGCCGTTTCAATTGCGGAAGTTGAGCGCGCTCTAGTGCGGGAGCGCTATGACGCCTTGTTCCTGGATCTCGCGCTAAAGGACAGTCAAGGTCTCGCGAACTTGTCGATGGTCCGCAACCTGAACAAGGATATCCCGGTCCTCGTCGTAAGTGGCAACGATCGCGGCGAAGTGATCGCCCGTGTAAAATCGTTGGGCGCCCGCGGCTTTCTGAGCAAGTCTGCTTCGGTTGCCGTGATGAAGGAGGCCGTGGACGCCGTCCTTGGCGGTGCAACCTATTTCCCGGATCTGCCTGATGCCATTCCCGAAGATGCCGACCAATTGAGTTCTGCGATCGAGCGCTTGTCTCCGGCTCAGACCAAGGTCGTGATCGAGCTCGCGAAGGGGCACTCCAACAAGGTAATCGCCGACGATCTCGATCTATCGGAGGCGACCGTAAAATCCCACCTTTCTGCGATATTCAAGGTTCTTGGGGTCACTAATCGTGCCCAAGCTATCATAGCGCTGCAGGAATCCAGTGCAAATATCTGATTATGAGAGAATAAATGGTAGGTCGCGGATCGCCCACTCCTGCGTTGCCAACGCGACATTGCAAAGGGTTTCAAAGTCATCGTCCGACCAGGTTGGACTGCGTTCGAGCCGGCGTGCCTCGACTGCAAGGCGCTCCGCTCCGCAGCTTGCTGCGGCGCCTGCCAGGCTGTGAAGAGTGCGGCGTTTCTCCGCGGCATCCAGAACGGCAAGCCGACGGGCATCCGCAAGACATGTGTTGGCCATGAGCCTGCAAAGCTTGATCATCTCTTCCCGCCCGAGCGCTTCTGCGCCTTGCTCGACCATCTCCATGTCGATCAGTGCGCTGGACGCCATACTCTGATGCCTTTCAATGGTCCGCATCTGGAGAATCAACGAGACCGCTTATCGTGACGTTACAACCTTATCAGAAATGCGCTTCACAGTATCAAAAAAGGTGCTCGTTTCGAGTGAGGAATAATCGGTTCCGGCAAAGGCAGGACGTTACTCAATATTAACTATACATCCGCCATGCAAATGACATGACAAGCCCGCTTGGAAGTGGAAGAGGTAGGGTCGAGCCTTTCGGCGCGTGCGCGAGCATCGCTGGCGCGACCCTGATCAGTCTTGTCTTCGGGCTTTTGGCTTTTGCGGCGATAGAGCTAACGCACGCTACAGGGCGGATTGCCGCCTTCTGGATAGCGAACGCGTTCGTCGTCGGGATGATCTACGGTCGCGGTGCTCGCTGCAAGATTGCTGCACTCGGTCTTTGTTTCGCTTCCGGAGTCGCAGCGAACCTTGCCGTCGGCGACGAACCCGTAATTGCGCTGATGCTTGCCGCGGCCAACATCTTCGAGATCGCGTTGGCGCTATGGGCGCTTGAGAAATTCGTGGATCGCACGACACTTTTTGAAGATGCTCGACAGTTTGGCAGGATGCTGCTGATCGGCGTTGCCGTGCCGGCGGTTTCCGGAATCGGCGCTGCTTCGGTTTTGCTGGCTTGGCAGGGTCAGGAATGGTGGTTCAGCTTCGGTCGCTGGATGTCCGGTCACGCGTTGGCGATCGCAATCTTATCCTCTCTCATACTTGTCCTCAGGGAAGCGCTCGAATTCCCTGAGAATGAATGGAGGAAACATCCTTTAATAAACTGGATATCAACGCTTTTCATATCGGTGATCGCGCTTTTGCTCATCTTCGCGCAAAACACGTATCCCTTCCTGTTTCTCGCCGCGCCAGTGGTTGTTCTCGCCGCATTCCTGACCGGCAGGTTGGGGACGGCGCTGGTGGTATTCCTGACTGCAATCGTGGCCGCTGTGGCGAGTTTCAATGGCTTCGGCCCGATCGCGCTGGTCGCGGGCGGGCCCAGGGAAGAGATCATTGCGTTCCAGACCTTCCTCGCGTCTTGCCTCGCGATCGGACTGCCTGTCGCGATGGTGCTGTCAAACCGTTCGGAAATTGGGCGCGACCTTCAGGAAAGTCGGGACTTCATGGGCTCTATCCTCGACGGGATCAGCGATCTCGTGTTCCGCGTCGATAGTGACTGGAAGTTCACCTATCTCAATCCCCGATGGGAAAGCGCTACCGGTCACAGTTCTGAAAGTCTGATCGGCGAAACACCCTTCGACCGCCTGATGAATCCAGGCACGATCGATCTGAAGGCCGAGAGGAGAGCGGTCGAAGCCGGCCAACGCGTCGGAGAGCAACACATTGTCGAAATCCGTACCGCAGCGGGCGAGACAAGGCAGATTGCTGTGAGGCTGACGCCGCAATTCGATAACTTGGGACGATTTGGCGGCGCCATCGGGACTGGCACCGATGTGACGGAGAAGATCGCACACGATCATGCTCTTGAATCGAGTGAGGCGCGCTTTCGCAAACTTGCAGAGGCTTCGCCGGTGGGTATCTTTCAGGCCGATGCCGAAGGACAGATCACCTACGTCAATGCTGCATGGTTGAAGGGATTTGGGCTCGAGCAAAGCGACATTCTGGGGGATGGGTGGAAAGAACGCTTGGCCACAGGCGAAGAATACGAAGCAGACCCCGCATTCACCGGTTTCCACAAGCCGGGGGACGTAAGGCGCCGCGTCATCCGCTATCGGGACGCAGCTGGAGGTGATGTGTGGATCGAGACGGTCAATGCGGCAGAATTCAGTGCTGAGGGAGAGATAGCGGGCTTCGTCGGGGTGGCCCACGACATCACTCAATTGGTCGAGACAACACAAAGCCTGGCCGAACGCGAAAGCCAACTTGCCCTGCTCGCCGATAACGTCACTGACGCGGTCCTAAGGCTGGACCTAGGCGGGGTGTGCAGATACGCTTCGCCATCTTCGAAGCAATTGTTCGGAATCGATCACAAGTTAATGATCGGTAATAAATTTATCACAGGTTTCCACCACGAAGACATAGCTGTCGTTGAAGCCGAGTTCGAAGCGCTCTCGACCGGTGCCAGCGACCGCGCGAGAATTGCATTCCGTTCCGAAAGAATTCTCGAGCCTGGGACCTATCAATGGCTCGAGGCAAATTGTGCCTTGGTACGAGATCCGGAAAGCGGGGATCCACTGGAGATCGTGGCTTCGCTGCGGAACATCGACGAAACGAAGCGTCTCGAATTCGCCCTCACCGATGCGAAACAGCGAGCCGAAGCCGCCACGCAGGCCAAGTCCGCTTTCCTCGCGAACATGAGTCACGAAATCCGCACACCCATGAACGGGGTCATCGGATTCACGGAGCTGGCCCTCGCAGGGGAGGTTGATGAAGACCAGCGTCAGAACCTGGAAATGATAGCGGACTCAGGCCGATCCATGCTTCGCCTTCTCAACGACTTGCTCGACTTTGCGAAGATCGAGTCGGGTCAAATGACGATTGCCGGCGAGCCGACCGATCTTCGGCACAAGATTGCTGGCGCAATCCGGCTGATGGAACCGGTCGCTCTGCAAAAGGGCTTGGCGCTCCAATTCGAATGTGACGCGGACGTGCCCCAGTGGTTCAGGTCGGATCCAATGCGACTTCGCCAGATCCTGTTGAATCTTGTCGGCAATGCCTTGAAGTTCACCGAACAGGGGACAGTCTCACTAAAGGCGCAGGCCGATCGCAAGGGCAGATGCATCAGGATTGCAGTAAGCGACACCGGGCCAGGCATTGCAGCGGATAGGCTTGAGCATATTTTCGACGAGTTCACGCAGGCAGACGAAAGTATTGCACGTCGCTACGGGGGGACGGGCCTGGGCCTGCCGATCAGCGCCAAGCTGGCGGGTCTACTTGGTGGAAGTCTCTCGGTTGAAAGCGAGGAAGGCGCAGGTTCGACTTTCATCTTGCATCTCCCTTTGCTGGAATGCGAGGCACCTTCCGGAAATGAAACCCCCGATCTTATGGAATCCCGCGAAGCGGGTCCCGCAAACATGCTGGTTCTCGTCGCGGAAGATAACCAGATCAATCAAATCCTGACCATCAAGATGCTAGAGAAGGCAGGGTATCGCACTCTCATAGCTGAAAACGGCCAGATTGCGCTGGAGACCGTGCTTGCAAGGCGGGGATCGATCGATCCGATCGGTGTTGTCTTGATGGACATGCAAATGCCGGAAATGGATGGGCTCGAGGCGACCAGACAGATTCGTGCTGCGGGAATTTGTGCAGAGGAACTCCCGATCATATCACTGACCGCCAATGCCTATCAGGAAGATGTCGAAGCGTGTCGTTCCGCTGGCATGCAAGCGCATCTCTCGAAGCCGGTCAGGCTTCGGGACTTGGATAGGGTTCTTGCAGATATCCCCATGAGGATGCGGCGCCCTGCGAAACCTGGCCCCGAACATTCTGAATGCGACGGCTTCGCTCAACTGTTCGAAGATCGCATAGCAAAGGCGCACGCGCTTGTTTTGCGACTGCAGGAATATGGCGTGCAACGAGAGAGCGACCTCGACCAGGTATTCGCGCTTTTACATCAGATTGCGGGTACTGCCGCGTATTTTGGTCAGGGGGAATTGGGGGACCATTGCCGGAACTTCGAAACCAATTATCGTGAAGCCTCTGGTTCAGTGCGGACCGAGCTTTTGGACTCAATATTGACCCATCTCGGGGGGATCAGCAGGACTGAAGTGCTCCGTGCCTTCTAGGCCAAATCAGTCCTTCTCATTGGTCGCACACTTCTGAAAGACGGCTGGTTGAGTAACTCCACACAGATTATTGCTCGAACTACATACGTGTCTTATGTAGAGAAAACATTGTAGTTCTAGAATGTTGGTTGGCAGGACTCCTCGGCAAAATCCTAGTGTTCTTGCTGAATTTTTGTGACCGCCCACGACCGAAGGAGCGCATTTGCCAAATGCCCCCGTCGCAGTCCGCTTAGTCTTCGAGAATTCGCAGAATAGCCACCGAACCGACTGGTGATCCATTTCATTGATGAGCCTCTCATCGCGTTCTTCGATCAATCTGCCGTAAAAGATCGACAAGAGGGGGGTGTTGGGGCTACTTTTACCTCAAGATAACAAAAATACGAAAAATCAATAAGGTAATTTCCGCCAGGCCGTTCCTCTGACGTTACTAACTTCACTCAGGGCCCGAATACGGAGTCACCGCGCGGAAGCACCGGAAGCGATCGGATCGTCCTTCGACCGCGATCAGACCGGTGTCGCCCCAGGGGCAAGCAGGCAGGGCCGCTATCCGTGCACGCGCCGGGCGCAGGCGAGCCAGCGCTGTCCGTCCGTCCCGCCGAAGAGTACCCGCAGGTCGCTGACGGGATACATTCCTTCAGAGCGCGGCGAATGTGCCGGCAAGTCTAGCCACTCCAGTCGGGTGGAGGTGAAGATATGAACTTGCGGCGCGAGGTCTTGCCTCGCCTCGAGCGTACCGACACGCACGAACGTTACATGCTCGCCGAACCCCGGATCGTTGCTCCAGAGCGCGACGTTGCATCGGGGACAGCGCAGGATCGTCTGGCCTTGCCCGCTTGCCGACGCGGTGACATGGGCCTCGGGCGACCTTTCGAGGACGCGCACGCGGTCGCTTTCGATCAGGGCATTGACAGCAAAGGCGCTTCCCGTTTCCCGCTGGCAATAGCTGCAGCGGCAGCCATGGATTGCGAAGGGCCTGTCCGTCAGTTCGAAACGCACCTCGCCGCAGCGCAACGACCTTGGATGTCGGGAGCCGCCATACTTGTCCTCCCAGCATGAAAAACCCAGTCATGATTACCCCACTTTCGTGCCCCGATTGCAAGCCGGAGCGCAGCTTTCCGGCCCCTTTCTGACCATGCCTCCCGGCCGGGTTGAACACTGCTTAACCAATCTTTCTTACCATCTGCGGTCCAAGCAAACCTCAGATGGGAAGATGGCTTCTCTCCCTTTCTTGTTGGGCCTCGGCAAAGGCGAGCAAGCGCTGCCGACCGAGCTGGTTTCGGCGCAACTGCGCGCGGCGCGCGGCGGGTATCCGCTCGTTTTCGGCTGCACCGTGCCGGCTGCCAGCCTGATCACCTTCACTGCGACCGATCCGATGCAGCTCATCCCCTTTCTAGTCGCCTTGTTGCTGGTGTCCTGCTGGACGCTTGCGGTGTGGCGGCGCAATCAGGCCAAAGACTGGCAGGTCGAGGATGCGCGCAAGGAAGTGCTCTCCACTGCCGGCTCGGCCCTGGTAACCGCGATCGCGTGGGGCCTGTTGCTGTGCGGCGCCATCGTCGACAACGATGTCGAGGGACAGATCCTCCTGTGCGGCGTCATCGCCGGGGTCATGGCGGTGGGCGCCCTGTCCGTTGCGACCGAAGTTTCGCGACGGGTTGCCGAACAATCCGAAGTGCCCACGCAGGTGGTCAGCGACGCGCGCTGGGGCGAACGGGTCATCAGTGAACTCGTCGAGGATGCGAAGCGTGTGGAAAAAGTCGCCGGGATGATCTCCAACATCGCGACGCAGACCAATCTGCTGGCGCTCAATGCGACCATTGAGGCGGCGCGCGCGGGAGCAGACAAATCGCGCTTCTCGGTGGTTGCCGGGGAGGTCAATTGCTGGCGAACCAGACTGCCGCTGCAACCCAGGACATTGCCGATATCGTCAATGCGATGCTGACGCGCGTCGAAGCCGTGGCCAAGACCATGGGCGGCATCATCTCCCAGGTCGGGGAGGTTTCGAACGCCACCGCTAGCATCCGCATGGCGACCGAGGATCAGACGCAGACGGCCGTGTCCATCGCGCGTCATGCCGAGCATACCGCCTCGGACAACGCCCGCCTGCAAATAGACGTCGAAAGCGCGGCGAGTGCGTCGGACGAGGGCCGTCGTCTGGCTGAGGAAATGGCGAACTCGACCGGTACGATTGCGATGAGAGCCGAAATCCTTGTCGAGGAAGCGGCCTCGTTCCTTACGAGCTTGCGCGCGGCCTGATCCGTCGCACCGGGCGCAAGTTCGGGTTTCCCGGGCGAACGGGCCGGCCAGATGCCGGCTCAGCTCAGGTCTCCGTTTCGCTCCACTTCAGATCGCCGACATAACGTTTTGCGGGGCGACCTTCGTCGTCGAGTGCAAGGAGGTGCAACCAGCGATTGTCGAACAGTTCGCGCACCTGCGGGTGCTTGTCGAGGATCGCCGTCATGGCATCGACCGGCGCTTCGATGCAGACCGCGAGGCGCAGCGGTTCGTGGACCAGCTGTTCCCCGTCATGGACCGATTGCCAGGATAGCCCGGCACGCATGTTGCCGCCATTCCCCTCGAACACGCCGATGCCGCCCACGACGTTGTGGAGCAGCTTGTTGCCGGCGCCGAAAGTGGTCGGGGCGACGGTCGAGCCATAATATTGCAGGCTGATCCAGCTTGCGACCACCACCGGTGCGGTCATGATCAATTCGAGCACGGCGAAGCCGTTCGCCTCGTCCTGGCGCCAGTCGTAGTCGTGGAGGAAGGCGCGGCCTTCTAGCTCTCGGCCGCTCGTGCGGTGGCGCGGTGCAGCGATGAAGGCCTTGCACCCTGCCAGCGCCCACTCGGGGCGGACTTCGGCCCAGTCGCGTGCGCGGCGGGCGATGTCGGCCCCGCCAGAGGCATGCGGCAGCCGGGGCGCGCGCTCGGCCCGGGCGAGGGCACCGGCTGTCTCCAGCCAGCTGCGCACCTGCGCCAGGTCGACAGGGGACGTGTCCTCCAGATCGCCATCGTAAAGCGTAACGCGGTCGGTGGTCGTGTCGTGGAGGGCGCCCACGAAAACCGTGTCCGCGGGTACGACGATCCCGCGCCCGGTGAGCCCGTCACGAACGGCGGCGTCGTTGAGCAGGCCGGCCAGCAGGCGCGCATTGACCTCGCCCGAATAGCCGCCGCAGGCGCCGCAGTGCAGGCCGCTGGCGTGGGGATTGTTGGTAACATTCGCGCCATGGCCCGCGATGAGCACCACCGGCGCGAAGGTGGTGGTTAGCGACATCGCCTTCAGGATCGTGTGCGCGGCGTCGATCCGCGCTTCAAGGGGAAGCTCCGGCGCGAGGCGCGGTGTGGGTTCGCCCGGCGCCGTCGAGCCCGCCAGTCCGAGCGCATCGCGCAGCAGCTTAACCACGTAGAGCGGTCCGGTGGCCTCCACGAAGGCGAAAGAGGAGACGGCGGCGAACTTGAACCGGCCCCAGGCGCGCTTGGCCCGCAGGGTGAAACGGGTGGTGCGATCGCGTTCGTCGTCGCCTTTGTCGCCGGCGACCGACGTAAGCGAAGGGTTGAGCAGCACCGGCAGGCGGCGCTCGGCGATGTCGGAGGCGAAGCCGCGATGCTCGGTCGCGAGACCGAAGAAGCCGGCGAAACCGATGGTCTGGATGGCGGGGTCGGCGCTTTCGAGCGCGCGACGGAATACTTCCGAGCGCACGTCTATGCAGAAGGCCGCCTGCAGGGCGGGCCGGTCGGTCGCAGGCTTCGGTCGGGCAGTCGCGAGGACGTCACCGAGCTCGCGCTGCGAGGCACGCTCGGCAGCTTCCTGCAGGATTTCGTCGATCACATCCTCCGGCTCGGCCGCGTGCGTCGCGGCATGGGCGGCGCGCACTTCGGCCCAGTCGTCGGCAATCGCCGCGCGGTGCTGGAGGTAGAGGGTCTCTTCCCACAACAGGCGGATGGCCAGCAGGTCGGACACGATGGCGTCGGTCCCCCCGGCAAGCTCGGCCTGCCACAGGCGATAGCGCGCATATTGCGCCCAGCCACCGAGCGAGAAGAGCAGCTGGTGGAAGAAGCCCGGCAACGCCGCCGACTCTAGGCCTAGCGTCCCCACCGCGCGCTCGATGAGCATGCGGGGGTTCTGCGGCGCCTCTGCGACGATGCGGGCGAAGCCGTCGAGGCCCATGATTTCGGGCGTGAGGTCGTGCGTCGCATAGGTGCGCCAGGCCGCCCATGCGGAGCGGCCCGGAATAGCGGGCCACAGGGCCTGTCCCTGGTCGAAATAGCTACCCAGCCAGGACCCGATCCGGTCGGCGAGGATGCCGGGCCAATCGGTGCCGCTCGCGCGGGCGGAGAGCATCGCCACGCTGGCGAGTGGGGCGGCCGTGGGAAGGTTCGCCGCGATCGCCTCGTGCAGCGCGGTAAGGTCGGCGGGCTTGCCCGCATGCGGCGAGGCGTCGAGCGCTGCAGCGAGATCGCCATCGGAGATGGTGCCGCTTGCGATCCGATCGCGGTACCATGCACGTGGCATGGTAACCGGCACCCCGCCGACACTGCGCAGGCGCGCAGCCGTTGCCGCCAGTGTCTCGCCCGACTGGCCGAGGAAGGGGTTGACCGCGACCGAAGAAGCCAGCGGCCATGCGGGCGGGATCTGGCGCACGGCGTGTTCGATGGCGTCCTCGATGGCGACGGCGAGCGCCGAAGCATCGAACTGGGCAGCGGGGAAGGGTGCGGTCATGGGCATGGTTTCCTGCATCGTCCGGTCAGCGGGTCTTGCGAACTGACCAGTTGCCGACCAGCCGGTCGAACACGGCATTGGCGTAAAGGCCGTTGGAGAGGTGGACGCGCAGGCCCGACGCGGCCGGGTGCATCGCCCAGCGCGGGAACAGCGCCTGCGCGACGGCGGTCAGGCCGAAGCTGAACACGGCGAGCGCGATCAGAGTCCACTCGAGCGGACCCGGAGCCGGGGTGGCGGGCAGCGTCCCCTCGGTCAGCCATTCGGACAGCCGCTGCAGTCCGAAATAGCCGAGCGAGGCGAGCACCGAATAAAGCGCGGTCTTGCGGGTGAGCGCGCGAGGGGCCTTGTCGGCGAGCCCTTGCGCCAGGAGATAGGCCACGCCGAAGACGAGGATCGCACCGAGGCCGATCGCCTGCGGGCTCTTGTGCGCCAGTCCGAACAGCGCGCCGATCGCGGCGTAGATGGCGAGCGCCAGGACGAAGGCGGCGGCGACGTTCCTGCCGCTGGGCACCGCGATCGGGCCGGGCCGGCGGTTCGCGGTCACGACCTCGACCGCCGAACCGGAGGACAGGAACGCGTGCGCCTTGTAGAAGGAGTGCGCGACGATGTGCAGCAGGGCGAGCGGGAACAGCGCGAGGCCGCACTGCATGATCATGAAGCCCATCTGGGCGATGGTCGACCAAGCGAGCGAATTCTTGACCGCCGGCTGGCCGAGCATGGCGAGCCCGCCCAATAGCGCGCTGAAACCGCCGATCATTACCAGCACCGCGAGCACGCCGGGTGCCATCAGCATGACATCGGCGAAGCGGACCAGCAGGAACCCACCGCCATTGACCACCCCTGCGTGCAGCGTGGCGGAAACCGGGGTCGGCGTGTCGACCACTTCGGTGAGCCAGCCGTGGGTGGGGAACTGGACCGACTTGAGGACTGCGGCGAAAGCGAGCAGGCCGGCGGCGATGATCGCGCTGGAGGGAGCCACACCCTCGCGCGCTGCCCCGAGGATCGTCGCGATGTCGGCTGTGCCATAGCCCCACCAGAGCAGGCCGGCCGCGGCGCCCAGCGCAATGTCGCTGGTCCGCGCGACGATGAACTTCTTGCGCGCGCCCCGTTGCGCCTGCAGCCGGTCGGGATAGAACAGCAGCAGGCGATGGAGACACAGGCTCGTAGCGATCCAGGCGGCCACCAGAAGCGACAGATTCCCGGCGACGACGAACAGCAGCACCGCTGCAAGCGTCGCGGACAACCAGCCGACAAACGCGCCCTGCCGCGCCTCGCCGTCGAGGTAGTTTGCGGAATAGCGCAGGACCACCCAGCCAATCACCGTAATCATGAGCAGCATGGTGACACTGACGGCATCCAGCCGGACCGAGAGGCCGAGCCCACCCCAGCCGATGACCGAAGAGGTCGCAGGGCCAGCCTGCACGAGACCGACGAGCGCGGCGAGCGAAATCGCGATTGCGGCCAATGCCGCCCCTTCCGCCGTCCGCAGAAGCCAGATCGGTCGCCGGCCCGGATTGAGGATGGCGAGCGCGGCGACGAATGCGAAGAGCAGCGGCGCGGCAAGAGGCAGGAATGGTTCGGTCATGGTCGCTCCGGAGGAGGATGCAAGGCAGGTCGGGCTGCCGGATAGGGCCATATCTGGATCAGGAAAAATACATTGTTTATACCTTTATGTTCTGATTAAGAGAACGAAATGGGCGAGCTCAACTATCATCACCTGCGGTATTTCCAGGCCGTTGCAGTCGAGGGCAACCTTACGCGCGCAGCGGAAAGCCTGAACGTTTCGCAATCTTCGGTGTCGACGCAGATCAGGCTGCTCGAGGAACGGCTCGGCCAGCAACTCTTCGAGCGTAGGGGGCGCTCTTTGCTGTTGACCGAGGCAGGGCGGATCGCGCTCGACTACGCCAATGCGATCTTCGCCAGCGGTGACGAGATGATTGCGACCTTGCAGGCCAGCGGTCGCCAGAGGCAGGCCTTGCGTGTGGGGTCATTGGCCACGCTGTCGCGCAATTTCCAGCTCACCTTCCTCCGCCCGGTGCTGGGCAGGAGCGACGTCGAGGTCATCCTCCATTCGGGCAGTGCGGGCGAACTGTTCAACGCGCTGGCCGACCTTCATCTCGATGTCGTGCTGACCAACCAGCCGCCGCCGCCCGACACACTGCGAAAATTCGTCGTCCGGCGGCTGGACGACCAGGCGGTGAGCCTGGTCGCGAAGCCGGAACTCTTGCCCCGCGACCGTTCGCTCGAACAGCATCTTGCGCTCGCGCCCATGGTCCTCGCCACTCCGGGATCCGCGCTGCGGATGGGCTTCGATGCCATGATGGACAGGCTCGGCCTGAACCCGCAGATCGCGGCCGAGGTCGACGACATGGCGATGATGCGCCTGCTCGTGCGCGAGGGTGTCGGCGTTGCGGCGCTGCCACCGATCGTCGTGCGGGACGAACTCGCCAGCGGCGAGCTGATCGAAAGCGCCGAGTTGCCGGGCCTTGCGGAAACCTTTTACGGCGTCACCGTCGAACGGAAATTCCCGAACCCGCTGCTACGATCGCTGTTGTAGCGGTGGCTGGGCCGCCACGTCGGTGCTGTCCGTGCGGCTGTTCCGACCCGTGGCCTTGGCGGGCTTGGCGGCGACGGCTCCGATAAGGTAGCGCGAGAATGGTGAGGTGGTACGTACGATCACGTGTACGATCACGGTCGAGATGGTCAGCGCGAGCACGAAGGCGGCGCATATGGCGATGCTGACGGCCAACCACGGATCGCCGACGGGTACCGCCTCCCCGAGCACCCTGGCAATCGGTCGCAAAAGCGGCCCATGGAGGAAGTAGATGCCGAAGGCGTAGTTTGCGAACAGCAGCAAAAGGGCCGAAGTGCGCGTGCCGAACGATTCGCAATGTTCGTACAACCACAGCAGCACCAGGCCGGATATCGCCAATCTCAGGATGTAGATCGCGCTTTCGCGGAGCGATGTCTGCCCGAGAAACTCGATCCCTCTGGCATCGAGAAAGGCCACGGCCGTCGCGCTGCAAACGACCGCGATCCACAGGACACCGCGGCTTTTGCGAAAGACGGTGAGGGCCCGGTCGAGATCCGCACCTATTGCCAGGCCGACGACATAGACCCCGATGAAAAAAGCGATCATCGCCGGCGTAACCTCGCTTCCCGTTCGTGAAACGAATAGCGGGACCAGCGCGATCGCCACCGCAAGCCATTGCCATGAGGGGGTTCGGACGATTGCCAGAAGCGGTGGGCTGATGATGTAAAGAACCATCACCACAGGTATGTACCAAAGCGTATTCCAGGCTTCGCCCAGCGCGACATTGTAGGCTGTCAGCCGCGCCAGACCGAGCGGGTCGAACGCGGCTCGCCCTGTGTAGCTCGCATAACCGTAGAGCAGGACTGTCAGGCCGATCGAAATGACCGCGTAGGGAACGAAGACGTTAAGGACCCGGGACTTCAGGAAGGGCAGATGCGGCTTGCGGTGGAGGGTGAAGGCGTAGAGCACCCCCGAGATAAGCGCGAAGTAGACCGTGGAATTGTGCGAGAGGATATGGACCACCGTGCGGACCCCGCTCGCGGTCTCTGCGCCTCCGTCTGATATTCCCCGCAGGAGCACGGCGTTTCCGGAATGGATCAGGACCACGAAAAGGATGGCGAAGGCCCTGAAGTAATCGAGGAAGGGGACGTGGCTCTTGCTGGCGAGCGGCGGGGTTTCCGTCTGGCGTGAAGGCAGGTCGGTCGATCGGTTCTGCATCTTATCTCCCCCTGCCGGCAGCACGTTCGCGGGCGAGCGCCGCGGGGTGTTCACGGTCGGCCATGGTCGATGGCGGTATCGGGCAGCAGCGAGACGGGTCGTGCGTCCGCGGATTGCCCAATGGCGGCAGGTTCACCGCGAGACACAGCAATGCCACGCCCGCTACGATGAGCGGTATGCGCCCGAGGCCCGAAGCGCCTGCCAGCACCAGCGGCACGGTCCATTGCGGGCTGTACAGGATCGCTTCGTCGGGGTTGAAATAGAGATAGAACGCCAGGATCGCCACGACCGCAAGCAGGATGCCGAGTGTCGTCGGTCTCTGCTCAGACCGCAGGCTATGCCAGATACCGTACACCAATGTTGCGATCAGCGCGCCGTAGGCGATGAGATTGACCGGCCGGGCCATGAGTTCGGCCAACTCGGGAATCAGAAACCGGCAGCGCAGAAATTCCAGAGGCGCCACGAAGGCGAAGACCAGCGCGTTCAGCAGGAAGTTTGCGATCGTCGCCAAGTCGGTGAAGTTGGCGAAGGTGGCATAGCGTGCGAGATAATTGGCGTGCCAGCTCGAGCCCGCATCGGTCCCTTCGGCGACGAGTACCGGCAGCACCGGCGCGATGGCGACGCACAGCAGCGGGAGCCCTGCAGCAATCGCCAGTCTGCGCCCGTCGAGTTGCTGGCGCAGCGGCCACAAATTCGCGAAATAGACCAGCAGGAAAGCGAGCGCAGGCGCGTTGGCAAAGCCAAGCCCCAATGTCAGCAGGCCTGCCATCAGCGGCGCGAAGACGGGTTCGCTCTTCGCATGCTCGGCGGCGAGCGGGAAGAAGATCAGCGCAGTCACGATCATCGCGATGGTCACGCCGTAGGTTTCGGTAATGCCGAGCAGGGTCGCGGTGCCCAATCCGGAAAAGGCCATAAGGGCGAGGGCGACAGAGGGGAGGGACGCACAGGCGTTTGCGCGTCCGAAGACGTAGATCAGGGCTGCAGCAAGCGTATTGACGGTTGCCAGCGCAGCCGAACCGGCCACCGCCGGCGCAAGGCCTGCCAGTTTGAAAGGCATGGCGAGCAAGCCGAGCATGACGACGGCGAGCGCGTGCTTCTGGACTTTGATGCCGGTATACTGCTCGGTCGCGAGAGCCTTGGCATAAGTGGCCGCGTCGGCCCCGAAGATGCAGTTGTTGACCTGTAGCGCCTCGCGGCTCGCTTCCAGCCTCAGGTAGGATACGGCGAACACGACCGCTCCGAGCGACAGCAACGCCAAGGCATCGCGGCCGTTCAACGACTTGCCTTCAGGCAGTACGCTGGCGAGGACTTTACGCAAGTCGCATACCGCCTTCAAAACGCGATCTTTCGGGCGTCACCATGCAGCGAGGGTCACCAAGGTCATCCCTACACCGCACCACCGGCTATGCGCATCGCGGAGCGTAAATAGCACCGGATCGTCGACGATCATCTTGCGGTTGGCGAGCAGCAGGAGCCGCATCAGCCAGTATACGAGAATGGGAACCATGAGCCACAGCAGGCGCGGATCGCTGAAATTGTCGGTGACATCGCTCGATCCGATGAAGCGGACAAAGATCGCGATCGAGCACATCGATGCACCTGTCGCTAGGGCAAGGAGGATCGGGATGTCCTCCTCTCGATATGCGCGACCCGGGAGCTGCTCATGGCCGTCGAGCAGGGACGTGAACAACTCGGAACAACGCTTGATGAGGGCCAGAGCCAGGAAGAGCAGGCAGGAAAAGCCAAGTATCCAGTCCGACGAGTCCAGGCCGGCAAGATCGGCTCCGATGGCCTCGTCCCCGGCGACGACGCGCAGCGTGTAAAGGCATGCGATCACAACGATGTCGAGACCGAGCATCCGCTTGAAGAGCAGGGTGTAGCCGAGCGTGGTCACGAGATAGATTGCGAGCACCACGGCAAACCCGTGCGGGAGTAGCAGCGTCAGCGCAGAAGCGAAGAGCAGCAAGGCTATCGCGCAGGACATTGCCGCGCGCTCGCTCAACGCTCCGCTCGCGATCGGGCGCTGGGACTTGATCCTATGCATCCTGTCGGACCTGATGTCTCTCAGATCGTTGAACAGATAGGTCGCCGAAGCGAGCAGGCTGAACGAAAAAAACGCCACGAGCGCGTCGAGGAAGTCTTCGAGCGTAAAGGCATGGCTGACAAGAAGCGGCACGAAAACCAGGGTATTCTTGGGCCATTGATAAAGGCGCATGCCTTGCAATGCGCCGGCGATACTGCTGCCATGGCGTGCGCTGGCCGGGTCGCTCTCTGTGACTTGGCGATGATCGGACGCTCGCGTGCCCACTCGTGCTCTCGCTGCTGTTCTGCTTGGGCAAGCCTATGCGAAAGCCGGACGGTAGGCGCATGCAATTGCGAGGTAATCCGTTTTCAAGGTCGGGACTGGAGACCATCGAGTGGCGCAAAACGCCGACTCGCCGCCATCCATGCGCGACATCGGGCTTCATCGTGGCCATTCTCGGCAACTTTGAGAACGTTCAGCGGAGCGGGAATGCAAGAATGACGTAAGCCGTTTGGTGAGTTTCACCGCCCATGTCTCAAAACGGGACACTTGAAGGTTATCCCCTGTTTTCAGGCGTATATAGGGCGATTCCTCATCACCGGAGAGCCGGCAACCACGGACCACGCGCCTTGCGGTATGATGCTCAGGCCAAATCTTCTTGAGTGAAACCGAAAAATAACTATCGTGATAGGTGAAAGCCACAGCGCCGGGACCTCTGGACGGGACCCCAAAACACAGCGATGTCGTTTTCATACAACGATAAAATCAAATCAACAGTGGGTTCGCGTACTTCCATACCAAGGACGGGGTACACGAATATGTTGGATAAAACCGAAGTAAACGTGGCGCTCGTATGCGCCAATTCCATAATGCGAGAAGGTCTCAGTCGAATTCTTGGTGAAGAAGAATTCGTTGTCGAGAGATCCTACAAGAATTGCGAGGCCATGTTGGCTGGGGCTGAAGGCCCGGTCGAAGCCTCGGAACTCATCGTGATCGATGTGAGTGCCGCCCAGGACGTCAAGACCGAGGTCATGGCGATGCACAAGGCCTTTCCCAAATCGCGGCTCGTCCTGCTTACGGACGAGTTCGAATACGAGATCATGGTCGATTCCTTCCGGGCCGGCGTTGACGGCTATATCGTCAAGGAAATCGCCTGCCGCTCGTTGGTGGAATCCCTGCGCCTCGTGACGCTCGGCGAAAAGGTCCTGCCCAGCGCGCTGCTGGAGCACCTTTCCGATCGGAGCGTGATGCCGGGGCGCAGCGGCCAGAGCGGCGCGGAACTCGTCAAGCTGCTCTCGGAGCGCGAGATCGAGACACTGCGCTGCCTGATCATGGGCTATCCCAACAAAGTGATCGCACATCGGCTCGATATCAGCGAGGCAACCGTCAAGGTCCATGTGAAGGCGATCCTGCGCAAGCTGATGGTCCAGAACCGCACCCAGGCGGCGATCTGGGCGGTCAACAACGGTGTCGATGCCAATGCGACCTGTGCGACCGTCGCGGTCGAACCGCAGGCGGTCGAAGCACCCGCCGAATCGATGGCCCTCAGCCAGTCGGCCTGAGCCGACCGGTCACGGCCCTGACGACATTGAGGCACCGGCCCCGCTTCAGCGGGCTCCGGTGCCTTTGGTCGTGTTTTGGAGCCCGACGGACATGGCCTCGATTCTGATCGGAATTGCCAAGCCTTATGGGCAATTGCGGGTGTCACCACGGCCGCGCATGATGGCGCTTGCCGAAGACAGATAGTGGGCAACAGCGATGCATATCGACGCGCTTCAAAGTCACGGACAGGTCGCCGTGAGCCATGTAGCGGAAGGGCGATAACGTGGCTTCGTCATTCCTCACCGAGCTGCGCCGGCGCGACATTGCCGAATTGGTACGCTTCCTCGCCGTGGGCGGGTTCAACACGCTGCTTGGCTACGCGATCATCGTGGGAGCGCTGCATCTCGGCGCGGGCGACTACCCGGCCAATGTCATCGGCTTCTCGCTCGGCCTGCCGATCTCGTGGCTGCTCCATCGCGTGCTGACTTTCCGGGTGCGTCACGAAATCTCGCGGCGTGAACTGGTTCGCTACGTGCTGGTGGTTGCCTTCGCCTACGCAGTAAACCTTGGCGTCGTCGCCGGCGGTCGAGGACTTGGCTTCACTGAGAGCCCGCTGGTCCAGCTTGTCGCGATCTGCGTCTATGCCGCCCTATTCTACGTGCTCAGCCGCCGTTTCGTATTTCCCGCAAGTGACCCGAGCGGCGCGGCTCCTCGAAGTTCAGGCGGGTCTCGATAATCGGGTCCGCCTCGGTCCGCGACTGGATGAACAGGCGGCCGATATATTCCCCCAGGATGCCCATGAAGATCGCATTGATCGAGATCGACATGAGCAGCAGGATTGTTGTGGTCGCGAAACCCGCTGGCCAGGCCTGTCCGAGGAAGACCCGGCCGAGGATGTATATGAAGGACAGCAGCATCGTCAAAAGTCCGATGATGATCCCCGCATAGGAAGCGAGCCGCAGCGGCAGGAGCGAGTGGTTGAGCAGCCCGTCCACCGCCAGCGAGATCATCGACTTGAGCGGAAACTTGCTCTCGCCCGCAACGCGGTCCGCGCGGTCGTATTCAAAGCCGACCTGCGAGAAGCCCATCGAGCTGATCAGGCCGCGCAAATAGGGCGTGGTGTCGTTGACCTTGCGCAGTTCGTCGAGGATGCGGCGGTCGCACAGCCGGTACTCGCCGACGTTCACCGGCAGGTTGTCGTCGCTGATGCGCGAGATCAGCCGGTAGAAACCGCGGCGCAGCTGTCGCACGATGAAGCCATCAGGCAGCGAGCGGCGGATGCCGTAGACCACTTGGTGATCCATCCGCCACAACCGCAGCATGTCGGGGATCAGCGAGGGCGGGTCCTGAAGGTCGCAGTCGAGCTGGATCGAGCATGCGCCAGAGGCGGCCTTGTAGCCGCACAGCAGCGAGCGCTGGTAGCCGAAATTGCGCGAGAAGCGGATCACCTTGACCTTGGGATCGCGCTTGGCGATGCCCTCGAGCAGTTCGAAGGTCCGGTCGGTCGAGTGGTTGTCGGTGAAGATGATCTCGTAGTCGTAGTCGGGCAGTCGCTCGAACGTTTTCAGGATGGCGTTGTAGGCGCGTTCGACGTTCTCTTCCTCGTTGAAGGCGGGGACGAGGATCGAAACGAGTGTCTTGGCATCCTCATCCATGGCGCTCTCCTGCCGCTGCGAGCGTTGTCCGATTCTCTAGCGCGAGCATGCGCAGACCGTCGTGCAAGGGTATGGTGGCCTCCCAGCCGTAAAGGCGCTTGGCCAGTGTGTTGTCGCAGCGCAATTCGCTCGGACTATCGGGCGCGGCGTCTGTGGCGCTCGTTATGAGATCGGGCCTGCAGCCTGTGATCTCGACCATGTGCTCGCCGACTTCGCGCATGCTGGGTGCATATCCAGTGCCGATGTTCACATGGGTTGCGCCAGCGCGCGGTCTTTCAGCGAGCTCAAGCAACACACCGACCACGTCGTCGACATGGATGAGATCGCGCCTGTCGTCGGGCCGCTGGAGTTTGAAGGCTTCGCCGCGTTGGCAGGCGTCCAGCATGGCGGGAATCATGAAGCGCTTGTCCTGTTCGGGACCATAGGTCAGCGCGAGCCGTGCGGTCACGGTCGGGAAGGGCAGGGTATTCTGCAGCATGGCCAGATGCTGCGTGCCCGCGAGCATGGCGGCACCATAGGGTGTGGAGGGAGCCTCGCGCCGATCCTCGCGGAAGGGCAGGGCGGAATTGCCGTATTCGGCGATCGTCCCTGCGCGGATGAAATGCGCCGGCGGTTCGGCGCGGTCGGCGAGTGCGCTCACGAAGCTCAGCAACGGCGTCAGAATGCGGTCTATCGAGTCCTGTGCGGCATCGATAGAGGGGGCGATGCCCCCGCGCGTCGGGGTCGCGAGGTGGAAGACGAGTTCGGGGCGCGCCGCCTCGATCACGAGCGCCATCGCCGCCCCATCCTCGAGATCGGCCGAATGCATGGTGACGCGATCGGCCAGCCCCACAATCCGGATCCGCGATCCGCCGGGCCGCACGAGCGCGTGGACCTCGGCACCCGCATTCGCCAGGCGGCGGCACAGGTGCGATCCGATGAACCCGGCGGCTCCGGTGACGAGGCAGCGTGCTCCCTTCAACTACCCTTCCTCTCGAAGATCAGGATACGAGGCGCGGCCTCGGATAGGGCACGATGAACTGGCCGCCGCGTGCCCGGAATGCTTCTTGCTGCGCATAGATCTCGTCGAAGAAGTTCCAGGCCAGCATGAAGAGCACGTCGGGCTGCTCCTCCTCGATCGCCTCGACCGGCTTGATCGGGATGCGCGTGTTCGGGGAGAACAGCCCCTGCTTCAGCGGGTTCTTGTCGACCAGAAAATCGAGATCGTCCGCGCCGATCCCGTAATAGGTGATCGTCGTGCTGCCGCGCGCGGAGGCGCCATACCCGGCGATGCGCTTTCCTTCGGCCTTGAGCCGATCGATCATCTCGTGCAGCTCGCGCCCGATGGCGTCGAATTCCTGCTTGCGCGTGTCGTAAACGGCTTTGTCGAGCATGCCGACCGCGGCTTCCTCGTCGAGCATTGTCTGCACATTCGGGCCGATCGGAAAGCCTGCCGACTTGCGCGTCATGAAGGTGCGGAACGAGCCGCCGTGGATCCCGTCGAGATAGGTGACGTCGCTCACCTCGAGATCGAATTTCCCGGCGAGCTTCACCATCGAAAGCACGCTGAATTCGGACACGTGCTCGTGGTACATGTTGTCGAATTCGGCCTTCTCGAGCATTTCCTTGGCCCAGGGCACTTCGATGATGAAGGTGCCGTCATCCTCCAGCATGATGCACACCGCTTCCATGAAGTCGTCGAGGTCGCCGATGTGGTTGAAGGTGTTGGTCGTGGTGATGACCTTGGCCTTGCCGCGCGCCTCGCTCACCTCGGTGGCGGACTGCGGGTGGAAATAGGAGATGTGCGTCTCGACCCCGCGCTCGGCGGCGATGGCGGCGATATTCTCGGCCGGGTCGAAGCCCAGCGTCTTGCAGCCGCGCGCATTGCAGGCAGCGAGCAGCAGGCCGTCGTTGCTGCCGATATCGACGATCAGCCCTTCGGTTCCGGCCCGTTCGGTGATGACGTCGGCAAATTCCTCGAAGTGGCTGTGCATCGTCGCCGCGCCCGAGGGCACGTAGAGGTAATGCGAGAAGAAGTTCTCCGGAATCTGGTCCGCCACCGCGATCAGCCCGCATTCGAGGCAGGCATGTGCATTGAGCGGGAAAGCCGGTTGCGGATCGTCCATGTCTTCCGGCCGGATCAGCATCTGGCCCGGCGAATGCTCGCCATATTCGAGGAACAGGTAAGGGTCCGCAGCCCCGCAGGCACGGCAGGTGTCGAGCGTCGCCTTGCGCAGGCGCTCGGTGGACTGGGGATCAAGCATTGACGGCCTCGCTGGCAGGAGTGGACAGGCGGGACTTGGCGAAATCCCGGAAGGTTTCGTGCATGTAGTCGATCTGCGCCTCGTCGAGGCCGTGGTGGCAGGCGAGCAGGATGCCGCCGCGCATGACCTGGTCGGCGATCGGATAGCCGTCCGCCGACACGCGCGCTTCGACCGACTTCATCGCCGGCTGGCGCAGGATGTTGCCGGTGAAGACCGGGCGCGTCTGGATGTCGCGTTCTTCCAGCCAGATCTGCAGCTCGCGGCGCTCGAAGGGCGCATCGGGCCGGATCGTCATCGGGAAGGAGAGCCAGCCGGTGCGGGACTCTTCCATCTGCTCCGGCAGGATGAACCACTCTTCGTAATCCTTGAAGAATTCCATCTGGCGGGCGAAATTGTGCTCGCGTGCGGCGATGTTCTTGTCGAGCTTGTCGAGCTGCACGAGGCCGAAAGCGGCACCCATTTCGGACGGCTCGACATTGTAGCCGAGCTCGTCGAACAGGAATTTCGCATCGTAGCTGATGCCGTCGACATCGACGTTGAAGCGTTTCTCGATGCTCTCGGAGTCCTGGTAGAGCGACGAGGTCCGGCCCCAGGAACGCAGCAGCAGCGCCTTGCGCGCCAGTTCCTCGTCCGAAACGCACAGCATGCCGCCATTGCCCGCCGCGTTGATGACATGCGAGCCGTAGAAACTGGTTGTGCTGATGTCCGAACGCGTACCGGTGCTGGTCCCACGGAGGGTGGCGCCCAGCGTATCGGCACTGTCCTCGATGACTTTGAGATCATGGTGGTCGGCCAGCTCGCGGATCCTGTCCCAGTCGGGCAGGTTGCCGATCAGCGAGGGGATCATCATGGCCCTGGTCTTCGGCCCGATCATTTCCTCGATCTTGTCGACGTCGATATTGTAGGTGCCCACGGCGGCGTCGATGAACGCGGGGACCAGCCTCCCGCGGACGATCGGCGCCACCGTGGTGGCGAAAGTGAGCGCGGGCGTAATGACCTCGCTCCCCTCCTCCAGGTCGAGCAGTTCCATGGCGAGATAGTTCGCCGAAGATCCCGAATTGACCATGATGCCATGCTTCTTGGCGAACAGCGCGGAGACGCGTTCCTGCATGGCGCGAACCTTGGGACCCATCTGGGTCGAGGTCCTGAGCACTTCGACGACGGCGGCGATTTCCTCTTCGCCGTGGACGGTCTGGCCATAATTCACGCGCATACGGGGCGTTTCCCTTCCTGCTGGTTCATGGATGGTTCGATGCCGCAGAAGCGGTCGATCTGGTCGAGGGTGAATTCGCGCAGGTCGTCGCGGCCCGCAGCATAGGTTCGGTACCACTCGGCGGTCATCGCGATCGCCTCGTCGGTGGTGAGCCGGGGCTGCCAGCCGAGACGCTGCTGCGCCTTGCTGCTGTCGAGCGTCAGGAGCCGCGCCTCGTGGGGTTCGTCGGGGCGTTTTCCGAAAGCGATTTGCGCCGCACCGGGGCCCCAGGCGCTCTGCAAGCGGCGCGCAATTGGCTCAACCTCCTGGAACGCGCTGGGAGAAGGACCGAAGTTCCAGGCTTCGGCGAATTTCGCGCCGTCATCCGAGAGCAGGCGCGCGCCGATTTCGAGGTAACCGGAGAGCGGCTCGAGCACATGCTGCCAGGGGCGAACGCTAGCCGGGTTGCGGATCGTGACCGCGGTGCCGGACAGCGTCGCGCGGATGATGTCGGGGATGAGCCGGTCCACCGCCCAGTCGCCGCCGCCGATGACGTTGCCGGCACGCACGGTCGCGATATGCGGCGAGCCGGGCGTGGAATAGAACGATCGGCGAAAGGAGCTGGCAACGAGTTCGGTGCAGCCCTTCGAGGCGCTGTAGGGGTCGGAACCGCCGAGCTGGTCGGTCTCGCGATAGGGCCATTCCCACTCGTGGTTCTCGTAGCACTTGTCGCTGGTGACTACGACTACCCCCTTGAGCGAGGGCATATGGCGCACGCGGTCGAGCACGACGGCTGTGCCGGTGACATTGGTCGCGAAGGTATCGACCGGATTTTCGTAGGATGGGCGGACGAGCGATTGCGCGGCCATGTGGATCACGAGGTCGGCATCGACGCCTTCGGTCGCCCGGGCAAAGTCCTCGGCCGAGCGAATGTCGCCGATCCGGTGGTCGATCACCCGCGCAAGGTCGAGCGAGGCGAACATCGAGGGGCCCGGCGGCGGGTCGAGCGCCACACCGATTACCTCCGCACCGAGCCGGTCGAGCCACAGCGACAGCCACGAGCCCTTGAAGCCCGTGTGCCCCGTTACAAGCACGCGCTTGGCGGAGTAGCAGCTGGCCAACGCCGCCATCGGGACGGGGGGCAGGTCAGGCATTGACCAGCTGCACCTGGGCGTCCGTCGACAGGACCGGCTTGCCGTTCTCGAAATCGAGCCACGGCGGCAGGGTCTGCGAGCCCAGCTTGTTCAGCGTGTCGCGGTCGCGGACGGTATCCATCGGGTGCCAGAAACCCTTGTGCTTGAACGCCATCAGCTCGCCGTCATGGGCGAGCTTGGTGAGCGGCGCCTGCTCGAGCGGTTCCTCGTCGCTGGTCAGGTAATCGAGCACGCCCGGTTCGAAGACGAAGAAGCCGCCGTTGATCCAGGTTTCGTGCTTGCGCACCTTTTCGGTGAATTCGGACACCTGGTTGCCATTCAATTCGAGGTTGCCGAAGCGCGCGGGCGGCTGGACCGCGGTAACGGTCGCCAGCTTGCCGTGCGATTTGTGGAAGTCGACCAGTGCGCCGATATCGATGTTGCCGACACCGTCGGAATAGGTGACCATGAACGGCTCGTCGTCGAGCCAGTCGCGCAGGCGCTTGATGCGGCCGCCGGTCATGGTCGAAAGGCCGGTGTCGACCACCGACACCCGCCAGTCGACCTTCGACGTGGGGCGCAAATCCATCTCGCCGTTCCCGATGCCGACCGTGAAGTCGTTGGTCATCAGGTGCAGGTCCTGAAAGAAGCTCTTGATCGAGATCGCCTTGTAGCCGCAGGCGACGATGAAATCGGAGAAGCCGAAGCGGTCGTAGATGTCCATTACGTGCAGCATGATCGGACGACCGGCAACCTCGACCATGGGCTTGGGAATGCGGACGGTTTCCTCCGCGAGACGGGAGCCGAGCCCACCTGCCAACAGAACCACCTTCATGTGCATGTCCTTCCACTTCGCTGGTCTGCGGAGCGCACGAAATGCCCTCCAACATGCAGAGGACTCTACGGAAGGCGGCGGTTTCGCCGAAATGGGCATCGGGGTTAGGCAGCTTTAGCCAGACCCCCTCCCAAGGGGCTAGCACCATACGAAATGGTCAGCGTGGCCGGACGTAGATATCGAAGGCCCGCGTTCCCTGTCCATGCCGCGAGGCACGGTATCCGCGCGAAGCGGCATAGGTTGCGAAATCGCCTGCCATGGCCTCGTTCCGGTTCACGAGGATCGCGTCGGGCGGCCTTGCGTCGAGGAAACCCGGCAGTCGCGAGGAAGACGTCGTGCGGTAGAACGGCTCTTCTTCGGCGGAGAGGAACGGGGCGACGCGGTAGACGAATTGCCCGGCGGCAAATTCCGGGTAGATCGCGTAGCCGCCTTCGATGGCCATGACCGGAGTGAGTGTCGCCACGAGGTCGCCCTTGCGCAAGCCGGCCGCTGCGCCCGCTTTCGCCACCTCGCGCTTCAGCGATAGCGCATCCCACGACCCGGGGGCGGCGAGGCCGGCGAGGCCCGCCCCCAGCCGCGGGGCCCCGTTGACGAGCGCCAGCGCGGCGACGCTCGCCAGCAGGGAAAGGGCGAGTGTTCTCTGACGCGGGTCGATCAGGCCGGACAGCACCAGAACCAGGATCAGGAGGAAGGGCAGCGGCGGCACGAAATACTGCGGAAAGGACGGCGAGGGAACGAAGGCCACGACCACGCCGCACAGCGCAAGCGCGCACAGCATCACGATCCGCCAGTCCAGCAGGGATTGCCAACGCTCGATCGCGGCCATCGCCAGCAAGCTACCGGCGAGCACCAGCGCCAGCAGGCTGGTGTTGGCCAGCCAGATGCTTTCCGCCATCAGGATCTTGCCCTTGACGTCCATGACCTTGGGAAGATCGGCGCTCGACCAGTAGGCGGCCTGCAAGTTCGTGAAGTAGCCGATCGTGTGGGCGAGGACGGATTGCGGATCGGCAACGAAATGCAGCAGCGTCGGCAAGCCGCCGACTAGACCGCCGATGGCGAGCGGCAGGAGTCCGCGAACGATCCGTTGGTTTACCGTCATGGCGGGATTGGCCACCAGCGTCGCGATGGCGAAGACGGGCGCGAGGAAGACGAAATTGGCTTTGAACCCTATGGCCAGCGACGCCAGGAAACCGGCCGCGGCAAGGTGCGCGATGCTAGGTCGGTCGGGCTCGAGCCCACGGAAGAGGCAAAGGGTTGCGGGGAACACCAGCGCGACGGGGATGAAGCCGTTGGTCGCCAGCATGCCGGCTTCGCCGAGCAGTACGGTATTGCCGATCAGGATGAAGGCGACCGCGAAGAAGGCCGCTCTGCCCGAGGCGAGCTGGCGCGAAAGTGCCCAGAGCGACCCGATCGCCAGCAGCCAGGCAAGGATCACGACCACCCGGGCGGTCAGCAGGTAGTGGTCTGTCCCGAGCAGCTTGAAGGCGGCACCGAACGTGTAGACGAGATTGGGCAGGTGGTTGTACCCGAGGTCGCGATAGATATCGCCGTTGCCCAGCTGGCTTGCGACCGCGACGAACAGGTTCTCGTCGCGATTGAGCGCATAGGACAGTATGCGTCCGACGACCCCCAGCACGCCGAGCGCGAGAACGCCCCAGGCGATGGTCGAACTCGCCGCCTGCCGCCTGCCGAGCGGCGTGCCTGCCGACCGTGGCTCCGCTGATACCGGCTGGTGCATGGCGCGAAAGATGCGCCCGCCGGCCAGCGCAGGCGAGCGGAAAGACGAGATACCTCTTTCGGATGCTGTCGCCGGGCGCTCCAGCCGTCGGAGCGACAGCCGTTTTCGGGTGCATCAAAAGGGGGTTAGACCAAATGAACCGCCTCGCCGGCGTTGTGGCCGTGCTAATGCGGGATGCGTGATCTTCAGCAGGACGGACAAGCTCCTTGGCAGGCCGACATATCGCATTCCTGATTACGGCGCTGGGAGCGGGCGGGGCGGAGCGCGTGATCGCGATCCTGGCGCGCAACTGGATCGCGCGGGGCGATTCCGTCACGATCCTGACCTTCGATGCGGATAGCGATCCGGTCTATCACGCGCTGCCGCAGCAGGTGCAATTGCACCGGATGGGCATGCTAGACGCGAAGGGCTTTCGCGGAAACATGCGCAAGGTCGCCGCCTTGCGCCGCGCAGTGGAGGAAGTCGCGCCGGATGTGCTGGTCTCCTTCCTGACGAAGAACAATTTGCTCGCCGCCCTGGCCTGTCTCGGCACCGACACGCCGCTGGTCTGTTCCGAGCGCAACAATCCCGAACGCCAGACTACCCATCCCCTCTGGAACGTCATGCTTCGCTGGGCCTATCGGCGCGCCGATGCCATCGTCTGCCAGACCGAAGCGGTTAGGCGCTGTTTTCCGGCAAGCGTTCAGGATCGCCTGGCCGTCATCTACAATCCGATCGAGGCTTTTGCCCGTGATCCCGACGCTGCACAGAGCAGGACCATCTGTGCAGTGGGGCGGCTCACCCCGCAAAAGGATTTCCAGACCCTGATACGGGCTTTCGCGATGATCGCTCCGAAGCACGAGGGATGGAGCCTGCAAATCTGGGGATCCGGAGAACTGCGGCAAAAGCTGCAGGACCTGATCGAGGCTCTGGCGATGCAGGACCAAATTACGCTCCCCGGCAATACCTCCATGCCCGGCGAATGGGCGCGAAGCGCGGCGTTCTTCGTGATGTCGTCGCGCTACGAAGGTTTCGGCAATGCGCTGGCAGAAGCCGTCGCCAGCGGCATGCCCGTGATCTCCACCGATTGCGATTTCGGGCCGGCCGAGATCGTAACCGAAGGACGCAGTGGCCTGCTGGTCCCGGTTGGCGACGAACGGGCGATGGCAGATGCGATCTCGCGGATGATCGAAGACCGCGACCTGAGGCGCAGATGCGCGATCGAAGGGCCCCGGCAGGCGGCGCGCTTCCGGACTTCGGCGGTGGTGGAGCAATGGGCCGAGCTGATCGAAGGAATCGCCAGGAGGCCGCAATCCCGGCTCCCGGCTGACAGGGTGGCACTCGCAACCGGGACCACGCGGTGACGGATCGCGCATTGCGGGTTCTCTTCACCTCGGCTGGGCGGAGGGTCGAGCTGACCCGCTGCTTCCGCGCGGCAGCGGGCAAGCTCGGGCTCGGCCTCGAAGTGCATGCCTGCGATCTCGATCCCGAACTCAGCGCCGCTTGTCGTGACTCCGACGCGCGCTTTGCCGTGCCGCGCTGCACCGATCCGGCTTATGTCGATGTGCTGCTGGAGTATTGCGCCGCAAATGCGATCCGCCTGCTGGTCCCGACCATCGACCCCGAACTCGATGCACTGGCATCGGCGGCACCGCGTTTTGCGGCCATCGGAACGACGGTCCATGTGAGCTCGCCGGAAACCATCGCGGTGGTGCGGGACAAGGCGCTGACCGCCGCCACGCTCGCCGAAGCCGGTGTTCCGGTTCCGCGCACCACCACGCCCGAGGCGGTTCGCGATGGCGCGGTCGACTGGCACTGGCCGGCCTTCATCAAGCCATCGGGCGGCAGCGCGAGCAGGGGGATCGGTGTGGTTCGCTCCGCCGCCGACCTCGCGCCCAGTTACCCCGAGCCGATGATCCTCCAGGAATTGCTCGAGGGCGAAGAATATACGGTCAATATTTATGTCGATCGCGATGGTGCGCTGCGATCCGTCATCCCGCATGTGCGCCTATCGGTTCGCGCGGGCGAGGTAGAGAAGGGGCGCACGGTCCGCCGCGACGACATCGAGGACGTGGCGCGCAGAATCGTGGAGGCGCTCCCCGGCCTGCGCGGGGTCGCCTGCTTCCAGCTTATCGACGACGCCGCGCGAGGGCTGCGCGTATTCGAAATCAATGCCCGCTTCGGCGGCGGCTATCCGCTGGCCGACCATGCCGGCGGTCGGTTCGCGGAGAGCCTGCTCGCCAGCATCTCTGGGGGGGAGGAATGCGCGTCCAATTCCTGGACCGAGGGTGCGACCATGCTCCGCTATGACGCAGCGGTGTTCGTGTGATCCAGCTGGCCACGAAGGTCGTCGTGCTCGATCTCGACGATACGCTCTATCTCGAGCGCGACTTTGCCCGCAGCGGCTATGTCGCGGTCGGGCGGTCGCTCGCCGGGCAGGTCGATCCCGACAGATTCGCCCAACGCTGCTTCGACGTGCTCGAGGAAGGACGGCGGGGCGATATTTTCGATATCGTGCTCGCGGAGTTCGGCGTAGCGGTCGGGGACAGCACGATCGCCGATCTGGTCGAAATCTATCGGGAGCATGAGCCAGTGATCGAAGTGTGCGCGGACGCGGCGCGCTTCCTCGATCGCTTCGCCGGACGCGACACCGCGATCATCACCGACGGGCCTGCGCGGACGCAGCAGGCGAAGCTCGACGCGCTCGGCCTGTCGGGACGGATCGGCCACTGCATCCTTACGGGAAGCTTCGGGAAGGGGCAGGGCAAGCCGCACCCACGCGCTTACGAGGACGTGGCAGGCCGCTTCGGACGGGCGGCCTGCGACCATGTCTACATCGCCGACAATGCGGCGAAGGATTTCGTGACGCCCAAGGCGATGGGTTGGCGGACGATCCAGGTCATGCGGCCCGGCCGAATCCATGGTGGGCAAGCTCCCACCCGTGCCCATGCAGCCGATCACGCGGTTATCGACCTCGACCGTTTGATCCCGGCCTGAAACGGTCAGCGAGAGTGGGGCCGGGCTCCGGCCTCGGTCAGTCTTTCGCCCAGCACCATGACTAGGAACGTGCGCATGAGGATCGCCAGATCGAGGCGCCAGTTCGCTTGCCGGACGTAGAAGAGATCGAGCGCGATCTTGTCGTCGAGTTCGAGCAGGGCATTGCCGTTCACCTGCGCCCAACCGGTCAGTCCGGGCAGGACCTCGCCGCGCTCGCGGCCGCGCTCACCGAGGCTTGAGACGGTTTCCGGCAGCAAGGGCCGGGGACCGACGAAAGCCATGTCGCCCCGCGCGATCGACCACAGGCCCGGTAGCTCGTCCAGCCGCGACCGGCGCAGGAAGCGCCCCCACGCCGTCACCCGTTCGCTGTCGGGCAGGAGCTTGCCATCGGCACCCACGGCATCGGTCATAGAACGGAACTTGACCATCGTGAACGGCCGGCCGCCCAGGCCCGATCGCTGCTGGCGGAAGAGGACCGGCGTGCCCATGCCGACTGCGGTGATCACCGCAAGGACCAGCAGCAGCGGCGCGGTCAGAATGCTGAGGACAAGTGCGACGAACCGCTGCATCGCATCAGGTCACGCCGCGGCTTGCTTGCGTCCGAACAGCCGGCGGATCTGGTCGAGGAAGCCGATCCGCTCCGGCACGTCGTCCGTGTAATAGTCCGAGGCTTCCATGTAGAACTGGACCGAGTCCCCGTAGCGACGGCGGGCGTGTTCGGCGTAATCGACATGGTCGAAGATCACGCCGTTGACCTGGCTTCCGAGCAGCTCGAGCGTGGCCTTCATCTGGTCGACGCTGGTCCGGCCCCACCGCGCGACCACGACCGTGTGGTCAGTATAGTCGCACATGGCGCGCGCATCGCGCACGGCAAGGGCGGCCGGCGCATTGATGATGACCTTGTCGAACCGCTTGCGAAGCTCGCCGATCAGCACCTGCAGGCGGTAGGTGGTCAGGATCGACGCCGGGTCGCGCACGGGCCGATTGGCGCTCAGGAGGACGATGCGCGGACGGTCTTCCTCGTCATGTTCGCCGGTGCGCTGCCATTCGATCAACGCTTCCTTCGGCGTGGAATCGATCAGGTGGTCGAGATCGGCCTTGCCGGTGATCACGTCGACGATATCGGGGGTGTTGAGCTCGTTTTGCAGCGACTGCAGCAGGCCGCGCTTGCGCAGGTCGAGGTCGAGCACGACGGCGGATTCGCCATAGCTGATCGCGGTGGCCGCCAGCGTGAGCGAGACGGTCGACTTGCCGTCGCCCGGCAAGGGCGAGGTCACCAGCACGGTTTGCGAAGGCGCGCCGTCGGCAAGGGCGCGAAGTTCGGAGTAGGTCGAGCGGGCCGCTTCGCCGAACAGCGATTGCGGATCGCGCAGCACGAGGTTCTCGTCCACCCGTTCCGAAATGCCCGAGGAGATGATCGGCAGCATGCCGAGCGTGGGCATGCCGAAGTGGCGGCGGATCTGCGCCGAAGTCCGCAGGCGGTCGTCGATCAGGTCGCGCGCCAGCGCGATCAGCACCGCGATCGTCGCCGAACCGAAGAAGGCCAGCAGGATCATCTTGAGCGGTTCGGGGGAAATCCGCGCATAATTGGGCACGGCGGGCGAGACGAGCTCGGTATTCACGCCTTCGAGCTGCATCTGCGCCTGCACCTGTTCGATGCGGTCGGCGATCGAGGTATAGGCGTCGTTGGCGAGCATGCTCGCGCGTTCGAGCTTCGACAGTTCCGCCATGTTGGCGTTGTTGCTGAACGCCTTTTCCGTGAGGGTCGCGACCGCGCCCTGCAGGCGCGACGCGCGGGCGGCATCCATGGCCGCATCGCTGCGCGCCAGGGCCGACATCCGGCCGGCTTCGGCCGCCGCCACTTCGTTCGCTGCGGCGCGCGCCCTCGAGCGTTCGGCGGCGAGTGCGGAGTCGACCGTAGCCAGCTGCGAGTTCACGCGCACGACGTCGGGGTGGTTGGGTCCGAAACTCGCGCCCAGCCGGGCCTTTTCGGCCAGCAATGTCCCTTGCTGGCGCTCCAGCTGCTCGACCGCGGCGGAGCTTGCCTGGGCGGTGCTGCGGATCGAGGCTGCTCCGGCCACGCCCGCGCTGCGCGAGGCCGACCCGGCGCTGTTCGCGCTGGCCGAAGCGGCTTCGGCAGCGACGCGGTTGATCTGGGCGAGGTCTTCCTGGCTCCCCGCGCCGACCAGCATGCCGGTCTGCGCGCGGAAATCGGACAGGGCGAGCGCCGCCGTCTGTGCTGCATCGAGCCGCTTAGCCTGTTCGGCCTTGAGCGAATCCAGCAGCTCCATGCGCTTCTCGTTGCTGCGCGAATTGCGCACCACGCGGACGGATTCGGGATACTGGTTGGCGATGCGCGCCGACAGCTCGGGATCCATCGTCGTCACTTCGATCTGCAGCAGGTCCGAATTGCCGTCGCTGGTGACCTGGCTCAGCTGCAGAAGACGCGTCGTCGCCGCCTGCATCATGTCCTTGCGATCGCCCGCAACGCCGCCGAGTTCAGCGAGAAACGCAGGGTCGTTGAGCAGGTCGAGATCGTCGATGACCCGCTCGGTCGCCGAGCGCGAGCGATAGAGGCGGACGGCGTTGCCGATCCGCTGTTCGTTGCGCGCGTAGATATCGGCCTGGTTGGTCCCGACCTCGTCGAGCAGTTCGACCTGGACTTGCGAGACCGACATGTACTGGTTCGGCGCGAGGAATTGTTGTGTCGCAACCGCCAGCGTGGTGATGGCCACGATGGCGGCGATCATCAGCTTGTGGCGCTCGATCAGGCGCAGGATATCGCGCAGCGACATGACCTGCGGCATGGGCGCGGGGTCGTAACGGGGCTGGTGATCGTAAGGTCTGCCTGGCAGGTGGTGGCTTCCGGCGGGTTGGGTGGTAAGCAGGTTTGGCATAGGCTGGTTCCGGTTGCGCACGATGCCCCGCACCGGTTCGGGCCGGTCCTGTGGGCAAGAGGACTATGCCTGTCCGCCCTGCGCGACCCAATCGCTCATAGGATAAAATCGCGGCTTATAGAGATTAGCCCTTTTAGGTAGCGGGACCTGCCGCAGTATTGTCGGGCTGCTAGCTCTACGACCGGGATGCGCTCGCCGGGCTCAATCCCGCGTAGGGCTTCGCCCCGGCGATGGAAGCGTAGAGATCGTGATAACGGCGCACGATCGCGTCGATCGCATACAGCCGTTCGATCCTTCGTCGTCCGCTGTGACCCAATATGGCGCGCTGTTCCGGTGGCATGGCTGCGATGCGTACGAGCGCGGCGGCCAGAGCGGACGGATCCTGCGGCGGAACGACGATTCCCTCCTGCCCGACGACCAGCGCGCTGTCGCCGACGTCGGTGGCGACGACCGGGACGCCGCAGAGCAGCGCTTCCCCGATTACATTGGGGAAGCCTTCGCCCCAGCCGGACGGCATTGCGAGGACGTCGAGCCCGGGCATCCATTCGGCGATATCGAAGCGTGCCCCGCTGGAGGTCAGGCCACCTTGTCCAATCAGCGCCTGCAATTCGGGCGGCGCTTCCTCGAGCCCTCTCCCGACCATCAGCAAGTGAAGCCGTGCGTCGGCCTGCCGGGCAATCGCGAAGGCGCGGGCGAGATTGTCATGCCCCTTCATCGGGTGCAGGCGGGCGACACAGCCGATGACGACGGCGTCGCGAGGGATGCGGAAGAGAGCCTCGAGCCGTTCGCGCCCCTTGGGATCGGGACAGTACTGCGCGCAGTCGAAGCCGTTGGGGACGACCTGCCTTCGCCCGGCCGAAAAGCCGTATGCCTCGTGCTGGAGGGCGGCGGCCTGCGAATTGTAGACGATCGCGTCGGGCGTGCCGGACAGCGGACGGCTGAGCGCGAGAAGTGCGCGCGTCTTCGCCGGCTCGCGGCGCGGATCGGCGAGGGAATGGCGCACGTTCCAGATAGTCGGTACCCTGCGGCCAACGGCCAGCCTGGCGAAGGACGCCGCGAGGTTTCCGTGGTACATCCAGCCGTGCAGGATATCGGGCTTGGCCGCGCGGACATAGCCGCGGAGGCGCAGCGCGGCGGCCGGTGTCGCCAAGCCGCGGCCCATGTCGAGGCAATCCACGCGCACGCCGGTCCGCTCGATCCGTTCCGCCAAGGGGCCGCGCGGAAGGAGCGAAAGCACCTGCTGGCTGTCCGGATGCGGCTCGGCCTCCATCAGCTTGGCGAGCATGTTTTCGGCGCCGCCGATGTTGAGCCCTGTGATGATATGCAGGATCTTCATTGTGCGCCGCCCGTCGGGCCGTTTTCGCGGATGAGGCGATCGCTGAGGTCGTCGAGAAACTGCTCGAGATTGGCGACGCCATCGCCATCCGCATCGAGCCAGGGGTCGGACATCGCGGGGTCCGTGCCGTTTGCGCGTTCCCAATCGTCGTCCATCCCGTCGCCATCCGCGTCCGGGTAGGGCGTGCCGGATGCGATGGCCGGTATGGTCCCCGGCTGGCTTGCGAGGCTGCCGCGCCGTGCTGCGACTTCGCCGACGACCTGCTCGTCGAGGGCGTCACGGGGGAAGGCGCCGGCCGACGCCAGAACCGCGGCATAGGCCTCCGCAGCCGGGCGCGGGGAATGGGAGAACGGGCAGGGCGGTTGCGGCCGGACGATGGCGTCCAGCGATCGGTCGATATGGACGAAGGACCCGATGAAGCCGTTGCCGCGCAGGTAGGCACTGCCTTCGCCCGTGCTGCCGATGGTCTGGCGGACGATGCCGACCGCCGAGCTGCTCGTATCCGGTCCCGCGATGAAGCTGTTGCCCACGAGGGCGACGGGGCTCCCGCCGTAGGTCTCCCAGACTTCCGCGAACTCGCTGCGCGCGTTGTAGAACACGTTGCCGAAGATCTCGACGCAGGAGCCGGGCATGAAGTTGATATCCGGATTGCGGTCTCCGCTGTGCGCACACAGATTGCCGATGAAGCTCAAGGTTTGCCGTCCGGTCGGGTCCGAGCCGAGCAGAGCGCATTTGTCGTGACGCGGGATAGCCCAGGCGAAGATCGAATTGCTGATCGTGATCGCATCGTTCTGGGCGTGACCGTTGATCAGTTCGTCGCGCGCCCAGCTGGCGCTCACGTGGTCGATGATGACGCGCTCGCTCTGCTCGATCGTGATCGCATCTTCGCCGCCGCGGTTGTTGCCGATGCGGTCCGGGCGCACGCGCAAGTGGCGGATGACGACATCGTGCGATTGCTTGACGACCAGCGGGGTAGCGCCCGCCTCGCCGCCGGCATGGGCCAGCGTGATCCCGCCGCCCGGCGCGGTCTGGCCGGCAATGGTGATGAAGGGGTTGCGGATACGCGGCGGCGCGGTGGTGTAGCGGATGACGCCCGAGACCCGGAACACGCACACGCGCGGTCCATCGGCCTCGATACAGGCGCGCAGGCTACCCGGGCCGGAATCGTCCAGCGTCGTCACCGGGATGATCCGCCCTCCGCGCCCGCCCGCGCTCACCGCCCCGAAACCTTGCGCGCCGCGGAAGGCGAGGGGGCCTTCCGGCGGTGCCACCTGCTCGGCATCGCTGGTTTCAACTTGCCGCGCCATGCCGTTGCCCGGCCCCGAACAGGCCGCGATCAGGATCGTCAGGAGCGCGAGCGAGGCCCTGAACCCCGACGCCCGTTCGTGCGGGGTGGCGGCTAGCGTGGCACCCGGCGAGGGCGCTTCGACCGTCGATTTGCAGTGCTGGGCCAAGTGAGAACTCGCTGCTTTGCCTGATCAATCCCGCTGCGGCAGGGATCGCCGGGGTTGTAGACGATGTGCCCGGCATCCCGACCGTCTCTTTAGGGTTAGCTCGCCAGCCGAATGGGCCGCGCCCTAGCCCGATGGCCTTTGGGCCTGGTCCGCGAAGCAGGTTAAACCGGGATGGAACCAAGGGCTGGGCAGGATCGAGGATGTACCGCTCCACCGCATACGCGGAAGACGATCGGGACCGGGAACGGACGGAAACGACCGTGCCGGCCGGCTGGTCGCGTCGCGACGTGCTGGTCAACCTCTGCCTTATCGCCGGGTTTTTCACGCTGTCCTGGGGTCTCGTGCGGTATGGCGCCTGGACCTATGCGAGTGCAGGCGGGATCAACCTGACGCTGTCCGACATGTTCCTCCTCGTCGTATTGCTGCTGTTGCTCGGCCGCGGGCAACTCAACGCCAGCCCGTTCGGGGCGACCACACCAGTGTGGTTCCTGGGCTTCCTGCTGTTCATCGGCGGCCTGCTGGCCAGCACGCTCGTCAACGGCGATCCGCTGCGCTGGCTCAGCGTCGGGGGACAGTATGTCTTCGCCCTGCTGGCGATTCCGATGATGCTGGCCAGCTTCCACCGCGAGCTGCTGGACAGGTGCATGGTCGCGTTCGTGATCGGCGTCGCCCTGTCGCAGGCGGTCACCTTCGTCGCGAGCTTCTTCGTCGATTATCACGATGTCTGGGAATTCATGGGCATGGACTTCATTACCGTGCGCGGGCGGATCGGGGCGTTATCCGGCAATGCCAACATCAACGGTGCCATGAACACTTTCGGCCTGCTCATGGCGCTCTACGCCGCGCGCCGCTCGCTCATGCCCAAATGGCTCCTGCTGCCTTGTGCGGGATTCCTGGTGTGGGGCATCATCGCCAGCGCCAGCTTCACCGCGTTCTCGCTTGCCGCCATCGCGGTCCCGCTGTTCTGCCTTATCGTCTGGCCGAGGAACACGATCCTGTTCGGCGTCCCCGCGCTGGTCCTGGTCATCGGTCTACTCGCATCCGGCATACCCCTGCCGGGAGCGTTCGAAGAGCGCGTGGCCGAGGCGCTGACGTCGGGCGATATCGAGGAGGCGGGGACCTTTGCCGGCCGCTGGCAGCTCGCCATCGAAGCCTGGCGGCTTTCGGGCGGGACGTTGCTCTTCGGCTACGGCGCGGATGGTTACAAGGAAATCAGCGCATATGGCGCACCCGTCCATGTCTTTCCCTTGCTGGTGCTGACCGAAGGAGGGCTCGTCTCGCTGGTAGGCCTCGTGGTGATGATCCTGCTCCTGTGGGCGATCGGCGCATCGCTGCTGAAGCAAGACAGGGTCGACAGCGCGCTGACGCTCGGCCTGCTGGTCGTCTTTACAGGGTTCGCCTTTTCCGCACCGCACATGTACGCCCGGCTGTGGATCGGGCCGATCATGCTGGCCATGCTGCACGGGTTTGCGCCGCGGATCGAGAGCTTTGCCAGGCAAGGGACGAGGCGGGCAGAGCCGCTGCCCGTCCCGGCGGCAGGGCATCAACTCGCCTAGAAGCGAATGCGGACCCCGATACCGCCACGGAAGCGAGCGAATTCCTCCGTCGGAACGTCGCTGTCGCGGGTGCTGTAGCTTGCATCGGCGACGATCGAGAGGTTCCGGTTGACGACGTACTCCAGTTCGCCCTGGAACAGGCCCGTCCGATCGGTCGATCCTGTCTGCTGGAAGTCGTTCTGGACATAGGCACCGACGATGTAGGCGAAGAGGTTGTGCCGGATCTCCTGATGGACCGCGAGACTCGCGACCGTGTCGACGCGGCCACCGGGGGCGTTGCGGAAGGTGGCGACATCGCCGCGCGAAACACTCGCCACGAAGGCGGTTCGCGGCCGCGGCCGGTAGATCAGATTGCCCGCCAGCGACAGGCCCGACTGGGCATCGAGCGAGGGATCGTCGGGGTTGTTGCGGAACACGCCGACCGAGATATTGCCCTGCACGAGGCCACCCGGTTCGATATCGAGGCCGACCCTTCCGCCGATCGTGGTCGAGTCCCGCTCGATCCCGGCGGTGGTCGTGCTGAGGCGGAATTCGCGGCGGTTCACGAAGCCGGTCGCGGTGGCGAACACGGCGCCGCCGATGCGGAAGCCCACGGTCGCATCGCCGCCGTACGACCGGAAATCGCGGTTGGCGTCGGATGCGGCCAGCGCGTCGAACTTGGCAATTTCCGCGCGCAGGTCGAACAAGAGCTTGCCGCGGGTCCGGCGATAATTAGCATCCGCTTTCCAGACGTCGATCCTGCGCGGTCCGTCCAGCACCTGGTTGAGCGCCTCGGGGTCGCCGCGATCCTCGATCTCGCGGGCGTACGAGGCACCCACACGCAGGCTCTCGCCCTGGTTGGGCGAAAATGTCAGGTCGGTCGTGAATCGGGTTGCTTCGGAATTTTCGGTCGAGCGGTCGGCATAGCGCCGGATGTTCGACTGCGTCCCGAAGGCGACGTTAAGGGGCCCGGCATCGTAGACGGCGCGGGCGAAGGGCGCGACCTCGAAGACGATATCGTCGACCTCGTTGGCGTCCGCCGCATAGATATTGTCGTCATAATAGACGTTGGAGGCCGCGCCCACGGTCACCGCGAACGGACCGACCTGGGTGGGCTGGATCTCGTATTCGGGATCGTTGCGCGGGATGGCACCGGCCGTATCGGGCAGCGATTGCGCGGCCAGCGGCGAATGCATGAGCGCGAACAGGCCGGCCGATACCGGCAAGAGCGATGCGGTCCGCACGATCAGAACCAGCGTTCGAAGACGCGGATCCGATCACCCGGCTGGATCGGGCTGTTCTCGTCGGCCCGGCCGGTCACCTCCCGGCCGTTGATGGTCCGGGTGATTTCGACCTCTCCGGTGGACGCGCGATAGGTGTACCCCCCCGCTGCCGAAACGGCGGCGAGCACGGTCATGCCCTGGCGATAGGCGAATTCGCCCGGCTGGCTGACTTCGCCCAGCACATAGAACGGCCGCAGCGTGGCGGGTTGCACGTTCACGATCGGCGTGTTGAGGATGCCTGCGCTGCGGTACTGCTCCTCGATCCTCGATCCGATCTCGCGGAAGGTCAGGCCCCTGACGGCGATTTCCTTCACCATCGGCAGCGAAATCGCCCCGCTGTCGTCGACCACATATTCGCCGTCGGCGGCGTCGAGATCCTGGATGGCGATCTTCAGCGTGTCGCCGGTGTCGACGCGATACTCTCCGCTGGCAGGTGCCGGAATGGACGCGAGCGAGCCCAGGTTGTTGCCGCAGGCGGTGAGTGAAAGACTGCCACCCAACGACAGGGCCAGCAAAGCGACAAGCCTCAGAAAGCGTGACATCATTATCTCCCCTTATGGCGGGTGTGCGAACTCCCGGTCGGCCCATCCTAACGCAGACCGGCGGCGGGAGGTTGGTCAATTAAGTCGATGACCACAAAGCGGTTCTCCCGCCTAACCCTTTGTAGGTATGACGAGCGCGAGGGCGCTGGTCAGGCAGCAACCGCAGGCCGCGCCGTGCGCCAGTCCGACAGGTCGATGCCGGTCAGCTCTTCGGTCAGCGCGATGTCGTCGCGGTAGAATTCGGCCATGTTCTGCCGGAGCCGCTCGGAAAGCGCGGGATAGCGAACTTCACGCGCCAGTATCGCGCGCGCGCCTTCGAACCATGGTTTTCCACGCAATGGCCGGACCGAGTCCTTCAGTGGGGCGAGGAGGTTGCGAATGGGGAGGGGCAGCAACTCCTCCCGGCTGTTGTTCTCCCGGCGGGTGAGACGATCGCGGTCGATCATCACTGGCGCGCCGATGTGGCGGCTGACGCGCTCGACGACGTCTGCCGGATCGCGGCCGATCGCTTCATAGGGGAAGACCAGGATCTGTTCGCGCGGAAAATGTTCGAACCAGCGCGCGATATGCCTGCCGTAAAGGCCGTCGTGCAGGAAACGCGGTTCGGGATTGTCGAGGCTGGCGAGATATTCCTCGGGCTTCGCACTCACATGGCCACGGCGATAAAGCATCTTGTAATCGGAATAGGCGCGATCGACCGGGTTGCGCAGCTGGATCACCAGTCTCGCCGCAGGGAGCATGGCGGCAAGGCGCGCCGGCACTTCCGGATCGGAGAGGTAATCGGCCGATTTCTCGCCGACGACAGTGGCGCTGGCCGGACAATCGGCGAACCAGCTGCGATAATGCGCCTCGCCCAGCTCGTACTCGCGCGAGAAGAAATGGGGCTCGGGGTCGGGCATCCAGATCGCGGGATTGGCCTGCAACTGGGCCTGAATCCAAGTCGTCGCCGCCTTGGCCGCGCCGATGATGACGAAATCGGGCAAGCGCGCAGTTCGGCTCATCGTGAAACCTCGTCCAGGGCTTCGATCACCAGGCGAGCGATAGCGATCATGTCGCTATCGTCGAGCGTATGATCGACCTGCAGCATGAGCGAGCGCCGGCCGAGATCGGTTGCGACCGGCAAATCGCCGTCCCGGCGGATCGGCATGCCTTCGAAGGCCGCCTCGCGGCTCATATCGGGGCACGAGCCGGTGCCGATGGCTATCCCGCTGCCGACCAGCCTTGCGAGCAGGCGTCCGCGCAGATGCTCGACCGGTTCCAAGCCCGGATCGGCGAGCTGGAAATTGAACTTGTACCAGGCGTGTTCGATGCCGGGGCCGGGCGAAGGCAGGACGAGGCGCGGGTCTTGGCCGAGAATGGAAGCGAGAAGCGCCGCATTGTGGCGCCGCCTTGCGACCCAGCGCGGCAGCTTTTCCAACTGGCAGCGCCCGATGGCCGCCTGCATTTCGGTGAGGCGGAAATTGGTGCCGGGACTGTCGCAGATATAGCGGAACTGGCCGGGCGCGCCCTTGCCGTCGCGCATCTTTGCCGGGTTCTTGCCGTGGTCCTTGTAGGACCAGGCGAGATCGTGGTGACGCTCGGCGCGGAACAGGCAGAGTCCCCCTTCGCCGCCAGTCGACATGATCTTGTCCGTGCAGAAGCTGAAGGCGGCGGCATCGCCCCACGAACCGGCCCGTCGCCCGTCGATGGCGGCACCATGCGACTGGGCGCAATCCTCGATCACCAGCAAGCCGTGCTGCGCTGCCAGGCGCACGATGTCGGGCATGTGGGCCGGGAGGCCCCCGAGATGCACGGCGATGATGGCCCTGGTGTCGGGTCCGATGAGGCGCTCGATCGAGCCGGGATCGATGTTCTGCGTTTCCGGAACGACATCGGCGAAGGCGGGGATCGCTCCCACCGCCAGCACTGCGCTCGCGGTCGCGAAGAAACTGCGGGCCGGCACGATCACCTCGTCGCCCTGACCGATGCCCAGCGCACGCAGCGCGAGTTCCAGCGCGAGGGTGCCGTTGGCCACGCAGAAACCGTGCGGCATGCCGATGTACTCGGCGAATTCGGCAGCCAGGGCGTTGGTCTGTGTCCCGTGGACCAGCCCGTTTACGCGTCCGGCCGAGAGCACCGCGGTGACGGCGTCGATCTCGTCCTGCTCGTGCCGGGGCCAGCGGCTCGGCTGCGGGCGCAGTCGGGTGGCGAAGGGTTCCTGTGGTGCGATCTGGTTCATGGTGTAAGCGGGATCGCCGGTGTGGCCACGTCATTCATCGGTCGAGGCAGGATCAGGTCGAAGCGCGCACCGCTGCTGGGAATCTTGACCAGGTGGTGCGCGATCCGTTCGGCCTCGGCCGGGTCGTTTCGCTGGATCGCGTCGCGGAGCCTGTCGATGCTCTTGTTGATGAAGGGCAGCGGTATCGGGTGCGATCGAGCCTCGAAGATGCCCTTGATCTGCGAGGGAATCTCTTCCTCGCAATCGTCGAACAGCTCCTCGTACAGCTTTTCGCCCGGGCGCAGGCCGATGAACTTGACCGGTACGTCCACTCCCGGCTCCAGCCCGTATTGTGCGATCAGCCGGTAGGCGAGGTCGACGATGCGCACCGGCTTGCCCATGTCGAGCACGAAGATCGTGCCGCGTTCGAGGTCTTTTGCCAGCGCGGACGAACTGCTCTGCAGGATCAGCTGCACCGCCTCTCGCACGGTCATGAAGAACCGCTCGATATCGGGATGGGTCACCGTCAGGGGCTTACCTTCCTCGAGCTGGCGGCGGAACAGCGGCAGGATCGACCCGCTCGAGCCGAGCACATTGCCGAACCGCACGGTCATGAAGCGCGGAGCGTCGGGATCGTCCACCCCGCACATGTCGAGCGCCTGGCTGTAGAGTTCGCCGATGCGCTTGGTCGCGCCCATCATGCCGACAGGGTTGACGGCTTTGTCGGTCGAGATCTGCACCATCGCGCGGGCGCCGAATTCGGTCACCGCATCGGCAATGTGCTTCGTCCCGATGATATTGGTATGCACGCCGGCGCACGGATTGAGTTCGACGATGGGCACATGCTTCAGTGCAGCTGCGTGATAGACGACCGACGGTTCGTGCTTCTCGAACACGCGTTCCACCTCTTCCTTCGAGCGGATGTCGCACAGTTCCGGGCAAATCTCGAGGTCCGGGTATTTTTCCCTGAGCCGCATCTCGATCGAGTAGAGGTTGAATTCGCACAGCTCGAGCAGGACGAGGCGCGAGGGACGGAAACTGGCGAGCTGCCAGCTGAGCTCGCCGCCGATGGTGCCCCCGGCGCCGGTGACGAGAACGCATTGCCCTTCGATCTGGCGGGTAATGACGTCGCCCTCGAGCTCGAACTCGTTGCGGCCCAGCAGGTCGCGGACCGACAGTTCCTTGGTGTCGCTGCCACCCGGACGCTGGAGAATCTCGCTCCAGTGGTTCTTGATGCGCGACAGCTCCAGGCCGAGCTCGCGCGCGCGGTGGGTCAGCCGTGTCATCTCGCGTTGGCCGAGATACATGCCGTCATCGAGCGTGATGGCGAGCGAGAAGGGTCGACCCTGCAGTTCGGCTGCCTTGGCGACCTCCACCAGCTTGTCGTGGTTGCCGAGCACCCGCACGCCCCCAATGCGCTCGATCACATCGCTGTCCGACGGCAGGAGGATGCCGCCGATGGTGAATTGCGGGGAGTCTTCGGCGCGCATCAGTTCGATAACCGACATGGCCCACGGCGCCGGCCCGATCAGAAGAGCTTGCGGCAGGTCGGAGCGCGATGTCATAGTGAGGCGCACGCGCGAGGCCGACAAGCGTTCGCGGGCGATCCGCCGCATGGACCGCAGGCCGAGCAACAGTCCCGTCGCCAGCATCCATTGAGTCAGGGCGGCAGCCAGGATGGGAAACTCGAGCTGCGCCTGGTTCAGTACGAGAAGTGCCCACCACCCGCCAGCCGACCCGAGCAGGCTCAGCGTCACGACGGCAGCCGCATGGCGGAACCCGAAGAAGCGCCAGCTATGACGGTAGACCCGCAGGAGGAAGAGCGTGGCCGTCGCGGTCGCGGCGAAGGCGAGAATGCCGGTAACATGGGCCGTATCGACGCCGAAATTGTGCAGCGGGACGAGCAGGCCGATGACGATCAGGCTCGTCGCAAAGGCGGCGAAATCGAGTGAGGCAAGGACGGCCGTTCGCACGATCCATCGCACCGATGGCCTGCGGCGCAGGCGCACCGATTGGGGTGCCCGCCCAAGGCCCACGATCCGGCGGATGGCCGGGGGCCTGGATGGGGGCGTATCCCAGTCGTCGTTGATGGGCCGGGCTGTCTCGGTCATGTCCGCGATCGGGGTCCCTCTGTCGTATCACCGGCGGTGTCGCGCGTTTTCGGACTGCATGGATAGGCGATCCCGCGCGCTGCGGTACCGGCGCAATGAGACATCAGCCGGAATGGTCGCCGGCTGACCCAAGGTGGTGAAGGGCACTACCCCCAGACGGGATGCGATATGACCGTATGGCCCGTTCGGGTGGAAGGGGGCGGGCTGATCTCAAAGGAGTATCCCTCCTATTGCCGATTGCTCAGCAAGGGCTTTCCGGCCGAGTATTGCAGGCAGAAGAAGGACCTGCGCCCTTGAAGATCGTCGTGCTTTCGAGCCTCGCCTATTCGCTGACCAATTTTCGCGGCGACCTGTTGCGGGCCATGCGTGCCAATGGCCACGAGGTCGTCGCGGTCGCGCCCGACCACGACGCGAAGGTCGAGGCTGAGCTGGCGGAGAGCGGCATTTCATTTCGCGTCGTTCCGATGCAGCGCGCCGGTATGAACCCGCTCGCGGACCTGCGGCTGATGGCCGGCTATGCTCGCCTCCTGTTGCAGGAGAAACCCGAACTGGTGCTCGCCTATACACAGAAGCCCATTGTCTATGGGGGGCTCGTGGCGCGCCTGCTGGCTATCCCGCGCTATTATCCGTTGATGTCCGGCCTCGGCCATGTGTTCAGCCCGGACAGCAACGTGAGCGGCTTGGTGCGCAAGATGGTCGCCCGGCTCTATCGCTCGGCAGTCTACCGGGCACAGACGATCTTCGTTTTCAACTCGGACGACCGGCAGGACATGATCGATATCGGGATCGTGAGGCCCGACCAGCCGGTGATGCAGGTCCCCGGTTCGGGTGTGGATCTCACGCGATTCCCGCATGTCGAGCCTTCGCGCAGTCCGCTGCGTTTCCTGCTCATCGCGCGGCTGCTGCGCAATAAGGGCATTCTCGAGTTTCTCGAAGCGGCGCGGCAGATCAAGAGCGTGGACCCTAGCTGCGAATTCGTGGTCCTGGGGCATCCGGACCAGGAAAACCCCGCCGGGTTCAGCCAACAGGAACTCGGTGCCCTAGCGCGCAGCTACCCGGTCGAATTCGTGCCCGGGACGGACGACGTCCGGCCCTATCTGGCCGACAGCTCGGTGTTCGTCCTGCCCTCGACCTATCGCGAAGGGCTTCCGCGCACGATCCTCGAAGCCATGGCGACCGGGCGGGCGATCGTCACCACCGACATGCCGGGCTGCCGCGATGCAATCGAGGATGGCCGGAACGGTCTGCTCGTCCGGCCTGGCGATGCCACGGATCTCGCCCGGGCGATGCTGCGCTTCGTGGCCGAGCCCGAGCTGGCCGCGACGATGGGCGAGCGGTCGCGCAGGCGGGCCGAGCAGCATTACGATGTGGACATCGTCAACCGCATGCTGCTGCACGAGATGGATCTGTTGGGGGCCGCGAGCAGGTACGAAAGCCGGATCGCTCCCGACGTCGCGTGCGACGCAATGCAGGTCGCGCCAGCCTATAGCCGCACCGGCGGCGACCGCAGGGCTGCTCGCTGAATGCTGCGCAGCACTGGTTCGATCGCGCACCGAGAGGCAGGGACTTGAAGCGAGCCGTCGTCATCGGAGCGGTCGGAAGCACCGAAGTGGTGCTCGACGCCTTTGCCGTTGCCGACGGTTGGGAAGTGCCGCTCGTCGTTACCCTCCCTCTCGATCTGTCGGCTCGCCATTCGGATTTCGTCGACCTCGATCGCCAAGCCGGGCTCCTCGGAGCGTCGCTCTACCGCACGGCGAAGACCAACGATCACGAGACCCTGAATCGGATCGCGCGGGCGGAGCCGGATTACATCTTCGTGGTAGGCTGGTCGCAACTGTGCGGGCCCGACTTTCTTGCTCTGCGGCCGGGCAAGGTCATCGGCTATCACCCCGCCGCGCTCCCGCGATTACGGGGCAGGGCGGCACTGCCTTGGACGATCCTCCTGGACGAGAAGATTACCGCCGGCAGCCTGTTCTGGATGGAGGAAGGCACCGACGACGGGGACCTGCTCGCCCAATCCTATTTCCATGTCGCGCCCGACGAAACCGCGCAGGAGCTTTACGACAAACACATGATCGCCCTGCGCGACCTGATCGATCAAAGCCTCCCGAAGCTGGCTCGGGACGAAGAGCCGCGCCGGGCGCAGGACGAACGCTATGCGACTTGGGCCGCAAAGCGGACGGCGGCGGACGGGCTGATCGACTGGCGAGAGGATGCCCGCAGCATCGACCGGCTGGTGCGCGCCGTCGGGCATCCCTACCCCGGCGCCTTCACCCATATGGGCGAGGAAAAGCTGGTCGTGTGGCGAAGCGAGATTGTCGCGGACGCAGGGATGCATCATGCCGCGCCGGGGCAGATCGTCGATCGCACCAATGGGGCGCTGCTGGTGATGACGGGTGACGGGCTGCTCAGGCTGACGGAATGGGAATGGGGCAAGGATGCGCTACCGCGCCAGCACGCGATCATGGGGGGACAGGCATGAGTGGTCTCGCTGAACTCGGCCGGGTGCTCGTCGTCGCGCCGCATCCCGACGACGAGATCCTCGGTTGCGGCGGCACCATGGCGCGGCTTGTCAAAGAGGGACACGAGGTTGATGTCCTGGTCGCCACGCGAGGGAAGCCACCGGCTTTCTCTGCGGACAGCGTGGCGCAGGTGCGCGGCGAAATGGCGAAGGCGCATGCTCTGCTCGGCATCACCCGCAGGCACGAACTCGATCTGCCCGCCGCGGCGCTCGACACCGTCCCGGCAGCCGAGGTCAACGCTGCGATCGGATCGGTGATCGATGCGGTTGCGCCCGATACGCTGTTGCTGCCGTTCCTCGGCGACATCCACGGCGATCATGCCATCGTCTTCCAGGCTGCCATGGTGGCCGCCCGACCGCGGCACGACGCCGCGCCGTCGCGGGTGCTGTGCTACGAGACCCTGTCCGAGACCAACTGGTATGCCCCGCCGGTCACACCCGGTTTCCAGCCGAACGTCTTCGTCGACGTTTCGACAACACTCGATCGCAAGCTGGATGCCTTTCGCTGCTTCGCGAGTCAGATTCGCGCGTTTCCCGAAGAGCGTTCGATCGAGGCGCTCGAGGCACTGGCACGAATGCGGGGCGCGACGGTCCATCTTCGCGCTGCCGAAGCCTTTGTGAACATTCGACAAATAATCCGGTAACGCAGGCAAAAGCCGCGAGCACCCCGAAAATGCGAATTTCCGAAAGGCGTAGAAAATCAGAAATATAGCCTGAAAACGGCGGATTGCCCACGTTTCGTCACGATTGTCAGGCTGCTATTTCGGAACCTTGATATCTTCACCGCTCGCCGAATTCCTCGCACCGTTCGACGCTCCACCGTCCCTTGATAATTGGATGGTAACCATGGTTGCCCTAACGCAGCACTGGGCGGGCGGAAGAAAGTTCCGAAGCAACTCATCGTCCCGATACCGACGGCCAGTCCTGGCCCAACGACGATAAACATCCCTCATATTTTTCAGTTTGCGCATTTTGCGCCTTGGCAAGGTAGTGCCCGTGTCCCTTCGTTCGCTTATCAGAAATTCCGCCCTGGCCACTTCGACCCTCGCGCTTGTCGCGTGCGGGGGTGGCGACAGTTCCGGTCAGTCGCCCGGGCCGGTCGCCACGGTCGTCCCGTCGCCAACTCCGACGCCAACTCCGACCCCCACGCCCACGGCAACGCCGACGCCGACCCCTACGCCGACCCCTACTCCAACTCCTACGCCCACGCCGACACCGACGCCGACCCCTACTCCAACTCCTACCCCCACGCCGACCCCGACCCCGACCCCGACGCCTACTCCTACTCCTACTCCGCCTCCCACTGGCGGCAGCGCATCCGCCTTTGCCAACCCTGACAACGGCGACATTCTCGACCGCGCCAAGCATCCAATCGCCTTTCCCACGGCGATCGGTTTCGGCCGCGTCGCGTCTGTCCGCGCCAGCAATGCGGTGGTCTACAAGATCAACTCGCTTGAGGATTCCGCCAATCCGGGCGACGGCAAGATCACCTATCGTGAGTGCGCGCTCGCGCTACCGGTGACCTCGCCCTACAATATCCCTTCGGGCCGCCCGCGTTACTGTGTGTTCGATGTGGCCGGTGCCATCCAATTGCAGTCACCGGCGATCGTGACGACCGACAAGCTCTACATCGCCGGCCAGACCTCTCCCGGCGGTATCGAGTTCAGGCTTGGCAGCGGATATTCACCGGTCGGCCCGCTCATCACGAACAATCGCCAGTCCGACATGATCTTGCGACATGTCAGGGTGCGGCTCGGCGAACATCCCGACAGGCCCTCCGATAATGGCGATCCCATCCGCCTGAGCGACAGCCGCCGCCAGATCATCGACCATGTCTCCTCGATGTTCGGGACTGATGAGAGCCTCGACGCGCATTGTACGGATTGTACTGTGCAATGGACAATCATCGGACCCAACATGTGCCGCAATGCCGGCCACGGGACGACAACGTTGCACTGCAAGACCTTCTTCCTCAAGCCTGCTGCAAAGGTGACCCTGGCCTACAATCTCAGCCAGCATGGCGAGCAGCGCGGAATGAACGTCGCGGTCGGGAGCCATCCGGCCGACGCGAGCTCGTTTTCGCAAGGCGATTTCATTCACAACGTCCTGTACAATTTCGGCGAAGAGGGTGGGCTCCTGTCAAGCCAGTTCGGCAGCCCCTATGCGAATTACATCGGCAACGTTTATTTCGCCGGGCCCAGGTCCGTTCGCTTCGTGCACAACGCGCTGATCGCGCTCTATAACGCCGCATCGAACTTTCCCTACGGCTTTAAAATCTACGTCAATGGCAATGTGACGCCGCGCAATCGCATCGCCGGGCAGTTCGGTTCATCGGTGACCGATCCAGCCCGCTCGGCAGCCATGCTCTACGGGAATACCGCTGCGAACAGCTATTGCGGCCTCAACTCCGCCGGCGCGCAGGACTGCTCGGTCGGCGGCCTGAACGTTGTCCAGACCAAGAGCCTCGCGACTGCGCCGGGCGTCAACGGCCAGCAGTTCGAAAGCTGGATGCTCGGTTCGCCTATGCAGGCGATGCGCGACGTGCTGGCGTTCGCCGGTGCCGATCGCTGCCGTGACGGCTCGTGTCGCGACAATGTCGATCGCTATTACATCGACGATGTGCGCACCTGCGATAGCGCGCCGTATCTGTTTGCAACCGAATGGCCGTCCAGAGTGGCCGATTCCGGCGGCTTCGCGCGGATCAGTTCGACCGGCGGGGCCCGCACCGACAGCGACAATGACGGGATGCCCGACGAATGGGAAAACCGGTTCGCCGGTACCGATGCAAACCGTTGGGATGCCAACAACGACCCCGATGGTGACGGATATCCCAACATCGAGGAATATCTGAACTGGCTCGCCGCTGACGATGCCCGCTATCGCGGCATCTACGGCTCGGGCACCGGCCGCCTGCCTGCTTACAACTGCGGGCGCTCGCAATTCTCGTAATCGGCCGACGAGGACCGACCTGAGAGACCGGATAAGGGAGGGGCAGCCCAAAGGGTATGCCCCTCTTTCCGTGCGCCACTATACCAATGATAGCTTGAGCTTTCGTCCTTCGGGGCCGACTGTTCCGACTGGCTTTCTGGCCTGGTCGCGGCTGCCTGCAGTTGCGTCGCCGGGCGCGGCATCGGAGCAAGGGTCGACCTCATGACGACCGAAGACAGGACCACGATCTGCGTCGCCTTTGCGGGCGATCGCCTGGGCGGGAGTCACATCTCGCTGAAAGGTTTGCTCGATCGGTTGCCGCAAAGCCAGTATCGCGTGATTGTCATCCTGGAGGTACCAGGTGGACGCACCGCAGAATTCTTCGGCGGCTACGAACAGTTTGTCGACCCGGGCGCGCTGGAAAAACCTTTCGCGGTCGGACGGAGCTTCGGAGTGGCCAGTCTGCTGAGGACGCTGCCGAGCGTGGCGAGCAGAACCCGGCTGTTGAAGGAACTCGGAGCCGATATAGTCCACACCAACGACGGGCGTAGCCACGCCAGCTGGGCGCTTGCCGCGAAACTGGCCGGGGCCAAGATGGTCTGGCACCATCGCGGCGATCCGGATGCCAAGGGAACCAGTTACGTCGCACCCCTGCTGGCGGACCAGATCGTCAGCGTTTCGCAATATTCGCTTCCGACGCGCCGCTGGGGCAAGCTCAACGAAGCGCGCGTGATCCACAGCCCCTTCGATGTCGAGATCGACGTGGACAGGGCCGCCATGCGGCAGACCCTGATCCAAGAACTGCAGTGCCCCGCCGACACCGTGCTCTGCGCCTATGTCGGCCAGTTCATCGAGCGCAAGCGACCGGACCGGTTCATCGATGCCGTCATCGAGATGGAGAGGCAGTCGCCGCGACCGGTCTTGGGCCTCTTGTTCGGCGAAGCCAAGGACGAGGCTGTTTCGGCGCGGATGCAACAGCGTCTCGATGCCTATCCGGGAGACGCACCGGTCAGGCTGATGGGATATCGCGAACCGGGCCATTCGTGGATTGCCGGCTGCGATGTCCTGCTCGTACCCGCACTCAACGAACCCCTCGGTCGCACATTGGTCGAGGCGATGCTGGTAGGCACCCCGGTCGTAGCGGTGCGATCGGGTGGCAATGCGGAAGCGCTGACCCCCGATTGCGGCATCCTGGTGCCGCCGGACGATCCGTATTCGATGGCTGCGGCCGCGTTGTCCTTGCTGTCGTCCCAGACAGAGTGCGCATCTCTCACGCAGCGCGCTCGGGTCATGGCCCGCCGCCGTTACACGAGCGAACGCCACGTGGAGCAGATGCGCGAGGTATACACTCGGCTGGCCGGGGGACCGCGAGCATCTTCGCCCTTGAAAAGTACCGCGTGATGGAGCGCACCGGGTCGCTATCTGCAGAATGCTCGGGGTGGCACGACGACGCTCCGGTCTCTGCGGCGGACATCGATGACCTGCGCGAAGCGCTGCAATGCCCCGTCACGAAACAGCCACTGAAGTTCGACGGGGTATCGATAGTCGCCGCCGGTTTAGGCGATGCCGCGACCGAACATCCCGTTGCGAATGGGAAGCCGGTCCTTATCGATTTCGAGAACTCGGTGATTTCCCGCGAGAGAGTGGTCGATACCGCTGCGGCCAGCGTCATCGAACGGCCCCGCTATTCCGTCGCCCAGCGTGCACTCAAAGCGCTGGTGTCGCCGGAAAAGAAAGCGACGGTCCGGAACATCGAGCATTTTATCCGCCGGCTGAAGCGGGATTGTGACAACCCGAGAGTCCTGGTCATTGGCGGCGGAAGCGTCGGGCAGGGCATGCAATCGCTCTACAACGATGGCGGGATCAGCCTGACGGCCTTCGATATCTATGCTTCGCCGCTGTGCCAGTTTGTCGCCGATGCCCATGATATCCCGATCAAGGAAGACTATTTCGACGGGGTAGTCGTCCAGGCAGTGCTCGAGCATGTGCTCGACCCCCAGCGGGTGGTCGACGAGATCTGGCGTGTGCTCAAGCCCGGCGGACTGGTCTATGCGGAAACACCCTTCATGCAGCAGGTGCACGAAGGCGCTTACGATTTCACCCGCTTTACGGAAAGCGGCCATCGTTACTTGTTTCGTCGTTTCGAGCTGGTCGATTCCGGTGCATCTGCAGGGCCGGGCCGGCAGTTGATGTGGGCGGTGGACTATTTCGTGCGCAGCGTCTTCCGCTCTCGTCTTGCCGGCAAGATGGCGAAGCTCGCGTTTTTCTGGGCGCAGTATCTGGACAGGGTCATTCCGGCCGATCACGCCGTCGACGGGGCGAGCGGGGTCTATTTCCTCGGCACCAAATCCGACCGGACGATGACGCCGGGCGAAATCGTCGCCCATTACAAGGGCGCACAATAGCCCGTGGCCGGAACCGCGCCCGCTGCAAAATCGGTGATGCGGCGACGCATCGAGAGTGTGCTGCACCTGATGACGGGCAATGTCGGCAATGCCTTCGTCATGATCGGCAGCATCGCGCTGGCGACGCGGGCGCTGGGTCCGGAGGCGTTCGGGATCCTCGCGATGGGTCTCGCCGTGGGCCGGGTGTGCGAGCGGATCGTCCGGTTCGAATCCTGGCAGCCGCTGGTCCGCTACGTCGCGAGCGAGGAAGGGGCGTCCGATCCGGAGCGGCTTTCGCGCCTGTACCTGTTCGGCCTGATCCTCGATGTGATCGGCGCGGTCGTGGCGGCGTTGCTGTCGATGGTAGTGGCGCTTGCGCTTGTACCGCTGTTCGATTTCCCGGCCGAACTTGTAACCGTGGTTGCAATCTACGCCTTCGCGATCCTGCTGAACCTGCGCGGCATGGCCTCCGCAGTGTTGCGCATGGCGGGCATGTTCCGCACGATGGCCTATATCGTGTTCGTCGCCGGTTTTCTCCGGCTGCTTCTTGCCTTCATCTTCTTTCTGGCAGGGAGCGGGCTGGAGGTCTTCATGGCGGTCTGGACTGTGAGCCAGATCGTCGACGCTCTGCTGTTCAACTATATCGCCTTCCGGCAGCTGAGGAGGCAGGGCACGCCGTCGCCGCTGCGGGCTAGGGTCGGCAATCTGCGACGGGATTTCCCGGGCTTCCTCGGCTTTGCCTTCACGACCAATGCCTCTAGCGCGCTGCGTACGATCACGCATGAGGCCGACACGCTGATCGTGGGGGCGCTGACCGACAGCAGCTCGGCCGGTTTCTACCACTTGGCGAAACGCATGGCGAAGGTGGCGATGCAATGTGGCGAGATGATCCAGATGGTCATCTACCCCGATCTTGCGCGCATGTGGGCTGACCGGGTCCGGAGCGACTTCCGCAAGACGATCCTGGGGGTGCAGGCGCTGCTCGCCGGGATCATCGGTGCCATCCTGGTGGGGACGATCCTGCTGGGGAAGCCTCTCATCGCGTTCGCCTTCGGAGTCGCTTTCACGCCGGCCTACGCAATCCTCGTGGCGCATCTGGTGGCGGTGTTGCTGATCCTTCATTCGGCGCCGTCGCGCTCTGCCTTACTGGCGATGAACCGACCGACCTACGTGCTGGCTACCGCCGCCGTGTCGACGGTGGTGTTCCTGGCAGTCGCGCTGCACGCGATCCCCATCTACGGTGCGATCGGAGCGAGCTACGCGCACATTGCATTCGGGGCTTTGACGGCGGTGCTGCTGGACCTCGCCCTGTGGCGGCAGCTCCATCTGCGGGACTCTCCCGCCGAGCGGTCAGACCGCCTCGAAGCGGGCTCCTGAGCGCGGTTCGGCAGCTTCGCCCATCCAGCGCCGGTGCCACAGGCCGAAGGCGATGCAGGTCCACAGGTGAAAGCCCCAGTTGCGCTGGCCGGAGAGGTGTTCCGACCACTTCCTGCGCACCGCATCGCAATCGAAGAAGCCGAGTTCGCGCAGGCGTGCGGCGCTCAGCTGCTCTTCTGCCAGCGGGCGCAGCGGGCCGCGCAGCCAATCGTTGAGCGGAATGCCGAAGCCGCGCTTGGGCCGGTCGATCATGCGCTCCGGAACGCGCCGCGCCAGCAGCCGGCGCAGCGCGATCTTGCCCGGTCCGCCATCGGGCCATCGCAGCGAGGCGGGCATGCGCCAAGAAGCTTCCACGATCCTGTAGTCGAGCAGCGGCGAACGCACTTCGAGGCTCGCCGCCATGGATGTCCGGTCGACCTTCACGAGCACGTCGTCGGTAAGGTAGCTGACCGCATCGAGGAACATCATCTGCTGTTGCGGGTCGAGTCCTTCGGGGAGGGGATGGGTAGTATACGGGCTGGCCGGAAGGCGCCGCGGATGGCCGCCGACATCGCTGCCGGACCATTGCGACACGAACCGCTCGTAACGATGCCGGAAATCGGGCTCTGCAAGGATATCGAGAAGCTTTTCGATCCGGTCGCCGCTCGCCTGCCACTCGCCGTTACCCGCAACGAACATCTGCCCGAGCTTCGATGCCGCGCAAAGGACCGGGAAGGGTATGACGCTGGCGCCGCGCCATACGCCCGTCGGGAGCCGCTTCGCCAGCTGTTCCATCGCGGCCATCTGAGGATAGCGCTTATAGCCGGCGAAAAATTCGTCCCCCCCGTCGCCGGAAATGGCCACGGTCACCTGTTCGCGGATCAGGCGCGAAAGCAGCAGCGAGGGGATTTGCGAGGGATCGGCGAAAGGCTCGTCGAAGATGTCGTGCATTCCGCCCGCCGCGTCGAGCGCCGCATCCGGGGCGAGCGCGAGTTCGGTATGTTCGGTTCCCAACTGGGCGGCGAGCTCCGCGGCGTCCTTGCTCTCGTCGAACGCCTGGTCCTCGAACCCGACGGTGAAGGTGCGCGCCTTGCCTGCCAGGCGCTCTTGCATCAGCGCGCACACCAAGCTGGAATCGATACCGCCAGAAAGAAAGGCACCCACCGGAACGTCGGCGATCAGCCGCTGTTCGACCGCCGTCCCCAGCGTCTCCTCGAGCGTATCCAACGCCGCCTCCTCATCGGCGAAGGGCTCCGACAGGCCTGCCTGTGCTGCTGCCATCATGCTCCAGTAGGCTGCCGTCGACGCGCGGATGTCGCCGAGCGAAGGCAGGTCTGCGTCGATCGACAGGGTGACGAAACTCGCCGGGGGGAGTTTTCCGATGTCTTCGAAGATCGACAGCGGAGCAGGCACATACCCCAACCGTGCATAGTGCCGGAAAGCCTCCCCACTGATCCGCGGGGCCGCGAAGGCGGGATGCTGCCGCAGTGCCTTCAGCTCGGATCCGAAGGCCAGTACACCGTCGCCAACGCCGAGGTAGAGCGGTTTCTTGCCGAGCCGGTCCCGCGCGAATGTAACGTGCCGCAGGACGCGATCGTAGAGTGCGAGGGCGAACATGCCGTTGGCCCTCTCGAGCGTTTGCCGGATGCCATGCTTTTCGAAGGAGGCGAGCAGGACCTCGGTGTCGGAATGGCCGCGAAAGCCGACACCGCCGGCTTCCAGTTCCCGGCGCAGCTCGAGGAAATTGTAGATCTCGCCATTGAACACGATGAGGTAGCGGCCGGAAGCGGAGGCCATCGGCTGCGCGCCGCTGGTCGTCAGGTCGATGATCGACAGGCGCCGGTGACCCAATGCAACCTTGCCCCAGGCTTCGATCGCCACCGACCCGGCATCGGGTCCGCGATGGTGCAGGGCATCGCACATTGCGGCGGCGACCTGCGCGGGATCGACAGGTGCCGTGCCCGAAAAATCGATGAAGCCCGCAATGCCGCACATGCGCCGCAGTTTACGAATGCGGCGCGCCGACGCGAGTGTGCAAAGGGATATACCCTATAGTCGCAGGTCAGAAGGCTTTGCGGTCGTCAGGGATGCGAGGAACTGGCCGGGGTGGCAGGGATCGAGCCTGCGCCAACCCGCACACACCGGGTGGGCTCTCCGCCACAATAGTCTGGCTGGGGTGGCAGGGATCGAACCTGCGAATGTCGGTACCAAAAACCGATGCCTTACCACTTGGCTACACCCCAGCAGGCGGGCGCCCGTATAGCGCGCTCCGCCGCTTTGTGAAGGGGGCGAAAGCTAGAACTTCTTGCCTTCGAAGTCGGCGGCGGAGTGGCGTTCGAGCATTTGCTCGTCCTCATCGCCCCAGGCCTTGTTGACGATCCGGCCGCGGCGCACGCCCGGGCGGTCGGCCAGCTGGCGGACCCAGCGGCCCACATGCTCGTATTCGTCGATCGAGAGGAAAGTCTTCGCCTCGTTGTAGATTGTGCCGAAGACGAAGGGCGCAAGCCAGGGGAAGGTCGCGATGTCGGCGATCGTGTAGTCCTTCCCGCCGAGGTATTCGCTCTGCGCGAGGCGCTGGTCCGCCACGTCGAACAGCCGCTTGGTTTCCATCGCGTAGCGGTTGATCGGGTATTCGTATTTTTCGGGCGCATAGGCGTAGAAGTGGCCGAAGCCGCCGCCGATAAAAGGCGCGCTGCCGATCTGCCAGAACAGCCAGCTCAGCACCTCGGCGCGCGTGTGGTCGGTAGGCAGGAAGGCCCCGAATTTTTCGGCCAGGTGCAGCAGGATCGCACCGCTTTCGAAGATGCGCACCGGCTGGTCGCCGCTGCTGTCGAGCAGGGCGGGGATCTTGCTGTTCGGATTGACGTCGACGAAGCCGCTGGTGAACTGGCTGCCGTCCGAGATGTTGACCGTCCAGGCATCGTATTCGGCGTCGGAATGGCCGGCTTCGAGCAGTTCCTCGAACATGATCGTTGCCTTCACCCCGTTCGGCGTCGCCAGCGAATAGAGCTGGAAGTCGTGTTCGCCGACGGGCAGGTCCTTGTCCTCGCGCGCACCCGCCGTGGGCCGGTTGATGGCCGCGAACCGGCCGCCGTTCTCGGCATCGTGGGTCCAGACTGCGGGCGGGGTGTAGGTGGGATCGGCCATGCTGTTCTCCTCTGCGGGCTGGGCTAGTTCAGCCTTCCGTTCGTCGCAAGGTGGGGAACCGCTACAGCGCCGCCACGGTTAAACGCTTCGCCATGACGAAGCTCATCTATGTCGACGACGATCTGCCCGGGATCACTCGCAAGCGCGCAGGCAAGGGCTGGGCTTATTACGATCCCAAGGGCGAGCTCATCACCGATGCGGAGGAAAAGCGCCGGCTCAATGCCATCGCGTTGCCGCCGGCCTATGTCGACGCGTGGTTCTGCCCTGCGCCCAACGGCCACATCCTCGCCACCGGGATCGATGCCAAGGGGCGCAAGCAATATCGCTACCACCCGGATTTTCGCGCCGAGCGCGAGGGCGAGAAGTTCGACCGCTGCATCGCGTTCGGCAATCTCCTGCCGCTGGTGCGCAAGCGGGTCGAAGCCGATCTGCGTGGCCGCAAGCTGACCCGCGAGCGGGCGGTGGCGAGCGTCGTGCGCCTGCTCGATCTGGGTGCGGTGCGCGTCGGGAACGAGGGTTACACCCAGCGCAACAAGAGTTTCGGCGCTACCACCCTGCGGCGCCGCCATGCCGAGCTGACCGGCAAAACGCTGAGGCTGCGCTATCGCGGCAAAGGCGGCAAGGCGCGCGAGGTCGTACTGTCGGATGGCAGCCTGTCGCGCATGGTACGGCGGATGCAGGACCTGCCGGGGCAGAACTTGTTCAAATATGTCGATGCAGAAGGCGAGGTGCAGGCGGTTGGCTCGTCCGACGTCAACGAGTATCTGTCGGAGTGCATGGGCGAGCGGTTCACCGCGAAGAACTTCCGCACCTGGCATGCGAGCGTGATGGCTTACGAGTGCCTTCGCACCGGCGAGGGAAAGATGCCGATGAAGGCGCTGCTCGATTGCGTCGCGACGAAGCTCGGCAATACGCCGGCGGTGACCCGCAAGAGCTATATCCATCCCGCCGTCCTCGACCTGATCGATACGCAGGAGGAATGGCGGGCGGGCGTGAAGCTGCCGCGCGCGACGCAGTGGCTGGGGCGCGACGAGCGCGGGCTGATCGACCTGTTGCAGAACAGCCCGAGCGCCGCCGAAATCGTCGCCGCCGCGTAAAACTTGCCGAAATTATCCTTTTAAGATAATCGAACCTGCATGCACCGTGCGGGACAGAAACTGAAAGCCTGGCGACTGGCCCAGGAACCGCCTCTCTCGGCGGCCGATTTCGCCGCGCGGTACGGCTTCAAAACGCAAACGGTATTCGGCTGGGAAAGCAAAGGCAGGATCGCCCGCGCGGGCGCCCAGCGCACACTCGCCGCGCTCGGCATCTGCCAGCCCGACGACTGGATAGCGCCCGCCGCAGACGATCCGGCGCGCAACAGAAAGACTCCCATGAGCACGAGCGAGACGCATCCCTTCTACGACCTGCACACCCACGGCTTCGTCCGCGTGGCCACGGCGACTCCGCGCACCCGCACGGCGGATGTGGCCTACAATATGCAAGGGATCGTCGAGCAGGCGCAAAAGGCGCATGAGCAGCACGTCGACCTGCTGCTTTATCCCGAGCTCAGCCTGTCTTCCTACGCCATCGACGACCTGCATCTGCAGACCGCGCTGCTCGATGCGGTCGACCGTCACCTCGCCGATTTGTGCGAGGCGACCCGCGAACTGGTGCCGGTGCTGGTCATCGGTGCCCCGCTGCGCCGCAACGGCCGGATCTACAATTGCGCGGTGGTGATCGCGCAAGGGCAGGTGCTCGGCGTCGTCCCCAAGAGCTTCCTGCCGAACTATCGCGAGTATTACGAGAAGCGCTGGTTCTCGCATGGCCGCGACTGCGTGGGGCTGGAGATCGAGGCGGGCGGCTTAACCGTGCCCTTCGGGACCGACCTCGTTTTCGCCGCCGCGAAGCTGCCCGGCTTCACCTTCGGGATCGAGATCTGCGAGGATTTCTGGTCGCCCAATCCGCCCGGTACATTGGCGGCACTGGCCGGGGCGACGATCCTGCTCAACCCCTCGGCCTCCAACATCACGATCGGCAAGTCGGACGAGCGTCACCTGCTCAGCCGTGCCAGTTCCAACCGCGCGATCTGCGCTTACGCCTATTCGGCGAGCGGCCATGGCGAGAGCACGACCGACCTCGCCTGGGATGGGCAGGGCATGATCTACGAACTCGGCGACCTGATGGTCGAGAGCACGCGCTTCGACCTCCAGCCCGAGCTCTGCGTCACCGATATCGACACGAAGCGCATCCTTGCCGAACGCATGCGGATGCAGACCTGGGGCGATGCGACGGATGCCGCGGGACGCCCGGAGGACTGGTACCGCCGGGTCGAGTTCGACCATGCGGCGGTCCCGGACAACAAGGGGCTGGTCCGCGCCATCCGCCGCTTCCCCTTCGTGCCCAACCGCGCGCACAAGCTGGACGAGGACTGTTACGAGGCGTTCAACATCCAGGTCGATGCGCTGATGCGGCGCGTGCAGGCGACGCAGGCCAGGTCGTTGGTGATCGGCATCTCCGGCGGACTCGACAGCACGCACGCCCTCCTGGTCGCCGCCAAGGCGATGGACCGGCTCTACCGCCCGCGCACCGATATCCGCGGCTACACCATGCCCGGATTTGCCACCTCGGAGGGCACGAAGTCGAACGCGTGGAAGCTGATGAAGGCCTTCGGCATCACCGCCGAGGAAATCGACATCAAGCCCGCCGCGCGCCAGATGCTCGAGGACATCGACCACCCCTTCGCCGATGGCGAGCCGCAATACGACACGACCTTCGAGAACGTGCAGGCGGGCCTCAGGACCGATTACCTGTTCCGCCTTGCCGGCCACCATTCGGGCTTCGTCATCGGCACGGGCGATCTCAGTGAACTGGCGCTCGGCTGGTGCACCTATGGCGTCGGCGACCAGATGAGCCACTACGGCGTCAATTCAGGCGTGCCCAAGACGCTGATCCAGTACCTCATCCGCTGGACCATCCGGACGGGCCAGTTCGACGACGGTGTCGACGATGTCCTCGCCTCGATCCTCGACACGGAGATCAGCCCCGAGCTGGTTCCGGCGGACGCGAAGGGCGCGATTCAGAGCACGCAGAGCATCATCGGGCCTTACGAGCTCAACGACTTCTTCCTCCACCACATCATCCGCTGGGGGCAATCGCCGAGCCATGTCGCCTTCCTCGCCTGGCATGCATGGAAGGACGCAAATGCGGGGGTCTGGCCGATCGATTTCCCGCAGGATGCAAAGAACACCTACGACCTGTCGACCATCGCGAAATGGCTCGAGAATTTCCTCAAGCGCTTCTTCGCTTTCAGCCAGTTCAAGCGCAGTGCCATGCCGAATGGGCCGAAGGTTTCCGCGGGCGGCGCGCTCAGCCCGCGAGGCGACTGGCGGGCACCGAGCGATGCGGTGGCCGATCTGTGGCTGGCGGAACTGGCGGCTAGCCTCCCCCCTTCTGCTGACTGACGATGAGCCTACGCAGTCTTGCCATCATGATGTTCTGCAACATCGTGTGGGCCTTGAACGTGGTGGTCAGCAAGGTGGCGGTGGGCGATCTCGGTATGCCGCCGCTCGCCTACGCACTCTTGCGGTCGGTGATCGTGGCGCTCGCCCTGATCCCTCTTCTCCGGCCGATCCCGGCGGAGCTCGGCAAGGTGATGCTGATCGGGCTTGCGATCAGCGGCGGGTCCTTCGCCCTGCTGTTCATGGGGTTGCAGACAGCGAGCCCGAGTGCCGCGGGCGTGGTGAGCCTCAGCGGCGCGCCGATGACGGTGCTATTCGCGATCATCTTTCTCGGCGAGCGGGTGCGCTGGCGCCGCGGTCTGGGCATTGCGCTCGCCTTCGGGGGCGTCCTGTTCGCGATGGTCGGGGAGAGCCAGCTGGAGACGGGGCCGGGCCTGCTCCTTGTGTTCGCCGGCGCGGTGGTCGGCGCGCTCGGTTCGGTGTTCGTCAAGCGGATCGATGTGACTTCGATCCGGCTTCAGGCCTGGGCGGCGGTCGCGTCGGTCCTCGCTCTGCTACCGCTGACCGTGTTGATGGAGCAGGACCAGGGTGCTGCCCTGATTGCCGCACCGCTCGAACTCGCGGCCTGCCTGTTCTTCGCCTCGATCGTCGTGTCGATCGGCGCGCACACTGCCTATTTCCGGCTGTTACAGGATCACGATGCGAACCAGATCGTTCCACTGACCTTGCTGACACCGATCCTGACCATCGCCTTCGGTGCCCTGCTGACCGGCGATGCCATCGGCCCGAGGCTGCTGATCGGCGGAGCAGTTGCACTCGTGGGCGTTGCGATCATCGTGCTGCGGCCAAGCGCCACTTTCACGCGCTGGTTCCTGGTGCGGACGCGATTCTGATCAGCCGATCGTCATCACCCAGCTGTGCGTATCGGCAAGCTCGCCGCGCTGGATGCCGGTCAGGCGCTCGCGAATCTTGCTGGTGAGCTGGCCCGGGCCGCCGCTGCCGATGGTGAATTCGCCATCCTCGCCCGCCACCTTGCCGACCGGGGTCACGACTGCCGCCGTGCCGCAGGCCATCGTCTCGAGCAGGTGGCCGCTTTCCGCGTCGGCGCGCCACTGGTCGATGCTGTAGGGTTCCTCGCGCACGTCGAGGCCTTCTTCGCGCAGCAGCTGGATCAGGCTCGCGCGGGTGATGCCGGGCAGGATCGTGCCGGTCAGCGGCGGGGTGACGACTTTGCCGTCGTCGAACACGAAGAACAGGTTCATGCCGCCCAGTTCCTCGACCCATTTGTGCTCGACCGCATCGAGGAACAGCACCTGGTCGTGTCCGCGCGCGAAAGCCTCGCGCGTCGGGACCAGGCTGGCGGCGTAATTGCCGCCGCATTTCGCCGCGCCGGTGCCGCCGGGTGCAGCGCGCGTGTAGTCCGAAATCCAGATGCTCACCGCAGGCGCCCCGGACTTGAAGTAATTGCCCGCCGGACCCGCGATCAGCATGAACTTGTAACGCTTGGCGGGGCGCACTCCGAGGAAGGCCTCGGTCGCGATCATGAAGGGCCGCAGGTAGAGCGAGGCGCCTTCCGCGGAGGGTACCCAGGCCTTGTCCACCGCGATCAGCTGGCGGATCGCCTCGATGAATAGCCCTTCGGGCAGGTTGGGCATCGCCAGCCGGTCAGCCGACTTGTTCAGCCGCTTCGCATTTTCTTCCGGACGGAACAGCGCGATCGTGCCGTCGGCATGGCGATAGGCTTTGAGGCCTTCGAAGATTTCCTGCGCATAGTGCAGCACCGCCGCTGCCGGATCGAGCTGGATCGGCTGACGCGGGCCGACCTTGGCATCGTGCCAGCCAGCGTTCTCGGTCCACTCGATCGAGACCATGTGATCGGTGAAATGCGTGCCGAAGCCAGGATTGGCGAGGATCGCCTCGCGCTCGGCGTCGGCGATCGGCGAGGGGTGCGTGATGTGCTGGAATTCCATGCCGCGCGGGTAATGTGCGCAGCGCGCTTTCGCAAGACAGGCGTGCTATCTCGCCCAAAATGAGAAGGGCAGCGCCACCCTTGGGTGATGCTGCCCTTCGCATGGTCAGCGGCGGGAAGTGCCGCTCACGAAGTCTCTATCGATAGCTGGTTACCGATAGTACCTCGCGCGGAAACTTGCCGACCTCTCTGCTGAACCATGAGACATCGGATCACCTCCTTTCGCGCTAGTGAGCTAGAAGCCCGTTTCACGGGGCCCCAAGACCGCGTTCGCCGCTGATCTTGATGCTAATTTGTTGCGCGAATCGCTTCATTTCAAGGCTTGAAAAAAAGTTTTCCCACGTCAGAATTGTTAGATGTGGCCCGGCAGATTTGCGCGGGCCTTTTTCATTTCTAACGGCAGTCCTCGATGACCCGAGTGACCTCCGCCCAGTTGGGCAGATAAAGCGATCTTCCGCCCGGCACTTCCACCGCAAAGCGGCCCCGGGTCAGGGCCATTGCGTCGAGCAGGGGATCGCGTGGCTGAAGGTCTGCAAAGGCGAAGACTGGTTGCGCGCCTCCGGGCACCGGCGATAGCGCCAGCGAGCGGGAGGCGGTTTCGGTCCGAATTATCATCGTCCGCGAATCGCTGCGCGGCACTTGCGTCATCAGGCGCACGGCGTTGTTGCGGCATTCCATGATAAAAAGCGGAATGCTTGGCGGGGTGGTGCCACCCTGACTGTCGCGCTCCACGAAGGCCGCCTGGCTTCCGCTTATACGCCACGTGCCGGTGGTTTGCGGCCGGTCGATCCAGTTCGCTTCGGCAGGCGGCGGGGTAGGGGCCGGGGTGGCGCTGGGAGCAGGAGCCGTTGTCGCGACCGGTCCGGGAGCGGGCGTCGAATCGGGCGCCGGTACGCAAGCGGCGATGGCGAAGGTCAGCGCCAAGGCGCCGGCTGCATGGGCGAAGATCGGTTTCATATGCTCTCAATGCCCGCTAGGCGCTTTCTTTCCAATGCCTAAGAAGAAGCGCCTGGATCAGATGCTGGTGGACCGCGGGCTCGTCGAGAGCCGCACGCGGGCGCAGGCGCTGGTGATGGCGGGGCTGGTGTTCTCGGGCGAACAGAAGCTCGCCAAGCCGGGCCAGCAGTTGGCGGATGACGCGCCGCTAGAGGTGCGCGGGCGCGACCATCCTTGGGTTTCGCGAGGGGGAATCAAACTCGCCCATGCGATCGAGCACTTCGGGCTCGACCCGCAAGGCATCATCGCCATGGATATCGGCAGTTCGACCGGAGGTTTCACCGATGTCCTGCTGCAGGGCGGGGCGGAGCATGTCTTCGCGGTCGATTCCGGCACCAACCAGCTCGCCTGGAAGCTGCGGCAGGACCCTCGCGTCACGGTGCTCGAACAGACGAGCGCGCGCATCCTGACGCCCGAAATGATCGACCGCCCGGTCACCTGGGTCGTGTGCGATGCGAGCTTCATCAGCCTCGCAAAGGTGCTCGAAAGGCCTCTACAATTGGCTCAACCGCAATGCCGGCTGGTCGCATTGATCAAACCGCAGTTCGAAGTCGGCCGCGACGAGGTCGGCAAGAAAGGCGTGGTGAGCGATCCGGCGCTCCACCAACGCGTTTGCGACGAGGTGCGCGAATGGGTCGAAGGCCTTGGGTTCGAGGTTCAGGGCATTGCCCGGAGCCCGATCACAGGGCCGGAAGGCAATGTCGAATTCCTGATAAGTGCGCTGCGTCATTGACGCTGCGGTTGCCGCCGCTCTAGGCGCTTGGCCGAGAGAGTCCACGGAGAGAGCATGAGCGCCAACATCGCCGAAATGGAACGCCGCCGCGAAGCTGCCCGCATGGGCGGCGGGCAAAAGCGGATCGACGCGCAGCATGCCAAGGGCAAGCTCACCGCGCGCGAACGGCTCGACGTGCTGCTCGACGAAGGCAGCTTCGAGGAGCTCGACCGCTACGTCGAGCACGACTGCGTCGATTTCGGCATGGCCGAGCAGCGCATTCCGGGTGACGGGGTGGTCACCGGCAGCGGCACGATCAACGGCCGCCTCGTCTATGTTTTCTCCCAGGATTTCACCGTCTTCGGCGGCTCGCTCTCCAAGCGCCATGCGGAGAAGATCTGCAAGGTGATGGACACTGCGATGAAGGTCGGCGCTCCCGTGATTGGCCTCAACGATTCGGGCGGCGCGCGCATCCAGGAAGGTGTCGCCTCATTGGGCGGCTATGCCGAGGTGTTCCAGCGCAATGTGCTGGCATCAGGCGTCGTGCCGCAGATCAGCCTCATCATGGGGCCGTGCGCGGGCGGCGCGGTGTACTCGCCTGCGATGACCGACTTCATCTTCATGGTGGAGGACAGCTCCTACATGTTCGTCACCGGCCCCGACGTGGTGAAGACGGTGACCAACGAGGTCGTTACGCAGGAAGAACTGGGCGGGGCGAAGACGCACACCACCAAGACCTCCGTCGCCGACAACAGCTTCGAGAACGACATCGAGACGCTGCTCGCGACGCGCAATTTCTTCGACTACCTCCCGCTGTCGAACCGCGAGGCAGTGCCCGAGCGGCCCACTGCCGACGCCTGGGACCGCGAGGAGCCGAGCCTCGACACGCTGATCCCCGACAACGCCAACCAGCCTTACGACATGCATGAAGTCATTCGTAAGACGCTGGACGAGGGCGACTTCTTCGAGATCCAGCCGAACCACGCCGCCAATATCATCTGCGGCTTCGGCCGGGTGGAGGGGCGCACGGTCGGCGTGGTGGCGAACCAGCCCATGGTGCTCGCCGGCGTGCTCGACATCAATTCATCAAAGAAAGCCGCGCGCTTCGTACGGTTCTGCGACGCTTTCGAAATTCCGATCCTGACCTTCGTCGACGTGCCCGGCTTCCTGCCCGGCACGGCGCAGGAGCTGGGCGGCATCATCAAGCACGGGGCCAAGCTGCTGTTTGCCTATGCCGAGGCGACCGTGCCCAAGATTACTGTGATCACCCGCAAGGCCTATGGCGGAGCTTACGACGTGATGGCCTCCAAGCACCTGCGCGGTGACCTCAACTACGCCTGGCCCACCGCCGAAATCGCCGTGATGGGCGCGAAGGGTGCGGTGGAGATCATTTTCCGCCAGGACCGCGACGATCCCGACAAGATCGCCGAGAAGACCAAGGAATACGAAGATCGCTTCGCCAACCCCTTCGTGGCGGCGCAGCGCGGCTATATCGACGAGGTGATCTACCCGCACTCCACGCGGCGGCGGATCGCGCTGGGGCTAAGGAAGCTGCGGACCAAGCAGCTCGAGAACCCGTGGAAGAAGCATGATAATATTCCGTTGTGACTACTGAGAAGCGATCTCTCCTAGCGGCGGTGTTGCTCGGCATTGCTGCAAGTGTGATGTTGTGGCGGGTTGGTGTCACACTTCAAGGCGAACCAGTGCCGCAAACTTGGCGAACTTATCGCGGGTATTTTTTGGCGCTGATTTTGGGACCTATCGCGCTGTATAGCGGCCTCCGAAAAGCAGGCTTCGGGCCGCGCCTCAAGACCGAAGCGCTCTCGGGAACTGCCGGCTGGTTTTCGATTGCGTTCATGGCCATTTGTGCCGCCGGTGTAGCGTTCCAAAATTATGTCATGCTCGAACAGGCAGGTGAATAGATGAAACTCGGCCGTCTCAACCATATCGGCGTCGCCACGCCCTCGATCGAGGAATCGGTGCGCTATTACCGCGATGTCATGGGCGCGACCTCGTTCCACAAGCCCTTCGATCTGGAGGCGCAGGGGGTGAAGGTCTGCTTCGTCGACACGCCCGGCGAGAACGGGACCCACGGCACGCAAATCGAGCTGATCGAGCCGCTCGGCGTGGACAGCCCCATCGCCAAGTTCCTCGAGAAGAACCCTGTCGGCGCGCAGCATCACCTGTGCTACGAGGTCGACGATATCGAGGAAGCGCGTAGCTGGTTCGAAGGGCTGGGCAAGCGCATCCTCGGCCCCACGCGCATCGGCGCGCATGGCACGCCGATCTTCTTCCTCCACCCCAAGGACATGATGGGCCAGCTGACCGAGATCATGGAAACGCCCAAGGACGACGCGCACTGGTCGAACTGACCGGCGCGGGAGAGAGGACCGCGATGCTATTCTACGACAGCCCGAACCCGGCGCCCAATCCGCGCCGCGTGCGCATCCTTGCGGCGGAGAAGGGCATCGACCTGCCCAGCCAAGAAGTCTCGATCCCCAAGCGCGAGCAGAAGGCGCCAGAATACGTCGCCAAGAACCCGCGCGGGCAGACGCCGATCCTCGAGCTCGACGATGGCACTGTGATTGCCGAGAGCGTGGCGATCATGCGTTATCTCGAAGCTCTGCACCCTGAGCCGCCGCTGTTCGGCACCACGCCGCTCGAAATCGCCGAGATCGAGATGTGGAGCCGCCGCGTCGAAATGATCGCGATGCCGCCGATCGGCGCGGTCTGGGTCCACACGCATCCCTTCACCGCCGCGCTGCCCGGTCGCAATGCCGATTGGGGCGAAGCCAACCGCCCGCGCGTCGCCGATGCCTTCCGCTTCTTCGACCGGTCGCTGGCGGACCGCGACTTCCTCGCCGGGTCGGCCTATAGCGCGGCCGACATCCTCCTGCTGACGACAGCCGATTTCGCCGAGTTCGTCGGCTGCGGCATGCCAGAGGAGTGCGAAAACCTGCGCGGCTGGCACGAGCGCGTGTCCGCCCGCCCGAGTGCAAAAGCCTGAGTGCGACCATGACCGACAAGACCCCGACCTATGACGACTGGAAACCCCTTGCCGAAAAGGAGGTCAAGGGCCGCGACCTGACCTGGCAGACGCCCGAGGGGATTGCCGTGAAGCCGCTCTACACCAGCGAGGATACGGCGGACCTCGACCCGGGCGTCCCGGGCATCGCGCCGTTTACGCGCGGGCCCTATGCCTCGATGTACACCGGCCGTCCGTGGACCATCCGCCAGTATGCGGGCTTCTCGACTGCCGAGGAATCCAACGCCTTCTACCGCCGCAACCTTGCTGCGGGACAGAAGGGGCTGAGTGTCGCTTTCGACCTCGCCACGCACCGCGGCTATGACAGCGACCACCCGCGCGTCGTCGGCGATGTCGGCAAGGCGGGCGTCGCGATCGACACCGTGCGCGACATGGAAATCCTGTTCGACCAGATCCCGCTCGACGAGATGAGTGTGTCGATGACGATGAACGGGGCGGTGATCCCCGTCATGGCGTTTTACATCGTTGCGGCGGAGCGGCAGGGCGTCTCGCAGGACAAGCTCGCCGGGACCATCCAGAACGACATCCTCAAGGAGTTCATGGTCCGCAACACCTATATCTACCCGCCCGAGCCGAGCATGCGGATCGTCTCCGACATTATCGCATATACCTCGGCCAACATGCCGAAATTCAACAGCATTTCGATCTCGGGCTACCACATGCACGAAGCAGGGGCGACGGCGGTGCAGGAACTCGCCTTCACCATCGCCGACGGCAAGGAATACGCCAAGCGCGCGATGGAAGCGGGGCTCGACATCGACGCCTTCGCGCCGCGCCTGTCCTTCTTCTGGGGCATCGGCATGAACTTCTTCATGGAGATCGCCAAGATGCGCGCCGCGCGTGCGCTGTGGCACGACGTGATGGACGGGCTGGGGGCGAAGAACCCCAAGTCGAAGATGCTGCGCACGCACTGCCAGACGAGCGGCGTGAGCTTGCAGGAGCAGGACCCCTACAACAACGTCATCCGCACCACGATCGAGGCGATGGCGGCGGTGCTGGGCGGCACGCAGTCGCTCCACACCAATGCGCTGGACGAGGCGATCGCGCTGCCGACCGACTTCTCCGCCCGCATCGCGCGCAACACGCAGCTGGTGATCCAGGAAGAGACGGGCGTCACCAAGGTCGCTGATCCCTTGGGCGGCAGTTACTACATCGAAAGCCTCACCGCTGCGCTGATCGAGGAGGCACAGAAGCTGCTCGAGGAGGTCGATGCAGCGGGCGGGATGACCGCCTATGTCGCCACCGGCAAGCCCAAGGCGCAGATCGAAGAAGCCGCAGCGGCCAAGCAGGCCAGCGTCGACAAGGGCGAGACGGTCATCGTCGGCGTGAACAAATACCGCCTGCCCGAAGAGGCCGATATCGAGACGCTCGACATCGACAACCACGCCGTTCGCCAAAGCCAGATCGCCCGCCTCAAGGCCGTGCGCGAGGGCCGCGACGACTTGGCCTGCAAGGCAGCGCTCGATGCCCTGGCGCGCGGGGCGGCGCAGCGCGAGGGTAATCTCCTCGCACTGGCTGTCGAGGCTGCGCGCCATAATGCGACGCTGGGCGAAATCAGCCAGGCGATGGAAGACGCCTATGGTCGCTACGACACCATGCCCAAGCCCGTGCGCGGCGTGTATTCCGAAGCCTACTCGGACGACACCCGCTACCGTCAGGTGGTCGAGGGCGTGAAGGCGGTCGAGCGCCGCCTGGGTCGCGCGCCGAAGCTGATGGTCGCCAAGATGGGTCAGGACGGCCACGACCGCGGCGCCAACGTGATCGCCTCCGCCTTCTCCGACATGGGCTTCGAGGTCGTCTCCGGCCCGCTGTTCCAGACGCCGGAGGAAACCCGCGACATGGCGCTGGAGAACGACGTCGACGCCATCGGCGCGAGCAGCCTTGCGGCGGGTCACAAGACGCTCATTCCCGAACTCATCACCCTGCTGAAGGAAGCGGGTCGCAGCGACATCAAGGTCATCGCCGGCGGCGTGATCCCGCAGAAGGATTACGACTTCCTGCGCGATGCCGGGGTGCAGGGCATCTACGGCCCGGGCAGCAACGTGGTCGAATGCGCAGCGGACGTGCTGCGGCTGCTCGGCCACAACATGCCGCCTGCGGGGGAGGATCTCGACGAGGCGGCGGAGTGAGTTTTGGCGATCAACCTTCGCTGAGCGTCTGGCAGAAAATCGGCTGTCTTGCTTACCTACTCGGAGCGGGATTCTGCGTTTTCTACTTTGCCATGTTGGCAGCGATTAGCGATTGCGCTTCGGATGACTGCCTTCCAGATTCAGTCCGCCTCGCCATGTTTCCAGGGTCTCTGATAATTGCAGTGATCGGCGGCTACTTTTTGACCAAATTCATCATGCGAGACAAAGATTGACACAAATCCGCACCGACTGGACCCGCGAAGAAATCGCTGGGCTGTTCGACCTTCCCTTTACCGAACTCCTGTTCCAAGCCGCCACGGTCCACCGCGAGTTCCATCCGCCCGAGCAGATCCAGCTCTGCACGCTGCTATCGATCAAGACCGGCGGGTGTCCGGAGGATTGCGGTTATTGCTCGCAGTCGGTGAAGGCTGACAGCGGGGTCGAGGCGACCAAGCTGATGGAGGTGCAATCCGTCCTCCAGCGCGCGGCGCAGGCGAAGGATGCAGGCTCGCAGCGTTTCTGCATGGGCGCGGCGTGGCGTAATCCCAAGGACCGCGACATGCCCGCGATCGTCGAGATCGTGAAGGGCGTGCGCGCGATGGGGCTGGAGACCTGCATGACGCTCGGCATGCTGACGCCGAAGCAGGCGGACATGCTGAAAGAGGCGGGGCTCGACTACTACAACCACAATGTCGATACGGGACCCGAATATTACGAGCGCGTGATCTCGACCCGCAATTACCAGGACCGGCTCGACACGCTGCAAAACGTGCGCGATGCGGGCATCAATGTGTGTAGCGGCGGGATCGTCGGCATGGGCGAAACGCGTGATGACCGGGTGGGCTTCGTCCACACGCTCGCCACGCTCGAACGCCATCCCGAAAGCGTTCCGGTCAACGCGCTGGTGCCGGTCAAGGGCACGGTGCTGGGCGACATGCTGGCCGACACACCGCTCGCCAAGATCGACGACATCGAGTTCGTCCGCACAGTGGCGGTGGCGCGCATTTGCATGCCGATGAGCATGGTCCGCCTCTCCGCAGGCCGCGAGAGCATGAGCGAGGCCACGCAGGCGCTTTGCTTCCTCGCTGGCGCGAACTCGATCTTCACCGGCGACAAGCTGCTGACCGCTCCCAATGCGGGTGACGACAGCGACGCGGCGCTGTTCGCGAAGCTGGGGCTGACGGCGCTGGCGCAGGAAGAACCGATGCGGGCGTGCAAGGTGGCGGAGCCTGCCGAGTGACCCTCGGCTTCTCCGTCGATGCGTTGCTGCCCAAGGCGCGCGGGGGCGGGGTGCTCAAGATGGGGCTCGCCAAACTGGACGAGAGCGAGTGGCTCCAGCCCGAACCCGACCTGGCCGCGCGAGCGGCCGGTTTCGCAGTCTATCCCGAGGGCATCCAGCAAGTGCGTGAAGGCGAAGCGCCCGGCGCGGAGCTCGCGGCCATGCTCGGACGGTCGGGTGGCCTGCCGGAAGCGGCGCGGGCCCATCACGAGGACATGTGCCTCCTGACCCTGCCGGGCTCGGCGCGCCCGGGCGACGAGCAATACCGCCTCGTCGGCGCGGCCGTTGCGTGGCCGTCCGACTGGACGCCCGCCGACAAGCTGGGCCTGCCCCTGCGCGCGCTCCATGCGCCGATCCAGGGTTATGAGGAGCAGCTCGCCAGCGGGGTCGATCACTTCATGGCCAAGCTGAAGCCCGGCGCGATCTACGGGCGATGCAACTGGTTCATTGCCGCCACCGGCCTTCGCCGCTGGGTGGCGCAGCCGCCCGAGCAGGCCTTCGCCCACGTCACGCCGCAGAACGCGGGCGAGACATTGTTCGTGCGCTCCGAACGCCAGACGCTGCGCCGCCTGCCCGAGACCGGCGCGATCCTCTTCACCATCGGCATCTACGTCGCGCCGCTGGGGTCTTTGTCGCCCGCCAACATCGAGCGGCTCGCCAATGCGATGCGCGGCCTGCTCGACGGCGAGGGCGAACGCCGCGGCGCGGGCGCCTATGCCGAGGCGCTCGTTCGTTTTGCGGAAGACCGCCGCTAGATCAGCGGGTTACCTGGCGCGCTTGACACGCGCGGTCAAAGGGCGTGTCTTGCCCGTCGCTGGGGGACAACAGCATCAAGAAAATCCGGATCGCTTCTCAGGGTCGCATTCCTTCGATGGGAGAGGACTGATGAAGAAGCTTATACTCGCCGCAGTCGCACTGGGACTGGCCGTGCCGACGACGCCGGCCGTCGCGCAGCAAGCCGCAACGCCCGAACGTATGGAGGGGGTCACCTGGGCAAGGGTGGTCCTGACGAAGTTCAAGCAGGGCAAGCGCGCCCGCGCCATGGAGATCATCGAGAACTATTTCGCCAAGGCCGACAACATGTCGGGCCGCGACAGCGGCATCCACGGTATCCACTTCGATACGGGCGAATGGGATGCGGTCTACGTCTTCCCGATGGCGGGTGGCCCGAACGACATGACCTGGGCAACCTCTCCGGACGATATCGCCTGGATGGCGCAGATGGTGAAGCTGGCCGGCAGTGAGGACGCCGCAATGAAGATCGTCGAGGAGTTCGATTCCCTGATCCAGGCGCAGACAAGCTACGTCGGGCACGCGCATTCCACCTATTGAGTGCCGCTTGAAGAACCTCCGCCGGGGCGGCATAGGCTTGCAAACGGTCTTGCATGCGCCCGGCGGAGGTCTTCTTGTTTCTATCGACGATCATACTCGCCATGGCCGCACAAGCCTCCGCGAGCGAATACCCCGCATGCAACCAGCAACGCGCCGACCAGGGCATCCAGAGCGATCTCAACATTTGCGCGCATCACGAATTCCTTGATGCGGACAAGGCGCTGAACGCCCAGTGGAAAGTAACCGCCGCGAAGATGCGCGCGCTGGACGAGGACGGTTTTGCCCCCGATGACGGCAGGCCCGGCCATTTCGATGCCCTGCTGGCCGCGCAGCGCGCCTGGCTGGCCTATCGCGATGCCCATTGCGTCACCGAAGGCTATTGGGCACGAGGCGGATCGATGGAGCCGATGCTGGTCAGTTTCTGCCTCGCCGGCCTGACAAAAGACAGAACCGAACGATTGCGCCAACTGGCGGAGAACCCCAACTGATGTTCACGAAAATCCTCATCGCCAATCGCGGCGAAATCGCCTGCCGCGTGATCAAGACCGCGCGCCGGATGGGCATCCGGACGGTGGCGGTCTATTCCGATGCCGATGCCCGCGCGCCCTTCGTGCGCATGGCGGACGAGGCGGTCCATATCGGGCCCGCTCCTGCAGCCGAGAGCTATCTGATCGCGGACAAGATCATCGCCGCTGCCAAGCAGACCGGCGCCGAGGCGGTGCACCCGGGCTACGGCTTCCTTTCCGAACGCGCGAGCTTCGTCGAGGCGCTGGAGAAGGAAGGCATCGCCTTCATCGGGCCGCCGGTTAACGCCATCGCGGCGATGGGCGACAAGATCGAGTCCAAGAAGCTGGCGAAGGAAGCGGGGGTGAATGTCGTTCCCGGCTTCGTGGGCGAAATCCGCGATACCGAACATGCGGTCGAGATCAGCAACGATATCGGCTACCCGGTGATGATGAAGGCCAGCGCCGGAGGCGGCGGCAAGGGCATGCGCCTCGCTTACTCCGAAAAGGACGTGCGCGAGGGCTTCGAGGCGACCAAGCGCGAGGGCCTCAACTCCTTCGGTGACGATCGCGTCTTCATCGAGAAGTTCATCGAGAACCCGCGCCATATCGAGATCCAGATCCTCGGCGACATGCACGGCAACGTGATCTACCTCAACGAGCGCGAGTGCAGCATCCAGCGCCGCCACCAGAAGGTGGTCGAGGAAGCGCCGTCGCCCTTCGTCACACCCAAGATGCGCAAGGCCATGGGCGACCAGTGTGTCGCGCTGTCGAAGGCGGTGAACTATCACAGCGCGGGCACGGTCGAACTGATCGTCAGCGGCGCGGACCCGACGGGCGAGAGCTTCTACTTTCTCGAAATGAATACCCGCCTTCAAGTCGAGCACCCGGTCACTGAAGCGATCACCGGCGTCGACCTCGTCGAGCAGATGATCCGCGTGGCAGCGGGTGAAAAGCTCGCCATGACGCAGGACGACGTAAAGATTGACGGCTGGGCGATCGAGAACCGCGTCTATGCCGAGGATCCCTATCGCGGCTTCCTGCCGTCCACGGGGCGTCTGGTACGCTACCAGCCGCCGGTCGAGCCCTGGGCCGACGACGGGGCGGAGAACGGACGGCGCGGCGTCGATGGCGTGCGTGTCGATGACGGCGTGTTCGAAGGCGGCGAGGTGTCGATGTTCTACGACCCGATGATCGCCAAGCTGGTCACCTGGGGCGAAACGCGCGACGAGGCGGCAGACCTGCAGGTGCAGGCGCTCGACGCCTTCCGCATCGAGGGGCTCGGCCACAATGTCGATTTCCTCAGCGCGATCATGCAGCACCCGCGTTTCCGCTCGGGCGAACTGACCACCGGCTTCATCGCCGAGGAGTATCCCGACGGTTTCGAGGGCGCGGCAGCTTCGGACGATCTCAAGCGCGTGCTGGCGGCGGTTGGCGGCGTCATCGCGACCGCCGATGCCGATCGCGCGCGGCGCATCGACCAGCAGCTCGACGGCGATTTCTACGCGCCGGGCGACTGGACCGTGCGGATCGGCGAGACCGACTATCACGTGGTGCTCGAAGAAGAGGCGATCACGGTCGATGGCGAGCCGGTCGACCTCGACATGGAATATACGCCGGGCGAGGCGATGCTCGACCTCGAAGCGGAAGGCGAGGCCCTGACGCTGCAGCTCAAGCCCACCCGCATGGGCTATGCCATCACCACGCGCGGCGCGACGCATGACCTGCGGATCCTCCAGACGCGCATCGCCCACCTGGCCGGTCACATGATCGAAAAGGTGCCGCCCGACCTTTCCAAGTTGCTCATCTGCCCGATGCCCGGCCTGCTTGTGAAACTGCATGTGGCCGAGGGCGAGGAAGTCCAGCCGGGCCAGCCGCTCGCGACGGTGGAGGCGATGAAGATGGAGAACATCCTGCGCGCCGAAAAGCAGGCCGTGGTGAGCAAGATCAACGCGGGCGAGGGCGAAAGCCTGGCCGTCGATGCGGTGATCCTCGAACTCGAATAGAAAGCCGCGCGCACGTTTAACCAATCGCCAGCGCAATTTTTGCGCCGTCGCGAATAGCTGATCGTGCGATTTCGAGACGATCCGCCGAAATCATGGTGAACGGACTTTAAACGAATCGCCTAGCCGGAGATATTGTAGGCCTTCGAGTCGCTTCTGCAGCACCACGCACAGGAGTATTACGCATGGCACACAGGGGAACAGGGTTCTTCGATACCCGGGGCAATTATCACAAGACCCCGGAGGACGCGACGATCGCGGACCTCGCAGGCATTCTCGGCAAGATCGGCGAGGGCGACAGCCTTGCGCCCGGCATTGCGCAGATGTTGCTCGACCGGCGACCGGAGATCGAACGGCTCTTTGCCGAACACGACCAGATGATGGCCGATTACCAGCCTGTGGGGGCGGGCAAGGTGACCCGGCTCAAGCCGCTGGCGAGCTGATCGGGCATTCTGCCGACAGATCGAGGTGATAGCACTGGTTGTCCGGCCCGTTGACGTAGCTGGCGAAGGACTCGCCACGCGCAAAGCCGTACTTGGAATAAAGCCGGATGGCCGGTTCGAATTCTGCAGTCGTCCCGGTTTCGAGGCTTAGCTGCGCGATCCCCTCGGACCGGGCTAGCGCGATCAGTTCCTCGAGGACCGCCTTGGCGAGTCCCTTGCCGAGATGCTCGGGGCGGGTGCGCATCGATTTCAGTTCCGCATGGTCCGGCCCGAGCCGCTTAATCGCGCCGATCGCGGCCAGCTCCTCGCCCAGCCATGCCCCGAGCACCGTGACCTCGGGCCCGGAAAGCCCCGACAGGTCGAGCGCGAAGCTGGTGCCCGGCGGCGACATCTCTTCCATGTCCTGCTGGTGGAACGCGATCATGGCCTGCACGGCGGGATCCGACAGGATGGCCGGCTCGATGCGCATTGTCACTCCTCCACCATCGCCACTGCGCGAATCCAGCCTGCGCTGGCGCGCTCGATCTTTACCGGGAAGCAGCTGACGGTGAAACCGTGGTTGGGCAGGGCGGCAAGGTTGGTGAGCTTCTCGATCTGGTAATAGGGGCGGATGCGGCCCGCCTTGTGGCCCTCCCAGATGATCGCTGGATCGCGCCTTTCGGCCCAGCGCTTCGCCGTGTGGCTGAAGGGAGCGTCCCAGCTCCAGGCATCGGTGCCGACCACCTCCACGCCGCGCTCTGTCAGCCACAGTGTCGCCTCTGCACCGAGACCGACGCCCTGGTCGGTGAAATTCTCGGTCCCATATACCGCGCCCGATTGTACCAGCACGATATCGAGCGGCTGCACCTCGTAGCCGATCCGCTCGAACGCTTCCTCGACCTCCGCCCCGTTCACGACATGGCCGTGGGGCAGGTGCGAGAAATCGAGCTTCACGCCCGGACGGAAGAACCGGTCGAGCGGTGCCTCGTCGATGCTCGGCGCGGGGCTGGCGCCGCTGTCGGTGGTCGAGTGGTAATGCCACGGCGCGTCCATGTGGGTGCCGTTGTGGGTCGAGAGTTCGAGCATCTCGACCGCCCAGCCTTCGCCATCGGGCAGGTCGTCCTTCTCGAGTCCGGGGAAGAACATCGCGATCTGCTCCCACGTGCTCTCGTGGGTCATGTACTGGATCTTCGGTCGCATCACCTCGGGGTCGGAGACGACGTCGTTGGTGATGGGGATGGAAAGGTCGATGTAGCGCGTCATGCCCCGAAACATGCGCGCGGGCCTTGCGCCGGTCAATGCGCCTGCAATTGCTCGTCGAGGAAGGCGGCGACATCGTCCAGCGCCACCTCGCGGTCGACATATGCTGCACCGATGCTGCGCAGCAGGATGAAGGGCAGGGTGCCGCTCGCGTCCATCTTCTTGTCCTGGAGCATGTGCGCGACCAGTGCCTTGCCGTCGCAGTCGAGGCCCAGCGCCGAAATCTCTGCGGGCAGCCCCGTCGCGTCGATCGCGCGGGTCACGCGAGAGGCCTCCGCTTCGCTGATTTGCCCGCGCCGCGCGGAATAGCGCGCGGCGAGCACCATGCCGAGCGCAACACCCTCGCCATGCAGCAGGCGGTCGGAGAAGCCCGTCTCGGCCTCGAGCGCATGGCCGAACGTGTGCCCGAGGTTGAGCAGGGCCCGCTTGCCGGTGGTCTCGCGCTCGTCCTCGGCGACGATCCGCGCCTTGGCAGCCACGCTGTTCGCCACGGCGCGCTCCAGTTCAGCGTCCTGCAGGCCGAGCACCGCCTCGCCATGCTCTTCAAGCCAGTCGAAGAAGTCCGCATCGCCCAGCACGCCGTACTTCAGCACCTCGGCATAGCCTGCGCGCAATTCGCGCGGCGGCAGCGTGGCCAGCGCGTCGAGATCTGCCAGCACCAGCGAGGGCTGGTGAAAAGCGCCGACGAGGTTCTTTCCCGCTGCGGTGTTGATCGCCGTCTTTCCGCCCACCGAACTGTCCACCTGCGCCAGCAGCGTGGTGGGCAATTGCACGAAACCGCAGCCGCGCTTCATGATCGAACAGGCGAAGCCGGTCAGGTCGCCCACGACCCCGCCGCCCAATGCGAAGACATGGTCGCCGCGCGTCAGGCCGAGGGCGAGCATCCAGTCGACCAGGTCCTGCAGACCGGTCCAGCTCTTCGCTGCCTCGCCCGGCTCGACAACGTACCACTCGATGCCGAACCCGTCCGAAGCCAGCGAATGTGCCAGCCGCTCGCCATGGTGTTCGAGCGCATTGCGATCGGCCACGACTGGCACCTTGCGCCCATGATAGGGTTCGATGAAGTCGCGCGCCTGCACGATGGCGTCGTTCAGAAGGCCGTTGCCGACGAGGACTTCGTAGCTCCTGCCTGCCAGTTCGACCGGGATCACAGCCATGCGTCGATTGCCTCCAGAATGCGCATCGCGGCGTCCTGGTGTGGGCCGTCGTTAGTGACCACATGCAGTTGCGCCTGCGCATAGGCGCCGCCGCGCTGGTCCTTGAGATTGGTCAGGATTTCGCGCGGATCGCCCTGGCGCAACAACGGGCGCGTGTTGCGGCGGCTCGTGCGTTCGACCAGCGTGTCGATGTCGCAGTCGAGCCAGACCGCGAGCCCCTGTGCGATGATAAGTGCGCGCGTTTCGGGATCGACGAAGGCCCCGCCTCCAGTGGCGATCACGCCGTGGCGCTCCTCCATCAAACGGGCGATCACCCGCCGTTCGCCCTCGCGAAAATAGGCTTCTCCATGGGCTTCGAAGATTTCCGCGATGCTGCGCTGGGCGGCGCGTTCGATCTCGTCGTCGGCATCGACGAAGTCCTTGCCCAGCAAGCCTGCCAGCTTGCGACCGACGGTGGACTTGCCCACCCCCATCAGGCCGACCAGCACCACGGGCCGGTCGAGCCGGTTGGCCAGGCCTGCAATCTCCGCATCGGTCATGACAAGCGCGTCAGTCATTGCCGCCGTGCCTAGACATGGGCTAGGGCGCGGGCAAGGTATCAGCACTTGGAACGGGACGCGAAAAACTTGGCCATGAGCGGAAGGCGGATCGGAGGCATCGCGGCACTGGCGATTGTGGCGCTGTGCATCGTCGCGTGGATCGATGGTGGGGAAGAACCCGTGCATCCGATCGAACAGGCGATCGAGCTGCCGGGAAGCGCCCGATGAAGGCTGGCTGGCTGATCGGCGGCGCCGCGCTCGCGCTGTCCTCGTCCCTCGTGCTCGCGCAGTCGGCGCCCGAAGACCTGCTGCCGCCGGGATTCGACAATCCGGCCCCCGCGCCGAGCCCGACGCAGGCCGCACCGGCACCTTCGGCCACGGGTGCGCCCGCGCCCAACGCCGCAGGCGAAATCGTGCAGCCGCTCCCGAGCGGAGAGCAGCCTGCACCGACCAGCGGCGGCTTCGACCTTGCAAATCTCCCGACCCTCAGGGAGATCGAAAACATGTCGACCGACGAGCTCGACGAGTTGCTCGGGCTCAAGCCGAAATTCGATATTCCGCCCGCCGCGCGCCGTTCGATGGAACGGGCGGGCGTGCTCGCTGCCAGCGAAGGTGGTCTGCCCGCAAAATCGCTCGCGAAACAGCCTGCCGCGCTGGTCCGCGCCGCGCTGGCCGGGACCAAGGCGCCGATGGTCTCCCGCTGGGGTCACATTCTCCTGCGCCGTACGCTGGCCAGCCGGCTCGCGGCTCCCGAGGGGATGGACCCGGTCGAGTTCGCCACCCTGCGAGTGCGCGCGCTCAATGCCATGGGCGAACATGCCGTCGCGCGGGCGCTGGTGCAGGACATCGATACCGCGAACTACTCCCCCGAACTGACCAATGCCGCGATCGACGCCTACATCGGCACAGCGGATATCGTCGGCGCATGCCCCGCCGTGCGGCTGGTGCGGACCGGACGCGACGATGTCGAGTGGCAGATGCTGGCCGGGATCTGCAACGCCTATGCAGGAGAAGAGACGCGGGCGCTGAACGACTTGCGCCGCCTCCAGTCGCGCGGGCAGGGCGAGCCGATCGACGTGCTCCTGGCGCAGCGCTTTGCCGGTGCTGCGGGCTCCGGTCGCCGTGCCGTTACGATCGAATGGGACGATGTCGACAGCGTGACGCCGTGGCGGTTTGCAATGGCGAACGCGCTTGGCGAGCCCCTGCCGGAAAATCTCTCGGACGACCTCGGCCCGGACCTGCTCAAGAGCGCGGCGCTGACCCCGGCATTGGGACCGCTGGAACGGGTAGGTCACGCAGATGTTGCGGGACAGAGCGGCATTTACTCCTCGGCCGCCATGGTCGATCTCTACAGCCAGATTTTCGCCGACGGTGCGGATGACAGCGACGCGAGCCTGCGTGCATCGCGGTTGCGCGAAGCCTATGTCGGGACCGATCCGGCCTCGCGTCTCGCCGCGATCCGCGACGTGTGGGGTGGGGCGGGCGACTATGTCTATGGCCGCATGGTGATGACCGCTTTCGCCGCAGCGCGTCTCCCCGCAGACGAGGCATTCGCCAGTGACGCGGGCGAACTGATCGCCTCGATGCTGGCCGCCGGTCTCGACCGCGATGCGCTGCGCTGGGCAGGCGTCGTGGACGAAGGCAGCCTCGGCTGGGCGCTGCTGGCCCTGGCTGCGCCCACGCGCCAGGAGGCCGTCACCGATGGGGAGCTCGACAGTTTCGTCGATGACGACACGTCGTCCGGCCAGCGCAAGTCGCGCATGCTGCTCGCCGGACTGGCCGGCCTCGACCGCGTGGGACAGGGCGATATCGCCGAATACAGCCAGCGCCTTTCGGTCAGCCTCGGCGGGGAAACCCGCTGGACCCGGGCGATCGACGCGGCGGCGGATGTCGGCAACCCGACGCTGGTCGCGATGCTGGCCGGCCTTGGCATGCAGGGCGACAGCTGGGACCGCATGACCGCTCGCCACCTGTTCCACATCGTCTCCGCCCTGCGCCGGGTGGGGCTCGAGGCAGAAGCCCGGATGATCGCCGCGGAGGCGGTCGCGCGCGCCTGACGTGAGCGCCATCGACGATTTCCTCGCCATGCTCGCTGCCGAGCGCGGCGCGGCGCGCAACACGATTTTAGCCTACGGGCGCGATCTCGAACAGGCGGAGGAGATGGTTTCGGGCCGTCTCGCCGATGCGAGCCCCGCGCAGCTGGCGAAGCTGGCACAAGGCTGGGCCTCGCTCGCGCCCGCGACGCTCGCTCGCAAGACCTCGTCGCTGCGGCAGTTCTTCGGTTTCCTCGTCGACGAAGGTATGCGCGAGGACGATCCGACCCACGCCTTGCCGCGCCCGGCAACGCGCCGTCCGCTGCCGAAAATCCTGTCCCATGCAGAGATCGAAGCACTCTTCCAGCGGGCAGAGGAGGAGGCCGCTGGCGAGTCTCCCGCGGCGGTTCGCATGTTGGTGCTGCTCGAAATGCTCTACGGTTCGGGCCTGCGCGCGACCGAGCTTGTGTCCTTGCCGGTCTCCGCCGTGCCGCGCGATGCGCCGTTTCTTACCGTTACCGGCAAGGGCGGGCAGGCACGCATGGTCCCGGTCAGCAAGCGCGCCGGCAGGGCGCTCGGATGCTGGCTGGCGCTGCGCGAGTTCGGGTCGCCCTGGCTCTTCCCCTCGCGCAAGGGGCATATCTCGCGCATCCGTCTGTTCCAGCTGATCAAGGCGCTTGCGGTGCGAGCCGGCCTGCCGCCCGAAAAGCTCAGCCCGCATGTGCTGCGCCACGCCTTCGCGACGCACTTGCTGGAGGGCGGGGCAGACCTGCGTGCACTCCAGACCCTGCTCGGACATGCGGATATCTCGACCACGCAGATCTACACGCATGTCGATGCAGCGCGGCTCGTGAAGCTGGTTAACGAGCGGCACCCGCTTGCGCAGCGGCGCACATCGGACTAGCGCGGCGCGATGATTTCCTACCTCGAATTCGAGAAGCCCGTCGCGGAGCTGGAGCAGCGCATCGAAGAACTGCGCAGCGCGGCCGAGGGCGATGATGTCGACATTTCCAACGAACTCCAGCGGCTCGAGCTCAAGAGTGCAGCACTGCTGGCGAGCACCTATGAGGCGCTGACGCCGTGGCAGAAGACGCAGGTTGCCCGGCATCCGTCGCGCCCGCATTTCCGCGATTATGTCGAACATGCCTTCGAAGAGTTCGTGCCGCTGGGCGGCGACCGCGCCTATGGCGAGGACGAGGCGATAATGGGTGGCTTCGCCAGGCTCGACGGGCGCAAGATCGTGCTGATCGGTCACGAAAAAGGCAACGATACCGCCAGCCGGCTCCGCCACAATTTCGGCATGGGCAAGCCGGAGGGCTATCGCAAGGCGATCCGCCTGATGGAACTGGCGGGCCGATTCGGTTTGCCGGTGGTCACGCTGGTCGACACCTCGGGCGCCTTTCCCGGCGTCGAGGCCGAGGAGCGCGGCCAGGCCGAAGCCATCGCCCGCTCCACAGAGGCCTGCCTTGCGCTTCCCGTGCCCATGGTCGCCGCGATCGTGGGCGAGGGCGGGTCGGGCGGCGCCGTTGCGCTGGCCAGTGCCGAACGCGTGCTGATGATGGAGCACGCGGTCTATTCGGTCATTTCCCCCGAAGGTTGCGCGTCGATCCTGTGGCGCACGGCGGAAAAGGCGCCCGATGCCGCCGAAGCGATGAAGGTGACCGCCCAGAACCTCGCCGAACTCAAGGTTATCGACCGTATCGTGCCGGAACCCATCGGTGGGGCCCACCGCGATCCGCGCAGTGCCGCCTTGTCACTGGGCGCCGCGATCGGCGAAGAGCTCGACATGCTCTCGCGTCATTCCGGCGACGAGCTGAAGCGCATGCGCGAAGAGCGGTTCCTCCGCATCGCAGGCTGACGGCGCGCGGGAACAAAGTCCCGCGTCGCCCTGTTCTCCCCTCATATTGATGAATTTGCGGGTGCTTTCACGAGAAAGGCACGCGCTCAAGGGGAGCCCTTTATGTCGCGTACGAAATCGATTCTGGCTGTCACGACGGCCACGCTGTCCCTCGCACTGGCTGGCTGTGCCGCAGTCGGCGGTCCGATCCCCGATGCCTCCGCGCCGATCACCCAGAGCGAAGCGCAGATGGGTGCCGAAGCGCATCCGCAGCTGCTGGCCGAATTCGGCGGCGCGATGACGGGGTCGCAGGCGCAGTATGTCGAGCAGGTCGGCAAGAACATCGCCGTGCAATCGGGCCTCGGCAACGCGCGCGACAGCTTCACCGTGTCGCTGCTCAACAGCCCGGTAAACAACGCTTTCGCGATCCCCGGCGGCTATGTCTACACTACCCGCCAGCTGGTCGCGCTGATGAACAACGAGGCGGAGCTCGCCGGTGTGCTCGGCCACGAAGTCGGTCACGTGGCCGCGCGTCACTCGCAGCGCCGCCAGCAGGCCGCGCAGCGGAATACCTTGCTGGGCGCAGGCGCGGCGATCCTGTCCGGCTTGCTGCTCGGAAATACCGGGCTCGGCCAGCAGATCGGCCAGGCAGCGCTGCAGGGTTCGCAGCTGCTCACGCTGAAGTTCTCTCGCTCGCAGGAGCTCGAGGCGGACGATCTGGGTATTCGCTACCTCAATCAGGCCGGCTACGATCCACGCGCGATGGCGACGGTGCTGCGGAGCCTCGCTATGCAGAACGCGCTCGACGCGCGTGTCCAGGGCCGGGACAACGCGTCGCTCCCCGAATGGGCATCGACCCACCCCGATCCGGCGAGCCGCGTCCAAAGCGCGCTATCCAAGGCGCAGGGCATGACCGGCGTCACCAATCGCGACACCTTCCTCACCCGGATCGATGGCATCCTTTACGGCGACGATCCGGAGCAAGGGGTGATCGAGGGCCGCGAGTTCATCCACCCGCAACTGCGCTTCGCGTTTACCGCGCCGCAGGGCTTCTACATGATCAACGGCACCCGCGCGGTGACGATCAACGGCCAGAGCGGCAAGGCACAGCTCACGCTGGCGCCCTATAACGGCAACCTCAACACCTATGTGCAGAGCGTGTTTTCCGGTCTGAGCAAGGAGCAGACGATCACGCCGGGCTCGATCCAGCGAACGACCGTCAACGGCTTGCCGGCTGCCTACGGCACGGCGCGGGTCAATTCGGGCAATGGCCAGGTCGATGTGACCGTGTTTGCCTATGAATTCGCGAACGACCGCGCCTATCACTTCCTGGCGATTACCCAGGCCGGCAGCGCGAGCGCGTTCAACCCGATGTTCTCCTCGATGCGCCGAATCAATGCGCAGGAGGCAGGCAGCGTGATCCCGCGTCAAATCGACGTGGTAACCGTCGGCAGCGGCGACACCGTAGCTTCGCTCGCGCGACGGATGGCCTACAGCGACAACCAGGTCGAACGGTTCCGCGTGCTCAACGGTCTCGCTTCGGACGAGAACGTCAGCGCCGGCCAGAAGGTCAAGATCGTCGTCCGCGCCCGCTGAGTGTAAGGCGTGCCGACATCGGACAAAGAAAAAGGCGGCGGGGATTATCCCCGCCGCCTCTTCTTTTGCGTTTTACCGCTAGCGATTAAGCAGCGTTCGACGTGCTCATCGTGGTCGAGACCTTGTTGAAGGTCGTCGAGAGTTCGTTGCCGAGGCTCTGCATCGCGGTGATGGCAGCAACGGCGATCAGAGCAGCGATCAGGCCGTATTCGATAGCGGTGGCGCCTTCTTCGTTGCGGCGCAGCTTGTTGATGAACTTCATTGTATGTCTCCTGGTTCAGTCTTCGTTCCCGGCTCGCTCCGACGTTGCGGTTCGAGCGATCTTCTTATTGCTGCCGAGGTGTTGAAAAATTCCTAACAATCCCAGGCAGCAATTTGCCCCTCAGGCAGACGTTGCGGTCGAGACCGCGGTCTGCACCTTGTTCCACATCGTGATGGTCGACGTGCCAAACGTCTGGATGGCCCCCACCATTGCGAGGAAGATAAGGGCGAGGATCAGCCCGTATTCGACAGCCGTGGCACCGCTCTCGTCGCGTCCCAGTTTGTTCAGGAAGTTGACCATGATTGCTTTGCCCCAGTTGTCACTTTGTCGAAGCTGACGGTCGGCAAATACGATCCGCAGCGTTAAGAAAGGGTTGAGGGGAAGCTCTGAATTGCAAAAAAATCCGACATGGATGTGCGTCGTGGCTCTGGCACTGTCCGACTCGCATGGGCGCTGGCTGATGCACAAGAGACCCGAAGGAAAGGCGCATGGAGGCCTGTGGGAATTCCCGGGGGGGAAGGTCGAACCGGGCGAAACGCCCGTGGATGCGTTGGTTCGCGAGATCGCCGAAGAGCTGGGTCTCGAAACTCACCGTTCGGAGCTGGAACCGGCCGGGTTCGCGCAACAGATGCCGGACGAGCAGGCGATCCCGATCGTCATACTTCTTTACACGGCGCGCTGGAGCGGGGCCCCGATCACCCTGTCCGAAGGCGGTTCAATCGACTGGTTCGAGCCTGAGCAGATCGAGGCGCTGGCCAAACCGCCCCTCGATATCGCGCTCGCGCGCGGGCTGTTCCAAAAACCTTCGGATTAGGGATTGCCAAGCCGGAACACCCCTCCTATGTGGCGCCCTCCAGCGCACCCGTAGCTCAGCTGGATAGAGCACCAGACTACGAATCTGGGGGTCGGACGTTCGAATCGTTCCGGGTGCGCCATAAAAGCCCATCCCTCGCAAGAGGGGTGGGCTTTTGTGGTTCGCGGCTGCTTAATCCGCCTCGTCTTCCAGCTGGTGCATATCGTCGTCGCTGAACCCGAAGTGATGGCCGGCCTCGTGCACGACGACATGCCGGACAAGATCTTCCATATGGACGCCGGTGGCACGCCATTCTGCGATCAGCGGCTCGCGAAAGAGCCAGATGCGCGCGGGCATGCGGCCGCTTTCCCAGACCGAGCGATCGGGCAGGGCGACCCCTTCGTAAAGCCCGGTCAGGTCCCAGCGATCGCCGAGGCCGACCGATTCCAGCTGTTCCGCCGTCGCGAAGTCTTCGACCTGCAAGACGATGTCCTGCATCTGCTCCCGGAATTCTGGCGGGAGAGACGCGCGCACAGCTTCCGCCATCTGTTGCATCTGTGCGGCTGTCGGCCCGGTCCGGTCGTGCATCATTTGCCTGATATGGGAGCGGGCGGGCTGCGTCACAAGTCAGAGGAACTGGAAGCGTTCGAGCCTGTTATTCAGGCAAAAGGAGATACCCCGATGGCCGACGCCGCAGAAATTTTCGACCGCCTGAAAGAAGACCACGACAAACATCGCGCGCTGCTCGACCGGTTGCTCGAGACGAGCGGGGATACGCCGGAACGCGAGGAACTCTTCACCGAACTGACCAAGGAATTGAAGGGTCACGCCGCCGCCGAGGAGCAGGCGCTCTATTCCACAATGCTACGCAAGCCGCCGACGACCGACGAGACGCGGCATTCCGTCGCCGAGCACCACGAGATCGACGAAGCCCTGAACGACCTTGCCGCGACCGACATGGCGACTGGCGCGTGGCTGACCAAGTTCAAGGAGTTCGATCACCGCTATCGTCACCATATCCAGGAAGAGGAAGAGGACCACTTCCCCGACTTCGCCAACTACCTCGACAAGGAGGACATGGCCCATATGGAACAGGTATTCGAACGCCGGAAGCGCGAGGAAAAGGCCGAGGCCGAGGTCACTCCCGAAAAGAAAGAGGACGCCAAGGAGTGATCCTTCGCTAGGAGGGGGCCATGGGGGAACCGGAACAGACGGATCCGAAACGCGTGTCCCGGCTCGACGATGGCGTCGAGCCGGGCGTTTGGCGGTATGCCAAGGCCGATCGGGTCAAGATGCTCGTCGACGCGGAAAACTATTTCGAAGCGATGCAGGAGGCAATGCTCAATGCACGCTTTCGTATCCTGCTTATCGGTTGGGATTTCGACACCCGCATCCACTTCCACGAAGGACGCCGGTGGTGGCAGCGTGCCTGGCGCAGCGATCATCCGCGGCGGCTGGGTGCGTTTTTCGCGTGGCTCGTACGGAACCGCCGCACGCTGGAAATCCGGATTCTCAAATGGAGTTTCGGCGTCTTCAAGTTCACCTTTCGCGGATCGATGTGGTGGGACCTGGTCCGATGGATCCGGCACCGGCGGATCGACTTCAAGTTCGATTCGGCCCATCCGGTCGGATGTAGCCACCACCAGAAGTTGGCGGTGCTCGACAGCTCGCTCGCCATATGCGGGGGGATCGACATGACCACCAAGCGCTGGGACACACGCGAGCACCGCGAACATGAACCGCGGCGCAAGACGCCGACCGGCTTCAAGTACATGCCGTGGCACGACGCCTCGCTCATGATGGAAGGCGAGATCGCGGAAGCCCTGAGCGAGCTTGGCCGCGACCGCTGGATCAGGGCGGGCGGCAACCCGCTGGTTCCGCTCAAGCGCTCTGAAAAGAGCTTGTGGCCCGAAGGTCTCGCACCCGATTTCGAGGACGTGGAGATCGGCATAGCGCGGACACGCGCGGAATATCGGGATTGGGAGCAGGTTCGCGAAATCGAAAAGCTGTTCGTTGAACATGTCAGGCGCGCCAAACGCTTTATCTATGCCGAGAGCCAATACTTTGCCTCGCGCGCAGTCGGCGAAGCAATCCTCGCACGCATGGAAGAAGACGACCCCCCGGAAATCGTGCTCGTCCACCCGGAAAATGCCGACGGCTGGCTCGAACAGCAGGCAATGGATCATGCGCGCGCCGAACTCGTCCGGTGTATCGCCGCCGTGGACAAACAGGGGCGCTTTTCGATCTGGTGCCCGAAGACCGGCGACACACCGATCTACGTCCACGCCAAGGTGATGATCGTCGATGACGAGATCCTGCGCGTGGGTTCGGCCAATCTCAACAACCGGTCGATGGGGCTCGACAGCGAATGCGACGTGTTCATCGACGCGGCGCGCGACGGCAACGGCCATGCGCGCGACGGTATCCGGCGCATTCGCCTGTCACTGCTGGCCGAGCATCTGGGACTGGATGAACTTGCCGTCGAACAGATGCTCGATACGCATTCCTCGATGGCAGCCGTCATCGACCATTGTGCCGGAAAGGGCGGACGACAATTGTGTCGCTATCATCCGCCCGAACTCAACGAGGCCGAAAAGACAGTCGCGCATAGCGGCTTGCTGGACCCCGACGCTCCGGAAGACCTGTTCGAGCCGTTTGCAAAAGGCGGGCTGTTCCGCAATGGAAGCCGCCTCGGTCGCGTGCGCAACAGAATTAAGAGGATTCAGGGCAAATGAGCAGCCTGGTCGGGCCCGACGAAGACGATCCGCGCGGCAAGCCGCCGGTACCCGCACACGTGCAGGAAGCGATCCGCACGCTCATCGAATGGGCGGGCGATGATCCGACCCGCGAAGGCCTGCTCGACACGCCCGCGCGCGTCGCACGCGCCTGGAAGGAATATTGCCTCGGATACGGGGAAGACCCGGGCTACCATCTCAGCCGGGTGTTCGAGGAAGTCGGCGGTTACAACGAGATCGTGCTGCTGAAGGACATCCCGTTCCAGTCGCATTGCGAACACCACATGGCGCCGATCATCGGCAAGGCTGCGATCGCATACCTCCCCAACGATCGCGTGGTCGGCATTTCCAAGCTCGCCCGTGTGCTGCATGGTTACGCACGGCGATTGCAGGTGCAGGAACGGCTCACCGCCGAGGTCGCGGACTGCATCTGGGAAAACCTCGAGCCTCAGGGTGTCGCCGTGGTGATCGAGGCTTCGCACAGCTGCATGACGGCACGCGGGGTGCGCACGCCGGGAGTGGGGATGATCACCAGCCGGATGATGGGGACTTTCCTCGAGGACCAGCGCAGCCGCAAGGAAGTGCTGAGCCTCATGGGCTACGGCTAACGCTCAGTCCTTGAACAGCCGCTCGATCAGGCTGCGGCTCTTGCGCGTCGGCGCGGTCTCACCCGCAAGGCCATATAGATAGTTGCCCAGCAGGACGGCCTGCTCCTTGCTGAGGAAATAGCGGAAGTCGCGCACGTCGTCGTTGGAACCGGGAGTTTTTCGTGCGCTCTGCATGATCAGCATGATCCGGTCTCCGGCCGGGCCGGAATCCCAGCCCAGCAGCACCCCGAAATCGCGGTCGAGATCCGTTTCGGGTTTGGTCTGCTTGTCCCCCATGCCGAAAAGACTGCGCCCCGCCTTGCGAGTCGGGCAAGGCAGGGCGCGTCTTTGTCCGCAGATGGGACGGTTTGGGTGTCAGAGCTGGCCGAGCATGTGTTCCGCGCTCGAGACCGAGAAATCGCCCGGTGCCTCGACATTGAGTTCCTTCACCACGCCGTCCTCGACGATCATCGAGTAGCGCTGGCCGCGCTTGCCCATGCCGAAGCCAGAACCGTCCATCGTGAGGCCGACAGCCTCCGCGAAATCGCCGTTGCCGTCTGCCAGCATGGTCACCGGATCGGCATTGTTGGCCGCCTTCCATGCGCCCATCACGAAAGCATCGTTGACCGCGGTCGCCACGATCTCGTCGACGCCCTTGCTCTTAAGTTCTTCCGCCTTTTCGACGTAGCCGGGCAGGTGGCGCGCCGAGCAGGTCGGGGTGAAGGCACCCGGCACCGAGAACAGCGCAACGGTCTTGCCCTTGAAGTACTCGCCCGACTGGACCTGTTCCGGACCGCTCTCGGTCGCCTTGACCAGCGTCACGTCAGGCAGCTTGTCACCCACCGAAATCGTCATCGCAAAATTCCTTGTCTGTCCCGTCCAGTGGCGGAGGTAGGCGGGCGCCGCCTGCGATGCAACCGAGCCGGATGGTAAATTTCGCTTTACCGCGGGCCTTTAAGTTCGGGTAAAATCTTGGGGCCACCTTCTACCTATGCGGGCAATCAGGGACGCGCCGCTGGGGAGACAGGGACATGGGACTATTCAAAAAGACTCTTTCGGGAACTGCGGCAGTTGCGGTTCTGCTGACGCCGGTTTCGGCAGGAGCGACCACGCCGCGCGAGGCGGAGCAGATCCGCAAGCTCGACATCATGCTGATGGTAACCTCGCTGCGGTGCCGCATGGGCAAGGACGATTTCCAGCCGGGTTATCGCAAGTTTTCGGCCGCACACCTCACCACGCTGAACGGCGCAGCCAGGACGCTCGAGAGCGGACTGGTTAAACGCCACGGGGCGAAGGGCGCCAAGCGCGCGCTCGACCGCATCAGCGTCGGGATGGCAAACCAGTACGGGCAGGGACACCCGTGGCTGGACTGCGGTGCGCTGAAGGGCATCACCGACGATCTGGCCCAGTCGCGCAATCCGGGCGATCTCACGATCGCGGCCGACGAACTGCTGGCCGCAGGGCCGCAGAACGGCGGGCGTTTCGCGGCGCGCTGAATGCCCTGGGACTTACGGATAGTCGCTGGGACTAAAGGATAGTGCGCTTGGACAATGGGTTGGGGTGCATTGCCCTCGACCGATGGAGGGGCTAGGGGCGGCGCTTGAAAGCGTCGCCCTTTTCCTGTGCGGCGCAACCCCTTTCCAGTGGATCCGAGGACTACAGCGTGACCGCATTCAACGACTACGTCATCAAGGATATCGCGCTGGCCGAATATGGCCGCGCCGAAATCGCCATCGCCGAAACCGAAATGCCCGGCCTGATGGCGCTGCGCGACGAATACGGGGCGGAGCAGCCGCTCAAGGGCGCGCGGATCACCGGCTCGCTGCACATGACCATCCAGACCGCCGTGCTGATCGAGACGCTGGTGGCACTCGGCGCGGACGTCCGCTGGGCGACCTGCAACATCTTCTCCACCCAGGACCATGCCGCAGCAGCGATCGCGGCGCGCGATATTCCGGTGTTCGCGATCAAGGGCGAGAGCCTGGCGGACTATTGGGATTATGTCGGCAAGATTTTCGACTGGTCGACCGACGAGGACCCCGACCTCACCGCCAACCTCATCCTCGACGATGGCGGCGATGCGACCATGTTCGCGCTGTGGGGCGCGCGCATCGAGGCGGGAGACGAACTGCCCGAGCCGCAGAATGCCGAGGAAATCGAGTTCCAGCGCGCGCTCAAGGCTTTCGTGGCGGCCAAGCCCGGCTACCTCACCCGCTCGGTCAAGGCGATCAAGGGTGTTTCGGAAGAGACCACTACCGGTGTCCACCGGCTCTATCACATCGCCAAGGGCGGCAAGTTGCCGTTCCCCGCAATCAACGTGAACGACAGCGTCACCAAGTCGAAGTTCGACAACCTCTACGGCTGCCGCGAATCGCTGGTCGACGCGATCCGCCGTGCGACGGATGTCATGCTGTCGGGCAAGGTCGCCGTGGTCGCCGGCTTCGGCGATGTCGGCAAGGGCAGCGCCCAGTCGCTCCGCAACGGCGGCGCGCGCGTGCTGGTGACCGAGATCGACCCGATCTGCGCCCTGCAGGCAGCGATGGACGGCTTCGAGGTCGTTACCATGGAAGAGGCCGCGGGCAAGGCGGACATCTTCGTGACCGCGACCGGCAACGAGCACGTCATCACCGCCGACCACATGGCGGCGATGAAGGACAAGGCGATCGTGTGCAACATCGGGCACTTCGACAGCGAGATCCAGATCTCGGCGATCGACAATTACGAGTGGAACGAACTCAAGCCCGGCACGGACGTGGTGAAATTCCCCGACGGGAAGGAGCTTATCGTGCTCGGCAAGGGGCGCCTCGTGAACCTCGCCTGCGCGACCGGTCACCCGAGCTTCGTGATGAGCTTCAGCTTCACCAACCAGACGCTGGCCCAGATCGAGCTGTGGAAGAACGCCGGCGACTACAAGAATGACGTCTACGTCCTGCCCAAGCACCTCGACGAGAAGGTCGCGGCGCTGCATCTTGACAAGCTCGGCGTCAAGCTGACCCAGCTCAGCCAGAAGCAGGCCGATTATATCGGCGTGCCGGTGGAAGGGCCGTTCAAGCCGGAACACTATCGCTACTGACTGACCCAGCTTTGCGGGGAAGCGCAATGGCTTGCCATTGCACTCCCGCGCGTGGGCGCATAGCTGGCAGGTAATGGATTCCTCGCCCGCATTGCTGGCCGTCATGGGCCTGCTGCTTGCCGTCTGGACCGTCGCGGCGGTCTGGGTAATGCTGCGCGCCAGCACGCGGGAGCAGCGGTCTGCGAACACCCGCAAGGCCGCGCTGCGCCTGTCGCGCATGCTCGAGGAATCACCCGCGATCCCGCTGCTGGTCCGGGCCGACGGGCGGATCGAGGCGCCGGACCGTTTCGCGCGCTGGCTCGGACTGCCCAGGGTGCCCGAATTTCTCAGCGAGCTGAGCGATATCGACGGCAGCGGGTTGAACGAGGCGCAGGTCGAGGAACTGACCCGCAAGGTCCGCCGGACGCAGAAGACCGCCAAGCCCTTCCGGATGTCGATCACAGTTCCGGGCTCGGAACGGGCGCTGACGCTTAATGGTACGCTGGCTGATCCTGCGGTATCCCCGATCGGTGCGGCGCTGGTCTGGGTGTTCGACTATAGCGAGAGCCAGACGGAGCTTGCGCAGCTGCGTGAGGAGGCCGCGCGCGCGCGCGATGATTTCGGCGCGCTCGTGGGCCTTATAGAAGCTGCGCCGATGCCGATGTGGTTCCGCGGCGCGGACATGCGGCTGCGGCTGGTCAACCGCGCCTATGTGGACGCGGTCGGCGCAGAAAGCGCGGACCAGGTCGTTACCAAGCAGGTGGAGCTGGTCGAGACGGTGGGCGGGCGCAGCGCCTCGCAGGTCGCCCAGCAGGCCGCGGACCGACGCCAGCCGATCGAGCGGATCGTGTCGGCCACGATCAACAATGCCCGGCGCACGATCCGCGTCACCGACTTGCCCCTGGTCGGCGAGGGGATCGCCGGATACGCGGTCGATATCGAGGAGATGGAGGAGCAGGCGCGCGAGTTCCGGGCCTTCCGCGAAGCCCAGCGCTCGATGCTCGACCAGCTGTCGATCGGGGTGGCGCAGTTCGACGCCCAACATCGCATGACCTTCGCCAACCAGCCGTTCCACCGCGTTTTCTCGCTGCCGCCGGGTGTGGTCAACGACCGGACGACATTCGAGCACATGTTGCTCATCGCGCGCGAGGCGGGCCGCATCCCCGAGGTGCGCGACTTCCCCTCCTGGCGCAATGAGCTGGCTGCTTGGTTCCAGCGTGACGAGCCGCACGAGGAAGCCTGGCCCCTATCGGACAGCACGCACCTTCGGATCGTCGCGCAGCCGCTTCCCGATGGCGGCCTCGTCATGATCGCCGAGGACCGGACCGAGCAGCTGGCACTCTCGGCCATGCGCGACACCTTGCTGCGCACGCGCACCGCAACGTTCGACAGCCTTTACGAAGCGCTCGCGGTGTTCGCGCCGGATGGCCATCTCGAGCTGTGGAACCGCGGCTTTCCCGGGGCGTGGGGCGTGGATCCCGAGGTTCTCGACGGCCACCCTCAGGCTGAAGCTCTGCTCGACGCCATTGCCGCCAATCTCGCCGATCCACAGGCAATCTCGTTGGTCGGCAACACGATCCGTTCCGCCACGCTGGACCGCAAGAAGCGCGAGGGCCGCATCGAGCTGGCCGATGGGCGCACGCTCGATTTCGCCGGGGTCCCGCTGCCCGATGGCAACGGACTTATCACGGTGCTCGACGTCACCGCGTCGCAACAGGCCGAAGAGGCGCTGCGCGAACGCAACCGCGCACTGGAAGAGGCGGATGCGGTGATGACGCGCTTCCTCGCCAACATGAGCTACGAGTTCCGCACCCCGCTGACTTCCATCGGCGGTTTCGCTGAGCTCCTGTCGAGCGGCGTCGCGGGTGAACTCAGTCCGCAGGCGACCGAGTATGTGCAGGCGATCACGCTGTCGGTCGGCAAGCTGACCGAACAGGTCGAGAATGTTCTCGACCTCTCGCAAAGCGAGGCCGGGCTGATGCCGCTGCGCAAGACCAAGATCGAGCTCTTGCCCTTCATCACCCAGATCGTGCGCGCCGAGGAGAAGCGGATCGTCGACGGCGGGCTGACGCTCGACCTCAAGGGAGGATCCGGCAAGGTCATCACCGCCGATCCCCAGCAACTACGCCGCGCTATCGGTAACCTGCTCGACAACGCCATCAGCAATACCCCCGAGGGTGGCCGCATCCTCGTCGACATCGGCAAGGCGCGCGGCGAGACGCGGATCGTCATTTCGGACAATGGCAAGGGCATGAACCAGCACGAGCTCGCCCGCGCGCTCGAAGGCATTCGCATGTCGGCGGACGGCAAGGGGATCGAGCGCCGCCAGGGGCTGGGCATCCCGCTCGCACGCCAGCTGATCGAGGCGCATGAGGGCAAGCTGGAGATCCACAGCCGCCGCAATGCCGGCACGACCGCCACTATTACGCTCCCGTGAGCGTCGCGCTGCCAGATCTTGCCGCAATGGAGGCATTCGGTGCGCGGATCGCCGCGCTGCTGCAGCCGGGCGATGTCGTGGCTCTGACCGGCGACCTTGGCACCGGCAAGACGACGCTGGCGCGCGCGATCATCGCGGCCCTCGGCCACGCCGGCGAAGTCCCGTCGCCGACCTACACGATTATCGAGACCTACGACGGCCTGCGCCTCCCGCTGGTCCATGCCGATTTCTATCGGCTGGAAGATCCCTCGGAGGTCGAGGAACTCGGCCTCGACGACTATCGCGAAGAGGCCGTGCTGCTTGCCGAATGGCCCGACCACGCGGGCGGTTTCGCGCATGAGGCAGGCTGCCTCTCCATTACGCTCGAAAAAGTGGGCGAGGGGCGCGAGGCCGTTGTCACCGCTGGCGAGAATTGGCAAAGCCGCTGGCCATGAGCGACGCGCTGCCGGAAGGCATTCACCAGTTCCTTGGCGATACAGAATGGGAGGGGGCGGAAATCGCCCCGCTCGTCGGCGACGCCAGCTTCCGCCGGTATTTCCGCCTGCGCATGGCCGGGCACAGCGCCATGCTGATGCACGCCCCGCCGCCACATGAGGACCCGCGCCCCTTCCTGCATGTCGCGCACTGGCTCAACGATCACGGCATGCGCGCGCCTGCGATCCTCGCCGAGGATGCAGAGCAGGGCTGGGTGCTTACCGAGGACTTCGGCGACCACCGGATGCGCGAATGGATCGACGACCATCCGGACCACGAGGAGCACATTTACGCGCAGGCTATCGAAGCTCTGGTGCAGCTCCACCGCCTGCCACCCGGACCCTTCGAGCCCTATGACATGGCCGTCTATCGCCGCGAGGTGGACCTGTTCACCGAATGGTATTGCCCGGCGATGGGGCTGGAGGTCGATCTCGAAGGCTGGCGTGCCGCGTGGGACGATGCCCTTACGTCGCTGCTGTCGCGGCAAGATCCGGGCGTGACGGTCCTGCGCGATTATCATGCCGAAAACATCATGCTGCTCAAACCCGGCAAGCTCGCGGGTGCGCAGGGGCTGATCGATTTCCAGGACGCGCTGGTGGGCCATCCGGCCTACGACCTCGTCAGCCTGCTGCAGGACGCACGCCGCGACGTGTCCGAAGACCTCGAGCACGACATGCTCTGTCGCTATCGCGCCGCTGCCGGACCCGACGAGTATTTCGAGGCCGATTACGCCCGCCTCGGGGCGCAGCGGAATGCCAAGATCGTCGGCATCTTCACCCGTCTCTACAAGCGGGATGGCAAGTCGCGCTATCTCGGCATGATCCCGCGCGTCTGGAAAGCGATGGAACGCGACCTTGCCCATGCGGCGATGGCCCCGGTGGCAGACTGGTTCGCCGCCAATATCCCGCAGGACATTCGCGATAGCTTCGGTGGCGAGGTCCGGTGAGCACACTCGTTTCCGACACCGCCATGTTGATGGCGGCAGGTCTGGGCAAGCGCATGCGGCCTCTCACGGCCTCGACCCCAAAACCGCTGGTGCGGGTCGCCGGAAAGCCGCTGATCGATCGCGCGCTCGACCGGCTCGAGGAAGCCGGGGTCGCAAAGGCGCTGGTCAACGTCCACTACCTTGCCGACGCGATCGAAGCGCACGTGGGGCCGCGCAAGGCACCGGCCGTGAGTTTCTCGGACGAACGGGAATTGCTGCTCGAAACCGGTGGCGGCATGGTCAAGGCGGTGGATGCGGGGGCGCTGCCCGACCCGTTCTTCGCCTGCAACGCCGACAGCATATGGCTCGACGGCCCGCGCAATGCCTTTGCCGACCTTTCGGCGCGCTGGGACCCCGACGCGATGGACGCCTTGCTGCTCGTCGTGACCCACGCGCGCGCACATAATTTCGACGGGACGGGCGACTTCTACATGGATGGCGCCGGCCGCCTGACGCGCAAGAAACCGGACCGGATCGCGCCCTTCATCTACACTGGTATCCAGATCGTATCGCACCGCCTGCTGCGCGACGCGCCCGAGGGCAAGTTCTCCACCAATGTGCTGTGGGACCGCGCGATCGAGGAAGGCCGGCTGTACGGTCTTGCCTTCACCGGCCAGTGGTACGAAGTGGGCACGCCCGCCCATATCGCGCCCACCGAGGAGGCGCTCCGGGGTGGCTGAACGCCCGGCCCCGAACATCTACTCGATCGCCGCGCACCGGGGCTTCGCCGATGCGCTCGTCGCCGGGCTGGTGCCGCGCTATGCGGATGGCGATCTGGGGCTGGCACGGCTCACGCTCCTGCTGCCGAGCAGCCGCGCGCGCCGGACGGTCTCGGAGGCGTTCATCCGCCACGCGGGCGAGAATGGCCAGCACGGCCTGCTGATGCCGCGCATGGCGGTAGTCGGCGATCTCGATCTCGACGAAACCCTTGGCCCGTTGCTCGACCCGCTGGGCGCGGCCGACATTCCCCCGGCGGTCGATCCGCAGCGACGCCTCTTCGCCCTGGCGCAGGTGCTCGCAGAGGTGATGGGCGACGAGGCGCCCAAGGGCGCCACACTGCTGCGGCTGGCGCGCGAAACTGCCGCGACGATGGATCGCCTGCTGGTCGAGGACGTCGATCCCGGTGCCCTGCTCGATGATGCGGTCACCGGCATCTATCCCGATCTGTCGGCGCATTGGCAGGAAAGCCTTCGGGTGTTCGCGGCGGTGCAGAAGCTGTGGCTCGGCGATCTGGCGAAGGTAGGCGCGATCGATGCCGCAGCCCGGCGCAATCGATTGTTCGACCATGCGGCGGGCTCGTGGAAAGCGAACCCGCCCGCCAGCCCGATCGTCGCGGCAGGGGTCACCAGCGCGGCGCCATCGCTCGCGCGGCTGCTCAGGGTGATCGCCGACATGCCGCAGGGCGCGGTAATCCTGCCCGATTTCGATCTCGGCATGCCGGACGCCGTCTGGCAGGAACTGGGGCGTGCGGGAGCGGCACCGGAACCGGGCGACACGCCCTTCGCGAAGGATGATGCGGTCACGCACCCGCAGTATCACATGAAGCTGCTGCTCAACCGCATGGCGGTCCGGCGGGAGGAAGTGTACCCGTGGCACCGCAAGGGCATGACGGCCGCCCCGCCGGAGCGCAGCCATGCGATCGCCTCGCTCTTCCTGCCGCCAGAGGCCAGCAAGACCTGGGTCGACCTTCCGGCGGAGCAGCGCAGGCTGGCGGGCGTGCGGCTGATGAGCACCGCCAACCCCGAGGAAGAGGCGCAGGCCATTGCCGTGCTTGTGCGGCAGGCGCTTGAGGAACCGGAAAAGAGGGTTGCCGTGGTAACCCCCGATCGCGCCCTGGCGAGGCGCGTCGTCCATCATCTGGCGCGCTGGAACATCGTGGCGGACGATTCCGCCGGTCGCCCGCTCTCGCAGACCGCAGCCGGGCGCTTGCTCCTCCTGCTCGCCGAAGTGATTGCGGAGGATGCCGCGCCCGTACCGCTGATGGCGCTGCTCGGCCATCCGCTGGTCCATGGGGCCATGGAGCGCGGAGCGTGGCTGAGGCAATTGCGCCGTGTGGAGCGTGAGCTGCGCGGGCCCCGCAAGGCGGGCGGGCTCGAACCGGTGCGGCAGGTTTCGGCCAGGCTCGGCAAGCGACATCCGCCGGTCGCCGAGTGGTTTGCACAGGTCGAAGGCGTCCTCGCACCGCTGCTCTCCCTGCCGTACGAGCTTGGACTGGCGGACTTGCTCGATGCCTTGGCGGTCGCCGGCGAAGCCCTCTGCGGCGAGGAAATCTGGGCCCGTGAGGACGGTCGCTCGCTGGCGGCGTTCGTCGAAGAGCTTCGGCTGCACGCGCGCGAGGCCGGTTTTGCGATGAGCCGCGACGACGCAACGATTGCCCTCCGTGACGCGATGGAGCAGGTGGCGGTGCGTCCACCCTATGGCGGCCATGCGCGGGTGCAGGTACTCGGCCTTCTCGAAAGCCGCATGAACCGGGCCGACCTCGTAATTTGCGCCGGCCTCAACGAGGGGACCTGGCCAGCGCGCGGTTCGGTCGATGCGCTGCTGGCGCCGGCTATCCTCCGCGCACTGGGCGTGCCGGGAGCCGACTTCCGGATCGGCCTCTCCGCGCATGACCTCGCGGGAGCGCTGGGGGCGCCCGAAGTGGTGCTCAGCCGCGCGGAACGCGACGAAGGCGGCCCCGCGATTCCCTCGCGGTTCCTGCTGCGGGTCGAGGCCCTGCTCGGGCGACAGGCCGATGCCACCCGCGAAACCGCTGCGGTCGAACTGGCAAGAGCGATGGCGCAGGCCGAGCCTGTCGAACCCCATCCGCGACCCGCGCCCGAACCGTCGGCAAAGCAGCGCAATGTCGACATTTCCGCGACCGCGCTCGATCGCCTGCTCGGCGATCCCTACCAGTTCTACGCGCAGAAAATCCTCGGCTTGTCCGATCTCGATGGCCTTGATGCCGAACCCGGCCCGCTGTGGCAGGGCAATGTCGCGCACCTCATGCTGCAACGCTGGCACGAAGCGAGGGAAAGGGATCCTGCCGCACCGCTGGCCCCGATCATGGCGCAGGTCCTCGACGAGGAGAATGCCGATGCGCTGACCCGCGGGCTGTGGACCCCGCGGCTGGAGGCGGCGCTGCGCTGGATCGAAGGTGAGGTCGGGGGCGCGCAGGATCGCGAGGTGGTAGCGGTTGAGAAAAAGGGCGCGATGAAATTCGAAGGTGTGGAGGTGCATGGCCGTGCTGACCGCATCGATCGTCTGGCCGACGGGACACTCGCGATCATAGACTACAAGACCGGCCAGCCTCCGAGCGCCGCGATGGTCGAGCATGGGTTCGCACTGCAACTCGGTGTTCTCGGGCTGATCGCCGAACATCACGGGTTCGAAAATCTTCCGGGAGAGCCGGGTGCCTATGAATACTGGTCGCTCGGCAAGGCGAAGGACGATAATCCGCACGGCTTCGGTTATGTCGAAGTCCCGCTCAAGGTCGGGAGCAAGCGCTCCGGCGTCGAGCCGGAGAAGTTCCTGCCGTTGACGGCCGAGAAGCTGACGCTCGCGATCACTCGCTACATCACGGGCAGCGACCCCTTCCTCGCCCGGGAGAACCCGGACTATCCGGCCTATGACACCTACGACCAGCTGATGCGGCTCGACGAGTGGATCGCCACGCAGGATGGGGACCGCGCGCTATGAGCGGAAAGGTGTATCCCCTCCAGGGCAAACAGCGTCCGGCGGTCGATCCGAAGGACAGCGTCTGGCTCTCGGCGAGCGCGGGCACGGGTAAGACGCAGGTGCTCTCGGCGCGCGTGCTGCGCCTGCTGCTGGAACCGGGTGCCGATCCCTCTCAGATTCTGTGCCTCACCTTCACCAAGGCGGGCGCGGCGGAAATGGCGGTGCGCGTCAATTCAGTGCTGGCGCGCTGGGTGCGGATGGACGACGGGCAATTGGCGGAGGAGCTCGGTTACCTCGGCGCGCCGGTCGACCCCGATACAAGATCGCGGGCCCGCGCGCTGTTCGCCCGTGTGCTTGATTGCCCGGGCGGCGGCCTCAGGATCGATACGATCCACGCCTTCGCGCAATACCTCCTGGCAGCTTTCCCCGGAGAGGCGGGCCTGCTGCCCGGTTCGCGCCCGATGGAAGACCGCGAGCGTGATCTCCTCAGCCGCGAAATCCTGGGCGATCTGCTCGCGGCGGGCGATCCGCGCTTCGTCGGCGCGGTCGCCGAGATGAGCCGGCGCAAGGGCCCTGACGAGGTGCGCGGGTGGCTGATGCGCTGCGCGAAACATCTGGATCTGTGGCGAGGCGTGGGAAGCTGGCAACCGCCGATGGCAGCGCGGGTTCACGGCTTGCTGGGCATTCCGGCCGATGCTGACGGGGGATGGGTCGCCGATGCGTGTTCGGATGCAGAATTTCCGGTTAGTACCCTCCGCGCAATGCTTCCTGCCTTCGAAGGCTGGAACACCAAGTCTGCCGAAACGAGCCGAGCGTTCATCAACGAGTGGCTGGCGAGGGACGCGGCAGGGCGGCTCGAACAGCTCGACGGGTTTCGGCAGCGCAACTGCATCCTGAAGCAGGACGGTAATCCCACTTCTATGAAGGGGGCCGAGAAGAACGATCCCGACTTCGGAAGGAAGCAGGAAGAAATTTCAGAGGCCGTGGCAGCGGTGCGCGAGCGCAAGGCGTTACTCGAACTTGCCGGCTTCCTCGGCCCGCAGCTCGAAGCGGGTCGCACTTTCGCGCTCGCCTGGCAGGCGGCGAAGGAGCGCGAGGGGCTGGTCGATTTCGACGACCTGATCGCCCGCGCCGCGCAGCTCCTGTCGAACAGCGCGATGGCCGACTGGATCCGCTACAAGCTCGACCGCAGCTTCGACCACATACTCGTCGACGAGGCGCAGGATACGAACCGCGCGCAGTGGTCGATCATCAAGGCGCTTACCGACGATTACTTTTCGGGCGAGGGCGCGCAGGGCCAAGCCGTGCGCACCATCTTCACCGTGGGCGACTACAAACAGGCGATCTTCGGCTTCCAGGGCACCAGCCCTGAGAACTTCCGCGAGGCGCGCGACTGGTTCCGCAAGCGGATCGACGCGACCGCGGCTGCTGCCGAATCGATGCGCGCCGCCGCGACCGCGCGGCGACTTGCGGAATACGGCCTCGAACGCAGCTATCGCACCAATGCCATCGTGCTCGATTTCGTCGACCGCGCGATAGATGCGATCGGCCATGATGGGCTCGGCCTCGAGCAGCGCGACGAGCCCCATGTCGGCAGCGACAAGCCCGGTATCGTCACGCTGTGGAAGGAGGTCCGCGTCGCCGAGGGCGAGGACGAGGAGGGCGACGAGAGCAATGGCTGGCTCGCGCGCCATGACCGCAAGCTGGCGGACAAGATCGCCCGGCAGGTCAAGGCGTGGCTCGACGCCGACGGGGACGGTTTCACCTTGTCGAAGGGTGACACCCCGCGCCGGGCCACGGCAGGCGACATCATGGTGCTGGTCCAGAAGCGACGCGAGCTTGCCGCGCTGATCGTCGCGCGGCTTTATCGCCACGGCGTGCCGGTCGCGGGCGTCGACCGCTTGCGCCTCGGCAATCCGCTTGCGGTGAAGGATTTGATGGCGGCGATCCGCTTCGCTGCCCAGCCGCTCGATGACCTGACGCTCGCCAGCCTGCTGGTTTCGCCGCTCGTCGGCTGGAGCCAGCAGGACCTGCTCGACCACGGATATCGGCCCAAAGGCACGCGGTTGTGGGAGCATTTACGCGAGAGCGAGGCGCCTCTGGTGCGCGCAACAGTCGACAGCCTGCGCGAAATCCTGCGGCGCGCCGATTACGACAGTCCGCAGCAATTGCTGCACTGGATCCTCGTCGGCCCGATGGATGGGCGGCGCAAGTTGGTCGCGCGGCTGGGGCGCGAGGCGAACGATCCGATCGACGAGTTGCTCAACGCGGCCAATGCCTATGCGAGCGCGCATGTCGCCAGCCTGCAGGGCTTCATCCGCTGGTTCGACGCGGGCGATGGCGAGTTGAAGCGTGAGGCCGGCGAGGGCGGCGATCAGGTCCGCGTGATGACCGTGCATGGCTCGAAGGGTCTGCAAGCCCCGATCGTCATCCTCGCCGATGCCGCGATCAGGCCTGACGGTGCGGGGGACCTGGAGCTCGAGCATAAGCCTCTCGGCAGCGAAACCGGGCAGAGCGTGCCGCTTCCCGGGCTGACGAAGGAAGAGAAGGTGGGCACCGTGCGGCTCGCCGACGAGCGCGAGACGGCAAAGGCGATGCAGGAGCATTGGCGCCTGCTCTATGTCGCCATGACCCGCGCGGAGGAGGCGCTGTTCATCGGCGGCTCGCTCGGCCCGCGCGACGCGAAGAACGGCCCGCATGAGGACAGCTGGTATGCGCGTTTGCGCGCGCTGTTCGACGAGGACGAGGGTCTGGCCGACGACATCTGGGACGCACGGTGGGAAATCGGCTCTCTCGGCCCTCCCGTCCCGGCTGAGGGCGGTGCCATAGCAGCCGACAGGCCCGAGCTGCCCGACTGGGCGCAGCGCCCGGTTGGCCCCGAACCCCGCCCGCCGCGTCCGCTTGCGCCTTCGGGTCTCGGCGAAGTGGAAGGCAGTGACCCGCCGCTCCCACCTTCGCATGCGGCCGAAGCTGCGCGGCGCGGTACGCTGATCCATGCCTTGCTCGAACGCCTGCCGCAGGTCGCCCGCGATGTGCGTGTGGAGCGGGGGCGGGAATGGCTCGCACGGCAAGCGCCCGATCTCGACAATGCGGATCGGGAGGACATGCTCGACCGCTCGCTGGCGGTGCTTGGAGAACCCGCCTTCTCCGAAATCTTCGGCCCCGCTGCCTTGGCGGAAATCCCGCTCGCTGCAACGGTCGAGGGGCAGGTTGTGATGGGCACCGCGGATCGGTTGCTCGTGACGGCCGAGGCTGTGACCGTGGTCGACTTCAAGACCGCCCGGCGTCCGCCGAGTGGACTCGATGGCGTGCCCGACACGACGATGAAGCAGATGGCTGCCTATGTCGCGGCGCTGGAGGTCATTTACCCGGGTCGGGATGTTCGGGCTGCCGTCCTCTATACCCAGACCCCGCAATTGATCGCCTTGCCGCCCGAGCGGCTTGCGGCTTACAAGAGCGCGTTTGCGGCGCGGCAGGAAAGCTTTGCCCTGCCGTCCGTTGAGCAACTGACCGCGCGTCACCAGATTGACGCGCAAGACGACATTTCAGGAGACAATCCATGGCCACCACCGCCGTAACCGATGCCAGCTTCAAGGCCGATGTGCTCGAAAGCGACAAGCCCGTGCTGGTCGATTTCTGGGCCGACTGGTGCGGCCCCTGCAAGATGATCGCCCCCGCGCTGGAGGAACTGAGCGAGGAACTGGGCGACAAGGTGACCATCGCCAAGATGGACATCATGGAAAACCCCGAAGTGCCGGGCGGCATGGGCGTCCAGTCGATCCCTTATCTCGTCCTGTTCAAGAACGGCGAGGCGACGGCGCACATGCGGGGCGCGGCTCCCAAGGGCCAGCTCAAGCAGTGGCTCGAGGGCGAACTTTAATCCAGTTTAGCGTAGAGTTCGGCGAGCTCGTCCCACAGGGCCGGGCTCGCCGCGCCGATAAGGCCGGGGCGATCCCACTCATCCACCCGGTAGGCTGAGCCATCGGGCCGAGCGATCCGGCCGCAAGCCTCTTCCAGCCAGAGCGCGCCTGCAGCATGATCCCAGGCAAGCGTGCGTTCGAAAAACGAGACATCGTTTTGCCCCAACGCGAGGCGGGGATACTGCTCCGCAGCACAACGCGGCGTCTCGACCGTCCGGTAATGCGGCGCGATATGCTCGGCGACCTGTTCGCGGCGCGCGGGATCGAGGAATATCACTGAAATCGCCGCAACCGGCGGGGTCTCGCCGGTGGGGCGGGAAACGGCCCGCTGGCCCTCCACGAAGGCTCCGCCGCCGCGATGAGCGCTGCAAAACCGTCCCGATACGCAATCGTAAATCCAGCCAGAGCGGGCGATGCCACCCGCAGCGCGGGCGAGCAGGATCCCGAAAGGGGCACGGCCATGTGCGAAATTATGCGTCCCGTCGATCGGATCGATGATCCAGCAATCGCCTGACAGGTATTCGAGTACCGACGGGTCGGCGTGAGCCGCTTCTTCTCCGACAATGGTGAGCGAGGGGTCGATCTGCGCGAGACCCTCGGCGAGCATCGTTTCGGCCTCCCGGTCGGCGATGGTGACGAGGTCATCCTCGGCCTTCTCGATGATTTCACCACCCGACAGGTTGCGAAAACGCGGCAGGATCGCCTGCTCGCTCACGCGCTGCATAAGCCCTCGGATATGGCGATCGAGGGTCGTCACGAGCGGTAATCGGCGTTGATCGAGATGTATCCATGGGTGAGGTCGCACGTCCACACGGTCGCCCGCCCGGTGCCGACGCCAAGGTCTACGTCGATCCTGATATCCTGCCCTTCGAGGTGCCTCGCCACCGGAGCCTCGTCGTAGTCGGCCAGCGGCTGCCCGTCCTTTGCCGCCCAGGTACCGCCGAAGCCGATCGAGAGCTTGTCCCGGTCCGCCGGTTCGCCGGCCTTGCCAATGGCCATGACCACACGGCCCCAATTCGCATCGCCGCCCGCAATGGCGGTCTTCACGAGCGGAGAATTGGCGATCGCGAGGCCTACCCGCCGCGCACTGGAGTTGCTCGCCGCACCGGTGACGGCAATCTCGATGAATTTCCGTGCGCCTTCGCCGTCGCGGACGACGAGGTGGGAGAGCTCGCGGCAGACCTCGAGCAGGGCGGCATAGAAGGCGTCCGCGCCCGGGCTGTCCCACGAGGATAGCGGCGCATTGCCCGCCGCCCCGGTCGCAAAGAGCAGCACCGTATCGCTGGTCGAGGTGTCGCCGTCGACGGTGATGCAGGAAAAGGTGGCGTCGTTCGCCTTGGACAGCATTTCCTGAAGGAAAGCCGGCACCACCGCCGCGTCGGTGAAGACGTAGCCCAGCATGGTCGCCATATCGGGTGCGATCATACCGCTGCCTTTGATGAAGCCCGCAAGCTCGATGCGCGTTGCGCCCAGCATGGCCGAGGCGGTGGCGCCCTTGATGAAGGTATCGGTCGTCCCAATGGCCTTCGCCGCATCTTCCCACCCGCACGGCTCCGCCGAAAGTGCTGCGGCAACGCCTGCGCGCGCCTTGTCCTTGGGCAGGGGCACGCCGATCACGCCGGTGGAGGAAACGAAGACCTGAGCCGGTTCGCACCCGAGGGCCCCGGCGACCTGCGCCATGATCTGCTCGACCGCTTCCTGTCCGCGGTAGCCGGTGAAGGCATTGGAATTGCCTGCATTGACGACCAGCGCCCGCGCGCGGCCCTGTTGCACATTCTTGCGGCCCAGTTCGACCTCGCTGGAGGCGCAGGCGCTCTTCGTGAAGACCCCCGCCACCGCCGTGCCGGGTGCGAGTTCGGCCAGCGTCAGGTCGCAGCGATCCCAGGTCTTGTATTGCGCCCGCGCGACGCGCAGCGTGACGCCCTCGATCCGGGGCATAGCAGGGAACGGGCGGGCGAGCGGGGAGCGTTCGAGATCCATCCATGCGCCGATAGGAAGTCTTGGGCGCGGGGTAAACGGGGAAGCGGACTGGACGGACCGCCGCCAAAGGCTTATCTGGTGGGTTCGATGTTGAAACGTCTGCTCGCCTGCCTTGCGTTCATTTCCGGCCTCGCCGCCGTCGGAGCGCCTGCGCATGCCAGTGTTGCAGGGGCCCTCGATGCCGCGCTCGAACTGAGCCAGAAGGCGGACCAGCCCGGCAAGGGCGAAACCTCGACATGTTCGCCGCGTGAGCGGGAGCAGAAGGCAAAGGCCGACAAAACTGCGCCTTGTCGCCCGTCGTCGACGGTAACGGTTGTCATCCCGACAGTGATGTTCGGACCCGACCGCGCCTTCGAATAGGATCCGGCACCGCCGACAGATTCCGATGCCCGGCACCACAGGCGTGCGCGGGCATTCTCCCTATAGACCATCCGTACAGATTCAGGGGCACCCCGTTCCATGCTCAATTCCGTGATGAAGGCCGTCTTCGGCTCGTCCAACGACCGTTATGTCAAGTCGCTCGGCAAGATCGTCAACCAGATCAACGCGCTCGAGCCGCAGATCCAGGCGCTGACCGACGAAGAGCTCGCCGCGCAGACCGACAAGTTCCGCGCGCAGCTGGCCGATGGCAAGACGCTCGATGATATCTTGCCCGAAGCCTTCGCTACCGTGCGCGAGGCATCGGTCCGCGTGCTCGGCATGCGCCACTTCGACGTGCAGATGGTCGGCGGCATCGTGCTCCACCGCGGCGAGATCGCCGAAATGCGCACGGGCGAGGGCAAGACGCTCGTCTCGACGCTGGCGACATACCTCAACGCCATCGAAGGCAAGGGCGTCCACGTGGTCACCGTGAACGATTACCTCGCCCGGCGCGACGCCGAATGGATGGGCCGCCTGCACAAGTTCCTCGGCCTGACGGTCGGCGTGATCGTGCCGAACCTCAACGAGTTCGAACGCCGCGAAGCCTACAACTCCGACGTGACCTATTCGACCAACAACGAACTGGGCTTCGATTACCTGCGCGACAACATGAAGCACGAGCGCAGCCAGATGGTGCAGCGCCCCTTCAACTTCGCCGTGATCGACGAAGTCGACTCGATCCTGATCGACGAGGCGCGCACGCCGCTGATCATCTCCGGCCCGACCGAGGACAAGTCCGACCTCTACATCGCCATCGACGAAGTGGTGAAGACCTTCCCCGAGGAGTGGTACGAGAAGGACGAGAAGCAGCGCAACATCCAGCTGACCGAGGACGGCACCGAGGAAGTCGAGAAGCTGCTGATCGAAAAGGGCCTGCTCGAAACCGAAAACCTCTACGACGTCGAGAACACCCAGGTCGTCCACCATCTCGATCAGGCGCTGCGCGCCGTGCACATGTTCAAGAAGGACACGGACTACATCGTGAAGGACGACAAGGTCGTCATCATCGACGAGTTCACCGGCCGTATGATGGATGGCCGCCGCTGGTCGAACGGCCTCCACCAGGCGGTCGAGGCCAAGGAAGGGGTCAAGATCGAGCCGGAAAACCAGACGCTGGCCTCGATTACCTTCCAGAACTATTTCCGCATGTATCCCAAGCTGTCGGGCATGACCGGTACCGCCGCCACCGAGGCAGCCGAATTCTGGGACATCTACAAGATGAACGTGGTCGAAATCCCGACCAACGTCCCCGTCCAGCGCATCGACGAGGACGACGAGTTCTACAAGAACACGCAGGACAAGTTCAAAGCCATCGCCAAGGCGATCCGCGAGAAGAACGAGATCGGCCAGCCGGTGCTGGTCGGGACCGTCTCGATCGAGAAGTCCGAAATGCTCAGCGAGTTCCTCAAGGAGGAAGGCGTGGAGCACGAGGTCCTGAACGCGCGCCAGCACGAGCGCGAGGCGCATATCGTGGCGCAGGCAGGGCGTATCGGCGCGGTGACCATCGCCACCAACATGGCCGGTCGCGGCACCGACATCCAGCTGGGCGGCAACGTCGATTTCCGGATCGATGACGAACTGCGCGACATGCCCGATGGTCCCGAAAAGGACGCCGCAATCGCCAGGATCAGGGAAGAGGTCGCAGCCGAAAAGCAGCGCGTGCTGGAAGCGGGCGGCCTGTTCGTTCTCGGTACCGAGCGCCACGAAAGCCGCCGCATCGACAACCAGTTGCGCGGCCGTTCGGGCCGTCAGGGCGACCCTGGCCTTTCCCGCTTCTACCTTTGCCTCGAAGACGACTTGCTACGCATTTTCGGTCCGGACACGCTGTTCGCCCGCATGATGAACTCGAATCTCGAGGATGGCGAGGCGATCGGCTCCAAGTGGCTCTCCAAGGCCATCGAAACCGCGCAGAAGAAGGTCGAGGCGCGCAATTACGAGATCCGCAAGCAGGTCGTGCAATACGACGATGTGATGAACGACCAGCGCAAGGTCATCTACGAACAGCGCGCGGAGATCATGGACAGCGAGGCGGTGGACGATGTCGTGATCGACATGCGCCATGATGCGATCAATTCGATCGTCGGCAATGCCTGCCCGCCGGGCTCCTATCCCGAGCAGTGGGACGTCGAAGGCCTCAAGGAAAAGGCCGAAGAGGTTCTCGGCATGACCTTCCCGATCGAGGATTGGCTCGAGGAGGAGACAGTCGAGCCCGAGCTCATCGAGGAACGCCTGCGCGAAGCCGCCGACAAGGCGATGGAGGGCAAGCTGGCTTCGGGCGATCCGGCCATGTGGCGCCGCATCGAAAAGAGCGTACTGCTGCAGGAGCTCGACCACGAGTGGAAGGACCACCTCGCCACGCTCGACGCGCTGCGCCAGGTCGTCGGCCTGCGCGCCCATGCGCAGAAGCAGCCGCTCAACGAATACAAGCAGGAAGCCTTCCAGCTGTTCGAGAGCATGCTCGACAAGCTGCGCGAGACGGTGACCAACAAGCTGCTGCGCATCGAACTGCGCGAGCCGGAGCCGCTCCCGCCGATCGACCTGCCCGAACTGCCGGATTTCCTGACCGGTCACATCGATCCGCTCTCCGGTCTTGACAACTCGAATGACGGGGATGGTTCGGAAACCCGCGAAGCCATGTTCGGCTCGTTCGCCGGCAGCCCGCGTGCCGCAGTGGGGCCGGGCGGATCTGTGGGCGACAATCCCTATGCGAGCTTGAACATCAGTCGCAACGCACCGTGCCCGTGCGGGTCTGGCAACAAGTACAAGCACTGCCACGGCGCCATCTCGGCCCGGGCCTGAGCTTCGCGGCCCCGTCGCTAGCTGCGGCGGGGCTGCCGCGCCATCGGAACCAGCGGCGGAGCGCCTGTCTCAGGGACGATGGGCTCCCCCATCGGTTCGAACCCGCAGCTGGCGTAGAAGCCCGTATTCGCCGGATTCGAATTTTCCAGGTAGGCGATCGTCCCCGTGCGGTCGCATGCGTCGAGCACAGGCTGGATAAGCCTGCGACCGAAACCCTGGCCCTGCGCCGATTGCCTGAGGCCGATGCTGAACAGATAGGCGTGCGCGAAGGTCGGGTGGCGCTTGTCCATCGCCTCGCCGGTCAGGATACCGCGCTTGACCGCGCCCGGCCCGCATTTGAACAAAGTGGGGAGCGCGAACGCAACATAGTCCCCCGTGCTGAAACTCGAATCCCCGCCCGGCATCATCCACATGCAGGCACCCTGGTCGCCGAGTGTGTAGCAATAGCCGCGCTGTGAGTAGATCCGGCGGGCCTGCAGGAGGAAAAGGTGTTTGATTCCGGCGAAATTGCCGAACAGCCAGTGGTTGAAGGGATCGTGGCGGAAGGCATCGGCGGTAATGTCACCGAGCCGTGTGGCCTCGGCCGGCCCGGCGCGGGTCAGGCCATTGCCCAATAGGATATCGTCTGCGTCCATGGCCCCTCTTCTCCCTATTGCAGGCTAGCTGGCAGGGCGGAGGCGGTCTAGGCGTTCCGCATGCCGCTCCTGATCGCCGCGTTCTTTGTCACCGCTCTTCTCTACGCCAGCGTCGGCTTCGGCGGCGGGTCGACCTATAACGCCCTCCTTGCGCTGTCGGGCGTCGATTATCGCATCCTCCCGCTGCTGGCCTTGTCCTGCAACATCGTCGTCGTTGCGGGAAGCACGGTCAGGTTTGCCCGCGCAGGCGTCACGCCGTGGCGCAAGGCCGCACTGCTGACCGCACTTGCCGCACCGGCAGCACTCGTCGGTGGCCTCACACCCATCGATGAGGCCAGCTTCCTGACGTTGCTCGGCGCGAGCCTGGTGCTGACCGGTCTTGGCCTGATGCTGCCGACCGGAGAAAGCGGCGGCGAACCTGCCAGGGCCGCGCGTTACTTGCCGATAGCGGCGATCCCCCTCGGCTATCTGGCAGGACTGGTCGGCATCGGCGGGGGAATATTTCTCGCCCCGCTGCTGCATCTCGTCCGCTGGGATTCGGCACGTGCCATCGCGGCGACGGCCAGCCTGTTCATCCTCGTCAATTCGCTGTTCGGTTTGGCAGGACAGGTGCTGAAGGGCGGGGAAGGGCGCCTTGCCGCCGCTGTCGACCTCGGCCTGCCGCTGCTTATCGCCGTCGCTGTCGGCGGGCAGATCGGCAGCTTGCTGGCGCTCAAGTACCTGCCGCAGCGCTGGATACGCCTCGGCACCGCCGCACTCACCATTTGGGTGGGCGGACGCCTGTTGCTGCAGATGTGAAGAAAGTGACTCCCCGAGTTGGGGCGCAACGATGGCGGAACTCTGCCGAAAAATTTGTCTAACCGCCCCAAAATGCGCTACGAGAATCTGCCTCATCCCTTAGGTGATGTCTAACCTCTAGACGTCCGCTTCGCGCCCCCAAATCGGACATTCCCTGGGTCGTCGGCATCTCCTGAAAGCAGTCATTCTCAAGTGAGAAATCTTCACGATCACAGTGATAGTAAATTCGCGTAGCAATTAGCTTTTGCTAACTGGCCCACTTCCTTACGGGAGGGGCAATGGCCTTTTTGAAACGATCGCTCAGCTTATGGGGTGCGGTATTACTTGCTGCATGTGCGTCTGATCCGGGCGAGCGCACGGATGAAGCGGTCCCGGTGGTGGCCGAAAACGTTCGCTTCCTGCCTGACAAGGTACAGGTGGAAGCAATTGGCACAGCGCGTGCTGTGACATCAGCCGAGATTTATCCCGAGAGTGCAGGCCGCGTGACCCTTGTGATGTTTTCGGCGGGTGACTTCGTGCGCTCGGGCCAACCGCTACTCCAGCTTGATGCAAGGCAAGAGCGATTGGCGGTCGATTCCGCGCGAGTGCAGGTACTCGAAGCCGAGCAATTGCTTGGCCGCTACCGACGGATCGAGGATACGGGTGCGATTTCCGAAAGTCAGATCGAGGCAGGTGAAACCGCCCTGGCCTCAGCGCAGGTGGCGCTGCGGCAGGCGCAGGCCGAGCTTGCCGATAGGGTGATCCGGGCGCCATTCTCGGGTCATATCGGCTTGACCGAGATCGACCCGGGCGACCGGGTGAGCGATGCTACGCCGATCGCACAGATCGACCAGCGCAGCCGTCTATACATCGACTTCCCGGCACCCGAAGAAGTGTTCACGACCTTGCGCGAGGGGCAAGCGGTGCAGGTCGCTGCCTTCTCCGATCCCGACAATCCGATCGAGGCACGCATTGTTTCGACCGATTCCCGTGTTTCTAGCGATACCCGCAACTTCATCGTGAGAGCTGCGATCGCCAATTCGAGCGACCGCTTCCGCCCCGGTATGAGCTTCCGCGTGATGTTCATTCAAAACGACGCCACCCGCGCCGCGGTTGCCGAAGAGGCGATCGTATGGGGCGGCGAGGGTTCATACTTGTTTGTGGTTCGCGAAGGGAAAGCGGCGCGAATCCCAGTGACGATCACTTCTCGCCGGGACGGGCTTGCATTGGTCGACGGGGCGCTGAAAGCGGGCGACCGAGTGATTGTGGAAGGCGTCCAGAAAATCCGCGACGGGCAAGCCATCCGCCTGGTGCGTCCGGTCGCAGCGCCCGAAGCCGAGGTCGAATTGCGCGAACCTTCCGCGGCCGGCGACGAAAACGATGGCCGGTAAGTCCGACCTGCCGATGCTCGCGGTCAAGCGGCCGCTGCTGATCGGGGTGCTCAACCTCCTTATCGTTATCGCGGGCCTAGCCGCGTTTGCTGGGATCGAGGTGCGGGAATTGCCCAACGTCGATCGACCCATTGTTTCCATCTCTGCTTCGCTACCTGGCGCGGCGCCCGAAACGATGGACAGCGAGGTTACGAGCGTTCTCGAGGATGCCGTCGCACGCGTTACCGGCGTACGCCAGATCAATTCGTCGAGCGAAGAAAACAACACACGCATCCGTGCCGAGTTCAATCCCGGGGTCGATCTTGATACTGCGGCTTCGGATGTGCGCGAAGCCGTAAGCCGCGTGACGCGCGACCTCCCCGATCGGGTCGAACAGGTCAACATCGTAAAGGCCGATGCCGATGCCCAGCCGATCATGGTGCTCGCGGTATCGAGCGATCGATATGGTGAGGCCGAACTGACTCGGGTGGTCGAGAACGACGTGATCCCCGAATTGCTGACCGCCGCGGGTGTGGCGAGCATCGACCAGTTCGGCACGCGGGCGTTGCAGATGCGCGTGTCGGTCGATCCGGCCCGTTTGAACCGGTTTGGGCTGACCATGAGCGATGTCGCCTCCGCGCTCGAACGCGCACCATACGATGTACCGGTTGGTTCCTTCCGGTCTGAATCGCAGGAACTCGTTGTACGCGCCAATGCGAGCGCGACCGAACCCGACCTCATCCGAGAGGTAATCATCGCCGGGACAACTCGAGTGGGCGATGTCGCCGAAGTGACCTTAGCCCCGGCCGATGCAACGAACTTCGTGCGCCTCGATGGTCGCCCGATCGTAGGTCTCGGCATTGTGCGTCAGGCGAGTTCGAACACGATCGAGATCTCGAATGCAATCCGCGCCTCAGTGGATCGGGTGGCGGCGCGATATCAGGACCTCGATATCCGTGTGGTGTCGGACGATGCCGATTTCATCGAGATTTCGGTTCGCGAAGTCTTGATCACACTCGTTTTCACCATCCTCGTGGTGATCGGAACGATGTTGGTGTTCTTCTGCGCCTGGCGCGCGACCTTGATACCCAGCACCACAATCCCTGTTGCGCTCATCGGCGTGCTAGCCGGAATATGGCTGATGGGGTTCTCTATCAACCTGCTGACCCTACTGGCGCTGGTTCTCGCGACGGGCCTGATCGTCGACGACGCGATCGTCGTTCTTGAAAACACGCAGCGGCTCCAAAACAAGGGTCTCGGAAGACGCGCTGCGGCGGTAGTCGGCACTCGGCAGGTATTCTTCGCCGTGATCGCGACGACGGCGGTTCTCGTCTCGGTGTTCCTGCCGATCAGCTTTCTCCCTTCTGAAGCGGGACGGCTGTTTCGCGAATTCGGCTTCGTTCTCTCGGTCGCGGTAATCATTTCCTCCTTCGTCGCGCTGTCGCTGGTCCCGGCGCTGGCGGCCAAGTTCGACCTCAGGAGCGGCAATGAGGGGTCGGATCGGATAACCCGCATCGGCGCGAAATTGCGCGAGCATTACACCGCCTTGCTACGTCGATGCCTGGATCATGGCCGAATCTTGGTCGGCAGTGCGGTTGCGATGGCGGCGATCACTGGCCTGCTCTTTCTCCAGCTTGATTCCGAATTGGTTCCGGATGAGGATCGCGGTGTCATTGAAGTCGATGCAACAGGTCCCGACGGCGTCGGGCTCGACTTCATGGACCGCGAGCTCGACGAAATAGAAGTCGTGCTCCAGCCTTATCTCGACAGCGGAGAAATCCAGAGCACCTTCTCCATCGTCGGCCGCTACGATCCGAACCGGGTTCGCGTTACCGCGCAGCTTGCCGACTGGAGCGATCGCGATCGTAGCCAGAGCGCTATTGTCGAGGAGTTGAACGACCCTCTTCGCGAAATTCCGGGCTCGCGAACCAATGCCCGCGGGCGTGGCACGCTGAGTTTCGGCGGCGGAGGCGGCGGCAATATCGAGGTTGCGCTGACCGGAGGCGAATACGACAACATTTACCGTTCGGCATTGGCGCTTAGCGATGCGATCGACACCGGTTCGGAAATTCTCTCCAATCCCGATATCTCGTACCAGCCCACACAGCCGCAGCTATCGGTGCAAATCGATCGCCAGCGTGCCTCCGATCTCGGCGTCGATCTGGACGATGTCGCTCAGACCCTGCGCGCGATGATTGGCGGGGATGATATTGTAGACCTGAATGTTGATGACCAAGCGGTCCCGATTTTCCTCACCTCCGAAGCGGTCGCGGTGACCAATCCCTCTGACCTGCGAAATCTATACGTCCGGACCGAGAACGTGGGACTTGTGCCGATGTCGAGCATCACCCGGATCGTGGAACAGGGGGTGGCTGCCGAACTGGACCGCACAGAACAACGGCGGGCGATCGAACTTGAGGCGAACATTGCTGAAGGTATCCCGCTACAGGACGCGGTTGACGAAATCGAACGCCTCGCCGCGGAATCCGTGGCGGAGGACATCGATTTGCTCCTCCAAGGCGAGGCTGAGAGCTTGGAGGAAACATCGAACGACGTCCTGATGACATATCTTTTTGCGCTGGTGATCGTCTTCCTCGTGCTGGTCGCACAGTTCGAAAGCCTGACCAGTGCACTCGTCGTTCTGTGTACAGTGCCATTTGCTCTCGCTGCTGCGATCCTCGCGCTGTTTGTATCCGGCGTCTCGCTCAACATCTATTCGCAGATTGGCTTGGTCATGTTGATCGGACTGATGGCCAAGAACGGTATCCTGATCGTCGAATTCGCAGACCAGCTACGCCACCAGGGGCGCAGCGTGCGTGAGGCTGCCGAAGAAGCGGCGGCAATCCGGCTGCGCCCGATCGGGATGACCCTGATTTCGACCGTGATCGGGGCGGTTCCGCTGATCCTCGCCTCCGGTGCCGGGGCGGAGGCGCGCCAGTCGATCGGATGGGTCATTTTCGGCGGTCTCGGCATAGCGGGCTTCTTCACGCTTTTCCTGACCCCGGTTATTTATCTCGGCATTGCGCGCTTCGGGCAGCCGCGCAGCGTCGATCTGGCAAAATTGCAGGAAGAGATCGATGACGTCGACGAAGATATGACGATGGCGCCGGCATGATCGTTGGGAGGATCATGCTCGCGGCCTGCGCGCTATTGATCGCCGGTTGCGCGAGTACCGATGTTGAGGTGCCCGATATCTCTGTGGCAGCACCGACGGAATATTCCGCCGACTTGCCGGCTGCAGGGCTTGATGAGCTTTGGTGGCGAGCCTTTTCCGATCCGATCCTCGACGACATGATCGCGCGCGGCCTCGCAGCCAATCTCGATATCGCCGCCGCCGGCGACCGATTGCGCGCGGCCGAGGCGCTGCTGCGCGCTGAGCGAGCCGATCGCCTTCCGACCATCGGCGGCTCGGCGAATCTTGGCGTCGAAACTGGTGATGAAGGTACGCGCTTTACAGCAGGCGGTGGTCTCTTCGGCAGTTTCGATCCCGACCTTTCGGGACGGCTGGGTGCCGAAATTCGTCTTGCCACCGCGCGCTATGCCGAAGCTGGCTATCTGCAAGCAGACCGGCGACGCTTGGTCGCAGCAGCGATTGCAGCGCAGTATGTCGAATATCGCCGGACCGGCGCCCAGCTTGCGTTGCTCGAGGAATCGACTGAACTGCAGCGGCAAACGCTGCGGATCGTCACTTTGCGGTTTGAGGCCGGCCTGTCGGCTAATCTCGACGTGCGCCGCGCGGCGGCCGACCTCGCGCAGACACAGGCCCGGCTAGGTCTAATCGAGGTCTCACGTGCCGAGGCAAAACATGCTCTTGCCGTGTTGCTCGGCGAAGCGCCGGGAACGTTCGACGTTCCGGCGTCGGCAGATGGGAATAATGCGATTCCCGACTATACCGCCGGTCCGTCGATCGGGGGGCCTGTCAATTTGCTACGGCGCCGCGGCGATGTGCTCGCCGCCGAGGCCCGGCTTGCCGGCGCCACCGCGCAGGTCGGCATCGAGCAGGCTGATCTGCGCCCCTCGCTCGTGGTGCCCGGTTCGATCCTTATCGGCGACGGTTCGCTCGACGAGCTGTTCTCCAGTTTCCTTGCCACACTCGGCGCTGCGCTGGACCTGCCACTGTTCGACGGGAGGCGGCGTCGCGCCGAGGTCGAGGCTGCGCAAGCCGAGCTCGATGCCAGTTTCGCCGACTACCGCCAAGCCTTCCTGCTGGCGCTTGGCGAGGCAGAGAACGCGCTGGTCGCGATTGGCGCCTACCGCCAACGTGCCGACGCGCTGGCTGAAGCGATCGAGCAGAGCGAAACCGCGCTAGGTCAGTCCAACGCGCTTTATAGAGAGGGATTGGCCTCGCTGTTCGACGTGCTTGATGCGCAACGCCAACTAATCGCCAGTCGCCAATCATTGCTCGATAACCAAGCCGATCTGGCAACGGCATACATAGCGCTGCATTCTGCAGCAGCGAGTGCCAATAGTGAGTGAAAGCCTTGAGCGGGGATAAGTTGAGCTACCACGTCCGCTTTGCGCCCCGATTCCGGACATTCCGGGGGTTCTTGTGGGGCTTGAAGGCTGGCCGGCAGCTTTGCGATCTTGGTACTCACTGATGTTGCCGGCAAAAGGGGGGCGACAATGATCTCGTTGATGGGTTTTTGCGAACGCTCAGCACCTGCCTTGCGTTCACTGCGGGACTAATTCCCGATTACGTTCTTCGACATCGGCGCTAGTTTGGCCAGCAGTCGATTTTGTGCAGAGAATGGTATGCCCTCTTCCTGCATCGCCTGCTGCAAATTCTCGACCAAAGCGTTCATGTCGCTGGTGCGCACGCCCATGCCTTCATGCGCCGCAGCCATGTCACGGCCGGTATAGTCGCAACCGGCGTTCAGAATGTAACAGAACTGTTCGAATAGCGTCCGCTTAAGCCGCACCATGTCGTGAGCGACGAAGATCTCCGCGATCCGCGGGTCCTGACGTGACAGTTCGACCGCCCGTTCGGCTATGCGACGGATCCCATCCTGTCCCCCGAAGGCTTGCGCCATGTTCGTGCCGGCGAATGGATGCGCCCCCGCATTGTTGTTGTCTTGTTCGTAGGGGTCGACGGGAAACTCGCCGGTCTCAGGGTTGCGGACCCTTTCCTCGACGCCGAACTCCTCGTCCCAGTCGACTTCTGGGGGCGGAGTGTCCTGCATGGCGAGGAGTGCGAGTGGGAGTAGGATCATTGTGGAAGGCCTTGTTGGCTGGTTAGCTTGCGTGGGAGCGGCGGGGTCAGAACGCGACCTGTGCGGACAAATATGCGCCGCGCTGATCTTCGAACGTGGCGATCGAACCGAGATCAGCATAGGCTGCGGTTAGCGTAATGTGATCGGTCAGGGCATAGGCTGCGAAAATGTCCATCCAATCGTCCTCGCCCAGACCCAGATTATCGGGCTTGCTCCGAAATTCCGCGCCAAGCACCGCTCGACGCGAGATCTGATAGGCGACCGAGCCTTCGAACCGCAGTTCGCGACCTTTATCGGCCGCATTCCCAAATCCTAGCAACCCGCCCTGGTTTCCTGACGTGAAGCGCGCTGTCGCGGAAGCCAGCACGCTGCGCGAGAGGAATAGCTTCGACGCGCTGGCGAAGAAGTCGGTCCCCTCAGCGCTGCCAGCGCCGACGGCCTGCAAGATGGCTGCGTCACGACTACGCTTGTGCTGGATGCCGACACTTACCTGCGGGATGAGCGGATCACCATAAATGAGGTCTCCGAAGACCCTAACCTTGGCACCGAACACATCCTGGTTGAATGTGTAGCCTTCGCCTAGGCCGAGGGCGGTGCCCACGTCGCGCGTGTCGAGGTTCTGCCGCGCATAGGATAGCTCCAGGCGATTGGCGATACCGATGGCGACCCCGTGGCTCTGCCATCCGTAATCCGGCAGTTCTACTAGCGTCACGTGGCCGGTAAGTCCGATGCCACTTTCAGCCTCGAGCCCGCCAATCGTCGCCCAGGTGGCTATGCCGCCACCGCTGGCACCTTCGACGGAGCTGACGCCGTTCGTAAGCAACAATTTTCCGCCTTCGAACAGGCCCTGGCCCGACGTGGGAGGAGCGCCGGCTTCTTCGTCCTGCGCATTAGCCGGATTGGCAAACAAGACTAGGCTGGTGGCCCATGCGGCAAGAGCATGAATTTTCTTCATGTCCGGCTTCGTACATCGACGTGGTTAAGAGGCCGCTAATTGTGTGCCACTCCCGAGGAGTTCGTTAATCTTTGGAGATTAACAGCCGAACGCATGAGACTGATCGCTCTTTTGATTGCGTGCTTAGGCCTTGGCTTGCCTGCCGCACACCTGCTGGCTGGCAGCAGTGGTTCTGCGCGTGTGCAGGTCGTTGATGAACGCGGGGTGCCGGTGCGCGATGCGGTCGTGGAGATTATGCCCACAAGCGGCATCGGCGCACCGTCGGGCTTTCCTTGGCGCGCTGCTATGGCCCAGAAGGAGCTTCAGTTCGTTCCAGGCACGCTGATCGTGGCCAAGGGTGCTAGCGTGGCGTTTCCCAATCTCGACCGCGTGCGGCACAGCATTTACAGTTTTTCGCCGATCGCCCGGTTCGAAATCGACCTCTATGGGCGTGACCAGACCAGGACCCAACGTTTCAATATTGCCGGGCCGGCGGCGCTGGGTTGCAACATTCACGATGATATGCGTGGATATATACGTGTGGTCGAAACCCCTTTCGCGGCGAAGACCGACAGCAATGGCATTGCCAACATTTCAGGGGTACCCGGAGGAGCGGCCGGGTTGACCATATGGCACCCTCGTTTGCGGGCTCCAGGAAATGAGACGAAAACCGCCGTTACGTTGAGTGGCGTATTTTCTCGCAAGTTCAAGGTCCGCCTTAGATGACCGCGCTTGGCCGTATCGACCTGCTGCGCTTCGGTTCACTGAAGCTGCGCATGGCAGCACTTTATGCCGCCCTTTTTGCCGCGGTCCTTGCGACGATCCTCATAATCGTAGGACAGGGCATCGACCGTTTCGCCGAGGATGCAACAACTCGTGATCTCGCCGCGAATGCCCGGGTGTTCGACGAAATTCTAGTCCTGCGCGCTCGGCAGATGCGCAGCTCGACTGATGTGTTGTCGCGGGATTTCGGATTCCGCGAGGCAGTGGCCACGAATGATCGCCCGACGCTTTCCAGTGCCCTAGATAGCTTGCGGTCCCGCTCCGGTAGTAACTCGGCGTTCGTGGTCGGCTACGATGCCACGCTCACGGGTTCGAGCGGCGATGCGATGCCCAACCCGATGGAGCTCTGGAATGCGCTGGACGAGGGCAAGACCTACGGCGTGATCCGGCAGGGCGACAAGTTGGCTCTCGCCGCAGCATCGCCGATCAAAGTTCCGGACCTCGTGGGCTGGCTCGTCGTGACCCAGCCGCTCGACAATTCTGAACTGGCGCGCTTGGTCGATCTCGCAGCTATCGATCTCGAGGCTTCGGTTGTGCGGCGCGCAGTCCTGCCCGATGTGGTTGCGGCTGCGCCAACTGGTAAAGTGTTCGAACGATCCGAAGGAGAGCGGTTTCTCTATCGAGTATCGGAGCTGCCGACTCTCGAGGACGAGCTGCGCCCTCAGTTGGTTCTCAAACACTCCCTAACCCGCTCGCTCGCCGACTACTCCGCCATCCGTTGGTTGTTGGCTGCATTGGCGGGGGCTGGTTTGCTGCTCGTGGTGGCATTGAGCTGGCGGGTAGCGAAAACCATGACAGCGCCATTGCGCAAACTCGATGAAGCAACCCGCTTGATCAGCGCGGGCGAGCGGGTCGAGGTGCCGGTCGAGACCAATGACGAGATCGGCCGACTGGCCAAAAGCTTCAACGTCATGATCGAGGCGATCGACGAACGCGAGAAGCGCATTGTCCATGTCGGACTGCACGATGGCCTTACCAATCTCCCGAACCGGAAGCTGTTTACCGAGCAACTAACGCTGGCGCTGGCACGTCGGAAAGACAACCAAATGGTGATGGTGGTCTATGCCGACCTCGACGATTTCAAGGTCGTCAACGATACGCTTGGTCACCCGGCCGGTGATGCTCTTCTAAGGGATGTCGCAAAGTTTCTGCGCAAGGATCTGTCGAGTGCAACCGTCGCCCGCCTGGGCGGGGACGAATTCGCAATTCTCATAGAAATGATCCCGCCAGACGAAGACCTCAACTCGCTGGCTCACAAGGTCCAGTCCTGCTTTATGCGAATGGTGGATATCGAAGGCCAGAAGGCGGATTGCTCTGCCAGCCTCGGGATCGCGGTCGCGCCGTCCGATGGCGATGACGGCGTCACGCTGATGAAGCATGCCGATCTGGCGCTCTACCGGGCTAAGAACGAAGGCAAATCCTGTTACCATTTTTTCGAGCCCTCGCTCGACGAGCAGGCCCGGCAGCGCCGACAGATGGAGCTCGATCTGCGAAGGGCGATAAGCGACGGTGAATTCGAACTCTATTTCCAACCGCTGTACAGCCTGACTGAAGAGAAGCTCAAAGGCTTCGAGGCCTTGATCCGTTGGAATCACCCGAAACGGGGCATGGTGCCGCCCGTCGAGTTCATTCCACTGGCCGAGGAAACCGGCCTAATACTGCCAATAGGCGAATGGGTGATCCGCGAGGCTTGTCATCAGGCAAGTCAGTGGGATGATGATCTCGCCGTAGCAGTCAACATCTCGCCGAAGCAGTTCAGCTCTCCAGATCTCGTCGCCAAGATCCTCAATGCGATTGCCGCCTCGGGCATAGCGCCAAGGCGCCTCGAGCTTGAGATCACCGAGAGCATCTTCATAGCACAAGTCGAGAAGACTATGGCGATCCTGCACAAATTGCGCGATCTCGGCGTGCGGATTGCGCTTGATGATTTCGGCACTGGGTATTCTTCGCTCAGCTACTTGCGCTCATTCCCCTTCGACAAGGTCAAGATTGATCGCAGCTTCGTCACCGATCTTGCGAATGGCGAGAACGGCCACGCAATTATTCGTGCGATCACAACCTTGGCCGAAGCATTAGGTATGGAGACGCTGGCTGAGGGCGTGGAAGACATTGAGCAGCTAGATATCCTACGTCGTGAAGGTTGCCGAAGCATACAAGGCTTCCTGCTCAGCCGTCCGATGTCGGCGCAGCAGGTTCAGTCGTGGGCAGGCATTGACTCTACCGACATAGCTTCGGCGCAATTGACAAAATGACTAGATCGCATTCCAGCACCAGATCAGCTGGTCAGCTTTGCGCCCTCATTTTGGACGTTAGGGCTATTCCTGCGAATGCCTGAAAGCGGACCGGCGGCTCTGCTCCGGGAATGAGCACCGCGAATGTCCGGATATGGGGTGGGAAAAGGCCACTCTGAGATAATTTCTCCGTCCATTCACTTAAGGGCTAGGCAGGCACCTGTCCGAACTAAAGTTTGAGCTCACCCGCCAGTTGCAGGGGCCTATCTGCCCCTCAAAACGAATATTCGATGGCGATCAGGGGCGCATGGCCGATTTCATCCGGGACGCCATCTTCGAAATCCTGTTGGCGCAAGTACGACAAGCCGAGCGAGAGGTTCTCGCTGACCTCGTACTCCACGCCGACTGTCGTACGCAGGCCCGTGATGCCCGTGTCGCTACCGACATTGTTGCCCCGCAGTACCCAAAAGAGTTCAGCATCGGCTCCTGCGGACCAGCGACCGTCCGCGGTCAGGTCGAACCCTACGCCGAGCCGGGGCCGGAGGCGCAAGCCCATGCGATCGGCTCCGTCGACGAAGCGCTGTTCCATCCGTAGCCGTGCCTTCAGGAAACCGTGACTGGTGGAAAGCTGCTGCATCGTGCGAACTTCGTTTGATCCGCCGTCGTTGATACGATACTCGACCGCACCGGCCAAGGCGGCGTTGTCGGCAATGTCCTGCTTGACCCAGCCGCGAAAGAAGTAGGTGTCCACCCGGCCGTCGTTTTCCGAACGGAAGCGCTGTGCGGTTTCGAGTTCGAAGGCCGTGTCGTCATCCAGTCCGACTTCGACAGAGGGGTTGACCCACAGTTCCGCGGCGTCGTCGCTGGCGTAGGCGGTCGACGGGATTATCGCTAATGCTACCGATGCAACGAGAATGCCTTGTCTTCTCACCTTTTGTATCCTTCGATAATTGGTGGGTCGGAATCAGGAAGTGCTGTGAGGGTTGCAATGCCGGCAGCGGCGGCTGAGCAGCGGCCGGGCAGTGGGTCACGGGAGCGGCAAGCAATGCTGCGACATAGGCCGCATATCCCAGGATCAGGACGACACCGGCCGGCCGACCGAAACGCTTCCAAGTGAAGCTCACGACCAGGACCGCGATCGCAGTCGCTGCCATTGCGCCGAGATCGAAGGGAAAGAGCGTCACCGGGATTGCAGCCGGGCTGACCATCATTGTCACGCCTCCGATCCCGAGAATATTGTAGATGCAGGAACCGATGACGTTTCCGAAAGCGATCTCGGCTTCACCCCTGCGCGCGGCGACGACCGAGGTAACTAGTTCTGGCAGCGAGGTTCCGATCGCCACGATCGTTAGGCCGATCACCGCCTCGCTGAGGCCGGCGATCCGGGCCAGGTCGATCGCTCCGCTCACGAGAAAGCGCGCGCCCAGCATCAGCAGAGCCAGTCCGGCAAGCAGCAGCAGAAAGGCCTTCCACCAGCTTTCCTCCTTTTGGTGCAGGGCGGTATCGGTGATTTCCAGCGCCTGCTGGCGGTCGAAAGCCGCCGTGTGGACGGCATCGGCCGCCCCCACGCGCTCGTCACGATAGCAGCGCACGATATAGACGAAGAGGCCGGCCACCATTGCAAGACCGATCCATGCCCCATGCCAACCGGTCGCAGTCAGCCCCAGAAGCCCCAACGATGCCGCGACGCACACGCCGGTATCGCGCAGCAGGTTCCCGCCGCGCAGGGCGATAGGGGTAATCAGGGCCGCAAAGCCCAATATCACTAGGACATTGACGATATTCGAGCCGACGATGTTGCCCCAGGCAATCGCGGGCGACCCTGCCATGGCCGCTTCCACGCTGGTCATCAGCTCGGGGGTCGAGGTGCCGAACCCGACAATCACCAGCCCGACAATGAGCGGCGTTACCCCTGCTTTCTCGGCGAGGCGGACAGCGCCGCGCACCAGCAGTTCGCCCCCGATCAGCAATCCGATCAGGCCGACGACAAGGAGGGCGATTGTTTCGAACATGATGGGAGATGGACCCGGCACGATGACTGGGAGGCGCTAAGGCCAAGGATCGAAGGGACACCGCGCGGAAATGCGCGGTGTCCTTGTCGGGAGGATTGAGATCGTCAGAAGCGATAGGCGAGGCCGGCACTGAGAACCCACGGATCGAGATCGTGTTCGCTCTGGAGCGCAACGGTCTGACCCGCACTGAAAGTGGCCGTCGTGCCGACGAAGTAGCGCTTGGCGTCGAGCGAGAGGCCGAGCCCGCGATCGTTCAGCGCGATGTCGAGACCGCCTTGCAGCAGGAAGCCGAATTCGTCCGACAGATCGACATCGGTCGCGCCGAGTGCAGCCGCGTCAACGTCGACATCCTCGGAAAAGATCATGAAGTAGGTCGCGCCCGCCCCGAGGTAGGGCTTGATCCCGCCGCCGAGGTTGAAGTGATACTTCGCCGTCAGGCTTGCAGGCAGGATGATCGCATCGTCGATCAGTTCCGCGCCTTCCAGTGCGCCCGCCCCGGTGACATCGTGCGGCGTAACGCAGCAGATCGTCTCGAGCGAGAAGTTGGGCGACACGAAGTACTCGATCGCGACGGTCGGCACGACCGAATCCGAAGCTTCGGTCTGCGAACCCGCGGGCAAGCCGATGAGGTCGGTCTCGACCTCGGTGATGGCACCATTGGGCAGAACGCCGGTGACGAAACCCTTGATCTGGATATCGCCGGCTTCCTGGGCGGCGGCAGGCTTTGCGAAAGGCAGCGCAACTGCGGCGCATGCGAGAAGGTAACGGGTCTTCAACATGGGGGAGATCCTGTTGCGGCCTTCGCCCGATCCGCGAGCTACCCAGATGCGGCCTCGGCTCTTTTGCTTGGGAAGGTGGCCCCGGCGCGCCCTTGGGGGGGGGGAGTTAGCGCGCACCGGGGCCGGGTTGGCTCGCTTAGCCAGCCGAATACGGCAGCGAGGAGTGGTGGACCACAATGCGCAGCTTGCCGTCCGGACCGCGGACATAGCCCCAGGTCTTGTCTACCGTGGTGCGATTGCCCTTGGCGTCGATCACCGTCACGTGGCCCATCGAAGTGGCCGAGTTGCCGGTGATGAGGATGCCGGCATTGTCGATTTCGAACGAACGCCAGCCCTTAAGCGCGAAGCCGCTGTCCTGAGCGAACTTCGGATCGCCGCCGACGAAGTAGGACACGGCGCCGTCACGCGACGTGCGGAAAGTCTGCTCGCCTTCGCCGTTGGCAAGGGTCGGCTTGAACAGCACCGGGCCGAGGTTGTAGCCGTAAGCGCTGTCGATGATCTCGCCTGCCAGCTTCTTGGCGGCTGCGTGACCCTTGTTGTCGTATTCGGTTGCGATGGCCACCAGAGCATTGCCCCAAGCCTGCTGCGCGGCAATGACTTCGGCTTCCGTGATCGGCGCGTAGGTCGCGGTCGATACGGTCTTCTTGGCGCCATGGTCATGTGCTGCGACAGGTGCAGCGATGGCAGCGAGCGGAAGGGCAGCGGCGAGGCCGAGGGCCTTGATACGGGTAAGGTTCATGTTTCGTCTCCTGTTAGCCTGCGCGATCTTCTTGCGATGGCGCTAAACCGTTTGCGGGGATCAACCCGACGAAGCTCATCTAGGCTGACGGGGCACGGTCCAAATCTGCCGGGCGGCTAACCGCGCAGCGTAGGCCGGATGGCCTATGCGCTTTGCGCCAATTGCTCTAAATATCGACGAATGCGACAGCAGGTGCCCTCCTCTCCTCCACCGCTCGAAACGGTTGCGGAACTGCGTGAACTATATCGCGCAGCAGAGGCGCGTGCCGCGCGCATGCGTTTACTGTCGAGCGTCGCGAAGACTTTGTCCGAAGCCAGCCCTGAAGCCTTGAGCGAAGTCCTCGACCAATGCGCGGAGAGGCTGGCCTTCTTCCTGGGATATCGCAGCGCCCGCTTCACACCTGGCGGCGAGGGATCGGGGATCGCGATCCGCGCAGTTGGCAACGATGAGCCGCTCGGCTTCATCGCGATCGAAGGCCTGGCTGGCGAACGGGACATCCGCGACGAGGAAGACCGGGAGACGTTTCGCCTCTATCTCGAGCTCATGGGCGCCGCTATCGACCGCAACCGGCGCGATGGAGAGCGCCAGCGGCTGGTCGAAACCTTGCTGGATCGCGAGAAGAGGCTCGAAATGCTGGTCGAACGCATGTTCTCGGCGCAGGAAAGCGAACGCCTACGCGTTTCGCAGGAACTGCACGACGGCGTCGCACAAACCGCGACAGCGCTCGCGAGGCTGATCGAAGGGTCGGGCTCGGAGGCTCCGGATTTGCCGGCGGCGGAGCGGGCGCGGCTGGCCGAAATCGCCCGCGGCCTGGTGCGGGAACTCAGAGCGGTCATCGGCGGCTTGCGCCCGACGCTTCTCGACGATCTCGGACTTGAAGCGGCCATACGCGCGCTCGCCGATGGTCTGGAAGACGAAGGCTACAGGATTTCGGTAAGCCTTACCGGATCGGCCGATCGCCTCCCGAGGATCCTCGAAACCGCCCTGTTTCGTGTCGCGCAGGAAGCAATCGCGAACATCCGCAAGCACGCCGGAGGGCCCTGCGCCGTCGGGCTGGAGCTTGCCCTTCCGAAAGAAGGCCGCAGCGGGTTCTTGCGCATCGCGGACACCGGTCGCGGCCCACGCGGTGATTGCCTGCCCCAGGAAGATTCGGGAAAGCACATCGGCATTGGTGTCATGTCGGAGCGCATGGCGGCCGTCGGCGGCAGCCTCGACTGGCGGGCAGGCGAACGCGGAGGCGTGATCGTTACGGCTTATCTCCCAGAGGTGCCGACTCCATGACTGCAGCGACACGCATCCTGATCGTCGATGACCACCAGCTGGCCCGCGAAGGTCTCAAGGCAGTTCTCGCCGGTCCCGACATCGAGATCGTCGAAATGGCATCGACCGGCGAAGAGGCGGTGGAGCAGGTGCGCCGGCACCAGCCTGAAATCGTCCTGATGGACATCCGGCTGGGTGCGGGAATCGATGGCCTGGAGGCGACGCGGCAGATTGTGGCGCTGGGCCTAGGAACACGCGTATTGATGCTGACCTTGCACGAAATGCCTGCCTATGTTCGCGAAGCGCTGGCCGCAGGGGCAGCCGGCTATATCCTCAAGGACGCCGCAATCGCAGAACTCAAGGCTGCTATCGCGCAGGTTCGGGCGGGCCAGTCGGCCGTATCGCTGGACCTTGTGAACGCCGCGATGCGCGCAGCACCTCTTCCAGGCCGTGAAGCCGACCTTTCCCGCATGCTGACCGGCCGGGAGCGCGATGTGGTGGCGCTGGTCGCGGAAGGGCTTACCAACAAGGAAATCGGTCGCCGGCTCGAAATCAGCCCGGCGACCGTGAAGGTCCATGTGGAGAGGATCATCGGCAAACTCGGCGTCGCCGACCGAACGCAGGCCGCAGTGCTGATCACGCAGATGCGGCGCGAAGACGGGTAGGCTGAACTGGCGGTGCGACCACAGACAGCCCCCATGCGTTTCTGGGCGGATCGTCCTCTGGCGATCAAGGGCCTTGTATTTATCGCCATCCCCCTCGCGATCCTGTTCGGCGCGCTCGCGTCGCTCTATCTTGCGAGCACTGCGGAAGAAAGGGCCGAGGCCGACGTCCGCCGGGCATTCGCGATCCAGCGCGACACCTACCAGGTCCATGCGCTGCTTTCGCAGGCTGCAGCCGGGGTTCGTGGCTATGCACTGACAGGGCAGGACAGATTTCTTGAACCGTTCTCCGTGGCGGAGCGGGAATTGCCCCCGACCATGGAACGGCTGGACGATGCGATCGAGGATCCCGGCGTGCGACAGGAATTCGTCGTCCTCGAACAGCTGGTCGATGCGAAACGCAAGGGGCTGGGCGATATTGTGCGGGTGTCTCGGGGCGGCGCGGATCTCGCCTCGTCTCGGCAAGCGCTGGAGCAAGAACTGAACGCGAACCGCGACCTACTCGAACGCCTCGGGAGTCAGGTCGACGTCATCCAGCGCAAGGAGGCGGTCCTGCTCGACCAGCGCAGGGAACGGGTGGACGACGTACGCTCACGCTTCCTGGCATTGACCGGCATCAGTGCGCTGCTCGGTCTGCTCGGCAGCGTCGCGGCGGTCTATCTCTTCTCCACCGGGATCGTGCGGCGTGTGCGGGTCCTCGAAGGCAATGCCGAGCGCTTGGCGCAGGGTGAAGAGCTGGACGATCTTCCGGAAGAGGCCGACGAGATCGGGCGGCTTGCACAGCGGCTCGGACGTGCCAGCGCCCTGCTGCGCGCCCGTGAGAAGGAGCTGAGCGAGAGCGAGGAACGCTTCCGCCTCGTTGTCGACCGCGTCAGCGACTACGGCATCTTCGCGCTCGATACCGACGGTAACGTAGCCACCTGGAATCTGGGGGCGGAGCGTATCAAGGGGTGGCGGGCAATCGAAATTCTCGGTCGCCATTTCAGCTCGTTCTATCCGCCTGAAACCCGCGAATTCCTGCCGCAGCGCATGATCGAGCGCGCGATACGGGATGGCTCTGCCGAGGACGAAGGCTGGCGTGTCCGCCGCGACGGGACGCGCTTCTGGGCCAATGTGGTCATCACGGCCCTGCGCGATGGAGAAGGCACCTTGCGCGGCTTCGCAAAGGTCACGCGGGACATGTCCGAGCGCCGCCGCACGGAAGAGGAACTGCGCAGCGCTCGCGAGGAGGCCATCGCGGCCAGCCGCGCCAAGACCGCTTTCCTGTCGCGAACGAGCCACGAGTTGCGGACCCCGATGAATGCCATTCTCGGTTTCGGGCAATTGCTCGAGATCGACGAGGAGCATCTGGCAACGCAGCATCGCTCCGCGGTGACGCAGATCATGAAGGCGGGGCGCCATCTCCTTTCGCTGATCAATGACCTGCTCGACATCTCGAGTATTGAGGCCGGTGCGAACGAGCTAGTGATCGAGCCGATCGGCCTGCGCGAATTGCTTACCGAAGCGCACGCGATCGGCCTGCCACTGGTGGAACAGGCCGGACTTTCCTTCACTCTCGATCTCCCGGAGCACGAAGTGACCGTGCTCGCCGACAAACGACGCGCCTTGCAGGTCGCTCTCAATCTCATCGGCAACTCGGCAAAGTACAATCGAACGGGAAAGTCCGTACGCCTGTCTGGCCGCATCGAGGGTTCTATCGCGATAATCGAAGTGGAAGATGACGGCCCCGGCATCGAACCTGCCAACGTTCCGCGCCTTTTTACGGCGTTCGACCGATTGGGCGAGCAGGGCCGGTCCGCGACCGAGGGCACAGGCTTGGGCCTCGCGCTTTCCAAGAGCCTGGTGGAATCGATGAGCGGCGAAATCGGTTATCAGCCGCTGACGGCTTCCGGTGTCCAGGGCGGCGCGCGCTTCTGGTTCTCTCTGCCCGTTCTGCCTTCGGCGGCGGAACACGAGGCCGACGATGCCTCGAAAAAGATCCAAGGATCATGACTATGCAACTCGTGGCGCCTGCCGAAATCACCTCCTGCCGCATTCTCGCGATCGATGATGAAGAGGCCAACGTCCTCTTGCTGCGAAGCGTGCTCGAACGGGAAGGATACACGGACATCCATTGCCTGACCGACCCTAAGTTGGCGATGCGCGCCTATGTCGATCTCCAGCCGGATATCGTTCTGCTGGACCTGATGATGCCAGAAATCGACGGATTTGAACTGCTCGAGGCTTTCTCGCGTCATGACCGGGCAGAAGAGTTCCGGCCGATCCTTGTCCTGACGGCCGACACTACCTTGCAGGCGCGGCGGCGCGCCCTGTCGTTGGGAGCGAAGGATTTCGTGGCGAAACCCTTCGACGTGATCGAGGTCGGCCTTCGCATTGCCAACCTGCTCGAGACGCGCATCTTGTATCGACGTCTCCAGGCGGGTTGAGGTTTCCTCTCCAAACGCGCTCCGACGCTCGCACGGGAGCGGTCGTTTCGGCATAGGGCTGCAAGGGAGTCTACGACCGAGATGAGGGCGAGGGACTTTTTTGTCGAGCTATTGGCCGCTTTAAAGGTCGGAACCGGAATTGCGTTACTTCTGAGAAGTAAATGGCTCCCCGAGTTGGATTCGAACCAACGACCAAGTGATTAACAGTCACCTACTCTACCGCTGAGCTATCGGGGAGCAGCCCGTTAGGCAGGCCGCGCGTATATGGGCGCGATTCCGGTTTGGCAAGCGGGCAAATCGATAAAATCCCGCACTGCCAAAGCGGTGCTGCAATCACACCACGAATTGCTCGGCGACAATGCGTTCGTCGAGCGCGTGACCGGGGTCGAACAGCAGCGTCAGTTCGCTGTCGCGCGCGATTTCGAGACTGACTTCGGCCACATCGCGCAGCTCCTTCTGGTCGGCGACGACGCTGACCGGGCGCTTGTCCGGCTCCAGAACGTGAAAGGTCACTCGGCTGCGGTCGGGCAGGATGGCGCCTTTCCACCGGCGCGGGCGAAACGCCGAGATCGGGGTCAGGGCGAGCAGCTGCGAATCGAGCGGCAGGATCGGCCCGTCGGCGGAGAGGTTGTAGGCGGTCGATCCTGCGGGCGTCGAAACGAGCACGCCGTCGCACACGAGTTCCTTGATCCGTACCTTCTCGTCGACGCTGACCACGATCTTTGCCGTCTGGCGCGTTTCGCGCAGCAGCGACACCTCGTTGATCGCGCAGAAACGGTGCTGCGTTCCGTCCTGCGTCGTGGCTTCCATGGCGAGCGGCGATATCGTCACCGGTTTCGCCTTGGCCAGCCGCGCGAGCAGCGTGTCGGGATTGCGGTTGCGATTCATCAGGAAGCCGACGGTGCCGAGGTTCACACCGTAAGCAGGGATGGTGCGACCCGTGTCGAGCATGGCGTGGAGCGTCTGGAGCATGAAGCCGTCGCCGCCAAGAACCACGGCCGCATCGGCCTGTTCCAGCGGCACCCAATCGGCCAGGTCGCGAAAGGCGCTGGCGGCATCCTGCGCTCGATCCGTGTCGGACACCAGCAAGGCGAGACGGTTGTAATCGGCCATGATTCTGCGCGAACTCCCGTTTCGCAGCGGCATCCCCGGCTGCGTCGCGCGTACCTATGGACGCACGTCCCATTTGGCAACAGAGCGGAATCGGTGGCATACTTCACCCCGGGTCGCGATAAGGGCGTTCACATGGCAAGCCTGCCCAACGATATGATGCATGAGTCACGAGATCGACTGACCGGCCTGGCCGATGTTGCGCAGGCGCGTGCCACGATTGCCCGTTGGCAGAATGACTGGCCGCGCGAGACGATCGCCTGCCCGATCCACGCCATGATGATAACGCTCGGGCGGATCGACACGGTCAACGTCGCCTTCGGGGAGAGCGCCGGTGACGGAGCCCTGGTCGAAGTGGCGCAGCGCATCACGCATTTTGCCGTCGACGAGCTGGAAAGCACCGCCTGGCTGGCAGCGCGGATCAGCGGGGGGACATTCCTGCTCCTCTCGCGCCAGCAATGCAGCCGGGAACGCTGGCAGTGGCTGGCGGAAGCGCTGGCCGATGCGATCGCCATGCCGATCGCCAGTCCGGAGGACGATGGCACCAGCCTGCGGCTATGGCCGCGGATCGCGCTGATGCGCGTCACCCAGGAGGACGATGCCGATCGCGTGTTCGATCGCCTGTCCGAAGTGGCTGCACAGATGCGGACCGGGCAGGGCCGGCGGATCGACTGGTCGAGCGGCGAAATGGCGCGCTCGGCCCGATCCTTCCGCGAGCTCGAAGCCGACTTGCTGGCGGCCATCGACAATGACGAGATCGAGATCCTCTTCCAGCCGCAATATGCGCTCGAGGACGATCGGATGATCGGGGCCGAGGCACTGGCGCGCTGGCATCACCCCGTCATCGGCCGTGTGGGCGCGAGCTCGCTGTTCCAGATTGCCGAGCGCGCGGACCATGTCGCGCACCTCTCGCGCCACATCGCGCAGCGGGCGCTCGAGCAGGCGGTCCATTGGCCCCCGCACCTGCGCCTGTCGCTCAACATCACGCCGGCCGATCTGGCTGCCGAAAGCTTCGCGATGGAATTCGCGCGGCTCGCCGAAAAGACCGGCTTCTCCCTCGCGCGCATCACTTTGGAAATCATCGAGCAGGTGCTGCTCGCAGATCTCGATCGCGTCGGCCACGTGCTCGACCAGCTCAAGATTTTCGACATTCGCCTCGCGCTCGACGATTTCGGCGCGGGCTTCTGCAACTTCCGTTATCTCAAGGTCCTGCCGATCGATTGCATCAAGCTCGACCGCTCCATGATCGACGGTGTGCTCGAGGACGAGCGTGACCTCGCCGTGTTCCGGGCAATCATCGCGATGGCGCGCGCGCTCGACCTCGCCGTGGTGGTCGAAGGGGTCGAGAAGGAAGAACAGCGCGCATTGGTTGCTGCCGAAGGCTGCGAATACTACCAGGGCTTCCTGCGCGCGGAACCGATGGCGGCGGACGACTTCCTCAAGCTCGCGGGCAACTAGGCCGCTACCTTCTCGCGCTTCTTCGCCTTGCGCGCGATGCCCGACAGCCCCTTGGTCAACTGGAACAGCCCGTTGAGACGGCTCTCGGGAGAGTTCCACGCGCGACTGATCACCAGCTTCATGTCCGGCCTCAGCTTTGCCGTGCCCTGCAGGCGGTCGACATAGGCAATGAGGCCCGGCCCGTCGGGGAAATCGTCATTGTGGAAGGTGACGAGCGTGCCCGCGGCGCCGACATCGATCTTGGCGATATTGGCGGCGATAGCCTGGTGCTTGATCTCGATCAGCCTGACGAGGTTGGCGGTGGCGGCCGGCAGTTCGCCGAAACGGTCGATCATCTCCGCCGCCAGCGCCTCGATCTCGGCCTTGTCCTGCGCGTCGTTCAAGCGGCGATAGAGCGCCATGCGCACGGCGAGATCGGGCACGTAGTCTTCCGGAATCATGATCGGCGCATCGACCGTGATCTGCGGGCTGACGCGTTCGGGCTTCGCCTCCAGACCCATTTCGCCGGCCTTGGCCGCCAGGATCGCATCCTCCAGCATCGACTGGTAGAGCTCGAAACCGACCTCGCGGATATGGCCCGACTGCTCGTCGCCGAGCAGATTGCCCGCGCCGCGTATGTCGAGGTCGTGGCTCGCCAGCTGGAAGCCCGCGCCCAGGCTGTCGAGATCGCCCAGCACCTTGAGCCGCTTCTCCGCAACTTCGGACAGCTGCGTGTCCGCCGCATAGGTCAGATAGGCATAGGCGCGCAGTTTCGAGCGGCCGACGCGCCCGCGCAGCTGGTAGAGCTGGGCGAGGCCGAAAATATCGGCGCGGTGGATGATGATCGTGTTCGCGCTCGGCAGGTCGAGCCCGCTTTCGACGATGGTGGTCGCCAGCAGGACGTCGTACTTGCCCTCGTAGAAGGCGCTCATCCGCTCCTCGATGTCGCCTGCCCCCATCTGGCCGTGCGCGGAAACGAATTTCACTTCGGGCACGTTCTCGTGGAGCCAGTCTGACACCTGCTCCATGTCGGAGATGCGCGGGACGACAATGAAGCTCTGCCCGCCGCGGTGATGTTCACGCAGCAGCGCCTCGCGCATCACCATGTCGTCCCATTCCATGACGTAGGTGCGAACCGCGAGCCGGTCGACGGGCGGCGTCTGGATGGTGGAGAGCTCGCGCAGACCAGTCATCGCCATCTGCAGCGTGCGCGGGATCGGCGTGGCGGTCAGCGTCAGCATGTGCACATCGGCGCGCAGCTGCTTGAGCTTTTCCTTGTGCGTCACCCCGAAGCGCTGTTCCTCGTCCACGATCACGAGGCCGAGGTTCTTGAACTTCGTCTGCTTCGACAGGATTGCATGCGTGCCGACGACGATGTCGACATCACCGCTCTCCAGCCCGTCGCGCGTGTCCTTCATCTCCTTGGCGGGGACGAGCCGCGACAGGCGGCCGACCTTGAGCGGGAAGCCGTTGAAGCGCTGGCGGAAATTCTCGAAATGCTGGCGGGCGAGGAGCGTGGTCGGCGCGACCACGGCGACCTGTTGGCCGTTCATTGCCGCGACGAAGGCGGCGCGCAACGCGACCTCTGTCTTGCCGAAACCGACGTCGCCGCAGACGAGGCGGTCCATCGGCTTGCCGCTTTCGAGGTCGGAAAGGACGTCCGCGATGGCACGGTCCTGGTCGTCCGTTTCCTCGTACTGGAAGCGGTCGAGAAACTGGTTGTAGGGGCCTTCTTCGACTTCCAGCACCGGCGCTTTCCTGAGCGCACGCTGGGCGGCCACCTGCATCAGCTCGCCCGCGATCTCGCGGATGCGCTCCTTCAGGCGCGCGCGCCGCTTCTGCCACGCCTCGCCGCCGAGCTTGTCGAGCTGGACTGCTTCCTCGGACGAGCCGTAGCGGCTGAGCACATCGATATTCTCGACCGGGATGAACAGCTTGTCCCCGCCGCGATACTCCAGCTGGACGCAATCATGCTTCGACTTGCCGACCGGGATCGGCTCGAGGCCGAGGTATTTGCCGATGCCGTGTTCGGTATGGACGATCAGATCGCCCACGCTGAGTGCCTGCAGTTCGGCGAGGAAGGCATCGGCATCCTTGCGCTTGCGCTTTCGCCGCACGAGCCGGTCGCCGAGGATGTCCTGCTCGGTCAGCAGTTCCATCTCGTCGTTTGCGAAGCTGGCCTCGACCGGCAGCACCATTGCCGCAGGCTTGCCCTTGGCGGAGAGGCCGAGGGCCTCCTGCCAGGTTTCGGCCAGCGCAACTGGTGTGCCGGCTTCGTCCAGGATCGAGGCGATTCGCGAGCGGCTGCCCTTCGAATAGGTCGCCAGCAGCGGGCGCTTGCCCGCCTTGCCGAGTGCCTTGAGATGGTCGGCAAGCACGGGATAGACATTGTCGCCGCGCGCGCGTTCGGGGGCGAAATCGCGGCCCGAGCGGAACCCGAAATTCACGACCGTGTCGCTCTCGGGCTCGTCGAACGGCGTGGCGCGATGGGCGGGTGCATCGGCGAGGGCCGACTTGAACTCCCCCTCGGTCAGATAGAGCGCTTCGGGCTTCAAGGGGCGGTAATTGCCCTTGGCCTGTCCGGTAATTGCGGTGCGCTGGGCGTAATAGTCGCCGACGTCCTTGATCCGCTCGTCCGCAGCGGCAAGTGAAGCCTGGTCGATGACGACCAGATCCTCCTTGCCGAGGTGATCGAACAGCGTCGCCAGCTTCTCCTCGAACAGCGGCAGCCAGTGTTCCATGCCCGCCAGCCGCCGCCCGTCGCTGACCGCTTCGTAAAGCGGGTCCTGCGTGGCGTTGGCACCGAACATTTCGCGATACCGGCTGCGGAACCGCTTGATGCTGTCCTCATCCAGCAGCGCTTCGCTGGCGGGCAGCAGCAGGTGCGATGCGAGCCGCCCGGTGCTCATCTGCGTGTTCGGATCGAAGCTACGCAGGCTTTCCAGTTCGTCGCCGAAAAAGTCGAGCCGCAATGCCTCGTCCATCCCGCTGGGGAAGACATCGACGATCGAACCGCGGATCGCATATTCGCCCTTGTCGATGACGGTATCCGTGCGGCTGTAGCCCTGCCGCTGGAGCAGCGCCGCGAGACTGTCGCGCCCGATCTCGGTGCCGACCTTGAACTCGCGCACGCTTTCGCGAATGCGGAAGGGGGTGAGGACGCGCTGGAGCACGGCGTTGGCGGTGGTGACGACCAGTTGCGCCTTTGCCTTACCCGCCTGCAGGCGATGCAGCGCCGCGAGCCGGCGGGCGCTGATCGACAGGGCCGGGCTCGCGCGGTCGTAGGGCAACGAATCCCATGCGGGGAACTCGATCACCTCCAGCTCGGGCGCGAAAAAGGCTGCCGCATCGACGATGCCGCGCATCGCCGCATCGTCGGGCGCGATGAACACCGCGCGTCCGGTGCTTGCCCGGGCGAGATCGGCCATGACCAGCGGCTGCGCGCCGCGCGCGACCTGCGCCAGCGTGAGCGGGGACTTGGCTTTCAGGATGCGGGAAAGGTCGGGCATCGGGGTCCTGTCGTCGGGGCGCTGCGACGCATCGCACACGCACGATTGCCCCCTGCCCGTTCGGGAAGGGGGTGCTTCATGAATACGTCAGCGACGAGATAGTGCCCGCGGGCCGGTCGTCAACGCGGAATGTCGACGTAATCCAGCTGCTGCATCGCTTCCATCAGCGTCCCCTCGAAGCGGGGCGGCGTCGGCTGCGTCTTCAGCGCCCAGGCCATGACATCGACGTCGTCTTCCTCGAGCAGGGCCTCGAACCAGCGCAGCTCGTCCTCGCCCCAGCCTTCGTGGTAGCGATCGAAGAAGCCGCCGATCATGTAATCGGCCTCGCGCGTGCCGCGGTGCCAGGCGCGGAATTTCGCGCGCTGCTTGCGGCCGTCGAAGGTGAGAAGTTCGGGCATGGGGGGCGGGTAGGGCACTCGCCAAAGGCGCGCAAGCGGCTATAGCGAGGCGCATGCGCCCCGAAGACCTCAATCCGCTGTTTGCCGAGACGGAAACGCTCGACGGCGTGGGGCCGAAGCTGAAGAAGCCGCTCGAACGGCTCGGCCTCACGCGGGTGCGCGATCTCGACTACCACCTCCCCGAACGCTTCGTGACGCGGCGGGCGGTCCAGAGCCTCGACGAGGCAGGCGAGGGCGAGCAGATCGTCGTCAAGCTGGAGGTCATCGAGCACCGCGGCGGGCGTTCGCCGCGCGCGCCCTATCGGGTGCTGGCACAGGACGGCGTGGGCAACGTCCTCGCGCTGACCTACTTCGGTCGTGCCTCCTATACTGCGAAGAAGCAGCTCCCCGTGGGTGAGACCCGCTGGGTCGCGGGAAAACTGGAGCGGTTCGGGGACATGCTCCAGATCGTTCATCCCGACCATGTGGTGGAAGAAGGCGGAGAGACACTGCAGCGCCTGTGCGAGCCGGTGTATCGGTTATCGGAGGGGCTGACCCAGCCAAAGGTGGCGGGCCTGATCGACCAATCGCTAACTCGCACGCCCGAGCTTCCCGAATGGATCGAGCCGCGCCAGGTCGAGAAGGCCGCTTGGCCAGCCTGGCGCGATGCGTTGGTGCTGGCGCACAAGGGCGAGCACAAGGCCGCGCGCGACCGGCTCGCCTATGACGAACTGCTCGCCAACAGCCTCGCGCTGATGCTGGTGCGCGCGGACAATCGCAAGCGCAAGGGGCAGGCCCTGCGCGGCGATGGCAGCTATCGCGGCAAGCTCGACCTGCCGTTCCCGCTGACCGGTGCCCAGAAAAGGTCGATAGCGGAGATCGAAGGCGACATGGCGCAGGAAGCGCCGATGCTGCGCCTGCTCCAGGGCGACGTCGGTGCGGGCAAGACGGTGGTGGCGCTGGAAGCCATGCTGATCGCGGTCGAAGCGGGCGCTCAGGCTGCGACGCTTGCACCCACCGAGATCCTAGCGCGCCAGCATTACGAAAGCCTGCGCCGCATGGCTGAGCCGACCGGAGCCAAGGTCGCGCTGCTGACCGGCCGCGACAAGGGCAGGGCGCGGGAGGGCACTTTGATGGGGCTGCTCGACGGCAGCATCGACATCGTGGTCGGCACCCACGCAATTTTCCAGGACAAGGTCGCCTATAGAAATCTCGCGATGGTGGTGATCGACGAACAGCACCGCTTCGGGGTCGGCCAGCGCCTGATGCTGGCGAGCAAGGGCAAGCGCGCCCCACACGTCCTCGCCATGACCGCAACGCCGATCCCGCGGACGCTGACGTTGGCGCAATATGGCGAGCTCGACGTGAGCAAGCTCGACGAGCTGCCGCCCGGTCGGCAGGCGATCGATACCGTTGTCATGGGGCAGGACAGGATCGGCGCACTCGTCGACCGGCTCGCCGCGCAAATCGCCGAGGGGCGGCAGGCCTACTGGGTCTGCCCGATGGTCCGCGAGCTGGACGGGCCCGAAGAAATCGCCGCTGCTGAGGCACGCTATGCGACGCTCAAGGAGCGGTTCGGAAACGACGTCGTTCTGGTCCACGGCCAGCTCGCGCCAGAGATGAAGGATGCGGCGATGGAGCGGTTCGCCAGCGGCGATGCCAAGCTGCTGGTGGCCACTACGGTGATCGAAGTTGGGGTCGATGTACCGAATGCGACGCTGATGGTGATCGAACAGGCCGAGCGCTTCGGTTTGGCGCAGTTGCATCAATTGCGGGGCCGTGTGGGGCGCGGAAGCGAGAAGAGTTTCTGCGTCCTGCTGCATGGGGAGGCGTTGTCCGAAACCGCTCAGGAGCGGCTCAAGCTGATGCGACAGACGCAGGACGGCTTCCTGCTCGCCGAAGAGGATCTGCGTTTACGCGGCGGGGGCGAGCTGCTCGGCACCCGCCAGTCGGGCGACACGCCGTTCACAATCGCCACCCTCGAACAGATCACCGAACTCCTGCCCAAGGCCTATGACGATGCCCGCTTGCTGATGGAGCGCGACGGCGGCCTCGAAGGTCCGCGGGGAGAGGCGGCGCGGATCCTGCTCTATTTGTTCGAACGCGATTATGGAGTGAAAACGCTGCGCGGAGGTTAGGCGCATGCAAAGACGCCTGGCTCATTCCGTCCGCGCAAGCGTATCGGAAACGATCCGGCGAACATCGACCCTGGCCTTGAGCCGCGCGCCGAGCAGCGCCGTCCCGCTGACCTTGCGCTGGACGAACAGCGTTTCCGCAGGGGGCAGGTGCCAGCTTTCCCGGTCATCGATCAGCGGTGCCACCGTATCGCGGATTTCCGGCACGAAGGCCCGGTCGCCGAAGTCGAAACGGTCTTCGCTCGCCATTTCGCTCACGATGATGTCGATCACGCGGGCGACCCGTTCGGGATGACGCGCGACAGCCTTGGCATTCAGAAATCCCGCCGCAACCGCTTCCTCGGTCACCCTCTGGCGATCTTCGTCGAGCCCGGCTTGGAGCAGCCGCCGATAGGATTGCGCGATCTCAGGCGAAACCGGGCGGGCGGCGCCGAAATCGAGCAGGACGATGCGTTCGTCAGCGGCACGGTAGCGGTAATTGGCGAAATTGGGATCGGTCTGCATAGTACCGAAATCGAACAGCTCGCGTGCGACCAGCTCGATAAGGTGGGTGAAGACACGGTCGCGGACCTCCTGCGGTTCCTCGGCCAAGCTCTCGATCGGGCGCCCTTCCTCGTAGCTCATCGCCAGCACGCGCTCGCGGGTCAGTTCGGTGTCCAGTGTCGGCACCACGAAGCGTTCGTCGCCGGCCAGCAGTTCGGCATAGCCCTGCATCATCGCGCCTTCGCGCTGGTAATCGGCTTCTTCGTGCAGCTGCTGCTTTGCTGCCGAGAGCAGGGGCGCGATTTCGAGCTCTTTAGGCAGCAGTCCCGCAACCTTGAGCAGTGACGCGACGTTATCGACATCGGAATCGATGCTCTGCGCGATACCGGGATACTGGACCTTGATCGCGACAAGCCGGCCGTCGCTCGTCAGCGCACGATGCACCTGGCCGATCGAGGCGGCCGCGATCGGTCGCGGTTCGAACCGGCGGAACTGTCGCCGCCAATCCTTGCCCCATTCGGCGGTGAGCACCTTGTCGAGCTGGCGAGGCGGCATGAAGTTCGCCCGGTCGCGCAACCGGGCGAGGATGTCGGCCAGCTCGGGCGGCAGGAAATCGCCAGCGTCCATGGAAATCATCTGGCCCAGCTTCATCGCCGCGCCGCGCAGATGTGCGAGGCGATCGGCGAGCCGCTTGGCATTCCCGGGTGTAAGGATCAGCTGGTCGATGCTCGGCCGTTCGCCCGCCACCAGCCGCCGCGCGCCTTCGCTCACCATGCCTCCGGCCACGCCGCCGGCGAGGCGCGTGAATCCGGCGAGGCGCCCGGCCCGTGTCGAAGGTACGGAGCGGTGCCGTTCGCGCTTGCCGTCGATGTCGTCAGTCATTGCGATCGATCAACACCGCAACCAGCGCTTTTGCTCCCGCCTCGACCTCCGACCATGTCTGGCGGAACCCGTCGGCGCCGCCGTAATAGGGATCGCCCACTTCGCGCCCCTCCTGCCCCGGCACCAGATCGAGCAGCATCGCCACGCGCGCCGTGCCGTCGCCAGGATCGCGGCGTGCAATGTTGGCCATGTTCGAACGGTCCATGCCGAGGATGAAGTCGAACCGGCGAAAGTCCTCTTCGACCAGCTGGCGGCCGCGATAGTGGTCGATTGCAATGCCTTGCCGGCGCGCCTCCGCGACGCTGCGCGGATCCGGAGGCTGGCCGACATGATAATCGGCCGTGCCTGCGCTATCGACGTGGACTTCGATCCCAGCCTCCTCCGCGGCGCGGCGGAACGCTGCTTCGGCAAGAGGGGAGCGGCAAATGTTGCCGAGGCAGACGAACAGGACGCGGGCAGTGGTCATGCGCCAGACTTGGGCTCGCGGCGGGCGTGGTGCAAGCCTTGGGCTCTGCAGGGAATCTCCTCGAGGCCGCTAGCGCGGAGCGATCGTCACGTTACGCGATCGCCGGCATCCGCGACCGATTTCAGATCGTCGCCGAGCCCGCGCACGGTGTTGCACGCTGACAGCGACAATGCTCCGGCAGCGAGCAGCGAGACGAAGGAAAGTTTGCGAAACATGGTTGTCGATCCCTTGGAGTGGTTCCCGCAGGATGCACGCGCATCACTTGATCGACAATGAATGATATGGTCGGGGAGAGAGGATTCGAACCTCCGGCCCCTGCCTCCCGAAGACAGTGCTCTACCAGGCTGAGCTACTCCCCGACCGGATGCTTGCGGGGCGGACCCCGCGAGGCAGAGGCGGCCCTATAGGTGTGGAATGCCATGCGCGCAAGCGGGCAATTCGGGCAAAATCATCCTAGGTAACGATTCCCTAGCAGAACGAGCCGCCCGTGTCCGAATCGCATCCCGAACAGCAATATCTCGACCTCATGCGGCGCATCTGGACCGAAGGGGACGAGCGGCGCGATCGAACCGGCGTGGGGACGCGGTCCATCTTCGGTGCGACGCTGCGATTCGATCTGGCCGGCGGGGCGATGCCGCTGCTCACCACCAAGCGGGTCTACTGGAAAACCGCGACGCGCGAGATGCTGTGGTTCCTCACCGGTGACACCAACATCCGTCCGCTGGTGCTGCAAGGCGTGAAAATCTGGAACGAGTGGCCGCACGCCCGCTACGTCAAGGAAACCGGAGAGACCATCGCGCTCGACGATTTCGTGCAGCGGATCGCAGACGACGAGGGGTTTGCCGGGCGCTGGGGCGATCTCGGGCCTGTCTATGGCAAGCAATGGGTCGACTGGCCAACGTTTCGCTATCGCAAGGACGGACTTTACGAGCCGGGCGAGGGCATCAATCAGGTTGCCGAGGTGGTCGAATCGCTGCGCAGCAATCCGGGGAGCAGGCGGCACATCATCGAAGGCTGGAACGTCGCCGAGCTCGACCGGATGGCCTTGCCGCCGTGCCACAAGACCTACCAGTTCCACGTTGCGGGCGACCGGCTCAATTGCCTGCTCTACCAGCGCAGTTGCGATGTCGCGCTGGGGCTGCCGTTCAACCTGTGGTCGGCCGCGCTCCTGGCGCGGATGATGGCGCAGCAGGTCGATCTCGAACCGGGGGAGCTGGTGTGGATGGGTGGCGACACGCATCTCTATCTCAACCACGAGCATCTCATCGAAGAGCAGCTCGCGCGGGAACCGCAGGGCCAGCCGACGCTTGCCATCTTGCGGCGTCCGGCGACGATTTTCGACTATCGCATTGAGGATTTCGAGGTTCGGGACTACACGCCGCACGGGCCCATCAAGGCGCCCGTCGCCGTGTGATCCGGCTTGGTGAATTGCCTTAAGCTTGGCATCCCTTGACCATTTCGCGCGCGTGAAATAATATAACGCCTGCGCGTAAGATTGCGTCTGGGAGAGAGTTTATGGCCGACAGGCCCGAAAGTGGTGCGGCGCAGGGCGAGAACCGCCCCAAGCTGTCGCTCCACGTACCCGAACCGAAGTTCCGGCCCGGCGACACGGTCAACTTCTCGCACCTGCAGATTCCCGAGGTCGGAACCGCGCCGCGCCCCGACGAGACCTGCGATCCGAAGGACATGCACGAACTCGCCTTCGGCCTGGTCCGCGTGCTCGGCGACGACAATCTGGCGCATGGGGCGTGGGACCCAAAGCTCGATCCCGAGACCCTGCGCAAGATGCTCGGCCACATGGCCATGACCCGCGCCTTCGACGAGCGCATGTTTCGCGGCCAGCGGCAGGGCAAGACGAGCTTCTACATGAAGTGCACCGGCGAAGAGGCGACCAGCGTATCTGCCAGCATGGCGCTGGCGGCGGACGACATGGTCTTCCCGAGCTATCGCCAGCAGGGCATCCTGATCCAGCGCGGCTACCCCATGATCGAGATGATCAACCAGATCTACTCGAACAAGGGTGACAAGTTGAAGGGCCGCCAGCTGCCGATCATGTATTCGAGCCGCGAGCACAGCTTCTTCACCATCAGCGGCAATCTGGCGACGCAGACCCCGCAGGCGGTCGGCTGGGCGATGGCGAGCGCGATCAAGGGCGACAGCAGGATCGCTGCGACATGGGTGGGCGAGGGCAGCACCGCCGAGGGCGACTTCCATTCCGCCTGCACCTTCGCGACGGTATACAATGCACCGGTTATCCTCAATGTTATCAACAATCAGTGGGCGATCAGCAGCTTCAGCGGTTTTGCCGGAGCCGAACGCACCACCTTTGCCGCCCGCGCGCTCGGCTATGGCCTCGCCGGCCTGCGGGTCGACGGCAATGATGCGCTCGCCTGCTATGCGGCAGAGCAATGGGCGGCCAACCGCGCCCGAGCGAATGCCGGTCCGACGCTGATCGAATTCTTCACCTATCGCGCCGAAGGCCATTCCACATCGGACGACCCGACCGGTTATCGCAGCGCGCAGGAGCGCACCGAATGGCCGCTGGGCGATCCGGTGACACGCCTCAAGGACCATCTCATCGCGCTGGGCGAATGGGACGAGGAGCGGCAGGAAAAAATGGATCTCGATGCTGCCGAGTTCGTCAAGAAGACGACCAAGGAGGCCGAGGCGAACGGCATCCTCGGTCATGGCCTGCATCACCCGTTCCGCACCATGTTCGAAGACGTGTTCGAAGAACTGCCCTGGCACCTCAAGGAACAGAGCGAGCAGGCGATCCGCGAACGCGAGACCAAATTCCCGGGAGGGCTGGACCTGTGAGCACCGCGGTAAAGGACACGCCCGCTGTCGAAGCGGATAGCGAACGCCGCCTGAACATGATCGAAGCGATCAACGATGCGCTGGCCGTGTCGATGGAACGCGATCCCGATGTCGTCGTGATGGGCGAAGACGTCGGCTATTTCGGCGGCGTGTTTCGGTGCACGGCGGGACTGCAGGAAAAGTTCGGCAAGACCCGGGTGTTCGATACGCCGATTTCCGAATGCGGCATCATCGCCGTGGCGGTGGGCATGGGTGCTTATGGCTTGCGCCCGGTCCCCGAAATCCAGTTCGCCGATTACATTTACCCCGGCCTCGACCAGTTGATCAGCGAGGCTGCGCGCCTGCGTTACAGGTCGGCGGGCGAATATATCGCGCCGATGACGGTGCGTTCGCCCTTTGGCGGCGGCATCTTCGGCGGGCAGACTCACAGCCAGAGCCCGGAGGCGATCTTTACCCATGTGTCGGGCCTGAAGACGGTGATCCCTTCGACGCCCTACGATGCCAAGGGGCTGCTGATTTCCGCGATCGAGGACAATGACCCGGTCATCTTCTTCGAACCGAAGCGCATCTACAACGGGCCGTTCTCGGGCTATTACGACAAGCCCGCGCAGCCCTGGAAGCGGTTCGACGAAAGCGTGGTCCCCGAAGGCCACTACACAATTCCGCTGGGCAAGGCGCGCCGCGTCACGGAAGGCAACGAACTCACCATCCTCGCCTACGGCACGATGGTCCATGTCGTCGAGGCCGTCTGCCGTGAGAAGGGTGTCGAGGCCGACATTCTCGATTTGCGCACGCTCGTGCCGCTCGACATCGAAGCAATCGAAGCCTCGGTCGAACGGACGGGCCGCTGCCTGATCGTCCACGAGGCCACCCGCACGAGCGGTTTCGGCGCGGAACTGTCGGCGCTCGTGACCGAGCGCTGCTTCTACCATCTCGAAGCCCCGGTCGAACGCGTGACCGGCTTCGACACGCCCTATCCGCATAGCCTCGAGTGGGCCTACTTCCCCGGTCCCGTCCGTATCGGCGAGGCCCTCGACAAGATTCTGAAGGACTGATCCCGATGGCGAAATTCACCTTCAAAATGCCCGATATCGGCGAAGGCATCGCCGAGGCCGAGATCGTGCAGTGGCACAAGAAAGTGGGCGACACGGTCAACGAAGACGAGGAATTCGTCGACATGATGACCGACAAGGCGACCGTGCCGATGGAAAGCCCCGTCACGGGCAAGATCCTCGAAATCGCCGGCGGCGAGGGCGAGATGGTCTCGATCGGGTCGATGCTGGTCGTGATCGAGGTCGAGGGCGAAGTGCACGAAGACGTTGCCGACGAAAACGAAGCTGTCAGCGACGCGGCTCCGGCGCCGAAGGCTGAGGTGGTCGAGGAGCGGATCGAAGTCGAGACGTCCGACACCAGCGATGCGGACGACGCTCTCGCAGCGGATCCCGAGCCCGCGCCGCTGCCCGCGCCGACGCCAGCGCCCGAACCTAAGCCGCACGCCAAGGTGCTGGCCACTCCGGCCGTGCGCAAGCGCGCGAAGGACCTCGGCATCGACCTTGCGCAGGTGAAGCCGGCCGAGGATGGCCGCATCCGCCACGGCGATCTCGACGCTTTTCTGTCCTACACCGGGGGCTATGGCGCCGCGGCAAAGACCCGCGGCGACGAGGAAATCAAGGTCATCGGCATGCGCCGCCGGATCGCCGAGAACATGGCGGCATCCAAGCGCAACATCCCGCACTTCTCCTATGTCGAGGAGTGCGACGTCACTGCGCTGGAAGATCTGCGGGCGCAGCTCAACGCCAATCGCGGCGACAAGCCGAAGCTGACCATCCTGCCGCTGCTGATCACCGCGATCTGCAAGACTCTGCCCGATTTCCCGATGATCAACGCCCGCTACGACGACGAGGCGGGTGTGGTGACGCGCTACGGTTCGGTCAACATGGGCATGGCGGCGCAGACCGATGCCGGATTGATGGTCCCGGTGATCAAGGATGCGCAGGCGAAGAACCTGTGGCAGCTGGCGAACGAGATCACGCGGCTCGCGGAGGCGGCTCGCACCGGCAAGGCGAAGAGCGAGGAGATGCAGGGCGGCACCCTGACCGTGACGTCGCTCGGTCCGCTTGGCGGAGTGGCGACGACCCCGGTTATCAATCGCCCCGAAGTGGCGATCATCGGCCCCAACCGGATCATCGAGCGGCCTATGTACGTCACGGGTTCCGATGGCCAGGAGCGGATCGAGAAGCGCAAACTGATGAACATTTCGATTAGCTGCGATCATCGCGTGGTCGATGGCTGGGATGCGGCAAGCTTCATCCAGGCACTTAGGAAGCTGCTCGAGAGCCCGGCGCTGATCCTGGTCTCGTGATGTGGTAGCCTGTCCTGCATGACGCGGGACGAGCGAGTCGACAGCTACATCGCCAAGGCGGAGCCTTTCGCGCAGCCGATCCTCGAGCATTTGCGCGAGCTCATGGCACGTGCGTTTTTCCTTCACGGCGCGCTCTCGGCTGAAGAAGAGACGACATGGAGCCGCTTCGGCAAGCTGAAGTCGGTCGAGGACTGCCCGCAGTTCGACGAACTTGTAGTTATCCTGACACCAAGGATAGCGACCCTCGAAGCAGGCAAGGCGATCCCCCGGTCGAGCCCGAAGGCGGAAATCCCGATGCCGCAAGACTTCGCCGCAGCTTTGGCAAAGGCTGGCGGTGCACGGGAGCTCTGGGCTGGCTTCACCGATTCCCAGTGCCGCGACTATCTCGACTGGATCACCAGCGCGAAGCAGGACGCGACGCGCGCCAGGCGGATTGCGACTGCCGCCGAATGGATCGGCCAAGGCAAGCGACGCAACTGGAGGTACGAAGGCTGCTGATCGGGGTCAGCGGCTTCCTACCTGCGGATACGCCTTTGTCTGGATATCGAGCGCGGATTGGGCAGCCAGTGCGCCCCCTGCGAGCATGGTCAGTGAAACGAGCAGAAAAGCCGTTCTCAGCATAGCGAACCCCCGTTTCCCCACGCGGATTTCCCCGTGGCCGAAAGTCCGGCAGAAGCGTTAATTTGAGGTAAAAATCGCTGTTCCGCGACGGGCCGGAAAAAAGACCAGAAAGGGCGTCGATTGGCATTGACAGGAATCGGACCCTGCCTTAGTGGCGCGGCTCCCAAGTGGCTACGCGGGTGTAGCTCAGTTGGTTAGAGTGTCGGCCTGTCACGCCGAAGGTCGCGGGTTCGAGCCCCGTCACTCGCGCCACTTGGGTTTTTCCTGCAACTGGATCGTTGTGTTCACGCCGCTTGGTAGGCGCCATCAGGCGCGGCCAAGAGCCGCGTTCAGCCCCAGCGGCCGGTCTCCATCCAGATAAGAAACCGGCGCAGCGGAAGCAGCCAGACGAGGCCGAGAACCACATAGACGATGGTCTGTGCGAGGGCGTGCCAGTTGCCGATCAGTTCGGGCACATAACGCGCAACAACAAGGCCATAGACCATCAGGGCTGCCAGAAGGGCGAGCAGGCCCACGGGAATGCGCCAGGTGGGCTCTTTTCTCATGCGAAGGGCCCATAGATGCGGGTAGGGGTGACGATCGCTCGCATCGGGCGATCATGCGGCTCCACCGGCATGTTGTCGACGAGCTGGCAATCCCATGCGAGCCCGATCGTCACCGTGTCGGGGTGCCGTTCGAGCCAGCGATCGTAGTGTCCGCCGCCCTGACCGAGACGGTGGCCATCTTCGGTAAAACCGACGAGCGGAGCGAAAACCACGTCCGGCACCAGCGCCGGGGCGTCGCCAAACGGCTGCAGCAGGCCGAATGGCCCCGTTTCGAGGTCACTTTCGTCAAAGGGATCTGTAAAGCGGGCGAATTCCATCCCCGTCTCGCGTCCCGCAAAACGGGGCAGAGCCAATTCGTGGCCGCGCTCGAGGAAGAACTTGGCGTAAGATGCGGCGGGTGCCTCATTACGATGGGTGCGATAGAGGCCAATGACGGCCCCTCCCGGAACAAGATCGAGGAGCGGTGCAGGCGGGCGATGGAACACGAGCCCGCGCATGCTGAGGGGCAGGGCAGCCACATGGGCCTTGCGTGCAGCGCGCAGGGCCCGGCGAAGCTCGTCCTTGCTCTGCTTCGTCACCCGTGCGCCCTTCATTGTATGGAACTTGCGAGTGGCGGGACCACCATGGGTCGGTGCCGGTGAAATCCTCTGACGCCTAAAACGTCAGGTGGGTGCCGTATACCCCGGTTCCCAGGACGAACCCGTGTTCCAGGATAGGGACAGCTCCCTAGGATTGCTTATAGCCTCAGGGATGTTCTGCAGCTCGTGCCGGGCAGCCCCGCCGCTGCGTTATCTAGGCGTTCGCAGCGCGACCCTCAAGGGTTGCCGCAGCATTCTCCAGCGCGATGGCAATGCGTTCGATTTGTGTGGCGAGTCGCTCGGTGTCGAATTCGGGTGCTTCGGGCTGTGGTGTCCGCGGCACCTTCTGCGCTTCTTCGAGCTCGTCGGCGAGCAGAAGTGCGGCGAACAGCAGGTTCTTGGCTTCCTGGCTCGAAAGGTTGGCGCCCATGTCGGCAAGCTTGCCATCGATCACCGAGGCCAGGCGCTGGACATGTCCTTCTTGCCCGTCCTGGCAGGCCACGGTGTACTTGCGGCCGCCCACTTGCAGCGTGACGTCGCTCACTGTTCGAGCCTTTCGATAAGCGAATCGAGTTCCGCAATGCTGGCTGCGATGCTTTCTCGGAGACGAGCGTGCTCAGATGCCAGCTCGCCGGAATCGTCTTGGCGGGGGGCGGCCGTCTGAGGCGGCAACGCGGCCTGCGTCTCGATCCGGGCGAGCGCCTTGTCGATCCTCTCCATCGCTTGCGAGATACGGTCAGCCGTCATGGAGCGAACAAATACCAAGATTGCCAAGCGCAGGCAAAGGGTTGACCGTGGCTGTTGATAACTCGGCTTAAGGGTGGCCTCTCTGTGCACGGGCCAGAGGCTGCCTTGACCTCTCGGCTCCCCTCCGCGATGGCGGGCGCGCGTCGAATCGGCACTTTTCCGGAGAGCACAAGAATGAGCCTCGAAACGCCTCGCATGGTCCAGATGGCCAACGCTATCAGGGCCCTTTCCATGGATGCGGTACAGGCGGCAAATTCGGGCCATCCCGGCATGCCGATGGGCATGGCCGACGTCGCCACCGTGTTGTGGAGCGAGTACCTCAAGCACGACCCCAAGGCGCCCGACTGGGCCGATCGCGATCGCTTCGTGCTGAGCGCGGGCCACGGCTCGATGCTGATATACAGCCTGCTGCACCTGTCCGGCTATGCGCGCCCGACGATGGATGACATCCGCAACTTCCGCCAGATCGGCAGTCCGTGCGCCGGCCATCCCGAAAACTTCCTGCTGGACGGCGTCGAATCGACCACCGGCCCGCTTGGCCAGGGTCTCGCGATGGCGGTGGGCATGGCGATTGCCGAGCGTCACCTCAATGCCGACTTCGGCGACGACCTGGTCGATCACCGCACGTGGGTGATCGCTGGCGACGGGTGCCTTATGGAAGGCATCAACCATGAAGCGATCGGCATAGCCGGCCACCTCAAGCTCGGCCGGATGAATGTCCTGTGGGACGACAACCAGATCACCATCGACGGATCGACCGACCTGTCGACCAGCGAAGACATCAAGGCGCGCTACGAAGCGACGGGTTGGCACGTGACGAGCTGCGACGGCCATGACTTCGACGATATCCGCCGCGCGCTCGACGAGGCTCTGGCGGATGAGCGTCCCTCGCTGATCGCCTGCCGTACGGTTATCGGCAAGGGTGCGCCGAACAAGCAGGGCACCAGCGCCACGCACGGTGCCCCGCTCGGTGACGACGAGATCGCCGAGGCGCGCAAGGTCCTCGGATGGGGCGCGAAGCCCTTTGTCGTGCCCGACGACATCCTTGCGGACTGGCGCTCGGCAGGCGAGCGCTCTGCGGACGCTCACGCCCATTGGTCGGGCCGTCTTACAAAGCAGGCCCAGCGCGCCGAGTTCGAGCGCCGCATGGCGGGCGACCTGCCCAAAAACTTCTCGCTCGACGGGTATATTCAGTCGCTGATGAAGGAGCCTGTCAAGGTCGCGACCCGCAAGGCGAGCGAAATGGCGCTAGCGCAGATCAACGGCAAGCTGCCGGAGACAATCGGCGGCAGCGCCGACCTCACCGGGTCGAACAACACCAAGGCAGGCGGCATCGGCGCTCTGACGGCCGACGACTATTCGGGCCGCTACATCTACTACGGCATCCGCGAGTTCGGCATGGCCGCCGCGATGAACGGCATGGCGCTGCACGGCGGGGTCATCCCCTATGGCGGCACGTTCCTGGTCTTCACCGACTATTGCCGCGCGGCCATCCGCCTCTCCGCCCTCCAGCAGACGCGCGTCATCTACGTGATGACGCACGACAGCATCGGTCTGGGCGAAGACGGTCCGACCCACCAACCGATCGAGCACATCCAGTCGCTGCGGATGATGCCGAACCTGCTCGTGATGCGCCCGGCCGATGCGGTCGAGACAGCCGAGTGCTGGGAAATCGCTTTGCGCCAGAAGGACCGGCCAACGGTTCTCGCGCTCAGCCGTCAGAACCTTCCGCAGGTTCGCAACGCACCTGACGAAACCGACATGTCTTCCAAGGGCGCCTATCGCCTCAAGAAATCGGGCGGCAAGCGCCAGGTTGTGCTGGTCGCGACCGGATCCGAAGTCGAAGTAGCGCTCGAAACGGCGAATGCCCTCGAAAAGCAGGGCATCGGGGTAGACGTCGTGTCGATGGTCTGCACGCAGCTCTTCGACGAGCAGGATTCCGCCTATCGGGCCGATATACTCCCTGCCGACGCACTCAAGGTTTCGATCGAAGCGGGTACGACCTTCGGGTGGGAACGCTATGTCGGCAGCGACGGGCTCACGATCGGTATCGATCGCTTCGGCGCGAGTGCGCCGGCAGAAGACCTGTTCGTGAAATTCGGCCTCACGGCGGACGCTATCGTTCCGCAAATCACCAAGAAATTGAACGGCTAAGCAGGAGTTCTTTCCAATGGCGACCAAGGTTGCAATCAACGGTTTCGGACGCATCGGCCGCCTGGTGGCGCGCGCCATCCTCGAGCGTGACGATCATGACCTCGAGCTGGTCAGCATCAACGACCTCGCCGACACAAAATCGAATGCGCTGCTGTTCCAGTACGACAGCACCCACGGCCGCTTTCCCGGCACGGTCGAGGTCGGCGAAGGCCATATCACGGTCAACGGCAAGAAAATCGCAGTTACCAGCGAGCGCGATCCCGGCAATCTGCCGCATGCGGAGCAGGGCATCGACATCGCGCTCGAATGCACGGGCTTTTTCCAGAGCCACGAAGCGGCGGAACCGCACCTCAAGGCAGGTGCCAAGCGGGTTCTCATCTCGGCCCCGGCAAACAATGTCTCCGCGACCATCGTCTACGGTGTGAACCATGAAACGCTGACCGCCGACGACGTGATCGTCTCCAACGCCAGCTGCACGACCAACTGCCTCTCGCCGATGGCGAAGGTGCTGCACGAGACCGTCGGCATCGAGCGCGGCTTCATGACCACGATCCACAGCTACACCAACGACCAGCGCATGCTCGACCAGATGCACAGCGATATGCGCCGTGCACGCGGCGGGGCGCAGAATATGATCCCGACGACGACCGGCGCCGCGCGAGCAGTCGGGCTCGTCCTTCCGGAACTCAAGGGCAAGCTCGATGGTAGCTCGGTCCGCGTCCCCACGCCCAATGTCAGCCTGGTCGACCTGGTTTTCGTCCCCGGCCGCGACACCACCAAGGAAGAACTCAATGCCGCGCTCAAGGCGGCGGCGGAGGGTCCGATGAAGGGCGTGCTCGATTACACCGACCAGCCGCTGGTGAGCAGCGACTTCAACCACTATCCGGCCAGCTCGACCATCGACAGCCTCGAGACCAGCGTGATGGAAGGCAAGCTCTGCCGCGTCGTCAGCTGGTACGACAACGAATGGGGCTTCTCGAACCGGATGATCGACACCGCCGGCGTGATGGCGAAGTTCCTCTAAGGGAGCAGGGTATGAGCAGCTTCAGGACCCTGGACGACCTCGGCGATGTGACCGGCAAGGTCGCGCTGGTGCGTGTCGACCTGAACCTTCCTATGAAGGAAGGTCGCGCCAGCGACGTCACCCGGGTCGAGGCGGTCAAGCCGACCATCCTCGAACTCGCCGACAAGGGTGCCAAGGTCCTGCTGCTAGCGCATTTCGGACGTCCCAAGGGGCAGCGCCACTCGACCATGAGCACCAGCATGGTGCAGGGCGACATCGAACGCGTGCTGGACAAGGAAATCATGTTCATCCCCGAGGTCATGGGCCCGGTGGTCGAACAGTCGATCGGCATCCTCGGCAACGGTGATATCGGCCTGCTCGATAACGTGCGCTTCTGGCCGGGCGAGGAAGCGAACGACCCGGAATTTGCCAGGGGGATAGCCGCCCGCGGCGATTTTTACGTCAACGATGCCTTCTCCGCCGCGCACCGAGCCCATGCCTCGACCGAGGGGCTGGCGCATTTTCTGCCCGCCTATGCTGGGCGGGCGATGGAAGCCGAGCTGAAGGCTCTCGATGCGGCGCTCGGCAATCCCGAGCAGCCGGTCGCCGCGGTCGTTGGCGGGGCCAAGGTCTCGACCAAGCTCGACGTGCTCGAGAACCTGGTCGGCAAGGTCCAGCACCTGATCATCGGCGGCGGCATGGCCAACACCTTCCTCGCCGCAAAGGGCGTCGATGTCGGCAAGAGCCTGTGCGAGCACGATCTCACCGATACCGCCAACCGCATCATGGACGAGGCCGATCATGCGGGATGCACGGTGCATTTGCCCTATGACGTCGTGGTGGCGAAGGAATTTACCGCCAACCCGCCGTCCCTGCGCACGTGTAACGTCCACGAAGTTGCGGCCGACGAGATGATCCTCGACGTTGGCCCGCTCGCGACCGAAGCACTGGGCGACGTGCTCAAGACCTGCCGAACGCTCGTGTGGAATGGCCCCATGGGCGCCTTCGAGACCGAGCCCTTCGATACCGCGACCGTCACGCTCGCCAAGACTGCGGCAGCCCTGACGCAGGACGGTTCGCTCGTCTCTGTTGCCGGCGGCGGAGACACTGTGGCAGCGCTCGCTCACGCGGGCGTGAAGGATGATTTCACCTTCGTCTCCACCGCAGGTGGCGCCTTCCTCGAATGGATGGAAGGCAAGGACCTGCCGGGCGTCGCTGCGCTGATGGCATGAGCGAGAACGAGGCTGTAGGGTCGGGCGGCGGTCTGGTCCCCGTCGGCGCGGGCGAATTCGCAGGTTGGTCGACCTGGAATGGCGATGCTTTCGAGCAGCGTGCGGGACCGTTCTATGAGCGGCGCGAGGAAAACGGCGGATTCGTTTCTGCATTCCGGGCGGAAGAGCGACACATGAATGGTGCCGGCTTCATGCATGGCGGTTGCCTCATGACGTTCGCCGACAGCGCACTGTTCACGATCGCCACCGATGCGCTCGACGGATCTCATGGTGTGACCATGCACCTCGCGGGCGACTTCCTCGATCCAGCCCGGGTCGGACAATTGATCGAAGCCCGCGGCGAAGTGGTCAGGGCGGGGGGCAAGACGATCTATGTCGTCGGAAAAGTCACGGCGGACGGCGCGCCGGTGCTGAGCTTCAACGGGATCATCCGAAAGATCCGCCGCTATTGAACCGGCCACCGGCGACAAAGCCTCTACCCCTGTTGCGACTGCGAAAGGGCTTCGCTAAAGGCCGCGCATACGAATGCACGGACACGGGATCACCAGTATGACTTTCGATGAAATGAAGGCCCGCATTGCGACCGGACAGGGCTTTATTGCGGCACTCGACCAGTCGGGCGGTTCGACGCCCAAGGCGCTCAAGGGGTATGGCATCGAAGACGGCGCCTGGACGACCGAAGGAGAAATGTTCGGTCTGATCCATGAAATGCGCCAGCGTATTATCGAAGCGCCGTGCTTCGGAAACGGGAAGGTGATCGGGGCAATCCTGTTCGAGAAGACGATGGAAGGAGAGAGCGGCGGCAAGAGTGTGCCTGCGCGGCTTGCGGAACGTGGCATCGTTCCCTTTCTCAAGGTCGATAAGGGCCTCGAGGAGGAACGCGATGGCGCCCAGCTGATGCAACCCAATCCGGGTCTCGAAACCATGTGCAATCGCGCTCGTGAACTCGGCGTCTTCGGTACGAAGATGCGGTCGGTCATCAAGTCGGCCAATCCGGTCGGCATCAAGGAGGCCGTGCGTCAGCAGATCGCCGAAGGAGCGCGCATCCTCTCCTGCGGTCTCGTCCCGATGCTGGAGCCCGAATACGACATTGCCGCCACCGATCGCGCGGAAGGCGAAAAGATCATGCTCGAAGCGATCGAGGAAGGGCTCGACGCGCTGCCCGAGGGCCAGCAGATCATGTTGAAGCTTTCGATCCCGAAGGAAGCCGGTCTCTATTCAGGCCTGACCAACCATCCGAAGGTGCTACGGGTCGTCGCGCTCTCCGGCGGCTACTCGACCGACGAAGCGTGCGCCGAACTGGCGAAGAACCCCGGAATGATCGCCAGCTTCAGCCGCGGCCTGTTGCAGGACCTGCGCGCACAGCAGACCGATGAAGAATTCGACGGAACGCTATCGGGCGCGATCGACCAGATCCACGCCGCCAGCGTCGCCTGACCCTCAACGCCTTTCGAACACGAACCGATATTCGCCGACCGGGATTTCCCGGTCGGTGGTCTTGTCCGGCGACGCCGAAACCAGAACATAGGTCCGGCCCAGAACCTCATAAGGCTCGCCAAGCGTCAGCGGCGCAGTCTGCGCCCAGTGCGTCGAGGTGATGCGGGTCGAGACGGTGATCTTCCCGGCCCAGACGCAGCGCGCATTGACCGGGCAGCGGCTATCCTCGACGACCGCTACGGGCTTGAGGATGGCATCGCCCGCCCACACGGCCTGATCGATGCCGACCGGCGTTCCTTGCGCGGCGGCCTCGCCGTCGACCCGCGGCGTATCGGGAATGATCGCACAGGCGGCGAGGGGCAGGGCGAAGAGGCTGGCGGCGAGCGATTTCATCGCACTGCTACACGCCTGCTGGCCTTTCTCGAGTCTGAACGCGTGACGAAACGCGACCGGCGCATTAGAGAGCGCGGTCGATGACCGATTGCCAGCTATACCTTATCTCACCCCTCGACGTGTCGGGCGACTTTGCACATCGCCTCGAACGTGCGATCGACGCAGGAGAGGGCCTTGTCACTGCCTTCCAGTTCAGGGTGAAAGGGCTCGGCCAGCATGAGGCCGCGGGGCTCGCAGAGCCCTTGCAGGCAATTTGCGCTGCGCGCGATGTCGCTTTCATCGTCAACGACGACATTGCGCTGGCGAAACGCCTCGGGGCTGATGGCGTGCATCTGGGGCAGGGCGATGGTGATCCCCGCGACGCGCGCGAGGAACTGGGGCGGGAAGCGCAGATCGGCGTGACCTGCCACGCGTCGCGGCACCTTGCCCTGGAAGCCGGGGAGGCCGGAGCGAATTACGTTGCTTTCGGTGCTTTTTTCCCGAGCACGACCAAGGAAACCGAGCATCGTGCAGAACTCGAGCTGCTGGAGTGGTGGAGCGAGATGGTCGAACTTCCCTCGGTCGCCATCGGCGGGATCACGCCGGACAATTGCGGCCCCCTGGTAAAGGCCGGTGCAGACTTCCTCGCCGTCTCGGGCGCCGTCTGGAACGGTGACGAAGTCGCTGCCGTCAAAGCCTTTTCGGAGCAAATGCGCGCCAAGTGAGTTGGCAGTCCTGAAGGGACGGGTCGCGTCCCGTGTTCAGGAGTCACTTCGATGCGCCATCTCATCGCCACCGCCTCGCTTTTCGCGCTCGCCGCCTGCGGGCTGAACGGGACCGATAACGAGGAGCCTGCCAGCGACACAGTCGCCACCGCCGATGCCGGCGCCGACTATGGCTACGAGACCTATGGCGAAGACAATCTAGCCGATTCGATGGCGTCCAATGATGGCGCATCGTCCGCACCGGATGCCATCGCCGATCCCGAAGAGCGTCCGATCATGCAGGCGCAAGTCGTGCTGGACCGGATCGGCTTCGGTCCGGGCGTGATCGACGGCAAGATGGGTATGAGCACCGAGAACGCACTTCGCGGGTTCCAGGAAGCGAACAATCTCGACATCACGGGCACGCTTGACGATGCGACGAAACAGGCTCTTTCCGAATGGCAGCGAATTCCTGCGACTCGCGTCGTGACCATCCCCGCTAGCTGGAGCGACGCCGACTACACCGACATGCCGGACGATGTGGCAGAACAGGCCAAGCTCGAGCGTCTTGGCTACGCGACTCTCGACGAGCGACTTGCAGAGCGTTTCCACACTACGGTTGCGGTGCTCAAGATGCTCAATCCCGACGGGAAGCCCGCAGGCTTTCAAGCGGATGGCACTCCGGACACGAAGCCTAGTGCGACGCCCGACGTTGCCAAGGAAGATGCACAGAAGGCGGCATTTTTCCACGCCGGCCAGCAGATTCGCGTACCCAACATCGGGGCTGACCGTATCGCTCCCGGTTCGGTGGACGATACAAGCTGGCAGCAGACGCTCGCCTCACTCGGCGTCGGGACGGATCAGCCGGCGGTGGATCGCATCGTAGTCAGCAAGGCGGGCAAGACCCTGAAGGCTTACCGCGGCGACAAGCTGATCGCATTGTTCACTGTCAGCTCCGGCTCGAGCGAGTTTCCGCTGCCGCTTGGCGAATGGAAGATTCTCGGCGAGGCTTACAACCCGCCCTACAGCTATGACCCGGAGGTGCTCGGAAAGAACGCCGGAAAGACTTACAAGCTGGCACCCGGTCCGAACTCACCTGTTGGCGTGGTGTGGATCGATCTTTCCAAGGAGCATTATGGCATCCACGGCACGCCCGATCCCGAAACCATTGGTCGGGCTCAGTCGAGCGGCTGCGTGCGCCTCACGAACTGGGATGCTGCGCGGCTTGCGGGCATGGTGTCGCAGTCCACAGAGGTGATTTTCGAGGCATAAGCAGCTAGGCTAGCGCAATGAGCTTTGTCGACCGCATCCTGACCATCGTGATTACCGCTACGCTTACCAGTGCCGTCTGGATCGTGGCGGGCGGCACGCTGATCGAAAATGCGGGCAGCGCCAGCCAGCGCGACACGACCCGTCCGGCCGAGGCTGCGCCGAGCCCCCCCGCGGGCGAAAGCGCACCCGGCATCGCCGACACAGCGGCTGCTGGCTCGTCGGAGGCCGCATCTCTCGACACCTCGGACATCGCGGTGCCGCAATCGCTTGCGGATGGCGCCCTGCAAATCCCGGTGCTCAATATTCGCCCGACGGATTTGAGCGACACGTTCAGCGATTCTCGCGGGGGTGGGGAGCGGCTGCACGAAGCAATCGATATCATGGCTCCAAAGGGCACCAGCGTGGTTGCATCGGCTCCGGGCAAGATCGAGAAGTTGTTCGAGTCCGCAGCCGGCGGCCGTACGATCTACGTGCGCTCAAACGACGGCCAAACGATCTATTATTACGCCCATCTCGACGAATATGCCGATGGCCTGAAGGAGGGCCAGCGCGTGCGCCGTGGCCAGCGGCTAGGCACGGTGGGTAGCAGCGGGAACGCCTCGGAGGATGCACCGCACCTGCATTTTGCTATCCTGCAGACCAGCGAGGATGCGGAATGGTGGGAGCCCGCCAATGCGCTCAATCCCTATCCGCTGCTTTCGCGACAATGATCAGTCAGGCGCTGGCCCGGCACGGTGGCAGCGCAGGCGGCCGAGTTTCCCGTCCTTGCCGATTTCCTGCAGCAAGCCGGAGCCGAGCTGCATGAGCTTCATGCCCTTCATCGGCCCGCGCGTGAAAATAACCTGCTTGCCTTCCATGAGATAGGTGCCGGCGCCGCGTGGCGTCTCGTAGCTCGAACCGCCGGTGATGGTGAATCCGTGGCCTTCCTGTTCCACCCATGCACGCCCGGTGGCGTCTCCGGGAAGGGAGCACACGTATTCGCCTCTATCAAGCAGCCCGAGGCGCCCTTGCGCAGCGATCGGCGCGGAGACGAGGCCCGCAAAGCCTGCGAGCGCGAGGATATATGCTGTCGCCTTCATCATGACCGTCCGACATCCATATAACACCTCGCTCCTGCAAATTCCACTCGCTTGCCCGCGCTGGCTCACTCGGCTAAGGCGCGCGGCGCACATGGTCGCCCAACGCGGGCGGCATCGCTCTTTTACAAGTCGAAGGTAGCTTCCCCATGAAGATCAGCGGCGTGGACATCCGTCCGGGCAACATCATCGAATACGAAGGCGGTATCTGGAAGGTCGCGAAGATCCAGCACACCCAGCCCGGCAAGGGCGGCGCCTACATGCAGGTCGAAATGAAGAACCTGCAGGACGGCCGCAAGACCAACGTGCGCTTCCGCAGCGCCGACACGGTCGAGAAGGTGCGCCTCGATACGGCGGACTACCAGTTTCTTTACGAAGACGGCGACATGCTCGTGTTCATGGACCAGGCGACATACGAGCAGATTACGCTCCCGGCCGACCTCCTCGGAGATGCGCGCCCGTTCCTGCAGGACGGCATGCAGGTGAAGCTCGAGCTGTGGGAAGAAAAGCCGATCTCGGTCGAGCTTCCGCAGCAGGTCGAAGCCGAAATCGTCGAAGCCGATGCAGTGGTGAAGGGCCAGACGGCATCGTCCAGCTACAAGCCGGCCGTCCTGGACAATGGCGTGCGCATCCTCGTGCCGCCGCACATCGAGAGCGGCACCCGGATCATCGTCGACGTTTACGAGCAGAGCTACGTCGGCAAGGCCAACTGAGGGCGCACTTATGGGCAAATCCATCGCCAGCCGGTTCGAGAATATCGACATTGCCAAGAGCGTCCTTCTGGGCGTCATCATCAATGACGACGAATTGACGCTGGAGATGGATTTCTGCCTCGATCCCGCGCATCCGGCTTATGAAACGCCGGGAACTGGCGAGGAAAACTGCTACCACCCCGGCATGCTGAAGTTCGCCGGGATATCCAAGCTGTCGCTCGACCGTCCGGAAGGCGGTGTCGATGGCAAGAAGCGGTTCGCCATTTCCGAGTTCAGCATCGAAGGTTCGCGCTTCGACATGAGCTCCGAATGGGGCGACATCCACCTGCAGGCGCGCTCTATCCGCGTTCTGACCGAATAAGAGAGTTACCATGGCCGCATTGTCGGGACTGATCCGCGTGATGGAAAAGGCCGCGCGCAAGGCGGGTGGCCGCCTGCGCCGCGATTTCGGCGAAATCGAACACCTGCAGGTGAGCCACAAGGGCCCGGCGGATTTCGTGTCCAAGGCCGACCGCGTGGCCGAGCGCACGATTTATGACGAACTCCTCGCCGCGCGGCCCGACTGGGGCTTCGTGATGGAGGAGGCCGGCACGATCGAAGGCGACCCCACCAAGCCGCGTTGGGTGGTCGATCCGCTCGACGGCACCAGCAACTTCCTGCACGGCATCCCGCATTTCGCGATCTCCATCGCCGCGCAGGAGCCGAAGCTCGACGGTTCGGGCTGGGGCGAGGTGACGGCGGGCGTCGTCTACAATCCCATCACCGACGAAACCTTCTGGGCAGAAAAGAGCCGCGGTGCTTGGTTGCACGACGGCCGGCTGCGCGTCTCGTCGCGCAGCCGCCTGCCGGAAGCGCTGGTCGCGACCGGTATCCCCTTCCAGGGCCATGGCGATTTCGGCGAGTGGACCAGGATTTTCGCCGCTATTGCCCCCCAGGTCGCAGGGATCCGGCGCTTCGGTGCGGCATCGCTCGATCTCGCCTGGCTCGCGGCCGGTCGATACGACGGGTTCTGGGAAAGCGGCCTCAACGATTGGGACACCGCAGCAGGCTGCCTCATCGTGCGCGAGGCGGGCGGTTTCGTCTCCGACTTCCGCGGCCGCTCCATGCCGATCCACTCGGCACAGGTTCTGGCAGCAAACGACGCACTGCACTCCAAACTCCACAAGCTGCTCGCGGGGGCGCTGAAGGCCTGAGATCGCGGTAAATGCCCGCTTCACGCAAGCTGGTGACCGGGAACTAACCACACCGCTCCAACGTCTGTCCCGCGAGGGGGTGATGGAGAGGTCGCACGTGAAACTGGCTCTGGGTGTCACCGTATTTTGCGCGATGAGCGCAGCCCCGGCATTGGCAAACGGCGAGGGTCGAGCAGCGTCCGCAACCGTTCTACCCATCGATTGCCAGTTCGATCTATCGGCACCGGCTCGCATAGAGCGCGAGCGCGCAACCCAAGTCAGTCCGACCATCCCCCGGGGAACAGACACGCGCCCAATCACGTGGAACCCGCCAGCCGTTTCCATGGCTCTGGCAACGGACGGGCCGGTCCTGTCGGCCGGTGCCTTGGGCAAGACCCGAAAGGGCGTGCCCGGTCTGGCGCATGTCGTCATCGGCTGGGATTTTTGAACCGTCGCATCACGGCGCTTGAACCGCCTCCCGCTGCAAGCTATCCGCCGCGCTCCCGACCCAGTGCCCCTGTGGCGGAATTGGTAGACGCGCTCGACTCAAAATCGAGTTTCTTACGAAGTGCCGGTTCGAGTCCGGCCAGGGGTACCAGCTAGTTGTAACCCGAAGGCAGCGCGCCGCGAACCCGTCGCGAGACGGAATAGGTCCGTTGGCTAGTAGACGGGAGCCTTCACGATGGGTTTGACCGATCGCGCTCTGTGCCGCGCCGTTGCAGGCGCCTTGTTGCTCACCGTTGCGAGCCAGATCTTCTACGTTGTCGTAGTTGCGAACGCCGGTCCCGAGACGGTCCTGCGCCCACTCACATGGTTCACCGAACTGTTCGCATTCGCCTTAGTGGCCATCGCAGGGTCTACGCTCTCGGCCCGTCGGCCCGCCGAAGCCATGCTCTGGTCGACCATCGGCCTCTCGGGCTTGCTCAATGTTCTTCAGGTGGCGATGGGCCTGGCGATGTTCGCGCCGGCGATGGAAATTCGCGAAACCGTGCCGCAGCTCTTTGCGACGGTCCTTGCCGGAGCGTTCTTCCTCTATTTCCTGGCGAAATTTCTACTCGGTGCTGCCGGGATTTTGTTGGGCATGGAGGCTCTCCGCGCAGAGACCAGTATGGGCAAGACGATCGGCGCCCTCGCGTTATTGAGCGGTCTTGCCGCAGTCTTGCTGAACTTGCTCGGCATGATTGACGCCAAGGCCTGGACTTTCGCTGCCGGTGCTGCGGGCACGGCGGTGACAGCGTTTGTCGGGCTGATGCTAGCGGTTCCGAACATGGCGACCAGCACTGGGCGAGCTGCCACCTAAGCGCCGAAAATCCTTGTCATCTGCGCCGAGGAATGAAATTGCGCTCGGCGAATGATCGGAATGCCTTCATACCACGCGATCGCGGCTATGGTCGTGACGGTCTGGATGTTCGTCGCATTCGCCCGGGGCCGGATGTCGGTCGAGATCATCTCGTTGCTGACCATCGCGGTCATCGCAGTGGGGCTCTATTTCTTCCCGCTGCCCGAAACCCAGCCGACCGACGGGCTGTCGCTCGCCTTTTCCGGCTTCGGGCACTACGCGCTGATTACGATCTGCGCGCTCATGATCATGGGCCGGGGATTGGTGGTCACCGGTGCACTGGAACCGGCCGCGCGCTTTCTTGAACGGGTCTTCAAGTTTAACGCCAAGCTCGGACTGCTTTTCTCGCTCATCATGGCGATGCTGCTGTCGATGGGCGTTAACGATACGCCCGTCCTCGTCCTGCTGCTGCCGATCTTCGTCCAGCTTGCAGCGCGCGGTGCGATGCCTGCTTCGAAAACGCTCATCCCGCTCAATGCGGCCGTGCTGATCGGCGGCATGGCGACGACGATCGGCACATCGACGAACATCCTCGTCGTGTCGATTGCGGTAGACCTCGGGTTAAATCAGATGGGGGTCTTTCACTACACGCCGATCGTGCTCGTGGCCGCCTTGGTCGCCCTGCCTTATCTCTGGCTCGTGATGCCGCGCCTGCTTGGTGACAACAGGGTCGAAAACCTCCACGAATTGCGCCGGTTCGAGACCCGCCTCAGGATCACCGAGGATTCGATCCTGAGTGGACGCGAGCTCAACGAGGTCATCGGACGGCTGCCGGAAGGCATAGAGTTCGCCGATGTTCCTCCCGGCCTCATGCGCCCCCATCACCGGGTGCGCATGATCGGGACGCACGATATGATCGAGGAAGCCTCGCGGATCTTGCGCGGGGACACGGCTCCCACCTGGGTGCTTGATCGGATCAAGCGCCGCTCGGACGAATCGCGTATCGATATCGCCGTCGTCGAAATGACGGTTACCGCGGATTCGCGCCTGATCGGGCGGACGCTGCCGTCGTCCGGAATCGCCGATCTTTTCGGGGTGGCGGTGATCGGGACGCATCGGCCGGAGCGTCTGGTGGGGGAGAAAAGCGACTACAGCGAAGGTGGCGACCTGAGGATTGCCGAAGGAGACGTCCTCCTGGTCATGGGCCTGCCCGATGACCTGCAGCAATTCGCCCGTTCGGACAGCCTGCTGACCCTTGAAGGCATGCGGGAACTGCCGCGCCGGTCGAAGGCTCTCTTGGCAGGCGCGATCATGATCGGCTCGGTAGGCGTGGCCTCGGTCGGCCTTATCCCCATCGCCATTTCGGCCCTGGCCGGATCGATCCTGATGTTCGTTACCGGCTGCGTGAAGTTCGACCGGGTCGGTCGTGCCCTGTCAGGGAAAGTCATCGTCCTCGTCGCCGCCAGCATCGCGCTCGGTCGCATAATTCTGGAAAGCGGCGCAGCAGACTGGCTCGGAGCGCTGCTCGCCAGCGGACTGCAATATCTCTCCCCCGCGGCAATCCTTGCCGCGATCATGCTGTTCGTGACTTTCCTCACCAATTTCGCTTCGAATGCGACCGCTGCCACGGTCGGGACACCTATCGCCTTTGCCATCGCGACACGCCTTGGACTGCCGCCCGAACCTCTCGTCCTCGCCGTGCTGTTCGGCTGCAACCTCTGTTACGCGACCCCGATCGCCTATCAGACGAACATGCTGATCATGGCGGAAGGAAACTACGAATTTCGCGACTACATCAGGACCGGCGTGCCGCTGGTGCTGATCATGGTCACCGCGCTGTCGATCCTGCTGGTGCTGACTTACGGGCTATAGGGCTTTCCTACGGTCCGGCGTTCTGCAACTGTCGGTGGAGCACCTGCCCCGTCGGGTGGGAGATTGAGATTTTGGCCCTTGGACCGTGGTCCATGCGGTCCAAGTTGTAGGGGAAACAGCACCAATGTCCAAATTTACACCCGTTGCCCTCGGTGCCCTTGCGATCGCGCTCGCGACGCCTGCGAGCGCCAACGACCTTCGCACCGATATCGCTGAAGACATGCCCGCGTTGATGGAGCTCTACCGCGATCTCCACGCCAATCCGGAGCTGAGCTTTGCCGAATTCGAAACCTCGGCCAAGCTTGCCAAGCGCATGCGCGCGCTCGGTTTCGACGTGACCGAGAAGGTCGGCAAGACCGGCGTCGTTTCGGTGATGAGGAATGGCGAAGGGCCTACCGTCCTGTTGCGGGCGGACATGGACGGCTTGCCCGTCGTCGAACAGACCGGGCTGCCGTTCGCCAGCAAGCGCACCGCCGTTCCCGCGAGCGGTGTCACTACGGGCGTCATGCACGCCTGCGGCCACGACACGCATATGACCGGCTTCATCGGAGCGGCCCAACTGCTCGCCGAGCGCAAGGACGAATGGCAGGGCACGCTGGTCATGGTCCTTCAGCCGGCCGAGGAAGCGGGTGGCGGCGCGCGCGCCATGCTGGCGGACGGGCTCTACACGCGCTTTCCGAAACCCGATTACACGCTCGCCTTTCACGATGCCGCTGCGGACAAACCCGCCGGCACCATCGGCGTCTCGCCCGGATACGCGCTGGCCAATGTCGATAGCGTCAACATCACGGTCAAAGGCGTCGGCGGGCATGGCGCCTATCCGCATACGACCAAGGATCCCATCGTGCTCGCGAGCGCGATCGTCATGCGCTTGCAGACGCTGGTGAGCCGCGAGCTTTCACCTCTCGAGCCGGGGGTGGTGACCGTCGGCAGCTTCCTTTCCGGGGCCAAGCACAATATCATTTCGGACGAAGCCAGACTGCAGCTGACCGTCCGCAGCTATTCCGACGAGAGCCGCAAGCTGCTGCTTGACGGGATCGCCCGGATCGCACGCGGTGAAGCGGTTGCGGCGGGCATGCCTGACGATCTGATGCCGGTCGTCGAGGTGCAGGAGGACTTCACGCCCGCCACGTACAACGACCCCGACTTCGCCGAGCAGGTGCTGGCCAGCTTCCGCGACCGCTTCGGCGAAGATCGCGTCGGCGTGCAGCCACCGGTGATGGGTGGCGAGGATTTCAGCGAATTCCGCCGTGCGGACCCGGAAAACATCAAGTCGGTGATCTTCTGGATCAGCGGCACGCCCGATCACATGCTCAAGGCGCTCGAGGAAGAAGGAAAGCCGCTGCCTTCGCTCCATTCGCCGTTCTGGGCGCCCGATGCCGAGAAGGTAATCGCGACCGGGGCCGAGGCGCTTGCGGCGACCGCGCTTGACCTGATGCCGCCCAAGGGCGGCTGAGCTTCGTCCAAGAAATGTGGCCGCCGGAGCGTTTGGGGTCGCTCCGACGGCCGTATTCTCCTCCCCAGGAGAACTTGGTGTTGGGTCTTGGGGACTCAGCCATCCGAGGGGACGTAGGTGCCGAGCCGGTGATGCAGTGCGTTGATCTTGGCCAGTTCCTCGCGATCCTCGATCTGGCGGGCATAGGCCGTCAGTGCGGTGCGCAGGAGGCGGAAGTCCGCGGTCGAGAACAGGGCGCGCGCGCGGCCAGGTTCACGGGGCGGGGCGGTGGTGTCGTCAGTCATGGTCGTCATCCTCTCTTCCTCCCGGGTGTCAGGCCGCGGCGAACTGGTTCATGGTGTTGTCCTTGCCGCCGGCCTTGAGGGCCGCTTCGCCGGCAAAGTATTCCTTATGGTCGTCGCCGATATCGGAGCCGGCCATGTTCTGGTGCTTCACGCAGGCGATCCCTTGGCGGATTTCCTCGCGCTGGACGTTCTTGACGTAGCCGAGCATCGCCTGTTCGCCGAAGTATTCGCGAGCGAGGTTGTCCGTGCTGAGCGCAGCCGTGTGATAGGTCGGCAGAGTGATCAGGTGGTGGAAGATGCCGGCACGCTTCGCCGCATCGCGCTGGAAGGTGCGGATCTTCTCGTCGGCTTCGGCGGCGAGTTCTGTGCCGTCGTAGTCGACGCTCATCAGCTTTGCGCGATCGAAGGCCGACACGTCCTTGCCCGCTTCTGCCCAGGCATCGTAGACCTGCTGGCGGAAGTTCAGCGTCCAGTTGAAGCTGGGCGAATTGTTGTAGACCAGCTTCGCATTCGGGATCACCTCGCGGATGCGATCGACCATGCCGGCGATCTGCTCGATATGCGGCTTTTCGGTTTCGATCCACAGCAGGTCGGCACCCGCCTCGAGAGCGGTTATGCAGTCGAGCACGCAGCGGTCTTCACCAGTTCCGGGACGGAACTGGTAGAGGTTGCTGGGCAGGCGCTTGGGCGCCATCAGCTTCCCATCGCGGCTGATGAAGACCTGGCCATTGGTGATGTTGGCCGAATCGACTTCGTCGCAATCGAGGAAGCTGTTGTACTTATCTCCCAAGTCGCCCGGTTCCTTCGAGTAAGCGATCGACTTGGTCAGGCCTGCACCGAGGCTGTCGGTGCGAGCCACGATGATGCCATCGGGCACGCCGAGCTCGAGGAAGGCATAGCGGATCGCGCGGATCTTCTGGTGGAATTCCTCGTGCGGAACCGTGACCTTGCCGTCCTGGTGGCCGCACTGCTTTTCGTCCGACACCTGGTTTTCGATCTGCAGCGCACAGGCACCGGCTTCGATCATCTTCTTGGCCAGCAGGTAGGTTGCTTCGGCATTGCCGAAACCTGCGTCGATATCGGCGATGATCGGCACGACATGCGTCTCATGCTCGTCGATTTCCTTGAGGAGGCGGTGCGTGTTGACCGCGTCGCCATTCGCCTTGGCTTCGTCGAGCTGGCGGAACAAGCCGCCCAGTTCGCGTGCGTCGGCCTGACGCAGGAAGGTGTAGAGTTCCTCGATCAGCGCGGGGACCGAAGTCTTCTCGTGCATCGACTGGTCGGGCAGGGGGCCGAAGTCGCTGCGCAGCGCGGCAACCATCCAGCCCGAGAGATAGAGGTAGCGGCGCTTGGTGCTGCCGAAATGCTTCTTGATCGAGATCATCTTCTGCTGGGCGATGAAGCCGTGCCAGGTGCCGAGCGACTGCGTGTAGTTCGCAGGGTCGCGGTCGTAGGCTTCCATGTCCTCGCGCATGATCTTTGCGGTGTATCTCGCGATATCGAGGCCGGTGCGGAAGCGGTTCTGTACGACCATGCGCGCAGCGCTTTCGGCGTCGATCGCGGCCCACGGCGCACCGTTGCCGGTGATGGTTTCGTTCAGTTCCTTGATCCGGGCCGAGTAGGTCACGGTATTGCTCCTCGTCATATTCCGGCGGTGTTGCCTTGCGCCCCTAATGGGGACTGGCGCGGGCGACGGATAGGAAAATTTACAGAGATTATTGTCTAAAAGGTCAGAAATAGCGTATCTCGCCTGTAAAGATGTGAAGAAAGTTACTCCATGGCCGATGAAGCCCTCTTTGCCGGACCCGCCATCCGCCGCCTGCGAAAGCGGGAAGGCCTGACGCAGGCGGCGACCGCGGCGCGTCTCGATATCTCGCCGAGTTATCTCAACCTGATCGAGCGAAACCAGCGTCCGGTCAGCGCCCGCGTGGTCATGCAGCTGTTGGAGCAGTTCGACTTCGACCCCCGCAATCTGCGCGAGGATGAATCGATCGGCGGGCTCGACGGGCTTGCCCGGCGCTTCGCCGACGAGCGTTTCTCGGATCTCGGGATCGACAGGGACGAATTGCAGGAATTTCTCGCCAATGCGCCGCAAGCAGCTGCGGCCTTCGCGCGCCTCTACGACAATGCTGCGCCGGGCGGCGAGCAGGCTTACGATCCGCTCGAGGCGTCGAGCCGTGAGATCGAGCGTTGGCGCAACCACTTCCCGGATCTCGATGTCGCAGCCGAAGAACTGGCCGACGAGATGCGTCTGTCGCGCGGCGACATCGGCCTCGCGCTGACCGAGAGATTGCGCGAACGGCACCAGCTCTCTGTCCGCATCCTGCCACAGGATGTCATACCCGACAGCTTGCGACGCCTCGATCTCCATGCACGCCAGGTCCAGCTGTCGGAAATGCTCAGCCCCGCTTCGCGCAACTTCCAGCTCGCCTTGCAGATAGCCCAGCTCGAATATCGGGAAGCGATCGAGAACGTCGCACGGGGCGCTCGCTTCGAGGACGAGGCCGCGCGTGGGCTCTTCCAGCGGCACCTCACCGGCTATTTCGCCGCGGCACTTATCATGCCCTACAGCCGATTTCTGCGGGCCTGCGAAGCCACGGGTTACGACCTGCCGGTTCTCGAGCGCCGGTTCGGCGTGAGCTTCGAGCAGCTGGCGCATCGCCTCACCACCTTGCAGCGCGTCGGCCAGCGCGGCCTGCCGTTCTTCATGGTCCGCCTCGATCGGGCGGGCCAGTTCTCGAAGACCTTCATCGGGGCGAGCACCGCGCGCTTCGTCAGTTCGGATACGAGTTGCCCGCTCTGGCACGCGCACCGCGCCTTCGAACGGGCCGGCGAACTGCAGGTCCAGTTCGTCGCGCTCGACATAGCGGGCGAGCGCGAGGGCGGATGGCTCACGATGGCGCGGACGGTCGAGGGCAGCGGCTCACCCCGGGACGCGCAGTTCGTGGTGGCGGTGGGGCTGGAGGCTGTGCTGGCGGGCGATCTGGCGCAGGCGCGGGGCATTTCGCTTCGCTCGCAGGATGCCCAGCCGATCGGGCCCGGCTGCGCGCTCTGCCATCGCCTTGGTTGCAGCCAGCGGTCGCTTCCCCCGCGCGGCAGGCGCCTCTCCTTCGATACTGTCAGGCGCGGTGTGACCCCGTTCGAATTCGCGGGCGATTAACCAACAAAATCACGCGCTGAAGGAACCACGCGGTCGGGCGGACGGTTTGCACTGCCATACACAGGATACGGGGAGTGACCCAATGACCGAAGAACGCATTACCGAGACGACCACGCCCAGCGGGGAAACGCATACCACGCATACCGTTATAACTGACCGTGAAAGCGGTGGTGGCGGCAAATGGGTGCTCCTGCTGCTCGTGCTCGCCATTGCCATCGTCGGCGTCTTCTTCCTGACGCAGATGAGCGGCTCGGAAGTGGCCAAGGACAATGCGGTCGCCAATGCGGCGAACGAGGTCGGCGATGCGGCAAGCCAGGTGGGCGATGCGGCCCAAAATGCCGGCGAAGCCGTGCAGGATGCCGTCCAGCAGTAATATCATCCGACGACACCTTGCGGGCGGCGGTCTACGTGACCGTCGCCCGATGCGCGCCTGCAAACGACTTGTGTAAAGTTTACCGACGGTTCATCCCTTTCTGGTAGTCAAGAATTCCGACACCAGCCATTCCGCGAGAGCGACCGGATGATCCGCGTTTTCAAGCACTACTTTCCTTACAATGTAGTGCTTCTCAGCCTAATAGACCTGGCGCTGCTGTTCCTTGCGGGCGAAGCGGCCTGGCGGCTGCGCGTCGGACAGATCGGGTCGAGCAACGGGCCCTTGGTCGACCGTCTCCCCGAACTGAGCGGATTTGCAATCATCGTCTGGCTGGCCATGATTTCGGTCGGTGCCTACGGACCGGAAGCGCTGCGCTCGATCCGCTTCGGGACCGCCCGCCTGCTCGTCGCGGTCAGCCTTGGCGTACTCGGTATTTCGCTCGTCAACTTCTTCCTTCCGGGCGCTGCTTTCTGGCGATCGGTCCTGCTCTACGCCATGGTCATGGCGATGCTGGTCCTGATCGGAAACCGGCTCCTGGCAAGCCGCACCCTCGGTCTCGAGGCGTTCAAGCGCAACATCCTCGTCCTCGGCGCGGGCGAGCGCGCGGCGCGACTGAAGCGGCTATCCATGCAGGAAGGCAGCGGTTTTGCAGTTCGAAGCTTTATCGACCTGGGCGATTGCTCGCCGGTCGTCGCGGAGGCAATCCCGCGTGCTTCGGTTGGCGATCTCGGTCACTTTGTCGAGCAAAGGGGTATAGGGGAGGTTGTGCTTGCGCTTCAGGAGCGTCGCAACGCGTTGCCGCTCAAGGACCTGCTGCGGGTCAAGACCAAGGGCGTCCATGTCAACGATTTCTCGAGCTTCCTCGAGCGGGAAACCGGAAGGGTCGATCTCGATACCCTCAACCCAAGCTGGCTGATCTTCTCAGATGGCTTTTCCGCAGGGCGGCGCATTTCCGCAGCAGGCAAGCGCGTATTCGACATCGTCGTCAGCCTGCTGATCCTTGTGATCGGCTTGCCGCTGATCATCGTGTTCGGCCTGGCCGTGAAAATCGACAGCTCGGGCCCGATGTTCTTTCGCCAGCAACGGGTCGGGCTCTACGGGCAGACGTTCGAGATCGTGAAGCTGCGCTCGATGCGGACGGATGCCGAGGCGCATGGCGCCAAGTGGGCGGAGGAAAACGACCCTCGCATCACCCGCGTCGGCAGGATCATCCGCAAGATCCGCGTTGACGAACTCCCGCAGCTCTGGGCTGTCCTCAAGGGCAACATGAGCTTTGTCGGCCCGCGACCCGAAGTGCCTGCCTTCGTCGATGAACTCGAGCGTGAGCTGCCTTACTACGCCGAACGGCACGAAGTTAAGCCGGGCATCACAGGCTGGGCGCAAATCAATTATCCTTACGGTGCGAGCATCGAGGACGCGCGGCACAAGCTCGAATATGATCTCTATTATGCCAAGAATTACACACCCTTCCTCGATCTGCTGATCCTGTTGCAGACGGCGCGGGTGATCCTCTGGCCGGACGGGGCGCGCTGATGGGCTGGACCGGAACGCTCGCCTATTTCGCTTACACTTTCGGTGCGATCGTCTGCGCGATCTGTGCCGTCTGGGTCGCGACCAGGGGCGACGACACGCGCACCGACCGCATACCGGCGATCGCCGCGCTCGCGCTGACCGCGAACTGGTGCTTCGCGGCGGCCAGTTTCGAGCCGGACCGGCTCATCGTCGAGCTCACCGAGATCGCGCGCAATTTCGCCTGGTTGTTCGTCCTGTTCCGCCATTTCGCCAATGACGGGCGCGACGAGACGCTGCGCATAGTCCGCCCGGCTGTCGTTGCCCTGTGCTTCGTCGAAGCCCTCCACCTCGTGCTTCTGCTGGTCGCCAAGCGCTATGCGGTCACGCCAGAGATCGCGACGCTCACCTTCGAAACGGCGACCATGTTCCGCGTCATGGTAGCGGTCGGCGCACTGGTGCTCGTGCATAATCTCTATGTCGGTGCAGCCGATGCTTCGCGTCACTTGTTGCGCTGGAACGCGGCTGCGCTCGCGGGCCTCTATGCATTCGACCTGAACTACTACACGGTGACATACATAATCGGTGCGGTTCCGAGCGAGTTGACCGCGCTGCGTGGCCTGGCTGCCGCGATCGTTGCGGTTCCATTCGCAATGGGCTTTGCTCGCGGGGCAGCTGGGCTGGAATTCCGCCCATCGCGCGCGGTGACCTTCCGCTTCCTGTCGCTGCTGGTGATCGGCGGGTATCTGGCGCTGATGCTGGGTCTCGCGCGCTGGCTCGACATGCTCACCGGCGACCTTGCGCGTCTCGCACAGGTTGGCCTTGTCATAGCTGCGGGCGTCTTGGCGCTGATCTGGCTCCCTTCCGCTCAGCTACGGGGCTGGCTCCGTGTCACTGCGATCAAGCACCTCTTCAAGCACCGATACGATTACCGCAATGAGTGGATCCGCTTCACCCAGACCATCGGCAGCACCGGGTTCGACGAGACGAGCCTGCCTGAACGGGCGATCAAGGCGCTGGCCGACATCACCGACAGCCCGTCTGGGATCCTGTTCCTCGCCAACGAGGAGGGCACGCTGGAGGTAGTGGCGGACTGGCGTTGGCGTGAAGACGATCTGCATGCGCCCACGCTGCCCGCGGCGCTTGCCGCAGTGCTCGAACGCGAGGAATTGATCGTCGATTTCGACGAGGTTCGGGCCGGCATCGACCACTATGGCGAGATCGGCCTCATCCCGGACTGGCTCCGCGATGACCGTACCGCCTGGGCGGCCGTACCGCTGCTGCATTTCGACCGGCTCATCGGCCTCGCCATCCTTGCCCGGCCGCTGATCGCGCGCAAGCTCGATTGGGAGGACTTTGACCTCCTCACCGTGGTGAGCCGGCAGCTAGCAAGTTATCTTGCCGAACAGGCGGGTCAGGCGGCTTTGCTCGAGGCGGGCAGGTTCGACGAATTCAATCGCCGCATGGCGTTCGTCATGCACGACATCAAGAACCTGTCGAGCCAGATGTCGCTGCTGCTCCGCAACGCCGAGAAGCACGTCGACAATCCGGAATTCCGCAAGGACATGCTTCTGACCCTGCGCAACAGCGCCGACAAGCTCAACATGCTGCTCGCGCGACTGGGCCGGTATGGGACGCGCGAGAAGTCGGCGGGGCAGCCGTTCGACCTGGCCGCCACCGCGCGTTCCGTGGCGGAGCGTTTCGGGCGCAATCATCCTGTCGCCTTGCTGCGCTCGGAACCGGCGTTGGTGGTCGGCGACGAAGAGGCGCTGGAACAGGCGCTCGTCCATCTCGTCCAGAACGCGGTCGATGCGAGCGCGGGCAACAGCACGGTCGTGCTCGAATGCTATACTGACGGGATCAGCGGCAAGCTCCAAGTGGTCGACAGCGGCAAGGGCATGACCCCGCAATTCCTGCGCAATGGCCTGTTCAAGCCCTTCGTCTCTTCCAAGGAGGGTGGGTTTGGCATCGGCGCTTTCGAGGCTCGCGAAATGGTGCGCGGCATGGGCGGGCGGCTCGACGTGGAATCGCGCGAGAGCGTCGGTTCGCGTTTCACGATTACCTTGCCGCTTCAGGCAACCAGGCAGTTGATCGGGCGGCAGCCCGACATGACCGAGTACGAGGACGCATGATGGCCAGCGAGAAACCCAAGCTGCTGATCGTCGAAGATGACGAGGGGCTGCAGGCACAGCTCAAATGGGCCTACGAGGACTTCGACGTGGTCATCGCCGGCACGCGCGAGGCTGCACTTGCTGCCTTGCGCGCGGAGGAGCCGACCGTGGTGACGCTCGATCTCGGACTGCCGCCCGATCCCGATGGGACGACGGAAGGTTTTGCCGTGCTCGACGCGATCATGGCGATGAAGCCCGATACCAAGGTCATCGTGGCATCGGGGCATGGCGCGCGTGAGAGCGCGCTACAGGCGATCGAACGCGGCGCCTACGACTTCTACCAGAAGCCCGTCGATATCGATACGCTGGGGCTGATCGTCGAGCGCGCCCTGAGTCTACACCGGATCGAGGAAGAGAACCGCCGTCTCGCCGAAAAGGTGGGCGAGGACAAGACGGTGCTTGGATCGATGGTGACGGCCGCGCCGGAGATGGCGAAAGTCGCGCGCACGATCGAACGGGTCGCCCCGACCAATGTCTCGGTCATGCTCCTGGGCGCCAGCGGGACGGGTAAGGAACTGCTGGCCAAGGGCCTGCACGAGGCGAGCGACCGCCGGAAGGGCGCTTTCATCGCGATCAACTGTGCGGCGATCCCCGAAAACCTGCTCGAAAGCGAACTTTTCGGTCACGAGAAGGGCGCGTTCACCGGCGCGGTGAAGACCAATGAGGGCAAGATCGAGCTCGCCGATGGCGGGACGCTGTTCCTCGACGAGGTCGGCGATATCCCGCTGCCCCTGCAGGTGAAATTGCTTCGCTTCCTGCAGGAGCGGACCATCGAGCGGATCGGTGGCCGCAAGCCGATTGCCGTCGACACGCGGATTGTCTGTGCAACCCATCAGGATCTCGAGGCGATGATCGGCGAGGGGACTTTCCGCGAGGATCTGTTCTATCGCCTCGCCGAAATCGTGGTGAAGGTGCCCACGCTCGCAGAACGTCCCGGCGATGCGGTGCTGCTAGCAAAGACGTTCCTCGGGAAATTCGCGCAGGAAATGAATCCGCAGGTGAAAGGCTTTGCACCCGATGCCCTTGCCGCTATCGACGGATGGGGCTGGCCGGGCAATGTGCGCGAACTTGAAAACCGCGTGAAGCGCGCTGTCATCATGGCCGACGGCAAGCTTATCACGGCGGACGACCTCGATCTTGCATCGGGCGACGATGACGGATCGGATCTCGCGCTCAATCTCAAGACGGCGCGCGAGCAGGCGGACCGGCGCATGATCCGGCAGGCGCTTGCGCGCAGCGAGGGCAACATCTCCAACACGGCCAAGCTGCTCGGCATCAGCCGCCCGACGCTTTACGACCTCCTCAAGCAGTATGACCTCCACGCGTGATCGCCTCCTTGGCGGTCTGATCGCAGCGCTGGCGTTGGTCTCGCTGGCCGGCTGCGATCGCGATGGCGCGCAGCAGACACCGGTCGAGCGGGCGCGGGCCGCGATTGCGTCGGGCGATCCGGAAGATGCGCGGATCATTCTCGAGCGCGCCCTGAGCGAGGGCGTCTCCGAGGCGGACGTCGCCGCATACCTTGGCGAAGCCGCTCTGGCGGTCGGAAATCTCGATGAAGCCGCACGCTGGCTTACCGGCGAGCGGTTCTCCGACGAGACCAGGGCGCTCGGTTTCCGCATGCTCGGTCGGTTGCGCATTGCGCAGGGTGACCTTCCTGCCGCGGGGCAGGCCTACGACAAGTCCTACGCCGCCGATCCCGACAACGCGGAGTTATGGGTCGATATCGGGAGGCTTCGTTATAGCGGCGGCGAGCAGATCCAGGCACTCGAAGCGGCGGAAAGGGCTGTCCAGCTCGATCCCGGCAGCGCCTCGGCGCTGCGCTTTCGCGGCCAGCTGGCCCGCGATGCCGAGGGGATGGTCCCTGGTGCTGGCTGGTTCGCAAGGGCGCTGGAAGCGAACCCCGCCGATCTCGACCTGCGGGTCGAATACGCTGCAACCCTAGGGGATGCAGGGCAGGCGCGAGAGGCGCTTGTAGTGTTGCGAGAGGGGGATGGCTGGGCGGCTACCACGCCTAAAGGGCTTTACGTCCAGGCTGTGATCGCGGCCCGGGGCGGGAATTTCCTGCTCGCCCGTGAGCTTCTCCAGCGCTCCGGTCTCGACAAGGCGGGCATGCCGTCGGCCATGATGCTATCCGGCATCATCGATCTCGAATCCGAGAATTTCGCCAGCGCGGCGCAGATGCTCGATCGGCTCTATCGGCAGCAGCCCGATAATGGGCGCGTGGTCGACCTTTTCGCCCGGGCGTTGATGATGAGCGGCAGCGAGCGTGAACTCGTCCATCGCTTCGCCGGTCGCGCGGCCAGCCCGGCCGGATCGACATATTTGCGGGTCTTGGTCGGGCGTGCGCTCGAGGCGCTCGGCGATCGCAAGGCTGCAGGCTATTTTCTCGATCTTGCCGCGCTTGGTGAGAATGGCCTCGCCGTCCTCCCTTCTGACGCGCCGGAAGGGGCGACAGACGGGGAGAGCGCCACAGGACCGGAAATGCGCGATTTCGTCCGCTCTGCACTGACGCAGCGGCGTGCCGGCGCGGCAGTGCTCAGCGCCCGCGATTTCGTCCGGCGCTATCCCGGCTCGGCGGACGCCTATGGCATGCTCGGGGACGCGGAGATTGCGCTGGGCAACAAGAGCGCGGCGCTGCAGGCCTATCTTCAGGCGGCCAAGGTTCGCAGGCCGTGGGCGCTTACCGTGCGGCTCGCAGGCAGCCAGCCCGACCCGGCGGCAGTCCGCAAGCTGATCGAGCAATACGTGCGCGACAACCCGGCGAATGGCGAAGCGGCTGCGATCCTGGCCGATGCCTATGCCTCGCAAGGGGAGTGGGAGCGGGCGGCCCTGTTGCTGGATCATGCGATGGCGCTGGGACAGGCGAGGGTGCCGTGGGTCGTTGCTGCTAGGGGAGTGGCGGCAGCCCAGCTGGATGACCCGTCGGCGGCACTCGCTTACGCGCTGGCCGCGCATGAGTTGCAACCCCTCAATCCGCCGGTCATCGGCACGCTGGTGGCCGTGCTGCCGGCACGGGAACAAGCCGCCCGGTCCGAACTACTCCAGAAGCTGGCTTCATTGATGAGGCGCTAGCGTCTCGACAAAGACGAGGGCGGCGGGCAGGGGCGCATGATGGCGCTCCGCTCCGTTCTTGCCGATCCGATGCTCCGCATGCTCGCAGGCGCAATCTTGCTGGCTATCCTCTTGCCGGTCGGAGAGGCGGGCCGACCCGCGGCGAACGCGCTCGCCAACGCAGCCGTTTTCGTCCTCTTCCTCCTCAATGGCATGCGCATCGCCCGCAGCGAAATTGCGGCAGGTCTGCGCAACCTGCGATTCCTGGCGCCACTTGTCCTGTGGGTGTTCGGGGCGATGGCATTGGCTGGCCTCGGCCTGTCGATGCTTGGGCAGGGTTTCCTGCCTCCGCTGGTAGCGGTGGGGTTCCTTTATCTAGGCGCGTTGCCATCGACGGTGCAGTCGGCGACGTCATACACCTCGCTTGCCCACGGGAACGTTGCCCTGTCGGTCATCGGTGCGGCGATCCTCAACATCCTCGGTGTGTTCCTGACCGTTCCGGTATTCCTCACGCTCGGTGGCACTGGCGAAGGTGCGGTCGGGTTCGAGACAGCGCAGCGGATTGCGTTCATCCTGATCCTGCCGTTCGCCATCGGCCAGCTTGTGCAGGATCGCACGACCGCCTTCATCGCCGCCCACAAGCCAAAGATCGCATGGGTGGACCGCTTCGTTATCGCCCTCGCAATCTACGTCGCTTTCTCTGCAGCCGTGGAAGAAGGTATCTTCGTCCGTGTGGACTTGCCCGCATGGGCCGCATTGAGCGTCCTGATCGCGGCTTTTTTGCTCTTCGGAAATCTGGGCGCCTGGCTATGCGGAGGGGCGCTGGGTCTACCGCACCGTGACCGGATCGCGTTCTTGTTCGCCGGCGCCCAAAAGAGTGCTGCCGTCGGCGTTCCTCTCGCGACCATCCTGTTCGCCCCGGAAGCGGCCGGCTTTATCGTGGTCCCGTTGCTGCTCTATCACCTGTTCCAGCTGGTGGTCGCGGCCCCGATCGCTAGCCGCCTAGCTCTTCGATCTCACCCGGATGGCGGCGATTGAAACGGACCGACCACCAGAAGCTGAGCCCGATCAGGATCGCGCCGATCAGCCCGGTGACGGTTTCCGGGATGTGGAACCTGGCCGACAGCAGCATGATGGCCCCAAGGACGATGATCGCCCAGAACGCCCCGTGCTCGAGGAAGCGGTAGGCGGCGAGCGTGCCCTTGCGCACGAGGTGGATGGTCATCGAGCGCACGAACATCGCGCCGATCGAGAGGCCGAGTGCGATCACGATCATGTTGTTCGACAGTGCGAAGGCGCCGATCACGCCATCAAAACTGAAGCTAGCATCGAGCACGTTCAGGTACAAGAACCCGCCAAGGCCACTGCGCACGACCGCGCCCTGCAACTTGTGCGCCTCTTCCTTCATCTCGAGGATCGTGTTGATCCCCTCGACTGCGATAAAGGTGACGAGGCCGAGGATGCCGGCGACGAGGAAGGTCAGCGCTTCGTCCGGTTCGAGCATGAGGGAAATGCCCCACATCGCCAGCAGCAACAGCGCGATCTCGGCAGCGGGAAGGGCGGCGAATTTGGCCAGGTTGCGCTCGACCACACCGATCCAGTGCACATCCTTGTCGAGGTCGAAAAAGAACTTCAGGCCGACCATCGCGAGGAAAGCCCCGCCGAAGCCCGCGATGCCGACATGGGCGGAGGACACGATGCGCTCGTATTCGTCTGGACGATTGAGCGACAGATTGATTGTTTCGATCGGTCCCAGCCCTGCCGCAATAGCGACGATGGCCAGTGGGAACACGACGCGCATACCGAAAACCGCGAAGGCGATACCCCAGGTCAGGAAGCGGCGCTGCCAGACCTCGTCCATCTCTTTGAGTACCGAAGCGTTGACCACGGCATTGTCGAAGCTGAGTGAAATCTCGAGCACAGACAGCACCACCACGATCCACAAGAGGGACAGCGTGCCTGTAACGGAGCCCGTGCTCGACCAGCCATACCAGGTGGCGAGGCCAAGGCAGAACAGCGTGAAGACGAGCGAAAAGCCGTAGAATCGCCAAAGTGTAGCCATGTGGGTTGTGTCTCTAGTTCAGCTCTTGGGCTGGTAGGTCTGATCCGGACCGGGAAAGCTGCGGTCGCGCACTTCCTCGGCATATTGAGCGACGGTCTTCTCGATCACGTCGGCGATCGATTCGTATTTCTTCACGAAACGCGGCACTCGCTCGAACATGCCGAGCATGTCTTCGGTCACTAGCACCTGCCCATCGCAGTGCGCGGAGGCGCCGATGCCGATCGTCGGACAGGAAACCGCCTTGGTCGCTTCGATCGCGATGGGTTCGACGACGCCTTCGATCACGATGGCAAATGCACCGGCATCGTCGAGCGCCTTCGCGTCACTCACGATCTTCTCTGCTTCGGCATCGCTGCGTCCGCGGGCCATGTAGCCGCCGAGAACATTGACTGCCTGGGGGGTGAGGCCAACATGGCCCATGACCGGTATCCCGCGCTGGTTGAGGAAGGCGACAGTCTCGGCCATCTGTGCGCCGCCTTCGAGTTTCACCGCCGCCGCGCCCGATTGCTTGAGCAGGTAGGCCGCGCTTTCGAACGCCTGCTCCTTGGACGCTTCATAGGAACCGAAGGGCATGTCGACGACGACCACAGCATGATAGCTCCCACGCACGACCGCGGCCGCATGGTTCGCCATCATGTCCAGCGTCACCGGAATGGTGGAAGGCAGCCCGTAAATCACCTGCCCGAGCGAATCCCCGACCAGCAACAGGTCGCAATGCGCGTCGAGCAGCTGGGCCTGCCGCGCAGTGTAGGCGGTCAGCATGACCAGGGGTTCGTCGACCTTGCCGTCCTGCTTGTGCGCGCGGATCTTGGGCACGGTGAGGCGCTTCATCGGCTGCGGCGTCGGATTGGCGCGACTGGTCGATGTGTCGAGCTGGAAGGTCGTGGACATGCTGCTGCCCTAGCAAGCCGTGAAAGGAAGGCAAAGCGGAGGTTGGCTTCGCAGGCGATTGCGTGTTTAAGGGCGCTCCATGAGTGACGCGCGGCGGAGAGGCTGCGCCTCAGGGAGGAAAACGACAAACATGGTCGCAACCACGACTACGACCGGCGAAGGCTGGTCTTCGCGTACGGCATTCATTCTTGCAGCGGTGGGGGCCGCGGTCGGCCTCGGCAATATCTGGCGCTTCCCGACGCTGGCCGGCGAGAGCGGGGGCGGGGCCTTCGTGATCTTCTACATCGCCTGCGTATTCCTGCTCGGCCTGCCGCTGGTCCTGTCGGAAATCTTCATCGGCAAGGTCGGCCAGACCGATGCGGTCGGTTCGATCCGCAAGGTCGCGGCGCAGTCGAATGCCTCGCCGAGCTGGTCGATCTTCGGCGGTGTAGGTGCGCTTGCCGCCTTCCTGATCGTCTCTTTCTATTCGGTGGTCGCGGGCTGGGTGCTTTATTACGCGGGTGTCATGGGCTGGGACCTGTTGCAGTCGATCATGGCCGGCGAACCGTTCCGTGGCGCTCTTGCCGGAGAGAACCGGGAGCAGATCCAGCAACGGCTAGGGGACATGTTCGCCAGCCCCGGGCTGCTGCTGGCGATGCATTTCGCCTTCATGGGCATGACGCTCTACATCGTCGCGCGCGGCGTCAGTTCGGGTATCGAAAAGGCCGCCACCTATCTGATGCCGATGTTTTTCGTGCTGCTGGTCGGCCTCGTCCTGTATGGCGCGATCGAAGGCGATATCGGCGATGCCGTCGCCTTCCTGTTCACGCCCGACTGGTCGAAGCTGACGCCGCAGGTGATGAATTCTGCGCTCGGACAGGCGTTGTTCTCGCTGTCACTGGGTGTCGCGGGCCTCATCACCTATGGCTCCTACATCAAGGAGAATAGCGGGCTGGGGGCGACTTCCGCGATGATCGCCATCGCCGACACCGGCGTTGCGCTGCTGGCTGGTCTGATGATCTTCCCGATCGTCTTCGCAGTCGGGCTCGACCCGGCTGCCGGGCCGACGCTGGTCTTCCAGACGCTGCCCTTCGCGTTCCAGACAATGCCCGGAGGCGCATTGTTCGGCTTCCTGTTCTTCGTCCTCATTCTCGTCGCCGCGGTCACGAGCTCGATCTCGCTGCTCGAGGTGCCGACCGCATGGGGTATTGGCGAGCGGGGGTGGAGCCGCCACAAGTCGGCGCTGATCTTCGGCGGCGGCGCGTTCGTGGTCGGGATTGCCTGCCTGCTAGGCTACAATGTCTGGGCCGACGTGCGCCTGCTCGGCTTCTGGCCGCTGTTCGAGAACACCGACATTCTGGACACTGTCGATGGCTTTACAGGAAAGGTGATGCTGCCGCTCGGCGCACTGTTTACCTCGATTTTCATCGGCTGGAAGGCGGATGTCACCCTGCTGCGAACGACGACCGGGCTTTCGCCGCTCGCGTTCGGCGTGTGGCGCTTCCTCATCGCATGGCTTTGCCCGCTTGCGGTGACGATTATCCTCGTCACCGGCCTTTTCCCCGGCATTCTGGGAGAGTGAAGCAAATTCTCTTGGCGAGCCGAAATTGCCCGCGTATCTAGCGGGTTCCGGCTGGCGGAGCGGGGAATGGCCCGTGGCGGGCCTGGGGAGCATGTCCTTCCTCGATGATCTTCGACAGAGTGAAGCCGCTCGATGCCATCCTGGCAGCAGCGGAGAAAAAAGCCCTGCACCGTACGCTCGGTGCGTTCCAACTGATGCTGTTCGGCATCGGCTGCATAATCGGGACCGGAATATTCGTCCTGACCGCTGCCGGCGCCCAGAAGGCCGGACCGGGCCTGATGCTGGCCTTCGTCATCGCAGGGGCGGTCTGTATCGTCGCCGCGCTCTGCTATGCCGAGATCGCGGCGATGATCCCCGTATCCGGCTCCGCTTATACATACAGTTACGCGACCATGGGCGAACTGCTCGCCTGGACCGTGGGCTGGGCCCTCGTGCTCGAATACGCGATCGCGGCGTCGGCCGTATCGGTCGGCTGGTCGGGATATTTTTCGGGCACGATTTTGAATGAATTCTTCGGGATCTATCTGCCGCAATGGCTATCGGCCGGGCCTTTGGCGCTGGGTGGCGAGCCGGGCGGGCTGATCAATCTGCCGGCCCTCGTAATCGCTCTTCTGGTCACGGGTCTGCTGATGATCGGGACGAGCGAGAGCGCCAAAGTCAATGCGATCCTCGTCGCCATCAAGGTGACGGCGCTGACCGCTTTCATCGGCCTGACGCTGACGAGTGCCTATTTCGATCCCGACCGGTTCAATCCGTTTCTCCCCGCAGGTGTCTTCGGGGGCTTCGGGACGGGCGTCGGCGCGGTCGGCGCAGCGGCGACGATCTTCTTCGCCTATGTCGGTTTCGATGCGGTTTCGACTGCAGCCGAGGAGACCAAGAATCCGCAGCGTAACGTGCCGATCGGTCTGGTTGGGTCACTGGTTTTCTGTACGGTGTTCTACATCCTGGTGGCGGCCGGTGCGATCGGTACGATCGGCGGCCAGCCGATCATGGGGCCTAACGGCATCCCATTTCCGGCAGGATCGGAGGAACTGGCGCGGCAGTGTGCCTTGCCTGCCTATGCGGACGCGCTGGTCTGTTCGAATGAGGCCTTGGCGCATGTTCTTCGCCAGATCGGGTTTTCCGGGATCGGCAACATGCTGGGTATCGCAGCCTTCCTCGCACTTCCCTCTGTGATCCTCGTGCTCCTGTTCGCGCAGACGCGCATCTTCTTCGTGATGAGCCGCGATGGCCTGCTGCCCGAGGTGCTTTCGAAAGTGCATCCGAAATGGAAGACGCCGCACGTCGTGACCGCGATCACCGGCGTGGTCGTTGCATTCGGCGCAGCGTTTCTTCCGGTGGGCCAGCTGGCGGACATCGCGAATGCGGGGACGCTCTACGCTTTCCTCATGGTGGCCGTGGCGGTCATGTTGCTGCGGCGCCGCGATCCCGATCGGAAACGCGATTTCCGGACGCCGATGCTGTGGTTGGTCGGCCCGGCAACGATCTTGGGCTGCGCGTTCCTGTTCTTCAACTTGCCGCTCGATGCGATGCTCGTCCTCCCGATCTGGTCGATGATCGGTCTGGTGATCTACTTCGGCTACGGCAGGAGCCGCAGCCATCTGGGTAGGGGCGTGGTCGAGGTGGTCGACGAGGTCGCCGGGGAAGAAACCCTGGTTCCTATTCATCCCCCCAAGGATTGAAGCAAAGAGGGCCGCCTCTGCCGAGGCGGCCCTTGCGACCGTGTTATAGTTGTTGGATCGGCCTAGAGGTCGACCGACTCCACATGGCGTTCTTCGGCTTCGTCGTGAACGGTCATGCCCAGCGCCATCTTGGCCGTGTTCACCAAGCCAAGGTCGCCGCCCCAGATTTCGGCATCGTCGAGGTCCATGCGCAGGAACAGGATGTCGGGATCGTCCTTGCCGCCATCGTACCAGGCCGCGACGAAGTTGTTCCAGAACTGGTCGAAGCGCTCCTTGCTTGTTTCCACGGCGAGCGTGCCGTCGAAGCGTGCGAACAGGTCGTGATCCTTACTGGCGTAGCTTGCCTTGACCTTGCCTAGCTTTGCAAAGCTGCTGTTCTTCTGGGTGAAGAACCAGATTGCGCTATTGGCATCCTTGTCGAGTTGCGCGGTCATCGGGACCGAAGTCTGCGACTGGCCATCAAGCTCGAGGAAGAGGAAGGACGAGTCGGCCATGGCCTTCCAGAATTTCTTCTTGAGGTCGTCTGCGTTGCCGGCGGAATTTTTCATGGGAGCTCCTTAAAGGTGTTTGGCTTGGTAACGCATGTCGGGCGCTCGGCGTTCCACGGGCGCGCCGAGACGGGGGCGGGAACGGACGAATTGCGAATCGGTCCGATATGGAACATAAAAGGAACAAACGAGTCGTTCCGCCATGTCCCAGCCCGATCTTGCCTCCCTGCCGCCTGCGGCCTTCACCGATCTTGCGGCGCTCTCCGCACGGCGTAGCGCGCGCTGGCGGCCGGGCCTTGCGAAAGAGCGGGGCAGGACGCTGCACAGCGAAGTGTTCGCCTCCTCGAACGAGGCTGCAGGAGTCGCCGCAGCGCTTGCCCTGGCATTCGACGACTGGCGGCATGTTCCGGCCGATGGCGCGCAGGACGGGCGCGCGGTGCTGTGGGTTCAGACGAAGGATGCCGCGCGGCTTGCGGGGCGACCCTATCGTGCAGGGCTGCCGAAGGATTTGCAGGGCAGGGTGGTCCATGTGCTGGCGGACAAGGCGGAGGATGCCCTGTTTGCGCTGGAGGAAGGATTGCAGTGCCGCGACCTCGCCTTCGTGATCGGGGAGGTGGCGGGTAATCCGCGCGCGCTCGACTTCACCGCTTCGCGCAGGTTGAGCCTCGCGAGCGAGAAATGCGGCGTGCCGCTCTATCTCTTGCGGCTCGATGCGGCGCGCGACCTGTCCTCGGCCCGGATGCGGTGGGATGTGACGAGCGCACCGTCGCCTGCGCCGCTACGCAATGCCCAGGCTCCCGGACGGCCGATATGGCGCGCCGAACTGTTCCGCGCGCGCGGGCATGCGCCGGGCGAGTGGTTGCTGCACGAGGACGGCGGAAAGCTGCGTGCTGTGCGCGAGCGGACGGCCGACAATGACGCACAGGCGACGAACTGGACCGTGGGGCTGCAGCGCCGGCGGCTATCGCACCGCGCATGAGCGGGGGCGAAGGCGCTGAAGGTCCCGCGCGCCGCATTCTTTCCCTCTGGCTGCCTGCACTCGCGCTCGACCGCTGGCGGCTCGACGCGCCGGAGGCCGGCAGGGGGCTCGATGCCGGGCCGCTGGTGCTGATCGCCGATACCGCGCATGGCCCGCGCATCGAAGCCGTGAACGGGCATGCGGCCCGGGAGGGCGTTCGGGCCGGCATGATGCTCGCCGATGCGCGGACGCTGTGTCCGCAGCTCGCGACCGCAGGTTTCGATCCGGCAGGCGACGGCGCCTTGCTGCAGGCGCTCGCCATATGGGCGCAGCGCTGGGGGCCGTGGTCGGCGATGGACGCGCCCGACGGGCTGCTGGTCGACGTTACCGCGGTGGCGCATCTTTTCGGGGGAGAGGAGGCGCTGCTGCAGGACGTCCACGCCCGCTTCCGCGCGCGCGGGCTCGCCATCCGCAGCGCCATTGCGCCTACCGCCGGCGCGGCCTGGGCGCTGGCGCATTACGGGCCGGATCGCGCGATCGTGGAGCGCGATATCGGGCGGGCGCTGTCCGGCCTGCCGGTCGCCGCGCTGCGCCTCGAACCTGCAACCCTCACCGTGCTGCGTCGCTTGGGCCTCAAGCGGATCGGGCAGGTCGCCGAGATCGGGCGCGATGCCCTCCAGCGGCGTTTCCGCACGCGCAAGTCGCTCGCGGCGAACCCGCTCATCCGCCTCGACCAGCTGCTCGGCCACAAGCCCGAACCGATGCTGCCCGTGATCGCCCGCATCGCCCCGCTCGCGCAGCGGCGATTGATGGAGCCGATCCGCCATCGCGAGCTGCTCGACCAGGTGGTGGGCGATCTTGCCGCGGACATGGCGCGCCTGCTCGAAAGCAAGGGGCTGGGGGCGCGGAGGCTCGAACTGGCGCTCTGGCGGGTCGATGCCGAGGTCGCTGTGCGCCATCTCGAAATGGCGGCCCCTTCGCGCGATCCGGCGCATATCTGCCGCCTGTTCGCCGCGCGGCTCGACGATGTCGATGCCGGGTTCGGGATCGAGATGCTGCGGCTGCGCGCGGTCTGGACCGAGCCGCTGGCGCTGGAACAGGGCGATATCGAGGCGGGCGCCGACAGGCCCGGCACTTCGCTCGCCACCTGTATCGACCGGCTATCCGCCCGGCTCGGCGCGCGCGCGATCAGTCGCCCGGTACCCTTCGCCAGCCATATTCCCGAACGGGCGCAACGCTGGCACCCGCCGCTCGAACCCGAGCCGAGTTCACAAGGCTTGCTCGAATTCCATGCGAGGCCATTGAAAATGCTCGACAAGCCGGAACATATCGCCGTGCTCTACGCAACGCCCGACGGCTATCCGCAGCGCTTCCGCTGGCGCGGCGGGGTGCACGAGGTGGTGCGCGTCGAGGGGCCAGAGCGGATCGCGCCCGAATGGTGGCGCGAGCGCGGCTCGGCCCGCCTGCGCGACTATTACCGGATCGAGGATGGCGAGGGGCGGCGCTACTGGATCTACCGCCAGGGCATCCTCGGCGACGGGCGCGGGGGCGCACCCGACTGGTTCCTGCAGGGACTGTGCGCCTAGTCCTCGGGCACGTCGGACAGGAACGCTGCCCTGCGCGAACGCTTCTGGCCGAGCGGAATATTGCTGAAATTCGCCACCGGGCCGCTCTCGATCTCGACCGGCTCGACCGTCCGCTCGACTATCGAGGGGGGAATGCTGCGCTCGAACACCAGGCCGCAGCAGGACCCCTTGACCCACACGACCTTGCAGAAATGCTCCTGATCCGCCCAGGTGAGAAGGCCGGATACGCCTTCCATCGGCGGATCGACAGCTTCAAGCTGGGCGCCATCGACCGAAAGGTCACGCAAGCGTCCTTCGCGCTCGCCGCCCAGCAATTGCAAGCGCGCCGCGCAATCCACGGCGTAGCGGCGGGCTATTCGTCTGTCGGATTGTTGCGCGACCTGTCTTCGCTGGAACAGCCCCACCGCGGTACCCCCTCTATAGGTTTCGTCATCGCACCGGAGTAGTTAGCGCACGCCTTCGCACTAAAGTGACTACCGCGTTAGGGATGCCTGCCCCGCGCTTTTTTGTTGGAGAATCGCCGGTAAGAACATATATAGAACAAATGGCCTCGCAGACCATCCTCCAGAAGCTCGAAATTCTCGCCGATGCAGCGAAATACGATGCCTCCTGCGCGTCTTCCGGCACGGCGAAGCGCAATTCGATGGGCGGCAAGGGCATCGGATCGACCGAGGGGATGGGCATCTGCCATGCCTATGCGCCCGACGGGCGTTGTATCTCGCTCCTCAAGATCCTGCTGACCAACCACTGCGTGTTCGATTGCCACTATTGCGTGAACCGCAAGAGCTCGAACGTGGTGCGGGCGCGGTTCACGCCGCAAGAGGTGGTGGACCTCACGCTGGCCTTCTACCGGCGCAATTACATCGAGGGGCTGTTTCTCTCCTCGGGCATCGTGAAGAGTTCGAACCACACGATGGAGCAGCTGGTAGAAGTGGCCCGTATCCTCCGAGAAGAACACGATTTTCGCGGCTATATCCATCTAAAGACCATTCCCGAGGCCGATGCCGAAATCGTCCATCGGGCGGGGCTTTATGCCGATCGGGTCTCGATCAACGTCGAACTGCCGACCGACAGCGGCCTGACCCGCCTCGCGCCCGACAAGGACGCGCGCCAGATCGAAGGCGCGATGGCGCGGGTGAAGAGCGACATAACCGAGCTCAAGGACGCGCACAAAAGGTTCAAGCACGCCCCCCGCTTCGCGCCTGCGGGCCAGTCGACACAAATGATCGTCGGCGCCGATGCCGCGACCGATAGCGACATCGTCGGCAAGGCGAGCAGGCTCTACGACAACTTCGGCCTGCGCCGCGTCTATTACAGCGCCTTCTCGCCGATTCCCGATGCCAGCGCGGTGCTGCCGCTGAAGCGCCCGCCGCTGATCCGCGAGCACCGGCTCTACCAGTCCGACTGGCTGATGCGGTTTTATGGCTACAAGCCGGCCGAGGTGATGCAGGCGACCGAGGCGGACGGGAACCTGCCGCTCGATATCGATCCCAAGCTTGCCTGGGCGCTGAAGTTTCGCGAGCAATTCCCGGTCGACGTGAACCGCGCCACCAAGGAGCAATTGCTGCGCGTGCCGGGGCTGGGGGTGAAGGCGGTGGGCAAGATCCTCGCCAGCCGTCGTCACCGGACCCTGCGGCTCGACGATGTCGCGCGCCTGACGCTCTCGATCACCAAGGTACGGCCCTTCATCTGCACGGTGGACTGGCGCCCCGTCATGCTGACCGACCGCGCCGACCTCAGGAGCATGCTCGCCCCCAAAAGCGAGCAACTGGAGCTGTTCACGGCATGAGCGCGCTGCGGAACCCCGATCCCGGCGCGCGCTACCATGTGGAGCTGCCCGAGCCGGACGATTTCGACTTCTGGCGCGAGACGGCGCGGGTGCTGGTTCAGTGCGGCATCGCGCCCGACCGGGTGAGCTGGAGCGAGCCGGGGGGCGGTGTCGATCTGTTCGCGAGCGGCGAGGAAAACGTTCCCGTGCCGCCCGCCGATGCGCGCCCGGTGCGCGCCAACCGCCGTTTCGTGAGCCTGGCGCGCAACGCCGCGCTGCATTCTGACCCGACACGGTTCGCGCTGCTCTATCGCCTGCTGTGGCGGCTGCAGGCCAATCCGCGGATGATGGAGGACAAGGCCGATCTCGACGTCCGCAGGCTGGAGGAGCTCGACAAGAACGTCCGCCGCGACAGCCACAAGATGCACGCCTTCGTGCGCTTCCGCCTGATCGAGAGCGGGGACGAGGAAGAGGCGGGCGAGCATTACGTCGCCTGGTTCGAGCCCGAGCACCACATCCTGCGCGCCAATGCGGGCTTCTTCATGCGCCGCTTCGCCAATATGCGCTGGTCGATCCTGACGCCGCGCGGCTCGCTCCACTGGGACGGGCAGACCATGTCCGAAGGTCCGCCTGCGCAGCGCAGCGATGCGCCCGGCGGCGATCCGATGGAGGACCTGTGGCGCAGCTATTACGCCTCGATCTTCAACCCCGCGCGGCTGAAGATCGGCGCGATGGTGAAGGAGATGCCGAAGAAATACTGGAAGAACATGCCCGAAGCCGCGCTCATCCCCGAGCTTATCGCCGGTGCGCAGGGCCGCGAGGCGAAGATGGTCGAGCAGGGCAAATCGGTATTTTCCGGCGAGTTCGAGCAGCGACCCGATACGCTCGAGGCGATCGACAAGGCGATCCACGCCTGCCGCAAGTGCCCCATCGGCCAGCTCGACAACCATGCGGTGATGGGCGAGGGGCCGCAAGATGCCGCGCTGATGATCGTGGGCGAGCAGCCGGGCGACCAGGAAGACCTTGCGGGCCGGCCTTTCGTCGGTCCGGCCGGGCAACTGCTCGACGTCCATCTCGAGAAAGTCGGGATCGACCGGCGCGCTGCCTATGTCACCAATACGGTGAAGCATTTCAAATATGTCCAGCGGGGCAAGCGGCGGCTCCACCAGAACCCCGGCGCGAAGGAGATCGACACCTGCCGCTGGTGGATCGAGAGCGAGCGCGCCATCGTCCAGCCGAAACTGGTGCTCGCCATGGGCGCCAGCGCGGCGCGCGGCATGCTCGGAAAGACCGTTAGCATCTCGAAGGTTCGCGGCGCGCCGATCCCGCTGGAAGACGGCAGCGAGCTGTGGGTCACCGCACACCCCTCCTACCTCCTGCGCCTCGATGGCCCCGCGCGCGAGGAACAGGTGCGACTGTTCGATGCCGACCTGGTCGCGGTGAAGGCCCGGCTTGCGGAGCTCGCAGGGTGAGCCCGTGCCGGAGAACGACCACCAGATACCCAAGCGCAGGATCGAGCTCGATCCCGACAGCATAGGCGCGCCGCCGCGCGCACCCTTCGTCGAACTCGGCATCGTTTCCTGCTTCAGCTTCCTGCGCGGGGCATCGGATGCGGTCGACCTCGCCCTGCGCGCGCGCGAACTCGGCTACGATGCCATCGGGATCGCCGACGCCAATACGATGGCGGGCGTGGTGCGCATCCACAGTGAGGCAAAAACGCTGAAAATGCGGCCGGTTATCGGTTGCAGGATAGAAACCGTCGAGGGTCTGGCCTTCCTTGCCTATCCGAAAGACCGCGCCGCCTATGGCCGACTGTGCCGCCTGATCTCGGCCGGGCGGACGGCAACGCTGGAGGGCGCATGGCAGGCCAAGGGCGAGTGCCACATCTCGCTCACCATGCTGGCCGCGCATGGCGAGGATGTGCAGCTGATCCTCGTGCCGCCGGCGGATCTCGACCAGCGTTTCGCCATCGCCGTGCCGACCAATGTCGTGCCGCTCCGCCAGGACGGTGACGGCGACGAGAGCGGGCAGATGGAGATCGAAGGGTCGCTTGCGGACCTCCTTCCCCATCTGGTGCGACTGCTGCCGGGCCTGCGCCACATCGCGGCAAGCTATCTCTACACCGCGAACGATATCGCCCGCATCGAAACGCTCGATCATCACGCGGAACTGCACGGCCTGTGCATCCTCGCTACAAACGACGTGCACTACGCTACACCCGACAGGCGCCCCCTGCAGGACGTGATGACCGCGATCCGGCACAAGACTACCGTCGCGCGGGCCGGGCATCTCCTGTTCGGCAATGCCGAGCGGCATCTCAAATCCCCGGGCGCGATGGCGCGTATGTTCGCCCGCTGGCCGCACGCCATTGCCGCCGCGCGCGCGGTCGCCGATACCTGCCGCTTCAGCCTCGACGAACTGCGCTACGAATACCCGCGCGAGATCTATCCCGAGGGGCTGACGCCGCAGCGCTATCTCGAGCAGCAGGTGTGGAAGGGGGCGAAGAAAGATCGCTTTCCCAAGGGTTTGCCGCCGAAAGTGAAGAAGACCCTCAAGCGCGAACTCAGGCTGATCGGCGAACTCGACCTGGCGCGCTATTTCCTGACCATCAAGGACATCGTCGACTTCGCGCGGGGCGAGGGGATCCTGTGCCAGGGTCGCGGTTCCGCAGCCAATTCGGCCGTGTGCTATTGCCTCGGCATCACCTCGGTCGACCCGGCAAAGCACCAGCTGTTGTTCGACCGTTTCATTTCTAAGGAGCGCCGCGAGCCGCCCGATATCGACGTCGATTTCGAGCACGAACGGCGCGAGGAGGTGATCCAGCATATCTACCGGCATTATGGCCGCCAGCGTGCAGGCCTGTGCGCCACGGTGATCCACTATCGCCCGCGCATGGCCATCCGCGAGGTCGGCAAGGCGATGGGCCTGTCCGAGGATGTGACCGCCGTGCTCGCGCGCACCGTCTGGGGCGGGTGGGGCCAGACCATCGACGAAACCCATGTCGAGAACGAGACCGGGCTCGATCTCGGCGATCCGCATTTGCGCCGTGTGCTCAAGCTGACCGAGCAGATGATCGGCATGCCGCGCCATCTCAGCCAGCATGTCGGCGGCTTCATCCTCACCGATGGCCCGCTGACCGAGATGGTCCCGATCGGCAATGGTGCGATGCCCGACCGCAGCTTCATCGAGTGGGACAAGGACGACATCGACGATCTCGGCATCCTCAAGGTCGACGTACTCGCGCTCGGGATGTTAACTTGCATCCGCAAGGGTCTGAAACTGCTGCAAGATCATCATGATGAGCGATACGAGCTCGCCACCGTGCCGCGCGAGGATCCGGCGGTCTACGACATGCTGTGCAAGGGCGACTCGCTCGGCGTGTTTCAGGTCGAGAGCCGGGCGCAGATGAACATGCTGCCTCGCCTGCGCCCGCGCGAGTTCTACGACCTCGTGGTGCAGGTCGCCATCGTGCGGCCGGGCCCGATCCAGGGCGACATGGTTCATCCTTATCTCAAGCAGCGCCGCCTGGCGCGCGCGGGCAAGACCGACTTCCACCTGCCTTCGCCGTCGCCCGAGCATGGCCCGCCCGACGAGCTCTCCTCGATCCTGAAGCGCACCTATGGCGTGCCGATCTTTCAGGAGCAGGCGATGAAGATCGCGCTCGACGCGGCGAAATTCTCGGCGGTGGAGGCGAACCGGTTGCGCAAGGCCATGGCCACCTTCCGCAGCCGGGGCATGGTCAACGAACATCAGGACATGATGGTCGGCCGGATGATCGCGCGCGGCTACGATCCCGAATTCGCGGAGCGGTGCTTCAACCAGATCAAGGGTTTCGGCGAATACGGCTTTCCCGAAAGCCACGCCGCCAGCTTCGCCCATCTCGTCTATGTGTCGAGCTGGATGAAGTGCCACTATCCGGCGGCCTTCGCCTGCGCGCTGCTCAATTCGCAGCCCATGGGGTTCTACGCTCCGGCGCAGATCGTGCGCGATGCGCGCGAGCATGACGTCACGGTGCTGCCCGCCGACGTCAATCTGTCCGGGTGGGACTGCACGCTGGAGGCGCATGACGGCACGATGGCCTTGCGGCTCGGCCTGCGGCAGGTCGACGGCTTGCCGGAAGCCGTGGCGGCACGGCTGATCGGTGAGCGCGAGGAGCGCGGGCATTATGCCGACGTCACGGCGCTGCGGGATCGTGCCCGCATCGGTCCGGCGCATGTCGAGCGGCTCGCCAGCGCCGACTGTTTCGGCTCGATGGCGCTGTCGCGACGTCAGGCCCTGTGGGATGCGCGCAGCCTGGTCGCCGCGCCCGACCTGCCGCTGTTCGCCGCCGCTACGGCACGCGAGGAGGGCGCCGAGACGTCACGCACGCGGCTGCCGGTGATGCCGCTGAGCGAGGAAGTCGTGGCGGATTACCAGACCATGCGGCTCAGCCTGAAGGCGCATCCGATGGCTTTCCTGCGCGACGGGCTGGACCGGCGCGGCTTCCTGCGCGCTGCCGACCTGCGCAGCCGCAAGCATCGCTCGCTGGTCGAGGTCGCGGGCGTAGTGCTGATCCGCCAGCAACCGGGCAGCGCCAAGGGCGTGTGCTTCATCACGCTGGAAGACGAGACCGGCGTGGTGAACCTCGTCGTCTGGCCCGATCTCAAGGCGCGCCAGCGCAAGGTGGTGATGGGCGCGCGGCTGATGGAGGTGCGCGGGCGGGTGGAGTATGACGACGAGGTCGTGCACGTGATCGCGCAGCACCTGACCGATGCGACGCAGGACCTCCACCGCCTGTCCGACGAGCTGCTCAAGGCCCCGATCGCGCGGGCGGACCATGTGAACAGCCCGCTGCCCTCGCACCGCAAGCCCGGGTGGGAGAACCCGCCGTCCGACGACGACTGGCAGGAACCGCCGCCGGGCAACCGCGAATGTGGCTGGCATGCAGGCCACCCGCGCGACGTCCGCATCATCCCGAAATCGCGCGACTTCCACTGAGCCACTCGCTAGGGCGCGCGCCATGATCGACCCGGAGAAACTCGCCGCCTTCATGCTGGTCACCGCGACCACCAGCGTGGTGCCGGGCCCGTCGATGGTGTTCGTGATGGGGCAGGCGATCTGGCGCGGCACGCGCGCGGGCTGGGCAGCGCTTCTGGGCATGCAGATCGGCTATTTCGTCTGGTGGCTGTTCGCGGCACTCGGCCTCGGCACGCTCGCCAAGGCCTATCCATTGGCGTTCCGCATACTGGCGATTGCCGGCGTGGCCTATCTCGCGTGGATGGGCGTCAAGGCGATCCGGCACTCGTTTCATACCAACGAGGGGCAGGTTTCGCCCGGGCGCGAGCCGTCGAGCCACGCCTTTCGCGACGGCATTCTCGTCGCGATCGGCAACCCCAAGTCGCTGATCTACATGGTCGCGCTGATCCCGCCCTTCGTCGATCCGGCGCGCCCGATAGGATGGCAGATCGTGGTGCTGGCGCTGGTGGCGCTGGTGCTCGATGTCATCGTCGGCGCAGCCTACATCTTCGCCGGCAGACGGCTCGCGAGCGTGATGGAACGCGCGGCGACGCGGCGCTGGATCGACCGGGGCATCGGGATACTTTTCCTCGCCATCGCGGTTCTGATCCTGATGGACCTGCTCGGCACGCAGCTATGAGAACGCGCATTTCGCGGCGTATCGGCAGGTTCACCTGGGATCGGCGGATCGTGATCCTGCTCGTTCTGGCAGGGCTGCTGCTGGCCGGGCGAAGCTGGTTGCAGGAGCACCCCGGGCACAATCCGTGGGCCCCGCTCGACCTGCGCGATCCGCCCGGTTGGGCCACCGAAGCGAAGCTGCTGGCGCTGCGTAGCGATACGCAGCTGTGCCGCGCGACGCTGGCGCGCAGTCGCATTGCGTTCGAGGCGCTGGAACCGGTCGGCGAAGGCGCGTGCCTGCGGGCCGACCGGACGCGCCTTGCGAACCTCCCGCTCAGTCCCGACACGCCGGCGACAACCTGCCCCGCTGCTGTCGCAACCTATCTGTGGGAGCGTGACGTCCTCGAACCCGCAGCGCAGGAAATCTTCGGAACCCGCATCGCGAGCGTCCAGCACCTCGGCGCTTATTCCTGCCGTCGCCTCTACGGTCGGGACGAGGGCCCGTGGAGCGAACATGCGACGGCCAATGCCATCGATATCGCCGGTTTCACCTTGTTCGACGGCACCCGGATCAGCGTGTTACGCGACTGGGACGGGGAGGATGACGAGGCCCGCTTCCTGCGCATGGTCCGGGACGGTGCCTGCGACAGCTTCGCCACCGTCCTCAGCCCTGACTACAACGCCGCCCACGCCGATCACCTGCACCTCGACATGAGCGAGCGGTGGCGCAGCGTGTGTCGCTAGGTCAGGCCTCGAGCGAGTAGCCAGCGCTGCGGACGGTGCGGACGGGGTCCTTCGCGCCTTCGATCTCGATCGCCTTGCGCAGGCGGCGGATGTGGACGTCGACCGTGCGCAGTTCGATATCGCTTTCGGTGCCCCAGACGCCGTCGAGCAGCTGCCCGCGGCTGAACACGCGGCCCGGGCTTTCCATGAAGAACTTGAGCAGGCGGTATTCGGTCGGGCCGAGCTGGAGGACCTTGCCGCGGCGCGTCACCTTGTGCGCGACCGGGTCGAGCGAGATGTCGCCCACTTCTATCGTTTCGCCGGCAAGCGCAGGTCGGATGCGACGCATCACGGCGGCGACGCGCGCCAGCAATTCGCGCGGGCTGAACGGTTTCGTGAGGTAGTCGTCGGCACCCGTCTCGAGGCCGCGCACGCGGTCGTCCTCGGCCTCGCGCGCGGTCAGCATGATGATGGGCACATGCGCGGTGGCCTTGTCGCGGCGCAGGCGGCGACAGACTTCGATCCCGCTCGTGCCTTCGATCATCCAGTCGAGAATGACGAGATCGGGCGCGTCTTCGGAGGCCATCACCAGCGCTTCGTCGCCGTCCGCAGTGGTGCGGACGTTATAACCTTCGTTGCTGAATCTGTATTCGAGCAGCTCGGAGAGGGCTGGATCGTCCTCGACGAGCAGGAGCTTGGCGGCGTTCAAATCCTTGCCTTCCCGCGATGATTTCGTGTCGGGCACGGCTTTATGACCCTCGCGCTACAGAATTATGTCAATCGTCCTCGTCGGGCGGATAGGTGCCAACCGCGGCGAAATGGACCATCTCCGCGACATTGGTCGCATGGTCGCCGATCCGTTCGAGGTTGCGCGCCACGAACAGCAGCTGTGCAGCACTCGAAATGGTCGAAGGATTTTCGACCATGTGGCTGACGAGATTACGGAAAATCGAGTTGTAGAAGGCGTCGACCTTCTCGTCCGCAGCGATAACTTCGCGCGCCAGCTCGGCATCGCGCGCGGCGTAGGCGGTCAGCACGTCGTGCACCATTTCGCTCGCCACTTCGGCCATGGCGGGGAGCAGGGTCAGCGGTTCGAACTTCTTCCGGTTCGGGCCGATTTCCTTGGAGGCCTTGGCGATGTTCTTCGAATAGTCGCCGATCCGCTCGACCACACCGGCGATCTTGAGGGCGGCGATGACTTCGCGCAAATCGTCCGCCATCGGGGCGCGCAGCGCGATGATCCGCACGGCCAGCTTGTCGACCTCGCTTTCGAGCGAATCGATCTTCTTGTCACCCTTGACGACCTTGTCCGACAGCGTGTCGTCGCCCTTGACCAGCGCCTCGATCGCTTCCTGGATGGCCGCTTCGGCAAGCCCGCCCATTTCCGCGATCAGGCCGCGCAGCCGGGTGATGTCCTCGTCGAAGGCCTTGACGGTATGTTCCTGCATCAGCCGTAGCGTCCCGTGATGTAATCCTGCGTCCGCTGTTCGAGCGGATTGGTGAATATGTCAGATGTGCGGCCATATTCCACCATCTTCCCGAGGTGGAAGAAAGCGGTCCGCTGGCTGACGCGCGCGGCCTGCTGCATCGAATGGGTCACGATGACGATGGCGTAGCGGCCGTTGAGTTCCGCGATCAGTTCCTCGATCTTCGCCGTGGCGATCGGATCGAGCGCCGAACAGGGCTCGTCCATCAGGATCACCTCCGGATCGACCGCGATGGCGCGGGCAATGCACAGACGCTGCTGCTGGCCGCCCGAGAGCGCAGTGCCGCTGTCCTGCAGGCGGTCCTTCACCTCTTCCCACAAGCCCGCGCGCTTCAGCGAGCGTTCGACAATGGCGTCGAGTTCGTCCTTGCCTTCGGCGAGGCCGTGGATCTTCGGACCGTAGGCGATGTTGTCGTAGATCGACTTAGGGAAGGGGTTCGGCTTCTGGAACACCATGCCGACCCGCGCGCGCAATTGCACGACATCCATCTTGGAGCGGTAGATATCGTCGCCGTCGAGCGTGATCTCGCCTTCGACGCGGGCCGAAGGGATCGTGTCGTTCATGCGGTTGAGCGTGCGCAGGAAGGTCGACTTGCCGCAGCCGGACGGGCCGATGAAGGCGGTGACGTATTTGGTCGGGATGTCGATCGAGACTTCGTCGATCGCCTTCTTGTCGCCGTAGAAGACGGAGACGTCCCGCGCGCTCATCTTGGCGTCCGTCACTTCAAGGTTTTCGTGGACTACGGTCACCATGTCTTCTCGAATTTGTTGCGCAGGTAGATTGCGAGGCCGTTCATCAGCAGAAGGAACAGCAATAGCACGATGATCGCCGCGCTGGTGCGTTCCACGAAACCGCGATCGATTTCGTCCGACCACAGGAAAATCTGCATCGGCAGGACGGTGGCGGGCGAGGTGAAGCCGTCGGGCGGCGTGGCCACGAAAGCGCGCATCCCGATCATCAGCAGCGGAGCGGTTTCGCCAAGCGCGCGGGCCATGCCGATGATCGTGCCGGTGAGGATACCGGGCAGGGCGAGGGGCAGGACATGGTGGAACACCACCTGCACCGGCGAGGCCCCGATGGCGAGCGCACCATCGCGAATGCTCGGCGGCACCGCCTTGATGGCGTTGCGCCCGGCAATGACGATGACCGGCATGGTCATCAGCGCGAGGGTCATGCCGCCGATGACGGGCGCCGAGCGCAGGTTCGGGAACAGCGTCAGGAAGACGGCAAGGCCGAGCAGGCCGAAGATGATCGAGGGGACCGCGGCAAGGTTGTTGATCGACAGCTCGATCAGTTCGGTCCAGCGGTTCTTGGGCGCATATTCCTCGAGATAGAGCGCCGCGAGCACGCCGATCGGGAAGGCGAGCAGCAGCGTGACGATCATCGTCAGCATCGAGCCCTTGAGCGCGCCCCAGATACCCACCTGCTGCGGATTGGTCGCATCGGCACGGGTCAGGAAGCCGGGATCGAAGTTCTTGCCGATCTTGCCTTCGGCATCGAGCCGCTGCGCCAGCGCCCGCATGTCGGGCGAGCCTTCGCCCTGGTAGCCCGAGGCGAGATCGGCCGAGGCGGGCAAGGAGAAAGTCGCCTGTTCGCGTAGGATCGAAGGATCGGCGACGATGGCAGCGGCGACATCGCGCCACGCCTGCCTGCCGAGTTCGGCCGCCGCCTCTTCACCGAGCGCTTGCTGCGCGAAATAGTCGACCACATCGGGCAGGCCCTGCGCTTCGAGGTTCTGCACCGCATTCGGTTGGCTCATGGTCGCAGGATCGGCCGCGATGCCGGCCTCGGCAAAGTCAATCGGCACGTCGAGTTCGACGCGCTGGAAGCCGCCGATCCCGTTGATCGTCATGGTGCCGAGCAGGAACACCAGCACGGCAACGGAGAACAGGATGGCGCCAAGGCCGATCGCCTTGAAACGGCGTTCTGCCGCATAGCGCTGCTTGAGCCGCGCCTCGAAGGCAGCGCTACGCGTGGGCGCGCCGAGGGGAGCGTCGAGATCAGTCATACGCTTCGCGATACCGTTTGACGACGCGCAGGGCGACAAAGTTGAGGCCGAGCGTGACCATGAAGAGCACGAAGCCGAGCGCGAAGGCGCTCAGCGTCGCCGGATGGTCGAAACTGCCTTCGCCGGTGAGCATGGCGACGATCTGGACGGTGACGGTGGTCATTGCCTCCAGCGGGTTGCCGGTGAGGTTGGCCGCGGTCGACGCGGCCATGACCACGATCATGGTTTCGCCGATCGCGCGGCTGACCGCGAGCATGATCCCGGCGACGATGCCGGGCAAGGCGGCAGGGACGAGCACGCGGCGAATGGTCTCGCTGGTGGTGGCGCCCATGGCAAGGCTGCCGTCGCGCATGGCCTGCGGCACGGCGGCAATGCTGTCGTCGGCCATCGAGCTGACGAAGGGGATGATCATCACGCCCATGACAAGGCCGGCCGCGAGTGCGCTTTCGCTCGAGGGGTTGGACATGCCGAGCGCAAGGGCGATGTCTCTGATGGCGGGCGCGATGGTGAGCGCGGCGAAATAGCCGTAAACGACGGTCGGGACGCCGGCGAGGATTTCCAGTGCGGGTTTCACCCAGGCCCTGACCCTGGGATCGGCATATTGGGTAAGGTAGATCGCGCTCATCAGGCCGAGCGGGATCGCCACGATCATGGCGATGATGGCGCCGATGTAGATCGTGCCCCAGAACAGCGGGATCGCGCCGTAGCGGCTGCCATCGGGATTGTCGGGGTTGCTCATGGGGTCCGGGCCCCAATGGGTCCCGAACAGGAAGTCGACCGGCGAGACCATGCCGAAGAAGCGGACGGTCTCGAAGATCAGGCTGACGAGGATGCCGATCGTCGTCAGGATCGCGACCAGCGATGCGCCGAGCAGGATCGCCATGACGATCCGCTCCACCTTGGTACGCGCGGCGAAATCGGGCTTCAGGCGCAGGAAGGCCCAGGCTCCCGTCAGGAAGGCGATCAGCAGGGTGACCACGATTCCAATCGTATTGTAGCGCGACAGCGCATCGCGGAACGGTTCGACCAGTTCGCGCGCCTGCGGGTTGAAGACCGCCGGTGCCGCACCGGTTGCGACCGCACGCGCTTCGTTGAGGATCGTCTGCCGCTGGAAACCGAAAGCGGGAAGTTCGGCGGCGGCGGGATTTGCCAATACGGCCTGGTTGACGAGCCCGGGAGCGATCGCGCTCCACACCGCCACGAAGGCGAGGACGGGCAGCACGATCCAGAGCGCGACATACCACGCGTGGTAGGTCGGCAGGCTGGCGAGCCGCCCGTCGGAGCTTTCGCGCCGGAATGCCCAGGCGCGCGCGCGGGCCGCCAACCATCCGGCAAGCCCGAGGCCGAGGGCCAGGAGAAGCAGGATGGCTGGTGACATACGCTAGGATTTCGCCTTACTTCAGCTGCGAGCCGTCGAGCGTGGTGTACTCGGTAGCGGCTTTTGTGCTGGTCGCCATAACGTCCTCAGGCGATGCGACAAGCCCGATCTTGGCCAATTCCCCACCCTTCGACCACATCTTGGTCCACTGGGCGAGGTATTCCCTGAGGCCGGGGATGGCATCGAGGTGCGCCTTTTTGACGTAGACGTAGAGCGGACGGGCGCCCGGATATTCGAAGCTGGCAATGTTGTCATAGGTCGCTTCGACGCCGTTGATCGGCAGGTCCTGCAGCTTGTCCAGGTTTTCTTCGAGGTAGCTGAAACCGAAGACGCCGACGGCCTTCGGATTGCCTTCGATTTTCTGGACGATCAGGTTGTCCTGCTCGCCCTGGTCGACATAGGCGCCGTCGGAGCGCACTTCGGTGCACAGCTTCTGATACTCGTCCTCATTGCTGTCCTTGAGGGCCGCCATGTCCGCATTGGTCTTGCAGCCGGCTTCGAGGATCAGTTCCTTGAGCGCATCGCGCGTGCCCGAGGTGCTCGGCGGGCCGTAGACGAGGATCGGCTCGTTCGGCAGCGAGGGGTCGATATCCGACCAGGTCTTGGCGGTCTGCTCGCCGCCATAGGGGCTGGCGGCAAGTGCTTCGTAGACCTGCTTGGGGGTCAGGTTCATCATGATGCCGCCCTTGGCCGAGGCCAGCGCGATCCCGTCGAGGCCGACCTGGATTTCGATGATGTCGGTCACGCCGTTGGACTGGCAGTCGGCGAACTCGCTCGCCTTCATGCGGCGCGAGGCATTGGCCATGTCGGGCGTGTCGGCGCCGACGCCGGAGCAGAACAGCTTCATGCCGCCGCCGGTGCCGGTCGATTCGATGATCGGCGAGGTGAAGTCGGGGTTCGAGCGCACGAAGGCTTCCGAAACCGCCTTGGCGAACGGGAACACGGTCGACGAACCGACAGCACGGATCGAATCGCGCGAACCGGCGTCCGACGCACCGCCGCCGCAAGCGGCGAGGGCGGCAGCCGAAACGGCGGCGAAGATGAAGGATTTGGTCTTGGTCATGATAGATCCCTTGGGTTGGTAACTAGCGGCGCCTTTGCGCCTCAATATTACAGGGTTGCGACAACAGTCTGACCGCCGATCAGAAATCGACCTGCGCGCGCACGCCGAAGGCGTCGACCGTATAGGAGGTGTCGCCATCGGCGGTCGGGTACACGGCGTTGTCGTACTCGAGCATGCCGTAGTTCACGCCGAACAGGACGTAGGCGTTCGGCTTCCAGATCAGCGACGCGAGGTAGCCATTCTGGGTTCCGCCCAGCACGCCGGCATCGTTGAGGTCGAGATAGTCGTAGCGCAGGTTGAACTGCAACGAGCCCAGCCCGCCCTTGCCGAGCGGATTGGCGGGCTTGCTGCGATCGAACTTGCCGCCCTTGTAGCCGCGCGTGTCGCCGCCGGTGAGGAAAATGCCGGCTTCCGCGTAGCCGCCGAAGAAGGTCGGGTCTTCCATCGCGCCCGGCATGGTGACGGTCTGCCAGTAGCCCTCGGCTGCGGCGTGGAACGGGCCTGCGACGGCCGCGGCTTCGAGGCCGAGCCCGAATTCGCTATCGGCGTCGAGATTGCCGGTGTTGATGAAGCGCTCCGACGTGAAATGCACCAGCGGGCGCTGGCGATAGCGCACCGTCGCGCCGTCCTCGGCCAGGTCGTTATAGTGGATCGAGCCGCCGAAGTGCAGCTGGGTGTCGCCCATCTTCGGCATGAAGACGAGGCGCGCGTCGGCACCGCGATTGTTGGTCTCGGTGTCGGCGAAATTGTCGGTGAAGACACCGGCCTGCGCCAGCACCGCGCCCTTGTTGTAGGTGACCGAAGCCCCGATGCGGCGCTCGAAGCCGAAGGCATCGGTGAAAGCGGCGCGTTCGATGAAGGTCGTGTGCAGGCTGCTGGTCAGTTCTTCGAGCGACTGGAAGTTGTTCTGGTGACCGACGATCACTTCGATCGGGCCGTCGCTGTAGGACAGGTAGGCGTCTGCAGCTTCGACTTCGTTGCCCGCGAAATCGAGTTCGAACTTGTAGCCGAAGCCGCCCGGGATATCGCCCGACGCGCCGAGCCGCGCGCGGCGCACTTCGTTGCCGAACCCGTCGGAGCGACCGGTCGAGCCGGGCACGCTGGTGAAACCGGCGTCGAACATCAGGCGACCGCGCGGCTTGAAGCTCCAGCCGTCGCTCTTGGAGAGTTCTTCTGCCGGAGCGGGTTCGGGTTTGGCCTGCGCAGCTTCGGTCGCAGCGGCGATCGTCACGTCCTGCGCCTCGTTGGTCTGCTTGGCCGCAGCCAACTCGCCTTCGAGCTGGTCGATGCGGTCGTTCATGGCCTTGAGCTGGGCGCGCATGGCGGCGAGTTCGTCGGCAGAGACGGTGACGTCCTGCGCGAACACAGGGGTGGCCATGGTGCAGCTGAGCGCGGCCGCAGCCACGGAAAGGCGAATCATTCGGGTCATCGGGAATCCTTCGCAGGACGGTTACGGTCCGGCGACGCCCCTATGACCGGCAAATTACAGTTCTGTGACAGTTCGTGACCGGAGTGTGATTGTCTGTGGAAAAGCCACCAGGAAGACCCCTCGGGGCCTCATTCGGCGTCGCTATCCAGTGGCAGCGTGACGGTCACCCGCGTGCCTTCGCCCAGCGTGCTCTCGATATCGAGGCGGCCGCGATGCCGCTCCACGATGTGCTTCACGATCGCCAGTCCCAGGCCGGTGCCGCCCGACGCGCGGCTGCGGCCGGGATCGGTGCGATAGAAGCGGCGGGTCAGGTGCGGAATATGTTCGGCAGCGATGCCTTCACCGCGATCGGTCACGGTCAGGCGGACCCGGTTCTCGCCGCGCGGATGCAGGCGGACGGTCACCGGGGAATCCGCAATCCCGTATTTCATCGCATTGTCGACGAGGTTGCGCACGAGCTGTTCGAGCTGTTGCTTGTCACCGCGTACGAAGAATGGCCCAGCAGTCTCGAAGTCAAGACGTTCGGCCCGCTCGCTACCGGCACCATCGCGGGCCGCGCTCTGTACCAGACTGGAGAGCTCAATCTGGTCGGTCGGCAAATCGTGTTTCTCGGCTTCGATCCGCGACAGGGACATAAGATCGCTGACAAGGTCCTGCAGCCGCTTGCCTTCGCGCTGGATGGTGGAGAGGAACTTGTCGGCCATCTTGGGGTCGAGATCGTCCACATCCTCGCGCAGCGTCTCGACATAGCCGATGATCGACGCGAGCGGTGTGCGCAGCTCATGGCTCGCATTGGCGACGAAATCCGTGTGCGCCCGTGAGATATCGGCCTCGGCGGTCTTGTTGACGAACTCGATCACCGCGAGGTCGCCATCGAGCTTCTTGCGATTGACGCGCCAGATGTCACCGCGCCGTGCAAGTCCGCGCACGACTGCGCTACCGTCGGCCGAGCGGTCGAGCAGGCGCACGGCTTCGGGTTGCCTCAAGGCCATGCGCGCGTCCTGCCCGATCACGTGCGATCCGAGCAAGCCGCGCGCTGCGAGATTGGCGATGATCACGCGATCCCTGTCCGTTACCAGCACCGGGGCCTCCGAATGCTCGAACAGGTCGCCCATGGATTCGCGGCTGAAGCTTGCACCATTCGTCGGGGGTCGCTGGGGTGGGGGTTCGGCCCGCACGAGCCAAAGCGTCCCGATCCAGACCACGAACACCGCTAAAACCGACCATCCGTCGAGACCGAAGGAAAGCAGCGTCAGGCACGTCAGAAGGGCAATGACGAGGCCGGGCCAGGGGATGCGGGAAGCATTCATCGGCGGGGGGCTTAGCGGCGCATCGGCACGCATGCCAACCGCAATCGCGATCTTGTCACAGAGTGATTTGCGGTGGTGACCCCTACGGGACTCGAACCCGTGTTTCAGCCGTGAAAGGGCCGCGTCCTAGACCGCTAGACGAAGGGGCCATTCCGAACCGCGAGGGGCGCTTGCCCGCCGGAATAGAAAACGCCACCGTGGTGACCCCTACGGGACTCGAACCCGTGTTTCAGCCGTGAAAGGGCCGCGTCCTAGACCGCTAGACGAAGGGGCC
>NZ_JAIGNN010000002.1 GCF_019711565.1 Qipengyuania proteolytica
TGGTGACCCCTACGGGACTCGAACCCGTGTTTCAGCCGTGAAAGGGCCGCGTCCTAGACCGCTAGACGAAGGGGCCACATCGGTGGCGTGGCGGCGCACTTAGGCGGGGCGGGGCGGGGCGTCAACCCTCGAATGGCGATGATCGTGCGATGCGGAGGATCAATCGGCCCACGCAGCATCCTCGAGGTGCAATTCCGCCTGCGGGCGGGCGCCCCAGTCGTCGATCTTGACCCTCCCGGCAAGCCACAAGCGGCGTCCTCGCGCGCCGTGCAGCAGGGCCTGTCCCATCTCGCTATCGGCTGCGCGGAAGGCGATCCCCTTGAAGCTGCGGCCGTCGTCGCCTGCCGCGATGATCCGGACATGGTCGGTGCCGACGATATCGCATTTGACCAGCCTCACCGGCCCTACCGCCACGCGGGGCGCGGGCCAGCCGACGCCATAGGGGCCGCCACACTCCAGTGTCTCGACCAGTTCCGGCGACAATCCGCCCGGCGCCACTGCGACGTCGAGCGCCATCTCCCGGCTCGCGCTGGCTTGCATCACCTGCCGCTCGAGATGCGAATCCAGCCATTCGGCAAAATCGTCGAGGCGGGGCGAATCGATGGTCAGTCCGGCAGCCATGGCATGGCCGCCGCCCGCGACGAGCAAACCCTCGGCCCGCGCGCGAATGATCGCTGCGCCAAGATCCACACCCGAAATCGACCGTCCCGAACCTTTGCCCTGTCCGGTTTCGGCGTCGAGCGCGATCACGACCGACGGCTTGCCGGTCTTCTCCTTGATGCGGCCGGCGACGATGCCGATCACGCCGGGATGCCAGCCATTGCCATGAAGGACGTGAACCGCCCGGTTTTGCTGCGAGGCGAGTTGCTCTTCCGCTGCCTCCTGCACCGCGGCTTCGATCGCCCTGCGCTCGTCATTGAGTGCGGACAGCTGGGCAGCGATGCTGCGCGCTTCCTCCGCATCCTCGGTGGTCAACAGCCGTACGCCGAGCGTCGATTCACCCACCCGCCCTCCGGCATTGATGCGCGGTCCGAGAGCGAAGCCCAGGTCCGAGCAGGCCGGAGCGCGCTTCAGCCGGCTGGCATCGATCAGCGCCGACATGCCGATGTTGTCCCGCTTCGCCATGACCTTGAGGCCTTGCGCGACGAAAGCGCGGTTGAGCCCGTGCAGGGCTGCCACATCGGCCACCGTGCCGAGTGCGACGAGATCGAGGAGTGCGAACAGGTCGGGTTCGGCGCGGTTCTCGAAATAGCCGCGCGCGCGCAAGGTTCGCACCAGCGCGACTGCAAGCAGGAAGGCCACGCCGACGGCGGCAAGGTGCCCATGGCTGGAGGCGAAATCGTCCTCGTCGAGCCGGTTCGGATTAACCAGCGCAACGGTCTTGGGAAGTTCCGCGGCGCATTTGTGGTGGTCGACGACGATCACGTCGATCCCGGCATCATGTGCCATCGCCAGTGCCTCATGGGCCATCGCGCCACAGTCTACGGTGACGATCAGGCTGCTGCCTTGTTGCCCGAGCTTGACCAGCGCTTCACCCGAAGGGCCGTATCCTTCCAGCAGGCGGTTCGGAATGTAGTAGTCCGCCCCGACCCCAAGATCGCGCAGCAACCGGATCAGCAGGGCCGAACTGGTCGCGCCATCGACGTCGTAATCGCCGTAAATGGTGATCTTCTCTTCGGCGAGGATCGCCTGCGCAATCCGGTCCGCCGCGGCATCCATGTCGCGAAACGCCGACGGGTCGGGCAGGAAACCCCGCAGGGTCGGCGCGCGATGGCGTTCCAGATCATCGCGCTCCACGCCGCGGGCCAGCATCAGTTGCGCGACAAGATCGTCGCCCGAACCGAGCGAGGTGCCGAGCTCCATGTTGCCGCCGCGCCACCGCCACGCCCGCCCGGTCAGGGATTGCGAGACGCCGAAGACATGGGAGAGCACAGGGGAGGTCATACAGCCGTGTCTATACGACCTGCGACCTGCGCGAAACCGCCTGGCGATTGACAATCGACAGGGCCGGGCGATGGTGACGCCTATGATCGACCATTCGCTCCTGATCGTCTGGCACAGCCGGACCGGCACCTCGCAACAGCTTGCGCAGGCCGCGGCGGAAGGGGCTGGTGAAGGTGCCGTCCTGATGGTTTGTGACGAGGTGCAGCCAGCGGACATCCTGCGTGCGTCCGGCTATCTCTTCTGCTGCCCGGAAAATCTCGCGACGATGAGCGGTGCGATGAAGGAGATGTTCGATCGCTGCTACTATCCAGTCCTGGGGCGGATAGAAGGTCGCCCCTACGCCACCATCATCGCAGCCGGCAGCGATGGGGAAGGGGCACAGCGTCAGATCGACCGGATCGCGACCGGGTGGCGGCTGAAGCGGATCGCGGAGCCGTGGATCGTTGCTACCGCAGCGCAAACGCCGGAAGAAATCTTGGCGCCGAAGAATGTTGGGGGCGGGGAACTTCGCCAGGCAAGCGCTATGGGCAAAGCGATGGCGCAGGGCCTGTCACTCGGCATTTTTTGAGTATTCGCCACCAAATCGGACCCAACTTCGTCGTTCCGACTCGACAATGTCTTGAGACAGCGCGACAATAAGCGTCTGGCTGGGGGGCTTCGCAATTTCCGATAAAGGTCAACACGATGGGGTGCCGTCGGCGCGTGAGGCGCGCAGCGGATTGCTGTTGCTGTTTCCTCCGGGGCAGCGACCGTCGCGGGACGATATGCTCGCTGCCGTTCCAGGTCTCGACCGTGTCTTCGTCAGTTTCGACCCGGCGGCGGACGATTTGCCGGTCCCGACGGGGGATGGGCACGGGCAGCGGCCCGCGCTGGCGCCGCATTTTGGGCTCGAACTCTTGCGAGACGGATTGACCTTCGATTGTCTCGGCCTCGGTGACGGTCCGGGGGTCGATATTTCGAAGCCGCGGCATCTTGTCGGTTCGGTAGCCTCTCCAAGGAAAGCGCCGAGTGAGGCGATAGGCCTGTTCCCGGGACCCCATCTCGCCGATGGCGCGCACAGCCTGCCGGTCGTGCGCACACAACTCTCCCTGGCGGTGGATATCATGGGCCGATTTGCCGCTTGCGTCGGAGCCATGTGGCTCCCGTCGGCGAGCTTGATCGCAGCAGATACGTTCTCCCGCCTGGTCTCAGGCTGGCTGAACGGCGGCCCCTTTCCCGGCCCCTTGCTGATAGGGTGGACCCAAAGCGATCGCCGGACTGGACGCACCGACGGTCTGAGCTTCTTTCTCGGCCGCGAACTCGAGCTCGAAGCCGCGCTTAACAGCGATCGTCCTGCAGCCGCCAAACTCGCCCTGCGCCTGGTCCACGAGCTGGTCGGCAGAGGGGAGAACGACTTTCCTGCCCATCTCGACTTTGCCGGTTGGCCGCGGATTGCACTTTTGGCCGATGATGATGCCAAGCTGATCCGGGCGGTTTGCGGCTGAGGCCCGATGCACGGCACGCTGGGACCTTTCGCCATGCGTCGACGCCCGCGGCTGCCATTCCGGGCTGTCAACCGGCGCGACAGCGCGCACCACGACCCCTCGCTGCAGCGCCATCACCTCCTTCCATCGCAGCTCCTCTCGATCCGCTGCTTCGCCAGGCTTTTCGATGCAGTCGGTGTGGAGGCGATCGGGTTCGACGATTTCCGCCGCAACGGGTTGCTGCTACCGTCGAGGGAAGATGCGGCCGAGCGGCTCGCACTCCCGCTCCACCGGGGACCGCATCGCGATTACAATGCGATGGTGATCGAGAAGGTGGGCCAGATCGAGGAAGCCTGGGCTGCTACTCGCCAAGAAGACACGGCAGCGGCATGCGCCGCAGCGCTCCGTCAACTGGAGGCGTTGCAGGGGGCGCTCCGCCTTCAGCTCCTCGACGAGCGTCGTCCGCACCGGCTCAACCGGCGCGATCCCGCGCAGCGCGAAATGGATTTCAGTTCGCTCGACGCCCTTGCCGAGGAACTCTGGGACGCAACCTAGGCGGTGGCTTTGGCCAGTGCGGCCTTGGCGGCCTCGTATTCCCGTTCAAGTCGTGCGACCGTGTGTTCGACCGGCGCGCTTTCCTTCACCGTACCGATGCCCTGGCCCGATCCCCAGATATCCTTCCACGCCTTGGCCTTGGTGTTGCCGCCGCTGCCGAAGTTCATCTTGCTGGGATCGCTTTCGGGCAAGTTGTCCGGGTCGAGCCCCGATGCCTCGATGCTCGAGCGCAGGTAATTGCCGTGCACGCCGGTGAAGAGGTTGGTGTAGACGATCCCGCTCGCATCGCCTTCGACGATGCCCTTCTTGTATCCCTCGTCGGCATTGGCCTCGGTCGCGGCGATCCAGGGCGATCCGATATAGGCGAAGTCTGCCCCCAGCGCCTGCGCCGCGAGGATCGAGCGACCATGCGCGATCGAGCCGGACAACGCGACGAGCCCGTCGAACCAGCTGCGGATTTCCTGCATCAGCGCGAAGGGGCTGAGCGTGCCCGCGTGGCCACCGGCACCGGCGGCAACGGGGATGAGACCCGTTGCGCCCTTTTCGATCGCCTTGCGCGCGAAGCGGTCGTTGATGACGTCGTGCATCGTGATCCCGCCCCAGCTGTCGACTGCCTGGAACACCTCTTCGCGCGCACCGAGCGAGGTGATCACCATCGGCACCTGCCACTTGGCGCAGGTCTGCATGTCGGCATCGAGCCGGTCGTTCGACTTGTGGACGATCTGGTTGACCGCGAAGGGCGCGGCCGGGCGATCGGGATTGTCGCGATTGTGCGCGGCCAGCTCCTCCGTGATCCGGTGGAGCCATTCGTCGAGTTCGCTCTGCGGTCGTGCATTGAGCGCGGGGAAGCTGCCCACGATACCCGCCTTGCATTGCGCGATGACCAATTCAGGTCCCGAAACGATGAACAGCGGCGAACCGATGACGGGCAGGCGAAGCTTGTCGAACGGGGCGGGCAGGGACATGCGGGAGTTCCTCTCTGATCGGTTTCGCAATGCCACCTATGGGGCGGCCCCGCGCTTGTCGAGACTGACGTTACGGAAAGGGTCAGGTGGCCGGGAGGACGTGCTCGATGCCGTAGATGCGCGCCGCCGTGCCCGCAAAGAGCGCATGCTTCTCGTCCGCGCTGTGGCCCTGCGCGAGGCGCTTGAAGGCGTTCCACAGGACCGGGTAGCTCGCGCCCCAGCGGTCGACCGGATAGTTGCTTTCGAACATCCCGCGCTCGGGCCCGAAGGCCTCGATGCAGGTCTCGATATAGGGACGCCACAGCGCCGCCAGGTGCTCCGAGCCGTGGCCCCTCGCAGGACCGTCCTCGGGCAGGCCGCAGAAGGCCATGGCAAGGCCGCCCAGCTTCACCGCCACATTGGGGCACTCGGCGAGCGCGTGGATCGAGCGGCGCCAGGTGTCGAAGCGTTCGTGCAGCTTGCCGCGATAGCAAGCGATGTTGAGCGGCGTACCGCAATGGTCGAGGACGATCTGCTGATCCGGGAAAGCCTTTGCCAGGTCGAGCACATCGCCCAGTTGGGGTTCGAGCAGCCATGCGTCGAAGGTCAGGCCGTGTTCGGCATAGGCGGCAAAGCCCGCGCGGAACGCGTCCGACCGGTAGAGGCCTTCAGGCGCATGGAACGGCGGGCCGAGCACGTCGGGATCGGCGTCCCAGGCCGCCGCATGGCGGATGCCGCGGAAGCGGCCATTGCCGGCCGCGATGAGTGCCTCGATCACCGGCTTCACCGCATCGCCCAGCGTCAGGTCCGCATGGCCGACGATCCCTGCGCACGGCCGGTAGGCGCCGTAGAGCCCGCTCGCACCCTGCGCCGCCACCCCGTTGACGAACTCCACCTCGCCGACAGGCTTCATCGCTTCGCCGCGGCTCGCATCGTAGAACGCGCCGCATTCCATGAAGACGGTGCCGACGACGTTGTGCCCGCTGTGGGTATCGGCATGCAGTTCATCGAACGTGTAGTAGGCCGCTCCCGTCAGCGCTTCGAGGAAGTCGTGCCGCGGTTCGGGGAAGGCGCCCATCAGGGGGCGCAGGTCCCACAGGTGATGGTGCGGATCGATGATCGGCAGATCGGGTTCGAGGATCTTTTCGGTGGCGGTCATGGCTCAGCTCTCTCCCTCGCTGCGGCGCGTGTTGGAGACGTGTTGGAACGCCCCCGCGCCAGTCCCATGACATGGACCACATGGACCACGGTCCATGCAAGAAAAACCCTCGGTACCCGCCACAGGCTTGTGGCCAGCGGTTTCGGGCGTGGGACAACGAGGGGACATCCCGCAGAGGATAGGCGGCGCAGGCAACTGTAGGAAAGATGGCCGCTTGCGAGCGGAAACGGATAGCGTATTCAAGCCCAAACAAGAGGGGTTCCCATGCGCAATCTGATCCTTGCCGCGGCTTTGATGACGTCGGCCATTCCCTACGCCGCGATTGCCCGTCCTGCCGAAATCGCCGATCTCCTGCGCCAGAAGGACGTCTCGTCCCCGGACATCGCGCCCGACGGTTCGCAAGTCGTCTACACGGTGCGCGAGACCGATGTGGAGAAGGACAAGACCGAAACCCATATCTGGCTCGCCCAGTGGGACGGCAGCGGCACGCGCCAGCTGACGCACCGGGCAGGGGAAACCGAAAGCAATCCCAAATTCAGCCCCGATGGCCGCGTGATCGCGTTCATCTCCGGCCGCGACGCCGACGAGGATGGGGCGGAAGACACGCCCGACAAGCTCTGGTTCCTCCCGCTCGCCGGGGGCGAGGCCTATGCGCTGGAGGGGATCGATGGTTCGGTCTCGGACTTCGCCTTCTCGCCCGATGGCTCGAAGCTTGCGCTGATTGTCCAGGATGCCAAGCCGAGGAAGGACAAGGCCAAGAAGGATCGTCCCGAACCGATCGTGATCGATCGCTACCGCTTCAAGCAGGACGGGGTCGGCTATCTCGACAATCGCCGCGAAAGACTGTGGCTGTACGATATCGAAAGCGGGAAGGCGCAGCGTCTGACCGACGGCGATTTCGACGAGGCCATGCCTGTGTTCTCGCCCGACGGGTCACGGGTGGCATTCGTGTCGCGCCGGTTCGCGGATGCGGAGCGGTCCCCGGACTTCAATCTCTATGTCGCCCGGATCGACCAGCCGGGAAAGGCGCCGCTGCAGGTCACGCGATACGCCGGGGCCGATAATGATCCCGGCTTCGGCTCCTATCCGGCATGGAGCCCGGACGGCAGCCGGATCGCCTATATCCGGACCGGCGATCCCAAGCTGATCTGGTATGCCACCAACGATCTGGCGGTCGTGCCTTCATCGGGTGGGGAGGGCTTGGTCCTGACCGACGCGCTCGATCGCAATGTGAGCGATCCGATCTGGTCGGCGGACGGTTCGGCGATCAGCTTCATCGTCGAGGATGACGGTGTGCAGCGACTGGCGGCGATCGCTGCCAATGGCGGCGAAGTGCGCGACATGCGGAGCGGAGAGTGGGTGCTCGCCGATCCCAGCATGGCGGACAATGGGCGCGTGGCGCTGCGGGTCGGTCGGTCCGGCGCGCCCGACGAGATTTATGGGCTATCCGGAACGGAATTGCGCCAGCTTACCCGGCACAATGCGGCGCTTGCCGACGAGATCGACATGGGCAAGGTCGAACGGATCAGCTTTGCGAGCAAGGACGGGACCAAAGTCCACGGCTTCCTGAAGACGCCGCCGGGCTGGAGGAAGGGCACCCGGCTGCCGACCGCACTCATCATCCACGGCGGTCCCACGGCCCAGTACGATGTCGGTTTCGACATGATGCTCGAAGTGATGGCTGCGCGGGGATATGCGGTGGTCTATGTCAATCCGCGCGGCAGCACCGGCCGCGGACAGGATTTCGCCGCCGCGATCAATGCCGCCTGGGGCTCGGTCGATGTCGAGGACGTGCTGGCCGCGGTCGATCACGTGGTCGATGAGGGCGTTGCCGATCCCGACAAGCTCGTGATCGGGGGCTGGTCCTATGGCGGCATGCTCACCAATTACACGATCGCCAGCGACCAGCGGTTCAAGGCCGCCGTGTCGGGCGCCTCGATCTCCAACATCGTCGCCGGTTACGGCACCGATCACTATGTCTACGAATATGACATCGAGCTCGGCTATCCGTGGGAGAACCGCGAGGCATGGGACCGGATCAGCTATCCGTTCTTCGAGAACCAGCGGATCGTCACCCCGACACTGTTCATGGTCGGCGGCGCGGACGTCAACGTGCCGACGCTGGCCAGCGAACAGATGTACCAGGCGCTCCGGACCAGGGGCATCGAAACGCAACTGGTTATCTATCCGGAGCAGTCACACGGTATTCGCCGGCCGAGCTTCATCGTGGACCGCATGGAACGCTGGCTCAAATGGTACGACGATCACGTGAAGTAACGAGGGTCAGCCAGGTCTTCAGACCGCCTGCCGCGACGACGGCACGCGAAGCAGGTCAGGCGTAACGGGAGCGCTTGCCCGACTGTCGGATGATCGCGTCGGCCTCGTCCACGCGATCGGCGCACTTGCGCGTATCGATGGACAGGAACACCTTCCCGCGGCGGATCTCCTGCTCGTAAAGACCGGCGGAGACACCGTCGACGTCGTGGTCGCTCAGCATTTTTGCGATCGCGCCCCCGGTCGCCCCGATGATGCCGCTGACGGCCGCGATCGAACCGAACGCCGACGCGGTCAGGGCGCCCGCCACCGCCACGGGCCCCACGCCCGGCACGACAAGCACGCCAACGCCGAGCATCGCCCCCGCGAGGCCGCTTCCGAGCATCGTGCCTGCCACCGAAGTGACGCTGTGCCCTTCCTCGGCGCGGTAGTCCGCATCGAGGTACTGGCTGGTGCGCCAGACCAGCGAGATCGCCTCGCGAGGAATCGCGGCATCGTGCAAGCTGGAAACGATGCGCTCTGCCGCGGCCTCGTCGTCATAGGCTGCGGTGAGGACGGTGTCGTGCGTGGCCTCGAACCTGCTGCGCGCGCCATCGAAGACGCGGGCGAACCGGTCGCGATCGCGATCGCTGCTGAACGAGGCGCGCAAGCCGGATGTCTGGTGCAGTTTCCTGACGCTCGGCGTGTTCGTGTCGACGAACATCGTTCGCAGCAGCATCTCGATCGTCGAGCGGCGCAGCGGTTGGTCGGTCGCGCGGTTGATCCATTGCGTGCGGGCCGGGCGCGGATGCGACTGGTCGAGATAATAGAGCGCCGGAAAATCGGCGGCCTTCACCACATAGGCAGGCAGAGTCTCCACGTCCCCGTCCATCGTGGAAAGATTGCACCGGATCAGCGTCCAGTAAACACGCTAATCCTGCTGCGGCCCAGACTAATCCGTTTTAGTCAAGCGGCTCATCTGCCTATCGCCGAATTGGCGGCGCTGAGGACGGCCCGAACGCTCGCGGTGGCAACGTCCTCGTCGATGCCGCAGCCCCAGATTGTCTGACCATTGGGAGTACGGCATTCGAGATAGGCCGCGGCGCGGCTGTCGCGGCCGGTCGTCAGCGCATGCTCGGTGTAATCGACGATCTCGAGCGTGAGACCGAAGGCATCCTCGATGGTCGAAAGCACGGATGAGATAAGGCCATTGCCGCGGCCCGAGACGGTCTGTTCCTGACCCTCGACCGCGATCGTGCCGGTGAACAGGCGCGTGCCATCGCTCGCACGGCGTTCCTCGTAATCGACCAGCTGGAAATGCTTGGGATGGGTCTGGACGTGATAGGCGGTCTTGAACGCGCTCCAGATGTCGGCGGCATTCAGTTCGCGGCCCAATTCGTCCGCCATGCGCTGGACGTGCGGGCTGAAATCGGCCTGCATCTTCTTGGGCAGCTTGAGGCCCTGGTCCTGCTCCAGCACCCAGGCGAAGCCGCCCTTGCCGGATTGCGAATTGACGCGGATGACCGCCTCGTAACTGCGCCCGAGATCGGCGGGGTCGATCGGCAGGTAGGGCACGCGCCATTGCGGCGAATTCTGGCTCTGGTGCGCGGCAAAGCCCTTCTTGATGGCGTCCTGGTGGCTGCCGGAAAACGCCGTGTAGACCAGCTCGCCGCCATAGGGATGGCGCTGGTGGACGGGCAGTTCGTTGCAATATTCGACAGTCTCGATGACCCGGTCGATGTCCGAAAAGTCGAGCTTCGGGTCGATCCCCTGCGTGTACAGGTTGAGCGCCATGGTCACGAGGCAGCAATTGCCCGTGCGCTCGCCATTGCCGAACAGGCACCCTTCCACGCGGTCTGCGCCCGCCATCAGGGCCAGCTCCGCCGCCGCAACGCCTGTCCCGCGGTCGTTATGGGTGTGGAGGCTGATGACCGCGCTCTCGCGGTTCGGCAGGTTGCGGATGAAGTATTCGACCTGATCGGCGTAGATATTTGGCGTCGCCGCCTCGACAGTCGCGGGCAGGTTGAGGATGATCGGATGCTCGGGCGTCGGAGCCAGCACCTCCATCACCGCTTCGCAGACCTCGAGGCTGAAATCGAGTTCGGCGGTGGAGAAGGTCTCGGGCGAATATTCGAAGTGCCAGTCGGTGCCCGGCTGTTTAGCCGCCTCGTCACGCATGACCTTGGCACCAGCCACGGCGATGTCGCGCACCTGCTCCTTGCTCATCCCGAAGACGACCTCGCGCCAGGCTGGGCTAACGGCATTGTAGAGGTGGACGATCGCCTGCTTGGCACTGGTGAGGCTGGCGAAGCTGGTCCGGATCAGGTCCTCGCGGCTCTGGGTAAGGACCTGGACGATCACGTCGTCAGGAATGCGGCCCGACTTCACCAGACCCGAGATGAAGTCGAATTCGGTCGCCCCGGCGCTGGGAAAGCCGACCTCGATCTCCTTGACGCCGATCTCGACGAGGAGGTCGAAGAAGCGGGTCTTCTTGTGCGCGTCCATCGGGTCCACGATGGCCTGGTTGCCATCGCGCAGATCGGTAGAAAGCCAGCGGGGCGGGGCGGTGATCGTGCGGCTCGGCCATTGCCGGTCGGGCAGGGGAACCTGCGGGAAAGCGGAGTATTTGGTGCTCGGGTCGCGGAGCATGGACATCGGGGAATCTCGGATAGTGCGTGGACTGGTCTTGGTGAAGGGTCCCTTGGGCGCTCAGCGCACCGCGGGAGGCACGCCAGCTATCACGCCCAAGGGCGTGTAAGTCGCAGAATAAGGCCGAGTGCGTTGTGCATGGCCCCTCGTATGCTAAGCCGGTGCCGCGTTGTAAAGCAAAACAGGCTTGGGGGGCGGGAGAAATTATCTTTCGCCAACGACAGGAGAGACGATGGCGGACGGGCATTCACTCTACGAGACCATGGGACTGGTGCGGATCGTGTCTACCGATCCCGCAGGCCGCGCGAGCCTGGAATACATGGCCAAGCCCGAACAGTGCCATTCGGGCGGCGTGGTGCAGGGCGGCTTCATCAGCGGATGGATCGACGCGGCGATAGCGCATGCGGCGATGGCGAAGAATGGTGCCGGGATCGTCCCCATGACACTGGAGCTCAAGGTCAGCTACTTCGCTCCTACACGTCCCGGTCTGGTAGTGGCCGAAGCCTGGGTCGAGCGCCACGGGCGGCAAACGAGCTTCTACGAGGGGCACTTGCTGGACGAGAAGGGCACCGTGCTTGCCAAGGCGACCAGCACGATCCTGCTGGCCGATGTGCAACGTGTGATGGCTGCATCCAGAAAGGCGCTGGAGGGCGAGGGATGAGCACCATCGCACCTTTCACCCTAGCGATCCCCGAAGACGAACTAGTCCGCCTTGCCGACCGGCTCGACCAGACGCGCTGGCCGGAAGAGGAACCGGTCGACGACTGGTCGCAGGGCACAAGGCTCGCGGCGCTGAAGGAACTCGTCGCCTACTGGCGGATCGAATACGACTGGCGACGCTGCGAAGCACGGCTGAACGCGATCGGACAATTCACGACCGAAATCGACGGGCTGGACATTCACTTCCTCCATCGACGCAGTTCGAGGCCGGATGCCCTGCCGCTCGTCATCACGCATGGCTGGCCGGGATCGGTGGTGGAGTTCCTCGGCGTGATCGACGCTCTGGCCGAGCCGGCCAATCCGGACGACATGGCCTTCCACGTCGTGGCGCCCTCGCTGCCGGGTTATGGGTTTTCAGGAAAGCCGGATCGCACCGGCTGGGGGATCGAGAGGATCGCGCGAGCATGGGCCGAACTCATGCAGCGGCTCGGCTATTCCCACTGGGTGGCGCAGGGCGGGGACTGGGGATCTGCCGTGACGACCGCGATCGGCCAGCTCGCCCCGAAGGGATGCAAGGGCATCCATCTCAACATGCCGATCGGACGGCCCGGGCCAGAGGACATGCAAAGCAGTGACCCAAAGGTACTGCGTGCCCTGCAGCGGCGCGGTTTCTACCAGGAATGGGATTCCGGCTATTCCAAGCAGCAGAGCACGCGTCCGCAGACGATCGGGTACTCGCTGGTCGATTCCCCTGTCGGGCTGGCCGCGTGGATTCTCGAGAAAGTGTTCTTCTGGACCGACAACGGCGGCTCGCCATGGGATGCGCTCTCGATGGACCAGGTGCTCGACGACATCATGCTTTACTGGCTTCCAGCGACGGGCGCGTCGGCGGCGCGCCTCTATTGGGAGAGCTTCGGATCGTTCGGTGCCGGCACCGTGGCGATCCCCGCGGGCGTCAGCGCTTTCCCGAAGGAAATCCTGCCCGCGCCCCGCGAATGGGTAGAACGCAGTCTGACCAATCTCGTCTACTGGAACGAGCTCGAAAGGGGCGGTCATTTCGCCGCCTGGGAACAGCCGGAGCTGTTTGTGGAAGAACTGCGCGCCTGTTTCGGGAAGATGATCTAAGGGCCCTTTTTTAGTCCCTGCGAGCGCAGCGAAGCGATCCAGTCCCGGCAGCCCTGTAATGCCGCGTCGCCTGCGGCTCCTCGCAATGACTTCGGGGTGGAGGACCTAGCGCCAGCGCAGGCGGTCTGGCGTCAGCTGGTCGATGGATGTGACCCCCATCAGGCGCATGCCGCGCTCGATCTCTTCCTTGAGGATGCAGATCGCCCGTTCGACCCCGGGCTGCCCGGCTGCCGCGAGCGCATAGAGATACAGCCTCCCGCCCGAGGCTGCGGAAGCCCCTGCGGCAAGACTCTTGAGCACATGCGTCCCGCGCCTGACGCCGCCGTCGAGCACGATCTCGATCTCGCCGCCGACTGCATCGACGATCTCGCCGAGCTGGTCGAACGGGGCACGGCTGCCATCGAGTTGCCGCCCTCCATGGTTGGAAATCCAGATGGCATCGGCGCCGATTTCGACCGCGCGGCGGGCATCGGCGGCGCTCATCACGCCCTTGATCGCGAAGGTCCCGCCCCAGTCCTGCCGGATGCGGGCGGCGGTATCCCAATCCATCCCCGTGTCGAGCATGGTGTTGAAATATTCCTGGATACTGACCGCCTTGCCGCTTCCCTCGCTGACGTATTCGTCGAGGTTCGGCAGGCGGAACTTCGGGCCGAACACATAGTCCAGTGTCCAGCGCGGGCGCGTGGCGTAACTCCAGAGCGCCGAGGGCGTGAAGCGGGGCGGGGTGGTGAAGCCCGACCGCAGGCACCGCTCGCGCTTGCCCGAAACGATCGTGTCGACAGTCAGAGCGATGGCATCGAATTGCGCCGCCTTGCACCGCTCGATCATGCTGGCGTTGAGCCCCTTGTCCTTGTGGACATAGAGCTGGAACAGCTTGGGCCCGCTGGTAAGCGCGGCGATCTCCTCGATAGAGTGGGTCGCAAGGCTGGAAATGCCGAACCACACGCCAAATTTTTCCGCCGCCTTCGCGACCGCCCGCTCGCCGTCGCGATGAAAGGCGCGCTGGAGGGCCGTAGGGCTGAGCATCAGGGGGAGTGCGCTTTTACGGCCCATGATGGTGCAGGACGTGTCGATCTCCGCCACCCCCGCCAGCACGTCAGGCACGAGATCGACATCGTCGAAAGCGCCGGTGTTGCGACGCTTGGTGATTTCGTCGTCCGCTGCCCCGTCGATATAATCGAACACCGGCCACGGCAGCCGCGCCTTGGCGAGCCGGCGGAAGTCTTCGATATTGTGGCAGTCGCTCAAACGCATCCCGATCCTCGTGACGGGAAGCGATGCGATTGTCGAGGGGGGTTACTGGCGTTCGAAGGCCGCGCTGATGTCGAGATCGACTTCGCTGCCCACCATCGGCGCTGCGTAATTCACACCCCACTGCGTCCGGTCGATCGTCGCGCGCGCGTGGAAGCCGACCGTCTGCGCCTTGCTCATCGGATTTGCACCGGCACCCGTAAATTCGACGAGCATGGTGACCGGGCCGGTTTTGCCGTTCATTGTCAGCTGGCCGGTCACAACGGCCGTCGTATCGGAGGTCTGGCGCACGTTCGTGGACACGAAGCGGGCGGCTTGCGGATCGGGACCGAAGAAGTCGGGTGCGCCGCCGTCCTTGCCCGGTCGGAGCAAATGATCCCGCAGACCTTCGCTTGGCACGGCAACGCTGGTGATGGGCACGGAGATGTCGAATTCGGTGTCGCCGATGTTCGCGGGGTCGAGCGTCATCGTGCCCTCGATGTTACCGAATAGGCCGAGATAGTCGTTGAAACCGAAGTGGCTGACGCTCCATTGCACGAGTGTGTGCGCCGGATCGAGGGCATACGTCCCGGCGGTAACGCGACTGACGTCGAAGGCTCCGGGAATCTGCGGTTGTTCCTGCGCCGAAATGGATGTGACGGCGAACAAGCCGGAGGTGGCGAGGGCGAGTGCGAAAATCGGCTTGTTCACGGTCGTTCTCCTTCAGGGTGCTCGATACCAGAAAACCGCCGGGTCCGCCGAGTTCCGAAAAAGGGCGGCAAAAACGCTGTAGCGCTAAAGCAGGGCGTTGCGCTCTTCCATGCGGAGCCGGCGAGGAGCCGCGATCGGCTCCAGCGTGCTGGCGTCGAAGAGCGGATTCCGTCTTCGGTCGCCGGACAGGATATCCTTGACCATCCGCAGGAAAAACCGCCGTATAAGCCGGGACATGGGCATGGCTGGAAGTTTGCTGGTGTCACCCGTCGCTTCATCAAGGAAGAGGTAACCGAGCGGCTGGCCGAGCCGGGCGTCGACGCTAGCCGGATCGCAATTGCCCAGCAGAGTCGTCACGTAGGGAATGCGGCCGTTCTTGTAGGTATTGAAGAGGGGTGTGCCGCAGCACTCGGCGTACCAGCGCGTCGTCGCCTGCTCGGTCATGTGGAGGCAGGCAAGGCGATGCTTGCCGGTCCCGATCTCCAGCCGGGCACAGCGGCTTTGGTACAGCGGGGTCCCGCCATGGTCTTCGAGGATCCGCGACTCCTTGCGGAAATGGCGCGCGAGATCCCGGCAATCGCTGCAGCAGCACACGATGTGATCGCCCTGCGATGGCGTAGCTTGCCGGACGAAACCTGAAACCTCGCCGCATTCGCAGGCGAAAGGCAGGTCGTCGGACGCGCTCTTGGTCTCTCCTTCCACAAGCGCGTCCTAACTGTCAGTTCTTGTCCTTGTCGACCAGCTTGTTGGCGCCGATCCAGGGCATCATGGCGCGTAGCTGGGCACCGGTCTGCTCGATCGGATGCGCGGCGGCAGCCTTGCGGCTCGCCTTGAGTTCGGGCTGGCCGGCCTGGTTGTCGAGTACGAAGTCCTTCACGAAGCGGCCGGACTGGATGTCCTTCAGGACGCGCTTCATTTCGGCCTTGGTCTCTTCCGTGATGATGCGCGGGCCGGTCTTGATGTCGCCGTATTCGGCGGTGTTGCTGATCGAATACCGCATGTTGGCGATCCCGCCCTCATACAGCAGGTCGACAATCAGTTTGGTTTCGTGAAGGCACTCGAAATAGGCCATTTCGGGCGCGTAGCCCGCTTCGACCAGCGTTTCGAAACCCGCCTGGATGAGGTGGGTGATGCCGCCGCACAGCACGGCCTGTTCGCCGAAGAGGTCGGTTTCGCACTCTTCCTTGAAGTCGGTCTCGATGATCCCCGAACGGCCGCCGCCGACGGCGCTGGCATAGGACAGCGCGAGCTGCTTGGCGAAGCCGTTGCCGCCCGACTGGTTCGATTCCTGATGGACCGCGATCAGGCAGGGTACGCCGCCGCCCTTGAGGTATTCGCCGCGCACCGTGTGGCCGGGGCCCTTGGGCGCGATCATGATCACGTCGACATCGGCGGGCGGGTCGATCAGGCCGAAATGGATGTTGAGGCCATGCGCGAAGGCGAGCGCGGTGCCGGGGCGCATCTTGCCGGCGATTTCGTTGGCGTAGATCGTCGCCTGGTGTTCGTCGGGTGCGAGGATCATGAGCACATCGGCCCATTCGGCGGCCTCGGATACGGTCTTGACCGTGAAGCCGGCGCCTTCGGCCTTCTTTGCGGTGGCCGAACCTGCGCGCAATGCGATGACGACCTCGCCGACACCGCTGTCACGCAGGTTTTGCGCATGGGCGTGGCCCTGGCTGCCATAGCCGACGATCGCGACCTTCTTGTCCTTGATCAGCTGCTGGTCGCAATCGGCATCGTAATAGACTTGCATTTCAAACCCCATTCTAGGCGCGGTCACTTCCGCGCATCATTCCCACGATCCCCGAGCGGCCGACCTCGACGAGGCCGAGTTCGCGCATCAGGGCGATGAAACTGTCGATCTTGTCCGGCGCGCCGGTAAGTTCGAATACGAAGCTGCTGGTTGTGGTGTCCACGACATTGGCGCGGAACAGTTCCGCGATGCGCAGCGCCTCCACCCGGTTGTCGCCTTTTCCAGCGACCTTCACCAGCGCCAGCTCGCGTTCCACGTGCGCGCCGGCTTCGGTGAGGTCGATCACGCGGTGGACCGGGACCAGCCGTTCCAGCTGGGCGCGGATCTGGTCGATGACCGGTTCGGGCCCGTTGGTAACGATAGTGATCCGGCTGATCGCGTGATCTTCCGAAATGTCGGCCACGGTCAGGCTGTCGATGTTGTAACCGCGCGCGGTGAACATGCCGGCGATCTTGGCGAGAATGCCCGCTTCGTTGTCGACGATCACGTTGAGGACATGGCGCTCTGCCGCCTGCTGGGCGATCTTCATGCCATGCGCCCCTGCCAGACGGGCTCGAACATGCGGCCTTCGCCGTCGAATTCGCGCAGGAATTCGCGGCCCCGCCGCACGGCTTCGAAATTGTCGGTCTGGCGGCTGAGGTCGAGGCTGTCGGCCATCAGGACCCAGTTACTGTCACCCTGCTTTTCCGCAACATCCATGCCGATGAACCGGAGGCCGTTCTCTTCGAGCCAGTCGAGCAGTTCTTCCGCGTCGCTGCGCTCGAACCAGCAGCGCCGCTCAGCGCGCGCGGCGAAGCGCTCGGGGAAATTCGTCATCATGCCCATTACACCAGCGCCTTCGCTTCGTCGTCCATCGTGCCGCCCACCTTGTCGCCGTAGAGCAGCATGTCGGTGTGCGCCGCCCCGCTCGGGATCATCGGGAAGCAGTTCGCCTCCTTGGCGACCAGGCAGTCGACCATCACCGGGCCGTCATGCGCGAGCATCGCCTCGATCCCGGCATCGAGCTGGCTTTCGTCCTCGATCCGGATGCCCTTCCAGCCATAGGCTTCGGCCAGTTTCACGAAATCGGGCAGGCTGTCCGAATAGCTGTTCGAATAGCGGCTTTCGTAGGTCAGTTCCTGCCACTGGCGGACCATGCCCATGTATTCGTTGTTGAGGATGAACACCTTGACGGGCAGGCGGTACTGGCTCGCCGTGCCGAGCTCCTGGATGTTCATCTGGATGCTCGCTTCGCCCGCCACGTCGATCACGAGCGCGTCGGGATTGCCGAGCTGCGCGCCGATGGCGGCAGGCAGGCCGTAGCCCATCGTGCCGAGGCCGCCGCTGGTGAGCCATTTGTTCGGCCCCATGAAGCCGAAATACTGCGCCGCCCACATCTGGTGCTGGCCAACCTCGGTGGTAATGATTGGATCGCGGTCCTTCGTCAGCGCGAAGAGCCGTTCGATGCTTTTCTGCGGCATGATCAGGTCCGAGCCCTTGTCGGGATAGGCGAGGCAATCGCGCGCCTTCCAGCCGAGGATGCGTGCCTTCCATTCGCTCAGGTCGCGGCTCTTGCGTCCACTCATCCCTTCGAGGATTTGCTCGAGCACATGTGCGCAATCGCCGACGATGCCGAGATCGACGGGCACGATCTTGTTGATCTGTGCGCGGTCGATATCGATGTGGATCTTTTTCGCCTGCGGGGCGAAGGCATCGAGCCGGCCGGTCACGCGGTCGTCGAAGCGGGCGCCGATGGCAACGATCAGGTCCGCCTTGTTCATCGCCATATTGGCTTCGAAGGTGCCATGCATGCCGAGCATGCCGAGCCAGTCGGGATGATCCGCAGGAAAGGCGCCGAGCCCCATCAGCGTGCTGGTCACAGGCGCATTGGTGGCCGCCTGCAGCTTGCGGAGCATCTCTGTCGCGCGCGGCCCGGCGTTGATGACGCCGCCGCCGGTGTAGAACACCGGGCGTTCGGCCTTGGCCAGCATGTCGACGGCTTCGGCGATCTCGTCTGCCGCGCCGACCATGCGGGGCTGGTAGCGGTGGGATGGGAGGGGCGTCTGGTCCTGCTCGTCCCAATTGGCGAGAGCGATCTGCACGTCCTTGGGAATGTCGACCAGCACCGGGCCGGGGCGGCCGGTCGTCGCGATGCGGAAGGCTTCCTCTATCGTCGCGCGGAGCCGCTCGGGATCCTTCACGAGGTAATTGTGCTTGGTGCAGTGGCGCGTGAGGCCGATGGTGTCCGCTTCCTGGAATGCGTCGGTCCCGATGAGTGCGGTCGGCACCTGGCCGGTGATGACGACCATGGGAATGGAATCCATGTAGGCGTCGGCAATGCCGGTCACGGCATTCGTCGCGCCGGGGCCACTGGTCACCAACACGACGCCCGGCTTGCCGGTCGAGCGCGCGTAGCCTTCGGCAGCATGCGCGGCGCCGGCCTCGTGGCGGACGAGAATGTGCCGGATGTCATCGTCGGCGAACAGTTCGTCGTAGATCGGCAGGACCGCGCCGCCGGGATAGCCGAACACGAATTCGACTCCTTGCCGCTTGAGGCACTCGATCAGGATTGCGGCGCCGCTACGCTCCGTCGTCACGTTAACTCTCCGACCCTTCAACTCGTTGGAAAGACACAAATCGGCCCGGTGCTGGGGTCTATAGCACCGGGCCGACAGGAGCTCCCTATCTGCTCGGCAGTTACAAAGTCAAGCCTCTTTGCGAAATAATGAAACAAAAAAGCTGCTCGAAACGTCGCTAAAATTATCGGCCTGTGGCCAGGATGGTGGGGTTTGGTGCCTGAACCAAGTATACTGCCGCTTGGCGTACCTGCGCGTCGCCGTCTGGCCAGCAGCGATTGCTTCATCGCGACCAAGTTCGCCTTTGAGCCAGGCCGTTATCTCGGGGACGCCGATGGCCCGCATGACTGGCAGGGCCGGGTCGAGATCGCGCGCAAGCAACGCCTGCACCTCTTCCACCGCGCCCTGTTCTGTCATCATCACGAACCGACGGTCGCAGCGTTCGTAGAGCCACTCGCGTTCGGGGAGGAGCACGAGGGGGTGGGGCTCGATAGCATCGCCGATCCCGCCCTCCTTTTGCGCTTGCCAATCGGCGAGCGTCCTGCCGGTCGAGCGAACCACCTCGAGAGCGCGGGTCGTGCGGGCGTTGTCGGCCGGCGCGAGCCTTGCGGCGGCGGCGGGGTCTTCCCGTTCCAGTGCCGCACGGGCCTCTTCCTGCCCCATGCGCCGCACCTGCGCCCGGACTGCCGCGTCGATCTCCGGCACAGGTGCTATGCCTTCGAGCAGGGTCCGCATGTAGAGGCCCGTGCCACCGCACAAAATCGGGACCGCTCCATCTGCATGGAGCGCCGCGATCTCCCGTTTTGCCGCCGCCGCCCAGTCGGCTGCGGAACAGGGGTTTGCGCCGTCCCACGCCCCGAAAAGGCGATGTTCGATTCCCGCCATTTCCGCTTCGGTCGGCCGTGCCGAAAGGACGTGAAGGTCGTCATAGACCTGCGCGCTGTCGGCATTCAGCACCACCCCGCGACGCCCGTCCTCGGCAAGTCGCTGCGCGAGCCGGACCGCGAGATCGCTCTTGCCGCTCGCGGTCGGCCCTGCGATGAGCGCGACCGGTTGTTTCTCAGGAGATTGCGCAGTGCTCATCGCCCGGCTGATAGCAGACCAGCAAGGCATCGAAACCCGTGTCGACGCCGCGAGCAACGCACTGTCCGATGCGGGCATGCCGGTGGCGCTGGCCGGCATGCTGGATTTCTGCGGCGACGTCCTGCAGTTTTCGCTCCCCGGGGGCGACCGGTCCCAGTTGATCCGCATCCTTGTCGAGCATTTCGGCCAGACCGACCTGCTCGTCGCGGATCACGAGATCGAGGTGCCGCGCCTGTTCGTCTCCGACATGGATTCCACCATGATCGGCCAGGAATGCATCGACGAACTCGCCGATTTCGCGGGAATCAAGGACAAGGTCGCCGCAATCACCGAACGCGCGATGCAGGGCGAACTGGATTTCGCCAGCGCCCTGACTGAGCGCGTCGGCTTGCTGGAGGATCTCGATGAGAGCGCGATCGACCGCTGCCTCACCGAGCGGATCCGCCCGGTCCCCGGCGCGCGCACGCTGGTGCAGACGCTCGCCAACAAGGGCTGCCGTACCGTGCTGGTTACCGGCGGGTTCCACCATTTCGCCGATCCCATTGCTGCCCAGCTCGGGTTCGAACGGGTGGTCGGAAACCGTCTCGCGGTGGCGGGAGGGAAGCTGACGGGCGGACTTGCCGGGCCGATCAGCGATGCTTCGACCAAGCTCGCAACGCTGGTGGAGGAACGCGACGCGTTGGGCGAGGGGGCGCGTGTCCTGGCGACGGGCGATGGCGCCAACGACATTCCTATGATCGAGGCGGCCGACTACGGGATCGCTTACCGCGCCAAGCCCAAGGCGCGCGATGCGGCGAACGGGCGCATCGCCAGCGAGGACCTGACCGCCATCCTAAAGTTGCTCGGCATCCCGCGTTCGGAGTGGGTCGAAGGCTGAGAACTGCTTGGCGCGCCTGTCCAATTATCATTCATCAATTTCGTTTACGGACCGATTCAAAGGGTCACGAAGATGAATGAGCGAAGCACCATGTTTGCAGGTATCGATTCGGCCATGGACGGTACTCCGTTGCGCCATCCCGACCGGCCGACGCCCAGGTACCGCCCCATCGCGGCGCTCAAGGGATTTCGCGAGCTTCTCAAGGACAAGGAAAATACCGCCGTCGTCTTCCAGATCTACGATGCGCTCCCTTCATCCAGCTTCATGCCGCGCGTGCGCGCCCTGACCCTCAGCCCGCTCGGCGAAGCGCTGCGCAAGAGCGAACCCTTCCTGCCCGAGTTGCTGGACGATCACGAGGCGCTGCGTCGCCTGCCAAAGGGCAGTGTCGCCCATGCCTATTGCGATTTCATGGAGCGCGAAGGGCTGTCTGCAGCGGGCCTGGTCGAGGAGTCCGAAAAATCCGGCCGCCCGACTTATCCCGATCTCGTCCAGTGGTTCGGTTTTCGCCAGCGCGACACGCACGACCTCATGCACGTCCTCTCCGGCTATGGTCGCGACGCGTTGGGCGAGCAATGCGTGCTGCTGTTCACCCATGGCCAGTCTCCGAGTCAGGGACATCTCTTGCTCGGCTATGCAGGTTCGCTCCACATCAAGAAGCTGCGCCGCGACAGCGCGGCACCCGTCATGAAGGCGACCCGGCAGGCGCACCGGACGGGCAAGGCCTGCCCGCCGATCGTCTCGATGTCGATCCGCGAATTGCTGGCGAAGGACCTTCAGCAGGTCCGCGACGAGCTCAACATTCCCGAACCGCACTGGTACCGCGAATGCCACCGCATCTGGCGCGCAGAGGGGATCGATCCCTACGACCTGCTCGCAGCGCCCGACGGGCAGCAGCAAGCCCTGGCCTGACGGCCTAGAGCCAGCTCGAAATCTGCGATAGCGGCTTCTTGACGGTTGCCCGCTTGGGAACGGTCGCGTCCGCACTCGGCAGACCCGCGACCACGATCATTAGCGGTTTCTCATGGTCCGGCCGACCGCAGATCTCGCGCAGGAACCCCATCGGTGAAGGCGTGTGCGTGAGGGTCGAAAGGCCCGCTTCGTTGAGCGTCGCGATCAGCATGCCGCAGGCGATGCCGACGCTTTCGGTGACGTAATAATTCTGCGTCACGCCGTCTTCCGCGATGCCGCCCTTGCGCTGCGCGAAGACGACGATCAGCCATGGCGCGGTCTCGAGGAAGCCTTTGTCGGCATCGGTCCCCAGCGGCGTCAACGCCTGCAACCATTCGTCGCTGGCCTTCCCGGAGTAGAACGCGCGCTCCTCCTCCTCCGCCGCCTCGCGGATTGCGCGCTTGATCGCGGGTGATGAAACCACGGCGAAATGCCAGGGCTGGTGGTTGGCCCCGTTCGGCGCGCTGCCCGCCGCTTCGATGGCCGCCTCGATCACTTCGCGCGGCACCGGCGCGTCGGAGAAGAAACGACAACTGCGGCGCTCTTTCAGCCGGTCGCGCAGGGCTCCGGCACGCGCAATCCTTTCCTCGTCGGACAGGTCGGGAAGGGAGTAGGGAAGGGTTTCGTGGTCTTGCATCGATGGCGGGCCCTCAGCGCAGGTCCTTGCGGATGACCAGCTTGAGACCCGACCAGACGTCGTCGACCGCGCAAACCTTGGTATCGACCAGGCCCATCGGCAGGCAGACCTCGCGAATCGTGTCCTCGGTGATATCGGTCGCAACGCCGGAGGCCTTCTTGGGCCAGCTCACCCAGACGTGGCCGTCCTTTGCCATGGTGTTGCGCAACGCCGCGAGTTTATCCTCAAGATCGGTGCGCTGGGTCACAAAGATATGCGCAGCGTCCGGCGCGTCATCCGGGCCCGCAACGAAAGTTAGCTCAAGCGCGTATTCGTCGATCTCGTCGATGACGTGATCGGGCATACCGTCGAACCAGACGCGCTGCCCGTCGCGCAGGCTCAGTTTCTTCGCGAGCGGCGTGCCGGAATAGCCGGCAGGCACCTCAGGCCTCCATCCAGTCGCGGAAGAAACTCGTGTGCGCATCGCGCAGCTGTTCGATCGGCACACCGAACAGGTTACCGCCGCCCGTCGTACCGAGACGGCGGAAGCCGACACGTGCGGTGTCCTCGTTTTCGGTGCCCTTGGCGAGCGCGGCGTTGAGCGCATCGGTATCGGGCACGGTGACGATATAGCGGCCCTGGTCTTCGCCGAACCACCACTGCGCGGCGGTGTAGTCGTCATGCCCCTCGACCTCGGCCCCGATGCCGCCGACCATGGCCATTTCGGCCAGCGCCACCGCGAGGCCGCCATCGGACACGTCGTGAACCGCGCTGACCAGCCCGTCCGCAATCAGCTCACGCACGATCCCGCCGGCGGCACGCTCCAGCGTCAGGTCGGTCGGCGGGGTCCGGCCTTCATCGCGGCCATGCACGATCTGCAGCCACAGCGATTTGCCGAGGTGCGAACGTTCCGGATCGGGCGTCGCCCAGGCTTCCGGCCAGATGAGGTAGATCGCTTCGCCCTCGGCCTTGAACGGCATGGTCATCATGCGATCGTGATCGTCGATGATGCCGACGCCGCCGATGGCCGGGGTGGGCAGGATGGCCGAACCGCCACCGGTCGCCTTGCTCTCGTTGTAGAGGCTGACGTTGCCCGACACGATCGGGAAGTCGAGCGCGCGGCAGGCATCGCCCATGCCTTCGAGGGCATGGACGAACTGCGCCATGATCTCGGGTCGTTGCGGGTTGGCGAAGTTGAGGCAGTTGGTCACCGCCAGCGGACGGGCGCCGACAGCGCAGAGATTGCGGTAGGCCTCGGCAATCGCCTGCTTGCCGCCCTCGTACGGATCGGCATGGACATAGCGCGGCGTACAGTCGGTGCTGATCGCCAGTGCCTTCTTCGTGCCGTGGACGCGGACCACGCCCGCATCGCCGCCGGTCTGCAGCGTGTCGGCACCCACCTGGCTGTCGTACTGTTCGGCGATCCAGCTCCGCGACGACAGATGGGGCGAAGCCAGCATCGTCAGCAAGTCAGCACCGACGTCGCTCGAATCCGGGCGATCGGTCATCGGCGTGATGCCAGCCCATGCGGTGTATTCGTCCTTCGACAGATAGGGACGGTCGTATTCCGGCGCGTCTGCCGCGAGCGGGCCGAGCGGGATATCGCAGACGACCTGGCCGTCGAACTCGAGCACCATGTGGCGCGTGTCGGTGACCTCGCCGATGACTGCGAAATCGAGCTCCCACTTGCGGAAGATTGCCTCGGCCATGGCTTCCTTGCCGGGCTTCAGCACCATGAGCATGCGCTCCTGGCTTTCACTCAGCATCATCTCGTAGGGGGTCATGCCCTCTTCGCGGCACGGCACCTTGTTCATGTCGAGCCGGATACCGGCCTTGCCATTGGTCGCCATCTCGACCGACGAGGAGGTGAGGCCCGCCGCGCCCATATCCTGGATCGCGACGATGGCATCGGTCGCCATCAGCTCGAGGCAGGCTTCGATGAGCAGCTTCTCGGTGAACGGGTCGCCCACTTGGACCGTGGGGCGCTTGGCGTCGGCATCTTCCTCGAAATCGGCGCTGGCCATGGTTGCGCCGTGGATCCCGTCGCGGCCGGTCTTGGAGCCGACATAGACGATGGGGTTCCCGACGCCGGTCGCCGCGGAGTAGAAAATCTTGTCCGCATAGGCGACCCCGACGGTCATCGCGTTAACCAGGATGTTGCCGTCATAAGCGGGATGGAAGTTGGTTTCGCCGCAGACAGTCGGCACGCCGACGCAATTACCGTAGCCGCCGATGCCCGCGACCACGCCCTTGACGAGGTGCTGCATCTTGGGGTGTTCCGGCCGGCCGAAGCGCAGGGCATTGGCGTTGGCCACTGGGCGCGCGCCCATGGTGAACACGTCGCGCAGGATACCGCCGACGCCGGTCGCCGCGCCCTGGTAGGGCTCGATGTAGCTTGGGTGGTTGTGGCTCTCCATCTTGAAGATGGCGGCCTGTCCGTCGCCGATGTCGATGACGCCCGCGTTCTCGCCCGGACCGCAGATGACCCACGGAGCCTCGGTCGGCAGTTTCTTCAGGTGCAGGCGGCTCGATTTGTAGGAGCAGTGCTCCGACCACATCACCGAGAAGATGCCGAGTTCCACGAGGTTGGGCTCGCGACCGAGCGCATGCAGCACGCGCTCGTATTCCTCTTCACTGAGCCCGTGCTGGGCGACGACATCGGGGGTGATCTGGGACTCGGTGATAGCCATGCGCGCGCCCTTAGCGGGGCACGCTCGCAACCGCTAGTCCCACCTCGCTCTTATGCCACCGTGTCATGTCGAGCCAATAGGCCAGCAGCGTCAGCAGGCCGAAGGCGAAAAGGCCCGTGACAAGATAGCCGAACCCTGCCGACTCCGGCTCTGGACCGAACCAGTTGACTGCCTGCAGCAAGAGCATGACCGCCAGCAAGACCATCGGGGGCACGATCGGGCCCTTGGTCCGGCGCATGTACCACCAGAAGGCGAGGCCGATCAGGGCCAGTTCGAGCGGCATCGCAATCTCTGGCCGGTTCCACAAGCCGAAGCCGAGCTTGTCGGACCCTCCCGCAAGCGTGAGATCGGGCCGGTGCACCAGCAGGTCGAGAAGCCAGTGCGAGGCCACGACGATTCCCGCCCAGGTCGCTGCGACGGCATTGCGGGTCGCAGCGTAGATCACACCGGCAAAACCCAGGGCGAAGACGGCAGTCCCCAACAGGCTGTGGGTGAACGGCATGTGATAGAAATCCATCGGGTTCATCTTGGTGATCCCGGGCACCACCCGAAGCTTCTCGATACCGACCATCGCGAACGCGAAGAACGCCCAGTCGACGAGCTGTGCCGCAATGAACAGCGTCCCGAGCCTGGGCGAATCCTTCGTGATGGCCTTTGCCGCGAAGGCGGGGGCGAAGTGACCGATAAACACGCGCCTAGCCCAGCTTGGTGGCGGCAAAGGTGGCGATGCTTGCCGCCGCCGCAGTCGCAAACGCGCCCCAGCAGATATCGACGACGGTGATGGTGGTCGACCACTGCCTGAGGGTCGCCTGGTTGGTCAGGTCATAAGTCGCGTAGCAGAGCGCGCCCAGCAGCGCGCCGTTGAGGGCGGCTGTCCCGATGCCGCCGGTCAGGCCCGGTCGGACGGCGAACCATACGATGCCGGCGATATAGGCGGTGTAGAAGACAAGCGCAGGGCCCTTGCGAAAGCTGTCGGCCATCAGATCGCCAAGGCGGGGCCGGTAGAAATTCTCGCCCGCCCAGCCGAGCCAAAGCGCATCGAGGATGCCGAATGCCACTGCAGCGGCGATGTAGACCACAATCCACGTCATATCCGGCTCCCCGTTTTTTGGGTTACTTGACCGTCCAGCCGCGCAGCGTCAATGCTCCGCCGCGATGACAGACGAACAGACTCCGATTGCCGAAATGAGTTTCGAAGAGGCCTTGCGCGCGCTCGAGGGCGTGGTGCGCCGGCTCGAGAGCGGGGAGGTCCCGCTCGATGAAAGCATCGACCTCTACGAACGCGGCGAAGCGCTGCGCAAGGCATGCCAGGCACGGCTCGACGCGGCGCAGGCGCGGATCGAGAAGATCGTCCAAGGCGCGGACGGCAAGCCTTCGGGCACCGTGCCGTTCGATGCGGAAGGCGCCGCGTGAACGCGATGAACGGGATGCCGGACCTCCTCGCTTCGGCGTTCGAGCGGGTGCAGGCAGAAGTCGACAGCGCGTTCGACGCATTCCTGCCGGTCCCCGACGACACGCGCGCAAGGCTGATCGAGGCGATGCGCTATGCGACGATCGGCGGCGGCAAGCGTGTGCGACCGCTACTGCTCGTTGCAACCTCGGAGCTGTTCGGTGTGAACCGCAGCGCGGCGATCAACGCAGGTTGTGCGGTCGAGGCCATCCATGCCTATTCCCTGATCCATGATGATCTGCCCTGCATGGACGACGACGATCTGCGTCATGGCAAGCCCACCGTGCACAAGGCTTTCGACGAAGCGACGGCCGTGCTGGCGGGCGATTGCCTCCATGCGCTCGCCTTCGACATCCTGACGCAGCCCGACACCAGCACGGATCCTTTCGTGCGCGCCGAACTGGTCGCGACCCTGTCGCGCGCCAGCGGCCACGACGGGATGGGCGGCGGGCAGATGATGGACATCGTTTCCGAAGAGCAGGACTACGACCTGCGCCAGATCACCCGGCTCCAGCAGCTCAAGACCGGCGCCCTGCTCGCAGCCAGCGTCGAGATGGGCGCGGTCCTCGGGCGGGTGCCTCCTGAGGGCCGAACGCATTTGCGCGCCTATGCCCGCGATATCGGCCTGGCGTTCCAGATCGCCGACGACCTCCTCGATGTGGTGGGCGACGAGGAGAAGGCCGGCAAGGCGCTGCGCAAGGACGAAGGGCAGGGCAAGCAGACGTTCGTCACGCTGATGGGTGTCGACCAGGCGCGGGCGCAGGCGGAAATGCTCGTCCAGCAGGCCGGGCAGCATCTGGCCGGTCATGGCGAAGACGCGCGCCTGCTGGTCGAACTGGCGCGCTTCATCGTGAAGAGGGATCACTAATGGCAGAGCGCATCGGCATCTATCCCGGCACTTTCGATCCCATCACGCTGGGCCATGCCGACATCATTCGACGTGGCAGCAAACTGGTCGACAGGTTGATCCTCGGCGTCACCACCAACCCGTCCAAGAACCCGATGTTCACCACCGAGGAACGCTTTGCCATGGTCGAACGCGAGATCGCCGGGATGGGCCTCGAGAATGTCGAGGTGGTGGGTTTCAATGCTCTGCTCGTGAAGTTCGCTCAGAAAATGGGGGCGAGTGTGATCATCCGCGGCCTGCGCGCCGTCGCCGACTTCGAATACGAGTACCAGATGGCGGGTATGAACCAGCAGCTCGACGACGATATCGAGACGGTGTTCCTGATGGCCGACGTCTCGCTCCAGCCCATCGCCTCGCGTCTGGTCAAGGAAATCGCCCTGTTCGGCGGCGACATCGCGCCCTTCGTCAGCAAGCACGTCTGCGAGGATGTGATCGCGCGAGTGGACAAACTGGGCCGGCTTGGCGACTACTGAGCCCGACCGCGCTATTCATTGAACCGACAGACCGCGCTCGCTAGACGCAGCGCCGATCCAGGAAATTTCGACGGAATGCCAATGTTCAAGACTTCGCTTGCCCTTGCTGCCGCTGCACTCGCAATGCTTTCGCCGGTCGGTGCGTTCGCGCAGGAGACCGAGACTGCTGGCGTTCCGACGACCGAGGTTGCTGCTCCGCAGCAGGACACCCGCACCTATGGCCCGGTGAATTTCGACATGGCATTCGAGCCGGAGAATATCCTCCTGCTCGACCTGTCGAACGGCCAGCGTGTTGCGATCCGTCTGATGCCGGACTGGGCCCCCAATCACGTCGAGCGGATCAAGACGCTGACGCGGCAGGGTTTCTATGACGGGATCATCTTCCACCGCGTGATCGATGGCTTCATGGCGCAGACCGGCGATCCGACCGGCACCGGCACCGGCGCGTCGGAACTTCCCGACCTGGAGCAGGAATTCAACCCCATGCCGCATGTGCGCGGGACCGTTGCGATGGCCCGCGCGGCGGCCGAGAACAGCGCGAACAGCCAGTTCTTCATCGTCTTCTACCCGCGCTTCAGCCTGGACGAGAAATACACCAATTTCGGCCGCGTGATCTCCAACATGGCCGCCGTCGACGCGATCCAGCGCGGCGAGCCGCCGCAGGACCCGACGCGAATCGTCCAGGCTTCGATCGCATCGGACAACAAGCCGGTGCCGGTGGCCCGTGCGCTGGACGGCGCACCGGAAGTGACCGTCGACGAATTGAACGCGCCGCTCGGCAACTGACTTCCCTTGGCGGGCGCGCGCGACTAAGCGCGCCCGCATGAACGCCCTTCGACAAGCTCAGGATGATCGGGATCAACGCTATGCGCGTTGATCTGTTCGATTTCGAACTGCCGCCGGAGCGGATCGCCTTGCGGCCGGTGAAACCGCGCGATGCGGCGCGCATGCTGGTCGTGCGAAGTGAAGGCCCGCTGGAGGATCGTGGCGTCCGCGACCTGCCACAGCTCCTGCGCAAGGGCGACGTGCTGGTGTTCAACGACACGCGTGTGATCCCGGCCCAGCTGGAAGGGCGGCGGGGCGAGGCGAAGATCGGTGCGACCCTGCACAAGCGCGTGGACCTGCGCCGCTGGCAGGCCTTTATCCGCAATGCCAAGCGCCTGCGCGAAGGCGACGAGGTGGAGTTCGGCGGTGATGTGTTCGCGACGGCCGAGCAGCGCCTGCCCGATGGCAGCTTCGTGCTCGCCTTTGCCGGCGACGAACCGGTCGAGGTCTTGCTGGAGCGCGCGGGACGCATGCCCCTACCTCCGTATATTGCGGGCAAGCGCGCGACCGACGAGCAGGACCGCAAGGATTACCAGACCATGTTCGCGCGCGAGGACGGCGCGGTCGCCGCGCCCACCGCCGCGCTGCATTTCACGCCCGAGTTGATCGCCGCGCTGGACGAGGCGGGGATCGGCCGCGAGACGCTGACACTGCATGTCGGCGCGGGCACTTTCCTGCCGGTGAAGGTCGACGATACGGACGACCATGCCATGCATTCCGAATGGGGGCGCATCGAGGCCGCTGTCGCCGATCGCCTCAACGCCGCGCGCGCCGGCGGGGGCAGGGTGATCGCGGTCGGCACCACCAGCCTGCGCCTGCTGGAAAGCGCCACCGGTGAGGACGGCACGGTCCGGCCATTTGCAGGCGACACCGATATCTTCATCACGCCCGGCTACAGGTTTCGGGCCGTCGATGGCCTGATGACCAATTTCCACCTGCCGAAGTCTACGCTGATGATGCTGGTCAGCGCTCTGATCGGTCGCGATCGTATCATGGAAGCCTATGCACACGCGATCGCGCAGGGATACCGCTTTTATAGCTACGGGGATTCCTCGCTGCTCCTGCCCTGAACGCGGAACAGGTTTTCGGTGTTGAGCAGGCGGTCGATCAGCGCGTCGTCCGCCGGTATGCGGCCGTCGAGCATCAGCATCGCGATTCCATGCGCGATCGACCAGGCCTGCAGCGCCAGCCGATCCGCATCCTCGATATTGCTTGACAGCTCGCGCGTCATCTTCTGGAGGAGCCGCCCTGCCGGGTCGCCCGAAACGTCGTGCTCGACCGGGTTGCCCTGTGTGTACATCAGACGGAAGAGGGCCGGGTGAGCAAGCGCAAAGCGAACGTAAGCGCGGCCCGTTTCGGCGAAACCCAACGCGCCTCCACCGACCTTTGTCGCTGCTTCGGCCTGTGCCGCACCGAGCATTGCAAGGCCTTCGCTCGCCAGCGCCTCCACGAGCGCCTGTTTGTCAGGGAAATGCCGATAGACCGCAGTCGGTGATACACCGACTTTGCGCGCCAGTTCGCGCAGCGAAACTTCCTTGCCGTCCAGACCGTCCAGCGCCTCCATGCCCGCAGCGACCAGCGCTTCGCGCAGACTGCCGTGATGGTAGGCCTCGTTTGATGTTGACACTGTTACCATTGCCTCTATGTTTACAGCGTTCACTTTAGGCGAGGCGAGTCGATCATGGCAAGTGTCATCGAAAAAACCATCCGCAAGGCCGTCACTCCGGCCATCCAGGCCGTGGCCGGTCTCAACCGGGCGCGGCTGGACGATCCATCGGAAAATCCGTTTCTGAAAGGCCTTCACGCGCCCATGACGGAGGAGCGGACCCTCACCGATCTGGCCGTGACCGGCTCGATTCCGGTCGAACTGGACGGGCGTTATGTCCGCATTGGGCCGAACCCGTTCGATGGTGGCGGGAAAGGCCATCACTGGTTCACCGGTGACGGCATGGTCCATGGCGTGCGCCTGAGAGATGGCAAGGCCGAATGGTATCGCAATCGTTTCATCCGATCGAAGGAACTCGAGGCCAAGGGCGGACCCAAGGCAGCACCCGGACCGCGCAGCACCGATCGCGACGTCGTGAATACCAACGCCCTCGACGTCGGCGGCAAGATCATGGCGCTGGTCGAAGCCGGCTCCTACCCGGTCGAACTTGACGGCAATCTGGAAAGCGTTGCCTACAGCAATTTCGGGGGAGGCCTGGCTGGCTCGTTCACGGCTCACCCCCATCAATGCCCCGTCACAGGGGAGCACCACGCGATTTGCTACAGTGCGGAACAGCCGGACCGCATCCGCCACGTTGCGCTGTCGAAAGACGGCGAGGTCCTGCGCGAAGTCACGATCCCGGTCGAACATGGCCCCTCGATCCACGATTGCGCGCTGACCGAGAATTACGTCGTCATCCTCGACCTGCCGGTGACCTTTTCCATGAAGTCGCTGCTGGCCGGCTACCGTTTCCCCTACCGTTGGAACCCCGAGCACAAGGCGCGCGTCGGCCTCGTACCCCGCAAGGGCGACGCGTCCGAGGTCATATGGTGCGATGTCCACCCGTGCTATGTCTTCCATGTCGGCAACAGCTTCGAACAGGACGGCAAGGTCGTAATCGACCTGTGTGCCTACGAGACGATCTTCGACGGCGACATGCCGGGACCCTACGGGAAAGCCCTGGGGCTGGAGCGCTGGACCGTCGATCCGACGCAGGGGAAGGTCATCCGCGACACGCTCGACGCGGCGGGACAGGAATTCCCGCGCCCTGACGAGCGCTATTTCACCAAGCCCTATCGCTACCTCTGGTCGGACGCGCTCGAAGGCGATCTGGAATTCTTCTCCGCCCTGCCGATCTATCGCCACGACCTTGCAACGGGTGAACGCATCGAACACAGCTTCGGGGAAGGCCGCATTCCTGGTGAATTCGTGTTCGTGCCGCGCAGTCCGGACGCGCCGGAGGGCGATGGCTGGATCATGGGCTATGTCATCGATCGCAATGCCCGCACCAGCAGCCTCGAAATTCTCGAGGCGCTTACGCTCACGCCGGTGGCATCGGTGCACATCCCGCATCTTATCCCGCCGGGCTTCCACGGGAACTGGATTGCCGCTAGCCACGACTGAGTGGAGCCGATTCTCGAACTTTGCGGCCTGACCAAGGTCTATCCCGGCGGGCTGAAAGCGCTCGACGATGTCGACCTCACGATCCGCAAGGGCGAGATTTTCGCGCTGCTGGGGCCGAACGGGGCCGGCAAGACAACGCTGATCGGCGCGGTCTGCGGTCTCGTCCGGCCGAGCGGCGGCACCATTTGCGCCTTCGGCCTCGACATGGCGCAGGACTGGCGCAAGGCCAGGGCGCGGATCGGGCTCGTCCCGCAGGAACTGAGCACCGACATGTTCGAGCCGGTGATCCGCGCGGTCAGCTATTCGCGCGGCCTGTTCGGTCTCGCACCCGATCCGGCGCGGATTGAGGAAATTCTTCGTTCGCTCAGCCTGTGGGAGAAGCGCGACGAGCGGATCATGGCGCTGTCAGGCGGGATGAAGCGCCGCGTGCTGATCGCCAAGGCGCTGGCGCACGAGCCCGACCTCCTGTTCCTCGACGAACCCACGGCGGGCGTCGATGTCGAACTGCGCAAGGGCATGTGGGCCATCATCGACGAAATGCGCGCACGCGGCGTCACGATCATCCTGACGACCCACTACATCGAGGAAGCCGAAGAGATGGCCGACCGCGTCGGCATCATCCGCAACGGCAAGATCATCGCGGTGGACGAGAAGGACGCGCTGATGGCCAAGCTGGGCCGGACCGAGGCGCATATCACACTGGCCGAACCGCTCGCCGCGCTTCCCGAAGCGATTGCGACCTATCCCGTCGAACTTGAGCAGGGCGGTACCTCGCTCCGCTATCGTGGCGGCGACGGCACGGGGAAGGGCAAGGCCGAGGTGGCGGAGCTTACCAAGGCGCTCACCCGCGCAGGCATCGATTACACCGGCATCGAGACGCGCGAGAGCAGTCTCGAGGATATCTTCGTCTCCCTCCTCGGGGAGGACGCGTGATGCTGGGCTGGCGCTCGACCTGGTCGATCTACAAGCGCGAATTGATGCGCTTCATGCGCACAGCATTTCAGTCGGTGCTCGCCCCCGTCCTGACGACGTCGCTCTATTTCATCGTTTTCGGCGCGGCGATCGGTGGGCGAATGCCCGATCTTGGCGGCGTAAATTACGGTGCCTTCATCATTCCCGGCCTGCTGATGTTGACCCTGCTGGGCGAGACTACCAGCAATTCCAGTTTCGGCATCTACATGCCGCGCTTTACCGGGACGATCTACGAACTGCTCAGCGCCCCCGTCGGCGTCGGGGAGACACTGATCGGCTTCGTCGGCGCGGCGATGACCAAGAGCCTGATCCTGGCCGCCATCATCCTCGTCACCGCGCGCCTGTTCGTCGATTACAGCATCGCCCATCCGCTGCTTGCAGTGATTTATATCATGCTGGTGGCGGCCGCCTTCAGCCTGTTCGGCTTCATCCTCGGCATATGGGCGGACAACTTCGAGAAGCTCGGGATTATCCCGATGTTGTTCCTCACGCCGCTGACTTTCCTCGGCGGCACCTTCTACTCGATCGATATGCTCCCCAAGCCGTGGGACACGATCGCGCTGGCCAATCCGATAGTCTATCTGGTCAGCGGCTTGCGCTGGACGTTCTACGGCACGGCCGATGTCGATATCCGGGTGAGTTTCGCCATTACGCTGACATTTCTCGCTGCCTGCGTCGCGGTCATCGCCTACATTTTCAAGACGGGATGGCGCCTGCGCGCCTGACGCACGAAAATATCCGACGAACGACATTTTACATTCATTGAATGGACAGGTGACCGGGCGCAAATCGCAGCGCGCGCCAAGGGAAACGGCGCGTCAATTCAAGGACGGTACTACAATGAAGAAAATCGCATTTACCGCCGCAGCTGCAGCCGCCGCACTGGCGCTGCCGAGCGCGGCGCAGGCGCAGAGCGTCGTGCCGGGCAACGGCTTCGTCGGCGTGTCGGCAGGCGTGCACGACCTCGGCTTCGAAGATGAGATCGTGTCGATCGATCCCGATTTCGAAGTCGACGACTCCAGCCCCCTGATCGGCGTGTTCGCCGGTTACGACTTCCCCGTCGGCCCGAGCATCTTCATCGGCGTTGAAGGCAACTACAACTTCGGCACGGACGCTCTCGACGGCGACTATGGCGCCAGCGCGCGCCTCGGCTTCGCTGTACCTGGCGGCACCAAGATCTATGCCCGCGGCGGCTACCAGGCGATCAAGGTCGACTATAACAAGATCATCAACGACGATTCGATCGATTTCAGCGGCGTCGACGACACCGAGAGCGATTATCTCGTCGGTCTTGGCGTCGACGTTCCGGTCGGTGGCTTGTTCGTGCGCGGCAACGTCGACACGATTTCCTTCGACACCATGCGCGCAACCGTTGGCGTCGGTCTGAAGTTCTGATCGCGCGAGCAACGCACATCGGGCCGGTCTTCCTCAGGGGAGGCCGGCCCTTTTGCATGTCCGGGGTGGCGGGTGGACCGTCAGCGCGCTAGGCGCTGCGCCATGTTCGACCGCACCATAAAATGTGCCGCCGCCGCCGTCGCCCTCTCCTTCGCAGCGCCGGCCAGGGCAGAGCTTCCCGAGGGCGCGCGGCAGATGATCGATGCCGCGCTTGCGAGCGGCGATGATGCCAAGGTCGCGACCGTCCTCGAGCTGGCGCGTACGACCTGGCCGCAAGAGGCCGATGCCATCGCTGCGATCGAAGGCGAATGGCAGGCGGCCAAGGCCGAGCGCGCTGCCGCGGAAGCAGCCGCGCAGGAAGACGCGATCCGCTCCGCCGGCCTGTTCGAGCGCTGGAGCGGCGAGGGTGAGCTGGGCGGTTTCCAGTCGAGCGGGAACAGCAATACGGTCGGCGCCTCCGCCGGTTTGAAGCTGAAACGGGAGGGGATCGCCTGGTCGCACCGCCTCGCCGCGCGCTTCGATTACCAGCGCCAGAACGGCATCACGAGCCGCGAGCAGCTGTTCGCCTCCTACGAACCGCGTTGGCAATTCGGGCAGACCGTGTTCGCTTATGGCCTCGCGCAATACGAGCGCGACCAGATCCAGGGGGTCGACGGGCGTTACGCCATATCGGGAGGGCTGGGCTACAAGGTGCTCGACGGCGACGGGCTCAGCCTTTCGGTCAAGGCCGGCCCTGCGTTCCGCGTCACCGAATTTACCGACGGGCGCACCGACAGCCGCCTTGCCGCGCTTGCCGGGCTGGATTTCGACTGGAAGGTCTTCGAACGGCTGACCTTCACGCAGGACGCGAATGCGGTCGCGGAAACGGGCGGCGAGGCTGTCGTGCTGATCGACAGCTCCAACACGACGATCAACCTGATCACCGGCCTCGATTTCGCCGTGAGCGACCGGTTCAGGGCGCGCATGTCCTACCAGCTCGACTACGACAGCAATCCGCCGGTGGGAAAGGTTTCGACCGACACGCTCACCCGCGCGACACTCATCTACGGATTCTGACCATGGGCCAACGTTTCGCCTTTACCATCGATGCGACCGACGGCGCCGCACGCACCGGCAAGATCGCCATGCTGCGCGGGGAAATCCGCACGCCCGCCTTCATGCCCGTGGGGACAGCGGCAACCGTCAAGGCGATGAAACCCGAAACCGTGCGCAGGACGGGGGCCGACATCATCCTCGGCAACACCTACCACCTGATGCTGCGGCCAGGCGCCGAGCGGGTGGCGCGGCTCGGCGGGCTGCACAGATTCATGAACTGGGACCGCCCGATCCTGACGGACAGCGGCGGCTACCAAGTGATGAGCCTCTCCGAGCTGCGCAAGCTGACGGAGGAGGGGGTCGAATTTCGCAGCCATCTCGACGGCTCGAAGCACATGCTGACGCCCGAACGCTCGATGGAAATCCAGCGGCTGCTCGGCAGCGACATCGTCATGGCCTTCGACGAATGCCCTCGCGCCGACCGGCCGCGTGACGAGATCGCGGCAAGCATGGAGATGTCGATGCGCTGGGCGAAGCGCAGCCGGGACGGGTTCGATAGCGGCGAAGAGCATGCGTCGCGCGCCGCGCTGTTCGGCATCCAGCAGGGTGCGCTCGACGAGGAGCTGCGCAAGATCAGCGCCGAGAAGCTCACAGAGATCGGCTTCGACGGCTACGCTATCGGCGGTCTTGCGGTGGGTGAGGGGCAGGAGGCGATGTTTGCCACGCTCGACTTTGCGCCCGCCCAGTTGCCGCGTGATCGACCGCGCTATCTCATGGGCGTGGGGAAGCCCGACGACCTCGTCGGCGCGGTCGAGCGCGGGGTGGACATGTTCGACTGCGTGCTGCCGAGCCGCTCGGGCCGCAACGGGCAGGCCTTCACCTGGAACGGCCCGATCAACTTGCGCAACGCGCGCTTCGCCGAAGATCAGGAGCCGCTCGACAACCGCTGCTCCTGCGACACCTGCAGCACGTACAGCCGCGCCTATCTGCACCATCTCGTCCGCTCGAACGAGATCCTGGGCGCCATGCTGATGACCGAGCACAATATCGCCTTCTACCAGCAACTGATGCAGGCGATGCGCGACGCGATCGCGCGCGGTGGTTTTGCCCGGTTCGCCAGCGACTTCCGGCGTGACTATCTGCAGGGCAAGTCCTAGTCAGGCGCCATGGCTCTGCTCGAACGGCGCAAAGGGAGAACGGTCACTCCGGCCAAGTGGGGGCTAAAACCGTCACCGGGCGGCAGCGGCAAGCAGGAAAGCTATCTGGTCGCGCTGGCACTCGGCACGGTGATCTTGTGGCAACTTCCGCTCGGCCGGACGCTGCTCTATCCCTTCACGCTTCTAGCGGTCTGGTTCCACGAGATGGGGCACGGCATCGCCTCGCTGTTGCTCGGCGCGCGCTTCGAGGAGCTTGTCCTTTACGCAGAGGGCTCCGGTTATGCCCTGTCGGCCTGGCCGGCGGATACGCCGGGTGTGTTCCATGCGGTCACAGCGGCTGCAGGCCTGCTGGGTCCCTCACTGGTGGGCGCCGCGCTGATCGTGGCCTCCCGATCGCCTAGTGCGACGCGCGCTGCCCTGCTATTGCTCGGGACCGCGCTCGTCTTGTCGACAGTGATATGGGTCCGTTCGCTGGCAGGCTGGATCGTCCTGTCGGCCTTTGCCGCGATGATCCTGTCGGTTGCGGTTTTCGGCAAGCCACGACTGCGCCGGCTCGCCGTCGAATTCCTCGGTGTGCAGGCGTCGATCAGCATCTGGCGCGACATCCACTACCTGTTTTCGGCCGGTGGTTACGTGGACGGGCAGCCGGTCGTATCGGACACGGCGGCGATCGCGGATGTGCTGCTGTTGCCTTACTGGGTCTGGGGTGCGCTGATCACACTCGCGATCCTCACGATCACGTGGAAAGCGCTCCGCTATGCCTCCGCAGCCCGGTAGACGTCAGGCAGGCGCGCGTTCGCGCAGTTCCAGCACTGTTCCGCGATAGGGTACGAAATTTCCCGCGCCGTCGAGAAACCCGGCGCCGATGGCATTGGCCTGCGCCTGCGCCTGGGTGAGCGTGTCGTACCATTTCCCGCGGCGGTTGCGGGTGATGAAGCGATATTGTGTCATTGCATGGGGAGTAAGCGCAAACCCGTCCGCAGTTCCGCGCAAACCCCTGAAAATGCGACGAATTGAAATGAAAAGGGCGGCCCCGCAGGACCGCCCTTCGAAGTTCGGTTTCCCGATCTCTTAGCGCGAGTAGAACTCGACCACGAGGTTCGGTTCCATCGTGACCGGGTAGGGCACTTCGTCGAGCTTCGGCACGCGGGTGAAGGTCACCTTGTCGGTGCCGTCGGGCGCGACGTAGTCGGGAATTTCACGCTCGGGCAGGCTCTGCGCTTCGATGACTAGCGCCATGTCCTTGGCCTTGCTGCCGAGGCTGACGACGTCGCCGACCTTGACGCGGGCTGAGGCGATGTTGGTCTTCACGCCGTTGAGGTAAATGTGGCCGTGGCTCACGATCTGGCGGGCGGCGAAGATGGTCGGCGCGAACTTGGCGCGGTAGACGACCATGTCGAGGCGCTGTTCGAGCAGGCCTATCAGGTTCTGGCCGGTGTCGCCCTTCATGCGCGACGCTTCCTGATAGGTGCGCTTGAACTGCTTTTCGGTCACGTCGCCGTAGTAGCCCTTGAGCTTCTGCTTGGCGCGCAACTGCAGGCCGAAGTCGGACATCTTGCCCTTGCGGCGCTGGCCGTGCTGGCCGGGGCCATACGAACGCTTGTTGACCGGGGAATTCGGACGACCCCAGATGTTTTCACCCATCCGGCGGTCGAGTTTGTACTTGGCGCTCTTGCGCTTCGACATCAGTCGTCTCCTTCATTTGCTGAGCTGCCCCATCGGCAGCCATTCAACCCGGCATCGCACCATCGACGCGTAGTGCTTCGATGCGGCCACCGCTTCACCGGGGTGCGGGGCCAATTAGCGAGGCGCGCGAATAGCAGGTTTGCCGCCGGGGTCAAGGGCGCAGATAGGCGCTCGACAAAGCGCGCGGGTGAGGGCAGTGCGCATCGCCATGGACGACCAATTCAAGCTTCCCGAAGATTGCACCGACATGCGTGAAGTGCGGATCGGCGTCGATACGACCGATCGCCAGTTGATGGAACTGCTCGATCGCCGCTTCGGCTACATGCGCGCCGCCGCGCGGATCAAGACCGACCGCAGCGTCGTACGCGACGAGGCCCGCAAGGCCGAGGTGATCGGCAATGCCCGGTCGGACGCCGCACAGCGAGCGCTGCCAGCGGAAAAGATCGCCGAAATCTGGGAGCTTCTCGTCGAAACCTCGATCGCCTACGAGCTCGAGGAGTGGGACGGCATCAGGGCTTAGGACCGCGTTCCAGGCTCGATAGCACGCCCCGCAAGGTGCGGACTTCCAGGTGATTCCAGCCAGGCTTGGTCAGCACGCCGCGCAAGGTGCGACGGGTTGCATCGGCGCGGCTTTCGGGGAGGAAGTATCCCTTCGGTTCGAGTAGCCGGTCGAGATGCTCGATCAGGCCATCCAGTTCCTCCTGCGACGCGGGCGGCAGCAAGTCTTCCTGCGTCGGCTGCACGAGCGTCTCGTGCTTGGACCATTCGTAGGCGCACAGGATCACTGCCTGCGCGAGGTTGAGCGAACCGAAGTCGGGATTGATCGGGACGGTCAGGATCGCGCGGGCGAGGGCGACGTCCTCCGTTTCCAGGCCTGAGCGCTCGGGCCCGAACAGGAAGGCGCTGCGCCCAACGGCACCCGCCATCTCGCGCGCGGCTTCCTCGGGGGTGACGACCGGCTTCGTGACGCCGCGCTTGCGCACGGTTGTCGCATAGACGTGGGCGCAATCGGCGACGGCCTCGGCGGTGGTCGCATATACCCGGGCCTTGTCGAGCACTTCGTCCGCACCCGCCGCAGCCGGACCGGCGGAGGGGTTGGGCCACCCGTCGCGCGGTTCGACCAGTCGCATCTCGGTCAGCCCGAAATTGAGCATCGCCCGTGCCGCCTTGCCGATATTCTCGCCGAGCTGCGGGCGGACGAGAACGACGACCGGCTTGCGCTCGTCAGCCGCGCTCATTCGCGGCTTCCTGCACCGTGCTGGCGAATTCCTCGAAATCGCGCGCCTCGCTGAAATCGCGATACACGCTGGCGAAGCGGATATAGGCGACGCTGTCGAGCTGGCGGAGGCCGTCCATCACGAGCTCGCCGATGCGCTGCGAGGGGATTTCCGCTTCGCCGGCGGTTTCGACCTGGCGCTGGATCCCCGAGACGAGCTGGTCGATCTGCTCCTGCGCGACATCGCGCTTGCGGCAGGCGAGCGAGATCGACTGTTCCAGCTTCGAACGGTCGAAGGGCTGGCGACGGTCGCCCGATTTGACCACCGTGACCTCGCGCAATTGCACGCGCTCGAACGTGGTGAAGCGCGCGCCGCATTTGGAGCATTGCCGGCGGCGGCGGATCGAGGTCGAATCCTCAGTCGGACGACTGTCCTTTACCTGGCTGTCGTCATGGGCACAGAACGGGCAGCGCATTTACGGTCGGAGGCGCTTGTACAGCGCGAACCCGGCACCCGCCACGAGGCCGACCGGCCAGGTGATAACCGGCAGCAGACCGCCCGCAACGGCGCCGATCGCCGCGCCGACAAGCACCGGCTTGGTCGAGGGATGGTTCATGCCCTGGCGCGCCATGCCTTTGACCTCCTCGGTCGCGTCGGGAATGAGGTCGTGGTCCTGGTGCTTGTTCGGGTCTTGCTCGGTCATGATCGGTATCCTCAGCGGCCCGGATAGACGGGGAAGGCGGCGCAGAGTTCGGCAACCTTGCCGCGCACCTGCTCTTCGACCTGGCCGTCACCTTCGGGCCCATTGCGCGAGAGGCCTTCTACCACATCGCAGATGAGCTTGCCTATCTGCTCGAACTCGGCCTCGCCGAAGCCGCGGGTGGTGCCTGCGGGCGTCCCGAGACGGATGCCGCTGGTCACGAAGGGGCTACGCGTGTCGTAGGGGATGCCGTTCTTGTTGCAGGTCAGCCAGGCGCGATCGAGACCCTTTTCGGCGTCCTTGCCGGTCACGTCCTTCGCGGTAAGGTCGACAAGCATCGAGTGGTTGTCGGTCCCACCGGAAACGACGCGCAGACCGTTCGCTTCGATCCCGCGAGCCAACGCGCGAGCATTCGCGACGACCCGCTGCGCATAGTCCTTGAAGTCCGGCCGCAGCGCCTCGCCGAACGCGACGGCCTTGGCGGCCACGACATGCATCAGGGGGCCGCCCTGGAGACCGGGGAAAACTGCCATGTTGAGCGGCTTGGTCAGCGCTTCGTCGTTCCACAGGATCACGCCCGAACGCGGTCCGCGCAGGCTCTTGTGCGTGGTGGTGGTGACGACATGCGCATGCGGGAAGGGCGAAGGGTGCGCGCCGCCCGCAACGAGGCCGGAAATGTGGCTCATGTCGACCATGAGATAGGCACCGACCTCGTCCGCCACGCGGCGGAAGGCAGCCCAGTCCCATTCACGGGAATAGGCAGTGCCGCCCGCGATGATGATCTTGGGGTTGTTGGCCTTGGCGAGCGCCATGACCTCGTCCATGTCGATCCGCTCGTCGTCCTTGCGCACGCCGTAGCCGACCGGATTGAACCACTTGCCGCTCATGTTGACCGGCGATCCGTGGGTAAGGTGGCCACCCGAATTGAGGTCCAGCCCCATGAAGGTATCGCCGGGCTGCAGGAGGGCGAGGAATACCGCCTGGTTCATCTGGCTGCCCGAATTGGGCTGTACGTTGGCGAAGCCGCAGCCGAACAGTTGCTTGGCGCGCTCGATGGCAAGCGTTTCGACCACGTCGGCATAATCGCAGCCTCCGTAGTACCGCTTGCCCGGGTAGCCTTCCGCATACTTGTTCGTGAACACCGAACCGGTGGCTTCGAGCACCGCGGTCGAGGCGATGTTCTCGCTCGCGATCAGCTCAATCTTGTCCTGCTGGCGTTTCAGTTCGTTGCGGATCGCGCCGTAGATCTCGGGATCCGCTTCGGCGAGCGTGTCGTGCCAGAAGCGGTCCATGGGATCGCGAGTGGTGTTTGCGGGCTGGGTTGCCATGGGTTCAGACCTCGGGATTGGAGAGCTTGTCGACGCGGCGCTGGTGGCGACCGCCTGCGAATTCGGTTTCGAGAAAGGCTGCAAGGCACGCCTTGGCCATGTCGCTGCCGGTCAGGCGGGCGCCCATGGCGATGCAATTCGCGTCGTTATGTTCGCGGGCAAGGGCGGCGGAGAGCGGTTCCGATACCAGCGCACAGCGGACCGCCGGGTTGCGGTTGACGCTCATCGAGATACCGATCCCGCTGCCGCACAGCGCCACCCCGCGCTCGGCCGTGCCATCGGCGACCACGCTCGCCAGCTTGTAGCCGAAGTCGGGATAATCGACACTGTCGGTGGTGTCGGGGCCGAGGTCGGCGACCTCATGGCCGTGCTCGATCAACCAGTCGCGCAGTTCGGCCTTGAGGTCGATGGCGGCATGGTCGGAGGCGATGGCGATACGCATGCGGGCCACATAGGGACTGGAGGCGATTCGCGCGACCCTTGGACCGGGGTTTTCTTCCGCTAGGCCAGCTTTTTCGAGACCCACTTCCACAAGGCCTTGGCTTCAAGTGCAGCCTTGCCGTTCGCGTCGATTTCGGACGCCACCTCGCCCTTCGCCGAGGAGCGGTGGAAATCGGCCCGCTCGCCGAAGGTCACCGGACAGGTTTGGAGGCCCAGACCCTTGGCGATTGCGCTTGCCTCCGCGACCTGCCGCGTAGCGCCGGACGGCACGGCGTTGAGGACGACGTAAGCGCTCTTTCTGGAGAACTCGATCAGCTCGGCAACCGCCTCGAGTGCGTGGAGATCGAAGGCCCGCGGGCGCGAGGGGATGAGGACGATATCGGCCGCCTTGATCGCTTCGCGCATGGCAGCCTCTGCATGGGGCGGCGTGTCGATCACGACGACATCGACCTCCCTCGCGGCATTTGTGATCGTGCGGGCGAGGCGCGCCGGCGGGCTGGTTACGACCACCGGCAGAAAATCCCCGCGCCAGTCGCCCCAGGCCGCAGCCGTCGCCTGCGGATCGGTATCGATCACGCAGGCAGGTTGGTTGGCCTGAACGGCACTGGCGGCGAGATGAAGCGCGAGCGTGGTCTTCCCGGACCCGCCCTTCTGGCTGACGACGGCAATGACAGACAATGTGGGGCTCCCCGGCTTGACTTGAGGTCGCTCTCTCCAGGCCCCTTTTACACGGGGCCGGACGCCTGTCCATGCAACGCCGCTACTGATCGAGGAACGAGCGCATCTTCCGACTACGGCTCGGGTGCTTGAGCTTGCGCAGCGCCTTGGCCTCGATCTGGCGGATACGCTCGCGGGTCACCGAGAACTGCTGGCCGACTTCTTCGAGCGTGTGATCGGTGTTCATGCCGATGCCGAAACGCATGCGCAGCACGCGTTCCTCGCGCGGGGTCAGCGAGGCAAGGACGCGGGTGACCGTTTCCTTGAGGTTCGCCTGGATCGCCGCGTCGACCGGGATGATCGCGTTCTTGTCCTCGATGAAATCGCCGAGATGCGAATCTTCCTCGTCGCCGATCGGCGTTTCGAGGCTGATCGGCTCCTTGGCGATCTTCATCACCTTGCGCACCTTTTCGAGCGGCATGGAGAGCTTCTCCGCCATCTCTTCGGGCGTCGGTTCACGGCCCTGGTCATGCAGGAACTGGCGCGAACAGCGAACCAGCTTGTTGATCGTCTCGATCATATGGACCGGGATGCGGATCGTGCGGGCCTGGTCGGCGATCGAACGGGTGATCGCCTGCCGGATCCACCAGGTGGCATAGGTGCTGAACTTGTAGCCGCGGCGGTATTCGAACTTGTCGACCGCCTTCATCAGCCCGATGTTGCCTTCCTGGATCAGGTCGAGGAACTGCAGGCCGCGGTTGGTGTACTTCTTCGCGATCGAAATCACGAGTCGCAGGTTCGCCTCGACCATTTCCTTCTTGGCGATACGCGCCTCGCGCTCGCCCTTCTGGACCATGTTCACGATCCGGCGGAATTCCTCCAGCGCCATGCCGGTCTGGCTGGCGATGTCGGTGATTTCCGCGCGGATACGGTCGATCGCGTCGGCTTCCTTCTCGGCGAAGGCGGCCCACTTCTTGTCCTTCTTGACGCGCTCTTCCATCCAGCCGTCGTCGAGCTCGTTGCCGATATAGGCTTCGAGGAAGTCCGAGCGCTTGACCTTGTGGCGTTCCGCCAGGCGCAGCATCTGGCCGCCGAGCGCAGTGAGGCGACGGTTGAAGGCATAGAGGTTGTCGACCAGGAATTCGATCTTGGTCGCGTGGAACTGGACGCTTTCGACCTCGGCGGTCAGCTGGTCGCTCAGCGCCTCGTACTTCTTCTCCTTGGCGGGCGGGAACGCCTCGCCGCGGCCGAGGATCTCGACGCGTTCCTTCTGGAGCTTCTCGAACTTGCCGAACAGGTCGGTGATGCGGGCGAAGCGTTCGATGGCGTCGGGCTTCAGCGCGGCTTCCATCTGCGCGAGGGACATCGTGTTGTCCTCGTCGTCGTCATCGTCCTTCTTGGACGAGCCTTCTTCGCCGTCCTCGTCTTCCGAATCCGAATCGTCCTCCTCGTCCTCGTCATCGTCGTCGCGGATGGTCGGACCGGCGGTCTCTTCCGAGATCTCGCCGTCGTCATCATCGTCTTCGGCGTCGTCATTCAGCTTGTCGGCCGGCGGTTCCTTCGAAAGCATCGCGTCGAGATCGAGGATTTCGCGCAGCTGCATCTCCTCGTTGTTGAGAGCTTCGGACCACTGGATGATGGCGTGGAAGGTGATCGGGCTCTGGCACAGGCCCATGATCATCATGTCGCGTCCGGCCTCGATACGCTTGGCGATGGCGATTTCGCCTTCGCGGCTCAGCAACTCCACCGCGCCCATCTCGCGCAGGTACATGCGGACCGGGTCATCGGTGCGCTCGCCCGCGGCGAGTTTCTTGGTCGCGGCGGCTGGCGCCTTCTTCGCTTCCTTCTTGCCGTCGGACGCTTCGATTTCCTCGATGTCGTCGGCTTCATCGGCTGCGGCCTCCGCATCCTCGTCGCTTTCGACGATCTGCACGCCCATGTCGGACAGGGCCGACTGGATGTCCTCGATCTGGTCCGAGCTCATCTCGCCCTGCGGCAGGGCATCGTTCAGCTCGTCATAGGTGACGTAGCCGCGCTTCTTCGCCTTGCTGATGAGCTTCTTGATCGACGCCTCGTTGAGGTCGATCAGCGGTGCGTCGTCCTTTTCACCGGACTTCGACTTGGTGGCCATAAGGTATGTCAACCCACTCTAGAGCTTCGCGCGAGCCCGACACCCGCGCCAATCATGAATCCGAATCGTCCGGTCCTGCCGCTTTCCTGCGCCCGAACTGCTTCAACCGCTCGTTAAGGGCCAGCAACCGCTCGCGCAATCGGGCCTGCTCGGCGATGGAGCCTTCCGGGTCGCGTGCGAAACGCGCTGTCGCCTCCGCCATAGCGGATTCCAGCGCGGGTCTTTCGACCAGCAGCGAAACGGCCTCGGCCAGATCCTCGCGCGCTTCATCCGGATCAGTGCCTTCATCAAGGAAGGCGAAATGGGTTTTAGCCGGCAGGGCGGGAAGGCCTCGTTCGAGCGATATGGGCGATCCGTCACGCAAATCAAGCGTTTCGGCCGTCTCCAGCAACAAATCGATGGCGGGACCGACATTTTGGTCACGTCGGGCGAATTCGGACAGCGCCTGTTCGTGGCGCACGAGTTGGTCAGGAAAGCGGATCAGCCCGGCGATCACCGCCTTGGAAAAAGCATCGCGCGAGCCGCCGTCCATGGCGCGTCGAAGCTGGCTGGCCACCTCTGGGGAGACGGTGGCCGCCGGGCGGTTCCAGTCGCCTTTCTTCCACTCCTTGCGCGGCGTGAATTCGCGCTGTTGCCGGGGCGGGAAGGCGAAGGCCGAGAAGCGGTCGTTCAGCTCGCGGCGGTAGAGCGCCTTGATCTCGGCGTCCTGGATCTGGTCGACATGTCCCATCAGCCGTGCCTTCAGACCCGCCTTGTCTTCGGGCGAATTGAGGGGAGCTGCCGCCTTCTCGTATTCCCACAAGGTATCCAGCAGGCTGGCGGGCTTATCGAGCAGTGCCTCGATCGCGCCGACGCCTTTTTCGCGGATCAGGTCGTCGGGGTCCATGCCGGCCGGCAGGCGGACGATGCTGAGCGAATGGCCGGGGCGCAGCAGCGGGAGCGCGCGACCGATGGCACGCATCGCGGCGCGCTGGCCCGCATTGTCGCCGTCGAAGCACAGGATCGGCTTTTCGACCTGGCGCCAGAGCAGTTCGATCTGGTTCTCGGTCAGTGCCGTGCCGAGCGGGGCGACGGCTTCGGCGATCCCCGCGTTGGCGAGCGCGATCGCATCCATATAGCCTTCGACCACGATCATCCGCCCGCTTTGCCGGGCGGCAGGTGCGGCGCGGTGGAGATTGTAAAGCGTGCGGCCCTTGTCGAAGAGCGGCGTATCGGGGCTGTTGAGGTATTTGGGCGCCTTTGGATTGGCCTCCGCATCGAGGATGCGGCCGCCGAAGGCGATGACCCGGCCGCGTGTGTCGTGGATCGGCAGCATCAGGCGATTGCGGAAGCGGTCGTACGGCTCCTTGTCCTCGACGGTAATGCGCATCCCCGCTTCGATGAGCATCGGCTCCTCGAAGGCGCCGAGCGCGCGCTTGAGCGCCTGCCGATCCTCGGGTGCATAGCCGAAGCCGAACTCGCGGATGGTCGCGTCGGAGAAGCCGCGCCGGGCGAGATAGCTACGGGCGTGCGCGCCCTCTGCGCCGCGGAGATTACCCTCGAACCATGCCTGCGCCGCGGCCGTCACATCGTGCAGGCTCGCGCGCTTCTCGGCCTGCTTGGCTGCGCGCGGATCGGGGGCGGGGACCTCCATCCCGGCTTCGGCGGCGAGCTCTTTAACTGCGTCCATGAAGGGCATGCCGCGCTGGTCGGTCAGCCAGCGGATCGCATCGCCATGCGCTTCGCAGCCGAAGCAGTGATAGAAACCCTTCTCGTCATTGACGTAGAAGCTGGGAGTCTTCTCGTTGTGGAACGGACAGCAGGCTTTGAACTCCCGTCCCGCCTTGGTCAGCCGCGTGGTGCGACCGATCACGGCGGACAGCGTGGTTCGCGCGCGCAATTCGTCGAGCCATTGGGGTGACAGGGCCATAAGGCGAAGGACCTTATAGGGCCGCCGGCGACACCGCTAGCGCGCCTTGCTGCCCTCCACAGGCTTGTCCTCAGCGGGGAACGGGCCGCTTGCGACCGACTGGTTGCCGTCGACCTCCAACAGGTAGCTTTCTGCGGGGCCTGCGGGCGGCAGCGTCGACTGCCACCAGAAGGTGAGGGTCGTCCCGGGCTTCCAGCCTTCGCCTTCGGTCACGCGCCAGATCAGCTGGCCGCTGTCGATCGAGATCGTGATTGCTTCCGGATCGCCTAGCGCGTTTTCGGCATCGGCCTTCGAATAGCCGACCGCCCCGCTGAACCCGTGCGCAGGCGCGGTGGTGCGGAAGAGCGTGGGGGGCGTCTCGACGACTTCCGGCCCCTCGGTCGGCTGCTCGGGCGCAGCGTCGGCCTCGGCCAGCGTCACGCGGTGGACATAAGTATAGAGCGTGCCTTCGGGCATGGAGCCGGGCACGCATTCCTGCGCATCCTTGGGACAAGCGACGAAGCTGGTCATCTGGCCGACCATGCGGTTCGCGGCGCTCAGGTCCGTCTCGACCTGCGGCCCCTGCGGCCCGACGATCTTCGCGCCGAGGCTGGCGAGGTCCAGATCGGCTGCCACCAGCGTGCGCGGTGCAGCAACCGTTGCGGTGGGCGTCGGCTCGGGAGCGGGCTCGGGATCGCTGCATGCGGCGACGACGGCGAGCAGCGGCAGGGCGAGAGCGAGGCGGTTCAAGACAGCGCCTCCTTCACCAGGCCGCTGGCCTTGCTCATGTCGAGCTGCGCCCCGTGGCGCGCCTTCAGTTCGCCCATCACGCGGCCCATGTCCTTCATGCCGTCCGCGCCCAGCTCGGTCTTGATCGCGGCGATCGCGGCGCGCGTTTCGTCCTCGCTCATCTGTTGCGGCAGGAATTCCTCGATCACCGCGAGTTCGGCCTTTTCCTTGTCGGCCAGTTCCTGCCGGCCGCCGCTTTCGTACATATCGATCGATTCGCGGCGCTGCTTGGCCATCTTCATCAGCACGTCGGTGACGAGCTCGTCGTCCTCGGGCTTCTTGTCCGAGGTCCGCAGTTCGATGTCGCGATCCTTGATCTTGGCCCCGATCAGGCGCAGCGCGGCGGTGCGCTCCTTGTCCTTCGCCTTCATGGCGATGACGGTTTCGGCCTGGATGTTCTCGCGCAGCATGATTAGTCCGTTCGGTAATCTGTGGATGGTTCGCGGCTCATTTAGAGCAGTGCGCCAATATGCCAAGGGTTCCGCTTGACGGGACCCACCCATGTCCCTAGCGGCTGGGACTTAGCACACATCGCCGGAAACCCCTGACTCGGAGAGCCCCAATGGCCCTGTCCGCATTCTCGCACGCGCAGCCAAAAGGCGCGACGGGAGTCCTCGTCCTCGCGGACGGTACACTGATCTGGGGCAAGGGCTTCGGCGCGACCGGTTCCGCCGTGGGCGAGGTCTGCTTCAACACCGCCATGACCGGCTACCAGGAGGTGATGACCGATCCCTCCTACGACAGCCAGATCGTCACCTTCACCTTCCCGCACATTGGCAATGTCGGCGCGAACGAGGAAGACGTGGAGAGCCGCGGGCTCGGCGCGGTCGGGCTGGTGGTGCGTCAGGAAGTGACTCCGCATTCCAACTTCCGCGCGCAGAACGAATTCGTCGAATGGTGTTCGCGCCACGGCAAGATCGGGCTATCGGGCATCGACACGCGCGCGCTGACCCGCCGTATCCGCCTGAACGGCGCCCCCAACGCGGTGATCGCGCACAGCCCGCGCGGGACCTTCGATATCAAGGCATTGCGGCAGCAGGCGGCCGAATGGAGCGGGCTGGAAGGGCTGGATCTCGTCCCCGGCGTGACGCGCGGCGTGCTGGAAGACTGGCGCGGCGGGTACTGGCAGCTGGGCACCGGCTATGGCGCGGCGGACAATGCGAAGCCGCATGTGGTGGCGATCGATTACGGCGCGAAGGACAATATCTTCCGCAACCTCGTGAAGGCGGGCGCGAAGGTCACCGTGGTGCCCGCGCGCACCTCACTCGACGAGATCATGCGGCTGAAGCCCGATGGCGTGTTCCTCTCGAACGGCCCGGGCGATCCGGCGGCGACGGGCGAATATGCCGTGCCGGTGATCAGGGGGCTGCTGGACGCGGACGTGCCGCTGTTCGGCATCTGCCTCGGTCACCAGATGCTCGGCCTCGCGGCAGGGGCGAAGACCGCCAAGATGTTCCAGGGCCACCGCGGCGCCAACCACCCCGTCCAGCGCGTCGGGGAGGGGTGGGGCGAGAGCGAAGGACTCGTCGAGATCACCAGCATGAACCACGGCTTCGCGGTCGATGTCGACACGCTCCCGCCGGAGGTGGAGCAGACCCATGTCTCGCTGTTCGACGGCACCAATTGCGGGATTTCGATCAAGGGCAAGAAGGCATTCGGGGTGCAGTACCACCCCGAGGCGAGTCCTGGGCCGCAGGACAGCTTCTACCTGTTCGAGAAATTCGTGGGGATGTTGGGGTGAGGCGAACCCGCCTCATCTGGTTTGCATTAGGTGCGGCCGCGGTAGTCGCGGTCTTCGTAGTATCTCGTATTTTTACGCCGGAAATTGAAATGCCCGTCATCGCCCATTTAGAGCTTATCGAGCCTGTTGATGACACTGGCGACATTACGGACGAGGATATGATTGCGAACCGAAGCGGCGCGTTAGCGCGCGACTGTGGTGCGCAATTTTTCGAGACGACGTTTCTCTACAACGATCACGCTCCAACTCTAGAAATCGCGCTGACGCCGGAAAATCAAAAAGCGACAGAGTGCATCCTATCGCGAGCAGCTTCGCAAGCCATCCAGACCCGCATTATTTACCGCAAGGCGACCAATGCCCAAACGCACTGACATCTCCTCGATCCTCGTTATCGGCGCTGGCCCGATCATCATCGGCCAGGCCTGCGAGTTCGACTATTCCGGCACGCAGGCGATCAAGGCGCTGAAGGAAGAGGGCTACCGGGTCATCCTGGTCAACTCCAACCCCGCCACGATCATGACCGATCCGGAAATGGTCGCCGGGGAAAACGGCGGGCCGGACGGCGCGACCTATATCGAGCCGATCACGCCCGAGGTCGTCGCCAAGATCATCGAGAAGGAGCGGCCCGATGCGGTGCTGCCCACGATGGGCGGCCAGACGGCATTGAACTGCGCGCTCAAGCTCGACGAGATGGGCGTGCTGGAGAAATACGGCGTCGAGATGATCGGGGCCAAGGCCGATGCCATCGACAAGGCCGAGAACCGCCAGCGCTTCCGCGAGGCGATGGACAAGATCGGCCTCGAAAGCGCGCGCAGCGGCGTGGCGCATACGGTGGACGAGGCCTATGCCGTGCTCGAACGCACCGGCCTCCCCGCGATCATCCGCCCCAGCTTTACGCTGGGCGGCACGGGCGGCGGCATCGCCTACAACAAGGCCGAATTCGAAAAGATCGTGCGCGACGGCCTCGATGCCTCTCCCACCACCGAAGTCCTGATCGAGGAATCGCTCCTCGGGTGGAAGGAGTTCGAGATGGAGGTGGTGCGCGATGCCAAGGACAATTGCATCATCATCTGCGCGATCGAAAATGTCGATCCGATGGGTGTGCATACGGGCGATTCCATCACCGTCGCGCCGGCGCTGACGCTGACCGACAAGGAATACCAGATCATGCGCACCGCCAGCATCAACGTGCTGCGCGAAATCGGTGTGGAAACAGGCGGTTCGAACGTCCAGTTCGCAGTCGATCCGAAGACCGGGCGACTGATCGTGATCGAGATGAACCCGCGCGTCTCGCGGTCCTCGGCGCTGGCCTCCAAAGCCACCGGCTTCCCCATCGCGCGCGTCGCGGCGAAGCTGGCCGTCGGCTATACGCTGGACGAGATCCAGAACGAGATCACCGGCGCGACCCCGGCTTCGTTCGAGCCGACCATCGACTACGTCGTCACCAAGATCCCGCGCTTTGCCTTCGAGAAGTTCAAGGGCTCCAAGCCCGAGCTTTCGACCGCGATGAAATCCGTGGGCGAGGTCATGGCGATCGGCCGCTGCTTCGCCGAAAGCATGCAGAAGGCGCTGCGCGGGCTCGAGACCGGGCTGGACGGCTTCAATCGTATGCCTTCTCTCGAAGGCGTATCGAAGGAGAAGATCACCGCCTCGCTCAGCCAGCGCACGCCCGACCGCATCCTGAAGATCGCGCAGGCGTTCCGTGAGGATTTCACGGTCGAGGAGATCGCGCAGATCACCGGCTTCGACCCGTGGTTCCTGCGCCAGATCGAAGCGATCATCTACGAGGAGAAGATGATCGGCCACAACGGCCTGCCGCGCGATGCGGCGGAAATGCGCCGCCTCAAGGCGATGGGCTTCTCCGACAAGCGCCTCGCCACGCTGGCGGTGCGTTCGGTCGGGGTCGCGGGCGGCCTCGGCGAAACGCAGGCCAAGAGTTCGGGCCTGCTGCACGATGCCCTGCGCGCGATGGCCGGCGCGACGAGCGAGGAAGAGGTGCGCCAGCTGCGCCGCAAGCTCGGCGTCTATCCGGTGTTCAAGCGCATCGACAGCTGCGCCGCCGAATTCGAGGCGGTCACGCCATATATGTACTCGACCTACGAGGCGCCGACCTTCGGCGAGCCCGAGGACGAGGCGGATCCGTCCGATCGCAAGAAAATCGTCATCCTCGGCGGCGGGCCCAACCGCATCGGGCAGGGCATCGAGTTCGATTATTGCTGCGTCCACGCCTGTTTCGCACTCGCCGAAGCCGGGTTCGAGACCATCATGGTCAACTGCAATCCCGAAACGGTCTCGACCGATTACGACACCTCCGACCGCCTCTATTTCGAGCCGCTGACCGAAGAAGACGTGCTCGAGATCATGCGCGTCGAAATGTCGAGGGGCGAGGTCGTCGGCGTGATCGTGCAGTTCGGCGGGCAGACCCCGCTCAAGCTGGCCGCCGCGCTGGAACGCGAGGGGATCCCGATCCTCGGCACGAGCCCCGACGCGATCGACCTTGCGGAAGACCGCGAGCGGTTCGCCAAGCTGGTCAACAAGCTCAAGCTGATGCAGCCGGAGAACGGCATCGCAAAGAGCCGCGACGAGGCTGCCGCCGTGGCCGCGCGGATCGGCTATCCGGTGCTGCTGCGCCCCAGCTATGTCCTGGGCGGCCGCGCGATGGAGATCGTCGACAGCGAAGCACAGCTCGACGACTATATCGCCACTGCCGTGAACGTTTCCGGTGACAGTCCGGTGCTGGTCGACCAGTATTTGCGCGACGCTGTGGAATGCGATGTCGATGTCGTCTCGGACGGGTTCGAGGTCCGCATCGCGGGCGTCATGCAACACATCGAGGAAGCCGGCGTCCACTCGGGCGACAGCGCCTGCACCATCCCGCCCTACAGCCTGCCCGACGATATCGTCGCCGAAATGGAGCGGCAGGCTGAAGCGCTGGCCAAGGCGCTGCAGGTCCGAGGCCTGATGAACGTGCAATTTGCGGTCAAGGACGGCGAGGTCTACCTGATCGAAGTCAACCCGCGCGCGAGCCGCACGGTGCCCTTCGTCGCCAAGGCCATCGGCCGCCCGATCGCCAAGATCGCCGCGCGCGTGATGGCGGGCGAGGGGCTGCACGAATTCGAACCCTTCGACATCCGCCCAAAGCACATGGCGGTGAAGGAAGCGGTCTTCCCCTTCGCGCGCTTTCCCGGCTCAGATCCGGTCCTGTCGCCCGAAATGAAGTCGACCGGCGAAGTCATGGGGATCGACACCGACTTCCCCGCCGCCTTTCTCAAATCGCAGCTCGGCGCCGGGATGAACTTGCCGCGCGAAGGCACGCTATTCGTGTCGGTCAAGGACAGCGACAAAGACGTTATCGTTCCGGCGGTCAGGACGCTGCTGGAGCAAGGCTTTCGCGTGATCGCCACCGGCGGCACCCAGCGCTTCCTCGTGGAGCAGGGCCTCGAGGTCGAGAAGGTCAACAAGGTGGCCGAGGGGCGCCCCCATATCGTCGATGCCATCATTGATGGCGAAGTGGCGCTGATCTTCAACACCACCGAAGGCTGGCAGTCGCTGCTCGACAGCCAGTCGATCCGCGAGGCCGCGCTCGAGAAGAAGCTGCCGTATTACACCACGGCTGCGGCCAGTCTCGCTGCGGCACGGGCGATTGCCGAGGTTTCGCCGGAGCAGCTTGAAGTGCGTTCATTGCAAGACTATTATAGCTGACAAGAACACACGCGATTTCCTCCCGACATTCGAACCGGATCGGCCCCGCAAGACGGCGGGCCGGGTTCGAATTGTCTGCAAGGGGAGGGTGGAACAGGAAGGAATGGGCCCATGGAAAAGGTGCCGATGCTGGCAGAGGGCTATGAGAAGCTTACCGCGGACCTCAAGGCGCTGCGCGCCGAGCGCCCGCTGATCGTCGACGCGATCGAGGAAGCGCGCGCCCACGGCGACCTGTCGGAGAACGCCGAGTATCACGCGGCGAAGGAGCGTCAGGGCCAGGTCGAGGCGCAGATCGCCGAACTGGAAGACAAGGTCAGCCGTGCGCAGATCATCGATCCCTCGACCCTGTCGGGCGACAAGGTCATCTTCGGCGCGACCGTGACCCTGCTCGACGAGGACGACAAGCCGATCCGTTACCAGATCGTCGGCCAGACCGAAGCCGATGCTGCCAAGGGCCGGATCAGCTACAATTCGCCGATCGCCCGTGCCCTCATCGGCAAGCAGGTCGACGAAGAGGTCGAAGTGACTGTCCCTTCGGGTGACAGGTTCTACCTGATCCAGAAGATCGAATTCATCTAGGCTGCGGGACGCCGGTCCGGCGCCTCGCCCTTGGCCCGGTTTCCGATCCGGAAGCCGGGCCACGCCACGTCAGGCGCCTGGGTCCAGCAGCTTGTGCAGGTGCACGACGACGTATTTCATCTCGGCGTCGTCGACCGTGCGCTGCGCGTTCGCGCGCCAGGCGTCGACCGCCGCATCGTAATTGCTGAAAACGCCGGCGACATGGATGCTTTCGGGATCGGCAAAGGTGACGGCCCGCGGGTCCGTCACACGGCCGCCCATGACCAGGTAGAGCGTCTGCTTGGCTTCTTTTTCTTCCATCGAACTGCTTTCTCGGGTGGGGAGGGGAGAATGGCCCGCCCCATAGCGAAAGCGGCGCGACAGGCAACCCTGTCGCGCCGCTTCGGCTTCGTATCCGCTCGTCGATCAGTGCGTGAAGCGCGTCTTGATCGAACGGGCTGCGCGCGAGCCGGTACGAGCCGCCTTGCGCGACCCGGCGCGCAAGGCATCCCCGGCCACATCGAGCTTGTAGGCTGCGTCGCGCCGCATGCCCCGCGCCGCAGTGGCCGCCGTATCGCCGAAATCTTCCAGCTTGTCGCTCGCGTACTGCGTCGCATTGCCCGCCCCATCGAGTGCGCGGGCGCCATAGGCCAGCGCAGCGTCGAGAGCGAGGCCCGCCAAAGCCCCGCCGCGACGGCCTAGGCGACGACCAGGGCGCGTCATCGCCCCGATTGCGAGACCAACGGCGATCGCGCCACCGACGACTGCGAACGGATGCTTTTTGGTGAATTCGAGCGCGCTATCCGCCGCGTCCTTCGCCTGATCGGCGAAACTGCGTTCCGCATTGCGTTTCTCGCTGGCTTCGATCTTCGCGCGCAACTGCTCGCGCTTCTGTTCGTCGCTGAGCTTGCTATCGGCGCTGATGGGGGTGACGTTGCTGGTTTCGGCTGCTTCGGCCATGGAATCCTCCGGATGTGGTGTTCCCTGCTATAACGGACGGGCCTGCGTCAATGTTCCGCCAGTTCGTCGCGGTCGGCTGCCGCATCGTCGCTGTCACCGAAACCCAGAATGTCGAGAATGGGGTTGCGCGCAAACCAGACGAGGATGGCAGCGACCAGCGCCGCAAGTGCGCCCTTGTTGTCGTCAGCAACCTCGAGCGCTTCTTCGTAGATTTCGAGCGCGCCGTCTTTCACGCTGCCAAGAGCGCGCGCGGCTATGCCTTTTCGCTCGAGCCCGGTCTTGAGGTGTTCGACATCCGCCTCGACGAGCGCGCGCGCGGAGTCGCGCAGGTAGCGGTCCTCCATCATGCGGGTTTTCCGGTCAGTCATTCGCCGTCCTCCGCGAAGGCGTCGCGAATGTCGTCGAGCCGGCCCTTGAGCAGGCGCAGCAGGATCACGCCGGCAACGATCAGTGCCAGCGTCACGACCGCGGTGGCGCCCCAGGCCCCGATAAGCGGCACGAGCGCGATGACGAGGCCGACGGCCCCGGCAATGAGGGCGAGGTGGAAAACCCCGAATGCAGCAAGGCCGAAGGCGATCGCGCCTTTGGCCCTGTTGGCTGCAAAGCCTGCGCGGCTCTTCTGGAAGGCGAGCTCAGCTTCCGCATAGGTCTTGCCATCCGATACCAGTGAAATGACGTCGTCCACCAAGGACGGTCCGGACCCCTTCTGGTCGACGTCGTCCGGCCCGTAGTCGTCAGGCAGATCGAGCGGACCGTGATAGTCACCGGTCCGCCCGGTCTCGTCATCCCTCATCGCAGCCCCCTGCCGCAGCGCTCAGCGCGAACGACCGAAGAGGCGCGACAGCATGAAGCCGACGACCGCGGCGATGCCGAGTGCCTTTCCGGGGCTCTTGCGGACGAATTCACGCCCATCCTCGACCAAGTCGTCGACACTTTTCTCGTCGAGCTTGGCGGCGTATTCGTCCAGCGACTTCGAAGCGGTACGGGCATAATCGCCGTACTTCGCGCCGAGCTTGTCATCGACCTGGTGCGCGTTCTCGTTCACCAGGCGGCTGAGCGAGCGCATGCCTTCGCTGGCCTTGGCTTTGCCTTCGGTCGCGAGTTCGCGACCCTTCACCTTGGCATCTTCGCCATAGCTTTTCGCTTCCGTGACCCAGTCCTCGCCGCGGCCCTTGGCCTGTTCGCGATAGGCGACTGCGCGATCGCGTCCTTCGGCCTTGAGCGCCGCAGCTCCGGCCTTGGCTTCCTCGAGGGCTGCGTTGAAGCGGGACTTTGCTTCGGCGCGGTTGCTGCTGGCGGTGGTGGTAGTGGTGGGATCGATGGTGTTGGTCACTTCTACGGTCTCCTCTGCTACGCCTTTCTGCGCCACGGTCTTGCGCGGCGCCTTGGCGGCGGTGGATGTCTTTGCGGATGCTGTCTTCGCGGCAGGTGCCTTGCGCTTCTTGGGTGCGCCGGTGCCGGTAGTTTCGGCCATTGCTGTCGTCCTTACCCTCAATTCGTATTCACTGTGCCGGATCGAGCGTGATCCGCTCTCATATTGTCCAACGCAACTTGCGCCGCGATGTTCCGATGCATAGAGCGCCAGTGCAACCCCATCTGGGGGTGTTTTATCGATTTACAACACCTTGGTCCGGAGCGCTACACCCAATGACTGCCATCATCGACCTGCACGCCCGTGAAATCCTCGATTCCCGTGGCAATCCCACGGTCGAAGTCGACATCCTGCTCGAAGACGGCAGCTTCGGTCGGGCGGCGGTGCCCAGCGGCGCGTCGACCGGTGCGCACGAGGCGGTGGAACTGCGCGATGGCGACAAGGGCCGTTACCTGGGCAAGGGCGTGACCAAGGCCGTCGATGCCGCGAATACCGAGATTGCTGACGCCATCCTTGGTCTCGATGCCGAGGACCAGCGCGACATCGACGCGGCGATGATCGCGCTCGACGGTACCGACAACAAGGCGCGGCTCGGGGCCAACGCGATCCTCGGCACCAGCCTCGCGGTCGCCAAGGCTGCGGCGAATGCCCGGGGCCTGCCGCTTTACAGCTACATCGGCGGGGTCTCCGCGCATGTCCTGCCGGTCCCGATGATGAACATCATCAACGGCGGCGAGCATGCCGACAATCCGATCGACATCCAGGAATTCATGGTGATGCCGATCGGGGCGAACAGCCTCGCCGAAGCCGTGCGGTGGGGTGCCGAGGTCTTCCACACCCTGAAGAAGAAGCTGCACGAGAAGGGCCTTGCGACTTCGGTCGGGGACGAGGGAGGCTTTGCTCCCAACCTTGCCAGCACGCGCGATGCGCTCGACTTCATAATGAGCTCGATCGAGCAGGCCGGGTTCAGGCCGGGCGAGGAGATCGCGCTCGCGCTCGATTGCGCCTCGACCGAATTCTACCGCAACGGCAAATATGAAATCTCCGGCGAGAACCTTTCGCTTAGCGGCCACGAGATGGCGGAATATCTCGACAAGCTCTGCTGCGAATATCCCATCCGCTCGATCGAAGACGGCATGGCGGAAGACGATTTCGAAGGCTGGAAGGCCCTGACCGACCGCATCGGCGACACGATCCAGCTGGTGGGCGACGACCTGTTCGTCACCAATCCGAAGCGACTGTCCACCGGTATCGAGCAGGGCCTCGCCAACTCCCTTCTGGTCAAGGTCAACCAGATCGGCACGCTGTCCGAAACGCTCGATGCCGTCAGCATCGCCAATCGCGCGAGCTACACGGCCGTCATGTCGCACCGGTCGGGAGAGACCGAAGATGCCACGATCGCCGACCTCGCGGTGGCGACCAATTGCGGGCAGATCAAGACCGGCTCGCTCGCGCGTTCGGACCGGCTTGCCAAGTACAACCAGCTGATCCGGATCGAGGAAGAACTGGGCACCAGCGCGGTCTATGCCGGCGCGGCGTGCTTCGGTCGCATCGGGGCGTAAGTCCGCCCCCTGCAACCGGAAATGATTGTCAGGCTCGTCGCCGCGCGATAGCCTTCGGCCAAGTTCTCTGGGGAGAGGAACTTGGTGGATTTTCCGGCGCATCCCGATGCGGTGACGGCAGAATGGCTTGGCGAGGTACTGTCCGCGCGCGTGGATAGCGTGCGCTGGGAACCGATCGGAACCGGACAGGTGGGGGACAGCGTACGTTTCCATCTCGAGGGGGCCGGGGTGCCCGCCACTTTGGCCGGCAAATTCGCCGCCGAAGACCAGACCAGTCGCGGCACGGCGGTCATGTTCGGGCTCTATCGCAAGGAGGTCGAATTCTATCGCCAGGCGGCACCGCGCCTCGACGTCCGCGTGCCCCGAGTGCATTTCGCGGGACTCGGCGCCGATGGCGGCGAGTTCATCCTCCTTTTCGAAGACATGGGACCCGCACGACAGGGCGACCAGATCCGCGGATGCGGGGTTGAGGACGCGCGCGCGGCCATGCGCCAGGCCGCCGCGATCCATGCGCCCAGTTGGGGCGTGGGGGAGCTCGTCGAAGCTCCGTGGCATACCCCGCCGGAAGGGTTGGGGCAGAAGCTCGGCGCGCTCTATCCCCAAGCCCAGGCTGTCTGGCGCGAGCGGTATGCCGATACGCTCGATCCGGCGATGATGCGGCTGTGCGAGGAAATCGCCGAACTGAGCGAGGCCTTCTTCACCCGCGAAGATCGACCGCAATGCATCGTCCATGGCGATTTCCGGCTCGACAACATGTTGTTCGACATTCGCGGGGGTGCGGAACCGCTCGCGGTGCTCGACTGGCAGACCGTGACCGCGGGCAAGGCCATGACCGACGTCGGATACTTCATGGGTACCGGCATCGGCGAGGCGTTGTGGCGCGAGCACGAGGATGACCTGCTCGACCTGTGGCTCGCGGAAATGGAAACCCGCGGCAGGCCGCTGTCCCGCGAGGACATCTGGCACGACTACCGTGTCGGTATCCTCTCGGGCGTTACCACGGCCGTGTTCAGCGCTGCCTTCGTCGAGCGTACGGAGCGCGGCGACGCGAATTTCCTTTCGATGGCGCGCGGGGGATGTTCGCTTGCCCTGGCGCGTGACAGTCTTTCGGCCTTCAAGGAGACGCTCTGATGGTTTTGTCGCGCGGAGACGATTTTCCCATCCACCAGACCCCTGAACCGGTCGCCTACGCGGGCACCGACCGCAATTTCTACGATCGCTACTTCTTCAACGGCTATGCGCTCGACGGCAGCGGGTTCTTCGCGGTCGCGCTGGGCATCTATCCGCATCTCGACGTCGTCGACGCCCATTTCAGCGTGATCCGCGACGGGGTGCAGCACTGTATCCATGCGAGCGCCGAGCTGGGGATGGAGCGGATGGTGATGCGCGCCGGCCCGATTGCGGTCGAGGTGGTCGAGCCACTCGACAAGCTGCGGGTGGTGGTGGACGATTTCGAGGGCATATCTGCAGATCTGGCCTTTATCGGCCGCAGCTTCCCGATCGAGGAACCGCGCTTCACCCATCGCATCGGGCCGCGGGCATTCATGGATTATACCCGCATGACCCAGAACGGGCGCTATCAAGGCTGGATCGAAGTCGATGGCGACCGGCGGGAACTGGCCGAAGGCACCATGGGCACGCGCGACCGCAGCTGGGGGGTACGGCCGGTCGGCACGCGCGATCTCCAGCCCATGCCGGGCCACACGCTGCCGGGGTTCTTCTGGCAGTGGACCCCGATCAATTTCACCAACGGCAGCCTTTTCTTCCACGTCAACAACGACGAGCATGGAGAAGCGTGGAATACCCGTGCAGCCTGGGCGCAGGAGGGCGCGACGGCAAGCGACCTGACCGAAGGCCATGGCAGCATGCGCACGCGGCTTGCCGCCGGCACGCGCTGGCCCAGTGGCGGCACCCTGTCCCTCGCGCTGCGCGGTGCGCCAGAACAAGTGACCTTCGAACCGCTCGGCCGGTTCCAGATGCGGGGGTTGGGCTATACCCATCCGGACTGGAACCACGGGCTTTATCACGGCCTGCTAAAGGTCGTTCGCGAGGACATCGCTCTCGAAGGGCTCGACCCGCTCGCGCCGGAGAACCTGCATGTGCAGATCCCGGTCCGGGTGCGGGGAAGCGGCGGTGAGGAAGGGATCGGCGTGTTCGAACAGCTGATCATCGGCCCGTTCTCTCCGCTCGGCCTGTCGGAATTCCTGGACGGCGCGGACTAGCGCGCCAGCAACAGGGTGACGACGCCCGCGAAAATGATCGCGCCGCCGGCCAGTTTGAGGCGGTCTGCCTTCTCGCCGAGGAACAGCACCGCGATGACCAGCGCAAACAGGATCGAGCTTTCGCGCAGCGGAGCGAGGCGGGGAAGTTCGCCGACTGAATAGGCCAGCATGGCAAGGCCATAGCTTACGACGCCCATGGCTCCGGCGAGGACGCAGGGCCGCCAGTTGGCTCTGGTATAGGCAATGAAATCCCGGCCGCGCCATGCCCCGAAGGCCGCACCGATCACCGCGCCGAGGACAAAAAAGGCCCAAGCGATGTAGGATAGGGGCGAGGGTGCTGCCCTGACGCCACCGGCGTCCAGGACGGTGTAGCAGGCCACCGCCAGTCCGGTGAGAAGCGAGTACCCGAGCGCGGCGCGGCTCAGGTTGCGCCCGATGGCGCTGAGAAGGATGCCCGTGGTGACGAGGCCCATGCCGATGGCCACAGGGAGGGTGATCGCATCGCCAAGCAGGACAACCCCGCCCAGCGCCGCGAATACGGGCGCCGTGCCGCGCATGACCGGATAGCTCGCGCTCATGTCCGCCACCTCGAACGCGCGGACGAGCGCGAGGAAATAGACCGCATGGACCGCGAGCGACCCCGCCAGCCACCCCCAAGCTCCGTGCGGGGCCGGGAAGAAAAAGATCGCCGGCAGAACCAGCAACCCGCCGCTCAGGTCGATCAGCGCCCTGCTCGCGAGCTTGTCGTCGCCCGATTTGAGAACGGCGTTCACCACTGCATGGATCGCCCCGGAAGCGATCATCATGAAAGCGGCGATCTCGACCATTCAGGTCAACGCGCGAACCGTTGCTGCAGTTCGAGCAGGGCGATGGCCGCCTTGGCAGCCTCGCCGCCCTTGTCCTTCTGCGCGGCGTCTGCGCGGACGAGCGCCTGTTCCTCGTTCTCGACCGTCAGGATGCCGTTTCCGATCGCCAGACCGTCCATCGTCAACGCCATGATCCCGCGCGCGCTCTCGCCGGCGACGATCTCGAAATGATAGGTCTCGCCGCGGATGACCACGCCGATGGCGACATAGCCGTCGTAGAGTTCACTCTCAGAAGCGAGCGCGATCGCGCCGGGGATCTCGAGCGCACCGGGCACGGTCAGCACCTCGGCCTCGTGGCCCGCCGCTTCGAGCGCCGCCCTGGCGCCTGCGATCAGCATGTCGTTGAGGTGGTCGTAGAAACGCGCTTCGACGATCAGGAACTTGGCCATGGGGTCACTCCGGAATGGGCATGTGGTCGACGATGTTGAGGCCGTAGCCCTCGATCGCGACGACGTTGGGCTGGGAATTGCTCAGCAGGATCATCTCATGGACGCCGAGGTCGGCGAGGATCTGCGAACCGATGCCGACATTGCGGACCTCGTCGCTCTCGCCATAACCGGTCGCGGGGCGGCCGGTAATGATGACGATCACCCCCGAACCATGCTCGCCCACCGCTTGCATCGCCCGCTGGAGCGTGCGCTTGCGCGGGCCGGGCTTGCCGAGCACGTCGTCGAAGATCGAGATCGGGTGGACGCGGGCGAGGGTGGGCTGGCCTTCGACGACGTGGCCCTTCTGAAGGACGTAGCTTTCGCTGCCGTCGACCTTGTTGCGATAGGTCAGCATCCGCCAGTCGCCGCCGTAATCAGATCCGAAGGCGTCCTCGGCCGTGCGTTCGACGAGGTGATCGTGACGCATGCGGTATTCGATCAGGTCGCGGATCGTCCCGATCTTCATGTCGTGCTTGCGCGCGAAGGTGACGAGATCGTCGAGGCGCGCCATCGTCCCGTCCTCGTTCATGATCTCGCAGATCACGCCGGATGGGTTGAGACCGGCAAGGCGCGAGATGTCGACCGCTGCCTCGGTATGGCCGGCGCGCACCAGCACGCCGCCATCGCGCGCGGCCAGCGGGAAGACGTGCCCCGGCGTGACGATGTCGTCCGGCCCCTTGCTCGAATCGATGGCCACCGAAACGGTGCGCGCGCGGTCGGCGGCGCTAATGCCGGTGGTCACGCCTTCCTTCGCCTCGATCGAGGTCGTGAACGCGGTCTGCATGCTCTCCCGGTTGTCGCGGCTCATGGGTTCGAGGCCCAGCGCTTTCACGCGCTTGCGGTCGAGCGAGAGGCAGATCAGTCCGCGGCCGTGCGTCGCCATGAAGTTGATCGCATCGGGTGTGGCCATCTGCGCCGGGATGATGAGGTCGCCCTCGTTCTCGCGGTCCTCGTCATCGACGAGGATGTACATCCGGCCGTTGCGTGCTTCGTTGATGATTTCCTCTGCGCCCACGATCACGGGTGTGTCGTCATTGGCTTCGAGAAATCCCTCCAGCTTGGCGAGAGTTTCGGCGGTGGGGTTCCACCCGTCCTCGGTGCAGTCGCGCAGCGTATTGGCATGGAGCCCGGCAGCGCGGGCGAGCCCGGCGCGGGTCATGAGACCCTGCGAGACGAGCGAGCGGACTTTGTCGATGGTGTTCATGCCGCGCTGCTATCACATCACAATGTGATACGGAATGCATTATTCACATTCGATGTGAGAAAAGGACGACAAAGACAATAGTCCCGCCTGCAAGTCACGCGAATTGTTAGAGAAGGTGGTGGACGCACTAGGGCTCGAACCTAGGACCCGCTGATTAAGAGTCAGCTGCTCTACCAACTGAGCTATGCGTCCACACTGCGGCTTGCCGCTCGCCCGTGTGGGGGCGCCCCGACTCGGGGGAGGCGCTCATATAGCGGGCCTCTCGCGGATTGAAAGGCCCTTTTTTGGCCTCAGGAAATGAGCCCGGTGCGCGGCGCCTTGCGGTTCCAGCGATTGACCATCATCAGCGACCCGATGCAGATCATATTGGTCATCATCGAGCTGCCCCCATGGCTCATGAAGGGCAGGGGAATACCCACGACGGGCGCCAGTCCCATCACCATCATGAGGTTGATCGCGACATAGAAGAAGATCGTCGCCGTCATGCCGGTCGCCAGCAACTTCGCGAAACGGTCCTGGCTGTTCCGTGCGACCGAGAGTCCCCAGCTCAGGATGAAAGCGAAAGCGCCGATCACGACTATACCGCCGAGGAACCCCCATTCTTCCGCCATCGTCGCGAAGATGAAATCGGTGTGCGGTTCGGGCAGGTAATTGAGGTGGCTTTGCGAGCCTTCGTTGAAGCCCTTGCCGGAAAACCCGCCCGAACCGATCGCAATCTTCGACTGGGTGATGTGATAGCCATCGCCCAGCGGGTCGCTTTCCGGGTCGAGGAAGGTGAAGACGCGCTTTTGCTGATAGGGCTGGAGCCCGAAGAAAAATGCGACGGGGGCAAGGATCGCACCTGCCAGTCCGGCTCCGACGAACCAGCGGAGCGGCAGGCCGGCGACGAACATCACGACGAAACCGCCAAAGGCAATTGCCAGCGATGTGCCGAGGTCGGGCTGGAGCAGCACGAGCGCTACGGGAAACCCGATTAGCGCGCCCGCCGGGACCAGCGATCGCCAGGTGGGGATCATCCCGATCGGCAGGTTGGCATAGAACCGGGCCAGCACCAGGACGATGGCGGGCTTCATCAGTTCCGAGGGCTGCAACTGCATGAAACCCAGGTCGAGCCATCGCTGGCTGCCGCCCCCGACGAAGCCGATGGCTTCAACAAAAACGAGCATGACTATAATGACGCCGTAGATCGGAAACGCGAAGAACTGGGCGAGGTCCTTGCCGAACCGGCTCATCACCACGGCCATCATCAGAAAAACCGCAAAGCGAACCAGGTGCGACGCTGCATAGGGTGTCCAGGAACCCCCTGCTGCCGAAAACAGGACAAGCGCCCCGAAACCGATCAGCACGAATAGCGGAAAGAGCATCTGCCATGGCTGCCGCGCTACAGGCGCGGGTACGATGCTGCTCATTGCGGGTTGTCCGCCGGTGCGGATGGGGTCTCGCCGGATGTGGCTGGAGCGATCGGGTCAGCCGCTCCGGAAGACCGGCTGACTTCTTCCGGTGAGCGCGTGTCGACGCGGGAGGGATTGGATTCCTCGGCAATACTTTCGGGTTGTCGCGCCGCCACGCGCGCCTCGGCTTCGACCTGGTCGAAGATATCCTCGTCCCGCGATGGTGCGGGCGGTACTGCTTCGCCCTTCGCCGCGGCATATGCCCGGTACTTGGCATCGAGACGCTGCTGCGCCGTACCGCCCCACTGCTCCTCCAGGGGACGGAGCGCGTCCATCCCCTTTGCCGGATCGAACAGGAAAGTCATGACGTCGCGCGCGATGGGATAGGCTGCGCCGGAACCGCCGCCGTGTTCGATTACCACAACTCCAGCATACTTCGGCTTGTCGAACGGAGCGAAGAACACGAACAGGCCGTGATCGCGATATTTCCACGGCCCGGTCTTGCCGTTCGACACGCTGAGCGACACGACCTGCGCCGTGCCGGTCTTGCCGGCCATCTTGATGTCGTCGAACGGCAGCCGTGCGCGTCCGGCGGTACCCGGGCCGTTGACCACGTCGCTCATCGCCTGGCGCACGTAGCCGATCTCGTCGGGGCTGAAGTCGAAGTGTTCGAACTTCGGCCGGTCGTCGCTTAGCAACAGCCGCGGCATGACCTTGTAACCGGTCGCCATGCGCGCGCTCATGACCGCAAGTTGCAGCGGGCTGGCAAGGTAATAGCCCTGGCCGATCGACGAGTTCACCGTGTCGAAGGGCTGCCATTCGCTGTCGTGCCTGCGCTTCTTCCACTCGGGCGAGGGGACCGTGCCGTAGAACTGGCTCATCACCGGGAGCGGGAATTCCTCGCCCAGGCCCATCTTGTGCGCCCATTCCGCGACCTTGGCGAAGCCGACCTGCTGGGCGAAATGATAGAAATAGCTGTCGCAGCTCTGGTAGATGGCCTTGGCCATGTCGACCACGCCGTGGTTGCTCCAGCAGTTGAAGAAGCGGTTGCCGATCCGGCGGCCGCCGCCGCAGATGATGGTCTCCTCGGGCTTCACCCCGGCATCCATGAAGGCCATGCAGTGCATCGGTTTCACGGTCGAACCGGGCGGGTAGAGACCCTTCAGGACCTTGTTGCGCAGCGGCACGCGCTCGTCCTCGCTAAGCATGGCGTATTCCACACGGCCGATGCCTTGCGAGAAACTGTTGGGATCGAAGCTCGGCATCGACGCCATGCAGAGCAGGTCGCCGGTGTCGCAATCCATGACCACAACCGATCCACTTTCGAGGCCGATCCGCCGCGCGGCATAATCCTGCAGCGGCCCGTCGATGGTGAGGCGCACGGGGTCTCCCTGCACGTCCTCACGCGTTTCGAGGTCGCGGACGATCCGGCCGGAGGCGGTGACTTCGACCCGCCGCGCGCCCGGGATGCCGCGCAATTCCTGCTCGAACTGCTTTTCGAGCGCGTCCTTGCCGATCTTGTAGCCGGGCGTGACGAGCAGCGGGTTGCGATCCTGCTCCTCGTACTCCTCGGCATTGGCTGGGCCGACGTAGCCGACGAGATGGCCGACCGACGGGCCGGTGGGGTAGAAGCGCGAAAAGCCGCGCTGGGGCACGACCCCCGGCAGGTCGGGCAAGCGAACGCTGACTGCGGCGAACTGTTCGTATTTGAGGCCCGAGGCGACTTCCACAGGCTGAAACCCGGGCGAATCCTCGATCCGCTTGCGCACGTCGGCCGCCTGGTTCTCGTCGAGGTCGAGGATCTTCGTGAGGGCTGCGACCGTCCGATCCGGATCGGGTGTGCGATCGGGAATGATATCGACGCGGAAGTCGGCCTTGTTCGACGCCAGCGGTGCGCCGTCGCGATCGAGCAGCCATCCGCGCCGTGGCGGAATTAGCGAGAGATTGACCCGATTGCTTTCGCTCTCGAGCTCGTATTTCTCGTTCTCCGCGATCGCGATGTAGCCCATGCGGGCGGCCAGCAGCACGCCGATGCCGCCCATCGCCGTGCCGATCGTGAAGGTGCGCCTGTCGAAGGCGTTGTCGATCGTCGTCTGGCTGACGATCGGGCGGCGACTGGGTTTGCGGAAACGGCTCATCCCAACGCCTTCCAGCGATGCAGCCGGAACCGGTCGAGCCGGGCTACGAGCCGGGCGAACAGCGGGAAGAGGAGGATCGAGAACACGACTTGGGGACCGAGGGCGACGAGCGAGTGGATCGTGGGCGTGCCACCTGAAAGGAGCCAGCCCGACAGGATATAGGCCAGCGCGATTGTACCGGCAGTGAACCAGTCCTGCCAGAAGGCGCGCCATGGCAAGCGGGTCTCGATGATCTCAATGGCGATCAGCGCCATCGACCAGGTGAAGACCGCGAAGCCGAAGGGCTGGCCGTTGAACAGGTCGTCGAACAGGCCGAGCGGCAGGCCCGCCCAGACCGGCAAAAGACCCGGGCGCACCAGGCGCCACGCAAGCAGAACCAGAAAGGCAATCGGCGGGACGATCGGCAGCGCCGTGGCGATCACGAATACCGGCAGGACCGACGCGAGCAGGATCGATGCCCAGGGAACGATCGAAGCCAGAAAGGGGGAATGCGAGCGATTGATCCGGCTGCCGTAGGCGTCGCTGCGCGCTCGCGGGTCCATCCGCTCCATCAGTCGGCAAGCTCCGTCTCGGTCGGAGTTGCGACCGCCGTGACAGCTTCGGGTTCGAAGATCGGCTCGATGGAGACGAAGTCGGTCGCGGCGGGATCGCTGACCATGCGGGCAAGGCCCCCGTCATCGGCCTTCTCGACTAGGATCGCTACTGCCGCGCCCGGGCGGTAGTATCCGCCGGCGCCGCTGGTGACGAAGAGATCGCCGACCTCGAGCGGGTTGATGCCGAGATTGATCAGCCTGATCCGGAGCAGGCCGTCGCCGCGCCCCTCGGCAAAGGCGACCGTCTCGTCCTTGGCGCGGCGCACGGGCAGCACGCTTTCGGTGTCGGTCAGCAAGAGCACGCGGGCGCTGTCGCCCCCGGTCTCGAGGATCCGCCCGACGACGCCGCGCGGCGAACGCACCGGCATGCCGACCCGAACGCCCTGGTCGCGCCCTGCGCCAACATAGGCAAAGCGCCGCGTGCTCGACGCGGTCGAGCCGACAAGCCGCGCGACGGCAACGGGTTTGACCTCGGAATCACGCAGTCCGAGCAGGCCCTTCAGGCGCAGGTTCTCCTGCCGGACCGCGTCAGCTTCGGCGAGGCGGATGCGGGCGATTTCCATCTCGCGGCGCAGCGCGGCATTCTTCGATCCGGCGCGGTAGTAGCCGCTGACCGATTCCCAGATGCTCTTGCTGCCCGTCCGGACCGTTGCAGAGGTTTCAGTGGCGGGCGAAACGGTATCCGACGCAGCGCCTCTCAGCCCGCCGAACAGATGGGGCTGGAACAGCGATAGCACAAGCAGCACGACGCCCACGAGGGCGCCGATGCCGGCAATGATGTAGCCGGTGAAAAGATTGTACTGCGCCCTACGCGAATAGCCCGAGCGCCGTTGGCCTGTCGGCGCCATCAATCAGTTCCTTCTTACGCCGTCATCAGGACGCCGCGGTAGATCGGATCTTCCATCGCGCGGCCGGTACCGACCGCCACACACGACAGCGGATCCTCGGCAATCGTCACCGGCAGGCCGGTCTCTTCGCGCAGATATTCGTCGAGCCCGCCGATCAGCGCACCACCGCCGGTGAGCACGATGCCCTGGTCGACGATGTCGGCGGCCAGTTCGGGCGCGGTGTTCTCGAGTGCGATGCGTACGCCTTCGACGATCGCGCCGATGGGTTCGCTCAGGGCTTCGGCGATATGGCCCTGGTTGATGGTGATTTCCTTGGGCACGCCGTTGACGAGGTCGCGACCCTTGATCGTGATGCTTTCGCCGATGCCGTCTTCAGGCGGGCGCGCCACGCCGTAGTCCTTCTTGATCCGCTCCGCCGTCGCATCGCCGATCAGCAGGTTATGGTGTCGGCGCACATACGAGACGATCGATTCGTCCATCTTGTCGCCGCCGGTCCGGACCGAGGTGGTGTAGGCAAGACCACGCAGCGAAAGCACGGCGACCTCGGTGGTGCCGCCGCCGATATCGACGACCATGCTGCCGACCGGTTCGGTCACCGGCATGTCGGCGCCGATCGCGGCCGCCATGGGCTCGAGGATCAGATAGACCTGCGAAGCGCCCGCGTTCGAGGCCGCGTCACGGATCGCGCGGCGCTCGACCGAGGTCGAGCCCGAGGGCACGCAAATCGTGATCTCGGGATAGCGCATCATGCTTTTCCGGCCGTTCACCTTGCGGATGAAGTGCTTGATCATCTCTTCGGCAACGTCGAGATCGGCGATCACGCCGTCGCGCAGCGGGCGGATCGCCTCGATGCTGTCGGGCGTCTTGCCCATCATCATCTTCGCATCGTCGCCCACAGCCTTCACGCGCTTCTGGCCATTGATCGTCTCGAGCGCGACCACGCTGGGCTCGTTCAGCACGATCCCCTGGTCCTGGACGTAGACGAGGGTGTTCGCGGTCCCCAGGTCGATCGCCATGTTCTGCACGCCGAATTTGAAGAGGTTGTTCCAGAAGCCCATTTTCGCTCGATTTTCCGTCTGATCTTGGGGTTTTGCAGGTGAGGGATGCGACCGCTGCAAGGCCCCGAGGGGGAGTGGTGGCCGCTCTTTAGCCAGACATTCACCAAAAGGCCAAAAATTTCCGCATCCCGGATGGTGGAAATACGCACGTCCGGCCTCGGATTCGTGCCCGTTCATCGCTAGCCTTGCCGGATGCCCCCAATTCGCCGCCTTCCCGACACGCTCGTCAACCGCATTGCGGCGGGCGAAGTGGTCGAGCGACCGTCATCCGCGCTGAAGGAATTGGTCGAAAATGCGATCGATGCGGGTGCGACGCGGATTGCGGTCAAGCTGGTCGAAGGCGGACTCGCCAGCCTGGAAGTAACCGACGACGGATGCGGTATGACACCCGAGGAGATGGCGCTCGCGCTCGAACGTCACGCCACGTCGAAACTGCCCGACGAAGCGATCGAGCAGGTCGTCACGCTGGGCTTTCGCGGCGAGGCCCTGCCGAGCATTGCCAGCGTGGCGCGCTTCACGCTCGAAAGCCGGCCGCGCGGCGCTGAGCAGGGGTGGAAGCGGATCGTCGATCATGGCGAGCTTGTCGCCGAAGGGCCGGCGGCGTTGCCGCCCGGTACCCGGGTGCGGGTCGAGAACCTGTTCGGCAAGGTGCCGGCGCGGCGCAAGTTCCTGCGCACGGCGCGTAGTGAATATGCGGCGTGCAAGGATGTGGTCCAGCGGCTCGCAATGGCGCGCCCGGATGTGGCGATCTCGCTCGATCACGGCGACCGCCGCATTCTCGCGCTGCAGGCTGGCGAAGGGATCGAGAACCGCGTCGCGCAGATCGTCGCTCGCGAACTCAAGGACAATGGCGTGATGCTCGATCTCGAGCGTGGCGCGATGCGCCTCACCGGCGTCGCGGGCCTGCCGACCTACAACCGCGGTGTCGCCGATCACCAGTATCTGTTCGTCAACGGCCGTCCGGTAAAGGACCGCCTGCTGACCGGCGCGGTGCGCGGCGCCTATGCCGACATGCTCGCGCGGGATCGGCACGCGGTTCTGGCCCTCTTCCTCGACATCCCGCCCGAGGATGTCGACGTGAACGTCCACCCGGCCAAGACCGAGGTGCGGTTTCGCGATGCGCAGGGAGTGCGCGGTTTCATCGTTTCGGGCCTGCGGCAAGCGCTCTCCACGGGCGACAAGCGCAGCGCGCAGACGCCGGATGCCGGCGCGATGGCGCGCTGGCAGGCCGAGCCCTTGCGCGAAGAACCGGCACCGGCACTGCGATCGATCTTCGCCGGTCGGGACTGGACCGCGCCGCACGCGAGCGTGGCCGAGCCTGCCGCTGCATGGCAGGCAACTGCCGGCGAGGTGGTCGCCGCGCCGCAGGGCCGCGCCGAGGAAGCCGCGCCGATCGCTGCCGAGGCTGAGGATTACCCGCTGGGCGTCGCCCGCGGCCAGGTCGCCAACACCTATATCGTCGCCGAAGCGAAGGACGGGCTGGTGCTGGTCGACCAGCATGCCGCGCACGAGCGCCTGGTGCTGGAACGCCTCCGGGCTGCCGGGGCGGAAGATGCCGTGAAGCGCGAACAGGCGCTGCTCATACCCGAGGTGGTCGAGCTCGAGGAGACCGCCTGCGACCGTCTCGAAGAGGCCGCGCCCAGGCTGGCGGAACTCGGCCTTGCGATCGAGCGCTTCGGGCCGTCGGCCATGCTCGTGCGCAGTATGCCGCACGCCATCGCCCGCACGGATCCCGAGAAGCTGTTGCGCGATATCGACGACGATCTAGCCGTCAATGGCGAGGCGCTGCTGCTCGGCGAAAAGCTCGATCTCGTGCTCGCGACGATGGCCTGCCACGGATCGGTCAGGGCAGGGCGCTCGCTGCGCGTCGACGAAATGAATGCATTGCTCCGCGAGATGGAGCGGACGCCGCGTTCAGGCCAGTGCAACCACGGTCGGCCGACTTGGGTGAAGCTGTCCATGGACGACGTCGAAAAGCTGTTCGGGAGACACTGATGCGACTTGCGATACCCCTGCTGATCCTGGCCTTGGCGGCTTGCTCGTCCGAGCCGACGGAAGAGGAGATCGCGGCCGACGTGGCGGAGGTGGAAGCGAACCAGGAACCTCCGCCGGAGCAGCTGGAGCCGCAGGCCATTGTCTATGCCGATATCGAGAAGCACGATCTGTTTGGCGCCGGATGCAATTTCGCACCCGATGGCGACACCGCGGGGACGATCGCCATCGCGATGGCGGAGCAAGGTTACATGAAGAAGGATGGCGAGATCCTGCGCTTTGCCGCCGATGCCGGCAGCCCGGAACTGCCCTATCTCGCGCGCAGCAAATACGACGGCCTCGCCTATGCCTTCAGGCTCGAACTCGACGAGAAGAGCGGTATGCCGAGCGGCGACGAAACGACCGACTACTCGGGATCGCTCACGGTCGTCGATGGCGGGGGACGCGAAGTCTATGCCTCGACCGGCATCGTCCAGTGCGGGGCCTGACCCGCGGGCCCCGGCCTAGTCGACGATCGGTGCATCCTCGTCGCGCACGCGGATCAGGCCATTGCTGACCATGTCGAGCACGGGCTCGTCGTTCTGGTTGAACACGGTGAGGTGGCTCTTGAAGATGCCCATCTCCCGGCGCGACTTGCTGCGCCGCTTTTCCAGCACGGTGCTCTCGCAGCGAAGCGTGTCGCCCGGATAGACGGGCTTGACCCAGCGCAGCTGGTCCACCCCGGGCGATCCGAGCCCGGCCTGCTTGTTCGCTTCCAGGTTCTCCACCAGCATCGCCATGGTCATGGCGCAGGTATGCCACCCGCTCGCCGATATGCGCCCGAAATGGGTTTGCGCGGCGGCATCGTCATCGAGATGGAAGGGCTGGGGATCGTAGCGCGAGGCGAAGGCGATTACCTCGTCCCGCGTAACCTCGTAATGCCCAAAAGACTGCTTCGAGCCGACGACGATATCTTCGAAATACATCATCGCCGGGGGATGGATCAGGCGGCCATGCGAAGCAACATCCAAATACCCATGCCCATCATCGCAAGGTTTTCGGTCAGGGACACGAAGCCGAGCGGGACGTTGGCCGATCCGCCCACGCAGGCGCATTTGATGTCCCGCTTCTGGATGTAGACGGCATAGAACACGCTCACGGCACCGACCGTCCCGATGAACAGCGCTATCGGGATGGAGAGCCATGGCAGCAGGCGGCCGGCCATCAGGATTGCCGCGGTCGCCTCCAGAAACGGGTAGGCATAGGCGTAGGGCACCCAGCGCCTGCCGAGCAGGTCATAGCCGACGAACATGCTGGAGAACTTCTCGACGTCCTGCAGCTTGAGCATGGCGAGCATGGCCATCGAAAAGGCGACGAACCACTCCGCCGTGCGGATGGTCAGGACGGACTGGTAGACGAACAGGCTGAGAGCCACCGCCAGCGCGGCGCCAACGGCAAAGACGGCGATGACCGGTGTGTAGCTGGTGCCCGTGTCATCGGCCTTGTCGTAGCCGAAGTGCTTGCGCAGGTCCGTGTAGCCGCCGATACGCTTGCCATCGAGGAATGTTTGCGGCGTGGTTGCGACGCCGTGTTCATCCTTGAACGCGTCGGTCTCTTCGCGGGTCGTGAGGTGATGATCCTCCACCGCATAGCCCTCGCGCTCGAGCAGCCATTTCGACTTGATGCCGTAGGGACAGACGTGCTTGTCCATCACCATGCGATAAAGCCGGGCTGTTTTCCGCCCGGCTTTACCTGTTTCGCGAATTTCGGTCTGGGCGTTCATACCCTGAATTTGGGAATTCCGGCGTTGGAATCCAACTCCGGGATGATCCGGTAGCGTGCCAGCACCAGGCTGAAGAGCCCGAACATCAGCAGACCGATGGCCGTGAGGGTGAAGATGAAGCCTTCGCCCGCAAGGCTCGCCACCGCGTCGCCGAGTGTCTTGATCTGCTCGGTACCGCCCGACATGAACCCTGCCTTGAAGAGCGACCATCCGATCACGAGGTATACCACCCCGCGCGCTATGAAACCGGCGCCGCCGAGCATGCGTGTGCCATTGGGCGCTTGCCCGCTGATGCGATGCATGAAGCTTCCAGTGATGCCTTTCTTCGCCTGCTCGAAGGCAGCGATGAACAGCGCGATGCCCAGCAGGCCGAGGACGACCCCGCCCAGCGGCAAGGACAATACACCGGACGCGGCTTCCTGCGCGCCGTCACCGCTCGAACCGCCGGTGTCGCTCGTAGCGAACTTGTATGCCGAATAGGCGAGAGCGAGGTGACCGATCCCGCTACCCGCGTGGCCGATCCGCTTGCCCCAGCCCTTGGCGTCCGAGCCGTTGTTCTCGATGTCGAACAGGGGGGAACAGAACCGGAAGAGCGCGTAGGCAGTAAGGCCGACCACCATGATCCACAGGATCACGGTCCCCAGCGGAAAGTCCTGAATAGCCCGGAAGATACCGTTGGTACCCTCGGCGATCTTCTGCGCGCTGGTCAGCGCGACGAGGCCGAGGACGGAGTAGAGGACGGCACGGCTGAAATAGCCGACCCGGACCAACCAGTTGAATTTTTCGGACTTGTCTACCACCCATCGGCTCCCTGTTGTTCAGGTGGGCAACGGGGCGGGGCGCGTTTTGTTTCCGTCCACTACTCGGCGAAGGCGCCCTCGAGCTTTTCGAGATCGCCGTCTGCGCGTGTCGCCGATGGCAGGCCGATCAGCTTGCGGATCAGCGGCGCGACGGCGGTGTTGTCGAAGCCTGCAAGAGTGGCACCGGCGCGGAAAGCAGGCCCGTGAGCGATGAAGAGCGCCGCCATCTCGGGAGCGGCCGGATCATAACCATGCGTCCCGCCCGACCACGCGGCGTCCGGGCGCGAGCTGGTGATTGTCCAGCCGACGTCGGCAAGGCAGAGATAGGAGGGGATGCGGCGATGGGTGCCGTACCGCAGGCGAGCAGGAATTTCCTGCTTGCGCCAGCAGTCCATGTGCTCGTGCTCGCCGAGAATGGCCGCCTCGAATGCGCCGGTGTTTCCGTCGGTCGCCTCGAAGGTCGCATAGGGTCCGTTCTCGACCATGCGGTAAAGCGATGCATCGGCCATCTCGTCCAGCACGATGACCCGTTCCGACGAGGTGGCGGCCATGCCGTGATCGGCGACGATGACGAGATTCGCAGGCTGGCCCAGCGTCGCAAGGCCCGCCAGCAGACTGGCGATGTGGCCGTCGATATCGCGCAGGGCAGCATTGAGTTCCTCGCTATCCGGACCGCCGCTGTGTCCCGCGGAATCGACGGTATCGAAATAGAGTGTCAGGAATTCGGGACGTATCTCAGCAGGCCGTCGCAGCCAGTCGATGACGCTGTTGACCCGCTGGGTGTTCGACACCTGCATGCTGAAAGCCTGCCAGTCGCTCGGCAGCAAGCCATCGTCGACCGGGCCGTAACGCTGCGGGGTCCCGCCCCACGGCACGGCCGAGCCCGGCCAGAACATCGCAGCGGAGCGGATGCCCGCCTCTTCGGCTTCGACCCAGACGGGCTTCGCGTCGGCCCACCAGAAGGGATCTACGTTCGCCATGGTGAACACCTCGTCCGGGCGTTCTGGGTCCTCCATCTTGTTGGCCGTGATGCCGTTGTGGTCGGGGACGAGACCGGTGACGAGGGTCCAATGATTGGGGAACGTCTTGCTGGGGAAGGACGGCCGCATCGCACCCGTCGCCCCACCTGCCGCAAGACCCGACAAGGTCGGGGTCAGGCCGCGATCGAGGTAGTCCGCCCGAAACCCGTCGATCGAGACGAGGATCGTGACCGGTTCGCGCTGTTCGATGACAGCGACCGGCGCCGCCTCGGGGATCGTCGCGCAACCACCGGCGAGGGTAGCAAGCGAGAGCGCGAGTGCGGCGGCCAGTGTCTTCATCGCGGACCTGAGACGTTGAACTTGAACAGCATCACGTCGCCGTCCTGGACCACGTATTCCTTGCCTTCCTGGCGCAGCTTGCCGGCTTCCTTGGCGGCGCCTTCGCCGCCCAGCGTGACGTAATCGTCATAGGCGATGGTCTCCGCACGGATGAAGCCGCGTTCGAAATCGGTGTGGATCTCGCCCGCCGCCTGCGGGGCCTTGGCTCCGGCGGGGAAGGTCCACGCGCGCGATTCCTTGGGGCCGGCGGTGAAGAAGGTTTTGAGGCCCAGCAGCTTGTAGCCGGCGCGGATCACGCGGCTGAGACCGCTTTCGTCGAGGCCGAGTTCGGCGAGGTATTCGGCGCGGTCTTCCTGCGGCATGCCGACAAGCTCGCTCTCGATCGCTGCCGAAACCACCACCGCCTCGGCACCTTCGGCCTTGGCCTTCTCGAACACGAGATCAGACAACGCGTTGCCCTTGGCCGCATCTTCCTCGGCCACGTTGCAAACATAGAGCACGGGCTTGGCCGTCAGCAGCTGCGCCTGCCGAAAGACGCGCGCTTCCTCGTCGTCCTTCGGCTCGGTCAGGCGGGCGGGCTTGCCGTCGCGCAGCAGGTCCAGCGCTTGGCCGAGCACGCTGGCCATGAGCCTGGCTTCCTTGTCGCCACCGGTGGCGCGCTTGGCCGCCGCAGGTACGCGCTTTTCCAGGCTTTCGAGGTCGGAGAGCATCAGTTCCGTCTCGACCACTTCGGCATCGGCGATGGGGTCGACCTTATTGGCGACGTGCTGGATGTCGTCATCCTCGAAGCAGCGCAGTACGTGGACGATCGCGTCCACCTCGCGAATGTTGCCGAGGAACTGGTTGCCCAAGCCTTCGCCCTTGCTCGCGCCCTTCACCAGGCCTGCGATATCGACGAAGGCCAGCTGGGTCGGGATGATCTTGGCCGACCCGGCAATCGCGGCGATCTTGTCAAGCCGTTCGTCCGGCACCGCGACCTGGCCGACGTTCGGCTCGATCGTGCAGAAGGGATAGTTCGCGGCCTGCGCGGCCTGCGTTTCGGTAAGGGCGTTGAAAAGGGTGGACTTGCCGACATTCGGCAGGCCGACGATCCCGCAGCGGAAACCCATCGATAACTCCGGAAATAGTGTGTGGGCGCGCCCTTAGCCGCGCCTGCCGCAGAATGCCAGAGCGTCAGAGGTTGTGGACCGCCTTGATCAGCGGCCCGTAACCGCTTTCCCCCAGCCAGCCGACCTGGACCTGGGCCGTCACCTCGTTGATCGGCAGCTGGGGCTTGGGTGCCGGGTGGACGGCGGTGCGCAGCGGGCGCGTGCCCGGCGGCATGGCGATCTGGCGCGCAATTTCGCTCGGTACGTCCATGGGATCGGCGCTTCGGCCCGAGCCGTCCTCCTGCCCGATACGCGCCATCACCTGCGGATAGCCTGCCGCGTGGATCGCGTTGGCGCGTTCCTTGAGATCGGCCGAATAGGCGTTGCGATTGACCCAGACCTCCGTTGGATAACCGCCGGGCTCGATAATGCTCACGTCGATGCCGTGCGGGACGAGTTCGTAGGCCAGCTGCTCGCTCATTGCCTCGAGCGCGAACTTGGTGGCGGAGTAATGCCCCGAATAGGGCACGATGACGCGGCCGAGCTGGCTCGATATCTGGAAAATCTGTCCCGACCGCTGCTCGCGCATGCCGGGCAGGACGGCGCGAGCCATGCGGTGGCAGCCGAAGACGTTGGTGTCGAAGATGAGCTGCGTCGCCTCCATGTCCTGCACTTCGACCGGTGAGGTGATGCCGATGCCGGCATTGTTGACGAGCACGTCCAGCGGGCCGCCGTTGATCCGCTCGGATTCGGCAACTGCACCGTAGCACTGCTCTTCCTCCAGCACGTCGAGTTCGAGCACGTGGAGGTCGAGCTTCTCGTCGGCGGCCAGCTGGCGCAGCTCCTCTGCCTCGGGCCGCGGGAGGTTCCGCATGGTGGCGAAGACCCGCGCGCCGAGCCGCGCGTAATGTTCCGCGCCGAGGCGCCCGAAACCGGAGGAACTGCCGGTGATGAGGATGCTCTTGCCCGACAGGTCGGGCGGGGAGGGCATGGTCTCTGCGAGCGCGCTGCGGGCGCCTGCGATGGCGACACCGGTGGCGGCGGCTCCGGCGAGCAGAGTGCGGCGGTCGATCTGGGGCATCGGTCTCTCCTTTGTGAGCGCGGCGATAGCACGATTGAACACCGGTGATAACGCGGGGGCAAGCGCGATGCATTTTCACCAAGATTTCAGGTTCTGCTGGTAGGAACCGGGCATGAGCCGAATTCGCCTTTTCGCGTCGCCCATCGTCCTGGCCATGGCGCTCGCCGCCTGCGCGCCCGATCCCGAAACCCGCTTCGCCGACGCGCAGGCTGCGTTTGCGGCCAACGATTTCCGCGGCGCGCGCGTGTCGCTGATTGCCGGGCTGAAGGACCAGCCCGGCAATCACGAGATGCGGCTGCTGCTGGCGCAGGCGCAGATCGCGTTGGGCGACGGGGAAGGGGCGGCGACGTCGCTCGCGGCGCTCCCGGCCGAATGGACGGACGATCCGCGCGTCCTGCTTGCGCGCGGCGAGGCGGAGGTGCTGCGTGGCCGGTTCGACGAAGCTGTCGCTGCAGTCGAACCGCTGGAAACCGGCGCGGCGGATCGGATCCGTGCGCTTGCGGCCATCGGCAAGGAAGATTTCGCTGCGGCGGCAGAGGCCTTCGCCGCTGGTGCCGCTCGGGAGCCGGTCGATGCGAAGCTGCTCGCCTCCTATGCGCGATTCGAGCTGGCGCACGGCAATCGCGACAAAGCTGGTGCCTTGCTCGACCGGGCGATCGAAACCGATTCCAAACTGGTCGAGGCCTATCTCGTGCGCGCGGAACTCCTCGCCGCCAACAACGATCTTGCATCGTCGCTGATGGCCTACGACAAGGCGCTCGACCTCCATCCAGGTAATTTCGACGGTCGCTTGGGTAAGGCTGGCATCCTCGCGCGCCTCGGCCGTTACGACGATGCCGCCGTCCTTGCGGAAGGTTTGGCCGAAGAAGCGCCGGACGATCGCGCCCTGGCCTTCGTCAATGCGCGAGTCGCGAGAGGCAGGCGGGAGTGGGAAACCGTCCGCGCGACCCTCCAACCGCTCGAAGACGAGCTGCGGGCCGAAGCCGGGATGGCGGCGCTCTACGGGGAAGCGCTGATCGAGCTCGGACAGCCAGCCGTCGGCCTCGGAGTCCTCGAACCCGAACTGCGGCGCCAGCCGAACGCGCGACCGATCCGGCGCCTCGTGGCGCGGGCACAACTGGCCGCGCGCGATGCTGCGGGCGCGCTGGCGACGATCCGGCCGCTGGCGACTCGACCTGACGCAACGCCTGACGAGCTCAAACTTGCTGCAGCCGCAGCCAAGGCCACCGGCAGCGGATCCGCCGCGACGTTCGAACAGCGACTGGACCAGCCATCCCCCGAATGGATCGGCGGCGAACTCGCCAAGGCCGACCGTGCGCTACGCAACCGGCAGTGGCAGGATGCCGAAACCCGCTACGAAACAATCCTGTCGCGGACAGGCGGCACGAACGCGATGGTGCTCAACAACCTCGCTTTCGTGAAGGGGCAGCTGGGCAAGACCGATGCGGCGCTCGATCACGCGCTGGCTGCGGCGAAGCTCGAACCCGACAACGCCTCGATCCTCGATACGGCGGGTTGGCTGCTGGTGCAGACCGGATCGAAGGCGCGGGGGCTCGAGATGCTCCAGCGTGCCGCACGGCTAGCGCCCGACAACGCCACTATCCAGCGTCACTTGGACGAGGCGAAGACAAGCTGACGCCGGCCTCTCGGGCACACCAACGAAAAGCGGCGCGGGACCGAAGTCTCGCGCCGCTTTTTCTTGGACCGGAGGGTTCCGATCAGGCGTAGGCCAATCGTGCCGGCATCACGTCGGCGAAGCGGCGGCGGCGGGTGCCGAGCGCCAGGCCGAGGACAGCGAGGGCGAAGAGAAGCATCATGCCCGGCTCGGGAACGTCGGTGCCGCTGCTGGTGCCGCCCGAAGTGCTCGAGCTCGATGTCTGGCGGCCGCTGGCCGAGCCGACGCCGTCGACGCCGGTGATCGACTGGTAGCGGACGAAGAAATCGTTCAGCGTCAGCGTCGCGGGTGCAGTGCCGAACGACAGGCTGAGCGTGCCGGTGCCGGTCGAACCGTCGAAGACGCCGCCCGAACCGCCGCCGGCGCAGCTGCCGGTACGCTGGCCGGAGAAGCACACGTCGACCGTGCCGATGCCGTTGGGATAGTTCGACGAGGTGTTGGTGAACCCATAGGTGCCGGTGCTCGTGGCCGAATCGATGTCCGGGTCGGTGTTGAAGGCAAAGCCCGACACACGCGATCCGATGCCGTCCCCGTCGGCCCCGGTGTTCGTCATGCTGTAGGAGAAGGTGTAGACGCCGTTCTCGATACCGGTGAGCGTGAGCGTCAGTTCCGAGCTCAGGCCGTCGATCGACGGGCCGCCGTCGACGAAGCCGTCGAAGGTGATGGTGTAGCTCTCACCGATCGAACCGGCGTCGAGGATGATGGGCTCCGCCACGGCAGGAGCGGCGGTGGCCAGCCCCACGATCGCCAGTGCCTTAATGATCAATCGCTGAAAATTCACGGAAACCCCCGTTTCGGTCCAAGCTGAAGTTCTGATTACCTGCCAAGTCTCACGAAACCCTCTCCGTGGCGAGCGAATTGCGTCGCGTGTCTCAATAGGGAACAGAGTTTTCGAGAATGCTGAACGGAGACGGTTTCAGTCCTGCATCCGCAAGGCGAATTCGCTCATGAAGCGGGCATCGTCCCCACGTGCCAGCCACTCGGCCTCCGCCCCGATCGCGGCGAGCATGTCGGCAAGATCGTCCATCTCCGACTTGGCGTAATTGCCCAGCACGTGACCGGTCACCCGCTCCTTGCTGCCGGGATGCCCGATGCCGATGCGCACGCGGCGAAAGTCGGGGCCGAGATGCTGGTTGATGCTGCGCAGGCCGTTGTGCCCGGCAAGCCCGCCGCCGCGCCGGACCTTCACCTTGAACGGAGCAAGGTCGAGCTCGTCATGGAAGACGGTGAGCGCGTCCACGTCCAGCTTGTAGAAACGCAGCGCCTCTCCCACCGCGCGGCCGCTCTCGTTCATGTAGGTCGCGGGCTTCAGGAGCAGGATCTTCTCGCTGCCGATCCGGCCTTCCTGCACCCAGCCGGAGAACTTCTTTTGCACCGGGCCGAAATCGTACATCTCCGCAATCACGTCGCACGCCATGAAGCCGACGTTGTGCCGGTGGAGCGCATATTGCGGTCCGGGATTTCCTAGGCCTGTCCAGATCTGCATGCGCGGGCTGCTACATCAAGCGAGGCTTGCGAGGAAGGCCTCTGCCTCCCGCGGATGGCGGAAACGCACGACCTCGCCGGGGAAACCCGAAAGGCGGCGCTCCAGCGCGGGCGTCTTTACCCTGCGGAACGCGGCGACATAGAGGAAGAATTCCGGGTCGAAACGCTCTGGGCAACTGGGTGGCGCGTCAGGTCGGACGGTCCCATGGAGAGTGCTGATCCTGCGAAAGAGGCGCCACAGGCAGAGGTATGTGGGGTAGTCGAGCAGGATGGCCGTGTCGGCTCTTGCGAGGCGGCGGGCCATGCTATCCCCGTAATTGCCGTCGATGATCCAGCGCTCGCCGGCGAGCAGCTCATCGACCCTGGCCGACCACACCGCGGGGTCGGGCTCCTGCCATCCCGGCAGGTGATAGTGCGCGTCGAGGTGGATCAGCGGCAGGCCCGTGCGCACGGCGAGAGCGCGCGAGAAGGTCGACTTGCCGGCTCCGGGCGAACCGATGACGAGCACGCGTTGCATGGCGATGGCCCTCCTTCCGACCGCTCCCATGAATCGAAAACGCCGGCCCCGTGAGGGACCGGCGCTTCGTGAGTGCCGTGCAGGATGGCGCGGGCGATTACTCGCTCTTCGCTTCCTGTTCGTCGGCGGCATCGTCGTCGGGACCCTGCTCGGTGGCAGCGGTCTCGCCCGGTTCCATGCCGGCGCCGGTCTGGCCTTCGGTGGTCGTGTCGCCTTCGCTCTTCTTGAGCGCCGACGGAGCGACCAGCGTCGCGATGGTGAAGTCGCGATCGGTGATCGCGCTCTCGCTGCCGTCCGGCAGGGTCACTTCGCTGATGTGGATCGAATCGCCGACCGCCTTGCCGGTGACGTCGATTTCGATCTCGCTCGGGATCTTGTCGCTTTCGCAGATCAGGTCGAGCTCGTGACGAACCACGTTCAGCACACCGCCCTTCTTGAGGCCCGGCGAGGCTTCTTCGTTGATGAACACGACCGGAACCATCACTTCGATCTTGGCGCCCTTGGACAGGCGCAGGAAGTCGACGTGTTCGGGACGGTCGTTCACGGGATGCAGAGCGACATCCTTGGGAAGCGTGCGGATCTTCTTGCCACCGACTTCGATCGTAACGATCGAGTTCATGAAGTGGCCGGTGCCGAGCTGGCGGACCAGTTCCTTGGCTTCCACGTGGATCAGGGTGGGTTCTTCCTTGCCGCCATAAATAACGGCGGGAACACGGCCTTCGCGGCGAAGTTGACGGGAGGCTCCCTTGCCAGCCCGTTCGCGCGCCTCGGCCGGCAGGGTCAGAGCGTCGCTCATGTCACATACCTTTCGAATGCATTTTGAATATCCGGTCTCACCACGCCTCCAGGGATGACCATGGTGCCGGAGGGCGCGCGCATAGCAGGCGGGCTGCGAAAGGCAAGCGAATACGGGCGAGCGCTTGCTATTCCACGCGGCGGATGCGATAGCCTGCCTGCTCCAGTTTCGCGGGCAGCCCCTCCGGGCCGAGCAGATGGCCCGCGCCGACCGCAATCAGCGGCTTGCCCGGCGCGCTCAGCAGGTTTTCGATCTTCGCCGCCCAAGCGTCGTTCCGCCCGACCAGCAAGGCCTGCCGCAATTCGGGATCGGCGAGCATGCCCTTGCCGGTCAGTTCGCCGAGTGCATCGAGATCACCCCCGCGCCAGGCGCGCGCCAGCTTGCCCCGGTCGTCCGCGCCGGTGCCGGCCTCGACCAGCACCGCGTTGAGCAGGTCGCGCTGTTCCTTCTCGGGAAGGGTATCGAAGATCGCCAGCTGGGCCCTCGCGCCCTCCAGCTCGACGACATCCCGACCGGAGAAATCCCCGATCAGGGCGCGATCGGCACCGTTTTCCGCATCGCCTTCCTGTGCCACCTGGGCAAGGGCGAGGGCCGCGCCCCAGCTTTCCATCTCGTCGAAATAGCTGCGGCGGACGCGGGCCTTGACCAGCAGCGCATCGAATTCATCGCGCAAGGCAGGATCGAGACGCGCGCGGATCGGCCCCGCGGACTTGTCGTAAGCCATGCTCTCGAACAGCGAGGAGAGTTCGGCTCCGTCATCGAGATTGGCGACCTCGACGACCAGCAGGTCCGCTTCCCCGACCACGGCATCGAGCTCGTCCGAACGCCATGCCACCCCATCGGGCAGCGCATGGACCGTCCCGAACATCCAGCCTTCGACCGTTCCATCCTCGCCCGCGATTTCCCACAGTGCGGGATAGCTGTCCGGTTCCGGGCCGTCAGGCTGCGCGGGCTGGCAAGCTGCCAGGGCAAAGGCGAAAAACCCCGCCGATAAAAGATGGCGCTTCATGCCCGGAGGCTGCCTCTCGCGGACCGTCACTGGACGCGGGTTACGGCAATCTTCCGCCGCTTGAGGTAATCCTGCACGCTCTTTTCGCCAGCGAGATGCCCGGCGCCTACCGCGATGAAGACCGTGCCCGGCGTATCCATGCGCGCGTCGATCCATTCGGCCCAGGTCTTGTTGCGATCGTAGAGCAGCACCTTGGCCAGTTGGGGATCGCTCAGCCCCTGGTTCATCAGCTCGGCCAGCCCCTCGGCATCACCCGCAAGCCACTCGGCCACCATCTGCTCCATCATCGGGACCATGGTATCCATGGTGTCGATGGCCGACATAAGGAAGGCGATCTGCGATTCCTGCGGCAGCGTGTCGAAGACGTTCACCTGAAACTCGACCGTCTCCAGCGCCTCGCGCTTTGCGGATTGCTCCGCCTCTCTTTCGACCACCTTCTCGACCCCGCTTTCCGCAGTCCAGCCGTTCTTCATCAAGGGGAGAACGGCCAGCGTCATCCCGGCAAACCACGGCTCGAACCGGTCGAAGGCATTCACAGGCAGGCCGAGCTCGGTCAGCGCCGCCTCGTATTTCGCGCTCTTGGCTTCTCCCAGCACGCCGCGCAGCGACTGTTCCGGCGGCAGCATGGCCTTGAGGGCGATGGCCTGCTGGGCGGCCGGATCGCTGGTCGCTTCGGCCGGAATTTCCGTGACCAGCGTATCCGCCGAATCCAGCGCGGTCGCGATCGGGCCCTTGAACCAGTCCACATCCTGCGGCAGCGCGTGGACCGTACCGAACAGGTAGATCGTGGTGTCCTCGTCGGCCACCTTCCACAGCGCCGGGCCCTCGGCGGCTGGTGGTGTTGCGACGGCGGTTGCGGAGGCGGACGCCACTTCGCCGCCGGTGTAGCCCGTGCAGCCCTGGAGGCCCATCGCCACGGGGGCTGCCAGCAGAAGGAGATTGCGCGTCATTCTCTCATTTTCCTCGCTTAGGTCCCCGGGCCCCGATTCGGACTTCGGATGTGTTCGGGCGGATTAGCGACAACCGCTATTGTCCCGCAACACCAACAGGTTTCGCCGTGCATCCGGCGGCGGCCGGAAGTTTGCGCTTTCGGGCGAGCGCGCAGGCGGGCATTGACGCGTTTTGGCGCTTCCGCCAAAGCCCCGCGCCATGGACCGTAATCCGCGTAAATCCTTCCAGGACATGATCCTCGCGCTGCACGATTTCTGGAGCGCGCACGGCTGTCTCATCCTCCAGCCCTACGACATGCGCATGGGGGCGGGGACCTTCCACACCGCGACCACGCTGCGCGCGCTGGGGCCGGAACCGTGGAACGCGGCCTTCGTACAGCCCTGCCGCCGTCCGACCGACGGTCGCTATGGCGAAAACCCCAACCGCCTGCAGCACTATTACCAGTACCAGGTGATCCTGAAGCCGAGTCCGCCCGACATCCAGGACCTCTATCTAGAGAGCCTGCGCGTCATCGGGATCGATCCGCTGAAGCACGATATCCGCTTCGTGGAGGACGACTGGGAAAGCCCGACGCTGGGCGCGTGGGGCCTTGGCTGGGAAGTCTGGTGCGACGGGATGGAAGTCACCCAGTTCACCTATTTCCAGCAGATGGGCGGCTTCGACTGCAAGCCGGTCGCTGGCGAGCTGACCTACGGGCTCGAGCGCCTCGCGATGTACATCCAGGGCGTCGATAACGTCTACGATCTCGACTTCAACGGGCAGGGCGTCACCTATGGCGACGTCTTCCTCGAGAACGAAAAGCAGATGTCGAAGTGGAACTTCGAAGTCGCCGAGACCGACGCGCTGTTCGACCTGTTCAACAAGGCCGAGGCGGAGTGCAGGAACGCGCTTGCCAATGAGGTGCCGATCGCTGCGTATGAGCAGGCGGTGGAAGCCAGCCACATTTTCAACCTGCTGCAGGCGCGCGGCGTGATCAGCGTGCAGGAACGCGCCAGCTACATGGGCCGCGTCCGCGACCTCGCGCGCGGCGCTTGCGAAGCGCATATGGAAAAGGAAGCGCCCGTGTGGGCCGAGAAATATCCGGAGTGGTCGAAATGAGCGACTTCCTCCTCGAACTGCGCAGCGAAGAAATCCCCGCCCGCATGCAGGCCGGTGCGCGCTCCGAGCTCGAAAAGCTGTTCCGCCGCGAGATGGAAGCTGCCGGTGTCGAAGCTGGCGAGATCACCGTGTGGTCGACCCCGCGCCGCCTCGCGCTGATCGCGCGCGGCCTGCCTCAAGCAACCGAAGCGGTGAGCGAAGAAGCCAAGGGCCCGCCCGAAGGCGCGCCCGACCAGGCGATCGAAGGCTTCTGCCGCAAGAACGGCGTGAACCGCGAACAGCTGGAACTGCGCGACGTCAAGGGCCGCAACACCTACTTCGCGGTCATCGAGAAGCCCGGCAAGGCGACCAAGGACCTGCTCGCGGAAGCGATCCCCGCGATCGTGCGCGATTTCAGCTGGCCCAAGTCCATGCGCTGGGGCGCTGCCTCGATCAGCACCGAATCCTTGCGCTGGGTTCGCCCGCTCTCGGGCATCGTCGCTTTGCTGGGTGACGACGTGGTCGATTGCGAGGTGCATGGCGTCACCTCGGGTGCAGTCACGCTGGGCCATCGCTTCCACCATTCGGGCGACATCACCATCGGCAATGCCGACGACTACGCGATGAAGCTGCGCGCGGGCCACGTGATCGTCGACCACGCGGATCGGCAGGACCTGATCCGCACAGGCGCGGCCAAGGTCGCGTCCGAGGCCGGTCTCAAGCTGGTCGAGGACGAGGGGCTGGTGATCGAGAACGCGGGCCTGACCGAATGGCCCGTGCCGCTGCTCGGCCGGTTCGAGGAGGACTTCCTCGAGGTCCCGCCCGAGGTCATCCAGCTCACCGCGCGCGTGAACCAGAAGTATTTCGTCTGCGAGGACGCGGCAGGCAAGCTCGCCAACGCCTTCATCTGCACCGCCAATATCGAGGCGGAAGACGGCGGCGCGCGCGTGGTCGACGGCAATCGCAAGGTCCTCGCCGCCCGCCTCTCCGACGCGCGCTTCTTCTGGGACGTCGACCGCAAGAAGACCCTCGCCGAGCACGCCAAGGGGCTGGAGCGGATCACCTTCCACGAGAAGCTCGGCACCGTCGCCGACAAGGTCGACCGGGTGGCCAAACTGGCCCGATGGCTGGTCGAGGAAGGTATCGTCAAGGCTGCCGACCCGGACATGGCCGAACAGGCCGCGCGCCTCGCCAAGGCCGACCTTGTCACCGAAATGGTCGGCGAGTTTCCCGAACTGCAGGGCCTGATGGGCGGCTACTACGCCCGCGCCGAAGGCCTCCCCGATGCCGTCGCCGACGCGATCCGCGACCACTACAAGCCGGTCGGGCAGGGCGATGAGGTGCCGACTGCTCCGGTCACGGTGGCGGTGAGCCTAGCGGACAAGCTCGATACGCTGGCTGGGTTTTTCTCTGTCGACGAGAAACCAACGGGCTCAAAGGACCCGTTTGCACTTCGTCGGGCTGCGTTGGGCGTAATACAACTGATATTGCGAAACGGACTACGACTCTCAGTTCGGGATACGTCCTATGCGGCCTGCATGATGCGTGTGTCGCAAGCGAAGCCAAGTGAACCCAGTGGCGATTCCAAAGAATTCGAGCAGCTCGATCTCGAATGCGATCCAAGCTTTGTCCACGAAGGATTGCCTGACTTCCTCGCAGACCGTCTCAAGGTCCAGCAGCGTGAGGCGGGCGTCCGTCACGACCTGATCGATGCAGTCTTCGCGCTCGGCGGGGAGGACGATCTCGTCCGCCTGCTTTCCCGGGTGAAGGCGCTCCAGTCCTTCATGGACACCGAAGACGGCGCCAACCTGCTCGCTGGCTACAAGCGCGCGGCCAATATCCTCAAGAAGGAGGACTGGCACGGAGCCGAAGGCGAAATCGCGCGCACCGGCGAGGAAGACCCGCTGGCGCTGGTCGACGATCCCGACACGAAGGCGGTGGTCGATGCCAAGATGGCCGAGCGCCATGCGAAAGCGCTTTCCTACACGCCCGAACCGGCCGAGAAGGCGTTGATGGATGCGCTCGCGACCTCGCAACCTGCCGCGGCGCAGGCCATTGCCGCGGAAGACTTCTCCGGCGCGATGGCCGCGCTTGCCTCGCTACGCGCACCGATCGACCGCTTCTTCGACGAAGTGACGGTAAACGCGGATGAAGAAAACAAGCGGGCACATCGGCTCGACCTGCTTGCAGCTTTCCGTGCTGCAGTGCACAAAGTGGCCGACTTCTCGCGCATCGAGGGGTGATTTTTTCCGGCGCAGGGCGTCCCTGTCGCCTTTGGTGGTCCGCAAGGCCTACAAAGCGCCGGAAAACAACGCGTTGATGGTCTAAAACCGAAGGTGACACCGAGTCGCCTTTGTCGCCTTAAGAGGAAATCCCATGTCGGACACGGTCTTCACCTTCGGCGGAAACGCCCCGCATTCGAATGCACGGCAGAAGGACAAGACCGTCACGGGAGGCAAGGGCGCCAACCTGGCCGAGATGGCCAGCATCGGCCTGCCGGTCCCCCCGGGCTTCACCATCGCGACCGAAGAGTGCCTCAAATACCTCGCCGGCGGCAGCGATTTCTCCGAAAAACTGCGCGCAGACGTTCATAACGCGCTCGCACATGTCGAGCGGACGGTCGGCAAGGGCTTTGGCGATGCGGCGGACCCGCTGCTCGTCTCGGTCCGTTCGGGCGCGGCGGTCTCGATGCCGGGCATGATGGACACCGTCCTCAACCTGGGCCTCAACGACGAAACGGTCGAGGGGCTGGCGAAGACCAGTGGCGACGAACGTTTCGCCTGGGACAGCTATCGCCGCTTCATCCAGATGTATGGCGACGTGGTGCTCGGCGTCGATCACGGGCTGTTCGAGGAAGCGCTCGAAATCGCCAAGGAAGATGCGGGCTATTACGCCGATACCGAACTGAGCGCGGACGAGTGGAAGACGCTGGTCGCCGAATACAAGAGCATCGTCGAACAGGAACTCGGGCGCCCGTTCCCGCAGGACCCGGTCGAGCAGCTGTGGGGCGCGATCAGCGCCGTATTTGACAGCTGGGATACGGAGCGCGCCAAGGTCTATCGCCGCCTCAACGATATTCCGCACGACATGGGCACGGCGGTGAACGTGCAGGCGATGGTGTTCGGCAACATGGGCGACACCAGCGCCACCGGCGTCGCCTTCACCCGCGATCCGTCGACCGGCGAGCGCGCCTATTACGGCGAATGGCTGGTGAATGCGCAGGGCGAGGACGTGGTGGCGGGCATTCGCACGCCGCAATATCTGACCAAGGCCGCGCGCGAAGCCGCAGGCGCCGAAAAGCCGAGCATGGAAGAGGCAATGCCGGAGGCCTTTGCCGAGCTCGCGCATCTCTTCGAGCTGCTCGAAAAGCATTATCGCGACATGCAAGACATCGAATTCACCGTGCAGCAGGGCAAGCTGTGGCTGCTGCAGACCCGCAACGGCAAGCGCACCGCCAAGGCCGCGCTGAAACTGGCTGTCGACATGGTGGGAGAAGGGCTGATCGACGAGAAAACCGCGATCCTGCGGGTCGATCCCATGGCACTCGACCAGCTCCTCCACCCGACGCTCGATCCGGATGCGCCGCGCGACGTGTTGACCACCGGACTTCCGGCCTCCCCCGGCGCGGCAAGCGGCAAGATCGTGCTCGACGCCGACACGGCCGAACTGTGGGCCAGTCGCGGGGAGAAGGTCATCCTCGTCCGCGTCGAGACGAGCCCTGAGGACATTCACGGCATGCATGCCGCCACCGGCATCCTCACCGCGCGCGGGGGGATGACCAGCCACGCGGCGGTGGTCGCGCGCGGGATGGGGCGACCCTGCGTCTCGGGCGCCTCGCATGTGTCGATTGCGCGCGAAGGGCGCACGCTCACCATCGGCAATCGCGATCTCAAGGAAGGCGACGTCATCACCATCGACGGCGCCAATGGGCAGGTCATGGCGGGCGAAGTTGCTACTATCGAGCCCGAACTGGCAGGCGATTTCGGCACGCTGATGGAATGGGCCGACCGGCACCGCCGTATGCGCGTGCGCACCAATGCCGAGACCGAAACCGAATGCCGCATGGCACGCCAGTTCGGTGCCGAGGGCATCGGGCTCTGCCGCACGGAGCACATGTTCTTCGATGCCGACCGGATCAGCCTGGTGCGCCAGATGATCCTCGCCGAGAACGAGGCGGGCCGGCGCGCGGCGCTCGACAAGCTGCTGCCCGAACAGCGCGGCGATTTCGTTAAGATTTTCGAGGTGATGGCGGGCCTGCCGTGCACCATCCGCCTGCTCGACCCGCCACTCCACGAATTCCTGCCGCATGGCGATGAGGATTTCGAGGACCTGGCCGAAGCCAGCGGGGTGACGGTCGAGAAGCTGCGTCGCCGCGCGGGCGAGCTGCACGAGTTCAACCCGATGCTGGGCCATCGCGGCTGCCGCCTCGGCATCACCTATCCCGAGATCTACGAAATGCAGGCGCGCGCCATATTCGAGGCCGCCTGCGAGGTCGCCAAGGCGAGCGGCGAAGCGCCGGTCCCGGAAATCATGATCCCGCTGGTGGCGACGCGGCGCGAACTGGAGCTGCTCAAGGATGTCGTCGACCGGACGGCGCAGCAGGTGTTCGCGGACACGGGCTGCAGCGTCCAGTATCTCGTCGGCACCATGATCGAACTGCCGCGCGCCGCGCTGATGGCGGGCGAGATCGCGGAAGTGGGCGAGTTCTTCAGCTTCGGCACCAACGACCTCACGCAGACGACGCTGGGCGTGAGCCGCGACGATGCCGGGCGTTTCCTCACAACCTATGTCGACAAGGGCATCTTCGCGCGCGATCCGTTCGTCAGCCTCGATGTCGATGGCGTGGGGCAGCTGGTCGAGCTGGCAGCGGAGCGGGGCAGGGCAACGCGCAAGGGGCTGAAGCTCGGCATCTGCGGCGAGCATGGCGGCGATCCGGCAAGCATCGCCTTCTGCGAGGCGACCGGGCTGGATTATGTCAGCGCCTCGCCCTATCGCGTGCCGATTGCGCGACTCGCCGCGGCGCAGGCTAGCCTTCGCTAGTCTTTCCAGCCTGTTAGGGTCAGTATCTCGAAGCTTTCGAGGACGCGACCCCGCTTGTTGGCGCCAGCGAGGAAGGATTGGCGGGCGCGTTCGAGTGCCTCCCTGCCAAGGGGAGGAGCGGGCCGTGCCAGTGAACTGGTGAGGCCTTGGTCTCGCAGGTCCGACACGAGCCGGTCGAGCGAGGCGAAGGACACCGTCAGCGTCCGGCTGTCGACCACCTGGCGCTTGAACAGCGCCCGCTGCATCAGCGCGGAGGCCGCCGCATTGTCGACCAGCGGATGCATGCGGGCAGCCGGCCGGTCGGGTTCGGAAGCGATCATGGCCCGCCTCAGGTTCGCGAGGCTCCCGGCACCGATGATGCTGGCGAACAGGATGCCGTCCTCGCCCAGCGCGCCGCGCAGGTGGAGCAGGGCGCCCGGCAGGTCGTTGACCCGGTCGAGCGAGGCGAGCGAGACGATGAGGTCGTAGGGCGCACCGGGGGTCGGCCGCTCCTCGTCGAGGCTGGCGACATCCGCCTCCTCGACCTCCGCACCAAGGCCGCGCAGCGAGAGCGCCAGCGTCCCGGTCCAGTCGCCGATCACCAGCACGCGCCGCGGCGACATGCGCATGAACTCGAGCCGGTCGAGCACGTCCTCGACCATGTCGTCCATCAGGTAGCGGGCGGCATCGCGCTGGGACTGCCGGACCCGCGCGCGGCGCAGCCCCGCGATCCGGCGGTCGCGCGAAAAGATGCGGGGAGGGGGCTTGCTCGCCATGCCGATGCCCTGCCGCGCTTGCACGACGGGTGCAAGCGCGGCAACACGATGAAATGTCGACAAGACGTTTCCTCGCCGAAAGCCTCGCGCCGCTGGTCGACTTCGTCTATCCGCCGCGCTGCCCGGCGTGCGGGGACGCCGTCGGAGAACAGGGCGGGTTGTGTCCGCCGTGCTGGCAGGATCTCGTCATCCCTTCCGAACCGTGTTGCGCCGCGTGCCAGCGTCCTTTCGGGGAGAGCGAGCTCCAGCCAGGCAGCCTTTGCGTCCCATGCCTCGCCAATCCGCCCCTGCATGACGGGATCGCGGCGGGCACGCTTTACACCGAAACCTCGCGCAAGCTGGTGCTTGCGCTCAAACACGGTGGCCGGATCGCGCTCGCGCCGCTGCTTGCGGGCCTCATCGCGGCACGGCTGCCAGAGCGCGATCCGGGCAGGGTGATCGTACCCGTGCCCCTGCATCGCCGCCGCCTGTGGCAGAGGGGATATAACCAGGCGGTGCTCCTGGGGCGCGAGCTCGGAAAACGGGGACACGGTCGCCTCACTGTCGACGCGCTGGTCCGCTCGAAGCCGACGCCCAGCCTGGGCGGGCTCGGGAAGAAAGCGCGCGCCAAGGTGCTCGCGGGGGCAATCTCCGTGCGAGAAGGCGCTCGGAAATCCATCGAAGGGGCGGATGTGATCCTCGTCGACGACGTGCTGACCAGCGGCGCGACCAGCGAAACATGCGTCAGGGCGCTCAAGCGAGCGGGCGCTCGCAGCGTGATCGTCGCGTGTTTCGCGCGTGTGCTAGATGAGGCGATCGATCCGGCGAAACGCTCGGCCGCCTGACGTGAAACGCCCGGGTCCTTGCGAACCCGGGCGCCACGTGACGAATAATACCGGACCGGCCTTTCGACGACGGTGCAGCCCCCCAGCCAACACCTCGGTCCATCCCTCATCGTTTTCCGGATGCGCCGCGAAACCCTCATCGCGGCAGCGGATCCGGGACCCCCATGAACCTGGCGCTCTAACGGCACCGATGCTCCGGTGGGCGAACCTCATCGGCCCGCAAAAGGGAATGTTCACTAAAGCGGCCGTTCATGGAATATGCATTTACTAAGCCGCTCGATTTTGGAACGGGTTTGTTGTTATCCTGCAACAAGACCGTCGCAACGCTACAACCCCCGGAAGAGGACGATCCCGCGTGCCAAAACAATCCGATCGGGAAACCGGCACCACGCTCATGCCCAAGTTCGACGATCGCGGGTTGCTCAGTGCGGTCGTGGTCGATGCGCATTCGAAAGACGTCCTGATGGTGGCCTTCATGGATCGCGAGGCGCTCGACCTGACGCTCGAAACGCGCGAGGCGCACTTCCATTCACGCTCCCGCGGCAGGCTGTGGAAGAAGGGTGAGAGCTCGGGGAACGTGCTCAAGGTGCAGGAAATCCTGGTCGACTGCGATCAGGATGCCGTTGTTCTGGAATGCATTCCTGCCGGGCCGACCTGCCATACCGGCGCCACCAGCTGCTTCTACAGGGTTGTGGACGGGCGGACTCTCCAGCCCGTAAAGACTTGACGCTTACGTAAACGTTCGGTAACGCGGCGACATGACACAGCCGCTGCCCAAGGATGCGCCGCGTGGCGAACAGGATCGTCGCCATGCCGGCGCGCATATCGATCGCCCGGACGCTTTCGACCGCGAACAATATTCCATCTCCGACCTCACCAGCGAATTCGGCTGCACGGCTCGCGCGCTGCGCTTCTACGAGGACGAGGGCCTGATCGCCCCGTCCCGCGTCGGCCTGACGCGGATCTACTCCAAGCGCGATCGTGCCCGCCTGGCATGGATCATGCGCGCCAAGAACGTCGGCTTCTCGCTCACCGAGATTCGCGAGATGATCGACCTCTACGATCTTGGCGACGGTCGGCAGGAACAGCGCCGGGTCACAATCGAAAAGTGCAAGACGCACGTCGCGAAGCTGAAGGCCCAGCGCGCCGACATCGACAGCTCGATCAAGGAGCTGAGCGAATTCATCGAGCAGATCGAAACTCTCGACCTCGACTGACCTGAACCAAACCTTCCAATCCCAAGGACACGCAGATGCCCACCTATAGCGCCCCCACCCGCGACACCCGCTTCATCGTCAACGAAGTCCTCGATCTCGCCAGCTACGGCAATCTGCCCGGCTTCGAGATGGCGAGCCCCGACGTGACCGATGCGGTCATCAACGAAGGTGGCAAGTTCTGCGCCGAAGTGCTCGCGCCGATCAATCAGTCGGGCGACCAGGAAGGCTGCACCCGCCACGAAGACGGTTCGGTGACGACGCCCAAGGGTTTCAAGGAAGCCTTCGACCAGTTCCGCGCGGCCGGCTGGGGCACGCTGGCGCATCCGGAAGAGTTCGGCGGGCAGGGCATGCCGCACGTCCTCGGCTTCGTGATGGAAGAGTTCATCTCCAGCGCCAACCAGGCCTTCGGCATGTATCCGGGCCTGACCAATGGAGCGATCTCGGCGCTGATCGCCAAGGGTTCGCAGGAACAGAAGGAAATGTACCTGCCGAAGATGGTCTCGGGCGAATGGACCGGCACCATGAACCTGACCGAGCCGCATTGCGGCACCGATCTCGGCATGATCCGCACCAAGGCGGAACCCCAGGCCGACGGCAGCTATGCGATCACCGGAACCAAGATTTTCATCTCGGCCGGCGAACACGACATGAGCGAGAACATCATCCACCTCGTCCTCGCCAAGACCCCTGGTGCGCCCGACAGCACCAAGGGTATATCGCTGTTCGTCGTGCCCAAGTTCCTGGTCAATGAAGACGGTACGCCGGGCGAGCGCAATGGCGTGATGTGCGGCTCGATCGAGCACAAGATGGGCATCCACGCGAACTCGACCTGCGTCCTCAACTACGACGGCGCCAAGGGCTGGCTCGTGGGCGAAGAAAACAAGGGCCTTGCAGCCATGTTCATCATGATGAACGCAGCGCGCCTCGGCGTCGGCATCCAGGGCCTGAGCCAGGCCGAAGTCGCCTACCAGAACGCCGTTGCCTATGCGCTCGACCGTCGCCAGGGCCGCGCGCTGACCGGTCCGGCCGATCCGAACGCGCAGGCCGACCCGATCTTCGTCCACCCCGACGTGCGCCGCATGCTGATGGATGCCAAGACCTTCACCGAAGGCATGCGCATGCTGTGCCTGTGGGGCGCGCTGCTGGTCGATCTCAGCCACAAGGCGCAGACCGAGGAAGAGCGCGAGGAAGCCGACGCCATGATTGGCCTGCTGACCCCGGTCATCAAGGGTTACGGCACCGACAAAGGCTACGAAGTCGCCACCAACATGCAGCAGGTCTTCGGCGGCCACGGCTATATCGAGGAATGGGGCATGAGCCAGTTCGTGCGCGACGCCCGCATCGCCCAGATCTACGAAGGCACCAATGGCGTGCAGGCGATGGACCTGTGCGGCCGCAAGCTCGCCAGCAAGGGCGGCGCGGCGATCCAGGCCTTCTTCAAGGCAGTCGGCGACGACATCGCCGCGGCCAAGGGCGACGAGACGCTGGCCCCGCTGGCAGAGCAACTGGAAAAGGCGCTCGGCCATCAGCAGGCGGCGACCATGTGGTTCATGCAGAACGCAATGCAGAACCCCAACCACCTCGGTGCCGGTGCGCATCACTACATGCACATCATGGGCATCGTCTCGCTCGGCTGGATGTGGCTGCGCATGGCCAAGACCGCGCAGGCGGCGCTGGCCGGCGGCAGCGACGACAAGGCGTTCTACGAAGCGAAGCTCGCCAGCGCGCGCTACTACATGGACCGTTTCCTGCCCGACGCCGGCGCGCTGCGCCGCAAGCTCGAGAGCGGTTCGGACAGCATGATGGCGCTCGGCGAAGAGGCTTTCGCCACAGCGGCCTGATCACTGCAAGGGCGGTCGCGCATCGCGCGGCCGCCTCGTCGCATCTCAAGGGTTCGCGGTTTCAGTCTCCCGTGGAACGACGCATTTCGCGGTGACGACGATTGCCTCGAGCATTGCCGGCGTGTCTTGCGGCCGATGAGGACACCCCGTGAGACGGAACTGCACCTTGGGCAGCATGACCCAAAAATATTTGCCCTCCAGCTCGCGGGCGACTTTGAATCTAGCACGCCGGCCCGCTTGGGCCTCTACGACGCTCGTCAGGAAAGCATTCCCGCCCTCGACCACGACGGTATGCACAATCCTTTGCTCGGGGCCGACCAGAGCAAAGACCTGGACGACGCCCTCTTCTCTTCGGCGAAGCGCGCGCTTGGGATAGTCTGAATCGAAAACAAGGGGTCGCTGCAGGACTTGCCTGGTCACCCAGGGTTATGCCGCTGACGGCATCCGAAGGATCGGCGCTGGCCACATCGGAAACGATTGCGGCGACAATTGCTAGCACGAGCGAGGCAAAACTCGCGCCCCTCATCCCAGCACCACGTCAAACAAGGCATACATCGCCGCCCAGCTCTGCCGGTCGGCACTCGCGTTGTAGGCAGGGTTGGGTGAGCCATCGAGCATGTGCGGATTGGTGAAGCCGTGCTCGACGCCCGCGTAGCTGTGGAAGTGCCAGTCGGCCTGCACGCCGTCCATCTCTTCCCAGAAACTCGTGACCTGACTGCGCGGCACCAGCGCATCGGCATCGCCGTGACACACGAGGATCCGCGGCTTGATCGGCTTGTCGGCGGGGAGGAGAGTTTCGAGCAGCCCGTGGAAACTCACCACAGCCGTTAGCACCTGCCCGTCGCGCGCCATCTCGAGGACGGCAAAACCGCCGAGACAGAAACCGATGGCGAGATGCGGCATATCGGGATGCAATTCTCGCAGCAGTTCGAGAGTTGCCCGGAAGCGCGCCCTTGCGGCCTGCGGATCGGACCGCAGCCTCGTCATGGCGGCAAAGGCCGCCTCGAAATTCGACGGGGCATCGGGGCCGTAAAAGTCGCCGATGAGGACGGCGTATCCCGCCTCCACCAGCGCCTCGGCCTTGGCCTCGACGCCGGGCGTTGAATTCATGAAGGTCGGAAAGATCGCGACCGCCGCCCGGGGCGTGCTTTCCGGCACACCGTGCAAGCCGGTCAACGGGACCTCACCGTCCCGATAGGCAATCCTTTCGAGTCCGCTCACTCGGGCAGGAAGTCCGGTACCGACAGGTAGCGTTCGCCCGTGTCGTAGTTGAAGCCGAGCACGCGGCTGCCGGCGGGCAGGTCGGGCAGCTTCTTGGCGATAGCGGCCAGCGTCGCGCCGCTGGAAATGCCCACGAGCAGGCCTTCCTTGGCCGCGCACTGGCGGGCCATCTCCTTGGCGGCCTCGGCGTCGACCTGGATCGCGCCATCGATCGCCTGTGTGTGCAGGTTCCCGGGCAGGAAACCCGCGCCGATGCCCTGGATCGGGTGCGGGCCGGGCTGGCCGCCGCTAATCACGGGCGAAAGTTCGGGTTCGACCGCATAGGCCTTCATCTCCGGCCAGCTCTCCTTGAGCTTCTCAGCGCATCCGGTCAGGTGGCCGCCCGTGCCGACGCCGGTGATCATCACGTCGACCGGCGTGTCGGCGAAGTCGTCGAGGATTTCCTTCGCCGTTGTGCGCGCGTGGACCTGCCAGTTGCTGTCGTTGTCGAACTGGCTGGGCATCCAAGCACCGTCGATTTCGGACACCAGCTCCTGTGCGCGTTCGATCGCGCCCTTCATGCCCTTTTCCTTGGGCGTGAGGTCGAAGCTGGCGCCATAGGCAAGCATCAGGCGGCGGCGCTCGATGCTCATGCTTTCGGGCATGACGAGGATCAGCTTGTAGGCCTTGACGGCCGCTGTCATGGCGAGGCCGATCCCGGTGTTGCCGCTGGTCGGCTCGACGATCGTGCCGCCAGGCTTGAGTTTGCCCGACGCCTCCGCATCCTCGATCATAGCAAGGCCGATGCGGTCCTTGATCGAACCGCCGGGATTGGCGCGCTCGCTCTTCACCCAGACCTCGTGGTCGGGGAAAAGGCGCGCAAGGCGGATGTGCGGGGTGCCGCCGATGGTGGCGAGGACGGAGTCGGCTTTCATGGCATCTGCTCCTTGAGTTGTTCTTCGGGGGGAGTGTCTAGCAATTCTTGCGGAGGGTCAAAGGTCCGCGTGGTGCGCAGGACCGGGAAGATCCGGCTCCAGATGGCGACAGTGACGATCGCCCCCGCGCCGCCGCCGACCACCGCGATCACCGGACCGAAGACGAATGCGAGCGATCCGGAGAAGAAATCGCCGAACTCGTTCGAGGCGCTGATCGTCAGCAGGCTGACCGAGGAAACGCGGCCGCGCTTGTCGTCGGGCGTGTGCAGCTGGATCAGCGACTGGCGGATATAGACGCTGAACATGTCCGCCGCGCCGACAATGAATAGCATCGCGAGACTGAGCGGCATGGATTTCGAGAGGCCGAAAACCACCGTCGCGAGCCCGAAGATCGCCACGGCCCAAAGCATCTTCGGGCCCACATTGGTTTTGAGAGGGCGGAACGAGAACCACAGCGCAGTCAGCGCCGCGCCGACTGCCGGTGCCATGGCCAGCTGGGCGAGCCCCGTTTCGCCGACCTGCAGAATGTCGCGTGCATAGACCGGGAACAATGCCGTCGCTCCAGCCAGGAAGACCGCAAAGAGATCGAGCGTAATCGCGCCGAGCACCATCTTGTTGCGCACGACGTAGCGCAGGCCCTCTACCATCTGGTGGATGGGCCTCTTGTTCTGTTCGCGCGGCGGCTGCGGGACCTTGCCGACGAACGAGATCGCAGTGATCGAGACCGCAAACAGGCCGGTCGCCATCAGGTAGGGCAGGGCGGGCATGATCGCATAGGTGTAGCCACCGATTGCCGGGCCAACGATCATCCCGACCTGCCACGCAATGCTCGACAGGGCGATGGCATTGGGCAGGATGGCCTTGGGCACGAGGTTCGGAGCAAGCGCCGATAGCGCGGGTCCATTGAACGCTCGTACGATCCCGAGGACGACGGCGACACCATAGAGCCAGGCGAGCGAGAGGTCCTCGTGCCATGTCAGGAAAGCCAGCGTCGCGGCACAGGCCAATTGCGCGATCATGGTCAGCCGCGCGAGGCTGCGCCGGTCGAAATGGTCGGCGGCCCAACCTGAAAACGGCGTGAGGACAAAGAGGGGCAGGAATTGCAGCAGGCCGATAAGTGCCAGCTGGCCCGAAGCCTCGGCGACGTTCAGCCCACCATCGCGCGCGATATTGTAGGTCTGCCACCCGATGATCAGCATCATCGCATATTGCGCCAGCGTCATCGTCAAACGGCTCAGGAAATAGGCGCGGAAATTGGGTATTCGCAGCGGCGAATGATCGGGGGACGGGTCGGCTTGCGTTTCGCTCACGCCAAAATGCATGGCAGGCGCGCCTTCGGTTGTGAAGACGCGCCTGCTTTGCGCTCTGGAATCAGAAGTTGGGGATCAGCGCAGTTTGCGCAGGCGCGGGTTGGGCTGCAGCTCGTCGATCAGCGCCAGGAAGTCGTCCATGCGAATGATGCGTTCGAACTGGAAACCGGCGCGGTTGTCGCGCTGCCAGATCACGTAGGATTCGATCCTCCCGATAATCGGCAGACGAACGATCACGCGATCGCCGCGGTTCAGGCCCTCGGCATTGTCGACCATGAAGCCGTTCGCCGAGATGTTCGCGATGTGAAGGCGCAGGTCACCCTTGCCGAAATGCTCCGCAATCACCGGATGATCGACCGGGTGGCGCGCCATGCGCCGCTGGTCGGTTACGCTGAGTTGTGCTCCCGCACTCATGGTTGGCGATCCCTCCAAAAAGTTGATCGACAAAGCCTTGCAGCAAAATGCGTAAAAATTGGTAAATCGAGCGGAAGATTTGTTACCGCGCGGCGCGTTTACAGGGACTTATGGCCGCAGGACCGCGTGCTTCTTCTTGCCCAGGCTGAGCTTGGCTTCGGCGCCTTCTGCGAGAGTGATGAGGAAGCCCGGATCGGTGACCGTTTCGTCATCGAGCCTGACCGCGCCCTCCGCCAGCTTGCGCTTCGCTTCCCCGTTGGAAGCCGTAAATCCCAGCGCGGTAAGCGCCGCCCCGATGCGCATGCCCTCGTCACCGAGTGAGAGAGTAGGCAGGTCCTCGCCCGCGCCGCCGCCGGCAAAGGTTTCGGCAGCCGTCTTCGCTGCGAGCGCGGCGGCATCTTCACCGCGAACAAGCTTGGTTACCTCATTGGCAAGAACCGTCTTGGCATCGTTGATCGCCGCGCCCTCGAGCGCCTCGAGGCGGGCGATCTCGTCGAGCGGCACATCCGTGAACAGGCGCAGGAAACGACCCACGTCGCGATCGTCGACATTGCGCCAGTACTGCCAGAAGTCATAGCTCGGCAGCTGTTCCTCGTTGAGCCACACGGCACCTGCCGCGGTCTTGCCCATCTTCGATCCGTCCGCGGTGGTCAGCAGCGGCGTCGTCAGGCCGAACAACTCGGTCCCGTCCATGCGGCGGCCCAGTTCCATCCCGTTGACGATATTCCCCCATTGGTCGCTGCCGCCCATCTGCAAGCGGGCCCCCATCTCTTTCGCCAGGTGCCGGAAATCGTAGCCCTGCAGGATCATGTAGTTGAATTCGAGGAACGTCATCGGCTGTTCGCGTTCGAGCCGCAGCTTGACCGAATCGAAGGTGAGCATGCGATTGATCGTGAAGTGGTTGCCGACCTTGCGGAGCATCTCGATGTAGCCGATGCCGCCCAGCCAGTCGTAATTGTCGACCATGACGGCGTCGGTCGGGCCATCGCCGAAGGTGAGGACGCGTTCGAACACCTTGCGGATGGAGGCGATGTTCGCGGCGATCGATTCTTCGCCGAGCATCTGCCGGCTTTCATCCCGGCCGGACGGGTCGCCGATGCGCGTCGTCGCTCCGCCCATCAGCACGATCGGCTTGTGTCCCGTCTGCTGGAGGCGGCGCAACATCATGATTTGCACCAGGCTGCCGATGTGCAACGACGGCGCGGTCGCATCGAACCCGATATAGCCGGGCACCACCTGCTTTCCAGCAAGCGCATCGAGGCCTTCCGGATCGGTAATCTGGTGGATATAGCCACGCTCTTCGAGCAGGCGCAGGAGGTCGGACTGGTAGGTGCTCATGATGGAGCGCCCGCTAGCACTTAAGGAGCGGCATGCAAACGTACGATCTCGTCTCCCACGCCGCATGCCCGCCTAGCCGGGTGACGGCGATCGCCGCCCGGATAATCGGTTTCGATTCCAACTGGCTGCGGCTCCGCTGGCGGATCGAGGGCAGTTCCTCGCTGGTCGTGCCGCCATTTGCGGGCAAGGGCAGGGCGGACGAACTCTGGAAAACCACCTGTTTCGAGCTGTTCGTCAAGCCGGAATGGGGCGAGAGCTATGTCGAGTTCAACCTCTCTCCCTCCGAACGCTGGAGTGCCTACGCCTTTACCGGCAGGCGCGAGGGCATGGCCGAGCATCCTGTTCCGCGCGAACCTGATTGTACCATTCGCATCGGCAGCAGCTTCACGATTTTCGATGCAGCCATCCCGGCCGCGGCCATCCCGGACGGCCCATCGTCTATGGCCATGACCTGCGTGATCGAGGAGGCGCACGGCGTCAAAAGCTATTGGGCGCCGAGCCACAATTCCCCGCAGCCGGATTTCCACGATCCCGCTTGCTTCACGGCGATGCTTCCGGCACCGAGCGGCACATGAAATTCGGTATCGATCGCCTCCTGACCGAGGATGAACTGCGCGCCCCGCTCGAAGGCAAGCGCGTGTCGCTCGTGGCTCACCCCGCGTCCGTCACGGCGCAGCTTGACCATTCGCTCGATGCGCTGATCGCGCGCGGCGTGAATGTGACCTCTGCCTTCGGTCCGCAGCACGGCCTCAAAGGCGACAAGCAGGACAATATGGTCGAAACCGCGGACGAGACCGATCCGCGCTTCAACATCCCGATTTTCAGTCTTTACGGCGAGGTCCGCCGCCCCAGCGGCCAGATGATGTCGAGCGCCGATGTCTTCCTGTTCGACCTGCAAGACCTAGGCTGCCGCATCTACACGTTCGTCACCACGCTGCTCTACCTTATGGAAGAGGCGGCACGCATGGGGAAGGAAGTGTGGGTGCTAGACCGGCCCAATCCGGCGGGTGGCCCGGTCGAAGGGACGCTGCTGGTGCCGGGGCAGGAAAGCTTCGTCGGCGCAGCCCCGATGCCGATGCGTCACGGCCTGACGATGGGCGAAATGGGGCACTGGTTCAAAGCCCATTTCGGCCTCGACCTCGATTTCAAGGTGATCGAGATGGTCGGGTGGAAGCCGGGACACGCGCCCGGATTCGGCTGGCCCGAGAGCCGGATCTGGATAAACCCCAGCCCCAATGCCGCCAGCCTCAACATGGCCCGCGCCTATGCCGGTACGGTCATGCTCGAAGGGACCACGCTGAGCGAGGGCAGGGGGACGACCCGCCCGCTCGAAGTGCTGTTCGGCGCGCCCGACGTGGACGCCGCGGCGGTGCTGAAGGCCATGCATGAGCTTGCGCCGTCCTGGCTGCGGGGCTGTGCGATCCGCGAATGCTGGTTCGAGCCAACCTTCCACAAACATGCCGGCGCGCTGTGCAATGCGCTCATGATCCATGCAGAGGGCGCCTTCTACGATCACTACGAGTTCCGCCCCTGGCGCTTGCAGGCGCTCGCCTTCAAGGCGATCCGCAAACTCTATCCCGATTACGAACTGTGGCGCGATTTCCCCTATGAATACGAGCTCGAGCGGCTGGCCATCGAAGTGATCAACGGCGGCCCGGCGCTGCGCGAATGGGTCGACGATCCCGCAGCGGAGCCCGGCGATCTCGACCGGATGGCAGGCGCCGACGAGGGGCAATGGCGCCAGTCCATCGCACCGCACCTTCTGTACAGCTGATTTTGCCGGACCCGATCTTCGAATTCTCAAGGATCGGCTTGACCTCTCTCCTCCGATAGGGTTGCTTAGGCGCAAGTGACGGGCATACCCGCGCTTCGGGAGAGACGAACATGGCAACAGCCGCCTCGGGCGAGACGACAACCACCACCGTGCGTGCCACGCTGTGGATCCTGCTGGTCGTCTACATCTTCAATTTCATCGACCGCCAGATCGTCAACATCCTCGCCGAACCGATAGCCATCGACCTTGGCCTGAACGATACGCAGATCGGCTTGATGACGGGGCTGGCCTTCGCGCTGTTCTACACCGTCCTCGGGTTGCCGATCGCCCGCTTCTCCGACCGACCGACGACCCATCGCCCCCGCCTGATCGCCATCGCGCTCGCCACCTGGTCGGCGATGACGGCGCTGTGCGGGCTGGCGCAGAACTTCGTCCAGTTGCTCCTCGCCCGCATCGGGGTCGGCGTGGGGGAGGCGGGCTGTACACCGCCCGCCCATTCGCTGATTTCCGATCTCGTACCTGCCGAGAAACGCAGCTCGGCGCTCGCCTTCTATGCCCTCGGCATTCCGATCGGCACACTGCTGGGCATGCTGATCGGCGGCGTTCTCGCTGACTGGGTCGGATGGCGCAGAGCCTTCCTCTTCGTCGGCCTGCCGGGCGTCGCGCTTGCGCTGGTGGTGTGGGTAATTCTCAAGGAACCGCGGAGGCGGGAAAGCCTGGAAGTCTTGCGCCAGCGCGGCACGGAGGATGTCCAGCCGTTCTTCAAATCCATGGCCAAGGTCATGGGCTCGCGCGCTTTCGTCCTGCTGCTGGCAGCGGGATCGGCTGCAGCTTTCCTATCCTATGGCAAGACCACCTGGACGACGATTTTCTTCCAGCGGACCCATGGGCTCACCCCGGGCGAAGTCGGCTTCTGGTTCGGCATCGTCAATGGCGCGGCCGGCATCGCGGGGACGGTCCTCGGCGGGTACCTCGCCGACCGCTTTGGCGCGGTCAACCGGCGCCACGTACTGACTGCGCCCGCCGTCGGCATGGTCATCGCCGTGCCGATCGCTTTCATGGCCTACCAGGCGCAGAGCTGGCAGGCGGGCCTCGTGCTACTGTTCCTCCCGACGCTGCTCAATTCGCTCTACTACGGCCCCACCTATTCCTCCGTGCAAGGGCTGGTGTCAGTACGGTCGAGGGCGATCGCGGCGGCGGTGCTGCTGTTCTTCCAGAACCTCATCGGGCTGGGCCTGGGGCCGCTGTTCTTCGGTATGCTGTCCGACTGGCTGCGCCCGGAGTATGGCGAGGAGAGCGTGCGCTACGTGCTCTACGGCGCTGCCTTCCTCGGCCTCATCCCGGCATTCTTCTTCTGGCGCTGCAGCCTTCGGCTCAACGACGAACTCGATAAGCAGGGTTAGTCAGGAGTCCGGATAGGGTTGACGAGGCTGACCAGCACGAAGCTGATCAGCATCAGCAGGAACCAGCTGCCCAGCTTGGAAAGGCTTACCAACTCCCACCCGTCCCGTTGGCCGGGATATGTCCAGGCCCGGGCGAAGGTGCCGATGTTCTCCGCGCCCCAGATGAATAGCGCGACAAGGAAGAAGCCGACGACCAGCGGCATCCAGCGATGCTCGCGCCAGTTGCGAAAGTGGATACGGGTGCGCCAGAACAGCGCTAGGGTCGCCGTGAACAGAACATAGCGGACGTCCGGCAGCCAGTGATGGGCGAAAAAGTTCACATAGATCGCCGCTGCCAGCAGATAGGTCGTCCAGCGCGCGGGATAGTTCGAATAGCGGAAATCGAAGATGCGCGAGACGCGCGCGATATAGCTGCCCACCGACGCATACATGAAGCCGGAGAAAAGCGGCACGTCGCCGATCCTCAGCAGTGCCGCCTCCGGGTAGATCCACGAACCGGCCGCCGTCTTGAACAGCTCCATCACGGTGCCGACCACATGGAAGATCAGGATGACCTTCGCTTCAGACAAAGTCTCGAGGCGGAACAGCAGCATCGCGCCCTGAATGGCGATCGCCGCGAGGGTGATGAAATCGTAGCGATGGAGGACGGCGTCATTGGGATAGAACAGATGCGTTGCCAGCAGCAGCGCGAGCATCAGCCCGCCGAACAGGCACGCCCACGCCTGCTTGAAGCCGAACAGAAGGAACTCGTAGAGCCACAACCGCCAACCGGAGCCGGGATCGAATTGCTCGAGGCGAAGGCGGACGGCCTCGAAGCGCGAGTGCCTCGCCAATACCCGGTCAGTCATCCCTGTTATATTCGCTCGAAAGCATTTTGCGCGTATGCCGCTCGTAGATTTTGTCCTGTCTTTCGGCATATGTGCGAAGCGCAGTCCACTCCACGAATGCTGCGAATGCGAGCGCTGGCAAGACCACCGAAAAGCTCAGGACTATTGCCAGAGCAACATAACCTTCGCTCCACAGCATCCCGGTGATGATTGTGGCAAACATCGCAGGTACGCTCTCGGGCTGCGCTCGGTGAGCCGCATCGCGCTTCAAATAGATGCGTCGTCGGATAGTCCTTCGGTAACTGCGGAGGAAGTTACGAAGGCTCACCCCTGCTTGCGGCTCAATTCGCGCATTGCATCGTCGAGGCCGTCGAGGGTCAGCGGGTACATGCGGTCGTTGACGAGGTGCTTCATCACCTTGGTCGACTGCGAATAGCCCCACTGCTTTTCAGGCACCGGGTTGAGCCAGACGGTCGCCGGATAGGTGTTCACGACCCGCTGCATCCAGGTGGCGCCGGCTTCCTCGTTCATGTGCTCGACGCTGCCGCCGGGGTGCGTGATCTCGTAGGGGCTCATCGCCGCGTCGCCGACGAAGATCACCTTGTAGTCGTGGCCATACTTGTGAAGCACGTCCCAGGTCTTGGTCCGCTCCTGCCAGCGGCGGCGGTTGTCCTTCCACACACCTTCATAGAGGCAGTTGTGGAAGTAGAAGAATTCGAGGTTCTTGAACTCTGTCGTGGCCGCGCTGAACAGTTCTTCGCACAGCTTGATGAAGGGGTCCATCGACCCGCCGACGTCGAGGAAGAGCAGCAGTTTCACCGCATTGTGCCGCTCGGGCCGCATGTGGATGTCGAGCCAGCCCTGCTTGGCCGTGCCCTCGATCGTTGCGTCGATGTCGAGTTCGTCTGCAGCCCCTTCGCGGGCAAAACGACGCAGGCGGCGCAGCGCCATCTTGATGTTGCGGGTGCCCAGTTCCTTGGTGTTGTCGAGGTTCTTGAACTCGCGCTTGTCCCACACTTTTAGCGCGCGCTTGTGCTTGCTCTCGCCGCCGATCCGCACGCCTTCCGGGTTGTAGCCCGAATTGCCGAAGGGCGACGTGCCCCCGGTGCCGATCCACTTGTTGCCGCCCTGGTGACGCTTTTCCTGCTCCTCTAGCCGCTTCTTGAGCGTCTCCATGATCTCGTCCCAGTCGCCCAGCGACTTGATCTTCGCCATCTCCTCCTCGGAGAGGAACTTCTCGGCCACGGCCTTCAGCCAGTCTTCCGGAATGTCGACAGGGTTCTGGCCGTAGTCGGTCATGATCCCCTTGAAGACCTTGGAGAAGACCTGGTCGAACCGGTCGATCAGCCCCTCGTCCTTCACGAAGGTCGCGCGCGAAAGGTAATAGAACGCCTCGGGCGTCTGCTCGATAACGTCCTTGTCGAGCGCCTCCAGCAGCGTGAGGTGTTCCTTGAAGCTGGCGGGAATGCCCGCCGCGCGAAGCTCGTCGACGAAATTGAAGAACATGCCATGACCTCTAGCGCGAGTTGGACGTGTGGCGAAGCGAAAATGGGGGAAGCGGCTTAACCCGCGACTAACCATTCCCGTTTATGGCGGCAGCAGGGTCTAACGAGAACAGGGACGTCTCCCAGCATGGAACTGAGCGAAGTCAACACGGTCGGGGCACGGGATCTCACCGCTATTCCAGAAAGTTGCGGGAAGGTTACCGTTGGTTGCACCGACGTCGCCGGAATCGTTCAGGGGGTGATCGACTCCTTCGGTCACCTGCGTGCCGAATATGTCGAGTTGCAGGGCACCGTGACCGCGCTCGACGAAGACCAGCGCAAGGTGCTGGAGGCGAGCGACGAAGCCCGCCTGCTGTCCGAACGCGCGATCGATCGCCTGGCGCAGGGCTCCGAACTCATCGGCAATTCGCTCGGCCAGATCGGCAACCTGCTCGGTCTCGTCGAAACGCTGACGCAGCACGTCACCGGCTTCGCCGCCGCGATGGACCAGGTGCGCCGCAGCTCGCAGGAAATCGAGCAGATCGCGGAAACCACCAATATCCTCGCGCTCAATGCGACGATCGAAGCGATGCGCGCAGGCGAGCAGGGCCGGACCTTCGCGGTCGTCGCGAACGAGGTGAAGACGCTTGCCAGCGAAACGCGCCGCGCCACCGAGGAAATCGGGCGCACGATCGACACCCTCGGCCTCGAAGCCGAACAGGTGATCGAGAAAATCCAGGTCGGCGCGACCGCCAGTGCCGAAGCGAAGAGCTCGGTGACGGCCATCGAACACACCTTGCAGGGCGTCACCGAACTGATCGGCGAAGTCGACCAGCAGCAGGAGCAGATTGCCCGCAACACCGCCACGATTTCCGAGCATGTCCACCGTGTGCAGGACGTCCTCGGCGATTTCGACCATGCCGTCAGTGACAACGAGCAGAAGCTCGCCACCGCGCACGATCGCATGGAGGGTCTCGAACTTACCGCCAGCGACATGTTCGACAAGCTGGTCAAGGCGGGACTCTCGCCGCGGGACAGCCAGATGGTCGAGCGTGCGCAGGTCCACGCGGCCAATCTTGCGCGGATCGCCGAAGAAGCCATCGCGCGCGGCGAACTCACCATGGAGCAACTGTTCGACCAGAACTATCGGCCCGTGGCAGGTACGAAGCCCCAGCTCTACCGGACGAGCCTGAGCGACTGGGCGGATCGCAACTGGCGCCCGGTCATCGATGCCGTGGTGGCCGAAGGGGGCGTCATCAAGATGTGCTCGCCCGCCGACATGAAGGGCTTCCTTCCCACGCACGTCACGGCCCACTCGCGGGCTCCGACCGGCGACCTCGCCCACGATACGAAGTATTGTCGCAACGGCCGGATTATCCTTGAGGGCGTGGACCTCGTGGCGAAGACCACCTCGGACCCGTACACCATGGCCGTCTATCGCCAGGAAGGCGACGGCAAGAACTACATCGTGGTGCGCAACGTTTACGTGCCGCTCACCATCAACGGCCGTCGCTGGGGTGATTCGGAGCTGGCCTACAGCTTCGACTGATTCCGCGAGCAGACAGGAAAAAGGGCGCGTTCCGCAATCCGGAGCGCGCCCTTTTCGCGATCGGGTGCCGATCAGCTCTGGCGACGTGCCATGAACGCAAGTCGTTCGAACATCATCACGTCCTGCTCGTTCTTGAGCAGCGCGCCGTGCAGCGGCGGGATCGCGGCGTTCGGGTTGCTGTCCTGCAGAACGTCGAGCGGCATATCCTCGTTCAGCAGCAGCTTGAGCCAGTCGAGCAGTTCGCTGGTCGAGGGCTTCTTCTTTAGGCCCGGGACTTCGCGGATCTCGTAGAAGATCTCCATCGCCTTGCTGACGAGGGTCTTCTGGATGCCGGGGAAGTGGACCTCGATGATGTCGCGCATCGTCTCGCGGTCGGGGAACTTGATGTAGTGGAAGAAACAGCGGCGCAGAAAGGCGTCGGGCAATTCCTTCTCGTTGTTCGAGGTGATGACCACGATCGGGCGTTCCTGCGCCTCGATGCGCTCATGCGTTTCGTAAACGTCGAAGCTCATGCGATCGAGTTCCTGCAGCAGGTCGTTCGGAAACTCGATATCGGCCTTGTCGATCTCGTCGATCAGCAGGACGGGCAGGCGCTCGGAGGTGAAGGCCTCCCACAGCTTGCCCTTCTTGATGTAGTTCGAAATGTCATGGACGCGCTCGTCGCCGAGCTGGCCGTCGCGCAGGCGGGCGACCGCATCGTATTCGTAAAGGCCCTGCTGCGCCTTGGTGGTCGACTTGACGTTCCACTCGATCAGCGGGGCGTCGAGCGCCTTGGAAATCTCGTGCGCGAGGACCGTCTTGCCCGTGCCCGGTTCACCCTTGACCAGGAGCGGGCGGCGCAGCGTCACGGCGGCATTGACGGCGACCTTGAGATCTTCGGTCGCGATGTAGGACTTGGTGCCTTCGAAACGGGTCTGGTCGGTCATCGGTTTTCCCTTGCAACTTGACGTGAGCGTTAGGGGGCGGGCACGCGAAGGGCAAGGGGGCGTTGTAACCCCTGTGTGCCGGCGCACGGACAGGAGAGCATATGCCGACCGAAACACTCAGCATCGCGACCCAGGCGGGCCATAAGCTCGAAGGGTCCCTCGAACTGCCGACTGGGCTGGTACGGGGCGCCGCGCTGTTCGCGCATTGCTTCACCTGCACCCGCCAGAGCAAGGCCGCCGTCGCAGTGGCGCGCGCGCTCGCGGCGGAGGGAATCGCGACGCTGCGGTTCGATTTCACCGGCCTTGGGGGCAGCGAGGGCGAGTTCGGGCGCGCCGGTTTTGCGACCGATGTTGCGGACCTCGTCGATGCTGCCAATGTGCTGGTCGAACGCTTCGGTGGCCCGATCCTGCTGGTCGGCCATTCGCTCGGGGGCGCAGCCGTGCTTGCGGCGGCCGACGATCTCGGGCTCGAGCATGTCGCCGCCATCGCCACCATCGGCACGCCCAGCGACGTGTCGCACGTGCTGCACACTATCAACGGCGATCTCGATTCGATCCGTGCGGGGAAAGATGCCCCGGTGAAGATCGGCGGGCGCGAATTCCACCTGAGCAGCGAATTCATCGAAAAGGTCGAGAACACCGACCTGCTCGCCGAGGTAGCCCGGCTGCGGAAACCGCTCCTGTTCCTCCATTCGCCGACCGACCAGATCGTCGGCATCGAACATGCTGGCGCGCTGTTCCAGGCGGCCAAGCACCCAAAGAGCTTCGTTAGTCTCGAAGGGGCCGATCATCTGCTGGTGAAGGAAGACGATGCCCGCTTCGCCGCATCGATCATCGCGAGCTGGGCGCATCGCTACCTGCCGCTGCGCGACGACTGGCCGATGCCCAAGGAGGGCGTGGTGGTGAAAACCGGCCACGGCAAGTTCGGGACGGAGGTCCACACGAAGGCCCACCGTTTCATCGCGGACGAGCCGAGGAGTTACGGCGGCGACGACTCCGGGCCGACGCCCTACGACCTGCTCAACGCCGCGCTCGGAACCTGCACCGCGATGACGATGAAGATGTACGCCGACCGTAAGCAGTGGCCCCTTGAGGGCGTCACCGTCGAGGTCACGCATGAACGCAACCACACGGAGGAGTGCGACCACGTCGCGGCGATGGTGGAGGGCAAGCAAATGCAGGCCCTGCACCGCCGGATCACGATATCAGGCAAGGCGCTGGACGAAGAGCAGCGCGCCAGGTTGATCGAAATCGCCGACAAGTGCCCGGTCCACCGGACGCTCGAGGGCGAGCTGCATGTGCATACGGAGGAAGCGGAATGATTATCATTACAGGGACAGTCGAGCTGACGCCTGAAGGCCGGGAAGAAGGGCTGAGGCTGGGCTGCGAGCATTCTGCACGATCACGCGCGGAAGCGGGCTGCATTTCGCACAATTGCTATGAAGATGCCGAGCGACCCGGACGAATGCACTTCTTCGAGAAATGGGAAAGCCTCGACGCGGTCCGCGCGCACTTTGCCGTGCCGGAGTCCGGCGGCTTCATTCGCGAAATCGGACGGCTGTCGGCGGCTCGCCCGGTGATCGAGATGTTCTCGGCCGAGGCGCTGCCAATTCCGACGGGCTAGGCGTCGATCATCTCGCGGTCGAATTCGCCGGCATTGTTCTGGATGAAGTTGAAGCGGTGCTCGGGATTGCGGCCCATGAGCTGGTCGACGAGTTCCTTCACCGCCGCGCGTTGCTCGAACTCCTGCGGCAGGGTGATGCGGATCAGGCTGCGGGTTTCCGGGTTCATTGTCGTTTCGCGCAGCTGCCCAGGGTTCATCTCGCCGAGGCCCTTGAAGCGGCCGACTTCGACCTTCTTGCCCTTGAAGACCGTCTCCTCCAGCTCCTTGCGGTGCGCGTCGTCGCGGGCGTAGCGGCTCTCCTTGCCGGCAGTCAGGCGGTAGAGCGGGGGCTGGGCAAGGTAGAGGTGCCCGTTGCGGACGATCTCGGGCATTTCCTGGAAGAAGAACGTCATCAGCAGCGTCGCGATATGCGCGCCATCGACGTCGGCGTCGGTCATGATGATGATGCGGTCGTAGCGAAGGTTTTCGGGGTCGCAGTCCTTGCGCGTCCCGCAGCCCATCGCGAGGCTGAGGTCGGCGATTTCGCTGTTGGCGCGGATCTTGTCCGCCGTGGCGCTGGCGACGTTGAGGATCTTGCCGCGGATCGGGAGGATCGCCTGCGTCTTGCGGTCGCGCGCCTGCTTGGCGCTGCCGCCTGCGCTGTCGCCCTCGACGATGAACAGTTCGGTCTCGCCATCGCCTTCGCCCGAGCAGTCGGTCAGCTTGCCGGGCAGGCGCAGCTTCTTGGCATTGGTCGCGGTCTTGCGTTTGACCTCGCGCTCCTGCTTCCGCCGCAGGCGCTCGTCCATGCGCTCCATGACCTGGCCGAGCAGCGCCTTGCCGCGGTCCATGTTGTCGGTGAGGAAATGGTCGAAATGGTCGCGCACCGCGTTCTCGACCAGCTTGGCCGCCTCGGGCGAGGTCAGACGGTCCTTGGTCTGGCTCTGGAACTGCGGATCGCGGATGAAGACGCTGAGCATGATTTCGGCGCCGGTCATCACGTCATCGGCGCTGATGTCCTTGGATTTCTTCACCCCGGTCAGTTCGCCGAAGGCACGAAGGCCCTTGGTGAGCGCGGCACGCAGACCCTGTTCATGGGTGCCTCCGTCGGGCGTCGGCACGGTGTTGCAGTACCAGCTGGTCGAACCGTCGGAGAATAGCGGCCAGGCGATCGCCCACTCGACGCGGCCTTGTTCGACGCCGTCCTGCTGCGCGAAGTCCTGTGAGCCGGCGAAGGGCTGCGCGGTGACGCATTCGCGCCCGCCGATCTGCTCGGCGAGGTGATCGGCAAGGCCGCCGGGGAACTTGAAGACGGCCTCCTCGGGCACATCCTCGCTGGCGAGCGAGGGGGCGCATTTCCAGCGGATTTCAACGCCTGCGAAGAGATAGGCCTTCGAGCGGGCGAGCTTGAACAGCCGTTTCGGGCTGAAGCTGCGGTCGCCGAAAATCTCCGTGTCGGGGACGAAGCTGACCGTCGTGCCGCGCCTGTTGGGCGTGGGCCCGAGTTCCTGAAGGCCCCCCGTCGGATGCCCCTTGGCGAATTCCTGCGCGTAGAGCTGCTTGTCGCGCGCCACCTCGACCCGCGTATCGCTGCTCAGCGCGTTGACCACGCTGACGCCGACCCCGTGGAGGCCGCCGCTGGTCGCATAAGCCTTGCCCGAAAACTTGCCGCCGGAGTGGAGCGTGGTGAGGATGACCTCCAGTGTCGACTTGCCGGGATATTTCGGATGCTCGGCCACCGGAATGCCGCGGCCGTTGTCCGAGATCGTCACCTTGTTGCCCTCGTCGAGGCGGATCTCGATGCGGTTGGCGTGCCCTGCCACCGCCTCGTCCATGGAGTTGTCGAGGACTTCGGCGACGAGGTGGTGCAGCGCGCGGTCGTCGGTCCCGCCGATATACATGCCCGGCCTGCGGCGGACGGGCTCAAGGCCTTCGAGAACCTCGATCGAGGAAGCATCGTAGTCGCCACTGGAGGTGGGCGTGTTGTCGAAGAGATCGTCGGACATGGTCCCCGCTATATCGCGCCGATCGCGCGGCGAACAAGGAGGCGAGGGCGGTTATCCGCCCTCGATCAGAAAGCGCCCGGCGCATTCTCCACCACGACGACCTTGCCGCCGACGACCTCGCGCACTTCCATCGCCCGCTCGACCACGCCCGAACGCTGGAAGCGGAATGCGCCGTCGAGGCCGAGGAAGCCGTCCGAGCTGCGCAGTTCGCGGATCGGAAAGTCGGTCCCGACCTTCCAGTCGCGCGCGACGCGAAGGGTCAGCAGCACCGCGTCATAGCCGAGCGTCGCGATCCGGTAGGGCTGGCCGCCGAAGCGCGTCTCGTAACTGTCGACGAAGCGCTTGTAACGGTTGTCCGACACGGCCGAGAAGATCGCCCCGTTCATTGAGCCCGCGCGCGTGATCGAGCTTTCGCCGCTCCACAACTCGGTGCCGAGCAGGCGGGCTGAAGCGCCGCCGCTCTTGAGCGTGCCCGCAGCCTGGATCGAGAGCCGCGCTCCCTCGGCAATCAGCACGCTGTCGTAGCCACCCTGTGCCTTCAGCCGCTCCGCCGCGCTGACGATCGAGGTGTTGCCGCGCGAATAACGCTCGGTCCACACGACCGTGCCGCCATAGGCCGCGACCGAACGCCGCATGGCTTCCTCGGCGCGCACGCCATAGTCGCCGTCGGGGGCGAGGATACCGAAGGTCTGCGCACCCTTGCCGCGGGCGTATTGCACCGTGCGGGCGATCGACTGCTCGGGGATATGGCCCATGATGAAGACATCGGGGCCCGCCGCATTGGTGTCGTTGGAGAAGGAAATCACCGGCACATCCGCCGGGCGCGCGACCGACAGGACCGAGGGGATATTGCTGCCGAGAAGCGGACCGAGGATGAGCTTGTTTCCCTCGGCCACTGCCTGCCGAGCTGCAACCTCGGGTCCGGCTGCCGTATCGTAGGTCGTGATCCGCAAATTGCTGGCGTTAGTGTCGAGCAGCGCCATGGTGGTCGCATTGGCGATCGCCTGGCCGACATTGGCATTATCGCCCGACATCGGCACCAGCAGCGCGATCCGGTGGCGCGCCTGGTCTTCGGGAAGAACCGTCGCGCTCGGCTCGGGCGTCGGCGTGTCGACGGGGGCCGGCCTCTCCGCGCCCTTCGGGATCACCGAACAACCTGCCAGCAAAGTCGCCAGCCCTGCTGCAGCCAGTGTACGACGGTCGATAGTCCAGCGCTTCATCTTGCCGCGTCCCTTCGTGATGGTTCATGAGGGGCAGGTGAGTGACACCCTGATCCCCGAACAGTCCCTCGATCCCGGGCTCTATATCGTCGCGACGCCTATCGGCAACCTCGGCGACATCACCTTACGAGCGATCGACGTGCTCAAGCGGTGCGAGGGGGTCGCTTGCGAGGACACCCGGGTCACGGGCAAGCTGCTGAAACACCTCGGTATTTCCAAGCCCCTTTGGCGCTATGACGACCATAGTGAGCATCGCGACCGGACGCGGCTGGTCGACTCCATGCGGACTCGCGCGGTAGTGCTGGTGAGCGATGCCGGCACGCCGCTGGTAAGCGATCCGGGATACAGGCTGGTCAACGATTGCCGTGCTGAGGGTATTCCCGTCACGGTCGTACCGGGAGCCTGCGCGGCGATCGCCGGGCTGTCGCTCTCGGGCCTGCCGAACGATCGCTTTCTCTTTGCCGGTTTCCTTCCGGGCAAGGACAAGGCGCGGCGCGAATTTCTGGAAGAGCTCGCCCCGGTCGATACCACGCTGGTCTTCCACGAGACTTCGCCGCGGCTGCTGAAATCGCTCGAGACCATCGGCGAAGTCCTCCCGCATCGCGAGGTGGCGGTCGCGCGCGAATTGACCAAGCTGCACGAGGAATGCCGCCGCGGCCTGACGCACGGGCTGGTTGCCTATTACGAGGCGCATCCGCCGAAGGGCGAAATCGTCCTCCTGGTCGGCCCGCCGGTGCCGATCGAAGCGAGCGAGGCCGATGCCGATATCCTGCTGGCCGAGGCCTTGCAGACGCTCAAGCCCTCGCAGGCGGCGAGCAGGGTGGCCAAGGAGACCGGGCTCGACCGCAAGCAACTCTACGCCCGGGCGATGGAACTGCGCGAGGGATGAAGCGGCAGATCGCCGAAAAGAGCGGCCGCGAGGGCGAGGCGCGCGCTGCCTTCTGGCTCAGGGCCAAGGGCTGGCAGATCCTCGACACGCGGGTGAAGACGCCCGCGGGCGAGATCGACCTCGTCGCCCGGCGCGGCGGGCTGATCGCCTTCATCGAGGTCAAGTGGCGCAAGAAGCGCGCCGATCTCGACCATGCGATCGACGAATACCGCCTGTCGCGCGTAGCGGCGGCGGTGGAAGCGGTCGCGCATCGCTATGCCGAGAACGGCGAGGACATTCGCATCGACGTGATCCTGCTTGCGCCGGGCAGCTTCCCTCGCCACATCGCCAATGCTTGGCAGCCTTAGAGGAGCCCCCATGTCGTTACGCGTCGCCGTCCAGATGGACCCGCTGGAAAGCATCAATATCGCGGGCGACAGCTCCTTCGCGCTCATGCTGGCCGCGCAGGCGCGCGGGCACGAGGTCTGGCACTACGACGTCACGACGCTGGCCTACGAGAGTGACGGCACGCCGCAGGGGCGCATCACCGCCCATGCCGCGCCGGTGACGGTGCAACGGGTTGCGGGCGATCATTTCACCATGGGCGATCGCAGGCGGGTCGACCTGGCGCGCGAGATCGACGTGGTGCTCATGCGGCAGGATCCGCCGTTCCATCTCGGCTATATCAGTTCAGCGCTGCTGCTCGACCGGCTGAAAGGTACGACGCTGGTCGTGAACGACCCGCGCGAGGTTGTGAACGCGCCGGAAAAGATGTTCGTCCTCGATTACGCGCAATACATGCCGCCCACACTGGTCGCGCGGAAGCTCGACGACCTGCGTGATTTCCAAAAGAAGCACGGATCGGTGGTGGTGAAACCGCTCCACGGCAATGGCGGCAAGGCGATCTTCCGTATCGATGCCGAGGGCACCAATCTTTCGGCGCTTAGCGAAGTCTTCGACCAGACCTGGCCCGAACCGCACATGGTCCAGCCTTTCCTTCCCGAAGTCAGTGAAGGCGACAAGCGGATCGTCCTAATCGACGGCGAATTTGCAGGTGCAATCAATCGTTTCCCGGGAGAAGGTGAGTTCCGTTCCAACCTCGCGCAAGGCGGCTCTGCCGAGGCTACCACGCTGACCGAGCGCGAAGAAGAGATCTGCGCGGCCATGGGCCCCGAGCTCAAGCGGCGAGGGCTGGTGTTCGTCGGGATCGACGTGATCGGGGGCAAGTACCTGACCGAGATCAACGTCACGTCGCCGACCGGCATCGTCGCGATCGACCGCTTCAACGGCACCGACACGCCCGGCCTGATCTGGGACGCTATCGAGCGCAGGCACGCGAACCTTTGAGCGCCGGGCGCGTTGACGCCCTGCCATGAACAGTTTCATCCTCGGTGCGATCGCAAGCGGCGGTTATCTCGGCATCTTTCTGCTGATGGCCCTGGAGAACATCTTTCCGCCCGTGCCGTCCGAAATCATCATGGGCTACAGCGGCGTGCTCGTCGCGCGCGGAGAAATGGATTTCGCGCCCGTTCTCGTCATCGGGACGCTCGGCACGGTTGCGGGCAATTACTTCTGGTACTGGCTCGGCCATCGCTGGAAAGAGGACGACCTCAAGCGGTTCATCGCGAAATACGGGCGGTGGCTAACCTTCGAATGGTCGGAATTCATCGCCGCGCGGGAGAAGTTCCGGCGGCATGGCGACTGGATCGTGTTCCTGCTGCGCGCGTCGCCCTTCCTGCGCACGATCATCTCGCTGCCCGCCGGGCTGGCGCGCATGAAGCTGTGGCGTTTCCTGCTTTTCACCTTCCTCGGCTCGCTGGTGTGGAATGGCGCGCTGATCCTGGGCGGCGGGGCGCTGTCGGGCGTTATCGAGCGGTACGAAACCTACGCCAGTTGGGCCATCGGCGCCTTTATAGGGCTGGGGATTGCCTGGTATGTCTGGCGGGTGGTGACGTGGGAGCCGTCCTAATCCCGTTCACGCGGATGGGCGTTGCGATAGGTGTCGAGCAGCGTTGCCGCATCGACCTTGGTGTAGATCTGGGTCGATCCTAGGCTCGCGTGGCCGAGCAGCTCCTGCAAGCTGCGAAGATCGGCGCCCGCCCCGAGCAGATGCGTGGCGAAGCTGTGCCGCAGGGCATGCGGTGTCGCCGTGTCGGGCAGGCCCAGCGCCTTGCGCGCTCGCGCGGTTGCCTTCTGCACCACACCTTGGCTCAGCGGGCCGCCCTTGACCCCGCGGAACAGCGGGTCGTCCTTGCCGAGCGGCCACGGGCATAACCGCACATATTCTGACGCGGCATCACGCACCATCGGCAGGATTGGGACGACCCGCTGCTTGTTGCCCTTGCCGGTCACGGTCAGGCGCTCGCCCAGAGGCAGGTCGCCGCCCTTGAGCGAGAGCGCCTCGGCTATACGCATTCCCGCGCCGTAAAGCAGCAGCAGCACCGCCCGGTCGCGCGCGCCCGTCCACTCTTCGCCCGCCAGCGCCTCGACGGTATCGACCAGGCCGATCGCGTCATCTGGCGTCACGGGGCGGGGCAGGCCCCTCTTGATGCGCGGGCCGCGCAGCCGCGGAGCGTCGGTGACGTCATGCCCGGCCTGCGTCCGCGCAAAGGCGATGAAGCCCTTGAGCGCCGACAACTCGCGCGCCGCGGACACATTGGCGAGGCCATCGCTCCGCCGTGACGCCAGATGGGTCCTCAGCCGTGTCGCGGTGATATCGGCGACGTCGTCCCAGCTGTCGCAAGAGAGGCGGGTCACGAGCAATTCTGCCGCCTTGGCATAGGCGCACACCGTGTGCGGCGACTTGCGCTGGGCAAGCGTGAGATGGTCGTGCCACGCCGCCAGCACATCGGCCTTGCTCATGGCGTCACCAGCTCCTCGCGCACCAGTTCGCCGAGAAGCGCATCGAGCAGCGGCATGCCTTGCGGCGTGACGCCAATCCGCTCCTCCGCCTCCCACGCGAGGCCCAGGTCGCGATAGAGAGCCAGCTTGGCGTCATCCAAAAGCTGCGCCGGCGTGACGTCGAAGCGGCGTGCCAGCGCGGCAAGGTCCACACCCTCGGCAAGCCGCAAACCCATCAGCAATGCCTCGGAGGCCTTTTCGCGCGGATCGAGTTCGCGCGCCTCGGCGATGCCGTGCCCTTGCGCCTCGATTGCGGCGAGGAAGTTCTCCGGCTTCTTGTGGCGCACGGTGGCGATGCCTGCGCGCCGCCCATGCGCACCGGGCCCGATCCCGACATAGTCCTGGTAGCGCCAGTAGGTGAGGTTGTGCCGGCTTTCCTCGCCGGGTCGCGCATGGTTGCTGATCTCGTAGGCGGGCAGGCCGGCGCCGTCGGTCATCGTTCGCGTTACCGCAAACAGGTCCGCCGCATGATCGTCATCGAGCGGCTCGAACACCCCGCGCCGGACATCGGTGGCAAAGCGCGTCGCCGGTTCGATGGTCAGCTGGTAAAGCGACATATGGCCCGTGCCGAGCGCCAGCGCCTCGCCTAGTTCGGCGGCCCATTCCGATTCGGTTTGCCCCGGGCGGGCGTAGATCAGATCGATCGACACCCGGTTGAACCACTTGTGCGCCGTTTCGACGGCCTTCAGCGCCTCGTCTGCCCCATGCAACCGACCGAGAAAACGGAGCACTTCGTCGCGCAGGCTCTGCACGCCGAGTGAGACGCGATTGACCCCGGCACCGGCCAAGACCGCGAAATTGGCGGCTTCGACGGAGGAGGGATTGGCCTCCAGCGTGATCTCGATACCCGGCTCAAAGCCCCAGAGCTGCTCCGCCTCGGCGAGCAGCCTCTCCACAAGAGCAGGGGGCATAAGGGAGGGAGTTCCCCCGCCAAAAAAGATACTTGCGAGCTTTTCCTCGGCAGCGCCTGAAGTCGCCTCGTGCCGCATGTCGGCGAGCAGGGCGGCTTCCCACGCGGCCATGTCCGCGCTCGCCCGGATATGGCTGTTGAAGTCGCAATAGGGGCATTTGGCGAGGCAGAAGGGCCAGTGAATATAGAGTGCGCGCGCCACGGTGCCTTCAGCTTATCTTAACCTCGGAGGCGAAATTTGCGCCTGATGGACGGGTCGAAAAAACGAATGGCGCCACTTCTGGGCGCTCTGGGACTGCTGTGTGCCACGGGGATTGCCGTGGCCGCAAGCGCGTCGTCGCCTGCGGGCAGGAGCGATCTGCATCGCGCGGCGGATATCCTCGCGCTGCACAACCAGGAACGCGAACAGCTCGGGCTGCCGAAGCTCAAGTGGAACGTCCACCTGGAGCGCGAGGCGGAGGAGTGGGCCTACGAACTGTCACGCCGCGGCCGCCTCGAACATGCCGACCGGGGCAAGCGGAACGGAACGGGCGAGAACCTGTGGATGGGTTCGGCAGGCCACTGGTCCTACGATACGGCCGTCGGCCTCTTCATCGACGAGAAGAAGCACTACCGGCACAACGCCTTCCCCGAGATTTCGAAGACCGGAAAGTGGCAGGACGTCGCGCATTACACACAGGTCGTGTGGCGCGACACGCAGGAAGTGGGCTGCGCCTTCATCACTGCACGCGGGAACGACGTGCTCGTCTGCCGCTACTGGCCCGCCGGCAATGTCTGGGGCCGCAAGGCCTTTTAGGCGATCAGCCGAACTGCTCGGCGACGAGCTTGGCGAAGGCGTCGGCCCGGTGGCTGATGGCGTGCTTTTCGGCCGGGTCCAGCTCGGCAAAGGTCTGCTCGCGCCCGACCGGCACGAAGACCGGATCGTAGCCGAACCCCATCGTCCCGCGCGGCGGCCAGGTGAGCGTGCCGGGCGCACGCCCTTCGTAGACAGCGTATTCGCCATCGGGCCACGCAATCGCGAGCACGCAGTGGAAGGCGCAGGCGCGATCGACGTCGGCGCCTTTCTCCTGCAGCATGCCCTCGACCTTGCCCATCGCCATGTACCAGTCGCGGCCCGGATCGCCCTCGAACCATTGCCGTTCGGCCCAGTCGGCGGTGTAGACGCCGGGCCGCCCGTCGAGCGCGTCGACCGAGAGGCCGCTATCGTCGGCAAGGGCGACGAGACCAGAGGCCTCGGCGGCCGCGCGCGCCTTGATCAGCGCGTTCTGGACGAAGGTCGTCCCTGTTTCCGCCGGTTCGGGCAAGCCGAGCGATCCCGCCGACAGGCATTTCAGGCCATGCGGTTCGAGCAGCGCAGCGATCTCCTTGAGCTTGCCCGCATTGTGCGTTGCGATCACCAGGCTGCCCGAACCCAGGCGACGGGTCATGCGCGGGTCGCCTCGTCCTGCGCCTTGAAGATCTGCGCGCAGCCGATCTGGGCAAGGCGGAGCAGGCGCAGGAAGCCTTCCTCGTCATAAGGTGCGCCCTCGGCGGTGGCCTGCGCCTCGGCGATCTTGCCGCCTTCGATCAGCACGAAATTCGCGTCGGCGTCGGCGCCCGAATCCTCCGGATAATCGAGGTCGAGCACCGGCGTGCCCTGATAGATGCCGCAGGAGATCGCGGCGACCTTGGCGGTGATCGGGTCTTCCTTGATCGCGCCCGCCTTCATCAGTTCGTTCACCGCGAGCCGCAGGGCGACCCACGCGCCCGAAATCGACGCGGTGCGGGTGCCGCCATCGGCCTGGATCACGTCGCAATCGAGGGTGATCTGCCGCTCGCCGAGCTTCTTGTGATCGACCACGGCACGCAGACTACGGCCGATCAGGCGCTGGATTTCCTGCGTGCGTCCGCTCTGCCTGCCCTTGGCCGCCTCGCGCTGGCCGCGAGTGTGGGTGGCGCGCGGCAGCATCGAATATTCGCCGGTGACCCAGCCTTCGCCCTTGCCGCGCAGCCACGGCGGGATCCGTTCTTCGACCGACGCGGTGCACAGCACACGGGTTTCGCCGAAGCTGATCAGGCAGCTGCCCTCGGCATGCTTGGTATAGCCGGTCTCGATGGTGATGGCGCGCATTTCGTCGGGCGCACGGCCGGAAGGTCGCATTTCGGTCTCCAATGCAGTCGAATCTCGCCATGGCGTTTGGCGGATGGCACTTGAGGCCGCAAGGGGAGCGGCTAGATAGGGGGCATGAATTCCCCACCGCTCACCGACATGTCCGACCGGGCGCGCGAGATCTTCCGCCTCGTGGTGGAGGGTTATCTCGACAGCGGGCAGCCGGTCGGCTCGAAAGCGCTGGCGGGGGGAGGGGGCGTCAATTTGTCGCCCGCCTCGATCCGCTCGGTCCTCGCCGAGCTGGAGCAACGTGGGCTGCTCGCCGCACCGCATACGAGTGCGGGACGCATGCCGACCGAATCGGGCCTGCGCCTATTCGTCGATGCGATGATGCAGGTGGCCGAGCCCACGCGCGAAGAACGCGCCGCGATCGAGCAACGCCTCGCCGAACCCGGCCCGATCGAGCGCGCGCTCGAAGAGACCTCGGCGCTGCTGTCCGATCTTTCGGGTGCTGCGGGCATGGTGATGGTGCCGAGCCGCGAACCGCGACTGGCGCAGGTTTCGCTGACGGCGCTCGATGCGAACCGCGTGCTGGCGGTCCTGGTGGGGGAGGACGGGCATATCGAGAACCGCGTGCTGCCGCTGCCGGCAGAGGCACTCGGCACCTCGCTCGAGCAGGCGAGCAACTACCTCACGGCGCGCACCTCGGGCCGGACGCTGGCGGAGGCGGCCAGGCTGGTCGAAAGCGAGATCGCATCGGGCAAGTCTGCGCTCGACGAGGCGAGCCGAGACCTCGTGCAGCGCGGCCTCGCAACCTGGAGCGAGGACGCCAGCAGCCGGCCGGTGCTGATCGTGCGCGGACAGGCCAATCTGCTCGACGAAGCCGCCCTTACCGACATCGAGCGCGTTCGCTCGCTGCTCGACGACCTCGAGAACAAGCAATCGGTCTCCGCCCTGCTCGAGCGTGCGCGCAAGGCAGAAGCCATGCGGATTTTCATCGGCAGCGAGAACCGCCTGTTCTCGCTTTCGGGCTCGTCGGTGATCGCCGCGCCCTACCGCGACCGTGAAGGCAAGGTGGTCGGCGTACTGGGCGTGATCGGGCCGACGCGGTTGAATTACGCGCGAGTCGTCCCCATGGTGGATTTCACGGCCCGCTCGCTGGGCAAGAGATTAGGCTGACAAGGTTTTTACAGTGATCGACGAAAACAAGGACGAACCGCAGACCAAGGCGGTCGACGATGAAGTGGCGCGCGAACTGGAAGGCGTGCCGGAGCATCTGCGCGACGACGGCGAACCTGAAGACGGGTCGCTGGATGAGGCGCTGGGCAAGCTCAAGGACGATCTCGAAGCTGCGATGCAGGACGTGCTCTACGCCCGCGCCGAAACGCAGAACGTGCGCCGCCGCCTGGAAAAGGAAGTGCAGGACGCGCGCAACTATGCCGCGACCGGCTTTGCCCGCGACATCCTGAGCGTGGCGGACAACCTCGCCCGCGCGCTCGACCATATCCCCGACGAATTGCGCGAGCACGAGAAGTCCAAGCACTTCATCGCCGGGATCGAAGCGACCCAGCGCGAGCTGGAAAAGGTCTTCAGCCAGAACGGCATCACCCGCATCGCCTCGACCGGCATGCCCCTCGATCCGAACCAGCACCAGGCGATGATGGAAGTCCCGACCCAAGACGCGGAGCCCGGCACGATCGTGCAGGAAATGCAGGCCGGCTACATGATCAAGGACCGCCTGCTGCGCCCGGCCATGGTCGGCGTCGCGAAAAAGCCGGACTGATATCCCAAGGGGAGATTGGACGATGAGGACTGCATTCTTCGGAGCGGCGGTCCTCGTCGCCTCTGCCTGGACGACCCCGCTGAGCGCACAGGAGACCGCCGATGAGCGGCTCGCCGCGCTGGCCGATGCCTATTACGACTACCAGCTCGCACAATATGGCCTGAGCGAAACTGCGGGCGGGGCGATCCGGCAGGGCAGCACTCTTTCAAGTGTGACGCCCGAGGCGAATCGGGCGCGGGCGGCGCAGTACCAGCAGTTTCTCGCCCGACTCGAGGCGATCGATGCGGCGGAGTTCGGGGAAGAGGCGCAGACCAATGCGCTCGTGCTGCGCACGCTGCTCGAAGCGGAGATCGGCGATGCGCGCTTTGCCGAGTGGGAGATGCCCTTCGACAGCGACAGCAACTTCTGGTCCTACCTGGCGGCGGGCAGCGGCTTCTCGACGGTCGAGGAATACGAGAACTACATCGGCCGGATGAACGCCATCCCGCGCTATTTCGTGGAGCAGATGGCGAATGCGCGGGCGGGGCTGGCACGGGGCTTCTCGGTGCCGCGCGTGACGCTGGAGGGGCGCGATGTGTCGATCGCCTCCTATGTGGTCGACGACCCGGAGCAGAGCCCATTCTGGCGGCCCTTCGCCAGCATGCCGCAGGGCTTCTCCGATGCCGACCGGGCGCGCTTGGAAGCGGCAGGCCGCGAGGCGATCAGCGAAAGCGTGACGCCCGCCTATGCCGACTGGCTCGCCTTCTTTCGCAACGAGTACCTGCCGCAAGCCCGCACCTCGCTGGGCGCGAGCGAGTTCCCCGAGGGCGCGGCCTATTACGCGCAGCAGATCCGCCAGTACACGACGCTCGACCTGAGCGCCGAGGCAATCCACACGATCGGTCTCGAAGAGGTCGCGCGAATCACCGCCGATATGGAAAAAGCCAAGGCGGAGGCCGGGTTCGACGGAACGCTCGAAGAATTCATCGCCTTTCTGCGCACCGATCCGCAATTCGTGGCGGCCTCGCCCGACGCGCTGATGGGCGTTGCCGCCTATGTGACCAAGCGGGTCGACGACAAGCTCGACGAGTATTTCGGCTTCCTGCCGCGCTATCGCCACGGTCTGCGGCCCGTCGATCCGGCGATCGCGCCGTTCTATACCGCAGGGCGCGGCGGGCTCGAATATTGCCAGATCAACACCCACGACCTGCCTTCGCGCCCGGTCTACAACATCCCTGCGCTGACGATGCACGAATGCACGCCGGGCCATTCCTTCCAGGCGGCCATCGCGCTTGAGCGCGACGATGCGCCGCGCTTCCGCCGGCAGACCTATTTCTCCGGCTTCGGCGAGGGGTGGGGGCTCTATATCGAGTATCTCGGCAACGAGATGGGCATCTATCGCACGCCCTACGAACGCTTCGGCCAGCTGTCCTACGAGATGTGGCGCGCCGCGCGGCTCGTGATCGACACCGGCATCCACCACTATGGCTGGACCCGCGAACAGGCGGTGGACTACCTCGCCAGCCACACCGCCCTGTCGGACCGCGAAGTCGGCACCGAAATCGATCGCTACATCAGCTGGCCGGGCCAGGCGCTGGCCTACAAACTCGGCGAGATGACCATTCGCCGGGTGCGCGCTAAGGCGGAGGCGGAGCTTGGTACGGCGTTCGACATCCGCAAGTTCCACGATGTGGTGCTGTCGCTGGGCAGCGTGCCGCTCCCGGCTCTCGAAGCGCGAATCGATGCCTTCATCGCCGATGGCGGGCAGGGGCTGCCCGGGGCCACCTACGACTGAACCCGCCTCAGCGGCAGCGCGAGAGGTCGTTCAGATAGGGCTCGAGCGCATGGCGATGCGCGTCCGCCCACAGGCCGACCATCCGGTCCTGCTCGAGCGGGCTGGTCGAATATTGTATGGCGCGGGCCAGGAAGGCGCGACCTTCTGCAGGGCAGAACGCCTGCGCGTCCGCCAGTTCCAGGAACCGGGTGACCGCCTGGTATGCGGCTGCCTGCTCTTGCGCCTCCAGCCTGCGCGCTTCCGCACGCCGCCTGGCGAGGTCATCGGACTGACCGGTGCCGCGATCCTCTTCACGCAACCGGTCTGAACGGATCACATCTGCCCTGAAGGTTTCCGATCCGCGCGCGACATAGGCCGATTGCGCGTCCTTCAACGCCGGATCGTGCTCGCCGGCGAACCCATCGGACGGGTCGCTGCCAGAGTGGGTGGGATCGCTGTCCACGGCGGCAGCGTCGGACAGGAGCAGCGTCACGACCATCGCCGCGTCGCCGCTATCCGTCACGATGTCCTGCAGCATGCAGGGATAGCGCAGCTGCGAACCGTCCAGCACGACCATCTGTCGCTGGCTGGCCGAGCAGGCGAGGGATGCCGCCGCGATATCCGGCGTGGCGGTCCTGATCTTTGCGAAGGCAGCCTCGATCAGGCTGTGCGGAGCCGGCTCGTCCTGACCGGTCGCCGGTGCTGCAAACTGGGCCGCACTCATGGCTGCGATCGCGAATCCGGCTTTTGTCCTGTTCATGATGCTCCCCTGACCTGGCCTGCGATACTTGCCAAGGGCTGTTTCGGCGATGAACGGGCAGGCGCAATGCCGGTCCTGACCCGGCGCTAGCTGGTCCAGTCGGGCCCTTGGGTCCTACCGGGCGCGTTCTCGAGGATTTCGAAAACGGTCCGTTGCAACCTACCGAGCCGCTCGGACACGTCGATCTTCCGGAACAGGCGGCGGATCACCGGCCTGGACGGGCTGAACTGGATCATGAATTCGGCGACCTCATAGCTGCAAACGCCATAGAAGAGTTCGTAGCCTTCGTTCGGGAGGAGACAGCACCAGCCCCAGTCTTCGGCCACATAGCGGATTTCGCCGAACCCCCGCTGCTCGAGGGCGTCGCCGATGAATTTCGAAAGGGCGTGGCCATGCATCGTGTCCGAATTGACCAGCTCCTCGTCCTGCTGCTGGCGAGGAAAAGCCGTCGAATTGAATTCGATGAGTTGCCCGATGTGGTCCATTGCGTCCGTCAGCCTGAAGTTGGTCTGCGATCCCGGTTATCGCAGACCAACCTAAGCAAGCCTTAAGCCACCACCTGCGCGCGGTTTTCGTCGCGGTGTTTCTTCAGGTATTTCATGAAGGGCGTGCCGCCGGTGCCGACATCGGGATCGTTCCCCGCGATGCTGCCGGCCTGCTTGTTGATATAGCTGGCGGCATATTCGAGGTGCCGTGTGCGGAAGCGCGCGGATTGCTCCACGCAGGCATTGAAAGCCGCCTTCAGCTCCGCATTGTCGCTGGCCGAGACGAAATCGCGCAGGGTCGATTGCGCGGCGAGTTCCTCGATGAAACGGCGATGCTCGACCGGGCGGTAATGATGCAGCTCGTCGAGGAAGCTCTTGAGCGGGTCGTCGCTGTGGCCGACCTGGAACAGCGCGTCCATCGCCGGGACGATGCTGGATTGCGAGCCGGTCTGGCCACGGAAAGCCTGCGGCTTGCCTTCGTACCGCTCGATCCCCTCGTAGATCAGGCCGCCGCCGTCCAGCGCCGGATTGTTTGCCCATCCATGGATATAGGGCCGTACACGGTGGAAATAGGCATAGGGATCGCATTGCTCGGGCATGCGGGCGAAATGGGCGTAGATACGCTCCCACGCCTCGTCCATTTGCTTCAGCAGGCTGGTCGCCTCGGCCTCGTCGCCGTCCTTGGCTACCGTTACCAGCCTTGCGGCATTGTCGAGCAGGACGCCGGCCTCAGCCTCGATCGCGACATGGACCAGCACGAACCAGTTCTCGTCCACGCCGCCGAGGAAATTCTGGTACATCGCGATATTGTCGAGCGTGACCGGGCCGGACTTGTCGAGCCGGTACCAATTGTCGAGCACATAGGCGGAGTAGGGCAGGAGCGGGGCCTGGCCGAGACGGTCGGCGAGCGCGCACATCGGGCGCGCAAGGTTCGCCGGCAGGTGCGCGGGTGGTGTCGGTTCACCCCAGACGTAACCCTGCACGAGGAAGGAATAGTGCACCATGGCGGTGCGGACCTGTTCTTCGGGCGCGTTCAGGGCCCACTCACCGATATCGGGATCTGGCAGCGCGTCGAGGAAGTGCCGCACGCGGCCGCTGGTCAGGAGTGCGGAGAGGTTGGCAGCAGCCTTGACGATGGGTGCAAAGTGTTCGGGAAGCGTGATCTCGTCGATCTCGTATTGCGAAAGGTAGCCGCGCTCGCGGCTCATACCGTAGTCGAAAAGCTCCATGTGAGTGACTCATCGCCGGGCGCGGGTTGGGCCGCCCGGTCAACGCGTGCATTCGTATCCATTGCAACCGGTTTGCTCAAGCGCCCCTACGGCAAGGCTGTGGATCAGCGCGACGAAGCGCCCGGGAAGTTCACTAGCAAATCGTAGGCCGCAACATCGGGAGCCCCTGCGAGCTTCATCCCGTTCCTGAGCCAGAAGGCGTGCTTCACGATATCGGCCTGCTGTTCGATGCCGTAGCGATCGAGCGACCATCCGGGCTTCAGGCTGTAATCATAGCGCGCCCAGGGCATGCGGTGCGTGACGAGGTACCACTGGCCCTTGGTCTGCACCTGCCAGACATGCGTCATCTCGTGGATGAAGAGGCCCTGCCGCGTCAGGCTGGCAACCGAGAAGTCCTCGCAATAGCCGTCACCGGCCGGGTGGAAGTGCAGGTGCCCGCGCGGCGCCATCGTGATCCGCTTGGGCTGGAAGGGAAACCACTTGCGCCGCCTGATGGTGACACGCTCGTAGGCGATGGCCGTACCGAACACTGATCGCGCGAGGGCGACCTCGCCGGGCGTCAGCGGCCGCTCGCCGCCGACCGGACAGGAAGCGGGAACGTCCTCCGCGTGGCTTTCGACCCCGAGCGTGTCGCGCAGGTCGCTCAGCGATCATCCCCCGCGCCGATGACGGCAATGTCGGTTGTCATGGTCTTGCCGCCGACGATGGTGAGCGTGAGGGCGGTGGTGCCGCCCGCCGTCAGGGACGGATCTAAGTCGAAGGCCATGATATGCTTGCCACCCGGCTCGAAACTGGCGCTTTCGCCAGCGGCAACCATGACCTGGCCCATCTCGCCCATGACCATTTCCCCGGCAGATTCCACCGTGTCATGAATCTGCGCGCTGCTCGCGCCTTCGACCGAGGTGCCGCGGATCGCGACATTGCGCTCGCCGGCATTGGTAACCGTCATGTAGATCGCGCCCGGATTGCCCGAGACGGCCGGCAGGACGAGCCGGGCATCGCTGACTTCGAGTCCGGTGGGGTTGGCATCCTCAGCGGCCTCGGTAGGGGTATCGCCGCCCGAGCATCCGGCCAGCGGCAGGGCTGCGACAGCAAGGGCAAGGGTGGCGAAACGCGCGAATTTCATGGATTTGTCTCCGTCCTGAACAGGGGCGAAAAACTAGCGGGCGACCTCCCTTGTGCCAAGAGAAACCGCTCCTATATCGCCTCAGTAACACACACCTAACACACCACTCGAACGAGCCGCCGAGTGGTCCCGCCCTGAGTGGGGGACCGACAGAGCGGTGTCCAACGAAGCAACTGATGGGGAAACCATGGCTAAAGTAATCGGTATCGACCTCGGCACCACCAACAGCTGTGTCGCCGTGATGGACGGCGGCAAGCCCAAGGTCATCGAGAATTCGGAAGGCGCCCGCACGACGCCTTCGATCGTCGCCTTCACCAAGGATGGCGAGCGCCTGATCGGCCAGCCTGCCAAGCGCCAGGCCGTCACCAACCCGGACAACACGCTCTTCGCGATCAAGCGCCTGATCGGCCGCCGGTTCGACGATCCGACCACCAAGAAGGACATGGATCTCGTTCCTTACGACATCGTCAAGGGCAAGAATGGCGACGCATGGGTCAAGGCCGGCGGCGAAGACTATTCGCCCAGCCAGGTTTCCGCCTTCATCCTCCAGAAGATGAAGGAAACCGCCGAGAGCTATCTCGGCGAAACCGTGACGCAGGCCGTCATCACCGTTCCCGCATACTTCAACGACGCGCAGCGCCAGGCGACCAAGGACGCCGGCCAGATCGCGGGCCTCGAAGTGCTGCGCATCATCAACGAGCCGACTGCCGCGGCGCTCGCCTATGGCATGGACAAGGAAGACGGCAAGACCATCGCCGTCTACGACCTTGGCGGCGGCACCTTCGACGTCTCGATCCTGGAGATCGGCGATGGCGTGTTCGAAGTGAAGTCGACCAATGGCGACACCTTCTTGGGCGGTGAGGATTTCGACAGCGCGATCGTCGAATATCTCGCGGACGAGTTCAAGAAGAAGGAAAACATGGACCTGAAGACCGACAAGCTCGCTCTTCAGCGCCTGAAGGAAGCCGCGGAAAAGGCCAAGATCGAACTGTCGAGCTCGGCCCAGACCGAAATCAACCTGCCCTTCATCACCGCGCGCATGGAAGGCGGCGCGACCACCCCGCTGCACCTCGTCGAGACGCTCACCCGCTCCAAGCTGGAGCAGCTGGTCGGCGACCTCATCAAGCGCACGCTCGAACCCTGCAAGAAGGCGCTGGCCGACGCTGGCATCGACAAGGGCGGCGTGGACGAAGTGGTCCTCGTCGGCGGCATGACCCGCATGCCCAAGGTGCGCGAAGTGGTCGAGGAGTTCTTCGGCAAGAAGCCGCACACCGGCGTCAATCCCGATGAAGTCGTGGCCATGGGTGCGGCCATCCAGGCCGGCGTCCTGCAGGGCGACGTCAAGGATGTGCTGCTGCTCGACGTGACCCCGCTGTCGCTGGGCATCGAGACGCTGGGCGGCGTGTTCACTCGCATGATCGACCGCAACACGACGATCCCGACCAAGAAGACGCAGACCTATTCGACCGCTGAGGACAACCAGCAGGCGGTGACTATCCGCGTATTCCAGGGCGAGCGCGAGATGGCGGCTGACAACAAGCTGCTCGGCCAGTTCGACCTCGTGGGCATCCCTGCAGCACCGCGCGGCGTGCCGCAGATCGAAGTAACTTTCGACATTGACGCCAACGGTATCGTGAATGTCAGCGCGAAGGACAAGGGTACTGGCAAGGAACAGCAAATCCGCATTCAGGCCTCGGGCGGTCTCTCCGACGCCGACATCGATCAGATGGTGCAGGATGCGGAGAAGTTCGCCGAGGAAGACAAGAAGCGCCGCGAGAGCGCGGAGGCGCGCAACCAGGCCGACAGCCTGGTGCACTCCACCGAAAAGCAGCTCGAGGAGCATGGCGACAAGATCGACGCCGCGCTGAAGTCCGAAGTCGAAACCAAGGTCGCGGCCGTGAAGACCGCGCTCGAGGGCGACGATGCGGCAGCGATCAACTCGGCTGCCCAGGAACTGACGCAGGCCGCCATGAAGATGGGCCAGTCGATCTACGAAAAGGAGCAGGCCAGCGCCTCGGCCGCTCCGGAAGGCGACGCCGGCAGCGAAGCGGCTGCGGGCGACGAGGACGTGGTCGACGCCGAGTTCTCGGAAGTCGACGAAGACTCGAAGAACTGATCGCCTGATGAAAACCCACCCGCCACCGGTGTCCAAGCGCACCGGTGGCGGCTAGGTTTGGGGCAGGAACGACTATGTCTGCAATGGAAGCCGATTTTTACGAAGTGCTTGGCGTGTCCCGCGATGCGGACGGCGCGACCATCAAGAGCGCCTATCGCAAGCTCGCGATGCAACATCACCCCGACCGCAATCAGGGGTGCAAGGAGAACGAGGCGAAGTTCAAGGCGGTGAGCGCCGCCTACGAATGCCTCAAGGACCCGCAAAAGCGCGCCGCTTACGACCGCTTCGGCCACGCCGCGTTCCAGAACGGCGGCCCCGGCGGCGGCCATCCCGGTGCCGATTTCGGCGATATCGGGGATATTTTCGAAACGATCTTCGGCAGCGCCTTTGGCGGTGGGGGCCGCGCGCAGCCCCGGCGCGGCGCCGATCTGCGGTATGACATGCAGATCGAGCTGGAGGACGCTTTTCACGGCAAGTCTTCCGAACTCGAGATCGAGGTTTCGCAGAATTGCGACACCTGCCACGGCTCGGGCGCAACCCCCGGAACCCGGGCCCGCACTTGCAATCTGTGCAACGGGCGCGGTCAGGTTCGCGCGAAGCAGGGCTTCTTCGTGGTCGAACGGCCATGCCCGAACTGCCATGGCAGCGGCGAAGTCATCACCTCGCCGTGTCGCGATTGCGGCGGGGAGGGGCGGATCGATCGCCCCCAGAAGCTCGAAGTCGAGATTCCGCCGGGTGTGGATACCGGCACTCGCATCCGCCTGTCTGGCAAGGGCGAGGCCGGACCGCGCGGTGCGCCTCCGGGCGACCTCTACATCTTCGTCCATGTGAAGCCGCACGCGATCTTCCAGCGCGAAGGCACCACCCTCGCGACCCGGGTTCCGATCAGCTTCACCAAGGCCGCGCTCGGCGGATCGATCGACATTCCCAACCTCGACGGCGATGAAGTCACGATCGAGATCCCGGCAGGCATTCAGTCGGGCAAGCAGCTGCGCCAGCGCGGCGCCGGGATGCCGGTCCTGCAGGGCCGGGGCCGCGGCGATTTGGTGGTCGAGATTGCGGTCGAAACGCCGACCAAGCTGACCAAGGAGCAGCGCACGCTGCTGGAACAGTTCCGCGATACGGAGACCGGCGACGAATGTCCCGAAAGCCGTGGCTTCTTCGACAAGCTCAAGGACGCGTTCGGCGGATAACGCCGCGCCGCTCGACAGCATCCTCCCTCGCGCCTAGCACGGGCGGCAGAGGGAGACTGCCATGAACAAGACCATCGCTTTCGCCGCCGTCGCTGCCTTCGTCGCAGCGCCGCTTTCCGCCCAGCGCAATTTCGACGATGTCGAGATCACCGCCGAAGAAGTCGCGCCCGGCATTGCCGTGCTCTTCGGGGCCGGCGGCAATATCGGCGTGAGCCACGGCGAGGACGGCACGGTCCTGATCGACGATCAGTTCGCTCCGCTGACGGGCCAGATCGAAGCGGCGGTGGCCGGGCTCGGCGCCGATCCGGTCGGTTACGTCATCAACACCCACTGGCACGGCGACCACACCGGCGGGAACGAAAACCTCGGCAAGAAGGGCGCGCTGATCTTCGCGCACGACAATGTCCGCATCCGGCTTGCCGAAGGCAGCACGGGCGAGCGGGCGGTACCGCCTGCGCCGAAAGAAGCGCTGCCGGTGGTGACTTACGATCAGGGCGTCACGCTCCATCTCAACGGGTATCGCACCGATGTGATGTTCGTAGGCGGCGGGCACACCGATGGCGACAGCGTGGTGTTCTGGCACGGCGCCAACGTTGTCCACATGGGCGATCTCTATTTCAACATCCCCGGCTTTCCCTTCATCGACACCGAATCCGGCGGCAACGTGATCGACGCGATGAATTCGCTCGATGCCGTCATCCGGATGATCGACACGGATACGAAAGTGATCCCCGGACACGGCCCGATGTCGAACAAGGCGGAACTGGTCGCCTATCGCGCGATGGTCGGGCAGGCCGTCGAGCGGGTGCGGGCGCTGCAGGATGAGGGGATGACGCTCGAGCAGGCGGTGGCTGCCAAGCCGCTTGCCGGCTTCGATCGCGGCGAAGGCTTCATCGATGCCGACGGGTTCGCCACCGCGATCTACCGCAGTCTCGACGCCCGCGCCGACTAGGGGAGGCGTTCGCTCACCTCACGGCGCAGGCCGTCGATCAGCTCGGCGGCGCAGCGGCCTGCGGCCTGCTCCTCGTCGAGGATGGCGTGGAAGGCATCGCGTTTCAGCTCGCGGCATTCGAACGGCTCGGGGAAGGTCGAGCAGACGAGGTCGATCATTCGCTCCGCACCGTGCAGGCGGCCCCAGAGATAGTCGTTCTCGCGATAGGCGCGGCTGAAAAACGCCCCGAAATTGTAGAATTCGATCCCGCGCAAGGTAGCCTGCGTGCCGCCTTCGCGGATGCTCTTGGCATCGTCCGGACTGATCCGGTCTACCTTGACCGCGTCGAACTCGGTCAGCCCTTCGTTGCGCGACAAGGGCAGGGTGGCGACGTCGTAATAGGGGAAGCCGAGATAGGCGAGCAGCATGCGCCGCCGCAGGTTCTTCGGCATCTGTTCGAGCGCCGCCGCCAGCATGGCTTCCGCCCGGTCGTCGATTTCGGGCAGGAGACGCTTGGCTTCCAGCATGTCGAGCAGCGTGCCGGGATCGGCGAGCACATTCTCGGCCACCGCCTCGAAAGCCGGGCCGAGCGGCGTGACCCCTTCCTTTTCGAAATAGAGCGAAAGGATCCAATAGACATGGTCGCGCGCCGTCTCGAGCGCGTCGTCGGGGATTTCGGGATCGGCTTCCCAGTCGCGCGCGGCGCGCCGCAGCAGGAGACGCAGGCGCCGGATGCGGAAACCGATGTCGTGTTCGCGGAAGAAAGCGATCGCTTCCGGGCTCGCGCCCCCGCCCGGTGCCGACAGGCTGTCGAGACCGCGCCGCCGCAATTCCGCCCACAGGGCCGCCTCGATCGGCCCGCTGTCTTCCAACCCGAGCCGCGGGGCGGCGGCCAGCGCGAGCCGGGCCAGTCGTTGGACAATCCCGCTCAGCTTGGACTGGGCATAGGAATGGAAGGCGTATCCTGCCTGTTCGGCCGCGGCTTGCTGTGCCTTGCGCCGCCAGGCACCAAGCCGCGCCGGTGTGGGGCTGTCGAGGAACAGGGTCCGACCGAACAGCTTTTCGACCGCAGCGTCGACCTCGGGACGCAGGAGCGAAACGATGTGCGTCACACGCTCCGCCTCGCGCGTCTGCTGCTCTAGCTGCTCGAGGTTGTCGCGAATCGGCTGCTCGCGCGGGAGGGTGGAAAGCGATCCGAAAATGGCACTGAAAAAGCCGACCGGCTCGTGCTTGATGCCATCCGCCCCGCCGAAGCGGTCAGGCCGCGGATCGACATAAATGAACCGGCGGTCCACTTCGCGCTGGGCGGGCCGCCCGCGCAAGGCCTCGATCGCCCCGCCGAAGGGTTTGTTGACAAGCACCGACCCGTCGATCAGCGAAACATTGTCGATGGTGTCGCGCATCACATGGATGGGCATGATCCGTTCGAGGAATGCGTCGCGTCCCGGCCAGCTGCGCCCGCTGGCTTCCGACAGCGCGTCCATTTCCTCCAGGCGCAGCGGCGGAAACGCGCCGGGGAAACTTGCCGTGGCCCGCGCCGCGAACACCAGTTCGAGCGGATTGGCCAGGTTCTCCCCACCATGCACCGGCGTGCGCACGCGGAACGAGATCGGCATACGGTGTTCGGTATCCTCGACCACCGGCGGACTGTGGAGGTGCAGCAATTCCATGTAACCGTGGAAATCGGTTGCCGTGACATAGAGGTCGAGCGGGTGGCCGGGCGGGAGCAGCGGCCCTTCCGCCCTGGTCTGCTCCATCGCGGCAAAGGCCCTTTCCAGCAGTTTGGAAAAGCCCAGCCCCGAGAAAGGCGGTTCGAACCACCGCCCGCGGATCAGGTGCGAAACCTTGCGTTCGACCTCGCGCCGCGTTTCCTGCGCGACGGTGTGCGCCATGTCGCTGCCTGGCCGGCTGAGCAGCCAGTTGGCGAAAGGCTGCGCCCAGATCTTCGACAGGCGCCAGCGCAGGCGGGCGGCGGGATCGACCAGCTGATCGACGTCCGCAACCTCCAGCCACAAATCGGTCAGCGGCTCGAGCGACTGGCCCGAATGGATCGCCTGCGCGAGGAAGACGGCGTTGATCCCGCCCGCGCTGGCTCCGCTCATGATGTCGGGCATGACCCTCAGGCGCAGCCCATGCTCTTCCTGGATGCGCTCGAGAAGGTTGCGATAGACCGCGTCGACGCCGCTGCGCGGTGCGCCATCGGTGTGGAAATCCCGGCTCGCGCGCGCCAACTGCCACAGCTCACGCGTGACGCCGTGCATGTAGACCGCCAGGCTGATGCCCCCGTAACATACCAGCGCTATTCGCAATTCCTTCTGGCGCATGCCGGTGGTTTGCACGGATAAAACGCCAAAGGCAATTGCGTTCCGCAAATGTTCCGGTTAGCAGGCGCCATGGCCAAGCCCAAGAAACGCTATGTCTGCCAGGCCTGTGGCAGTGTCTCGCACCGCTGGCAGGGCCAGTGCGCGGACTGCGCGGAGTGGAACACGCTGGTCGAGGATGCGCCCGCGACGGTCTTCTCGCTTAAGCATGACCTATCGAGCGGGGGCAGGGCGGTCGAGTTCGTCGATCTCGACAAGCCCGGTGCGCTGCCGACGCGGCAGCCGACGGGACTTGCAGAGTTCGATCGCGCGCTCGGCGGCGGGCTCGTTCCGGGCTCCGCGATCCTCATGGGCGGCGATCCCGGGATCGGCAAATCCACGCTTCTCTTGCAGGCCGCGGGCAAGATCGCGCGCGCAGGCCACAGTGTGGTTTATGTCAGCGGGGAGGAAGCGACCGGACAGGTCAGGATGCGCGCCGCCCGTCTCGGGCTGTCCGACGCACCGGTGAAGCTCGCAGCGGCGACCGGTGTCCGCGATATCCTCACCACGCTGGGCCAGATGGAAGCGCCCGCATTCCTCGTGATCGATTCGATCCAGACCATGCATTCGGACACGATCGAGGGTGCGCCGGGCACCGTGAGCCAGGTGCGCGGCTGCGCCTTCGAACTGATCCGCTATGCCAAGGAAAACAACGTCGCGCTGGTGCTGGTCGGCCATGTCACCAAGGACGGGACCATCGCGGGACCGCGCGTGCTCGAACACATGGTCGACGTCGTCATGAGCTTCGAGGGCGAGCGGAGCCACCAGTACCGCATCCTGCGCGCGCTCAAGAACCGCTTCGGCGCGGTGGACGAGATCGGCGTGTTCTCGATGGCGGGCGAGGGGCTGGAGGAAGTTGCCAATCCCTCCATGCTGTTCCTCTCCGGCCGCGACGAACCGATGGCAGGGAGCGCGATCTTCCCGGCGATCGAGGGCACGCGGCCGGTGCTGGTCGAAATCCAGGCGCTGATCGTCCGCCTGCAATCGGGCGCGACCCCGCGGCGCTCGGTGGTTGGCTGGGACAGCGGGCGACTGGCGATGCTGCTGGCCGTGCTCGAATCGCGCTGCGGCCTGAATTTCAGCTCGGCAGAAGTCTATCTCAACGTGGCGGGGGGCTACCGCCTGTCCGATCCGGCCGCCGATCTCGCCGTCGCCGCAGCACTCGTCAGCGCGCTTGCCGACCGCCCGCTACCCGATCGCAGCGTGTGGCTCGGGGAAGTGTCGCTCGCGGGCGAAATCCGGCCGGTGGCGCACGGCGGCTTGCGCCTGCGCGAGGCTGCCAAGCTGGGATTTACCAAGGGTTACGGACCGGCCGACCCGAAACTGGGGAAGACGGAGCTCGACTACACAGGCTTGGGACAACTCGCCAACCTCGTTGACCGGGTCGTCGGGAGCGCATAACCCTCCCACGGGTCATGACGGGTTTCGATCTCATCCTTCTGTTTGTCGTGGGCGTCGCAGCGGTCGGCGGCTTCATGCGCGGCTTCGTGCAGGAAGTCCTGTCGCTGGCCGCCTGGGTGCTGGCGGTGTTCGCGATCAAGTATCTGCACACGCCGCTTACGCTGGCTATGCAGGACTTTCTGGGCGCGGACGTGACCACGTCCCTGCTGGCCTTCGCGTTGCTGCTCCTGATTCCCTATGCAGCGATGAAGGTGATCGCGAACAATGTCGGCGCGGCCTCGCGCAATTCGGTCCTCGGCCCGATAGACCGCGTGCTTGGCTTCGGGTTCGGGGCACTCAAGGGAATCGTCATCAGCGTGCTCGCCTTTTCGCTGCTGGTGCTCGGATATGACACCGTCTGGAGCTACAAGGGCCGCCCGGCGTGGATGACGACTGCGCGCAGTTACGAATTGGTCGATTCCAGTTCGCGCAGCTTGGTGGAGGTGCTGGCCGAACGGCGGGCGCGCCTGCGCGGCGAAGAGGACGCAGCCGAAGAATGAGCGGCTCGCCGCGCGCGGCGCTATACTCGCCGGCGATGCTCGCCCTGGCGGTCGAGCTGGCTGATTTTCCCTTCGATCCTGCGGCGCCGCTTCAGGGGCAGGCCCGTTCGCGGACCTGCGGCAGCACGATAGCTTTGAGCGCCGATTGCGATTCCGAGGCACGCCTCTTCGGTATCGGGATGAGGGTCAGTGCTTGCGCGGTGGGCCAGGCGTCCGCAGCGATCTTCGCCCGTGAGGCGCGCGAAATGGGCATCGGCGAAGTCGGCAGCGTGCTACATGAGCTTGGCAGCTGGCTGGAGGGCAAGGCACCCAGCAGCATCCTCCCTCGGCTCGAACTGCTGGAACCGGCGCGACCGCACAAGGGCCGTCACGAGGCCATCCTGCTCCCGTGGAGAGCCGCACTCGACGCGCTTTCCAAGGCCGAGAGCGCTCGCTAGACCCTCTTCCACAGTGAAGAAAGAGCTTGGGGAGCGACGCATGTCCGGGGGCACCACTGCCTTGCAAAGGGAACCGACCGACAAGGAAATCCGCCTCGTCATCGCCGCGAGCAGCGCGGGCACGATCTTCGAATGGTACGATTTCTTCATCTACGGCACGCTTGCGGGACTGATCGGCGCGGCCTTCTTCCCGAGCGACAACGAGACGCTTGAGATCCTGCTGGTCTGGGCCGGGTTCGCCGTCGGCTTCGGCTTCCGCCCGCTGGGGGCGATCTTGTTCGGCTTCCTCGGCGATCGTCTAGGACGCAAGTACACCTTCCTCGTCACGGTGACGCTGATGGGCATTGCCACGGCGGGCGTCGGCCTGATCCCCAGTGCCGCCAGCATCGGCATCGTCGCGCCGATCATCGTCATCGGCCTACGCATCCTGCAGGGCCTCGCGCTGGGTGGCGAGTATGGCGGCGCGGCGATCTACGTTGCCGAACATGCGCCGCCGGAGAAGCGCGGCTTCTACACCAGCTTCATCCAGGCCAGCGTGGTCGGCGGCTTCGTGCTCTCGATCATCGTCGTGATCCTGTGCCGCGCCCTGATCCCGGCAGACGACTTCGCCGCCTGGGGCTGGCGCATTCCGTTCCTGCTCTCGATCATCCTCCTCGGCATTTCCCTGTGGATGCGCCTCAAGCTCTCGGAAAGCCCGGTGTTCCAGGCCATGAAGGAAGCGGGCGAGACCGCCGGCAACCCGTTCATCGAGAGCTTCACCTATCCCGGCAACAAGCGACGCATCTTCGTCGCGCTGTTCGGGGTTGCAGGCGTGCTGACCGTCATCTGGTACACGGCCTTCTTCTATGGCCTGTCCTTCCTCCGCGGCCCGATGCGGATCGACGAGACGGTAACCGAATGGACGGTGCTTATCGCGGGCCTCATCTCGATGAGCTTCTACATCATGGTCGGCAAATGGTCCGACCGTGTGGGACGCAAGAAGCCGATCATAATCGGTGCAATCGCCACGCTCGTTTTCCTTTTCCCGATTTTCTGGGGTCTCGGCGCACTCAGCAATCCGGGTCTCGCCGCTGCGGCGGAGCGGGCGCCGGTCAGTGTCGCGGGCGAGGGCTGCACCTTCGATCCCTTCGCCGACGTTCAGGCGACCGAATGCGGGCGCGTGCTGGCGGACCTGACGTCGCTAGGGGTCAGTTACGATCTCGCCGATCCGGCAGGCCCGGCGCGGGTCAGCGTGGGCGGCACGCAACTCGCATTGGACACTGCCGATGACGCCGACCGCAAGGCGGCCCTGCAAGGCGCGCTGGAGGAACGCGGCTACGACTTCTCGCGGCAGAGTCCCCCGTTCATCAACCTCGTCGGCATCGTGGCGCTCCTGTGCGCGCTCGGCCTGCTCTCGGCGCTGACCTATGGCTCGGTCGCGGCGCTCCTGGCAGAGATGTTTCCGGCGCGCATCCGCTACAGCTCGATGTCGATCCCCTATCACATCGGCGCGGGCTACCTCGGTGGGTTCCTGCCGCTGATCGCCGGCTACATCGTCGCCATCACCGGCGATGCCTATGCCGGATTGTGGTATTGCTGGGTGGTCATGGCGTTCGGCCTGATCGTTGCCTGGTGGGGCATTCCCGACGGTCCGCCGAAGGATTTCGAAGACGCCCATGGCTGACCTTCCGCCGCCGAGCCTGCGGCTGCGCCTCGATATCGATGCGCTCGCGCACAACTGGCGTACGCTCGACACCATGTCCCGACCGGCGAGGGCCGGAGCTGCGGTTAAGGCCGATTGCTATGGGCTCGGCGTGTCGAGCTGCGTGCCGGTGCTGCGCGATGTGGGATGCCGGGATTTCTTCGTGGCACATTGGTCGGAGGTCCCCGCGGTGCTCAACCATGTTCCACCCGAGCACTTGTCCGTCCTGCACGGACCGCGCAGCACCGAGGAAGCCGCCTATGCGCGGTCGACCGGCGTGCGTCCGGTGATCGACAGTCTGCGCCAAGCGAAGCTCTGGGCCGAAAGCGGGGGCGGGGCGTGCCACCTGATGGTCGATACCGGCATCAACCGCCTCGGCCTGTCGCCGGATGAGCTCACCGATCCCGCCGTCCAGGCGCTCGACGTGCAGGTAATCATGAGCCACCTCGCCTGCGCCGACGAGGACAGCGCGATGAACGCGCGCCAGCTCGAGCGGTTTCGCGCGGCTCTTCCGCTCGTGCGACACGCGCAGGCCAGCCTTGCCAACAGCGCCGGCGTCGCTCTCGGCAACGACTATCACTTCGACCTCACCCGCCCGGGCCTCGCGCTTTACGGCGGCGTTCCGCGTCCGGAATTCGCCGGACGCATACGGCAGGTCGCTTCGCCCGAAGCCGCCATCATCCAGACCCGCCGGATCGGGGCGGGGGAGAGCGTCGGCTACAACGCGACCTTCACCGCCCCGGCGGACATGCGCATCGGCGTGGTCTCGCTGGGCTATGCAGACGGCATCCTGCGCAGCTGGAGCGGGGCGCATTTCGTACACGGCCAAAGCCGCCTGTCGATCCTCGGTAAAGTGTCGATGGACATGATCGTGATCGGCCTGTCGGACGCGCCGGATATCGGCGAGGGGGACTGGGTCGAACTGCCCTACAACCTGCCCGATGCTGCGCAGCAAACCGCTCTTTCGCAATATGAATTGCTGACGGTCCTGGGACAGCGCCTGAAGCACTGACCGCTTCATGTTGCACCGCATCTTGTGCACGTGCTAAGCCGTCCTCGCACTGCACAAATTGGGGAGCGTGTCAGAATGGCCAAGCGAACTGCCGATGGCGAGCCGATCATCATCAAGAAGTACGCCAACCGGCGGCTCTACAACACCGACACCAGCAGCTACATCACGCTCGACGACTTGGCGAAAATGGTGCGCGATAACGTCGACTTCCAGGTGCTCGACGCCAAGACCGGGGACGACATCACGCACACCATCCTCACGCAGATCATCGTCGAGGAAGAAAGCCACGGCACGCAGATGCTCCCGGTCAGCTTCCTCCGCGACCTCATCGGCATGTACGGCAATTCGATGCAGTCGATGATGCCGAGCTATCTCGAAGCCAGCATGGCGAACTTCCGCAAGAACCGCGAACAGCTACAGGCGGCGTTCGCCAAGGGGATCGAAGCCAACCCGCTGGCCAAGATGGCCGAAGCCAATTTCAAGATGATGCAGAACGCGGCCGAGGCGCTGCTCCCGGGTGCCCGCAAGCCGGCCAAGCCAGACCAGGCGGAAGAACTTGCGAAGATGCGCGAGCAGATGGCGGCCATGCAGAAGAAGCTGGACGAACTCAGCAAATGACGCCATCGGCCCCGCGCCGATCCAACTGCTAGATTACAGGAATTAGCCACGTGGCCCAAATCCGCCATGCCTTGAACACCAGGCGCGAAGACGATTTTGCGGCGTGGTACCAGGAAGTCATCAGCGCCGCCGGCATGGCCGAGGAATCGGGCGTGCGCGGGTGCATGGTCATCAAGCCGTGGGGCTTCGGCATCTGGGAACGCATGCAGCGACTGCTCGACGACCGGATCAAGGCGACCGGTCACGAAAACTGCTATTTCCCGATCTTCATCCCGCTGTCCAACTTCGAGCGCGAGGCGGAGCATGTCGAAGGCTTCGCCAAGGAAATGGCGGTCGTCACCCATCATCGCCTGATCGCCGGGCCAGATGGCGGGCTCGTGCCCGATCCCGAAGCGAAGCTGGAAGAGCCGCTGGTCGTGCGGCCGACCTCGGAAACGATCATCGGCGACGCGATGGCGCGCTGGGTACAGTCGTGGCGCGACCTGCCTTTGAAGCTCAACCAGTGGGCCAATGTCGTTCGCTGGGAAATGCGCACGCGCATGTTCCTGCGGACCAGCGAATTCCTCTGGCAGGAAGGCCACACCGCCCACGCGGACGAGGCCGAGGCCAAGGAGCACACGCTTACCATGCTCGAAGTCTATCGCGCCTTCGCGGACGAGGACCTCGCGCTTGCAGTCGTCGCGGGAGAAAAGCCGGAGAACGAGCGCTTCCCGGGCGCTGTCGAAACCTGGTCGATCGAAGCGATGATGCAGGATGGCAAAGCGCTTCAGGCAGGCACCAGCCACTATCTCGGCACCAATTTCGCGCAGGCCAGCGGCATCAAGTTCCAGAACAAGGAGGGCAGCGAAAGCCTCGCCCATACGACCAGCTGGGGCGTTTCGACCCGCATGGTCGGCGGTGTCATCATGACCCACGGCGACGACGACGGACTGCGGCTGCCACCTGCAATCGCGCCGCAGCAGGTCGTGATCCTGCCGATGCTGCGCGACAAGCCCGAAGACCAGGAGCTCATCGATTATTGCGAAGGCCTGCGCGCCACACTTGCGGGCCATCGCGTGCTTGGCGAACCGCTTCGCGTGATGCTCGATACCAAGCCGGGCAAGGCGGCACAGAAGCGCTGGGACTATGTCCGCAAGGGCGTACCCGTGATCATCGAGGTCGGTGGCCGCGACATGGAAAGCGGCGTCGTCAGCATGCTGCGCCGCGACCGCCTGTGGGAAACCGAAACCGGCAAGCCTGCCTTCCAGATGCCGACCCGCGAAGTCGCCGGGCAGACCATCCCCGACGTCCTCGCCGATATCCAGAGCGCGCTGCTGGTCGAAGCCCAGGATCGCCGCGATGCGAACATCACCCGCGGCGTGACCGACTTCGCCGAGGTCGAGCAGCATTTTGCAGGCACGAAGTATCCTGGCTGGGTCGAGGTGCAGTGGTCGAAGCCGACCGGTGACGCACTCGACAAGGTCGTCGAGCGCCTGAAGGAGCATAAGCTCACCATCCGCAACGTGCCGATCGGTTCGGCTCCCGCGAACGGTCCCTGCATCTTCACTGGCGAAAAGGCCGTCGAGCGCGTGCTATTGGCCAAGGCTTACTAGCTTGATTTGAGGGCGGGTTTGGCCGAGAGCTTCGGCCATGAAGAAACTCGCCCTTATCTCCTCCCTCCTCGCAACGCCACTCGCAGCGCAGGAGGCCGATCCGGCCGCCGGCGTTTCGCAAGAGCGCCTGCGGGCCGATATCGACACTCTGGTCGCTTGTCGGAACGCGCCACACGCTGTCCGAGCAGGACAATCCCACGCGCGGGATTGGCGCAGCGGTCGATTGGGGGCTCGCGGAATTCGGGCGTATCTCGGCCGAATGCGGCGACTGCCTCGAAATCGTCGCTCCGGAGCGGATGGTCTCGGGCGCGCGCATTCCAGAGCCCGTTCGCTTGCGTAACGCCGTCGCGATCCAGCGCGGGACCGAACGGCCGAACGAAGTCGTGATCGTGCAGGCGCATATCGACAGCCGCGGCTCCGATCCGCTCGACTGGAAGGTGGACGCACCGGGCGCCAATGACGACGGGTCGGGCACCGTGCTTGTGCTAGAGGCCGCCCGGCAGCTTTCCACGCGAAGCTATCCCGTGACCATCGTTTACGCGCTGCTGTCGGGCGAGGAGCAGGGCCTTTATGGCGGCCGCCTGATGGCCGATTACGCCGCCGAGCAGGGATGGGACGTCAAGGCGGTCCTCAACAACGACATCGTCGGCGGTTCGTGCGGCAGCGACGGCTATTGCGACGACCAGCATGTGCGCGTCTTTTCGGAAGGGCCGCGGGCCGACCTGACCGACGATCTGCGCGCTGCGCAACGCCGCGAGGGCGGGGAGAACGACACGCCGAGCCGCAACCTTTCGCGCTGGCTCGACGGGCTGGCCGACAAGGCCGCGGGCGGGCTGGACGTCCGCCAGATCTGGCGCACCGACCGGATGGGGCGCGGCGGCGACCAGATCCCTTTCCTCGAGAAAGGCTATCCCGCCGTGCGGATCACCGTCGCCGTCGAGGATTACGAGCACCAGCACCAGGACCTGCGAACCGAGGGCGCGACCGTTTATGGCGACACGCCGGAAGAGATGGATTTTCCCTATCTGGCCAAGGTGACCCAGTTCAACATCCGCGCCCTCGACAAGCTGGCGCGCACGCCCGCACCGCCGGTCCCCAGCGCCGAGGCCGCTGTCCGCACCGACACGCTACTCGAATGGCAGGGCGTGAAGGGCGCAACCTATTATGTCATCGCGAAGCGGCGTACCGACGAAAGCTCATGGCGCGAGGGCGAAGCGACGATCCTGACCTTCGAAACACCGGTCGGCGAACCGGAACCCATGGAACAGCGGCGCATCAGCAATGTGCAGCCCGTGCGCGGGGATGACTGGATCTTCGGCGTTGCAGCGTGCACTTTCGGTGCCATCTGCAGCCCGTTCGCCAGCGCCGTGCCGGCTGGCCAATTCGCACCAGTCGCGAAGGCCGAGGATGACAGCGAGTAGGCGCTTCCCCATATAGGGACGCATGACAAAACAGAACAAACATCGGCAGCCGAAAGGTATGCCGAGCACAGAACAGATACTCGAATTCATCCAGACGTCCGATACGCCCGCAGGCAAGCGGGAAATCGCCAAGGCCTTCGGCCTCAAGGGGCAGGAAAAGATAGCGCTGAAAAAGCGCCTCAAGGACATGGCCGAGGAAGGCCTGATCGACGGCAAGCGCACTGCCTATCACCGGATGGGCGGCGTACCGAAGGTCACCGTGCTCAAGATCGTCGCCATCGAGGATGGCGAACCCATCGCCGAGCCCGAGAACTGGTCCCCCGACAGCAAGGACAAGCCGCCCCGCCTCGTCGTCAAGGAAGGCAAGAAGATGGCCGCGCTCAAGCGTGGCGACCGCATCCTTGCCCGTAACGAGGAGACGGCAAACGGCTGGCAGGCCATCCCGATCAAGAAGCTCCCGGCGCGCACCGAGGGCCTGATGGGTGTCGTCGAAAAGGACGGCAGCGGACAGTACTGGCTGGCCCCGGTCGACAAGCGGGTACGCGATTCCGCCCCCATCGGCGACGTCGGGGAAGCGCAGGAAGGCGAACTCGTCCTTGCCGAGCGCATGGGCAAATCGCCGCGCTCCAAGGTCAAGGTCGTCGAGGTTATCGGCGATCCGCTCGCCCCCAAGGCTTTCAGCCTCATCGCCATCGCCAAGCACGGCATCCCGCATATCTTCCCGCAGGAGGCCATCCAGGAAGCCGAGCGCGCGGTCGACCTGCCGCTTTCGCCCGACCACCGCGAGGACCTGCGCGAAGTGCCGATCGTCGCCATCGACCCCGCCGATGCGCGCGACCATGACGATGCGATCTGGGCCGAGCCCGATGGCGAGGGGGGCTATCGCGCCATCGTCGCCATTGCCGACGTCAGCTATTACGTACGGCCCGGGGGCCAGCTCGACCGCGAGGCCAGGAAACGGGGCAATTCGGTCTATTTCCCCGACCGCGTCGTGCCGATGCTGCCAGAGGTGCTGAGCGCCGATGTTTGCAGTCTCAAGCAGGATGTCGACCGCGCGGTGATGGCCTGCCACCTGCACATCGACACCGAGGGCAAGGTCACCAAGTGGCGCTTCACCCGCGCCATCGTGAGACTGGCGCGGAATATCGCCTACGAGGACGCACAGGCAGCCATCGACGCGGGCGATGCACCGGACTACCTGGTCAATCTCTGGGGCGCCTGGAAGCTCCTGTTCAAGGCCCGCGAGGCGCGCGATCCGCTCGACCTCGAACTGCCCGAACGGCAGGTGAAGCTGAACGACGCGGGCCAGATCGAGGAAATCGCCGTGCGCGAACGGCTCGAGGCGCACCGCGTGGTCGAGGACTTCATGATCGCTGCCAATGTCGCGGCGGCCAAGGCGCTCGAGGCCAAGACCGCGCCGGTAGTTTATCGCATTCACGAAACGCCGAGCCGCGACAAGCTGCTGGCGCTGCGGGATTACCTGCAGTCGCAGGGCAAGAAGCTGGCGCTTGGGCAGGTCATCACCCCCGGCCTGTTCAACCGCATGCTCAAAGACATTGCCGATCTGGCCGAGAAGGCGCTGATCATGGAGGCGGTGCTGCGCAGCCAGATGCAGGCTTATTATGGCCCGGCGAAGGAGGGCCACTTCGGCCTCGCGCTCGGCAGCTATGCCCATTTCACCTCGCCGATCAGGCGTTATGCGGACCTGCTGGTGCACCGCGCGCTGGTCGACGCCTACAAGCTCGAGCAGCCCAAGCCCGACAAGCGCCTCGACCTGCCCGAAGCGACCGGCCTGTCGGACCGCGACAAGACCGCGCTGCACCAGATCACCGATGCCATCAGCCAGACCGAGCGCCGTGCGATGGAAGCCGAGCGCGATACGATCGACCGCTATGTCGCCGCCTGGCTCTCGGGCCGCGTGGGCGAGACTTTCGACACGCGTATTACCGGCGTCCAGAGCTTCGGCTTCTTCGCCACGATCGACAAGCTGGGCGGCGACGGCCTCGTCCCGGTCAGCACGCTGGGCCGCGAATATTACCGCTACGACGAAAAGGCGCAGAAGCTGATCGGCGAGCAGAGCGGCACGGTCTACGCCGTCGGCGACCGGCTCAAGCTCAAGCTGGCGGAAGCCAATGCGCTGACCGGCGCGCTCAAGTTCGAAGTACCCGACAGCGACGGCTCGGCAATCGAGAAACGCGGTGATCGCCAGGCGCCCAAAAAGCGCACCCACCAGAAGAAGGGGCCGCAAAAGGGGCCAAAGAAAGGGACCGGCGCCCCGCGCCAGTCACACGATCAGGGCAAGCGCGGCCGCCCGGGCAATATCCGCCACCAGGGGCGCGGCAAGAAGCGCTAGGCGAGGGCGTCGATATCCTCGCGGCTCAAACCGCCGGGGATCAGGTAGAGCGGGCAGGGCAGGCTGCCCGCATGCGCCGAGAAGTGGTTGACGAGCGGGCCGGAGTTCCCCTCCGCGCTCGTCGCCAGCACCAGAGCGGCGATATTGCCGTGCTCCTCGATATACTTGCGGATCACGTCCGCCGGTGGCCCGGGGCGCACGGCGATGGTCGGCATCTTGCCCATCTCGCCGAAGATATTGCCCGCGGCATTGTTGGCGATCACCTCGGCCCGCTGGCGCGCTTCCTGTTCGATCGTCGCCTGCACCCCGCCGAAGGCGTTGAAGGTCTGCTGCGGCACCAGCGCGAGGATGTGGACCGCCCCGCCGGTCTTGTAGGCGCGTAGCGAGGCGAAGCGCAGCGCCTGCTTCGCTTCCTCGGTCTCGTCCATCACGACAAGGTAGATGCGCATGTGTGTCCCCTCGGCTCCCGTGAGGTGGGCCTATCTTGTAATTCGTATTCTGCGCAAGGACCTTGCTTGCGCACGCCAATTTGGCCAGAGGTTCCAGCGCACACTCTCCCCAGCGAGGACGTAACGTCAGAACCATGCCCACGCCGATCAAGATGCCCGCCCTGTCGCCCACCATGGAGGAGGGCACGCTCGCCAAGTGGCTGGTGAAACCGGGCGACACGGTGAGCGCCGGGGACATCATGGCCGAGATCGAGACCGACAAGGCGACTATGGAATTCGAAGCCGTGGACGAGGGCACGATCGCCTCGATCGCGGTCGAGGAAGGGACCGAAGGCGTGAAGGTCGGCACCGTCATCGCCATGCTCGCGGAAGAGGGCGAGGACGTGAGCGAGGCTGCTGCGGCGGCTCCTGCAACCGAAGAGGCGAAGGCGGAACCCAAGGCCGAAGCAGCACCGGCCCCGACGCCAGCGGCGAAACCGGCACCGGCACCGGCAGCCGCCGCCGCGGCGCCAAAGGCATCGGGCGACCGCATTCTCGCCTCGCCGCTCGCCAAGCGCATTGCCGAGCAGAAGGGCATCGACCTTGCGAGCCTGAAGGGCAGCGGCCCCAATGGCCGTATCGTGAAGGCCGATGTCGAGGGCGCGCAGCCGGGTGCTGGGCCTGCGAAGTCCGAAGCTGCCGCTCCTGCCCCAGCCGCGCCGGCCAAGCCCGCAACCTTGGGCGGCGATCTCGATGCGCCGTACGAAGCGCAGAAGCTCAACAATGTCCGCAAGGTCATCGCGCGCCGCCTGACCGAGGCGAAGCAGACGATCCCGCATATCTACCTCACCGTCGATGTGCGCCTCGATGCGCTGCTCAAGCTGCGCGGCGAGCTCAACAAGAGCCTCGAAGCAGACGGCGTGAAGCTGTCGGTCAACGACTTGCTGATCAAGGCGCTGGCCCGCGCGCTCCAGCGGGTGCCCAAGTGCAATGTCAGCTTCCAGGGCGACGAGCTGTTCCAGTTTGCCCGCGAGGATATCTCGGTCGCCGTGGCTGCGCCTTCGGGCCTCATCACGCCGATCATCCGCGATGCGGGCCGCAAGGGCCTCGCGCAGATCAGCACCGAGATGAAGGAGCTGGCGGGCAAGGCCAAGGACGGCAAGCTGCAGCCGCATGAATTCCAGGGCGGCACCGCTTCGCTCTCCAACCTCGGCATGTTCGGCACCAAGCAGTTCGACGCGGTCATCAACCCGCCGCAGGCGATGATCCTCGCCGTCGGCGCGGGCGAGCAGCGTCCGTGGGTGATCGACGGAGCACTGGGCGTCGCCACCGTGATGAGCGCCACCGGCAGCTTCGACCATCGCGCCATCGACGGCGCCGACGGCGCAGCGCTGATGCAGGCGTTCCAGCAGCTGGTCGAGAACCCGATGGGGCTGGTGGTTTGAGAGAAACTCGGGACGAGTCTCAACTATGAAAACATTCTTGGGGATCGTTCTGATCTTGGCGGGCGTCGGGGCGGCCTTGCTCACGGGGCTTGCGTACTTCGTGCAATTGATGGCTGCGCATAATGGTGGTGATGCCTTGAAAGGCATTTTTGGCGGAATCGTCATCGCCCTATTGCTGGGCGCAGCTGGAATATGGTTGATCCGCAATTGACGCCTGACCGCCCCCCTCAAATCCGCGTCACCGCCATGCCGACCGACCTCAACCCCTATGGCGGGGTGTTCGGCGGGTGGCTGATGAGCCAGATGGCGCTCGGCGCGGGTTCGCTCGCGAGCCGCGAGGGCAAGGGCAAAGCGGTGGTCGTCTCGGCAACCGACTTCGCTTTCCCCGGCGCGATGCAGGTGGGCGACGAGCTTTCGGTCTATTGCGAGATCGCGGCGAGGGGGAACACCTCGCTCACCATCACTGCCGAAGCCATCGCCCGCGAACGCAATGGCGAGGCCGAAACCAAGGTTGCGCAGGGCACTTTCAAATTCGTGCTTCTGGACGAGGAAAACAAGCCGCGCGCGGTGAATGCCGCCGCGCTTTCGGTAAATGATTAGAGAGACCTATGGCTGATACTTCATACGACGTCATCGTGCTTGGCAGTGGACCCGGCGGCTATGTCGCGGCGATCCGCTGCGCGCAGCTGGGCCTGAAGACCGCCATCGTCGAGCGCGAACTGCTCGGCGGCATCTGCCTAAACTGGGGCTGCATCCCGACCAAGGCGCTGCTGCGTTCGGCCGAGATCCTCCACTATGCGCAGCATGCGAGCGACTACGGCTTGAAGATCGCAGGGAAGATCGAGGCGGACCTCGAGGCCGTGGTGAAGCGCAGCCGCGGCGTTGCCAAGCAGCTCAACCAGGGCGTCACGCACCTGATGAAGAAGAACAAGATCACGGTGCACATGGGTGAGGGCACGCTGACCGGCCCGACCAGCCTCACCGTGAAGGGTGAGAAGGGCGAGGAGAAACTGACCGCCAAGCACGTCATCGTCGCCACCGGCGCACGTGCGCGCGACCTTCCTTTTGCTCCGGCGGACGGTAAGCGCGTGTGGACCTATCGCCACGCCATGACGCCGCCTGAAATGCCCAAGAAGCTGCTGGTGATCGGGTCGGGTGCGATCGGTATCGAGTTCGCCAGCTTCTACAACGACATGGGCTGCGACGTGACCGTTGTCGAAATGCTCGACCGGATCGTGCCGGTCGAGGACAAGGATGTCTCCGCCTTCCTCGAGAAGAGCCTGAGCAAGCAGGGCATGACCATCATGACCGGCGCAGGTGTCGAGGCGCTCACCGTTTCGGACAAGGGTGTGAAGGCGAAGATCAAGGCCAAGGACGGCAAGGTCTCCGAAACCGAGTTCACCCATTGCATCACCGCCATCGGCATCGTCCCGAACACCGAGAACATCGGGCTCGAGAAGCTGGTCGAGATGGACCGCGGCTTCATCCAGATCGATCCCTATGGCCGCACCAAGGCGAAGGGCCTCTGGGCCATCGGCGACTGCACTCCGGGCCCATGGCTCGCGCACAAGGCGAGCCATGAAGGCGTCACCACCGCCGAGGCAATTGCCAAGGAACTCGGCAACAAGGACGTCCAGCCGCATCCGCTCGACCGCAACAACATCCCGGGCTGCACCTATTGCCACCCGCAGATCGCCAGCGTCGGCATGACCGAGGCCAAGGCCAAGGAAGCGGGCTACGAGGTCAAGGCCGGCACCTTCCCCTTCATCGGCAACGGCAAGGCCATCGCGCTGGGCGAGGCGGAAGGCTTCGTGAAGACCGTGTTCGATGCCAAGACCGGCGAACTGCTCGGCGCGCACATGGTCGGCGCGGAGGTGACCGAGATGATCCAGGGCTTCGTCGTCGGCAAGACGCTGGAGACGACGGAAGCGGAACTGATGAACACCGTCTTCCCGCACCCGACGATCAGCGAAAGCATGCACGAAAGCGTTCTTGCGAGCCACGGGCGGGCATTGCACATCTAGGGCGGTGCGATAGGGAGGGGCGATGACCGGTTTCCTGATCCTCGCCTTCCTGCTCCTGATCGCAGGGGTGGTGGCGGTGCCGCTGGCGAGCCGGTTCGGGCTCGGCTCGGTGCTGGGCTACCTTCTTGCAGGGATGGCGATCAGCCCGCTGCTGGGCGCGCTCAGGGTCGACGTCGAGGCGCTGCAGGTCTTCGCCGAGTTCGGCGTGGTGATGATGCTGTTTATCGTCGGGCTTGAGCTTGAGCCTAAACGGCTGTGGGAGATGCGCGGCAAGCTGCTGGGGCTGGGTGGAGGACAGGTCCTTCTCACCACGCTGGCGCTTGCCGGCCTCAGCGTCGTCAGCGGCTATCCGTGGCAGACCGCGCTCGCGATCGGCATGATACTCGCGCTCTCCTCGACCGCGATCATCGTGCAGACGCTCACCGAGAAGAACCTGCTCAGGAGCGAGGGCGGGGAGGCGAGCTTCTCGGTGCTGCTGGTGCAGGACGTCGCGGTCATCCCGATCCTGGCGCTGATCCCGCTGCTGGCCTTGCCGGAACTTGCCGCCGCGGCCGCCGGGCACGCTGGCGAAGGCGCGCATGGCGGGCTCGACCTGACCGAACACATGACCGGCTGGCTGGCCGCCATCGTGCGGATCGCGGCGGTCGGCGCGGTGATCGCCATCGGGATCTATGCCATCCGTCCGCTGTTCCGTTACATCGCCGCAGCGAACCTGCGCGAGCTCTTCACGGCTGCCGCGCTGGTCGTGGTGATCGGCATCGCCCTGATGATGTCGCTCGTCGGCCTGTCGCCGGCACTCGGTGCGTTCGTCGCGGGCGTCGTGCTCGCGACCAGCGAATACCGGCACGAGCTCGAAAGCGACATCAACCCGTTCAAGGGCCTGCTGCTCGGCCTCTTCTTCATCACGGTCGGCGCTGGCATCGACTTCGGCCTTGCGGCCGAACGGATGGACGAGGTGCTCTTCTGGGCCGCGATCACCATTGCCGCGAAGTTCGCGGTCCTGATGCTGGTCGGCTGGTCCTACGGCCTGCGCCGCGAATCGCTGTGGCTGTTCGCGCTCAGCCTCCCGCAGGCGGGCGAGTTCGCTTTCGTCCTCATCTCCTTTGCGCTCGGCAATGCGGTGCTGGGGACCGAACTCGCCGATCTCCTGCTGTTGATCGTTGCGCTGACCATGCTGGTGACGCCGCTGCTGTTCATCCTCTACGACAAGGTCATCGCCCACGCCTATTGCAGCAATCGGGAGATGCGCGAGGCCGACAGCATCGAGGAAGAGAACGCGATCATCATCGCCGGGCGGGGCCGGGTCGGCGGGATCGTTGACCGCATGCTCGATGCCGCCGGCCACCATGCGACCGTCATCGATTACAACAGCCAGCATCTCGAGAACCTCAAGAAGTTCGGCGTGAAGACCTATTTCGGCGATGCCACCCGGCCGGACCTGCTCGCCAGCGCCGGGATCGACCGGGCGAAAATCCTCGTCGTGGCGCTCGACGAACGCGAGCAGATCGACAAGCTTGTCCGCTATGCCTGCGAGATGTTCCCGAATCTGCATGTCGTCGCGCGGGCGAAAGACCGCGATCACGTCTATCACCTGTGGGCGATGGGTTGCCGCGACATCATCCGCGAAACCTACGACAGCGCGCTGCGCATGGGTCGCTCGGTCTATGAGGCGCTGGGTCATGACCGGCAGGCGGCCAATGCGATGGTCGACGCCTGGGAGGAAATGGACCGCACCTCGATGCGGGAGATCGCGGACGTCTACCGCCTCGACATCCCGCCTTACGAAAACGAGGAACTGCTCGCGAAAATCCGCGAGCTGAAGGCCGAATGGGACCCGAAACTGCGGGACGCGATGGACCAGATCGCATCGAGAGGGAGCTGACGTGACACAGGGCACCCATCTTTACATCCCCGACGCCCGCAACGAGACGGTCGTCATCGACATCAACGGCGACCATTTCCCCCGTCCCGACGCGAAGATCAGCGTCTTCGACAGCGGCTTCATGCTCGGCGACGGCGTATGGGAGGGGATCCGCCTGCACGCGGGCCGGCTCGCATTTCTCGACCGGCATCTCGACCGCCTCTATCGCGGGGCCAAGGCGATCCACATGGACGTGGGGATCGACCGGGCGGAACTCGAACGGCGGCTCTACGCGGTACTCGACGCCAACGGCATGACGGGCGACGGGGTCCACATCCGCCTGATGGTGACGCGCGGCATCCGCTCCACGCCCTATCAGGACCCGCGGGTCGTCGTCTCGCCCGCCACCATCGTGATCATTCCGGAATGGAAGGAGCCCGCCCCGGAAACGGCCACGCGCATGCTCAAGCTCGCAACCGTGCATGTGCGGCGCGGCTATCCCGACGTGCAGGACCCGATGCTGAATTCGCACAGCAAGCTCAATTGCATCACCGCCTGCATCCAGGCCGCACAGGCCGGCGCGGACGAAGGGCTGATGCTTGATCCCCATGGCTTCGTCGCGACCTGCAACTCGACGCATTTCTTCATCGCCAGGGACGGGGAAGTCTGGACCTCCAGCGGCGACTATTGCCTCGACGGGATCACCCGCGGCGTCGTGATCGAGGTGGCCAGGGAAGACGGGATCACGGTACGCGAGCGCAATTTCTCGCTCACGCACGTCTATGGCGCGGACGAAGCCTTCACCACCGGGACCTTCGCCGGCGTTGCCCCGGTCGGCGCGGTGGACGGTCGCGTGCTGGGGGATCAGCGCGGGCCGATGGTCGAGCGATTGCAGCAGCTGTATCTCGAACGGCTTGCCAAGGACGTAGGGGGCAGATCACGCCCATGACGATCCGCATCGCCATGTGGTCGGGACCGCGCAACATCTCGACCGCCATGATGCGCAGCTTCGGCGCGCGGGCCGATTGCGCGGTGTCGGACGAGCCCTTCTACGGCGCTTACCTCAAGGCAACCGGAGAGCCGCATCCGATGGCGGCGGAAACCATCGCCGCGATGGATTGCGACTGGCATTCGGTGCTGGCGACGCAATCGGGCAGGGCCCCGGGCGGTGCGCCGCTCTGGTACCAGAAACATATGCCGCATCACATGGTCGGCCCGCTGTCGATCGCGGACATGCCGAAGCATCGGCACGCCTTCCTGATCCGCGCGCCCGAGCGTGTGGTTGCGAGCTACCAGAAGAAGAACGAGCTCCGCCGCGCGGAAATGCTCGGTTTCGCGCAGATGCGCCGCTATTTCGACTTCGAACTCGAACGGTCCAGATCTGTCCCGCCGGTGGTGGATTCGGACGATATCCTCGCCGATCCCGCAGGCGTGCTGGCCAGGCTGTGCGAGGCGCTGGACATTGCGTGGGATCCGGCGATGCTGTCCTGGGAGAAGGGGCCGCTACCAGAAGACGGCATCTGGGGCGCGCATTGGTACGATGCGGTCAATGCGTCGACCGGGTTCGGCAAAGCTCCCGCAAACATGCCGCAGCTGGAAGGCGACTTCGCCGCCGTAGCCGAGCAGTGCCGGGCGGATTACGAGGCGCTCGCCAGATACAGGATACGGCCTGTCTGAATTCTCTTCGCCCCACCGCAACCCACCGGCCACTCGTGCATTGCGGGATGAGAGGAGAGCATCATGGAATACGAAATCGACGACCAGCCCCAAGGCGACCATGACGATGCCGAAGCACGCCGGGATGGCGGCATCGTCGAAGATCACATCGCATTGAAAAATCAGTCCAGCGTAAACCCCGAGGATTACCCGGTCTCCCAGCGCAAGGATCAATCCTTGGTCAGGACGGAAGTGGACGAGCAGGCGTAGCTGGCGGACAGGGTGGGATTGGCCTTTGGCCGTCTCCGGCGCTGTGCGCCTGCGACTCCGAACCATGCGTTCGTCCACCACACGCTATCCGCCGTCGAATCCGGCCAAATGGCCGGATTGGCTGGCGGACAGGGTGGGATTCGAACCCACGGTGGGCTTGCACCCACGGCGGTTTTCAAGACCGCTGCATTCAACCGCTCTGCCACCTGTCCGCGCGCCTGTCGCAGCTAGCCGCAGGTCCGCGCCTTGTCACGCCCGAGAATAGCCAGAACGAAATTTCGCTGCGACACGCGACACTTGCCATTCATACTCGGTCTGCGACAATCGGCTCATGAAATTTCCCAATCTCTCGATCATCCTTGCCGCACTCTGTCTCTCTTTGCCGGCAGGGCCCGCCGCCGCGCAAACCGACCTTTCGTTCGATGCCTATCTTCAACTGCTGATGGCGAGGGCAAGGGCTGAAGGCGTTTCCGAGAGCACGCTCCAGCGGATGACAGCGGGACTAGAACCGAATTCGCGCGTCATTTCGCTTGATCGCAGCCAGCCGGGCACGCCCACGAGCAGCGGCTATCCGCCGCTTGCGCCCTATATCGCTACGCATGTCGACGATGCGCGCATTGCGGGCGGACGCCGGGCATTCTCGAACTACAGCGGCCGGCTGCGGGCGATCGAGCGCGAATATGGCGTACCGGGCGAAATCCTGACCGCGATCTGGGGCCACGAAACCGCCTATGGTGCGGTCAAAGGCGGCTTCGACCTTTCGCAGGCGCTTGCGACACTAGCGTGGGAAGGCCGCCGCCGCGATCTCTTCGCATCCGAATGGGTCGCGCTCATGAAGGTCGCCGACAAGGGCTATTCGCGGAGCGATCTCAAGGGCAGCTGGGCGGGGGCTTTCGGCAATCCGCAGTTCCTGCCGTCGGTCTATCTGCGCCTTGCCGCAGACGGCGATGGCGACGGGCGCGCGGACATCATGAACAATGGCTCTGATGCGCTGGCATCGATTGCCAACTACTTCCGCGATTCCGGCTGGCGTACGGGACAGCCGTGGGGAGTGCGCGCCTATATCCCCGCCGGCTTCGACATCGACGCGTACCGCACCAAGATTCGAGCACCGGTTTGCGAGCGCGTTCACGAGCGTCACAGTGTCTACAAGACTGTAGCGGAATGGCGCGCGTTGGGCGTCCAGCCCCAGCGCCCCCTTGCGCCCGACGTCCAGGCAACGCTGTTTCAGCCTGACGGACCGGGCGCACCTGCCTGGCTGTTAACGTCGAATTATCGGGTCATCCTCGAATACAACTGCTCCAACTACTATGCGATGAGTGTGGGGCTCCTTGCCGATGAGATTGCGCGCTGAAATGAGGGTCGGAGCCGCGGCGCTCGCTGGCGTCCTCTTGCTCGGTGCGTGCGCCTCGCAGGCGCGGGATGCGACTGCGCAGGCGCCGCTCGACCCCTATGGCCCTGCGGGTGACTACCCGGTAGTCCTCGGCGAGCCCTTCGTCATCGACGGGGAGACGTTCACGCCGTTCGATGTGATGAATTACGACCGGGTTGGCTATCTCGCCGAAGATGATGGCACGGCCGCAGGCATAACGGGTGCCCACAAGACCCTGCCGCTCCCCAGCTATGTCGAGGTAACGTCGCTCGAAACGGGTCGGACGATCCTCGTGCGGCTCGAACGGCGGGGGCCGATGACCAGCGATCGGCTCATTGCACTGTCGCCCGAGGCGCTCGCCCAGCTCGGCGAAGGGGAGGGTGCGGCCATTCGCATGCGCCGCGTGAACCCGCCGGAGGAGCATCGCGCCAAACTGCGCGCAGGGGAGCAGGCACCGCTGCGGATGGATACACCGCAGGGGTTGCTCGAAGTCCTCAAGCGCAAGTTGCCGGAAGCCGGATCGGTCTCCCTCGGCGATCCCCGGCAGGCTACCGTGAGCGGCCAGATTCCGACCGCGAGCGTGATTGCCTCGATCGATCCCTCGCAAGACCTGCCGGTCGGTGACGTAGCGCAGGACGAAGAGGCTCCCGTCCCGACTCCCGTTGAGCCTGCCGCGTCAGCCGAACCGGCAGCCTCGCCTGCGGAAACTGCGGAATCGCAGGTCGAATCCGGTGAGACGCCAACTGCGACACCGCCCGCAGACCAGGGCCGATTCACGGTCCAGCTCGGCGCCTTCTCGGTCGAGGCGAATGCCGCCGCGCTCGCACGGAGAGTGGATGGCTTCGTCGTCAGCGCCGGCAAGTTTTCGCTCGTGAGGGTCGGGCCCTACTCAAGCCGTGGACAGGCGGCCGAGGCGCTCGCAAAGCTGCGCGCTCAAGGCTATAGCGACGCCCTGATCAAGACCACTGACTGACATGCCGGCTCCGGGCCGGGCTCGGGAGCGACATTGCGTAATCTGGTGACATCGATGGGAGCGGCGCTGCTCCTCGCGGCAACCCCGTCGGCAGCGCAACCGCGCACTGCAGAGACCGCACCCGCAATACCGTCTAGCGACGATGCCCCGATCGCCTATCTCATCGATGCGACGAGTGGTCAGGTCCTGTTCTCCCGCGATCCGGACCGCCGATTCATGCCGGCGTCGATCACAAAGACCATGACCGCGTTCCTCGCCTTCGAATGGATGGAAGAAGGCCGCCTGTTCCCCCAGCAGGTCTATACCGTTCGCCCCGAGACCTTCCGGAAGTGGAACCGGGTCGGTTCGACCATGTTTCTCCCGCAGGACGCGCGCGTAACCGTCGACGATCTGCTTCACGGTGTCACCACCATTTCGGCGAACGACGGCGCGGTGGTGCTGGCCGAAGGCGCTGCCGGTTCGCTCGGGGATTGGCTCGCGGCGATGAACGCCAAGGCGCAAGAGATCGGCATGGCCGACAGTTACTTCGGGACTCCAAACGGCTGGATGGACGAGGGGCATACTTTCGTGACGGCGCACGATCTCGCATTGCTCGGCCGCACGATGATCGCGCGGCACCCCAGCAAATACCGGCATTTCTTCGGCGCCGAAGGCTTCGAATACAACGGCATCGCCCAGCGCAATCACGATCCGATAACCGGAGTGGTGCGGGGCGCGGACGGGATCAAGAGCGGCTTCACCAACCAGGCCGGCTACGGCTTCCTCGGTTCGGCGCAGCGCAATGGCCAGCGCCTCATCATGGTCGTCGCCGGCAGTCCGACCGGCAAGGCCCGCAACAAGGCCTCTCGCGAGCTCATGGAGTGGGGCTTTGCCGCGTTCGAGAGCGAACCGCTCGTCGGCCGCGGCAAGATCGTCGGGACCGCACGAGTCCAGGACGGGGCGTCGCGGGCCGTCGGCCTGCAGGCTCTCGGGCCGGTGCGGGTGGCGATTCCCAATGGCCGCAAGCAGGCTGTCAGCCTGACGATCGCCTACGAGGGGCCCTTGCAGGCACCGATCGCCAAGGGCGAGGAAATTGCCGAGCTCGTCATATCTATCGACGGCATGCCGGAGAGCCGTGTGCCCCTCGTGGCCGAAAGCGATGTCGCGGAAGCCAATCCGTTGCAGCGCATCGCCAACGGCATCCTCGGGTGGTTTTCTTGAACCTTGGGCGCTTCATTGCGCTGGAAGGCGGCGAGGGCATGGGCAAGTCGACCCAGGCCCGCCTCCTAGCCCGGGCGCTGCAGGACAAGGGCATCGCGGTCGAACTGACGCGCGAACCCGGCGGCACCCCGGGCGCCGAGGCGATCCGGCACCTGCTGCTCGATCCGCCCGGGGAAGGGTGGCAGGGGGAAGCCGAGGCCTTGTTGTTCGCCGCGGCCCGGTCCGACCATGTCGCCCGGCTCATCCGCCCGGCGCTGGACGCGGGGCGGTGGGTCGTATGCGACCGGTTTCTCGATTCGAGCCGCGCCTACCAAGGCGTGGCCGGCGGTCTGGGCGACGACCGCATCCGGATGCTGCATGAGATCGGCAGCCATGGCCTCCTGCCGGACCTGACGATTGTCATCGAGGCTGCCAAATCCAGCGTGGAGGCGCGCCTTGCCGACCGCGATGGCGATACGTCGGACGCCATCGGCGGCCGGAACGCGCGCTACCACACGGCGGTCAACTCCGCGTTTCTCGTTTTCGCGGAACAGGAGCCCGACCGCTTCCGGGTGATAGACGGAATGGGCTCCATCGAAGAGGTCCACGCCCGCGTGATGGACGCGGTCTCCGCGCTGCTCGGCGACGACCGGTGACCCTGCTCGGCCACGACGATGCCTGGCGCCAGTGGCGCGATGCAGCGCAGGGCACACGGATGCACCATGCCTGGCTGCTGGCTGGACGCAAGGGTGTCGGCAAGGCCAGTTTCGCGCTCTCTGCCGCCCGCGAGCTGGTCGGCGCGAATCCCGGGATGGAGCATCACCCGGACATCATAGTGCTGACCCACGGCGCCAAGGACGACAAGGAAGAGCGCAAGCGCGCCGAGGGCAAACCCTTCGAACTGGCCCGCAGCATCCGGATCGCGCAAGTCCGGGCCATGCAGCAGCGCCTCAACACCCGTCCGACCATGGGTGGGCGACGCGCGATCATCATCGACCCGTCCGACGATCTCGAGCGCAATGCCGCCAACGCGCTCCTAAAGAGCCTCGAGGAGCCTCCTGCCGGCACGTTCTTCCTGCTGGTCGCGCATAGTCCCGCGCGATTGCTCCCTACCATTCGCTCAAGGTGCCGCGTCCTGCGGTTCCCCACGGTGGAGGCGGCGAGGATGGAAAACCTGCTCGCCGATCTCGCGCCGGGTGCGGATAGCGCTACGCGGGCTGCGGCGATCACGGCCGCTGCCGGCTCGCCGGGGGCGGCACTGGCCTTCGTGGAGCTCGAGCTGGGCGACGCCGCTTCGTTCATGCGCACGATCCTCGAGCGAGGGGATGACGATTTCACCCTCCGTGGGCGCCTCGCCGCGACTATCGGGGCCCGGCCGGACCGCGAGCGTCTGCAGGCGGTGCTCGATCTCGCACGCGCGGCACTGGCGGAAAAAATCGAGCTTGGCCTCGACGACCCGCGCCCGGTGATCGAGGCGCATGCCGATCTGGTCCGCCTGACCGGAGAGCAACCCACCTACAATTTCGATGCCGGATTGCTCGCCATGGAAATCGGCACCTTGCTCGCAAACGCCGCTACGGCTAGCGAGCGGGCCGATGGCTGAACCCTATTACCTGACCACCGCGATCCACTATCCCAACGGCAAGCCGCATATCGGCCATGCCTACGAGACCATCGCGGCCGACGTCATTGCCCGCTTCCAGCGCCTGCGTGGACGCGAGGTGCGTTTCCAGACCGGGACCGACGAGCACGGGCTCAAGATGGCGCAGAAGGCGCGCGATCTCGGCATGACACCTCGCGCGCTGGCGGACGAAATGTCGGGCCATTTCAAGGCGCTGTTTGACGTCCTCAATATTTCCTACGACCGGTTCATCCGCACCACCGATGCCGATCATCACCGCGCCAGCCAGGCGATCTGGGAGGCCATGGCCGCGAAGGGCGATCTCTATCTAGACCGCTACGAAGGCTGGTACTCAGTCCGCGACGAGGCCTATTACGACGAGAAGGAACTCGTCGAAGGGGAGGGGGGCGAAAAGCTCTCGCCCCAAGGCACGCCGGTCGAGTGGACCGAGGAAGAGACGTGGTTCTTCCGCCTGTCGAACTATGCCGAGCCGCTGCTCGACCTGTTGCGGACGCCCGGTTTCCTCGAGCCGGCGAGCCGTCGCAACGAGATGATCGCTTTTGTCGAACGCGGGTTGCAGGACCTGTCGGTCAGCCGCACCAGCTTCGACTGGGGGGTGAAGGTGCCCGGCAGCGACGGCCACGTCATGTACGTCTGGGTCGATGCGCTCACCAACTACATCACGGGCGTCGGCTATCCCGATGGCGGGGCGCTGTGGGACAAGTTCTGGCCGGCAGACCTCCACCTGATCGGCAAGGACATCGTCCGCTTCCACACGATCTACTGGCCTGCCTTCCTGATGAGCGCCGATCTGCCGCTGCCGAAAAAGGTGTTCGGCCACGGCTTCCTGCTCAACCGCGGGGTCAAGGAATCGAAATCGGCCGGCAACGTGACCGATCCGATGGAACTGGCCGGGAAATTCGGCGTCGATGCCCTGCGTTACTTCCTGATGGCCGAAGTGACCTTCGGGCAGGATGGCAGCTATTCGGCGGAAGCCCTTGTAAATAAGGTCAATGCGGAGCTGGCGAACAGCTTCGGCAATCTGGCGCAGCGCACTCTATCCATGATCTCGAAGAATATGGACGGCAAGCTGGAAGCCTTCGAAACTGCGGACGATGACAAGGCGCTGCTCGCCACGGTGCGCTCTGCCTGCGCCGACACTCTGCCCGAGCAGTTCGAGAACCTAGCCTTCTCGGTCGGGATCGAGGCCTGGCTGCGGGCGGTCTACGCATGCAACCAGTATGTCGATGAGCAGGCCCCCTGGGCGCTCAAGAAGACCGATCCGGAACGCATGAAAGCCGTGCTCCAGACGCTCTTCATCGCGATCCGCGACCTCGCCATCGCGATCCAGCCCGTCGTTCCGGACAAGGCTGCCGCGGTACTGGACCAGCTGGGCGTTGCCACCGATCGCAGGACCTATGCCGACCTTGCCGACGAGAGCTGGTTCGGGGCGCTGGTCGCGGCGGGACATGTCGTGGACAAACCGACCCCGGTTTTCCCGCGCCTGGAATTGCCAGAAGAGGCCGCCTGATGCTGGTCGATAGTCACTGTCACCTCGAATACGAAGGGCTGGTCGACGATCAGGCCGGCGTGCTCGATCGTGCGCGCGGGGCAGGGGTAAAGGCCTTCCTCAATATCTCGACCAGGCAGGCGGAGTGGGAACAGGTCGTCGGCACTGCGCGCAAGACGCCCGATGTCTATGCCAGCGTCGGCATCCACCCACACAATGCCGATGAGCACCTCGATCTCACGCGGGAGGACTTGCTGGCGGCGACGCGCGACCCGAAGGTCATCGGGATCGGCGAAACCGGGCTCGACTATTATTACGACCACTCGGACCGGGAAGCACAGAAGCGCCTGTTCCGCATGCATATCGACGTCGCGCGGGAAACCGGATTGCCGGTGATCATCCACACCCGCGATGCCGAAGCGGATACGCTGGACATTCTGGAAGGAGAGCTGGGCGAGGGGGCCTTTCCCGCCCTCATCCACTGCTTCACCGCCTCGGCGAAATTCGGCGAGCAGGTCTTGGCGCTCGGCCTGTCGATCTCCTTGTCGGGGATCGTAACCTTCAAGAATGCCAAGGACTTGCAGGCGATGGCGAAGACCATTCCGCAGGATCGCCTGCTGGTCGAAACCGACAGCCCCTTCCTCGCGCCGGTGCCGCACCGAGGCAAGAGCTGCGAGCCGGGTTACGTGCGCGACACCGCCGCGTTTATCGCCGGGCTGCGGGGGGAATCGCTCGAAACCCTGGCCGATTACACGACCCGCAATTTCTACCGTCTCTTCAGCAAGGCCGCCGCGTGAAGCTGCTGATGCTCGGCTCGGGCACGTCGACGGGTGTGCCGCGGATCGGCAACGACTGGGGCGAATGCGATCCGGCAGAGCCGCGCAACCGCCGCAGCCGCGTGTCGATCATCGTCGAGAACGATTCCGGCCAGCGCATCCTCGTCGACACCTCGACCGATCTGCGCGCGCAACTGCTGGCCAATGATGTTGCGAAGGTCGACGCGGTCTTCTGGACGCATGACCATGCGGATCACTGCCACGGCATCGATGACCTGCGCGTCATGCGCTACGATCGCAGCAATCCCTTGCCGGGCTTTGCCAGCAAGGTGACCTGCGAGCGCCTCAAGCGGCGGTTCGATTATGTCTTCGAAGGCCAGTTCGGCTATCCGACCCTGATCGATCTGAAAGAAATTACGTCGAAACCGTTAGTTGCAGGATTTTCCTTCGATTTCGTCGAGATGCCGCACGGTCCTGTGACCAGCACGGGCTTCCGCTTCGAGGCGGACGGCAAGGCACTGGTCTATGCGACCGATTTCAGCGAGATCACGCCCGCCATGCTCAAGTGCTTCAGCGGGACCGATATCCTCGTGGTCGACTGCCTGCGGCGCAAGCCGCATCCGACCCATGCCAATCTGGAGATGGCACTGGAACTTGGCCGCAAGACCAGGGCGAAACGCGTCGTGCTTACCCATATGGACAAGAGCATGGATTACCGCAGCCTGTGCGCCGAAGTGCCGGCCGGCGTCACCGTGGGCTATGACGGCCTGGAGATGCGCGCATGAACGAACACCAGATCGTGTCGCTGGTCTCGCTGCTCGGGTTTCTGATCCTGGTCTCGGCCGGATTTCGGCAAAAGAAGGTCGAATGGCGCAAGGGGCTGTTCATGGCGGGGATCTGGGCCGGGATCTTCGCGATCGTGGTCCTGTTCATCGACCTGGTCCGCTAGGCGGGGAGATACCCGGCCAGTCTTTCCCGATCACTTCCTTATTTAACATAATATATATTATCACTCTAATGCTCAGCCAGCAGTGGATCGGAACTCCGACCGCCCTGTCGATCCGCACGAACCCGCGCTAGAGGCAACACAATGTCTGCCAACCTGGAACGTCTCCTGTCGATCATGGCGCGCTTGCGCGATCCCGAGCACGGCTGCGAATGGGACACCGCGCAGGATTTCGGCACGATCGCGCCGTACACGATCGAGGAAGCCTACGAAGTCTCGGATGCCATCGCCCGAGACAATATGCGCGATCTGCGCAGCGAACTGGGCGACCTGCTGTTCCAGGTCGTCTTCCATTCGCGCATGGCCGAGGAAGCCGGTCATTTCGCCTTCGAAGACGTGGCGCGTGACATTTCCGACAAGATGGAAGCGCGGCATCCTCACATTTTCGGCGACGAAGGCGGCGTGATGGAGGATGGCCGCTGGGAAGACCTCAAGGCGGCAGAGCGCGAAGCGGCCGGCGAAACCAGTGCGATGGACGGGGTGGCCCTCGCCCTTCCCGCCCTGCTCCGTTCGCACAAGCTTCAGAAGCGCGCGGCGCGCGTCGGCTTCGAATGGGCGGACGTCGAAGGCCCGATCGAAAAACTGCGCGAGGAGCTGGGGGAACTGGAAGCCGCCGCCACCGAAGACGAGCGGCTGCTGGAAGCGGGCGACATCCTGTTCGTGATGGTCAACATCGTCAGGCGCTACGGCGTCGACCCCGAACAGGCCTTGCGCGCCTCGAACGCGAAATTCGAGGCTCGATTCCGCAAGATGGAGGCGCTGGCAGAGGTCGACGGCGTCACCTTCGCCGAACTTTCGCTCGACGAGCAGGAGGCATATTGGCAAAAGGTAAAAGCTATGGAGAGGTCGACAAAACCGGTCTAAAGCTGTGAAAACCGACCGAATTCCTTGTCGGTCAGCCTGACGACCAGGTGTGTTTCGCCGCTTTCCGCCGCGACCGTTTCCTCCAGCACGTTGCCGTGCTGGTGCAACCAAGCGACCTTCTTGCCTTCGCCTGCCGCAAGCACGATCGCATGCGCGCGGGCGCCCGAGGTGAGCAGTTCGTCGAGACGGCGCTCCAAATCATCCACCCCTTCCCCCGTCAGCGCCGACAGCGCGACGATGTCCTCGTCCCCATCCGCGATGTCCAAGAGTTCGCGGCGCGCATCCGCATCGAGCAGGTCCAGCTTGTTCCAGGCTTCGATGATCGGGATCGCATCGGCACTGCCCTCTTCGCTGACCACGCCGAGATCGGCGAGCACCTGCAACACCTGCTTCTTCTGCGCCGCGCTCGACGGGTTGGCGAGATCGCGCACGTGCACGATGACATTGGCCGCGGTCACCTCTTCCAGCGTGGCGCGGAAGGCCGCGACCAGCTGCGTCGGCAGGTCGGAGATGAAACCCACAGTGTCGGAGAGGATGGCTTTCTCGACACCGGGGAGCGCGATCGCCCGCATTGTGGGATCGAGCGTGGCGAACAGCAGGTCCTCGGCCATCACCTCGGCACCGGTCAGCCGGTTGAACAGCGTCGACTTGCCCGCATTGGTATAGCCGACGAGCGCGATCACCGGCCAGGGCGCACGCTCGCGCCGCTCGCGATGCAAGCCGCGCGTCTTGCGCACCTGCTCGAGTTCGCGGCGCAGGCGGCCCATGCGCTGGCGGATCATGCGGCGGTCGGCCTCGATCTGCGTTTCGCCCGGGCCGCCGAGGAAGCCGAAGCCGCCGCGCTGGCGCTCGAGATGGGTCCAGCTGCGAACGAGGCGGCTCTGCTGGTAATCGAGATGCGCGAGCTCGACCTGCAGCCGGCCTTCCGCAGTCGCCGCGCGCTCGCCAAAGATTTCGAGGATGAGCCCTGTCCGGTCGATGACCTTTCGCGCCAGCTTGTCTTCGAGGTTGCGCTGCTGGATCGGCGTCAGCGCACCATCGACCACGACCAGCTCCGCCTCGTTCTGCTCGCAGGCGATGCGGATATTCTCGACCTGCCCCGCGCCGAACAGGAGGTTCGGCCTGACTTGCCGGACGGGCAGCACGAAGCTGTCCGCGATCACGATGCCGATCGCGAGCGCGAGCCCCTCCGCCTCGGCAAGGCGCGCCTCGGCGCCGAGGTCATAGGACATGCCCCTGATGTCGGGGCACACGACGAGTGCCCGCGCCCCGCGCGAAACCTCGCCCATCAGATCGTCGTCGAAGCTCAGTTGTCGTCCTCGTCCCATTCCTCGGTCAGGTCGACCGGGGTGGCAGGCTGGATAGTCGAAACCGCATGCTTGTAGGCAAGCTGCACATAGCCGTCGCGTTCTAGCAGCATGCAGAACAGGTCGTAGGCTGCAATCTTGCCCTGCAACATCACACCGTTGACCAGGAACATCGTAACCTGCGCCTCAGCCTGACGGACGCGCGTGAGGAACACGTCCTGCAGCAGGCGCTGCTTGGCATTGGAATTCTGGCTGGCGAACTGGCTGGCGTCGACCGGCTGCGCCGGCATGATCGTGCTGATCGCATGCTTGTAGACCAGCTGCGACTGTCCGTCGCGCCGCAGCAGGATCGAGAAATTGTCGAACCAGGTCACAATGCCCTGGAGCTTGACGCCCTTGACCAGGAACATGGTCACAGGGGTCTTGTTCTTGCGCAAAAGGTTCAGGAATGCGTCCTGCAGGCTTCCCTGCTTCGCCCCCGATCCGCCACTCGCAGCGGGTTTCTCCGGGCGCGGACGCGCCGATAACGTACGTTCGGACATATCTGTCTCTCCGTTCTTGGCGAACCGCTAAGGATCCGCAATCGGGGTGCCCACCGCACCCGACTTCGCGCGCACCGAGCCGCGCGTTACTATATTGGCTATTCCGCGCCCGTTTCGCAACGATTGTATTGCTTTCGACCGCCGGAGCGGGACTTTCCGCAAGATCAGTCCTTGCCCGCACCCGATTTCTTGTCCGCCATACCAAGCAATTTCAGCTTCCGGTGCAATGCTGATCGCTCCATCCCGATGAAGTTGGCGGTTTTGGAAATATTGCCGGAGAAACGACGGATCTGGATGGCGAGATATTCGCGTTCGAAGTTCTCACGCGCCTCCCGGAGCGGTGCTCCCATAAGCGCAGCTACTCCTCCATTCCCGCCGAGTTTCCCGCCGAGGACTTCCTCTGGCAGCATTTCCGCCTCGATCTGCTCCAGCTGCTCACGGGGGGTCAGGATGACCGTTCGCTCGACCACATTGCGCAACTGGCGGACATTGCCCGGCCAGTCGTAGGCCTGCAAGGCAGCCAGCGCCTCTTCGCTGATCGTCGGAGGACGGATGCCCTGCTCCGCTGCATAATAGGTGAAGAACGTCTCCGCGAGGGCCGGGATATCATCGCGGCGCTCGGCGAGCGAAGGCACCTCGACCGGGACGACGTTGAGGCGATAGAAAAGGTCTTCGCGGAACCGCTTCTCCTCCATCTCCTTCTCGAGATCACGCGCTGTCGAGGATACGACCCGCACATCGACGCCAATCTGCCGCGTCCCGCCGACACGCACGAAACTCTGTTCGGTGAGTACCCGCAGGATGCGGGCCTGCGTCGAGATTGGCATGTCGGCAACCTCGTCGAGATAGAGTGTGCCTCCGTCTGCTAGCTCGAGCAGTCCCGGTCGCACTAGCTTGCCGTCGGCCTCTTCCCCGAAGAGCTCCTCCTCGAACCGCTCCGGCGTTATGCGGGCAGAATTGACGCTGACGAAGGCCTTGTCGGCGCGCGGACTCCAGCTGTGGAGCAGACGTGCAGCCACCTCCTTGCCAGTCCCCGCAGGGCCACTGATGAGGACCCGGCTGCCGGTATTGGCCACCCGCTTCAAGGTTGCGCGAACCATGTTGATGGCGGTCGAATTTCCCGTGAATTCGCCGCTGTTGACCATGCCCTCGCGCAGACGTGTGTTTTCGCGCCGCAGCCGCTCGGTTTCGGTCGCCCGCTCGACGAGGTGCAGCAGCCGTTCGGCTTCGAACGGCTTCTCGATGAAGTCGACCGCTCCGCGGCTGACCGCGCTCACCGCGGTATCGATATTGCCGTGGCCCGAGAACACGATGACCGGCAGGTCCGGTTCGCGCTTCTTGATCTCGTCGAGCACTTCGAGGCCGTCCATCGGACTGCCGTGCAGCCACACGTCGAGCAGCACGAGGCTCGGCCGGCGTCCATCGACCTCCTTCAAGGCAGCCGTGCTGTCGCCCGCCGTGCGGCAATCATAGCCTTCGTCGCTGAGAACGCCCGCTACGAGATCGCGAATGTCGCGTTCGTCGTCGACGATCAGGATGTCTAGCGCCATCGGTTGCTACCCTTTGCTTGTCTTCATCAATTGGAATCCGCCGGCTTGGTCAGCGGGTCGCGAGCGAAGCGCATGGCAACGCGCGTCCCGCCGGTCTCGATTGAGGAGAAAGTCATCTCACCCCCGTGTTCCTCGACGATTTTGTTGACGATCGCGAGGCCCAGCCCGGTGCCTTTCTCCCGCGTCGTGACATAGGGTTCGAGGATGCGTTCGCGATCCTGCGGCAAGCCGATCCCATTGTCCTCGATCACGATGGTGAGCGACTCGTCGCTTTCCTGGACCGTCACGCCAATCTTGCCACGATAGTCCGGTTCGGCATTCTGCGCCTTCGCCTCGATCGCCTCATAGGCGTTCTTGAGGATATTCGTAACGGCCTGTCCGAACTGGTGGCGGTCACACTGGATGCGGATCGGCCCTTCGGACTCGGTCGTCAGGCTGTAGTTCACGTCCTGGTGGCCGACTTCCTGAAGGAACAGCGACTGGCGCACGAGGTCCAGCGCATCCTCCGGCCGGAACACCGGCTTCGGCAGACGTGCGAAGCTCGAGAATTCGTCGACCATCTTCCGCAGATCGCCGACCTGCCGCACGATAGTGCTGGTGAGTTCGTCGAACAGTTCGCCATCCTGTTCGATCTGCTTGCGATAACGCCGTTTGAGCCGCTCCGTTGCCAGCTGGATGGGGGTGAGGGGGTTCTTGATTTCATGAGCGATGCGTCGCGCTACGTCGGACCATGCCGCCTGGCGCTGGTCCAATAGCTGGCGGGTGATGTCTTCGAAGGTGATGACGTGACCGTCCGCCTCCGCGCCGATCTTCACGGCGAGCGTGAGCAACTCGCCGCGCCGCGAATGGCTGATCACGCCCTTGGTCAGACCCGCTTCGACCATCGCCGCGATCTGGGGTGCCAATTTGCGCAAGGTGGCCGGACGCGGCTGCGCCTCGGCATTCTCCATCAGCATCGCCTGTGCGGGCGCGTTCATCAGGAGGACGTTCATGTCGCGGTCGATCGAAATGACGCCGGCGCTGACCGATTCGAGCACTGCCTCGATGAAACTGCGGCGTTCCTCTAGCTCGTCGTTGGCTGCCAGCAACGCATCGGTCTGCTTTTCCAGCTGTGCCGTCATGCGGTTGAAGGCACGGTTGAGCAATCCGATCTCGTCGGCGCCCGTCCGTCCCTCGACCCGCAGCGCGAAGTTGCCGGCACCGACCTTGCGAGCCGCCGCCACCAGATCGGTCAGCGGTTCCACCTGCCGGTCCGCAAAGCGGAGCGCGAACCAGACCGCCACGCCAACGAGCGCAAGGCTGACGAAAAACAGGGCAAGGTTGAAACGCAGTTGCAGGGCGCGCGCTCGCTTCGTCAGTTCGTCGTAGGCCGTCGAGATCGATCGCGCGCTTTCCCAGCTCCGGAAGCTGGCCGCTTCGGCGTTGCGCGCAGTGTAGAGATATATCCCCGCCTGCTGGTCGATCGGAGCGACGGCCTCGATGCGTTCCGGGGTCCCGCGGACCACCACGCGTTCACCCGAGTCGAACTTTGCCAGCGTGCTTTCGGCGAAGGGGACCGGATCGCTGTCCTCGGAAAGGCCGTATGCAACTGCGGTCCGCATGGTCCGATCGGGCAAGGCCTGCAGGATGGCGCTTTCGATGACATTCCGCGGCTGGGCCTGGAACTGGTAGACGAGCGCGAAATTGGGATCGGTGACCTGCACGCGCTGCAGGATCGATCGCATGTCCATCGCCATGGAGATCGTCTCGTCCGCGAGGTTCAGCTGGTTCTCTTCGTAGTAGCTTTCGGCCAGCTGGTTCGCATTCTCCATCAGTCCGCGCGAATTGTCGGAGAACCAGAAATCGACCCCGGACTGGAACAGGAATGCCGCGAAACCCGCTGTCAGTAGGGTGGGTACCGCTGCGATCATCGAGAAGAAGAACACGAGCCTTACGTGAAGCCGCGCAGTGCTACCCGCAGCCCTGCGCAGCGCCAGTCGACGCCCTGCCAGAACGAGGAGTGCCATCGCCGGAATCAGCGTGCCGATGAGCAGCCCGGCCACCTGCCTGCTCGGGAGCAGCTGCCCGTTTGGCGGGGCGGAGGTGAACGCCGCCCATGTGCTCGCGACCATGACGAGGAAGGCGACGGCGAAGAATATCTCGATATAGGCGAAAAGATTGGCGCGACGTGACGTCACGACGAACCTGCGCCACCAGCGCGGTGTCGTATTCGACTGGACCCGGGCCACACTCGCCATAGTGGCAGGCATACAACAGCCCTGTTGCAGGACTGCAAGTACAAATTCGACAAAGCGCCTTCTAGCGCGGCCTGATGAAGCGATCGGGGGGGATTTCGAGATCGCTCAGGCGCTTTCGCAAGGTGTTGCGATTAATCCCCAAGAGCTGGGCTGCACGAACCTGATTGCCATCGGTTTCGCGCATCGCATGTTCGAACAGCGGCTTTTCGAATGCGGCCAAGGCGGCGTGATAGAGCGTTCCTGCCGACGGCCGGTGCGAAGCGAGCCACGCATCGAGAGCCGTTTCGAACCCGTCCTGCCGCTCGGAGCCTGTTCGCGACTGTTCCATCGGCACGCAATCGGCAACCGCGGCGGCATCGACCAGGTCGTCGCGTGCGAGCAACGCGAGTCGGAAGACGACATTGCGGAGCTCGCGGACGTTGCCCGGCCAGTGACGCGCAGCCAATGCTGCGATGGCATCATCGCTCACCTGCCGTCTCGGCAAGCCCTCCGCCGCGGCCTGGCCGAGGAAGTGGCGGACCAAGGCTCCGATGTCCTCACGCCGTTCCCGTAGCGGCGGCAGCGGTATCGGCACGACGTTGAGGCGGTAGAAGAGGTCTTCACGAAACCGCCCGTCGGCGATCATCGGCTCCAGATCGCGATTGGTGGCGGCAATGATCCTGACGTCGACGCGAATCTCCTGGCGCCCGCCCACACGGCGGATGCGACCCGATTGGAGGGCGCGCAAGAGGCGTGTCTGGGCATCGGCAGGCATATCGCCGATCTCGTCCAGGAACAGCGTACCGCCATTCGCCTGTTCGAATTTGCCGATCTGCTGGCTCACCGCCCCGGTAAAGGCTCCGCGCTCGTGACCGAACAGTTCGCTTTCGAGCAAATCATGCGGGATTGCCGCCATGTTGACCGCGACAAAGGGTCCGGTCTTGCGCGCGCCGAGCTCGTGGATCGCCTCCGCCACAAGCTCCTTGCCCGTTCCGCTTTCCCCGGTAACGAGGACTGTGAGATCGTTCCGCAGGACTCGCGTGATCATGCGGAACACGCCCTGCATTGCCGGGCTGCGACCGATCAGTGGCAGCGCGCTGTCCTCCCCTTCCTCACCGCCGCTCGCGCTCGGACGGTTGGCGACCGCCTGACGAACCGCTTGCGTCAGTTCGTCGAGGTCGAAGGGCTTGGGGAAATATTCGAACGCATGGCTGTCACTCGCCCGCACCGCGGTGTCGAGCGTGTTCTGCGCGGACAGCACGATGACCGGCATGTCCGGCGCGACGTCGCGAACGCGATCGATCGAGGCCAACCCGTCGCCATCCTCGAGGATGACGTCGGTCAGCATGACGTCAAAGCCTTGGTTGGCCAGCAAGGCATCGCGTCGGGCAAGGCTTTCGCACGTCGTGACGTCATAGCCCTCTTCGCGCAGGGCCTCCGTGATGACCGTTGCGATGCCCTTGTCGTCCTCGACGAGCAGTACCTTGCGACCCATGTCCCTCCCCTATCCCGCCACCGGCAGGTTGATCCGAAAATGAGTCAGGCCCGCGCGCTCGTCGCGTTCGTGGCCGATGCGGCCGCCCATATCGCGGAGCAGCTTGCGCACCAGCGCGAGGCCCAACCCCTGCCCCTGCGGCTTGCTCGAAACGAAAGGTTCGAACACGTGGTCGCGCAATGCCTCGTCGATGCCCGGGCCCGCGTCGGTCACGGTGATCTCGATCGGCAAGCGTGTCGCCTTGCCGAAGCGGATCGCGTTGAAGACGAGGCCGCTGACGAAACGGGTCCTGACGGTGACCTGCGGGTTCTCGAGTTCGCCACTGGCATCGCAGGCATTGGCGATTAGGTTGATGAGGACCTGCTCGAGCGCTCCCTGATCCGCAGCTACCGGCGGCAGGGAGGGGTCGAATTCCTCGACCAGTTCGCAGCCTTCTCCCTTGCCAGCCCTCACCGTCGCCATGGCGTTGCGGATCGCCTCGTGCAGATTGCAGGGACCGGTCACGGCGACAGGCTTGCTCCCCAGTTGCTGCATTCGGTCAATCAGTTCCGCGATCCGGTCGACCTCGGCCGAAATCATTCGCGCGAGCGGCTTGTCCTTACCGTCGACGCGGCGGGCCAGGAGCTGGCTGGCACCGCGGATCGCGGACAGGGGGTTCTTGATCTCGTGGGCGAGGACCGCCGGGGCGCGAAGCTCGTAACGCTCCTCGTCATCGGCCCTGCCCTCGCCCTGCCCCACGTCCGAAAGCGTGATCACCCGCCAGCCCGGGTGGCTGTGGATCGGGGAACTGGTAAGATTGACCCGCCTGTCCCGTTGGCTGGTGGCGATACCGATGCCACGCGCGATCATCTGCATCTCGCCTTGCTCCAGGCTGGTGCGCACGCGGGTATCGTCGATGGCAAGGACATCGAGCAGCGCCTTCCCGACCAGGCGTTGGGCACTGCGATCGAGCATGTCTTCAGCGGCGGCATTCGCCTCGACGATCGTCCCTGCTTCGTCGATCAGCAGCACCGCAAAGATGAGACCGGCGATCTGGGCTGCCGGACCGGGCGCAGCCACTCGGTCGCTCACGCCGCCCGCTGCCGCAGGAAGGGTTCGTAGAAACGCTCGAGTTCGCCCAAGACCTGCGCGGGATCGTCGACGAAGTTTACGTGGTTGCGGAACTCGGCCGAACCACGCAGTCCCTTCGTATACCAACCCAGGTGCTTGCGCGCGATCTTGACGCCGGTTGCCGGCGTGTAATGCTCCAGCATCGCGCGATAGTGCTCGGTGACGACGGCGAACTGTTCGTCCATGTCCGGATCGGCGAGCACCTCGCCGGTGCGCCACCAATGCATCACCTGCCCAAGGAGCCACGGCTTTCCATAAGCTCCTCGGCCGATCATCAGCCCGTCCGCGCCCGACTGGTCGAGCGCCCTCGCCGCATCCTCGATACCGCAGATATCGCCATTGACGATGACCGGGATCGAGACCGCATCCGCGACCTTGCGGACGAAGGCCCAGTCCGCGTGCCCCTTGTACATCTGGTTTCGCGTGCGGCCGTGGACGGTGATCATCTTGACCCCTAGATCCTCTGCGATCCTGGCCAGTTCGGGTGCGTTGAGGTCGGAATGGTCCCAGCCCATCCGCATCTTGACGGTGACCGGAACATCGACCGCCTCGACCGTGGCCTTCATCAGCTTCGTCGCCAGCGCGACCTCGCGCATCAGCGCGGAGCCCGCCAACTGGCCGACGACCTTGCGCACCGGGCAGCCGAAATTGATGTCGATGATCGCCGCACCATTGCCCTCCTGCAGCTTGGCCGCCTCGGCCATGCTGGAGGGATCGCAGCCGACGAGTTGCATCGAGACAGGTTCCTCGATCGGATCCCATTCGGCCTTCTGGATACTGATGCGCGTTTCGCGGATGGCCGCTTCGCTGGCGATCATCTCGGTCACATTGAGGCCCGAGCCATAGCGCCGCACGAGCCGGCGGAACGGCAGGTCGGTCACGCCCGTCATCGGGGCGAGGACGACTGGCGTGTCGATAGCCACGGACCCGATCGAGATCGGCGTCGGGGGAACCGGAGGGAGGGGATGCGCGCTCATGATCGGGTGTGTGCCTAAATATTGGGCAGGCACATAGTGCGTTGCAGCACATACGGCAAGCCGCTAGCGCGCAGGGCTTATGAGCGAGGCCGCCACCCTTCCCCCGTTTGCCGCAATCGTTGTCGCCGCCGGAAAAGGCTTGCGCGCCGGCCAGCCCCTCCCGAAGCAATTTGCGCCGTGGCGCGGGAAACCGGTCCTGCGGCATTCGGTGGAGACTTTGCTCGCGGCTGGTGCGAGCCCATTGATCGTCGTGATCCCGCAGAACGGAGAGGCAGCCGCCGCTGAGGCGCTTCGAGGCTTGGGCGAATATACGACCGTGACTGGTGGCGAAACCCGTCAGCAATCGGTCGCCAAGGGCCTGGAGGCCATCGAAACCGCAGCCTTTGTCCTGATCCATGACGCAGCCCGGCCCAACTTGCCGCTTGCCGTGATCGAGCGGCTGTTGGAAGCGCTCGACAATCAAGCGGGAGCCATCCCTGTATTGCCGGTCGCCGACAGCCTCGCACTAGAGAAGGAAGGGCTGATGGCCGGAAGCGCGCCGCGCGAGCAACTGCGCCGGGTCCAGACCCCACAGGCCTTTCGCTTCGATGCCATCCTGCAGGCGCACCAAGGCTGGGAAGGCGAACTCGATGCCGGCGACGACGCGCAGGTGCTGCGCGCGGCAGGTGGCAATGTGGCGCTGGTCGAGGGCGACGAGCGCTTGGCCAAGCTCACCTATGCGGAGGATTTCATGACCGACCTGCCCGCCATCCGTACCGGCATGGGCTTCGACGTCCACAAGCTCGCCGCGGGCGAGGAGCTCTGGCTCGGCGGGATCCAAATCGAGCACGACAAGGGCCTCGCAGGGCATAGCGATGCCGACGTGGCGCTTCACGCCATCGTCGACGCGCTTCTCGGCGCGATCGGCGAAGGCGACATCGGCACGCATTTCCCGCCGAGCGACCCGCAATGGAAGGGCGCGAGCAGCGACCGGTTCCTGGTCCATGCAGCTAAACTCGTGGCCGAGGCAGGCTATGCGGTTTGCAACGTCGATCTTACCATCATCTGCGAAGCTCCGAAGATCGGCCCCCATCGTCCGGCCATGCGCGAACGTATAGCCGCGCTCATCGGCGTTGACATCGGCCGCGTATCGGTGAAGGCGACGACCACGGAGCGGCTGGGTTTCACCGGTCGCGGCGAAGGCATTGCCGCGCAGGCAATCGCCACAGTGATCCGCAACTGACGGAGCCCATATGGAGCACGGCGCACTCCTTCCTCAGGAAATCGAAGACCTCGCTCGTCAGGTCGTCGAAGAAAACCGCGATGCCGGCCGCAAGGTGGTGGTCGCCGAAAGCTGCACCGGCGGCCTGGTCGCAGCGGCATTGACCGAAATTCCGGGGTCGTCCGCCGTCCTCGACCGTGGCTTTGTGACCTATTCGAACGAGGCCAAGATGGAGAGCCTTGGCGTACCGCTCGACATCATCGAAACCTTCGGCGCGGTCTCTATTGCATGCGTCTGGGCGATGGCCAAGGGGGCCTTGCAGAACAGCGATGCCGATGTCGCGGTGGCGATCAGCGGCGTGGCCGGGCCGGGAGGGGGCACGGCGCTGAAGCCTGTCGGCACGGTCGTGTTCGCGCGGGTCGTACGCGGGCAGGAGGGCGAACCGGACGGCGAACTCAAGAAGTTCGAGCCGACGTCGCGCGCGGACATCCGCCGTCAGGCGACGGTCTGTGCGCTCGAACTGCTGTTACCGTAAAGCGCATCTGCGCGCGCCTCGAAGGCGCCCATCATCTTGCGGAAGGCGCGGTCGAAATACTGGCCGGCAAGCCGTTCGAACATCGCGTTGCGGAACTCGAAATCGACGCAAAAATCGACCTCGCAGCCGCCCGGCGCGGGCGTAAAGCGCCAATTGTTGTCGAGGTCCTTGAGTGGCCCATCGACATAGAAGACCTCGATATGTTCGGGTCGCCGCTTCTCGACACGCGAGGTGAACTTCTCCCGGATCGCCTTGAAGCCGACCAGCATGTCGGCGACCATTTCGGTATCGCTGTCCGAACGCACGCGGGTCGCGATCACCCACGGCAAGAAGTCCGCGTAGCGACCCACATCTGCGACCAGATCGAACATCTGCTCGCAAGTGTAGGGGAGAAAACGCTTTTCGCGAATTCCCGGCATCAGCCAGCCTGTTTCGCCAGCTTGGCTTCGCGGGCCGCCCGCATCTGAGCGAAATCCTCACCTGCGTGATAGCTCGAACGCGTAAGCGGGCTCGACGCGACCTGCAGGAAGCCCTTGGCCCGCGCGATGGCACCGTAGGCGGCGAACTGCTTGGGGGTGACGAACTCCTCGACCTTGGCATGCTTCGGCGTCGGCTGGAGGTACTGCCCCATGGTGATGAAATCGATGTCCGCGCTGCGCATGTCGTCCATCACCTGATGCACTTCGAGCCGCGCTTCCCCAAGCCCGAGCATAATGCCCGACTTCGTGAAAATCAGCGGATTGTGCGCCTTCACCTCTTCGAGCAGGCGAATCGAGGCATAGTATCGCGCGCCGGGCCGGATCGTCGGATAGAGACGCGGCACCGTTTCGAGATTGTGGTTGAAGACGTCCGGACCCGCTTCGCAGATCTCCTCGATCGATTGGCGCATCCGGCCCTTGAAGTCCGGCGTGAGGATTTCAATCGTCGTGTCCGGGGTCTCGCGGCGCAGCGCGTTGATGACCTTGACGAACTGGCCTGCCCCGCGGTCGGGAAGATCGTCCCGGTCGACGCTGGTGATGACGATGTGTTCGAGCCCCATCGCGGCGGCTGCGGCCGCAGTGTGCTCGGGCTCGAGCGGATCGACCGGCATCGGCATGCCTGTCTTGATGTTGCAGAAGCGGCACGCCCGCGTGCAGGTATCGCCCAGGATCATCACGGTCGCGTGCTTCTTGGTCCAGCATTCCCCGATATTCGGGCAGGCGGCTTCTTCGCAGACGGTGTGCAGGTTGAGTTCGCGCATGAGCTTGCGCGTTTCGTGGTAGCCCTTACTCACCGGCGCCTTCACCCGGATCCAGTCGGGCTTGCGCTGCATCGTCGGCCGGTCGCCCTCGGGCTGCGGAACTGTGGATAGGTCGTTCATGTTGCGGCCCATCTAGGCCCGCTCCCGCGTGCGGGCAAGCCGCATAGCTATTCGCTGCCACTTGTCCGGTCCCTTGAGTGCCGTTACGGCCCTCGACATGGACGCGATCGCAATCCCCACCTTCGCCCCGACGGCTTGGCGCTGAATGCCAGAGTTCGCGCATCTCCTCGAAGGCTATCGCCGCTTTCGTGAAACCGGTTATCCGCGCCAGCGGGCACGGTATGACCGCCTCGTCGAAGAGGGACAGAGCCCCAAGCTCATGGTGATCGGCTGCTCCGACAGCCGCGTCGACCCCGCGCAGATCTTCGACGTCGATCCGGGTGAAATCTTCGTGGTCCGCAATGTCGCTGCGTTGGTGCCGCCATTCGAGACGACACCAGGCCTGCATGGCGTATCGGCGGCGCTGGAATTCGCAGTCCAGTTTCTCAAGGTGCGGCAGATCCTCGTCATGGGCCATGGCATGTGCGGCGGCTGCAAGGCGGCGCTGACGCAGGACTTGCGCGACACGGCACCCGGCGAAGGTGGCTTCGTCGCCAACTGGATCCACCTGCTCGACGAAGCGCGGGACAAGGTTGCCGAGAAATATGGCACGGACGGGGTTGCGGCCGAGCGCGCCATGGAAATGGCCGCGGTCGGCGTCAGCATCGAGAACCTGCGCACGTTTCCCTGCGTGCGCGAGAAGGAAGCAAGCGGCGACCTCAAACTTCGCGGAGCCTTTTTCGCCATCAGCGAGGGTGTCCTCCACGTTCTCGACGAAAACACGGGCGAGTTCGCACCCGCCGAATAAGCGCTTGAGTTCGCAAGACCGTCGGCCCATCTGTCCGCGATGGCTGACAGAGACCTCAAGAACATCGCCCTGCTGATCGACGCGGACAACACCACCCCCAAGGGCATCGATCCGGTCCTGACCGTGATGGCCGAACTGGGCCAGGTGAACATCAAGCGGGCTTACGGCAATTTCGCCAAGAACAATCTCTCCAAATGGGGCGAAATCACGCACAAATACGGCATTCAGCCGCAGCAGCAATTCGATCTCACCGCAGGGAAGAATGCCACCGACATGGCCATGACGATCGATGCGATCGACCTGCTTTACCAGGGGAAGGTCGACGGCTTCGGCATCATGAGTTCCGACAGCGACTTTACGCCGCTTGTCACCCGTCTGCGTCAGGACGGGCTGGTGGTTTACGGCTTCGGCAGCACCAGCAAGACCCCCGCCGCGTTCAAGAGCGCGTGCACCCGCTTCATCGATATCGATGCCCTGATCAAGGGCGCTACCGACGAACCGCAGGCAGGAAAAGGTGCGAAGGCGCCCGCCATCAGGGCCGGCGACATCGACGAAGAGCTGATCGAACTGCTCGGCACGGCATGGAAGGCTGCGAAGCGCGACGAGGAAGGCTTCGCCTCGCTCAGCGAAGTCGGCAACATTGCCGGCAACCGATCCAGCTTCGACGTCCGCAACTACGGCTTCAAGCGGCTGTCGGACCTGTTCGAAGCGATCGACCAGTTCAAGGTCGACCGGCGCGAGAACAATCAGATCGTCGTGAAGCGCCTGCGCTAGATGCAAAAAGGGCGCGAAACCCGCTGGGTTCCGCGCCCTCTTCGATCCGGGTCCGAGGACCCGATGTGGTCAGCCGCCCTTCTGGGTGGAATAAATCCCCCACAGGTTGGCGATTGCCTTGCGCGCACCTTCGACCTTGTTGAAGGTCGCCTGCGCCTCGGCGTACTTGCCCTGGTCGTACTGGGCGATACCGAGACGGGTGAGCGCCATCGGCGTGTCCGCACCGGCCATCCCCGAAGCCTTCAGATAGAATTCCTCGGCTTCGGCCGGACGGTCGAGGCTCAGCAGCGCATCGCCGGTGGCCATGACAGTCGCGAACGAAGCGCCAGCCTTGCGGGCATCGGCCATCAGGCTGGCCATGTCGGCGCGGTCTGCGGCCACGCGCTCGGCAGCCTGCTTGCGCGTGTCGTTGACGTACTGGTCGTCTGCCGGCAGAAGTCCCTTCGACTTGCCTTCGTCGATCACAGCCACAACCTCGGCCGGCAGGCGGCGATAGTCGGCTGCGTCGACATATTCCATGTACAGGCGACCGTCATTGAGCGTGCCTGCCCGGCGGCCGAGGCGCAGAAGGTCGAGGATCGCCGGGTTTTCGTATCCGCCGGTGTTGAGCAAGATGGCGACCGCGTCGCGCCAGCTCGTCTCGCTGGGATATTCGCTGACATACATGCTGGCGTACTGCTGCGCCTGCTCCTTCATCGACGCGCCATAGGCAACGGCTAGGCCGCGGCGGATCCAGTCTTCGTCGACCTGCTGACCTGCCGCCTTGCGCGCGTTGATCGCGCCGGCGAGATAAGCGAGCCCTTCGGCATCGCGATCTTCGGCGAAATAGGTTTCCGCAATGATCGCCTCGGGGTTATTCTGGGTGTAGCCGGCTGCGAGGGCGGCCTCCAGAGCCGTGCGAGCGGCTGCATAATCCTTCGCGTTGTAAGCGACCTGGCCGATCATGAAATTGTACGGGCCGACCTGTTCCGGCGCGACCTTGCCGCTCGCAAGCATGAGCTCTAGACCCTGGCGGGCGAGCGCATTGTCGTTGAACTTCTGGCCCGCATTCACGATCGCGCCGCCGGCGGCATAGCGATCATCGTCGTTCTCAATCGCCGCGACGACGCTCGGAATGGCGGCCTTCACGGTCGCCGCATCAGGCGCTTCGGCGCTGAGCGCCGCCTGGAGCGGTGCGTAGGCGGTGGTGAACGCCTTGGAATACTTCGGCTTTTCCTTCTTCTGGGCAAAGGCCGGCGCTTCGAGCGCAGTTGCGGCGATCGCCGTGCCGGTGACCAGCGCGAGCGCAAGGGCAAGCGACGAAGCGGTGCCGTGCGTGCGTGCGAGACGGGTGAAAATCATGTGAATAGCTCCCAAGAGTGGTAAGGGGTCTGAGCGCGCGCGGCGCCTGAAACAGCTAGTGGTTTTGGCAATGCCGCCAGTGTGCTCTCATTGCAAATGCTTCTATGCAAACCGGGCTGAACGGGCTTTGAATGCCAGCCCTGCCCGCCGTTAAGCATTCCATTCTGCGCGGCGACAACCATATGTGGAAAAAGCGCATGAAAGCGCCATCTGTTCCGCCGCTTTGGTGGCGCGCCGGGCTGCTTTCGCCTAACCTCGCCCTCTCCTGAACATCCGCAGTTCGCAAAACGGAAATGCTGTCTTGTCAGACGAAACCGAAGTCCTGAATCCCCCTCCCTTCGATGGAGGCGACTACACGCGCATCGACATCGTCGATGAGATGAAGACGAGCTACCTCGATTACGCGATGAGCGTGATCGTCAGCCGCGCGCTGCCCGATGTGCGTGACGGGCTGAAGCCGGTCCACCGCCGCATCCTGTTCGCCAGTCAGGAAGGCGGCTTCGTCGCCGGGCGGCCCTATCGCAAGAGTGCGAAGATCGTCGGCGACGTGATGGGTAATTACCACCCGCACGGCGACGCCGCGATCTACGATGCGCTTGCCCGCATGACGCAGGACTGGTCGCTGCGCGTCCCGCTGGTCGACGGCCAGGGGAACTTCGGGTCGATGGACCCCGATCCGCCCGCTTCCATGCGTTACACCGAAGCGCGTCTTGCCCGCGTGGCGAACGCGCTGCTGGACGATCTCGACAAGGATACGGTCGATTTCGCCGACAACTACGACGGTTCGCGCCGGGAACCGACAGTCCTCCCCGCCCGCTTCCCCAACCTGCTGGTCAACGGTGCCGGCGGCATCGCGGTCGGCATGGCGACCAATATACCGCCGCACAACCTCGGCGAAGTGATCGACGGCTGCTTCGCCTTCATGGACAATCCCGCGATCACCAGCGAGGAACTGTTCGAGATCATTCCGGGCCCGGACTTCCCGACAGCCCCGCTCATCCTCGGCAAATCGGGTGCCCGCGCAGCCTATACCACGGGGCGCGGTTCGATCCTGATGCGCGCGCGGCATGAATTCGAGGAAAAGCGCGGCGACCGGCGGTCGATCGTGCTGACCTCGATCCCCTACCAGGTGGGCAAGAGCGCGCTGGTCGAAAAGATTGCCGAAGCCGCCAAGGAAAAACGGATCGAGGGTATCTCCGACATCCGCGACGAAAGCTCGCGTGAGGGCGTGCGTGTGGTCGTCGACCTCAAGCGCGATGCCTCGCCCGAAGTCGTGCTGAACCAGATCTGGCGTTACACCCCCGCACAAGCGAGCTTCCCGGCGAACATGCTGGCGATCCGCGGCGGGCGTCCGGAAACGCTGACCTTGCGCGACTTCATCCAGGCGTTCATCGGCTTCCGCGAGGAGGTCATTACCCGCCGCACCAAGTTCGAACTGAACAAGGCGCGCGAGCGGGCGCATATCTTGCTCGGCCTCGTCGTTGCGGTCTCGAACCTCGACGAAGTGGTCGCGATGATCCGCGGCTCCTCAAACCCGGCCGATGCCCGCGCGAAACTGCTCACCAAGGAATGGCCGATCGGCGACATCGCGCAATATATCGCGCTGGTCGAAGCGATCGAGCCGACCGACGAACAGACTGGCGGCACATACCGCCTGTCCGAGCGGCAGGTGAAGGCCATCCTCGATCTGCGGCTGCATCGCCTGACGGCGCTCGGCCGCGACGAGATCGGTGACGAACTCAAGGAACTGAGCCTGGCAATCGAGGAGTACCTCTCGATCCTTGCGGACCGCGTGAAGCTTTACGGCGTGATGCGGCAGGAGCTCGAGGAAATCCGCGCCAGCTATGCCACCCCGCGCATCACGGAGATCGCGCCCGCCTGGGACGGGATCGAGGATGAGGACCTGATCGAGCGCGAGGACATGGTCGTAACCGTGACCCACGGCGGCTACATCAAGCGTACGCCCCTCCAAGCCTTCCGCGCCCAGGCACGCGGCGGCAAGGGCCGCAGCGGCATGGCGACGAAGGACGAAGATGCCGTCGTCGAAATGTTCGTAACGTCGACGCACAACCCCGTGCTTTTCTTCACCAATACCGGACGTGTCTACCGGATGAAGGTCTGGAAGCTGCCCGAAGGCGGCCCGACGACCAAGGGCCGCCCGATGGTCAACCTCCTGCCCCTCGGCGACGAGGAGCGGGTGACGAACGTGCTGCCACTGCCCGAGGACGAAGCCGAGTGGAGCGCGCTCAACATCGTCTTCGCGACCGAACAGGGCATGGTCCGCCGCAACTCGATGGACGCCTTCACCAATGTCCCGTCGAACGGCAAATACGCGATGGGTTTCGTCGAAGGCAGCGGCGACCGCCTTATTGGCGTCGAACTGCTGCGGGAAAACCAGGAAATCTTCCTCGCTTCGGATTCGGGCAAGGCGATCCGCTTCTCCGCGACCGACGCGCGTGAGACCAAGAGCCGCACCGGCATCGGCGTGCGCGGCATGAAGCTCAAGGAAGGGCAGAAGGTCGTATCGATGGCCGTGCTCGACGCGGGTGAAACCGACACCGAGATGCGCGACGCCTATCTGCGTGCTGCCGAGTGGAAGAACAACGAGAACGCCCCGACGCTAGATGCCGAGAAGGTTGCCGCCATGGCCGAGGAGGAGGAATTCATCCTCACGCTGACGGCCAACGGATACGGCAAGATCACCTCGGCCTACGAATATCGCACCATCGGTCGCGGCGGCATGGGTCTCACCAACATCGGCGAGTCGGCCAAGAACCCGGCACGAAACGGTCCCGTCGTCGCGAGCTTCCCGGTCAAGCACAACTCTCAGCTCATGCTGGTCACCGACCAGGCCAAGCTGATACGTTTGCCGATCTGCTTCCGCCATCTGATCGAAGGCGGGTTCGAGAACCACGAAGGCTTCTCGATCTCGGGTCGCGGCTCTTCGGGCGTGCGCATTTTCAACGTTTCGAAGGGCGAGCAGATCGTCGGCGCGGCACTCATCGACGAAACCGAAGAGCCGGAGAACGAGGCCGAAGAGGCCGTGGCGAACGAGATCGCCGCACGCGGCGGTCTGCAGGAAACGACGCCCCACACCACAGCGCATTCCGACCGGAATATCGAAGGAGAGCCCGGCGGATGAGCCTGCAGGTCGAGCCGAGCGGACAGGCGTGCGGCGCGCGCGTGACCGGGCTCGACCTGTCGCAAGCCATGACGGCCGAGCAGGTCGCCGAAATTCGCGCTCTCTGGCTCGAGCACAAGGTATTGGCCTTCGCCGAGCAAACGCTCGACGACGACGGACTGGAAGCGTTCACCCGGCTCATGGGCGGGTTCGGGGAAGATCCCTTCTTTGCGCCTATCGCGGGTCGGCGCAACATCGCCGCCATCCTGCGCGAGGCGGACGAGACCTCGCCGCTGTTTGCCGAAAACTGGCACAGCGACTGGAGTTTCCTGGAGCGCCCGCCGGCAGGCACCTGCCTGCTCGCCATCGACATACCGCCCGTCGGCGGTGACACGCTGTTCGCCGACCAGGGCGCGGCCTTCGCGGCGCTGCCCGAGGACAGGAAGGAGCATTTGCGCTCGCTGACCGCGATCCACAGCGCGAAGCTGGCCTACGCGCCCGATGGCACTTACGGCGACAAGGACAAGGGCCGGTCCATGGCGATCCGGCCCGGCGAAAGCGCGCGCGAAACCCGCACGCACCCGCTGGTCCAACAACATCCGGAAACGGCCGAGGAGTGCCTGTTCTCGACCCTGGGATACATCGTCGGGATCGAGGGTATGGACGAGGCCGAGGCCATCCCGTTTCTCGCCGAGCTTGCCGCTTGGCAGTCACGCGAAGAATTCGTCTATCGCCATCACTGGGAACCGGACATGCTGGTCATGTGGGACAATCGCGCAGTCCTGCACAAGGCGACCGGCGGATACGAGGGCTACCGGCGCGAATTGCACCGCACCACGATCGCAGCCCACCCAGGCTAGGGGCGGTCGCTACGCAAGGTCTGGATGACCCCGGTGGCGATCAGGAACTGGCCGGAATAGTAGATCGGCCATACCAGCCAGTCCGCAACGGTTTTCATCGCAGGCAAGCCCATCCGGGCGAAGATCAGCCAGTCCGAGATCACGAACAGAACCGCCCCGATCCCGACGCGATACCTTGGGAATCGGCTCGCCCAGGCGGTCGCCGCCATGGTCCCCAGCCCTACTGAGTAAAGCAGCACTAGCGGATCGCGTGTGAGCAACCACGAAATCAGCGGGGTGGCGAAGAACAGTGCGAGGGCCGCACCGATCTGCGTCCCGCGATAGGCTTTGCGGCGATGCTGGAGGTAGAAGACGCTCGCCACGAGGTGGCCTGCGAGAAAGAAGCCTGCCCCGACCTCGAAGAACAGATCGAGCAGCGCATCGCCCAGCGCGCCAAGCATCATGACCAGCGAAATTACCTTGGCATCGCGTTCCGGATGGCGAACCCATGCATAGACGGCGAGGAATGCAACGGCCGACCCTTTGAGCAAGGCCTGGTAAAGCTCCGGCATAGGCGCGCCCGGTAGCCATTGCTTCGTCACGAAATAGAACAGCACAGAAGCCGTGAGGCTGGCCAGCAACCATGGACGATGTTCTGCAAGTGCGCGTCTGGGCATGCTCCTCCCCCTTCCCTGCGGGCGCTAGGGCTTGATGGGCCACGCTTGCAAGCCTAACTGCGCCCGGAATGACCCACGATATCCACATAATCGGTGGCGGCCTGGCCGGTAGCGAGGCGGCCTGGCAACTGGCGCAGCGCGGCTTCACGGTTCGCCTGTCCGAGATGCGCGGCGGCGGCGACATGACGCCGGCCCACCAGACCGAAGGGTTGGCCGAGCTCGTCTGCTCGAACAGCTTCCGCTCCGACGACAGCGACAAGAACGCCGTTGGCCTGCTCCATTACGAGATGCGCGAACTCGACAGCCTGATTATGCGCGCGGGCGAGACCGCCCGCGTCCCCGCCGGCTCCGCGATGGCGGTCGACCGCGACGTGTTCTCCGCCGAAGTTGAGCGCACGCTGCTCGAGCACCCCAAGGTGACGGTTGTACGCGAGCGGATCGATGCCCTGCCCGATACCGGACCGACGATCGTCGCCACCGGCCCGCTCACCGCCCAGTCGCTTGCCGAAAGCATAGTCAAGGCGACCGGCCAGGAACGGCTCGCCTTCTTCGATGCGATCGCCCCGATCGTCCACCACGACAGCATCGACATGTCGAAGTGCTGGATCCAGTCGCGCTGGAACAAGCGCACCGAAGCCTCCAACGAAGGCGGCGACTACATCAATTGCCCGATGACGAAGGACCAGTATCTGGCCTTCCACCAGGGCCTGATGGACGGCGAGAAGACAGAGTTCCGCGAGTGGGAAAAGGACACGCCCTATTTCGACGGCTGCATGCCGATCGAGGTGATGGCCGCGCGCGGCGTCGAGACCCTGCGATACGGCCCGATGAAGGGTGTCGGACTCGACAACCCTTTCGATACGTCCGACGAATTCCCGCAGGGGCGCTGGCCCTATGCGGTCGTCCAGCTGCGGCAGGACAACAAGCTGGGCACGCTCTGGAACATGGTCGGCTTCCAGACCAAGCTGAAATATGCCGCACAGATCGAGCTGTTCCGGACTATCCCGGGGCTGGAGAACGCCGAATTCGCGCGGCTCGGCGGTCTGCATCGCAACACCTTCCTCAATTCGCCCATGGTCCTCGACCGCCAGCTACGCCTGAAGGGCGCCGAGCACATCCGGTTCGCCGGGCAGGTGACAGGCTGTGAAGGCTATGTCGAAAGTTCGGCCGTCGGCCTGATGGCCGGCCTGATGGCAGCTGCCGAGCTATCGGGACGCGACTGGTCCGCGCCGCCTCGCACAACAGCTTTCGGGGCCTTGCTCGCGCATATCACCGGCGATGCGGAAGCGGAGACCTATCAGCCGATGAACGTCAACTTCGGGCTGTTCCCGCCACTTCATGAGGTCGGAAAGAAGCAGCGCAAGGAAGCCTACACGGGCCGCGCCAAGGCCGATCTGAAGGACTGGATCGCCAACACCGAACTGGTCGCCGCCTAACAGGCGCAGCTGCGCTTTTTCGCCGGCTTCGGAGCGGTCGTAGCGAATTCGCCCGGCGTCAATTCATTGTCGCCGTCGTTGTCGGCTCCTTCGAACTTGTCGACCGTCGCCACCGCCCATTCCTCGAAATCGAGGAGGTTGTTGCCGTCCTTGTCGAGTTTGCGGAAGGCATCGCTGCGGGTGGAGAGCATTTCCGTGCGGGTGATGCGCCAATCGCGATTGCGGTCGTAGCGGAAGAAGCGCTGCTGCTCGCGCGTCAGCTCGGTTGCCTGGGGCGGTTCGGGCCCGATAGCGTCACCCGGTGCGACCGGCGGGGTATCGGGTAGCGGTACAGCGGATTCCGTGGCCAGCGGCGGAGGCGCACCTTGTTCGACTTCGGCCCTGCCCTGCCACCAGAACAGCCCCAGACCGACAAGGCCAAGGGTCGCCACACTGCCGAGAACCAGACCTTTCACGCTGCGACTCCCTGATTTTAAACGTGTCTTCTAGCGGCCGAACAGCCCGGCGCGCAATGCAACCAATGCGCCCGCCCGGTCTGCCAGCAAGGGCGCTCCGCCGGCAGCGAACGAGCGCCGCGCGAGACGATCGAGGATCGCGAGCGGGCGCAACGGCCGCGACAAACGAGGATCGTCATCGGGCATGCCCCGCGCCAATTCCAGGACGCTTGCACGTTCGCCCGGCTCAGAGAGCCCCGCGAGGAGGTCGGCGACCGCCCAGCGTCCGGCAGCGTGCCTGACCGCAGTTCTTTCGTCCGGTGCGCCGATCGCCCCTGCGAGCGCGAGCCAAGCCTCTTCGCGTCCGAGGCTCAAGCTAGCTATCGAGTCCATCTCGAGCCCGTCAGACAGCAGGATGGCTTCCCATCCGTCGACCAGCGGCACAAGGCGGACGGCGAGCGGCCCGAAAGCCATTGCGATCGCGTCGAGTAACGGATTGCCGAGGGGGCGGCCGGATGCTTCCGCGGACAATGCGTCGCGCCACCATGCCAGACGCAATTGCCCGACAATTGGCTCGCTCGCCACGGCAACTGCGCGGGCAAGCTGACGATCGAGGGTCAAGAAGGACGCAAAAGCGTCGCGATCGGCCATTCCGGCATAGCCGATCGCGACGCGCGCCTCGGGCGGCAAGTCTTCGTCCGTCATGCTGGCCGGGCCACGCTGTCCATCGCGCAGCCTATGGCGCAGATCAGGCCTGGACGAAAGCCCGGCGCGTCGAGCGCACGGGGATTGCTCCGAGGTTGAAGAAAACGAGATTGATCGAATAGCTGCCGGTGCCGGTGAGGTCGACGTAGTCGCGCCCATCGGTCGAGGTGCCATGGCTAATCGCCAGCTGCGCCGAACCGAAAGTCTTCGCGGTCAGCAGAGAGTTTTCGAAATTGGTCGTCAGCTGCGTGTCGTCCGGTGTCGGCCACAGGATGGCAGAGCGCGCGGTCTCATCGATCGCGGCAGCCATCGAATTCTTGAAATACAGGTAGATGCCGAAATTCATGCAGCCGAGGATCAGGACGAGCGCGACCGGTATCGCGAGGCCGAACTCGACCGCGGCAGCGCCCCTGCTATTGCGAAGGATATTCCTGAACCGTCCCATCATTTCACCTGCAAAGTGACCTTGCCCGTGCTCGTGAATTGCTTCACGTAATTGGCATATCCGGGAATGTTTAGGATTGGGTTATAGACCTTCTTGACCTCGATCTGCATGAACTTGGTTTCGGTCGCGCCCGTCAATTGCCCTACGCAAGTTGGCGACATGACCTTGACGCCGTTGCATTCGGTCCAGGTATCCACCGTGATGTCGGTCACGGGAACGGCGCTACCTTCGTTGACGCGCAGTTTGACCTCCGCGTCCAGCGGCACATTCTCCATCTCCGACATGACATAGTCGCCGCCGATCTGTGCGTACTGCTGGACCTGGAGCTTGTGCACGAAGCCGAGCGCCACATCGATGCCGGCCAAAGCCATCGTAAGCAGCACAGGGGTCGCAAGAGCGAGCTCGACGGTTGCCGTACCGCGCGTCTCGCGCGCGAGGCGGTTTTTCAGCGCGCGGATCATTGGCGGAGCCTCAGCACTTCTTCGCCCGAATAGGAGACGACGCCGCGTCCCGAGGGGCAGGAGTTGGAGACCGAGGTGCTGCCGGTGAAGGTAACATACCAGGCGATGATCTGGAGGCAGTCCGTGGTCATGCCGCTGTTGCCGCTGAAAGCAACTTCCGTGCTCGGGGCGTAGATCGCGCCATCGAACTGCGACCTGCTGTCGCCCGTAATGAACATACGGGTGGTGTTGCTGAACGGCGTGCGGCTGTCCTGGTGCATCAGGATGCCGGCATAGGTCCCCGTCGAAGGCGAAGTCAGCTGTACGGTCGATGTGCCTTGCGCGCTGAAAGTCCCGATCTTGCTCGAGTTGAACGGGGATGCCGTGTTGGTGAACACGAGGGTGACTTCGTTCCCGATAACTGTCGCGTTACCGCCGATGCTCAGCCCCTTTTCACCCAGGTAATAGGTCCCCGGAGACAAGGTGATTTTGGCATTGGCCTGCACCTGTATGCCCTTGTAGCAACCAGGTGTCAGGGGGGGGTTATTGGTCCCCGAGATCAGCGGCCAGTTGCTGCATACCTCGTTTGGATCCGTGATGACCCCGGCATAGGGATCGGCTTCCGCGACGACGCCATTGTTGATCGCGGTCGTCCCGGAAATGCGGTTGCCTTCGTTGACGGTGCCGACAGCCGACAACGCGCCTGCGTTGATCGACCCGGTGGCAGTAGCGTCGAAATTGCTGTTCGACTGCATCCCGCAGTTCATGTTGACCGAGGCGGCGCCGGTGATCGACATGGCGATCCCGGACGGGGCAAGTGCGACCATGCAGTTCGCGACTTCGCTGGACGCCTGCGCCACTGCTTCCACCCGGATGACGGGGGTGGTCGGCAGGAACAGGCTCGAGAATGGCAGCTTCTGGCTGGTGGAGAGAACCACTCGGACCATGCCCTGCTGTCCCGCGAAGGTGCCGGCCGTAGGCGGCGTTTCGACCGCCACGATCGTGTAGGCGTGCTGCGTGTTGTAGCCGAGGACCTTGCGGACGGCTGCGTTCACCCTTTCGGCATTACCGCTGTTCTTGAGCTCGAGCCCGCCGGCCATCGCGGCGGAGTCAGCGGCACTGCGCAGGTCGCGCTTCCAGCTGATCCACTGTGCCGCATCCACGGCAAGGCCAAGCGTCCCGATCAGCGGGATCATGGACAGGCCCATCAGGGTGAGCACGTTTCCGCTGCGGTCATCGCGGACTTCGCGCAGGAGGCTCTTCAAACGATCGAACATATAACCATTCCTATGGCTCTGGCTCATCCCGCCTTATGCCGTCAGCGTGTGAGAACGACGTAAAACATCATGCTTAAAGGGAGGTAAAAATGCACATTTTACACCCACATATTGTCGCCTATTTTCAAGGCCTTCAGGCCCGTAAGGCTCGCGTTAACGATTAGATCGGTCTGGTAGGAATTAGCCATTACGTGGCCCAATCCTGCCTATCAAAAGACACATGCGACGTCTGGCAAACGTCCCCTGCGCGCAACGAAAAACCCCCTCACCGGAATGCGGCGAGGGGGTTTCTTGACTTGTCGGCGTGGCCTGGAAGCCGCCGCGATCAGTCGCGGTAACAGACTTTCTTGGCCGCCTTCACGATCCGCGGCGTGTCGATCAGCGCCAGCTTTTCGAGATTGGCAGCATAGGGCAGCGGGACGTCCTCGTCGCACACGCGAGTGACCGGCGCATCGAGGTGGTCGAAGCCCTCCTCCATGCAGATCGCGATGATCTCGGAGGCAATCGAGCAGGTCGGCCACCCTTCTTCGGCGATGACCAGGCGATTGGTCTTGGCGAGCGAGGTCAGGATCGCCTTCTTGTCGAGCGGGCGTAGTGTGCGCAGGTCGATGACTTCGGCATCGATGCCCTCGCCCGCCAGCTCCTCGGCCGCTTCCAGTGCGAGGCTCACCGCGATCGAATAGGCGACGATGGTCACGTCCGACCCCTCGCGCATGATCCGCGCCTTGCCGATCGGGAGCACGTAATCGTCCATGTCGGGCACGTCGAAGCTGCGGCCGTAGACTAGCTCGTTCTCGAGGAAGACTACCGGATCCTCGCAGCGGATCGCGGCCTTCATCAGGCCCTTGGCGTCCGCCGCGTCATAGGGCGCAATCACGATCAGGCCGGGCACGCTGGCATACCACGGACCGTAATTCTGGCTGTGCTGGGCGCCGACGCGGCTCGCCGCGCCATTGGGGCCGCGGAACACGACCGGGCAGCGCATCTGGCCGCCCGACATGTAATTGGTCTTGGCCGCCGAGTTGATGATGTGGTCGATCGCCTGCATGGCGAAATTGAACGTCATGAATTCGACGATCGGACGCAGCCCGCCCATCGCCGCGCCCGCGCCGATGCCGGCAAAGCCGTATTCGGTGATCGGCGTGTCGATGACGCGCTTGGGGCCGAATTCGTCGAGCAGGCCTTGAGTGACCTTGTAGGCGCCCTGGTACTGCGCCACTTCCTCGCCCATCACGAAGACCCGCTCGTCACGCCGCATTTCCTCGGCCATCCCGTCGCGCAGTGCTTCGCGGACACTGGTGGAGGTAAAGCTGGTACCTTCCGGAACGTCCGGATCGCGGACGTCGGTCTTGCGGACCGGCTTGGTGATCTCGGCCTCGCTCTCGGCGCGTCCGACATCCTTGCCCTCGCCCGGAACGTCTACGACCGGAGCAGCCTCGGTGCTTTCGGCGGCTGCGGCAGAGGCATCTTCGCCCTCGCCCGCCAGCATGGCGATCACGGTGCCGACCTTCACGCCTTCGGTGCCCTCTTCGACCATGATCTTGCCGAGCGTGCCTTCATCGACCGCCTCGAATTCCATCGTCGCCTTGTCGGTCTCGATCTCGGCGATGATGTCGCCGATCTCGATCGTATCACCCTCGGCCTTGAGCCACTTGGCGAGCGTGCCCTCTTCCATGGTGGGCGACAGGGCGGGCATCTTGAGTTCGATAGCCATGGCTCAATACTCCTCCACCAGAACATCGGTGTAGAGTTCGGCAGCCTCAGGCTCGGGCGAGTTTTCGGCGAAGTCCGCCGCTTCGCTCACCACCTTGCGGATGTCCTTGTCGATCGCCTTCAAATCGTCCTCGTTGCTGCCATTCTCGAGCAGGACCTTCTTGAGTCCCTCGATCGGATCCTTGTGTTCGCGCACGTCCTGCACTTCCTCGCGCGTGCGATACTTGGCGGGGTCGGACATCGAGTGCCCGCGGTAGCGATAGGTCTCGCATTCCATCAGCACCGGCCCCTTGCCCTCGCGCACATGGGCGAAGGCGATTTCGGCCGCCTGGCGCACTTCGAGCACGTCCATGCCGTTGACCTTCATGCCCGGGATACGGAACGCGGTACCTCGGCGGTAGAACTCGGTCTCGGCCGAGCTGCGCCCGACCGCGGTTCCCATGGCGTACTGGTTGTTCTCGACGACGAACACGATCGGCAGCTTCCAGAGAGCGGCCATATTGAAGGTCTCGTAGACTTGCCCCTGGTTCGCCGCGCCGTCGCCGAAGTAAGCAAGACACAACCCGCCGTCGTTGTTGTACTGGTGAGCGAGCGCAAGGCCGCCGCCGAGCGAAACCTGCGCACCGACGATGCCGTGGCCGCCGTAGAATTTATGCTCGGTCGAGAACATGTGCATCGACCCGCCCTTGCCCTTCGAGATGCCCGCCTCACGGCCCGTCAGTTCGGCCATGATGACCTTGGGATCGATGCCGTAGGCCAGCATGTGGCCATGGTCGCGATAGCCGGTGATGACGCTGTCGAGCCCTTCGGTCAGTGCCGATTGCAGGCCGACGGCAACCGCTTCCTGCCCGATGTAAAGGTGGCAGAAGCCGCCGATGAGGCCGAGGCCGTAGAGCTGGCCGGCGCGTTCCTCGAAGCGGCGGATGAGCAGCATTTGCTCGTAGAAGCTCTGCATCTGCTCCGTGCTGGCATCGTAGCGCTTCTTCTTGTCGAGCGCGTCCTGCAGCGAATGGAGGACGAAGTCGGTATCCTCAGCGGGCGACTTCGTTGCTGTCTTCTTGCTCCGGGGGGCTTTGGCCAAGACGTCCTATCCTTGTTCTTTCCAGGGAGGAATTTGCGCTGAGCCTATAGGCACAGCCGCGCATGGCGCGCAACGGGGCGCACGCACATGCATACGAAAACCCTTACGGAATGCGAAAGTTTGACGAAGACCTCAGTCCTCGAGCTTGATGACGACCTCGTCCGGGTGAACGACGTTGAGCTGGCTCCGCAACAGCTCGCCAACCATGTCGGGGTCGGCATGATCCTGGTCCAGCAGGGCCACCCGATTTTGGAGCGCCGTGCGCTCTTTCTCGATTTCCGCCAGCTGTGCCTGACGCTGGTCGAGGAGGCGCAGGTTCTCGCTCCAGGCGAGCAGCCCGGAAGGTCCGGCAATGGCAATTCCGCCCATCACTAGCAGTGCCGCGAGCGCGCCGTGCTGCCGCACGCGCCCGTTCTGAATCGCCGCCAATGATTTGCCCCGTCGCATAAGCGCAGAGAATCATAGTTACCCTTTGCGCGCAAGCACTAACGCGATGGGCCGTGCGAAAATCAGCAACCTTTCGATTTTACCTGCCGGTGTCGAGGAAATCCCGCGCCGAAAACTCCTCTGGCGCGGCGACTTCGACAACCGGATCGTCGCGATCGTCGAATTCGGTACGCAGGGCTCGGCTCATGACCGCGTGCATATCGTACAGGCAGGTAATGTAGGTCAGTTCGAGGATCTCGACATCGGAGAATTCGGCCTTGAGCTCGGCGAAGAGCGCGTCGGGAACCCGCCCGCGATGGGTGACGAGACGGTCGGCATAAGCCAGCACGAGACGCTCGCGCGCATCGAACAGGTCACTGGTCTGCCAGTGCGGCAGGGCAGCGATCTTGTTGTCGCCGACACCAAGACCGCGCAGGCTCTTGCAATGCTGCGAGAAAACGAACTGGCTGCCGGTGGCATAGCCGGCCCAGGTCTGGCCGAGTTCGCGAAGCACCGGATCGATCGCACGGTCCGGACTGCGATAATAGGCAAAGCCTTGCGCGGCGTGCTTCAGCGTATCGGGTGAATTGGCGAAGACCGTCCACCAGTCGCCGGGCGTTCCCGTGTCGGTGCCCGGCTCGGCTACGGGATCGCGCTCCCCGAAGAGCATGCGGTAGAGCGGCAGGGCGACATCCTTGTCCGCCTCGTCGCGCGGCACCTCGTGCAGACGCGGCATCAGGCGTCCACCGTTGCGGGCGCGTGGCGCACGTCTTCCGGGGTGAAGCTCTTGGTGAAGGCGGCGAACTCCAGCATGATCCCGTTGGGGTCGGTGAAATAGACCGAGCGAACGAAGACCCCGTCGTGCATTTCGCGCGCGACGCCCATCTTGCTGTCGTCGTGGTTTACGACCGCATGGGTGTGAGGGACACCCGCCTTTTCCAGCTTTGACAGCGCCGCTTCGAGGTCCGCCTCTTCCATGTCGAAGGCGAGGTGGTTCATCGATCCAACTGCAGTTTTCGCCTCGTAGGGGAAGCTTTTCACCGAGGCGATGCCGGGCGCGGCCGGCGGGCCGTCCTTCCACCAGAAGAAGGCGACACTCGCGCCACCACCGCAATCGAAGAAGAAGTGCTGCCCGCCGTCGGGCAGCTCCACCGTCTTCACCAGCGGCATGCCGAGGATTTTCGTATAGAAGTCCACCGTCTCGCGCATGTCGCGGCAGACGAGTGCGATGTGGTTGATGCCCTTGATCGCGAACATTGGTCGTTCTCCCTCGCCAGCGAGAATGCCAAGCCGAGCTTCGTCGCGCAATCGGAACCGCAAGGGCCAGCGCCCGGTTCGCTCCTTGACATGAACCAGTATCAGTTGTAACTAGTTTCCAAAGTAACCAATCCAGCGGACAGAGGACTGCCATGCCCGATCTCTTCGAAAACCCAATCGGCCTCGACGGCTTCGAATTCGTCGAATTCTGCGCCCCCGAAAAAGGCGTGATCGAGCCGGTTTTCGAAGCGATGGGCTTCACGCATGTCGCCAAGCACCGTTCGAAGGACGTCGACCTCTGGCGCCAGGGCGGGATCAACCTGATCCTCAACTACGAGCCCAAGAGCGCGGCCTGGTTCTTCGCGCGCGAACACGGCCCTTCGGCCTGCGGCATGGGCTTCCGGGTCCGCGACGCGCGCAAGGCCTATGCCGAGCTGCTCGAACGCGGTGCGGAGCCCGTCGCCGTCCAGACCGGTCCGATGGAACTGCATATCCCTGCGATCCGCGGGATCGGCGGCGCGATCGTCTATCTGATCGACCGCTATGCCGATGAGCATGGTGACGGCCTGTCGATCTATGACATCGATTTCGAATACCTGCCGGGGGTCGAAAAATTCCCCAAGGGCGCGGGCTTCAACGTCATCGATCACCTGACGCACAACGTCTACAACGGCCGCATGAAGTACTGGGCGGACTATTACGAAACGCTCTTCAACTTCCGCGAAATCCGCTTCTTCGATATCAAGGGCGAGTACACCGGCCTCACCTCCAAGGCGCTGACCGCGCCCGACGGCAAGATCCGCATCCCGCTCAACGAAGAGGGTGAAGGCGGCAAAGGCCAGATCGAGGAGTTCCTGCGCGAATTCAACGGCGAAGGCATCCAGCACATCGCGCTGATCTGCGACGACCTCGTCAAGTGCTGGGACAATCTCAAGGATCTCGGCGTGCCCTTCATGACCGCACCGCCGGAAACCTATTACGAGATGCTAGCCGAGAGGCTGCCGGGTCATGGCGAGCCGGTCGACGAACTCAAGATGCGCGGCATCCTGCTCGACGGCACCACCGAAGGCGGTTCGCCGCGCCTGCTGCTGCAAATTTTCGCAGAAGCGCAGGTCGGCCCGGTGTTCTTCGAATTCATCCAGCGCAAGGGCGACGAAGGCTTCGGCGAAGGCAATTTCAAGGCTCTCTTCGAAAGCATGGAACGCGACCAGATCAAGCGCGGCGTGCTGAGCGTCGATGAAGCCAATACACCCGAAGCGGAGCCTGCCGAATGAGCGAAGCAGCAAGCCATCCCGTGAAGCTCGGCGGCGTCCACCACGCCGCCTATCGCTGCAAGGACGCCAAGGAGACCGTCGAGTGGTACGGCAAGGTCCTGGGCATGGATTACACCACGGCCTTTGCCGAGGACCATGTTCCCTCGACCGGCGAGTACGACCCCTACATGCACGTCTTCCTCGACGCGGGTAACGGCAATATCCTCGCCTTCTTCGAACTGCCGAACCAGAAGGACATGGGCCGCGACGAGAACACGCCCGCCTGGGTCCAGCATCTCGCCTTCAAGGTGGGCAGCGAGGAGGAACTGCTCGCCGCCAAGGTGCATGTGGAGAGCCTCGGCATCGACGTGCTCGGCCCGACGCACCACGGCATTTTCAAATCGATCTATTTCTTCGACCCTAACGGCCACCGCGTCGAACTTGCGACCGATATCGGGACCGAGGAGCAGTACGCCGAACTGAAGCGCGTCGCACCGCTCATGCTCGAAGAATGGAGCGCGACCAAGAAGGCCCCGCGTCACGCCGACTGGCTCCACGAGCTGGCGCGCAAGGAACACGGTCATGGCTAATTTCGGCTAAGTAATTAGCCTGAGAAAGTCGGAACCCTTTGCGGGCCAATACCGTTGCCCCGCAAAGGGAGCTTTCTACACGTGAATTACATCGGCACGCTGCGCGAACAGCTGCAGGAAATGGGCGAAGGTCTGATCGAGAGCCTTCCCAGCCTCGCGATCGCTTTTTTCATCCTGCTGGTGACGTGGATCGTTGCGCGTTTTGCGGTGCGCATTTCCGATATGCTCGTCGGTCGGACCGAGATCCGCAAGAGCCTGAAGAACCTGATCGATACGCTGGTGCGTCTCGGCATCTGGATCCTCGGCCTGTTCATCGCAGCAGTCGTCGTGATGCCAGATCTCACACCGGCCAGCCTGCTTGCGGGGCTCGGCATCGGTGCCGTCGCAATCGGCTTCGCTTTTCAGGACATCTTTGAAAACTTCCTCGCCGGCGTGCTCATCATGTTGCGCGAGAAAATGCGCATCGGCGATGTGATCGACTGCGAAGGCATCACGGGTAAGGTCGAGCATATTACGCTGCGCGAAACTCACGTCCGCAAGCTTTCGGGCGAGCTGACGGTGGTGCCCAATTCGCTCCTGTTCAAGAACCCGGTCGAAATCCTCACCGACGTCGAGCAGCGCCGCCACCAGGTGGTGGTAGGCGTGTCCTACGACACCCAGCTCGATCATGCCGCCGACGTAATCCGCCGCGCCGTCGAAGGTGTCGAAGACGTGCTCGCCAGCAAGGGCATCGATATTTTCGCGCAGGAGTTCAATTCGAGCTCGGTCGATTTTCTCGTCCGCTGGTGGGCAGGCTCGACCCCGCGGGCCGGGTGGGAGAGCAAGGACAAGGTCATCCGCGCGATCAAGGCTGCGCTCGACGAGGCGCATATCGAGATTCCGTTCCCCTATGTGACCCACACCTTCAAGGAAACGGTGCCCGTCAGCCAGTTGGGTGACACCAAGCGCAAGACGCCTTAAGGTTTCTAATAGAGACCTGAATCTTTCGGTCTGTGAGGAGAGGGGCCGATGGAAATCCTGCGTACACCTGCCGAGCGCTTCACTAACTTGCCGGACTTTCCTTTCGCGGAAAACTGGTTCGAGGTGGATCTGGCTGGCGGCCTAACGGGACGCCAGCACTATCTGGACGAGGGCCCGAAAGACGCGCCGCCGGTCCTGTTATTCCACGGCGAGCCCAGTTGGTCGTTCCTCTATCGCAAGATGATCCCGATCCTCGTCGACGCGGGCTTTCGCGTGCTCGCACCGGACCTGATCGGCTTCGGCAAGAGCGACAAGCCGGACGACATCGGCTTCTACACCTATGCCCGCCACGTCGACTGGCTGAAGCAATGGCGCATGGCGATTGAGCCGCGTCCCGCCGCGCTGTTCGTGCAGGACTGGGGCGGCTTGCTCGGCCTGCGGATGGTGGCGCACGATCCCGACCTGTTCGCCTGCGTCGTCGCCAGCAACACCTTCCTCCCGGCGGGTGGCACTCCCTCGCCGGCCTTCCTGGCCTGGCGCGAATTCGCGCGCAGCTCGCCCGATTTCAACATCGGAACGCTGCTCGACCGCGCCACCGCGACCGAACGCAGCGCAGCCGAAATCGCAGCCTATGACGCGCCCTTCCCCTCCGAGCCATACAAGGCCGGCGCGCGCGCCTTCCCGGCGCTGGTCCCGGTCGAGGACGGGATGCCGGGGGTCGAGGACAACAAGGCTGCCTGGCCTGCCCTCGCCGCTTACGACAAACCCTTCCTGACGCTGTTCGGCGAGGACGATCCCATCACCAAGGGCAGCGAGAAATTCCTGATCGAGCGCATCGCCGGTGCTGAGGGCCAACCGCACCGGACGCTGCCGACCTGCGGGCATTTCTGTCAGGAGGACCAGCCCGAGGCGCTGGCGCAAGGCCTGATCGACATGGCGCGCAAGGCGGGTCACCTCGCTTGACCCCCCAATCGCGCCTGACACGCGCCCAGGAATATTCGCTTGCGGTGGCTGCGGCAGTCGTCACCGCCAATGCCTATTATATCCACCCGATCATTGGCGATGTCGCCGACCATTTCGGCGTCAGCCATGCGCGCATCGGGCTGGTTCCTGCGTTGAACCAGTTGGCGCTGGCCGTCGGGATCTTCCTGCTGCTCCCACTCGGCGACCGCATTTCGAACCGGCGACTGACCATCCTGTTCGCCGTGGGCCAGACAATCTCGCTCGGACTGATGACGCTGGCACAGCAATTCGCGCTGTTCGTCGCCGGCTCGACCTTGCTCGGGTTCTTCACCATCGCGCCCTATCTGCTGCCTGCCTACGCATCGAAACGGGTGGCACCGGAGCGGCTGGGCCAGGTCATGGCGCTGCTGACGGCAGGCGTGATCCTCGGCATTCTCGTCGCCCGCGTCGGTGCGGGCGTCGTTGCCGAATACGCTGGGTGGCGGGCGGTGTACTGGATCGCGACTGCGCTCATGATTGCCGTGACGCTCGCCCTGCCGCGCCTGATGGAGGCAGGAGAGCGCGATGCGGCCAACCGCGAGAGCTATGGCGCGCTGCTCCTCTCGGTCTTCCCGCTGATCCGCCAGCACCGCGAAATCCTCGTATCAGGCGCGATCCAGGCGCTCAATTTCGCCCAGTTCATCGCGTTGTGGCTGGCGCTGGCCCTGCACCTCACCTCGCCCGAGATGGGCTATGGCACCGACACGGTGGGCTATCTTGCGGGGATCGCCGCGGTCAGCATCTTCTCGACCCCGCGGCTCGGCATCTGGGCGGACGAGGTCGGCGCCCGCAAGGCCCGTGCTATCTTCGCTGTCGTCCAACTGCTCGGCGTGGCGCTCCTCTGGCCGCTCGGCGGTGCGCTGGTCACCATCCTCGTGCCGCTAATCCTCGCCAACCTCGTCGGACCGGGCATCGATGTGACGGGACGTATGACCTATCTCACCCTCCAGCCCGACCTGCGCACGCGGCTGACCACGATCTACGTCGTGCTGATGTTCATCGGCGGAGGTATCGGCAGCCTTGCCGGGACCGCGATCTACGACGCTTACGGCTGGGCCGGGACCTGCCTGCTGCTGGTCGGGCTGTCGGTAGGCCTCACCGGACTGGCTCTCCACGCAAAACGCTTCGGTAGGTAATGGTGCGCCCGACAGGAATGCTTCGCCCTTCGGGCTCCCCCGTCTCCGCTTCGCTCCGACTCCGAATGAGGCTCAATCCGGAGGCACTCAACCAAAAGAGGCGGCCCTTGGCAGGACCGCCTCTTTTGGTGCGCCCGACAGGATTCGAACCTGTGGCCCCCAGATTAGGAATCTGATGCTCTATCCTACTGAGCTACGGGCGCGTCCGGCTTCCCTATAGCCCCTTGAACTTGAGACACAATCAGTTGAGTTCGTCGGGCGGTGCGATGGGGAAAAGGATGGGGGCAACCGAAATGCCCTCGGCCAGCATATCCTCGGCTTCGTCCCGCGTCGCCTGTCCGTGGATCGGCGCCTCGTCGGTCTCGCCATAGTGCATGGAGCGGGCCTTCTCGGCGAACTTGTCACCGACCCATGTGCTCTTTTCGAGGGCCTTCGCTTGCGCTTCGGCAAGGACCTTGAGCGCGTTCTGGACTTCGGGCGGCATCTCGCCGCGGCTCATCTGCGCCTTGGGCCGCGCGTCACTTCTGCTATTGCCCTTGGTAGGAACCGCCGGTGCCATCGGCGCCTTGCCCACCTTGTCGCAGCCGCATTGAGGGCAACTGACAAGCCCGCGGTCCCGCTGGCGCTCGTAGTCGTCCGACGAACCGAACCAGCCCTCGAAGCGGTGGCCTTCGCTGCAGAAGAGGTCGTAGACGATCATTACCGGCCTAAGAGCGGATCGCGCGGCGATTGGCAAGGCTGGGCACTTGCGCGCGAACTTCGGCGATCCGCGCCAGATCGAGGTCGGCGATGCCGATCCCGGATTCCTCGCCCTCCATGTCGAGCAGCACCTCACCCCATGGATCGACGACGAGGCTGTGGCCATACGTCTGCCGGCCGTCCTGGTGCTGGCCGACCTGCGCGGCGGCAATTACGAAAGCGCTCGCTTCGATGGCGCGCGCCCGCTGCATGACATGCCAGTGCGCCGCGCCGGTCGGCACGGTGAAGGCAGCAGGGATCGCGATCGCATCGCAGGCCTGCCGCCCCAGTTCCTCGAAAAGGGCGGGAAATCGCAGATCGTAGCAGATCGAGAGGCCGAGGCGTCCGACGGGCGTGCCATCGACGACGACGGCCGTGTCACCGGCTGCATAGGCATTGGATTCGCGCCAGGATTCTCCGCTTGCGAGATCGACATCGAACATGTGGATCTTGTCGTAGCGGGCAGCGATCTCGCCATTGGGATCGATCACGAAGGCGCGATTGGCCCACCGGCCGTCCTCCGTGAGAATCGCCAGCGATCCGAGCGAAACCCACATGCCAGCGTGTGCCGCGCCAGCGCGAGCCTCCTGGAGGGGAGCGGTGTCTCTCTCGGCGCGGATATGTTCACTGGCTCGCTTGCGATCTCGATCCAGCAGGCCGGACATTTCCGGCGTGAAGAGCATTTGCGCGCCCTCGCCCGCGGACCGAACGATGGCATCGGCAAGCACAGCCGCATTGGCTTCGGGGTCGACCCCTGCGGTCATCTGGAGGAGCGCGATGCGTGTCATTCAGCCTTCCAGCAAAGAGTCCAGCTTGCCGTCGCGCTCGAGCGCGGCGAGGTCGTCCGAGCCGCCGACATGCGTGTCGCCGATGAAAATCTGCGGCACGGTGCGGGCCGTGGGCGCGCGTTCCATCATCTCGTCGCGCTTGGGGCCGCCCATCGTGATGTCATGCTCGGTATAGTCGACGCCCTTCTCGTCCAGCAGGCGCTTGGCGCGGAAACAGTACCCGCAACCGAATTTGGTATAGATGACGACAGGGGGATGATTCATCGAAAAACCTCGTAATTCTGCGAAAAACTAGCGTGCGCGCGACATTCTTGAAAGCGCTTTTCCAGCGCCTATCTTGAGTGGGTCGCCGGCCCGACCGGCGGCGACGGGGTGCCACGACGGGCCCCGCCATCATAGAATCGCTCAGCAAGAGGATTTGTTTCGATGAACCGTATGGACTTTACCCCCTATCGCCGTTCGACCGTGGGTTTCGATCGACTGTTCGACCTGATGGAACGCCAGGCCCGCAATGCCGGCGGCGACAATTATCCCCCCTTCAACATCGAGCGTCGCGGCGACGACGAATACCGCATCACCCTCGCGGTGGCAGGTTTCCGCCCTGCCGACCTCGACATCACCGCGCAGCAGAACCTGCTGGTCGTACAGGGCCGCAAGCGCGATGAACTCTCCGAGGGCGAGATGCTGCATGTCGGCATCGCCAATCGCGGCTTCGAGCGGCGTTTCGAACTGGCCGATTACGTCCGGGTCGAGAATGCCGACCTCGCCGATGGGCTGCTGGTCATCGACCTCATTCGCGAGGTGCCTGATGCGGTGAAGCCGAAGAAGATTGCGATCGGCGGCCAGAAGCCGCTCGAAGTCGTCAAGGACGACGATAGCGCCGCTGCTTGACCGACCTGACTTTTCGAAAATCGATCTGAAACGAATGGGGGCGGAACCTTTCGGTTCCGCCCCCGCGACGTTGAACGCCGCCAAGCCTCAAAATCGGCCGTCCGGGTCGCAGAAGACAACCGTCTTCGAGGCAAGCCCCACCGCTATGCGGACGTTGCAAGTGTCTCGAAAGGCCATGCTTTTCGGCACGACAACAGATGTAGTCTGGCGCAGATGTATCAAAAGATAAACCGGAAAATCGGCTGAGAAACTTGGCTTGGCGCGTCCTTACAAGGGCGGCCCGACGCTTCTCAATCAATTCAGTAACTTGCGAAAATCGACACCTGCAAAAAAGTGTCAGACGAGCCGTGCCTGCTCAAGCGCCGCTCCGATGAAGCCGGCAAAAAGCGGGTGCGGATCGAATGGCTTGGACTTCAGTTCGGGGTGGAACTGAACCCCGACGAACCACGGGTGATCCGGTCGCTCGACGATTTCCGGAAGCAGGCCGTCCGGAGACATGCCGGAAAAGATGAGGCCCTGCTTTTCCAGCGGTTCGACATAGGCGCCGTTGACTTCGTACCGGTGGCGATGGCGTTCCGAGATTTCGGTCGCCCCACCGTAGATGCTGGACACATGGCTGTTCGCTGCAAGCTTGGCCTCGTAAGCTCCGAGCCGCATCGTGCCGCCGAGGTCCCCGCCCGCTTCCCGGGTCTGAAGACCCTCTTCGGTCATCCATTCGGTGATGATGCCGACCACCGGTTCTTCGGTTTCGCCGAACTCGGTCGAACTCGCTTTCTCGAAGCCCGCGGTACGCGCGCCCTCGATGCAGGCCATTTGCATACCAAGGCAGATCCCGAAGAACGGTACCTTGCGCTCACGCGCAAAGCGGACCGAGGCGATCTTTCCTTCCGAACCCCGCTCGCCGAAGCCGCCAGGCACCAGGATACCGTGCATCGGCTCGAGCTGGGCTGCGATGTCGCTGTCGCCCTGCTCAAACACTTCAGCATCGATCCACTTGATGTTGACCTTGACCCGGTGGGCCATGCCGCCGTGGATGAGCGCCTCGTTCAACGATTTGTACGCGTCTTGCAGGCCGACATATTTGCCGACAACGCCGATCGTAACCTCGCCTTCCGGGTTGGAATGCCGGTCGACCACGTCGTACCAGCGTGAAAGATCCGGCTCGGGCGCGTCAGTGATGCCGAAACCGCGCAGCACCTCGGTGTCGAGACCTTCGGCGTGATACTGCAGCGGCACCGAATAGATCGAAGGCGCGTCGAGCGCGGGGATGACCGCTTCCATCCGCACGTTGCAGAAATTGGCGATCTTGCGCCGTTCGCTCTCGGGAATCGGATGCTCGGCCCGGCACAGCAAAACGTCGGGCTTGATCCCAAGGCTCGCCAGTTCGCGCACCGAGTGCTGGGTCGGCTTGGTCTTCAGCTCGCCCGCCGCCGCGATGTAAGGCACCAGCGTCACATGGACGCTGAGCGACTGCATCGGCTCGAGTTCGTTCCGCAGCTGGCGGATCGCTTCCATGAAGGGCAGGCTTTCAATGTCGCCTACGGTGCCGCCGATCTCACACAGGATAAAATCGTGAGCGCCCTGGTCGGCGAGCGCGAATTCCTTGATCGCGTCGGTCACGTGCGGAACCACCTGCACGGTGGCGCCAAGATAGTCACCGCGGCGTTCCTTGGCGATGATCTGCTGGTAGATCCGGCCCGAAGTGACATTGTCGCCTTGGTGGGCGGACACGCCCGTGAACCGCTCGTAATGGCCGAGATCGAGGTCGGTCTCGGCCCCGTCGTCGGTCACATATACCTCGCCGTGCTGATACGGGCTCATCGTGCCCGGATCGACATTGAGGTAGGGATCGAACTTACGAATGCGGACTTTGTAGCCGCGCGCCTGGAGGAGGGCAGCGAGCGATGCTGCCATGAGACCTTTGCCAAGCGAGGAGACCACGCCGCCGGTGATGAAAATATACCGCGCCATGGGAGTCGGGCCTTAAGCTGAGAAACGGAGTCGGGGCAAGCGCAAAGCCATGGGAAAGCGCGGCGCGGGCCGCGCAATCCACAGACCTGAGCGGGTTTGGGTCTTATTCGCTCGCGTCGGAGAGCGGGTCGGCTGCAGGCGCTGCGGGCGCAGCCGGCTGCTCACCGGTCTGTGCGGGTTCGCCGGTCGTCGCCGAGCCGAGCGGATCGATCGGTGCAGCCGGGGCGACCGCGCGATCGAGGGTCGATTCGAGAGAATCCGCGCCGCTCGTTTCGACGGCTACCGCTGCGAGCGCGATGGAGAGCACCACGAAGAGAACCGCGAGCCACTTGGTCGACCGGGTCAGGAAATCTGCCGCGCCGCGGGCGCTGAGCATGCCCGAGGGGCTGCCACCGATCCCGAGGCCGCCGCCTTCCGAGCGCTGCATCAGGATGACACCGACAAGCGCGGCTGCGACGATCGCCTGGACGACGGTGAGGAAGAGGAACATGGAACCGGGTACTCTTTGGCTGGAATCTGGTTGCCCGCGCATTTAGGCGCGCAAGGCGAAATGGACAAGACCGCGCTCTGACTAGACCTCGTCACTCTCCGAAGCGGCGACGACAATGCCGAGGAAGCTCTCGGCGGTCAGGCTTGCACCGCCGACGAGCGCGCCACCCACTTCCGCCGTCGAGAGGATTTCCCGCGCATTATCTGGCTTCACGGAGCCACCATAGAGAATACGGACCTTGGCAGACGCCTCTTCTCCAAAAGTTTGGTCGAGCAGCTTGCGGATCGCGCCGTGCATCGCAGCGATATCGTCGGTGGTCGCGGTGCGTCCCGTCCCGATCGCCCAGATCGGCTCGTAGGCGATGGTCAGGCGCTCTGCCGGATCGTCGAATGCGCCGAGCGCCGATTTGAGCTGGCGCAGCACGAAGACTTCGGCCTCGCCCGCATCGCGTGTCTCGAGCGACTCGCCGCAGCACAAGATCACGCGGAGCCCGGCTTCGAGTGCCGATTCGATCTTCTCGTTGATCAGCTTGTTTGTTTCGCCGTGATCCTGGCGGCGTTCGCTGTGACCGAGGATAACGAACTTTGCGCCAGCGTCGGCGACCATGGTCGCGTTGATATCGCCAGTATGCGCGCCTTCTGCTCCCGGATGGCAATCCTGTGCGCCCACGCCGATCTGCTCGGCTTCCTTGTGAACGGCGTGAATCAAGGTGTAAGGCGGCGCAACCGCGACCTCGACCTTCATGTACCGCTGCGCGGCACGATCGATGGCGCGCGCTTCGGATAGCATGGCGCGCGTGCCGAACATCTTCCAATTTCCAACGATATAGGGCCGTTCGGCCATTGCGTATTCCTGCGATGAATGGGTGAGTGAGCCCGCTATAGGGGCGGAATGTCTTGCCCCGCTAGACAAGCTTTCTTCGTGCGTCAAAACCCTTTGCGACCTGTTGCGGCGAGGTCGCAGGGCGGATAAGGCCGCTCATCGACCGCGCACGCCGGAACTGCGTGCATCATCGAAGTTTCACTGTCCCGGATTTTCGCCAGACCATGCTTTCTTTCTTCCGCAATTTCTTCAAGTCCAAGATCGGCCTTGCCGTCGCACTCGCGTTCCTGGGCCTGATCGCGCTCGCTTTTGCGAGTGCCGACGTGTCGAGCACCGGTGCCTTTGGCGGCGTCGCTGGCGGGGATCGGGTGGCCGTCGTGGGCGATGAGAAGATCGGCACCGCCGACCTTATCCGATCGGCCAACAACGCACTGGATCGTGTGCGGCAGGACGACCCGACTCTTTCGATGGAAGCCTTCGTTGCGCAGGACGGGCTCAAGCAGTCGCTCGACGCCCTGATCGACCGTTTCGCCATTCGCGGCTTCGCAAAGAAGTATGGAATTCGCGCGGGCGATAATCTCGTGAACAGTGAAATCCGCATGATCCCGGGTTTCCGCGGTCCGGATGGCAATTTCAGCGAGAGCGTCTACCGGCAGGCACTGGCGCAGGCGCGCATTACCGATGCGCAGGCGCGTGAGGATCTCGGCACAGGCCTGCTTTCGCAGCAGCTCTTCGTGCCCGCCACCTTCGGCGCCACCGTTCCCGACAAGCTTGCTTACCGCTATGCGCAATTGTTCAAGGAGCGCCGGCAGGGCGCGATCGCGCTGTTGCCCTCGGCCAGCTTCGCTCCGACCGGTGCGGCGAGCGACGCCACGTTGAAAGCCTATTACGACGCCAACCGTGGCGACTTCATCCGCCCCGAACGCCGGGTCATTCGGTTTGCGACCTTCGACAGCAGCGCTCTGGGTGACCGGATCGAGCCGACCGATGCCGAGATCGCAGCGCGATACGAACGGGATCGCGCGCAGTACGGTGCCAGCGAAACCCGCGACTTTACCCAGCTTATCGTGCCCACGCAGGCGGCCGCGAATGCGCTCCGCGCCCGCGTCGAGGGCGGCGCTTCCTTTGCCGCCGTGGCGCAGGAAGCCGGCCTTCGGGCAGCTCCGGTGGTCGACGCCTCGCGCGAAAGTTTGGCCTCACAAGCTTCCGAAGCAGTTGCGAAAGCGTATTTCTCGGCCGCCCAAGGTGCGATCACCCAGCCTGCCCGTAGCCCGCTCGGATGGCACATCGCCCGGATCGATGCGGTCGACGCAGTACCCGCCCGGACGCTAGCGCAGGTTCGTGGCGAGATCGCGACGGCACTGCGCGAGGAGAAGCGCACCAAGGGGCTCGCCGACCTTGCGATCGAAATCGAAGACCGGCTCAGCGATGGCGCGACGCTTGCCGAAGTCGCAAGCGAACTGAAGCTGGAACTTACCACCACCCGCCCTGCCCTGGCCGACGGCCGGATTTATGAGGCACAGGAGACGCTTCCCGCAGTTCTCGCACCGGCACTGCAGACCGCATTCCAGATGGACGAGCAGGAGCCGGAGATCGCACCGCTGCAGGGCGGCGAAACCTATCTGGTCTACGAAGTTAGCCGGATCACGCCGGCAGCCACCGCGCCGCTGGCGGAGATCAAACCCCAGGTCGAGGCCAGCTGGCGTATGGCGGAGGGGCTCAAGCGCGCGCAGGCGGCGGCCGACCGCGTGCTCAAGCGCCTGCGCGGCGGGGCGACCCTCTCTGCAGCCTTGGCGGCCGAGGAAACCCGCCTGCCGCCGCCCGAAAGGGTCGATCTCACCCGACAGCAGCTCGCCGCCCAGCGCGAACGCCGCATCCCTCCGCCGCTCGCACTGCTGTTCAGCATGGCGCAGGGAACCAGCAAGAAGCTGGAGGCGGTGCAGAATATCGGCTTCTACGTTGTCGACCTCGAGAATATCTCGATGGACGACATCGCCGACGATGATCCGCTGATCGCGCAGGCCAAGACGCAGCTCGGTCCGGTCATCGGGGACGAGTATGGCGAACAGCTCCGCACGGCCATGCGCATAGAGATGGGCGTCGAGCGCAACGAGGACGCGATCGAAGCTGTCCGCAAACAGCTGCTCGGCGAGAGCTGAGGCGAACTTGGCGCCCTCTCTTGAAGGCCTCGACCAGGCCCGGACCGAAATCGCCGCAGGACGGCCCGCGCTCGTATGGCGCCAGGTCGTCGCAGACACCGAAACACCGGTCGGCGCGGCACTGAAGCTGTTCGAGGAGGGCCGCGGCGACTTCCTGCTCGAATCGGTCGAGGGCGGCGAAGTGCGCGGGCGCTACAGCCTGATCGGGCTCGACCCGGACCTCGTGTTTCGCGCGACCGGCAACGAGGCCTCCATCAATCCATATTGGCAGATCGACCGTGATGCCTTCGAGCCGTGCGACAAGGGCGCGCTCGATGCCTTGCGCAATTTGGCCGATAGCTGCCGCTGCGCCACTCCCGAGGCCTTGCCCCCCGCCCTCGCTTGCCTCGTCGGCTATTTCGGCTACGAGACCATAGGCCTTGTCGAGAAGCTGCCCCGCGCGCCGCAGGGCGAGCTCGACCTGCCCGACATGCTGTTCGTCCGCCCGACAGTCATCCTCGTCGTCGACCGTCTGAGCGACGCGCTGTTCTGCATCGCGCCCGTCTGGCCCGAAGGATCGATCGAGCAGGCCGCCGAGCGCATCGACGAGGTGCTGCGCAAGCTTGACCGACCGCGAGACCGTGCCAGAAGCGTACCCGCCGAGCTCGCTGAACCGGCTCTGGTCTCCACCATGAAGCCCGCCGACTACGAAGCGATGGTCCTCAAAGCGAAGGATTACATCTCGGCAGGCGACATCTTCCAGGTGGTGCTCTCGCAGCGCTTCACCACGCCCTTCACGCTCCCGCCAATGGCGCTCTATCGCTCGCTGCGTCGGGTAAACCCCTCGCCCTTTCTCTATTTCCTCGACCTGCCGGGCTTCGCTGTGGTCGGCTCGAGCCCCGAGATCCTCGTGCGCGTGCGCGAGGGCGAAGTGACTATCCGGCCGATCGCCGGAACCCGCCCGCGCGGCGCGACCCAAGCGGAGGATCGGCTCGCCGAACAATCGCTTCTGTCCGACCCGAAGGAGCGTGCCGAGCACTTGATGCTGCTCGATCTCGGGCGCAACGACGTGGGACGCGTCGCCGAAACCGGCAGCGTCACCGTCACCGAGAGCTTCACCGTCGAGCGTTATAGCCACGTCATGCATATCGTCAGCAATGTCGTCGGCCGGCTCGCGCAAGGTAGCGACGCGCTCGATGCGCTGTTCGCGGGCTTCCCCGCGGGCACCGTCAGCGGTGCGCCCAAGGTCCGCGCCTGCCAGATCATCGCCGAACTCGAACCGGCAACGCGCGGTCCTTATGCCGGCGGCGTCGGCTATTTCGCGCCCGACGGCTCGGTCGATAGCTGCATTGTCTTGCGCACAGCCGTGGTAAAGGACGGCGTGATGCATGTGCAGGCAGGTGCCGGCATCGTCGCCGACAGCGATCCCGCCTATGAGCAGCGCGAATGCGAAGCCAAGGCAGGCGCGCTGCTCGCGGCGGCGAAGGAGGCGGTGCGCCTCGCAAGGGAACCCGGTTTCGGACAATGAGAGCAATCGTCGCCCCCATCCTCCTGCTCGCCCTTGGCGCCTGCGAACAGCAGCCTGCCGGCGAACCGGTCGCCCGCGCGCGCATCGACGGCAAGGCCGATCCGGCCAATCCGTCCCCAACACCCTCTTCCACAGCGACCGTTGCAAGTTCGGTCGAGAGCGCATGCCGCTCGATCATCTTCGAAGATGCCTCGCTCACCCACTGCCTCGCCACGCCTTCCCGGCACCGCGTCACGATGGACCTCGGCCCCTCCGGCGAAGCGCCCTATCGCAGCCTCACTGCCTTAGCGCGCCAGCGGGGCAGCACGGGGATCGCTTTCGCCATGAACGCCGGCATGTTCGACGACGAAGGCAAGCCGATCGGCTATTTCGTCGAAAATTCTGAGCGACTCCAACCGCTCAGCACCAATGACGGTGAGGGCAATTTCCACATGAAGCCTAATGGGGTCTTTTACGGGTCGGGCGGCGAGTGGAAAGTCCGCACCACGGAAGACTTCCTGGCCAATGTCACGGAGCGCCCTGACTTCGGCACCCAGTCGGGCCCGATGCTGGTGATCAACGGGAAGCTGCATCCCGAGATCACGCAAGATGGGCCTTCGCGCCTGGTCCGGAATGCGGTAGGTGTCGACGAGCAGGGGCGCGCCCACTTCGTCATCTCGAACGCACCGGTCTCCTTCGGCAAGCTCGCCCGCTTCTATCGCGACGAGCTGAAAGTGAAGAACGCGCTCTACCTCGACGGCAATGTGTCCCAGCTCTGGAACCCGGCCACCGACCGGCTCGACACCGGCGCACCGATCGGCCCGATCGTCGTGGTCGAGAGGAAAGGCAGCGAATGACCGAGAACCGCCGCACGCTCTACCCTGAGATCGAACCCTACGACACCGGCATGCTCGATGTCGGCGACGGTCATACGATCTACTGGGAGCGCGTCGGCACGCCGGGCGGCAAGCCGGCGGTCTTCCTCCACGGCGGCCCCGGCGCGGGCTGCAGCCCGGGCCAGCGACGCCAGTTCGATCCGGCGCTCTATGACGTCCTGCTGTTCGACCAGCGCGGCTGCGGTCGCTCGACGCCCTTCGCCAGCCTCGATCACAACACGACGTGGGACATCGTTGGCGACATGGAGCGTTTGCGCGAAATGTGCGGGCACGAAAAATGGCTCGTATTCGGCGGCAGCTGGGGCTCGACGCTCGCGCTGTCCTATGCCCAGACCCATCCCGACCGCGTGACCGAACTGGTGCTGCGCGGCATCTTCCTGAGCCGCCAGAGCGAGCTCGACTGGCTGTGCTCCTATGGCGCGAGCGAACTCTACCCCGAAGAATGGGACCGCTTCGTCGATCACGTGCCCAAAGACCGACAGGACGATCTTATCGAGGCCTATCGCGACCTGCTCGACGATCCCGATCCCGAGGTTCGCAAGGCCGCCGCCAGCGCCTGGAACCGCTGGGAGGGCGTCACCGTCACGCTGCTGCCGGAAGAGGACACCATCAACAACATGGCCGATGGCGAGAACGCCGTCGCCACCGCGCGGATCGAGAACCACTACTTCCGCAACGGCTGCTTCCTCGACGAGGGCCAGCTGCTGGAGAACGCGCACAAGCTGGCCGGCATCCCTGGCGTGATCGTCCAGGGCCGCCACGACTGCTGCACCCCGCCCCGCTCGGCCTGGGACCTGAAGCAGGTGTGGCCCGAAGTCGAACTGCAGATCGTCTCCGATGGCGGCCACCTGTACACCGAGCCGGGCATCACCGACGGGCTGGTGCGGGCGAGTGACAGGTTCGCGGGGAAGTCGGCGTAACCTCGCACCGAGCTGAACTTGCTTGAATGGAGAGCCGCGTGCGGCCATTGACGCCACAAATGACCGACAGCCGATCCATCCTAGTCATCGACAATTACGACAGCTTCACCTTCAACCTTGTCCATTACCTGATGGAGCTGGGCGCAGGTGTGGAGGTGGTGCGCAATGACGCCATTTCGGCAGGGCAGGCGATTTCCAGCGGCGCGGCGGGCTTCCTGATCTCGCCCGGTCCCTGCACGCCGAACGAGGCTGGCGTCAGTCTCGATCTCGTGGCGGCCTGCGCTGACGCGGGCAAGCCGCTGCTTGGCGTATGCCTCGGCCACCAGTCGATCGGGCAGCACTTTGGCGGCAAGGTCGTGCGCGGCGGTCTGATGCATGGCAAGACATCACCCGTGACGCACGACGGCAGCGGCGTGTTCGCCGGCGTGCCGTCACCCTTTACGGCCACGCGCTATCACTCGCTGATCGTCGAGGACATTCCAGAGGAACTGGTCGTCAACGCCACCAGCGAGACGCCCGGCCTCGACGGCAGCAGCGTGATGGGTTTCCGCCACCGCGATCTGCCGATCCACGGCGTCCAGTTCCACCCGGAGAGTATCGCGACCGAACACGGTCACGCGCTGCTCGCCAACTTCCTGAGCCTGTGCGGGATCGAAGCGAAGGTCCCGGCATGAAACACCTGCCGCTCGCCGTCCCGCACATGAGTGAAGCCGAGGCCGAGGAGGTGTTCGGCTGGATCCTCGACGGCGATGCCAGCGACGAGGAGATCGCTCGCTTCCTCCTCGCCATGACCGAGCGCAGCGAGACGGCGGACGAGATCGCCGGTGCGGCGCGGGCCTTGAGGGCGCGCTATATCCCGGTCACCGGGCCGGAAAATGCGATCGACGTCTGCGGCACCGGGGGCGACGGGCACCACACGCTCAACGTCTCGACAGCAGTCGGCTTGGTGGTTGCCTCCTGCGGCGTGCCCGTGGCGCGCCATGGAAACCGGGCGATTTCCTCGCTTTCGGGTGTAGCCGACACGCTTGAAGTACTAGGGCTAGACATGGCGGCAGCCGGACGAACGGCGGAAAAGACGCTGGCCGAACTCGGCATCTGCTTCCTTTTCGCGCCCAACCATCATCCGGCGATGGTGCGCATCCAGCCCATTCGCAAGCAACTCGGCCGAAGGACGATTTTCAACCTGATGGGGCCGCTGTCGAATCCGGTCGGGATAAAGCGCCAGCTGATCGGCATCGCGCGCCCGGGTTACGTCTCGATCTACGGCGATGCGACCGCGCGCCTCGGCACCGAGCGGACCTTCATCGTCTCGGGCGACGAGGGGCTCGACGAGCTGAGCCTGGCCGGTGGCAACGAGATGGCCGATGTCACCGGGCACGAATTCGCGATGAAGCGCGTCGATGCGACGATGGCGGGGTTGGAGCACGCTCCGCTGGAGGCGATCCGCGGCGGCGACCCTGCGCACAATGCCAAGGCCCTCGCCGCGCTGCTGGACGGCGAGCAGGGTGCCTATCGCGAGACGGTGAAGTTCAATTCCGCCGCCGCGCTGATGGTCGCCGGTCGCACCGACGACTGGATCGAGGGCGCCGCGATGGCCGCAGAAGCCCTCGACTCCGGCGCGACGAAGACGCTGCTGCAGCGCTGGATCGAGATGGCCAAGTGATGCCGCACCCCACCCCGTTTGTGTCGAGCGAAGTCGAGACACTCCAGCGCAACCGCCTCTCGACTGCGCTTCAGGCGAACGGAGCGATGCCATGAACAAGCTGGTCGAAATCTGCGACACCAAGCGGGAGGAAGTCGCCGCCCGCAAGGCCGCAGCCACCCTCGCCGAGCTCGAGGCCGCGGCTCGCGCACAGTCGGCTCCGCGCGGGTTTCGCAAGGCGCTCGAAGCGGCCCAGAAGGACGGATTCGGACTGATCGCCGAAGTCAAGAAGGCCTCGCCTTCCAAGGGCCTGATCCGCGCCGACTTCCAGCCTGCCGCGCATGCGCGCGACTACGAGGCCGGGGGCGCCGCCTGCCTTTCGGTGCTCACCGATGCGCCCTATTTCCAGGGCCACGAAGACTATCTCGTCGAGGCCCGAGGAGCCTGTGCCCTGCCGGTCCTGCGCAAGGATTTCATGGTCGATCCCTGGCAGGTCGCCGAGGCGCGCGCGATGGGCGCGGATGCGATTTTGATCATCGTCGCGGCACTGGAAGATGCGCTGATGGCCGACATCGAGGCGGCAGCGATCGAGCACGGCATGGATGTCCTCGTCGAGGTCCATGACGAAAGCGAAATGGACCGTGCCTCGCGCCTGCGCTCACGCCTGATCGGCGTGAACAATCGCGACCTCAGGACCTTCGTCACCGACCTTGCGACGACCGAACGACTCGCCCCGCTCGCACCCGACGGCACCTTGCTCATCGGCGAAAGCGGCATTGCGACGCATGCCGATTGCGAGCGGCTGTCCCGCCCCGGCGTGCGCAGCTTTCTCGTGGGCGAAAGCCTTATGCGGCAGGACGACATAGTTGCCGCAACGCGCAGCCTGCTGGGCCGCTGACGGAGCAAAGCGGGAACGCCTGTTCCGTCCGTTTTGGCGGGAAACCCTCGCAAATGCTTGACTTGCCGAATCGGGTTGCCTACTTGTTCCACATTCGTTCACAGGGTTGTGAACAGGCGACACGGGAGTTCGCAGACATGCTGACCGCCAAGCAGCACGAGTTGATCCGCTTCATCCAGCAGCGCCTGGAAGAGACCGGAATTTCGCCCAGCTTCGAAGAGATGAAGGAGGCGCTCGACCTCAAGAGCAAGTCCGGCGTGCATCGCCTGATTTCGGCGCTGGAGGAGCGCGGCTTCATCCGCCGCCTGCCGAACCGCGCGCGCGCGCTCGAGGTAGTCAAGCTGCCCGAAGATGCGGTGACCAGCGGGGGTCGGGCACGCGCTGCCAATGACGTCGGCGCGACCATGGCCGCAGCTGTTACCGCCAAGGCCGTCGCGCCGGAGCCGGCAAACGATATCATCGATGTCCCGCTCCATGGGCGTATTGCAGCCGGTGCCCCGATCGAGGCGATCGAGGGCCAGTCCAGCATGCCCGTCCCTGCCGCTCTGCTGGGCCCGGGGGAGCACTATGCGCTCGAGGTATCGGGAGATTCGATGATCGAAGCGGGCATCTTCGATGGCGATTTTGCCTTGGTTCGCCGTGCCGACACGGCCCGAGACGGGGAAATCGTGGTCGCGCTGGTCGATGACGAGGAAGCGACGCTCAAATACCTGCACCGGGAGGCAGGGCGAATTCGCCTGGACCCGGCGAACGGCAGCTACGAACCGCAGGTCTATGATGCCCACCGCGTCAAGGTCCAAGGCAAGCTTGCCGGGCTCCTGCGGCGTTACCACTGAGTTCGGACCGAATGCAAAGGGGGCCGGCCCCGAGGCTGTGCCTCCTTGCTTTTGCGCGGCTTCAGCTGGACTGGCCTAGCGGATGGCTGGACTCCACCATCCGTGTTCGCCCTGACCGTCGGCAACGGTATCGATCCTCCCGGTCCTCAGGTAAATCGCCGTCCCGCCTGCTTGCTCGAGGAAGCGCCGATCTGCTTTCAACCAGAGCGGGCGGCAGGCGCGCGGAAGGAAACGGTCCGCAATAACGATATCACTTCGCTCGCAAGCCGCGGCGAGCGACCTTTCCTCGATCAGATTTCGACTACGAGCAACCAGCACGCTCCAGGCGCGTCCTCCGCGATCAAGCGTGACGGTACAGAAATCCGGACTGCACCGTGCCCCCGGCCACTTCGCCAGCGGGACCGGTTCGCCCTCGAGCGCGGCCACTTCGCGCAGGTTGTCCTGCGCATAGCTCCCGTCGCTGTCACGTAGGACAAGCAGCCTGTGGCCCTCCCCTGCGATGCCGACGTCGCGGCCGTCGCGTGTGATCACGATATCGGGCGCCAGTGTGCCTACCATCCAGAGCGCTGCAGCGAACGCCGGGAGCAATCCCCATAGCCTCGCCCTGCCATGCCATAGAGCCAGCCACACCGCCCCTACGAGAAACAGCATAAGCGCCGCCATGGGGATCTTGGGTGCCAGCTTCACCGCCCCCGGCTGATCGGAAACAATGTGCGCGATGGCCAGCAGGAGTTCGAGGGATCGCCCGACCAGCCACCAAGCCGGAGCGCCCAGCCCGACGATGTCCAGCGCAAGGGCGACGGCGACGAGCGGCATCGAGACGAAGGTCACGAGGGGAATGGCAAAAAGGTTGGCAAACGCGCCGTAAACGCCCGCACGATGGAAGTGGAACAGCACGATCGGCATGAGCGCGATCTCGATGATAAATCCGGTCACGAACAGCATGAGAACCCTGCGCCCGAGCCGGCGCACGCCCGAGCCTTCGGTCGGCGTCAGGAATTCGCGCACGGGCTTTGCATTGTGGAGTGCGACGATCGCCAGAACTGCCGCAAAACTCATCTGGAAGCTCGGTCCGACGAGCGATTCCGGCCACAGCAAGAGTACCGCCATTGCGGCAACAGCCACCATTCTCATCGAGAGCGGTTCTCTCCCGAGGGCCAGCGCCAGCAGGACCAGCACCGCCCCGAGACAACTGCGTACCGTCGGCACCTCGGCACCCGTCAACATAGTATACGCGATGCCCGCCAGCGCCGCGGTAGCTGCGGCCAATAGGGGTAAACGCACACGGAGGGTCAGCCACGGCCACAGCGCAAGCAGCTTGAGAGTCAGGATATAGGTCGCAGCGATGATCGCGCTCACATGCAGGCCGCTGATCGAAAGCAGGTGCGTCAGTCCAGCATCCCGCATGGCTTCCTCGTCGGCCTCCGCGATAGCGCCTCTGTCGCCGCTCGCCAGTGTGGCGGCGATCGCGCCTGGTGCACCGTCAAGCTGTCCGCGAACATGGGCCGACAATTTCCGCTGAACCCCAGCGATAATTCCGTCCGCACCCAGAGGTGCCTCCACAATTTCGACTGCTCCGGCGATCGAGCCGGTTGCTGCGAGCCCGTCGAACCAGGCTCTGCGCGCAAAGTCGTAAGCGCCGGGCACGATCGGCGGGGATGGCGGCATCAGGCGGGCCGAGAGCCGCACCCTCGCCCCTTCCCTGAGCGCCGGATCATCCTGCTCCAGCGGCACGTTGACCCGATAGGCGCGCGCAGTCCCGCTCACGGCATCCCTTGCCGCCAGGACGAGCCGTATCCGGTCGTCGGCCGGCTGCTCTTCCCGTTCCAGGATCCGCCCGTCGATGCGCTCGAACATAGGCCGCTCGATAGGCTCCGCACCGATCATCGCAGACCGCGCCCAGACGAGGGCAATCCCCGCCGCGACGGCCAGCGCCACCGCTATGATCGCAAGCATCAGATGCGCTCGCTCCTCCCGGTCGCGCCACAAGGCGAGGCTTCCGACCGCCGTGAGGATCAGCGCACCGATGGTCCCGAGCCATTGCCAAGCCGTATCGAGCAAGAACCACAGGCCGATTCCGGACGCAAAGGCGACGACGAGCCATGGACCGCGATCGAACCCTGAACGCGCGAGAAATACCTCGCAGACTTCCGCAAATCTGGACAACTGGCCGCGCATGCGCCAAGGGCGCGGCACAATATCCGCGGACGCGTCGTCCGCTCCCCCCATAGGTACCAAGGGCGTCCCGCGCGTCGCCATGCAAGTGTTTGAAAGGAAGCGAGAGACAATGGCAAGCGATAGTGGAGCGCCCACCGGAAAGGTCGTCACCCGCTTTGCCCCCTCGCCCACCGGATATCTCCATATCGGCGGCGCGCGCACGGCGCTGTTCAACTGGCTGTTCGCGCGGCACCACGGGGGTCGCGCGCTGCTGCGGATCGAGGATACCGACCGCAAGCGAAGCACGCAGGACGCGATAGACAAGATCATCGACGGGCTGGATTGGCTGGGTCTCGACTATGACGAGCCGGCTCTGTTCCAGTCGGACCGCGCCGAACGCCATGCCGAAGTCGCGCGGCGGCTGCTCGACAACGGGCACGCGTACAAGTGCTTCGCGACTCCCGAGGAACTCGAGGCCATGCGCGCCGAGCAGCGCGCGGCCAAAGTGCCCATGCGCTACGACCGCCGCTGGCGCGACCGCGACCCTGTGGAGGCGCCCGAGGGCGCGCCTTACGTGATCCGCCTTAAGGTCCCGACCGAAGGCGAGACCACGATCGAGGATGCCGTGCAGGGCAAGGTCACGGTGAAGAACGCCGAGATCGACGATTACGTGCTGCTGCGCGCGGACGGCACCCCGACCTACATGCTCGCAGTCGTGGTGGACGATCACGACATGGGTGTCACGCATGTCATCCGCGGCGACGATCACCTCAACAACGCCTTCCGCCAGCTGCCGATCATCCGCGCCATGAACGCCATCGAGGGCGGCTGGCCCGATCCGGTCTATGCCCATGTGCCGCTGATCCACGGGCCCGACGGCGCGAAGATGTCGAAACGCCACGGGGCGGTCGGCGTGGAGGCCTATCGCGACGACGAGGGTATCCTGCCCGAAGCGCTGTTCAATTATCTGTTGCGCCTCGGCTGGGGGCATGGCGACCGCGAAGAAATCTCGCGCGAGGAAGCGGTGGCGCTGTTCGACCTGTCGGGTGTCGGCAAGGGTCCGGCCCGCTTCGACATCAAGAAACTGCAGAACCTCAACGGTCACTATATCCGCGAGGCCGACGACGCGCGCCTCGCCAGTATAGTCGCCGAAAAGCTGGGATCGAGCGCCGACGAGAAATTGTTGGCCAAGGCGATGCCCGTGCTCAAGCCCCGTGCGAAGTCAATCAACGAACTATCTGAAGGATCGCAATTTCTCTTTGCGAAGCGTCCGCTGGAAATGACGGAGAAGGCAGCCGCGCTGCTCGATGACGAGGCCCGGGCGCGCCTCGCTGAACTGTCCAAAATGCTGCACCTGCAAAATGACTGGACAATCGAGGCTCTCGAAGCCACTACGAAAACGTATGCGGAGGCTCAGGAACTGGGCCTTGGCAAGCTCGCGCAACCCATGCGCGCGGCACTGACGGGGACCACCACGTCCCCTGGTATTTTCGATGTGCTGGTCCTGCTGGGCAAGGAAGAGTCGCTCGCGCGGATAGACGCGCAGGCCTCTTCTCCGGCAAGGTCGGCTCAGGACGCTTGAGGAGAAACGCGTGGCCGATATGAAGGCAACTCTCGATCTGGGTGATCAGACCCAGGACTTCCCGGTCCTCCAGGGCAGTGTCGGCCCGGATGTGATCGACATTCGCAAGCTCTACGGTGCGACCGGCAAGTTCACTTATGACCCGGGTTACAAGTCGACCGCCAGCTGCGAAAGCGCGCTGACCTACATCGACGGTGAAGAAGGCGTCCTCCTCCATCGCGGCTACCCAATCGGGCAACTGGCCGAGCATTCCAGCTTCATGGAAGTCAGTTACCTGCTGCTCAACGGCGAGCTGCCGACGCAGGAAGAGCTGGACGATTTCACCTACACCATCACCCGCCACACCATGGTCCACGACCAGCTGCGCCAGTTCTATCAGGGTTTCCGCCGCGACGCGCACCCGATGGCCATCATGTGCGGCGTGGTCGGTGCCCTGTCGGCCTTCTATCACGACAGCACCGACATTTCCGATCCCGAGCAGCGCAAGATCGCGAGCCACCGGCTGATTGCCAAGATGCCGACGATTGCGGCGATGGCGTACAAGTATTCGGTCGGCCAGCCTTTCATGCAGCCGCAGAATTCGCTGAGCTACACCGGCAATTTCCTGCGCATGACCTTCGGCGTGCCGGCGGAGGAGTACGAAATCCACCCCGCCATCGAGCGCGCGATGGACCGGATCTTCATCCTCCATGCCGACCACGAACAGAACGCCTCGACCTCGACCGTGCGTCTCGCCGGTTCGTCGGGCGCGAACCCCTTTGCCTGCATCGCGGCCGGCATCGCCTGCCTGTGGGGTCCGGCGCATGGCGGCGCGAACGAGGCGGCGCTCAACATGCTGCAGGAAATCGGCTCGCCCGACCGCATCCCGCATTACATTGAGCGCGCGAAGGACAAGAACGATCCGTTTCGCCTGATGGGCTTCGGCCACCGCGTCTACAAGAACTACGACCCCCGCGCGACGGTGATGCAAAAGACCCTTCGCGAGGTGTTCGACGCGCTCAACGTCAGCGACCCGGTTTTCGAGACCGCGCTGCGGCTCGAAGAAATCGCGCTCAACGACGATTACTTCAAGGAAAAGAAGCTTTTCCCGAACGTGGACTTCTATTCGGGCATCATCCTCAACTCGATCGGCTTCCCGACGACCATGTTCACCGCGCTCTTCGCCCTCGCCCGTACCGTCGGCTGGGTCGCGCAGTGGAACGAGATGATCTCCGATCCCGGCCAGGTCATCGGTCGTCCGCGCCAGCTCTACACCGGCCCGACCGAGCGCGATTACGTGCCCATCGGCAAGCGTTGACGGGACAAGACACCAAACGATCCAGGGGCGCTTCTGCGCCCCTTTTTCGTGTCACTCGGAAGCGTCGGACCCGGGCACGTTCTTGCCGGGACCGCCGCGTTGTTCGCCGCGCATGTCGTCCGCTGCCGGGACAGAAAGCGTAAAGCGAGCGCCTTGGCCCGGTGCGCTTTCGACTGTCAGGTCGCCATCCATGGCCCTTGCGATGCGCCGCGAAATATAGAGCCCCAGCCCGGAGCCGCCGTCGCCGCTCCGCCCGAGGCGCTCGAACTTCTCGAAGACCCTGGCCTGCTGATCCTGGTCGAGACCATGTCCCTGGTCGGCCACTGTGATCAGCGCCCGGCTTCCGATACGGTCGAGACGGATCCAGACTTGGCTATCCTCCGGGGCATAGCGGATGGCATTGCCGACGAGGTTGAGCAGGATCTGCAAAACGCGTCGGAACTCGGCAATCGCAAGTTGGCTCTCGCCTTCCACCGGAGGAACGAGCGTGATGCCCTTTTCCTGCGCACGCACGCCGAGGATTCCGCATGCACGGCGCGCGACGTCGGCAAGTTCGATCCGGTCCGGCGCAGTCACGAACTGGTCGGATTCGACCACTTCGAGGTCGGAAAGGTCGTCGATCAGGGCAAGCAGGTGCTGCGCCGCGGTGGCGATGTCTGCGGCGTAATCGCTGTATTCGTCGGCGATCGGCCCGGCAAGCTTGGTGCGGATCGTCTCCGCATTGGCGATGATCCGGTTGATCGGCTGGCGCAGAACCGGTGTCAGGTCTCGACCGAAGGATGCGCCCTCGATCCCGCTCGACGATCCGCCGCCGGACCCCGCCGCGACCGGCGTGTCGGCAGTGAGGTACAAGACAAAGCCGGCACTCCCCGCCTCGCCATGTCCGAGCGGTTCCAGATGCGCGGTCCACGCTCGCTTCGAACCCTCAATCTGGCATTTCACTCCGTCCAGCAGGCGCCAGTGCAGCGGCTGTTCGTGCGTGTTCCCGGGCATGTGTACGAAGTCCGTCCATGGACGACCTACCGTTTCGGAAGTCTTGGCAACGAACTCGGCGAGATCGGGCGCTTCGGTCACCACCGACAGGATTCTCTGCCTTGCATCGAGGCGGGCGGTGCAGTCCGCCAGATGGCGGTTGATCTCGATCCGCCGCCGCGCACTGTCGAGTTCGTTCTCTGGTGGAAGCTCCTCGGTTTGCCAGCTGACGACGTCGATCTCGCATCCGAGGATTTCGCCGGCGTCGCTCATCTCAGGCCCGATTTCGACCCACGCCGTGATACGATTCTCGCCGTCCACCGCGGAAAACTGGCGGGCAAGGCGCAACCCGTAGAGCTTTGCTTTCTCGACAAGCGCACGCAACTCCGGGATGGCGATTTCACCACCCAGATGCCCGCCGCATGCCTCCTGCAAACCGGAGAGCGGTTGTCCTGCCTCGGTGAGCCGGCCATCGGCATCGGTGCGGCCGTGCGCGATATAGCGGGTTCCGACTGTCGCCATGACTATCCGACCCCCAGACTTCCGGCGTCCGCCAGCATCGCCAAGGCCTCCGATGGCGTGAGCTCCCGGAGGGCAGCCAGTGGCGTCGCCTGAGGATGGAGGCGCAGCACCTGCGCACTCACCGCTTGTGCATCAAGTCCCGCAGCGCGCAAGCCGAGCGCGAGCCGGGTCGTCTGGCGCTCGTTTGTCGAAAGGACCGCCATGAAACGCGACTGCCCCGATTTGGCGGCCAGTGCGGAAAGGAAAAGCGCCACCCCGCCCTGCTGGATATCGAGAGCATCGCCAACCGTCTCGCCCATGCCGGCAACAAGTCGTGCCAGAAGCGCTAGTCGGCCGGCGCTTTCGTCATAGGCATTGCGCAGCTTTGCTTCGGCCCGGATCATGGCATCCGACCGGCGTTCGCCGTTAAAGGCGCGCCACCCCATCAAGAGCTCGTGGAACAAGTCGCCGGGCAATTCGGCCAGCGGCAGTTCCATCCGCCGCTGCGACTGCGAGAAGCGCGCCTGAGCGGCGAGCGCCGCCATCGCCGCACTGGACTGGCTGCTGTCGCTCGATGCGATCAGGCGCTGCAATGCCGGCGTGAGAACCGGATCGATCCCGTATTGCACTTCCATTCGCGTTGCGAGTTGCCACTCCAGCGCCAGCGCGTGACAGTGCGACAGGATGAGCGGACTTGAAAAGAAGTGCTGCGCAAGCGCCTCGCCGTGCCGGTCCGCGAAGGCTTCGCGGCCGGCCTCGCCCGTTGCCTCTGCCTGGGCGCGCAGGATCTGCCATGCCAGATCGTGGCACATACCTCTGATCCGCGCGACGAGTTCGTCGCTGAACAGCGAATGATCGGGCGTCGCGAGCAGGTGCTCGAGAATGGGCGTCACGCGCAGCAGGAGCGCATCCCCGCGCGCGAGCTCCTCTCGCATCGCGGCCACACCGTTCTGGCGATCGACTTCAGGCACTGACGTGTGCATCTTCATGGGGGCGCCTTAGCAGCGGCATGGTTAATCCGCCGTTATGCCCCGGTATCCGGTGCGAGAAAAAGCGTTATCAGCACGATCAGCGCGAGCGCCGCGACGGCGGGCTGCAAGACCCCGAGAAATGCGAAGGGGACCAGCGCGAGGGCGAGCACGACACGGTCCCTGTAGGTTTCATGCCATGTATCGTGCCGAAACCGTTCCCCGAGACGCAGGAGGCCGAACAGCACTGCAGGCACGAACAGGCGGAGCCATTCGGTATCCTCGGGGGATGCAAGGGCAATGAGGATGGCGAGGATCGGGTCGGTCATCCAGTCGATCGTCTTCGCCAAGACAGAACGGGTCGACCCGAACTGGCCAGCCTTGCCGATCCGCTCGACCGTCTCCCCCGCTGCACCGAGCGTGGCCATCAGCGCGCCAAGGCCGAGTGCCGCAACCGGAAAACCAAGCACCGCCAGGGTCAGCGCGCCGATGCCCGCCAAGCCCGCCGCCACTGCCGGAATGCGAACCCCTCGCCCGCCCAGTGAATCCTTGGCGAAGCGCGCGCCGATCCGCTCGGCCACGGCGAGGCCCGGCGCTGTGAACGGGGCAGGATCGGCGTGGGTGTGGATCCATCGGTCCTCGCGCTCGGCCAGCGCCTCCGGGGTCGGGTTGAGGTGCCACATGCCCTCTTCAAGCAACCGCTTCTCTACCGGATAGATCTTCACTCCGGATTGCAAGGCGATCCGCAGCAGGGCCGAAATGACGTCTGCATCTTCCGGCAGTTCGGACAGCCTCTCCACCGCTGATCCCGGAGCCAGCATCACACCCGCCCAGGCAAATTCGAGATCGAGCCGTTCATAGCCCCGCGGCACCGCATCCTCAGCCGGGAAGGCCAGGACGACCGGGCGTGTGATCAGGCGCAGGACCGCGTCATCTGCAGGAAGGATACCCGCCCCCATGACCAGCAGTTCATCTGCTGCGCCGACGATGCCCGACAAGGGCCGCGCACGCTGCATGGCCACGAAGCGCGCGCCGGCCTGTTCGGCTCGCTGCTGTGCCTCGGTCACCTCGCGACCGATCCCGTCGACGAGGCATGCTATCGTCTCGCAACCCGCGGCAATGGCCAGGTCTATCTGCCGGTCGATGATCCGCGATCCGGCAAACATGCGGAAAGGTGCCCGCAACTTGCCCGGTGCGGGGGGATTTTCCAGCGTGGATAGCAACGCGACGCGCAAGGCGCACTCCGGTTCGGGACGGCGACCGGACGGTTCTAGGTTTCCAAATCCGGCTGTGCCACCCCGTCGGCCGGATTTCCCTCAGTCTTGCGTCACCAGCGACGACGCGAAGGCATCGATACGGGAAATTACGCCGGGATCACCCGGCGCTCCGCAGAGAGCCTCGTCGGCCAGGACGACCAGTTCGGTTGCATGAAAGCTCGCTGCCACGCCCCGTAACCGGTCGGCTGCGACACACCAATTCCCATCACAGCGGGAACGGCGCAGCAGGTCGAGCTGGCGCATCACGCTTTCGGCAAAAGCCGAGCGCAATTCCCTCAAAAGCGCGGGATCGTCGCCGGCTGCGGCACCGATCGCAGCATCGAACTGGGCGGATTGATAAGCCATCTTGGCGCAAGACTATGCCTCAACTGGTTAAAGTGGGTTTAAGCATGTCCGAAACGTGATAGCTTTGCGCCCATGAGGAAGCGCTCCATGATCAAGGCAGTCTCTGAAAACACAACGGAAGCTTCTGCGGAAGTCGTTACCGCAGAGGATCTTACGAACGACAGCGGCGAACATTTCGAGGAGCGTTTCGATTTAGTCGAAGAGGAGTGGCAAGAAGACGAGCCTGCACTGCACATGTCATGGCTGGCGCCGGCGCTTGCGCTGCTGACCATCATCGGGTGGACTGCCTTTTACGTCTGGGCGCACCAGGACGCTATGCTGGCTGGCGGGACACCGCAGGATTGGACTACCTGGATCACCAGCTGGTCGATCCCGGTCTTGCTCGTGGTTTCGCTGTGGATGCTCGCCGTTCGCAATTCGCGGCATGAAGCACGGCGATTTGGCGAAGTGGCGCGCCTGCTGTCCGAAGAATCGACAAGGCTCGAAGCGAAGCTGGCTACGGTCAATCGCGAACTCAGCCTGGCCCGCGAATTTCTCGGTTCGCAAGCGCAGGACCTCGAATACCTCGGGCGCTCCGCGAGCGACCGGATATCCGAGCATGCCGACCGCCTGCAGAGCCTCATCCACGACAATGGCCAGCAGGTCGATGCAATCGCCCGCGTCAGCGGAACGGCCCTCGAAAACATGGACCGCCTGCGCGACAACCTGCCGGTCATTGCCAACTCGGCAAAGGACGTATCGAACCAGATCGGCAGTGCCGGGCGGACGGCAAAGGCGCAGCTCGACGAGCTGGTCGCCGGATTCAAGCGGCTTAACGAGTTCGGATCGGCAAGCGAGCGGCAGGTCCTCTCCTTGCGTGAGCGCATCGACGAGGCCCTGACAGCTTTCGAAGCGCAGGCCGATCAGCTTGCGACGATCACCGAGCACCGGTTTGCCCTACTGCGTGAAGAAAGCGAGACGTTCCGGGGCGAACTGGATAGCCGCGAGATCGATGCCCTCGCCGCGATGCGCGCGCGAGCCGAAAGTCTGCGTAGCGAATTGTCCGAAGCGGGCGAAGCGACGAGCGCAGAGCAGGCAGCGGCAATGGACGCGCTCCGCAGCCGTCTGGAGGTGCTGCGGAGCGAGGCCTCAGACATCACGTCCTCGATCCGCTCAGGAGAGGATGTGGCTCTCGCCGCCTGGTCAGGCCAAGTCGAAGAATTGCACACGCGTTTGCGCGATACGATCGAGGAAATCAGCCGGATCGACAATTCGGCGCTCGAATCGGCCAAGGCGAAACTCAAGGCGCTGTTCGACGAAGCCGAAGAGGTGGATGACCGGATTGCCGAGCGCAATCGCCTCTTCGAGGTTCAGACGACGCAACGCCAGTCCCGGTTCGACGAGGCCGAACAGAAGGCGCTAGCCATCATGCACGAGCGGCTGATTGCTCTGGATACAGCCCTCTCGGAGCGTCACGCTGCGCAGATCGAGCAAGCCGATCGGCTCGTCAGCGAAGGTGAGGCCTTGTCGCAAAGATTGGGCGCCCTCGGTGAAACCTTCCGCGTCATCGAAGCTCAGGGGCGCGATGCCAGCACCAGCGTGGCAGCAGGGCTCGATGCGCTCAGCAGCAGGTTGGTGGAAAGCCGCGAAGCGCTCGACGGCACCGACATGGCCGTTGCCGCCCTCACCGATTCCAGCGTGAGGCTCCTCGAACTGATCCAGGCCAGTGCCCGCCAGAGCCGCGACGAACTGCCCAAGGCGATGGTCGCCAGCGAAGAGCGTCTCGCCCGGATCGAATCGCGCGCCGCAGAGGTGCAGACCTTGCTCGACCGCGCCAGGGAAGCGGGCGATGCGGCCGCCGCGAGCATGGAGACGGCCGACGGCCGCGCCCGTGCCGCGATGGAGGACATCGACCGCTTCCAGGCCACGTTCGGCGAGACTGCTGCGGCACAGGTCGCCAGTATCGAACGGCTACGCGCAAGCGTCGCTGCACTCGGGGCCGAAAACGAAGCGGTCGCGCAGAAAGCGCAAGCGGAACTGCGCGCTGCGATTGGCGAACTCGAATCCAGTGCACGCAAGGCCCTCGTCGCGATCGAGGACGAACAAAGCGAGCGGATTGCCAAGCTGGCGAACCAGGTGGGTGACCAGAGCACCCAGGCCATCGAACGGGCACTTGCGGAGCACACCGAAGCGGCGCTCTCCAAGCTCGACGAAGCCACCGGGCGTTCGTCGCAGGCGGGCCGCGAGATCATGCGACAGCTGCGCGACCAGCTTGCCAAGGTCAACGAACTGACGGGCAATCTCGAAAGCCGCATCGCGCATGCAAGGGAACGGGCGACGGAGCACGTCGACAATGACTTCTCGCGCCGCGTCGCGCTGATCAGCGAAAGCCTGAACTCGAATGCGATCGACATCGCCAAGGCGCTCTCGACCGAAGTGACCGACACTGCATGGGCGAGCTACCTGCGCGGTGACCGGGGCATCTTCACACGCCGTGCGGTACGCCTCCTCGACAACACCGAGGCCCGCGAGATCGCCGAGCTTTACGATACCGACCACGATTTCCGAGAGCATGTCAGCCGCTACATCCACGATTTCGAGGCGATGTTGCGGACGATGCTTTCGACCCGCGAAGGCGATGCGGTAGCGGTGACGCTGCTATCCGGCGATATGGGCAAGCTCTACGTTATTCTGGCGCAGGCCTTGGAGCGTCTGCGGCAATAGCGCTCAACGCGCCGACGGGCCCCAGAAGATCAGGTCTTCGGGGCCGATCCAGCCATTGACGTAATTGGCCAAATAAGCAGCCGTCAGCACCGCTGCGAGGACGACGGCCCTCAACAGGATCCTTCCGGGCCGAAATTCCACGGGCGCGCTATCTGCCTGTCCCGGAACCTTCTCGACGCCTGCCTCATCATTCGTGCGCACGCCGAAAGGGAGCAGCACGAAGGCACTGAACACGAGGAACAGGAAATAGATCGCGAGGACGCTCGTCCATTGCATCGCTGTCAGACCTCAAAGATTGGGGAGGATAACGCGCACCTGAGGGCGCTTGCCGGACCAGCGCTGCGCCGCCCTGCGCGCCGCCAGTCGTGCCGCCTCATGCACCGTTGCCTCGGTCCGGCGCTCCTGCCCCTTGAGGCGCCCGAGGGCCTTGCGAATATCAGCAACCGCCTCGGCGACGAATTCGTCATAGTCTTCGTCGAGCGGCAAGCCGACACTGTCGAGCCGCGGGTTGAGGTCGCCGTCGAGCGCGACGATGACGACGCCTTCACGCATGATACGGCGGCGCATCGCTATGGCCTCGCCGTCGGCCGGCACGATGATGTCGCCATCGAGCACGAGACGCCCTGCTCGCACTTCGGCGATCTTGCCCGGAGCACCGGGCGCAAGCCGCACGAGATCGCCATTCTGCTGGACCACCTGGTCGGCTATGCCATTGGCCTTACCGAGCCTGCCCTGCTCCTGCATGTGGCGCATCTCGCCATGGACAGGCACGAGGATGTCGGGACGCAGCCACCCGTAGAGTGCTTCGAGCTCCGGCCGGCCCGGATGCCCCGACACATGGATCATGCTCTGCCGGTCGGTGACCATGGTGATTCCGCGTGCGGCGAGCCGGTTCTGGACCACACCGATGCTGATCTCGTTGCCGGGGATCTGCCGGCTCGAGAACAGGACGACGTCGCCGCTCACCAGCTCGAGCGGATGGTTCTCTTCCGCGATCCGCGCCAGCGCAGCGCGGGGTTCACCCTGCCCGCCGGTCGCGAGAATCAGCAGTTCGCCGCGCGGCAGGCCCATGGCAGTGTCGAAATCGACGGGCTGCGGGAAGTCCTGGAGATAGCCATTGTCCTGCGCCACCTCGATAATCCGGTCGAGCGAACGGCCTGCGACGCAGACCTGGCGACCGGTTTCGCGGGCTACGTCACCGAGTGTCTGCAAGCGTGCAACATTGCTGGCGAAGGTTGTAACCAGCACCCGCTTTCCGGCGTGCCGCTGCACCTCTTCCAGCAGGCCCTTGTGGACAGCCCCCTCCGACCCGCTCGGAGAGGGGTTGAAGACATTGGTACTGTCGCAAACCAGCGCAAGCACGCCCTCGTCGCCGATTTCGGTCAGTTCTTCCTCGGTCGTCGGTTCACCGATGATCGGGTCTTCATCGAGTTTCCAGTCGCCCGTGTGGAAGATGCGCCCATGGGGCGTATCGATGAGCAGGGCGTTGCCCTCGGCAATCGAATGCGCGAGAGGGATGTAGGTGATCTCGAACGGGCCAACCTTGAAGCTGCCGTGATCATCCTCGATCACGTTCAGCACCACCTGATCGGCGACGCCCGCCTCTTCCAGCTTACGGGCGACCAGATCGGCAGTGAACGGCGTCGCGTAGATCGGCACGCCAAGGTCGGCCGCGAAATAGGGCACCGCGCCAATATGGTCCTCATGCGCATGCGTCAGCACGATCGCTTCGAGCTGTGCGGCCCGTTCCTCGATGAATTCGAGATCCGCAAACACGAGGTCGACGCCGGGGTACTGGTCGCCCGAAAAGGTCATCCCCAGATCGACCATCAGCCACCGGCCCTGGCAGCCATAGAGATTGACGTTCATGCCGATTTCGCCCGATCCGCCGAGTGCGAGGAACAGCAGTTCGTCTTCGGGGGTGAAATCCTTCTTCAAGCTGCACGCTCCGCCAGCAGGGCCAGCCCTTCGAGGGTCAGGTCCGCGTCGACCACGTCGAACAGGTCGGTGTGCTCGTCGAACAGGATCGCCAATCCGCCGGTGGCCACGACCCTGGCGGGCCGTCCGATTTCCCTCTTCATGCGCGCGATCAGTCCCTCGATGAGCGAAACGTAGCCCCAGAACACGCCGATGAGCATCTGGTCTTCGGTGTTGCGGCCGATGACGCTTTCGCTTCTGGGCTTTTCGATGGCGATGCGGGGAAGCTTGGCGGTGTTGCCGACCAGCGCATCGAGCGAAAGGTTGATCCCCGGGGCGATGATGCCACCCTTATAGGTGCCGTTGAAATCGACCATATCGAACGTCGTCGCCGTCCCGAAATCGACGACGATCAGGTCACCGTCGTATTTCGCGTGGGCGGCCAGAGTATTGAGTGCGCGATCGGCACCGAGCGAACTGGGCTGCTCGATATCCAGTTCGAAACCCCAATCGGCCACGCCCTGCCCAGCCACGAGCGGAGTCAAGCCAAGGTACTTCTCTGAAAGCACGGTCAGGTTGTGAATGGCGCGCGGCACGACAGACCCGATGATGACCTGCGCGATATCACCCTTGTCGAAACCTTGGAGCTTGGCGAGTTGGAGAAGCCAAACTGCATATTCGTCACCGGTGCGGCGCGGATCGGTCGCAATGCGCCAACGCGCCTTGATCTCGCGCCCCTCGAACAGGGCGAACACGACATTGGTATTGCCGACATCGGCTACGAGCAGCATCGCTCAGCCCTCCTCATTTGCGAGCATGACATCGCCAGCGTGAATGACACGCGCCGCCCCATCCGCCAAGCGCAGAGAAAGCGCGCCATCCGTTGTCAGACCAGCAAATGCCGCAGTGATCGGTTCCTCGCCCGGCGGATGCACAGTCAGCATCGTGCCGATCGGGTGCGCCACACTCTCCCAGCGGCGGACCACCGGATCGAGGCCATAGGTCCGCCAGCGCTCCAGTTCCCGGCCGAATGACGCGGCCAGAGATTGGGCGAAGAGATCGCGGTCCGGCGCCGGACCGAGCGCGCTGAGCGCCATAGTCTTCCGATCGTCGAGCTCGGGAGCTGCCGCAAGGTTTACTCCGATTCCCACGACAATCGCCGCATTTTCGCGCTCCAGCAGGATGCCGGAGAGCTTTGCGTCGGCGTACATCAGATCGTTCGGCCATTTCAGCAGCAGCGGCCGCGGGTCGGGCAAGAGCGGCGCGACCGCCTCGTACAGGGCGACAGCGGCGACCAGCGCCAGACTTGCCGGGTTGGGATCCCGCTCGTTCAGGTGAACCACGGTCGAGCCCATGAAATTGCCCGAGCCGTCGAACCACTTGCGACCTTGCCGCCCTCGCCCGGAGAATTGCCGGTTCGCGACGAGCCAATCGCCCTCGTGGACGGCCTCGCCCGCGCGGACTTGCGCGGCGAGATCGGAATTGGTCGAGCCCGTCTCTTCGACGAAGCGGATCACATCGCCGCGGTAAATGACGCTGCGGCCGCCGCACTCCACTGGCCGAGCGGGATCGTGAGCAGGTAGCCGAGCGGCGAGATGACGAGCACGCTGAGGCCGAGCACGACCCAGTGGCCAAGCGGGCTTTCTGTCTCGAGTTCACGGGTCGGCTCGTCGAAGAACATGACCTTGATGAACTTGAGGTAGTAGAACGCGCCGATGACGCTCGCCGCGATACCCATCGCCGCAAGCGCGACCAGATCGGCCTGCACAGCGGCCTGGAAGACCACGAACTTGCCCCAGAAGCCGAACAGCGGCGGGATGCCGGCAAGGCTGAACATCAGCGCGAGCAGGCACCATGCGAGCGCAGGACGCTTTGTGGACAGGCCGGAGATATCGGCAAAGGTTTCCAGGTTGTTGCCCATCGGATCGCGCAGCATCAGCAGCGCGGTGAAGCTGCCGACGGTCATGGCGACATAGATCGCAAGGTAGGTCATCACGCCCGCCACCCCTGCCGGTGTCGCAGCAGCGAGGCCGATCAGGATGAAGCCGACGTTGTTGATCGAGGAATAGGCCAGCAGCCGCTTGAGGTTCTGCTGCCCGATTGCGCCCAGTGCGCCCACCACGATCGATGCAAGCGCGGCAAAGATGACGATCTGGCGCCAAGCTTCGACCTGTCCGGCGAACGGCTCCATCGCCATGCGCACGAGCATGCCCATTGCGGCGACCTTGGGAGCGGTCGCGAAGAAGGCGGTGACGGGGGTCGGTGCACCTTCGTAGACGTCCGGCGTCCACATATGGAACGGGACGGCGCTGATCTTGAAGGCCATGCCGGCGAGGACGAAGACCACGCCGAACAAGGCGCCGGTCGACAAATCGGCTTCCAGCGCGGCACGAATACCTTCGTAGCTGGTGCCGCCGGTGAAGCCGTAGACCAGGCTTACACCGTAGAGGATGATGCCCGAAGCAAGGCCGCCGAGGACGAAGTATTTCAGGCCCGCCTCCGCAGAACGGCTATCCTGCCGCAGGAAGCTGGCGAGGACGTAGCTCGACAGGCTCGACATCTCGAGACCGATGTAGAGCGTCATCAGGTCGGTCGCCGAAACCATCATGCCCATGCCGACGGCGTTGAACAGCATCAGCACCGGATATTCAGGGCGATAGGCCCCACGCTGGTCGAAGAAGCGCGGCGTCACCATCAGCACGGCGATGGCCGCGAGATAGATCAGCACCTTGCCGAAACTGCCGAAGGCGTCGGCGCGATAGAGGTCGCCGAAGGCACGGCCCGCCACTTCGCTTGTGGCGAGGTCGAACAGGTGCATGCTGAAGATCGCGGCACCGAACAGGCCGGCGACTGCCAGGATCGTGACCATGCGCGCCGACTTCTGGCCGCCCCATGCCGCGACGAGCAGCAGGACGAGGCCGGTCAGCGACAGGCCGACCTCCGCACCGGTGAAATAGAGAGAGCTGGCGAAAGACATCAGTGCGCTCCCTCCGCTTCATGAGCGGCTGCGACAAAATTGGCGTTATGCTCCTTCGGCGCACCGATCTTGAGCTGGCTGTCACCCTCAGGCGCGGCGCGGGCCATTCGCGTCTCGAGCGCGGCAATATCCTGGCGCATGGGGGCGAGGAAGCTTTCGGGATAGACGCCCATCCACAGCACGGCGGCCGCAATGGGTGCGAGCATGATCCACTCGCGCGCATTGAGGTCGAGCATGGCGGCCGCATCGGCGTTCTTCTGTTCGCCGAAAGCGACGCGGCGATAGAGATAGAGCATGTAGGCAGCGCCCAGGATGATACCGGTGGTGCAGACCAGAGTGACCAGCGTCGAGACCTTGTAGAGGCCCGCCAGCGCGAGGAATTCGCCGACGAAGTTGCTGGTGCCCGGCAGTCCGACAGAGGCCATTGTGAAGAGCAGGAAGAACAGCGCGTATTTCGGCATGTTGATGCTGAGTCCGCCGTAACGGTCGATCTCGCGCGTGTGCAGGCGGTCGTAGATCACGCCGACGCAGAGGAACAGGGCGCCCGAGACGAGGCCGTGGCCGAGCATGACCATCATCGCGCCTTCGATGCCCTGCACGTTGAAGGCGAACAGGCCTGCCGTCACGATCGCCATGTGGGCGACCGAGGAATAGGCGATCAGCTTCTTCATGTCGTGCTGCACCAGCGCGATGAGCGAGGTGTAGACCACTGCGACCATCGACAGGCCGAACACCAGCCAGGCGAACTGCGCGCTGGCTTCGGGGAACATCGGCAGGCTGAAGCGGATGAAGCCGTAGCCGCCGAGCTTGAGCAGCACGCCGGCGAGGATCACCGAACCCGCGGTCGGCGCCTGAACGTGCGCGTCGGGCAGCCAGGTGTGGACGGGCCACATCGGCATCTTCACCGCGAAGCTGGCGAAGAAGGCGAGCCACAGCCACGTCTGCGCACCTGCCGGGAAGTCGTAGTTGAGCAGCGTCGGGATGTCGGTGGTGCCCGCCTCGTTCACCATCCACATCATCGCGATCAGCATCAGGACCGAGCCGAGCAGCGTGTAGAGGAAGAATTTGTACGAGGCGTAGATGCGGTTATCGCCGCCCCACACGCCGATGATCAGGTACATCGGGATCAGGCCGGCCTCGAAGAAGATGTAGAACAGGAACATGTCCTGTGCGGCGAACACGCCGATCATCAGCACTTCCATCAGCAGGAAGGCGGCCATGTATTCGCCGACGCGCTTGGTTATCGCATCCCAGCTGGCGAGGATACAGATCGGCATCAGGAAGACGCTGAGCATGATCAGCATCAGCGCGATGCCGTCGATGCCGAGGGCATAGCTGAAGCCCGCGAAGATCTCCGCGCGCTCGGTAAACTGCCACTGCGCGCCGCCAATGTCGTAATTCGCCCACAGCAGGATGCCGAGCGCGAGGTCGAACAGCGTCGCACCCAGCGCCAGCATCCGAGCGCTCTGCGCGCCCAGGAACAGGCAGGCGATGGCGGCCGCAAGCGGAACCGCGAGCATCAGCGAGAGGATGGGAAATTCCATCAGAAGAGCACCCAGGTCACCGCGGCGACGAGCCCGAGGAGCATCACCAGCGCATAGCTATAGAGATATCCGGTCTGGAACTTGCGCGCGCCGACCGAGCCCTTTTCGACCACCCAGGCAACGCCATTGGGGCCGAAGCGGTCGATCGTGCCGATATCGCCGAGTTTCCAGAACTGGCGGCCGAGCCAGAAGGCCGGCACCACGAAGAGGTAGTGGTAGAGCTCGTCGAAATACCACTTGTTGTAGAAGAACCGGTACACCGGGCCGAGCTGTTCCGCCGCCTTAGCCGGGATCGAGGTGTCCTTGATATAGGCGTACCAGGCGACGAACAGGCCGATCAACATGACGATGAAGGCCGCGTACTTCACGAGGTACGGCACGGCGTGCATCGCGTGGATCAGCGGCTCGTTATAGTAGATCGAACCGTTCCAGAAGGCCGCGCTGTCGAGGAAGGTCGGAGCGAACACCTGCCCTGCCAGCACTGCACCGATCGACAGCACGCCGAGCGGGATCAGCATGGTCAGCGGGCTTTCGTGCGGATGATAGCCACCCGTCGTGTCCGCACCGGCTTCTTCGGGCGTCTTGTGGACGGAGTGCTGGATGTGCTCGCTCTCGATCCATCGGGGCTTGCCCCAGAAGGTGAGGAACATCAGGCGCCAGCTGTAGAAGCTGGTCAGCAGCGCCGCGAAAGTGCCCATCCAGAACGCGAAGTTGCCGAGTTCGGTGCCGCGACCGTAGGCCACCTCGAGGATCGCGTCCTTCGACCAGAAGCCCGCGAAGCCTGCGCCGAGGTGGTAGATACCCACACCGGTGATCGCCAGCGTCCCCGCCATCATCGCCCAGAAGGTCAGCGGGATGTGCTTACGCAGCTCGCCGTAATAACGCATGTCCTGCTCGTGGTGCATCGCGTGGATCACCGAACCGGCACCGAGGAACAGCAGCGCCTTGAAGAAGGCGTGCGTGAACAGGTGGAACATCGCCGCGCCATAGGCGCCGACGCCGGCGGCGAAGAACATGTAGCCGAGCTGCGAGCAGGTCGAATAGGCGATGACGCGCTTGATGTCCCACTGCGTCGTGCCGACGGTGGCGGCGAAGATGCAGGTCGCTGCGCCGATGAAGGTCACCATGCCGAGCGCGACCGGCGCGGTCTCGAACATGGGCGACAGGCGGCAGACCATGAACACGCCCGCGGTCACCATCGTGGCCGCGTGGATCAGCGCGGAGACCGGGGTCGGGCCTTCCATCGCGTCGGGCAGCCAGGTGTGCAGGCCGAGCTGCGCCGACTTGCCCATCGCCCCGATGAACAGGAGGATGCAGAGCACATCCATCGTCGCCACGCGGTAACCCAGGAAGCCGATCGTCGCCCCGCTCATCGAGGGTGCGGCGGCGAGAATCTCGGGGATCGAGACCGTGTTGAACACCAGGAAGGTGCCGAAGATGCCAAGCATGAAGCCGAGGTCGCCCACACGGTTGACCACGAAGGCCTTGATCGCGGCGGCGTTGGCGCTGGGCTTCTTGAACCAGAAGCCGATCAGCAGGTAGCTGGCGAGACCGACGCCTTCCCAACCGAAGAACATCTGGACGAGGTTGTCGGCGGTCACCAGCATCAGCATGGCGAAGGTGAACAGCGAGAGGTAGGCGAAGAACCGCGGCTGGTCCGGGTCTTCCTCCATATAGCCCCAGCTATAGAGGTGCACGAGCGCCGAGACGGTGGTGATCACCACCAGCATGACTGCCGTCAGCGTATCGACGCGCAGCGCCCAGTCGAAGGTCAGGTCACCCGACTGCATCCATTGCAGCACGGGTATGACGCTCGCTTCCGCTGTCCCGCCGACGAAGCCGAGAAAGATCGGCCAGCTGAGCAGGCAGCTGACGAACAATGCCCCGGTCGTGATCGACTTGGCGAACACGCTCGGCGCGGCCTTGTTGGTCAGGCCGGCGACGATCGACGCGAGCAGCGGCAGGAAGACGATGAAAAGGATCGGATGCACCGGTGCTTACCCCTTCAGCCGGTCTGCGTCGTCGACCGCGATGGTGCCGCGGCTACGGAAATAGATGACGAGGATGGCGAGCCCGATGGCCGCCTCGCCCGAGGCGACGGTCAGGACGAACATGGCGAAGACCTGCCCGATCATGTCGGTGAGGTAGGCGCTGAAAGCCACGAGATTGATGTTCACGCTCAGCAGGATCAGCTCGATCGCCATCAGAATGACGATGATGTTCTTCCGGTTGAGGAAGATGCCGAGCACGCCGATCACGAAGAGGATCGCGCTGACGACGAGATAGTGTTCGATGCCGATCACAGCTCGACCCCCTTGCCGATCTCCGGCTGCTTCATGACGGTTGCCTCGTCCGGGTTGCGGCGGACCTGCTTGGTGATGTTCTGCTGCCCGCGCGCGCCGTCGGGGCGCTGGCGGTGGGTCAGGACGATGGCGCCGACCATGGCGACGAGCAGCACGAGGCCGGCCGCCTCGAACAGGAACAGGTAATCGCGATAGAGCACCGCGCCGAGGCTCTCGATATTCGAACGGTCGAGCACGGGTGCGGCAGCGCCGCTCGGCGTGCCGAGCTCGAATGCGCCGGCGCGATATGCGCCAAGGCCCAGCACCAGCTCCGCCAGCAGGATCGCGGCGATTGCGAGACCCAGCGGGAAGTTCTTGATGAAGCCTGCCCTCAATTCGGCATAATCGATGTCGAGCATCATCACCACGAACAGGAACAGCACCGCGACCGCGCCGACGTAGACGATCACCAGCAGCATCGCGATGAACTCCGCGCCCACCAGCACCATCAGCCCCGCCGCGTTGAAGAAGGCGAGGATCAGCCAGAGGACCGAGTGCACGGGGTTGCGCGCCATGATCACCAGCACGGCGCTGGCGATCAGCAGCACGGCAAACAGGTAGAAGGCGAAGGTCTGAATCATGAGCCCTGTTTCTCGTTGGCGCGGCGGTTAGCGATAGGGCGCGTCGGCTTCAAGGTTCGCGGCGATTGCCCGCTCCCACTTGTCCCCGTTGGCCAGCAGTTTCGCCTTGTCGTACAGCAGTTCCTCGCGCGTTTCGGTCGCGTATTCGAAGTTCGGACCCTCGACGATGGCATCCACCGGGCAGGCTTCCTGGCAGAAACCGCAATAGATGCACTTGGTCATGTCGATGTCGTAGCGCGTGGTGCGGCGGCTGCCGTCCTCGCGCGGTTCGCTCTCGATCGTGATCGCCTGCGCGGGGCAGATCGCCTCGCACAGCTTGCAGGCGATGCAGCGCTCTTCGCCGTTGGCGTAGCGACGCAGCGCATGCTCGCCGCGGAAACGCGGGCTGATCGGGTTCTTTTCGAACGGGTAGTTGATCGTCACCTTGGGCTTGAAGAAATACTTCAGCGTAAGGGCGTGCGCCTTCACGAACTCCCACAGGGTGAACGACTTGATGAGGTGCGCGACGCTCATGCGGCGGCTCCGAAGTGGCCGGTCGCCATCAGGTAACCGGAAATGACGACGATGAAGATCAGGCTCATCGGCAGGAAGACCTTCCAGCCGAGGCGCATCAGCTGGTCGTAGCGGTAGCGCGGCACGGTCGCCATGACCCAGCTGAAGAAGAAGAAGAACATGAAGCCCTTCAGCAACAGCCAGACGATGCCCGGGACGGCGTAGAGCGGCTCCCAGTCGATCGGCGGCAGCCACCCGCCCCAGAACAGCAGCGCGTTGAGCATGCACATCAGCAGGATGTTGGCGTATTCGCCGAGCCAGAACATGGCGAAGGCCATCGAGCTGTATTCGGTCTGGTAACCGGCGACGAGCTCGGACTCGGCTTCCGTCAGGTCGAAGGGCACGCGCTGCGTTTCGGCAAGGCTGGAGATGAAGAACACCACCCACATCGGGAACAGCAAAGGATGAACGACATAGGCGTTGATGAAGCCCAGCCCGAAGCCTTCCTGCGCGCGCACGATGTCGTTGAGGTTGAAGGTCCCGGCGAACAGCACGACGCAGACGAGAATGAAGCCGATCGAGACTTCATAGGAGATCATCTGCGCGGCGGCGCGCATGGCGGAGAAGAACGGGTACTTCGAGTTCGACGCCCAGCCCGCCATCACCACGCCGTAAACGGACAAAGAACTGATCGCGAGAATGTAGAGCAGGCCGACATTGATGTCCGCCAGCACGGCTTCCGCGCTGAACGGCACCACTGCCCAGGCGGCGAGCGCCACGGTGAAGGTCACGATCGGCGCGAGGATGAAGATGCCCTTGTTCGCGGCCGAGGGGATGATCGTTTCCTGCAGCATCACCTTCAGCGCGTCGGCGAAGCTTTGCAGGATGCCAAACGGGCCGACCACGTTCGGGCCGCGACGCAGGTTGATCGCGGCCCAGACCTTGCGGTCGACGTAGATCACCATGGCGACCGCCAGCATCACCGGCAGCGCGATCAGCAGGATGCCCGCGATCGTGGCGGTAAACCACGCCGCTTCGTAGCTCATGCCGAGGGATTGGAAGAATTCGGTCATTGGTCTCCGTCTCCGCCACCAGCGAAGTCGCCATAGCCATCAGGGTTGCCTTGACCGGACTCGAACCAGCTGTTTGATCCAGCCACGTCTTTTCGGTCGGTCATCCACATCGAGACGCGCGCCAGCCCGAGCAAGGCGACAAATGTCACAGCAATGGCCGCAATGACGATAAGCATCGTACTCATTCCGCTGCCTCCGCCAGGTCGCCGCCGTGGAGCAGTTCTGCCGAGCAGCGCTGCATCACCTCGCTGGCGCGGGCGATCGGGTTGGTGAGGTAGAAATCCTTGATCGGATAGGCGCTGATCGTGCCTTCCGCCTTCGCCTTGGCGTCCGCCTTGGGCAGCGCGCCGTAATCGGCGAGCCCTTCCTCGCCTAGCGCCGGGACTTCCGCGATCATCGCAGCCTGCAATTCGGCGAAGCTGTCGAAGCCGACGTTTACGCCCAACGCATCGGCCAGCGCGCGCAGGATCGTCCAGTCTTCACGCGCGTCACCCGGCGCAAAGACGGCCTTCTCGGCGAACTGCACGCGGCCTTCGGTGTTGACGTAGGTCCCGTCCTTCTCGGCATAGCTCGCCGCGGGCAGGATGATATCCGCCGCATGCGCGCCCTTGTCGCCGTGGTGGCCGATGTAGACCTTGATCGCGTCGGCGAAGGGTTCGAAATCCATCTCGTCCGCGCCGAGGCTGAGGACGACCTTGGGCTTGGCCGCCGCAATGTCCTTCATCCCGCCCTTCTGTGCGAAGCCGAGCATCAGCCCGCCCATACGCGCGGCGCTGAAGTGGAGGACGTTAAACGCCGCGCCGAACTCGTGGGCCAGCGCCAGTGCCTTGCCGTGGGCCCCCTTGAGCGCAGCCCCGCCGAGGATGATCGCAGGCTTCCCGGCGTTCTTGAACGCTTCGGCGACTGCATCTGGCAGCTTGTTGAGGACGCCCAGCTCTTCGCCAAGGAATTCCGCCGGATAGGTCGTTTCCCAATAGGGACCGACGACAAACACCTTCGCGCCGCGCTTCACCGCCTTGCGGATGCGCACGTTGACGAGCGGAGCTTCCCAGCGAACGTGGCTGCCGACGATCAGGATCGCATCGGCCTGCTCGATCCCCGCGAAGGTCGAATTGAAATTCACCGCCGCGAGGTTCGACACGTCGTAATCCATGCCGGTCTGGCGGCCTTCGATCAGGCTCGAACCGCAAGCCTTGAGCAGCGCCTTGGCTGCGAACATGGTTTCGCAATCGACCATGTCGCCGGCAACGGCTGCAATGCTCTTGCCCGGCTTTGCCTTGGCGATGGCCTTGAAGGCCTCGTCCCAGCTGGCGGGCTGGAGCTTGCCCCGCTTGCGCATGAAGACCTTGTCGAGGCGGCGCTTGGTCAGGCCGTCGACCTGATAGCGCGCCTTGTCGGAGATCCACTCCTCGTTCACGTCGTCATTGATGCGCGGAAGCGCGCGCATGACTTCGCGGCCGCGGCTGTCGAGGCGGATGTTCGAACCGACCGCATCCGACACGTCGATGCTGAGCGTCTTCTTGAGCTCCCACGGACGCGCTTCGAAGGCATAGGGGCGCGACGTGAGTGCACCGACCGGGCAGAGGTCGATCACGTTGGCCGACAGCTCGTGCTCGGCCGCCTGCTCGAGATAGGTCGTGATCTGCATGTCCTCGCCGCGATAGAGCGCGCCGATTTCGTCCACGCCGGCGATCTCTTCGGAGAAGCGCACACAGCGGGTGCAGTGGATGCAGCGGGTCATGACCGTCTTGATCAGCGGGCCCATGTATTTCTCGGTGACCGCGCGCTTATTTTCTTCATAGCGCGTCGCGCCGCGCCCATAGGTTATCGACTGGTCCTGCAGGTCGCATTCGCCGCCCTGGTCGCAGATCGGGCAATCGAGCGGGTGGTTGATGAGGAGGAACTCCATCACCCCTTCGCGCGCGGTCTTGACCATCTGGCTGTCGGTGCGGATTTCCTGGCCCTCGGTGGCCGGCAGTGCGCAGCTCGCCTGCGGCTTGGGCGGTCCGGGCTTCACCTCGACCAGGCACATGCGGCAGTTGCCGGCGATGCTCAGCCGCTCGTGATAGCAGAAGCGCGGGATTTCCTTCCCCGCAAGCTCGCACGCCTGCAGGACGGTGGCGCCGTCCGGAACCTCGATTTCCTGACCGTCTACGGTGACCTTGGGCATTATTCGGCTGCCTCGGCAAACTTGGCGTTGTGTTCTTCGATCCGGCGTTCGAGTTCCGGGCGGAAGTGGCGGATGAGGCCCTGGATCGGCCAGGCCGCCGCGTCGCCCAGCGCGCAGATGGTGTGGCCTTCGACCTGCTTGGTGACCTGCTGCAGCATGTCGATTTCCTCGATCGCCGCATCGCCGGTGCGCAGGCGTTCCATCATGCGCCACATCCAGCCGGTGCCTTCGCGGCAGGGGGTGCACTGGCCGCAGCTCTCGTGCTTGTAGAAATAGCTGAGGCGGCTGATCGCGCGGACGATGTCGGTCGACTTGTCCATCACGATGACACCGGCGGTGCCGAGGCCCGAGCCGAGGTCCTTGAGCCCGTCGAAATCCATCGGCGCGTCCCAGATCTGCTCAGCCGGCACCAGCGGAACCGAGGAACCGCCGGGGATCACCGCGAGGAGGTTGTCCTTGCCGCCGCGAATGCCGCCGCAGTGCTTCTCGATCAGCTCGCTGAACGGAATGCTGAGCGCTTCCTCGACCACGCAGGGCTTGTTCACGTGCCCGCTGATCTGGAAGAGCTTGGTGCCCTTGTTGTTCTCGCGCCCGAAGCTCGCGAACCAGCTTGCGCCGCGGCGCAGGATGGTCGGGACCACGGCGATCGATTCCACGTTGTTCACCGTGGTCGGGCAGCCATAGAGACCCGCGCCTGCCGGGAACGGCGGCTTGAGGCGCGGCTGGCCCTTCTTGCCTTCGAGGCTTTCGATCATCGCGGTTTCTTCGCCGCAGATGTAGGCGCCCGCACCGCGGTGCAGGAAGACGTCGAAATCGTAGCCCGACTTCGAGGCATTCTTGCCAATCAGGCCCGCGTCGTAGGCCTCGTCGATGGCAGCCTGCAGCGTCTCGGCCTCGCGGATATATTCGCCGCGGATGTAAACATAGGCCGCCCTCGCCCGCATGGCGAAGCCGGCGACCAGCGCGCCTTCGATCAGCTTGTGCGGATCGTGGCGGATGATTTCACGGTCCTTGCACGAACCGGGTTCGGATTCGTCGGCATTGATGACGAGGAAGCTGGGACGACCGTCCTTGCTTTCCTTCGGCATGAACGACCATTTGAGGCCGGTCGGGAAGCCAGCGCCGCCTCTGCCGCGCAGGCCCGAGGCCTTCACTTCTTCGATGATCGAGTCCTGCCCGCGCGCGATCAGCGACTTGGTATCGTCCCAGTCGCCGCGCTGCTGCGCCGCCTTGAGGCCCCAGTCCTGGAAGCCGTAGAGGTTGGTGAAGATGCGGTCCTTATCGGCAAGCATCAGGCGAACCCTCCGAAAACGAAGATGGCGACGGCGATGAGGATCGCGGCGAGGACGACAGTCTTGACGACGCCCTTGAAGACCTTCCACGCGACCACGATCAGGATCAGCGCGACGATGATGGAGATGATGTTGCTATCCATCACCATTCGCCCCGGTAATCGTGATTGGCGTCGACCATGTCCTTGAGCGTGGTCGGGCCGCCTTCGGGCTCGCTGGTGCGCTTGCCTTCGATCTGCGTGCCGGTCTTGGGCTGCTCGCCCGCGGCCAGCGCGTCGAGGATCGCGTCGAGCCGTTCGGGCGTAAGGTCCTCGTAATTGTCGTCGTTGATCTGGACCATCGGCGCGGTGGCGCAATTGCCCATGCATTCGACTTCGGTGAGGGTCCAAAGGCCGTCTTCGGAGACGTGGCCCTTGCTCATGCCGCGCTTCTTGCAGGTTTCGAACAGCCCGTCCGAGCCGCGCAGCATGCAGGGCGTCGTGCCGCAGACCTGCACGTGGTACTTACCCACGGGCTTCATGTTGTACATGAAGTAGAAGGTCGCGACCTCGAGCACGCGGATCACCGGCATGTCGAGATAGTCGGCGACATATTCGATCACCGGCAGCGGCAGCCAGCCCTGCGTGTTCGTCTCTTCACCGACCTGGCGCTGGGCAAGGTCGAGCAGCGGCATCACCGCCGATTTCTGGCGCCCTTCCGGATAGCGCGCAATCGCCTTGTCCGCCTTGGCGCGGTAGCTTTCGTTGAACTCGAAAGCGCCCCAGCGCTCGCGCAGTTCGGGGGTGTCGGGTGCGGGGGAACGGTCAGCCATTAGCGGTCACACTCCCCAAACACGACATCGATTGCGCCGAGGATGGCGGTGGCATCGGGCAGCATGTGGCCTTTGCTCATGAAATCCATTGCTTGCAGGTGGCTGAAGGCCGTCGGACGGATCTTGCAGCGATAGGGTTTGTTCGAGCCGTCGCTGACGAGGTAGACGCCGAATTCGCCCTTGGGGCTCTCGGTGGCGACATAGACTTCGCCCGCGGGCACGTGGAAGCCCTCGGTGTAGAGCTTGAAGTGATGGATCAGCGCTTCCATCGACTGCTTCATCTCGGCGCGCTTGGGCGGCGCAACCTTGCGGTCGTCGGAGCAGATCGGGCCCTGCGGCATCTCCGCGAGGCACTGCTTGATGATCTTCTTGCTCTCGTAGACTTCCTTCACGCGGACCACGAAGCGGTCGTAGCAGTCCGAATTGGTGCCGACGGGAATGTCGAACTCCATCCGGTCGTAGACGTCATAGGGCTGCGACTTGCGCAGGTCCCACGGGATGCCCGCGGCGCGGATCATCGGGCCGGAGAAGCCCCAGGCGACAGCGTCGTCCTTGCTGACCACGGCGATATCGACATTGCGCTGCTTGAAGATGCGGTTGTCGAGCACGAGGCTCATGGCGTCGCCGAACAGTTCGGGCAGGCGCGTGTCGAGCCATTCGCCGATGTCGACCAGCAGCTTCTCCGGCACGTCCTGGTGGACGCCGCCGGGGCGGAACCATGCCGAGTGCATGCGCGCACCAGAGGCCCGCTCGAAGAAGTTCATGCAGTCTTCGCGCAGCTCGAAAACCCACAGGTTTGGCGTCATCGCGCCGACGTCCATGACGTGCGCGCCGATGTTGAGCATGTGGTTGCAGATGCGCGTCAGCTCGGCGAACAGCACGCGCAGGTATTGCGCGCGGATCGGCACCTCGACATTCAGCAGCTTCTCGATCGCGAGGACGTAGCTGTGCTCCATGCAGAGCGGCGAGCAATAGTCCAGCCGGTCGAAATAGGGCAGCGCCTGCAAGTACGTCTTGTGCTCGATCAGCTTTTCGGTGCCGCGGTGCAGCAGGCCCACGTGCGGATCGATGCGTTCGATAATCTCGCCGTCGAGTTCCATGACCATGCGCAGCACGCCGTGCGCCGCGGGGTGCTGGGGCCCGAAGTTGATCGTGTAGTTGGTGATGACCTCGTCACCGGTGGTCGGCGACTGTTCGAGTTGCATGCTCATGCGCAGATCCACTTGCCCGAATACTGGCTGGTGTTGCCCGCGGCATCGCGCATCACGACATTCGCATTGCGGCTCTGGCCGGCACCGGCCGCGACCGACATGGCGAGCGAGAAGCCCTCGCCTTCGAACTTCGTGCCGTTCTTGATGCCTTCGAGCCCGCCGGGGCCGGCGTCCATCATCACCAGCGTGTTGCCGACGCGGACCACCGCCTTACCCGGCAGGGTCGCCTCGTTCATGCCCGCGGCGATGATCATTTCCTGGCTGCCGACCATGAAGGTACAGCCGCCCTGACGCGGCCCGAGGTTGACGCCCGCGACGTCGCCCAACTGCTGCAGCTGGGTGAGATTGGCACCGGGCGGCGGCGATTTTACGGCCGTATTGGGCGCATTCGGATCGGCCTGCGACGGGTCGATCTCGCCCGAGCCGATTCGGCTGGCGAAATCGTCGGCGCTTTCCTGGTCGTTCGATTGCGAACAGGCAGCAAGCGCCAGCAGGGCGATGGGGAGAAGAGCACGCATCACTGATCGTCCTTCTTCTTGGCAGGAGCCTTGCGCTTCGCCTGGGCCTTCTTTGCCGCGGCAGGCTTCTTCTTCGCGGCAGGCTTGGCCTCGGGTTCTGTCGCCTTGGCGGTGCCTGATGCCTTCCCCTTGCGCTTGGCGCGCGCAGGGCGGTCCTCGGTCGGCTCGGGAGCCTCGGCGTCCTTGCCGCCATCTTGCTCGGCCGGAGCCTTGGCGCTGACCTTTTCGGCGGCCTTGGCATCGGTCTTCGCGCCAGCACCGGTGTCGGACGGCTTCTCGGTCGTCTTCGGGTCGTTGACCGGCGGCGTATCCGCCTTCTCGTCGCCCGGCAGCACGTAATCCGCGCCTTCCCATGGCGACATGAAGTCGAACTGGCGCAGGTCCTGCGCAAGCTCGACCGGCTCGTACACGACCCGCTTCAGGTCTTCCGAATAGCGCAGCTCGGTAAAGCCGGTCAGCGGGAAGTCCTTGCGGAAGGGATGCCCTTCGAAACCGTAGTCGGTCAGGATGCGGCGGAGGTCGGTATTGCCGGCGAAGAGCACGCCGTACATGTCGAACACTTCGCGCTCGAGCCAGCCGGCGTTCGGCCATAGCGTCGTGACGGTCGGCACGGGCGTGTCCTCGCTCGCGCGGCACTTCACGATGATGCGGCTGTTCTTCGTGAGGCTGAGCAGCATGTAGACGACTTCGAACCGTTCGGCGCGGCTCGGATAGTCGGCCCCGGCGATTTCCATCAGCTGCTGGTAGGCGTGATCATCGCGCAGCACGCGCAGTGCGTCCTCGACGCTGTCGCGCTTCACGTGCAGCAGCAGTTCGCCATGCTCCTCATGCGCTTCGACCAGATGATCGCCGAGCGCCTGCGAGAGCGCGTCCTTCAACCCGTCGATCCGCGTGAAGCGGGGCGCAGAATGCAGTGTAGCCATCGCCCTTACCTCTCGATCGTGCCGACGCGGCGGATCTTGCGCTGCAGCTGCATGACGCCGTAGAGCAGCGCCTCGGCCGTCGGAGGACAGCCGGGCACGTAAATGTCGACCGGAACGATCCGGTCGCAGCCGCGCACGACGCTGTAGCTGTAGTGGTAATAGCCGCCACCATTGGCGCAGCTGCCCATCGAGATCACGTATTTCGGATCCGACATCTGGTCGTAGACCTTGCGCAGCGCCGGGGCCATCTTGTTGCACAGCGTGCCCGCGACGATCATCACGTCCGACTGGCGCGGCGACGCGCGCGGGGCGACGCCGAAGCGCTCCATGTCGTAGCGCGGCATGTTGACGTGGATCATCTCGACCGCGCAGCAGGCGAGGCCGAAGGTCATCCACCACAGCGATCCGGTGCGCGCCCACTGGAACAGGTCCTCGGTCGAAGTGACCAGGAATCCCTTGTCGTTCACTTCGGTCTGGAGCGCGTTGAAATAATCCGCGTCCGGCTGGCGCACTTCACCTGGCTGTGCGGAAGGAACGGCATTCGGCGGGGTGATGATGGTCGACTGGCTCATGCGCTCACTCCCACTCCAGCGCGCCGACCTTCCACGCATAGGCGAGGCCGATCGCGAGTTCGCCGAGGAACACCATCATGGTGATCCAGCCCGGCCAGCCGGTCAGGTCGAGGCTGACCGCCCAGGGAAAGAGGAACGCGGCTTCGAGGTCGAAGATGATGAACAGGATCGCCACGAGGTAGAAGCGCACGTCGAACTGGCTGCGCGGATCTTCGAAGGCGGGGAAGCCGCACTCGTATTCGCTCAGCTTCTCCGCATCGGGATTGTGTGCGCCGGTCAGCCGCGAGACGCCCATTGGCAGAAACACGAAGGCCGCCGACAGCGCCACGGCGATGAACAGGAAGATGAGGATCGGCAGGTATTGTTCGAGGTCGACCACGAATGATTCCTAAGCGGGGGCTTGGTTCGCGCACGCCTCTAGGCCGCTCGGCGGACAGGTGCAAGGGTGCGCAAGGCGCAAATCCTGCACAATCCCGTGCATACGACGCCAGCCCCCTGCCGGACCCTCCGGCAAGGGCCGGGTGCCTCACTTCATCATGGTCTTCACGGCCTTCTCGGTCGCGGCGCCGTAGGGCGGCTTGAACCCGCCGAGCTTGGCCACGTCGATCTTCGGCTGCGTATAAACGCTGCGCGCGTGGCTGAACTCGCGGAAACCTTCGACGCCGTGATAGCTGCCCATGCCCGAGGGGCCGACACCGCCGAAGGGCAGGTCTTCCATAGAGACGTGGAAAATCACGTCGTTCACGGTGACGCCGCCGCTGATCGTCTTGGTGAGGACCTTTTCCCGCTCGCCGGAATCCTCGCCGAAGTAGTAGAGGCCGAGCGGGCGATCGTGTTCGTTCACGTAATCGATCGCCTCGTCGATGCCCTTGTAGGTCTTCACCGGCAGCACCGGACCAAAGATTTCCTCCTGCATCGCCTTCATGTCGTCGGTGACGCCCTTGAGGATCGTCAGCGGCATCTTGCGCTGGTTGGCGTTAGAGAAATCCTCGTTCCCGGGGTTGACCTCGATGACCTCAGCCCCCTTGTCGCGCGCGTCGGCGACGAGGCCCTGCAGCCGGTCGAAGTGGCGGTCGCTGACGACGCTGGCATAGTCTTCGTTCTCGAGCAGCGTCGGATACATATTCGCCGTGCCCTGCCACACGCCGTGGATAGCCTCGTCCTGCTTGCTTTCGGGCACGTAGAGGTAATCGGGTGCGAGGCAGATCTGGCCCGCGTTCATCATCTTGCCGAGGGCAATGCGTTCGCCGGCCTTGGCGAAGTCCGCGCTCTCGCCCATGAACACCGGGCTCTTGCCTCCGAGCTCGAGCGTCACCGGTACGAGGTTCTTCGACGCCGCTTCCATCACGCGGCGCCCGGTGGCGGTCGAACCGGTGAAGACGAGGTGGTCGAACGGCAGCTCGGAAAAAGCCGCCGCCACTTCCGGACCGCCGGTGAAGACCGCGCACTCGTCGGGCGTGAAGTATTCGGCGACCAGCTCCTGCGTCAGCTGGCTGGTCTTCTCGGTGAATTCGCTCGGCTTGATCATCGCCCGATTGCCCGCAGCGAAAACCTGCATAAGCGGACCGAAGCTGAGGTTCACCGGGAAATTCCACGGGCTCAGGATGCCGATCACGCCCTTGGGCTCGTAGCGCAGCTGCGCCTTCGCGCCGAGCAGGCCGAGCGGGAACTGCACATGCCGCTTTTCGGGCCGGGCCCACTTGTCCATGTTCTTGAGGCAATATTTGCCGAAGCTGATCGTGCCCGCGATGTCCGTGATCATCGACTGGTGCGGCGAGCGGTTGCCGAAGTCGGCGCTCATCACCTTGCACAGGTCGTCGCCATGCTTCTTGAGCAGGTTCATCGCGCGCTCGATGCGGTCCTTGCGCAGCGCCATCAGCTCGGGGCGCATCTGGTGGTGGGCGGCGCGCTGCTTGCGCAGGACAGCTTCCATTTCGCTCTTCTTGTCGTCCGCCATCGTATTCTCCCATGGTGCATGTTGCGCCCCAACGGCGCGTGTCCTATCTCGCGCCCACGATATTCCAGAACCAGAGGACCAGCACAAGCATGACCCAGTTCAGCGCAGCCGACCCCGTCGTTATTCTCTCCTACGCCCGCACCCCGATGGGGAGCATGCAGGGTGCCCTCGCCGATGTTTCGGCGACGGACCTTGGGGCGACGGCGGTCAAGGCTGCGGTCGAGCGTTCGGGTGTCGCGGTCGACAAGTTCGATCGCACCTACATGGGCTGCGTCCTTCCAGCCGGCCTCGGCCAGGCACCCGCCCGCCAGGCCTCGATCAAGGCCGGCCTGCCCAAGTCGGTCCAGGCAACCACGGTCAACAAGGTCTGCGGCAGCGGCATGCAGACGGTGATCATGGGCGCCGAAGCCCTCGCCAGCGGCACGGTGGACTACGTCGTCGCCGGAGGCATGGAGAGCATGACCAATGCCCCGTACCTGCTGAAGAAGCATCGCAGCGGCGCGCGCATCGGCCATGACACCGCGTATGACCACATGTTCCTCGACGGGCTTGAAGATGCCTACGAGGAAGGACGCGCCATGGGCACCTTCGCGCAGGACACGGCGAACGAATACCAGCTGACCCGCGAGCAGATGGACGATTACTCGATCGAATCGCTGCGCCGCGCCAACGCCGCGATCGAGAGCGGCGCGTTCGCCGATGAGGTCGTCGCCGTAACTGTGGCGACCCGCAAGGGCGACGTCACCGTGGACACCGACGAAGCGCCCGGTCGCGGCAATCCGGACAAAATCCCGCAGCTGCGCCCCGCCTTCGCCAAGGACGGAACGATCACTGCAGCCACCTCCTCCTCGATCTCGGACGGGGCCGCAGCGGTCGTCCTGACGCGCGAGAGTGTGGCCAGGGCCAATGGCCAGGAGCCGGTCGCGAGGATCGTCGCCATGGCCGCCCATGCGCAGGAGCCGAGCGAGTTTACCGTTGCCCCGGTCGGCGCGATCAACAAGGTGCTCGAAAAAGCCGGCTGGTCGGCAGACGATGTCGACCTTTGGGAAGTGAACGAAGCCTTCGCCTGCGTCGCCATGTTCGCGATGCGCGACATCGGCATCCCGCACGAGAAGATCAACGTCAACGGTGGCGGCACCGCCCTCGGTCATCCCATCGGGGCCAGCGGAACGCGGATTATCGTGACGCTCCTCAATGCGCTCAAGCAGCAGGGCAAGAAGCGCGGCATCGCCTCGCTCTGCATCGGCGGCGGCGAAGCGACAGCGGTGGCCGTCGAACTCGCCTGAATTCTCCGGGCACTTCCCCGCCGCGTGCGCGTTGATGCCGCGAAAGGGGAAGTGTCTTGAAGAAGCTGTTTTTGACCGCCGCGGCCTGTGTCGCTCTCGCCGCCTGTGGATCGAACGAGGAGCCCGCACCGGCTCCGGTCGATACGAGCGTTCCCGAAGTCGGGACGACCGCGACCGGCGACATGACCGGTACGTACGAAATCCAGATGGCCGATGGCACGGTAACCCGCCAGACGATCAACGCCGATGGCACCTATGTCGACTCGACCGTCGACGGCACCGAAACCGAACGCGGTACATGGCGTCAGGAGGGCGCGCAGATGTGCTTCGATCCGGCCGGCGACGAGGCCGAAGCCTGCTATGCGGGCGGCGCGCCAGGCGAAGATGGTAGCTTCGAAATGCGTGACGCAGGCGGCTCCGTGGTTTCCACGGTACGCAAGGTCGAGGGCTAGGCTTCGCGAACAGGATTAGAAGATCCGAAAGGGCGGCCTCCGGGTCGCCCTTTTTTGTCAGGGTGTCAGGGCTCGCCCGCGCCCCACAGGCGCGGTTGCTCGATCCACCCCTTTCGGTTGCCGATGGTGATTTCACACCACCCGCTCTCGCACTCTCCGAGCAACCCGTTGACTCCGGGCTCGACCTGCCATTTCAAGCCAGCGGCGGCCGACGGGCCGTCGCGCATGGAAGCCGACCCTTCACCAGTCACGATCGCCCCGCGATCGGGGCTCAGCAGCCTGGCGACCACCCACCCCTTGTCTCCTGCCGGATCCTCGATCAGGCGCCAGCCTTCCATCACGCGAATGACCTTAACCGGAAGCCCGGGGCGGCGATAAACCCAGGCGATCTTGTAATCTGCGCTCGGTCCGACTCGCATGTTGAGCTCGCTCGCACGGATCGTCGCCCAATAGGGCACCTCGCGGTCCTGCGCGGAGGCAGGTCCGGACAGACCGGCAAGGAGTGCTAGAACGAACAGGAGGCGCGCGACCATGCGTGTTCCCATAGCGGATTCGCATGGCGGGCGGCAACCGCGCTTGACCATCTGCCCACGCTCGCCTTAGCGCTATGCTAGTATGACCCACACCAGCGATCCTGTCACTAAACGCCTGACCCGCACGCCGCGCGTCTTCGTTACTCGCCACCTGATGCCCTCGGTCGAAGAGCGCATGGGCGAATTGTTCGATGTGACGCTGAACACGGACGATATGCCGCTCTCCCGCGAAGAGCTGGTTGCCGCGATGAAGGACTGCGACGTGCTGGTCCCGACCGTCACCGATCGCATCGATGCCGACATGATCGCGGAAGCCGCGGAAAATCTGGGCCTGATCGCCAATTTCGGTGCCGGGACGGAGCATCTCGCGCTCAAGGCGGCACATGCGCGACACATCATGGTCACGAATACCCCCGGCGTCTTCACGGACGACACCGCCGATATCGCCATGGCGGGCATCATCGGCGTCCCGCGCCGGGTTCGCGAAGGGGTACAACTGATCCGCAGCGGCCAGTGGAGCGGGTGGACGCCCACGGCGCTGCTCGGCACGAAGCTTGCAGGAAAGGTACTCGGCATCGTCGGTATGGGCCGCATCGGCCAGGCCGTCGCCCATCGCGCCCGCGCCTTCGGGTTGAAGATCACCTATCACAACCGCAAGCGCCTGCCCGAAGCGGTCGAGCGGATGTTCGACGCTACCTATGTCGAGAGCCTCGACGCGTTGCTCGCCGGTGCCGATATCGTGACGCTTCATTGTCCGGCCGGGCCGGGCACCCGGCAAATGATCGACGCAGGGCGGATCGGCATGATGAAAACCGGGGCCAGCCTCATCAATACGGCCCGCGGCGACCTCGTCGACCAGGAGGCACTGATCGCGGCGCTGGAAAGCGGCCACCTCTCCGGCGCGGGCCTCGACGTCTATCCCGACGAACCCCATGTCGATCGCCGCCTCATCCGTCATCCCAACGTGATGACCCTCCCCCATATAGGCAGCGCGACGCGCGAAGGGCGCGAGGAATCGGGTATGAAGGTAATCGCCAACATCCGCATGTGGGCCGACGGGCACAGGCCCCCCGACCAGGTCCTGACCGGGCTCGATTGACGGCGAACGAAGGCCGCTTGTCTTTGGCCGTCAGGCCTGTAACGCTCGCAATCCATGGACGAATTCTCAGCAAGAATTGAAGCGCTCGAACACCTGTGGATGCGATCGTGGATGCAACGCGACCGCAACCAGATGAAGAGCCTCGCCGCGCGGGATTTCATTTTCCTGCTCGGCTCGCACAAGCCGGTCATCCTGGATCGCGCGAGCTGGCTGGAAGCTGCGACCACCCGTTTCCGCTGCACCGGCTATCGGTTCGACGAGGTCTACGTCCGCAAGCACGGCAATGTCGCCCTCTTCGCCACGCGGCTCGGCCTCGAGGCTTCGGTCGAAGACCACGACTGGAGCGGCGACGGCTGGGTCGTCGACCTGTGGCAGAAGGCCAAAGTCAGCCGCAAATGGAAGCTCGTCGAACGCACCCTCTCGCGGCCGGATACGGACGAGAGGATGCCCGACGCGATCCGCGCGATGCAGCTGTGGCGCTGAGCGCCCGGCTCAATCCCCCGTCAGGATCCGCTCGACCAGTTCCTTCACCGTCGGGGTGAAGTTGTTCGAGTAGAAGGGGTCCTGCTTGAAGCGGTAGGCCGCATGGCCGGCGAAGGCGAGGTTCTCGTCCGGGTCGCCGCCGTGGGCGATGTCCTGCAGGGTCTTCTGGATGCAGAAGCTGCGCGGGTCCGCAAGACGGCCGGTGGTGTGGTCGTCGTGGTCCTTCCAGCTCGAGAACTGGCAGTGCGAGAGGCAGCCCATGCAGCCCTGCTGGTCGGCGCGGATCTGTTCGGCGCTTTCGGGCGTGACGAAGACCACGGTGTTGTCCGGCGTCTTCAGGGGCTCGGTGAAGCCCTCGTGGATCCAGGCGAGCGCCTTGCGCTGGTCGCCGGGGTGCACGAAGAAGTACTTCGCCTTGCCGTGATCGAGCAGCGGGATCGTGCCCTCTTCCTCGTCGCGCTTGAAGATCGGGATCTGCCGCTCGCTGCGGTGCATGAGATCGTAGAGGAACGGCGTCTTCACCGCAGAGGAATAGAACCCCGTCGGCGAGAACTTGTGCAGCAGCACGTCGCCCGGCTCGACCGTGCGCAGCATGTCCTTCCAGACCTGCGGGATCGGGCTTTCGTGCGTCAGCAGCGGGCGGGTGCCGAACTGGAAGGCGATCTTGCCGAGTTCCGGATTGTCGATCCAGTTCTCCCATTCGCGCAGGAACCACACGCCGCCAGCCATGACGATCGCGGTGTCTTCGGACACACCCTCGGCGCGCATGGTGTCGCGCAGCGCCTTGACGCGGGGATAGGGATCCTCCGGCCTGGTGGGGTCCTCGGCGTTGGACAGGCCATTGTGCCCGCCAGCCAGCCAGGGATCTTCGTAGACCACTGCCGCCAGCAGCTCGGGGACCTTGGAATAGCTGCGCTTCCACAGCGCCCGGAAAGCGCGCGCGGAGGACACGATCGGGAGATAGTTCACGTTGTAGCGCTGGGCGATCTCCGCCAGCTTGTACGGCATGCCCGCACCGCAGGTGACGCCGGTGATCTTGTCGGCGCAGTTGTCGAGGACGCCTTCCAGCACTTGTTGCGCCCCGCCCTGCTCCCACAGGACGTTGATGTTGATGGCACCCTTGCCGTCGGCAATCTCGTAGGCACGATTGACCTGCTCGGTGGCGCCATCGATGGCGTAGCGCACCAATTGCTCGAAGCGTTCCTTGCGGGTGGCCTGCGGGTAGACCTGCGGGATCGGATTGCCGTCCTCGTCATAGCTGTCGGCATTCACCGCGCTCACCGTGCCGATGCCGCCGGCAGCGGCCCAGGCGCCCGAACTCATGTGATTCGTCGCCGAGACACCCTTGCCCCCTTCGATCAGCGGCCAGACTTCCTTGCCGCCGTAAACGATCGGGCTCAACCCCTTGAAACTCATTATACTTTCTCTCTTTTCGTTGGGCGCTTCTTCAGCGCCTCCCCCAGCGCGGCACGGTCGCCGCGGCAGGGCTCGATCTCTCCAGGCTCGGGCCTCGTAGCCGCTGCCTTGAACTGTGCATAGTAACCCAGCAACTCGGGCGCGTCCTTGAAGGCGACAAGTTCGTAGCCAACGCGTTCCATCTCGCAGGACAATAGAAGCGGATCGATGCCGTGCTGGTCGGTCGGCCGGTCGATATCCACCACGATGACCTGCCCGCCTTCGCGCAAGGACGGCCACATGCGCCAGAGGAACTCGTAGGGCTGCTCGATTTCGTGGTACATGTGGACCATGAAGATGCGGTCGAAGCTGTTTGCGGGCAGTCGCGGGTCGTCGGGCTGACCGAGCCGGATCGAGACATTGTCTAGCCGCTGGCGTTCGACGCGCCGCCCGAGCCGTGCCAGGGCGTCACTATCGATGTCCTGCGCCAGCACCCGACCGCCTTTGCCCACCCGTTCGGCGAGCCGGACGGTGTAGTAGCCGTTCCCGGCGCCGATATCGGCGACGGTCATGCCCTCTGCCAGTTCCGCGAGGTCCATCACGGTCTGTGCTTCGCCGCGGCTGTCGCGCTGGGTTTCGCTGGCAACGGAATAGGTGCCGATGGTCGAAACGGACCTGTCGGGAGCGGGAAAAGACTGCTCCTCGTTATCGGGCCCGGTCACGGTAAACCCGTCGCAGGCGGCAAGGCTGGCTGCGAGAAGGGGGATCAGAGCGAGGCCGAGCCTCACTCCGCGTCCTCCACCTCGACCGTTTCACCGGTGACCCGCTGGGCGAGCGCGGCGGAAATGAACGGGTCGAGCGCGCCATCGAGCACGTCGTCGGGCGTCGGCGAGGTCACACCGGTGCGCAGGTCCTTCACCATCTGGTACGGCTGGAGGACATAGCTGCGGATCTGGTGACCCCACCCGATATCGCTCTTTTCCTGATATTCGCCCGAGGCCGCCGCCTCACGCTCGGCCATCTCGCGCTCGAACAGGCGCGCCTTGAGCATGTTCATGGCGATTTCGCGGTTCTTGTGCTGGCTGCGGTCCTGCTGGCTCGCCACCACGATCCCTGTCGGCTGGTGCGTGATACGGACCGCGCTGTCGGTCGTGTTGACGTGCTGGCCGCCTGCGCCCGACGCGCGATAGGTGTCGACCTTGAGGTCGGCCGGATTGATCGCGATGTCGATGTTGTCGTCGATGACCGGATAGACCCAGACCGAACTGAAGCTGGTGTGGCGCCGCGCCGAACTGTCGTAAGGGCTGATGCGGACCAGGCGGTGGACACCGCTTTCGGTCTTGGCATAGCCATAGGCGTTGTCGCCCTTGATCAGCAGCGTCGCGCTCTTGATCCCGGCCTGGTCGCCCGCCTGATATTCCACCGTATCGACCTTGAAGCCGCGCCGTTCGGCCCAGCGGGCGTACATGCGCAGCAGCATTTCCGCCCAGTCCTGGCTTTCGGTCCCGCCCGCACCGGCGTGAATTTCGAGATAGGTATCGTTGCCGTCGGCTTCGCCGGAAAGCAGGGCCTGCACCTTGTCGCGATCCGCGCGCTCGGCGAGCCCCGCCAGCGTATCGAGGCCCTCGCGCTCGACCTCGGCATCGCCCTCGGCCTCGCCCATGTCGACGAATTCGACGGCATCGGCCATCTCGCTCTCGATCTCGCGCACCGTGTTGATCGCGGTTTCGAGACGCTTCTGTTCCTGGGTGATGGCCTGCGCCTGCTTGGGATCGTCCCACAGCGTCGGATCCTGCACGCGCGCATCGAGTTCGTCGAGACGACGCAGGGCGCGCTCCCAGTCGAGCGACTGGCGCACCAGCGACAGGGCTGCTTCGATCCTCTCGATATGGGCCTGCCCTTCGGCACGCATGGAAAATTCCTTCACATTGATCTGGCACCGCCAACTAGCGCGCGGGCGGCGATTGTAAACCCGGAGGGACGGGATCGGGGGCTAGTAGATGCCGCCCTGCTCTTCGACGAAGTCGTCCGGCCGGCCTTCGGCCTGAGGGCGCGGTTTCTCTCCCGGACCCTGCCGGGCGCGGCGGATCAGTTCGAGGATTTCCGTGCGCTTGGCAGCGATCGCATCCGACCGGGTGGAGCGCGGCGGTTCCGTATCGGGCTTGAAGGCTTCCCAGATAACCGCAGCGGTCGGCTCGTCGGACGGCGTCCCCTCGAACACGCGCTTGCCCGTACGGCGGTCGATCTTGACCATGCGCACACCGGGAGGAGCAACGAAGTCTTCGGCCGTCCAGCGATCACGCGTGGCTTCGACGAAGCGTTTCATGATCGGCGCGGCGGTGTTGCCGCCCTGTACCCACCCGCCGAGATTGCGTGGGTTGTCGAAGCCGACATACATCCCTGCGATGATGTCCGGCGTGCCGCCGACAAACCAGGCATTGGTGGGACCGTTGGTGGTGCCGGTCTTGCCGAACAGCGGCAATTCGAGGCTCCGCAGCCGGACGGCCGTGCCGCGGGTCACGACGCCCTGCAGCATATGCACCACCTGGAACGCGGTACGCGGGTCGAGCACCTGTTTGCCCCGCAGGTCGAAGCGCGGCATCGGCTGCCCGTCCCACTGCTCCATGTTGCAGCCGGTGCATTCGCGCTTGTCCGCGCGGTAGATGACCTTGCCGCGGCGGTCCTGCACGTAGTCGATCACCGTGCCTTCGGTCTGGCGGCCCCAGTTGGCCAGCGCCGCATAGGCATTGACCATCCGTGCAACCGTCGTGTCGCCCGCACCGAGCGCGAAGGAGTAGTAGGGATCGTAGTCGCCGATCCCGACACGTTTGATCGTCTGGACCACGTTCTGCATGCCGGTCGTGTCGGCAATGTGGACGGTCATGAGGTTGCGGCTCTGTTCGAGGCCCCAGCGCATGGTATGGACACCGCCGCCGCCGCCGCCGAAGTTGCGGAAGCATTTCTCGCCCAGACCCGCCCCTTGCCAAACGCAGAAGGTCTGGTCGGGCACTTCGGTGGCCGGGGTCATGCCGTGGTCGAGCGCCGATGCATAGACGAACGGCTTGATGGTCGAGCCGGGCTGGCGCTCCGCCTGGGTCGCGCGGTTGAAAGCGCCCAGACGGCTGTCGAAGCCGCCCTGCATGGCGACAATACGGCCCGTCTGCGGAGCCTGCGCGAGAAACCCGCCCGAGACTTCCGGAACGCCGCGCAGGCGATAGCCGTTGCCGGACTTGGTCGCGGCGGCGACGTCGCCCACCTTGATCGAGGTCGGCGCGCCGAGCAGCGGATAGTCCTCGCCATCGGTGAAGCCGATCTTTGGCGCACTGCCTGCTTCGGTGATTACCCCGACCCGCCAGTCTTCGTAATTGATCGAGATATTGGAGGAAGCCAGCTGCGAATGCAGGTCGCCATTCTCGGGATTGAGCGTGGCGATCGCCCCGGTGTAACCGCGGTTGCCATGATAGCTCAGCAACTGCGCGCGCAGGGCATCGCGTGCCGCATCCTGCAATTCGGTGTCGAGCGAGGTGCGCACCCAGAGGCCGCCCGCGTACACGCTGTTGCCGCCGTCCTCTGCGGTTTCGCCGAAGCGGTCGATCAGCTGGCGACGAACTTCCTCGAGGAAGTATCCGGCGTCGGCGGACCGTTCGCTGCGTTGCTGGACGAGGCCGAGCGGCTGGCGCTTCGCGGTCGCCGCATCGGCAGCGCTGACGAAGCCGTTGGCAACCATCTGGTCGAGCACGAAATTGCGGCGCTCGATCGCCATGTCGACGTAGCGCGCCCGCCCATAGCGCTCGGGCGCCTTGGGCAGGATCGCGAGGAACGCGGTTTCATGCAGATCGAGATCGCCGACGTCCTTGTCGAAATAGGCGCGGGCGGCCGCCTGCACGCCGAAGCTGCGACGACCGAGCGGAATCTCGTTGAGGTAGAGTTCGAGGATCTCCTGCTTGGTCAGCACGCTCTCGATACGGGTCGCAAGGATCATTTCCTTGAGTTTGCGCGTCACCGAATACTCGTCGCCAAGCAGCAGGTTCTTGGCGACCTGTTGCGTGATGGTCGACCCGCCGACCGCGCGCTCCCCCGAACCGAACTTCGTGGCATAATCGACTACCGCGCCAAGGGTGCCGGTAATGTCCACCCCGCCATGCGTGAAGAAGGTCTTGTCCTCGGCCGAGAGGTAGGCCTGGATCATCTGCTGCGGGAAATCGCCATATTGCAGCTGGACGCGCCGCTCGCGGGCGTAGGAGTGCACGATCTCGCCGTCGACACCGCGGACCACGGTGGGCAGCGGCGTCTCGTAATCGAGCAGCGATTCCGCGTCGGGCAGGTTGCGAGCCAGCGTCGCCCAGGCGAGGACCAGCAGCGCCACTGCAAGCCCGGCAGCATAGCTCGTCACGCGCAACTTCTGGTTGCTCGACCAGTTCTCCTTGAACCAGGCGGCAAGCCGCTGCGGATCGCCCGTCAGACGGTGGCGGTAATAGTCGAGAGTCGATTGTTCGGACATGGCTGGCGGACGCCTCTAGCATGCCCTTTCTGCAAATCGCCAGAACAAGAATCCCCGCGCTGCAGAATTACTGCTGGCGGGCGAAATAGATGCGGATCGCACGGGCGATCGTCTGCGCGAACAGCGCCCGACCCTCATCGGAGGATAACCGCCGCGCTTCGTCTTCGTTCGTGATGAACCCGCTTTCGAACAGCACCGATGGCACGTCGGGCGCACGCAGGACCTTCAGCGCGGCGGATCGCACGGGTTGTGGGTGGAAGCGCAGGTTGTCCTCGCCTTCGCGCCGGATAAGCCGCGCCAGTTCGGCAGATTGCTCCTGCGTGCGCCGCTGCGACAATTCGACGAGGATCGTGCTGACCGCATCGCTCTGGTCGCCCAGTTCGACCCCGTTGAGCCGGTCCGAAGCGTTCTCCCGCTCGGCGAAGCGGGCTGCCGCCTCGCTCGATGCCTCGTTGGAGAGCGTATAGATACTCGCCCCGACAACCTCGTCCGCATCGCCGGCGCTGTCGGCATGGATCGAGATGAAGAGGTCGGCATCGAGCCGCCGCGCGATCTCGTATCGCTCCGCGTGGAGCAGGTAGCGATCGTCGTTGCGGGTGAGCGCAACGCGCACCCTGCCCTGTGCCTCCAGTTCATCCTTCAGGGCACGGGCAAGCGAGAGCACGAGATCCTTCTCGACAAGACCCTGCCCCGAGGCGCCGGGATCGTGGCCGCCATGGCCGGCATCGATCACCACGAGCGGCAGGCTTTCGTCCCCGTCCACATCGGGCAATTCGAGGGTATTCATCGCCCGAGGCAGCGCGATCCGCTGCACGTAGCCGCGTCCGAGTTCGGGCAGCGGAAGGCGCATGCCGGTTACCATCAGTCCGGCAAGTATCGCCAGCGGAAGCACAATCAGGGCAAGGATTTGCGCGCGGCTCGACATTTCGGCCGATTTGTTAGGGCTATGTTGTGCAAACACGCAATATGGTTGCCGTGTGAAACCCACGGTGCTAGCGATGCACCAGCGGCATCCCGATGCCTCCGATCGGCGCGAAAATCCGCGACGAAGAGGGTCACCGGGGTCTCCCGCTCCCACCGGTCCCGTGCCCCAAGGCGCATGGATCGCAAGCAATACAGGTTGATGCCGGACATGCCCCGTTCCTCCCCGACACTCGCAGCGCAGGCCACCGGCCCCGCCGCGTTTTCGTCGGGCCGGACAGCGCAGACAATGCGCAGGGGCGTCCACGCAGTCACGAATACCCGGCGCCTTGCAGCACTGCGCGGCGACCGGTCTCTTAACGCCGCGACTTCCGGATACGGACGCGGAAATCCCAACATGATGTGCCGCGCAGAGGCAGGGTCCGCCCCGCCCCGCAGCGGCTGGAGAATACTACATGGCAACGCGCATGCTTATCGATGCGCGCCACCAGGAAGAAACCCGGGTGGCGGTCCTCAAGGGAAACCGGATTGAGGAGTTCGATTTCGAATCTGCCGATCACAAGCAGATCAAGGGCAATATCTATCTCGCGAAAGTAACCAGGGTCGAACCGTCGCTGCAGGCGGCCTTCGTCGACTTCGGCGGCAATCGCCACGGGTTCCTCGCCTTCAGCGAAATCCACCCCGACTATTACCAGATTCCCAAAGAAGACCGCGAAGCACTGCTCGCGGCCGAGGCCGAAGTGGCCGAGGAAGAAGCCCGCCTGCGCGCCGAAGAGGAAGAGCGCGGCGAAATGCCCGGCGATGAATACGATGCCGAGGACGAAAGCGCCGAAGCGCTGGCCGAAGACCTCGCCGAAGACGGGCTCGAGGAAGTCGACACTTCCGACAAGGACGATGTCGCCACGATCGAGGAAGGTCATCTCGACGGCGACGAGGATGACGACGAGGACGACGACGACGCCGACGAGACCGAGGATAGCGACGGCAAGTCCAGCGGGCGCGGTCGCGGCCGCGGTCGCGGGCGCCGCCAGGGCAAGGGTGGCCGCACCCGCGCCAAGGAAGTCGACGAAGCGCGCGCCAAGCGCATGGCGCTGCGTCGCCGCTACAAGATCCAGGATGTCATCCAGCGCCGCCAGGTCCTGCTGGTCCAGGTCGTCAAGGAAGAGCGCGGGAACAAGGGCGCTGCCCTCACCACCTACCTGAGCCTCGCCGGCCGCTACACCGTGCTCATGCCGAACAGCAGCCACGGCGGCGGCATCAGCCGCAAGATATCGAGCGCGAGCGACCGCAAGCGCCTGAAGCAGATCGTCGGCGATCTCAGCCTACCCAAGTCGATGGGCCTGATTGTCCGCACCGCCGGACTCAGCCGCACCAAGCCCGAAATCAAGCGCGACTTCGACTACCTCGCCCGCCTGTGGGACGAGATTCGCGAAAAGACGCTGTCCTCCTCCGCTCCGACGCTGATCCATTCGGACAGCGACCTGATCAAGCGGGCGATCCGCGACATCTACAACAAGGAGATCGAGGAAGTCGTCGTCGAAGGCGATGATGGCTATAAGTCGGCCAAGGAATTCATGAAGCTGCTGATGCCCAGCCACGCGCGCCGGGTGAAACAGTATGCGGACCCGGTGCCGCTGTTCCAGCGCTATGGCGCGGAAGACCAGCTCAAGGCGATGTACGACCCGGTCGTGCAGCTGAAGAGCGGCGGTTACCTCGTGATCAACCCGACCGAAGCGCTGGTTTCGATCGACATCAACTCGGGCCGCTCCACCAAGGAGCACAATATCGAGCAGACCGCGCTGCACACCAATCTCGAGGCCGCGCGCGAAATCGCCCGCCAGCTGCGCCTGCGCGACATGGCCGGCCTCGTCGTCATCGACTTCATCGACCAGGAGCACCACTCCAACACCCGCAAAGTCGAGAAGGCGATGAAGGAAGCGCTGAAGAACGACCGTGCGCGCATCCAGGTCGGCCGCATCTCGAGCTTCGGCCTGATGGAAATGAGCCGCCAGCGCCTGCGCACCGGCGTGCTCGAAGCCACGACCCGCGATTGCCCGCATTGCGACGGCACCGGTCTCGTCCGCACTGCCAGCTCGGCGGGCCTCAGCGCGCTGCGCCTGATCGAAGAGGAAGCGGCCAAGGGCAAGGGCACGATCATCACCCTCGCCGCCAGTACCGAGGCCGCAGTTTACCTGCTCAACGAAAAGCGCGCCGATCTCATGGAGATCGAAGAGCGTTATGGCGTGACCGTGGTCGTGCGGCCCGAAGGCGAGGAGGAAGGCGCGAAAATGAGCGTCGGCAGCTCCGGCCCGCGCCCGACCCACGTGCCCAGGTTCGAGACTATCGTCGAGGACGAAGAGGCTGAGGACGAGCCCGAAACCGAAGCCTATGACGACGAGGACGAGGACGAGGACGGCGCAGAGGACGATCGTCCGAAGAAGAAGCGCCGCCGCCGCCGGGGTGGCCGTGGCCGCAACAAGCGCCGCGATCAGGACGAGGATTCCGAAGACGATACCGATAGCGATGCCGACGAGGCCGCCGTCGAGAACGGCGACGACGAGCAGGGTGCCGATGATGACGAGGACAAGCCCAAGAAACGTCGCCGCCGTGGCGGACGTCGCCGGGGCGGTCGCGGTCGCGGCGGCAATGCCGAAGACGGCAATGTCGAAGACGGCAATGCCGAAGACGGCACCGACATGGAGGCGCTCGCAGAGGTTTCCGAACAGGTAGTCGAAGACATGGCGGTGGTCGCAGGGCCGGACGACGCCCCGGAAACCGCGGAAGCGGCTGCCGAGGAGGAAGCGCCCAAGCCCAAGAAACGCACCCGCAAGAAGAAGGCGGACGTCGAGGCCGACACCATGGCCGAAACCGAAGCGTCGGCCCCCGCTGAAGCCACGGAAGAAAAGCCGAAGCCCAAGCGCACCCGCAAGAAGAAGGTGGAAGACGCCCCGGCAGCGGAAGCCGTGGCGGATGCACCAGCCGCAGAAGAGGCTCCGAAGCCCAAGCGGACCCGCAAGAAGAAGGCCGATGCCGCGCCGAAGGCCGACGCTCCGGCCGAGACCGAAACGGTCGAGCAGCCGGCGGTGCCAGCCGCCGACGAGGGCGGTGCCGAAGACGAGACGAAGCCGCGCCGCGGCTGGTGGCAGCGGACTTTCGGCGAGAGCTGATTTTCGAGCCACGGCAAACGCGAAAAACCCTCCGGCGCCACGGCACCGGAGGGTTTTTTCTGTCAGCCCTACTTCACGCGCCTTCCTTGCGCGCCACGCCCCATTCCATCCAGCCCATGACCCTGGGGGCCTTGGGCAGATAGGCTTGCCCGAGCGGCTCGACCGCAAAGCCCGCGCCGCGCAGGGCCGATCCGATCGGACGGGTCAGGTGGCAGCCGCCTGCCAGCGGCTTCCACACCGGCTCGATGCGCTCCTGCCAGGCGGCCACGCCCGGATCGGGGGCGCGCCCGTGTTCGAGAAACAGCAGGCGGCCGCCGGGCCGCAGGATTCGGCGCAATTCGGACAATACCCTCGCCGGGTCGTCGACCGAGCACAACGTGTAGGTGCAGACCGCAGTGTCGAAGCTGGAATCGCGGAAGGGAATGTCCTCTCCGACCCCTTGCCGCAGATCCACCTCCCAACCCTTGCGCAGAGCCTGGGCACGCGCACCGTCGAGCAGCTTGGCATGCGGATCGATCCCGCTGAACGCGGTGACCGCGTCGGCATCGTAGAGCTTCTGGTTCAGTCCGCCCCCGCACCCGATCTCGAACACCTGCCCGCGCGCAAGCGGTACGACCATTCGGCGGCGATCCTCGATTTCCGGCTGCCCGCAGGCGAGCGTGATCAGCCGGGGCATGACATGTGCGTCGTACCAGGTCTTCAATCCCACGCCGCTCTCCTCAAACCGGCGATATCCGGGACTTACGCTATCGCGTTTCTGCGATGCGGCAAGCGAATTCTGAGGGCCAAAAAAGGGATGGCGGCATATCGACGGGAGGCGTAAAGCGCGCGAAACGAACAGGACCGGGTAACCTATGAGCTCAGAAATCGCACCGCTTCGCATCCCCGAAGAAGCCAAGGAACGGATCCGGATGCTGTTCATGGCCAAGCACGCGCTGTTCGGCGGCGGCATGCATCCCGAAGACGGCAACCACGCGATCTACCACCACGAGGTCCGCTCCACGCTGGAGGGACTCGGTCTCAACCTCCAGCTTGCGAACACCTACGACGTGCTCTTCCAGAAGCCGGACGTGGATTTCGTCTTCCCCCTGCTCAATCGCGGTGGGTTCGTGAACAGCGAGATGCTGATCCCGATCCTGTGCAACAAGCACGGCATCCCCTATCTCGGCGCGATGCCGTTCCTGCGCGGGCTGGGCGACGACAAGTCGGTCTCCAAGCTGGTCTGCGACCACGCCGGCGTGCCGACTGCACCGTGGTTCTGCTATCGCCGCGGCGCACCGGTGCTGGAGAAGGACCTCCCGGCCAAGGATGCCGGACGCTGGGTGATCAAGCCCAACGCGTCCTCCGCCAGCTGGGGCATCACCGACGCCCACGAATGGACCGAAGTCGCAAACGCCATCTGGCACATCCATACCGAAGGCCATGACGCGATCGTCGAGCCGTATCTCGACGGTTACGACATCCAGTGCGCCTTCATCACGCTCCATGACGAACCCGTCGCCCTGCCCATGCTGTGGTACGAACGCGAGGACACCCAGCGCCTGTGGACCTATTACGAGAAGCGCGATCTCGTCGAGAACAAGGAAAAGGCGGCGCTCAAGCGGTTCGAGCATGCCGAATTCGCGCCGCGGATCGAGGCGATGGCGCGCAAGGTCGCACAGGAATTCGTGCCCTTCGACTATGGCCGGATCGAGTTCCGCCTCGACCTGAATACCGGCGACATCAATTTCATCGAGATCAACCTCAACTGCAACCTGTGGTCGGAAAAGGTCATGGCCAAGGCCGCGGCCCAGGCGGGCTTCAGCCATGCCGACCTGCTCGAGACCTTGCTAGCGGAGAGCTGGCGGCGCAACGGCCTTATCGCCGGCTGAGGCCCTCTATACCTAGTCGGGTACAGGCGCTCCCTTCCAGTCGAAGACCTTGCCGCTGTCCTGCGGCGAAAGCCGGTCTATGACGGCCAGCAGGTTTTGCGCCGCTTCGCTCGGAGTGGTCAGCTGGCCCTCGGGCAGATTGCCCTGGAAGGGCTCGGACAGCGCGGTGTCTACGGTACCGGGATGAAGTCCCGCCACGATGGCGTGCTTATGGGTGCGGCCGAGCTCGATGGCGAAGTTCCGCAACAGCATGTTGAGCGCCGCCTTGCTTGCCCGGTAACTGTGCCACCCGCCAAGGCGGTTGTCGCCGAGCGACCCGACGCGCGCCGAGAGCGCGGCAAAGACGGATCGCTCGCTGCGATCGAACAGTGGCAGCACATGTTTGGCAACCAGCGCCGGGCCGATCGTGTTGAGCCGAAATACCCGCTCCATGGCCGCGCCATTGAGCGACCGGTACGTCCGTTCGGGGCCGGTCGCGTCCTCCAGCGTCAGCACGCCGCTCGCCACGATCACGAGATCCGGTGGCGCATCCTGCATCAGCCCTGCCGCGCGCTCGATGCTGGGCTCGTCGGTCAGGTCGAAGCGAAAACCTCTCGCGCCCGCCAGACCGGTCTCTCCGGACCGGCAGCCGGCCCAAACCTCTATCCCGCGACCGACGAGCGCTTCGCAAAGCGCCCTGCCGATCCCCCCGCTCGCGCCGAAAACGGCCGCCCGCCGAAATGACTTGTGTGGGTCCTCCATGTTTCCCAGACCGCTGAGACCGCCTGACGGTTCCGCGCGCAGTACGTGTTTCGCCCTGTTCCATCCCGTCGCACAGACGTTGCGGGATTTGCGCCACTCTCGGCCTTGCACCGCTCGCCTGAACCGCTAGATGGGTTGCGCAAGGCAACAGGATTACAGGCGTAATGGCGAGTTTCACCCTCCCCGCGAATTCGAAGATCACCGGCAAGAGCCGCGCCCACAAGGCGGAAAGCGGCAGCCGGATCCGCAAGTTCAAGATCTACCGTTACGATCCCGACAGCGGCGAGAACCCGCGTTACGACACATTCGAGCTCGACCTCGACGATTGCGGTCCGATGGTTCTCGATGCGCTGTTCAAGATCAAGAACGAGATCGACCCGACGCTGACCTTCCGCCGCTCCTGCCGCGAAGGCATCTGCGGCTCGTGCTCGATGAATCTCAACGGCAAGAACGGCCTCGCCTGCACCACCGCGATCGAAGACCTGAAGGGCGAAATCCGCATCACCCCGCTGCCGAGCATGGACGTGATCAAGGACCTCGTGCCCGATTTCACGCATTTCTACGCGCAATATGCCAGCATCCGCCCCTGGCTGCAGACCGTCTCGACTACGCCGAGCGGCAAGGAACGGCTCCAGTCGCCCGAACAGCGCGAAAAGCTCGACGGCCTCTACGAGTGCATCCTGTGCGCCTGCTGCTCGACCTCGTGCCCGAGCTATTGGTGGAACAGCGACAAGTTCCTCGGCCCGGCGATCCTGCTGCAGGCCTATCGCTGGCTGGCCGACAGCCGCGACGAAATGACCGGCGAGCGGCTCGACCAGCTGGAAGATCCCTTCCGCCTCTATCGCTGCCACACGATCATGAACTGCGCGAACGTCTGTCCCAAGGGCCTGAGCCCGGCCAAGGCGATCGCCGAAACCAAGAAGATGATGGCCGAACGCGCGATCTGACGTGCTGCCGGACGAGGTCTTCGAACACGGTCCCGACCCGGACAATCCGGGCTGGCGGCACTGGAACCTGAAGGACCCGACGCTGTTCAACGGCGCGGTGATGGGCAAGCTCATCACCCGCATCGACGATGACGGGAAAGCGCGGCTGCGCATGTTTCCCGAACGGCGGCATGAGAACCTGCAGGGCATCATCCACGGCGCGGTGACGCTTTCGCTGATCGACATTAGCCTGTTCACCACCATGCACACGATCGGGACCGGCAACGCCGGCCCTTCGGTCACGCTCGAGCTGTCGACCCAGTTCGTCGGCGGCGGACTGGTGGACCGGTCGCTCGACGCAGTGTGCGAGATCGTGCGCGAGACGGGCAGCATGGTCTTCGTGCGCGGGCAGGTGGTGCAAGAGGAGCATCTCGTCGCCAGCTTTTCGGGCATCGTGAAGAAGATGCACCGCCGCCCGACGCCGCAATGAGCGGTATGCTCGCCCGTTACGAGCGGCTCGTCGCCGCTGGCGAATTACGCGCCGATCCCGACCAGCGCCGCGCCGCCGAACGGCTCGACCGGTTGCAGAAGGACCTGCAGGCCGAGGCGCCCGGCGGCCTGATCTCGCAGCTGTTCCGCGCCAGGAAGACCCGCCCGCAAGGCGTCTACATGTGGGGCGGCGTGGGGCGCGGGAAGTCGATGCTGATGGACCTCTTCATCGACAGCCTTGCCATCGAACAGAAGCGCCGCGTCCACTTTCACGAGTTCATGCTCGAAGTCGACCAGCTGATCCGGCACGAACGCGCCAAGGAAGCCGGCGACCCCATCCGTCCGGTGGCCGCGACGCTGGCGGAAGGCATTCGCTGCCTCGCCTTCGACGAGATGGTCGTCACCAACACCGCCGATGCCGCGATCATGAGCCGCCTGTTCACCGCGCTGATCTGCGACGAGGGCGTGACCGTGGTGACGACCAGCAACCGCCCGCCCAAGGACCTCTACAAGGACGGGCTCAACCGCTCGCTCTTCCTGCCCTTCATCGACCTGATCCAGGCCGAACTCGACGTAATGCCGCTCGATGGCCCGGTCGATTACCGGCTCGACCGCCTCGGCGACATCGCAAGCTGGCACGCGCCGATGGGCGATGCGGCCACCGCGCAGGTGCGCGAGGCCTTCTTCCGCCTGACGGATTTCGACCCGGAGGATGCCGCCAACGTCCCTTCGGGCGAACTCGACCTCGGCGGCGGGCGGACGCTGCATGTGCCCAAGAGCCTCAAGGGCGTCGGTGTGTTCAGTTTCAAGCGGCTGTGCGGCGAGAACCGCGGTGCGGCGGACTATCTCGCCATCGCGCGCGCCTATCACACCGTCATCGTGGTCGGCATCCCGCGCATGTCGCCCGACAATCGCAACGAGGCGATCCGCTTCACCAAGCTGATCGACGCGCTCTACGAGAACAGCGTCAAGCTGTTCGCCACCGCCGCGGCCGAACCAGAGGACCTCTATACCAGCGGCGACGGGGCCTTCGAATTCGAGCGCACCGTCAGCCGCCTCAAGGAAATGCAGAGCGCCGATTACATGGCGCGCGGTCACGGGCTCGCCTGAGCGGCAGGGTAGTCACATCGGTGTTTCTTGACGGCAGAAGAGCCGCCCCCACATCGGGCGCATTCCGGCGTCAACACCCCGCCGATGCGAGAGAAATACCATGATCGATATCCGTCCCTTCGAGAGTCTTGGCCATGCCGATCACGGATGGCTCGATGCGCGGCATCACTTCAGCTTCGCCAATTACCACGATCCGGCGCGCATGGGCTGGGGCAGCATTCGCGTGTGGAACGACGACACCATCCAGGCGCAGACCGGCTTCCCCCCGCACCCGCACCGCGACATGGAAATCGTCACCTTCGTCCGGAAGGGCGCGATCAGCCACCGCGACAGCCTGGGCAACGAAGGCCGCACCGCAGCGGGCGACGTGCAGGTGATGAGCGCGGGCACGGGCATCACCCATGCCGAGTTCAATCTGGAGGACGAGGACACGACGCTGTTCCAGATCTGGATCATCCCCGATCGCGCGGGCGAAAAGCCCGGCTGGGGCCAGCGCGAATTCCCCAAGGCCTCGCGCGAGGGCGGCTTCGAAGTGCTCGCCAGCGGCACGCCCGAGGCCGACGACGCGCTGCCGATCCGCACCGATGCGAAGGTCGCCGCAGCGACGCTCGCTGCCGGTCAGACGGCGGTCTGGCAGACGTCGGGCGAGCGGCACCAGTATCTCGTCGCGCCCAAGGGCCGCGTGACCGTGAACGGCGTCGAAGCGCAGCCGCGCGACGGGATTGCCGTGACCGGCGAGAGCGAGATCGTGGTCGAGGCGCTTGACGACGCCGAGATCGTGCTGGTCGACGCGCGCTAGGCGCCGGGCCTCAGGTGCCGGGCCTCAGGTGCCGGAGCGACCGCTCCAGCATCAGCAGCTGCCACAAGACGCGGCCGTTGTCCGAACGGCCCGCAATATGATCGTCCGCGAGGCGTGAGAGCGCCTTGCGGGCGAACCATCCGCTGCCGGTCAGAAGTTCACTAGAAGCCACCGCCCTCGCCTCGCCCGCGAGCGGCCCGCGGAACCACTCGGCGAGCGGCGTCACGAACCCCTGCTTGGGCCGGTAGAGGATGTCCTGCGGAAGATACCGCTCCATCGTGTGCTTCATCAGCCACTTGCCGGTCGTGCCGCGAATGCGCTGGCCCTCGGGCAGCCGCGCACCGAATTCGATCAGCCGGTGGTCTAGGAGCGGTTCGCGCGCCTCCAGCCCGACGGCCATGCTCGTCCGGTCGGTCTTGGTCAGGATGTCGCCCGGCAGCCAGAACTTGAGATCAGCATATTGCGCGCGGTCGAGCCCGCTGCGCGCAGGCGCCTCGCGCATCATCTGCTCTAAGGGCTGCTCTGCGCGGTACTCGCCGCGCTCGCGCAGCATCGCGTCGCCATAGAGCGCCTGCCGCTGTTCGGGAGCGAGGATAGCCAGCGCGCGGGCATAACCCGCCTCCCCGCTCGCCGCGAGCGCAAGGAACGTCGTCTTCGCCCTCAGCGGACGCGGGGCCCAGTCGGCCTTTGGCCAGACCCGCCCGAGAGCGCCGAACACCGGCTCGCGGAGCGCGCGGGGGAGGACCGCCCTCGCCTGCTCCTCGCGCCGCTGGAACAGCTGGCGGCGGTACCCGGCGAAGGCTTCGTCTGCGCCGTCGCCCGACAACGCGACGGTCACATGCTCGCGCGCCAGCTCGCACACGCGCAGGGTCGGCAGCGCGCTCGCATCGGCGAAGGGCTCGTCGAAGATCGCCGCGATCCGGTCGATTGCGCCGAACTGGTCGGCCGAAACGATCCGCTCGTGGTGGTCGGTGGCAAACAGTTCCGCCACCTTGCGGGCGTGGCTGGTTTCGTCGACGCTCGCGACGTCGAAGCCGATCGAGCAGCTCGTCACCGGCTTCGCGCTCGCCTCGCTCATCAGCGCGACCACCGAGGAGCTATCGACCCCGCCCGAGAGGAAGGCGCCCAGCGGCACGTCGGCCACCATCCGGCTCGTCACGCCTTCGCGCATCAGATGGAGGAGCTGCGCCGCATAATCCTCGGTCCGCCCGCGCTGGCGTTCGGCGAAGCTCACGTCCCACCACTGCACCGGCCGACCCGGCGCCTTGCCGTGCTCCAGCAGCAGGAAATGCCCGGCGGGCAGCTTTTCGACCCCCTGCAGCATCGCGCGGTGATCGGGGACGTAGCCCCAGGTCATGTAATCCTCGATCGCGAGCGGATCCACGCGGCGCTTGAACAGCGGGTTGGCGAGCAGGCCCTTGAGCTCGCTCGCGAAGGCCAGCGCCCCGCCCTCGAGCCGCGCCATGTAGAGCGGCTTCACGCCCAGACGGTCACGCGCGAGGAAGAGCTGGCGCTTCTCGCAATCGTAGAGTGCGAAGGCAAACATGCCGTCGAGCTTCTCGAGGCAACCCGGCCCCCACTTCTGCCAAGCGGCGAGGATCGTCTCGGTATCGCCATCGGTGCGGAAGCGGGCGCCGGCCAGCTCCAGCTCGCGGCGCAGGCTGCGGTAATTGTAGACCTCGCCATTGAAGACGATCACCGCGCGCCCGTCGGCCGAATGCATCGGCTGTGGCGAGCCTGCGAGGTCGATGATCGACAGGCGCCGGTGACCGAGCCCGACGCCGGGCGCCGTCCACACACCCGACCCGTCCGGCCCGCGGTGCGAAAGCGCATCGGTCATCCGCTCGACCCGCTTGGGATCGACCGGCTTCACCGTCTCGTAATGGAAAATCCCCGCGATCCCGCACATGCGCGGTGGCCTAGACGAGCCGTGCGATCACGGCAAAGGCGAAAGCGATGGCCAGGCCGAGGCCGAGGACGAGATTGGGCGCCAGCCAATAACCCTCTAGTCGCGCGACAACCGGCAGCCCGGCGACCTCGGCGGCGCTCCACCCGGAATCTTCCGGATCGCGCTCGAACCAGCGCCAGGCGATGCCCAGCACCAGCGCGATGACGATCCCGAAGAACACCCAGCCGTAAACGATGTGGTCGAAGCTGCCTGCCGCCTCTGCGCCGACATACTGCGCGATGAAAATGGTCGCCCAGGCACGAACGCCATTGGCGATGATCGGCACGATCACGCAGGCGAGCAGCAGCCACCCGCGCCTGCTCCAGCGATCGAAGCAGGTGAAGGCCACCAGCACCCCGAGCGTCACCATGGCGATCAGGAACTTCACCCCCGAACACGCCTCTGCGACGATGAACAGGCCCGCAGGCGTGTCGATATAGATGCCGTCAGCCACCATCGCGACGCCGCTCGCCTCGGTCAGCCAGGTGGCGAGATGCGCCGTGACGGCCTGCAATTGCGGGATGATCTCGTCGCCGAAGGGCACGAGGAAGCTCGAAAAAACGATCGGGAGCGCCAGCACCAGGCTGACCCGCAAACCAAGCAGCGCGATGGCCGCGCCCTGGAAAGCCATGACCGTTCCAGCCTGCGCGAAGAGGTTGATCCCCAGCGCCCTGCCGCCCAGCCAGATGACCAGACCCAGCGCGGTCCAAAGCAGTCCGGGCCACCAGCCTTGCGGCCTGACCTGTGCCAGCTCCTCGCGCCGCAGCCAGACGAGCCAGGCGATGATCGGCGGGATGAGCAGGATGTGACTGTAGGTATCGATGTTCCACCACTGGTGCGCCATCTCCGCCCATTCGGTGAAGGTGGCTGCGAACAACGCAAGCCAGATCACGCCGAGGCGCATCACGGCGCCGGTCCAGGCATCGTCGCGCGGCAGATCGAGCGAGGCTTCACGCGGCATCGCTGTCGCTTTCGGTCGGTCGCATGAGCTCCGCCAGCTGGCGGTGGATCGCCGCCCAGCCCATGTGCCCGGTAACGAAACGGCGCGCAGCCGCGCCCATGCCGCGCGCCTTGCCGGCATCGCCCAGCAAGCCATCGATAGCTTCGAGCCATTGTGCCGGATCGGCCGGGACGACGGCGAAATGCTCGCCATCGCGCGCCGGGATGCCCGTCGCCGCGCCCGGTGTCAGCACGACCGGCCTCGCCATGGCCATCGCCTCGAGCACCTTGTTCTGCACCCCGCGCGCGATCATCAGCGGCGCAACGACGAGGTCCGCCGAGCGCAGGAAGGGGCGCACGTCGGGCACCTCGCCCCACACCCGCACGCCGTTCTCGCCATGCCGCGCCTTCAGCGCCGCGCCGGGAGCACGCCCGACGATATGGAACCGCGCGCGCGCATGGGTCTTGCGCAAGGCCGGCATGATCTCGCGCATCACCCATTCCACCGCCGCGACATTCGGGGCGTAATCCATCTGTCCGGTAAAGACGAGCTGCGGGTCCTCGCCCTCCTCGAGATCGGGCTGGAACGGCGTGCTCGACGGATCGAAGAAATCGGTGTCGATGCCATTGCCCAGCGCGCGGATCGCGGTGCCCGACAGGCTGTCCATCCGGCTTGCCAGCAGCGAGGCCTCCATCGCGCTGATGAGCAGCGTCACATCCGCCCGGTGCGCCAGCCGCGCCTCCTCGCGCGCCAGCAGCTTCGCCTCGCGGCGGTTGATCCAGCGGCGCTGGCCTGCAGCGGCATAGGCCTCGAACTTGGCGCTATCGACGTCGCACAGGTCGATCACGACCCGCCCGTGATAGCTGTCCGGGATGTACTGGCCCATCTGCCCGGAGAACACGAAGATCGTGTCGATCCGGTGGTTGCCCAGCGTCTTCGCGACATAGCGGCGCATCGCCTCGTGCTCGAAGGCTGTCACGCTCACCGGTTTGTTCGAGAGCACGGCCTCGATACCCGCCAGAGGGAGCGGCTTGCGACGCTCGACCAGCGCGTGGGTCTTGGCCATCTGCGCAAGCTCGCGTTTCTGCATCATGTCGGTTTCGGTCTCGCCGAAGGTCCCGACATGCACGGGCGCGAGTTTCGCCAGCCCTTGCAACAGGTGGTGCGAACGGATCTTGTCGCCGCGGTCGGGCGGGAACGGGACCCGGTGTGCAAGGAACAGGATGTCGCCCACGGTTTCTTGCGCCCTCAGCCGAGCCCGCGCGCGATCCAGGGACCGATCCGGTTCGCCACCGGCAGCGGCAGCTTCTTCCACAGCGCGATCTTGGCCGAATAACCCTCGTCGGTCGGGTCGATATTGCGCGCCGCAACGCCGGGCGCCGACCAGCTGCGATAGACCAGCGGTTCGGCTTCGAACCCCCAGTTCTTCTTGAAGGCGAAGGGTCCGCTGCCGACTTTCGAGCGCCCGAAATCGAAGCGGGTGCAGCCCTTGCGCCGGGCATGGAGCATCAGTTCGTAATACATGCGCTCGTTGCCCCGCAGGGCGCGGGCGGCATAGGTGCCCCCGCCCCAGAACGGCATGGCGGTTCCGCGGTGGTAGAGCGACAGCACGCTGGCGACCGGCGCGCCCTCGTGCCGCACCGTCAGGATATCGGCATCTTCCCCGAACAGGTCGAGCACCGCATCGAACAGGCGGCGCGGGAAGACCGGCGTGCCGAGATTGCGCACGCTTTCGGCATAGACGGCATAGTGCGAGGCGCGCTCGGCCTCGTCGCTACCCGTCGACACGGTCATGTCTCCCGCGAGACCCTTGCGCACCTCTGCGCGGGCCTTGCGCGGGATGGCGAGCAACTGTGCCTCGTCGTCGACGGCGAGGTCGGCGGCGAAGTTGGCGTGTTTCCCTTCGATGGATTGCCAGTCTTCCGGTGCCACAGGACCGCGCAACTCGATCGTGCTGGCCGAGCGGCGCAGCGCGAGTTCTTCGGCCGCCTTGCACAGTGCAAGCGCGTCGCCTTCCCGCTCGGCAATCACGCCGCCGCCGACACCGAAGCCGCTCGAAACGAGCGCGCGCCCGAACAGCGGCGAATGGATTTCGCTGAGGGGCAGCCAGCCCGAGGGAATGCCGCCCCGTTCGGCGACGAGGCCGAGGGCGCGGTTGCCCGTCCCCTGCTCGATGGCCCGCAGCCAAAGCGGGCGATGGAACGCGCTCGCGCCCTGTCCGGCCACGAAAGCCTCGATCCGCGCGGCCTCTTTCGGATCGCGCGGATCGACCTGCCGGATGGCGACGCTGTGGTTCACCGGCGCGTTCATGCGGCCCAGTCGAGGCTGAGCGGCTTTTCGCGCGCGGCGAGCGCGTCCATCCGGCCCCAGGCGAAATCGCCGAGCAGGTCGGATAGCTTGCCCGCCATGCGCGCAAGGTTGGTGTAGTGCCGCAGGCGCGAACGCATCGGAGCGCCGGGGACGCGCGGCTGGTCGGGATCGACCTCCCACGGGTGGAAATAGAACACCGCCGGGCGCTTGTCCTGACTGTTCACCTGCCGGATCGCCCAGCGGCTGAAGCCATAGGGCAGCACGCGGAAGAATCCGCCTCCGCCCGCCGCCAGGCGCTTGCCGCGGAAAAGCGCGGTCGTGACCGGGATCTCGACCAGATCGCTGTCCGGCACCGGATTGAAGGCGAACCGCGGGGCTTCACGCCAGCCATAGTGGTCGTGGACGATCGGCGCGACGCTGGAGGAATAGGCATAGCCGTGCTCGGCAAGCACCTGATGCGCCCACGGATTGCGGGCATCGATGGAAAAACTCGGCGCGCGATAGCCAGTGATCGCCGCGCCGCCCGCATCTTCGAGGATGGCGCGCGCCTTGGCGATATCCTCGGCGAACTCATCGGGCGTGAAGGTGAAAACGCGCGTGTGGTCGTAACCGTGACTGGCCAGCTCATGACCGCGCTCGACGATCCGGCGCATGGCGGGCTTGTTGCGCTCGGCGACCCAACCCAGGGTGAAGAAGGTCGCCTTGACCCCGGCCTGGTCGAACAGGTCGAGGATGCGCTCGACATTGTCGCCGACGCGCAGCTGGAGCGAATCCCAGTCCTCGCGCCGGATCGTGTTCTCGAACGCGCCGACCTGGAACCAGTCCTCGACGTCGACCGACAGGCCGTTGACGATGCTGTGCTGTGTCACCGGCCCTCCCCCGCGATGTCAGGCTGCCGCGCGGGTGGCCTGGCTTTCGAAATAGTCGATCATCATGGTCAGAACGTGGCGCAGCGACTGCTCCTGTTCGTCGAGACGACGCTCGATGGCCGAAAGGCGCTGGTCGGCATCGGCGGGCAAGCTGCCACCGGCTTCGGCCCGTGTCTTCGACAGCTTCTCGACCTCGCGGCGCAGCGCCGCCATATGCTTGTCGCGCTCGGCAAAGGCCTTCTCGATGGCGTTGATCTGCATATCGAGCAGGCCGCGTACGCGTTCCTGCGACACCGGTTGGGGCGCGGCGGCGGCCTGCGCCGCCTTGGCGATCGCGTCGGCCGCCGGAAGATCGCGATCCGGACGCGGCCGGGCGACCTTGGTCTCGGCCTGCTCCGGCGAGGCGTCGCCAGCCATCTCCTCGAGCACGGCTTCGAGCATGTCGGCTTCGAGCACCGCCTGTTCCTCTACCGCACCCATCAGCAGCAGGCGGGTCATCACCTGGTTGACCTTGCGCGGGATACCGCCGGTCGCCTTGTGCAGCTTGACCCACACACCCGCGCCGATCTCGGGATTATGGTCCCAGCCGACATGGGCCAGGCGGTGAATCACATAAGGTTCGATCTCGCCCGGCTGCATCGGCTCGAGATGGTGCGCCGCGATCACGCGCTGGCGTAGCTGTTCGAGCTCGTCCGACTGCGCGAGCAGGTGCTTGAATTCGGGCTGGCCGAGCAGGAGCGTCTGCAGCAGTGGGTGCGAGCCGAGCTGGAAGTTCGACAGCATCCGCAGCTCTTCGAGCGCGCCGATCGAGAGATTTTGCGCCTCGTCGACTATCAGCAGCACGCGGCGGCCGTTGCGGGCTTCCTCGTGCAGGAACAGCTCGATCGCGGCCAGTGCCGCCGCCTTGTCGCCGCCATCTACATCGAGACCGAAGCTGCGCGCGGCCACGTGGATCATCTCCTCGCCGTCGAGCGCGCTGGTGACGACTTCGCCCACAGTCATACGCTCGCCGTCGAGCTTTTCCTTGAGGTGCGCGACCAGCGTCGACTTGCCCGCGCCCACCTCGCCGGTGATGACGACGAAGCCCTCGCCCTGGTTCAGGCCGTAGCCGAGATAGCTCAGCGCCTTCTTGTGCGTGAGGCTTTCGAAATAGAACGCCGGGTCGGGGGTGAGCTGGAAGGGCCGCTCGCTGAAACCGTAGAATTCCTCGTACATCGAAGCGTCCTTATCAGAAATCGTAGCGCAGGCCGAGCAGCGCGGAGGCGGTAACCACCTCGTCCGGCGCGGCTTCCGCATCGAGCATGGACAGGGCAACCGCGGCGCGCGCCGAGAGGTTACGCCAGACCTGCTCCGAATAGGAGGCCGAGGTGCCGAGCGCGAAGGCGTCGCCGAGCGCGCCTGCACCGCTTTCGAACCAGTTGGCATAGGTGTTGAGCGAATAGTTGCCGCGGCCCAGCGGGCCCGCGAGGTTCGCCGAGACATAGACGCTCTCGTCGACGATCCCGTCGGCCAGCGCGAGCGGCGTGCCCGGCGCGCCGATGAAGCGGCGGCGGTCGTAGCCGGCACCGATGCCGGCGACCGTGCGGCCCATCTGGTGGGTGTAGCTCAAGGCCACGCCCCGGCCGCGGAAGACCGAAGAGCGGACCGAGCCAAGCACGCCGTCGATGCAGCCCGACCCGTCGAAGCTGTTGACGCAGCCGGTGATGTCGCCCGTGACCGGATCGCGCACGACCGAGAAATCGGTCGGCAGCGCGGCGAGCGCATTGTTGAGGCGGCCGCCGAAGCCCTGGATGCCATCATAGACGCCGATGCCGAAGGTGCTGCGGCTGCTCGGGGTCCAGGTGAAGCTGCCGTAGAAGGTCTCGCTGTCATAGCGGTGGCCGAAGGTCGCCTGCAGCTGCGTGCGGCTGCTCGGGCGCCACATGACGCCGACGTCCCAGATCAGGCCGTCCGCCTCGTAGGCGATGACGCGCGGGCTGGTCTCGTCGGTGACATAGCGGCCGTCCGAACCGATCACCGGATTGCCGTCGGCGTCGCGCACGGCGTCGCGGCTCGATACCTCGACATCCTCGAAGCCCGCGCCGAAGACGAAGGCCAGCGTCGGCGAGACCGGCACGGTCACATCGCCCCGCACATACGCATCGCGCACGCGCTGGTCGAGGTTCGAGACGTCTTCCTGATAGTAACCGGCTCCGACGCCGACGCCGACCGGCAGGCCAGCCCAGCCGGGTGCGATCCCGGCGCGCACATTGGCGCTGTGGCTGACGCTGTCATCGAAGATATCGACCGCCTGCCCGCTCGCCGTGACGATCTCCGGCGCTTCGACGCGCGTGTAGCCGATGCGATAATTGGCCGAGACTTCGACCGGACCCGCCTGCGTCTGCAAGGTCGGCCCGGCATAGACCGAGTAGGTCTGCGTGGTCAGGTCGTCGGCCGCAAAGGGCGCGATCGTTGAGCGGCCGCTGCCGTCGACGCTGGTGCGGTTGGCGAGCGCCCCCGCTTCGACCGTCAGCACATTGGGCACCACCGAGGCATAACCGCGCACGATGCCCGACAGGCTGTCGGAATCGGCCCCATCGGACTGGTGCGCGAAATTGCGCTCGTAGCGCACCGAGGCCGCCAGACCGTTGTTGCGGCCCTGGATCGAGGTATCCACGCCTGCCGCAAGCTGCGTGTAGGTGAGGACGTCGCTCTCGGGCGAGATCTGCCAGTTGGCGATCGTATTTGCCTCGATATAGGGATCGACCCGGACGCTGCGGCCCGAGCGAGGCGCACCGTCGGCCTCGGCCTCCTCGGATCCACTGCCCTGAAAATCTTGCGCATGCAGCGGGGCGGCGAGCGGCAGCATGGCTGCAAGCACGAGCGCCGATGCGCAGGCCAGTTTCTTGCGACTGTTCATGGGCTTACTCCCCATACCCGTAATAGCTGCCGAACTTGCGGCCGCTCGGGCTGAAGGTGGCATCGTTGAGGAGGAGCTTGATGTCCGGACAGGCCGACAGCAGGTCCAGCGCATCTTCGAGCGCGGCCCGTCCGGTCTGGTCCGAGCGGGCGACGAGCAGCGCCTGCCCGACATGCTTGGCCAGCTCCGCCGCGGGCGTTGCGGCAAGGGCCGGCGGGCTGTCGAAAATGAGGAAGCGGTTGGGCGCGCCGCGCGTGAGGCGGTTGAGCACGACCCAGGTCCGTTCGCTCGCAAGGTATTCGCTGTCGCGCCCCGTGCGTTCGCCTGCCGGGAGCACCCAGAGGCCCGGGATATCCGTCCCGACGACGAAGTCCTCGACATGCGCCGAGGGATCGGCGAGCACGTCCATGAAGCCCTTGCCCGCTTCGAGGCCGAGCTTGCCCATGATCGACGGCTTGCCGAAATCGGCATCGATCAGCAGCACTTCCATGTCACGTTCCGCCGCCATGGCGATCGCGAGGTTGAGCGCGCAGAAGGTCTTGCCCTCGTTGGGATGCGGCGAACAGACCAGCACGCGGCGCGCATGGGCGCTCGCTTCGGCCTTGGCCGCCGCGAGCAACTGGCGCTTCACGATGCGGAATTCCTCCAGCAGCGTGGAAGCGCCGCCATCGGGGTCGATCAGCCCCTGTTCGCGCAGCATCGAGCGTACGATTTCGCGCTTCTGCCCGGTGAAGGCGACGGCTGGAGTCTCGGGTTCGGCCGGAGTGGCAGCGGGCATGGCCGGCTTCGCTGCATCCGCGCCGACCGCTTCGCCGATGTAGTCGGACGACCGGCGCTTGGGCGGTGCCGGCTGGGCGGGCTGTGCGGGCGCAGCGTCTTCGGTGCGGCGCTTCGGCGCGAACTTCTTCGCCTTGTCGCTCTCCAGCCCCTGCGGAACACCCGCCGGCTTGAGGCTGTCGAGCCCGAATGCGCCGCTGGCGCGCTCGAGCAGCGAGCCGCGCTTGGGCTCCGTCCCGCTATCCGGGGGCGTGATCTTGGTGGGCTTGTTCACTGACACGTTTCCCCCTCAGGCCACCGATCCGACCTGGATGACCTCGACGACCAGCAGCAACAGGCAGATGCCTGCCAGCGCACCGCTCGCGGCGAAGAACTTCTTGAGCTGCATTCTCTCGAGCCGCCGCGCCTCTGCCGTGACCGAGCGGGAGATCGTCCCGATGACCGGAATATCGAGCACCCGCTCGAGCTTGTCGGCGGTAGTGAAGCTGGACTTCATCTGGCCGAGGACGAAGGCAATAGCGGCCCCTGCACCGAAACCCGCCAGCAGCACCCCGACCAGCAGCAGCGGGCGGTTCGGTGCCGCCGGCTTGGTGGGCGCGGTAGGCGGATCGATCACTTCGAACTGAAACGCGCTGCGCTCGGTCTCGACCTGTCCGCGCAGGCGCATTTCCTCGCGGTCGTTGAGAAGCTCGTCGTATTTTTCCTTGAGCACCTCGTAATCGCGGGTGATGCGGTTGGCCTCGGCGGCCACGGCGGGTTCTTCCGCCTGGTTCGCGATCAGGCGCGAGATATCCGATTGCAGCGCCGCCTTGCGGGCCTGCAATGCCTGGTAGTTCGCTTGCCGTTCGGATCGCATTGCGACGAGCGAGGCATAGGCCGGGTTGGGCGCACCGGTCGATCCGGCCGGTTCGCGGGCGGCCTGTTCGCGCAGCGCGGCGATCTGGCGCTGCTGCGCCTGGATGTCCGGGTGGCTATCGGTGAGGCCGCGGGCCCGCATCGCGGCGAGCTGCGACTGGGCCTGCGACAGCGCACCCCGCGCGCCGCCTTCGGCGCCGAAGGTCGCGATGGTCCGCGGCGTGCTGGAAATCTGTCCGTCTATCGCGGCAAGCGAGCTAGATGCAGCGGCAATGTCGCTATCCACGCCGCGCATTTCGTCCCGCATGGTGTTGAGGCGGCTGCTGACGCTGCCGCTACCGCCGATCAGTTCGGGATGCTGCGCTTCGAAGGCGAGGCGGCGCTGTTCGGCAGCCTCGAGTTCCTTCTTCCGATCGTCGAGCTGCTGGTCGAGGAAGACCAGCGTATCGGCCACCTGCCCGCGATTGCCGGAGACGTTCTCCTCGCGGAAGATGTCGATCAGCTTCTGCACGACGTCCTGCGCCAGGGCCGCGTTTTCCGCATCGGTCAGCGAGGAATCGCCGATGGTTGCGGTGAGTTCGAAGAGGTTGTCCTCGGTGCTCTTCACACCGACATTCTTGGTCAGGCCGTCCACCGCGCTCTGCATCTCGCGCTGCGTATTGACGTTTTCGCCCAGCTTGGTCGCGCGGACGACCTTCTCGAGATTGACCGCGCTGGTCAGCGTCTGGCGCACCTTGGTGATCGCCTGCCTGCCCTCGCCCGAAATCTCGAGCTGCTTGGACAGCACGTCGTCGAGCTCGACATAGATACGCGCGCGGCTTTCGTAGCTGTTCGGGATCGTCGCCACGAACAGCCAGCCGAGGATGCAGACGCCCCAGGCCACAGCAAGCGCCAGCCAGCGGCGGTTCCACACCGTGTGCAGCGCGCCGCGGATCTCGTCGAAAACTTCCTGCATGCCCCCGCAGACCCCTTAGAAGGTGCTTTCCGGGATGATTATCACATCTCCCGGCTGCAACAGAACATTCGCCTTGCTGTCACCGCGCTTGAGCAGGTCGGTCAGGCGCAGCGCATATTCGCGCTGGCGGCCGAGCTGCTTGTCGAACCGGATCAGCTTGGCGCGATTGCCCGCGGCGAACTCGCTCAGACCGCCCACGGCGATCATGGCGTCGAGGACGGTCATGTTCGCGCGATAGGGCAGCGAGGCCGGCTGTTCGGTCGCCCCGACGATGCGGACCTGCTGGCTGAAAGTGCCCGCGAATTCGTTGACGATCACCGAGACCAGCGGGTCCTCGATATACTGGCTCAGCTGCAGGCGGATGTCCTCCTCCAGCATCGAGGGAGTCTTGCCAACTGCGGGCATGTCCTTGACCAGCGGGATGGTGATGCGACCGTCGGGGCGGACCTGGATCTTCTCCGCACCCAGTTCGGGGTTGCGCCAGACGTGGATGGTGAGCTCGTCGAGCGGACCGATCACATATTCCTCGCCCGGACCTTCCTGCAGCGCGACGAAGGTCGCCGGCGGCAGTTCCTCGCCCGTGGTGGTGCATCCGCCGAGAGCCAGCGTGGCGACGGCACATCCGGCAAGCAAGCTGGCAGTACGGGTGAAGCGCATAGATCGTATCCCTGAACATACGTGTGGGACGGACAGGCACGGCATGCGCCCGGCAATCCCGGTTTGGGCCATCTATTGCCCGATAAAGGTGAACATACTGTTATCCATGCGCCCGGAATGCGGCGGATTCCCGCGGGTTTACCCTGTTTTACGCGGGGTGTCTCAAATCAGGACTTCGGCTGCCGGCCCCTGTCCGAGGAATGCGCTGGGCGAGGCGCTGGCGCCATAGGCCCCGGCGCAGAACACCGCGACCAGATCGCCGACCTCGGCATGCGGCAGTTGCGCCTTGTCGGCGAGGCGATCGAGCGGGGTGCACAGGCAGCCGACGACGTTGGCCTCTTGGGTCGGCTCCGCATCGAAGCGGCTCGCGATGGCGACGGGATAGTTGCGGCGCACCACCGTGCCGAAATTGCCCGACGCGGCGAGTTGGTGGTGCAAGCCGCCATCGGTGACGAGATAGGTCTCGCCGTAGCTGTCCTTCCGGTCGACGATGCGGGTCAGGTAAACGCCAGCCTCGCCAACGAGATAGCGACCGAGTTCGATAAAGAGTTCAGCTTCGGCGAGCGTGTCGGGAAGATGCCGGAAGCGCTCCTCCAGCGCATCGCCCACCGCCTGGATATCGAGCGGTTCGTCGCCGGCGAAATAGGGGATGCCGAAACCGCCGCCCATGTTGAGCTTGGGCAGCGCCACACCCGCCTCTTGCGCGATGCGGTCGGCGCAGTCGAGCACTTTGGCCTGCATGTCGATCACTGCCTCGGCCGACAGCGCCTGGCTACCGGTGAAGATATGCAAGCCCCGCCACTCGCAGCCTGCGGCGATAATCTCGCGCGCCAGGGCCGGCACCTCGGTCGCATCGACGCCGAAGGGCCTGGGCCCGCCGCCCATCTTCATGCCCGAGCCCTTGAGCTCGAAATCGGGGTTCACGCGGATCGCGAGCCGCGGCGTGGTGCCGGTCCGCTCCCCGATGGCGAGCGCCCGGCGGGCCTCGTTGGCGCTTTCGAGATTCAGCGTCACGCCGGCGGCAATCGCGGCTTCGAGCTCCTCGTCGCGCTTGCCGGGCCCGGCAAAGCTCACCCGTGACAGGTCGAAACCGGTCGCCCTGACCATTTCCAGTTCGCCGCCCGAGGCGATGTCGAGTCCGTCCGCCAGGGTAGACACAAACTCAAGAACAGGCGCGAAACTGTTGGCTTTTATAGCATAATTTATCCTGATACGCTCAGGCATGGCCGCGCGCAGGTCGGCGAACCGCTGCGCGATCAGTGCGCGCGAATAGACGAAGAGCGGGGTGCGCCCGGCTTCTTCGACCAATTCGGAAACCTTGCGCCCAGCAATCGCCAGCTCGCCGTCTATCGCGGAATAGCCGCCGGGAATGGGACCGAGGGGCTTCATGCGCCGATCTCGCGGGCAATCGCGGTCCGGTCCAGCTTTCCATTCGGATTGAGCGGCAGCGTGTCGCGCCAATGGATCGCGTGCGGTTGCATGAAATTCGGCAGGTCCTTCTTGAGCGCCTTTTCGAGCGCCGGTCCCCCATCGTCAATGTTGTTCGCTGCGCGCACCACGAGGTGGATTGCATGACCGAGCCGCTCGTCGGGCACGCCCAACGCTACAACCTCGGCCACCAGGCCTGTAGCGAGCGCGGCACTTTCGAGCTCCTGCGGACTGATCCGGTTGCCCGCACTCTTGATCATCGCATCGCGCCGCCCGACGAAATAGAGCAGGCCATCCTCGTCGCGCTTGACCCGGTCGCCGGACCACACAGCAGTCCCGCGGTAGGTCGAGGCAACAGGCGCAGGCTTGAACCTCTCCGCTGTCCGCTCCGGGTCTTGCCAATAACCTTGCGCGACCAGCGGACCGCAATGCACCAGTTCGCCCTCCGTATCCGGCGCAGCCACCTCGCCGGCATCATCGATCACGAGGATCTCCGCGAAGGGAATCGCCTTGCCCATCGAAGTCGGATGCGCGTCGACGAGTTCGGGATCGAGATAGGTCGAACGGAATGCCTCCGTCAGGCCGTACATGGGAAAAAGTTTTGTTTCCGGGAACATGGTACGCAAGTTTCGCACGAGTTCGACAGTCAGCGCGCCGCCAGAATTGGTCAGCCGGCGCATGCTCGCGATCGCCTCCTGCGGCCATTCGGTCTCGGTCAGTTGGACCCACAATGGCGGGACCGCCGCCAGCGTCGTCACCCCGTGCTTCGCGCAGGCCTTGGCGACATCCTTCGGGAACAGGTAATCGAGCGGCACCACCGCCCCGCCGGCATACCAGGTCGAGAGCAACTGGTTCTGGCCATAGTCGAAGCTCAGCGGGAGAACCGCGAGCGTCACATCGTCGCTCGCCATGCCGAGATAGGAAGCGACGGAGACCGCCCCGAGCCACATATTGGCGTGGCTGAGCATGACCCCCTTGGGCTTGCCGGTTGAACCACTTGTGTAGAGGATTGCGGCCAGTTCCTGCGGGTCCTGCGTGGACGGACCGAGCGTGGCACCCCCCGCATCGGCAAGCGCAAACACGTCGTTTTCGTCAAACACCTCGCACCCTTCGGGCACATCCCCGGCCTCCAGTGTGGCCAAGCGCGCCTTCGTGCCGACCAGCGTGACAGCACCGCTGTCACCGAGGATATGCGCGACCTGCGCCCGCTTCAGCAGCGGATTGATCGGCACATGGATCAGGCCGGCGCGGGCGGCTGCCAGCGGCAGGAGGCAGGTGAGTTCGCCCTTTGCGGCCCAGCTGGCGACCCGCGCGCCCTTCTGCGCCCTCTGTGCCAGCCAGCCTGCGAGCAGCCCGACCCGCGCGCGCAGATCGGCATAGGTCAGCGTGCGGTCGCGCAGCACCAGGGCAACAGCCTGTGCATCGCCTCTCTCGGTCAGTTGATCGAGCGGGAACGGCGTGGGATAAGGCATCGATGCTCCAAGGCGGGGAATTTCCGGGTGGCGATCGAAGTCAGCTATCACGAGACGGTTAGCAAACTGCAAGAGTTTGCCGAATTTGCACGCGGACCGTTCGACAGGGCGGAGTGGTATGCGCTGCTGGCGACGGGCGGTTGCGAGCCGCTGATCGTGACCGGTCGCTCGGCAAAGCGGACAGTCGCCCTGCCCCTGATGCGCGGCAACGATGGCCTTGCGAGCCTGACCAACTGGTTCAGCTTCACCTGGCGCCCGCTGGGCCATACCGATTATCTGGTCGACGAGATCCTCACCGAAATCGCCCGCGACCTGCGCGGCAGGGTGGCGCACCTTACTCTCGCACCCGTGCCGGATGAAGACGGCAGCGCAGCGCGGCTAGAAACAGCGTTCCGCGCGGGCGGCTGGATCGTCATCCGCGAACAGTCGGATGAAAACCATGTCCTGCGGGTGGAAGGCCGCTCCTTCGCGGAATACTGGTCCTATCGCCCCGGAAAAATGCGCACGACCTTGAAACGGAAGGCCAGGAAGGTCGACGTCGAAATCCTGACTCGGTTCGAAGAGCCCGCCTGGGCGGATTATCGCTCCATATACGAAGCGAGCTGGAAGCCCGAGGAAGAACGGGCAGATGTTCTTGATGCCTTCGCCCGCGCCGAGGGGGAAGCCGGCCGCATTCGCCTCGGCATAGCCCGAGCCGACGGAAGCCCGGTCGCGGCACAGTTCTGGACGGTCGAGAATGGCACCGCCTACATCCACAAGCTCGCCCATATCGAGGCCGCCAAGCCGCTTTCTGCCGGGACCACGCTGAGCGCCGCGCTGTTCGAGCATGCGATCGATGTCGACAAGGTCGAATTGGTCGATTTCGGCACGGGGTCGGACGCCTACAAGCGCGACTGGATGGAAACAGTGCGCCCGCGTTACCGCCTGACCTGCTATGACTGGCGCCGGCCCGCCACGTGGTTGCCGATTGCGAAGGCCTTGGTCCGTCGCCTTGCGCCGCGAAATTCGCGCGGCTAAGGGCAACGCCTTCGTACGCAGGGGATTACCAAGCGAATGACCGCCGAGACCGCCAGTGCCGATCCGACCGGGCCTAGCCGCAGCGCCATCGACACTACCTTGCGCGCCATCCTGCGCGATGTCCTCGCTCTGGATGACGGGCAGGTCGAAGGTTTCGACGGCGATACCGGCCTGTTCGGCCACCTGCCCGAACTCGACTCCATGGCCGTCGCCGGCCTGCTGACCGAAATGGAAGACCGGCTCGACATCGTGATCGACGACGATGATGTCGACGGCGAAATGCTCGAGACCTATGGCGGCCTGCTCGCCTTCGCCGAAGCGAAAACGGTCGAAGGCTGACCCTCCGCATGTACAGCAGTTGGCCCTGCCCGACGCCCGATGGCGGAACGGGCGAGGAGATGATGCTGGGCTTCGACCAAGGGCGGACAACCCGCATATTGCTGCTCGCTCCACTATTCGACGAGGCCAACAAGTTTCGTCGTCAACTCGTTGAAATCATGCGCAGGTTGGATCAGAACGGGATCGACAGCTTCCTGCCGGACATGCCCGGGTGCAACGAGAGCCTTGCCCGACATGGCGAGCAGAGCCTCGCCCGCTGGCAGGAGGTGGCGGCCAGAGCAGCCGACCATGTGCGGGCGACGCATGTCTTCGCGATCCGGTCGGGTAGCTGGCTTGCTCCAGAGGCTCATGCAGGCTGGCTCTATGCGCCTGCCAGACCGGCCAAGATCCTGAGAAGCCTCGCCCGCGCGCGCACCCTCGCGGCGCGCGAAGCAGGCCGCGACGAGACGGTGGACAGCTTACTCGAGCAGGGCCGCACCAAGGGTATCGAGCTGACGGGATGGGAGCTCGGGTCCCGGCTTGTCGGCGAACTGGAAACAGCGCAATTCGAGCCCGCTGCCGCTTATTCGGTGATCGAACAGGCCGACATCGGCGGAAAGCCACTCTGGCTGCGGGCGGAAAACGATGTCGATCCGGCGCAGGCCGACGCGCTTGTAGCTCTGATCCTGGCGGGGTTGTCCGCATGAGCCGCATGCCGCTTAGCTTCGAGTGCCAGGGCAAGCGCTGCGGCGCGACGCTCGACACTGCGCCCGGGGCAACGGGCCTGCTGATCGTGAGCGGCGGCAACGAAATCCGCGCCGGTGCCTTTAACGGACAGGCGCGCCTTGCCGCTGAAATCGCCGCGAAAGGTTTCCCGGTATTCCGCTTCGATCGCCGGGGGATCGGCGACAGCGAGGGCGAGAACCGCGAATTTCGCAGGTCGCGCAAGGATATCGCCTCGGCCCTGCTGGCGTTCCGTGCCATCGCGCCGCAGGTCGAACGCGTCGTCGGATTCGGCAATTGCGATGCCGCGAGCGCGCTGATGCTGGCAGAGGGTGCGGGTTGCGACGCCCTCGTCCTCAGCAATCCTTGGACAATCGACGAGCACGAGGCTGCGGTGCAGGCCCCGTCCGCGCTGCGCTCGCGCTATGTCGAGAAGCTGAAGAACCCGCGCGAAGTTCTGCGGTTGCTCACGGGCGGGGTCGACCTGCGCAAGCTTGCGTCAGGCGTACGGCAAGCGAGTGCGAGTGGTCCGCCGCGCTCGAAGCTTGCTGGAGAAATGGAGCGCGGCCTGGCCGGCTTCGTCGGCCCCGTCCGCATCCTGTTGGCCGAGAACGACCGGACGGCGCAGGTTTTCGCCGAGCGGTGGGACAGTTCGGATAGCCGCATTGTCCGCTGCCCGGGTGCCGGTCATGCCTATGCCGAAGCGCATGCCCGCACATGGCTGCGCGAGCAGATACTCGAAGCGCTCCGGGTCTAGCGGACGAAGTAGCTGGCGAGTTCGACATGCGTCGACCAGCGGAACTGCCCGACCGGACGCAGCGTCTCGAGCCGGAAGCCCGCATCGACCAGCGTCTTCGCATCCTTCGCCCAGCTTGCAGGGTTGCAACTGATGTAAGCGACGCGCTGTGCCGTGCTGGCTGCGATCTGTGCCACCTGTTCGCGCGCCCCGGCCCTCGGAGGATCGAGCAAGATGGCGGCGAAGCGGCCGATTTCTTCGGCTTGCAGGGGATTGCGGAACAGGTCCCGGTGCATTGCATGGACGGACTGGCCACGCAGGTTCGCCGCCGCCTTGCAAGCCAGATGCGCATCGCGCGCGGCTTCGACAGCAAGAAACTTGCTCGGTCCGACAAGCGCGAAGGCGAATGTGCCGAGGCCGGAGAACAGGTCGGCTACGGTGGCCGCGCCCGTCAGCGCAGCGCGCGCATCGGCCACCAGCACATTCTCGCCATCGAGCGTGGGCTGGAGGAAGCTGCCGTGCGGCAGGGGAACCGGAACCGGGCCGAGCATGACGGTGATCGGCTGCGGTTCCCAGACGGTCTCGGGCCCGTAACCCTGATCGAGCGAAAGGCGAGCGAGGCCATGATCACGCGCGAAATCAAGCAGGGCTTCGGTAGCGACAAGGCCATCTGCCGACATCCCCTTCAGCACGCAATCGACGCCCTGGTCCGCCAGCGTCAGCTCGATATCGACCGGCTGTCGCCCGCCATGTTTCGCAACGAGCGCGCGCAGCGGCGCGATTAGGGCGAACAGTTTGGGTCGGAGGATATGGCACTCGCGCAGGTCGACGATCCGGTGCGCGCCTTTTTCACGGAATCCGAGCACGGCACCGCTGGCGGTGCGCAGGCCATGCAGGGTCGCGCGCCGGCGGCTGTTCGGCGGCGAAAGGTGCGTCGGGAGCAGCGCGCCCACCACGATACCCTGCCCCTCGGCAGCGTGGACAACCCGATCGGTGACGAATTGCCGCAGCGCCTCCTCGTCGGCCTGCTGCAGCTGGCATCCCCCGCAGGTACCGAAATGACGGCACGGAGGCGTGACATGATGCGGGCCACGCTCGATCGTGCCATCGTCCTGCACGATGTCGCCGGGCACGGCACCGGCCACATGGCGACCCGACGCGGTGACGCCATCGCCCTTGGCGGCGATGCGAAGGATGGTTTCTTTGTTGCTCACAGGAACGACGCCATGGCCGGTTTCACGGCGCGCGCAAGATCGCTGGCCGAGAAAGCCGGTGACGCAAGGCGCGCAGCCTCGAGGTGCAGCCACACCCCTTCCTCGCAGGCCCGCATCGGATCGCCGTGGACCGCCAGCCGTGACGCCACGATACCGGCGAGCACATCGCCAGTTCCGGCGGTCGAGAGCCAGCTCGATCCGGCGGGGAAGAAACGCGTGCCGTCCCTCCCGACGAGGATCGTGTCCGGGCCCTTGGCCAGCACGGTCAGGCCAGTGGCGTCGTGCAGCCCCTGCGCCCGCGTAAGCTTGCTTTCCGCCGTGACGCCGAAAGCCTCGCAGAGTCGTGCCAACTCGCCCTCATGTGGGGTTAGGCAGACCGCGGCAGGGTCCTTGCCCGCCACCATGTCTGGCACAAGCAGGTGCAAGGCATCGGCATCGAGGACGCACGGTTTGCCGGTAGCCAGGACCGCCGACAGCTTGTCGCGCGCGGCGGCATCCCGCCCCAGACCCGGACCGACGAGCAGCGCCGCGATGCGCCTGTCGTCGAGCACCCCGGCCAGATCGCTCCCGATCACCAGATCGGCGGGCGCGTCGGGATGCGAGTTTTCGCTCACCAGTTTCACATAGCCTGCCCCGGCATGCATGGCCGCCTCCGCCGCGAGGATCGGCGCGCCCGGCATGGTCCCGGCAAGGATGGCTAGCAGGCCGCGGCGATACTTGTGGCTGTCGGCAGGCGGTGCGGCGAACGCGGGCCATTGCGAGAGTCGCTCTGTGGAGCCATCGAGATCGAGCCCGATGTCGACCAGTCGACGCGCACCCATCGCAGCCATGGCAGGCATCAGCAGATGCGCGCGCTTCCACGCACCCAGCGCCAGCGTCAGGTCGTATGCAGGCAGCGGCCCGAGGATGCGCCCGCTATCGCTTTCGACGGCACTCGGGACGTCGATTGCAATCTTATAACAGGTACTTCCAGCTACTTTCTCAAGCAGCTTCGCAAAGTCTACGCGAACCTCCCTTGCGAGTCCGTAGCCGAACAGGCAGTCGACCACGACGTGCCCTGCGGGAATGCCATCCTGCTCGACAACCCCGCCGAAACCCTGTCGGGCAATGCATGCCGTTTCGGTCTTCGGTTCGACCGGGGCAATGACCTGAACCGCGTAACCGCTCCGCAGGAGGACGTCGGCGATGACATAGCCGTCACCGCCGTTGTTGCCCGGCCCGCACAGCACGGTGACATCGCGCCCGGCGGCCATGCGCATGACCCACCGCGCTGCGCCCTGCCCCGCCCGCTGCATCAGCTCCCATTCGCTCGTGCCGGCATCCATCGCCGCGCGTTCCGCCGCGCGCATCTGCTCGACGGTGAGGACGACGTCACTCATTCGCGGCGTCCCGGTTCGGAAAACTGTACGCGTCTCCCGCGACGGTAACGATGACGCCTCCGTCACGAACCTCGCTCCGCGCCTCGTCGGCACCGTCGAGCGCGACGAAGCCGTCCTCGCGCAGCAACAGGCGGCGGAAGCTGCCATCGGGATGGCGGATAATGTAGATATTTGCGCCCGCCACGCGCGCGGTTTCGAGACGGCACGCGTCGGACCAGTCGCCTTCGCCCGCCAGCGCACACTGCACCGGTTCCGCGCCTTCCTGAGCGACCTCCTGCGTCGGGGAGCAGGCGACGGCGAGCGTCAGGGTGCCGAAGACGGCAAGCCAGTGCGAGGTCATTCTCATTCCCCGCGGCTGCCACGCCTGCATTGCGGGGGCAAGTCTCAGTCGCGCCTGATCTGCGAAACGTCCCGGATCGCGCCGCGTGCAGCAGAGGTGGTCATCGCCGCATAGGCTTCGAGTGCCGGCGAGACGCGGCGTTCGCGCGTCTGCGCCGGGCGCCAGCCCTTCGCATCCTGCGCTGCGCGGCGCTCGGCCAGCACCTCGTCGGAAACGGCAAGGTTGATCGTGCGATCGGGGATCGAGATTTCGATCCTGTCGCCATTCTCGACCAGCCCGATCTCGCCACCCTCCGCAGCCTCCGGCGATACGTGACCGATGGAGAGGCCGGAGGTCCCGCCCGAAAAGCGGCCGTCGGTCAGCAGCGCGCAAGCCGCGCCGAGGCCCTTCGATTTGAGGTAACTCGTCGGGTAGAGCATCTCCTGCATGCCCGGCCCGCCGCGCGGACCTTCGTAGCGGATCACCACGACGTCGCCCTCGACGACCTGGCCGGTGAGGATTGCGGTCACCGCATCGTCCTGGCTCTCGTAGACCTTGGCCGGGCCCGAGAAGTTCAGGATGCTCTCATCCACCCCGGCGGTCTTCACGATACAGCCGTCACGCGCGATATTGCCGTAGAGCACCGCAAGGCCGCCGTCCTTGCTGAAGGCATGCTCGGCGCTGCGTATGACGCCGGTCTCGCGGTCGAGATCGAGGATCTCCCAACGGCGCGACTGGCTGAAGGCGGTCTGCGTCGGCACCCCGCCCGGCGCGGCGGAGAAGAACTCGCGCACCTTGTTGTTCTGCGTGCGGCCGATATCCCAATCGTCGAGCGCATCGCCCATCGTCGGGCTGTGCACGGTCGGCAGCGCGGTGTGGAGCAGGCCGGCCTTTTCCAGCTCGCCGAGGATCGCCATGATCCCGCCCGCGCGGTGAACGTCCTCCATGTGGACGTCGCTCTTGGCCGGGGCGACCTTGCTCAGGCACGGCACCTTGCGGCTCAAGCGGTCGATGTCCTGCATGGTGAAATCGACCCCCGCCTCATGCGCGGCGGCGAGCAAATGGAGCACGGTGTTGGTCGACCCGCCCATCGCGATGTCGAGGCTCATCGCGTTCTCGAACGCCTCGAAGCTCGCGATCGAGCGCGGCAGGACGCTCTCGTCCTCTTCCTCGTAATACCGCTTCGCCAGCGTCACCACGAGCCGCCCGGCCCGTTCGAACAATTGCTTGCGGTCGGCATGGGTCGCCAGGGTCGAGCCATTGCCGGGCAGCGACAGACCCAGCGCCTCGGTCAGGCAGTTCATCGAATTGGCGGTGAACATGCCGCTGCACGATCCGCAGGTCGGGCAGGCGTTCTGCTCGATCGCGGTCACTTCCTCGTCGGTATAGGCCTCGTCGGCGGCAGCGACCATGGCATCGACGAGGTCGAGCGCGACCTCTTTGCCCTTCACCACGACCTTGCCCGCTTCCATCGGCCCGCCGCTGACGAACACCGCAGGGATATTCAGCCGCATCGCCGCCATCAGCATCCCGGGGGTGATCTTGTCGCAATTGGAGATGCAGACCATCGCATCGGCGCAATGGGCGTTGACCATGTATTCGACGCTGTCGGCGATGAGGTCGCGGCTGGGGAGCGAATAGAGCATCCCGTCGTGCCCCATCGCGATCCCGTCATCGACCGCGATGGTGTTGAATTCCTTGGCCACGCCGCCCGCCGCCTCAATCTCGCGCGCAACCAATTGGCCGAGGTCCTTCAAGTGGACATGTCCGGGGACAAACTGGGTAAAGCTGTTCACAACCGCGATGATCGGCTTGCCGAAATCGCCGTCCTTCATCCCCGTCGCGCGCCACAAGCCGCGGGCGCCGGCCATGTTGCGGCCATGGGTAGTGGTGCGGGAGCGGTAGGCGGGCATGGCTGATCTCGATTGCTGAACGGAACTCATACCCGCTCACCCTGAGCCTGTCGAAGGGTCAGGTGCCGAGGTGGCTATCCTTCGATAGGCTCAGGATGAGCGGAGGGACTGGGTTAGGCGAATCGAGCCGTCGTGCGAAACAGCTTTTGCTTGGACCCGCTCAAACTTCGAGCGCAACGCGCCCCAGCACGTCGGCCAGCATCAGCGCCCAGCGGGCCTGTCCGGCTTCGTTGGCGATCTGGTCCTGCCTGATCTCGACCGTGCAATAGGGAATGCCAGCGGCTTCCGCATGGCGGTCCATCGTGGCGTTGAGCTGCTTGCCCGAATAGGGCTCGTTGTCACCGACGGTCAGACCCTGCTGGCGAAACAGGCGCATGGCGTGCTGCGCCGCGCGATCGTCCTGGTTGTAGAGCAGCGCGACCTCCCACGGACGGTCCGCGCCGCCGCTTGCCAGTTTCGGCGTGAAGCTGTGCAGCGCGATGATCATCCGGGGTTTCGCCGCAGCGATGAACTTCGCCAGCGCGGCGTGGTAGGGGCGGTGATAGAGATCGAGCCGCTTTTCGATGTCGGCACCGATGTTGCCGGGGATCAGGTGGCCGTCGCTTTCCGTCGGAACCACGCCCGGCTCGTCTTCCTTGCGGTGGAAGTCGCAGACGAGGCGGCTGACGGTTGCGATATGCGCAGGGATGTTGTGACGGCGGGCAAGGCGGTCCGCGATCCCCTCCACACCGATATCGACCGCTATGTGATCGTCCAGCAAAGCGCGATCGATGCCGAGGTCTATGCCTGCGGGCACATGGTTGGAGGCATGATCCGCCACGCAGACCAGCCCGCCGGGGCGCATCGAGTCCATACCAACCTGGCGGTACGGAAGACCGTCGATCATCTCAGCTTCCCTCGCATCTGCCACCAGCCGGGCCGGTCGGCGGCCATGCGAGCCGCGGCCTCGTCCCGCGCTGTTACGTCATCGAACAGCGCGAAACACGTCGCGCCCGAACCTGACATACGGGCGAGAAACGGCGAAGTTCCGCGCATCGCGGCGAGGACCTCGGCGATTGCCGGGCAGAGTTCGATGGCAGGCACTTCGAGGTCGTTGCGGCCTTCAAGCGCGATGGTGCGCGCATCGCCTTCGGACATGGTGCCGCGATCGACGCCGTCCCAGGCCTTGAACACCGGCCCGGTCGAAAGCGGGACGCGCGGATTGACCAGCAGCACGGGCGTGCCCGCGAGACAATTGTCGGCCGGTTCGAGCTCGGTCCCCGTCCCGCGCCCGATGCAGGTGCGGCTCTCGACGCAGGCAGGGACATCCGCGCCCAGAGCAGTGGCGCGCGCATGCCAATCCTCGGGCAGGCCATGGCGCTCGCGGACGATGCGGAACACAGCCCCGGCGTCCGCCGAACCGCCACCAAGACCAGCCGCCACGGGCAGGTTCTTCTCGAGCGTGATCGCAAGCCCCTCTGCCCGCGGCAGCTTGCCAAGCGCCTTCGCGACGAGATTGTCGAACGGATCGTCCAGCCCGCCCGCGAACTCGCCAACCACCTGCACGCTGTCCTGCGCGGCGCTGCTGGCGCTCAGCACATCCCCCGCATCGACGAAGGCGAAAAGCGTTTCGAGTTCGTGATACCCGTCCTCACGCCGCCTGCGAACATGCAGCGCAAGGTTGATCTTGGCGTAGGCGGTTACTTGCATTTTCACCCGCAGAGTCTCTGCATGTGGCTAATTGTCGCTTCTCGCAGCCACTCGATATCGACCGTTTCTCCACGCTCGAGGCGCTTATCGATCATACTGATTGGATGGCAAACAGTGTCGGTTCCTATCACTGCGATCGATAGTTCGCGACCATACTCATCCGTAACATGAACCCACTCATAGTCACCGAGAGAAATAAACAGCTCACCAAATGCCACACCAAACGAAGCAAGCAGCTCGTTCCTTCGATCTCTCTCGCTCAAAGCAAGGTCGTATAAGGATTGAACGTCCTGAAGCTTGAGCGGCAAACCACAGTCCGCCGCCCGGGCAGCTTCCGCCAAATTCGAGGTTATCGCCGCCCTCTCTGTCGTTGAGAGCGGGCGTATCTCAAGGCTCAAGGAACGCCATCACATATTCGGATAGTTCGGCCCGCCGCCGCCTTCGGGCGTGACCCAGTTGATGTTCTGGTTCGGGTCCTTGATATCACAAGTCTTGCAGTGGACACAGTTCTGCGAGTTAATCTGGTACTTCGGCTCGCCGGTATTCTCATCGACCAGCCACTCGTAGACGCCGGCCGGGCAATAGCGTGTAGAAGGGCCTGCGAAGACCCCCAGCTCGCTATCCTTCTGCAGCTCCATGTCCTTGACCTGCAAGTGGACCGGCTGGTCCTCGGCATGGTTCGTGTAGCTGAAGCTGACGCTGGTCAGACGGTCGAAGCTGAGCACCCCGTCGGGCTTCGGATAGGCGATCGGCTGATAGAGATCCGCACGGTTGAGCGCGTCGCAATCGCGGTGGTGCTTCATGCTGATCGGCAGGCCGATCTTGAGGAATCGCATCCACATGTCGATGCCGCCCAGCAGCGCACCGATATCGTCGCCGAAGCGCTCGATCGCGGGCAGCGCGTTCTGGACCTGCTTCAACTCCTTGGCGATCCAGCTGTCGCGCAGCGCGGCGTCGTAATCCATCAGCTCGGTGTGCTCATGCCCCGCAGCGACGGCCGCCGCGACGCTTTCGGCGGCCAACATGCCGCTCTTCATCGCGGTGTGGCTGCCCTTGATGCGCGGCACGTTGACGAAGCCTGCGGCGCAGCCGATCAGCGCGCCGCCCGGGAAAGCGAGCTTGGGCACGCTCTGCCAGCCGCCGTCGTTGATCGCGCGCGCGCCATAGGCCACGCGCTTGCCGCCCTTGAGCACCTCGGCGATCAGCGGATGGTGTTTCCAGCGCTGGAATTCCTGGAACGGGCTGACGTAGGGATTGGAGTAGTCGAGCCAAGTGACGAGGCCGAGGGCGACCTGCCCGTTCGCCTGGTGGTAGAGGAAGCCGCCGCCGTGGCTGCCGCTTTCGTTCAGCGGCCAGCCCTGCGTGTGGACGATCTTGCCCGGTTCGTGCAGCGCTGGGTCGATGTCCCACAATTCTTTGACGCCGAGGCCATAGACCTGCGGCTGGCAGTCCGCCTCGAGGTCGAACTTGGCTTTCATCTGCTTGGTGAGGTTGCCGCGGGCACCCTCCGCGAAGAGCGTATACTTGGCGAGGATTTCCATGCCCGGCTGGTAATCGCCCTTGTGCGAACCGTCCGCCGCGACGCCCATGTCCTGCGTCGCCACGCCGCGCACCGCGCCATTCTCGTCGAACAGCACTTCGGCCGCGGGGAAGCCGGGAAAGACCATCACCCCCAGCCCTTCGGCCTGTTCGGCCAGCCAGCGGCAGAGGTTGCCGAGCGAACCGGTATAGCACCCTTCGTTCGACATGAAGGGCGGGAACATCATATGCGGCAGCGCGGAGGCACCGGTTTCGCTGATCGTATAGAACAGGTCCTCGCCCACCGGCGTTTCCGCCATCGGGCAGCCCATGTCGCGCCATTCGGGCAGCAGCTCGTCGAGCGCCTTGGGGTCGACCACCGCGCCGGAGAGGATATGCGCGCCGATCTCGCTGCCCTTTTCGAGCAGCACGACCTCGAGGTCGCCGTTGATCTGCTTCAACCGGATCGCCGCGGCGAGGCCGGCCACGCCGCCGCCGATGATGACGACGTCGCAGGGCATGGATTCGCGTTCGCTCATGTCTCTCTCTTTTCGTCGCTAAACTTGCGTTCGATGCCTTGATTGCTGGGGCGTTAGAGGTCAAGACCCGGACCCAGCCGATGATGCAGTCCGATACCCACGATCCGCGCGATTTCGACGCATTGGCAGGCCTCGAAGGCGCGATCGACTGGTGGCGCGAGGCGGGTGTCGACCACGACTTTTCCGACGAACCGACGAGCTGGCTGGCAGAGCCAGAGGACAAGAATGCCGTAGCGGCTGCCCCACCGCCGCCGCCGGTCGCACCGCCCAGGCCGACGCCGCTTTCGCGCGCGCTGGAGCAGGACAGCGGACCGCCGTTCGGTGGCGACCGCGCTGGCTGGCCCGACAGCCTCGAAAAATTTCGCGAATGGTGGATGACCGAGCCATCGCTGGCGGACGGCGCGCTCGACCGGCGCGCGCCGCCACGTGGGGCCGCCGGGGCCAAGCTGCTCGTCCTCGTCCCGCAGGCGGAACCCGACGATGGCGAAGGCCTGCTGACGGGCGGCGCCGGACGGCTGCTCGAAGCGATGTTGCAGGCGATGGGGATCGGCATGCACGAGGTCTATCTCGCCAGCGTGCTGCCCGCCCCGATGGCGCTGCCGGAGTGGGCCACCCTCGCCGCCCGGAGCCTCGATGACCTGACGCGTCATCACATCGGCCTTGCCGCGCCGCAACGCGTGCTCGCCATCGGACGGGCGCAATTGGCGCTGTTCGGTATCCCGCCCGAGAAAGCACGCGACCCCCTCGTCCTCGACTGTGGCGACAAGCCGATACCCCTGCTCGCCACTCCCGATTTCTCCCAGATCGCCCGCAGCGCCGCCCGGCGCGAACGGCTCTGGCACCGCTGGCTCGAATGGACCGCATGACCCCCAGACTGATTTTCGCCCTTACCGCCGCCTCGCTCGCCACGCCGCTGGCGGCGCAGCAGAGCAGTGTCGAATACTTCACCCGCTCGCACGCGCAGGCGCTGCCGCAACTGCTCTCGAGCGACGATCGCGCGTGGTACGGCTCCTTCTACGAGGCCATCCAGTCCGAAAACTGGGACCGCGTCGAGGTGATGCTCGGCGAGCGCGAGGACGGGCCGCTGCACGGCGCGGCCATCGCCAGCTATTACCTCCACGCCAACAGTCCGCGGATCGAGCTGGGCCGGATCGAGGCCTGGCTGCGCAAATACGAAGACCTGCCCTATGCCGCCGCAATGGTACGGCTCGGCGAGACGCGCGGGCTCGAAGGCAATTTCGACCTGCCGGGCGAACAACGGCTCGTCCGCCAGCCCGGCATCACCCGGCGCACCCTGCCGGCGGCCATCAATGACGGGACTATGCCGTCCTCGGTCAGTTCGGCGATCCTCGATCGGATCAAGAACGACGACCCCGATGGTGCCCGCCTGCTGCTGGACGGGGTCGATGCGACGCTGTCCTCTGCGGCACGGGCCGAGTGGCGGCAGCGCGTGGCATGGAGCTACTACATCGAGAACCGCGACGCGCAGGCCTGGGCGATAGCCGACACCGTGCGCGACGGGGGCAGCGGTGCATGGGTCGCGGAAGGCGAGTGGGCCGCCGGCCTCGCGGCATGGCGCCTCGGCGATTGCGAGAAGGCCGCCCAGGCGTTCCGCCGCAGCGCCGCCGGTGCGACCAATCCGGAACTTTCGAGTGCCGCCCATTACTGGGCCAGCCGCGCGCTGGTCCGGTGTCGCCAGCCGGAAGATGCCGCCGAGCAGTTGCGCGGCGCGGCGCGGTTTCCCGACACGCTCTACGGCATGATCGCCCACGAACAGATGGGTCGCCCGCTGCCGGACACCCACACCACCCCCGACCTGACCGAGGGCGACTGGCGCCGGATCAGCCGGGACGAGGCGGTGCGGCTGGCGGTCATGCTCACCGAAATCGGCCAGCGCGCGGAGGCAGACGAGGTGCTGCGCTGGCTGGTCCGTACCGGCGACAGCCGCGATTTCGAGGCGCTCGGCAAGCTCGCCCGCGCGCTCGGTCTCACCGGCACGCAGAACTTCATGGCCTACAATGCGCCGGCGCGGTCCGCGGCGCATCCCAGCCTCAAATATCCGGTCACCTTCCGCCAGCCCATCGGCGGCTGGCGCGTCGACCCCGCCCTCGCCTTCGCCCATGCCTTGCAGGAATCGAACTTCCGCGAGGGCGTCGTCAGTCCCGCGGGTGCGATCGGTCTCATGCAGATCATGCCGATCACGCGGCGCGAATATGCCTCTTCGATCAACATGAGCGCAGGCGCGGACCTGAAGGATCCGGCGGTCAACCTCGCCTTCGGGCAGCGGACGCTGGAGGCGCTGGCATCGGCCGGGTACACGCAAGGCAAGCTGCCCAAGGTCATGGCCGCGTACAACGCCGGGCCGACCCCGATCAGCCGCTGGGAGAGCGAGGTCCGCGATCAGGACGATCCGCTGCTCTATATGGAATCGCTGCCCTATTGGGAGACGCGCAGCTATGTCGCCATCGTGATGCGGAACTACTGGATGTACCTGCGCCAGGCGAATGCGCCCGCCCCGAGCCGGATCGACCTGGCCGAGAACGACTGGCCGCGGTTCCCGAAAGCCAACTGACATGGCGATCGACGAAAGCCGCGCCGTCAAGCCGATCCGCATCGCGCTGCTGACAATCTCGGACAGCCGCTCTCTCGCGGACGACACGTCTGGCGACATCCTCGCCGCGCGGATCGAGGGGGCCGGGCACCAACTGGCGGCGCGCGAGATCAGCCGCGACAGCGTGGAAGAGATCGCCGCGCACCTTCACCGCTGGATCGACGACGAGGCGATCGACTGCGTCATCACCACCGGCGGCACGGGCCTGACAGGACGCGACGTGACGCCCGAGGCGCTGGACCGGGTCAAGAGCAAGGACATCCCCGGCTTCGGCGAGCTGTTCCGCTGGCTCAGCTACAGGACCATCGGCACCAGCACCATCCAGAGCCGCGCCTGCGCCGTGCTGGCGCGGGGGACCTATATCTTTGCCCTCCCCGGCTCGAACGGCGCGGTGAAAGATGGCTGGGACATGATCCTCGCCGAGCAGCTCGACGGCCGCAACCGGCCCTGCAACTTCGTCGAGCTGATGCCCCGCCTGCGCGAGCGATAACCCCTGTCACCGGACATATGTTCCGTGTATGTTCTCATGCATGGAACGCCGACTCGAACCCTCTTTCGATGGCCGCGGAGCGCAGTCGGCGCAGGTGCCGACGCGCTTCGGCCTCGCCACGCGTGAAGCGGATGGCGACTGGCGCGACTACATGGAGCAGCTTGACGGCCCTCCCGTAAAACTGCGCACGCATGTGACCGAGGAGCGACCGAAGACGATCCTAAGCTTCAATCAGTCGCCCGACATCTTCTTCGACCGTTCGATCAACGCCTATCGCGGCTGCGAGCATGGCTGCGTCTATTGCTTCGCGCGGCCCACCCATGCCTATCACGACCTCTCGCCCGGGCTCGATTTCGAGACTCGGCTCTTTGCGAAGCCAAATGCGGCAGAACTGCTTCGCGCGACGCTGGCCAAGCCGAAGTACCGCCCCAAGCCGATCGCCATGGGGACCAATACCGATCCCTATCAGCCGATCGAGCGGACTTACCGCATCACGCGGTCCGTGCTGGAAGTCTGCCTCGACGCGCGCCATCCGGTGACGATCACCACCAAGTCCGACCGGGTGGTGGACGATCTCGACCTGCTCACCGCAATGGCGGAGCGGCGGCTGGTGGCGGTGGCGATCTCGGTCACTAGCCTCGATCCCAAGCTCTCGGGCAAGCTCGAACCGCGTGCAGCATCGCCGGCCAAGCGACTCGCTGCCTTGCAGAAACTGGTCGAGGCAGGCGTGCCGAGCCACTGCTCGGTCGCGCCGGTCATCCCCGCCATCACCGACGAGTTCATGGAAGAGATCGTCCAGCGCGCGGCGGCGGTCGGAGTGGACAGCGTCGGCTGGATCCCGCTGCGCCTGCCGCACGAGGTCGCGCCGCTGTTTCGCGAATGGCTCTCGGTCCACTACCCCGAGCGCGGGGACAAGGTCATGTCCATCGTCCGCTCGATCCGGAGCGGCAAGGACAACGACCCCAACTTCTTCAGCCGTCTGAGGCCCACCGGCGTCTGGGCCGACCTCTTCCGCGCCCGCTTCCGCCTCGCCTGCAAGCGCGCCGGCATCGGCAAGGCGAAGTTCGAGCTCGACTGCACGCAGTTCAGGCCGCCCGCGGTGGGCGGACAATTGCGGCTCCTCTAGCCTCCCCGGCACGGGGAGGGGAACCGCCGAAGGCGGTGGAGGGGCACGCTCAGCTGTTCCCGATTGCAGCTTTTCGCTCAGTACAAATCTGCCCGAGCCTGACCGACACCGCCTCCACATCCTCGAGAATCGCCTTGGCCGGAATACGGGTGGTCGCAATCCCTTGCGAGCGGAGAAACTCCGACCGCCACTGGTCGCGCGCGATCGTTTCGGGGTTGTCATGTACCCATCCATCCACTTCGATCGCGAGACGGAGCGAGGCGCAATAGAAGTCAAGAATATAGGGGCCGGCCGGATGCTGGCGGCGGAACTTGAGGCCATCGGGACGAATGCGAAGATGCGACCAGAGCACGCGCTCGGGCTTCGACATCTCGCTGCGCAGCTTGCGGGCACGTTTGATCGTTTCGCGCGGGCCGGTGATCATGGCTTGTGCCCCTCCACCACTTCGTGGTCCCCCTCCCCGTTTCGGGGAGGCTAGAACCCCTCCCCCGCTTCACCCGGCTTGAAGCAAATCAGGCGGCTATCGACCAGGGCGGCGGTACGGTTGACCACGGCGAGCTGGTAGTCCGGGTCCTTGATCATTGCGAAGAACGCCGCGCTGTTCGGATATTGCGCCACGAAGCCGTCGTGCCAGCGCTTGTCGTCGGGCCCGGTGACCATGGTCTGGAACGCGCCGCGCCAGACGATCGAGCCGCCGACGCGCTGGAAGATCGGGCCGCTGGTCTTGCCGTATTCCTGATAGGCGCGCCGCCCGCTCCAGCCCTTTCCCGCATGCTCGTGGCCTTCGGGATAGGCGGCCTCCTCGCGGTAGAGCAGTAGGTTGAGCATGTGGATCGGCTCGTCGCGCGGCAGGGCCTTGAAGGCTTCGAAATTCGCGCGGCTCGGATCGATGAAACTGGTCATGGCATCCCTCCCTGCCGGACCGCGATCAATGCTGGTGCGCGGTCGCGGTCCCTTGGTGTGTCGCCCAGACCTTGTGCTTCCCGTCACGCATGATCAAGACCGTCTGGTAGGTATCGCTGCGTCCCTTGGCCTCCATGCCGGGCGAGCCGATGGGCATGCCGGGCACGCTGAGGCCGACGGCATCGGGTCTTTCTTCCAGCAGTCGGCGGATATCCTCCGCCGGGACGTGGCCCTCGATCGCGTAGCCCTCCACCGTGGCAGTGTGGCAGCTGCGCAGGTTGGCGGGAACGCCGGCGGCTTCGGCGATGGGGGTCGTGTCCTCGACATCGCGCACGCTCAGGGTGAAGCCGGCGGCCTGCATCCGTTCGATCCACGCGCTGCAACAACCGCACCAGGGGGTCTTCACCACGTCGATCGTGCTAGCGGAGGCCGCCTGCGCGCAGGCAATCAGGGCGAGCGGGGCCATCAGGGACAAAGAACGCAGTCGGGACATGGACGAGCTCCTCGGGATTTCGGGATTGAATTGCTGCCTTACCTAAGGAGGGAAAGCTGCATGTAAACTGTATCGAGCCGCCGGCCGAATTTCATCCCGACATCGCGCATCCGGCCAGCATGGACGAAGCCCAACCGCGCGTGCAGCGCGACCGAAGCCGGCTCTCCGCCGCCGATTACGCCGATCATCTGTTCGAAGCCACTTGCTCGCGCGGCATCCACCAGCGCCGCGAGCAGCTGTGTGCCGAGGCCCTGTCCGCGCGCCACATCGGCGATGTAGATGCTGTCCTCGCAGGTATGGGCATAGGCGGCACGGTCGCGGAACTGCGTCGCATAGGCATAGCCACGCACCGCGCCGTCCACCTCGATCACGAGGAACGGCCAGCCCCGCGCCGCAACATGCGCGATCTTCTCCGCCCAGAACGCCGCGTCGGGTGCTTCGGTATCGAAGGTCGCGGTCGAATGCGCGACGTGGAAGGCATAGATCGCCTGCACCGCCGGGGCGTCCCCCGGCACGGCAGGCCTCACTATCGCGTCAGGCAAGCTGGTAGTCCGCGAAACGGTCGCGCAAATCCTTCTTGCTGATCTTTCCGGTCGCGGTGTGCGGGATATCGTCGACAAACTCGACCGCATCGGGCAGCCACCACTTGGCCACCTTGTCGGACAGGAACTCGACCACGTCTTCCGCCGTGCAATCCGCGCCTTCCTTCTTCACCACGAACAGCACCGGGCGCTCGTCCCACTTGGGGTGGAACATGCCGATGCAGGCCGCCTCGGCCACCGCCGGATGGCCGACCGCCGCGTTCTCGAGCTCGACCGAGCTGATCCATTCGCCGCCGGACTTGATCACGTCCTTGGTGCGGTCGGTGATCTGCATCGTGCCGTCCGGGTGGATCGTGGCGACGTCGCCGGTGTCGAACCAGCCGTCCGCGGTGAGCGCGTCTTCCTCCGCCTTGAAATAGCGCTTGAGCACCCACGGCCCGCGGCTATGCAAGGCGCCCGAGGCTTCGCCGTCGCGCGGCAGGACCTTGGTCGGGTCGTCGAGATCGACCGTGCGCAGCTCAACGCCGAAAATCGGGCGGCCCTGCTTCATGGTCTTCTCGACCTTCTGTTCGAAAGTGAGCTGGTCCCAGTCCGCCGTCGGCCCGCCGACCGTGCCGATGGGGCTGGTTTCGGTCATGCCCCAGGCATGCTGGACGCGGGTGCCGTTCTTCATCAGCCGTTCGATCATGAAGCGCGGCGCGGCCGACCCGCCGATGGTGGCGGCGCGCAGCTTGGGCAGTTCGAGCCCGTTGGCGTCGCAATACTGGAAATGCGCCAGCCAGACGGTCGGAACGCCCGCGCTGTCGGTCACGCCTTCGCGCTTCATCAGCTCGTCGAGCACCGCAGGGTCATTGACCGCGCTGAAGACGAACTTGATGCCCGCCATCGCGCCCGCATAGGGCAGACCCCAGCTCGCCGCGTGGAACATCGGCACCACCGGCAGCATGACCGAGGAGGCGCTGAAGTTGAAGGTGCTCGGCTGAAGGCCCGACACCGCATGCAGCAGGGTCGAGCGGTGTTCGTACTGCACGCCCTTGGGATTGCCCGTGGTGCCGCTGGTGTAGCAGATCATGCACGGATCGCGCTCGTCGCCGGTGACCCAGTCGAACTCGCCGTCCTGCGCGCCGATCCAGTCCTCGAAGCTCTGGCTGTGCTCGCCCGAATCGAAGCAGATGTAATGTTCGACCGTCAGCCACTTGTCGCGCATCCGGTCGACGATCGGCTGGAAGGCCGCGTCGTAGAGCATCACCTTATCCTCGGCATGGCCGACGATATATTCGAGCTGCTCGTCGAACAGGCGCGGGTTGCAGGTATGCAGCACGCCGCCCATGCCCGCCACGCCGAACCAGCTGACGAGGTGGCGCGAGTGGTTCATGGCGAGGCTGGCGACCTTGTCGCCCTTCTCGAGGCCCAGCGCGAGCAGCGCCTGGCTCATCTTCTTCGCGTCGCGGTGGATGCCCGCCCAGTCGGTGCGCGTCTCGCCGCCGTCCGCCCAGCGGGTGACGATCTCACGGTGCGGAGCCTCGCGTGCCGCGTGGTCGATCACATGCGAGATCCGCATGCTCCAGTCCTGCATCGCGCCCAGTGCCATAACCTCTCCTCTCAAGCCCAGATCAGGCGACGAGGCGCAGGTTTGCCTTCCCCCGTCGCGCGGTCAGTTGCACCTTGGCAAGACCCGGCACGCTTGCCAAGCGTTCAGCGAGCTCCCCATCGATGGAAAATGCGTGGCCGAGCCGCATGACCGGCGGATGGGGATCGCCGGTCAGCAAGGTGACGACGGCTTCGTCGCCGCCGGGCCCCTTCGCCTGCAACGCCATCGCCAGTTCGGTGACCGCATCGACGCTGCTGGCTTCGAGCGTCAGCACCATCGCCATGCTGCCCTTAACCGCCTCCAGCGGCACCGCCCCGCGCACCGTGATGCGCGGCGGTTCGTCGGGGCTCGGACTGTCGAGCTCGACATCGAGCTTCACGCAGGTCTGGTTCTCTGCCCATTCGAGGAACCTGTCGACCATGCTCTCTTCGAAGCAGGCGGCGCTGAACTGGCCCGAACTGTCGGAGAAATCGGCGCGGATGAAAGGCTTGCCGCGCTTGGTCGTGCCCTTGCTCGCCTTCTCAACCATGGCCGCCATGACCGCACCCGCGCGCCCGCCGGGGGGCGCCCCGCCCGCCATCAGCGAGCCATAGCTGCGCGCGCCCTGCGCCGATGCGACGGTACGCCACGCCTCGACCGGGTGCTCCGCGAAATAGAAGCCGAAGTTCTCCTTCTCGCGCGCCATCTGCTCAGCGCGCGGCCAGGGCTCGACCTCCTTGAGCCGCAAAGTGTCCTCGCTCGGCGAATCCTCGCCGCCGAACAGCGCCGCCTGCCCGCTGGAGCGCTCGCGCTCGGCAGCATCTGCCACGGCGAGCAGCATGTCGGCATTGGCGAAGACCTTCGCGCGGTTGGGCTCGAACTCGTCGAGCGCGCCGGCGCTGGCCAGTGCTTCCAGCTGGCGCGAGTTCATCGCGCCCTTGGGCAGGCGTTCGAACAGGTCCTGCAGGCTTTCGAATTTGCCGCTCGCCTCGCGTTCGTGGACGATGGCTTCCATCGCCCGCTCGCCGACATTGCGGATGCCCGCCAGCGCATAGCGCACGGCATAGCCGTCGTCGGTCTGCTCGACCGTGTATTCGGCCTCGGAATGGTTGAGCGAAGGCGGCAGCACTTTGATCCCGCCGCGCCGCGCATCGTCGACGAACACCGCCAGCTTCTCCGACTGGTGCATGTCGAAGCACATGGAGGCGGCGAAGAATTCCTCCGGGTAATGCGCCTTGAGCCAGGCCGTCTGGTAGGCGAGCAACGCGTAGGCGGCGGCGTGCGACTTGTTGAAGCCGTAGCCGGCGAACTTGTCGATCAAGTCGAACAGCGCATTCGCCTCAGCCTTGTCGATCCCCGAGACGTCCTTGCAGCCGTCGACGAAACGCTGGCGCTGGGCGTCCATTTCGGCCTGAACCTTCTTGCCCATCGCGCGGCGCAGGAGGTCGGCGTCGCCAAGCGAGTATCCGGCGAGGATCTGCGCGGCCTGCATGACCTGTTCCTGGTAGACGAAGATCCCGTAGGTCTCGGCAAGGATGCCCTCGAGCTTGGGGTGCGGATACTCGATCGGCACCTCGCCTGCCTTGCGCTTGCCGAAAAGCGGGATGTTGTCCATCGGGCCCGGACGATAGAGCGAGACGAGCGCGATGATGTCGCCGAAATTGGTCGGCTTCACCGCCGTCAGCGTGCGGCGCATGCCTTCCGATTCCAGCTGGAACACGCCCACCGTGTTGCCGCTCTTCATCAGCTCGTAGACCTTGGAATCGTCGAGCGGGAGCGTCGACAGGTCGATGGCGATCTCGCGCTTCTTGAGCAGGTCGGTCGCCTTCTTGAGCACCGAGAGGGTCTTCAATCCGAGGAAGTCGAACTTGACGAGGCCGCTGCTTTCAACATTCTTCATGTCGTATTGCGTCACCGGCATGTCGGAACGCGGATCGCGATAGAGCGGCACCAGCTGCGCCAGCGGCCGGTCGCCGATCACCACGCCCGCCGCGTGGGTCGAGCTGTTGCGCGGGAAGCCTTCCAGCTGCATCGCCAGGTCGACGAGGCGCTTCACCTCGTTGTCGTCGTCGTACTCGCGCCTGAAATCCGCCGCGCCGTTGAGCGCGCGCGGCAGGGTCCAGGGATCAGTCGGATGGTTGGGTACCATCTTGCAGAGGCGATCTACGTGGCCGTAGCTCATCTGCAGGATGCGGCCCGTATCGCGCAGCACCGCGCGGGCCTTCAGCTTGCCGAAGGTGATGATCTGCGCGACGTGATCGTGCCCGTATTTCTGCTGGACATAGCGGATCACCTCGCCCCGCCGCGTTTCGCAGAAGTCGATATCGAAGTCGGGCATCGACACGCGTTCGGGGTTGAGGAAGCGTTCGAACAGCAGGCCGAGCTTTATGGGGTCGAGGTCGGTGATCGTCAGCGCCCATGCGACGAGGCTGCCCGCGCCCGAACCACGGCCCGGCCCCACCGGAATATCGTGATCCTTGGCCCATTTGATGAAGTCGGCAACGATCAGGAAGTAGCCGGGGAAGCCCATCTGGTTGATGATGTCGACTTCGAACTTGAGCCGGTCGAAATAGACCTGGCGCTCGTCCTCCGGCATCTCGCCATAGGGTTCGAGTCGCGCTTCCAGCCCCTTGCGCGCATCCTCCTCCAGCATCCGCGCCTCGCCCTCGAGGTCGCCCGCGAGGCTGGGCAGGATCGGCTTGCGATAGGGCGGCGCATAGGCGCAGCGTCTGGCAAGGACGAGCGTGTTCTCCACCGCCTCGGGCAGGTCGGCGAAGGTCTCGTCCATCATGTGGTAGGTCTTGACGTAGCTTTCCGGATTGGAATGCGCGCGGTCCTCGGCCTCGACATGGGTCGACCCGGCGATGCACAGCATGGCGTCATGCGCCTTGTGCATATGCGGCTCGGCGAAATTGGCCGGATTGGTGGCGATCAGCGGCAGGTCCCGCGCATAGGCGAGATCGATCAGCGCATTCTCGGCCCGCTCTTCGACCTCGTTGCCGCGCCGCGCAAGCTCGATATAGAGCCGGTTCGGGAACAGCGCCTGCAACCGGTCGAGCATGGCCTCGCCATGGCTCTGTTGCCCTTCGGCGAGAAGCCGGGTGACCGCGCCCTCGCTGGCCCCGGTCAGCGCGATCAGACCCGCGGTACGGCCCTCGAGATTCTCCAGCCGCACATGCGGTTCGAATTCGAGCGGCCGGTCGAGATGCGCCTTCGAGACGAGATGGCAGAGATTATCGTAACCCGCCTCGTCCTGCGCATAGAGCGGCAGGTAATCGACCTGCTTCCCTTCGGCATCGCGTGCGACGCCCAACAGCGTGCCGATGATCGGCTGCACACCTTCGGCCTTGCAGGCATTGGCGAACATGACCGCCCCGTAGAGCCCGTTGCGGTCTGCAATCGCGATCGCGGGAAAGCCCCGCTCCTTCGCCAGCTTGGCCATCGCCTTGGGATCGATCGCCCCTTCGAGCATCGAATAGGCGGACAGCACGCGGAAGGGGACGAAGGGCTTGAAAGGCATCCCGACAGATTAGGAATTTCCGCCGGATTCGGAAGGGCCGCAGCCCCGGCTTTTCTCCACAAGCGGTGGAGAAGTCAGGCCTCGCGCCCCTCGCGGATCTTGCGGCGCGTGTCGCGGATCGTCGAGTAAGCACCGTAGACCACCAGCACGCCGAGGAATATCCACACCCACACCGGAATGTTCCGCCCCGCAATGGCGAGATAGAGATAGGCCGAGACGAAGAAAAACCCCGCCAGCATCGTCGGCAGCACCGTCGACTGGCCCGCCCTCGCCCGCTTCACCAGCCAGCCGATCGACAGCAGGAAGAAGGGGATCGCGCCGACGTAGATCCCGCCGAAGATATACGGATTCACGCCATATTCGGCGCCGAGCGAGAGGAACCACTGGTTGAAATCTGCAAGCATGGCGGGGCTTTCGGTTGGGCTGCGGCCGCGGTTACAGCACTTCGCGCAACCTGCACACGGAAAAGCTCAGACCCTGAGGGATGCACTCGCATACGGGCTGACCACCGTCCATCCCAGCGTTTCATAGAGCGCGCGCCCGGGCCCGGTCGCCATCAGAAGTTGCGGCATATCCGGAGCGGGGAGTGCTTCACCGAGGGCATGCATGACAGCGGTCCCGAGCCCGCGGCGGCCGAACTGCGGCCAGGTGACGATCCTGTCGTATACGAAGGCGTCCCAGCCGATGCCCGCATGTCCCGACGCGGCCAGCTCTCCATCGAGCGTAAGCACGGCGACGTGGGCGCTATGCCGTCCGATACGGGATTCGAGCCTGAACCCGTCCGCTAAGGCTCCTAGCGGCTGGGCGGAGGTCGCAACCATCGCATGGGACGGCGCGCCGACCTCCCATCCCCGGGGCAATGCTGCCTGCAATTCGTCGTTCTCGCAGAAGACCCGTAGGTTATTGCCCGGCTCGGAAATTTCGTGAGCAAGCTCGACCAGCTCCGGGGTCACGCGATCGAAAAGCCAGCGGCGGTGCTCGCCGCCGGTACCCACCTCCGCCCGCCAGCCGCCGCGATCGAGGAAGGGCATGGGCAGTCCGCGCGCGAGCGCACGCCCCGTGATCCATGCCCCGAGCCAGTCGAGGTCCGGCCGGAACGGGTCGATCATCTGCCTACAGCAGCTTCTCGATGTCCTTCGCGATGCTCTTGGGCGCATCGGCCGGGCCATAACGCTTCACCACATTGCCCTCGCGATCGATCAGGAATTTGGTGAAGTTCCATTTGATTGCCTTCGAGCCCATCAGGCCGGGCTTTTCGTCCTTCATCCAGTCGAACAGCGGGCTGGCGTCGGGGCCGTTGACGTCGACCTTGGCCATCAGCGGGAAGGTCAAGCCGAAATTGACCTTGCAGAACTGCTCGATCTCCTCCGCATCGCCCGGCTCCTGGTTGCCGAACTGGTTGCAGGGAAAGGCGAGGACCTCGAAGCCCTTGTCCCCGTAGTCCTGAAACAGCTCCTCCAGCCCGTCATACTGCGGGGTGAAGCCGCATTTGCTCGCCGTGTTGACCACCAGCAGGACCTTGCCGAGCTTGTCCTTCAGGTCGAGCGCCTCCCCCTTGTTGGTCGAGACCGTGAAATCGGCGATCGTAGTCATGGCACTGGCGGTCCTTGCGGCGGGAAAGAAGATCGAAGCGGTTGTCCGGCAGGCATGCAGGGAATCGGGCCCTGTCACCTTGCTGGCATACCCTCGCATGCTCCTGCACGCGATAGGTCGCGCGCACAAGCGCGGGCTTGTTACCCTTCAAGCAGACACGGGGATGGCCGGACGCGGCGCGGACTGTCTCACCCCGGAAAATCGTCCCGCGCGGCGAGGCTGGCGATCTCTTCCGCGTGATATTCGCGATCGCCCGCCTTTTCGATGTAGTACTGACCGCGCTCCTCGGGCGCCATCAGCATGATGTGGCTGATAAGGCCGGCGAAGGTACCCTGGCGCAGCCCTTTCGCCCCGTCGAGCAGGCCATCGCCATCGCCCTCGCGGTGGAGGCTGGCGCGGTCGTCCCACTGGATGCCTTCACGGTGGCAATCGTCGGCGCGGTAGGTGCTGGGATGGTCGGTCATGCGAATTCTCCTATTTGCATGACCAACGAGCGAAGCGCCGTCCGGGTCCGCTATTCGAGATGCCCCTCGTGCAGGCGGACCACCCGGTCCATCCGCTGGGCGAGCCGCTCGTTATGCGTCGCGATCAGTGCCGCGCTGCCCTCGTTGCGGACGAGTGCAAGGAACTCGCCCAGCACCTTGTCGCTGGTCGCCTCGTCGAGATTGCCGGTGGGCTCGTCCGCCAGCACCAGCGCCGGCCGGTTGGCGAGACCGCGGGCGACCGCGACCCGCTGCTGCTCGCCGCCCGACAGCTGGCTCGGCCGGTGGTCGAGCCGGTGGCCGAGGCCGAGTGCCGTCAGCAGTTCGCGCGCCCGCGCCTCGGCCGCCTCGCGCGCGGTTCCGGCGACCAGCTGCGGCAGCACGACATTCTCGACCGCATCGAAATCGGGCAGCAGGTGGTGGAACTGGTAGACGAAGCCGAGATGCTCGCGCCGCAGCAGCGTGCGGGCATGCGAATCCGATTTTTCGGCCGATTGGCCGGCGATGACGATCTCACCACCGAAACCGCCTTCGAGCAGGCCGACCGCCTGCAACAGGGTCGACTTGCCCGAGCCCGAGGGGCCGAGCAGCGCGACGATCTCGCCCGGGCGGATCGCAAGATCGATGCCGCGCAGCACGTCGATCCGCACCCCGCCCTGCTCGAAGCTGCGGGTGAGGCCCTTCAACTCGACCACTGGTTGCACGCCGGAACTATTCATAACGAAGCACCTGCACGGGATCGGTACTCGCCGCCTTCCAGGCGGGGTAGAGCGTGGCGAGGAAACTCATCACGAGCGCGAGGCCGACGATCATCGCGACTTCCACCGGATCGGTCTTAGACGGCAGCGTCGTGAGGAAGCGCATCTGGGGGTCCCACAGTTCGACGCCGGTCAGCCAGCCGATGGCATCGGTGATCTGCTGGCGGAAGGTCAGGACGATGAAGCCGAGGATCAGGCCCGCAACTGTGCCGATCGCGCCGACGGTGAACCCGGTGGTGACGAAAATCTTCATCAAGCTCCTGCGTGTCGCCCCCATGGTGCGCATGATCGCGATGTCGCGGGTCTTTGCGCGGACCAGCATGACGAGGCTCGACAGGATGTTGAAAGCAGCCACCAACACCATGAAACTCAAGGCGAAGGCCATCGCCGCACGCTCCACCTGAAGCGCCTCGAACAGCGAGGAGTTGATGGTCTTCCAGTCGGCGACCACGGCCTTGCCCTGCACCGCACGCTGGACCGGCTCGAGGATCTCGCCCACCTCGTCTGGATCGGCCACCTGGACTTCGATCATCTGGACCGCGTCGCCGATCAGCAGCAGCGTCTGCGCGTCCTGCATCGGCATGACCACGAAGGCGCCGTCGTAATCGTAGACGCCGACCTCGAAGATCGCCGCAACCTCGTAACCGATCTGGCGCGGCACGGTGCCGAACGGAGTGGACCGGCCCTGCGGGTTGATGATCGTGATCGTATCGCCGACCCGCGCGCCGATGTTTTCGGCGAGCCGGACGCCGATCGCGACCTTGCTCGCCCCGGGCTGGAGCGCGTCGATACTGCCGCTCACCACCTTGTCGCCAAGGTCGCGAATGTCTTGCGCCGTATTGCCGCGCACGAGGATCGCCTCGACGCGGCCGTTGAAGCTGGTGAGCAGCGGCTGCTCGATCAACGGGCTGGCCGCGACCACGCCCGGCGTCTGCTTGACGTCCTCGAGGATCGTTTCCCAGTCGTCGAGCCGGCCGCCATAGGCCTGCACGATCGCATGGCCGTTCAGCCCCACGATCTTGTCGAGCAGCTCGGCGCGGAAACCGTTCATGACGCTCATAACGATCACCAGCATGGCGACCGAAAGCATCACAACGGTGATCGAGATGCCCGCAACAAGCGCGATGAATGCCTCGCTCCTGCCCGGAAGCAGGTAGCGCTTGGCAATGGTCCATTCGAAGGGAGAGAGAAGCAAGGTGACCCTTATGCGTCCTGAAAGGTGGCTGTGCGTTTAGGCAGGCGAACCTTGCCGTGCAATGAAATCCTGAACCGATCGGGGACCGCTCGTCTCACCGCCCTTGTAATCGGGCCGTAACATCGCCATTGGGGCGCGCATCCCCATTGCTGGCGCGGACAGGCCCCTCGATGAACCTTACCCACCCGTTTCTTGACGAGGATGGCGACAAGCTGCGCGAAGAGTGCGGCGTGTTCGGCGCGATCAACGCCGCCGATGCCGCCGCGGCGACCGCGCTCGGCCTCCACGCGCTGCAGCACCGCGGCCAGGAGGCTGCGGGCATCACCAGTTTCGACGGGGCCGAGTTCTTTACCCGCCGCGGCCTCGGCCATGTGGCGGAAAATTTCTCGACGCAGGAAGCGATCGCCGAACTGCCCGGCACGATGGCGGCGGGCCATGTCCGCTATTCGACCACCGGCGGCGCGGGCCTGCGCAACGTGCAGCCGCTTTACGCCGACCTCGCCAGCGGCGGCTTCGCTGTGGCGCACAACGGCAATATCTCGAACGCGGGCATGCTGCGCGAGGACCTTGTGCGGCGCGGTTCGATCTTCCAGTCGACCAGCGACACCGAGGTGATCATCCACCTCGTCGCCACCAGCCGCTATCCCACGATCATGGACCGGCTGATCGACGCGCTGCGCCTGCTCGAAGGCGCCTATGCGCTGATCGTGATGACGCCCGAGGGGATGATCGCCTGCCGCGACCCGCTCGGCATCCGTCCCTTGCAGATGGGCCGCATCGGCGATGCGACCGTCTTCGCTTCCGAAACGGTGGCCTTCGACGTGGTCGGCGCGGAATTCGTCCGCCAGGTCGAACCGGGCGAAGTGATCAAGGTCGATTTCGACGGCAATGTGGACTCGCTCCACCCCTTCGGCACCCATGCAGCGCGCCCCTGCATCTTCGAGCATGTCTATTTCAGCCGCCCGGATTCGGTGTTCGACGGGCGCAGCATCTACGAAGCGCGCAAGGCCATCGGCGCGGAACTCGCGCGCGAGAAACCGGTCGAGGCGGATCTCGTCATCCCCGTCCCCGACAGCGGCGTACCTGCCGCGATCGGCTATGCGCAGGAATCGGGCATTCCCTTCGAGCTCGGCATCATCCGCTCGCACTATGTCGGACGCACCTTCATCCAGCCGAGCGACGGCGCACGCCACGCTGGCGTGAAGCGCAAGCACAACGCCAACCGGGCGCTCGTGGAAGGCAAGCGGATCGTGCTGATCGACGATTCGATCGTGCGCGGCACCACCTCGCTCCAGATCGTCGAGATGATGCGCGATGCGGGCGCCGTCGAAGTCCACTTCCGCGTCGCCAGCCCGCCGACCGCGCATAGCTGCTTCTACGGCGTCGACACGCCCGAGCGCAGCAAGCTGCTCGCGGCCCGCATGGACGTCGAGCCGATGCGCCAGTTCATCAAGGCCGACAGCCTCGCATTTGTCTCGATCGACGGGCTCTACCGCGCCGTCGGCGAGAAGCCGCGCAACGCCAAGTGCCCGCAATTCTGCGACGCCTGTTTCACCGGCGACTATCCCACCGCGCTCACCGATCTCGCCCGCCGCGAGGACAAGCAGCAGCAGCTGGCCCTGCCGGTCGAGGCTGCGGAATGAGCGACACGCCGCTGGAAGGCCGGCTCGCGCTCGTCACCGGGGCGAGCAAGGGGATCGGTGCCGCGACCGCCAAGGCGCTGGCTGCAGCAGGCGCGCATGTGGTGCTGACCGCGCGCGACGTGCGTGGTCTCGAGACGGTCGAGGATGCGATCCACGATGCCGGCGGGCAGTCGACAATTGCGCCCGTCGACCTTGCCGAAGCCGACGGTATCGCCCGGCTCGCTTCGGCGGTGGCCGGCCGCTGGGACAAGCTCGATGCGCTAGTTATTTCAGCGGCTTATCTGCCGACCCTCACGCCGGTCACGCAGATCGACGGTAAACAGCTCAGCCAGGCGATCACGGTCAATGTGCTGGCGACGCAGGCGTTGCTCGCCAATTTCGACCCGCTGCTGAAGCGCGCCGATGCCGGCCGTGTGCTCGGCCTCACCAGCAGCGTGGGCGCCAGCCCGCGTGCCTACTGGGCCGCCTATGGCGCGACCAAGGCTGCCTTCGACAACCTCCTCGCCTGCTACGCCGCCGAGATCGAGAAGGTGTCAAAGGTCCGCGTGGCCCTGATCGATCCCGGTGCGACTCGGACCGACATGCGCGCCAAGGCCTATCCCGGCGAGGACCCGAAGACGGTAAAATCGCCCGATGTTGTCGCAAATAGGCTCGTCAAGCTGCTTGTTAACGATTTCGAGGGCTTCCACCGAGAGCGTGTGGAAGGTTGAATTAACCTGCCGATTTAACCTTTTGGTAACCCCGAAGGTCGAGATTCCGTCAAATACCCACGCGACTGCGCGAGGTGTGAATTATGAGCCGGAAATTCGATACGGAAGGGCCCCACATGACCTACCAGACCCAGCAGGACCGCTATCTGGTCGCAGCGCAGGAAGACCGCTGCGCGCCGCGGACCAAGCTGACGATCCCGGGGCAGCTGCGCGCCTCGGGCGGCCGGGCCTTCCAGACCGTGGTCCACGACCTTTCGATCTCGGGCTTTTCCGCCGCGGCGATCAACCGCATGCACGAAGGCCAGATGTGCTGGCTGACCCTGCCCGGCCTGGAATCGCTCCAGGCGCAGGTCGTGTGGTGGGAAAACTGCATGGTCGGCTGCGCCTTCAACGAACTGCTTTCGCCGATCGTTCACGACAACATTATCGCCCGGTACACGGGCGCGGGCAATTACCGCCCCTACTAGGGCCACGTTCCCGGCCTTTCGGGTAAGGCAACCACACCGACGCCTTGGCAGCGACCTCCGGGTCCGGCCTGAACCGTGTCCGGAGTGTTCGTTGCCGGTGGCGGTGCCCCCAGCGGACGCCGCCACCACTCGTTCTAGTCGACGTCCGCCGCGATCTTGCCGACCATATCGCGGAAACCCGCTCGGTTGGCAGTGCTCGTCGCGGTGGGCCAGTTGCTGACCACCGCCACGACCAGATTGCTGTCGGGCACGATGGTTATCGCCTGCCCGAAGATGCCCTGCGCGCCATAGGAGCCGGGATAGGTCCACCACTGGTAGCCATAGCCGAAGCCCGGGGCATCGGCGCCGAAGTCCACCAGCGGCGATCCGGCCTTGGCGAACCAGCCGTCGGGTACGGTGCCCTTCCCGCCCTCGAGCGCGAACTGGCCCATGCGCGCATAGTCCGACAGGCGCAGCGAGAGGCAGCAGCCGCCGATATTGCCGCCGGTAAGGTCCTGCATCCAGAACAGCCCGCCTTCGAAGCCTGCCGGCTCGACGATCTTCTCCGCCGCATAGGCTGCCAGCGACTTGCCGGTCGCCTGTTCGACGATCAGGCCAAGGAGGTTGGTCTCGAGCGTTTTGTAGACCCACTTCTCGCCCGCGGGGGCCTCGCGTTTCAGCGTGCGGGCGTAGGTCACGACCTGCGACTCTCCTGCAACCGGCGCGATGGCCAGCATCTGAGCCACGTCGCTCTTGGGATCGGTGTAGTCCTCGTTCCACGCCACGCCCGATGTCATCGACGCAACCTGGCCGACGGTGACGCCGTCATACGCCGTTCCCGCCAGCGCGGGGATGATGTCGGTAACGGGCGTGTCGACACTCGCGATCGCACCGTCCGCAATGGCAGCGCCGAGCAGGGTCGAGGTGAAGCTCTTGGCCACCGAAAAGCTGGTCCAGCGATCCTGCGGCATCAGGCCGAGGCCGTATTCCTCGAACCGGACCGCGCCGTCATCGAGGACCATCACGCCCGCCGCGCTGGTCTTTGCCATGAAATCGCGGATCGCGACCTGCACATCGCGCGAGAGCGGCGGACCGCGGCGCAATTCGCGCGGATCGTTCGCCGGGGCTACCTCAAGACCGGGGAACAGCCCTTCCATGTCGCGGAAGGCGGCCGAACGACGCTCGTCGCTCCAGAACAGGATCGAGTCGCCCGGCTCCATGCTCGCCATCTGCTCGGGTGTGCTCTGGGTCACGGCGGGCGCCGAGGCCACCGGCGCCGTGTCATAGGTCGTCGCACAGCCTGCCAGCGCAATCGCCAGCGTCGAAGCCAGAAGTAGCCGCATCATCTCTCTCCCTCTTTCACCAGCGTGACCTGGTGCACATCGATCCCGCCGGCGCGAAAGCCCCCCTCGCAATAGCGCAGGTAGAAGCGCCACAGATCGCAGAACCGCGCGTCGAAGCCGTCGGGCAGGCGTCCCTCGCGCTCCGCCGCATCGAAGTTCTGACGCCAGATTTTCAGCGTCTCGGCATAGTCGAGCCCGAAATCGTGCTGGTCCTGCCACGCAAGGCCCCGCTCTTCGGCGAGCTTGCGGAATTCGCTCGTGCGGATTAGCAGGCCGCCGGGGAAGATATAGGCCTGGATGAAGTCCGCGCTGGCGGCATAGGCGTCGAACATTTCGTCGCGCAGTGAGATGTACTGGATCGCCGCGCGCCCGCCCGGCTTCAGATTCCGCGCAATGCAATCCATGAAGGTCGGCCAATATTCGCGGCCCAGCGCCTCGACCATCTCGACCGACACGATGGCGTCAAACTGTCCGATCGTGTCGCGATAGTCCTGCTTGCGGAAATCGATGGCGTCACTGTGGTGTGCCCTCGCCCAGTCGAGCTGCTCGTCGGAGAGGCTGATCGCGGTGACGTCACTGCCTCGCGATGCCAGATCGTTCGCGAGCGCGCCCCAGCCGCAGCCGATCTCAAGCACCGTGGCGGCAGGGCCGATGCGTGACGCCAACGCGTCCCACTTGCGGTGCTGCGCCGCCTCCAGCCCGTCCGCCGTGACGCCAAGGCCCGAGGAATAGCTCATCGTCGGATCGAGCCACTGGGCGTAGAAATCGTTGCCGAGGTCGTAATGCGCGCTGATGTTCTTCTGCGCGCCCTCATGCGTGTTGCGGTTGAAGACATGCGCCAGCTTCAGCGCGTGGCGGAACGGGCCCTTGGCGCGCGCCGTGTCGCCGAGATGCTCGGCGTGCTGCACGAACAGTGCAAAGAGCGGCACCGGTTCGGGGCTCCACCACTCGCCCGCCTCCCACGCCTGGTACCAGCCGACCGAGCCGTTGCTGGCGAGCCGCAGCAGCGCGTTGTAGCTGCGCAGCTCGACCGTGCATTCGAAGCCCGGCGCCCGCCCACCCAGAACCCTGGGAGTGCCGTCGGGCAGCGTGCCGTGGATCGTGCCCGAGACCATCGCCGCATCGATCCGGTCGAGAATCTTTTCGACCCCCGGCGCGATCATCCGCGCGAACAGGCCCGGCTTGCGGGCAAAGCGCTGCGCGCCTTCGATAAGGTCGCGTCCGCGCGGCGGGGTCGTCGGCATGTCCATCGCTGCCGCTATTGCGTGGCGCGCCCCACTTCGCAAGCTACCCCTTGGCGGATTTATACGCTTCCAGCGCCCGTTCGCGCGCTTCCTTGTGGCCGATCATCTTCTTCGGATACTTGCCCCGCTTGTCGTCGGGCGGGTCGTGGATCTGCGCGTCGGGCAGCTTTGCCAGCTCGGGCACATATTCGCGGATATAGTCCGCCGCGTCGAACTTCTCGCTCTGCGTCAGGGGTGCCATGATCCGCACGAACATGTTGCTGTCGACGCCGGTGCCGCTGATCCACTGCCAGTTGACGCCGTTATTGCCGTAATCGGCATCGACCAGCGTGTCCCAGTACCACTGTTCGCCGAAGCGCCAGTCGATCAGCAGGTGCTTCACGAGGAAGCTCGCGCAGATCATCCGCACGCGGTTGTGCATCCAGCCGGTCTGCCACAACTGCCGCATGCCGGCATCGACGATGGGGTAGCCGGTCATGCCCCTCTGCCAGCATTCGAGGTCTGCGCGGATCAAATGCCCGGCATCGGGGTTCCGCCACAGCTTGCGCTCGTCGTATTCGCGATAGCTTTCGCGCGGATAGTCGGGGAACTGGTCGATCACGTTCTGGGCATAGTCGCGCCAGATGATCTCCTTGGCGAAAGTGCGCCACCCGTCGCTGCGCTTGTCCTTGAGCTTGTGCCAGACCTGTGCCGGGCTGATCTCGCCCCAGTGGAGGTGCGGCGAAAGGCGCGAGGTGATATCCTCCGAGGGTAGGTTGCGGCCTTCGTCATAGTCCGCGACGCGATCGGTCCACCAGTGGAGGCGGTCGTGAGCGGCGGCCTCGCCCACCTCCCAGAACTCGCGGAAGCCGCCGGCCCAGTCGGGCTTCGTCGGGAGCAGCGCCCAGTCGTCGAGATCGTCGCTCTCGGGCCAGCTATCCGGCGAGGAGATCGTCTCCGGCTCGCCCAGCACGTCGCGCGGGGGCATGCACTCGAGCATGGATTTCGAGAAGGGGGTGTAGATCTTGTAGGGATCGCCACTACCGGTCGTCACGCTGCCCGGCGGCATCAGGTAATTGCCATCGTAGAGGCACAGCTCGCGGTCGCTACCGAGCGCGTCGCGCAGCTCGTCCTCCGCCTCTTTCCACCAGGGTTCGTAGTGGCGGATGGCGTGGATGCAGCTCGCGCCCGTCTCGTCGGCGATGGCAGCGAGGATTTGCGGCGCATCGCCCTTGCGCAGCACGATCCGCGAATGGCGCGCGCCGAGCGATGCGCCGAGGCTTTCGAGCGAATGGTGCAGCCACCAGCGCGAGGCGCCGCCATAGGCATGGTCTCCCGCGCGGTCATCGTCGAGCACATAGACCGGGATGACCGGCCCGGCCTTCGCCGCGGCATGGAGCGCAGACTGGTCCGCCATGCGCAAATCGCGCCGCAGCCAGACGATCTGTGGTGAAGTCATGGGATCCCCTTTGCGAGGCAAACGGGGCTAGCGCGCGGGAAGTTCCTCGCATTTCACATCGGGCAGCGCGACGGTGAAGCGGTCGCGGGCGCGCGGGTCATAGAAGCGCGCATCGCGGAGGAGGACGGAGCCATCGGGCGCCCGCTCGGCAAAGGGCGCGCGGGACCAGAAGAGGAAGGCTGCCAAATCGCGATTGCCTCGCGGAATTTTCCTTATCGGATCGAGCGCACATTCACCGACCAAGTCTCGCTCGATCCACCATTGCCCGTCTGCTTTTTGCGTCAGAGTTTCTCTTTGCCACGAAGTCAGCGGTAACGGACTTTCGATCGTTCTGTAGCCCGAAATTTGCGGGCCGGTGACCTCAGCGATTTTGGTGATCGCTCCATTCATCCCGATATAGGCCAGCGCCACCGCAATCGCCACGTGTGCAGGCCTGCGCCACTCCCCGCCCCGCTTCTCGCGCCGCAGCGAGAACCATGTGGCAAAGCCCATCAACGCCCAGAGCCATACGTCGATAATGAACAGCGTGTCGCCATAGAACCAGCGGCTCGAAAACGGCTCCAGCAGGCGGATGCCGTAGACGTTGAGCCAGTCGAGCGCCGGGTGCGTGAGGCAGCCGATGAAGCTCAGCAGGTAGAGCCATTCGAAGTTGACCGGCAACCGCCCCTCGGGCCGCCCAAAGCGTTTCTGGCCGGGCTTCGCCTGCCAGCGGTCGAAGCCGTAGAGCAGCCCGGCCAGCACCAGCGGCAACAGCACCAGCGCCGGTGGGCCGTGTGTGATCCCGCGGCGGAAGCCGAGATGCTCCACCCCGTCGAGCCAGAAGAAGCACGCCGCATCGACATCGGGCAGGTTCGCCCCGATGATCAGCGCGGGCATGGCGAGCCCAGTTTTCTTCTTGAGCCCCGCCTGCCCGATGAGCGCGCCGACGAGCGAATGGGTGAGATTGTCCAGCGTGCTGCTCCTGCGGATAGCTTGCAGGGTTCATGCGTTATCGCCCGACAAACGCCAAGGAACCGCCGTGCAGCTTTCCACCCTCAAGACCTACATCCACCGCGAACAGCGTCCGCTGCTCGGCCTCGTCATCGGCGCGGCGCTGGCCTCCAGCTTCATCAAGCTGGCGGGCGAGATGACCGAGGGCGAAACGCAGGCTTTCGATGTCGCCTTCCTCAAATCGCTGCGCGCGCCCGGCGACCTCGGCACGCCGATCGGCCCGCACTGGCTGCTCTCCGCCATGCGCGACCTGACCGCGCTGGGCGGCGTTACCGTGCTGACGCTGGTATCGATCCTCGCCGTCGCCTTCCTGCTGACGCGCGGACGGGTGAAACAGGCCCTCTACACCGCGCTCGCCACGGGTGGCGGGGCAGCCTTCGGGACCGCCCTCAAGAGCCTGTTCGCCCGCGCGCGGCCCGAGGTCGTGCCGCATCTGGTAGAGGTCAATTCGCTCAGCTTTCCCAGCGGCCATTCGATGAACAGCGCGATCGTCTACCTGACGCTCGCGGTGATGATCTCGCGCAGCTTCGAGGAGCGCAAGCCGCGCATCTTCGTCATCGGTGTCGCGGCGCTGCTGGTCGTGACGATCGGCTTCACCCGCCTGTACCTCGGCGTGCATTATCCCACCGACGTGCTCGGCGGCTGGACCGTGGGCGCCGCCTGGGCGCTGGCCATGGGCCTGATCGCCACGCGCTTGCAGGCGCAACGCAAGATCGAGCAGCCGGGCGAGGACCCGGCCTGATCACTCTCAGGCCGGATGCCCCTCGTCGTCGTTGACGGTCCAGCTCTGGCCCTTGCCGAGCAGGGCGGCGAGGTTGGGTTCCTTGCCTTCGCTGAGGCGCGCCTTTTCTTCCGCCACTTCGCCCTCGAAGCTCGGGCGCGGGTCGTCGTAGAGGACGCCCAGCGCCTTGGGGAATTCGGGGAACGGGATTTCGACCAGCATATGCGCGATCGAGCGGTTCTTGACGTTGTGGACGATCACGCCCGCCGACTGCCAGTCCCCATCGACGACATCGACGATCGCCAGCTGCAGCGTGTCGCGGTCGAGCGTGATGCCCTTGGTGCCGTTCGCGAACAGCATCGGCTCGCCGTCTTCCAGCCATAGCTGGTGGTCCTCGGCGCCCTTCGGCGCGGCGAAGCCGTCGAACACGTCCTTGTTGTAGACGATGCAGTTCTGGTAGATTTCGACGAAAGCCGCGCCCTGGTGGCGATAGGCGGCTTCGAGCACTTCCGGCAGCTTCTTCGACACGTCGAACCCGCGCGCCACGAAGCGCGCGCCCGCACCGATGGCAAAGGCACAGGCCTTGGCCGGGCGGTCGTAACTGCCCGCAGGCGTCGTCGGCGAACGCGTGCCGAGACGGCTGGTGGGCGAGGCCTGGCCCTTGGTGAGGCCGTAGATTTCATTGTTGAACAGCAGGATCTGGCAGTTCAGGTTCCGCCGCAGGATATGCATCGTGTGGTTGCCGCCGATGCTCATCCCGTCGCCGTCGCCGGTTACGATCCACACGTCGAGGTCCGGATTGGCGAGCTTCACGCCGGTCGCAATGGCGGGCGCACGGCCGTGGATTGTGTGGAAGCCGTAGCTCTCGACGTAATAGGGAAAGCGGCTCGAACAGCCGATCCCGCTGACGAACACCGTGTTCGCCGGGTCCGCGCCGAGCTTGGGCAGCGTACGCTGCACGGCTTTGAGGATCGCATAGTCCCCGCAACCGGGGCACCAGCGGACCTCTTGGTCGGTTTCCCAGTCCTTGAGCGTCGTTTCGATCTTAGCGGGTGCGTTCATCAGTCGTTCTCCGCAATCGGGCTGGGCAGTTGTTCGTCGTTGACCGCCACCTGGCCGCCCTCATTGCCGGCCACGCCGTCGAAATACTTCGCGATGGCCGCTTCGAGTTCCGCGATCTGGAACGGCTGGCCGCTGGTCTTGGTCAGCGGGGTCGCGTCGATCAAATACTGGTCGCGCAGGAGCGTCTTGAGCTGGCCCGTGTTCATCTCTGGCACGAGCACGTTGTCGTAGCTCTTGAGCAGCTCTTCGAGGTTCGCGGGCAGCGGCCAGATGTGGCGCAGGTGGATGTGGCTGACGTCGAGCCCCTTGCGGCGCGAGCGGTTCACCGCCTGGTGGATCGGGCCATAGGTCGAGCCCCAGCCGACCACCGCGAGCTTGCCGCCCTTGGTGCCGACGCTGACTTGCTGGTCGCGCACGCGGATGCCCTCGATCTTGTCCTTGCGGGCATCGGTCATCGCCTGGTGGTTGCGGGGCGAATAGTCGATATGGCCGGTGTCGACCGCCTTCTCGATCCCGCCGATGCGATGCATCAGGCCGGGCGTGCCGGGCTTGATCCACGGCCGCGCGCCCTTTTCGTCGCGCTTGTAGGGGAGCAGCTGGCCGTCGGGCCCGTTGGCCTCGGTGAGGAATTCCGCCGGGAAACGCTCGAACGCCTCGGGATCGGGCACCTTCCACGGTTCGGCGGCATTGGCGATATAGCCGTCGGTCAGCAGCATGACGGGCGTCATGTACTGCACCGCGATGCGGCAGGCCTCGATCGCGCATTCGAAGGCATCTGCCGGGCTGCGCGCAGCGATCACAGGCATGGGCGCGTCGCCGTTGCGGCCATAGACGGCCTGGTAGAGGTCGCTCTGCTCGGTCTTGGTCGGCAGGCCGGTCGAGGGGCCACCGCGCTGCGAATTCACGATCACCAACGGCAGTTCGGTCATGATGCCGAGACCGATGGCTTCGGTCTTCAGCGCGATGCCCGGGCCGGATGAGGAGGTGACGCCGAGCGAACCCGCATAGCTCGCCCCGATGGCGGCGCAGATCGCGGCGATCTCGTCTTCCGCCTGGAAGGTGGTGACGTTGAACTCCTTCATCCGCACGAGGTGGTGCAGGATCGCCGAAGCCGGCGTGATCGGATAGCCGCCGAAGAACATCGGCAGGCGCAGCAGGCGCGCGCCCGCGACGAGGCCGAGCGCGATGCCCTCCGCCCCCGTCAGCGTGCGGTAGAGGCCCGGCGCGGTCGGCACGGGATCGACATGGACTTGCCGCAGCGGCCCGGCGAGTTCCGCCGTCTCGCCATAGGCATGGCCCGCATCGAGCGCGGCGATGTTGGCCTCGGCGATCTCGGGCTTGGTCTTGAACTTGGCCTTCAGCCAGTCGTGGATCGGCTTGCGGTCGCGGTCGAACATCCACAGCGCGAGGCCGAGCGTCCACATGTTCTTGGAGCGCAGCGCGTCCTTGTTGCCGAGGCCGAAGGGCTTCACCGCCTCGATCGTGCGCGCCGAGATATCGAGCCTGAGCACGTCGTACTTGGCGAGCGTGTCGTCTTCGAGCGGGTTGACCTCGTATTTCGCCTTGTCGAGGTTGCGCTTGCCGAACTCGCCTTCGTCGACGATTACCAGCCCGCCGGGCTTGAGCGCCGGCAGGTTGGTCTTCAGCGCCGCCGGGTTCATCGCCACCAGCACGTCAGGCGCGTCACCGGCGGTCGAAATCTCGCGGCTGCCGAAATTGATCTGGAAGGCCGAGACGCCGAACAGCGTGCCCTGCGGCGCGCGGATCTCGGCGGGGAAGTCGGGGAAGGTGGCAAGGTCGTTGCCGGCCAGCGCGGTCGACAGGGTGAACTGCCCCCCGGTCAGCTGCATCCCGTCGCCGGAGTCTCCGGCGAAGCGCACGACCACGGCTTCGGGGGCTGCGGAATTGCCGTCTTTCGGCGTGGTGGCGGCTGTTGCCATCCGTCTATCCTTGTCTGGCGCCGCTCTCTTGAGGCACCTCTCTGATCGGGAGGCCGCACGTAGGAGCCACCCCATCCTCTCGCAATCAAGATTCTCTGCTAGCGCCAAAATCGACGGTGGAAAAGCGCCACCAATGGCGTAAGTCCCGAAATGCAGCGCAAGAGACCGAATGGAGAGAGAGACCATGGCCGATACCGAACATTTTGTGCGCGAAGACGTCCGCGGCTTCCTCGACATGCTCGAGCAGATGGGCGGCAAGGGCGTGGAGGAAGTCGGCGCGATCGAGGGGCGCCAGCAGATGAAGGCGCTGGGCATGGTGGCGGAGAGCGAGCCGCGCAAGCTGGCCGTCATCCGCGACCTGACCTGCCCCGGGCCTGCGGGCGAAATCCCGCTGCGGTTTTACGACACGAAGGAAACGCGCGAACCGGGCCCCTGCGTCATCTTCATCCACGGCGGCGGCTTCGTGATCGGCGACCTCGACGTCTATCACGCACTGTGCAGCGAGATTTCGCACCATCTGGACCTGCCGGTGGTCTCGGTCGATTATCGCCTCGCGCCCGAGCACACCTTCCCTGCCGCGCCCGACGATTGCGAGGCGGCAGCGCGCTGGGTCGCCAGCTCTCCCGCCGCCTTGGGCCGCGAGATCACCGGCCTCGTCATCACCGGCGACAGCGCAGGGGGCAACCTCACCATCGTCACCACCAACCAGCTGGTCAACGAGCACGCCGATGTACCCGTGATCGTGCAGGCGCCGATCTACCCGGTGGCGAGTGACGTGTCCCAGCACCACAGCCTCGCCGCCTTTGCCGAGGGCTTCCTGCTCACCGCCGCAGCGATGGGCTGGTTCACCGAGCAGTATGGCGGCGATGCCAACGACCCGCGCCACACGCCCATGGTGGGAGATTGCGCCAATACACCGCCGACCGTGGTCTGCACCGCTGGACTCGACCCGCTCCGCGATTCAGGCCGTGAATACGCGTCACATTTGATTCAACAGGGGACCGAAGTGGTCTATCTGGAATTCCCCGGCATCATCCACGGCTTCACCACCTTGCGCAAAGCCATCCCGAGCGGGCAGCGCGACCTCGAAGCCTTCCTCGATGCGGTCAAACTGATGGTGGAGCGATATTCGTGAGTGACCCCCTCGCCTACCGGCCCTGCGTCGGCGTGATGCTGGTCAACGAAGACGGCAAGGTCTTCGTCGGTCGGCGGATCGACAACAAGGAAGGCGACTGGTGGCAGATGCCGCAGGGCGGCGTCGACGAGGGTGAGGACCTGAAGGATGCGGCCTATCGCGAACTGGCCGAGGAAACCGGCGCGAAGCCCGAACACGTCACCATTCTCAAGGCGATGGACGAGCCGGTGCGCTACGACCTGCCCGAAGAGCTGATGGGCAGGCTGTGGGGCGGCAAGTATCGCGGGCAGGAGCAGGTCTGGTACCTCGCCCGCTTCACCGGCAGCGACGCGGATATCGACCTGGAGGCGCACGACCCGCCCGAATTCTGCGACTGGAAATGGGCCGACCCGGAGGACCTTCCCGAGCTGATCGTGCCGTTCAAGAAACGCGTCTACCGCGCGGTGGTCGAGGCGTTCCGGGAGCTGGTCTGAAATTCAGTTCGACTGCGGCTGTTGCTCGGTCGCGATAGTCGCCTCGGCAGTCATCACGCGCGGCGCGGGGCCGGTGGCGATCGCGGCGGCCAGCTTCTGCGTTTCGGGGCAGGTCTTGCCGCAGACCGATTCCAGTCGCGCGAGGTTGGCGCGGGCCTTTTCCAGCGCGCCCTTCTCGAGCAGCGCCTCTCCCTCGCCCGCGATCGCGGCATAGTTGCGCGGGTCGCGGGTGAGCACTTCGCGGTAATAGCTGATCGCCTTGCCTTGAAGCTGGTCCTTGCGGGCCGCCTCGGCAAGGCGCAGGTAGAGTGGTGTGTAGCCCGGATCGACCGTCAGCGCGGCTTCATAGGCGTCGATCGCCGCCTGCACGTCGCCGCCCTTGAGCGCGGACTGACCCTCGGCAATGAGCATCGCGGCGCGCGGATCGGGTTCGCGCTCGGCGCTCCAGCCGACGCTGGCCGTCATGGCGAGAGCCAGCGAAAGGGCAGCGGCAGCGGGGGCAAAGCGCATTATCGTCTCCAGCGGGGATGTCCGTCGTGTGGCAGGCGTATCGGCCATGGAGCGCGTGGTATCACGCCCTTCCTGCACAAGCGATGAAAAAGCCGTCCGTTCCGTCGTGCGCGGGGGTCAGGCGCATGCCCTGTCCGCGCGCCCGGCCGAGCGGGAGGTCGATCGGCTGCGCCGCGAAATCGGCGTGGCGCGCGAGGAAGGCCTCGAACTGGCCAGCACCTTCCTCGTCGAGGAGGGAGCATGTAACGTAGACGATCCTGCCTCCGGGCCGAACAAGTTCGGATGCGATATCAAGCAATTCCGACTGGATATTCACCAGGCGCGTCAACTCGCCCTCGTCCAGCCGCCAGCGCGCTTCGGGATTGCGTCGCCAGGTGCCAGTACCCGAACACGGCGCGTCGATCAGGACAGCGTCGGCCTGGCCCGCGAACTGCGCCAGAGCCTCGCGCTCCTGCTTCGGGTTGAGCAGCAGCGTCTCGATATTCGTCGCGCCTGCCCGGGCGGCACGCGGCGCAAGGCGCGAGAGGCGGTTGCGGTCGGTGTCCGAGGCGACGACCCGCCCCAGATTGTCCATCGCCGCCGCCAGCGCGAGCGTCTTGCCGCCTGCCCCGGCGCACAGGTCGACCACGGTCTCGCCCGGCTGCGCGCCGACTGCGAGGCACGCCAGCTGCGAGCCTGTGTCCTGCACCTCGATCAGCCCGTCGCGAAAGGCGGGCCATTGCTCGACGGGCGTGCCTGCATCCAGCCGCATTCCGTGCGGCGCGGCGGTGGCCTCGGCCGCGACCGGAAGCGTCAGCGTCGCGCGTTCAGCCTTCAGCGTATTGACCCGTACATCGAGCGGCGCGCGGTCCAGCAGGGCCGCCGCCTCATCCCCTGCAATGGCGGAAGCCGCCAGCCGCTGCTCCAGCCACTCGGGCGCAGTCCCGCCCTTCGCGGCCTGTTCGCCCTCACCCATCGGCTGCGGCCCGTAGTTCGACCCGTCGAACAGCGGCGCGATGGCGGGATCAACTTCGGCGAGACGCAACAGCGCCGCCCTGCCCGTCTCCGGCACCGGCCCGCAGGCACGGATGGCGGCAAACACCAGCTCGCGGATTGCGCGGCGGTCTTTCGAGCCGGCAAAGCGGTTGCTGCGAAACCACTCGGCGAGGATGCGGTCGGCAGGCGCGCCCTTGCTGCGCGCCGCGGCGATCACGGCATCGAGCAATTCGATCGCGGTCTGGACCCGCGCGGCGGGGGTCATCCTGTCACCTTGGGCCTAGCGCGTCGGATAGTTCGGCGCCTCGCGGGTGATGGCCACGTCGTGGACATGGCTTTCGGCGAGACCCGCATTGGTGATGCGGACGAACTTCGCGTCCTTGAGCGCATCGATCGTCGCGCTACCGGTATAGCCCATGGCCGCCTTGATGCCGCCGACGAGCTGGTGGACCACGGCGGCGGCCGGGCCCTTGTAGGGAACCTGCCCTTCGATCCCTTCGGGCACCAGCTTCTGCTGGCTGACGTCGGCCTGGAAATAGCGGTCGGCACTGCCGCGCGCCATCGCGCCCACGCTGCCCATGCCGCGATAGGCCTTGTAGCTGCGACCCTGGTAGATGAAGGTTTCGCCCGGCGCTTCCTCGGTCCCGGCGAGCATCGATCCGATCATGATGGTCGATGCCCCCGCGGCAAGCGCCTTGGCCGCATCGCCGCTGGTGCGCAGGCCGCCGTCGCCGATCACCGGCACGCCGTCCTTGGCCGCCGCTTCGGCGCAATCCATGATCGCGGTGAGCTGCGGCACGCCGACGCCCGCCACGACGCGCGTGGTGCAGATCGAGCCCGGGCCGATGCCGACTTTCACCGCATCCGCGCCCGCGCCGATGAGCGCCCGGGTGGCTTCCGCGGTGGCGACATTGCCCGCAATCACCTGCACGGTGTTCGACAGCTTCTTCACCCGCTCGACCGAGCGCGCGACGTCCTTGTTGTGGCCGTGCGCGGTGTCGATCACCACCACGTCGACGCCCGCATCGATCAGCGCCTCGGTGCGCTCGAAGCCCTTGTCGCCCACCGTGGTTGCGGCAGCGACGCGCAGGCGGCCCTGGTCGTCCTTGGTCGCTTCGGGATAGGCGACCGCTTTTTCGATATCCTTGACCGTGATCAGGCCGACGCAGCGGCCGCCGTCGTCGACCACCAGCAGCTTCTCGATCCGGCGCTGGTGCAGCATCCGGCGCGCCTCGTCCTGCCCGGTGCCGAGCGGCACGGTGGCGAGGTTCTCGGTCGTCATCAGTTCGCTCACCGGCTGGCGCGGATTCTCGGCGAAGCGGACGTCGCGATTGGTCAGGATGCCGCACAGCTTGCCGCTGCGGTCGGTCACGGGAATGCCGCTGATGCGGTTCTTCGCCATGATTTCCTGCGCCTCGCCCAGCGTGGCATCGGGGTGGATGGTGATGGGGTTCACCACCATGCCGCTTTCGTAGCGCTTGACCGCGCGCACCGCGGCGGCCTGCTCGTCCACTTCGAAATTGCGGTGGAGCACGCCGATCCCGCCGAGCTGCGCCATGGCAATCGCCATGTCCGCCTCGGTCACGGTGTCCATCGCGCTGGAGATGACCGGGATATTGAGTCCGATCTCGCGCGTCAGCCGCGTGGCGGTGTTCGCCATCGACGGCAGGATGTCGCTCTCTGCCGGAACGAGCAGCACGTCGTCGAAAGTGAGACCGAGGGGAATGTCGAAATTTGCCACGTGGAGAATCGCCTGCCGGGGGAATGTGGCGGCCCATGTAACGACGGTTTGTGACGGGCGCTAGTGGCGAGCCGAACGAGCCGCTACCTCAGCTTCCCGCCCGATCCGGTCCACTTCGCAAGGATTTCCGCGGTCGGCTGTTCACTGCTGCCCAGCGGGCGGGGATAGTGGTGGACCGACACGACCGTCGCGTAGTTCTCCGCCCCGTCGCGCATTACCATGATCCGGTCGGCCGGCGATGGCATGGTCAGGAACTCGAACTCGCCCCAGTCTTCCGATGCGCTACCGCGTAGGACGATGACCCGGCTTGCGATCATTTGTGGTCCTCCCAGTTCTGCACCTGTCCGCCTTCATTAGCTCCCTCACCGAGCCGCACCATCCACGTAGCAAGGAAGTAGAGCCCAAGCGTAAAACCGATCACGAGGATGACCCGGTCAACATCCGGGATTGCTCCTTTCAGGTTTTCAGCCATGAAGCCAGCGTAGGCAATCCCGCCGAAAAAGAACACAGCTGCAAGAATGCGACGCAGCCCGTTCATCATTCCGCCGTCCAGCCGCCGTCGATGCTCCAGTTGGCGCCGTTCACGTTTTGCGCCTCGTCGCGGCAGAGGAAGGCGGCGATCGCGCCCACTTCCTCGGGCTGGACGAACTTCTTGGTGGCCTGCTTGACCAGCAGCACGTCGTTGATGACCTCGTCGCGGGTCAGGCCGCGCGCTTTCATCGTGTCGGGGATCTGACCTTCGATCAAGGGGGTCCAGACATAGCCCGGACTGATGCAGTTCGCCGTGATGCCATGCTCGGCGAGTTCGAGCGCGATGGTCTTGGTGAAACCCGCGATCCCGTGCTTGCTGGCGTTGTATGCGCTCTTGAACGGGCTCGCGACCTTGGAGTGCGCGCTGGCGGTGTTGATGATCCGCCCCCAGCCCTTCGCCTTCATGCCCGGCACGGCGAGGCGCGTGGTGTGGAACGCCGCCGTCAGGTTCAGCGCGATGATGAGGTTCCACTTGTCGACCGGGAAATCCTCGACCGGGGAGACATGCTGGACGCCCGCATTGTTGACGAGGATGTCGATCTCGCCAGCGTCCGCCATCATCGCCTCGACCTGTGCCACGTCGGTCAGGTCCGCGCCCGAATGGGTCGCACCCAGCTCTTCGCACAGTTTCGCGATCTCGCCCTCGTCGCCGAAACCGTTGAGCGTGACCTGCGCCCCCTCCGCCGCCAGCTCGCGGGCAATGGCAAGGCCGATGCCGCTGGTCGAGCCGGTGACGAGTGCGCGTTTTCCTTCGAGAAACATTTGGACCTCCGGGCGTTGTCTGGGCATGCGTTGGCCCGAACACGGGCGTTACACAAGACAAGATAGGGGAAGGCAATGCGGCTCAATCCATTCGACACCAGCAGGATCGACGTCGGCACCACCGGCGGCGGGGGCGGCATGGGCAAGGCCGGCGGGGTCGGTTGCGGCACGATTATCATCGCCGCGCTCGGCTATTTCGTGTTCGGCCTCGATCCGATGCAGACCGCCGCCACCGTCGAAGGCATGCAACAGGGGCAGGTCCAGTCCGCGCCGCAGAACGAGGACGAGCAGGCGATCTGCTCTTCCAACGATTATGCGCGCGAGACGTGCAACGCCCTGACCTCGCTCAACGCCACTTGGGAGCGCGCCTTCCAGGAACAGGGTTATGGCGACCAGTTCCGCCAGCCCGGTCTCAGGTTCGCGACCGCGCAGCGCTTCCAGACCGGGTGCGGCACCGGCTCGGTCGGTATGGGGCCGTTCTACTGCCCGGCGGACCAGCGCATCTACATCGACGTGAATTTCTACGACCAGCTGGCGCAGATGTCCGGCAATCGCGGCGATTTCGCGCGCTATTACGTGGTGGCCCATGAATACGGCCATCATGTGCAGACGATCACGGGCATTTCGGACCAGATCCGCAGCGCCCAGCAGCAAAACCCGCGGCAGGCGAACCAGCTGCAGGTGCTGATGGAATTGCAGGCGGACTGCTATGCCGGCGTCTGGGCGGGCAAGAACCGCAACCTGATCGAGCCCGGCGATATCGAGGAAGGCATGCAGGCGGCAGCAGCCATCGGCGACGACCGGCTGACCGGCGGGCGCGTGTCGAGCGAGAACTTCACCCACGGCACCAGCCAGCAGCGCAGCGATGCGCTGCGCCTGGGGCTGCGCGGCGACGATCGCGCCTGCGACAACATCACCAACATCCGCTAGCCCACAAGCAAGAGGGCGGCCGCCGGAACTCCGGCCGCCGCCCTCGTTTGCGCGCGGAGACTGTCAGCGCGGCTGCTTGCGGATTTCCTCGTCGATCGCCCGCAGCGCCTCGGCGCGCTCGCTGGCACTCAGGTTCCGGTCGGTCTCGATCGCCTTGCGGGCCAGCTTGAGCGACTTCATCGCCATGCGGTCGGCATTGGCCTCGCACACGAACATGGTGGTTCGGCCCTTGGCATCGACTTGTGTGGCGACGACGTTCTCCTTGTCGCGGCACTGCATCACGACTCGCGGCGCGTGGGCCATGGCTTCGGCGCGGGCTTCGCGAGCGTAGACCAGGGCTTCGGCACGAGCTTCCCGGGCGTCGGCCAGGGCTTCGGCGCGGGCTTCCTCGGCTTCGGCGCGCGCTTCGACCATCGCCATGCGGATTTCGCGGCGCACCTCGCCATTCTCGGCGAAATTGGCGCGCAACTCGGCCATGGATGCCTTGAGTTCGGCGCGGAGTTCTTCGCGTTCTTCTTCGGTCAGTTCGACTTCCTTGCCGTTGCGTCGCACGATGGTGCGTTCGCGCACGACACGCCCGTCTTCCAGTTCCCGTTCAAGCTCGCGCTCGGCACGGGCAATCTCGCGATCTGCCTCCGCCAATTCGCGGTCGAGGTCGGCCATCTGGCTGTCCCAGTCGGCCTCGGGCGCGTCGGGAGCTGCGGGCGGCTCCGGAACGTCTGGCGCGAGCGGCGAGACAGGAGCCACCGGCGCGACCGGGGGAACCGGCGGGGCCGCAGTGGCACTCGCGTAACAGATCGAAGCGGTCATCGGCAGCGCGAACAAAGCTGCGGCCAGGCCCGAACGCGCAACCATGCGGCGGCGCGGGGTAACGTCTTCCATGGACAAATTCCTCAAGCGATGGATGATGGATTTGTCCCCCAAAACCGGGCAGGCCATCGGTGCCGCCAGCGCAGGGCGCATGGTGGCCTGAGGACGGCGTGCAAAATCGGCGATCACGCCGGCATAGGCGGCGCGCTCCTCGCGCGGGCGGCTGGCGACGACGCGCGCGTCGCAGGCGGCCTCCTGGTCGCGGCGCAGCGCGGTCCAGCCCATGTACCCCAGCGGGTTGAACCAGTGCGCGGCGAACAGCGGCTGCACGAGGATGTTCGCGAGCAGATCGTGCCCGCGGTGGTGCGCCAGTTCGTGCGCGATGGCGAGATCGCGCGCGGTGCGGTCGCGCCGGGTCATGAAGCCGACCGGCAGCGCCACGACCTTGTCGAGCACACCGAAGGCCATCGGGCCCGAAATCGCAGGCGTCTCGACGAGCCTGATCGCGCCGACATCCCCCACCGGCACCGCATCGTCGAGCAGTTCGCGGCGCAACTGGCCATAAAGCCAGAAGCGGCGCACCAGGAACACGATGGCGCCCGCCAGCCACAGCAGGACCAGCGGCGTGACGAAGTCGGTCGGCTCGGGCAGCGTCGCCGGAGCGTAGGTCTGCGCGACGCTGGCGGGCGTGAAATAGGTGAAATCCTGGGCCGCGATAGTCGTCGTCGTCGTTTCCGCAACGGGCGCGACGATCTCGGCCCCCTCGGGCGCCATCCAGGCCGGCAGCGTCATCGGCGGGATCAGCAGACGAAACGCGGGCAAGGCCCACAACGCATACGCCGTGCCGGCGCCGAGATAGCGCGCCACCGGTCGGCGCACCAGCAGGACGAAACCGATTATCGCCCCCGTCCACAGCAGCGTATCGAGCAGGAACCAGTCCCAATATTCTCGCAAAAGCTCGGTCATCTGCGCATCTCCCTCAAGAGCGCTTCGATCTCGTCGAGGTCCTTGTCGGTCAGTGCCTCGTTTTCCGCCAGATGGGCGAAGAGCGGTGCGGCACGGCCACCGAAGAGACGATCGACGAGGCGGCGCGATTCGCCCCCGACATAGTCGGCGCGCTCGATCAGCGGGCGGTAGAGGAACTTGCGCCCCACCGGCTCCGTCCCGAGCGCTTCCTTCGCCACGAGGCGGCTGAGCAAGGTCTTGACCGTGGGCATGGTCCAGTCGCGCTCGGCGCAGACCTTTTCGCATACCTCTGCCGCGGTCATCGGGCTGCGTTCCCACAGCACCTCCATCACCGCGTGTTCGGCTTCGCTGATCCGGTCACCGGGCGCATCCTTGCGCTTCGCCATCGTGGTACTCCCTACGGCATAATTCTTCGATTACGCCTGTAGCCATATCGATTACGAATGTAAACCTGTCGCAGGGATGAATGGAAGCAAATGGCTCTTGTCCTTCGACCAACGACATATCACTCTGGACCAATGACCACATTCACGCGCCTGCTGGCTCCCCTCGCCCTCCTCGCTTCGCCGCTCGCCGCGCAGGAGGAGGCACCGCCGGCCGAGTCTCCGCCGCAGACCGAACTCGTGGTGCTGGAGACGAGCGCGGGCGACATCACCGTCGCGCTCGAGACCGAACGCGCGCCGATCACGGCGGCCAATTTCCTGCGCTATGTCGACGAGGACCGTTTCGACGGCACCGTATTCTACCGCGCGATGACGCTCGACTGGGGCGAGCAGCCCAACGGCCTCATCCAGGGCGGCACGCAATGGGACCCCGACCGCGTGCTGCCGGGCATTCCGCACGAGCCGACCACCGTCACCGGGCTCAGCCACACCAGGGGCGCAATCTCGATGGCGATGGGCGAGCCGGGCAGTGCGAACGGCGATTTCTCGATCTTCCTGCAGGACGCGACCGGGATGGACGCCGACCCGTCTTCGGAAGACCCCGTGTGGCGCAATGGTTACGCCGTGTTCGGCTATGTCGTCGACGGGATGGACGTCGTGCAGGCGATCCACGCGATGCCGACCGATCCCGGCAAGGGCGAAGGCTGGATGAAGGGGCAGATGCTGGCCGAACCAGTGGTGATCGTCGACGCGCGCCGGGCGGAGAATCCGGCGGACTAGCACTCCTCGGCGGTATTCTCCGGCACCGGCCCCGGCGGCACGCGCGCAGGGTGTTGCCAGAACGGATCGCCCTTCAACCGGTGCTTGTCGCCATAGGCCTCTGCCAGCGCCGCGTAGAGTTGCGGATCGTATGCCGCGAGGTCCTGGTGGTCGAGGATGCGGCGCCCGTCGAAGGCCTGCAGGCGGTTCGAATCGAACCAGAATTGCGTCCCCTCGGCCCAGTATTCCTGGATGGTCGTGGTGGTGTATTCGTTCAGCCAGAGATCGGACGCAAGCGCATTGGCATAGGCCGCCTCGACCTTGCGATAGAGCGCCGGATCGACCGCCTGGATGGCGAAGAGCACGTTATGCGCCATCTCGTGGACGAAGATCGTCTCGCCGTAATAGCGGCTGACCGGCAGGCCGAGCACGTCCTCTTCCGAGCCGACGGTCCGCTCCCCCCCGATCGCGCGGGCGCGGTTGTCCCAGTACTGCCGGTCCGAGAGCCGCCCGATGCGGCTGTCATAGAGCTTGCGCTCGCACCGCGTCAGGCGCGGATCGTCGAAAGCGGGTTTCTTCCAGTCGGCATTCTCGGGCAGGTCGAGCAGCGCCTCGTCCACCGCCATGATCGCGACGCGGTAGTCGTTCGCCGCGAGCCACTTCGCGAGTTCCGGGCGATGCGCGAACATCGCCCGCGTCATGTCCCGCGCGGCGAACAGCGCCTCGTCGCGGACCTTGGGGGAGGAGAGTATCGGAATGCCGCGCGCGGTGACCTGCTTGGTGTAGAAAGGTGCCGCGCGCAGTTCACGAGCGGGCGCCGAAGGCACGGTGGCACAGCCGCACAGGACGGCCGCGAGAGACAAGGCGAGCCCCTTGTGCAGCCTAATCGCGCGGCTGTTTCGCAAGTCGGCCAACGAGGATCGCGGCGCGTTTGGCCTGCCGCGCAATGGTCGGCAGGTCGATGTATTCGCCTTCTGCGTGGCTGCCGCCGCCACCCGGGCCCATTCCGGCCAATCCGTCTAGGTAGGGCGCCACGAAGCTGATATCTGCGGCACCCCGGCGCGAAGCCGGAAAAGGGACCTGCTCATCGAGACCGAGATCGCCATTGATGCGATTGAGCTGGGCGAGCAGGTCGCGATTTCCGTCGGTCGGTGCCATCGGCGGATAACCCGCAACGAACTCGAATTCGGCGCTCGTCCCCGGGAGATGGTCTGCGACGATTTCGCGCATCTTGGCGACTATGCGGGTGTCCTGCTCGGGTGTCAGAGTGCGCAAGTCCCCACGCGCGACCGCGACGGACGGAATGATATTGGTCTTTCCTTCGGTGCTGGCCGACAGGCCGTTCTCGCCAAGTTGCGCTGGCGTACCGCCGGCCACCAGGCCAACGTTGAAAGTTGCATTCTCCTCCGGAAGCTCCTGGCGGAAGCGATCGAGGATCCGGGCCATTTCGTAGATCGCTCCATAGCCGACGCCCTCGGCGAAAATGCCCGAACTATGCCCGCTTGCGGCACGCGTCGTCAGCGTCCAGTCCGACGAGGACCTGCGTGCGATCACGCCCGCATCCTTGCCGTCGAGTGTCGACAAGCCTTCGAAGCCGAGCGCGACATCCGCCCACTTGCCTGCCTCGATCAGGTCGCGCCGCGCCTCTTCGAGCGGTTCGCCCGCGTCTTCCTCGTCACCGGTCAGCGCCACGACGATATTCGCCCCCTCGAGCGTTCCGGCTGATTTCATTGCGCGCAGGGCCGAAAGGATCACGACGACCCCGCCCTTGTCGTCGAGAATGCCTGGGCCGACAGCCTTGTCGCCGTCGCGCACGAAACCGGTGAATGGCGAATTGGGTTCGAACACCGTGTCGAGGTGGCCGATCATCAGAATGCGCTTGTTCCCGGGATCGCCTATATGCCGCGCGAACAAGTGCCCGGCACGACCGGCAGCCGACTGGTCGATCCACTGGACCGTAAAGCCAAGCTCTTCGAAAGCCGGCATCAGCAAGTCCGCGACGGCCTTCACGCCTGCGTGGTTGTGCGTGCCCGAATTGATCAGCGTGATCTGCTCGAGCAGCGCGACATCGTCGTCGAAGCCGGCATCCACCGACTGGACGACCGCTTCCTCAGGCGGGGTGAGTTGAGCGGCTGCGGGGGTCGCCATTGCCGCGATCGCGGCGCCGAGCGTCCAGGCCCGCAGGCGCATCAGTAAACCCGCTTCTTCGGCTTGATGTACTCGACGTCGTCGGTGAGCGTGTATTCGTGCACCGGGCGGTAGTCGATGCGGACGCCGCCGCCGTTGCCGCCCCAGCCGTCGAACCAGGCGATGGTGTGCTTCATCCATTCGGCATCGTTGCGGTCGGGGAAGTCCTCGTGCGCGTGGGCGCCGCGGCTTTCCTTGCGGTTTTCGGCCGATGCCATGGTGACGTTGGCCTGCGCCATCAGGTTGTCGAGCTCGAGCGTCTCGATGAGGTCGCTGTTCCAGATCAGCGAACGGTCGAAGACCTTCACGTCCTCCATCCGCTTGTTGATCTGCTTCAGGTTCTCGACGCCTTCGGCCATCAGCTTGCTGTCGCGGAACACGGCGGCATGGCGGGTCATGGTCTTCTGCATGTCCGCGCGCAGCGCCGCGGTGGGCGTGCCGCCGTCGGCATGGCGGAAATGGTCGAGCCGCGTCAGCGCCAGTTCGGCGCTGTCGGCAGGCAGCTCGTCATGGCTGGTGCCGGGCTTGATCAGGTCACGCAAGCGGTGGCCGGTCGCGCGGCCGAACACCACGAGGTCGATCAGCGAGTTCGACCCGAGGCGGTTCGCCCCATGGACCGAGACGCAGGCCGCCTCGCCCACGGCGAACAGGCCGGGGACGATCTTTTCCGGGTCCTTGGGATCGCCCGCCATCACCTCGCCGTGGAAGTTACAGGGGATGCCGCCCATGTTGTAATGGACCGTCGGCGTCACCGGCAGCGGTTGCCGCGTCAGGTCGACACCGGCGAAGATCTTGCCGCTTTCGGTAATGCCCGGCAGGCGGGCCGCCAGCACCTTGGGATCGATGTGATCGAGGTGCAGGTAGATGTGGTCCTTTTCCGGGCCCACGCCGCGGCCTTCGCGCATTTCCAGCGCCATCGAGCGCGATACGACGTCGCGCGAGGCGAGGTCCTTGGCCGACGGGGCATAGCGTTCCATGAACCGCTCGCCTTCGGAGTTGGTGAGATACCCGCCCTCGCCGCGTGCACCTTCGGTGATGAGCACGCCTGCGCCGTAGATGCCGGTCGGGTGGAACTGGACGAATTCCATGTCCTGCAGCGGCAGGCCGGCGCGCAGCACCATGCCGCCGCCGTCGCCGGTGCAGGTGTGCGCGCTGGTCGCGGTGAAGTAGCAGCGGCCATAGCCGCCGGTCGCCAGCACGACCGCCTTGGCGCGGAAGCGGTGGATCGTCCCGTCGTCGAGACACATGGCGATCACGCCGACGCAGACCTTGCCGTCCGCGGTGTCCTTCATGATCAGGTCGAGCGCGAAATATTCGATGAAGAAGTCCGCATCGTACTTCAGGCTCTGCTGGTAGAGCGCGTGGAGCATGGCGTGGCCGGTACGGTCGGCTGCGGCGCAGGTGCGCTGCACCGGCGGCCCCTCGCCCATGTTCTGCATGTGGCCGCCGAAGGGGCGCTGGTAGATCGTCCCGTCGTCATTGCGGCTGAAGGGCACGCCTGCATGCTCGAGCTCGTAGACCGCCTGCGGCGCTTCGCGGACCATGTATTCGATCGCGTCCTGGTCGCCAAGCCAGTCGGAACCCTTCACGGTATCGTACATGTGCCACGACCAGTGGTCGGGCGAATTGTTGCCGAGGCTGGCGGCGATGCCGCCCTGCGCCGCGACGGTGTGCGAGCGGGTCGGGAAGACCTTGGAGATGTTCGCGGTCTTCAGGCCCGCTTCGGCGGCGCCCATGGTGGCGCGCAGGCCGCTGCCGCCGGCACCCACGACGACGACGTCATAGGTATGGTCGGTGATCGGGTATTCGCGGCCGTTGATGCTGAAAGTTTCGGTGCGGGCCATCAGGCGGCTCCTCCGAGGGCGAGGCGGGCGATGGACACGATGCCGAAAGCCGCGCCGCCGATGGTTGCAAGGTTGAGAAGGGCAAGCACGCCGAACTTGCTGCCGGCGTCATGGACGTAATCCTCGATCAGCACTTGCAGGCCGAGGCGCGCGTGCCAGAAGACGGAGATCACCAGCAGCGCCAGCGCGGTTGCGGGCAGCGTCTGCGAGGCCCAGCCCGTGACGGTCTCGAACGAATAGTTCGGCAGCATCGCAAGGCTGATCACGAGGAAGAGCATCAGCACGAGATTGCCGATGGCGGTGAAGCGCTGCACCAGCCAATGGTGCGCGCCTTCATGCGCCGAGCCGAGCCCGCGCACGCGTCCGATGGAGGTTCCGTTACCCATGGGTGTGTGTCCTCAGCGAAGCAGGATGAAGGCCCAGAGGCCGATGGTGAGAAGGATGGCGATGATCGGAGCCATGATCGACCAGGTCTTGTTCGTGTCGAGTTCGTAACCCGCACCGATATCGAGGACGAAGTGGCGCAGGCCGCTCATCATGTGGGTGAAGAATGCCCAGCTGAGGCCGATCAGCACGATCAGGCCGAAGGGTGTCTCGAAGAAATCGGCGAAGGTCGCGTAGGCGACCGGTCCCGACGCCATCGCCCCCAGCCACCACAGCAGCACGCCGAGCCCGACGAGCGCCAGCCCGTCGCCGGTAATGCGGTGCAGGATGGAGACCGCCATGTGCGGACCCCATTTCCAGATTTGCAGATGCGGTGCGATCGGCCGGTTTGCCATGAATCTCGTCCGTTACGGTGATTTGTTGCGCCCCACTTAGCGAAGTGGGCGCGCCGTGCAAGGCGGGCAGGCTCGACAAGTGCTGCAAATTTCCGAATAGCGCGTTGCATGACATGCATTCTTCTCACCGGCTCTTCGCGCGGCATCGGCGCGGCAGCCAGGAACGCTCTCGAGGCGCGCGGCGCCAAAGTGATCGGCCAGGCGACCAGCAGCACCTCGGTCGATACCGTCCCGGCCGACTTTTCGGACCCCGGCGCACCGCATGAATTGTGGGAAGCCGCCCTCGCCCGCGCTGGCGGCGCCATCGATGTGCTGGTCAACAATGCGGGCATGTTCGTGCCCAACCCGATCGACGCCTCGGACATCGAATGGCTCGACGGATGGGAGGACACGATGCGCATCAACTTGACCGCTTCGGCCCAGTTGAGCCGGTTTGCCGTCCGCCATTGGCTGGAGCGCGGCGTGCCAGGGCGCATCGTCCATGTCGCCAGCCGCGCCGGCCACCGCGGCGATTCGCCCGCGCACTGGCACTATGCGGCGAGCAAGGGCGGGATGCTGGCGATGCACAAGACCATCGCACGGCAGTATGCGGCTGAGGGCATTCTCAGCTTCGCGATCACGCCCGGTTTCACAGATACGGCGATGGCGGGCGATTACCTCGAAAGCCGCGGCGGCGCGGGGCTGCTGGCAGACATTCCGCTGGGCCGCGTGGCCGAGCCCGAGGAGATCGGGAAGCTTATCGAATTCTGCGCGCTCGACGCGCCCGCCAGCCTGACCGGCGCCACCCTCGATGCGAACGGAGCAAGCTATGTTCGCTAAGGCTACACCTGTTGCGCTAGCCACACTCCTCGCAGCCTGCGCTCCGCCGATCCAGACGCCCGATCCGCTGCCCGAGCCGGAGCAGGTGACGATGGCGCAATGGGCATCGGGCTGCGAGCCGTGGGACGAGTGGGACAAGCCCGCCCCGCCCTTCCGCATCCATGGCAACACCTATTACGTCGGCACCTGCGGGATCGCTGCAATCCTCGTCGCCGGACCGCAGGGGCACATCCTCATCGACAGCGGCACCGAAGCGGGCGCCGAGGTGGTACTCGCCAATATCGGCAAGCTCGGGTTCCGCCCCAACGAGATCGCGACGATCCTGCACAGTCACGAACATTTCGACCACGTCGGCGGCTTTGCGAAGCTCAAGGCGGCGACCGGCGCCCACATCGCCGCCTCGGCCGCCGCTGCCGCGGTGCTCCGCAGCGGCGAGGTCGGGCCCGACGATCCGCAGGCCGGGACGCTCGATGCGATGGCGCCCGTGGCGGTCGACGTGATCGTTGCCGACGGCGATGTCGTGCGCACGGAGACGGCAAATCTCGTCGCTACCGCAACCCCGGGACATACGGCTGGTGCCCTGAGCTGGCAGTGGCAGGACTGCGACGGCAGGGCCGGCTGCAAGACGATCGTCTATGCCGACAGCCTTTCGCCCGTGAGCAGCGACGCTTACCGCTTTTCTGACCATCCCGCCTATCTTGCCGCTTACCGGCACAGCGTTGCCCGGGTGCGTGCCCTGCAATGCGACATATTGCTCACGCCGCATCCGTCCGCCAGCAAGATGCTCGAGCGCGCAGCTGCCGGCAGCCTCGTCGGGGGCATGTCTTGCGCGGAATATGCCGACGCTCTCGAAGCGCGTCTTAAAGAGCGCCTCGCCAAGGAGGCCGCCGGTGGCTGACAGCTGGAAGATCCTCGCCGAATGCTCGAAGGACGAAGCGCGCGATGCCCTCGTCGCCTATGAAGAGGATCTCGACTGGCCGCCCGAATGGGTGGTGACCGCGATGGAAGTCGCCGACCATTTACCGGAAGACTGGACCTTCGAAGTCTATCTCGACCGCAAGCCGAAACCCGCCGATGTACAGCGCGTCGCGGCGCTGTTTCCCGGCAAGGCTCCGGAACTGGTGGTGGAAAAGCTACCCAAGACCGACTGGGTGGTCGAAAGCCAGAAGGGGGTCGAGCCGATCCGCGCAGGGCGGTTCCATGTGCGCACGCCCGAACACGAACCCGACCCCGACCTGGTCGACTTCGTCATCCCGGCCAGCCAGGCCTTCGGTACCGGCCAGCACGCGACCACGGCCGGGTGCCTCGCGATGCTCGACCTGATGAAGCGCCAGGGCGTGACGGCGCGCAACATCGCCGATATCGGCACCGGCACGGGGCTGCTGGCCTTCGCCGCGCTCAACCTGTGGCCGGGCGCGACCGCGACTGCCTCGGATATCGACCCGGTCTGTGCGAGTGTGGTCGAGGATAATTGCGCGCTGAACGCAGTGCCGCAGGGCGCGGGTCCGGGCGAACTTACCATGGTGATCGCCGACGGCATGGCCGACCCGCTGCTCGAGGCGCGGGGTCCCTACGACCTGTTCATCGCCAACATCCTCGCCGGACCGCTGGTCGAGCTGGCGGGGCCTTTCGCAGCCGCCATCCCGGCAGGGGGGAATCTCCTGCTTGCCGGGCTGCTCGAAACGCAGGAACCGCAGGTTCGCCGCGCCTATCGCGCGCTCGGCTTCCGTCTTGCCCGACGGCTGGTGAACGGCGACTGGTCCATCCTCTGGCTGCGCAAGAGCCGCATTCGGTGAGACGCGTTCTGCGCGGGCTCGGCCGGCTAGGCGCCGCGCTGGCCACCCTGGCCATCCTGTTCCTGCTCGGCGCTTGGGTCGGCAGTTCCATCCCCCGCAATGGCGAGTGGGAGGAGCCCGCAGAGGGCGTCGAAATCTTGATCGAAACCAACGGTATCCACACCGGGATCGTTATGCCGCTGGTGACGCCGATCAAGGATTGGCGAGCCGACTTCCCAGCGTCCGATCTCGGAGATCCGGCCCGCCCCTATACCCACGTTTCGGTGAGTTGGGGGGAGCGTCAGGTTTTTCTCGACACGCCGACCTGGTGGGACTTGCGGCCAGCCACGGCGCTCAACGCTGCCACCGGTGGAGACGGCTTGCTCCATGCCGCGCATTACGTCCGCCCCGCGCCCGGCGAAACGGTTCGCGTGCTGCGGGTCACGCCCGAGCAGTACGCCCTGCTGGTCGCCCGGATCGAGCGGCAGGTCCGCCCGCCCGAGGCGCGCAAGCGCTATCCGGGGTATGGCAGCTATGACGTTTTCTACGACGCGCCGGGCACCTACCACCTGGGCAACAGCTGCAACCAGTGGACAAGCGACACGCTCGCCGCAGCGGGGATCCGCACCGGCTGGTGGACGCCGCTTCCGGGCGGGGTGATGAAATGGGTCCCCCCGCCCGCCTCCGAATGATCAGGCGAGGTTCGCGTCGGCGGCGGGTTCGCCCGGCAGCGGCTTGCCGGTTTGCAGGAACGCGCGCACCCGTTCGCTGAACATCAGGCGGCCTTGCGGGTAATGCCTGCGATGGATCGCCATCAGCCGGTCGAGGTGCTGCTCGCCGAGCGAATCCCGCATTTCGGGCATCAGCGCGCTCTTGCCGAAATGCGGGCGCGTGTCGGGTTCGTACTGCATCACCAGCCGCTGCAACCGTTCCAGCCAGGCATAGTCGCGCGGGTCGGCGAAGAGATCGATCGCCGCCATCGGCTGCGTGTGGTTCGCCGCGAAGACGAGGTCTGAGGTCCCCGGCAGTTCGCGCACGCTGATCACGCCCTTGAGGAAGAACCCCAGGTCGCGCAGTCCGTCGGCCTCGCGGATGATGAATTTGACGATGGCGGGTGCCTTCTCGAGCGGCACGAAAAAGGCGAGATTGTAGCCCGTATAGGTGGTCGAGAAGCAACCGCGCAGGATATCGGGGGCGCGGTCCTTGGCTTGCCCCTTCTTCGGATCGTAAAGGTAGTCGAGATCTTCGGGATCGGTGATTATCCGGTCGACCTGCGTGACGTTCAGCTTGTGGATGAACCGCTGCAGCGGGCGGCGCCACTTCGGCACCCAGCGGTCGAGCCACTGGTACTTGCCGATCACCCACCGCGCGACCGGCGCGAAGAACCCGCCGCCCGACCTCTCCTTCTTCGTTTTCACCGCCGGGTCGAATGGCGACAGCGCATGGAGCATCATCACCGGATCGTCGAGATCGGTGTAGGGCAGGATGCACCAATTCGACGCGATCGCCCCTTTCTGCAGCGCCCGCAGGTTCGACAGGCGATTGACATGGCTGGTCGAAATGAAAGCCTCGGTCGGCACGGTCTCGAGCGAGAGTTCGACGATCGGGGCGATGGTGCCGAAGGACAGCGCGACATAGGGGAATTCCGGGTCGCCGCGGCTCAGCGTGTGGCGCTGGCCGCTGTCGTCGAGGAACGTTACGGACGTCACGGCATCGGCCATAACCGCCCGGTCGCCGAAGCCATGCGTGCCCGTTGCCAGCGCGCCCACCACCGTCTGCTGCATGTAATTGCCGGAATTGATGAGCCGTCGCTTGTGCCCGAGCAGGAAGAGCTTGAGCTGCTCGACCGAGACCGAAGCCCCTACGGTCGCGATGCCGGTGGCAGGGTCGTAATCCAGCCGGTCCAGTCCGCCTTCGCGCATCATCATCGCGTTCACGCCCGGCACGATCTGGACGCCGTTGTAGGAGTGCGACTTGCCGACGCAGCTGTACCGGCCCATGGCCATGTCGGCGCACAGTTTCGCCTCGTCGCGTGGAATGCGCGCTTCCGCCTCGCCGCGAAACACATGGATCCAGGTGGCGATACGCCGCAGGCCCTCCCGGCCTTCCTGATCCTCGAGCCTGCGCTGCACGCGCCCGCGCTTCCATTCCTGGATCATGTCATCCCCCGCCTGATGCCCGTTATGTTACATTTAACAGAGGCTTCCCGGGCGAGCGAGGACAGAAACGACATCGCGCAAGCCCCATTCATGCGGAACCAAGCGTGGGTGTGGCCGCTTGGTCTGCGACAGACACGGCAGGACAGGCAGGAACCCATGGCAAGGACACTTATCATCACCGGCGCATCGAGCGGCATCGGTGCCGCAACAGCCAAGGCCGCTGCCGAGGCGGGCTGGAACGTCGCCCTGTGCGCCCGGTCGGCGGACAAGCTGGAGGCGCTGGCCGCCGAGATCGGCGATCGCGCGCTAGCCATCGCCTGCGACGTGACCCATCGCGAGCAGATCGCCGATGCCATCAAGCGCACGGTCTCGGCCTTCGGATCGCTCGACGCGGTCTTCGCCAATGCCGGGACGGGTGTCGCCAAGCCGGGTGTCGAGCAGGGCGATCCGCAGGAATGGCACGACATGATCCACGTTAATGTGCTCGCCGTGCTCTACGCAGCCCATGCCGCCATCCCGCATCTCAGGAAGTCCAAGGGGCAGTTCGTGATCACCGGCTCCAAGGCCGGGCGCGACCATCTCAAGGGCTCGGTCTATGGTGCCACCAAGTGGTTCGTGCAGGGTTTCGCCGGCAATCTGGCCGAGGAAATGCGCGAATGGGGCGGCCGTTGCACCGTGATCACGCCGGGCATGGTCGACACCCCGTTCTTCGACGAGCCCAAGCCGGGCAAGATCCAGCCAGAAGACGTCGCCAATGCGGTCGTCTACGCTCTGCAGCAACCCGCGACGGCGGCGGTGCGCGAAATCCATATCATGCCGAACGACTGATCAGGCAGAGAGCGCGTCCTGGAGGGCCGCCAGCGCCGCACGCGTGAAGGCCTCCATATTGGCGATGCGGTCGTCGCTGCCGGTTTCGGTCACCTGGATCTGTTCGAAGCCGTCCGGGCCGACGATGGCGGCCACGCTGCGCCCCGCCGTCGCCCCGCTCGGGTGGCTCGACCCGCCGACCGAGCCGCTTTCGGCGATGCCCCATTCGGCCCCGAAATTGTCGCGGATCGCGCGCGCTTGAAGAAGCGCATAGTCCTCGCTCGCGCCGCGCATCCCGGCATAGGCCTCGCGCGGGAGGGCGAAGAGCACGTTGCGGGCGCGGAAGGAATAGACCACCCCGCCCCCGACGAAGAAGTCGAGCGCGCCCGGAACGGTGAGGAGGGAAGCCGCGATCAGGCCGCCGGTCGCCCCATCTGCGACGGCGATTTTCTGGCGCCGCTCGCGCAGGAGCGTGGCGATGCGCAGGGCCTGCGGGTGGAGTTCGGCAAGCATCACCGCGCGCTATCGGACGCTGCGAGAATATGGGCGCGCGCCGCCTCGATCTGTGCTAGTCGCACGCTCCTACCTACCGCTTCAGACCACGCACGGTCAGGCCGATGCCGAAGAACATTTCAGCCACCGCAACTTGCAGGGCAACCGTCCCCTGCAGGGGAAGAACGGGGTAGATCCCTGCCAGACCAAGCAGTGTGACGATGGCTGCCAGCATCCAGAAGAGCTTGTCGCCATAGGCGGTCCGGAACGCGAAATAATGCGTGCCGACCATGATCGCGGCAAGCGGCATCACAAGCTGCGGGGCGTAATCGAGAAACAGCCAGGCCGCGAACAGGCCGGCGATCATGGCAATCGTCGATTCAAGGATCAGCGGACCGAAGGGATTGTCCTTCGCCTCGCCGGCGCGACGCAGGATCGCACGGTTGGCCAGCAGCGCGAGCGGGTAGATGAACATCCCGCCGACGAAGAGGACGACGAAGCCTGTCGCCACCCCGCTGCGACTCTCTGCGAAGGCCGCTGCGAGCCACACCAGGCCCGAAACGATCACACCGGGTCCGCCATCGGTATAGGCGCGGCGCAAGTCCGCCTGAGCATCGGCAATGTGCATGTACGATCTCCCCTGTGATCGGCCTACCCCGCGGCCTTCACGATCTCCGCCCAGCCCGCTTCGTCGATCACCTCGATACCCAATTCGGCGGCCTTCTTGAGCTTGCTGCCTGCGCCCGGTCCGGCGACCAGTAGGTCGGTCTTCGCGCTGACCGATCCCGCCGCCTTCGCGCCCAATCGCTCGGCCTGCGCCTTGGCTTCGTCGCGGCTCATGGTCTCGAGCTTGCCGGTGAAGACGACGGTTTTACCGCTGACCGGGCTTTCCTTGGTTTCCACGACATAGGGCGGCGGCGAGACCTGCGCGAGGATGTCGTCCCACACGGCCGTGTTATGATCTTCGTGGAAGAAATCGCCGAGCGCCTCGACCACTGCGCCGCCGATGCCGTCTATCGAGGTCAACTGCGCGATCGCCTCCTCGTCCCCGGCGTGCGCCTTTTCCGCCGCCTCGCGTAGTGCCGGAAGCTCGTGGAAATTCTTCAACAGGTCGCGCGCCGTGACCGCGCCGACATGGCGGATGCCGAGGCCGAACAGCAGGCGTGCGGCATCGGGCTGACGGCGGTTTTCCACCGATGCCAACAGGTTATCCACAGACCGCTCCTGCCAGCCCTCGAGCGCGAGGATGTCCTTGCGGCGATCTTTCAGGCGGAAGATATCGGCGGGGCTTTCGAGCCAGCCGAGCGCGAAGAACTGGTCGATGGTCTTCTCGCCCAGCCCGTCGATGTCGAGCGCGCCGCGGGAGACGAAATGCTTGAGGCGTTCAGTCCGCTGCGCGGGGCAGATGAGCCCGCCGGTGCAGCGCACATCGACCTCGCCCTCCTCTGCCACCGCTTCGCTGCCGCATTCGGGGCAGGTATCGGGGAAGACGAAGGGTGCGCGTTCGACCTCGCGGGTGAGGTTATCCACAAGCTGTGGAATAACGTCGCCCGCGCGCTGCACGACCACGCGGTCGCCCGGACGGACCCCCAACCGCGCGATCTCGTCGCGATTGTGGAGCGTGACATTGGTGACCGTCACCCCGCCCACCAGCACGGGCGCGAGGCGGCCCACCGGGGTCAGCTTGCCGGTCCGCCCCACTTGGATATCGATCGCCTCGAGCGTGGTCTCGGCGCGCTCGGCAGGGAACTTGTGCGCCAGCGCCCAGCGTGGCGCTTTGGCGACGAAGCCGAGGCGCTGCTGGTAGTCCAGCCGGTCAACCTTGTAGACGACGCCGTCGATCTCATACGGCAGTTCGGGCCGCGCCGTGCCAATGCTGGCGTAATGCGCGAGCAGGCCCGCAAGGCTGTCGACCCGGTCGAACAGCGGCGAGATCGGGAAGCCCCATTGCCGCAGGACTTCGACCACCTCGTGCTGCGTTGCCCCCGGCACTTCGGACGCCGCGCCCCAGCCATGCGCCCAGAACCGCAACGGCCGCTTGGCGGTCACGCTCGCATCTTTCTGCCTGAGCGATCCGGCCGCCGCATTGCGCGGATTCGCAAACAGCTTGCCGCCTGCCCCCTGCTGCGCAGCATTGAGCGCAGCAAAGGCCTGTTTTTCCATGTAGACTTCGCCGCGAACCTCGAAAACGTCTGGCGGGTTGTCGGTGGCGAGTTGCTGCGGGATGTCGGCGATATGCGCCACGTTCGGGGTGACGTCCTCGCCCACCTGCCCGTCGCCGCGCGTCGCCGCCACGACAAGCTGGCCCTTCTCGTACCGCAGCGAGCAGGAGAGGCCGTCGATCTTGTCCTCTGCCGTGAAGGCCAGCGGCGCATCGTCGTCGAGCGCAAGGAAGCGCCGCACACGCGCGACCCATTCGGCAATCTCCTCCTCGGAAAAGCCGTTGTCGAGGCTCATCATGCGAACCTCGTGCGTCACCTTGCTGAGCGGCGAGGCGGCGATCGCATGACCGACTTTGCGAGAGGGCGAGTCCTCGCGGACGAGATGCGGAAAGGCCTCCTCCAGTGCGCGGTTGCGCCGGACCAGCGCGTCATACTCGGGATCGCTGATCTCGGGCGAGTCCTCGGCATGATAGAGCCGGTCGTGATGCGCGATCTGTTTCGCCAGCCGCATCAGCTCGTTGGCGGCCTCGGCTTCGGACATGTCCACAGGCGCGATTTGGTCGATTCCCATGAGCCAAGCTATGCCCCAGCCTGCGCACTGCGAAAAGTGCCGCGGGGACGGGTCGCACAACCGATCGGGGGAAAGCGATGATCGACCGTTACCTGAAGACCGCCTTCGTCGCCGCGCTGGGCGCGATGGCGATGCTCTATGTGATCCACAACATCATGAATATCGACCAGGCCTATAGCGCAGTCGGCTACGTGCTGTCGCTGGAGCACAACGCGGTATTTTCGAACAATCTCCTGCCCGCCATCGGCGGCGCGGCGGTGAAACCGCTTGCCTGGGTGATCTTCCTCGCCGAAATCGCGACCGGGGTGATCTGCCTGCTCGGTGCGTGGAAGCTGTGGCAGGCGCGCGCCGCGGATGCCGCCGGGTTCGAGGCGGCCAAGGGCACCGCCAAGCTCGGCGCGGGGCTGGCCGTGGTGGTCTGGTTCGGCTTCTTCGGCGCCATCGGCGGCGCGGGCTACCAGATGTGGCAGAGCGAAGTGGGCTCCGGCTCGCTTGCCGACGCGTTCAAGTTCAGCGTGTGGGGACTGCTGGTGCTGATCTATCTGGGCCAGCGGGAAGCCGCCTGATCAGGTCAGCACGATCCCCAGGTCCTCGGGCTTGATCCGCCACTCGCCGCGTTCGAACCGCAGGCGATGATAGCTCCAGCCGTGTTGGCCATTGGCGTAATAGCCGCCCCAGCCCACGCAGTTGGCCGGCGTTTCGCAGCTGAACTCGTTCACGTCGAAGATCGCAGCCGGAACGCCCGTGTCGGCAGCCACGACATCGATACCCTGCTGCTGGCAGCGGGTGAAAGGCGACAGGCCGGGAAAGCGTTTCAGGAGCGCCAGTTCCACCTCCGGTTCGAGCGGCAGCCGCTCGGTAACACCGCTCGCGACGCCGGGCCGCTCCTGCGAGGCACAGACCACCTCGTAAGGCCGGTCTTTCCACGCGAAATACTTGGCCAGCCGGTATTCGAGCAGCGCGAGGCGCGGCGTGTTTATGTCCTCGTAAAAGCCGATCTCGAACGCCTCCTGCGCCGGCGCGTAGCGCGGCAGATAAGGCGCGCAGGCCGTCGATAGAACCGCGATGGAAGTGAGGAGAATTCGGCGCATGCGACCTCCGATTACTTGGAGATGAAATGCGCGGCGACGGGTTCGGTGCCGGATGACGACGCGTTCAAGTTCAGCGTGTGGGGACTGCTGGTGCTGATCTATCTCGGGCAGCGGGAGAGTTAATGTTCGGCCTAGACGACCCAGCGGGTCGTGGTCTCAACAACCACCCAATCGGCACCTCTTTGTTCAACGAAATGTCGATAGCCGCCACCGAAATCATCGATATCTATGACACAGGATGAGGTAGTGGGGCACTTGATTGCGACAACCGCAAGACTGCTCGCCTCTTCACTATCAGGTCCGAAATAGTGATAGAGCGCCGTGAACATGCCGAAATCTCCCTCTTCGACCACGCGTCGACAGGATTTGTACGGAACGGGACGGATGACAGTGTCCGACAGATGCATTGCCAGCCGCTCGATATCGAATTGGCTTTCACCACCGAGGCAGAGGGTAATCGCTTCTGCAGGCTCATCCGATCTCCGATAGAGATCATCCTTCATGAACCACTCGAATTCCCTCTTGAGCGCCGCAGCAAGAGCTCCTTCGGTATCGGGGTGTCCGATCGGGCGGGCCGATACTGCTGTCAGAGCCAGAAGAGCAGAAAGAAAAGCCATCAGTCCCGCGGCTTCGGCCCAGCGCATCAAACCCCCTCCAGCAGCCGGTCCGCCTGCGCGCGCGCTTCGGGCGTCACTTCCGCGCCGCTGAGCATGCGGGCGATCTCTTCCTGCCGCCCGGCCTCGTCGAGCAGGGCCACGCTGGTGCGGGTCACCGTGCCGTCAGAGCTCTTGGCGATCATGTAATGCGTGCGGCCGCGCGCCGCGACCTGGGGCGAGTGCGTGACGGCGAGCAATTGCCCGTCCGCCGCCAGCCGCGCGAGCCGTTCGCCGATGGCGCTTGCCACCGCGCCGCCGACGCCGCGGTCGATTTCGTCGAAGATGATCGTCGCCGCCCCGCCCTTTTCCGCCAGCGCGACCTTCAAGGCGAGGATGAAGCGCGACAGCTCGCCCCCGCTGGCGATCTTGGCGAGCGGGGCGAAATCGGCGCCGGGATTGGTCGAGATGAGGAACTCGACCGTGTCCATGCCCTGCGCGCCCCAGCGTTCCTCCGGCAGTTCGGTTACGGCGGTGCGGAATTTCGCCGCATCGAGCTTCAGCGGGGCGAGTTCGGCAGCCACCGCCTCGTCGAGCCGCATTGCGCCGGCCACGCGTGTCGCGTGCAGCGCCTCGGCCTCGGCGCGGTAGCGCTGGCCGGCATCCTTCGCCGCTGCCTCCAGCGCGTCGAGCTGCGCCTCCCCGCCCTCGATCGAGTCGAGCGCGGCGCGGAATTCGCGCATCTTGCCGGGCAGCTCGTCGACCTCGCAGCGGTGCTTGCGGGCGAGCGCGCGCAGGTCGAACAACCGCGTTTCCGCTGCCTCGAGCGCCTGCGGATCGTGCACCAGCGCCTCGGCTGCGGCCTGCAGCTTGTCCTCCGCCTCGCCCGCCTCGATCACCGCGCGATCAAGCGCGGCCAGCGCATCGGCGAGCAGCGGATGCTCGGGTGCGATCCGGTCGAGCCGGCGCGCGGCCACGCGCAGCGCGGCGAGCGGCGAATCCGAGCCTTCCCAGATGTGCCGCAGTTCCTCGAGATCGCCCGAAAGCTTCTCCCCCTTCTGCATGTCCGCGCGCGTTTCGGCGAGGCGCGCCTCCTCGCCCGCCTGCGGTTCGAGCGCGGTCAGCTCGGTCAGATGCGCGAGCAACAGGTCCTGGTCGGCCCTGGCATTCTCGACCGCTTCGCGCGCTTCGGCCAACGCGTCCTCGGCGGCGCGCCACTTCGCCCACGCCGCGGCAACCCGTTCGGTCTCTCCGCCAGCGAACCGGTCGAGCAGCGCCCGGTGGCCGCGCGGGTTCACCAACCCGCGATCGTCGTGCTGGCCGTGCAGTTCGACAAGGTAGGTCGCGAGCTCGCGCAGCAAGCCGACGCTGACCGACTGGTCGTTGACGAAGGCCTTGCTCTTGCCGTCCGCCTTGAGCTGGCGACGCAGGATCAGCGGCTCGCCTTCGTCGATCTCGGTATCGGCATCCTCGAGCAGTTCGGCGATCCCGGCGGGCAGCACGGCGAATTCGAAGCTGGCGGTCACGCTCGCCTTCTCCTCGCCCGCGCGGACGAGGCCGCTATCGGCGCGATTGCCTAGCACGAGGCCCAGCGAATCCAGCAGGATCGACTTGCCCGCCCCCGTCTCGCCCGTGAGCACGCCGAGACCGCGCCCGAAATCGAGATCGAGCGCTTCGATCAGCACGATATTGCGGATGGCGAGCCGGGTCAGCATCACCGGCTTCTCTAGCGCAGCATACGGGCCGCGTCACCGCCTTCCGCGCGGCTTACGTGTGGATCATTTACCCGCGAGATGCGGAGCGGCGTGAGGGCGGCTATGCGTCCAGCGCCAGGCCTGCGCGGGATCGCCTTGCGCCTCGCCCAGCGGCCATTCGACCAGCGCCAGGTCGTCTATCTCGACAACGCGGTCGCCCGCCTGGGCCCTGTCGTCGAAATCGACGCGCAGGATGAGCCGGAAAGCCCGCGCCTTGCCTGGCACTTCTGGCGGGCGGCTGAAGTCGAAGCTCAGGTCCTGGGCCCCGGCGGCGAAGTGCTTGTTGGCGATCGTCTCGCCGCGCACCGATGGGCTGGCCTCGTCGTCCTCCTGCGGTCGCTCCTTGACGATCAGTTCGACCGTCGCGCTTCGCGGCAGGGTGATACGTGCCTGCAGGGTGAAGTCGGTCGCTTCCACGTCGCGGATGTAGGAGCGCGAATAGAGATAGGCCGCCTTGCTGCCGCTTTCGGGAAGCAGCGCCATGTAGCCCCCTCCGTCCGCACTCTCGCGGAAGTCGAGCCCGGCGTTGAGCGTCATCCAGAAGCGGTCGGCTGCCTCGCCGACGCGGGTGTTCTCGAAGTCCCCGCGCGGGATGAGGTTGCGGCCATACTGGCTGGTCGCAGACGGACAGGCAGGCGCGAGGCTCGTGAGGGTGAACGCCTCGGGCGTGCGGCACGCGGGGCTGCGTACACCGGGTTGCTCGCGCCATACCGCCATGTGCCCGCCGCTGCGGGCGAGCACCGTGCCCATCTCGCTCGACAGCCAACTCACCCGGCGCAGCACCGCCTCGCGCATGGTGCCGACCGCCGGTACGGGGCGATAGTCGAGCATCTGGATCGGGATGACCTCGGCGCGCAGGAACTTGCCGTTCTCCAGCCAGACCTTGAGCGTGTAGGTGACATGGGTGTGGGGGTGCTCCTGGTCGAACAGGAAGTTGCCGAGCGAATGCGCGATCAGCCCGCCGCGATAGATCTCGAGCCCGTGGGTGACGTGCGGATGATGGCCGATGACCAGCGGCGCCCCCTTCTCGATCGCGGCGCGATAGCGCGGGATCGACATTTCGGACGGGCGGTCGGCATATTCCATGTTGCCGTGGAAATGCATGATCGGGATGTAGCCTGCGCGCCGTTCGCGCGTCGTCACCCGTTCGACATCGCTGCGCTTGCCCCAGGCCGCGCCGGACTTGGTTTCGGTGGCCGTCTGGTTCGGCGTCCAGGTGCCGCGCCAGCCGACGAAGCCGAAGATGCCGAGCTTCTGGCCGCTGACCGTGAAGCGGGCAGCCCGCTCGGCCTCCGCCACATCCATGCCCGCGCCCGCGCGCTTGACCCCCGCCGCATCGAGCGCGTCAAGCGTCGTGCGCATCCCCGCATCGCGATAGTCGGCAGTATGGTTGTTGCCGAGCGAGACGTGGTCGATCCCGGCCCGCGCCAGCGCCATCGGCAATTCGGGCGGGGAGAAGAACAGGTATTTCTTCGGCGCCGGCGGTCCTGGCTGCTCTGCCGCGACCACCGATTCGAGGTTGATCGAGGCGAGATCGCTGGTCTCGAGATAGGGCTTGATCGCGGTGAAGAGCCGGTCGAGATCGCGATCCAGCGTCACGCGGTCGAGCACCGCCTGCTCGCCGCGCGGAGCCTCGAAGAAGCGGCGCCCCGCCATGCTGTCGCCGCCGAAGAACAGTTCGATCCGGCCCTTCCTGCGCGCCACCAGTTCGATCGCGGGGAAGACGAGGCAGTCGCACGCTTCGTCACGCACCTCGCCATTGCCGAAGGTCTGGACCATGGCGAAAATGCCCGGACCGGCGATATCGACGCGGTAGTAGGGCGAAATCGGGAAAGTTCCGCCGAAGTGACCGTCTGCGCGAAGCTCGACGGGCTGGCCGTTGATGGAGACCGTGACGGCCTCGAAATCGACCTTGTCGCGGCGCCCGTCCAGCAGCCCCGCGATGGCGATCTCCCCCGGCCCGACCTGCGCGCCGCCGACCAGCATATCTTCCGGATGCGCGGCTAGGCTCGCGGCAACGCACAGCGCCGCGCCCGCAATCAGGCTCTTGAGGGTCCATCCCGGCATTGACCCGCATCTAGCGGACCGCCGGAAAAATAGCGTTAACTCGCGGTTTGCCGGAGACTCAGCTCGCGGTCACGGCCGGCGCATGCTTCTGCATGAGGTCGAAGGCCTTCTCGTACCACTCGTTGCCGGGATAGTTGGCACCGAGCACGGCGGCGTATTTCTTCGCCTCGCCCGGAAGGCCGAGCGCGAGGCTGGTTTCGGTCAGGCGATAGAGCGCTTCGGGCGTGTGGCTGGTGGTCTGGAAGTTGTCGACCACGTTCTGGAACCGGATCTGCGCCGCGATCCAGTTGCCCGACCGTTCGTAGAAACGGCCGATTTCCATTTCCTTGCCCGCGAGGTGATCCTGCACGAGATCGATCTTGAGGCGGGCGTCTGCGGCATATTGAGTGGTCGGGAAGCGGCGGTTCACTTCCTGCAGCGCGGTCAGCGCCTGTTCGGTAATCTTCTGGTCGCGCTGCACATCGCTGATCTGCTCGTAATAGCTGAGCGCGATCAGGTAGTAGGCATAGGGCGCGTCCTTGTTGCCCGGGTGGATCGACAGGAATCGCTGGGCGGACTGGATCGCCGGATTGTATTCCTGCGCGATGTAATAGCTGAACGCGCTCATCAGCTGTGCGCGCCGCGCCCAGGGCGAATAGGGATGCTGGCGCTCGACCTCGTCGAACAGGGCGGCGGCGAATTTCGCATTGCCGTTGTCGAGGCGGCGCTTGGCTTCGCGGTAGAGCGTCTCCACGTCCCGCGCCACGTAAGCGGTGTTCTTGAGATCGTTGGCGTCGCCCTTGCCCGCACAACCGGCGGTCAGGACACTGGCACCGGCAACGAGGGCGGCGAGGAAGAGCTTGCTCTGGGAATGCGAACGCGTGGTCATGGGGCGAGCGTATAGCCAGCACCCTGCTGAACGCCAAGTGAAGTTCGCCTGCCTGTCCCCTGCCTGCGAAAGTTTCGGTTGGTTAACCATGTTACGCAAGCGCGAGCTAAGGTTGAGAATCTATCACCGGTCCTGCAATCCATGTGACGGGGCTACGAAACGATGACATTCCTTCACGCACTAGGCCGGGACGAACGCGGGGCGACCGCGATCGAATACGGGCTGATCGTGGCCCTGATCGCCGTTGCGGCGATCGTGTCGCTGCAGGCGCTCGGCAACGAGTTGTCGACCACCATGAACAAGGTCGGCACCACGATGAGCGCGGGCAACGCCGCCGCCTGATCAGGCCAATCGGTCGCGCATTCAGCCCGGCGCCGGCCAGTCCGGCTCGGGCTTGCCGCGCGTCTTCCACAGAGAATAGCCGATTCCCGCCGCGATCAGCGCCGCGGTGACGCCCAGGCTGATCGAGGCCGGGATCTTGCCCCCGTCCAACAGGAAATCGCTGACGAAGATCTTCGACCCGATGAACACCAGCACCGCGGCCAGCGCGTACTTCAGATAGTGGAAGCGGTGCACCATGGCGGCGAGCGCGAAATAGAGCGCCCGCAGGCCGAGGATCGCAAAGATGTTGCTGGTGTAGACAATGAAGGTGTCGGTCGTGATCGCGAAGATCGCCGGCACGCTGTCGAGCGCGAAGACAAGGTCGGCGAGGTTGATCACGACCAGCGCCAGGAACAGCGGCGTCGCAGCGCGCACCAGCTTGCCTGTCTTCTCGTCCTTCACCTTCACGAAGAAATGCTGGTCGTGGAGTTCGGGCGTCACGCGCATGTGGCGGCTGATCCACTTCACCACCGGGTTGTTGCCGACGTCCATCGGCTCGTCGCCGGCGAAGAACATCTTGATGCCGGTCGCAATCAGGAAGGCCGCGAAGAAATAGAGCACCCAGTAGGCTTCCGCCAGCAGCGCCGCCCCGCCCGCGATCATCAGGCCGCGCAGCACGATCACCGCCATGATGCCCCACAGCAGCGCGCGGTACTGGTATTTTGCCGGGACTGCGAAATAGGTGAAGATGAGGCTGATCACGAAGACGTTGTCGATCGACAGCGCCTTCTCGATGAAGAAGCCGGTGAAGTACTCCATGCCCGCAGTCTCGCCGCGTTCGAACCACACCCACGCGCCAAACAGCATGGCCACGCCGATGTAGAAGGCGGACAGCTTCAGGCTCTCGGCGATGCCGAGTTCCTTGTCCTCCTTGTGCAGCACGCCGAGGTCGAAGGCGGTCAGCATTGCCACGATGGCAAGGAAGGCGCCCCAGAACCAGACGGGGGTGCCGAGCCAGTCGGTGAAGAGGAAATCCATCAGGACATACTTTCGTCGGCGGCTTCACGCGGAAGCACGCGGTTGAGAAGGAAATAACCGGCGAGCGCGGCGATGGTGGATCCGGTCAGGACACCGATCTTCACCGCGTCGATCTGTTCCGGTGCGGCGAAGGCCAGATTGCCGATGAACAGGCTCATGGTGAACCCGATCGCGGCCAGCAGGCTCATCCCATGCACCTGGCGCCAACTGACCTCTTCGGGCAGGCTGGCGATCCGCAGCTTCACGGCCGCCCAGGCAAACCCGAAGATGCCGAGCTGCTTGCCCACTAGCAAGCCGAGCGCAATGCCGAGCGGCAGCGGCTCGAGAAGCGCTGCAGGCGAGAGGCCGAACAGCGTCACCCCTGCATTGGCGAAACCGAAAATCGGGATCACGAGGAAGGCGACCCACGGATGTAGCGCGTGCTCCATGGTCTCGAGCGGGCCGTGGTCGCTGTCAGGGTCGAGCGGGACGGTCATCGCGGCGGCGACCCCGGCCAATGTCGCGTGGACGCCTGACTTCAGCACGAAGGCCCACATCAGGATCGCCAGCAGGACGTAGGGGATGGTCGATTGCACCCGCGCGCGGCCCACCGCCAGCATGACCACGAAAACGATGGCGGCTGCGCCCAGCATGCCGGTGTCGAGCTCGCCCGAATAGAACAGCGCGATGATGGCGATGGCCCCGATATCGTCGATCACCGCGATCGCCAGCAGCAGCGCCTTGAGCGCCACCGGCACACGGTCGCCGAGCAGCGAGAGGATGCCGAGCGCGAAGGCGATGTCGGTCGCGGCCGGGATCGCCCAGCCATCGACCGTATCTGGCGAGCCCGCGTTGAGACTGAGGAAGATCAGCGCCGGGATTGCCATGCCCCCGATCGCGGCGACCACCGGGAGCGAGGCCTTGTCCCAGCTCGACAGCTGGCCTTCGAAGATCTCGCGCTTCACCTCGAGCCCGACGAGGAAGAAGAACACCGCCATCAAACCGTCGTTGATCCACAGCAGCAGCGGCTTGTCGATCACGAAGCTGCCGATGCCGACCACGACCCCCGTGTCGAGGAGGTCCTGGTAGGCACCGACAAGCGGCGAATTGGCCACCGCCAGCGCGAGGAGGGCGGCGAAGATGAGGACGATACCGCCGGCGGATTCCTTTTGCAGGAAATCACGCATCATGGGTGCGATGGCTTTGACCATGGATATGGTCTCCCTGTGTCTTGTCTGGTGTCTGGAAAAATTGAGCCGCGGCAGAACCGCCATGGGAAAGCGGCCCGCCGCGGCAGCGGTCGGGGCAGACGCCGTCAGGCCGTCAGCCCGCGTCCCGCAAGTCGGTTCAGCGCGTGCTTGGCGCGCTGCCGCAGCATTTCGAGCCGCGCGAATTCCTGCCAGTCGGGGCGCCGTTTGCGCAATTCGATGCGCAGGCGCTCGTCGATCCGCTGGTGGATCTGGGTCAGTCGAAACATTCGGGCCGTCATCAGAGTCTCCGTATCGAGGCTTGAATCGATCGGACAGCCGACGCGGCCGAAGGGCTGGTATGGGAGGGGGGAAAGGGGCCCGCCAGCGCGCATCGGCATGTCCGATGCGGTCCGACATCACGCGCGCTCCGAAGAACACGCGCCAGAGGGGCCCGGTCCGCACTGACTAAATACGAGCGAAACGATCCGGTTCCAAGCCCCGGCGAATAAATTTTCGTCAGGCGATCGCCGCGGGCGCGTCCCACAGGAGGTGACGCGTTTCCAGCGGGACGAGATTGGCGCCCCGGATGATCTCGCCCTTGGTGCGGTAACCGAGCAGTTGATCGGCGTCGGTGTCGGGATTGTTGGTGAGCACGCGGATTTCCTCGGAGGTGAAGTCGCTGAGGCCGCGAGCCCGCTCGACGCCGTGCTTGTCATAGATATGCAGCACGTCGCCGCGCGTGAAATCGCCGTCCATCGAGACGATGTCCGCGCGCGTGATCGGCACCTTCGTCTCCGGCAGGCAGGACAATGCCCGGTCAGATACTACGAGGCTGCCCGCCATCTGCAGCCGGTTGGCGATCCAGCTGTCCCAGCCGGACAAGGGGTTCGGATTGGCGTGGACCTTGGTGGATCGGCGCTCGCCAGAAAGCACGGTCGAAAGCGGCCGGTCGACCTCCCCTTGCGCGATCCAGGTCGTGCAGCCCGCCTCCTGTGCCATGTTGGCGGCCTGCAGCTTGGTCGCCATGCCGCCCGTGCCGAGCGTGCTCTTGCCCTGCGTTGCCGCCATGTATTCCGACACGTCGGTAACCTCGGGCACGAACTGCGCTTCGGAATCGTCGGGGTTGCGATCGTAGAGGCCATCGACACCGGTGAGGATGATCAGGTCCTTGGCACCGACCATCTGCGCGACCTTCGCCGCCAGCCGGTCGTTGTCGCCGACGCGGATTTCCTCGGTGGTGATGGAATCGTTCTCGTTGATGATCGGCACCACGCCCGCCTCGAGCAGGCGGTGGACCGTGTTGCGGGTGTTGAGGAAGCGGCGGTGGTCCTCGAAGTCGCCCAGCGTCAGCAGGACCTGCGCGATCTCGATCCCGAACTCGTGCCCGACCTGTTTGTAGGCATTGAGCAACAGCGGCATGCCGCACGCAGCGGCGGCCTGCTTGTCGGAAACTCCCGCGGTCTCGGGCGTTTCTCCAACGATACGCAGGCCCAGTGCCACGGAGCCGGAAGAACACAGGATCACTTCGTACCCCTGCGAGCGCAGGCGCGTGACATCTTCCATCAGGCGTTGCAGGAACCCGAAACGGGGCGTTAGAAGGTCCTGGTTGGCGAGGAGCGCCGACCCGATCTTGATAACAATGTTTCTTTTTTCGGCCATAATGAACAATCCGTGCGTCTTGAAATTTCTCACACCCAACCTAGGTATTGATGGTGCACCGCACAACCGAGAATTCTAATAATTTTTTACTGTTATTACTTGGAAATTACCGAATATTAATTCCACAATAGGCGAAGTGGATTTTCGATTGATAAAAACGCCTGAAAGTCGAGCTGCAATTAAAAGAGGTACGATATTTCCTATTCGAAAGTCATAATGATAGGTTGCGGCAAGATGGGAGGCGCCCTATTGTCGCACTGGATGCGCGGGGACGAAGAGTTCACCATCGTGGATCCGGCGCTGGACGCCGCGCCCGATGGCGCGCGATTGGTTCGCGACCGTTCCACAGTCGCCGACGAGCGCTTCGATGTCGTGATCGTCGCCATCAAGCCGCAGATGATCGACGACATCCTGCCCGACTACGCACCGATGCTGGCCGAGGGCGGATACGTCCTGTCGATCGCCGCCGGATGCTCGCTGGCGCGCCTGTCGCGGCTGACCGGTGGCGCACCCGTGGTGCGCGTCATGCCGAACCTCCCCGCCGCCGTCGGGAAGGGTGTCAGCGGGATTTGCGCCGACGATGCCGCGCAAGGCGCACCGCTTGCCCACGCGCGCGCGATGATGGAACGCACCGGCACCGCCGTCGTCGTCGACAGCGAGGACAAGATCGACCGCGTCACCGCCGTCGCGGGTTCCGGCCCCGGCTACGTTTTCGAGATCGCCCGCGCCTATGTCGAGGCGGCCATGGCCATGGGCTTCGACCGCGAGGAAGCCCGCGCGCTTGTTCTGGGCACCATGGAAGGCGCGATCGCGATGGCGCTGGAGCCCGATGCGCCCGGCCTCGAAGACCTCCGCAACTCGGTGACCAGCAAGGGCGGCACCACCGCCGCCGGCCTCGCCGCGCTCAATGGCGACGACACCATTTCCACCCGGCTTCGCGAAACGCTCGAAGCCGCGTATAACCGGGCGGTCGAGCTGCGCTGAGCGCGCCTCCCGCCCCTACCACAAGGTACCACCATGACCGACCAGACACTCGACCCGCAGATCCACGTCCACGAACTCGGCAGCCGTGCGCGCGAAGCCGCCCGCGGCCTCGCCGTCGCCAGCACCGAGGCGAAGAACGCAGCGCTGCACGAAGCGGCCAAGGCCCTGCGCGCCCGCATGGCCGAGCTGATCGCAGCGAACGACGAAGACGTAGCCGGCGTGGCGGACAGCAAGCCCGAGAGCTTCATCGACCGCCTGCGCCTCAATGAAGAACGCATCGAAGGCATGGCCTCGGCACTCGAAGAAATCGCCGCCCTGCCCGACCCCGTCGGCCGCGTGCTCGCGACTTTCGAACGGCCCAACGGCCTCACCATCGAACGCGTCGCGGTACCCATCGGGGTGATCGGCATGATCTATGAATCGCGCCCCAACGTCGGGGCGGACGCCAGCGCGCTGTGCCTCAAGAGCGGCAATGCCGTGATCCTGCGCGGCGGTTCGGAAAGCCGCCACTCGACCCGCGTGATCGTCGAATGCATGCAGGCCGGGCTCAAGGCTGCGGGGCTTCCGGGCAACGCAGTCCAGACGATCCAGACCCCCGACCGCGCCGCCGTGGCCGCGCTGCTCGAGGCAGTCGAGCATGTCGACTTGGTGATCCCGCGCGGGGGACGCGGCCTCGTCGAGCTGGTGCGCGACCGGGCCAAGGTCCCCACCCTCCTCCACCTCGACGGCAATTGCCACAGCTACGTCCACGAAGCCGCCGATCTCGACAAGGCGGCCGCCGTGATCCGCAACGCCAAGCTTCGCCGCACCGGCGTATGCGGGGCGACCGAGAGCATCGTGGTGGACCGCGCGGTGGCGGAAGACTTCGTGCCGCGCCTCGCTGCGATCATGGGCGAAGACTGCGAATTGCGCGGTGACGAAACCGCCGTTGCGCTCGACGGCCGCATAAAGCCCGCCACGGACGAGGACTGGGGCACCGAATATCTCGATCCCATCGCCAGCGTGAAAGTGGTCGATGGCCTCGACCAGGCGATCGAGTGGGTCTCGACCTACAGTTCGCACCACACTGATGCGATCATGACCGAAGACGACGACGCCGCCCGCCGCTTCATGACCAGCATCGACAGCGCCATCGTCATGCGCAATGCCTCTACCCAGTTCGCCGACGGCGGCGAGTTCGGCATGGGCGCGGAAATCGGCATCGCCACGGGCAAGATGCACGCGCGCGGACCCGTAGGCCTCGAACAGCTGTGCAGCTTCAAGTACCTGGTGCACGGCGACGGGCAGGAACGCCCCTGATCGCCAAGCGACGGGCCGTTAACCGTAATGTAAAATCCATGAACTAAATCCCATCCCGAGACAATCCGGGAGGGGATTTTCGTGACAACAGAGCCTGTCGCACCGAACAACAGGATCGACGTCGAAGAACGGAAGAGATATTTCGTCATCGGCGCAGACGAACAGCAGCTTCTCGCGCAGATCTGGAGCGAGATCGAACCGCGCATGGACTGGGTCGTCCAGCCGATGCGCGACCGGTTGGAAACCCAGGTTGCGGATGGCGAATTGCCCCGCGATTTCGACGTCGACGGCACGATCGAGGCGATGCGCAAGAGCATGACCACGCATTACGGCAGGCCAATCGACGAATACTGGATGAAGGCTGCAGCCGGCGTCGGCAACTGGATTACCGCCAACAAGACCGATCCCTACCGCGTCATTGCCCTGATGCACTTGTCCTTCAGCCGCGTGCAGGTGTTCGCTTGCGAGAATGCCCGCGATCCAGACGACATGGCCCGGCGCCTGAAAGTGCTCGGCGCGATCAACCACATGGGCGCGGAACTGGCCGTGGCGCGGGTCAACCGCATCGCGCGGTACAAGGAAGCGGATCGCCGCGCCGAAATCGCGGAGCGGTTCCGCACCACGATTGCCGAACTGGTCGCCGCGACGACCAGGCGCAGCGACGCCATGACCAAGCTGGCCGGCCGGGCCAGGGAATCGACGCGCGCGCTGGTGGTCGATGCCGCCGACATTGCTTCGGCTGCGGAGCAGTCGGCCCAGGTCATGGGCAATGCCGCGCAGGAATCCGCCATGCTGGTCGAAAGCATCCAGGAAACGCGCAGGTCGGTCGGCGACATCAGCCGGGTCAGCACCGATGCCGCGCGCGAAGCCGACGCGGCCGGCGCGGTCATCTCTGCACTCAGCCAGCACACGAGCGAGATCCAGAGCGTCGTCGCGATGATCCGCAACGTCGCGGATCTCACGCGGATGCTGGCGCTCAATGCGACTATCGAGGCAGCCCACGCCGGCGAGGCCGGCAGGGGATTTGCGGTGGTCGCGGAGGAAGTGAAGTCGCTCGCCCGGCAGACCGAGGTGGCGACAGACGAGATCGTGCGCCAGGTGGCGGGCATCCAGTCTTCCGGCGGGCAGACCGTCCAGGCGAACCTCGCCATCGCGCAAAGCATCGGTCAGGTCTCGCAGACCACGGCCTCTTTCCAGAACACCATGGAAGCCCAATCCAGCCAGGTGACGACGATTGCCAGCATGATCGACGAGACCGCAATGACTGCCCGCGCCATGGCCGATACGATCGCTTCCATCCGCACCGCAGCCGAGGCCGTCGACGCGCAGGCCGATCAGGTTGAGGATGCCTTTGGCGATGTCAGTCGAAAACTTGGCGATCTGGAGGGCGCCGTCGGCGAATTCCTGCGCGATATCGCCGCCTGACCTTTTCCGGTGTCGGGTCATCGGCGCCGGAAGAGTATCGGGGACGATGCGCGGCCGACTATTTAGTATAGGTTCGCCGCGCGGGCGGGTTTTGCTGTTGCAGGCAGGCGCAGACGGATGCTTTATTCGCCGGTGCTGGAGAAAGCCCATGAGCGAGAATGAAACCACAGAAACCGGCGCGGCAGGCAGCGATCGCCGCGCCTTCCTGGCAGCCTGCGGCAAGTATTCGCTGACCGTGCCGCCTGCCATGACCGTCCTCCTGTCGACTTCGCTGTCAGCGCAGTCGATCGCTGAATCGGGCGGGGGCGGCGGCAGGCCGGAAGGGCCGCGCGGCAACAATGGTGTCGGCAACGGTATCGATCCGCAGCCGCCCGGCAACCCGCCGGTGAACGATGGTCCGGGCACAGGCCCTGGCAATCCGGGCAACCGCCGCGGGCGGCCATAGGACGCGCCGGGCGATGGAGTTCGTCCGCGCCGGACAGTGAATGCACCAGCCGGGCGATCTGCGCGCCGCCGATCTTGGCACCGCTCCCGCCACGTCGCTCGCGGTCAGGGCATCGGCGAAATCGGCCCTCTTCGCTTTCGACGGAGCGGATTGCGCCTTCTCGGAACTGAAGCAGGAAGTCTACCGGCTCGAGCCGGCCATCGCGCGCGTACTGGCCTCGCTGCGCGAGCCTCGGCCCTTCGACCGGCTGCGCGAGGAGATGATCCCCCAGCTCGCTGGCGCCGAGGCGGATTTCGAACGGCTGATGCTGCAATGGTCGGACGCGGGCCTGATCGAACTGGTGCAGTCGGCGGCATCGGAGGAGCCGGGTCCGGCTGCCAGCTTGCCACTACCGGGCTGCGCAATCGGGTTGCAGTGTATCGAGCCCGCAGGCGACTGGTTCGATGCCTTTTCGCACCTTCCATCGACTGAAGAGCCCCCAGGCCGCATCGTCGCGCAGACGGCGGGTGGCCTTGGTCTGATTGCCGCGAGCGACGGGACTTCGCGCATCGTGCCGCGCGACCTCTTGCCCGCCGCCTTCCGGTTCGGCGTGATGCAGTTCGTCCTCGACCGGTGTAGCGAAATCGCGCTGCACTGTGCGTGCCTTGTCGCAGGGGGCGAGGCGATCCTGCTGCTCGGTCGCCCCGGCGCGGGCAAATCCACGCTGGCGATGTTCGCGGGCGAACAGGGTTTCGCCGTTGCCGGCGACGACGTCGGCCTCATCTCCCCGCGCGACCGGACGATCATGCCCGTCGCCTTGCCGCTTACGCTCAAAAGCGGGAGCTGGGACAGGCTCGCCGAAACCGCCCGGCGCGGCCCAGATCTCCGGCCGGTGCCGCGCGAGGATGGGATCGAGGTGCTCTACCGGCCCCTGCCCCAGCCCCCTGCCGAGCGGCCGCTGCGCATTCGCGCGCTCGTCCTGCTCGACCGCCACGATGGCAAGACGGTGCACCTGGCCGAATGGTCGAAAACCGACTGCCTTCGCCATCTCTGCAGCGAGGCCAAGTCGCGCTCTGGCGCCGCATCGCGCGAAGATATCGAAGGGTTCGTGGCGATCGTCGAGCGAGCCGAAATCCTGCGCCTCACCTATGCCGACGCGCGCGACGCGGCGCTCGCGCTGGGGCGGCGGTTTGCGGGCTGAGCAGGCCAGTTTCGCGGCGATCTGCGAGGCCTTGCGCGGTGCCCCGCCCCGAGGCGCGGACTGGGACTCGCTGCTCGCCCTTGCCAACCGCACGCTCACCACGCCCGCGCTGGCCGCCGCGCTGGCCGGCAGGGGCGACATTCCGCGGGACGTGACCGCCTTCCTCGCCACCATTGCCGAGCGCGCCCGCCAGCGCCATGCGATGATGCACGGCCAGCTGGGCGTGGCAGTCGCCGCGCTCGCGGCGGCAGGCGTGACGCCGATCCTCATCAAGGGGGCGGCCTTCATGGCGGATGGCTCGCGCCAGCCGGGCGACCGGATCTGCGCCGACCTGGACCTGATGATCCCGTTCGACGGGGCCGAGGCCGCCGTGGCCGCGCTGGAGGGTCTCGGCTACGCGCGCAGGCCATCGGCTGCTCCGCCCGATGTCGGCCTCAACCTCGCGCGGGGGAGCGATGCCGGCGGGCTCGACCTTCACTTCTGCCTTCCCTCGCTCCACCGCTACTGCGGCTACGACGACCTCGCGCCCCGCTGCCGCGCGATCGCGGTCGGCGAGGCGCAGGCGCTGCTGCCGTCACATTCGGTGCAAGCGGCCTTGCTCGTCGCCCATGACGAGATTCAGGAGCGCGGCTACTGGCGTGGTTCGATCGACCTGCGCCACCTGCACGACATCGCGGCCTCGGTCGCGGTGCATGGTCCACTCGACGCAGAGGCCATGCAGGCGCTGTTCCCCGATAGACAGGGCCGCCGGATCCTTGCGTCCTGCCTTCTCACGCTCGAAACGGTCTTCGCCATCGCGCTGCCGAGTGGACTGCAAGCCGCTCCGAGAGCTCGCCTGCAGGCCCGCCGCAAGCTGTGGCAGGTCGGCGCCCCGTGGAGCGCGAAGCCGCTCACACTCGCCAGCTTGCTGGTCGATTTCCCGCGCACGCCCGCATCGCTGCGCTCACGGGAAACACGCCGCAAGCGCGCGCAATATTATCGCAGAATGTTCGAGCCGCCCAAACCGACCAAGGTTTAGGCAGGCGGTCCCTACTGCCGACGGAGCTGATCAAGGAAACGCTCGGTCGCGTGCTCGAGGTCGGTCACGATACCATTGAGGTGGACGACCGAATCCTCGATCTCGCGCGACAGCTTGGATGCATCGCCCGCCGCACTGGCCACTTTTTCGCAGCGCTCCAGAACACGCGAGATCGCCTGGACGCCCTCCTCGGCTGACTCGCGGATCGCGACCGATTTCGACTGCTGGTCGCGGATTTCGACGCCGATAGCCTCGGCGGAATCGATCAGCCGGGTCATGCCTTTCGTGACCTGCCGCAGCGCATCGTCGGTATCGCTTGCACCGCTGCTGATCCCGTCGATCACGCCCGAGGCTTCTCCAGTTACGCTCTGGACGCGGTTGGCTAGCGATTTCACCTCGGTAGCGACGACCGCGAAGCCGAGACCGGCCTCGCCGGCGCGAGCCGCTTCGATCGAGGCATTGAGCGCGAGCATCTTGGTCTGGTCGGCGATCCCGCCGATGGTCGAGACGAATTCTTTGACGTTGGCCGTGTAGGTGCCGAGCGAACCGATCACATGTTCACTCTTGTTGGCGGTCTCGCGTGCCTCCTCGCCGATCCTGGCAAGGAAACCCCATGAGATATCGACCGTGGCGACTGAGTCGTGCAGCGCCCGGGCATCGCTCGCAACGCGAACCGATTGGTCGGATGCGCGGTTGGCTTCCTCGACCACTGCCGAGACTTCGCGGCCCGTCATTTCGACGAAGCTCTGCATCAGGTGCGCCGCCTGCTCCAGCTGGGCAGACGCGCTGGCCACGGCGTGGGCAACGGAGGCGATCGAGGAGCGGAACTCGCTGGCAAGCGCGTCCAGCTGGCCGGCCTCGGGTCCACTATTGTCCGAAACTGGCTGAGGTTCTGCCATCGTTTGCGACCTTTTTCCGGAGTCCGGAGCCGGAATCAGGCCCGGCGCTCGATCACGTAGCGATAGGCTTCGCCCGCCCTGCCCTGTTCGAGCAGCTCGTTGCCGGTTGCGCGGCAGAAGGCCTGGAAATCCTCGACCGAGCCCGGATCGGTGCAGAGCACCTCGAGCGTGTCGCCGCCGGCCATGCCGGACAGCGTCTGCTTGGTCTTCAGGATCGGAAGCGGGCAGTTCAGCCCCTTCGCATCGAGCGTCTTGGTCGTCATCGCAGTACCCCCGCACTTTCGTTGTATTATCTTAGATATAAAGGTTTACGTCCGAGTTAAGGGCGCCTTCCACATAGGTCGCGGCGCCGGCGAACTCGATCCCGTCGATCATGTCCGATTTCTTATACTCGAACAGGTCCATGCTCATCTGGCAGGCAATCAGCCGGACGTTCGAAAGCTGCGCGGCTTCGCGCAGTTCGGGGATCGAGGCGACGCCCTTCTTCTTGATCAGGTTCTTCATCATCATGGTGGTGAGGCCGGTCATGCCGGGCACCATGCTCGCCATGTTGGGCATCTTCATGTGGCCGCCCATCATGGGCATTTCCATCGCGCTATTGCCCAGCGTTGTGACGGTGAGGTCGAGATCCTTCTTGAGCAGGCCGATGCCGTAGAAGGTGAAGAACATCGTCACGTCGACATCCATCGACGCCGCCGTGGTCGAGATGATGAACGGCGGATAAGCCCAGTCGAGCGTGCCCTTGGTCACCATCAGGCTCATCGATTTCGCGTTCGTCATGCTTACCTCGGTCATGATCTGTGTTCTGTCGTCAGAATTTGATGCCCAGCGCGGCGCCAAATGCGGTTTCCGCGAGGAAGATGTTCGCCTCGCCGCCGCCGAAATTGGCGGGGATCGAGTTGGCGCCCTCGACCCAGTTGCCCGGCGCCCGCATGGCGTGCGCGCTGAGCTCGAGCTTGTCGCTCAGGGCGACCGTGGCACCGAGGGTGAAGTGGTCCTGCACGACGCCGGGCGCGAAGACATTCATGAGCGTCTCGCCGCCGGGGATCGGGTTCTCCGAGCGGCCGTAGCCTGCGCGCAGGGTGAGCGTGTCGCTCGCCCTCCACACCGCGCCGGTCTTGATCACCGAGATGTCGCGCCAGCCGAAACCGGGTCCATCGACCGCGCCGAAGGGCACGCCGTCGAAGACGCGGGTGATCGAATTGCCGACGGCCTCGACGCCCGAATATTCGATCCGCTTGAAGTCCGCGCCAAGCGTCAGCCTGTCGCTCACCTTGACCGAGGCGCCCACGCCCCAGCTTGCGGGTACGTCGAAATCGCCGCCATTCTCGAACAGGCCGGCATATTTGTCGAACTTCTGCGCATCGACCTTGGACTGGTAGAAAGCGCCGATCGACACGCGGTCGCCGAAGGTGCCGTAATAGCCGACCTTGAACCCCACGCCGAAGGCCCAGTCGTCGCCGCGATCGCTGAAGTTGGCGGGGTCTTGCGAGAAGCCCGCGAAGGGCCCTACGCCATAGGCGCGGAAGGACTGCACGAGGCCGACCGCCGAGACGCCCACGCTGTGGTTGTCCGCGAATTTCACTGCCACGCTCGGCACGATGAAGCCCTGCTTGAGGTCCACGCCGCCGGCCTGCGGTGCGCCGAAGGGCGCGAGCGGGTTGGTCTTGTAGACCGTGTTCATGCCCCCGTTCGCATAGAGCGCGATGCCGACCGAGACGCGGTCCGACAGCGGGCGCACATAGGCCACGTCGCCCAGCACGAAGGGGTTGGCGCCATTGCCGCTGTACTGCCCGTCGAGGCCGAAGGCATTGCTCTCGATCTCGGCCCCGCGGTCGGGGATGAAGACGTCGACGCCGATGTCGAGCCGGTGCTCGATCGCGGTCGCCGTGGCGGGGTTGGTGGCGATGGCGGCGGCGTCCTGCGGCATGGCGATCGCCACCCCGCCCGCGCCCTTTGCGCCTGCGCCTACGCCGTGGAGGAAATAGCCGTCGGTGGCCTGCGCCTGGCTCGCCGGAACCAGCAGCGCCGCCGCCACGAGAGCGCGTCGCGTATTCGCGAACGATACGATGTTGCGCACAAGACTTCCCCCATTGCTTCAGCGCGACACCTAGGCAGCGGGAGTACGGATAGTGTGTAAGGATATGGTTAATTTGGTCACACTTTTTGGATAAATACGACATGCGTTTCGGTTTGCGTACCCATCTCCATGGGTAGGTCCTCGGTGCTGATCCTTCGCTTCGCTAAGGGCACCTGCGGGCGGGCGGTCGCCCTTGCCGGGCCTCCCCCGGCCCGGTTTCAGCACAGACCTCTCGCCTCCCAGAGTACCGAGCCTCATTGCGAGGCAAGGCCAAGCGGCCGCCCGCAGCGGGTGCAGCTTGCTGCACGTCTAGCGAGGACGCGCCCGCGGATGCGGGTGCGAAACACAAGGACTCGATACTTTCCTACTCGCGCCGTTTCTGCTCCATCCTGCGCGATGAGCGAGCCCAAGCCCCACGCCACCCTCTCCTCCTTCACCCCCGTCCCGCGCCGGAAAGAGCGGTCCAACGGGTGGAAGCCCGAGGTCCAGCGCGCCTTTATCGAAGCGTTGGCCGACACCGGCTCGGTCGCCGCCGCCTGCCGCATGGTCCGCCGCAGCACGCATGGCGCCTACCACCTGCGCCGCCAGCCCGGGGCGGAGGAGTTCGCCGCGGCGTGGCAGGCCGCGCTCGATCTCGGCATGCAGCGGATCGAGGACGTCGCCATGGACCGCGCGCTCAACGGGGTGGAGCAGCCCGTCTATTCCTACGGCAAGCTCGTCGGCACGCGCATGGTCCATAACGACCGCCTGCTCATGTTCATGCTGCGCAACCGCGCGCCGGAGCGATTCGCGGAAGGGCGCAGCGGCCCGCTCGGCGCGATCGGCCAGATGCAGCTCGAGCGGTACAAGAAGCAGTGGCGCAAGGAATGGGAGGCGGAGCGCGCGGCGAAGGCCACCTCCCCCGCCGTGATCCGCGACCACATCGACAAGAAGATCGAGGCCTTCCGCGCCGCGAGCGCCGCCCGCCTGCGCGCCGAGTGGATGCGGCTCACCCCCGAAACCCGCCGCGCCTACGCCCGCTACGAGGAGCTACGCGCCCGCGACCTGGGCCGCGCGGTCGAAATCCCCTCCTACCTGCTGGGCGAAACCGGCGAGCCCGCGCGCGAGGACTGGTGGGAGGTGCCCGAGACGGTGCAGGCCAAGGACGCAGAGACGCTGGCCAACGGCCCGCTGTCCCTCCCCGCGCCGGAGGAAGCGGAGGAGGCAAGCGAGCCGGAGGGGCTGCGGATCAGGGGGCTGAAGGATAGCTCTTGGGACTGAACATCCACGGTGCGCGCTGAAACCGAGGCGAAGCCGAGGCAAGGCCGACCGGCCGCCCGAGCTTATGCGAGGAGGCAAGCGAGCCGGATGGCTCGCGCCCGCAGGATCCAAACAAAAAAACGGAACCTTGGAATGCCAACGCGTGAGGGCGCTGGCGCTACGAGTCGAAGCCGTGAAACTCGCGATGCCATGAAAGGAATTGCGGATGCGGCCGGTAGGACTCGATATCCGGCGCCTTGAGCTTGCCCGTCGAATTGATGATCGACTCGACACCCTCGCGGTCGTTGACCTTGCGGTGGACGATAATCTCTAGATCATCCCTGAACCCAATCAACCCACGGTCGAACATCCAATGCGCCGTGCCTGATAGCGCAAGCCCGTTGCGTACGCTGTCAGGGCCGCCATGCTCGACCGGTCGGATATGCGCAGCCTGCGCTTCCAAGCGTCCGCCGCCATTGACCAGCTTCCAGCCTGTCACCGCGCAGCGGCCGTCATAGGCGTGCATCACGGCGCGGCGGAAAGCGCGATCGCGGAACGGCTTGGAGACGAGCGACTGGACGATGGGCCGCTCGATTTCGAACGGGGTCTGATGCTCGCGAACACGGCTGTCCTCGACCACTTCGTCATCGCTACGAGGCAGAAAGTCCTCATCCGGCAGGCCGAGCGATATGATGCGGGCGAAGTCTGAAGGCGAAAGCGGGCGGACGGAGTTCTGCGCGTTGGTCAAATCGCGCTCGATGAGTTTGCCGTTAATCCTGTGCGGAACGGTTGGCTCAAACGGCAGATAGCTGCCTGCTTCAATCAACGCGCGATAGTGATCCGCTTTGTCCGGATCCGGGATGATCTCCTCGACCTTCGCCACCGCGAAGAAGCCTTTCGAATTTGGAATCTTTACCGGCTCGCGATAGACAATCCAGTCGCCGACCATCTGCTGTGCGCGGCTGAGATAGCTTTTCGGAAACTGGTAATGCACCTCGGGAATGTCGTCGTAGATCGACCCATCCTTGTGCATGAAAACGCCGAAGGTCATACGGAACGAACATCGTTCCAATGCGACTTCAAATACATCGCAAATTGGTTCCTGATGTAATGAAAGCGGCGCGGATTTCCTTAATGTCCTCTTCGGTCAATCCTGAGTGGGCGCCAATCGCCAATGCGTGCGCATCATTTTCAGGGACTTCGCCCATTGCAGGGACCGGATCATCAAAAACGCACATCAATCTGCCGTTCTCATCTTCGAGCGCTCTTACAACAGAGGCTGAAAATGCTAATCCTCCGGCCCATTTTCTGTTTGGGCGCATCGCGGCAATGGCCTCACAAATGCCTGCCAACGCTGTGTCAGAAATCTTCCCGTTTCGTATCAACGACACTCCTTTCTGAAGAATGTCGGTGGGGGAAAAAAGCGCTGCCTTGTAACCCTTTCCGTCGGCACGAAGATGTTGGGGCGACAGAACTGCCCGATATAAACTTTCGTTGTCGTTTACCGGACCGTGGGGGCTACGCGCTACCCCCTCACACGAACACCGCGCTGTCATCGGTAAGGCCCAAAAAGAAGTCGAACAATTCTGAAGGGATGGGACTTATGCTGCCGGTTTTGCCTCGACCTTTGACCTTCAAATCCCCAGCTTTGCCAAAAAACGAGCACTCGCCACATCCCCGGAAGCCGACATCCAAATAGAAGCCTTGACTATGCCAGAATAACCCGACCTCTCCATCATTTGAGACCATGGCCTCTGGCAAATCAATGAACGGTGGGATGTTCTCAACAAATTGAATCGCTTCGTCTATAGCTTGGCGCGATGGTGCTACGTCTTTCTCGCCGCCGTCCCAACCTGGCTCAAGCATTTCATATTGACGCAATTCGTCAATCAGCAAAGCCCTATCATCGATGTAAAAAGCGGAGTGGCCTTGGCCGCCAACCGTCGATCCAAAGTCTTTCGCGAAAGCAGACGCTGGCGCCAAGCCGGCCGCCGCCACAATTGCAGCGCTGAGTGCCGACACAGTGCCAAAAGAACGACCCTGCGATCTACTGCCTGTGAAACTTCGGCCAGTCACAGAATGATCAACGATCAGAGGTTCGTCGAGATAGAGTTCGGGCGCAGCACTAGCCACTTAGCTCTCCCTGTTCAGCGAAATTCGCTGCTGAAGGTCATCAGTAATTACTAACGAGAGTAGTTCTTTGTTCTTAGAATGCAATAGCTCTAACGTCTGATGGGTGGTGCTTCGAACTGCTTCGATTGATCCTTCAACACCGCCGCTGAATTCTGCCCGAAGCGTCGTATCTACTCGTACGATTGGCCGGCCTTCAAGGACTACCGCATCAAGATGGATACGCTGCAATATCCGTTGCGGGAGATTACTGCCTTCGCAGCCCGCAAATTCCCCTTGGTGGAAATGCCAAAGTTTACCACTTGGCCGGAACTTATCAGGAAAAAATCCGGAATTGCGATTAAAAAGCGCTTCTACATCGTATTCACTCTCGTCGCCAGACCAAACAAAAGTATCGATATATTGGAGAGTGACACTCTGCATTTTGTTGTCTTGATCGAGAACCAACCCCAACAATTTTTCAAGCAAATTCTTCGCTTGCCTTGAAACTACGTTCCACCGAGAATAGCTCAAACAGTTTACAGAAACAGAATTGCCTTCAATTTTTAGCTGCCAATCGATCGATCCATCGCGCTTGAATGACTGAAAAGCGACTGGCGCGACTGGCGGAGGCGGTGCGGCTTCCTCTCCAGATTCAGGTAAAAATGAAAACTGAAAGACTTGAGGGCGCATCAATTTAGGAAGATCTAATCTCCACAAATCGTGACGCTCAACAACTCGGTCGATCTCTGACCCGCTGAAATTTCGCGAGAATGCAAGAACAAACACGACCTCCTCGATCGCATGTCTTTCACCAATTGGACTAAAGGGCATAGCGCTCGCCCATAGCTTCTTGTCGCCCCCGTTGACTCGATACGCCGACTATCATGAGGAAACTTCGTAGGAAAGAGCGAGCCTCGATACTCTCGGGGATCATCCTCACTCCTCCCCCATCCGCAGCGCGGCGATAAACGCCTCCTGCGGGATGCTCACGTTCCCATACTCGCGCATCCGCGCCTTGCCCTTCTTCTGCTTTTCCAGCAGCTTCTTCTTGCGCGTGATGTCGCCGCCGTAGCATTTGGCGGTCACGTCCTTGCGCAGGGCGGCGATGGTTTCGCGGGCGATGATCTTGCCGCCGATCGCGGCCTGGATCGGGATCTTGAACAGGTGGCGCGGGATGAGGTCTTTCAGGCGCTCGCACATGCCGCGGCCGCGTTCTTCCGCAACGCTGCGGTGGACGATCAGCGATAGCGCGTCGACCGGCTCGTTGTTGACGAGGATGTTCATCTTCACGAGGTCGCCCTCGCGGCTGCCGATCTGTTCGTAATCGAAGCTGGCATAGCCGCGGCTGATCGACTTCAGCCGGTCGTAGAAGTCGAACACCACCTCGTTCAGCGGCAGCTCGTAGCTCACCTGCGCGCGGCCGCCGACATAGGTGAGGTCGGTCTGGATGCCGCGGCGGTCCTGGCACAGCTTCAGGATCGCGCCGAGATATTCGTCGGGCGTGTAGATCACCGCCTTGATCCACGGTTCCTCGACCGTCTCGATCCGGTTGACGTCGGGCCAGTCGGCCGGGTTGTGGATGTCGATAACCTTCGCGTCCTCGTTCTTCGTGTGGCCGAGGTGGACGCGGTAGACCACGGACGGGGCTGTGGTGATGAGGTCGAGGTCGTATTCTCTGGAGAGGCGTTCCTGGATGATTTCCAGGTGCAGCAGGCCGAGGAAGCCGGCGCGGAAGCCGAAGCCGAGCGCGGCGGAGCTTTCCATCTCGTAGCTGAAGCTGGCATCGTTGAGGCGCAGCTTGCCGATGCTTTCGCGCAGCTTCTCGAAATCGGCGGCGTCGACCGGGAAGAGGCCGCAGAAGACCACGGGCTGGACTTCCTTGTAGCCTTTCAGGGCCTCGGGCGCCCCGCCCTTTACCGTGGTGATGGTGTCGCCGACGCGGGCCTGTTCGACTTCCTTGATCTGCGCGGTGATGAAGCCGATCTCGCCCGGGCCGAGTTCGGGCAGATCGGTGCGCTTGGGGGTGAAGCAGCCGACGCGGTCGATCAGGTGCTGCGTGCCGCCCTGCATGAACTTGACGTTGAGGCCCTTCTTGATGACCCCGTCGATCACGCGCACGAGGATGACGACGCCGAGGTAGGGGTCGTACCAGGAGTCGACGAGCATGGCCTTCAAGGGCGCGTCGCGGTCGCCCTGCGGGGGCGGGATGCGGGCGACGAGCGCCTCGAGCGTGTCCTCGATGCCGATGCCGGACTTGGCGCTAGTGAGGACTGCGTCGGATGCGTCGAGGCCGATGATGTCTTCTATTTCCGCGCGGACCTTGTCGGGTTCGGCGGCGGGGAGGTCGATCTTGTTGATGACGGGGACGATTTCGTGGTCGTGCTCGATCGACTGGTAGACGTTGGCGAGGGTCTGCGCCTCCACGCCCTGCGCGGCGTCGACCACCAGCAGCGCGCCTTCGCAGGCGGCGAGGGAGCGCGAGACCTCGTAGGCGAAGTCGACGTGGCCGGGCGTGTCCATGAGGTTGAGCTCATAGGTCTCGCCATCCCTGGCGGTGTAATTGAGGCGCACGGTCTGCGCCTTGATGGTGATGCCGCGCTCCTTCTCGATGTCCATGTTATCAAGGACTTGCTCGGACATCTCGCGCTCGGTCAGGCCGCCGCAGTGCTGGATCAGCCGGTCGGCAAGCGTCGACTTGCCATGGTCGATATGCGCGATAATGGAAAAATTGCGGATCTTGGAAAGGTCAGTCATTGCGCCGCCCCATTAGCCGCAGCGCAAGGTGCTGTCAGCAGGGAAACGCGGTGTCAGGCCGCCTGCTGCCTGGGCGCATTCGCCGACAGCTTGAACTGCGCGAAGGAGGGGTTCGAATTGAGACCCTGCGCCAACGTATAGCGTCCCGGCGGCAAGGCCTGAAGCGGAACACCCGCTGCCGCCAGTTCGTAGGGACTCACCCGGTGACGGGTGCACAAGCCCCCTGCCCCGTCGTCGACCAGCTCCTGCTCGAACTCGATGCCTTGCGTATCGTCCATCGTCCTGCGCACGGCGCCCACGGCCAGCTGGCCCTGTCCGAAGTCGAGCACGAACATCGTACCGACCGGAACATCCTCCAGCCCCTGGATCATCGCCCCGGTCCGCGAGAGATTGCGCAGGGTCACCTCGTAGTAATGATCTTCGTGGATGAGGCCGATCTTGCGGAACACCGTACGGCGGGTTGCGCGCTGGATCCCATTGTCGCTCGGCGGGATGATCCATTCGCCGCCGGCGATCTGTTCGAGGACCTCTTCCTGCGTCAGCGCTCCTGAATAGACGAAGCCGCAGACCTGATCGACACCAAGGCGCTTGAGTTCCTCCATCAGAGCCAGTGCATGGACGCCCGACGCCACTGTCTCCATGCCCATGGCACCTGCCAGGGCCACAACCGCCCGCACCAGTTCGATGTCGCCCAACTCGTTGCCCATGATCGGCTCGAAGAAGTTTCCACCGATACGCAGGGCATTGAGAGGCGCACGGCGAAGGTAGCTAAGCGAGGAAAGGCCGGTGCCGAACTGATCGAGCGTGAGGCGTACGCCGAGCTTGAAGAGGCGCGACATGGCATTGTCGACCTTGGAGCCATCCCCGAGCAAAACCGATTCCGGCAGGCGAAGCTCGAGCCGTGCCGGGTCGAGGCCCGTCTTCTCGAGCACCTTCTCCACGCTGTCTATGAACCCGTTGGACTCGAATTGAACCGGGCTTACGTGAAGCGCGACCAACAGCGATTCCGGCCATTGCATGGCATCTTCGCAAGCCTTGCGCAGACCCCACTCGCCAATCGGCACGATCAGCCGGCTGCCCTCAGCGACCGGCAGGAACGTCTCGGGTTCGACCCGGCCGCGCTCTTCGTCCGCCCAGCAATATTGCGCCTCGAGCGCAACGACGCGGTCGTCAGCAAGCGAAACGACCGGTTGGTATTCGAGGGTGAAATGGCCCGCCTCGATCGCTTCGGCGAGATCCTCCTCCATCCGCTTGCGCAGATTCGCTTCGTGTTCGAGATCGCCCGCATAAAAGCGGAACTGGCCGCGCCCGCCATTCTTCGAAGCATAGAGGGCAAGGTCGGCAGCACGCGTCAGCTCGTCGCGCTCGACTCCGTCGTACGGTGCGACCGCAATCCCGACCGAACAGCCGATCGAGCACCGCCCTTCTTCGACCGAGTAGGGTTGCGAAAGGATCTGGATGATCCGCTTGGCGATTTCGCCGAGTTCGCCACGGTCGTCGAGATCGGGGATAAGGACCTGGAACTCGTCACCACCCAAACGGCCGATTTCGCCGCGGCCTGCGACGGCTCCGCGCAGGCGGTCAGCGACCTGCTGCAACAGCTGGTCCCCGGCGGCATGGCCGAGCGTGTCGTTGACTTGCTTGAACTTGTCGAGGTCGAGCATCATCAGCGCAGCAGCCCGCTTCGCGCTCTTGAAGGCGTGGAGGGTAGAATCGATCCTCTGCTCCATCCGGTGACGGTTGGCGAGGCCGGTCAGCGAATCGTATTTGGCGAGGCGGTTCGCCTCTTCCTCGGCACGGAATTCCTCGGTCACGTCGATGGCAGACCCGCGGAAGCCCTGGAATTCTCCAGCCCGATCGTACAGCGGCTTTCCGCTGAGCCGCAGGACAACAGCGCTTTCTCCGGCGACAGCCTGCACTGCGAGGCCGGCAAAGCTCTTCCGGGTGCCTAGCTTGAGGCCGAGCGAGCGGCCATCGGTTTCGCCATCTATCGGCGCGAAAGCCTGTTGGATCGGCTGGGCGGCGAGCCGGGCGAAATCGCCCCCCATCGCCTCGACGATCCAGCCACTGAGATAAGCGATGTTGCCGCTCTTGTCGGTATTCCAGAAGCCGAATGCGCCGGAGGTTTCGATCTCTTCGACGATCTCGACTTTTTCGGACGTTCCGATCCCGTCGGGAGAGGCTCCGTGCCTCCCCTCGGCGGTCTTCTTCCCTTTGAAGAATTCGGAAAAGGGCATCGCCCCCATTGTCACCCTACCTCACCGGCACGTTTGTTATGAACAGGGATTAGCCGTGAATGGTTAGTTTTTGGCTAACGTGGCGCACCGCGCGAGCCGGAAAATCAGCTTCTCGCGCGACGCGACATGCTGGGGTCGACCTGTACGAACGACTTCCCCCGCTTGCCTCCCATGAGCTCCATCTTGAGCATTTCGTAGGGATCTTCCGGAAGGCTGGCGAGCGGCTTGCCGGCAGCTTCGATCTGGTACGGCGACACACGGTGCCGCGTGCACAGGCCGTCCGCGCCATCGCTGATCAACGGGGTTTCGAACTCGACACCCTGCATGTAGCCGTCGCTGCGGCGTACGGTCGCCACGGCCAGCTGTCCGCCGCCCAGGTTCAGGACGAACTTCGTACCGACCGGCACGTCAAGCAGGCCTTCGATCATCGCGCCGGTCTTGGAGAGGTTGCGCAACGTGACATCATAGGCATGATCCTCGTGGATCAGGCTGATCTTGCGATATACCGACTTGCGCTCGGCGCGGTATTTCTCCGGACCGCGCGGCTCGTACTGCAGATCGCCAATCTCCAGTCTCTCGAGTAGTTCTTCGTGCGGAATGGCCTGCGAGAAGATGTAGCCCTGCACGTGGCTTGCGCCGCGCTCGGTCACCAGATTCAGTTCGTCCTTCGTCTCCACGCCTTCGGCAACGGTCTCCATGTTGAGGGACTCGGCGAGACTGACGATGGCGCTCATGATGGCCGGATTGTTGTTGCCCTTCTCGGTCGCACCGCGCACGAAGCTCTGGTCGATCTTGATCTTGTCGAACGGCGCATACTGGAGATAGCTGAGCGAGCTGTAGCCTGTACCGAAGTCGTCCAGCGCAAGCCGTACTCCAATCCGCTTTAGCTCTTCGAATTTCTCCTGGGTGCGCTTGGGATCACCGACAAATACACTTTCGGTGATCTCCAGTTCGAGCCTGTGCGGTTCGAGACCGCTTTCCATGAGGACGGATTTTACGAGCCCGGGAAAATCGTCGCGCGCGAACTGAATCGCGGAAACATTGACGGCGACGCGGAGCTCGACAGGCCAGTTCTTCGCTTGCTGGCAGGTTCGCAGCAGGGCCCATTCGCCGAGCTGCTTGATCATGCCGATATCCTCGGCCACCGGAATGAAGATGGCCGGCGAAATAAATCCGCGCTCCGGATGTTCCCACCGCATGAGAGCTTCCAGACACTTCAGCTTGTGGGACTTGGAATCGACGATCGGCTGATAGAACATTTGCAGCTCGTCGTTCTCGAGCGCGTCACGCAGGTCTTCCTCGACCTGGCGGCGGTGCTTTGCCCCGTCCGTAAAGTCGATGTGGTAGAAGCGGTACTGCCCCCGGCCACCACCCTTCGCAGCATAGAGCGCAAGGTCGGCAGCCTTCACCAGTTCCTCTGAATCGATACCGTCGTAAGGCGAAACGGCAATCCCAACCGAAGTCCCGATTACCGCCCGCGAACCGCTTATCTGATAGGGCTGCGAGATCATCTGGATCAGGCGTTGGCCGAGTTCGCCCAGATCGCCGCGATCATCCATGTCGGGGATGATGATCTGAAATTCGTCGCCACCGAGACGGCCGATTTCGCCCTTGTCGCCCACAACTTTCTGAATTCGCGCCGCGACCTGTCGAAGCAGCTCGTCGCCAGCCGGATGGCCAAGCGTGTCGTTGACCTGCTTGAAGCGGTCGAGATCCAGCATCAGCAGGGCGCAACTGCGCTTGGAATTGCGGAAAGCCTTGAGGATCGACGTCAGCCGCTTGGTCATGCGGTGACGGTTCGACAGTCCGGTCAGCGAGTCGTATTGCGAGAGCCGCTCGGCATCCTTGTCGCTCTGGAACGTAGCTGTAATGTCCTTGGCGCTACCACGATAACCGACGAAGTTCTGGTCCTCGTCGAAGTGCGGCTTGCCGGCGATCTCCCACCACTGTTCGGTCTTCCCAAGCGTTACCTTCACGGCCAGCTGGGAAATGGAGTTGCGAGCGCCGAGCAGGAAGGTGAGCGGACGTTCGGTCTGATGGCTGTCGTTCTCGTCGACCTCTGGCTTGAACAGGACCGTCAGCTGTTCGCCGACGATCTCCCCTGCGGGGCGGCCCAGCTTCTTGGCAGCATTCTCGGACAGGTAGATGAGGCGGCCCTGTGCATCGCTGGCCCAGAACCAGCCCAGGCCGGCGTTTTCGAAGCTGTCGAGCAGTTCGATGCGACGTTGGGTATCGGCCTGGTCGATCGGCCGCAGCATGCGGGCTTCGGTTTCCTGCTGTTCCTTGATTTTCGCACGCGAAGAACGCGCAAACAAGCCTGCCATCTTGGTCCCTCGGTTCGATCGTTAACCACGCGCATGCCCAGAGCACGCGCATTCAAGGTGAGCTAGCTACCCGCAAATCCTTTCCAAACGCATAACCATGAGGGTCTCGCAATTCCGTGCCTGCGTCCGGTGCTTGCCAGCCGCGCGCTGCTTGTGCAGGGTGCGCGGAGCTTCCTTGGGAGAGGACCTGGATGCGCCATATCGCAATCGTCGGCTCAGGGCCGGCAGGGTATTACACCGCCGAAGCCGCCGCCAGGAAATGGGGCGACGACGTGCGGATCGACGTGATCGACCGGCTGCCCGTCCCTTATGGCCTGATCCGCACCGGCGTGGCCCCCGATCACCAGTCGATCAAGAAAGTTTCGCTCCGCTACGAGAAGACCGCGCTCACCGAGAACGTGCGCTTTGTGGGTAACGTCAACGTCGGCTCGGATGTATCCGTGACAGAGTTGCGGGACCTGTACGATGCGATTATCTTCGCCACCGGTGCACCCAACGACCGGCGCCTCGGCCTCGACGGCGAAGAGCTCGACAATGTGCATGGCAGCGCGGAATTTGTCGGCTGGTACAATGGTCACCCGCAGTTTGCCGCGCTCGACCCCGATTTTTCCGGCCGCCATGCGGTCGTCGTCGGCATGGGCAACGTGGCGCTCGACGTGGCGCGCATCCTGTCCAAGACCGATGCCGAACTCGATGGCTCCGACATCGTTGCGCACGCGCTAGATGCGCTGCGAGGCTCGCGGCTGGAAACCATCACGATCGTCGGCCGCCGTGGCCCTCACCAGATCATGATGACGCCCAAGGAACTTGGCGAGCTGATGCATCTCGAGCGTGCCAGCCCCAAGGTCGATCCCGCCGATTTGCCGCCCGAAGGCGACGATGCGATCCTCGAGCCCGGGCTACGCAAATCGGTCACGCTCTTGCGCGAATTCGCGGCGATTCCAGAGAGCATCCATGGCGAAACGCCGATCACGATCGAGTTCGATTTCTTCGCCAATCCCACGGCGATGCGCGGCAAGGATGGCAAGGTTGCTGCCGTCACGGTCGAGCGGACGACAATAGAAAAAGGGCGCGCCGTCGGCACGGGCGAGACCTATGACTTGCTGGCCGACCTGGTCGTAACCTGCATCGGCTATCACTCATCACCTATCGACGGCGTCCCTTTCGACGAGCGCGCCGGTCGCTTTCCGAACGAGGACGGGCGTATCCTGCCGGGCCTCTATTGCGTCGGGTGGGCCAAACGCGGTCCGACCGGAACAATCGGCACCAATCGTCCCGACGGTTACGCAGTCATCGATATCGTGAACGACGATATCGGCATGGGTGGGCGAAAGCGTGGTCGTGAGGGGTTCGACGAACTCGCGGTCGAACGCGGCATCGATATCGTGACGTTCCGCGATTGGCAAAAGATCGAACAGGCCGAGGAAGCCGCCGCGCGCGCGGGCGCTCCGCGCGAAAAGTTCGTAGATATAGCAAGCATGATCGCCGCCAAGGGCAAGTAGGCGAAGCCTTGCATTCGGAACGGGCCGACCGCATGAGTTGTTCAAGAGGCCGAAAGCAAACTGAAAATCCGGAGGATTCCCGCCCCATGGCAAAGCTCGAAGACGAAGCCGCCCAGTCAACCAGCGCTCTCGGGCCTCTGGTCGGCCTTACCCGGGAAGACATTTTCGGTGCGGTTGCCGTCATGCTACGCGAGACCGCGTCCGATCCGCAGCGCCTGATGAAGCACAGCCAGGAAATGGGCCAGGACATGATCAAGATCATGACCGGTCAGAGTGAACTCGTCCCCAACCCCAAGGACAAACGGTTTCAGGACCCTGCCTGGCAGTACAATCCCTTCATGCGCGCCGGCATGCAATATTACCTTGCGGTGCAGAAGGGGGCCTCGCGCTGGCTGGAGGATTTGGAGCTCGACGAGCTCGAGAAGGACCGCGCCCGCTTCATCTCGAACATCATCATCGATGGCCTCGCGCCAACCAATACGCTGATCGGCAACCCCAGCGCGCAGAAGATGGCAATCACCAGCGGTGGACTGAGCCTGATCAAGGGGTTGAAAAACGCCTATGACGATATGGTCCATAACAAGGGCATGGTCAGCCAGGTCGACAAGAAACCTTTCAAGCTGGGCGAGAACATCGCGACCTCGAAGGGTTCGGTAGTTCTGCGCACCGAAATGATGGAGCTGATCCAGTACGCCCCGACGACCGACGAGGTTTACGAAATCCCCCAGCTGACGATCCCGCCGCAGATCAACAAGATGTACATCAACGACCTCTCGCCGGAAAAGTCGGTCGTGAAGTACCAGCTCGACAACGGCATCCAGACCTTCGTCATCAGCTGGAAGAACCCCAGCAAGGAACAGGGCCACTGGGACATGGCCGATTACGTGCGCTCCTGCCGCGAGGCGATGGAGGCGGTCAGCGAGATCACCGGGTCGAAGAAAGTCAACGTGTCGGCCGGCTGTTCGGGCGGGCAGACCGCTTCGATGCTGGCCAGCAAGATGGCGGCCGACAAGGACGACCTGCTGGGCGCGCTCACGTTGATGGTCTGCGTTCTGCATCCGAAGCAGAACGACATTGAGGCAGGTTCGCTGGTGAGCGAGAACGGCCTCGCCCTCGCCAAGCGCCGTGCGGCCAAGAAGGGCATCATCAAGGGTGACGACCTCGCCCGCGGTTTCGCCTGGCTGCGGCCCAACGATCTCATCTGGAACTACGTCATCAACAACTACCTGCTCGGCCAGGACCCGCCCGCCTTCGACGTGCTGTTCTGGAATGCCGACGCGACCAATCTGTCGGCTGCGCTGATGGGCGACTTCCTGACCGTCTTTGAAACGCTCGCCTTCACCAAGAAGGGCGAGGTCGAAATGGTCGACCACAAGATCGATCTGTCCAAGGTCACCAGCGACCTGTTCATCCTCGGCGGTGTGACCGATCACATTACGCCCTGGAAGGCTACCTACCGTTCGACCCAGCTGTTCGGCTCGAAGGACGTGACCTATGTGCTCAGCCAGTCGGGTCACATGCAGGCCATTCTCAACCCGCCCGGCAACCCGAAGGCCAAGTATTTCGTCCAGTCCGACCAGAAGAAGAAGCTGCCCGCTACTGCGGACGAATGGCTCAAGGGCACCGAGGAAGTGGCCGGAAGCTGGTGGCCGTTCTGGATGGAATGGGTACAGAACCGTGCCGGCGAAAAGAAGCAGGCGCCCGCAAAACTGGGGAACAAGGACTACCAACCGCTGGACCCGGCCCCCGGTCTCTACGTTATGGAAGCCTGCTGAAGCCACACGAGGACGCCTGCGTGACCGCATCGATCGACGAGCCCATGACGGCAACCATCCAGATGATGGAAGCGGGGGGGCGCACCCTGCGCGTGGCGCACTGGCGGCTGGACCGCAAGTCGGACCATCCGCCGATCCTCTTTTTCAACGGCATCGGTGCGAATATCGAGGCGGTCGCTCCGCTTGCGGAAAGCCTGACCGAGCGCGGCTTCGTCATGTTCGACATGCCGGGAACAGGCGAAAGCCCCGACCCGACCGTCCCCTACAACGCGTTCACGATGAGCTGGACGGCCAACCTGATCCTCGACCAGCTCGGCATTGGTGAAGTCGATGTCATGGGCATCAGCTGGGGTGGCGCGATGGCGCAGCATTTCGCCATGCAGCACGCCGGCCGCACGCGCCGGCTGGTGCTGGTTGCCACCACCGCAGGCATGTTGATGGTGCCGGGCAATCCCGCCGCTCTCAGCAAGATGGCCAACCCGCGTCGCTATATCGATCCCGAGTTCATGAACGAGCATTTCATGACGCTCTACGGCGGGATGACCAAGCGTCCCGGCAGCAAGAACGATCATATCGGCCGGCTCCGGCCGCCGAGCCCGCGGGGATATTTCTACCAGTTGCTCGCCATGCTCGGGTGGACCAGCCTGCCCGCCCTGCCTTTCATGGCCAAGGAAACCCTCGTGATGATGGGTGACGAGGACCAGATCGTGCCGCTGATCAACGGCCGCATCCTTGCCTCTGCGATACCGAATGCGCGGCTCGAGGTATTCCGTGGCGGGGGCCATCTCTTCCTGCTTACCCATGCGGACGAAAGCATCGCCTGCCTGCGGGAATTCCTCGACGCCCCGGCAACCGATGCGGAGCGGCGCCGGGCGGCCTGAGGCCGGTTAGGCGAGCCATCGGAAAGGTAGGAGCCACCCGATGGAAATCGCCGACCCCGACCCGAACGTCCGACCGCCCTTCGAGCGTCCCCATGGCGGCGACGGGGGTGCCTTGGGCCGTACGGGCTTCGCCTGGGCGGTCTTCGAATGGGCGCGAAACCCCTATTACATCCTGATCGTCATCTACATCTTCGCCCCCTATTTCGCCCGGGACATCATCGGGTCCGACCTCATCGCGAGCGGCGCGCTCGATCATCTCGATCCGGAAACAGCCCGCGCGACGGCGAATGCGCAAGGTCAGGCGACAATCGCTTCGGTGACGAAATGGGCCGGCGTCATCGCTGCCCTGACCGCCCCCTTCCTCGGCGCGGCGCTCGATCGCGGCGGTCGCCTGAAACCGCTACTGGCCGTATTCCTGGGCTCGATCACAATTTGCTCTGCCCTGCTGTGGTTCGCCATGCCCGGTGGCGAGGGTTTGCCGACGGGCGCGATCATGGCGTTGCTGGTTGTCGCCTACGTCAGCTACACCTATTCCGAAGTGACGCACAATTCGATGCTGAGCGTGGCCGGGACGAAGGACCGGCTGTCGATGATTTCCGGCCTCGGCCTTGGCTTGGGAAATCTTGCCGCGACACTCATCTTCGTTGCCCTGGTCCTGCTGTTCGTCCTGCCATCGATGATCGGCTGGCCTTTTGCGGAGCCGCAGTTCGGCATCGATATCGACCGCTTCGAACACATGCGGATTGCCGGCCCGATCTGCGCCGTGTGGCTCGCCTTCTTTTCCGTGTATTTCTTCCGTTACGCCCGCGATCCGGGGACACCGGGTGCGAGCTGGCGGAAAGCGGTTGTTGAAGGCGCCCGCAGCGTGCTCGCGACGCTGCGCGACGCGCGGCGATACCCCGACCTGATGAAGTTCCTGCTGGCGCGCATGTTCTACGCCGATGGCATGGCCGCCCTCCTCGCACTCGGCGCGGTCTATGTCGCGCTGTTCCTCGGTTGGGGTTTCCTCGAAATGCTCTGTTATGCGATCTTCGCGAGCGCCTGGGCGTTCCTCGGCGGGATTTTCGGCGGCTTGCTCGATAGCCGCGTGGGCGTGAAACGAGCGCTCATCATTGAAATCGTCGTCATGGTGCTGGCGATGGGGGTACAGTGGAGCATCACGCGCGAAACGCTCTTTTTCGGGCTGATCCCCAACTATCCGGTCTGGGATGGGCTGGTGTTCCGCACTTTGTCCGACATCGTCTATCTCTCGCTGATCAGCGTCGTCGCGGTCACCGCGACCGCTAGCATCTCTTCGAGCAGGGCCATGCTGGTCACCCTCGCCCCGCCCGGCCGCAGTGGCGAATTCTTCGGCCTGTTCGCCATCGCCGGGACGATCACGGTCTGGATGGGCCCCCTGCTGGTCCAGTATTTCACGCTCTGGTTCAACGACCAGCGGATCGGCATGGGCTCCATCACGATCCTGTTCGCTCTGGGATTCGCCTTTCTCCTCGCCGTGAAGATGCCCGCGCGATCCAGCTAAGGACCGCTGGACTCATCGGTTGCAATGTGAGACCTTCCTCTCCGGAGAGAGGAGCCCCAGCCATGCCCGCATTCGATCTGATCATTCGCAACGCAACCATCGTCGATGGAACCGGCAATCCGCGCTTCGGCGGCGACATCGCAATCAGGGACGGATTGATCGCGCAGGTGGGCGAGGTGCGCGGCGATGCTGCGGAAGAGATTGACGCGGGCGGCAATCTCGTGACTCCGGGCTTCGTCGACGTGCATACGCATTACGATGGGCAGGCGACCTGGGACCAGGAGATGGCTCCGTCGAGCTGGCATGGTGTGACCACTGTGGTGATGGGCAATTGCGGCGTGGGCTTCGCACCCGCGCGGCGCGACAAGCACGAATGGCTCATCGGCCTGATGGAAGGGGTCGAGGACATCCCCGGCACGGCCTTGGCCGAAGGCATGAAGTGGGACTGGGAGACCTTCCCGGAATATCTCGACGCGCTCGAGCGGCTGCCGCGGGCCGTCGATGTCGGCACCCATGTCCCCCACGGCTCCGTGCGCGCCTATGTCCTCGGCGATCGCGAGCGTCCGGGCGCGATCCCGACCGAGGACGATATCGAGGCAATGAGCAAGATCGTCGAAGAGGGCGTGCGCGCAGGCGCGCTCGGCTTCTCCACCTCGCGCACCGTCCTCCACCGCGATATCGACGGCGAGGTCGTGCCGGGCACCACTGCGACCGCCGAGGAGCTGGTCGCGATCGGCCGCGCCATGGGCCGCGCCGGCCATGGCGTGTTCGAAATGGCCAGCGACATGATGCGCGAATGGGACGAGTTCGGCTGGATGGGCAAGCTCAGCCGCGAGACCGGCCTGCCCGTCACCTTCGCTGCGCTCCAGTCGATCGCCAAGGAAATGCCGCTCGACGAGCAGATCGAGAGCATGCGGGCGGAGAACGACAACGGCGCCAATATCGTCGCGCAGATTGCCCTGCGCGGGAACGGCATTGTCATGGCATGGCAGGGGACAGTCCACCCCTTCCGGTTCCGGCCCAGTTGGCAGGCCATCGAAGCACTACCGTGGGAAGAACAGAAGGCCAGGCTGCTCGATCCGGCGTTCAAGCAGCAGCTCCTGTCCGAAGCGAACGACCTGTCCGAGGTCAATCCGGACATCATCGGCCTGATCATGATCGTCTGCGGCGGCTGGGGATACCAGTTCGAGATGGACCCGGACTTCAATTACGAGCCGACTGCGGAAGAAAGCGTGCTCGCCCGGGCGGAGAAAGCCGGCGTTTCGGGCGATGAATACGCCTACGACCTGCTCTGCCGCGACGATGGCAAGGGCTTCATCTACCTGCCGATCCTGAACTATGCGGACGGCAATCTCGACTTCCTGATGGATCTCCAGCAGTCCGACGACACGGTCAATTCGCTGTCCGACGGCGGGGCGCATTGCGGGACGATCTGCGACGCGGCAAGCCCCACCTTCATGCTCCAGCACTGGGTGCGCGATCGCAAGCGCGGGACGATCACGCTGGAAAACGCGATCAAGCGACAGTGCAACGATACCGCGCGGCTCTATGGCCTCGAAGATCGCGGCATCCTGGCGCCGGGCTATCTCGCCGATCTCAACATCATCGACATGGAGCGCCTCAAGCTCGGCAAGCCCTGGCTCGCGTTCGACCTGCCCGCTGGCGGCAAGCGCCTGCTGCAGAAGGCCGAAGGTTATGTCGCGACCATCAAGAACGGCAAGGTAACCTTCCGCGACGGCGTGTGGACGGGAGAGACGCCGGGGGGCCTCATCCGCGGACCACAACGTGCCGAACTCGCCGAAGCGGCGGAATAGCGCTCGATACTTGGCCGTTTCGAGTTCACGGCTAAATCCTTGGCGATCGCTACTTGGCGTAACAGCACAAACTTCGCCCAAGTTTTCTCACGCGATTGACTCCGGGATTCAATATGCGAGTATCGTCCCGATTGTGAACGATCACAATTGGGAGGGTGCCATAATGAAAAAGACCTGGATTACTGCGGCCGCGCTTACACTGGGCATGGTCGGATTACCGCAAGCAGCGCAGGCGGCGCCGCCGCCACCCTCGGGCTTCAGCCTGACCTGGGCGGACGATTTCAACGGACCGGGCGGGACCGTGGCGGATTCTGCCGAGTGGACCTACTCCACCGGCTGCTGCTTCGGCACCGGCCAGATCGCCACCATGACCACGAGTCTCGACAACGTCTATCAGGACGGGTCGGGCAATCTGGTCATCAAGGCCGTAAGAAACCGCACGCGCTGGACGTCGGGGCGTATCGAAACCAAGCGCGGAACCTTCGCGGCATCTCCGGGCGGCGTCATGCGTGTGCAGGCATCCATGCAGCTGCCTAACGTGACTACCCAGAACGGGCTCGGTTACTGGCCCGGCTTCTGGCTGCTGGGCTCGGGCCTGCGCACCGGCGGGACCTGGCCTGATGTCGGCGAGATCGACATCATGGAGAGCGTCAACGGCCTGCCGAGCTTCTTCGCCTCGCTGCATTGCGGCACGTACCCGGGCGGCCCGTGCAACGAACCGACCGGCCTGACCTCGGGCCAGCTGGCCTGCGCGACCTGCAAGACCGAGTTCCATACCTACGCAATGGAGCTCGACCGGTCGAAAACGGTCGAGGAAATCCGCTTCTATCTGGACAGTTCGCTGGTCCACACGATCAGGGCGAGCGACGTCGACCCGACGACCTGGTCGCGGGCAATGGACCACTCCTTCTTCATCCTGCTGGATCTCTACATCGGCGGCGATTTTCCCAACGCCCTGTGCAACTGCTCGACACCGAGCCGCACCGCCACCGTCAGCGGAGGAATGCTCAAGATCGACTATGTGGCAGTCTACAACAAGCCCTGAGCGAACGGAGAGCTCTTAAACACGAAGCGGGGCAGTCCGGCGGGCTGCCACGCTTGCGTTATGGCTTGCCCGACCCGCGCGATGGCGGCATCGTCCAGGCGACGGCGAAGACCGCCCTTCGGCAAATGGGGGGGTCGGGACTCGAAGTCGCGGGATACGCGCAAAACGCGAAGGGACCAGCATGAAAGCCATCCGCACGGGCGCCACGCCCTCCACGCTCGAAGCCCTCACCCTTGTCGACATGGACGGCCCGGCCGCGCCGGGCCCGGGGGAGATTACGGTCGCGCTCAAGGCCAGTTCGCTGAACTATCACGATTATGCCGTCGTGAAGGGCATGATCCCTTCGGCCGAGGGCCGAATCCCGATGTCCGATGGGGCCGGCGTCGTTACTGCGGTCGGCGACGGGGTTACCGAGTTCGCGGTGGGGGATCATGTCGTCAGCACCTTCTTTCCCGACTGGCTCGATGGCGCGCCACCACAGACCGCCTTCACCCGTGTGCCGGGGGACGGGCTCGACGGCTATGCCCGCGAAGCCATCACCGCGCCGACCCACTGGTTCACGCGCGCGCCTGCGGGCTTCAGCCATGCCGAAGCGGCGACGCTGACCTGTGCCGGCCTCACCGCCTGGCGGGCGCTGTTCGTCGACTATGCGCTCAAGCCCGGCGACACGGTGCTCGTTCAAGGCACGGGCGGCGTGTCGATCTTTGCGCTGCAGTTCGCCAAGGCGGCGGGCGCGACAGTAATTGCCACCAGCTCCTCCAACGAGAAGCTCGAACGGGTGAAGGCGATGGGGGCAGACCACCTCGTCAACTACCGTGAAGTCGAAGCCTGGGGCCCGAAGGCGCTGGAAATCACCGGCGGCCGCGGGGTCGACTGCGTGGTCGAGATCGGCGGCGCGGGCACGCTCGACCAGTCGATGCTGGCGACCCGGGTGGGCGGCCATGTCGCGCTGATCGGCGTTCTGGCGGGCTTTGCGGGACCGGTGCAGACCGCCCTGCTCTTCTCGAGGAATCTGACTGTTCAGGGGCTGACTGTCGGGAGCCGCAAGATGCAGCAGGACATGATTGCCGCGATCGAGGCCAACGGCATCAGGCCCGTGATCAGCGACACCTTCGCCCTGGCAAATCTGGCCGATGCCTTCCGCCATCAGGAAAGCGGCAGCCATTTCGGCAAGATTGCGGTCGAAATCTAGGGCTCGATAACGATCCCCTTGGCGGGATCGACGGTGCCGCCGGCCATCTCGACAAAGATGCTGCGGGCGGCTTCGAGCCCTTGATGCCGCTCGATCGTCACGCTGTCGCCTGCGTCTTCCAGGAAGCCCCGCCAGCTGTCCGCCATCTGGCGTCCGGCCTCCTCGGGGCCGGCTTCCCGGAAGAGTGCGACTGCATGATCGGGTGCGAAGAAGAGCGTTGGGGTCGGTCCGGGAATGTCGGCCGTGCCCTCGCCGCGTTCCTCGATATGCGTTACGCCGACTAGGCAGGAAAATTTAAGCGCCTCGCCCAAGTGTTGATGGATTGCCCGCAGCAGGCTGGAACTGCCCGCGAAATCGACCGAGACGCTGTCGGCGCGTTCGATCTGGTCGACATCCTCGTACGCGAGAACCCGGTCGTAAAGGCCGCTTTCCTCCACGAAGGAGACGTTCCCCGTGGATGTCAGGCCGATGCGGCGGACATGGGGCGATCGCCGTTTGGTAACGCTCGCGAGACCCATCGCCGTCTTGGACGAAGCGCTGGTGACGACGAGCTGGCTCGCCCCGAACCATCTTTCCGAGCGCATGAAATATTCGATCAGGAAACCGGTCTTGAACAGCGGACCGAAGATCATCCGCTCGCCCTCTCGCGCGGGATCATGTTCGGGATCGGCGGCAAGGCGCGCATACTGGTTGTAGATCGGGCTCATCGGCTGGCGATGGGCGGCCATGTCCATGAATCCGCTTGCGGACACTTTGCCGGGCTGGACGTCCAGATGGCTCGCCATCGGGAGATAGCCATAGACCCGCTCGCCCACGGCGAACTCCGGGTGATTGCTCTCCACCACGCGCGCATGGCCCCACATGGGCACGATGCCCTTGCCTTCGGGAGCCGGGAAGAAATTCCAGTATTTGAAGCCGTCGCCGACCACGGCGTAGGTTACGTTGTTCGCGGTTACCGAGAAGCTCTCGATCGCGAGGCGCACAGCTCCGTCTGCCAGCGGCGCGTCGTCTATCCCGACCAGCCCCGCATCGCTCAGATTGACCTTGTCGACATGGACTTGCTGCATTGCGTCTCTCCTCTTGCGGGAGAAACGCTAGCCTGCCCGAACCCCTATGGCGAGGGTCAAACCCGCATCGGCATGAGGACGTAGAGCGCCGGCGCGTTTTCGTCCTTGCGGATCAGCGTCGGCGCGCCGGCATCCGCCAGGTGGATCTCGACCGTGTCGCTGTCGATCTGGCTCAGGATGTCCTTAAGGTATCCGGCGTTGAAGCCGATCTCGAAGCCGTCCGCGCCGTATTCGGCAGGCACCTCTTCGGACGCCACGCCGTTGTCGGGCGAAGTCACCGTGAGCGTGATCTTGTCCTTCTCGAGCCCCATCTTCACCGCGCGCGTTTTCTCCGTTGCGATGGTCGCGACGCGGTCGACACCTTCGAAGAAGCTCTTCGGGTCAAGCTTGAGGAGCTTGTCGTTACCCGTTGGAATGACGCGCGAATAATCGGGGAAGGTCCCGTCGATCAGCTTGCTGGTAAGCACCACCCCACCCTCGCCGCCGAGGGTGAAGCGGACCTTGCTGGCCGAAAGGTCGATCTGGACATTGCCGTCCATCGATTCCTCGAGCAGCTTGCGCAGTTCCGCCACGGCCTTACGCGGCACGATCACGTCGGGCATGCCGTCTGCGCCCTCTGGCCGCGCGATGGTGAAGCGCGCGAGGCGGTGACCATCGGTGGCGGCAGCCTTCAGCACCGGCTGGTCCTCGTCCGATACGTGGAAGAAAATACCGTTCAGGTAATAGCGGGTTTCTTCGGTCGAGATCGCGAAGCGCGTGCGGTCGATCAGCTCTGCCAGCGTCTTGGCGGGCAGTTCGAAGCTGGTCGGCAGGTCCCCTTCCACGATCACCGGAAAGTCGTCACGCGGCAGCGTCGGCAAAGAGAAGCGGCTGCGCCCCGCCTTCACCGCCATGCGGTTCTCGGCTGTCTCGAGGCTCACCTGGCTGCCCTCGGGCAGCTTGCGCGCAATGTCGAACAGCAGGTGGGCCGAGACGGTGATCGACCCCGCGTCCTCCACGCTCGCATTCATGTGCTCGACGACCTGCAAATCGAGGTCGGTCGCCATCACCTTGAGCGAATTGTCGCCGTCGGCCTCGATCAGCACGTTCGACAGGATCGGGATGGTATTGCGCCGCTCGACGACCGACTGCACGTGGGAAAGACAGCGCAGCAGCGTCGCGCGTTCGATGGTGGCCTTCATGGTCCTACTTTCGTCCCTGCTGGGCACGACGAGGGCCGGAATCGCCCCTCGTGCGCCGGAATACGGATATTCACCCTAGCGAGGGTGGCATGGGGGGCAAGGCTGCGAAGCCTCGCCCCCTATTTCCTTTGGGGAAAACTGGGCGAATCAGCCCATCATCGCCATGCCGCCGTTCACGTGCAGCGTCTGGCCCGTGACGTAGGCGGCTTCATCGCTCGCGAGATAGGCCACGGCAGCGCCGATTTCGTCGCCCTCGCCCATGCGACCCATCGGGATGCGGCTGTTTATCGAGGCTTTCTGGTCGTCGGTCAGGGCGTCGGTCATCGCGGTGCGAATGAAGCCCGGCGCAACACAGTTCACGGTGATGTTGCGGCTTGCAAGCTCCTGCGCGAGGCTCTTGCTCATGCCGGTGAGGCCCGCCTTGGCGGCGACGTAGTTCATCTGCCCCGGATTGCCCGTGTGGCCGACCACGCTGGTGATCGAGATGATCCGTCCGCCCTTGGCCTTCATCATCGGCCTCGCGGCGGCACGCATCAGGCGGAAGCTGGCCTCGAGGTTGATGCGGATTACCTGGTCCCATTCCTCGTCCTTCATCCGCATCGCGAGATTGTCGCGCGTGATGCCGGCATTGTTGACGAGGATGTCCATCCGGCCGAGCGTATCGACCGTCGCCGGGATCAGCTCCTCGACCTGTGTCGTGTCGGACAGGTCGCAGGTGATCTCGACATGATCGTGCCCGAATTCGTCGTTGAGCTGCTCGCGAAAGGCGCGCAGCTTGGCCGCATTCGAGCCGGAGAGCGCGAGCCGCGCGCCCTGCTTCGCCAGCGCATAGGCGATCGACGAGCCGAGACCGCCGCTGGCGCCGGTGACGAGGGCAGTCTTGCCTTCGAGGCTGAACATCATCCGTTCTCCTTCGCGAAAGTCTCGAGGTCTTCCATTGTGACCAGGCTGGTGGTCGTCGCTTCCCTGTCGATGCGGCCGACCATCGGGCCGAGGACCTTGCCGCCCAGTTCGACGAAGCGCTCGATGCCCGCTTCGCGCATCGCCAGCACGCTCTCGCGCCAGCGCACGCGGCCGGTGACCTGCTCGACCAGCAGGCGCTGCTCTTCGGCAGGGTCGGTGACGCGTGCCGCGGTCACATTGGCGAAGAGCGGTACGGTGAACGCAGCCGGAGGCGTATCGCCGAGCGCCGCCTCCATGCGGCGCGCCGCTGGTTCCATCAGCGAGCAATGGAAGGGCGCCGAAACCGGCAGCTTGATCCCGCGCTTGATGCCGTGGTCCTTGGCCAGCTCGATCGCGCGATCGATCGCTTCGGCGTGGCCCGAGATGACGACCTGTGTCGGGTCGTTGTCATTGGCGACCTCGCACACCTGTCCCTGCGCGGCGGCCTCGGCGAGTGCGGTGGCCTTCTCGATATCGGCGCCCAGCAGCGCGGCCATCGCGCCGACGCCGATGGGAACGGCGTCCTGCATGGCAATGCCGCGCAGGCGCAGCAGCTTGGCGGTGTCGGTCAGCGAAAACGCACCGGCAGCGCAGAGCGCGCTGTATTCGCCGAGCGAGTGGCCCGCGACGCAGGCGGCCTTGTCCGCCAGCACTACGCCGAATTCCTTCTCCAGCACGCGCGCGGTGGCGACCGAGTTGGCCATGATCGCGGGCTGCGCATTGGCGGTCATCGTGAGCTCGCTCTCGGGCCCGTCCTGCATCAGCGCGAAAAGGTCCTGCTTGAGCGCCTCGTTCACCTCTTCGAACACTTCGCGGGCATGCGCGCTGGCATCGGCGAGATCGGCGCCCATGCCGATCTTCTGGCTGCCCTGGCCGGGAAAGATGAATGCAGTCATGTGAATCTCCTCAAGCGCCGCGCCTAGGCGTCGGATGCGCGCGCCTCAAGTCCGAAGGGGACAATCCTGTTGGCAGCGTCATGGCCGATATCGGCCCGCCCGAGATAGGGTATGCCGCTGCGCGCGCACCAGTCCTGGGCGATGGCGACCTCGCCGGTGCCGAAGGGGCGGTCGTTCTCGGGCACGTCGCTGATCCGCCCCAGACGCAGGCCCGCGATCCCGCGAAGGTGCTGCGTGACATGGAAAAACAGGCGGTCGACCGCATACAGGTGCTCGGCCACGTCTTCGACCATGACAACATGGCCTGACAGGTCCGGCGCAAGTTCGGTGCCGACCAGCGCCGCGAGTGTCGTCAGGTTGAAAGCAGCCGCAGGACGCCCGTCGAGGCCTGGTTCGAGGCCGTCAGACGATCCGGCAAACCAGCCGAGCGCGCGCTCGATGGCAGCTTCTCCGCCGTCACGGCGGATATCGCCCGCCAGAGGACCGTGCGCGACGCGCCCGATGCCGTGCTTGTAGAGCGCGCCCAGCAGGAAACCGGTGTCCGAATAGCCGAGGTAGGACTTGGCCCGCGCTGCGGCGTTCATTTGCGCAACGGCCTGCGCGGCGATGCGATTGGAGCCATAGCCGCCCATCGCGAACCAGACCGCGTCGAACGCAGGATCGTTGACGCATTCGAGCAGTGCATCGAGCCGTACTTCGTCGCTTCCGGCAAAGTGCCCTTCCTCGATGAAGCATTGCTCGTGAAAATGCACCGACACGTCGTCGCGCCCGGCCACCAGGGCCTCGACCGCCTCGGCCCGGTCGCGCTTCAACGGTTTTCCCGGGGCGCAGATCGCGATTTTCACCATGCCCCCTGCTAGCGCGCTTGTATCGGGCGGCACAACTCAATAGCTGCACCGGCATGAGTGATATGCCCACCCCCGACGACCTGTTCGCCCGCCCGTTCTTCTTTTGTGGCATCGGCGGCTCCGGGATGCAGCCGCTCGCGCAGATCCTCAAGGGACGCGGCTGCACGGTCGAAGGATCGGATCGCAGCAACGATCAGGGCCATACGCCGGAAAAGTTCGCTGCGCTGGAGCGGCAGGGTTTCGCCCTGCACCCGCAGGATGGCAGCGGGATCGTCTCGCAGGACCAGATTCTCGTCGCCAGTGCGGCCGTGGAGAACACTGTGCCCGATGCGAGGCAGGCGAAGGACCTGGATTGCCTCCGGCTGACCCGCGCGGAGCTCAATTCGATCCTGTTCAACACCAGCGGCGCCGGACTGGCCATCGCAGGCACCAGCGGCAAGTCGACCGTCACCGGCATGCTCGGGTGGATCCTGCACGCTGTCGGGCGCGATCCGACGATCATGAACGGCGCGGTGATGAAGAACTTCGTCTCGCCCGAGCGGCCCTATGCCAGTGCGGTCGTGGGCGGGCAGTCGCTCTATGTCAGCGAGGTGGACGAAAGCGACGGCTCGATCGCGCTCTACCGTCCTGCCGTGGGCGTGCTGCTCAACGTCAGCCTCGATCACAAGAGCATGGAAGAGCTGCGCCAGCTGTTCGGCGATTACCTTTCGCGCAGCCGCATCTCGGTCATCAATGCCGACGATCCGGAGGCACTGGCCCTGCTGCCGCACGCCAAGGAGGTCATCACCTTCGGCATCGAGCAGGAGAAGGCGCAGATCGGCGTGGTGCCGGGTACGGTCGCCGAAGGTCCGGTCCGTCAGGCAGCGATGGTCATCGACCGGCATGACGGGAGCGAACACGCCCTGCGCCTCAACCTGCCGGGGAGGCACAACCTGTCCAACGCGCTCGCCGCTATTGCCGCCGCCGCAGCGGCCGGCGTGCCCGTTGCAGAGGCAGTCGAAGCCCTCGGCAGTTTCGAAGGGCTCGCCCGCAGGTTCGACATCGTCGGCACATCATACAGCGCCATCACCGTCATCGACGACTTCGGCCACAATCCGGAGAAATGTGCGGCCACGCTCCGCACGCTCAAGGCCCATCCCGGCCGCGTGATCGCCTTCTTCCAGCCGCACGGCTATGGCCCGTTGCGCCAAATGGGCGACGAACTGGCGGAGACCTTCGCGAACGAATTAGGCTCCGAAGATGTGACGATTCTTTGTGATCCGGTTTATTTCGGCGGCACGGTGGACCGCAGCGAAGGGAGCGAGCGGATCGTGCGCCTGATCGAGGAGGCTGGCGGCAAGGCGGAATACATTCCCGACCGCAAATCGGTCGCCGACCGGATTGCCAGCATCGCCAGGCCGGGGGACCGGATCGTGGTGATGGGAGCGCGCGACGACACGCTCAGCATCTTCGCACAGGAGTTGTTCCGCACGCTCTCCTGATCGCTTAATGGGCTTCGCTATCCTTGGCGAACCCGTGTCCCATCTTGAAGACTGTGTGGAGCACGACCACGATCACCGCACCGAGCGCCAGCCCGGTCAGAGCCGAGAGCCCGGCAAATGTCAGCCAGCCGAGAACGCCACCTGCCGCGCCTGCGATCTCGCTGACGCCATGCTGGATGCCCTCCACCCAGTGCTCGGGCCCGGCGAAACCGATTTCCGCAAGGCCATGCAGGATGATCCCGCCACCGACCCACAGCATGGCGATCGTTCCGATGAAACTGAGCACGGTGAGCAGCTTTGGCATCGCGGCGACGAGCCCACGTCCGATACTCTGGGAGAATGTCGATTCGCGTTCCGCAAGGTGAAGGCCGACGTCGTCCATTTTCACGATAAGACCGACAACACCGTAGACAGCAATGGTCACGGCCAAGCCGACAAGCGCGAGGACAACCCCGCGCGTCACGAGATCTTCCGACGCGACTTCGTTGAGCGTGATCGCCATGATCTCCGCCGAAAGGATCAGGTCCGTGCGGATGGCGCCGGAAATGCGCTGCTTCTCGAAAGCAACCGGGTCTTCGATGACGTCGTCGACCGTCTTGCCGTGCTTCGCACCGCCAAGCTTCTCGATCACTTTCTCGGCGCCCTCATAGGACAGATAGGCACCGCCGAGCATGAGGATGAAGACAATGGCCGCCGGCAGGAATTCGCTCAGCAACAGCGCGCCGGGCAGCAGTATCAGCAGCTTGTTCTTGAGGCTCCCCTTGGTGATGTTCCAGATGATCGGCAGCTCGCGCGCGGGGGAAAGGCCCGTAACGTAACTCGGCGTAACCGCCGCATCGTCGATCACCACGCCGGCGGTCTTGGAACCCGCCCTTCCCGCAGCGGCGGCTATATCGTCGACCGAAGCGGCGGCGGTGCGCGCAATGATCGAAACGTCGTCCAGAAGCGCAACCAATCCACCGGGCACAGGAATCTCCTCGTTTGAACCCCAATGCCGCCCTGCCCGCGCCGTTCCCGGCCTGCAAGCCTTGCATTCGGCGCCAATCCGGCTATGTGCGCGCATCCTTCGGGTCCGCCCGGAGGATTCGAAGAAAGCCGGAGGGGCCCCGCAATCCCGCGGATCAGCCAGCGATCGGCCCGAAGTGAAAGGAAAGTCACATGGCTCTTTACGAGCACGTGTTCCTTGCGCGCCAGGATCTGAGTCAGGCTCAGGTCGATGCATTGGCAGCGCAAGCTACCGAGATTGTCGAGCAGAATGACGGCAAGGTCACCAAGACGGAGACCTGGGGCCTCAAGAACCTCGCCTACAAGATCGACCGCAACCGCAAGGCGCATTTCGTGCTGCTCAACATCGAGGGCCCCGGCTCCGTCGTTGCCGAGCTCGAGCGCCAGACCCGCATCAACGAGGATGTGATCCGTTACATGACCATCGCCGTCGAAGAGCACGAAACCGGCCCTTCGGTGATGATGCGCAAGAACGAGCGCGACTCCAAGAAGCGCCGTGAACGTGAGGAGCGCGACTGATGGCCCGCCCGTTTTTCCGCCGCCGCAAGTCCTGCCCCTTCTCGGGCAAGAACGCACCCGCGATCGACTACAAGGACGTCCGCCTGCTGCAGGGCTTCATGTCCGAACGTGGCAAGATCGTCCCCAGCCGCATCACCGCCGTGAGCGCCAAGAAGCAGCGTGAGCTGGCCAAGGCCATCAAGCGCGCGCGCCACATCGGCCTGCTGCCGTACATCGTGAAGTAAGGGGAAGCGACATGGATATCATTCTCCTTCAGAGGATCGAAAAGCTCGGCTCGATCGGTGACGTCGTCACCGTGAAGGACGGCTATGCCCGCAACTTCCTGCTCCCGCAGAAGAAGGCCCTGCGCGCCAACGAAGCCAACAAGAAGGTCTTCGAAGCGAACCGCGACCGCCTGGAAAAGGAAAACGCCGAACGCCGCACCGAAGCCGAAAAGGCCGGTGAAAAGGTCGACGGTGTCGAAATCGTCCTGATCCGCGCCGCTTCGAACACCGGCCAGCTGTACGGCTCGGTCAACGTTCGCGACGTCGCTGCCGCCCTTGCCGACAAGGGCCACGACATCGACAAGAAGCAGGTCATCATGGGTGACCCGATCAAGGCGATCGGCATGCACGACGTCCGCATCGACCTCCACCCGGAAGTCTCGGTGACGATCAAGGCCAATGTCGCCCGTTCGGACGACGAAGCCGAGCTGCAGCGCCAGGGCATCGACGTGATGGCGCAGATGTTCGAAGACGAACAGCGCGAAATCGAAGAGCAGGCCGAAGCCAACCGCATCGACCCTAGCCTCGAGCCCGGCGAAATTCCCGCCGACCTGCTCGAAGAACGGGCGGAGGAGGACGAGGCCTGAGTAGCCTTCGACCTCTCTTGAACGAATAAGAAGGGGCGCGATCCGCAGGGGTCGCGCCCTTTTTGTAACAACCGCCTGCCATGTGGCAGTAAGGGATACCATAAACACAAGAGGCAGGAGAAAACGCCCATGGAAACCATTTCCCAGATCCTCGACCGGATCGAGAGCATCTACGATGCAGCCGTCAGCCGGCTGCGCGAGGATGTCATCGCCTTCGGCCGTTCGCGCGAATTGCCCGCGCCGGAACGCCGCAGCGATGGCAGCTATGCCTATCCCGAACTGCGTCTCCGCTTCAGGGGCGGCGATCAGCCGGAAGACCGCAACCGCGCCTTCGGCCGCCTCAACGCACCGGGTCTCTACACCACGACCGTGACCCGCCCCGCCCTGTTCCGCGACTATTTGCGCGAGCAGCTCGAACTGATTTCGTCCAACTACGAAATCGAGGTGGAAGTCGGTTCGTCGCGGCAGGAAATCCCCTTCCCCTATGTCCTCGACGGTGAAGCCGGCGCCGTGCTTGCAGGGGTCGATCCCACGATGATCGCGCGCCATTTCCCCTCGACCGAGCTGGCCGACATCGGCGACGAGCTGGCCGATGGCATCGTGCTGGGCGGTGTGGACGAGCCGATCCCGCTCTCGCTGTTCGATGGCCTCAGGACCGATTTCAGCCTGGCCAGGCTCGCCCACTATACGGGTACGGCGCCCGAACACTTCCAGCGCTTCATCCTCTTCACCAACTATCATCGCTATGTCGATGAATTCGTTGAGTGGGCGGCCTCGCAACTGGGCGAGAACGGCTACACCGCCCTGGCCGGCGCGGGCGGCCTGCTGCTGACCGAGAAGACCGAGAACGCGCGCGAGCAGCTGTCCGACACGGCGTGGCGCCGCCACCAGATGCCCGCCTATCACCTCGTCGGCGAGAATCACGGCGGGATCACGCTGGTCAACATCGGCGTCGGCCCGTCGAACGCCAAGACGATCTGCGACCACCTTGCCGTGCTGCGGCCCGAAGCCTGGCTGATGATCGGCCATTGCGGTGGCCTTCGCCCGAGCCAGAAGATCGGCGATTACGTGCTCGCCCACGCCTACCTGCGCGACGATCACGTTCTCGACCCGGTCCTCCCGCCCGAAATACCCCTGCCCGCCATCGCCGAGGTCCAGCAGGCGCTGGCCGCGGCCGCAGAAGAGGTTTCGGGCGAGCATGGTGCGGACCTCAAGAAGCGCATGCGCACCGGCACCGTCGTCACCACCGACGATCGCAACTGGGAACTGCGCTACACCCAGTCGGCCCATCGCATGTCGCTCAGCCGTGCGGTCGGCGTGGACATGGAAAGCGCGACGATCTCGGGCCAAGGCTACCGTTTCCGCGTTCCCTACGGCACCCTGCTCTGCGTCTCGGACAAGCCGCTTCACGGCGAGATCAAGCTGCCGGGGCAGGCGAACAAGTTCTATGAGGAAGCGATCGCCGCGCACTTGCAGATCGGTGTAACCGCATGCCGGCTGCTGCGCGAGGAAGGCCCGCGCCTCCACAGCCGCAAGTTGCGCGCTTTCAACGAGCCGCCATTCCGGTAGGCTGCTCCCAGCAGGGAGATACAGGATGCAGGCACCACCCAACCGTTCGCGCTCGATTGCCGGCCGCGTCGCCATCGTGACCGGAGCTGCGAGCGGCATGGGCCGGGCGACCGCCAGGCTGTTCGGCGCCGAGGGTGCCAGAGTGGCGGTGACCGACCTCGATTTCGAGGCGTGCCACGACGTCGCGCGCGAGTGCGGGACCGGGGCGCGGCCCTATGCCCTCGACGTCGGCGACCGGGAGGCGATTGTCCGCGTCGTCGAACAGATCGCTGAAGATTTCGGCGGGATCGACATCCTCGTGAACAATGCAGGCCTATCGAGTTTCTGTCCGCTCGACGCGGGCGATGCCTATGAGGAAACGTGGGCGCGCGCGCTCGCCGTGATGCTGACAGCCCATCAGCGCATGGTCCGCGCTGCCTTGCCGCACCTGCGTCGCAGCGATGCGGCGCGGATCGTCAACATCGCCAGCACCGAAGGCCTCGGCGCGACCCCCGGCGACACGCCCTATGTCGCGGCCAAGACCGGCGTGACGGGCCTCACCCGCGGCCTCGCAGTCGATCTCGGGCCGGAGGGCATCACCTGCAACTGCATCTGCCCGGGCCCGATCACCACAGCCATGACCGAAGGCGTGCCCGACGAGCACAAGACCATCTTCGCCAAGCGCCGTACTGCCCTGAAGCGATATGGCGAGCCGGAAGAGGTCGCCCACATGACCTTGTCGCTCGTCCTCCCCGCCGCGAGTTACATCACCGGGGCGGTCATCCCGGTCGATGGCGGACTGATGGCGCGGAATGCCTAGCTAGGATGGCCCGCACGATCCTGCGTCGAACCGGCCTTGTACTGGCGGTACTCATCGGCCTGTTCGCGATTCTCGTGCTGTGGCCGGTGCGCACCGCCCCCGTTCCATCGACTGCTAGAACACTGGTGATCGACAACGTCCGCGTGATCGATGTCGAAGCCGAGAAGGCAGGTTCGCCAACTGCCGTCACTGTCCGCAACGGAACCATCGCCGCGATCGGCGCGCCGCCGACCGACCCGAAAGCCCAGCTTGTTGACGGACAGGGCGGCTTCCTCATCCCCGGCCTGTGGGACATGCACGTCCACACCTTTCAGGTCTCCCCTCAGATGCACTTCCCCCTGTGGATCGCCAATGGGGTGACCAATGTGCGAGACATGATGGATTGCCCCGGCGAAAGCGACAGCCTGATCGCCTGTGTCGGCAACAAGCGCGAGTGGAACCGCCAGATTGATGCCGGCGAATTGAGCGCCCCGCGTATTGTCGAAGTGGCAAGCTTTTATCTCGAAAGCCCCGATATCTCCGCCGCCGATGCCGCCATCCTAGTCGATCGCTATGCTGCCAGAGGCTTGGACGCGGTCAAGGTCTACAACCGGTTGTCGCCTGCTGCCTACGTCGCCGCTGCCAAGGCAGCCAAGGCCAATAACGTCCGCCTGGTAGGGCATTTGCCGCAAGCGGTCGACCTTGAGACCGCGATTTCGCAGGGCCAGACCAGTTTCGAGCACGCGCACCTCTTCGCCCGCGAATGCTCCGGCAGGGCACGCGATTGGCGTGAGCGGGCGATGGAGGGGATGTCACCGACAGAGCGGGTCGAAGCGTTCATCCAGTCGCGCGATTCGCGGCGTTGTACAGCGTTGATGGCGCGAATGGCGGGGACCGGAAGCTGGTTTGTGCCGACCCACGTTACCCGCGAGGAAGACGCACGCGCAGGCGATCCATCCTTCTTCGAAGACCCGCGCCTCGATCATCTCGACCCGCTGTCACGCTGGGCCTATCGCGATGATCTTGGCGGGACCACCAGCGACTTTCCCGGCCACCGCGGCAAGCAGGCCCTTAGGGACTATTTCGCGCTGGGCTTGCAATTGACCGGCGAGGCGCATGCGCGCGGAGTCGGAGTGCTCGTCGGCACCGACACGGCACTTGGCGGCTTCCGCTACCACGACGAATTGCAGCATCTTACCCGTGCCGGTCTGTCACCGGCGGATGTGCTGCGCGCGGCAACTCTCGAGGCCGCGCGCTATGCCGAAGAAGAAAGCACAACCGGTTCCATCACGGTCGGCAAGCGGGCTGACCTCGTATTGCTCGCCGCCAACCCGCTGGAAGACATTGCCAACACCCGCCGGATCAAGGCGGTGATACATGGTGGACGGCTCTATGACCGCGCTGCTCTGGATAGCCAGCTGGCTTTTGTTAAAAGGCAAGCTCGGGCCCCGCATTTGTGGGTCAAGCTGGTTTGGGGCTTCCTGAGGAGCTCGGTGAGCGCCGAGCTATAGATCCGGCTCTCACCCCTTCCCCTTGGTCTTCGTCTTGCCGTTCCTGGCGTTCTTTTCGATGTGCTCGATGATCATGCCGGCGATGTCCTTGCCGGTAGCATTCTCGATCCCCTCGAGCCCCGGTGAGGAATTGACCTCCATGATCACCGGCCCGTGATTGCTGCGCAACATGTCGACGCCGCAAACATTGAGGCCCATGTGCTTGGCCGCGCGCACTGCAGTGCTGCGTTCCTCCGGGGTGATCTTCGCCAGCTCTGCGCTGCCGCCACGGTGGAGATTGGAGCGAAAGTCGTCCGCCGCCCCCGTACGCTTCATCGCCGCGACGACCTTGCCGCCGACCACCAGTGCGCGAATATCCGTCCCGCCCGCTTCCTTGATGAATTCCTGGACGAGGATGTTGACGTTGGCCCCGCGGAACGCCTCGATCACCGATTTGGCGCTGCTCATGGTTTCGGCAAGCACCACGCCGATCCCCTGCGTGCCTTCGAGGAGCTTGATGACCACCGGCGGACCCTTGACCGCCTTGATGATCTCCTCGGCCTGCTTGGGATCGTTGGCGTAGGCGGTCAGTGGCAGGCCGAGGCCGTGCTTGGCGAGGATCTGCATGCTGCGCAGCTTGTCGCGGCTGCGGCCGATGGCGACACTCTCGTTCAGTGGCCAGCACCCGCGCATTTCGAACTGGCGTAGGATCGCGAGACCATAGTTGGTGATCGAAGCACCGATGCGCGGGATGACGGCATCATAACCGGTGCAGGCCTCGCCATTGTAGAACACTTGCGGGCGGTGGCTGGCGATATGCACCGTGCAGCGGGTTGTGTTGAGAATGTCGAGTTCATGTCCTCTCGCCTCTGCCGCCTCTTTGAGGCGCTGGTGCGAGTAGAGATTGGGATTGCGCGCCAACATGGCGATTTTCATGGCTTGTGGCCTTTGACAGGAGTGAGGTCGGGCGTCTGCAACCACGAATAGCCGGAGTCTACGACAAAGCGACGACGCAGGGACGAGCGCCCGATGAGCATGGGAAATTTCATGTCCGAGCGATCGGCTAGGCTGATCTCGGCGCGGAATTCGAGGTCGCCGATCCTGAGCGGCGTCTTGATCACATAGCGGCGCTGGGTCTCGCCGTTGGAACTGGTGATCCCGCGGATATCAACATGTACCGCCTCGCAGATCTGGCGAACCTTCTGCTGCTGGAAATCTATGGCGAAACGCACGAGCTGTTGACCGTCGCGCTCGAAACGCTCGATCACGGTGCCGTGCAGCGACGACGTGCGCGCGCCAGTGTCGATCTTGGCCGGAATGTCGGTCAGGCCTAGCTCAGGCAGGCAGACGAGCTCGCGCCAGCCGACGACCGGCAATTCCTTGCGCGGTTTCATCGCTGGACGATCGCCATGCCGTCGCCACCGCCCTCGCCGGGCAGGTAGCGCAGCGTTTTCCCGCTCGCGAAGTCGACTTCGGCGATGCGGTTGGCCTGCGTTTCGGCGACATAGATGCGCGTCCCGTCGGGCGACCAGAGGATTGTTACCTGCATCCGCTCCTGCGCGCCCTCGGGCCCCGCGACTGTGATTGCCCGCACCACTTCGCCGGTCTGTATGTCGATGACACTGAGGCCACCGTCGGCAAGATCGCTGGTTACCGCGAAATCCCCCTGCGGACGGACTGCGATACGCAGCGGGAAGCGGCCGGTGGCGATTTCCTCGCGCACTTCCAGTGTCGCCGGATCGAGCGCGAAGGCCTTGTCCGATCCGCGAGCAGAGACCCACAGCGTCTCGCCATCGGGCGACAGGGCAATGCCCTCCGGCTCCTCGCCGACCTCGACCGAGAGCGGCGCGCGGCGAGTCTTGAGATCGACCAACGTCACCGTCTTCGAGCCCAAATCGGTCGTCCACGCGTGATTGCCGTCGGGCGAAACAACAAGCATGTGGCTTCCGCGCTGGCGCGTGGAATACTCGAAGGTTTCAGCCTTGCCGAGCGGGTCCCTGATCCAGAATACCGATTGGCGGCCTTCTGCCGTGGCATAGATATCGCCGTTCGCATGCCAGACGATCCCATGCGGACGGGCGTTCTCGCCAAGGTCGATGCTCCGTGCGCGCACGAGATCGCTCGCCCGGAAAATGTCCACCATCTGCCCGCCGTAGCAGGCGAGCGCGACATACTGGTCGTCGGGCGAGGTCGCGAGTTCGTGCGGGTTGGCACAGCTATCCACCCGCGCGGTCTCCTCGCCCGAGGCGAGGTCGATCCGCGCGAGCGTGTTGCCGAACTTGCCGGCAACGAACAGCGCACCTTCCGGCACGGGCTCTACGAAGAAGCCCGGGTTGGCCTGCCTGTCGATCGGCGTGCAGGCGGCAAGCGCCAGCGTTGCCGCTAGTGCCCTCGCCGCTTTTACCATCCCTGCGGCTTGCCCTTGTTCTGCTCGTCGAGCCACGCCTTGAGCGGGGCGAAATACTCGACCATCGCCTTGCCGCTCATCTGGCGCTCGCCGGTGAAGGCCTCGAGCGCGTCAGGCCAGGGCTTCGAAGCCCCCATCGCCAGCATCGCGTCGAGGTTCTTGCCCACTTCCTCGCTCCCATAGAAGGAACAGCGGTGCAGCGGCCCGGTCCAGCCTGCTTGGTCGCAAGCGGCCTTGTAGAACTGGAACTGCAGCAGCCGCGCAAGGAAATAGCGCGTGTAGCTGACGTTGCCCGGAATGTGGTACTTCGCGCCCGCATCGAAAGCGTCGGCAGGCCGCTCGACCGGCGGAGTGATGCCCTGGTATTCGAGCTTCAGCCCGTGCCAGGCGGTGTTGTATTCGGCCGGCGCGATGGTGCCGTCGAAAACACCCCAGCGCCAGCGATCGACCAGCAGGCCGAACGGCAGAAAGGCGACCTTGTCCATCGCCTGGCGCAGCAGCAGGCCGATATCCTTGTCCGCGCTCGGCACCGCCTCGCGATCCAGCATGCCGATCTGGACGAGATATTCGGGCGTGATCGACAGCGCGATCGTGTCGCCGATGGCCTCGTGGAACCCGTCGTTCGCACCGTTGAGGTAAAGGAACGGCTGCTGGTTGTACGCGCGCTGGTAATAGTTGTGACCCAGCTCGTGGTGGATCGTGATGAAATCGTCGGCATTGCGCTTGATGCACATCTTGATGCGCAGGTCATCGAGATTGTCGAGATCCCATGCCGAGGCATGGCACACCACTTCGCGGTCCGCCGGCTTGGTGAACTGGCTGCGCTCCCAGAAGGTGTCGGGCAGCGGCTCGAAGCCAAGCGAGGAGAAGAAGCCCTCGCCCACCTTGACCATGCCGCGTTCGTCGAGCTGCTTCTTGGCGATCAGGTCGGTGAGGTCGTAGCCGAGGTCGCCGGCTCCCTCAGGCGCGACAAGCGGGTAGATATTGCCCCATTCCTGCGCCCACATGTTGCCGAGCAAATCGGCGCGGATCGGGCCGGTCGCAGGCTGGATGGCGTCGCCGTATTTCTCGTTGAGCTTGCTGCGGACGTAGGTGTGCAGCGCCATGTAGAGCGGCTTCACTTCCTGCCACATGCGCTCGGTCTCGGCGGCGAACTGTTCGGGCGTCATGTCGTAGCCCGAGCGCCACATCGCGCCGACATTGTCGAAGCCGAGCTCCTTGGCGCCGGCATTCGAGATTTCGACGAGCTGGCGGTATTCGTCCTTCATCGGGCCGCCGACATTGGTGTGCCAGCTCGCCCACATTTCGGCCAGTTCCTCGGGCGTACGCTCGAGGTTGCCCATCTCGGCCTCGATGTCGGAACCGTTGATCGGCTCGCCGTTGAGCGTGCCCTTGCCCGCGCCATATTGCGCGCCGAGGCTGACCGCGAGTTGTGCGGCACGTTCAGACGCGCCGGGCGTCGTCGGGGCCGGCAGGTTGATCGCGGTGCGCAGAATATCGAGCTTGCGCGCCGTGTCGTAGTCGAGACCGTCGATCTCGGCATATTTCGCCGCTTCAAGCGCATAAGCGACCGAGGCGGCGGACACGCGCGCGCCGATGTCGGCGGCGAGCGCATTGGTGTCATGCGTGATATAAGTCGCGTTGATCCAGTCGATGCGCGCCTGGTCGACGACCAGCTCGCCATATTCCTTCTCGACCATGGCCACCCAGTCGGCAGCGCCCTTCGGCGTCATGGGAAAGGCGGTTGCAGCCTCGGCCTTGTCGCTGCCGTGATGGTCGGCGAGCGCGGGCGTGGCGAGCGAAATGGCGAGCGCGGAGAGCGCGACGGATGCAAACTTCATGGATAACCTCTCGAGGAATTCTGCGACTGGTTTCATCGGCTACCGGATTGCACCTGCAGCGGGCCTTAATCAAGCGCCGCGGCGGGATTTCCGGTCGAGCATCATGGCCAGCAGGATCGCGAGGAAGCCTACGATCCACGCCGCCATCTTGGTCGGCCGGACGGTGGCGGCGATCCCGGCCAGCGTGTCGTCGCCCCTGCCCTGCGTGAGCTGGATGAACTGGCAGATCGTCTCGGCATAGTCGGTGATTAGGAAGGCGAGGCCAGCGACGAGCGCTGACACGCCGAGCAAGCGCACCCGCTGGACCGGCGAGCGCATGAACCAGATTCCGCCGAGCATGCAGCCGGTGGCAAAGACACCGATGAAGACGAGATCGCCGATCATCGCATTGCGCGCCTGCCCGTAAAGGCCAGCCGCGGCCCATGCTGCCTGAATCCGGTCGACTTCGGCAGCGGTCCCTGCCGCCTGGTGTTCGCCGATCCCGCCCGGCACGGCGGTGAGGACGAGCGGCAGGCTCAGCGCGATGACCACGGCGAACAGCACGAGCCCGCCCCAGAAAGTCCACAGGAACGCGCGCCTCAGGGTCATCGGGCTTCTCCCAGCCAGTCGGCGATAGCGAAGCCGAGGTCGCGCTTGGTCACGCTGCTCATATGCGTCCCCGGCACTTCGACGAAATCGGCATTGGGCAGCAGCCGTGCGAGTTCCTCGGCCGAACCGTTGTCCCGGTCCTCGTCGCCGCACACCACCAGCGTGGCCATGGTGATGTTGTCCAGCATGGCGAGGTCGAGATCGGGCATGGTGTCGAGCAGCAGGCGCGCCGCCACCCGGTCGACCCCCTGCGATTTCAGGAACTGCATGGAGAAATAGTCCGGATCCCCGCGCGGGATGGTGTCGAACTCGTCGATGACGCGGCGGAACTTGGCGGCACGGCGTTGCCATTCGCCAAGGCCTGCCGTGCCCATCCCTCCGATCACGGCGCGCTGCGGCGCCAGCACCCCATGCGCGACCGCATGCAGGGTAGTGCGTGCGCCGAGCGAAAAGCCGCCGAGGTCATAGTCGTCGAGCCCCAGATGGTCGACCAGCGCCGCGACATCGCGAACCAGCACGTTCTGCGGATAGGCTTCGTGGGCGTGGGGCGCGGCGCTCTGCCCGTGGACACGGAAGTCGAGCATCAGGACCTCGTAACCCTTCGCCGCGATCGCCGTGTGATGCCCCCACTTGATCCAGTTCATCTCCGCGCTGGAAAACAGGCCGTGGAGCAGCACGACAGGCTGCCCTTCTCCATAGCGATGGAGCGCCAGTTCGGTCCCGTCGAAGCTGGCGAAGCGTTCGGTCCTGACTTCGGTCATGCGATCCCCACGAATGCGAGCCAGTCCTCATTGCTGCGCGGCTGCTCGTCCATCATCTTCGCGTCGTCCGGCAACACGATCCAGGGTTGCTTGCTGCGGACCCACAGATGCGCTGCCGGGACGACCGAGGCACTGTCGTCCAATGTGCCGCAGCGCAGGCTCGCCATGCCTTCGCGTGTGTTGTTGACGGCATAGATGCGCGCCTTGCACTTCGTGCAGCCGAAGATCTGCGACTGTGCGCCGCTCGGCTGGGTATATTCGGCAATGTCGAGTTCGCCGTCGATTTCGAGGTCCGCGAGCACGAACAGCATATGTTCGCTGAAGGCGCTGCCGGTGCGATTCTGGCAGTCGGTGCAATGGCAGGCATAAGGCTTCATGCGAAAGCCCTCGTGCAACGTATAGCGCACCGCGCCGCACAGGCAGCCGCCGGTCCTTTCGCCCTTCATCGTTTCGCCAGCCCCTTCTGCTCCATGCGCCATTTGACCATGTCGATACGGTCCTGCCCGAAGAAGGGCTCGCCTTCGAACACGAGCGTGGGGACGCCCCAATGACCGGCGGCTTCCAGCGCATCCTGATTGGCGGCGATTTCCGCATCGAGCGTCTCCGCATCGCTCTCGACTTCCGCCTCGATTTCTGCCGGGTCGAGATCCGCCGCCGACAGGGCGCCGGCCAGATGGCCACCCTCGTGCCAGTTTTCCTGCCCGCCCCAGATCATGCGCCCGGCCTCTGCGGCGAACACCAGCCCCTTGCCGCGCCGTGCAGCCGCCTGGCCCATGCGTGTGACCCGGCGGATATAAGGCTGATCGGCAGCAATTTCGCGCGTCATGACGTTCTGGATGATGGGATCGGGCCGCGGCGCGCCGAAGGGAATGGCGTGGAACTGCGCCACGCGGATCATGTCGCGCATGGTGTAGCCGAGCCAGTTGGGGTGATTGCGCTCGAAGAAATCGGGCTGCCGGATGGCCAGCGGATAGACCGGGCGCAGCGCGATATCGACGGCATATTCCTCTACCATGGCGCGGTAACGACCGATCGACAGGTAGCTATAGGGAGAGCGGAAGCTGAAATAGAGCTCGGCGGTCAGGGTCATGGGCCTGTCCTACCGCTCGATGGCGCGCCGCGCCACACCCGTTTCGATTATTGCAACTTGCAATAATAAGCCCTGTTATTATATACCGAGGCATGCAAACCAATATCGGGTATCTCCTGTCCGACAGCGGCCGCCTGCTGCGCCGAACCTTCGACGAGCGGGTCCGCAGCCTGGGGCTGACCGCGGTCCAGGCACGCTTGCTGCTGAGCCTCGAGAAATTTCCCGACAACAACCAGGCGTTCTATGCCGAGCGGATCGAGGTCGAGCCGATCACGCTGACCCGCATCGTCGACCGGTTGGAGGAAACCGGCTGGGTTGAACGGGTTGCCGATCCGGCAGACCGGCGTGCCCGCTTGCTCCACCTGACGGACAAGAGCCGCGAAATCGTCGAGCCGCTGCGCCGCATCGTCGACGGCCTCGTCGCCGACATGGCCGAAGGGCTGAGCGCGGATGAACGCGATACGCTGGCTGCGTTGCTGGAGAAAGTCTCGGCCAATCTTTCGGCCGACAGGAGCATGAAGGACGTTGCCAATGGCTGAGGCCGATCCGCACATCCAGACCGACGGCGCGGTGGTCGTCGAAGATTACGCCAAGCCGAAGCGCAAGTGGGGCCGCCTCACGCTGATGCTCAGCGTGCCACTTCTCCTGCTCATTGCGGGCGGCGTCTACTGGCTCTCGTTGCAGGGCCAGGTGAGCACGGACAATGCCTACGTCCAGCAGGACAAGGTCTCGGTCAGCGCCCAGGTCGGTGGCGAGATCGTCGATGTCATGGTCGGCGAAGGCGACACCGTGAACGCTGGCGACCTGTTGTTCCGGATCGATCCCGAGCCCTATCGTTTGCAGATCGCGCAGGCGGATGCGGCGATCGCGACCGCACAGGCGAATGTCACCGCGCTCGCCAATTCCTCCGACCTTTCGGGGGCGGACGTTTCCGCCGCACGCGAGGACATCGCCTTTGCCGAGGCGAATTACCGTCGCAAGGACGAGCTGTTCCGCCGCGGCTTCCTGACCAAGACCGAGCACGATGCGGCAGAACACGCCGTCAACCAAGCGCGAGAAGGCTTGCGGCAGGCGCAGGCACGGCAGGCCGCAGCGCGCGCCATGCTGGCGACCGGCGCCGCCGTCCCCGGCGAGAATCCGCAGGTAGCCGCAGGCAAGGCGCAGCGCGCCGTGGCCCAGCTCCAGCTCGGCCGCACCGAAGTGCGTGCACCCTCGGCCGGGCGCGTCGCGCAGGCAGACCGCCTCCAGCGCGGCCAGCAGGTCGTGCAAGGGCTGCCGGTGCTGACGCTGGTCGAGGACGGCACCAGCTATGTCGAAGCCAATTTCAAGGAAACCGACCTGGCCGACATGCGCGTGGGCCAGCCGGCCGAGGTCGAATTCGACGCCTATCCGGGCCTCAAGCTCAAGGGCCACGTCGAGACTATCGGCGCAGGCACGGGCAGCGAATTCTCGGTCATCCCGGCCCAGAATGCGACCGGCAACTGGGTCAAGGTGACCCAGCGCGTGCCCGTGCGCATCGCCATCGACGAGAAGAGCCCGCGCCCGCTGATCGCGGGCCTTTCGACCGACGTCACCGTCTTCACCGACGGTAAGCGCCGCTAAGCCCATGGCCACCCGCGCCGCACCTCGCGGAGCTGCTCCGGCTGCACCCGATCCGGCGCAGGACGTCGCGCAGTTGCCGGTCGCCAATCCCGGCATCCTCGTGATCGGCATCATGGCAGCGTCGCTGCTGCAGGTACTCGATACGACCATCGCCAATGTCGCGATCCCGCATATGCGCACCGCGCTTGGCGCTACGACCGAGACGATCACCTGGGTCCTGACCAGCTACATCATCGCCAGCGCCGTCGCCCTGCCGATCACCGGCTGGCTGTCCGACCGCGTGGGCGCGCGGCGGCTGTTCATCGGCTCGGTCGCCGGGTTCATCCTCGCCTCGATGTTGTGCGGGCTTGCCCAGAACCTCACCGAGATGGTGCTTTTCCGCGCGTTGCAAGGCGTGACCGGTGCGTTCATCGCCCCGCTCAGCCAGGCCTTCATGCTCGACACCAACAAGCCCAGCAAGCACGCGCAGATGATGGCGCTGTGGGGCATGGGCATCATGATCGGTCCGATCCTCGGCCCCGTCCTCGGCGGCTGGCTGACCGAGCAGGCGGACTGGCGCTGGGTGTTCTTCGTGAACCTGCCGATCGGCATCCTCAGCCTCGCCATCCTGATCGCCAACCTACCGCATCGCGAGGTGGTGAAGCGCCGCTTCGACATCGGCGGATTCGTCTTGCTGGGCGTCGCGCTCGCCAGTTTCCAGATGCTGCTCGATCGCGGGCAGACGCTCGACTGGTTCGACAGTTACGAAATCTGGCTGTGGACCTTCCTCTTCATCTCGGCGACGTGGATGGCGGTGATCCACCTGTCCGGCGCGAAAAACCCGCTGTTCGACCGGGCACTGTTCATCGACCGCAACTTCGCCATCGCGATGGGTTTCATGCTCGCCATCGGCGTGGTGATGTTCGCGACGATGGCGCTGCTGCCGCCCATGTTGCAGCAGCTGATGGGCTACGACGTGATCGATACCGGCCTCGTGCTGATGCCGCGCGGGATCGGCGTGCTGATGTCGATGCAGGTTGCGGGCATGCTGATGCGGCGCGGTTTCGATGCGCGCCCGGTGGTCGCGACCGGCTTCATCGTCTGCGCGGTCTCACTGTGGGAGATGGCGCACTGGTCGCTGGGCGTCGACCGCTACCACATCGTCGCCTCCGGACTGGTGCAGGGACTCGGCATGGGCCTGGTGTTCATCCCGCTCAATGTCAGCGCCTTCGCGACGCTCCCCCCTCGCCTGCGTACCGATGGATCGAGCCTGCTCAACCTGTTCCGCTCGCTGGGCGCGTCTGCCGGGATTTCGCTGACCACGGTGATGCTGGCGCGCAACCTGCAAACCGCCCACGCCGATATCGCCGCGAACGTGACCGGCGCCTCGGTCGCCAGCATGGTCGATGTGGGCACGGTCGACCGCTACCAGAACCTCGGCGACGTCGCCCTGCGCCTGCTCGACCTCGAGGCCAACCGGCAGGCGGCGATGGTCGCCTATGTCGACGATTTCTGGATGATGATGTGGATCACGCTAGCCGCCGTGCCGCTCGCCTTCATCATGAAGCGCAACCGTCAGCCCGCCGGACAAATGCCGCCGCCGGGCGAGTGATCAGCGGAAGAAGCAGCTCACCCCGGCCTGGAGCGCGGTGATATTGCCGCTGTCGTCCGCGAAACCAGTGATCGTGCCGTAGTCGGCGGTCGTGTACTGGAACTCGCCCTCGAGCGTGGTGTCGAGCTCCTGCACCTGCCGCTCGCCCTTCAGCGCATCCAGCGTGGTGACGCCGGGGGCAATCCCGTCCGTTGTGACTATCCCATCGCCCTTACGCAGGAACCAGCCCGCAAACTTGCCGTCGAGAAACGCGAGGTCCAGCGGTCCGAATTTGCTGAATTCCATCGGACCTGCCCCGCATTCGGTCTGGCTGGATTTGATCGGACCCTCGGGAAAGATCTCGCGCGCCTTGGCATCCGCCTCCTCACTCGTCACGCCAAACCGGACTGCACTACCGTCCTTCCCGACGAAGCCATTGGCATCGACGGTCATCCGGGCCTGCGTGATCTGCCTCGGCGTCCCCGCCGATGGCACTGCGGCTTCAGGGTCGCTCGCCGCCTCAGGTTGCCCGCAGGCCGCCAAGGCGAGCGGGAGCGCGAATAGAATGGTCCTGTGCATCATCCCTTCTTAAGGCACTCGCGCCCGAGGAGTTCCGCGATCTGCACCGCGTTGAGCGCCGCGCCCTTGCGCAGGTTGTCGGAGACGCACCACAGGGTGAGCCCGTTCTCCACCGTCGGGTCCTCGCGCACGCGGCTGATGTAGGTCGCGCTGTCGCCCGCCGCTTCGACCGGCGTGATGTATCCGCCATCCTCGCGCTTGTCGACGAGCATGCAGCCCGGCGCCTCGCGCAGGATGTCCATCGCCTGTTCGGCACTGATCTCGTTCTCGAACTCGATGCTGACGGCTTCGGAATGACCGACGAACACGGGCACGCGCACGCAGGTGGCGGTGAGCTTGATCTTCGGGTCGAGAATCTTCTTCGTCTCGACCACCATCTTCCACTCCTCCTTGGTCGAACCATCGTCGAGGAAGACGTCGATATGCGGGATGACGTTGAAGGCGATCTGCTTGGTGAACTTCACCGGCTGCACCGGATCGCCGACGAAGATCGCGCGGCTCTGCTCGAAGAGCTCGTCCATGCCCTGCTTGCCCGCGCCCGACACCGACTGGTAGGTCGAGACGACCACACGCTTGATCGTCGCGACATCGTGCAGCGGCTTGAGCGCCACGACCAGCTGCGCGGTGGAGCAGTTGGGGTTCGCGATGATGTTGCGCTTCTTGTAATCGTGGATCGCGTCCGGGTTCACTTCCGGCACGATCAGCGGAATGTCGGGGTCCATGCGGTAGAGCGAGCTGTTGTCGATCACCACGCATCCTGCCGCCGCCGCCTTGGGCGCATATTCCTTGGCTGGAACGCTACCCGCCGCGAACAGCGCAATGTCCCAGCCGTTCCAGTCGAAATGCTCGATATTCTGGCACTTGAGCATCTTGCCCGTGTCGCCGAACTCGACCTCGCTGCCGTGCGAACGGCTCGAGGCGACCGCCGCCACTTCGTCGCAGGGGAACCCGCGCTCGGCCAGCACCATCATCATTTCGCGCCCGACATTCCCGGTCGCGCCGACCACGGCAACACGATAACCCACTACACTTCTCCAATATCCTTGCGCCGCCGAGATAGCGATTGCCGCTGCGCCCGCAAGCGCACATTCGGTTGCGCGCGATAAAGGCCTACTCTGGCGGGGTCACCCCATGCGCCTCGAGGAAGCGGAATACCGTGTTGTACCGGTGCGGGCTGATCTGCTCGCCCGAGACCCGGTGGGTGTAGCCCGGGTAGAGCATCATTTCGAACGGCACGTTCGCGCCCTGCATCTCGGCGATGATCGCGGTCGCGTTTTCGAACACCACATTGTCGTCGGCCATGCCGTGGATGATGAGCAGCGGGTCGCTGATCTTCGTCGCGTCGGGAATGGCGGAGGCAGCGTCGTAGGCCACGCCCTCGGCCTGCGGGGTGCCCATGTAGCGTTCGGTGTAATGGGTGTCATAGAGCTCCCATTTCGTCACCGGAGCACCCGAAATCCCGGCCGCATAGAGGCCGGGATCGGCCTGCAATTGCTTCAACGTCATGTAGCCGCCGTATGACCAGCCATCGATCGCGATCTTGTTCGGATCGACGAAGGGCAGCGTCTTGAGATATTCCGCCCCGGCTTTCTGGTCGCGCACCTCGACCCCGCCCATCGCCCGGTAGATCGGCTGTTCGAAAGCGACGCCGCGATTGGCCGATCCCCGGTTGTCGAGCGCGAACCAGATATAGCCCTTGTCGACGATCGCCTGCCGCAACGCACCGTTCCAGCCGCGGTTGACGATCTGCGGGCCGGGTCCGCCGTAATGGTAGAAGAACACCGGATAGCGCTTGCCCGGCTCCATGTCCGGCGTGACCATTTCCCAGTATAACGGCGTGCCGTCTTCGGCCTCGATCCGGCCGTATTTTGTCGGCCGATGGCTAGCGAGGAAAGGGGCGTAGGGATGGTTCTCATCGAGCGCATTCTCCTCGACCCACGCCAGACGCTCGCCCTGCTGGTCGGCAAGGTAGATTTGCGGCGGCGTATCGTCGCTGGAGCGCGTGATCAGTAGCGTCTGACCCTTGCCGTCCATAGTCGCGGAATGGGTGAAGCCCTCCTCGGTCAAACGTTCGGGCGCGCCGATCGTGTCGCTGCCGTAATCAAGAGCATAGACGTGCTGCTCGAGCGGGTCGTTCTCGCTGGTCGCCAGAAAGAACAGGCGCTGCGTCGATTGATCGACTCCGACGAGCTTGGTCACGACGAAGTCGCCGCGCGTCAGCTGCCGCGAAGTGCCCCAGCCGTCTGCGCCCGAATAGCGGTAGAAGTGGCCGAACCCGTCGCGTTCGGACCACCAGATGAGATCGCCATTGTCGAGGATCCGGTAATTGTCGGACAGGTTCACCCAGTAATCGGGCATGGCCGCATTTTCGGCGAAGACCGGGGCCACCGCGCCCGTCGACGGATCGACCCGCAGGATATCCATATGCGTCTGTGCGCGGTTCTGCCGCTGGACGTAGAGCGCGCTGCCATCGGGTGCCCAGTCGACGCGTGCGAGATAGAAATCCGTCGGGTCACCATCGGTGTAGACATCGGGGTGCTGGAAGTCGGCGAGATTCACTTTTACTCGATTCCCGCCATCGGGGTCCATTATGTAAAGTTCGACGTCGGCGTTGGCGCTGCCCGCCACCGGATAGCGCTGGTCGAACACCTTCGTCCCCGTCGCGCCGATGGCGGCACGTGTGACAATGCCGACCATGCTCTCGTCGAACCGCTCGACCGCGATGCGCCGGTCGTCGGCGCTCCACCAGTAGCCGGTGAGGCGCGCCATTTCCTCCTGCGCGACGAATTCCGCCTCGCCCCAGCGGATGTCGGCGCCTTCCTTCGGCGTGATCGGCGCGGCTTCGGCTCCCACGTCGCCGACCCACAGCTGGCGGTCACGCACGAAGCTGACATAGGCACCGGTGCTGCTGAGCGAGGGATTGAGTTCGCTTTCCTCGGTATCGGTCAGCTGGATCACCTCCCCGCCAATCCGCGCGAGATAGAGGTCGCCGTCGAGCGGCACGAGGATGCCGTCACCCTCCTTGGTCCACTGATAGTCGATGATGCCTTTGAGGCTGCCGACGCGCGCGCGCTCGCGCTGCATCTTCTCGTCTTCGGACAGTTCGCGGCCCGAGCCGAGCGCCTCGCTGTCGACCAGCATCGACCACTCGCCGCTCTGCCGGTCGTAGCCCCATAAATCGTACCGCTCGCGGTCGTCCTCGCGGTTGCGCAGCAGGGTGAGATAGCGCCCGTCGGGCGAGAGCTTCGCCTGGCGCGGCGCGGGACCGTCGAGCGAAGGCGAGGCGAAGACGCGTTCGAAGGTGAGCTCCACGGGCGCGGTCTCCTGTGTCGTGGCGGTAGTCTGTGCGGCAAGTGGCGCGGCGAGGCAGGTGGTGATCGCCAGCGCGGCGGCGAAAGTCATGGAGCGCAATCGTTCTCTCCCGGCAATTCGGTGCCGGTGATGGCGAGCGGGCGGTCGCGAGGCAAGCCCCTGCACCCGTCAAATCATCCCTAATTTCGCCTTAAGCGCGCTTCCTTAAATCCCGTTAATGCGCCCTGCCCCAAACAGTCCCGGACGCCGCGGGGCCAATTTCCGGCTCACAGGTCCCGCGGCGGCAACAATCGAAGGGAGACCACTTCCGGTCTCCTCTTACGATCCCCACGCAAAAGGGCGGCACCCATATCCGGGAGCCGCCCTTTCTTTTGTCTCGACCTTGTCGCGAGCGAGGCGCTTACGCCTTCGGCGCGGTAACCTTGCGCTCGGCGATGCGGGCGCGCTTACCGGTGCGGCCACGCAGGTAGTAGAGCTTGGCGCGACGCACGACGCCGCGGCGAACCACGGTGATGCTGTCGACGATCGGCGAGTAGAGCGGGAACACGCGTTCCACGCCTTCGCCGAAGCTCATCTTGCGGACGGTGAAGTTGCTGCCCATGCCGCGGTTGGAGCGAGCGATGACAACGCCTTCGAAATTCTGGACACGTTCGCGCGTGCCTTCGATGACCTTCACGCCGACGCGGACGGTATCACCGGCACGGAATTCGGGGATGTCCTTCCCGAGGTTCTCGATAGCTTCCGCTTCGAGCTGCTGAATGAGGTTCATGGAACCGCTTCCTTCAATCTTTTCGCCGCGCGCCAGAGGCAGGCTGGTCCCGATCGCCACTGTAGCGATCCCAAAGGTCCGGCCTGCGTAACCGTGTGTCGTCTTCGCTCCTTGCCTTGCGCCAAGCAGCGATTTTCGCATGATCCCCCGATCGCAGCACTTCAGGGATCGTGCGCCCTTCCCATTCCTGAGGTCGGGTATATTGCGGATATTCCAGGAGGCCGTCCTCGAACGACTCCTCGTGCCCGCTTGTGGGCGCGCCCATTACTCCGGGAAGCAGGCGAATGCAAGCGTCGAGAATCGCCAGCGCGGCGGGCTCTCCGCCCGAGAGGACGATGTCGGCCAGACTGATCTGTTCGATCTGCGGATAGTGCTCGAACAGGCGCTCGTCGAACCCTTCGAACCGGCCGCACAGGATGGTGACGCCGGGGCCCTCCGCAATGGCGCGAATGCGCTCCTGCGTTATCGGTTTCCCGCGCGGCGTCATGGCGAGGATCGGACGCGCATCGGCTATGCTTTCGATGGCCGCGCCCAGCACATCGGGCTTGAGCACCATGCCCGCCCCGCCGCCTGCCGGCGTATCGTCGACCGTGCGATGCTTGTCCGTGGCAAAATCGCGGATCTGGACGGTCTCGCACGACCAGTCCCCCCGCTCGAGCGCCCTGCCCGCAAGCGACACGCCCAGCGGCCCGGGAAACATCTCGGGATAGAGGGTGAGGATGGTGGCGGCGAAGGTCATTTCGAGTACCCGTCAGTATCCTCGTCGGGGCGATCCAGCATCCTGCTCGCCGCGCCGTGCAATGCGAAGATGACCAAGGTGCTTGTGACCCAAATCCAGAACGTCTCATGAAGAGCACCGATAATCGTTATGCCACCAGCAGGCCCCCCTTCGGCGGGATCAAAGCCCCAGCGAAGCTCGATGGTTCCCAAGGTGAGCACCGGCGCTAAAAGCAACGTTGTGATCGCAGCTCTTCCACGAGCAATCTCAAGATCACGACCAGAGCGATACCAAGTAAGCATACCGAGTATAGCAACGACGCTAGCGGCAGGAATGATGAAGGGCCAGCCTACCATTTCACACCTTCCCTTGGGCGCGTGTCGATAGAGAGTTCGAAGACATCGGGCCGCGAATAATGACCATCGGTGTCCAGGCTCGCCAGTCCCTGCCCGATCTCACCAAGGTCGAGTTCCGCGACCAGCGTCTCCTCGCCCTCACCCGCCTGCGCGATCACGCTGGCATCGGGCGCCGCGATCAGCGACCCGCCGCGGTTGAGGGTGTCGGCGGGGATGGCCTCGATCAGTTCGCGCGCTGCGTCGTTCCCGCCGGCGCGCTCAAGCCCATCGAACAAATCGTCCTTCGCCTGTACCAGCCCTGCCGCCAGCACGAAGCAGCGTCCCTCCATCGCGTAGTGGCGGCTGGCGATGGCATATTGCTCGCGCACCGTCGGCCAGGCGGCGACATGCACGCTTTCGCCGAGGTTGTGCATCGCCGCGCGCGCCAGCGGCATCCAGTGCTCCCAGCAGATCAGCGAGCCGACGCTGCCCCATTCGGCCTGGTGCACGCCGAGTGTCGAGCCGTCGCCGCGCATCCACACCAGCCGCTCGCCATGCGTGGGCACGAGCTTGCGGTGGTCGAGCACCGGCAGGCCCGGGCGGAAGGTCAGCTGGTTGTTGTAGAGGCTGCGCCGCACCCGCTCATGCGCGCCTATCGAGATCACCGCGCCGCTTTCGTCGGCGAGCTCCTGCAGGGGCAGCAGCCGCTCGTCATTCGGCACCACCGCCTGTTCGAGCAGGATGCGGTGCAGCGCGCGCGTGCCGGGATGGTCCCACAGCGCCGCGCCGGGCGCCTCGTCGAGCCACAGCGGATAACCGCCGAGGAAGGTCTCGCCGAAAGCGACCACCCTCGCCCCGCCTTCCACCGCCTCGCGGGCGAGACGGACAGCCTTGTCGATCCCGTCGCCAATCGAGAGCGGTACGGGTGCGGCCTGGACGATGGCGACGGGAAGCATGGTCATGCGCGTTTGCTAGCCGCATGGGCACCGCATGGCCATCCCGCGCGTAGTGGCGGCATGGAAACGGACGATTGCATCATCGTGGGCGCAGGCCCGGCAGGTCTCACAGCCGCGATCTATCTCGCGCGCTACCACCTTTCGATCCGCCTGTTCGATTGCGGCACCAGCAGGGCAAGCTGGATCCCGACGAGCCACAACCATGCGGGCTTTCCGGACGGCATCAACGGCAACGAACTGCTCGAACGCATGCGCGAGCAGGCCGCGAAATACGGCGCGCTGCGCGAGCCCAAGCGCGTGACCGATCTCCGGCGCGACGGCGACTGTTTCATCGTTTGCTGCGACGAGGAGGAATTTCGCGCCCGGACGGTGCTGCTAGCGACGGGGGTGGTGAACAACCGGCCCGACGGGATCGAAGAGCAGCTGCATGACGAGGCATTGTCCCGCGGACTCATCCGCTACTGCCCCGTCTGCGATGGGTACGAGGTGACCGACAAGCGGGTCGCCGTCATCGGCACGGGCGACCACGGCACGGCGGAGGCGCAATTCATCCGCACCTACACGCAGGACCTGACGCTCGCATCGCCCGGCGGCGATCACGATCTTTCGGACCAGTGTTCGGACGCGCTCGACGAAGCGGGCATTGCACGGGTCGCGGGCCCATGCGGCGGCTTCGCCATCGAGAACGGGCAGATCGCCTTCGACACGGCGGAGGGGCGCATGGCGTTCGACAGTGTCTATCCGGCGCTGGGATCGAAGGTCCGCTCGGGGCTTGCGGTGGCGTGCGGTGCAAAGGTGAGCGAGGACGATTGCATCCTCGTCGACGATCATCTCGAAACCAGCGTGCCGGGGCTGTTCGCAGCCGGAGACGTCGTGCTCGGGCTGGACCAGATCAGCCATGCGATGGGGCAGGCAGGCGTCGCCGCCACGACGATCCGCAATCACCTGGCGGAGAAAGCCCCGCTGCGACGCTAGTCGACGAAGTCGGCGTTGACGGTCAGCGAGTCCTTGTCCCACGCGGGCACGGCCTGCGCGGTCAGCGGCACCATGAACTTCTTGCCGTCGGGCTTCTCGATCTCGACGATGTCGGTCGCGCCGAAGTTCTCGACCGCGCAGACACGGCCGACCGGCTCGCCCTTGTCGGTGATCACGGGAAGGTCGAGCAGGTCGGAGAAGTAGAACTCACCCTCCTCCAGCGCCGGCAGTTCCTCGCGGGAAACGGTAAGGGCGGTGCCGCGCAGCTGCTCGGCCGCGGTGCGATCCGGCACCTCGGCAAAGCGCGCGATGGCACCGCCCTTGTTGTCGCTGCGGATTTTCGCGAGGGTCAGCGCGCCCCCGTTGAAACTGACGTGGGCCTTGAGGGCATCGAGGCCCTCGCCCAGCAGTTTCAGGCGGACTTCGCCCGCCACGCCATGCGCACCGGTGACGGCGGCCAGCGTGAGGGGCTTGTCCGGCATCGGAACGGCTTACTCGGCCTTTTCTTCGGCTGCGTCTTCAGCCGGAGCGTCTTCTGCAGCCGCTTCCTCGGCGGGAGCTTCTTCAGCAGCAGCTTCTTCAGCCGGAGCTTCGGCAGCGGCAGCTTCTGCGTTCTGAGCCTCTTCCTCGGCAGCCTTGGCGGCTTCTTCGGCTTCAGCGGCCTTGGCGGCCTTTTCCTCGGCGCGTTCCTTGGCGGCTTCGCCCGGCTCGGCCTTCTTCGGGTTGTTGCGCGGCGCACGCTCGAGGATGCCGGCGGCATCGAAGAAGCGGTGGACGCGGTCCGACGGCTTGGCGCCGACCGACAGCCAGTGACGCGCGCGGTCTTCGTTGAGCTTCACGCGTTCGCCCGAATCCTTCGGCAGCATCGGGTTGTAGGTGCCGATCTGCTCCAGGTACTTGCCGTCACGCGCCGAACGCGAATCGGCGACGACGATGCGGTAGTAGGGGCGCTTCTTGGCACCACCACGCGAAAGACGGATTGCAACTGCCATTTGATATTACCTTTCGAAAATAAACGTCTGAATTCTATTTTTTCTTGAGCAGGTCCTGCAGGTCCGGCGGAAGCGTGTTCATGTCCACGCCAGGACCGCCCTTGCCGCCGCCCATTCCGGGCAGGCCTGCGCCCGGCCCGCCGAGGCCCGGCATCGCCGCCCCCAGGCCCCCGCCGCCGAACAGCGCGCCGAGGCCCTTGAGGCCGCCCATCTTCTTGATCTGCTTCATCGCGCGCGACATCTCCTGGTGCATCTTCAGCACCTTGTTGACGTCCTGCACCTGCGTGCCCGAGCCGGCCGCCACGCGCTTCTTGCGCTTGGCGTTCAGCAGTTCGGGGCGCTTCCTTTCCTTCGGCGTCATCGAGCCGATGATGGCATCCATGTGCAGCAGGACGCGGTCGTCCATGCCGCTCGCCGCCATCGCCGCCTTGGCCTTCTTCATGCCGGGCATCATGCCCGCGAGCATGCCGAGACCGCCCATCTGCTGCATCTGCCTAAGCTGCATGCGAAGATCGTCGAGGTCGAACTTGCCCTGCGCCATCTTCTTGGCGAGCGCTTCGGCCTCGTCCTGCTTGATCGTCGCCGCGGCCTTTTCGACCAGCGACACGACATCGCCCATGCCCAGGATGCGGCCCGCGACGCGTTTGGCATCGAAGGCCTCGATCGCGTCGAGCTTTTCGCCCGTGCCGGCGAACTTGATCGGCTTGCCGGTGACGTAACGCATCGACAGCGCGGCACCGCCGCGCGCATCGCCGTCCATGCGGGTCAGCACCACGCCGGTCAGCGGCACTTCGCCGGTAAAGCTCTGCGCCACGTTGACCGCGTCCTGGCCGGTCAGGCTGTCGACCACCAGCAGCACTTCGGTCGGCGCGGAGACGCCCGCGATTGCCTTCATCTCTGCCATCAGCGCTTCGTCGACATGCAGGCGGCCCGCCGTGTCGAGCAACAGCACGTCGGCGGATTGCAGCCTGGCGCTGTCCATCGCGCGGCGGGCGATATCGACCGGCTGCTGGCCTTCGATGATCGGCAGCGTCGCGACCTCGACCTGCTCGCCGAGCACCTTGAGCTGCTCCTGCGCGGCCGGCCGGTTGACGTCGAGCGACGCCATCAGCGCCTTCTTGCCGTGCTTTTCCCTGATCAGCTTGCCGAGCTTCGCCGTCGTCGTCGTCTTGCCCGAACCCTGCAGGCCGACCATCATGATGACCACAGGCGGCTTGGCAGCGAAGTTCAGCTCCGCCGGTTCGTCACCGCCGAGCATCTCGGTGAGCTCGTCGCTGACGATCTTGACGACCTGCTGGCCCGGAGTGACCGACTTGAGGACTTCCGAACCGATCGCCTTTTCGGTGACCGCATCGATGAAGCGGCGGACGACCGGCAGCGCGACATCGGCCTCGAGCAGGGCGATCCGCACCTCGCGCATCGCCTCACGCACGTCGTTCTCGCTCAGGGCGCCGCGGCCCTTGAGCTTGTCGAACACATTGCCGAGACGATCGGACAGGTTGTCGAACACGTGCCTACTCCAAACCCCGGCGACGCGAACGTGGCCGGACATTACCTTCCGGTCGCTTCCCGAACCGAAAAAGTGGTGCCCCTTTTTCTGGGAAACTCCCGGAAACGCGAAAAACGCCGGCGGACGAGAACTCGTCGGCCAGCGTGGGGATATTCCCCTGTAAACCCAAACTCTTGCCCGGGTGTGGTGGAAGCAAGCCGCAGCCGTCGCCACGGCCTGCTACCATCAAACTCGGTGGAAATGGTGGAGCCTAGCGGGATCGAACCGCTGACCTCTACAATGCCATTGTAGCGCTCTCCCAGCTGAGCTAAGGCCCCGAGCCATTTCTTGCCGACGCGTCCTGGGAGGCGCGTCACCCTTGCGGGAGGCGCCCAATATAAGGGGCCTCACCGCAATGCAACAGCAAAATTAGCTTTCGTCGACGTCGTCGTCGTCGCCCTTGGACTTCGTCTCGACGCCGAGGTCGTCGTCGCCGCCGAGGTCGACTTCGTTGTCGGGCGAATCATCGTCTTCGTCGATGTCGATATCCAGATCGTCATCGTCGTCGCCGCCCAGATCGCTATCCGCCTCGGCGTCTTTCTTCTTGGACTCTTCCTCGGCAAGGATCGGCTGCTTCGACTTGAGCACCGGCTCGGGCGTCCACTCTTCACCGCATTCGATGCAGGTGACGGGATCTTCCTTGTTCAGATCGTAGAAGCGGGTGCCACAGTTCGGGCAGGTCCGCTTGGTGCCCCATTCCGGTTTGACCATGTGTAATCCTTGGCTTTCCGCCCCCGGCAGGTGCGCCGCGGGCCGTGAATTCGTAATTGGTGTGATGGGTTCCCGACAGGCGGGAATCAACTGCGCGCGCGCCTTGCCAGACAGATTTCGCGCTGTCAAAGCGCAGGTCGCTTCCGACGACCCCAGACCCGCGAGATTGTGTGACCGCCCATCGTTTTCAACCCTCCCGACCGCTGACCGGCCGCATTCGCGTACCGGGCGACAAGTCGATCAGCCACCGTTCGCTCATGTTCGGGGCGCTGGCCGTGGGCCGCAGCCGGATTTCGGGCCTGCTCGAAGGCGAGGACGTCCTCGCCACCGCCGCTGCCCTGCGCGCGATGGGCGCCAGGATCGAGCGCGACGGTGACGACTGGATCGTCGACGGCGTCGGCATCGGCGGGTTGCTCCAGCCCGAACAGGCGCTCGACATGGGCAATTCGGGCACCTCGACGCGGCTGCTGATGGGCCTCGTCGCCAGCCACGGGATCACCGCCGCCTTTACCGGCGACGCCAGCCTTTCCAAGCGCCCGATGGGCCGCGTGATCGACCCGCTCTCGACCATGGGCGCAAGCTTCACCCCTTCGCCCGGCGGCACGCTGCCGCTCATGATGGAGGGCATGCAGCCCGCCGTGCCGATCGAGTACCGCCTCCCCGTCGCGAGCGCACAGGTGAAGAGCGCGGTCCTGCTGGCCGGGCTCAACACGCCTGGCACCACCACCGTGATCGAGCCCGTGCCCACCCGCGACCATACCGAGCGCATGCTGCGCGGTTTCGGTGTCGCTGTGACGGTCGAGGAAATCGATGGCGAGAAGCACATCTCCGTCACCGGCCCGGTCGACATGACACCGTGCGACATCGTGGTCCCCGGCGATCCGTCCTCGGCCGCCTTCTTCGCGGTCGCGGCCAGCGTTGTGCCGGGCAGCGACCTCGTGATCGAGAACGTCGGCCTGAATCCCACCCGTAATGGCATCTTCCGTGTGCTCGGGCAGATGGGCGCGAGCATCGACTATCTCGACGAACGCGAAGTCGGCGGTGAGCCGGTGGCCGACCTGCGCGTCCGGCATGCAGCCCTCAAGGGTATCGAGGTCGATCCCGACATCGCGCCGAGCATGATCGACGAGTTCCCCGTCCTGTTCGTTGCAGCCGCGCTGGCCGAGGGCACCACCGTGACGACCGGCCTCGAGGAATTGCGCGTCAAGGAAAGCGACCGGCTCTCCGCGATGGCAGCAGCGCTCACGCTTGCGGGCGCGTCTGTCGAAGAGACGCCCGACGGCCTGACGATACACGGAAGCGGCGGCGCCCTGCTCCCCGGTGGCGGCCCGGTCACGACCCATCTCGACCACCGCATTGCCATGAGCATGGCGGTGGCCGGCCTCGCGAGCAGCGCGGGCGTCGCGGTCGACAGCACCGAACCCATCGCCACCAGCTTCCCGAACTTCATGGCCCTGCTCGCCGAGGCCGCGGCGTGAGCGATGCCCTGGACATCTACACCGCCGTGGGCTTCGTCGGCATGGCCTGCATCATCGGGGCCTATGCCTACCTCACATGGAAGGACGAGCCGAACCCCTTCATCCTCCACGGCACCAACCTGACGGGTGCCGCGCTGCTGACCGTCTCGCTGCTCGTCCACACCAACTGGCCGAGCCTCGTGCTCGAAGGCTTCTGGGCAGCGATCGCGCTGTGGGGCTTGTGGAAGGCGCTCAAGTCGCGCAGCAAGCCGGCATGATCATCGCCGTCGACGGACCGACTGCATCGGGCAAGGGCACCATCGCCAAGGCGCTGGCGGCGCACTTCGGCCTGCCGCATCTCGATACCGGCCTGCTCTATCGCGCGGTGGGGCGTCAGGTATTCCTGGACGGCGGCGACCCCGACGACGGCGGCGATGCGTTGGCCGCGACCAGCTTTCCCGACAGCCTGCTGGGCGATCCGCACCTGCGCGACGAGGCGACCGGCGGCCTCGCCAGCCGCGTCTCGGTGCATCCGGCCGTCCGGCAAGCGCTCTACGAACGCCAGCGCAGCTTCGCCATGCAGCCGGGCGGCGCCGTGCTCGACGGGCGCGATATCGGGACCGTCATTGCGCCCGAGGCCGAAGTGAAGCTGTTCGTCACGGCCAGCGTGGAGGCGCGCGCGCAGCGCCGCTTCCTCGAAATGCGCGAGCGCGGCGTGCACGTAACCCTGCTCGAGATCGAGGACGATTTGCGCCGCCGCGACGAACGCGATACCAATCGCGCGGTCGCGCCGCTCGTTCCGGCCGCGGATGCCCTGGTGATCGACACGAGCACACTGAGCCGCGAGGAGGCCTTCGCCGCGGCGCTCGATGCGGTGAATGCAGCCACCGGGCAGCAGCCCTGCCCGTGACCAAGCGCTACCGCCGCAATCTCGTCATCCTCACCGCCGTCTGGGCGGTGGCCCTCCTCGCTTCGGGCTGGTCGCCCTTCGACCGCGCGACATGGTGGATGGAGGTCGCACCCGCGCTCATCGCCCTGCCCATCCTGTGGGCCAGCGCGAGACGTCTCCCGCTTACCACGCTGGCGTTGGGGCTGATCGGCTTTCATGGTCTCGTCCTGATGCTAGGCGGCGCTTACACCTACGCCCGGGTGCCGGTGGGCTTTGCGGTGCAGGATTGGTTCGACCTTGCCCGCAATCCATATGATCGGTTCGGCCATTTCATCCAGGGCTTCGTCCCGGCGATCGTGCTGCGCGAACTGCTGGTGCGCCTCGGCCTGCTGAAGCGCGGCGCGCTGCTGGCGGTGCTCGTCATGGCCTGCTGCCTCGCGGTGAGCGCCGCCTACGAACTGATTGAGTTCGGTGCGGCGATGGCGCTTGGCCAGGGCGCCGACGAGTTCCTCGGCACGCAGGGCGATCCGTGGGACACGCAGTGGGACATGCTGATGTGCCTGATCGGCGCGGCGACCGCGCTGTCTCTCCTGACGGCCACGCACAACCGCCAGCTCGACCGTCTCGGCGCATAGCGCTTTCCTACACTCGCGCGGTTCTGGCAGGCGATCAGCCATGCTCCTCACACCCGCCCGCAATCGCCCGGAAATCCGTCGCTTTTGCCCTCTCGCTGACGCTTGCGCCTTTTTCCCGTATGGACAGTGGTCCATGCGGTCCATGTGTAGGGCCAGCACTGCCGCAAAACGCTTGCTTTTCGCAGGTCTTTCGCCTAGGCGCGCGCCCGTCCCGAACATCTCTGCGATCGAACGGACCTTCGCGGCGGCATCCGGCCCCGCGGAGCAGTCGGCCCTCTTGCCCCGTTAGCCCCGCAATTGTGCGGGAGACGGAGAAAGACCCCGGGAAAACCGGTGGCCGGTAGCAAAACGAACGTTAGGACTACACACCACATGGCAACTGCAGCCAATCCGACGCGCGCCGATTTCGAGGCGATGCTCAACGAACAACTCGGCGGCGCCGGCGACGAAGGCTTCGAAGGCCGCGTCGTCAAGGGCACCGTCACCAATGTCGAAAACGGCTTTGCGATCATCGATGTCGGCCTGAAGAGCGAAGGCCGCGTCGACATCAAGGAATTCATGCGCGGCGAAGGCGACGAAGCACCGAAGATCGGTGACGAAGTCGAAGTGTTCGTCGACCGCGTCGAAAACGCCGACGGCGAAGCCATGCTGTCGCGCGACCGCGCCCGCCGCGAAGCCGCCTGGGACAAGCTGGAAAGCGAATTCGGCGAAGGCAAGCGCGTCGAAGGCCGCATCTTTGGCCGCGTCAAGGGCGGCTTTACCGTCGATCTCGACGGCGCCGTGGCCTTCCTGCCCGGTTCGCAGGTCGACATCCGCCCCGTGCGCGACGTCACCCCGCTGATGGACATGGCCCAGCCCTTCCAGATCCTCAAGATGGACCGCCGCCGCGGTAACATCGTCGTCTCGCGCCGCGCGGTTCTCGAAGAAACCCGCGCCGAACAGCGCAGCGAGCTGATCGACAAGCTGGCCGAAGGCCAGGTGATCGACGGCGTGGTCAAGAACATCACCGACTACGGCGCCTTCGTCGACCTCGGCGGTATCGACGGCCTGCTGCATGTCACCGACATGAGCTACAAGCGCGTCAACCACCCGAGCGAAATGATCGAAATCGGCCAGACCGTGACCGTCCAGATCATCCGCATCAACGAAGACACGCAGCGCATCAGCCTCGGCATGAAGCAGCTGGAATCGGATCCGTGGGACGGCGTCGCCGCCAAGTACCCGGTCGGCATGAAGATGACGGGCACCGTTACCAACATCACCGAATACGGCGCCTTCGTCGAAATCGAGCCGGGCATCGAAGGCCTGGTCCACGTTTCGGAAATGAGCTGGACCAAGAAGAACGTCCACCCGGGCAAGATCGTTTCGACCTCGCAGGAAGTCGAAGTCATGGTCCTCGAGGTCGACAGCGAGAAGCGTCGCATCAGCCTCGGCCTCAAGCAGGCCCAGCGCAACCCGTGGGAAGAGTTCGCGGAGAAGCACCCGGTCGGCTCGAAGGTCTCGGGCGAAGTCAAGAACGCCACCGAATTCGGCCTGTTCATCGGCCTCGACGGCGACGTCGACGGCATGGTCCACATGTCGGACATCGCCTGGGGCATCTCGGGTGAAGACGCGCTCGCGCTGCACCGCAAGGGCGAGCAGGTCGAAGCCGTCGTACTCGACGTCGACACCGACAAGGAGCGCATCAGCCTCGGCATGAAGCAGCTCGAAAAGGGTGCACCGACCGAAGCCGGCGCCGGCAGCTCGCTCCGCAAGGGCGAAACCGTCACCGTCACCGTCCTCGAAGTCCGCGATGGCGGCCTCGAAGTGCAGGTCGGCGAAGATGGCGCAACCGGCTTCATCAAGCGTTCGGACCTCGGCCGCGACCGCGACGAGCAGCGTCCGGATCGCTTCCAGCCGGGTGCCAAGGTCGACGCCATGGTCACCGGCTTCGACCGTTCGAAGAAGCCCAACTTCTCGATCAAGGCGCGCCAGATCGCCGAAGAGAAGGAAGCGGTTGCACAGTTCGGTTCGTCGGATTCGGGTGCCTCGCTCGGCGACATCCTCGGCGAAGCGCTGAAGAAAAAGGAAGACTAAGCTCTTCCCACCCTTGTCAGGGTAATCAGGAAGGCCCGCTTGCGATACCCGCAGGCGGGCCTTTCCTACGTCGGCAGGGCGTCCTACACTGGCCGGATGCTAGACGTTCACCAGTTCCCCTGCCTATCCGACAATTACGGATACCTGCTCCACGATCCCGCCAGCGGCGAAACCGCGGCGATCGATACGCCCGACGGCAAGGAGTACCTGCGCCAGGCAGAGGCCAAGGGCTGGACGATCACCCAGATCTGGAACACGCACTGGCATCCCGACCATGCCGGCGGAAATGCCGATATCGTCGCAGCAACGGGTGCTACGGTGGTGGCCCCGCAGGAGGTCGAGAAGATCGCGAAGATCGACCGTGTCGTCGGCAATGGCGACAGCGTTTCACTGGGCGAATGGACCGCGCGCGTGATCGACGTCTCGGGACACACCAACGGCCACATCGCCTATTACATCGCCGATGCGGACTTGGCCTTCGTCGGCGACAGCGTGTTCGCACTCGGCTGCGGGCGCATGTTCGAAGGCGAGCCGGAGCAGTTCTGGCACTCGCTCGAGCGGATCCGGCAGTTGCCCGACAAAACCCTGCTCTATTGCGCGCACGAATACACCGCGGCGAACGCCAAGTTCGCGCTGCACGCGGACCCGGACAATACCGAGCTCAAGCTCTACGCGGCGCAGGTCGAGGAGAAGCGCGCCAAGGGCACGCCGACCGTCCCGACCGTCCTCTCGCGCGAGCTGCTCACCAACCCCTTCCTGCGCGCCGGCGACCGCGCGATGCGCGACCGCTGGGGCGGGAGCAGCCCGGCAGAGACATTCGCTGCGCTGCGCGCGGCGAAGGACAATTTCTGAGGCCGTGAAAGCGCTCCTCGTCAGCGAACTCACGCCGGACCTTTCCGGGGTCGAGCTGGTCGAACAGGAGCGTCCTGCCCCTGCCGAGGGCGAAGTGCTGGTGCGGATCCGGGCGGCCTCGCTCAACTATCCGGACCTGCTGATGACGCAGGGCAAATACCAGTTCAAACCCGACCTACCTTTCGTTTCGGGCCTGGAAATGGCCGGAGAGGTCGTCGAGGTTGGCCCGGAAAGCGGTTTCGCCGTCGGCGACCGCGTGATGGGCGGAGCGAAGACCGGAGCCTTCGCGGAGTGCGTCGCCCTGCCTGCGCGCTCGCTGAGGCGGATTCCCGAGGGTCTCGGCTACGCGCAAGCAGCGTCGATGGGTGCGGCCTACCACACGGCCTATGTCGCGCTGGTCGAACTGGGCGGGCTCAAAGCGGGACAGAGCGTACTGGTTCACGGCGCGAGCGGGGGTGTAGGCCTCGCAGCCTGCGATCTGGCGAAAGCGCTGGGCGCGAAGGTCATCGCCGCAACACATCGCGAGGACAAGATCGAGGCGTTGGAGCGGATCGCCAGGCCCGACGCGGTCATCCTCAACACCGGCCGCTTTCGCGAACAGATTGCCGAACTGACCGACGGCCGCCTGTGCGACCTCGTCTACGACCCCATCGGCGGCGACGTGTTCGACGAAAGCACGCGCTGCGTCACCTTCGGCGGCAAGCTGCTGGTAATCGGCTTTGTCGCAGGGCGCATTCCCCAGATAGCCGTCAACATCCCGCTGATGAAAGGCTTCTCGGTCGTCGGCGCGCGGGCCGGGGAATACGCGCGCCGCTTCCCCGAGCGTGGCAAGCTCATCGCGGCCGAGGTCGACCGGCTCGCCAGCGCAGGCGCAATCACGCCGCATATCGACCGCGTGCTGCCCCTCGCCTCCTGGCGCGAGGCGTTCGAAGCCATGCAGCGCGGCGAGATCGTCGGGAAGATCGTGCTGGAGCCCTAGCCCAGCATCACAAAGCCGACGAAAGCCAGCAGGCCGAGTACGCTCGAATTGATCGTGATGCGCCGCCAGGCTTTCACCTGCAGGCCGAGGATCACCCCGCTGAGGACGAGGAGCAACAGCACGATGGCAAGCGCGGTCGCATAGACCTTGAAGAAAGTGCTGCCCTTGGCCTTGTGCAATTGCACCAGCCAGCGGTGCAGCGTCGCTTCCTTGACGGTCACCTCGGCGAGACCGGGATTTCCGGTCCCCGAAATTTCGATCTCGGTGCGCGCGCCACTCCAGGAGAAACTCTCGTCCGCACCCTCGCCGCGAATCCGGCCTTCACCGCTCGGCAGCGCGGTGCCGCGTTCCGCGAGGACGGTCTCGGCCAGCGCCTTGTACGCCGCCGCGTCGCCAGCGACCAAAGGCTGCGCGAGTTCGACCGTGACCGTCTCCTCCCGCCATTCGCCGGTATTGCCCCAGGTGTAGAGCGCGCCCGTACCGAGAAACATGAGGATGGCCGGGAACATGAAGGCTGCAGCGATGAGGTGCAGCTTGGTCAGGAGTACGCGATTCACGAAATATCCCTTCTATTTGCGAATGCCTCGCAATCGCGATGAACTGCGCGACGTAAAGAAAAAAGCGCGCAATGCCCTCAGCATCACGCGCTTCAATCTTTTGGACGCGAGGACCCGATCAGATCCCGGCGATCACCTTGTCGGCCAAAGCCTTGTCGGCTTCCGCGTCGTGCTTTTCGGCAATGAGCTTGCGGCTAGCCTGCGTCGCGGCGGTCGCGGCGCGGTTGCGGACGTCCTCGACGGCTTCGCGCTCGGCGGCGGCGATCTTGTCCTCGGCCATGCGCTTGCGGCGTTCGACCATCGACTTGCTGTCGGCTTCGGCCTTTTCAAGAATCGCGTCGGCCTCGTGCTGCGCATTGGCGAGCATGGCTTCAGCGTCCTTCTCGGCTCCGGCAATCTTGGCCGAATATTCGTCACGCAGGGCTTCCGCCTCCGCGCGCAACTGCTTGGCCTCGTCGAGCTGAGACTTGATCGCGGCGATCCTGTTGTCGAGCCCGCCGGCGATGGTCTTGTGAACCTTGGCGAAGACGAAAGCGATCAGCAGCAGCACCGCCATCGCAATCGACACCCACTGGTAGGGCGCAAGACCCAGCAGCTGGGGTTCGACATGCGTCGGCGCGCCGCCGTGGCCGTCCTCGACAAGGACTTCCGCGCTATCGGTGGCGAACACTTCGGGTGCTCCGGGATTAGCCATGGTTCATGGCCTCCTTCACGGCCTTGGTCGCGGCAGGCTTCGTCACTTTCACGCCGGCAAGCCGCGAAACGATGTCCTGCGCCGCTTCGACGGCGACCGATTCCACTTCGGCCAGCGCGGCAGTGCGGGCTTCGGCGATGCGGGTCTCGGCTTCGTCCAGCTTCGAGTCGATGCGGGCCTGCGCCGCCTTGAGCTTCTTTTCGGACTTGGCCGCAGCCTCGTCCTTCGCCTTGGCAACGATCGCCTGCGCCGAAGCGCGGTTCTCGTTTTCGCGCACCCGCCAGGCGTCTTCCTGCGCATCGGCGGCATCGCGGGCGGCCTTGGCGGCGGCGAGGTCGCCGGCGATCTGGCTATCGCGATGGGCAACCGTCTCCATCACCTTGGGGACCATGCCCCGGCCGATGACGAAGAAGGTAAGGCCGAAGAAGATCAGCAACCAGAAGACTTGGCTGGACCATGTTTCGGCAAGCTGTGCTATCTGTGGCATGTCAGCTCTCGAAAAGCGGGGGCACGGAATTCAGGCGGCCGGTCGAGGATGGCCCCGACCGACCGCATCGATCGATTTCGTCTTAGGCGACGAAGATCAGGATCATCGCAACGACGAACGCCAGCAGGCCGAGAAGTTCGGCAGCGGCGAAGCCGATGAAGAGGCGGCCCTGCTGGCCGTCGGCAGCGCCGGGGTTGCGCAGCGCGCTTTCGAGGAACGAACCGAAGACGTTACCCACGCCGATGGCGGCCATGCCGGCACCGATTGCAGCGAGACCGGCACCAACCAGCTTTGCAGCTTCAACTTCCATGATAAACTCCTTTGGGAAACAAGTATCTGTGAGACAAACTTAGTGAAGGTTCTCGGCGTCGTTGATGTACAGCGACGTCAGGAGAGCGAAAACATAGGCCTGGATGCCGGCCACCAGCAGCTCGAGCGCGCAGATGCCGATCATCAGGATGAAGCTGGGCAGGCCGACGAGGAAGCCGAAGCCCACGCCCGCGCCCCAGCCGTCGATCACGAAGCTCGACAGCACTTCGAGCAGGACGTGGCCGGCCATCATCGCGACGAACAGTCGCAGGCCGAGGCTGAAGGGACGCACCATGAACGAGATAAACTCGATCGGCGCGATCACCGGTACCATCGGCCACGGGGTGCCGTGCGGCACGAAGAGCGAGAAGAAGTGCAGCCCGTGCTTCCAGAAACCGACCAGCAGGACGATCGAGAAGCTCATGATCGCCAGCACGCCGGTAACGGTGAAGTGGCTGGTGAAGGTGAACGGGTGAAGGCCGACCACGCCCAGCGGCATGAGGCCGAGCAGGTTGGCGAAGAGGATGAACATGAACAGGCTGAAGATATAGGGCACATACTTGCGCCCGGCCTTGCCGACGTTTGCTTCGAGCATGTCGTCGATGAAGCCGGTGAAGGTTTCCACCATCATCTGCCAGCGGCCGGGGACAAGCTCGCGCTTCATGCCGCCGAGCACAAAGAGGAACAGCACCACGGTGGTGATGAGCATCCACAGCGCACTGTTGGTGAAGGCGATGTTGAGTCCCGTCCCGCCAAGCTCCCAGCCCTCCGAACCGAAAAGCGGTTCGATGGTGAACTGGTGCATCGGGTCGACTTTGGCCTGTTCGGCTGACACGTCCGGTAAGTCCCTAATCCATGTGAACAGCGCCCCGAAGTCCCGTGGACGGGATTACTCGTCGGGGCGCCTGTTTGCCGCGCGGATGATGTTCCTGAAGGCCACCACTATTCCGAGGAACAGGCCGACCAACAGACCCCAGGGATTGGTGCCGGTAAAGTAGCCGATGGCCCAACCGATCACCGCACCGCCGAGAATCCCGCCGAGAAGATCCGCCAGTACCCGGTTGCCGCTGCGATAATTCGCATCGGCGCCCGACATTTGCGGACGGTTGCGCTGCTCTTCACGCTGCTGCGCGGCCTTCAGCCGCTGCTCCAGCGCATCGATCCGCGCATCTTCGTCAATGGGCTCACGTGCAGGCTTGTCGTCGCTCATGCCTTGCTCCTTTTCAGGGGGTTGCGCGGCACGGGCACGGACTTGCCCGCCGAGGGCGCCGCCCCCTTAGAAGGGGGGCCTTGGGGAGTCAACACGCCACGCCGCGCTTATCGCGTCATATGGTCCAAAAGTAACGCCCCGCCGCCACTGCTGGCAACGGGGCGCAAGATTACGAGCGTGTGGCTGCGGTCAGGGGCAGCGCGAATCCCGCAATGGCGCACCAGCGCCGCGGGTCTGCCAGCTGCCGTCGGGGGCCTGGTATTTCTCGCCGGCGGTGGTCGCGAGAATCGCCTGGCAACCGGCGGTCAGCGCATATTCCTCGAGCGTCGCGTTGGTCGCCTTGGCGCGTTCCGCGTAGACGGCGCGGCGCTTGATGTTGATGTCGTTGACGAGGCGCTGCAGGTCCGGCGTGGACGCGCCGACGATACCGAGATAGCCGTCCATCTTCTCGCCAACCTGGCCCGAGGACCGTGCCGCAGCATAGGCCGGATCGCGCTGGGCGAAGGCAGGGGTCGCGAGGCCGCCGAGGGCGGTCGCAAGGGCTGCGCCGGTCAGGACGGCCCTGAAAATTCGCTTGGTCATCACATCACCCATCAGAAAATATCCGCATTCTCTTCGATCGTGTTCCCCGCGTCCTGCGCGAGGCGATAGATCACTTCCTGCCGGATGTTGACGTTGAGCTCGATCACGATCGGCTCTTCGGGGGCATTCACCGTGATGCACCCGGCAAGCGCGAACGGGACGAGCATGGCCGCCATCATCCGTTTCGCACCGCGTGTCCTGCTGCTCCCCTGCATCGCAAGGCTTCTCGCAGCGCGCGCGCGGTCCGTCAATTCAGGGTGTATCATAGCGCTCATTCGCTTTCCTGCTGCTGAATGGTGGGTTCATCCGGGATAAGGTCGCCCGGATTGATTTCGGGTTCGGCTTCCTCGCCGGTGATGCTGGGCCGCAGCAGCCGCTTGCCGTCGTCGGACAGCAGGCCCAGCTCACGCGGGTCGCGCACCGCTGCGGGATCGTACATGCTCTTGAGGCTGGTCAGCAGCTGATAGAACTGCGCCCGGATGTTGATCCGGAACTGCAGCGGAAGCGCCGCGAGGCGTTTCGTGACGAAGTTCGATTTGGCTCCTTCGCCCTGGCTGACGCCGTCGAAGCGGACGCGGGTCACGATTTCTCCGGTCAGCGGCCCTTCCATGATGACCCGCATCTGGTCGTAGTCGAGGCTCTTCAGCGCATCGAACGCAAAATTCGCGATGGGCGACAGGTCTTCGTAGGTCAGTTCGCCGACATAGGAGATATTGCCGCCCGGCGAACGGGAGATGAGGACCCCGGTGTCGATACGGCCATTCCCGTTTGCATCGAATACGATCGGCACCGTGCCGTCGAAAACGCCGGTCGCGGAGAGGTTTTCGAGCTCCATCTGCGCGACGAATTGCGCAGCTTCGAGCCCGACGATTTCGAAGATGTAGCGCCGTTCTTCGCTCACGCCGAAATTGAAATCCACGTTGCGCAGGATCAGGCGGCCACCCATGAACGGCCAGCTACCGCCGGCGACAGCCAGCAGGGTGCCGTTGCGCAGTTCGAATTCGATTTCCCCGTCGATTACCTCGATACCCGGATTGACCGAGGCGACGCGCAGTTTCTGGTTCGGGGCGGTGGTCAGGTTCAGCAGATCGGTGAATTCGATCGTCCCGCTGGCGCCCTGGACCGGGCCGAAGGCGGCTGCGAAATCGAGCTTCTCCGTGCCGAACGTCCCGGAACTGCTCACCGAGCCATCGGCGAACCAATCGATCCTGCCCTTCCCCGTCACCGTGCCATTCGCATTGGCAATGACGCCGAGAGCCAGCGTCGACAGCTCGTCGGGCTGCAAGGCGTCGTCGAACACCAGGCCCGGAACCGTGAGATCGGCATGCCCTGCACCCCTCGCGAGATCGTGCAGGATATCCACCTCGGTCACCAGACGGCCGCTCGCCGGGTGGCGCAATGAGGCTGCTGCGCGGATTGTATTGTCCACCAGCGTAAGGACTCCGTCGCTGGCGACCAGGGGCTCGAAACGGTCCGGCTCCTCGCGATCGAGCAGACGGAACGCGCCGTCGGCGATAGTCAGCTTGCCTTGGGTATAGTCCCACCGTCCGCCGGCATTGCGAATGTCGAGCGGAATGGAGGCGAGCGCGACCTCGGCGTCGGAAAAACTGCCCTCGATGTTCGGCCCCAATTTCGCATCGAGGTCGGTGATGCGAAAGCGGCTGGCGGTTTCGACCGGGCCCAGCGACACGTCGATGGCGCGCGCCGTCATCACGCCCGGATAGGCAAATCCGACCGGTCCTGTCGCGAGGCGGATGGGGGTCTCGCCGAGATAGCCCTGGAGGTCCAGCGCAGGCGTGCCCGCAGCCACGCGCAAGCCGCCCGGCCCCGATGACAGGATCGAACGACCCTTCGGAGGGCACAGGGTCAGATTGCGATTGTCGAAGCGCAGGCTGGCCAGTTCGAGCCGGTCGAAGCTGACGTCGGTACACCCGCCCCACACGGCCAGGGTGCCGTTGGGTCTCCAGCTCCCGTCGATGGGGACGCGCAGGTTGGACGTCGCCCCGCCGGGCAACGGCCCACTCGCCTCGATCGCGCCGGCGAAGCGCAACGCGCCGTCAGCTGTCTGGAACACTGCCATCTTCGGAACGGACAGCGCCGCCCCGTCCGCCTCGTAACGCTCCATGGAGAGCCGGAAGGCGGACGACGAATTGCCTTCGCGCTCCATACGGCCGGTGATCCGGGGCAGGCCAGCTCCACCGGTCGCGATATTGCCCGACAGCGTCGGTGCGCCTTCGCCATCGGTTGCGTAGGCGAAGCGCGATACCGAGAGGATCCGGGCGCCGCTGCCGCCGCGCAGGTCGCCAGTCGGCACCAGCAGAGAGATGCGGTCGCTCGACCGGCGCAGGCGCAGGTCCGCCTGAAGCGCGCTGCCCCGCGTCTCCGACTGGAGCGCGAAAGCGATCTTGCGGGTGATCGGGGCGAGCAGCGTGCCTTCCCCGGTCGTGGAGAGAGAGTTGAGCGACGTCACCAGTTGCGGGCCCAGCCGCAGGCCGTTGCCTTCGATCTGGCTTTCGACGTCGATCCGGTCGAATGCCGATTGTGCCCTCGCCTGCCCTTCCAGCGTCAGCACCGCAGCGAGCGCCTGCGGGCTCGCAAATCCGCGGCCGGCGAGCGAGAAGCGCGCCGTGGCTATATCGCCGGGCATGCTCGAGCGTATCGTCCCCGTCAGGCCCGCGACCGCGTATTCGCCGTAGCTGGTCCTGCCGCCGTCGACGCGCGCCTCGATCCGCGGAGCCGATAGCTCCCGATCGAGCGATGCATCGACGGCAAGTGCGTAGTCGTTCGCCGCAAAGCCGGACGATTCGCAGCCGAGCGAAGTCAGCCGCACCGGCCCTGCAAAACGCGGCTCGCCCGCTGCCGTCGTTACCTTGCCGTAAGCGCTGGCACCCTGCGCGGCGCAATCGCCGAATGCGAGCTCGGGTGCAGTGGCGGCAACCATCCCGTCGAAGCCATCGGACAGAAGCCCTCGCCCCTCGGCCTTGATGCCGACCGGTCCCCAATCGGTTTCCAGGAGCGCGCGGCCGTCGCGCAGGTCGAGGTTCAGTTCGGGAAGCCCCGGCGGCCCATCGCTCTCGCGGAAGATTGCCCTGTCGAGCGAGCCGAAACTCAGCGTCCCGTTGCGATAAGAGCCGAAAAGACGCGGCTCAACCAGCTTCACCGACGCGATTTCGGGAAGACCGATCTTGTAGCGCAGGCGGACCACGACCCGCTCTGCGGTCAGGTCCGGCGCGGCCGGATCGCCGATGACGAGATTGGTGATCACCTGCGTGCGCCCGCCGATCCGCTCGATATCGTAGGTCCCCGGCAGGTCGTAGGCATCCAGCTGGTCCTGGATGATGTTGTCGGCAATGCTGTAGCGGGAAAACCACGCTGCGATTAGCGCGGCCAGGAGGATCGCGAGCAGCATGCTGGGGATCGCCCAGCGCTTCTTGCGCCAGCGCGAACGGGCATCGCCCGCGAATCCCTCCTGCGGATACTGGCTGTCGCTCTCGGCGCTTTCCATCGACCCCACACTTGCGCGCAAGCTGCGCCAAAGGCAATGCAAGTGGTTGAAACGCTGGGATCGGGGGTTTGGTTGCCGGACAAAGACAAAATTGCCGCAACGCATGCCGGGGCCGGTCATCGCGAGCGATTGCGGCAGCGCCTCCTCAAGGGCGGGCCCGAGGCCTTGGCCGACTACGAACTGCTCGAGTTCCTGCTGTTCGCCGCGATCCGGCAGGGCGATACCAAGCCGCTGGCGAAATCGCTGATCGCGCATTTCGGTTCGCTGTCGGCCGTGCTCAACGCGGAGCCGGGCGCCGTGGCGCAGGTCAAGGGAATGGGCGAGGCGAGCGCCGCCTCGCTCTACGCCGTCGCCCTCGCCGCCCGGCGCATGACGCGCGGCATGGTCGAGGACAAACCGGTGCTGGGCAGCTGGCAGGCGCTCCTGGACTATCTCGCGGTCGACATGGCCCACCTCACCGTCGAGCGCGTCCGGGTGCTCTATCTCAACGCGCAGAACCGTCTGATCCTCGACCACCATGTCGGTGACGGGTCGATCGACGAGGCGGCGATCCACCCGCGCGAGGTCATCCGCAAGGCCTTCGACATCGGGGCGACTGCCCTGATCCTGGTGCACAACCACCCGAGCGGCAATCCCGAGCCGAGCCGCGCGGACATCCAGATCACCCAGCGCATCGCCGAGGCCGGACGTCTACTCGGCGTGACGGTCCACGACCACGTGATCATCGGTCGCAGCGGGCATGTCTCGCTGCGGGCGAAAGGGCTGATCTAGCGTTCCGTCTCAGCTCTTGGGTCGCAGCCCGTACCGCTCATAGCGCGCCTCGATATCGGGCGAGAGCCGCTTGGCATGGAGGATATCGGTCTTGCCCTCAGCTTCGCCGCGCGCCAGCCGGATGATCCCGCGCAGGTACAAGCTCGCGGCCTGCGACGGGTCCTTCTTCAGTGCGGCATCGAGATCGGCCAGCGCGTCATCCTCACGGCCCAGCCGGTGGAAAACCAGCGCCCGACTGTCGAGCGCTGCGGCGCTATAGCCATTGGCCTTGACCGCGCGGTCGCATAGCTCCGCGCTATCACCGATGCGATAGTTCCACGTGCCCATGAACCAGCATTGCGAGTTGAGCAGCAGTTCGTCGCCGGGACGGTCCGCCAGCGCATCGGCCAGCATGGTCCAGGCTTCCTCCGTGCGCGCGGTATTTCCCGCAATCTCCGCGAACACTTGTGCGACCGAGGACTGTTCCTCCCCGCTCACCTCGATGGAATCGAGCACGGCAAGGCCCTCGTCGGCCTTTCCGGCGAGCGCGAGCGCTTGCGCGTAGGCCGCTCCGCTGCCGAGGTTGCCGGTCAGTTCGTAAACGATCCGGGACGCCTCGGCCGCATCGTCGAACCGGCCCATCTGGGCCAGCAGCGCCGCGCGTGCTTCATAAGCATCGGCGCTCCCTTTCATTGCAATCGCCTTGTCGATATCCGCCAGCGCCGCCTTGTAGTCGCGGCCGAGCATATGGAGCGTGCTGCGCAGGATGATGAATCCTTCCTCGTCCGGCCACAGGTCCATCATGACCTCGGCAGGAGCGATCAGCCCTTCGATCCGCTGCGCGATTTCCTTGTCGTCGAGTTCCCAGGAGCGACGCGGATCGAGGATGCGGATTTCAGGGTCCGCGCTGTTCATCGCCCGCATTGCGGCCTTCGCTGCCGGAATGTCCGCCGGGGCGATCTCGCCCGGAATGTAGCTGGACGAGTCGACCACGCGGACCACCCTGTTCTCGAACGTCAGCTTGCGCTCGAACTTGGTCCCGGCGACGACCTGCGCCGCGAAATCGCCTGAGCCCTTGATCTCTGCGCCGGCACCCTTGTCGGGCAGGAGGTAGGCCGCCTCTTCGATCGAAGTCATCGGTCCGCCGATCCTGTAAGGGATGTCACGCCACGCCGCCCGCGCCCGGTCAGGGTCGAACGCCCAGTTCGTCGATGCCGACTGGATCGTGTGCGTGGCGATATCGCGCTCGATGCCGAAGCTCTCGCTCAGCATGCCCTTGGCGCGCAGGCGGCCGATGCCGGTTACCGCATCGTAGCTGTAATCGGCGTCGTAAACGAAGCCTTCGAAATAGTCTTTGGTGAACTGCTGGGCATGGCCGAGCAGCGTCTTGGGATCGGTCTCGCTCGCCTGCGCTTCCATGCGGGCGGCAAGCATGCCGCGCGTCTCGACCTCGAGTTCGTAGAGCGCAGGAATGTCCACCCCGCGCGTGAAGTCGTAAGTGACGCGCATGGTGCGGTCGGCGAAGCCCGGCCAGCGCTGCTCGAGCTTGACGAGATCGGCGCCCGCTTCGCGGATCGGAAGGGCATAGCTGAAGTTGGGTACTTCGCGGATCGTGGCGAGGCGCGAGCCGGCGCTCGTCCCGTCGAGCCAATAATCGGTACCATCGATCATCGCGCGGACGATGACGTGATCGAACGCGCCAGGCAGCGGCTTCCAGACCGACACGGCATCGCCATTGTCGGTGTTTACCATCACGGCTTCGGCATCGATGTCGAGCTGGTGGAGCATCGCCAGCAACAGCAGGGTCTTCGCCTTACAGTCGCCGTAGCGCAGCGCCCAGGTCTCCATTGGCGTTTGCGGAAGGTAATTGCCGCCGTCCATGCCGTTCATGAGGTAGTTGATCTCGTCCTGCACCGTCTGCAGCGCAAGCGCCGCGCGTTCGAGCGGGACATCGGTCGCCGCACGGATCCGCTCGACCTCGGCCGCGAGCGTGCTGCCGGGTTCGATGGTCCCTTCGGTCACGTAGTGCGGTGCCATGATCGCGGCGACGTCGGACCACTTGGCGAAGCTGCCGGTCATGATCGCCGGCTGCACCTTGTAACGCCCCGGCGCATCGTCGGGCATTTCCTCGACCTTGGCGATCGGCAGCAGCATCTCGATCGTGCGATAACCCTTGGCATCGGTGATCTTCGGCTCGGGCGACTGGCCGAGCAGTGCGTAGTCGACGCCCGAAGCCTGCGGCCAGGATATCCGCAGACGACCGAAGCCGAGGCGCGTGGGTTCGGTAGTGAGGCCCTCGGTCGCCTGCACCTGCCCGTCGAGTGCCTGGTCACGGCTCGAGGTGGTGCTGGCGAAGCGCAGGATGTCGCCCACCTTGAGCCCGGGGATCTTGAACAGCGCTGTCAGCGCTCCGTTCACCGTGCGGCGCTCAAGTTCCGTCTCGCGGCGGATCACCTCATGCTCGATGCCGTCTGCGATCAGGTCGATCACCTTGCCGTCACGGACGATTTGGAGGCGATGCATGGTGAGGTCGCCCTTGTCGGGGAACCAGCCGAACTGGAGCGTCCCTAGGCGCGAGAGCACCTGTGCATTGCGAACATCATAGGCGATGTCGGTGTAGCGGTGGACCACCCCGCCTTCGAGCCGCAGCTGGCGGTCGAACACGGTAATCTCCTGCCTTTCGGCAACCGCCGCGTCGAAATCGACCGGAACGACCCACTCGGGGACGTCTGCAAAATTTACGGTCTCGCCCGCCGTCGCCGGCGCCGAAAGAATGGCAATCGGTGCGACTGCGTAAAGAAACGCGGCTCTCACAAGTACTTCCCCCAAGTTCTTCTTTTGATGGAGCGTATCGCTGGACGCAGCGAATGCAATCGCAATATCGGCGAAACGCAACGCTTCGTCGCAGGCGTACAATTTGTCGCAGACCTATTTGCGTTGCGCACGGGGTTGCGATTCGGCCCTCCGGAGCCTAGCGGCAGCGCCACATTCCCCGCGCACACAGATCCGGAGTTCGCCCGCAATGGTTCCCCGTTACGCCCGCCCCGCCATGACCGCCCTGTGGGAGCCGGAGGCGAAGTATCGCATCTGGTTCGAGATCGAGGCGCACGCGACCGAGAAGCTCGGCGAACTGGGTGTGGTGCCCAAGAGCGCAGCCAAGGCATTGTGGGACTGGTGGGCGACCGACCCAAAGATCGACGTGGAGGCGATCGACGCGATCGAAGCCGTGACCAAGCACGACGTGATCGCCTTCCTCACCTGGGTGGCCGAAAACGTGGGCGAGGAAGCGCGCTTCATGCACCAGGGCATGACCTCCAGCGACGTGCTCGACACCACTCTGGCGGTCCAGCTGGCGCGCGCCACGGACATCCTGCTCGAAGACCTGGACGATCTGCTGGCCGCGATCAAGCGCCGCGCAGAAGAGCACAAATACACGCCGACGATCGGTCGCAGCCACGGCATCCATGCCGAGCCGGTGACCTTCGGCCTCAAGCTCGCGCAGGCGTATGCCGAGTTCGATCGCTGCAAGACCCGCCTCCTCGCCGCGCGCGATGAAATCGCCACCTGCGCCATTTCGGGCGCGGTGGGGACCTTCGCGAACATCGATCCGAGCGTCGAAGAATATGTCGCGGAAAAGCTGGGCCTTAAGGCCGAGCCGGTGTCCACGCAGGTCATCCCGCGCGACCGCCATGCCATGTACTTCTCTACACTGGCGGTTATCGCGGGCAGCATCGAACGGCTCGCCGTCGAAGTCCGCCACTTGCAGCGCACCGAAGTGCTGGAAGCCGAAGAGTTCTTCTCCAAGGGCCAGAAGGGCTCGTCGGCCATGCCGCACAAGCGCAACCCGATCCTGACAGAGAACCTCACAGGCCAGGCGCGCATGATCCGCGCCTATGCCCTCCCGGCGCTCGAGAACGTGGCCCTGTGGCACGAGCGGGACATCTCGCATTCCTCGGTCGAGCGCTTCATCGGGCCGGACGCGACGATCACGCTCGATTTCGCGCTCGCCCGCCTGACCGGCGTGGTCGACAAGCTGCTCGTTTACCCCGGGCGCATGCAGGCCAACATGGACCGCATGGGCGGCCTCATCCATTCGCAGCGCGTGCTGCTCGCGCTCACCCAGAACGGGGTCAGCCGCGAGGACGCCTATCGCCTGGTCCAGCGCAATGCGATGAAGGTTTGGGAATCGGACGGCCGCCTCATGTTGCTCGACCTGCTCAAGGCGGACGAGGAGGTGACGGCCGCGCTGTCCGCGGAAGAGCTCGGGTCCCGCTTCGATCTCGACTACCACTTCAAGCACGTCGACACGATCTTCGCGCGGGTCTTCGGCTAGACGCGAGCGCCTGTCCGGCCTAGCAAGGACGAAACAGGCAATCGGGAGCCGGAACCACAATGCAGATCGTCCGCACAATCGTCTGGGTCCTGTTGCTGTTCGCCCTGCTGGCGTTCAGCTTCTTCAACTGGAAGCCGGTCGAGGTGCAGATCTGGTCGAACACGGTGCTGGAAACGAAGCTTCCGGCGCTGGTGGTGATTTCCTTCCTGCTCGGCCTGCTGCCGATGTGGCTCATCCACCGCACCAGCAAATGGCGCATGACCCGCCGAGTCAATGCGCTCGAGGCGGTGACCACCAAGATGGCGGCTCCCAAGACGGACGCTACACCCACGCCCGCCACGGCACCGCGCACCGACTTGCCGCCCGAACCCGCCAATCCCGTCGATCCGGAACCCAAGACCCCGCAATGAGCAATCCCATCTACCTCGCCCTCGACATTCCCCGCCTGAGGGAAGGGATCGACCTCGCCAAGGCGGTCAAGGGGCATGTCGGCGGGATCAAGCTCGGGCTGGAGTTCTTCTGCGCGCATGGTGCGCACGGGGTGCACATGATCGGCCAGCTCGGCCTGCCGATCTTCCTCGACCTCAAGCTCTATGACATCCCCAACACGGTCGCCGCCGCGATGCAGGCGATCCACGTGCTCGAACCCTCGATCGTCACCGTCCACGCTAGCGGCGGGCGCGCGATGCTGGAGGATGCCAAGGCAGCGGCAGGGGAGCACACCAAGGTCGTCGGCGTGACCATGCTCACCAGCATGGACGACCGCGATCTCCAGCGGACCGGCATTCAGGGCAGCGCGCACGATCATGTGATGCGCCTCGCCGAACTTGCTCAGGATGCCGGGCTCGACGGGATCGTGTGTTCGGGCCAGGAAGTGAAGTCGGTCCACAAGCAGTGGAAGGACGGTTTCTTCGTCGTTCCGGGCCTGCGCCCTGCCGGCAGCGCGGCAGGCGACCAGAAGCGCGTCGTCACCCCCCGCCAGGCGCGCGACGATGGGGCCAGCGTTCTTGTGATCGGCCGCCCGATCAGCCGCGCGCCCGATCCCGCGCAGGCCGCCCGGGAGATCGAGGCGACGCTTTGAACAAGTCGGCAAGTCAGCAGAATAGGGTGCTTCTGTGGGTCGGCTTAGCCCTGTGGCTTAGCGCGACTGCCAATGTGGGTTTCTGGCTTGCCACCGCAGGGATCCTGACGCGACGCGGAGTCAAGACCGAAGGGGCGGGTTACATCCTTTCGCTCAGCTCAAGCCTGATAATAGCAATTCTCGGCGCGATATTCCTTGCGCTGTGGCTGCGCGAAGCCGCTCGACGCCGCAGGGCCGGCCATTCGTCATCGGACCAGGGCGAGGCGCCGCGACGGCTTGGGGACATCCTCTCTGAAAGCCTTCGACAGCGTAGAGATCGGGAGGGCTGACAATCGCTTCGCTCGACGTCGCATTGCCCGGCGATGCCCCTGCCCTCAAGGACCTGCTCGAAGCCGCCTACCGCGGCGATTCGGCGCGGCGGGGATGGAATCACGAAGCCGATATCCTCGACGACGATCGCGTCGCGCCCGGGGAGGTCGAGGCGCTGCTGGTCGACCCGCTTGTCACCATGCTCGTTGCCCGCGACGCAAGCGAACTGACCGGCTGCGTGGCCGTTACCCGGCGCGATGCGCGGCTCGCATACCTCGGCATGCTGTGCGTGCGCCCGGACCTGCAATCGGCGGGTCTGGGGCGCAGGCTGCTCGATGCAGCTGAAGATAAGGCTCGCGCCGACGGGATCGCAGTCATGGAGATGACCGTCATCGACAGCCGCGACAGCCTGATCGCCTGGTACGAACGACGCGGCTACGCGCGCAGCGGCGAGACTCGGCCGTTTCCGGTTCCACGCGATCCGCCGATCACATTCGTCGTGCTGGAAAAGCCGCTCCCGACAGCCTAGGTCCCATCGATGGCCCCGCCCCTTATCAAGATCTGCGGCATTGCCACGCCAGAGGCGCTGGATGCGGCAATCCATTCCCGGGCGGATTTCGCTGGGTTCGTGTTTTTCCCGCCTTCGCCGCGCCATGTCGACGCGCATGCGGCAGCGGCGTTGGCCGCGCGGGGCGGCGGTGCGATCGGGCGCGTCGGCCTGTTCGTGGATGCCGACGACGGCCTGATCGCCGAGAGCGTGCAGGCGGGACGCCTCAATGCCCTGCAATTGCACGGCGAGGAAACGCCGGAACGTGCGGCAGAATTGCGCTCGCGCTTCGGCTTGCCGGTCTGGAAGGCCCTGCCGGTTGCCGCCCATGCCGATATCGACCGAGCCGCAGCCTATCGCGACGCAGCCGATCTCATCCTGTTCGATGCCAAGACACCGAAGGACGCAGCCCTGCCCGGCGGGATGGGCTTGCGCTTCGACTGGTCGCTGCTTGCCGCCTACCGCGAGAAGATGGCTTGGGGACTGGCCGGCGGCCTGACACCCGCAAATGTCGCCCAAGCGATTGCCCAAACGGGAGCGCCTCTGGTGGATACCTCGAGCGGCGTCGAAAGCGCCCCCGGCGTAAAGGACCCCGCGAAAATCGCAGCGTTCTGCGCCGCCGCCCGCTCCGGCTGACCGTAGGCCCGTTTCGCCTTCGGCAAACCAAGCTGTCTCGACACGGCGCAGGCACATCGGCAAGGGAATGCCCGCAATGACCGAATCCAAACCCAACACCTTCCGCAACCAGCCCGACGATCGGGGTCACTTCGGCGACTATGGCGGGCGCTATGTCGCCGAAACGCTGATGCCGCTGGTCCTCGACCTGGAGCGCGAATACCGCGCGGCGCAGGCCGATCCCGCATTCCAGGCGCAGTTCGACGACCTGCTCGAACATTACGTGGGCCGCCCCTCCCCGCTCTATTTCGCCGAGCGGTTGACCGAGGCGCTTGGCGGCGCGCAGGTGTGGTTCAAGCGCGATGAGCTCAACCACACGGGCGCGCACAAGATCAACAATTGCATCGGGCAGATCCTGCTCGCCATGCGCATGGGCAAGACACGCATCATCGCGGAAACCGGCGCAGGACAGCATGGCGTCGCGACCGCGACCGTCTGCGCGCGCTTCGGCCTGCCTTGCGTCATCTACATGGGCGCGGAGGATGTGCGGCGGCAGTCGCCCAATGTCTTCCGCATGAAGCTGCTGGGCGCAGAAGTCGTGCCGGTCACCAGCGGGCGCGGCACGCTGAAAGATGCGATGAACGAAGGGCTGCGCGACTGGGTCGCGAATGTCCACGACACCTTCTACATCATCGGCACCGCCGCGGGACCGCATCCCTATCCCGAGCTCGTCCGCGACTTCCAGAGCGTGATCGGCAAGGAAGCGCGCGCGCAGATGCAGGACCGCATAGGCCGCCTGCCCGATTTGCTGGTGGCAGCCATCGGCGGCGGGTCCAACGCGCTCGGCCTGTTCCACCCCTTCCTCGACGATCCAGACGTGAAAATGCTCGGCGTGGAAGCGGCGGGCTATGGCCTTGACGGAGACCAGCATGCGGCCAGCCTGCTCGGCGGCTTCCCCGGGGTGCTCCATGGCAACAAGACCTATCTGCTGCAGGACGAGGACGGCCAGATCACCGAAGGCCACTCGATCAGCGCGGGTCTCGACTATCCCGGCATCGGCCCCGAACACGCCTGGCTCAAGGACATGGGCCGCGTCGAATACACCGCCGTCACCGACGACGAGGCGCTCGACGCATTCCAGCTGCTGTGCCGGACCGAGGGCATCATCCCCGCGCTTGAACCCAGCCACGCTATCGCGGCAGTAGCCAAGCGCGCCAAGGAAATGCCGAAGGACAGCGTGATCCTCGCCAACTTGTGCGGACGCGGGGACAAGGACATCTTCACCGTGGCCGAAAGGCTTGGGGTGGAGATGTGACCCGCCTCTCCGCTGCCTTCTCCAAGTCCCGCACCGCGCTCGTCTGCTTCCTCACCGCAGGCGATGGCGACACCGCGGCCAATCTCGACGCGCTGGTCGAGGGCGGCGCGGATGTGATCGAGCTGGGGATGCCGTTCACCGATCCCATGGCCGATGGGCCGGCGATCCAGAAGGCCAATATCCGCTCGCTCGGCGCAGGAACGACCACCGCCGATGTGCTGCGCATCGCGACCGAATTCCGCGGACGGCATCCCGACGTCCCGCTGGTGCTGATGGGCTATGCCAATCCCATGATCCGGCGAGGGCCGGAATGGTTTGCCTCTGCCGCCAAAGACGCTGGCGTTGATGGCGTGATCTGTGTCGATATCCCGCCCGAAGAAGACGATGCACTCGGCCCGGCACTGCGCGAAGCGGGCATCGCCCCGATCCGCCTCGCCACGCCGACCACGGACGACAAGCGCCTGCCTGCCGTGGTCGATGGCAGCGAGGGCTTCCTCTATTACGTCGCGGTCGCAGGTATCACCGGCATGCAGCAAGCGGCGATCGAGTCGATCGAGGCCAATGTCAGCCGCATCAAACGTTCGACCGACATTCCCGTCGCAGTCGGCTTCGGCGTGCGCACGCCGGAACAGGCTGGCGAAATCGCGCGCGTGGCCGATGGCGTGGTGGTCGGCTCGGCGCTGGTTGAGCTGGTCGCCGAGCACGGCGCGAATGCTCCGGCGAAGCTGCGCGAACTCACATCTGCATTGTCACAGGCGGTCCGTACGGCCCGCTAGCTTCCGAAGTCATTGCGAGCGTAGCGACGCAATCCGGTCCTGCGCTCGCTGGATTGCCGCGTCGCCTGCGGCTCCTCGCAATGACTGAGTGTTTGAGGTTTCGCACAACCGGATTATAGGCCCACCGCATGAACTGGTTCACCCGCGTCCGCAATTCGCTCCCCTTTTCGGCCAAGCGCACCACCGACAAGGACCTGTGGGTCAAATGCCCCGGGTGCCAGCAGATGGTCTTCGCGCAGGAATACGAGGACAACGCCTACGTCTGCCCGCGCTGCGACCACCACGGCCGGATCGGCGCGGACGAGCGCCTGCGACAGCTGCTCGACGCAGGTTATGAAGTCCTCCCCATTCCCGAGGTCAAGGAAGACCCGCTCAAGTTCCGCGACACGGCGAAATATACGGATCGGCTCAAGAAGGCGCGCGCGGCCAATCCGCACAAGGATGCCTTCCTCGTCGGCTCCGGCGCGATCGAGGGCAAGTCGGCCGTCGTCGGCGTGCAGGACTTCGGCTTCATGGGCGGATCCATGGGCATGGCCGTGGGCACCGCCTTCTGCCAGGGGGCGGAGCGCGCACTCAAGCGCCGCTGCCCCTACGTCGTCGTGACCGCAGCGGGTGGCGCGCGCATGCAGGAGGGCATTCTAAGCCTGATGCAGATGCCCAAGGCGACCGTGATGACGCGCCGCCTGAAAGAGGCCGGCCTGCCCTATATCGTGCTGCTGACCGACCCGACCACCGGCGGCGTTACCGCGAGCTACGCCATGCTGGGCGATATTCACATTGCCGAGCCCGGTGCGCTCATCGGCTTCGCCGGCCAGCGCGTGATCCAGGACACGATCCGCGAGCAGCTGCCCGATGGCTTCCAGCGCGCCGAATACCTGCACAAGCACGGCATGGTCGACATGGTTGTCCACCGCCACGAGCTGAAGGACACGCTGGCGACGGTGCTGGATTACCTGGCCCCCGCCGAGGCTGCCTGAGCCGCACCATGCGGGACTTCGCCCGCTCCGACAGTCCCGACGTCCAGCGCCAGCTCGACCGACTGGGTGCGCTCTCCGTGCCGCAGGGTCGGCTGGGCCTCGACACCGTCCGCGCGCTGCTCGCCCGCCTCGGTGATCCACACAAGCGCCTGCCGCCGGTCTTCCATGTGGCCGGGACCAACGGCAAAGGGTCGACCTGCGCCTTCCTGCGCGCGATGCTGGAGGCGCAAGGTTACAGGGTCCACGTCACAACCAGCCCGCATTTGGTGCGCTACAATGAACGTATTCGTGTCGCGGGCGAACTGATCTCCGACGAGCGGCTAGCTGCAGTGCTGGCGGAGGTCCTCGATGTCGGTGAGGATCTCGAGCCGAGTTTCTTCGAAGTCACCATCGCCGCCGCTTTCCTGGAATTCGCTCGCGTGGCTGCCGATGCCTGCGTGGTCGAGGTGGGTCTCGGCGGCCGCTTCGATGCGACCAATGTGCTGGAACCGGAGGCGCTCGCCGCCTGCGGCATTGCAGCGCTTGGGATCGACCATGAGCGGTTCCTGCTCGTTCCGGAGGGTGGCGTCCCGGCCGAACCGATGGCGCGGATTGCATTCGAGAAGGCAGGGATTGCAAAGCCTCGGGTGCCGCTCGTGACGCTCTGGCCGACCTATCCCGCAGAAGCGCAGGCCGCCATCGCCGCGGTGGCCACGCGTACTGGCGCGAAGCTTCACGCGGTTGCGGCCAGCGCCGCTGACGAACTCGCGGCGGGACCGCTCGGCATGCCCGGCGCGCACCAGCAATGGAATGCCGCCCTCGCCATCGCGATGCTCTCCCATCAGGATCGCCTCGCGGTCTCCGAGGGAGCTGTCCAAAAGGGGCTTGCTGAAGCCACCTGGCCCGCACGGCTCCAGCGCCTAGCACCCGGGCCGCTGATCGGCGAGCGCGAGACCTGGCTAGATGGCGGACACAACCGCTCGGCCGGCGAGATGCTTGCGAGGCACTTTCGCGGGAAAAGGGTTCATCTGGTTATCGGCATGATCGAAGCGAAGGATCCCGCAGGCATGATCGAACCGCTGAAAGACTCCATCGCCAGCCTAACGGTCGTCCCGGTGCCGGGTCACGATTGGCATCCGGCGGAGGCCTTCGGACCGGCAGCTGTCGCGGCTCCGGGTGTTGCCGACGCGCTGGCCAGCCTGCCCTATGACCGACGCCCCGTGCTCATCGCAGGATCGCTTTATCTCGCGGGAGAGGTGCTGCGCCAGAACGGCGAAGCGCCCGACTGAACCCGGTCAGCCGGTCGGATAAATGCCCCGCGCCCAGAGCTTCGCGGCCACCCGCAACTCATCGAAATCCCGCCGCACCATGATCGGAGCCTGCGCCTTCGTTTCCTTGATAATGCTCGCTCGAAGCGGTTCCTCGAACTCGATGCCAAGGTGCTGTCCCTTGCGCCAACTGACTCGACCGAAGCCTTCGAACCTGAGCCAGGTCAGGAAGCAGTCGTCGATATCGAAGTCCTGCTTCGCGTCGACCTCGAGCACCACGATGTGCGCACCGCCTTGCGACAGGTCGACGATTTCGACGCGCTTGCGCCCTTCGAGGGTTTCGAGATGGCCGAGTACGCCGAGCGGCAGGCGCAAGTAATCGCGCTCTTTATGCGGCAGGGACTCTTCGTGCATACCCGACATGACTGCGGGTCATACGGTATCAGTGGTTACCGTTGTTTAAACGCAAGAAAGGCTTCGGTGACGCCTATTCGGCAGGAGCAACTTCACCAGCTTCCGGGGCCACGACACCTGCCGCATCTTTGCCACGACTTTCGCGCCACCATTCGATGCACACGAGCACTGCAGCGCCCAGCCCGATCCACGTGGTCAGGACGAAGACGTCGTAATACCCCTGCTTCTCGATCATTTCGCCCAGCGCGCCGCGGCCCAATGTGCCGACCAGTAGTGTGAGCGACGACAGCAGCGCATATTGCACCGCGCTGAACTTCTTCGAAACGATGGAGGACAGCCAGGCAATATACGCAGCACCGGCGATGCCGATCGCCAGGTTTTCGAATGCGATGGTGATGGTCAGCTTGGCGAGCGCCGCGTCGCCGATGCCGGGCACCTGTTCGATCAGGGAGGTGAAGCCGATCGCATTGCTGAAGGCCTGCATGTTCGCCCCGCCGTTCGCCATGTCGGCATAGAGGAGATTGGTCAGCGCGGCGAGGATACCGCCGATCAGCAGAGTCGGCATCCGGCCGATGGCCGTCAGCAGGAAGCCGCCCAGCGCCAGGCCTGCGATGATCGCGCCGACGCCGAAAAATTTCGAAGCAAAGGCCACGTCGTCATTCGTGTACTGCAACTCGCCGAGATAAAACGGATAGGCGAAGGTGCCCCAGATCGCATCGCAGATCCGATAGGTGAGGACCACCGCCAGGATCAGCACCAGCGACCAGCCCATCCGTCCGACGAACTCCACCAGCGGAAGCACCAGCGCGCGGTAGAGGTGGTCGAGCGCATAGGCCCCGCCGCTCGCGGCAGGCGCGTCTTCGACGAGCAGGTGTCTGCCCTGCTTCTTCTGCGAGGCCAGCCAGCCGGCGATCAGGGCCGGAAGGACGATCGTCGCAACGATGATCCAGGGTCCGATGTTCAGCGTGAAGTCGGTCGGGTTCGGCCGGTCCTCCGGCGCATAGGTCATCGACATGATCATGAAGGCGAGCACTGTGCCGATGGCCACCGCCCACAGCAGGCCGACCAGCACGAGCGCACGATTGCGGACGGCAGGGTTCAACTCGCCCGCACGGCGCAGCGCACGGACCTGCTCGTCGCCCTCGCCCAATTCCGCCGCGCCTTCCGCGTTCGGGGCCCACAGGCCGACCACGCCGACCGCGAGCAGGATGCCGCCCATCATCATGTAAGTCTCGGGCCAGCCGATGCGCGCCGCGATGATCAGGCCGAGTGCACCGCCGACGAGCGACGAAAGCCGGTAACCCATCTGGTAGACGGTCGAGAGGATATCGATCGTTGCCGTCTCGTCCGCCACGTCGATCCGCCAGGCGTTGATCGCGATGTCCTGCGTCGCGCTGGCAAAGGCGCCGATCCCCGCCAGCAGCGAGAACATGCCGAGCTGCGTGCGCGGTTCGAGCGCGCTCATCGTCACCAGGATCGTCCCCAGCAGCAATTGCATCGGCACGATCCACTGCTTGCGCCTGCCCAGCTTGCGAAGCACTGGCAGGTCGACCTTGTCGATCAGCGGCGACCACAAGAACTGGAAGGCATAAGCGAGCCCGATGAGCGAGAAGATGCCCATCGTCTCGAGGTCGACTTCCGCTTCGCTCAGCCAGGCGAACAGCGTGCCGAGAAACAGCGCGAAGGGCAGGCCGCTGGCAAACCCGAACAGCAGCATGAAGCCGGTCTTGCGGTTGCCGAGCGCCATGCCGAGCGCCCGCCACGCCGATACCTTCTTCTGTGCGACCTCTGCCATTCCCTAGCGTCCTTCCGTTTCGCCCGCTTTTTTGCGACACTAGCCGCGAGAGAGAGCGAGAGGAACAGCCGTCATGAGCGCTGTCGACACCAAACATTCCGCCCGCCGCCCGACCGACGGCATGCTGGCACTGGCAAGGGATATTGCCGAAGGGCGCAAGCGTGACGCGGCCGAGGCCAGCACGGTGCCCGCGCGAGTCTATATCGATCCTGAATACTGGGCGCGCGAGAAGGCGGCGATCTACGACCGGCTGCCGCAGATCCTGTGCCCGTCGGCGCTGCTGCCCGATCCGGGCATGGCGGTGCCGCACGATGCGACCGGGCGCCCGCTGCTGATCACGCGCGACAGCGATGGCAAGGCGCATGTCTTCCTCAACGTCTGTCGTCACCGCGGCACGCGGCTGGTCGAAGGCGGCGAGGTGCAATGCGCGAAGAAGCTCGTCTGCCCCTATCACGCCTGGACCTACTCCGTAGATGGTCGACTTCTTGCCCTGCCCCGTCCGGACACCTTCCCCGGCCTCGACAAGAGCGACTACGGCCTGATCGAGCTGCCCTCGACGGAGACCGGCGGGCTGATCTGGTTCTGCCCGCAGGAAGCGGCCGCAGACTTCACAGTGGCCGAAACGCTGGGTGCCGATTTCGACGCGCTTGGCATGGGCGAGCATGTCCTGTTCCGTCGCAAGACCCACGAGGTAGCGGGAAACTGGAAGCTGATCATGGATGCCTTCCTCGAAAGCTACCATGTAACCCGCCTTCACGCGAAGACCATCGGCCCCTTCTTCAAGGACGGCGCGACCAGCGGCGACATGATCGGCCCGCATTCGCGAAGTGCGGTGGGGCGGCTCGAGGAGATGGAGGGCGCCGACCTGGAAAACATGGCCGAACTGCGCCGTGTGGTGACATTCGCCTACCAGCTCCTGCCCGGCGCACTCATCATCCCCAGCCCCGACTACATCAACGTCATGGTGATGATGCCGCAAGCGCACGACCGGACACTGGTGGAGGATTTCATGCTGATCCCCGAGCACCCTGCCACCGACAAGGCGCGCGACCATTGGGAACGCAGCTGGGCCCTGCTCGACGGAGGCGTGTTCGCGAGCGAGGACTTTCGCGCGGCCGAGCTGGGCCAGCAGGGCCTCTCGACCGGCGCGGTGCCACACCTCACGCTCGGCACGATGGAGGGCGGCATCCGGCGCTATCACGAGACGGTCGAGGAGGCCTTGCGCGCCGCCAACTGAGCGCCTAACCGCGCCAGCATGTCCGACAATCGACTTCCCGAAGACGGCGACCGCATCGCCAAGCTGCTCGCGCGTGCGGGCATTGCCAGCCGCCGCGAGATCGAGCGCATGATCGCCGACGGCCGCATCGCGATCGATGGCAAGGTGCTCGACACGCCTGCCGTCAAGCTGACCAGCCTGCGCGGGGTGACGGTGGACGGCAAGCCGGTCGGCAAGGCGGAGGACACGCGCCTATTCGCCTTCCACAAGCCCTCTAGCATGCTGACGACCGAGCATGACCCCAAGGGCCGCGCCACCATCTACGCGGCGCTGCGCAATGCGCTGCCCGAGGATGCGGGCCGCGTCATGCCCGTCGGCCGACTCGACTACAATACCGAAGGCTTGCTGCTGCTCACCAATGACGGCGAGATGAAGCGCGCGATGGAACTTCCCTCCAGCGGCGTCCCGCGCACCTACCGCGCCCGCGCCTTCGGCGATGTCACGCAGGCACAGCTCGACGAGCTGATCGAGGGAATCGAAGTGGACGGCGTGCGGTACGGCCGGATCGAGGCCAATCTCGAACGCGGCTCGGGGCGCAACCGCTGGATCGAACTCACCTTGCGCGAAGGGAAGAACCGCGAGGTGCGCCGCGTGCTCGAACATCTCGGGCTGGAGGTTAACCGCCTGCTGCGTATCGGCTACGGCCCCTTCCACATCGGCGACCTCCCGCGCGGTCAGGTGCTGGAAATCAAGCGCGGCGATGTCGAGAGCTTCAAGCGCGAACTGGCGCGCGGCGGTCGCTCGTGAGGATCATCGCCGGCGAATGGCGTGGGCGCAAGCTGGTCGCACCGCCGGGAGAACTGACCCGGCCCACGGCGGACCGGACGCGCGAAACGCTGTTCAGCATGCTCACCAGCCGTCTCGGCAGTTTCGAGGATCTGCATGTGCTCGACCTGTTCGCAGGCTCGGGCGCGCTGGGCCTCGAGGCGCTGTCGCGCGGGGCCGCCTCTTGCCTGTTCGTCGAGCAGGATGCCTCTGCGATCAAGGCGATCCGGGCGAATATCGACACGCTCGGCGCACGGCAGAAGACGACCGCGCAGCAGGGCTCGGTCATGAGCCTTGGTCCGGCGAAAGCGGCGCACCAGCTGATCCTGCTCGACCCCCCCTATGGCACAGGCGCGGGCGAGGTTGCGCTCGACCGCATGCTGCGGCTCGGCTGGATCGACGGCTCGACCTGGATCGCGCTCGAAACGGGGGCGAAGGAAACGGTGACGGTGAAATCGCTCGAATGCGTGGCCGATCGCCGCGTCGGGAAAGCGCATCTCTGGCTGTTGCGTCTCTCGGCTACCGCCGCCTGAACCCGAGCGCCGTGTTGTGTTGTCGGCAGGGACCCAGTGGTGCTCATCAAATGCGTACCGCACACAGAAAAGGGCGGAGCCGCCATGGCAGCTCCGCCCCCTCAAGCCTCGCAGCGGCCCAGTTCAGGCGCGCGAGTTTGACGACTGATCAGTTGTCCGGCTGCTCGGCCGGCAGCTTGCCCTTGATTTCGCTCGCGGGGCGACCCGGCCAGTATTCGAGCGGGCGATTGCCGGTCTTGTTCTTTTCCCAGCTGTTGATGCAGCCATCCTGCTGGTTCGGCGTGCAGACCGGAAGGTCAGCGCCAGCGGTCGGTGCCTGGTAGCCCGCCGGTGTCGTCTGAGTAACTTCGCGGCTGACGAAACGCGGGCTCTGCGTGCTTGCCATAGCGGCGGCCGAAGTCGAAGCCATCGCGGTGGTCGAAGCCGAAGCGGCAGGCGTATTTGCATTCAGCTGCGCCGCGATCTGGGTCCATGCCTGCGCACGTGCGTCGGGCGTCATTTCATAGATACGAACCCGCTGCTCGTCGTTGAGCACCCACCAGCCGTCGATCTGGGCCGGCGTCAGCGTCCAGTAGTATTCCTGCACGCCATAGGGCCAAGCATCGTATGCGCTCTGGCGCTCGGCAGGCCAGCCGTCGTACATGCCCTGCTGGCTATCGGTCAGCACATAGACATTGCCATTGGAATCGACGGCGACGTCCTGGCCGACGGCGGGGACTGCGGTGAAGGCCAGCGCTGCTGCGCCAGCGAGGATAAGATTACGCATTGGAGATCACTCCGTTTGTGATTGTCATTGGGGCATTTACGCAGAACGGGTCCGATGAGTTCCGTGAGGGGCTTGGGCCGGGGCTTGTGCTCCGCATCTTCGTTCCCTAGCTGTTCTGCACCCCATGTCTGATCTGCCAACCACCCAAGATAATCCCGGAAACGGGCCGATTCCGCCCTATGCGGAGCGTCTCAACGCGCCCCAGCGAGAGGCCGTTCTGACGACCGAGGGGCCAGTGCTGATGCTGGCAGGCGCCGGTACGGGGAAGACGGCTGCACTCACCGCAAGACTGGCACATCTCGTCGCGACACGCAGGGCGTGGCCGTCCGAAATTCTGTGTGTCACCTTCACCAACAAGGCCGCGCGCGAAATGCGCGAGCGCGTCGGGCGCCATATCGGCGATGCGGTCGAGGGCATGCCGTGGCTGGGCACCTTCCATTCGATCGGCGCACGGATGCTGCGCCGCCACGCCGAACTGGTCGGCCTGCAGAGCAATTACACGATCATCGACACCGACGACCAGTTGCGCCTGCTCAAGCAGCTGATCCAGGAGGACGGACTTGACGAGAAACGCTGGCCACCGCGCCAGCTCGCAGGGCTCATCGACCGCTGGAAGAACCGCGGCCTCAACCCGGGCGATCTCGATGCGGCGGAGAACGAGGCCTATGCCAACGGCCAGGGCGCGAAGTTCTACACGCTCTACCAGGAGCGGCTGAAGGCGCTCAACGCCTGCGATTTCGGCGATCTGCTGCTCCACATGCTCAACATCTTCCGCCAGCACCGCGATGTGCTGGAGCAATACCAGCGACGCTTCAAATACATCCTCGTCGACGAATACCAGGACACCAATCAGGTCCAGTACCTGTGGCTCCGCCTGCTGGCGCAGGACCGCAAGAACATCTGCGTCGTGGGGGACGACGACCAGTCGATCTATTCATGGCGCGGCGCAGAAGTGGCCAATATCCTGCGGTTCGAAAAGGATTTTCCCGGCGCGGCGGTGATCAAGCTGGAGCAGAACTATCGCTCCACCCCGCAGATTCTCGCGGCGGCATCGGGCCTGATCGATGCGAACAGCGAACGGCTCGGCAAGACCCTGTGGACCGAGCTTCCGGCGGGCGAGAAGGTGCGCGTGGTCGGCGTATGGGACGGGCCTGAGGAAGCGCGCCGGGTGGGCGAGGACATCGAGCGGCTGGAGGCGGAAGGTGCCTCTCTCGACGAGGTCGCGATCCTCGTGCGCGCCCAGTACCAGACCCGCGAGTTCGAGGACCGCTTCATCGCCATCGGCCTCAACTACCGCATCGTCGGTGGTTTCCGCTTCTACGAACGCGCGGAAATCCGCGATGCCCTCGCCTATCTGCGCGTGATCGAACAGCCGGCGGACGACCTCGCCTTCGAGCGCATCTACAACCAGCCCAAGCGGGGCCTCGGTGCCAAGACGCTCGAAGCGATGCGCCGCCATGCGCGGCGCATCCAGGCACCGTTCGCCGCCGCCTCGCTCGATCTGGCCGACAGCGACGAACTCCCCGCCCGCGCCCGCAACACACTGGTCGGGCTGCTCGGCCAGTTCGTGCACTGGCGCGAACAGGCGGACAAGGTCACGCCTTCCGAGCTGCTGCGCATGGTCATCGCCGAAAGCGGCTACGAGGAGATGCTGCAGAAGGATCGCAGCGCGGAAAGCGCGGGGCGGCTGGAGAACCTGTCAGAACTCGCCCGCGCGATGGAGGAATACGAGACGCTGACCGATTTCCTCGAGCATGTCAGCCTCGTGATGGACAATGACGCGCGCGACGATGGCGAGAAGCTGACCATCATGACCATGCACGCCGCCAAGGGGCTGGAATTCGATCATGTTTTCCTGCCCGGCTGGGAGGAAGGCGTGTTCCCCAGCCAGCGGGCAATCGACGAAGGCGGCCTAGCCAGCCTCGAGGAAGAGCGCCGCCTCGCCTATGTCGCGATTACCCGCGCCAAGCGGCGGTGCACCATCTTCCACGCCGCAAACCGGCGGATCTACGGCCAGTGGACCAGTTCGATCCCAAGCCGCTTCATCGACGAGCTTCCCGAAGAGGCGATCGAGCGCGAAACCACCATGAGCGGCGGCGCGTCGCTGTGGCGCGCGAACTGGACGGAGACCGACGATCCCTTCGCCCATGTTTCGACCAGCCGCCCCGACCGATCGACTGCGCGCGGTCCCGGCTGGCAGCGCGCGCTTGCGACTGGATACGATACCACTCCCAAGCGCCTCGCCGAACCGGGCCGCAGTGCCGCCAGCTTCGCCGCCAAGCCCCGCAGCGACATCGCCATCGGCGCGCGGGTGTTCCACGACAAGTTCGGGTACGGCGTCGTCACCGACCAGGAAGGCAACAAGCTGACCATCGAGTTCGAGAAGGCTGGCGAGAAGCGCGTGCTCGACAGTTTCGTTAAGCTCGCCGACTAGCTTGCAAGCCGCCACCGGCCAGTGCATCCCTTGCGGAACAGGGAGACTGCCATGACCGGAATGCCCGACCTCGCTATCGACCGCCGCACGCTGTTGCGCTCTTCCATGCTGCTGGGCGCCGGGGCCGCGCTCTTCCCGCAGGCTGTTTTCGCCCGCAAGGACGCGCGCGCCGCCATCCGCTCCGCTGCCGCAGCGAACAAGGCTGCCGACATCAAGCGCATCCAGGACTGGATCGCCCTACCCACCATCGCGGCGGAAAACCGCAATGTGCCCGAAGGCGCGGCCTATATGGAAGAACTCGCGCGGTCGGCAGGTTTCACCGGCGTGCGGCAGGTGCCGACCGACGGCATACCCGGCGTCGTCGGCTTCATGGACAATGGCGCGCCGCGCACGCTCGGCATCTACTTCATGTACGACGTGAAGCAGTACGACCCCGCAGAATGGTCGTCCCCGCCGCTCGAGGCGCTGATCGTCGACAAACCCGACTGGGGCAAGGCGATCATGGGCCGCGGCGCGGTCAACCAGAAGGGTCCGGAAGCGACCTTCCTGGCCGCGCTCCACGCCATGCGAGACGCGGGCGTTACCCCGCCCGTCAACATCGCGCTGATTTGCGAAGGCGAGGAGGAAATCGGCAGCCCCAACTTCCGCCAGATCGCCGAAACGCCCGACGTGCTCGCTGCCCTGCGGAAATGCGAAGGCATCTTCATTCCCGCCAGCTGGCAGGGCCCCAATGGCGCGGTGAACGTCAATCTCGGCTCGAAGGGCATCGTCGAACTCGAACTAGTCGCGAGCGGCGAAAAATGGGGACGCGGGCCCACGGGGGACATCCATTCGAGCCAGAAGGCGGCGGTCGATTCGCCCGTCTGGCGGCTCGTCCACGCGCTCAATACGCTGGTCACGCCGGACGGCAATACTGTCGCGATCGACGGCTGGTTCGAAAACGTACGCCCGCTGACCGAGCGCGAGAAGGAGCTGATCCGCAAGGCGGCTGACGCCGGCGATGAAGCGCGCACCAAGGCCAGCCTCGGCATCACCCACTGGATCGACGACCTGTCCTTCGAAGACGCCTTGATCCGCCTGGCCGAACAGCCGACGGTCAATATCGAAGGCCTCGTCGCGGGCTATACCGGACCGGGCGGCAAGACCGTGCTGCCGGGCAGCGGGGTCGCCAAGATCGACCTGCGGCTCGTTCCGAACCAGACCCGCGAGGAAGCTGTGCGCAAATTGCGCGCGCACCTCGATGCGCAGGGTTTCCCGGATGTCGAGGTCAATGTCTCGGGCGGCTACGACCCCACCGAAACCGACGAGAACAGCCGCCTGATACAGGCCCAGCTCGCCACCTATCGCGCGATGGGTGTCGAGGCGACGCTCAATCCGCGACTCGCCGGCTCCTGGCCGGGCGCGACCTTCACCGCGCCGCCCGTCTCGATCCCTGCGGGCCACTTCGGGCTCGGCCACGGCTCGGGCGCGCATGCGCCGGACGAATATTACGTGGTGGAATCGACTAATCCAAAAGTCGCGGGGATAACCGAGGCGACAATGGGTTACGTCGAGATGCTCTACCAGCTGGCGGCTATCAGGTAAGTTCGGCGGTCGATCCCGGCTCGCGCGCTGCCTCGCGGTAGCGGGCTTCCCACGGGCGCATGAGTTCGCCCCAAATCCCGCGCGTCCCTTCCTCGATCCCGGTCTCGCAGTTGAGGTAGGGCTTGGGATTGCACCACGTGCCGAACAGCTTGTCCCACAGGGTCACGGTATTCCCGTAATTCGTGCCCATCAACTCCTCGTCGCGGATATGGTGGAGCCGATGCGCGGCGGGCGACATCAGCACTTCGCCGAACGCGCCCAGCGTCCACGGCACGTCGGCATGGATAAAGTGTCCCCACCAGCTGCGGATCAGGATGGCGCCGAGGATCGCCCAAGCCGGCAGGCCAAGCGCAACGACCAGCGACGTATCGAACAGCGCGGAGATCACCTTCGCGACCGGATGCTTGCGCTGGACCGAGAGCCAGTGGATCGCGGTGTCAGCGTGATGGGTCGCATGATAGCGCCATAACTCGCGTGTGTGTTCGAGCCGGTGGCGCCAATAGGCGACGAGATCGATCAGCAGGATGCCGACCAGCAAGGTCAGCAGTTCGGGCACGCTGTCCCAAAACCCGCCGAGATAACCCGATCCGTCGAGAAACGTCGCCAGCGCCAGCGTGGGAACGGCGAAGAGCGGGCCGATGATCAGCGAATTGACCGCAGCAAGGCCCAGATTGGTGCCGGCTTCCCTGCGGCATGCCATGACCGACGCGACGATCTTCTGGCGCTTCATCACCAGCGCCAGCACGGCAAATGCGGCGAAATAGATCGCCAGTTCGCGCAGGAATGCGATCACGGGTGCGGGCAGCATGTCCATGCCGCCCCTCATGCCCGATCAGGGTAAACCTACCGTAAAGAGTGCAGCCTCAAAGCGCCGAAACGTCGAGAAAACCCGGCACCGGACCATTCCAGTCGCCAGCCTCCTGGGGCTGCGCGGCGTGGCTCTCTGCCGGGACCTTCTTTTCCGGCTTCTTCGCGCGGGGCTTTTTCGGCGCCTCGTCCTTGACCTTGCGCTCGTCCTTGGCCTTGCCCTCCGACTTGGACTTGCGCTCGGGCTTGGCCTTCTTCGGCTCGGGTGCGCGCTCATCGGCCGTCTCGGCTTCCGGTTCGGGCACCTTCAGTTCGACGCGGACGTCGTTCTTGCCGAAGACGGGGATTTCCGCCCCGGTCAGCTTCTCGACATTCTCGATCGCCTCGCCGTCTTCTTCGGCGACGAAAGTGAAAGCGCGGCCCTTGGCACCCGCGCGGCCCGTGCGCCCGATGCGGTGCACATAGTCGTCCGGGTGCCACGGCGTGTCGAAGTTGAACACATGGCTCACGCCCTTGATGTCGAGCCCGCGCGCAGCGACGTCGGAGGCGACGAGGATGTTCACCTCGCCCTTCTTGAAGCGGTCGAGTTCCTTCAGGCGGCTCGACTGGTCCATGTCGCCATGAATCTCGCTGGAGGCGAAGCCGTGGCTTTGCAGGCTCTTGTTGAGCTCGCGCACGGTGGTCTTGCGATTGGCGAAGATGATCGCGGTCTCGACGAGGTCGTTGCGCAGCAGCCAGCGCAGCGTGTCACGCTTCTGGCGGCTCTTCACCGGCACCTTGAAGGCGGTGATGTCCTTGTTCGTCGTCGCCGCGCGGCTCACTTCGATTCTCTTGGGATTGCTGAGGAATTTCTTCGCCAGCTTCTCGATCGGCGGGGGCATGGTGGCCGAGAACAGCATGGTCTGGCGCGTCTCGGGCAGCTTGTCGCAGATGAATTCGATGTCGGGGATGAAGCCCATGTCGAGCATGCGATCGGCCTCGTCGATGACGAGCAGCTCGCAACCGTTGAGCAGGATCTTCCCGCGTTCAAACAGATCCATCAGGCGACCCGGGGTCGCGATCAGGACGTCGACGCCTTCGTTGAGCGCCTTGACCTGGTCGCCCATCTGCACGCCGCCGATCAGCAGCGCCATCTTGAGATCGTGATACTTGCCGTATTTCTCGAAATTCTCGGCGACCTGTGCCGCGAGCTCGCGGGTCGGCTCGAGGATCAGCGAGCGCGGCATCAGCGCGCGGCGCCGGCCGGCTGCCATGATGTCGATCATCGGCAGGACGAAGCTGGCCGTCTTGCCCGTGCCGGTCTGCGCGATGCCGATGATGTCCTTCATCATCAGCACGGGCGGAATGGCCTCGCGCTGGATGTCGGTCGGCGTCGTGTAGCCGGCCTCGTCAACCGCCTTGAGCAAGTCTGGTGAAAGGCCGAGATCGGCGAAGGTCATGCGCGTCGAAATTTCCCTGGGTAAGCTGCCGACAACAAGCCGCGCGTCCGCGACATCGACTGGCCGCGCCCTTTGCCCGTTCGGGCTCGAAAGTCAAGGTTTGCTGCCCTGCGCGGGAAGGTTGGGTCAGTCGCGTGGCCGAACGGCAACGAGCTGGTTCATCCCCGAAATCCGGCATTTCGCACCGGCGCGCGACATCAGGCGGTCGCGATCGACGCAAAGCTGGCCGTCCTCGCTGCGCTCCATGTAAAAGCCGAGGTAGAAATCGCGCGGGCTGCAGGCCTTTTCGAGCCGGGCCGAGATCATGCTGCGATCGCGCATGTAGATGATGAGACGGCTGCCGCTATCCGACACGCCAACGATCCCGCTTGCCGGCAGGCAGCGCCCCATCGGGCGCTCGACCAGGCGAGCGGGCACCGCCCGCTGCGGGAGGTCGGCGAGCAGGCTGTCACGCGCCCGGCTCGGCTGTGGGCTTACGCGCAGGATGACGCGACTCTCGATGCGAACCTGGTTGGCCACCGGTACTTCGCCCGGATCTACCAGGGCGTTCCATTCGGGCAGGCGGTCCGACAGCGCGGATTGAGAGACAGCCGGCGCTTCGCCGCGGCCCTGATGAACGGTCTCACCCTCCACCGGTGCGCCCGAGGGCGTCACCAGCGGCAACAGCAAGGACATCATGGCGGCAACAAACGGCATGGGCGCGGTCGAACTGCTCCTGTGGTGCCGGCGAACTCGCCGACGCTGCGTCGGATGCCCCCTTGCGCCCGGACGGTTGAATATCGGCTTAATTGATCGCGCCCATATCGCAAGACGGTGGCAATCGCTCGCCAACCTGTGGCAAGGCTGCCGCAATGTCCGAGACACAGCCTTTCATCGACGCGGCCCTCGCCCTGCTCGGCCCACGCGGCTTCACCACCGATCCCGAGCTTGTCGGCCCGTGGCTCACCGACTGGCGCGGGCGCTACACGGGCAAGGCAATCGGCCTCGCCTCGCCCGCCTCCACAGCGGAGGTGTCAGCTCTGGTCAAACTGTGCGGTGAGCACGGCATTCCCGCCGTACCGCAGGGCGGGAACAGCGGAATGTCGGGCGGTGCCACCCCGGATTCGAGCGGAAATGCCGTGGTGCTGTCGCTGCGCCGGATGGACCGGATCCGCGAACTCGACGCCCAGGCGCGGCAGGTCACTTGCGATGCCGGCGTGATCCTCCAGACGCTGCACGAGGCAGCCGAAGAGCAGCGCCTGCGCTTCCCACTCACGCTCGGCGGCAAGGGTTCGGCAACGATCGGCGGCCTCATTTCTACCAATGCGGGCGGCACGCAGGTACTGCGCCACGGGACGATGCGCGCGCAAGTGCTAGGCCTCGAGGCCGTATTGGCCGATGGGTCGATCTTCGACGCGCTGACGCCGCTCAAGAAGGACAATCGCGGCTTCGACCTGAAGCAGATGCTCATCGGCTCGGAAGGAACCCTCGGGATCGTGACCGCGGCGACGCTGCGCCTGCTGCCCGAGACCGGGGGCCGCGTGGTGGCTTGGGCCGGCCTGCCCTCGATCGCTGCCGCTCGCCGGCTTCTGCTGCATTGCGAGACACTTGCCGGCGACAGCCTCGAAGGGTTCGAGGTGTTGCCGGCGCACTGTCTCGCCTCGGTGCTGGCCCACATGCCGGATGCGCGGGCGCCCCTGGCGGGCCATCATGCATGGCACGCGCTGATCGAACTGGTCGCTCCGCAGGGCGGCGAGGAGGCGACGCGCGATCGCGCCGAAGCCATGCTCGCGCAGGCCATGGAGCAGGACCTTCTCGAAGACGCCGTCATGGCCGCAAACGAGGCACAGGCGGAGGCCTTCTGGCTGATCCGCGATTCGATCGCCCCGGCAGAGCGCGCTATCGGGCCCGCGATGCAGCATGACATCTCGGTGCCAGTCGCAAAGATGGCCGATTTCGTCGAACAGGCCGCGCCGGAGGTCGAACGCCATTTCCCGGGCACGACGGCGGTCGGCTTCGGCCATCTGGGTGACGGCAACATCCATTTTCACGTCCTGGCGCCCGCAGGATCGGTACGCGGCGAATGGGAGGCAAGCGACGGCAAGCGGATCAGCGGTTTCGTCCATGATCTCGTCACACGGTTCGGCGGGTCGATCAGTGCCGAACACGGGATCGGCCAGATGAAGCGCGACGAACTGGGCCGTCTCGGCGATCCGGTCGTGCTGGCGCTCATGCGCAGCGTGAAGCAGGCGCTCGATCCCCGTGGATTGCTCAATCCGGGCAAGCTCGTCCCGCTTGCGAAAGATGCCGCAACGCCCTAAAGCGCCCACCTTCCCGCGCGCGCCCGACGGCGTGCTCGCCCAATCCAATGTTTCCGGAGAGTTTCCATGGCCAGCGCGCCGCAGCCGAACCTGCCCCTTTTCTACAACGACCTGATGCCGCTCAACAGCAACGATCACGCGAATTTCAAGACGCGTGCGATCGAACTGGCCCCGTGGCTTGCCAAGCAGCACGCAGTTCCGCTCACGGTCGATGAATTCATCCAGGCGCAGCGCCAGCTGCCGATCGTCTTCTCGTCCGGCGAAAACTCGCTCCCGCTGGCGCTGTTCGGACTGAACGAGGGCGTGAACACCTATGTCGATGAAACCGGCAAGGTCATCGAACAGGTTTACCTGCCGGCCTACATCCGCCGCTACCCGTTCATGCTCGCCCGCCTGCGCCCGGATGCGGAAGAGCTCTCGCTCTGCTTCGATCCCACCGCGGAATCGGTCGGCGAGTTCGAAGACGGCGAACCCTTCTTCGATGGCAAGGAGCCGGCACAGGCGACCAAGACCATCCTCGAATTCTGCGAAAGCTTCGAACAGGCTGGCCAGCGCACCCAGGCCTTCATGAACGAACTCAAGGAACACGGCCTGCTGATGGACGGCGAAGTCGCCATCCAGCGCCCCGGCGAAGACAAGCCGTTCGTCTATCGCGGTTTCCAGATGATCGATGCCGAAAAGCTGCGCGGACTGCGCGGCGACCAGCTGCGCAAGTGGAACGAGAGCGGTCTGCTCCAGCTCATCTACGCACATCTCTTCTCGCTTGAGCAGATGCGCGTCATTTTCGCGCGTCAGACGAGCCAGGGCACGGCTCCCCAGCCGCAGGCCCAGTTGAACGGTGTCCCGACTGCCTAAGGCAAGCATATCAAGGGGGGTGGCCGGGCTGGTCCTGGCCGCCCTTTTTGTTGCGCACTCTCCGGTTTCGGCCGAGGGACCTTCCGCGCAGCGCGAACTCTATCCCCTAGAGATCTTCCAGCATCGCGAAGACCTGCTCTTCCGGGTCGGCTACCGTCTCGCCACGGCGAATGCTCCGTTCTGTTCCGACACGGTTGCCGCGTCCGGCCTGCTGTTGCACGATGCCGAAGCCTACGGCGAACCGGCCGCCGTCAGGGCATTGTTCGGCCTCGACGGAGATATCGGCGTCCAGTCAGTCGCCCCCGCCTCGCCGGCCTATCTCGCAGGCATTCGTCAGAACGACACGATCGTTTCGCTGGGCGGTGAGCCGATCACCGGGAAATGGCCGCCGACCGAGCCTCGCTGGCAGAGGGGCCATGCCCTCCACGCCGCCATCGATACCGCGCTGGCAAAAGGCTCGCTCAGCATAGGTTGGCGCTCAGTCAACGAAGAGATCGCCACGCGAGAAATCCAGCCAGTGCGCGCCTGCGCCTCGCGCTTCGAATTGATCGATTCCTCCAAGGGAGCCAGCGCGGATGGCAAGCGGGTTCTGGTCGGCGAGAACTTTCCCGGCTTTTCCTACCCTGAGGACGAGTTCGCCGCGGCGGTGGCACATGAGATGGCGCATAATCTGCTCGGCCATCTGACCTTGTTCGAAAAAACCGGCCGCAAGCGCAGCCTCGTCAGACTGTCCGAGCGCGATGCCGACCGGTTGATGCCGTGGCTCCTCGCGAATGCCGGCTACAATCCCTCCGCGGCCATTCGGTTCATGGAGACTTGGGGACCGCGGCATGGCGGCGGCATCCTTCGCAAGCGCACCCATGACGGCTGGGACGAGCGGGTGGAATTTATCGAGGAAGAACTGGAAAAGATCGAGTCCGCCGAGCGCGAGAGCGGCTCAGCGGACTGGCAGGCGAACTTCCACCCTTTGCTTTCGCGCCGCTCATTCAAGTAGTGACTTCAAGCTTGGCTCGTCTAAGGAGAGCACCCTGAGACAAAGACCGTCTCATGCAATGCAGTTGTCGAGGAGTTTTCGATGCCAAGAATTGTGCCGGTTGTTCTTTGCGGAGGAAGCGGAACCCGGCTTTGGCCAAGAAGTCGGGCGGAGCGGCCCAAGCCGTTCATACCTCTCCTGGGCGAGCGGACCTTGTACCAAGCGACCCTCGATCGTTGCGCAAACAGGACGGTGTTCAGCGCACCCATCGTCGTTGTCGGCAAAAAACACCTTCAATTCGCAAAACCGCAAGCACATGACATCGCGGCGGATGCTCAATTCATCGTCGAGCCTATAGGGCGTAACACAGCGCCAGCCATCGCTCTTGCAGCATTGGCGATGGATCCGCAGGATGTGATGCTGGTATGCCCCAGCGATCACCACATTATCGATAAGGCCGCTTTCGTAGACGCCGCCAAATTGGCTGCTGCCCTCGCGAGCGATGATTGGCTCGTTTCATTCGGTATTGAAGCGACCGCCCCGGAAACCGGCTATGGCTACATCCGCAGAGGCGAGGCGCTGGGATCAGGTTTTCGCGTGCACAGTTTCGTGGAGAAGCCCAATCTCGAAACAGCCCTGACGTTCCTCGAAGATGGCAACTACGCCTGGAACGGTGGGATTTTCGCGTTTCGCGCCGGACACTTCATCGATGAGCTTGCAACCTATCGCCCTCAACTGCTCGCCCAAACCGTAAAGTCCTTTGATGCAGGCATCCGCAAGGACACGTCCTTCGAGCCAGATGAGTCCCTGTTTGCCGACGTTCCCGGGGAATCAGTGGATTATGCCGTCATGGAAAACACGGATCGCGCGGCTATGGTCGACGCGCAGATCGGATGGTCCGATATCGGCAATTGGGATGCCTTGTACCAGAAGCGGAAGGCCGACACAGAGGGCAACGTGATAGTGGGCGGGGGTGAAATCATAGATGCGTCCGGAACGATGATCGATACGGATGGGCCCCATGTGACGGTCATCGGCGTCGAGGACGTGATCGTCATCATTGATGGCGATGACGTGCTGGTCACGGCTCGCAGCGCCGTCCAGAGCGTGGGCCAGGCACGGAGGGTCAAGGCACTATGATCCGCAGGCTTCCGCGGGGGTTCGTCGAAAAGGTATGGGGTGTCGACCGGCTGCCCCCCCCCTTCCCCCACCCTTCGGAAAGCCGCATTGGCGAAGTCTGGTTCAAGCCTCCGGCCGAACTCGATCAGCTCCTTGTGAAGTACATCTTCGCAAGTGAGAGACTTTCCATACAAAACCACCCCGATGATGAGCAGGCGGTAAAACTGGGGCTCGGCCGCGAGGGCAAGAGCGAATGCTGGGTAATTCTTGACGCGGATGAAGGAGCGACAATTGCCGCTGGCTTCCGCGAAACCTTGTCGAAGGAGGAAGTTCGCAGGGCAGCCGTGGATGGCTCTATTGTTGAAGACCTCGTCTGGCATGAAGTCCGGCCTGGTGACGCTTTCTATATTCCCGCCGGCACAGTGCACGCCATTGGCGGCGGGGTAAGCTTGATCGAGGTACAACAGAACAGCGACGTCACATTTCGCCTGTTCGATTACGGAAGGCCTCGGGAACTGCACCTCGATCAGGGGGTGGCAGTCGCAGATCTCGCTCCCTACCCCGAAAGGTTCCGCACGCGAATGAATGATGACTGCGGCGTTATCGTCGACGGCCCGCATTTCCGGCTTACCTACGCCAGAGCCGGGATCACTCCCCCCCAGCCTCTCGCAGGTCCAGCACTAGTAATACCATTCTCGGGAAGGCTGCTGATTGACGACGAGTGGGTTGAGGCCGGGGAATGCGTGCTGGTAGCTGAGCTGACAGATATGGCCTTGGAGGGTTCAGGGCTCGCATTGATCGCTCAAGCGATGTGACAAGCGACGAAGCGCTCTTCTTGCAAGGCGAAGCATCGTCCGGGCCGCGCGATCCATCCCTTGAACGAGCTAGCTGCATCACCATTTATGGCATGCCGGGCGATGCTTCCCTCATGGCTCGTTCGGCAATGCACGTGAGTGCATTTCCTCCCTGAACCTTGGCACCCCGCGATATCTTCACGCGGGGTGTTTTTTGTCGGGCAGTTATTCCGCCGCCTGTGACAGACGCGATGAAGGGCCGAGTTGCAGCACCTCATTGCCGAGGGCCTCGACGAGCCCTGCAACCAGCCGTGCGATGGCGGGCAAGCGCGCGCTGGTTTGGTCAAGCCGCGCGTCGAGATATAGGCTGCGGCAGATTTCCACCTGGATGGCATGAATACCTCGCATGGGCTGGCCATAGCGATCTAGCATGTGCCCGCCAGAATAGGGCCGGTTATGGGCGACGCGGCGGGCGTGGCCGGCCAAGTACCGCATGGCGAGGTCCGCCAGTCCCGCATCGCAAGCCGCGCCGAAGCGGTCACCCACGACAAATTCGGCCGGGAGTTGATCCGGCGAAGAGGACCTAAGCGGCGGCATCGAATGCAAATCGAGCAGCAGCGCCGCCCCGTACGCGTCACGCAAACGCTCCAACTCCCGCCCGAGCGCCAGATGGTAGGGCGTGTAGATCGCGGCGATGCGCCTGTCGATTTCCTCGCGAGCGATCGGATTGCGCCAGATTTCCCCCATGCCCGAAACCCGGCGAGGAATGAGTCCAAGCCCGTTCCTTGACCTGCGGTTGACCAGCGAGTTGCGCGTGGCGCGCGGGCGGCTGCCAGTGACCATACCCCAGTCGATATCGTCGGTCGACCGATTGAGGTCGATCATGGCCCTCGGCGCATGCGCCAGCAGGCAGGACACCTGGGACCGCCGCGCCGCCAGCTTGCCTACCTCCCCGACATGGCGATCCTCCAGCCTCAAGCGCACCTGGGCCGGATCGCGAAGGGCATCTATTATCGCATCGGGATAGGCGGTCCCACCGTGGGGTATCGCGATGAGGATCGGCAATCCGCGCGACGTCTGTCGCCAGAGACTATAGGCAGGGGCCGCGATGCAGCCTGGAATGTTCCCGCCGGTCTCATCCGCACTTCTGTCCACGTGGTTCTTCAAGTCGAATCCTGAGAGATATGCCTCAACCATAGAGGCGGCGGAGCTTGGAGCAAGGGGCTTCGGCCGGGCTCGCCTACGCGAGATGCCCCACCCAAAACCTTTGCGCTCCGATTGGATTCTACATGGTTTTTTAAGCGCTCGGCTTTAGGATGGTGGCATGACCGGAAACGCCACCCAGAAGATCTTGCTAGCCGAAGACGACGACGCGATGCGTGTCTACCTTGCACGCGCCCTCCAAAACGCTGGCTACACCGTCGATTCGGTCGATCGTGGCACTGCCGCACTCCCATTGCTTGAACAGGGCGACTACGATCTCCTGTTGTCGGACATCGTGATGCCCGAAATGGACGGTATCGAACTGGCCCAGCGGTGCAACGAACTCAGCCCAGATACCAAGGTCATGTTCATCACTGGCTTCGCGGCCGTAACCCTGAAGGCCAGCCGCGAGCAGCCGCATGCGAAAGTGCTGTCGAAGCCCTTCCACCTGCGCGATCTCGTGCTTGAGGTGGAACGCGCCCTCGAAGAAAAAGTTAGCGCGCGCCTATAACGGGCCATTTGGCCTTGCGCGGTTTCTGAAGGCTCGCTAAAGGACCGCCCTGCTCCGCAACCGGGGCCGTTCGATGCGTGGGCGTATAGCTCAGTGGTAGAGCACTGTGTTGACATCGCAGGGGTCGGAAGTTCGAACCTTCCTACGCCCACCATCCACACCAGGAGCCGTGAACAAGCCCGCCCCCATTGAGGCGGGCTTTTTTATGTCACTCCAATCAAATATCTGGAGCGGGGTGTGCACCGAACCGTTGCAACCAGTTGCACCAATCGCATTACCGGCAACGTAAAATGGGTTCGTTTGGAATTGTATCAGCTGGAGAACGCATGACTAGCGATAGACAGATCGCAGCTAACCGCCGGAACGCGCGGAGAAGCACTGGGCCTCGCACAGAAACAGGCCGTGCGATCAGCAGCAGAAATGCCGAGCGACATGGGGTTCTAAGTGAGAGAGTCGTCTCGGACATCGAGGATAGCGAACTATACAGCAATATGCTCTCGGCACTCATGGCCGAATACGATCCAATGACCGAGACTGAAACGCTTCTGGTCGAACGACTGGCGAACCTATTTTGGCGAGAGCGACGGCTTATCCAGGCAGAGAGATCCGAGCTCAATATGCCGAACGGTGACCCAAACGCGATCGTAATTGGGACCAGTGCCGCCTTGCCGATGGGGCAACAATTATTGATTGGTCGATATCAAAGTATGCTTACAAATCAAATATCTTCAACAATAATGCAAATTCAAAGAATTCAAAATAGCCTTCACTCTGATTTGTAACACTAACACTAACATCATAAAACATCGTTAAATAAATAATTCTTAATCCATAAACTTATAACCATTGCTCATTAAAGATCCCATCTTTTAGATGAAATTTTATCCCAAAAACCTACTTTCGTTCTTAATAGGTCACGTCCAAATTTGGAGTTGGCGTATGCTCAGTGGTGAGCAATAGGCTGACAACACAGTGGTCGGAGGGTCGAACCTTCCTACCTCCATCACCCATTCTCCGTAACCGGGAATAAGAGCAGTCTCTCAGTCGCCTGCGGTCGAGCGACAGGCTTGGGGTACTAGTCTGGCAGACGAATGCGTCGCCGGCTTTTGCGTCTCATTCTTCCACTTTGTCATACACCAGTCGAAAACCGACATGTCCGGTTCCAAGGCTGGTGTCGCGCGCCTGCCGCGCCGAGGGTCGATAGCGCTGACAATAATTCGCGGCACAAAGATAGCTGCCCCCCTTTATGACCCTGCCCAGCGTCATATCGTCCTCGTAGAAATCGCTGGTCATTTCCCACACGTTGCCGACCATATCATACAGGCGCCTTACATTCGGCGCGAAACAACCTACTGGCGCGAGGCCTTTGAAGCCATCTTCGCCCGTATCAACAGCTGGGAAAAGTCCGTGCCAGGTGTTCGCTTGCGTGGGCTGGGTCCGGCTCGGCGGATCACTCGGGGCGGCCGCGTACTCCCATTCCGCTTCGGTCGGGAGCCGCCCTTTGCTCCAGCGCGCAAAGGCCGTCATGTCGTCGTATGTGAGGTGAACGACCGGTTCGTCGTCCCGTGCAACCGGACCGTCCGGGCCATGAGGCTTGAGCCAATATGCACCGGGGACATAGGTCCACATGCCTTCCGCAGACCGTGGAGCCGAACGGGGCGGCATGAAAACTGCCGAGCCTGGCTTGAGTAGTTCTTCCGGTACCTGCTCTGCGGGCACACCGAACAGTGATGGATCGACCGGCTTCTCGGCGCCCGTGACATAGCCGGTTGCGTCAACAAAAGCTGCGAATTGCCGGTTGGTAACTTCATGCGGATCGATCCAGAAGCCATCGACATGCACGCGCCGTCGCGGTCCTTCCTCCGGATACGCCTTGTCGTCACCCATCATAAAAGTGCCGGACTCGATCCGCACGGGTGTGTCGTCCAGTTTTGCGCACGTCACCGCCTCAGGTAGGGCATCCGACGTGGCCGCGGAATCGCATGCTGCCAGCACAAGTGTGGAGAGCCCGGCCAAGCAGACTACGGCCCATCGCAATCGCGACCTCATTTGGTCTGGCCCGTCCTTTCCAGAAGGATCGGGCGCAGGATATCCTTGACCCACTTGAATTCCGGGTGACTGGCAAGATTGTTCCATTCATTTGGGTCGTTCACTTCGTCGTAGAGTTCTTCCCCGCCATTCTTGGAAAGCGTGTAGCGCCACCCCTCCGCCCTTACGGTATGGTTGCGCCGGGACGGGTCCGCCAGATCGCGATCGCTGATCAATCCGAAGTTGCTGGAAATTGCCAGGGACCTGCGGCGAAGTGCCGGAGCTTGATAGTTTCTTAGCACAGGCGCAAGACTGAGGCCGTCGAGGGCCGGAGCGCCGGAGGCGAGCGGAACGTCAGGCAGTCCGCCCAGCTCGACCAGCGTAGGATACAAGTCAACGAGCGACACCGGCAGGTTCGTCGTCGCGCCTCTTGAACCAGCATATTGGTTTCGCGGATCGACAATGATGAAGGGCACGCGTGTCGACTCGTTCCAAAGCGTTTGCTTGCCCCAAAAACCCTTCTCCCCAAGATGAAACCCGTGATCGGACGTGAACACGATAATAGTGTTGTCCCGGAGCGAAGGGTTTGCATCGAGCGCGTCGATGATCTTGCCGATCTGGACATCGATCTCGTAGACCGCGGCAAGGTAGGCAAGCACCATGGTCTTGTGAAGGCGGTCCTCGCTCGCCGCAATCTGCGATCCTGCGTGGACGATGTCCGGGATTGTCGCGACGCTGCGACCGCCTGCCAGGATGTCGTTGTAGGTCTTCCTGCCGTCCCCGAAATTGGCATCGCTCGGTATGTCGGCGCGATCTCCCGCGAGGATCGGAGGCAAGAGGACATCATCGACCGACTTGATTCCGTTCACGGCGATCACGCGATCGATAAACTCGTCCGGCATGTACATGGCGCCATGCGTCTTGGTGAGTCCGAGCATCATGAAGAAGCTCCGCCCGCCGATTGGGACCGTTGCGCTGTAGGCTGAGTTGCTCTGTGGAACGCCGCGGATCAGATCCGCTGCCCAGTTCGCGATTTCCTCGTCAGTGAGGCGCGATCGATTGCCTTTGCCGTCGTCCTCGAAGAGCCCTGAAGAGTCTGCAAAGCCGGTGTAACTGTAGCCAGCCGGATATGTACTGTTCATCCCCGAGCGAAACTCGACACCCACCGAAGTGCGTCCGATGCCGTGGGCCCAGAACTGGATCTGCTGGGGCAAGGATGGATTCGAATTCCAGCGCCCTCCGCTCAGGAGCTGGATTTCGTCCCAACTCCGCCGCACCCAGTCCACACCTTCTTGGCCGAACGGAATCAGTCGAGAGGGTTTTCCCTTTTGATAGGTGACCCCGTCCCACGGATAGGGACCAAACGAGGAGAACGGACCGATGTAACCGCCGCTTCTGTCGTTCGCAGACGTTGGCTGGCTGGCGGGATCGTCTGTGCCGAAAACGGTGTTGTCGTTGTCGGTGTCGTGAAAAACCTTTCCCGCAAGATAGGTCGCATAGCCGTTGTCCCGGAAATGCTCCGGGATCAGCTTGGCCTGCGCAAGGACCGGATGCGAGCGAAACGGAAGGGTGCTGTGGTACTTGTTGGATGTGGAGGGCGCATATCACGAAAGAAAGCTCGCCCTTGACGGAGAACACAGCGTCGCATTGGCGTGCGCATTGGAAAAGCTCAGCCCTCTCGCGGCGAGCCGGTCGAGATTGGGCGTATAGGCCTGCGGATGCCCGCCAAGTCCGGTTGTGAAATCATTGAAGTCGTCTGCCACAACTACGATCACGTTCGGACTTGGAGTGGCCGTCGAGGTTGGTGTCGGCGTCGGTGTCGGCGTCGAGGTCGCAACCGGCGGAGGACTGGAGCCCGATCCGCCGCCGCATGCACTCAACAATACAACAGCCGCAACCGCGCAACCGACCCGCCTAGTCATTACCCCGAAACCTTTCGACCCGTCTTTGATCCAAATGTCCATTAGTTCCCAATCGACGGATTTGAAAGAACTTACACGTGAGAAAATCACGGAAAAGCAGTACAGAAATCGATCTTTGCCAATTTTCGATGATGAACCGACCAGCAGGCTTACGTCGCAAGGCCATACGGACACACTCAGGCCCGTCTGCGCGCTGTCCAGATTGCATTCGCAGTCGCGGCACAATAGGGCGTCGGGGACGATTCGCTTTGATCGAAGCGATTGGTGGCGGTGCGTGGAGCCTTTCCAGAGGATGCCGCACCATCGAACGTAGCGCGTGTCTGAAGCATTTCATCGTCCCCCTGACGATCATGGTTTCACAGGATTTACAGATTGTCCGACAGATTCCCGATAACCCATGTGAAGGTCGCGGGGACCTTCATTGCGACATCTTCACGGGCAGAGCTCGTCGAGGCGGCTGTCCACGATGCATCGATACCCGATGCGCCGGCGCGCATTGTGTTCGACGCCAATGGTCATGGCATAGCTCTGGCGCAAACCGATGCCAGCTTTGCAGCAGCGCTGGAGCAGGCGGATCTCGTGCATGCCGACGGCGGATTTCTTGTCGCTATCTCGAAGCGTTTGGCCGCGAAGGCGATCTCGGAACGTTCGCCGACGACCGACATGATCCACGATTTCGCGCAGGACGAGAATGCCAAGCATCTGAAGCATTTCCTTCTCGGCGCGACCGAGCAGGTGAACGAGCGCGCAACAGCGATCCTGCGTGAGACCTATCCCGCGTTGCAAATAGTCGGACGCCGCAACGGGTATTTCGCGGCGAACGAAGAAGAAGCCATCATCACCCAGATCAATGCGTCGGGCGCAGATATCGTCTGGGTCGGATTGGGAAAGCCACTCGAGCAGGCGTTTTGCTTACGCCATCGAGACCGCCTGAAGGCAGCGTGGGTGATAACGGCTGGCGGCTGTTTCAACTACATCACGGGCGACTATCCAAGAGCGCCGCAATGGATGCAGGACAATCATCTGGAGTGGCTGCACCGAATGGTCACGCGCCCCAGGCAACTCGGTTGGCGCTATCTGACGACAAACCCGATTGCCTTGTACAAAGCCTTGACGCAAACCGACCGCTCCATCTCGGTGCGGACTTGACCAGATGCGATCCCGGCATACCGGCATGACAGGAAGCCGCTTCGGTCGGAGTGTCCCCTGGTCGATGATGGCGTCATTCTTCGAGCGATTTGCGCCGGCTCTCGCGACGCTCTTGCTGGCTCCCATCATTGGCGTCGAGCAGACCGGAATTGCGGCGATCTCGCTCGCTGCAATCTTCATTCTCGCCATTCCGTTCAAAGGCGTCGCCGATGTGCTGACCGGAGCGCGGACGCTGACAAGCGAAGCCAGCCTGGCAGTACTGATCGCAATCACAGCCGCGGGAACCCTGGCAAGCGCCGCCCTGATGATCGGGGCACCGCTCGTCGCCGACCTGTACAATCAACCCGAGCTTGCCAGGATCCTGCCGGTCCACGCGATCGCGATTTTCGCGGTCGCAACCGGGACTTTGCATGACGGCCTGTTCCAGCGCGAATTCCGGTTCTCATTGCAAGCGAAACGCAAGGGCGTCGGCGGCTGTCTCGGGATTCTCGCCGGTCTCGTCTACGCTTGGTTCCGTCCCGACGCGATGGCTCTGGCAGTCTATCATGTGACGGCAACGGTCTCGTCGACACTCTTGTGTTGGGCCATGTTTCGACCCGAACTCGGTCGCCAGGCGGATTGGTCCTGGTTGCGCTCGCATGCCGCCAGCTTCGCTTTCCAGTCCGCAAGCCAGTCAATCGGCCAGATCACGATTAGGTCAATCGATCTAATTACCGGCTTGATCCTCGGCCTTTATGCGGTTGGCCTGATTAGGGTGGCCATGCAGCTCTACAATTTGATCTCCGCCATTCTGGTCACCCCGCTAGCCAACGTCCTCACCTCTCACCTCGCACAACTGGCACGCTCTTCGAGTGACCACGGAAGGCTTCAGGCTCCGTTTCTTTCCCTCTACCGTGTCCTCTCGTTCATGGCGTTGCCGCTGTACGGCCTTATCGGAGCAGCTCTGCCGATGGCAGTCAGCCTAGCCATGTCGCCAGAATGGGAAACAGCCGGACACCTGGGAGCGATCGTCTCGGCGAATGGGCTGAGCGCAGTCCTGATCATGACCTCCAACTCCATCCTTATCGCGCGAGGACAATATGGCGCCAACCTGGCCATCAATGCGTTCCAGGCGATACTGTCGATCATCGCGACAATCGTTGGAGCGCAGTTCGCGATTTGGGGGGTGGCCGTGTCAGTCGTGGTTCGGGCCTACGTCTCATTCCTGTTCGTTCTCTTGATCCTGCATCGCTACGGGGGAATCCGCATACGGACCATCCTGGCCAATACGGTCCCCGCCCTGTTCTGCACGGGCATTGCTGTGGGGGTCTACTATCTGATCCAAAGCCTTTGGCGGCTCGGAGGAGGCACGATTACCGAGCTCATCGTTTCTCTGATGTGTGGAGCCATTTCCTACGCGGCAATTTCCGCAATTGTGCAGCGCGCTGCCGTTGCGACAGCCCTCTCACTTTTTTTCCGCTCGGCTGACCAAGGCTAGCCGCCGCTTTCAATGCGAGACCACAAATGAAGCCCAAACTCCGCAACCGAGCCAGATCCGCCTTGGCAACCTATCGCAAGATGAGGGCGAGACTCCTTTTTCGATTCCCCTACCCTACGGTGGACCTATACAGTTGGCGTCCGAAGACCGGTGGTGTGAACTTTGGCGACGAGCTAGGTCGCGTCGTCACGACGTTGATGCTGGCTCGCCGCGGGATGACACTGGAAGACGAGACGAAAAAGCCCAGCCAGTTGCTGACCATCGGCTCGGTGATGCACTTCGCTAGTGAGGGAGCGGTCGTCTGGGGCAGCGGCGTAAACGGCAAGGCGCGATCCGACATCTATGAGTTCGAAAATCTCGATGTGCGTGCGTGTCGTGGCCCAAGGACCAAAGCTTGGCTCGAGCAACGGGGAATCAACGTACCCGCAGTATTCGGCGACCCGGCGCTCTTGCTGCCAATCCTCACGCACGGGCGCTTCTCCGCTACGAAAAACAGTCAGAAGATTGTCTTCGTACCCAACCTCTTCGACGACATGGAACAGCTCGACATTCCCGCGAATGTCACGGTCGTGAAGCCGACCCAGAGTTGGAACAATGTCGTTGCGGAGATACTTGAGGCGCGCTTCGTCGTGTCCAGCTCGCTCCACGGCATTATCGTCGCCGAGGCATTTGGTATTCCCGCGCAATTTATCGCTGTTTCGAAAGAGGAAAACGAATTCAAGTACAACGACTATTACGAGGGCACCGGACGGAACAGGTTCACGGTAGCAAGAACGATTGAGGAGGCGATCGACTTGGGAGGCGAAGATTTGCCCGATTTCGATCCCCAGCCTTTGATGGAGGCATTCCCTTACGACCTGTGGAAGAGCTAGACGATCGTGCCCTTCCCCGACGTGTTCATCATCGGCGCGGCCAAGGCCGGTACATCCAGTCTTGTCGACATGCTTCGTCTCAACGGCGAGGTGTTCGTTCCGCACGAAAAGGAGCCCCACCATTTCACCCTACGTGGCGGCGATCCCTGGACTATCCGCGATGGAAGTCTCGTTATGCCACTTGCCGCGACGCTGCCTTACGGGGCCGAGCGCGACTATCTGACGCTCTACGCGAAGGCCCGCGAAGGGCAGCGTCGAATCGACGCCAGCACGCAGTATCTCGTCGATCCGAGTGCAGCCCGTGCAATCAGACACGCCAATCCGCATGCCCGCATAATCGCCTGCCTGCGCGATCCCGTTTCGCGTGCCTATTCGGCCTATGTCCACGCCCGCTCGCGCGGTGAGGAGCCGTGTGAGAGTTTCTCGGCGGCGCTCGACGAGTGCGAAGCGGGACTGAGGCGCAATGCCTTCGCGATCAACTATGTCGAAGAAAGCCGCTATGCGAAGCATCTCGATGTCTACCGGCAGCTTTTCGGAGAGAACGTGCTGATCCTGCTCTTTGAGGATCTCATCCAGAAACCGCAATCGTTGCTGGACCAGGTCACGGACTTTCTGGAAATTGGCCGGACCATGATGATCGAGAGCGACGCAGCCCACAAGAATCCGAGCATCGAGATCAGCAGTCCCGTTGCGCGAGGCTTCAGGCAGATCGCGAAAAGGGCTCGCCGACGGTTTCCGGCATTAATGAATAGTCGTGCAATCAGAGCGCCATATGAAGCCTTGCTCGCACAAATTGGGAAGCGCCCGGCAAGCCTTTCAGCCCCAGACGCTCGTCGCACTTACCGCCTTCTCGCGAGCGATATCGACGCCATAGAAGCGATGCTCGATCGCGAATTGCCTGCATGGCACGCATATGCCGAGGACGCTGCGGGATGAAGCTGCTCTACGCGTTTCAGAATCCGAGGAGCGCAACATCAGGCCTGTCCATCTACGACAGGCGCCTGTCCCAGGCGCTCGAAGGTCTCGGACACGAGATCCAGCGCGTCGCGCTCGAAGAAAGCGCGCCGTCGTCCGGTTACGCCGGCATCCTGCGCGGAATGCCACCTGCGATTGCACGATATCGGAGTCGGGCGAACGCGTCCCTGGTCGCTCAAGCGATCGCGCAATTCGATCCGGACCGCGTGATCTTGTCGCATGAATCGACACTCTACCTCGTCGAACAGGGCATTGTCCCGCGGTCGCGTGCGATCATACTCTGCCACAATATCATGGCTCCCGGCTATCGATCGCGCGGTACGATTGCAGACAGGATCTATGCCGAACTGTTCCATCGGTACGAGCGCCGGCTCACGCGTGCTTCCGTACCGGTCACCGCAATTTCAGAATACGACCGTCAGGCAGCGGAAGACTGCTATGGGTTGACCATGGCAGCCGCATGTCCACCCGGCGTCATCCCGGGATGCTCGGAGATCGAAGCGGATGCACAGTTTGCCGCGACGGTGGCGATCAGCGGCAATTACGACTGGCGTCTCAAACGCCAGGATATCAGTCGCTTTTTCGACGAAGCGATTGCAGTCAATCTGCCCGGTAGTAGCTCCATCTATCTTTCCGAAGGTGCGGCCAAACATGCGCCTGAAGCGCTGGACCACACCGTCGGACTTCCCGCTCGCGGTTCCCTCGGGATCGGTCTTGTCGTCGATCGCTTCCAAGCAGGCTTCAAGCTTAAGGCTCTGGAATACATCAGCGAAGGCATGGTGCTCGTCTCCTATTGCGATTTATCCGGCGAATTTGCTGGTCTCGCGAACGCGCAGATGTTCGTTCACAGGGTTGCGCATGCGAGCGAGGTGCCTGGTATCATCGAAGACCTTCAGCGGACGCCCGATCTCGTCGAGCGCTACCGGGCGTTCCAACGCGCGGCGTTCGAGCGTTTCCAATGGGCAGAAAGCGCTCGCAGGGTCATGGAAGTGCTCGAAGACTAAACGCGCGGGCCGGCTCCATCGATCTACGGCCCGGTATTGATAAGACGCGAGCCCTTGCTTTCGGCCTCTCCTTCCGGAAGCCTGTTGGCAATCGACTTGCCCAAATTCATGCCCGGCTTCTCAATGAAGAAGTACATTGCGACAGAGATCGGCATTGCAATGGCCACAGCCGCCATCTGGACCGCGAACATGGACCATTGGTTCAAGGTGACGAACGACATTGCGAACACGCCAAGCGCCACCTGTACTGGTCGGTGAACCAGATAGAGCGAATAGCTCGCCTCACCCAAGATCGAAGCCAGCCGCGAGGTGAACAATTGCTTGAACAGGCGGCCGGTGAACGGTGCCCTGTCGCTCCACAATAGATAGCTGAAGAACACTCCCCAGACGAGATAAGGCAGGGGTTTGTCGAACATTGTCAGGCCGACGAAGATGACAACGGCGCTGGCGACGAGTGGCGAGACAAATGTCGCTTCTTTTAGCTTCTGGTATCCGAGGCGAGAGACAATGCCCAAAAAGAACGCTGGGGTTGCGACAGCGAGGCTGGACTTGATGTCATAATGACCGAGCAAGCCGACCTGATACCCGACATAAGCCGCCGCCGCGAGCAGCAACACGAAGATCGTTGCCTTGGTGCTCCTAAGCGCGGCCAAGACGAACGGCGCAACGAGGTAGAACTGCCATTCCAACGATATGCTCCACGCGGCAGGCAGGAAAACCATTGCAGCGCGATTGATTATTTCGTCGGGCACCATCCCATGGAACATGCTCGCATGCAGCAATGCATGGGGCCAGAAATTCTCGCGAGCCTCGTAGTCGAGCTCGTAGATTGACTGGGAGTATGCCTCCCAGCCCTCGGCGTCCTGCCAAGGCGCGGCCTGAACGATGTCTAGCCAATAGCCGGCCATGACATATCCCAGAATGCAGCAGAGGACGTAAGCCGGATAAAGCCTGAAGAATCGCCGCGTGAGGTATCGGGGGTAGCTCTCCTGCTTCACCATCAGTAGATTCGTGATGACGAAACCACTTATGATCATGAACACGACCACCGCTGAGTGCGCGTTGAGCAACACGGCCGTGATCGGGTCCTTTGCGACGACAAAGCCTGACAGTTGCAGGCCGTGCCCCACTGCCACCCATAGCGCCAGAATAATTCGCAGGCCGACGATCTCGTCAAAAAATACCCTGGTCGTCTTTGTCGTATCGCTCATCATTGTCTCGCGGTCTTCGTGATCCGTGTTGCTCGACTTCGGTGCTGCCTCAAGTTTTTGAGAAAGCCTGCTCTCAAATCAACACCGGCGAGCCCGGTAACATAGCGGGCCCTACACCAGCGAGCTTCTTCGTCCGCAGGCTTGTCCGACGAGTAGCACGCCTCTTCTCGCGCTGCACGATCTCCGCGACCGCGAACAACAGCGTTCCATACCAAGGCGAATCCAGCTGATTGTCGAGGAGGTTCATGGCCAGGAAGAACACAAAGCATGCCTTGCCGATATAACTCAGCCTGTGCCGCCAGAACCTGTTGTAGAGCAAAAGCACAATCAATAGAGTGAATATCAATCCGCCTTCAACCAGCAACACCGAAATTCCACTGTAAGGTTTGTTGGATGAAGACTCGATGGCGTACACATTGTCCCGGAAACGCAACATGGTTGGTGCCAGATGCTTCAGGTGGACATCACTTGAAGTAAGGTAGGGGATGTTTCCCACACGACTCTCGCCGAATACCTGGTTGATCGGGCTGGCCCAGATCGCCGCCTCACCGGCATATTGTCCGAGACCTGCTCCGATTAGTGCCGTCTGTGGCTGGTCAAGATAAATATCTCCGACGAGCTTATAGGCGTACAACTTCGGATCATATTTGTAATATTCGGCAAAGGAACTGTTTTTAGTTTCAGTGCGCAAAATGATGTAAGGCGTGATAGCTACAGCCGCAACCGCTCCTGCAAGAATGAGCGAGCGATTCTTCGGCGCAAACATCGCGAGGCCACACACGCCAGCAACGATTCCCAAGATAAAATTCGGGATGATGAAGTTGATACCAGCGATGTACAGAAAATAATCTTGGTATATGGGCTTGTCGCGGCGCCCGGAAAACAGTTCGAGAAGGCCGAAAAACCCGATCACCGTAACGGTCTTCGCTCCGCCAGCCCCGAACCCTCCGTCAAAGGCATCGGGAAGGTAGTGGACGTAGGGGATCTGGAAGGGAAAACCAAGACGGACCAGCGTGACGAAACTCATCACGAACACGATCACGTTCAGGATCCTGATTAACTTTCGCCCGTCAAAATTGCGCGCCAGCGGCAAGCCGAATGTCGCGAGGAGAAACGGCAGCAGGAGTGCAAGCTCAAACAGCCACGCAACGGGCGAGACCTTGAGCCCGATTGCTGCATTGAGGCCAAGGACAAGCAGCAGATATCCAACGAGCAGAACTGCCGTCACTAGTGCTCTTTGCGTCACCCAGCGAACGGCGAGAAGTGGCCCGGATACATAAGCAGCATAGCTCGCCGCAACCCGCGGAAGACCCAGTGCGACGGCGATGAAGAGGTGGAGGGGAGCTTTCACTGGTACACCGGTCCGAATGAGGTTCGCTGAAAACTCAATCTACCGCTATGCGGAAGGATGTAACCTTGCCGCGCGACGCAGTCAGGGAAAGTCGCTGCGTGGTACATCCCTGCGGTACGACGAAGCGAATGCGAAGGGCGTCATCGGATTCGACCAATGGTCTCATACCTGCGCTTCCGCGGCCGACGCACTGGAGGGTGGCGGCGGCCTGACCGGACAGTTCGCCTTGCGCAGCATCAGCCTGGCTCTGGGAGAGCGAAATGAAATGTTCGCCGGGTGGCAGCGTCAGATATCGCGTCGCGAAGGCCCGACGCAGAACCGCCCTGTTCCTGATGTCGATCGACCCTTCGTCGTCACCTGCCGAAACCCTGAGGCCAGAATTGTCCGGATACCGCCAGGCCAGGGGATCGTCGGAAACTGCGTCCAGATCGAAAGCGAAATCTGCACTCGTTTCGGTCTGGCAGCGTCGAGGCCACACGCCGATTGCTTCAACGCCATATCCTTTAGCGAGCAGGACATCGACAAGATTGGCGTAACTGCTGCACGATAATTGGCCGCCCCCTTCTTCCGCCGCTGCAAAAGTGGCCACGACTTGCTCGACCCGGCTTTCGTCCGACCGTATCAATCCGACGAGCGAAATGCTCAAGGGGGCGCCCTCCTCGAGACGTTCGGCAACCGCCTCGCGACCTCCGGACTGCGCCAGCATCAAGGCAAGTCCGTTTTCGATCAGGCGTCGGTCCCGTGCCGTGCGCGCCATCGCATCGACCCTAAGGGCGGCAGCATCCCATTCTTCCGCAGCGATGGCACTGGCCATTACCGCGATCTGGGTGAAGGTATCTCGCCAGCCTCTTTGCGAGGCGAGAGAAAGCGCCTGGGACGCAAGCTCAGTCTCGTCCTTTTCGATCGCTGAATTGCCTAGCAACCTGAGCGGCTCTGCCGGGATCGGTCGGCTGGCCACGAGTGACTTGGCAAGCGCCAACCCGGAGCCCGGCTCGACACTCTCCAACAGAACAAGACGATGCAGGTCCGCGAATCCACCGAGGCCTTCCGGAACGACAGCCATAATCGCCGGATTTTTCCTTGCCCAGCGGTCGGCCTGAAACGCAGTTGCGAGGACTGCAATCGCTATGAAAATCGCGAGCCGAACGACTATTGAGGGCAAGGAGGGCCAGCGTCGCGTCACTCGCCGTCCTTCGTCGAATAGGCGTAATAATCACTGGTGTAGTAGCTATACTCCGAACCGAGCCTCTTAGCTTCGAACTTCGTCAACACTGCCCCAAGCACGTTGGCATTGACCATCGAAAGACGCCGCAGACCGGACTTTACTGCCCCGCGGCGGCCGGAAGACGCATCGATCACCATGATCACAGCATCCATGTGAGCCGAAATCGTCGGGGAGTCCGACAAGCCGAGTGTCGGCGGGGCGTCGAAAACGATGCAATCGAAGCGGCTCTTGAGTTCCTCGATGATCATTTCGAGTTTGTAGCTCGACAGCAAGGCCGAAGGATCGACCGGGATCGGCAAGGCCGATACCAACGACAGATTGGGTCTATCCGATGCAACGATGACTTCATCGATCGAACGTTCACCCGCGAGTACCGCTGTCAGACCTTCCTTCTCGCGATCTTCGAAACGGCGATGCAGAGTGGGGCGCCTCAAGTCGGCATCCACGAGCAGCGTCCGTCTGCCGAGACCGGCGAAGTCGGTTGCGAGCTTGAACGACGTCGTCGATTTGCCCTCTCCTGCTTGCGCGCTCGTCACCGAAAGCGTTCGCGGCAGCCCGCCGCTCGAACTGTAGCGCAGATTGGCTACCAGCGACGCATAGGCTTCGCTCATGGGCGACTTGGGATCGGCCAGCTCTTCCTGCGGATCCGCGTCGCCGACATTCGGAACGATACCGAGGACGTTGATCCCGAGCTTGCGCTCGACATCTTCCGGCGACCTTACGACGTCGTCGAGATGTTCGCGCAAGAACACATAGACTCCTGCCACGATGAGGCCGAGGATCATAGCCACGAGCACGTTCAAAATGAGGATCGGCGACGAGGACTCGCGCGGTGGCTGGGCCAGATCTACAAGGGAGACATTGTTGGATGTCGCTCCTGCCGTCGCGTTCAGCTCGTTGAAATTGGTGAGCAACGTGTTGTAAAGAGCGCGGTCGGTCTCGGCCTCACGCTTCAGGATATTGTACTGTACACCCCGGTCCTGCTCGTCGAGAGCGTCCGACCTGATGGCCGAGACGCGCCCCGTTATGTCGCTTTCGCGATCTCGCGCAGCTTCGTACTCCAATCGAACCGAACGTTTGACAGCTTCACCGACGTCGCTGAGTTGCTGGTTGATCTTGGCCTGCTGCGCCTCCAGCGCGAGCACATTTGGATGCTCTTCGAGATGGCGCGCCCGTTCGACCGCGAGCTGCGCTTCGATCTCGCTCTTCTGGCGAAGCAGTGCTTGGTATGCCGGGTTCTGCAACACTTGGGGGATGCTACCGGAAGCCTGCGAAGCGATGCTCCGCCAGCGGTTCTCAGCCGCAATCCGGTCTGCGGCAGCCTGGCTTGCCGCAGCGTTCAATTGGACCAGAGTGTCGTTTGTCACGGACAGCGTCGTTTCTTGGTCCGCATTGGCACCTTGCCCGGTGACGCGGATCAGTCCGGCTGCCCGGGAATACTGGTTGAGTTCGCGCTCGCTACGTTCCAACTTCTCGCGCGCATCCGCGAGCTGTTGACCGAGAAACTCCCGAGCATAGGCCGAACTGTCAAACTTCCGAGAAAGGTTCGCCTCGATAAAGTTCGTCGCAACAGCGTTCGCAATATCTGCGGCCACCACTCGATCAGTGCTTTCGAAGCTGATCGCCACCAATCGGCTGTCGACCGGCAGATTTACAGACAGGCCAGATTGCAACAACTCGATAGCTGCATCTTCCCGCAAACGTGAAAGCGCATTGCGGCCGCTGTAGATGCCCCCGAGGTCTTCCTCAGTCGGATACTCGACGCCCTGTGCAGCGAAGAAAGCCTCGTTGTCCGCAAGGCCTTCGCTTTCCACTACCCGCTCAGCGAGCGAACGCGAGACAATCACATCAACCTGCGTTTGCAGGAATCGCTCGGATTCCTGCCCCGAAACGGTTGGCTGGGGCCCCTCAGTATCAATAATCTGATCGGCCTGCTGTTCGACCAGGATCTGCGAAGTCGCGACAAACTTCGGCACCATCAGGAGCGTCGCTACGACGCCGATGAGCAATGCGGTCGCCAAGATCGCCGCAATGGCGATAAGATTTCGCCGCATCGCTGCGAGAATGGCGCGCAAATCGATGTCGATCGGTGACGGTTCGCTATCATCGGTCATGTCGCGCGGGGAAAAGCCACCATCGACGCTGCGGATGCTTGCTGGATTTTTCGGTGTCATGCTTGATACGTTTGCCGAGCTTTAGAATCTGGTGAACACATTGAGAAGGGGCGCCGCTCGCAGAAAGTCGCGATAGAGTCCCCTGGTCGCCGAAAATCCGACGACAATGCGGTCTCCGCCCAGAATTTCCGGATCAGGGACCCGTCCCTCCCTGATCGCCCTCAAATCGAAGATTGCACCATAGCGTTCTCCATCGATCTGCCGGAATACGACAACCTCATCCTCGACGGCGGTTTCGGTCGTACCTTGCGCGCGTGCGACGGCTTCGATCAATGATGATGACCCGGCGACTTCGTAGACGCCCGGCTGGTTGACCTGCCCGTCTACGGTCACACGCTGCCCGGCCGAGGTCACGACCCCAACGACCACTTGCGGATTGCGGATGTAGCTCTGCCCGAGGCGGTACTCGATCTCATCGCTCAGTTCGACCGGCGTCTTGCCGCTCGCATCGACTTCCCCAATGAACGGAAAATTGATCCGACCGGCCGCGTCAACGGCAATCTGGTCGAAAGTAAGTTCAGGCTCCTGGAACACACGCACGGAAAGAACATCGAGAACACCAATGCGATACTGAGCCGGGCCGCGCTCGATGTCGGCCGGAGGCATGAGCCGGTATGCATCCCCACCTTTCGGCAAGTCCGAAGACGGCGAAAAGCATCCGCTGAGTGCGATCGTTCCGAGCACAAGGAAGCCCGTTGCCATTCTAGACAATGATTTTGTCCCTTTGATTCCTCTGGCATGCGACCAGTGCGCCGAGAAGCAGCGCGGCGATGCAGAGAAGTGATTGGTTGCGGAGGGGGTAATCGAGTATGGCCTGCAAGAAAATACCTCCCAGAGCCAAGACTGCGGCGTGAGCCACAAATCGATCCGGGGTGTGTCTAACCCGCCACCACAAGCGGGCGATAAGAACGAGCCATGCAACGGCCAGCGCCGGCCCGAAAATGCCCGTTTCAAGCAGACTTTCCAGATAATCGTTGTGCGCTCGCCCAGCTTTGAGGGACATGAGGTTTTCAAGGGATTCGTCGACCTGGAATACCTCGTCGAACGTGCCGATCCCGCTTCCCACGGGCCAATACCTGTCCGCAGCAGAAAGGGTATCTTCCCAGATTGCGGGTCGAGAATCTTCAAGCGTGTCGAAGCGGTCGACTGTGGTCATCACCCTAGTGCTCGAGACCAGCAAAACTGCAACGATCGCCACGATTAGCGTTGCCAAACCCAGAAACATACCTCCGCGCTTGAATCGCTGCCCAAAGGCGACCGCCTTTAGCCTCGGCCAAGCGACAAACGCCGCCAGCCCAAGCGGGAGAAAAAGCAACACCGTCGACGATCGCGAATTGGTCAGCAGAACGCCGAGCACAAAAAGCAACGCAGAAACAATCAACCCTGTCCGCTCCCAGACCGGCTGCTCGCGTGCAGCAACCAAGCCTATCGCCGCACAGCTACAGATGACGAAAAACAGACCACTCGTGTTGTGATTGGCAAAGAAGCCGTGGAGCCTGCCCTCGTCTACCATGGGATAAAGGCCGAGAGCACTCTCGCTCACGATCTGTATGCCGCCGAACAGGAAGTTCAGAAGCCCTGCGATTACCAGCAGATACAGCCCCCCGCGCGGTGAACTTTCGGTCCTGCCGAGAAAAAGCACAAAAACCGCCAAGGGGCCCACCAAAGATAAAGCCGCAGTGACGGTCATATGGGGGGCCAGCGTTAGCGGGTACCATGCATCGGCCGCACCCACGAGTGTTCGCGAGGCGACTGCCATGTCCCGCCCCGGAAGGTTGTGCCAGACGGCAGGCGGCAATGGAACGAGTTGCAAAAGTGGCAGCGCAAGCGATGCGGCCAACAAAGCGATGACCCAGCGAGGCGTCACGCCGAGAAAGGTGACCACCCGATCCCAATAGATAAGGATTAATGCGACGGCGACCAGCTGGACGGCGAGGTTCTGCAAACCATACCCTGCTCCACCTCCGCCGAGAAAGAGCGCCAAAGCGATAAGCAAACCAAGCGCCACGCCAAATTGGTCAACCCGTTCGGAAAACTTGAGACCCCTAGGCACAGCGGCCTCCGTCACCCCAACCCTGTCGTCAAAATAGAAGGCTCCGCCGACCAATGGCCGACGGAGCCTTCATTATTTCGCGATTGCTTACGAACCCGGCGAGCGGTCGTCGTCGTCGCTGGCAGCGATGACGATGCCAACGATCACAGCGATACCGGCGATGATCGCAATGATCAGGCCCGGACCACCGAGTTCGCTCTGCTGCTTTGCAGTAGCGGTCGAGCGGCTCACTTCACCGCTGACAGCCGAAAGCTTGACCGGCTGCACGGTGGCGGCCGGAGCATCAACTGCACGGGTACCTGCATTCGCCGTGACCGAGGTAGCGGCAAGAGCCACTGCACCGAGTCCGGTTAGAAGGCGGCTGGTCTTCATTAGTCAGTCTCCTAGATTTATTCTTCTTGGCATTCACCGGCTCAGCTACCAGCGATTCGGACCCGACGCAACCTGTTGTTCCGAAGAACTCTCCGCATGCGTCGCATTTTTACAACTGTCAGCTGGCCAGACGAAAACCTATACGCGCATGGTTTCCAAAAAGTTTCTCAGATTTCTCAATATGCATTCGGATGCACGAGCACGCGGACGGTGGCGAACAGGATTTTGATATCGCCCCACAGCGACCAGTTGCGAATATATTCCAGATCGGCATCGAGGCGGTCGATCAGGTGCGTCTCGGTTTCGGTCGCACCGCGGTGGCCGCGAACCTGAGCAAGGCCGGTCAACCCGGGCTTGAGCGAATGGCGCTGCCAGTAATTGCTGTCGACTTCCCAGAACAGCTTTTCGCCTGCCTGCGAGCCGAGCGCATGCGGACGCGGTCCGACGAGGCTCATTTCGGCACGCAAGACATTGATCAGCTGGGGCAGTTCGTCGATCGAGGTCCGGCGAATGAAACGCCCGATGCGGGTGACCCGGTCATCGGTGCGCGATGCCGAACGCGTCCCGTCGTGATCGAGCTTCTCGACCCGCATGGAGCGGAACTTGAGCATGTCGAACAGGCAATTGTGCTGCCCCATACGCGGCTGGACGAAGAACACCGGGCCGCCATCCTCCAGCTTGATGAGCAGGGCCACTGCAAGCATGATGGGGCTGAGAACGAGCAGCGCCGGAACGGTGATCGCGAGATCCATCGCGCGTTTGAACAGGCGGGCATGGAGCGCAAGCGGGCCCGACGAAACCACCAGCAGGGTCTTACCGCCTTCCCGCTCCAGCCCGATGGCGCCGAGTTCCTGGATCGCGACCGACAGCACTTCCCCGCGGACGCCGGCACTGCGCATCACCCGCGCCCACTCCGGCCGGCGTTCGCTTTCGCAGCTGACTACCACCCGGTCCATGCCGCGCATCAGCCGACCGATCTGGTTAAGGCTCTTGGGATCCGCATTGGCGCCGGAGATATCGAAGCTCTGCGTTTCGGCTTCGGCCATCGAGTGAGTGTGAACGACCTGCGCCCCGGGTAGTTCGATGCTCGGCCCGCCATCCAGGACCAGCAGCACGCCGCTCACACTGGGGCCGTAGTACATCCGGAGCAGCTTGTGCATGACGAGGCGAAATGCCCCCATCGCGACGAAGGAGAACATCAGCGCCAGCGAAAGCATGACGCGCGAGAAATCGGTCGCCGCCTTGGCATAGAAGATCATGACCGTGCACAGCATCGCGGAGATCAGCAGTGCGAGGCCGACCTGGCCGATCGCGAAGCGCACCTCGTCGAGCGCGCGGATCGAATAGCAGCGCTGGTAGGTCGCGATAACGAGAAAGATCGGCAGGAAGGCCCATGCCATCGACAGCGCGAAGGGCAGCGGCCACTGGTCGCGATAGACGCCGCCGGCAAGCACGAAGCTGCCCAGCACGATCGCTGCATCGGCGAGCAGCATCACCAGATACAGCTGGACCCGCCGCTGCTCCATGGCGGGTTGCGCAACGACTGTCTGAACGTGTTCCAAATGCACTTCCGGCGCTCCGCCCGTCGGTTTGATGATCGTGTGGGGCGCGACTGGTTATTGTTGTCGGACGAAACCCATGCACTGGCACAGGGTCGAGGGATGCCTTCTAGCGCGATCTGCCCGAATGTTAATGGAAAAATGGTGCGCCGCGCCGCAACGTCGCTGCGAATGCCCGGTGCCCCTCCCTTGCCCTCGCGCGTCCCTCTGCTAAAGCGCGCGCAATCTTATTCGAAACGACAGGAAAACGATGGCCAAGATCAAGGTTGCGAACCCCGTTGTCGAGCTCGACGGCGACGAAATGACCCGCATCATCTGGCAGTGGATCCGCGAGCGGCTGATCCTGCCTTATCTCGATGTGGACCTTAAGTATTACGATCTCTCGGTCGAAAAGCGCGACGAGACGGACGACCAGATCACCGTCGATGCTGCCAATGCGATCAAGCAGTACGGCGTGGGCGTGAAATGCGCGACCATCACGCCGGACGAAGCCCGCGTCGAGGAATTCCACCTCAAGAAGATGTGGAAGTCGCCCAACGGCACGATCCGCAACATCCTCGGCGGCGTGGTCTTCCGCGAACCGATTGTCATCGACAACGTGCCCCGTCTGGTGCCGGGCTGGACCGACCCGATCGTCGTCGGCCGCCATGCCTTCGGCGACCAGTATCGCGCCACCGACACGCTGATCCCGGGCCCGGGCAAGCTGCGCCTCGTCTTCGATGGGGAAGACGGCACGAAGATCGATCTCGACGTGTTCGACTTCCCGAGCGCCGGCGTCGCCATGGCGATGTACAACCTCGACGATTCGATCCGCGACTTCGCGCGCGCCAGCTTCAACTACGGCCTCAACCTCGGCTGGCCGGTCTACCTGTCGACCAAGAACACGATCTTGAAGGCCTATGACGGGCGCTTCAAGGACCTGTTCCAGGAAGTGTTCGACACCGAAGGCTTCGCCCAGAAGTTCAAGGAAGCCGGCATCGTCTACGAACACCGCCTGATCGACGACATGGTCGCTTCGGCGCTGAAGTGGAACGGCAAGTTCGTCTGGGCCTGCAAGAACTACGACGGCGACGTGCAGTCGGACACGGTCGCGCAGGGCTTCGGCTCGCTCGGCCTGATGACCTCGGTGCTGATGACGCCCGACGGCAAGACCGTGGAAGCGGAAGCCGCCCACGGCACCGTCACCCGCCATTATCGCCAGCACCAGCAGGGCAAGGCGACCTCGACCAACCCGATCGCCAGCATCTTCGCCTGGACCCGCGGCCTGATGTATCGCGGCAAGTTCGACGACACGCCGGATGTGGTGAAGTTCGCCGAGACGCTCGAGCGGGTCTGCATCAAGACCGTCGAGAGCGGCAAGATGACCAAGGACCTTGCGCTGCTCATCGGCCCCGAACAGAGCTGGATGACCACCGACCAATTCTTCGAGGCCATCTTCGAGAACCTCGAAAAGGAAATGGCGAACTGGTCCTGAGGAACACCCTCACCCTTACTGCATTGCCTGAACAAGGCTGAGATATCCGGGATCGGCCCAGCGCCGGTCCCGGATTTTTCGTATTCGACGAAATGAAAGAGGGGGGGCACGGTGGCCAAGACACCAGCGAAGAAGACGAGCGCACGGCGCAAGGGCAGCGAAAAGTTCGGCCAGCGCCGGCTCGAGATCCGCAATGCCATGATCAAGGACATTCCCGGTATCGCGAACCTCGTGCGCCGGGTTTACGAGGACATGCCCGCCTACACTCACGGCGAGATCCGCGGGCAGATCAACAACTTCAAGGAGGGCTGCTTCGTCGCGCTGCTGGACGAGCAGGTCGTCGGCTATTGCGCCACCATGCAGGTGGCGGAAGCCCTCGCCTTCCAGGACCACGACTGGGACGAGATCACCGGCAACGGCTTCGGCAGCCGCCACGACCCGACAGGCGACTGGCTTTATGGCTACGAAATGTGCGTCGATCCCAAAGTGCGTGGCGTGCGCATCGGGCGGCGCCTCTATGAAGAGCGCCGCGCCCTGGCGGAAGAAAAGGATCTGACCGGCATCGTCTTCGCCGGCCGCATGCCCAACTATCGCCGCAACAAGCGCAAGGTGAAGGGGCCGGAGGACTATCTCGAGCAGGTCGTGGCCGGAAAGCTGCACGATCCGGTCCTGCGCTTCCAGCTGGCCAACGGCTTCGAGCCCGAGCGCGTGATGCGCGGCTACCTGCCTGAAGACAAGGCGTCAGAAGCCAATGCGATCATGATGGTCTGGCGCAACCCCTATGTCGACCGCGACCAGCCGGTGAAGAAGCGCCTCCCGCGCGGCGTGGAATCGGTGCGCGTGGCGACCTGCCAGCTGCAGGCGCGCGCGGTGACGGACTATGCGGAATTCCTCTCGACCATCGAATATTTCATCGACGTCGCAAGCGATTACGAGAGCGACTTCATCCTCTTTCCCGAACTCTTCACGCTGATGCTGCTGAGCTTCGAGCCCAAGGAGCTGTCGCCGGTCGAGGCGATCGAGCGGCTTTCGGAATATACGCCGAAGCTGAAGCAGGACATCTCCGACATGGCGATGCGCTACAACATCAACATCATCGCCGGATCGCACCCCACGCGCATGGAAGACGGCGACATCCACAATGTCGCCTATGTCTGCCTGCGCGACGGATCGGTGCACGAGCAGGAAAAGATCCACCCGACGCCCAACGAACGGTATTGGTGGAACATCAAGGGCGGCGAGAAGATCGATGTGATCCAGACCGATTGCGGACCGATCGGCGTGCAGATTTGTTACGACAGCGAATTCCCCGAACTCAGCCGCCGCCTTGCCGACGAAGGCGCACGGATCATCTTCGTGCCCTTCTGCACCGACAGCCGCCAGGGCTATCTCAGGGTCCGCTATTGCGGGCAGGCCCGCGCGATCGAGAACCAGTGCTTCGTTGTGCTCAGCGGCAATGTCGGCAACCTGCCCAATGTCGCAAACATGGACATCCAGTATGCGCAGAGCTGTATCCTCACGCCCTGCGACTTCCCCTTCGCCCGCGACGGCATCGCCGCCGAATCGACCGAGAACGTGGAGACGCTGACCATCAGCGACGTGAACCTCGCCGACCTCAGCTGGGCGCGCGCCGAAGGCACGGTGCGCAACCTCGCCGACCGGCGCTTCGATCTATACCGGATCGAGTGGGATCAGGGAGAGAAGCACCACGGCAAGGCACGTCCGCGCCGTGAACCGCTAGGCCCGGCCGGGCTTGGGGGCGGCTAACCGCTTTTCCATCTAAGTTGCAGCATTACGCAGCGGCTCAAGACATCCTGCAATACCCGCCCAACACGCGCGCCGTCTCCGCGTCCACGTAATTATTCGGCCTGCATGCTTCAGGAAATCGGACGAGCGTCCGTTTTATGGCGACGGGTTGGTTTGAGTTCCCGAACCCGGACGATATTAAGGCTTGGGAAAGTGGATCGGGGTATTGCTGCCTGGACGATCGGCCGCAGTGGACATGCGGCCGAGTTTGCTGGAGGGTTTCCATGTTTCATCGCGCGCCGGCGCTCGAGAATTATCGCGCATTCGAAGATTACGGCACGATGTCGCTCGCCGCTCCTTTCGGGCTGACGGCGATCGATGTGCGCGACTTCGATTTCGGGCACGAAACCGCATGCGCATGCGGCTGCTGCGCGGCGAAGGACGACACGTCCGCCCCGCAACGATCGGCGTCGCTTGCGACCAACGCCAACGGCGTCGACATTCCCGGCGACACATCGACCACGGCAACCATCGCCGTCGGCGGAAGCGTGACCGATGAGCTGGAAGTCGCCGGAGATACCGACTGGTTCAGGATCACTCTCCAGGCCGGCGATACGATCGACATTTCGCTCTTCGGATCGGGTGCGAGCCCTGTGAGCGACACCTATCTGCGCGTCTACGATTCAAACGGCAATTTGCTAGCCGACAATGACGATGGCGGTTCCGGCTACAATTCCTATCTTCGCTTCACCAGCGGGTCCGGCGGAACCTTCTACATCGAGGCCGATTCGTTCGGCAACAACAAGACCGGCGAATACACCATCGAAGTGACCGAATCCGCGCCTCTGACGGTGTACAGCTACGACGAGATCGCGCTTCAGCTTACCAATGGATATTGGGGCGGGTCGCAGCGCTCGTGGAATGTCGGCACCGACGGGCAGCTCACCTACGACGTATCGGCAATGCCGGCGGACGCCCAGTATCTCGCCGAACAGGCCCTGCTGCTGTGGGGCGATGTCACCGGTATTGAATTCGTTTCCGTCGTGGGCAGTGCGGAGATAACGTTCCAGGACACCGAAAGCGGCGCCTATGCCAGCTCGAGCACATCCGGTGGCGTTATCGTCTCGTCGACCGTGAACATCTCGGCCGACTGGCTGGCGAATTACGGGCCCTCTCTCAACTCCTATTCCTTCCAGACCTATCTCCATGAAATCGGACATGCGCTCGGCCTGGGACACGCTGGCAATTACAATGGCAGCGCGGATTATCCCGTCGATGCGCTTTATCTCAACGATAGCTGGGCGACGACGGTCATGTCGTATTTCAGCCAGACCGAGAACACGTACTTCAGTGGACAAGGCTTTACCCGCGCATTTGTCACCACGCCGATGAACGGCGACATCGTAGCGATCGGCAATTTGTACGGCCTCTCGACAACGACCCGGCTCGGCAACACCACCTATGGCTTCAACAGCAACGCCGGACGGGATATTTACGATGCCACCATCGTACCCGACGCGGCCTACACTATTGTGGATAGCGGCGGCACCGATACGCTCGACTACAGCGGATATTCGCAGAGCCAGACTATCAATCTCAACGAGGAAGCATTTTCGAGCGTGGGCGGTGAAGTCGGCAATGTCGTGATCGCTCGCGGGACCGTGATCGAAAACGCGATTGGCGGATCCGGCGCGGATACGATTTATGGAAACGACGGCCAGAACACGATCGACGGCGGTGCCGGAGACGATCTCATTTTTGGCGGAAACGGTGGCGATTTCCTGATCGGTGGAGCTGGGAACGATCAGATCGAAGGTGGCGGAGGATGGGACTGGCTTCGCGGACGCGACGGCAACGATATCCTGCGAGGCGGAAGCGGGAATGACTGGATCGCTGGTGAAGACGGCAACGATATTCTTGAAGGCGGCGCCGACAATGACATAATCGATGGTGGTCTCGGTGAAGACACCTTGCGCGGCGGAGATGGTGACGACCGCCTGTCGGGCGGCGGGAATAGCGACCTGATCTACGGTGATGCCGGCAACGATATTCTCGATGGATCCTATGGCTGGGACTGGCTGCGCGGCGGCGAGGGTGATGACAAGCTTTACGGGGCCAACGGAAACGACTGGCTTCTGGGAGACGAGGGCGCGGATGAGCTGTTTGGCGACTCCGGCAATGACCGTCTTCAGGGCGGAACCGGAGAAGATTTGCTCTACGGCGGTGACGGTGACGACACCGTCTTCGGCGAGGGTAACAGCGACATTGTCTACGGCGGCAATGGTAACGATTCGCTAGACGGTGCTGCCGGATGGGATCGTCTTTACGGTGAGGCCGGCAACGACGCTCTCAATGGGGGCAACGGGGTCGACTTCCTCGCTGGCGGGGCCGGTCAGGACACACTGACAGGAGGTTCGGGCTCCGACATTTTCTACTTCGATCTTGCGGGTGCCTCAAACGCCGACAACCTGACGGACTTCGTATCCGGAGCAGACATCATACGACTGGACCTTGCCGGTGCCTTTTCGCGACTGGCCGGAACCGGATCGCTTGCTGCCTCCGCTTTCCGCATCGGGACAGCCGCCGCAGACGCCGACGACCGGATTATCTACGACCAGGCCACCGGCAACGTCTGGTATGACGCAGATGGCAACGGTATTCAGGCAGCGCAGCTTTTTGCGAAGCTGACAGCAGGAGCCTTGCTTGCGGCTGGTGACTTCCAGGTCATCAATTCATCGGTCGCCGCTGCGCCGTTGGCTGATAGCAAGGACTTGCTTTCCACGACGGATACGTTCGCGATGTTGTGATCAACGGCGTGCTACCACCGCCGACGGTTCCAGCCGAAAAAACCGGTAGCCTCTGCGCACGGCGGAGGCCGATTACGTAAATTCGGAGAAATCCGCGATTGTCAGTGTGACAGCGACGCCAAAGCTTCTTAATAGAAGCACATGGCCTCCGCCGAACTTGCCTCCCCCGCCCTGTCCGATGCGCTGGTGATCCTGGGCGCGGCCGGGCTCGTGATCCCGGTGTTCACGCGCTTCCGCATCACTCCGGTCATCGGGTTCATCCTGATCGGCATCGCGGTCGGTCCCTATGGGCTCGGGCGGATGGTGTTCGAGCATCCCTGGCTCAATCACATCACCATATCCGACCCGGATTCGCTCGACCTGTTTGCAGAGTTCGGGATCATCCTGCTTCTGTTCGGCATCGGGCTCGAACTGAGCTTCAACCGACTCTGGCAGATGCGGCGGCTCGTGTTCGGGCTCGGGGCGCTGGAGCTGTTGGTGATCGGCACCTGCGCGGCGATCTTCCTGTCGATGATGGGTCAATACTGGACCGGCGCGCTGGCATTGGGCTTCGCGCTGGCCTTCTCCTCGACCGCGATCGTGCTGCCGATCGCGGGCACGCATTCGCCCGTCGGACGCGCGGCGCTGGCGATGCTGCTGTTCGAAGACATCATGATTGTCCCGATCATCTTCATTCTCGGCGCGATGGCGCCCAATGCCGAGGCGGAAGGCTGGGAAGGCCTGCTGACGACGCTGTGGCAGGGCGGCCTCGTGATCGCCGCGATGATGGTGCTGGGGCGCTTCGCCCTGCCCAAACTGTTCGGCCAGGCGGCGCGCACCAAGAGCCCGGAGCTGTTCCTCGCCGCATCGCTGCTGGTGGTCATCGGCGCGAGCCTCGCCACCGCCGCCGTCGGCCTGTCGCCAATCGTCGGTGCGCTGATCGCAGGCCTGTTGATCGCAGAGACCGAATATCACGGCGAGGTCGAAGGCATTATGGAGCCCTTCAAGGGCCTTGCGCTGGGGATCTTCCTGATCACTGTCGGCATGAGCATCGACCTTGCCACGATCTGGGAAAATCTCGGCATGATCCTCGCCGCGGTGGTGACCATTCTCGTGTTCAAGGCGCTGGTGACCGGCGTGCTGCTCCGCTTGATGGGCGCGCGAAGAAGCACGGCGGCGGAGACGGGCATCCTCATGGCGAGCCCCTCGGAAACCACGCTGATCGTACTTGCGGCGGCCAGTTCGGCGTTGCTGATCCAGCCTGGGACGGCGCAATTCTGGCAAATCGTTACCGCCATCGGCCTGACCGTTACGCCGCTCCTCGCTATGCTTGGGCGCGCAATCGCTCGACGCGTCGAGCCCATCCCCGAGCTCGACGAGGGCGACGAAGGCGAACCGCGCGTCATCATCATCGGTGCAGGGCGTGTCGGCCTGCTGATCGCGCAGATGCTGGCCGCGCACGAGAAGCCCTATGTCGCGATCGACTCCAATCCGGACCTCATCGAGCGCGCGAAACGGCAAGGGTATCGGGCCACTTTCGGTGATGCGGGCCGCGGTGATGCCATGTCGCGGCTCGGGGTCGAAAATGCGCTCGCCGTGGTGCTGACGATGGATGAACCGGTGCTGGTGCAGCGCCTTGTCGGGAAGCTCCGCAAGGAACATCCGGACCTGCTGATCGTGTGCCGCGCGCGCGACGTGCGGCACGCGGCAGAGCTCTATCGCGCTGGCGCCAGCCATGCGGTGCCGGAAACGCTGGAGAGCTCCCTCCAGCTATCGGAAGCGGTGCTGGTCGATATCGGCGTGGCGATGGGCCCGGTCATCGCTTCGATCCACGAGAAGCGCGACGAATTCCGTGCCCAGATCGAGAAGGAAGGCGCGCTCGACTACAAGCCCAAGCTGCGCTCGAGCACTGTCGAGGCCTGAACCTTTGCCTTACCAATGCGTTGTTTGGGTGAAGGAGACAGCAATGAGCGACGCAGATCCCACCAAGCCGACACCGAACAGCGAGAAGTTCAAGCCGCAGAACGTGAAGGGCCCATTGAAGGACACGGCGCCCGACGATTTGCGTGGCCCCCCGGCGGACACCGAAGGCTACGACGTGGCCCACGGTTCCGAGCCTACGACCAAATCCACCCCCAACGCCTGAACGCCTCCCGAGAGAGGAGAGAAACGCCTGGCAGGTTCGCGCCTGTCAGGCGTTTTCGCGTGCAAGTGCCTCGCGCACCGCGGCGAGCGCATCCTGCGCTTTCGAACCGTCCGGCCCGCCGCCTTGCGCCATGTCGGCACGGCCGCCGCCGCCCTTGCCGCCGAGTGCCTCGACGCCGAGACGCACGAGCTCGACCGCGCTGAAACGCTCGGTGAGATCATCGGTGACAGCCACCGCGAAGGCGCCCTTGCCATCGTTCACCGCACAGATCGCCGCAATACCGGAACCCATGCGGGTCTTCGCCTCGTCGAGCAGTGGCCGCAGTTCCTTGGGGTCGAGGCCTTCGATGACCTGACCCGAGAAGGTGACGCCGCCGATGATCTCGTCGGCCTGCGCGGCATCGCCCGAACCGCCCCCGCCGAGCGCCAGTGCGCGCTTGGTCTCTGCCAGTTCCTTCTCGAGCCGCTTGCGCTCCTCGACCAGTGCCGACACGCGCTGCGGGGCTTCGTCGGGCGAGGTCTTGAGCGCCGCCGCGATAGCGCGGACGGCCTCGTCGCGCGCGACCAGCCACTCGCGCGCCGCTTCCCCGGTCAGCGCCTCGATACGCCGCACACCGGAACTGACCGCGCTCTCGGAGACGATCTTGAAGACGCCGATATCGCCGGTTGCCTTCACATGCGTACCGCCACACAATTCGACCGAATAATTGCGGTTCTCGTCGCCCTTGCGGCCCATCGAGAGGACGCGAACCTCGTCCCCATACTTTTCGCCGAACAGCGCGAGTGCTCCTGCCGCGACCGCATCGTCGGGCGTCATCAGCCGGGTCGAGACCTGTTCGTTGGCGCGGATCTCGGCATTTACCTCGGCTTCGATCGCGGCGATGTCCTCGTCGCTCAGCGGCTTGGTGTGCGAGAAGTCGAAGCGGAAGCGGTCGTCGGAGACCAGCGAGCCCTTCTGCGTGACATGCCCGCCGAGGCGGTTGCGCAGCGCCGCGTGGACGAGGTGCGTCGCCGAGTGGTTGGCGCGAATGCGGTCGCGCCGCTCGGCGTCGATAACGAGATGCACGGCGTCGCCGACCTTCACGCTGCCCTTGCCAACCTTGCCGACGTGGGCATGCAAGCGGCCGAGCGGCTTGTTGGTCGTCTCGACCGCGAACTCGAGCCCTTCGGGCGTCCAGATGCGGCCGGCATCGCCGGTCTGGCCGCCGCTTTCGCCGTAGAAGGGCGTCTGGTTGGTGAGGATCACGACCGCGTCGCCCTCACCCGCCTGCTGCACTTCGGCACCGTCCTTGACGATCGCGACCACGGCCGCCTCGCCCGTTGTCGAGCTGTAGCCGGTGAACTCGGTCGAGCCTTCGCGCTCGGCGATGTCGAACCAGACTTCCTCACTGGCCGCCTCGCCCGAGCCCTTCCACGCGGCCCGCGCAGCGGCCTTTTGCTGCGCCATCGACTCGTCGAAGCCAGCCTTGTCGACCGCGATGCCCTGCGGGCGCAGCGCGTCCTCGGTCAGGTCGTAGGGGAAGCCGTAGGTGTCGTAGAGCTTGAACACCGTCTCACCGGGAAGCGTGTCGCCCTCGCGCATGTCGGCGGTTGCCTCATCGAGGAGCTTGAGGCCCTTGTCGAGCGTCCGGCGGAACTGCGCTTCCTCGCGTTCGAGCACTTCCTGGATGAGCGGCTGTCCGCGCACCAGCTCGGGATAGGCCTGCCCCATCTCGGTGACCAGCGCAGGCACGAGGCGGTGCATGAGCGGTTCGCTCGCGCCCAGCAGGTGCGCATGCCGCATGGCGCGGCGCATGATGCGGCGCAGGACGTAGCCGCGGCCTTCGTTGCTCGGCAGCACGCCATCGGCAAGCAGGAAGCTGGTCGAGCGCAGATGGTCGGCGATCACGCGGTGGCTGGCCGTCTTGTCGCCCTCGGCCTTGACGCCGGTCAGGCTCTCGCTCGCGCCGATCAGCGCCTTGAACGTATCGGTATCGTAATTGTCGTGGACGCCCTGAAGCACCGCCGCGACGCGCTCGATCCCCATGCCGGTGTCGATGCTCGGCTTGGGCAGGTTACCTACGATTTCGTCGTTTTCCTGCGTGAACTGCATGAAGACGAGGTTCCAGATCTCGACGAAGCGGTCGCCGTCTTCTTCCGGCGACCCGGGAGGGCCGCCCCAGATGTGGTCGCCGTGGTCGTAGAAGATTTCGGAGCACGGACCGCACGGGCCGTCTGCTCCCATGGCCCAGAAATTGTCCTTGGTAGGGATGCGGATGATCCGGTCGTCGCCGAAGCCGGTGAGCTTCTTCCAGAGGTCGAAAGCCTCGTCGTCGGTGTGGTATACGGTGACGGTCAGCCGGTCCTTCGACAGCCCCCACTCCTTCGTCAGCAACGTCCAGGCATGCAGGATTGCCTGCTCCTTGAAGTAATCGCCGAAGGAGAAATTGCCGAGCATCTCGAAGAAAGTGTGATGCCGCGCGGTATAGCCGACATTGTCGAGATCGTTGTGCTTGCCCCCGGCGCGCACACATTTCTGCGCGCTGGCGGCGCGCGGCGCAGGCGGGGTTTCGAGGCCCGTAAAGGCATTCTTGAACGGCACCATGCCGGCGTTGACGAACATCAGCGTGGGATCGCTGAAGGGCACCAGCGGCGCACTCGCAACCTCTGCATGGTCGTTCGACGCGAAATAGTCGAGGAAGCTGCGGCGGATGTCGTTGGTCGAGGTCATGGAGGCGCAGTTAGGCAATCGGCGCGCGACCGACAAGCAGGAAAGGCGGGTCAGACTGTGCTGTGCAGCCGATCAGGCGGGCGCGCGGGCGGTGACGATCCAAGCGGCAGCGGGCAAGGCGACGCGTCCCGCCTCGTCGTGGTCCTCGACAACGCCGCGCAGGCGCGCCAGCGTCACTTCCCGCTCCGGTCCCTCGAGCATGGCGACGGTGCGCGCCGCAGGGCCGATGCGGAGGAAATAGGATAGCGCGTCCTCGATCGCATCCCCGCCCTCGCCCACCAGCATCGGATAATCGAGCGGTTCGATGGCGATATCTCGCCAACCGGCGTCGGACAGGATTTGCCTGATCCGCTCGCTGCGACCGAAGGCGAAGGGCCCGGGCGCATCGGGATCGGCGGGCGGGCCGTCCTGCCGCGGGAGCGCGGAACGCAGGGCGCGCACCCAGCCATTCTCCCGCGGCTCACGGAAGCACGAGAAGACGAGGCGGGCATCGGTTTGCGCCGTCCGTGCGAGACTGGCAAAAGCCCCGACGGGGTCGTCGAAGAACATCACCCCGTGGCGAGAAACCAGCAGGTCGGGCCGCTCGCCCTCCCGCGCTTGCCACCCCGCGGCATCCCCCAGTTCGATACGTACATTGGGAAGCCCGGCGGTCCGCCCCCGGGCTTGCTCTACCAGATCCTCGCTAACATCGAGACCGAGCACGCGCGCATAGGGGTGCTTCTCGCCAAGCCTGAGCGTCATCTCCCCGGCACCGCAGCCGATATCGACGGCGCTGGCGAAATCCCGTGCCTCCGCCTGCGCGAGCAAGACATCGGTCACGGGCCCGAAACTGCGATCGGTGCGTTGCCATTCCCGCGCCCAGCTCTCGCCGACGCGGCCGGTCCATTCGGATCGATCGGTCATCGCCCTATGCCTGGTAGTAGTCGCGGTACCATTCGATGAAGCGGCGCACGCCGTCGCGGATATCGGTCTTCGGCACGTAGCCGGTCAACGAATTCAGCAGTTCCGCATGCGCCCAGGTCGCCGGGACATCGCCCGGCTGCATCGGCATGAGATTGCGCTTCGCTTCGATGCCCAGCGCATCCTCCACCGCCGTGATCATGTCGCCCAGCTGGACCGGCTGCGAATTGCCGATATTGACGACGCGCCACGGCGCGACGGGCGAGAGGCTGTCGCCCTCGGCAATGTCCTCGGCGCTTTCGGGCCGCACCGGCGGCGTGTCGATCAGGCGCCGGATGGCCTCGACCAGGTCCTCCACATATGTGAAGTCGCGCATCATCTCACCGTGGTTGTAGACGTCGATCGGCTCGCCAGCGAGCATCGCCCGGGTGAACTTGAACAGCGCCATGTCCGGCCTGCCCCACGGCCCGTAGACGGTAAAGAAGCGGAACATGGTCACCGGCAGGCTGAACAAGTGCGCGTACGAATGCGCCATCGCCTCGGTCGCCTTCTTGGTCGCAGCGTAGAAGGACATCTGGTGGTCCGTCTTCATCGTCTCGCGATAGGGCATCTCCGTATTCGCGCCGTAGGCCGAGGAAGTCGAGGCAAGCAGCATGTGCTCCGGCGGATGTGCCCGCGCCGCTTCGAGCAGTTCGAAGGTGCCGACGAGATTGCTCTCGAGATAGCTGCGCGGATTGTCGATCGAGTAACGCACCCCCGCCTGCGCGGCGAGGTGGACCACGACGTCGGGCTGTTCCTTGGCGAAAAGGTCCATCAGCAGGCCGGGCGTCTCGATCGGCTCGTTGACCGCACGGAAGCCCTGGTTCTGCAGCAGATTCGCCTGCCGGCGCTGTTTCAGTTCGACCTCGTAATAGTCGCTGAGGCTGTCGATGCCGATGACGCGGAACCCGTCGGCGAGCAGGCGGCGGCACACGAAATAGCCGATGAAACCGGCCGAGCCCGTGACGAGGGCGGTGCGCGCCTCGCCCATCAGTCGGCCCCGAACAGGTCGCGGGTAAAGACCTTGTCCTTAACGTCCTCGAGCGCGGGATCGAGGCGGTTGGCAACGATCACATCGGCCTGAGACTTGAACCGCGCGAGGTCACGCTCGACCCGGCTGCCGAAGAAGCGGTCATCCTCCATGACCGGTTCGTAGACGATCACCTCGATGCCCTTGGCCTTCACGCGTTTCATGATGCCCTGGATCGAGGACTGGCGGAAATTGTCCGAGCCAGCCTTCATCACGAGGCGGAAGACGCCGACCGTTTTCGGCGCACGCGCGATGATCTGGTCGGCGAGGTAATCCTTGCGGGTGCGATTGGCGTCGACGATCGCGCGGATCAGGTTCTGCGGCACCTCGGAGTAGTTTGCCAGCAGCTGCTTGGTGTCCTTGGGCAGGCAGTAGCCGCCATAGCCGAAGGACGGATTGTTGTAATGCGAACCGATTCGCGGATCGAGACCAATGCCCTCGATGATCTGGCGCGTGTCCATGCCGCGCGAGAGCGCATAGCTGTCGAGCTCGTTGAAGAAGGCGACGCGCATGGCGAGATAGGTATTGGCGAACAGCTTGATCGCCTCGGCCTCCTCGAGATCGGTGAGGAGGACCGGTACGTCGTCGTCGAGCGCCGGTTCGAGCAGCAGGTCGGCGAAGCGTCGCGCCCGATCCGACTGCTCGCCGACGATGATGCGCGAGGGGTGCAGATTGTCGTAGAGCGCCTTGCCCTCGCGCAGGAATTCCGGACTGAAGATAATGCGGTCGGTGCCGAATTGCTGGCGCGCATTTGCGACGAAGCCCACGGGGATGGTGGATTTGATGACGATGACCGCCGCGTCATTCGCTTCGAGGACCTGCCGAATGACGCTGTCGACCGCAGAGGTATCGAAGAAGTTGGTCTCCGGATCGTAATTAGTCGGCACGGCGACTACGGCGAATTCGGCCCCGCCGATGGCGGCGGCGAAATCGGTGGTAAAGGCGAGATCGAGATCGTCGTGGGTGAGGTATTCCTCGACCAGATCGTCCTGGATCGGCGATTTGCGGTCGCTGAGCAGAGCCACGCGATCGGCGGAGATGTCGTAGCCCACCACCGTGTTATGCTGCGACAGCATGATCGCATTGGAAAGCCCGACATAACCAAGCCCGAAGACTGCAATTTTCATGTTCTTGTCCGTGCCGTCCGGTCACTTGCGCCCGCAGGCTGAGTGCCTGTCTTGTGTGGGGTGGTGGCGGGTTTTGCAAGTCCGCCAAAGGGGTTAACCTACCAGATGAAGTAGGCTCCGCCCTTCTCCCGCGCACGCTGCCAGGCAGGGCGGGAATGGACCGCCTCGACGAATTTGACGGTCTTCGGGCATTGCTCGGCAAAGCCCTGCATCACCGCGATTTCTGCGGGAAAGCTCATCATGACGTCGGCGGCGGTCCAGCCGGAGCCGACGAAGTGACCGTGATCGTTGATGCCCTCTTCCATGAACGCGACATGCGCGGCGAACTGTTCGTCGATGCGCGGCATGATCGGCGCGGCGGCATTGCCGAGGCGGCCGGCCATGATGCGCATCATCACGGGCACGAAGAAGCTGCTCTCGCCGAACTGCATCCATTCGAGATGCCGGATGTGCTCTTCGGTATCGGTCGCGGGCAGCCAGCTTTCGCCGCCGTGGCTCTCGCACAGGTACTGGATGATCGCCCCGCTCTCGGCCACGCGCACGCCGTCGTCCTCGATCAGCGGCGACTTGCCGAGCGGGTGCGGGCCTTTCAGCTCCGGCGGGGCGAGATTGCTCTCGGCATCGCGCTGGTAGTGGACGATCTCGTAGTCCGCCCCCAGTTCCTCGAGCAGCCAGAGAATGCGCTGCGAACGGCTGTTGTTGAGGTGATGGACGGTAATCGTCATGGGTCTCTCCTGCTGGCCGATGGCCTGGCTGCGCCATCGCTCGATTCGGGCGCGACCCTAGGCGAGGCCCCGGGAGCCCGCCAGCAAAGAGAGCCGCATACGGAAAAGCCGGTGCGGCCATAGGTAGGCGCGCACCGGCTTTCCGTTCTTTCGGGAGCGCCGGGGGACAGTCCGGCTGGGACGCTGGCCCGGGGGATTGGGCAGCGCGCTCCCGCTTGAAGAGATATCAGTCCTCGTCCGCGTCCGGACCGGTCATCATCTCTTCGGCCACCTCGTCGGTGCGGCCGCGGATCGCGGCTTCCAACTTGGCGCACATCTCGGGATTTTCCTTGAGGAACGTCTTGGCGTTTTCGCGGCCCTGGCCGATGCGGACGCTGTCATAGCTGAACCAGCTGCCGGACTTCTCGACCACTCCGGCCTTCACGCCGAGGTCGAGGATCTCGCCGATCTTCGAAATGCCCTCGCCATACATGATGTCGAATTCGACCTGCTTGAACGGCGGGGCGACCTTGTTCTTGACCACCTTCACGCGCGTCGCGTTGCCGATCACCTCGTCGCGATCCTTGATCTGGCCGGTGCGGCGGATGTCGAGCCGGACCGAGGCATAGAACTTGAGCGCATTGCCGCCGGTCGTGGTTTCCGGATTGCCGTACATCACGCCGATCTTCATGCGCAGCTGGTTGATGAAAATCACCATGCACTTGGAACGGTTGATCGAGCCGGTCAGCTTGCGCAGCGACTGCGACATCAGGCGCGCCTGCAGGCCGACGTGGCTGTCGCCCATCTCGCCTTCGATCTCGGCGCGCGGCACCAGTGCGGCGACCGAGTCGACCACCAGCACGTCGATCGCGTTCGAGCGGACCAGCGTGTCGGTAATCTCGAGTGCCTGTTCGCCCGTATCGGGCTGCGACACGATCAGCTCGTCGATATCGACGCCCAGCTTCTTGGCATAGACCGGATCGAGCGCGTGTTCCGCGTCGACGAAGGCGGCCGTCCCACCGTTCTTTTGCGCTTCGGCGATGACATGCAGCGCCAGCGTCGTCTTGCCCGAGCTTTCCGGGCCGTAGACCTCGATCACGCGGCCCTTGGGCAGGCCGCCGATGCCGAGCGCGATGTCGAGACCGAGCGAGCCGGTCGAGATCGCTTCCACATTCATCGCTTCCTTCGAGCCCAGCTTCATCGCCGAACCCTTGCCGAATGCGCGGTCGATCTGCGCGAGTGCGGCGTCGAGTGCCTTCTGACGGTCTGCGTCCACTTGCTTTCCTTCTACGAGCTTCAGATTGGCCGCCATGACATCACCTCCTGCACTTGCAAAGAGCCGCCCTCGACTCTTCAACTGCCACGTGATGTATCGGCTTTGTTCTCAATGAACAAGTAGGGAACGCAAGGGGATTATCCCCTTCGGACAAGTTACCCCAGAATCGACTCTTCGGAGGGCGGTGATATGAGGGGGTATGCCTCTACCAGACGGAACGCTCACCGAGTTCGAAATGCAGCTTGTTCAAGGCAAGCTTGCGGCTCTTTGGCAAGCCAACGGCGGAAGGCCGGTTTGTCGCTCCTGCGGATCGGACAAGTATTACGTCAGCCCTCAACTCGCGGGAAATCGATCAGATACGCTCAATGCGTCCGATCCTCACTTTCGCTTGCCCTCGGTGGTGACTTACTGTGCGAGTTGCGGACTTATGGACTTTCATGTTGCGTGGGTCTTGGGGTTACAGCCCCTTGTCGCCTCGCCCCCGCCGCCTCCGATCAATATTCCACCACCTTGGGGAGACGGCAATGGCTGACGGCACGCCGAATCTCACTAGTGCGCCGAACAAACCTCTCCGAGGTGGGGCGTCAGGGTTCAATCGCACACCTGGTGTGCGTGAAATGAGGGAATATCCTGTCACATCTAGAGAGCTTTGGACGCTTGGCGGTCTTCAAGCTAGCTCAGCTCTCACACTGTCCTTGGCTGGATGGCTGTTCGGCTTCTGGCTTAACGCTAAGCAGGCGCTAGACCTCGCCGACCGAAAGACGATCCCAGCAACAGCTCTGGCTCAATGGGAAGCCTATGCCAACCTTGCTTGGTGGGGAGCGCTAGGTATCGGTATTTTGGGTTTTCTGCTAATGGGCCTTGTGGGCCTCAATGTCTGGGGGATTATCAAGGATACTCGACATGGACCATGACAAGTTTGACCGCCTGCTAAAGGCGATGACAGGCCCTAGCGCTGAAAAGCCGTCATCAGCTCGGAAAGCATCGTCTCGGGACGGTGACGCCGATTGTGACGAAACTCGAACTCGCCCAGATACTTCGGAAGATGCTTCGCGCTGACGTGAATGTGAGTGCCGTTGATCGAGCGCTTTAGCTGCGCCCAGAAGCCTTCAATCCCGTTCACCGTCACGCCCGTGGCGCTGACATACTCTTCTTTGCTGTGATCGACCTGCTTGTGCCAGTAGCCCTTGATGGTGCCGAGACCGCCATAGGAGCGCAGCGTATCGGTGTGGACTTCGCTGTAGGGCTTCACGAGGCTGACGATGTGGGGAAGCATGTCGCCGCTCTTGCGTGAGGGCACGACGCGGGTGACGATGTTGCCCTTCTTTTCGCGCATACCCAGCACGACAGTCTTGCCAGCCCCGCCCATGCCGTTGCGGCGATAGCCACCGATGAACGTCTCGTCGATCTCGACAGTCTTGAACGGACCGCCAAGCGGCTCGTCACCGCCCACGATGGCCATGTATTTGCGGATTTCATGGCACATGCGCCAAGCGGTCTTGTAGGTCACGCCGATCTGGCGCTCGACTTCCTTTGCCGCCACGCCGTTCCGCTTCGAGCAAAAGAGGAACATGACGTAGAACCAATCGCGCAGGCTTGTGCGGGTCGCGTGGAAGGGCGTGCCAGCGGTCGGGTAGATTTGATGGCCGCAATGCTCGCAAGCGTAGGAGCGGCGCTTCTTGGCACGGTAGAACTGCGCATCCTTGCCGCACTTTTCGCATTCGTGACGCTCGCCAAAGCGCACCAGCTTAAGGTGCTCTAGGCAGCTATCCTCGGTGGGGAAGCGGTCTTGAAACTGGCGAAGGGTGGGGGCTTTGTTGCTCATAAGCCCTTGTAGCAGATTGCCTTACTTGTCGCAAGGGGATAATCCCCGAACGCAATTTTTTTCGCGTTTTGTTCCAATGGCCGTAGCCGGCCTTGACCTACCCGTCGCGTTGCGCCGCCAGAACTTCGGCAACCATGGCGTTGATCTGCTGCACGCTGAACGGCTTGGGGATGAAATACATCGCGTCGATGTCGATTTCGTTGCGTAGCTGTTCCTCGGCATAGCCCGACATGAAGAGGATCGGCAGTTTCGGCTTAACCCGCCGGATCGCACGCGCCATTGCCGGACCATCCATCGCGGGCATGACCACGTCGGAGACGATGAGGTCGAAATCCTCGGTTCCGTTCGCCACCTCCGCAAGGCCCTCCTCCCCGTCGGAAGCAGTCGTCACGGTATAGCCCGCGCGCACCAGCGCTCGCTCGGCGACGGCGCGAACCATGTCCTCGTCCTCCACCAGCAGCAGCTTGCCGCCGCCGGACCACTCGCTGGCCTTCTGCTCGGCTTCTTCCTCGCTGCGCATGGCGATCGGCAGTTCGCCCTTGTGGACGGGCAGATAGACCGTGAAGCGCGCGCCGGTGATCGTGCCATCGGTCCCGCGGACATTGTCGGCGAAGATGAAACCGTTCGACTGCTTGACGATGCCGTAGACGGTCGACAGGCCGAGGCCGGTGCCCTTGCCCTGTTCCTTGGTTGTGAAGAAGGGCTCGAAAATCTTGCTCAGGATATCGGGGGGGATACCGCCGCCGGTGTCCTGCACGATCAGCACCGTGTAGTCGTCGGCGGGCATGATATCGCTACCCATCTTGCGCACGTCGCGGGCCGAGACTCGCCGTGTCGCGAGAGTCAGGCGGCCCTTCCAGTCCTGCCGTCCGGTCTTGGCCGCATGCGCCTGCATCGCGTCGCGCGCATTCACGGCGAGGTTGATGATGACCTGCTCCAGCTGCTGAGGGTCGGCGCGCACCGGCCCCAGCTCGCGGTCGTGGCGCACGGCGAACTCGATCTTGTCGCCCATCAGGCGCTTGAGGAGCTGGCTGACCTCGCTGACCACGTCGGGCAGTTGCAGCACGACCGGCCGCAGGGTCTGCTGGCGGCTGAAGGCGAGCAGCTGTCGCGTGAGGCTGGCCGCGCGATTGGAATTGGCGCGGATCTGCTGGATGTCGTCGTAGTCGCTGTCGCCCGGTGTGTGGCGCAGCAGCATGAGGTCGCAGTAACCGATGATCGCGGTGAGCACGTTGTTGAAGTCGTGCGCGACACCGCCGGCGAGCTGGCCGACCGCCTGCATCTTGGTCGCCTGGGCCACCTGCCGGCGCAGGCGCTTCTCTTCGGTCGAATCGGTGATCGAAAGCAGCACGGCCGCATCGCCCATGCCGCGAATGCCCGCGAGCCCGATCGAAACCGGCTCTTCCTTGTCGCCCGACAGGCGTACCGCCATGTCCCCGCTCGAACTCGCACCCTTGGCGAACCGGCGCACGGTGTCGGCGATCGCCGCCTTGTCTTCGCGCACGACGAGGTCGGACGGGAACTGCGGCAGTCCCTCGCTCTCGCGCTCGACGGCGCGCAGGAAGGCCTTGTTGGCGAACAGGAAACGCCCGTCGCGATCGGTCAGCGCAAGGCCCAGCGGCAATGCCGACAACAAGGCCTCGAGCTGCGGGATCGCGGCCTTGCCTCCGCCGTCCCAGCCGCTTCCGATACCCACGGTGCTGTCGACCAGCAGCATCAGCGAAGGGGCCTGGTCGGCCTCGCTCACGCGCGAAGCCGTCGGCAGGTCGAGCGGTACGTGGACGAGGGTCTGCGGCGAGCCCTGCTGGCCCTCGCGCGCGAAGAAAATCCTGTCGCGGTCGTCCGAGCGGAGCAATTGCACGAACTCCATGCCGACCAGCGATGCCTGGCTGCCCCCCGTCGCCCGCTCGGCAAGGCCCTGCGTCGCCGCCTGCACGACCCCGTCCGGAGCGACCAGCGCCAGCTCCAGCCCGGCGCGCGACATCACCTCGCCAAGCGGCCCCGCAACCTGGTCGACGAGCCCGTCGTAGCTGCGCCGCTGGATGATCTCGGCGAAGCGCCAGACGAGAAAATCCTCCGCCCGGCCTGCCCGGTCGACCTTGAGGCGGAAACGCTTGTCCGTGCCCTCGAACGTCAACAGCTCGACTTCGGCACTGCCGTCGCGCCATGCTTCGCGCGCGGCGATCATCAGGCGCTCGCGCGATTTCGGGGCGAAGGGCAGTTCGAGCGGGGCGGCGGCCCTTTCGAACCACTCTTCATAACTGGTGTTGGCGCAGGTCAGGCGGTTCGCACGATCGGTCACGGCCAGCGCACGGCGACTGTTCTCGATCGCCGCGGCGGTGACCGACCAGTCGGGGAGACCCAAGTCCTGCTCGACAGCCCCGGTGCGCAGCCTTGCCGCCAGCAGCAGCATCAGCAGCACCGCAACCAGCGCGCCGCCATACGCGATCGCCACGACTGTCGCCCCGGCCACCAGCCACACCAGCGCAACGGAAATCACGCAGGCAGCCACAACCCCGAGGATCAGGGGAAGCGGGGGAAGACGACCGATGGTGTTGTCGTCCTGCACGCTCATTCAGTCCCCTCCGCGAGGCGCTCGTCGAGGCGCCGCTCCATGGCGCGCAGGCGACGACGGCGCTTCGATGCTACGATGAACCGCCAGACGAAGCCGGCCACGAGATAGCCGATCGCCGCGCCGACGACGGCGAGCACGATGAAGCCGAAGATCGTCACCAGCACGGTCACGCCGACCCCTTCGAACATTTCGATCAGCCAAGCCCAGCGACCGCTTGCCATCTCCTCCTGCGCGGCTCCGCCGGTTACGCCGAGGTCCACCTTCAGGATGAAGGCACCCAGGCGGTTGGCGAACCAGGCCCAGAAGGGAAAGGTGAAGGGATTGGTGATGAAGGTGACCAGCGCCGACAGCGGCACATTGGCACGGGCGGGCAATGCCATGAAGGCGGCAAGGAAGATCTGGCCGACCGGGATGATGAAGCCGGCAAAGATTCCCAGCGCCACGCCGCGCGGCACGCTGCGGCGGGTGAAGCGCCACAATTCGGGCGTCAGGAAGCGATGGGCGATGGGCGCAAGATACTTGTTCTGCGCCATCTGCTCGCGCGTGGGCATATACTTGCGGATCAGGTCCGCCAGGAAGGTTTTCGACTTTGGGTTGCTCATGGCCACGATTCGGAAATGCGCCGCCCGACTAGCGAGTGCAAGGCCGGCGCACTAGCGAAGTGCGATGAATGCACAATGGCCATCGCCGGAATTCGACGGCTGCGGATCAGCCGCGCTCGCGCATCAGCCGCGCCTTGTCCCGCTGCCAGTCGCGATCCTTGATATATTCGCGCTTGTCCTGCGACTGCCTGCCCTTGGCGAGGCCGAGTTCGACCTTGGCCCGTCCCGTGCGATTGAAATAGATGCTGAGCGGGATCAGGGTCATGCCCTTGCGTTCGACCGCGCCCAGCAGCCGCTGGATTTCGCGCGCATGGAGCAGCAGCTTGCGCGGCCGCCGGGGCTCGTGGTTGAGCCGGTTGCCGTGGCTGTATTCGGGAATGTTGGCGTTGATCAACCAGGCCTGTCCGTCGCGGATTTCGGCATAGCTTTCGGCAATGCTCGCCTCGCCCGCCCGTAGCGCCTTGACCTCGGTCCCTTGCAGCGCGAGCCCGGCCTCGAACTTGTCCTCGACAGCATAATCGAACCGCGCACGCCGGTTTTCGGCGACGGTTTTCTGCTTGTCGAAGGTCTCGGGTTTGGGGCGTGCCATATGGTGGGCGCATCTAGGCGCGGCGGAGCGAAAAGGAAAGAGCGGGCTAGATCAGCCCGGCGATCTCCAGCGCCTCGTCGACGGCCTTTCGGCTGGCTTCGCTCGCGTTCACGAGCGGCAGGCGCACGTCGCATTCGATCCAGTCGTGAACGCGGCTCAGCGCGTATTTAACCGGCGCCGGACTGGCGTCGGAGAACATTGCATAGTGCAGCGGGAACAGCCGGTCGTTGATTTCGCGCGCCTTGACCAGATCGTTGGCGTCGATCGCCGCATGGAATTCGGCGCACAGTGCGGGGGCGACATTGGCCGTAACCGAAATGCAGCCGGAACCACCGGCGGCAGAGTGCGGCAGCCACAGTTCGTCATTGCCCGACAGCTGGCAGAAATCGTGGCCGATACCCATGCGATGGTCGGCGACGCGCGAGAGGTCCCCGCTGGCATCCTTGATGGCGACGATCCGGTCGGGATACTTGGTCACCAGTTCGACCACCGTTTCGTCCTCGATATCGGTCACGGTGCGCGCGGGCACGTTGTAGAGCACGATCGGCAGGTCGCTGTTTTCGGCAAGATAACTGAAATGGGCGATCAGGCCCGCCTGGCTCGGCCGGTTGTAATAGGGGGCTACGCACAGGCCAGCGGCCGCTCCGGCCTTCTTGGAAAAGCGCATGTGCAGCAGGGCGTTGTTGGTGTCGTTGCTGCCGCATCCCGCGATCACCGGCACGCGCCCGGCCGCCTGTTCGACGCATACTTCGATCACGCGGTGGTGTTCGGCATTGGACAGGGTCGAGGCCTCGCCCGTCGTGCCGCAGGGCACCAGCGCACTCGAACCGTTGTCGATCTGCCAGTCCACCAGCCGGCGGAAAGCGGCCTCGTCGAACGATCCGTCGCGAAAAGGAGTCGCCAGAGCCGGAATCGAGCCTGAGAACATTTGCGTGGGTCCTGCGTTAGCTGCATGAGTGTCCGAGAGATTTCACGGACCGGAAATTTCATTCAGCACCTGATAAGGAGCCGGGGGCCATTATGTCCAGCATGGGCAAAAAGACAGCATTTTCGTTCGCACTCCTTGCCGGCACGGCCTTCGCCCTGCCCGCTCCCGCCGCAGCGCAGGAGGCCGCCGAATGGGACCGCGCGCGCAACAATCTGGTGGCGCAGAACCCGGGGCGGATGGCGCAGGCGATCAGCAAGTGGGAATACCTCACCGGGCGCGACAATCTGGTCTTCTCCGAATACGCCAATTTCATCACCACCTATCCGGGGTTCCCGCGGCAGGACCTGCTGCAGTCGCGTGCCGAAGCGGCGCTCGACAAAGAACCGGTGACGCCCGAGGCGCTGGTCGCCTTCTTCGACCGCACTCCCCCGCTCTCGAACGGTGCGAAGGCGCGCTATGCGCTGGCGCTCGCTTCGGCAGGGCGTGACGAGGCGTTCACGGTGGCGCGGGAGGCGTGGCGCGGCGGCGTGATGAGCGGCCCTGCGGAGGCCTATATGCTCGGCCTGTTCGGTTCGCGCTTCACGCCAGAGGACCACGCTGCCCGGATGGATGCGCTGCTCTGGCAGGGCGAGCGCGAGGCCGCGGCGCGCCAGATCGTCAACGTGCCGGCTGCCGACCGCCAGCTGGCCACTGCAAGGCTGGCGCTGTTGCAGGGAAGCCGTCCCGAGCAGTCCGGGATCGCCGTGCCCGCCGAGGCAGCGAACGATGCGGGCTATGTCTACAACCTGGTGCGCTATTACCGCACCAGCGGACAGCTGCCGATGGCGATCAGCACGCTTGCTAATCGCGCGCAATTCGCCGGCCCGGCCTTCGATGCGGAAGATTACGTTGCCGAGGCACTGCGCGCCGCCAAGGGCGCCGGTGCTGACCCTGCCGCGCGGATCGCCGCCAAGGTCGACGATCTGTTCGCCCCGGGCACCGATGTCAGCACGCTCTCCTACCGCCTGCGGGACGACTATACCTCGCTCATGTGGCTCGGCGGGACGAGCGCCTTGTGGAACCTTGGCGACGGCATGCGCGCCGCGCCGCTGTTCTACCGCTACGGCGCAGCCGCGCAGACGCCCCAGACCCGTTCAAAGGGTTTCTACTGGGCCGGTCTTGCCGCCAAGCGCGCGGGCAATTCTTCCGAAGCCAGGCGTTACTTCGAAATGGCCGCCGAATACCCCGACCGATTCTACGGCCGGATGGCGCTCGAAGAACTCGGACGCCCCTTCCCCACGCTGCCGCGCGTCAGTTCGATCCAGCCCACGGCGGAGCAGCGCGCCGAGTTCATGAACCGCCCGCTGGTCGCCGCCGTGCGCGAAGTGGCGCGCGATGCACCATGGCGCACGGGCATCTATTTCTATCGTGAGATCGCCAGCCAGGCGCAGACCCCGGTCGAGCACGCGCTCGTCTCCGAGCTTGCGCGCGACATCGGCCGCCGCGACCTCGCGGTGATCCTGACCGACCAGGCGGGCCGCGACGGGCACGAAGAATTCATCGTCCAGGGCTTCCCGGTCCTGCCCCTCCCGCAGGGTGCGGATTTCACGCTGGTCCATGCGATCGCGCGGCAGGAAAGCCAGTTCGCACAGAACGCGATCAGCCACGCCGGCGCGCGCGGCCTGATGCAGCTCATGCCCGGCACCGCACGCGAGGAAGCGGAGAAGGCAGGGATGTCCTACATGTCCGCTTCGCTGATCGACGATGCGCAGTACAACGTGCGTCTCGGCAGCAATCATATCCAGCGGCTGATGGCGCGCTACAACGGCAGCTACCCGCTCGCCTTTGCCGCCTACAATGCCGGGCCTGGCAATGTGAATAAGTGGCTCGCCGCGAATGGCGATCCGCGCAACGGATCGATCAGTTGGGTCGAATGGATCGAGAAGATCCCGTTCTACGAAACCAAGAACTACGTCCAGCGCGTGGTCGAGAATGCGGCCATGTACGAAACGCTCTATCCCGAGCGGACGCCGTACAAGCGCAAGCGTTCGGTGAGTGACTTCCTGCGCTGATCCGCGCTAGGGGCGGGCCATGTCCGCGACTAAATCCGCCCCCGGCAACCCGATCACGCCTGCCGGATATGCCGCGCTCAAAGCGCGCTACGACCACCTGTTGGGCACGGAACGCCCCGCGATCGTCGAGATCGTCAGCTGGGCGGCGGGCAATGGCGACCGCAGCGAGAACGGAGACTACCTCTACGGCCGCAAGCGCATGCGCGAAATCGACCGCGAGCTCGCCCATATCGCCCGCCGCATGAAGGCCGCGCGGGTCATCGATCCCGCCGAGCAGCCCGATATGAACCGCGCCTTCTTCGGCGCGCGGGTCATGCTGGCAGACGAGGACGACAACGAAAAATCCGTAACCCTGGTCGGCGATGATGAGCAGGACGCGAGCCAGGGGCGCATCGGCTGGTCCTCCCCCCTCGCCCGCGCGCTGAAGGGTGCCGCGGTCGGGGATTTGCGCACCGTCAGGCTTCCCGGCGGCGAAAAGGAATGGGAAGTGATCGCCATTGCCTATGCGTAAGCTTGCCGTCCTCGCGCTACTCGCCCTGTCCGCGCCGCTCGCGGCCAAGGACAGCCTCGGCGTCTTTTCCGACTGGGGCGCCTTCCGCGACCGGTCCGTGCCCCGCTGCTACGCGATTGCCATCCCCCAGCCGAGCCGCCTCAAGCGGGATAACGAACCCTTTGCGACGATCGGCACCTGGCCGCGCCGCAACCTGCGCGGGCAGGTCCATTTCCGCCTTTCGCGCATGCTGCGGACCAATGGCACGATTACCCTGCAGGTCGGACCGAAGCGCTTCCAGCTTATCGGCGGCGGGGGCGATGCCTGGTCGCAGGACCGCACCATGGACGCAGCGATCGTCGCCGCCATGCGCTCCGCATCCAGCATGACGATCAGAGCCACCGACACGCGCGGACGGCGCTTCTCCGACACCTACTCGCTTTCCGGTGCCGCAACCGCGATGGACGCCGCCACTCTCGCCTGCGCGCGGCGCTGACACGAAAAAGGCCGGCAACGCATCGCGCTGCCGGCCCCGTTTTTCGCGTCGGTTACGCTTAGAAGCGGTAACCGAAGCCCAGCATCACCTGGTGACGATCGAGGTCGATCTCGCCCAGGTCGACATCCGGCGCATTGCCTTCATAGTCGAGCTCGGCGCTGCTGTAGTTCGAATAGCGATATTCGATCTTGGCATAGGTGTTGGTGTTGAGCGCGTATTCCGCACCCGCACCCAGACGGAAGCCGTCGGTGTCGATCTTGGCGCGGTATTCCTCGCCGTTGTACGAGCTGTTCAGGTTATAGCGAGCGTTGGAGTAACCGCCCTTCACGTAAAGCAACAGGTCCGGATTGGCGAGGACACCGGCGCGCGCGCCGACATAGATGTCACGCCCGGCGTGGACGTCGCCGAGGCCGAAGAATTCGCCATCGTTACCGTCGAATTCCACATTGGCCGAGGAATCGGTGATTTCGCCTTCGAGGCCGAGGACGACGCCGCCGGCGTTGAAGTCGTAGCCGACGCCGACGCCGTAGGTCACACCGTCGATCGACTGGTCGTTGTTGTCGTTCACATCGTCGTCGACATCGCTGCCGGCCTTGGTCACGTCATAACCCACCAGCGCTTCGACGCGCGGGCCGGTGAAGGTGCCGTCCGTGGCGTCCTGCGCCATGGCCGGGGCCGAAAGAGCTGCAACCGAAGTGGCTGCGAGGATTGCGACAGTCTTTTTCATCAATTTTCTCCGTTATTCAACGCAGCCATCAGGCGGCGTGTGACGAGGAAACGGAGCAGACCGCCGTGTGGTTTCATTAACCTCCCACAACATAAAAATGTTGCCCGAAAGACACATTGTTACGCCAAGCCGTGCACATTCATCGACGGGTCGTGGACGGTCTGCAGGGCATCCAGAAATGCGACGAACCGCAGGAACCGGGCGCGATTGCGCCGCTTGTTGTCGCCCCGCAGCGTCTGGCCAAATGCATCGGGCACGCCTATATGCGCCGCTCCCATGACCGATACGACTCTCATGAGCATTCCCGGGCAGGTGGACCCGATTCCTGTGGCGCGTGACATCACGCCGCGCGTCGATGGGCGCGTCGACCTGATCGGCCTGCCCAAGGACCGCATCCGCGAATTGTTCGAAGACGCTGGGCTCGATGCGCGGCAGGCCAAGCTGCGCGCCAAGCAGGTTTTCCACTGGCTCTACCACCGCGGTGTCACCGACTTTGAGGCGATGACCGATATCGCCAAGACCATGCGCCCGTGGCTTGCCGAACGGTTCGTCATCGGGCGGCCCGAAGTGGTCGAGGCTCAGCATTCGACCGACGGCACCCGCAAGTGGCTGCTCAAGACCGCCGACGGGCACGAGTTCGAGATGGTCTTCATCCCCGATGCCGACCGGGGAACACTCTGCGTCTCCAGCCAGGTTGGCTGCACGCTCAATTGCCGTTTTTGCCACACCGGCACCATGAAGCTGGTGCGCAATCTGACCCCCGGCGAGATCGTCGGCCAGGTCATGCTGGCGCGCGACGCGCTGGGCGAATGGCCCAAGGGCAGCATGGCGGGCCTCGACGATGCCGAGGATGCCGGGCACTACACCTCCGATGGTCGGCTGCTGACCAACATCGTGATGATGGGCATGGGCGAGCCGCTCTACAATTTCGACAACGTCAAGGGCGCGCTGAAGCTGGTGATGGACGGCGACGGGCTCGCCCTGTCGAAGCGCCGCATCACGCTGTCGACCAGCGGCGTGGTGCCGATGATGGACAAGTGCGGCGAGGAAATCGGCGTGAACCTCGCGGTCTCGCTCCACGCGGTCACCAAGGAAATCCGCGACGAGATCGTGCCGATCAACAAGAAATACGGCATCGAGGAACTGCTGCAGGCCTGTGCCGACTATCCCGGCGCCAGCAATGCCCGCCGCATCACCTTCGAATACGTGATGCTCAAGGACAAGAACGACAGCGACGAGGACGCGCTCGAACTGGTCCGGCTGATCAAGCAGTACAAGCTGCCCGCCAAGGTGAACCTGATTCCGTTCAACCCCTGGCCCGGCGCGCCCTACGAATGCTCGACGCCCGAGCGGGTGAAGCGCTTTTCCGAAATCGTTTTCGAACATGGCATCAGCGCGCCGGTCCGCACCCCGCGCGGCCGCGATATCGATGCTGCCTGCGGCCAGCTGAAGACCTCCGCCGAGAAAAAGAGCCGCGCCCAAAGAGACCGCGAGGCCGCCGAGGCCGCGCAAGCGTGAGCGCCGACCCGGCGACGATCGCTTTCTACGAGCGAAACGCGCCGCGCTACACAGCGAGTTTCGGTCAGGCACCCAGTCGCCACCTCGACAGGTTTCTCGACCTATTGGCTCCCGGCGCAAGGATTCTGGAGCTTGGCTGCGGTGCCGGTCGGGATGCGGCGCGCATGATCGAGCGCGGGTTCGACGCCGATCCGACCGACGGGACCCCGGCAATGATCCGCAAGGCGCGCGAACGGCACGACCTCCCAGCACGGGAAATGCAATTTCATCAGCTCGATGCCGTCAGCACCTACGACGCGGTGTGGGCTCACGCCTGCCTCATTCACGTCGCGCGGGCGGAATTGCCCGCAGTCCTCGCGCGCATGCACCGCGCCTTGCGGCCGGGCGGTTGGCATTTCGCCAATTTCAAGCTGGGCGACGGCGAAGGCCGCGATCCGCTGGGACGGCTGCACAACTTCCCCGCCCCTGAATGGCTCGAAGAGGCCTACCGACAGGCCGGGTTTCTGGTCGAGGAGGCCGAAACCTATCGCGGCGAAGGGGCAGATGGCGTCCTGCGGGACTGGTATGCGCTGACGCTTCGCAAGCGAGCCGGATGAGCCCGCACTTCGAAACGCTTTCCTACATTCGCGCCATGTGCTGAAACGCGAACATGACCGACGAAAACTCCCTCGAAACCGCGTATTTCGGCGGCTTTGACCATCCCGGTGTTTTTCCGCCCAGGACAGTGGTCCATGCGGTCCATGTCGTTGGAAACGGGTCGGCAAAATGACCGTCGTGGTCGAGGCCATCTGCGTCGGCCTGCCCAGGCCGTTCAACGGCGCCGAACTGAGCGCGATCGCCAAGACGCCGGTCGAAGGGCGCGTTGCAATTCGCAGCTTCGGGATCGAAGGCGACATGGTCGCCGATACGAGACACCACGGCGGTCCGGACATGGCGGTGCATCACTACCCGCACGAGCATTATGTGGGCTGGCAGGACTGGCTGGGCGGGCATGACCTGCTCGGTGGACCCGCTGCCTTCGGCGAAAACCTGATGAGCAGCGGATTGACCGAAAATGAGGTTCTGATCGGCGACCGCTACCGGCTCGGCACGGCGGTGCTCGAGGTGAGCCAGGGCCGCCAGCCGTGCTGGAAGATCGAGCATCACTTCGGCCGCAAGGGCATTGTCGCGCGTATCCTGTCCACCCACCAGAGCGGCTGGTACTACCGCGTAGTCGAGGAAGGCGAGGCGCAGGCCGGCGATGTGCTGGAGCGCGTCGAGGCAGGCCACGAGGGCTGGAGCGTGGCGCGGGTGTTCGCCGCGCTCTACCACCCGCGCAGCGCATGCGGGAAGGCCGAATTCGAAGCGATCGCCGACCTTGCGCGGCTCAGCACCGTATGGCGCGACAAGGCCCGAGCGCGGATCGACTGAGGCACGGTTCATCGCGCCTTCCGGCTCGGTTTATCGCTAATTTCGCCTTAACGCCGCTTGTTCATCCGAGGTTGTGGACCTCGCCAGCAGGGTCGCCGTTGACAAGCCGTACAACAGGCAAATGAGGCAGAACCAATGAAGAAAGTCGCTCTCGCATTCGCCGCCGGGACCATGGCCCTGACCGGTCTCGGCACCGCAACTCCCGCTGCCGCGGACCCGCCACACTGGGCCCCCGCCCATGGCAAGCGGGCCAAGGACCGCGCTATCTACGACAGCCGCGGCTACTATGTCGAACCGCGCCGTATCTCGCGCGACAGCTACATGTGGCGGGGCCGTGACGGTCGCTACTACTGCAAGCGCGACAACGGCACGACCGGTCTGGTGATCGGTGCCGGCGTCGGCGCACTGGCCGGCCACGAGCTCGCCGGTCGCGGCGACCGCACGCTCGGCGCGATTCTCGGCGGTGCCGTGGGCGCGATCGTCGGTCGGGAGATCGATCGTGGCAGCCTGCGCTGCCGGTGATCCCCATATGACCTAGCTCGAAGGGTTGACCCTTCAGGTCGCAGAGGGCGCGTCGTAATCGGTTAAGGCCGGTTGCGGCGCGCCTTTCCATTGCCGCCCAGCGCGCTACAAGGGCGCGATGTCCGCCTCAGACAGACCAGCCGTGCTCGTGACCGGAGGCGCGAAACGCCTGGGCGCTGCAATCTCACGGGCCTTCGGCGAAGCCGGTTGGCACGTCGTGATCCACTACCGCCGGTCCGCGGAAGCCGCTGCAAGTCTGGCAGAAAGCCTGCCGAGCGCCGAGACCATCGCCTGCGACCTTGCCGACGGCGACTCTCCCGTCGCAATGATCGAAGATCTGGCGGGTCGCCTCTCCGACTGGCGGTGCTTCGTCAATTGCGCTTCGCTGTTCGAAGAGGACGATGTAACCGCGCTCGACCCGGTAACGAACACCCGGGCGATGCAGGTCAACGCCACCTCCCCCGCCCGCATGGCGCAAGCCTATCTCGCCAAGGCGACCGCCGCCGACGGACGGCGGGTGATCCAGGTGACCGACCAGAAGCTCGCCAATCCCAATCCCGACTTCTTCAGCTACACAATGAGTAAGCACGCCCTCGGCGCGACGGTGCCGATGCTGGCGATGGGCGCTGCGGTCGGGCAGGACCGCGTCTATGGCTTGGCTCCCGGGGCGATCCTCGCCAGCCACGACCAGACCGAAGCCGAGACCGAAGTGTCCCACCGGCTAAACCTGCTCGGTCGCAAGACGACGCCCGGGGAAATCGCCGAAGCTGCGGTCTTTCTCGCGAGCGGGACATTGGCCAGCGGCCAGACGCTGTTCGTCGACAGCGGACAGCACCTCCTCTCCCAACCCAGGGATGTTATCTATCTTGCAAGGGAGGGGACCTTTTCATGAAGAAACACGCGCTATCCACCCGCCTGTGGCACTGGCTCAATCTGCTCTGCGTGGTCACGCTGTTCATGTCGGGCCTCACGATCAGCAATGCCCATCGCCTGCTCTATTGGGGCGACTGGGGTTTCTCGCGCCAGCACGCCTGGCTCGAGGTGCCGCGCTTTCCCGACTGGATGACGATCCCCGGCTCCTACAGCCTTGCTGTCGCGCGCGACTGGCATATCCTCATGGCCTGGCCTTTCGCACTGGGCCTGTTGTTCATGTGGGTGGCGATGCTCCTCAACCGCCATTTCCAGCGCGACATCACGACGACCCGCGCGGAATGGCGACCGACGGCGATCTGGCATGTCATCGTCGAGCACCTGAAGCTCAATTTCGAGCACGCCGGCGGCAAGTACAATTTCCTGCAGAAGCTGGCCTACGGCCTCGTGCTCGGCGTCTTCCTGCCGACGATGGTCTTCACCGGCATCTCGATAAGCCCTGGCATGGAGCCGACCTTCGGGTGGCTCGTGGACCTGCTTGGCGGGCGGCAATCCGCGCGCAGCCTGCATTTCATCTTCGCTTTCGCGATCTTCGGATTCTTTGTCGTCCACTTGGCGCTGGTCTTCCTGGCCGGCCCGATCGGACAGATCCGCGGCATGATCACGGGAGGGACGCATCATCAAGCGTAGGGGGTTCATCGCCGGCCTGGGTGCCTTGTGGGTCGCGGGCTGCAACAAGGTTGCGGACAGCGATACTGGCGCCAGGCTGCTGAGCGCAGCGGAGAAGTGGCACATGGGCGCGCACCGGTTCCTTTCGAACCGCGAAGCGCTCGCACCCGAGTATCCGCGCAGCGCCGTCTCGCCCTTCTTCCGCGGCAACGGCTCGACCGACCCGCAGAACGGCGACTATCCGCGCCATGTCGAGGAGGGCTTTGCCAACTGGCGGCTCGAGGTGCGCGGTCTGGTCGACACCCCGCTCAGCTTCAGCATCGAGAACATCCGCAAGCTGCCGGCGCGCAGCCAGGTGACGCGCCACGATTGCGTCGAAGGCTGGAGCGCGATCGGCGAATGGACCGGTCCGCAGCTGTCGCTCCTGCTGGACGAGGCAGGGTTGAAGCCCGAAGCGCGGTTCATCGTCTTCCGCTGCGCCGACAACCTCAACGGGCAGGACTATTACGAGACCGTCGACCTCGTTGATGCCTACCACCCGCAGACCATCATCGCCCACAGCCTGAACGGCGAGCCCCTGCCGGTCCGCAATGGCGCGCCGCTGCGCATGCGGATCGAACGGCAGCTGGGTTACAAGCACGCCAAGTACCTTACCGCGATCGAAGCCGTCGCGAGCCTCGACGGCATCGGCGGCGGCCAGGGCGGCTATTGGGAGGACCGGGCCGGGTACCAATGGTACGCCGGGATCTGACCTCAGTCGGGGTATTTCTCGAACGAACGACTCCAGCCCAGGTCGATCATCTCTTCCAACACGCCCAGATCGATATCGCCGAGCTTGTTGACGTACAGGCAGGCGGCTCCGCGCGAATACTTGCCCAGCCGCGCAAGCAAGGGTGCGAAGGCTGCTTCCTCGCTCTCCTCGCCGCATCGAAGGATGTACAGCGAGTGCTTGGCCTTTCGCGGGCTGAAGCCTTGACGGCACATATCGCCTTCGCGCCCGCTATCGTAGCGGTAGTGGTACTGGCCGTAGCCTATGATGCTCGGCCCCCACATGCGCGGCTTCTCCCCGGTCACCTTGCGGAACAGCGCGTCGAGCACCTTCGCTTCCTCCCGCTTGCGCTCCGGTTCGACACCGGCAATGAAGTCCGCCGGATCGACCATCGTTATCTGGGTCTTTGCTTCAGTCATCCTTGCCTCCTATGCGTTGCAACCATCATTCCAGTGGCCACGAAGAGCAAGGCAGTATGAGCAAACGCCTCCTTTCCAGGTTCCTCGGTTCCACCATCAAGTTGGGCACCCTCACCGCCCGCTTCGCCGACGGGTCGAGCGAGACTTACGGATCGCCCGCCGAGGCTTATCCCGACATTCGGCTCGCCTTCACCGACGGCAAGGTCCCGCGCGACATCCTGCTCGACCCGCGCATCGGTGCGGCGGAGGCCTTCATGGACGGACGCCTGGTGATCGAGCAGGGCGACGTCATGGGCCTCGTCCAGCTGCTCCGCTCGAACGCGGCGTGGGAACGCGGGGGTGCACTCAAGCCCCCCTCCCTCACCCGCCGCCTGCGCAACCGCGCCAAGTTCGTCGTCCAGGCGTTCAACGACCGCACCGGGTCGCGCCGCAACGTCGCGCACCATTACGACATCGGCAACGAGCTCTACCGGCTCATGCTCGACCCCGAGCACATGCAGTATTCCTGCGCCTACTGGCCCGAAGGCGTCGAGACGCTGGCCGAAGCGCAGCACGCCAAGCTCGCCCATATCGCCGCCAAGCTCGCGCTCGCCGACGGGCAGAGCGTGCTCGACATCGGCTGCGGCTGGGGCGGCATGGCGATCTTCCTCGCCCGGCACTTCGACGTGCGGGTGACCGGCATCACCCTCTCGCAGGAACAGCTCGCCCTCGCCCGCACCCGCGCCGAGGAGGCCGGCGTGGCCGATCGCGTCAGCTTCGAGCTGGTCGACTACCGCGACCTTGCCGCGCGCGGTGCCCGCTTCGACCGGATCGTCTCGGTCGGCATGTTCGAGCATGTCGGCCGCCCGCAGTTCGAGACCTTCTTCCGCGCCTGTGCGAACCTGCTGGCCGACGACGGCGTCATGCTGCTCCACACCATCGGCCGCTTCGGCGGGCCGGGCGTGACCGACGCCTTCACCAACAAGTACATCTTCCCCGGCGGCTACATCCCCGCCCTGTCGGAGACGCTGGCGGCGAGCGAGAAGGTCCGCCTGATCCACTCCGACATCGAGACGCTGCGCCTGCACTACGCGGAGACCCTGCGCGAATGGTACGCCCGCTGCGAGGCCAACCGCGAGGCGATCGTCGCGATGTACGACGAGCGCTTCTACCGCATGTGGACCTTCTACCTCTCCGGCGCGACCGCGGCCTTCGAATGGGGCAGCATGGGCAATTACCAGATCCAGTTCGTCCGCCACCGACGCGCGCTGCCGATCACGCGCGACTACATGGCGGCGGCGGAGCGGCGGTTGCTGGATGCGGGCTGAGAGCGCGGACTTGCGCCCGATTGCCGTGTAGGACGAAACGAGGGTTCGCCCCGTCGCAGTCCTACGACATGGACCGCATGTTACACGGTCCAGGGCGGAAAAAGCTGCGGGGCCATGAGGGGCCTCTCCTGACCCGGCGGAATTCAGAGCGGTAGAGGAGAAGACCATGCATCCCGCTATCACCGCGACGACTGAGTAGGAAAGCGTCAATCGCAAGCCGACCTTGGTCTAAAGCCGCGCTATGCGGACTTCCCGCAACCTTGCTGCATGGCCAGCCTGAGATAGCTGGCCACATCGCATTCGCTACCGGATGATCGCCTCCTCGAAAGTCCGCAGGAGACGAATTCAGACCATGTGCAGAGCGTCGCTGGCGCCGAGAATGTCCGTAGGCATCAACGTGCCGGCGAAGATCATATCCCCGCCGCCGAACGCTTTCGAGCCACCCGGTCCACCGTCCGCGGCAGCTACAAAAGTGTCGGCAGTGAAGTCGCTCTGGGTCAGGTTCAAGATGCCGTCGAGCCAAATGAACGCATCGGCCGAGCCATCGCCATCGGTATCCATCTCGACGATCGTCCGGGATGTCCCCTGAGAATAGCGCAGTTCGCCGGCGGCACCGCTGAATGCTGCCTGTCCGATGAAAGTGAAGTGCTGCGTCCCCGCGGTCGAACTGTCTGCGTCGATGCCGGACAGGTCGATCAGGTCGCCTTCCGCCTGATCGAAGTCGGCGATGATATCGCTGCTGCCTTGCGTCAGCCCGGCGTCGTCAGTGCTGGCATAGGCGAACGTATCCGCGCCGAGCGCGCCGACCAGCTTGTCGAGCCCCCCGCCACCGTAAATGATGTCGTCGTCCTTGCCGCCGACGATGAAGTCTGCGCCGCCATCGCCGTAGAGCACGTCGGTTCCGCGTCCGCCGTAAACCTGGTCGGCACCGGACCCGGCGTAGAGCGTGTCGTCGACATTGCGTCCCACCAGGACGTTTGCGACGTCATTGCCGTAGATCGTGTTGTCGTCAGGATTGCCGGTTCCGTCGATCCGGCCACCGGAAAGATGGAGAACCTCGACATTGGTGGGCATTTCATACGAGATCGACGCATAAACCGTGTCGGTGCCCGCCCCGGCTAGTTCGGTGACGACGTCCCCGGCATTGTCGACATAGTAGGTGTCGTTGCCACCTCCGCCGAACATGGAGTCTGCTCCAGCACCGCCATCGAGGATATCGTTGCCACCACCGCCACGCAGCAAATCGGCGCCGTTTCCGCCTTCGAGCACGTCGTCTCCGCCAAGGCCTTCGATCGTGTCGTTCCCTTCGAGCCCCTGCAGACGGTCTGCGAAAGCACTGCCATTGATCGTGTCAGCGCCAGCCAGCAGAGCGGCGAACAGGCCAGCGGTATCATCGGTGCCGACGAAGTTGGTGAATTGTTCGACGCTCATGGACAGACCTTGGAAGGTGAAGGCTGCGCCGCCGGTGATGCTGTAATCGAGACCTGTGATCGTGCCGGTGGTCGGCACCCCGTCGACGAAATTCGCGAAGCTGCCGTCGATGATCAGGCGTTCGGTGATGCCGTCGAAAACATCGGTAAAGGTCACGCGGCTCGAATTGCCGGAAGGGGTCGCGAAATCGAAAAATTCCGCGATGTTCGCATTCGCGATAAAAGATCCTGCGTCGAACGCGCGAACAGCCGTAAAAATCGCCATTTTACATCTTCCCCCCAAAACTCTTCAATCGCGAGCCTATCGCCGCCGGTCGGCGATCGTGCGCTTGCCATTGCTTAGTCCGGCAAATTGGAAGGTCAACTGCACGGGCCGCCCTGTCCCTACCCCTGACAATCAGTGTCAGCGCCCACTTTCCCGCAGTCTAGCGCTTCTTGTTTGCCTACAGCGTCACGCTCCTGCTAGCGGCGCGGCCAAGCAAGCGAAGGTGCATCCATGTCCGATATCAAGCGCGTCGTCCTCGCCTACAGTGGCGGTCTCGATACCTCCGTCATTGCCAAGTGGCTCGAGGTGGAACGCGGGCTGGAGGTGGTCACCTTCACCGCCGATCTCGGCCAGGGCGAGGAGATCGAGCCGGCCCGCGAGAAAGCCCGCGCGATGGGCATTCCCGACAAGCACATCTTCATCGAGGACCTGCGTGAGGAGTTCGTCCGCGACTTCGTCTTCCCGATGATGCGCGCCAATGCGCGGTACGAGGGCGATTACCTCCTCGGCACCAGCATCGCGCGTCCGCTGATCTCCAAGCGTCTCGTCGAGATCGCGCACGAGACCGGCGCCGATGCCATCGCCCATGGCGCGACCGGCAAGGGCAACGACCAGGTGCGCTTCGAGCTCTCCGCCTATGCGCTCGATCCGGACATCAAGGTAATCGCCCCGTGGCGCGAGTGGGACCTCACCAGCCGCACCGCGCTGATCGCCTGGGCCGAGGCGCACCAGATCGCCGTGCCCAAGGACAAGCGCGGCGAAAGCCCCTTCTCGACCGATGCGAACCTCCTCCACACCTCGTCGGAGGGCAAGGTGCTCGAGGATCCGTGGGAGGAGACGCCCGACTACGTCTATTCGCGTACCGACCATCCCGAGGACGCACCTGACACGCCAGAATACATCACCATCGATTTCGAGAAGGGTGACGGCACGGCGCTGAATGGCGAGGCGATGAGCCCGGCGACCCTGCTCGCCGCGCTCAACGATCTCGGGCGCAAGCACGGTATCGGTCGGCTGGATCTCGTCGAGAACCGTTTCGTCGGCATGAAGAGCCGCGGCATGTACGAAACGCCGGGCGGCGAGATTTATGCCCGCGCGCATCGCGGGATCGAGCAGATCACGCTCGACCGCGGCGCGGCGCATCTGAAGGACGAGCTCATGCCCCGCTATGCCGAGCTGGTCTACAACGGCCTGTGGTTCAGCCCCGAGCGCGAGATGCTGCAGGCGGCGGTGGACCTTAGCCAGGAGAAGGTCAGCGGCACCGTCCGGCTCAAGCTCTACAAGGGCAATGCGATGGTGGTGGGCCGCAAGTCTGCGAACTCGCTTTACTCCGAGGCTCACGTGACCTTCGAGGACGATGCCGGTGCCTACGACCAGGCAGATGCGGGCGGCTTCATCAAGCTCAACGCCCTGCGCCTGCGGCTGCTGGCCAAGCGCGACCGTTAGTTGCGCTGCAGCACGTTTATGCGTTGCGATATTGCGCTTGCGAGACCGTCCGTGGCATAAATTTGCGATGAAGCGTTGACTTATCCACCTCCCTCCACAGCGAAAAGCGGGGAAAGTGGAAAAGTCGGGGCTTGCCAGCTTGCAGAATCGCCCGGCGAGGCGCAGCTTCAAGTCCTCGGAAGGACGCGGAAACGCACTGAACTGGACGGTCGAAAGACTTGAAAGAACAGGGAATTTCCAAGACCGGATGACGTGACGGAACCTGTCCGCGCGGATCACGAGACCCTCGTGCAGAAGACTTCGGTCGGACGCAAGGCGGGTCGATGACGGAACCGCGAAGTCGTTCCAGAACGAGCTTGGCCAACCCGGCCGGATGCCGAAGGAGGCGTCGAAGGAAGGTCTTCGGACCGGAAAGCGATGCAACCGCTTGAGGCGGAAGGCCATAAACGGAAAGCCAAGCTGCGGAGCCGCCTGGTGAAGGCTGGCCTGCAACGGAAGCGAGGGCCTTCGGGCCTGGCGCACCCAAGCGGGTCGACTGGAGGGTGGAGCCGGATGCCGGTGCGAGCGCCGGTGACAGAACCGGAAGGAATGTCTTCGGACAAACCGGAAGGGAAAACATCGGATGCCAAGTTCCTATCTTCGGATACGACCACGCATCGGTGAGAGTGGGGTCGGCAGCAATGCCGGCCCCATTTGCTTTGTGCGGCCCTCGCCCGCGTGGCGCGCGCACCGTCTGCCTAAGGTGTCAAAGAGCTGTGCGGTCGCGAATCCTTTCGCGATCCAGCGCTGGTAGGCGGCCGGGCAATCACCCCCGAGATGTTGTAGGAAAGCGCCATCGGTGCCCGGTGAAGCGACGAATCGTGGCCGGAATGGGGCAGTCGCCCGCCGGGTTAACGACTCTCCCGCCGCGCTCCGCTATTGCCGCCGGAACTTGACGGGAGGTCCACACGATGGCCAATCGCGCGTTTCGCAGCTTGCTTTTCACCGCCCTCGTGGCGCTTCCCGCCACGGCGGGCCACACCGAGGAGCGCACCGCTTCCGCGCTCGAAGTCGCGTCCTTCGACCGCAGCTTCGTAGCTTACGAGAGCCTGCCGCCGCAGCCCGAGCCGGCTGCCCACGTCGTCGACCTCGACACCATCGAACCGCCGGTCGAGGCGCAGCCCGCCACCACCGCGATCGAGGGCGGCAACGCGTCCTATTACGGTCGCAAGTTCCACGGCCGCCGCACCGCGAGCGGCGAGGCGTTCGACATGCACGCCATGACCGCCGCCCATCGCACCCTGCCCTTCGGAACGCTCGTGCAGGTGACAAACCCGCGCAACGGCAAGACAGTGACCGTGCGCATCAACGATCGCGGACCCTTCCACGGCAACCGCGTTATCGACGTGAGCCGCGCCGCGGCGACCGAGCTCGGCCTGATCGGCCCGGGCAAGGCCCATGTGGAGCTGGCCGTCGTCGGTTAAGTGCCGGCGTCCGCCTGCGACTCCTCCTCCGCCACCCACATGCCGTGTTCGTCGCGCGTGTGGAGTGCCCAGCCTTCGCCATAGCGCCACCAGTCCTCGTCGCCCGCCTCGAAGGCCGCCATCTGGCACGCTTCGATCGCCAACGCCGCGCCCGTCAGTTCCGCCACCGTTGGCGCATCGGCGGGGCGCGCCTCCTCCATTTCCTCGATCAGGCGGCTGACGCGCGGATAGTGCGGACAGTCGCGGCACCCGGGCCAGTCGGGCTCCTCGCAGCACGGCCCCGTGGCCTTGCCCACATTCGGCACCGGCTCCCAGCCATCGGCCCCGATCCGGTAATGCCGCTTCCCGCGATCCGTCCCGAGCCGCGCGCCGACGCAGTCGCAAGCCGGTTCCTCGACCGCATCGGGCTCCCCCTGCGCGGGAGACATGGACCGGGTGTTACACGGTCCATGCGAAGAAGTTTCGGGGGTTGCAGCCGGCAGGTCCGCATCGATCGCCTCGCCAGCGCGCAGGCGGCGCAGCATGGCATCGAAGCCCTCCGCCAGCGCCTCGATCCGCGCATCGGTGCGCATCCGGTCGAGCCGCGCGAGGTGGGCGAGCAGCAGTCGGTCCGAAAAGCGCCGCCGCGTGCCGACGAGCTCGCCGTGATACCACACCTCCTCGTCGACGCCGTGCATGGCGAAATCCGCCAGCTTAGCCTCCGCCGCCCCGCGGGCGATCACCAGCGCGGCATCCCAAGCGCGCCCGAAGGCGGCGGAATTGCGCCGCGCGCGATAGCAGGTCTGGTGCGAGACCCGCGCACGCCGCGCCGCCCCGCGCACCGACCCGCTGACCGCCAGCGCCTCGAGGAAGGCCACTTGGCGCTCGGGCACGAACTGCGTCTGCGGCGCGCGCTCGTCCTCGGCGAAAAGGTCGCCGTGGAGCACGATGGGATGGGTTGCGGGAGTATCGGCGGTGCTGTGCATCGGTTCACCTGTGGCTTGTAAGCAGGGGAACCGGGTCATTTATACAGCGCGAGGCATGTAGGACAGCCCTCGCAGCGCAGGACGCCCTCAGCGGCCTCGTCGCCGCGCGGCCCATTCACTGAGCATCAGCGCCAGGACGAACACGACAAATACGAGGATAATCACGGTGAGTGAGGCAGGCATGCGACCCTCCTCCTCTCTGGATAAGGCGGGAGCGGGGCCGGAGCCTGTCCCAATCGCCGATTTGCCCGGAAAAGGACCGGCGATGGCGGCCCTGTAGCAGCATTGCGCGAGGCATGCATTATCATTTGATGGGTCGCGCGCCGGCAGGCCGGGGCGCCCTATCCATCGCGCCCGCCCGGTGTACGACAGGTACCGGGTCGCCTCCGTCGGGAGGGACGGCGCATGTCGGGTTTCGAATTCGCCTTCAGCCTGTTCGGGCTGGTGCTGGGGCTGGCGATGGCGGAGGTGCTGGCGGGCTTCGTCCGCGTGCTGAAGGCGCGGACGGTTCCTGCAAAGACCCAAGGGAACCCAGCCAAGAAGGCGAAACCGGCCTCGAGCAGCAAAGCGGCAGGCCAGAAAAAATCGGCCTCAAGTAGCAAAGCGGTAGGCCAACACATACGCATCGGCTGGATGACGCCGACGCTGGGCGGGATCGTGGTGGTCGACCTCGTCACCGCGTGGAACCTCGCCTGGCGCACGCTGCAGGATGTGGTGGTCAGCGTCCCCGTGCTGTTCGCGGGGATGGTGGAGACGGGCCTCTACTTCATCGCCGCGAGCCTGGTGTGACCGGACGAGGCGAAGGACTGGGCCGATCTCGACAACTGGTTCGACCGGCACAAGGCGCAGATCGGCACCTGCCTCGCGCTCGCCAATGTGGGCTTCTGGCTGCTCTACAATGCGAGCGGCATCTACAGCGGCTTCCCGCCCGCGCTCGCCCCCTACGTGATCGCCACCGCCGCCCTCCCCTTCACCCGCACCCGCCGCCAGAGCGCCGCCGCGCTGGCCGTGCTGGTGGCCTGCCTGGTGTGGGTCGTCGCGGTCAGCACGATCCGGATGCTGGGCTGGTGGCCATGGGTGACCAGGATGGTGCCGCTGGCGGGGTGAGAACGACAGGGAAAGTGAGATGTCGCTATACATTCACTGCAGCTTTCACATGATTATTCTTTGACCGTTTCTCCGTGGATCAACTCATCCACTCTCGCCGCAGAGCGTCGCATATTTGAGCCAATCACCGGGTCTTGCCCGTGCGCTTCGAAATCATGCAACGATTGGTTCAAAACTGCCTTCAAGAATGGCCCATCAAAGTTCTCTTTGGATTCAAGGCACATCAAGCAACCTGAAAGGTGACGCGCCTTTTTTAGATCACTTTCCTTTGGAATTTTTCCGCTTCTAAGCTCTTTTAGGCACTCTCGCTCACCTCTGCCGACATATTGCTTGTAAGCGCTTGCTTTGCCGGACACCCGATCAAGAATGTGTTTTGAGCCCCCGGGTTTCGCAATCTTTGATACTTTAAGCAACTCTTCGACATCTCGTTTTGCCAGTCCGCCCTCGTTCATATAGTAGTAAATGGGGAGCCAACGAACAATCTCGTGTGCCGACTGCTCAATATAGTCGCTTGGTGAGGCGTTCAGGTTCGCGTTGATAAAGTCCGCGAGAATGTCGCGATCGGATATCGTTGACTTACGGACAACTTCACGTTCGACAATTACAGCATCTGGATTCTCAGAAGGGACCGACACTTCAGCGGCCCTAATACCAAGGCCCGCAATTTGCTGTAGTTTTGAAATTGCATGCTGGACAGCATCGTTTTCACGACGCCTAATAATTGCCGATAGTTCGCCCGCCCGGATGACTGCCGTTTCACCTTCGTAACGGTAATAAGTCTGATTGGCCTTCATCGACCCTGCGTTTTTCAAGGTCATGTGAGGCTTTTCTTCGCTCTCGTGGGCGAAGAGGCAGGCAAGTTCAAAGCCCCGGAAGGTAAACTGAAAACTGCCCCAAGGAATTGACGGATTGACGGTATCCTTCAGGAATTCCGAAAATTTCTTACTGTCGAGTTTTCTGAAATGATCATTTTGGAGACCCAAAATACGCTGGTCGTCTGCGATACCAAAAACGATGAAGCCACCGCTATTATTGGCATATCCCACCAGACTTCGAGAATAATCCGCCAAGCTTTTCAGGTGGAATGTTTCTTTAAATTCGAGTCGAGCGGACTCTTTCGGGTCTGCTACCCAATTGTCTCCATCCTTCCGAAAATTGAGAATTCCGCGCAACTCTTTGCGCAACTCGGCAATCCGATCTGCGACCGCCATCTCTCCGAAATATGGATGGTTCTCCAAATAGTGCTGCGTGTCAGCTGCTGAAGCAGCAGGGATTTGTCCGCCAATTTGACCAGATCGAATCTCATAGACGCCCGCAGGGTTAAGACTACGATTGGGTCGGAAGAGAAACCCGCAGATCTCTTGTGCAGGCATCCCGCGTGCAAGCATCCCCTTTACGAGCGCAATTTCACTGTCAGTTAAGCCACGGTTCGCCATCGATGCTTACTGATGGAGGCGTGAACAAAAAGTCAAACTATTTGGAATTACAATTCTCCATGTGCGCGAATTATTCGGGCAATAGAGCCTAGCAATCGACGCCTCCAATCGGGCGAAATTCCAACACGATCTGCGAAGGTGCGCGACTAGCAAGTAGGAGCTAAATCGCGCTGGATCGTTATCCCGTCAGGCGCGAATTGTAATTTCTACTTGGCTCTGATCAATGCCTAAGGCTGCAGCCAATCCATCCTTGGCAGCTTGAATTGTCATCGGACTAGCCGTCATTTTCTGCCGCTTCGGATCATCACCGGCTACATTGACCAGCGTCACCTTCTCATTCTCAAGGTCGAGCGCAGTTGTTTTCCAACCTGCTAGCTGCCAGCCCAGACTCTGAGACCGCATCTGGTTTGACCACCACGCCTGATGCTGTCTGGCGCTTTCTGGAAGCCGGAAACCAAGCACCCTCTCAATCTGCTCGAAAGAGGCCTCCCATACGGTCTCGTCTACCGAAGAGAGGTACTCAGTCAGTTTCTGATATTTGCTAGACAAAACAGTTCTCCAGTCGGGTAAACCTCTAGATGATGTATTATAAATTATATGTCAATAGCAAATATACCTACTCCGCCGCCTCGCTGACCCGCTCCAGCATCGGCTTGAGGTACTGCCCCGTATAGCTCTCCGGCACCGCGGCCACCGCTTCCGGCGTGCCCTGCGCGACGATCTCGCCGCCGCGCACGCCGCCGCCGGGGCCGAGGTCGAGGATGTGGTCGGCGGTCTTGATGACGTCGAGATTGTGCTCGATCACCACCACGCTGTTGCCCTGGTCCACCAGCCGGTGGAGCACTTCGAGGAGCTTGCGGACATCCTCGAAATGGAGGCCCGTGGTGGGCTCGTCGAGGATGTAGAGCGTCTGGCCGGTGCTGCGCTTGCTCAGTTCCTTGGCGAGCTTCACCCGCTGCGCCTCCCCGCCCGATAGCGTGGTCGCCTGCTGGCCGACCTTGACGTAGCCCAGACCCACCTCGTTCAGCATGTGCATCTTGTCGCGGATCGGGGGGACGGCCTTGAAGAACTCCTCCGCATCCTCGATCGTCATGTCGAGCACGTCGGCGATGGAGTGGCCCTTGAACTTCACCTCCAGCGTTTCGCGGTTGTAGCGCTTCCCGTGGCATTCCTCGCAGGTGACGTAGACGTCGGGCAGGAAGTGCATCTCGATCTTGATCAGCCCGTCGCCCTGGCACGCCTCGCACCGGCCGCCCTTGACGTTGAAGCTGAAGCGGCCGGGCTTGTAGCCGCGCGCCTGCGCTTCGGGGAGGCCGGCGAACCAGTCGCGGATCTGGGTGAAGGCACCGGTGTAGGTCGCCGGGTTGGAGCGCGGGGTGCGGCCGATGGGCGACTGGTCGATCTCGATCACCTTGTCGCAATATTCGAGGCCGGTGACCTTGTCGTGCGCGCCCGCGACCACCCGCGCCCCGTTCAGCTGCCGCGCGGCGGAGGCGTAGAGCGTGTCGATGGTGAAGGACGACTTGCCGCTACCCGAAACGCCGGTGATGCAGGTGAAGGTGCCGAGCGGCAGGCTGGCGGTGACGTCCTGCAAATTGTTCGCCCGCGCGCCGTGGACGGTGAGCTGGTGCCCGTTGCCCTTGCGGCGGTTGGTCGGGACCTCGATCGCGCGCGTTCCGTTGAGATAGGCGGCGGTGAGCGACTTCTTCGACTTGAGCACCTGCTTGAGCGTGCCTTCGGCGACCACCTCGCCCCCGTGGACGCCCGCACCCGGGCCGAGATCGACCACATGGTCGGCGGCACGGATCGCGTCCTCGTCATGCTCGACCACGATCACCGTATTGCCGAGATCGCGCAGCCGCTTCAGCGTCTCGAGCAGCCGGTCGTTGTCGCGCTGGTGGAGGCCGATGCTGGGCTCGTCGAGCACGTAGAGCACGCCGCTGAGGCCCGAGCCGATCTGCGACGCGAGCCGGATGCGCTGGCTCTCCCCGCCCGACAGCGTGCCGCTGGTGCGGTCGAGGTTGAGATAGTCGAGGCCCACGTTGTCGAGGAAGCCCAGCCGCTCGTTGATCTCCTTGAGGATGGCCTTGGCGATCTGCTGCTGCGTATCGTTCAGCGCCTCGGGCAGCCCGAGGAAATAGGCCTTGGCGTCGGCCACGCTCATCCTGGTGGGCGTCGCGATATCGGTGCCCGCGATCTTCACGCTCAGCGCCTTCTCGTTGAGGCGCTTGCCGTGGCAGGTCTCGCACGGCTGGCTGGTCTGGAACTTCGCCAGCTCCTCGCGCATCCACGCGCTTTCGGTCTGCAGCAGGCGGCGGTTGAGATTGCCGATCACGCCCTCGAACGGCTTCTTGACGGTATATTCCTTGCGCCCGTCCTTGAAGGTGAGCGGGATCGCGCGGCCCTTGGTGCCGTAGAGGATGATGTCGCGGATCTCGCGGTCGAAAGCCTCCCACGGGGTCTCGAGGCTGAACTCGTATTCCTTCGCGAGGCTGGCGAGCACCTGCATGTAATAGGGGCTCGGCGGGTTGCTCTTCGCCCAGGGCACCACGGCGCCCTTCTTGAGGCTGAGCGCCTCGTTCGGCACGACCAGCTGCGGGTCGAACAGCTGCTTTTCACCAATGCCGTCGCAGGTCGGGCAAGCCCCCTGCGGCGCGTTGAACGAGAACAACCGCGGCTCCACCTCCTCGATGGTGAAGCCGGAGACCGGGCAGGAGAACTTCTCGGAGAAGACGATGCGGTTGGCGGGCATGCCCGCGCCCTTCATCGCGCCGCCGGCCTCGCCCTCGCCCTCGCGCCCCGGCACCACGCCATCGGCCAGGTCGACATAGGCCAGCCCCTCGGCGAGCTTCAGCGCCTGTTCGAAACTGTCGGCCAGCCGGGTCTGGATGCCGTCCCTCACCGCGATCCGATCGACCACCACCTCGATGTCGTGCTTGAACTTCTTGTCGAGCGCGGGCGCTTCCTCGATTGCGTACATCTCGCCATCGATGCGCACGCGGGTGAAGCCGGCCTTCTGCCACTCGGCCAGTTCCTTGCGGTATTCGCCCTTGCGCCCGCGCACCACCGGCGCAAGCAGGTAGAGCCGCGTGCCTTCGGGCAGCGCCATCACCCGGTCGACCATGTTGGAGACCGTCTGCGCCTCGATCGGCAGGCCGGTTGCGGGCGAATACGGCACCCCCACCCTCGCCCACAGCAGGCGCATGTAGTCGTAGATTTCGGTTACCGTCGCCACGGTCGAGCGCGGGTTGCGACTGGTGGTCTTCTGCTCGATCGAGATGGCGGGAGACAGCCCGTCGATATGCTCGAGATCGGGCTTCTGCATCATCTCGAGGAACTGGCGCGCATAGGCGCTGAGGCTCTCGACATAGCGCCGCTGCCCCTCGGCATAGATCGTATCGAACGCCAGGCTCGACTTGCCCGAGCCCGAAAGCCCCGTGATCACGATCAGCGCATCGCGCGGCAGGTCGATATCGACGCCCTTGAGATTATGCTCCCGCGCGCCGCGGACGGAAATTTTCGTGAGTGCCATGAAGGAAGCGTGTTCCACATATGTTCGAGGTTTGCAAGATTCCGGAGCGCGGTCCGTTTTCGCGCTTCATGTGGGAGCGAGATCCGTGAATGCAAACCCTGCGGCAATTGCAGGATTGGCCGTAAGCTATCGCGGATGACGCGGCTCGACGAAATCCGGCATCTCTCCATTTCCGGTCTTTACCTCATTTTTTCATAGGGTTGGTGAATGGGCCCATTTGATCGAGGACCACCAGGCGATGCTGAGATCAAGGGTGCTCACGGAAACATACTGTTCCTTTGCGCGGGCCAGGATGCCCTTGTTTGGAGCAGTAAGGTCACGATGTCGCTCAGCGTCGGCAACCACACCTTCTCTGTCTCAGATCCCAGCGATGACCTGATCGAGCACCTCGGCAATGACGCGGACACAGCCAAGCAGAAGGGATCCTCTGCTTTATTCGACAACGTCGAAATTCTTGGCCTCGCCGGTCGTCGGCTCGGCCGGAACGCGAACACCGGCGCGGGGGCAACTTGGCCTCACCGTCATCGGCTCCGCCGCCTTCAGCGGCAGCGCCAACGAGCTGCGCTATTTCCAGAGCGCGACCCGCACGATCGTGAAGATGGACACCAATCGCGATGGCAACGCCGATGCCTACCTGCGCCTCGACGGGCTGTTAAACCCGACGGCCGGAGACTGCGTCCTCGTCAACGCCCCCATCCTTGTGGACGCCTGCGCCAGCGACGCCGCGGTGGCGAGCGACGTTTTGTCCGCATCGCTGCATACCGCTGCCGAGCCATTGTTCGGTGCGGAGATGAGCTTCTGCTGAAGATTGAGAATCTGACAAACGACCACGGACAAGCCCCGCAAGCAGCCGCTTGCAGGGCCGGCACCGCCCTGGGGAATGCCGGGCGAGCCTCTGTTTGGAGCCAGAGTGCCCACAAGCCTCGGCTGCCGGCCAGAAAACTGTATTTTACAATATCCTTCTCCCTCACTGAAAACCACGCGAAAATTCATTTTTATTAAGTAATTGAGCTTACCGATCGAGGGAGAAAGGCCGAATGGGCCCGGAGCCGATCGAGTGAACGTGGAAGCGACAGATTTGCCGCATGACGCTCGTGCTACGCGCGAGAAGCTCGACTACGCTATCGAGGTACGCCGCGAAGCGGTTCTCTCGATGCTTTCGCGCGAGCGATATGCGCTGGCCGCGAGCCTGCTCGGGCTCGCGGTGATGGCCGTCAGCGTCGCCGCCCTTCCCGTGCGCGGCCTGCTCGGCTGGTTCCTGGCCTTGCGGCTTCTGGCCTTCGTCATGACGCGCTGGGCCGCTTCGCGGCTGGAAAAGCGCATCAGGGCGCGGGCCGAGATCGGTTCGGCCCAACTGACGCTGTTCCTAGCCATGTGTGCTACCGGGGCGAGCGTCGCATTGATGCTGTGGCCGGCCCCGCCCGGCTCGCCGACTGCCGCCACCGCGACCATTCAAGTGGTCATCCTGGTGGTCGTAACGCTGATTGCCGTCACCATGGCCGCCTTCCCCGGCCCGCGGGACGGCATGCTCGTAAGCTTCTGGCTGGTGTCCAGCGCCGTTGTAGCGCTTCACCCCGGGCGCATCGACCAGGTCTTCCTGCTGGTGAGCCTGCTGTTCACGATCGGCGTGCGCGTCTACGCTTCGAATACCGGTCAGCAGATCATCCGCGCGGCGCAGACCACGGTGGAGAACAAGCAACTGACCGAAGAGCTGGCGGAATCGCTCGCCCGCTCCGAGTTCCTCAGCACGCGGGATCCGCTGACCGGCCTCTACAACCGGCGACGGCTGTTCGACGAGGGCCACGCGCGCCACCTGTCCTCCCAGGTCCACCTGCTGATGATCGACCTCGACCATTTCAAGTCCATCAATGACGGCTTCGGCCATGCGGCGGGCGACCAGGTGCTGGTCGCAGCCGCACAGGCGGTGCGCCGGGTACTCGAACCGCTCGCGATCCGGCGCGAGCAGCCGGTCTTCCGGCTGGGCGGAGAAGAATTCCTCGTCCTGCTCGAAGGCCTCGACCTGGCGGAGGCCGAACGCGTGGCCGAGGATGTCAGGCTCGCCATCGCCGCGGTCGGTCCGTCGCTGGGGCGCTATGCGGGCATCCCCGTCACGGCCTCCATCGGCCTCGCCTGCTGGCGACCGGGCGAGAACCTTGGCGATGCGCTGCAACGCGCCGACCTCGCTTGCTACGAAGCGAAGGATCGCGGTCGGAATCGGGTGCGCTGCGCCGCGTGACCGGCACGCCGACGGTCCGGTCCGTGCCTGCCGAGCGACGAGATGCGGACCGGATCGTGCCGTTCACGCATTGATAAAGCAAAGACATAGCAGGCCAAAGCACCTGCGATAGGCAGATAGATAGAAAGCAGGCCACACAAGATGGCCAACGACCCAGCAACTTCACCTGCGGGGCCGGGCGACAGCGTCCGCCTCCGCGAACTCCTGCGCGAGCTCGACCGCCCGCTGGATCCCGGACCGTGGGAGGCGGAACGCACCATTCCGACACAGGGCGCAGCCGCCGGACCCGCCGGTGACCGCACCCGCCTTCGGCAGTCGCACGAACACCGTCGCGCGTTGAAGCGCGCCCGCAAGGCCGCGCGAGACACTTTCGGCGTGAAGACCCGGCATTCGGCGCGGCGCAGGGCAGCGATGATGCTGACCGCGGGCGCGGCCAGCCTTACCGCCTTTACCGGCCCCCAGTTCGATCCGGCAGGGGCCGCCAGCGGCGATGCGAACGTGCTCTCGGACTCGACCCAGACGCGAAAACCGGCCGCCCTGCTCAGCGCAAGCGAGCGGCTGAAGCGGGCGCTGACCGAGGAAGAGGGCATTCGTTACACGGTCTATCGCGACGTAGCCGGCTATCCCACCGTTGGCGTGGGACATCTGGTGCGACCCGAAGACGGGTTGTCGCTCGGCGATAGGATCGACCGTGACAGGGCGCTTGATTTCCTCTCGCAGGATCTGGCGAACGCCGAACGCGGCGTGCGCAGACTCGTAGGCGCCCTGCCGTTGTTCCAGCATGAGTTCGATGCTCTGGTCGATCTCGTTTATAACGTCGGGCTGGGCAACGTGTCGCCTTCGGAAAGCCCGGACCTGAACGCGGCCATCGCAGCCGGAGACTACGATGCCGTGGCCTCCCAGCTGGACTACACGCATGCAGGCGGTCGCGTCGCGCGCGGTCTGGAGCACAGGTCGGAGCGCCGGGCGGCCATATTCGCCGAAGCGCGTTACGACGATCCGCGCGAGCTGCCGCACAGCCAGCGGGCATAACATTTTACATTATCGCGTTTGCTTATTCTCATATTTCCCATATCCTTGCCCGCAAGAACAAAAAGGGGCGCCGCACATGACGGCTCAGGGGTTTCGGGTCGCACCGGAACGGGACGAAGACTGGCGGCGTGAGGCATGGCGCGAGACGGTAAGATCCGTCCTTGTCACCGAACAGCGAGCCTTCGTCGCCAATGTGCTCTCGGTCGCGGGCATCGCTATCGCGGCCAGCTTTCTCCCCAATGCGTCGGCGTTCGTCATGCCGATCCTGATGCGCCTGCTCGCCATGACCGGCGCGCACATGTCTTACGAGCACCTGCGCAAGAGGATCGACCAGGGGGCGGACCTCGATCCACCGCTCCGCCTGCTCGCGGTCATGCTGTTCTTCGGCGGCATGAGCTGGGCTTATCTGCTCCTGCCGCTGATCATGGTGCCGTTCGAGCATCCGGTCCGGCTTCTGATCGGCAGTGCCACCATGGTCGGTATGGCTCTCATCGTGACCATGACCGCGCCGCTGCGGAAGCAGACGCTGGCCTATATCTCGGGCTTCCTGATCACGCTGTTCCTAGGTCTGATGCTGGCGCCGCAGGACATGGCCCTGCCCCTCGGCATCGGCGTGACCGCCCTCGTCGCCGGTATCGCGATCTTCGCCTTCGCATCCTCCCGGCAGCGCGAATTTTCCGCCGACATGCTGGTCGAGAACCGGCGGCTGAACGAGGAACTCGCGGAGACCCTCGCACAGGCGGAATTCCTCGCCGCGCACGATCCGCTGACCGGCCTTTTCAACCGCCGCGCCCTGTTCGAGAGCGACCTTGCGGCCCGCGCGCAATGCGACCGGATGCATATGCTGCTGGTCGATCTCGACCATTTCAAGACGCTCAACGACAGTCACGGGCACGAGAGCGGGGATCGCGCACTGGTCGCTGTCAGCGGTCTCATGCGCGACTCGATGCGCGGATATGGTGCAGGCGAGCATTTTGCGGTGCGGCTGGGTGGGGAGGAGTTCGCGCTCTTCCTCGACGAAGGCGACGAAGGCCGCTCGCTGGTGTTTGCCGAGGACCTGCGCGAGGCGATCGCCGGCCTGCATGCGGAGCTGGGTTTGCCCGCGGGCGCGACCAGCGCGTCGATCGGCCTTACCCATCACGATCGCGGGACGTCGATGGACGAAACCCTGCGCCGCGCGGACGAGGCCATGTACGACGCGAAGATCGGCGGCCGCAACCGGGTGCGTCGCCACGACCGCTGATCGGGTATAGGGAGGCGCACCATGGTCCATCGCCTCTTCGTCGCCCTGCGCCCTCCCCGCCCCATCCGCGACAGCCTGATCGCCTGCATGCACGGCGTGGAGCGTGCGCGCTGGCAGGATGACGGCCAGCTTCACCTGACCCTGCGCTATGTCGGCGAAGTCGACCGCAACACCGCCAACGATCTCGCGGAAGCGCTGGGGTCGATCACGGTCCCGGCGTTCACGGTCACCCTCGCCGATACCGGGCTGTTCGAGCGCAAGGGCGTGCCGCACACGTTATGGGCTGGCGTGAAACGCAGCGACGCCCTCCTCCGCCTCCAGCGCAAGGTGGAGCGCGTGTGCCAGTCGGTCGGCTTGCCCGCCGAAGGCCGCAAGTTCACGGCCCATGTCACGCTGGCCCGGCTCAACGGCGCCAGCGGCCCAGTCCAGAGCTTCCTCGCGCGGACAGCGGGGCAACGCTTCGGCAGCTGGCTGGCGGACGGCTTCGCTCTGTATGAGAGCCACCTGCGGCCCGAAGGCTCGCTCTATGAGGAAATGGTCGGATATCCGCTGGGCCCGCAGGATTGAGCTATTCAGGAACGGGCAAGCGCGCCTGCCGTTCGATAAACCGTAGAGTTGCGCCGACCGGCGACGTGCGCCCGCTTGCGCGGGCCAGCGCGATGCGGTCCAAGCGCCTCCACGTTTTCATTGCAGGGGAGCGGCGTCCTGCCGTTTCCAACCCAAGGGAGAAACCATGAAGGCCCAGATCCTGGCCACCGCCGCCCTCGCCGCCATCGTTGCCGGCTGCACCACCGCCCCCGGAGGAGAAATCGAGACTATGGCCGCAGCGCCCGCCATTCCCGAAGCCACCGGCTATTTCGCCAGCGACAGCACGCTGCCGTTCAAGGCCCCCGACTTCACCAAGATTTCGGAAGACGATTACCTCCCCGCCTTCGAGCAGGGCATGGCGATCCACAAGGCCGAGATTCAGGCGATCATCGACAATCCGGAAGCCCCCACGTTCGACAACACCATCGTCGCGCTCGAAAAATCCGGACAGATGCTGGGCCGCGTGGCGACCGTATTCTACGCGCTGACCGGCTCCAACACGACCGACCGGCTGGACGAGATCAGCACCGCAATCAGCCCCAAGCTGACCGCGCATGGCGACTCGATTACCCTCAACCCGGCGCTCTTCGCCCGCGTGAAGGCGGTTTACGACAACCGCGCCGCGATGACGATGACGCCGGAAGACGCCAAGCTGCTCGAAGATACCTACGAGGGCATGGTCCACGCCGGCGCCCTGCTGACCGACGCCCAGCGCGAGCGCGTCAAGGCGATCAATACCGAACTGTCGGAAATCACCACCGAGTTCGGCCAGGAAGCCCGTTCGGCCATGGCCGACCAGCCGCTGATCGTCGACACGCGGGAAGAACTCGCCGGCCTCTCGGATGCCGACATCAAGGCGGCCGCCGACCTCGCTGCCGAAAAGGGACAGCCGGGCAAGTTCGCCATTGCGCTGCAAAACACCACGCAGCAGCCGCTCCTGCCCACCCTGGAAAACCGGGCCACGCGCGAGAAGCTGTTCCAGCTCTCCTACCACCGCGCCGACGGCCAGCGTGCGGTCGACACGCGCGACCTCGTCCGCAAGATCGCGGCCCTTCGCGCGGAAAAGGCCGCGCTGTTCGGCGAACCCGACTGGGCGACCTACGCCATGTGGGACCGGATGGCGGAGAAGCCCGAGACCGCGCTCAATTTCATGGAGCAGATGGTCCCCGCCCTCGCCGCCACGCAGCGCCGCGAAGCCGCGATGCTGAACGAAGCGATCAAGGCCGACGGCGGCACTTACGAAGTAAAGCCGTGGGACTGGTATCGCTACGCCAACAAGGTCAAGGCCGAGCGTTACGATCTCGATGAAGACGCGGTGATGGAGTATTTCCAGCTCGACAAGGTGCTGGAGGACGGCGTGTTCTACGCCGCGAACAAGCTCTACGGCCTCGACTTCAAGCGCCGTACCGACCTGCCGGTCTACCACCCCGAGGTGTGGACCTACACCGTCTACGATCGCGACGGGAGCGAACTGGGCATCTTCTATTTCGACCCGTTCCAGCGCCCGTCCAAGCGCGGCGGCGCATGGATGAGCAATTTCGTCGACCAGAGCTTCCTCTGGGGCAACAAGCCAGTGATCTACAACGTGCTCAACATCCCCAAGGCACCGGCGGGCGAAGTCCAGCTGGTGAGCTTCGACAACGTCAACACCATCTTCCACGAGTTCGGCCACGCGCTGCACGGCTTCTTTGCGGACCAGATGTATCCGAGCCTGTCCGGCACCGCCACGGCGCGCGACTTCGTCGAATACCCGAGCCAGGTGAACGAGCTGTGGGCGACCTATCCGGAAGTGCTGGCCAACTATGCCAAGCACTACAAGACGGGGGAGACGATCCCGGCCGAGATGATCGCCAAGATCGAAGCGGCGTCGAAGTTCAACCAGGGCTACGACTTCGGTGAAGTGGTCGCGGCCGCGCTGCTGGACATGAAGTGGAGTGCGCTCTCCCCTGCCGAGGCTGCAGCGATCGACACGCCCGAAAAGGTCGATGCTTTCGAGCGCCGGTCGCTGGAAGAGCTGGGTCTCGAGATCGATCTCGTCCCGCCGCGCTATCGCAGCACCTACTTCAACCACATCTTCAGCTCGCCGACCGGCTACAGCTCGGGCTACTACAGCTACCTGTGGACCGAGATGCTCGACCGCGACAGCCGCAAGTGGTTCCTCGATAATGGCGGGCTGACGCGTGCCAATGGCGATCACTACCGCGCCACCGTGCTCAGCCGCGGCGGGACGATGGACTACTTCGAGATGTTCCGGAACTTCGCCGGCCGCGCGCCCGATGTCGCTCCGATGCTCGAAGCCCGCGGGCTGGTGGCCGGTGAGGCGGATGCCGTCGACTCCGAAGTGTCGGATGATGGGGCCAATGCGGCTGCCATCAGTGGAACATCCGCTAGTAAACAGTAATCGCGACCCTGTTGTTAAAACTTCGAAGGCCCGGCAAGTCTAGCACTTGTCGGGCCTCTTCGAATCGAACGCTATTCGAGTCGTTCTACCAGATATTTTCATGCCAGATTCGACCAAAGCGCGAATTGAATTGATCCATTTCGACCGACCGATCGTTTTTCCGCGAGTTCACTTGTTCGATTGACGGATTTGGTGATATTTTCGACACATATATTCGATTGTTTCGACTTTTTGCGGAATAATCCGAATCTTCTGACTTTATTATTGTATTTTACAAAATATAATTTCACCGAATTGTGATTATACGAAAGTTCGCAATCAAATACTGACTTGCCGATAAGCCCGATTTAATTCGGCTTGGATAGCATTGGTCATGTCGTATATTTACAACTTTGCTGCTCCCGATACGCATGGACTTGTCTCAAGGGTCCGAGACGACATTCCATTCGGGAGAACACCTCGTGAAGAAAATGCTCCTTTGCGCGGCGATGGCCGCGATCATGCCCGTACTCGCACTCAATGCCGCCCCTGCCGGCGACAAGCTGGCCCCGGGCACCCAGAAGACGCCCGCAGGCACGGCGAAAGCCGGGAAGCCGATCGCTGGCGCATGGATCTGCGTGTTCAATGCCAGCGTGAATCATGGTGCGCAGGTGGCCGCGGAGGCGCAGCGCGCGGTCGGCGCCAAGGGTAAGGTCACCCATACCTATGGTTATGCGGTCAAGGGTTTCGCCGCGCAGATGACCGAGCAGGCTGCGGCATCGATCAAGCAGCGCAATCCGAACGTCGCCTATTGCGAGCAGGACCAGGTCATCTCGACCTCGCAGCACGGCGCGATCCTCGCCATTGCGCAGGCAAGCTCCAATTCGCAGTCCACGCCCTGGGGCATCACCCGCGTCAACGGCGGCGCGTCGGGCAGTTTCGCCCGGGCCTGGGTGATCGACACCGGCATCCAGTCGAACCACCCCGACCTCAACGTCGACACCGCACGCTCTCGCAGCTTCCTGAGCACGACCACCTCCTATCAGGACGGCAACGGGCACGGCACGCATGTCGCGGGCACGATCGCCGCGCGCAACAACACCTTCGGCGTCATCGGCGTGGCACCGGGCGCTCCGGTGGTGGCACTGCGCGTGCTCGGCTCCGACGGGACCGGCTCCAACTCTGGAGTGATCGCCGCGGTGGACTGGGTCGCGCGCTACGGCTCTCCGGGAGACGTGGCGAATATGAGCCTCGGCGGCGGAACCAGCACCACGCTCGACAATGCGGTCTACAATGCCTCGCAGCGCGGCATCTATTTCGCGCTCGCCGCCGGCAATGAAAGCACCAATGCGAACTACAGCTCGCCGGGCCGCGTCAACGGGACCTATATCTGGACCGTGTCCGCATTCGACAGTGCCGATCGCTTTGCGAGCTTCTCCAACTACGGCAATCCGCCGGTCGACGTGTCCGAACCGGGCGTCTCGATCACCTCGACCTGGATCAACAGCGGCTATGCCACGATCAGCGGCACGTCGATGGCGACGCCGCATCTGGCGGGGCTGATCCTGCAACGTTCGATCCGCCTCGGCGGCTATGTGAAAAACGATCCCGACGGCAGCGCTGACCCTATCGGCGTTCGCTGACTTTCCGGTTCCTTCGGGATCGTTTCGAAAGGCGGGCCAGCCCCCGGCCCGCCTTTCACTCCTCTCCGATCAGTGACGAAAGGCTAGCGGGCGACGAGGGCCCGTGCGCCGGGATCGCCCAGCCAGTCGCACTCAACGCCCCAGACACGCCGGACGATCGCCGGCGCCAGTGCGGCGCTCGGTACGTCATCCGCCGCTACTGCACCGCGATCCAGCACGACCACGCGGTCCGCATGGTTCATCGCATGAGCGAGGTCATGCAGCACGAGCACCACGCCCGCGCCCGCATCTGCCGCAGCGCGCAGGTGGCGCAGCAGGGCGAGCTGGTGGCCGATATCGAGCGCGGCGAGCGGCTCGTCGGCGAGGATCCAGCGCGGTTCGCCCGCCAGCACCCGGGCGAGCAGGACGCGGGCGGTTTCGCCGCCCGAGAGCGACTGTGCCCGGCGGTCGGCGAGATGCGCGATATCGAGCGCGGCGAGCGCCGCATCGACCGGCCCAACAAGGCTGTCGCCATGCGGCAGGCGGCCGAGTTCGACGAGGCTGCGCACCGGAACATCCCACGCGATCTCATGCGCTTGCGGAAGATAACCGAGAAGCTTTCCGCGCTCACGCGGCGGCAGGGCGGCGAGCGGGGAATCGTCCGTCAGCACCGCTCCTGAGTCGGGCGTCAGCAGGCCGGCGAGCGCTTCGAGCAGGGTCGACTTGCCCGCCCCGTTCGGCCCGCAGATCGCCGTGATCCTGCCCGGCGCGAGCGTCAGCGAGAGGTCCGCCAGGCGACCTGCCACGGTCAGATCTTGGGCAGACAGGTTCATGCCAGTCCCCTGCGCATGCGCAGCAGCAGCCACAGGAAGAAGGGCGCCCCGAGGAGGCTCAGCGCGATCCCGAGGCGGAGCTCGGTCACCAGCGGCAGGATGCGAACCACGCAGTCCGCCACCAGCACCAGCAGTGCTCCTGCCAGCGCACTCGGCAGGATGAGCTGCGAGGGACGCCGGTCGGTCAGAGGGCGGACGAGATGCGGGACGATCAGCCCGACGAACCCGATGATGCCCGCAACCGCTACCCCCGCACCGACCGTTAGCCCGACCCCGGCGATCAGCAGCCACAAAAGCGCGGCGGGATTGACGCCAAGCGAGCGCGCGACCGGCTCGCCCAGCGTCAGCGCATCGAGCGATCTGCCGCTGCGCCACAGCAGCAGCACGCCGAGCGCCACCAGCGGCGCGGCGATCCACACCTCACGCCAGCTGCGGTCGGTCAGCGCGCCGTTGAGCCACATCACGATCTCGCTCATCGCAAAGGCATTCGGCGCCATGCTGATCGCCAGCGCGGTGAGCGCCCCGGCGAGGCTCGCGACCATCAGGCCGGCAAGCGTGAACAGCGCAATGCCACCTGTCCGTCCGGCAATCGCCGCCAGCAGCGCCATCGCTCCGCCCGCGCCGATCAGCGCGAACAGCGGCAAGAGCCAGGGCGACACGGTATAGCCGAACCACAGCGCCACCACCGCCCCCAGCGCCGCGCCGGGCGCGATGCCGAACAGGCCCGGATCGGCAAGCGGATTGCGCAGGTAACCCTGCATGGCGGCCCCGGAAGCCCCCAGCCCCGCCCCGACGATGATCGCCAGCACGGCGCGCGGCAGGCGCAGTTCGGCGAGGATCACCGCCGCATTGGGCGTGCCGGCCGGATCGAGCCAGACGCGCCCCGCCAGCAGCGAGAGCGGGAGGGCCAGCGCCAGCAGCGCGGCGAAGATGGCGACGGCCCGGTTCACGATGCGCTTCGCCGGATCTCGGCCAGCCGCTGCGCCGCGCGGATGATCGTCGGCCCGCCGCAATAGAGCAGGCGCGTGTCGAAGCTTTCGCGGCGCATCTGCGGCAGCGTGCCGAGCACCGGATGGGCCTGCCCCGTCTCGCTGCCTGCCACCAGCAGCACCTCGGGCGGGTCGGCGACGACCTGTTCGAGCGAAAGGTAGTCTGCCTGCGCCATGCCGCGCACCGCGCTGTAGCTCGCAAATCCGGTCCGGCTCAGCAGGTCGCCGACCAGCGATTGCTCGCCCGGCACGATCCCGCCCGGCTGCCAGAGCGCCGCCTCCACCGCCGAGCCCTCGGCACGGGCAGCCGCCAGCGAGCGGTCGATCCGCGCGACCAGCGCCTCGCCCGGGTCGGGATCGCCCGCCAGCGCGGCAAGTTCGCGGACCTGCGCCTCGCTCTCCCCGACCGTGCTCGCCGCGCCGAAGGTGACGACCTCCAGCCCGAGATCTTCCAGCGCCGCCCGTGTCGCCGGGGCGATGAAGCTGCTCGCCACCACCACATCGGGGGCGAGCGCGAGCACTTCCTCGACCGTTCCGCCGGTTGCGCGATAGCGCGCGGCCACCTCGGCCTCCATCGAGGTCGCGCGCGGGTCCTTGCTGTAGTGCGAGATCGCGAGCAGCTGGCCCGGCGCGGTGACCTCGGCCAGGATCGCGTCGGTGCAGGGGTTGAGGCTGACGATAGTGGGGCGCCCGGCAGAGGTCTCCCGCACCGGCTCCTCGCCCGCACATCCGGCGAGCAGGAGGGCCAGTGCGGGCAGCAGCCGGATCACATGCTCGCCCTCACCCCGACGAATGCCCCCGTGCCCGGCGAAGCGTAGCCGAGTGCAGTACGGTAGTCGGCGTCGAACACGTTCTCTACGCGGCCATACACCTCGAAGCCCTCACCGAGAGGCAAGGCTGCCCGCAGGTCGAGCACTTCGTAGCCGTCGAGCGCGACGGTGTTCGACGCATTCTCGAAGCTTTCGCCCGCAAAGCGCAGGTCGGCGCCCAGCTTCAGGCCGAAGGGCGCCACCCAGTCCGCGAACAGCGTGCCGAAATGGCGCGGCCTGCGAGCAAGGTCCAAGCCGGTCGTCCGGTCCTCCGCGTCGACATAGGAGAACACGCCCGAGACGCGCAGCGCGCCGGTGACGGCAAAGCCGGCTTCCGCTTCGAAGCCTTGCGCCCGCACGCGGGCGACATTGTCGTAGAAGCCGAACGGCCGTGCCGCGCTGAATGCGAAGTTGATGAGATCGCTGGTGTCGCGGCGGAAGGCGGTCAGCGCGACATGCGTGCCGCGCCCCCGCTCGCCCTTCTCGACGCCGAAATCGACGCTCGTGCTTTCCTCCGGACGCAGGTCGGTGTTGCCGTAGAAGCTGCGCAGCTGAAACAGCGTCGGCGCCTTGAAGCCTTCGCCCAGGCTCGCACGGATGCGCCAGCCGTTGCCGAGGCCATAGGAGAGGTCCGCGCCATAGCTGCCATTGGTGCCGAACAGCTCGTGATCGTCGACGCGCGATCCGATATGCGCGGCAAACCGGCCGAGCGCGAAGCCGAGCTGGACGTAGGCGCCGGAGATTTCGACTTCGGCAGGCGTGTCGAAAGTGGTCTCGTAATCGCTCCACTCGTGCTCGGCGCCGAAAGCGACGGTGACCGGGCCGATGGCGCGGTATTCGCCGCGCAGCTGGACGCGCTCGGAATGGCCGTCGCCCGCGAAGGTAACCGCGCCGGTCTCGTCGAGATTGTCGCGTTCGGTGTCCGAAAGGCTGTACGCGGCGCGCAGGGTCAGGTCGTTGCCGTAATACGCAAAGCCGACGTCGCCCCAGTGGCGGCGGGTTTCCTGCGTCTCCAGCGTATCGGCCAGCGCGTAGGTCGGCGGCGGAAAGCCGTCGATATCGAGCGTGCCCTCGCTCCAGTTGGCATGGGCGAAGACTTCGAGATTGTCGGTGACATCGACGAATGCCGATCCGCCCAGCGCGACCTGCTCGAACCCGTCGAGCTCGGTCCCCGACGCCGCAGCCGAGAAGCCATCCGACGTGTAGAAGGAGCCGGTGAGACCGACGAAATAGCGATCGCCATCGATCCCGCCGACCGCGCTGGCATAGAGCGTATCGCGCGATCCATATTCGACATTGCCTGCCAGCCCGCTCTTGCCACGGGTGGACACGTCGACCACGCCGCCAATCGCGTCCGATCCCCAGATCGTGCTGTTCGAGCCGCGCAATATGTCGAACTTGCCCGCCGTGCCGAGCAGGAGGTTGCCGAAATCGAACCCGCCCGAGGGCGAGGAGGGATCGTTCACCTTCACCCCGTCGACCAGCACCAGCAGCTGTTCCGAATTCGCGCCGCGAATGCTGACGCCGGTGAAGCCGCCCACGCCGCCATTGCGCGTGAGCGAGAGGCCGGGTGTGCGCTGAAGGACGCGCGTGGCATCCGGCCCCTGCACGCTCTCGATCTCGTCACGGTCGATGATGGTGACCACCTGGCCGGTATTGCCGATGTCGGTGCCGAGGCCGTTGGCAGTGACCGTAATCTGTTCATCGGGTACCTTCTCGCGGTAGCCGATCGTCAGGCAGACATCGTCGACGCATTCGGGGCCGGTGACCGGCCCGTACACATCCCGGGTCTGCTGCGCAGATGCGGTGGCAGGAAAAGCCAGCGCAGCGCTGGCAAAAAAAAGACTTCTGAGCACGTATTCTCACTCCCATCAAAAGCGATGCGTCGCTCATGACGGGAAGGAGCGGAATTGCTCGCCTCCACGTTTGCCATCGGTACACCCCGCCCGCGGCCGAACGACACGCACAGGCAGGTCTCCTGGCTCCCGGATCGCCGGCCTCGCCCCGCCTTCCCGCCCTTGTCGGACAGTGGCATGATGGAACAGGCCTCCCCGGTCACAGTTGCGGGGGCAGCGGAGGGTTTGCACCTCCTTCCCTCTTCGGGCCTGCGCGAACAGGCCAACCCATGACGCGAGGTTTCCCCTACCGCGCGTTTTTGCAGCGCACAAGATGGGGTTTGCGTTAAGTATTGGCCTGTTAAGAGGCGCGGCGAGCAGCGTCCCTGCGCGGGACCGCGCGTCCCGGGCTCTCCCGCTCGGGTCGATCTTGCGATATATGGCGCGCGAAAGGACGGCACGGATTGGCCAGCATGGCTGACAGCGACGGTAGGAGGCAGGCACGCAGCGCGCGCGCCGCCATGCCGCGCGCCGCGCGCCGGGCCGAGCTGAAGCGCAGCCGCCGCCAGCTCGCGGCCCGGCTTGGCGTGCTCGGCCTCGCCATCGCTGTGCCCACCTATGCCGCGCAGTCCGAGTTGGGCGAAGGCCTGCGCAGCGCCATGGGGCTTGAGGACGAACGCGTCGCGCTCACGCCCATGCCGTTCGAGACCGCCGGCGAAAGCTTCCCCGGCTCGGCTTTCTATTTCCTCGAGGACGCACCGCGCCTCGCCACCGATCTTTCCGAACTTCGCCAGGAAGAAGGCACGCTCGAAACGGTCGCATTCGCAGAGAGCCACGGGGCCGGCGCGGCCGCACAAGCGTTCCGCCAGTCGGGCGGCGGGCTAGACAAGGCGCGGGCGCTGCAATGCCTCTCCATGGCGGTCTATTACGAGGCGGCGAGCGAAAGCTACGAGGGCCAGCAAGCCGTCGCGCAGGTGGTGCTGAACCGCGTGGCGCATCCGGCCTATCCGGCCAGCGTGTGCGGCGTCGTGTTCCAGGGATCGGAGCGCAAGACCGGCTGCCAGTTCTCCTTCACCTGCGACGGGTCGATGCGGCGCACGCCCTCGCGCGCAAGCTGGGCACGGGCACAATCGGTCGCGCTGGGTGCGCTGGCGGGCAGCGTTTACAGGCCCATCGGCCTCGCGACCCATTATCACACCAATTACGTGAATCCCTATTGGGCGGCCAGCCTCGACTATATCCGCACCATCGGCGCCCACCGGTTCTACCGCTGGAAAGGCCGCGCCGGGCAGGCGGGCGCCTTTACCGATGGCTATGCAGGCATCGAGCCTGGTGCTGCGGCGCGCGCGCAGAGCGTTGCCGACACGACCGGCAGCCCTGCACCGCTCGCCGTCCCGCCGCCGAATTCTGCCCTCGGCGTTGACAACAAGCCAGACACACCGGTGGGTGCGCCAGCAGCTGCCTCACCACCGGCGAAGACCGACAATCTTCCGCAATCCGGCCGCGTTCGCGATGAATATGCCAATAGCGGCCGCTGGATCCGCGATCCGGGCAAGAAGGACTGAGGCGCGCCAAGTGCCCGCCGTTTACATCTTCACAACCATGATACGGAACAGATACTTAGCGTCGCCGCACTAGAAAGGTTTGGCGTTCACCGGACGCCCCCATAAAGCCTTCAGGAGCCACGGCATGTCCGTTCATTTCGCCGCCGCACGATCGACCGCCCATTCGCCGATCGCCCGCGCGCTGGCCCGCAAGGCGCATGCCAATGCCGCGAACGACAATGGCGATGCCGCGGAATGCGCCGCGCAGGCAGGCTCGTTCGACACGATGATGCGCGCTGCGCTCAAGCACTTCGCCGAGCACGGCATGGGCGCCGCACAGGAAGCGCGCCGACAGGCGGAACAGGCGCATTTCGCCGGGGACAGCACGGGCTACGACTGGTGGCTCGGCGTCTGCCGTGCGCTCGACCGGCGCCTGGCTGAGACGATGGATCGCCGCCTCAACAGCGACTGCGCGCTGATCTACTGAAACCAATGAAGCATTGAGGCGTTCGAACGGGGCGTGATCGCCTCCGCGATGCATGTCCGAACTCCCTTATTGCTATTGCGAACTACTTGCAAAGATAGTTTCACAGGCTGGGCGATTGCCGGTTGCAATCGCGTGCGCGCGGGCCTAGGTCGCACTCGCAATCGACCGGGTGCCGTGCCGCCTTCGCGGGACACTTACGGCGCGGCCCACTTTCGGTCTGTGTGTTTCATGATCGGTCCCGCGACAGGACAAGGACCTTCCCTCACATGGCACGCAAGAAGATCGCGCTCATCGGCTCCGGCATGATCGGCGGCACCCTCGCCCATCTCGCCGCGAAGAAGGAAATGGGCGACATCGTCCTGTTCGACATTGCCGAAGGCATGCCGCAGGGCAAGGCGCTGGACCTCAGCCAGTGCGGCCCGATCGAAGGCTTCGACGCGAAGATCACCGGCACCAACGACTATGCCGACATCGCCGGTGCCGACGTTGTGATCGTTACCGCCGGCGTGCCGCGCAAGCCCGGCATGAGCCGCGACGACCTGCTCGGCATCAACCTCAAGGTGATGAAAGCGGTTGGCGAGGGCATCAAGAACAACTGCCCCGACGCCTTCGTGATCTGCATCACCAACCCGCTCGACGCGATGGTCTGGGCGCTGCGCGAATTCAGCGGCCTGCCGCACAACATGGTCGTCGGCATGGCCGGCGTGCTCGACAGCGCGCGCTTCGCCACGTTCCTCGCGTGGGAATTCGGCTGCTCGGTCAAGGACGTGAACGCCTTCGTCCTCGGCGGCCACGGCGACACGATGGTTCCGGTCACCAGCTACACCACGATCAACGGCATCCCGGTCAACGACTACGCCAAGATCAAGGGCGTGTCGGCCGACCGCATCGACGAGATCGTCAAGCGCACCCGCGCGGGCGGCGGCGAGATCGTCGCCCTGCTCGGCAACGGCTCGGCATATTACGCGCCCGCCACCAGCGCGATCGCGATGGCCGAAGCCTATCTCGGCGACCAGAAGCGCATCCTGCCCTGCGCCAGCTACGTCGAAGGCAAGTACGGCCTCGACGGCCTCTATGTGGGCGTGCCGACCGTCATCGGCGCGGGCGGCACCGAGGAAGTGATCGAGATCGAACTCTCGGACGAGGAAAAGGCCAACCTCAAGGTCTCGACCGACGCGGTCGAGGAACTGCTCGACGCCTGCAAGGCACTCGACAGCTCGCTCGCCTGATCTTCCAGATTTCACATTTGCATAAGGAGAGGCACGCGTGAGCATCCTCGTCGACAAGGACACCAAGGTCATCACCCAGGGCATGACCGGCGACACCGGCACGTTCCACACGCAGCAGGCGCTCGCATACGGCACGCAGATGGTCGCCGGCGTTACCCCCGGCAAGGGCGGCACCGAGCACATCGGCCTGCCGGTCTACAACACCGTCGCCGAAGCCAAGCACGCGACCGGTGCGACCGCATCGTGCATCTACGTTCCGCCGCCGTTTGCTGCGGATTCGATCCTCGAGGCGATCGATGCCGAGGTCGAACTGATTGTGGCAATCACGGAAGGCATTCCGGTGCTCGATATGGTCCGCGTGAAGCGCGCGCTGTCGGGCTCGAAGTCGCGCCTCATCGGCCCGAATTGTCCCGGCGTGCTGACGCCCGGCGAATGCAAGATCGGCATCATGCCGGGTTCGATCTTCAAGAAGGGCAGCGTCGGCGTCGTCTCCCGCTCGGGCACGCTGACCTATGAAGCCGTCCACCAGACCACCATGGTCGGCCTGGGGCAGACCACCGCGGTCGGCATCGGCGGCGATCCGGTCAACGGCACTAACTTCATCGACGTGCTCGACCTCTTCCTCAAGGACGACGAAACCAAGTCGATCATCATGATCGGCGAAATCGGCGGCAGCGCCGAGGAAGAAGCCGCCGAATTCATCGCCCATCAGGCGAAGAAGGGCGTCCAGAAGCCGATGGTCGGTTTCATCGCCGGCCGCACGGCGCCTCCGGGCCGCCGCATGGGCCATGCCGGAGCGATCGTTTCGGGCGGCCAGGGCGGCGCGGAAGACAAGATCGCGGCGATGGAAAAGGCGGGCATCCGCGTGTCGCCGTCGCCCAGCGAGCTCGGCACCACGCTCGATGCGCTGCTGAAAGAACTCGCCTGACCGACACACGCGGACAGGCCGTCTCCTCCCCGGGAGCCTTCCGCGCTGTCGAAGCATTGGCAATATGAGCCGGCACAAGGGTCGGCGCGAAAGGGACCCGATGGGTAACGAGAGCCACGATTTCCTGCCCGAACTGGGCGACCAGGAAGGCCCGCAGCAGGGCCCGAGCTGGGGCAATCCCCGCTGGCTGGCCGAGGTGGTCGACAGCGAGGCGGACCTGACCGCCGCGCTCGACCCCACGCAGATGCGGATGGTGGTTCAGCAGGCAGCTGCCAAGGCGGGCAAGCAGCTCGACCAGAAAGCGCTTGAGCAGGCTGCGGACGACAGCATCCGCGCCATGCTGCTGGTGCGGCTCTATCGCGTGCGCGGCCACCTTGCCGCCAATCTCGACCCGCTCGGCCTGTCGCATCGCGACGTGCCCGAGGACCTGACGCTCGAATGGCACGGCTTTGCCGGCCAGCTCGACCGCGAGGTCTATGTCGGCGGCGTGTTCGGCTTCGAATGGGTCACCGTGCGCGAACTCTACGACGCCCTGCGCGCGACCTACTGCGGCGACGTCGGCCTCGAATACATGCACATCTCGGACACGGAGGAGCGCCGCTTCCTCCAGGACAAGTTCGAAACTCCCGAAGACACGATCCAGTTCACCGAGGAAGGCAAGCGCGCCATCCTCGCCGCCGTGGTTCGCGGCGAGGAATACGAGAAGTTCCTCGGCAAGAAATACGTCGGCACCAAGCGCTTCGGCCTCGACGGCGGCGAATCCATGATCCCGGCGCTCGAAGCCGTGATCAAGTACGGCGGCCAGCTCGGCGTGCGCGAGATCATCTACGGCATGGCCCACCGCGGCCGCCTGAACGTGCTCGCGAACGTCATGGGCAAGCCCTACAAGGTCATCTTCCACGAATTCTCGGGTGGCAGCGCCAACCCCGACGATGTGGGCGGCTCAGGCGACGTGAAGTACCACCTCGGTACCAGCACCGACCGCGAATTCGACGGCATCGACGTGCACATGAGCCTCGTGCCCAACCCCTCGCACCTCGAGGCGGTGAACCCGGTAGTGCTCGGCAAGACCCGCGCCCAGCAGGCGATCCGCGACGACCTCAAGAAGCATGAGCAGGTCCTGCCCGTGCTGCTTCACGGCGACGCGGCCTTTGCCGGCCAGGGCATCGTGTGGGAGTGCCTCGGCTTTTCCGGCGTGCGCGGTTACAACACCGGCGGTTGCCTGCACTTCGTCATCAATAACCAGATCGGCTTCACGACGAGCCCGCAGTTCGCGCGCTCTTCGCCCTATCCTTCGGACGTCGCCAAGGGCGTCCAGGCGCCGATCCTCCATGTCAACGGCGACGATCCGGAAGCCGTGACCTTCGCCTGCAAGCTCGCCGTCGAATACCGCCAGGTCTTCGGCCGCGACATCGTGATCGACATGTGGTGCTATCGCCGCTTCGGGCACAACGAGGGCGACGAGCCGAAATTCACGCAGCCGCTGATGTATGACGCGATCCGCCAGCATCCGCGCGTAAGCGAGATCTATGCCGCGCGCCTCGAGGAAGAGGGCGTGATCGACAAGGGCTATGTCGACCAGCTCCGCAAGGAGTTCGACACCCACCTCGAGGAGGAATTCGCGGCGGCGAAGGACTACAAGCCCAACGAGGCCGACTGGTTCGGCGGCCGCTGGGCGGGCATGAACAAGCCAGCCGATCCCGAAAACGCGCGCCGCAACGTCGAGACCGCGATCGAGAAGAAGCTCTTCGACAGCCTCGGCCGCACGCTCACCACCGTCCCCGAGGATGTGACCATCCACAAGACGCTGGAGCGCGTCCTCAAGGCCAAGAAGGACATGTTCGACAGCGGCACCGGCTTCGACTGGGCCACCGCCGAGGCATTGGCCTTCGGCAGCCTCGTCACCGAAGGTTTCGGCGTGCGCCTGTCCGGCCAGGATTCGGGCCGCGGCACCTTCAGCCAGCGCCACGCCGTCTGGGTCGACCAAAAAACCGAGCGCAAGTACATTCCCCTCACCACCCTGCCCCACGGCAAGTTCGAGGTCTACGACAGCCCGCTGTCCGAATACGGCGTGCTCGGCTTCGAATACGGTTTCGCCATGGCGGACCCGAAGAGCCTGGTCATGTGGGAAGCGCAGTTCGGCGATTTCGCCAATGGCGCGCAGATCATGATCGACCAGTTCATCGCCGCAGGCGAAGCCAAGTGGCTGCGTGCCAACGGCCTCGTGATGCTGCTGCCGCATGGCTACGAGGGCCAGGGGCCGGAGCATAGCTCCGCACGGCTCGAGCGCTTCCTGCAGCTGTGCGCGAACGACAACATCCAGGTGTGCAACATCACCACGCCGGCGAACTATTTCCACGTTCTTCGCCGCCAGATGCTGCGCAGCTTCCGCAAGCCGCTCGTCATCATGACCCCGAAGAGCCTGCTCCGCCATCCGCTGGCGAAGTCGGATGCGGAGGAGTTCATGGGCGATCACCACTTCATGCGGATCAAGTCCGACATGACCGAAATCGCCGACGAGAAGGTGAAGCGCCTCGTGCTGTGCAGCGGCAAGGTCGCCTACGACCTGATGCAGCGCCGCGACGAGGCGGGACTGGAGGACGTCTCGGTGGTCCGGATCGAACAGCTCTATCCCTTCCCGGGCGAGCCGCTGGCCGTGCGCCTGAAGCGCATGACCAATTTGGAAAAGATCGTCTGGTGCCAGGAAGAGCCCAAGAACAACGGCGCGTGGTTCTTCGTCGATCGCCTGATCGAGGAAGCCGCCGAGAAGGCCGGGCATGCGGGGATGCGCCCCTGCTACGCCGGCCGTGAAGTCTCCGCCTCGCCCGCCACCGGCTATGCCAGCCGCCACCAGGTCCAGCAGGAAGCGCTGGTGAATGTCGCGCTCGGTCTGAACGACGGCGACAATTCCGCCGCCAGCACGACCTGCAACTAATTTAAGGCCAGAGAAGGAACCCGAACGACATGGCCACCGAAGTCAAAGTCCCCACACTGGGCGAAAGCGTCACCGAAGCCAGCGTCGGCGAGCTGCTGAAGCAGGTCGGCGATGCGGTCGCCGTGGATGAACCGATCATCAGCCTCGAAACCGACAAGGTTGCGGTGGAAGCCCCCTCGCCCGTCGCGGGCGTGATCAAGGAATTCAAGGTCGCGGTCGGCGATACGGTCGAAGTCGACTCGGTGATCGCGATCATCGAGGAAGGCGCCTCGGCAGGCGCGAAGAGCGAGGAGCCCAAGGCTGCCGCGCCCGATGCCGGAATTGAAAAGGCTGCCCCGGCACAGGCCAAGGAAGCCGTCGGCTCCGACAGCGCCCAGACGCTCTCACCCGCAGTACGCCGCGCGGTTCTCGAGCATGGCGTCGATCCGTCGACCATCAAGGGCACGGGCAAGGACGGTCGCCTGACCAAGGAAGACGTGATCGCTGCGGCCAAGGCCAAGGGCGACACTCCGGCTCCCGCACCCGCGGCTTCGGCTTCGGCTCCGGCACCAGCAACAACCGGCGAACGCCGCGAGGAACGCGTCAAGATGACGCGCATGCGCCAGACTATCGCCAAGCGCCTCAAGGGCGCGCAGGACAATGCGGCGCTGCTCACCACCTTCAACGACGTCGACATGTCGGCCGTCATGGAAGCGCGCAACAAGTACAAGGATCTGTTCGCCAAGAAGCACGACATCCGCCTCGGCTTCATGGGCTTTTTCGCCAAAGCCGCCTGCCTTGCGCTGAAGGATGTGCCTGCGGTCAACGCCTATATCGAGGGCGACGAGATCGTCTATCACGACTACGTCGATATCTCGGTCGCCGTGTCTGCGCCCAACGGCCTCGTCGTTCCGGTCATCCGCGACGCGCAGGACAAGGGCTTCGCTCAGATCGAAAAGGATATCGCGGACTTCGGCAAGCGCGCCAAGGACGGCACGCTGACGATGGAAGACATGAAGGGCGGCACCTTCACCATCTCCAACGGCGGCGTTTTCGGCAGCCTCATGTCGACCCCGATCATCAATCCGCCGCAGAGCGCCGTCCTGGGCCTCCACCGTATCGAGGATCGCCCGGTCGTCGTGAACGGCGAGATCGTCATCCGACCGATGATGTATATCGCCCTGTCCTACGACCACCGCCTGATCGACGGCCGCGAGGCGGTCACCGCACTCAAGATCATCAAGGAAGCGATCGAAGATCCCACCCGGATGCTGATCGACCTTTGAGGAGCATGCCGATGAACCGCCTGTTTCTTGCCGCTGCGGCCCTCGTGGTTCTTCCGGGATGCGATGTCGCGACCGATGTGGCCGGCGACGTAATCGCAGGTGAAGTTCGCGTGCAGTATCTAGAGCGGTGCCAGGGCATAGCCGCGAACGCAGGCGTTGCGGCAGATCGCATTGGGGCTGCCTGCGAATGCAGCGCCGATAGGTTTCAGGAAGACTTCGCCGCAGATGGCCAGATGGACATCAACCCGGATAGGGTCGAAGAAGTCGTGAGAATGTGCATGCAGGACGACACCGGCGTCGTTCCTGCGGAGGGATAAAATGGCTGAATACGATTATGACGTCCTTGTCATCGGCGCTGGCCCGGGTGGCTATGTCGCCGCGATCCGTGCGGCGCAGCTCGGGCTGAAGACGGCCTGTGCGGAAAGCCGCGCGACGCTGGGCGGCACCTGCCTCAACGTTGGCTGCATTCCCTCCAAGGCCATGCTGCACGCGTCCGAGTTTTTCGACGCCGCTGCAAACGGCACCATGGCCGACATGGGCATCGAGGTGCAGCCGACGCTCAACCTCGACAAGATGCACGCCCAGCGCCGCGACGCGGTGGAGGGTCTGACCAAGGGTGTCGCCTTCCTGTTCAAGAAGAACAAGGTCGACTGGAAGCAGGGCCATGCCACCTTCCAGGATGCGCACACGGTCAAGGTCGGCGACGAGATGGTCACCGCGAAGAACGTGATCATCGCCACCGGCTCCTCGGTCACGCCCCTGCCCGGCGTCGAGGTCGATAACGACAAGAAGATCGTGGTCGATTCCACCGGCGCGCTCGAACTGCCCGCCGTGCCCAAGAAGATGGTCGTCATCGGCGGCGGCGTGATCGGGCTGGAGCTGGGTTCGGTCTGGAACCGCCTCGGCGCGGAAGTGATCGTGGTCGAGTATCTCGACAAGCTGTTGCCCGGCATGGACGACGATGTGCGCAAGGAAGCGGCCAAGATCTTCAAGAAGCAGGGCCTGGAACTGCGCCTGTCGACGAAGGTCACCGGCTGCACGGTCAAGGGCAAGACTGCCACGCTGACGCTGGAACCCGCCGCTGGCGGCGAAGCCACGACGCTGGACGCAGACTGCGTGCTGGTCTCGATCGGTCGCCGTCCGAATACCGAAGGCCTCGGCCTCGAGAACATCGGTCTCGAAGTGAACAAACGCGGCCAGATCGAAACCGACCACGATTTCCGCACCGCGGTCGACGGCGTGTGGGCGATCGGCGACGTGGTGCCCGGCCCGATGCTCGCGCACAAGGCCGAGGATGAAGGCATCGCCTGCGCCGAGAACATCGCCGGCCAGACCGGCATCGTGAACCACGATGTCATCCCGGGCGTGGTCTACACCCTTCCCGAATTCGCCGGGGTCGGCCTGACCGAGGAAGAAGCCATCGCCAAGATGGGCGACAAGGCGAAGATCAAGGTCGGCAAGTTCCCGATGATGGCCAACAGCCGCGCCAAGACCAATCACGAGCCCGAAGGCTTCGTGAAGATCATCGCCGAGGCGGAAAGCGATCGCGTGCTAGGCGTTTGGGCCATCGCCAGCGTTGCAGGCACCATGATCGCCGAAGCGGCAGTGGCGATGGAGTTCGGCGCGACGAGCGAGGACATCGCCTACACCTGCCACGCCCACCCGACGCATGCCGAGGCGATCAAGGAAGCGGCGATGGCGGTCCAGGGCAAGCCGATCCACATCTGATCCGCCGGAGATCACGATCATGGCCCGCAGCGTTGCAATCATCGGTGCGGGCCAGATCCACAAGACCGTCACTTGTGTGCGGTTGATGGCACCCTGATGGGTCCGAGGCTGCCCGCGCTGCTGGCATTGGCGATCCCGGTGCTAGCCGGCCTTGCCTACCTCTGGTTCTTCGACGCGCCGCGTTTCTATGTGACCATAAACGGGGCTGGCCTTGCGCTGGGGATGCTCGTCATCGCCCTCCTGCCGCAGATCAAGCACCTCCGCCTTCGCCGCATCGTCACGCTGGTCCTGCTCGCGCTGCTGTTTCTGCCGCTCGCTACGGGTCCCTTCCTCAACGGCATAGCCCGCTGGCTCCCGCTCGGGCCGCTCAGCCTGCATGCGGGCATGTTCGCAGGCCCGCTCCTCGTCCTGCTGGCCGCGCGGGACGAGGACTACGCGCCGCCGATCCTGCTCGGTGCGATCCTTGCCGCTTCGTTCCAGCCTGACGCGGGCACCGGTTTCCTGCTCACATTCGCCACGATCGGCCTCTACAACGCCACCCGCGACTGGAAGATCGGCGTCGTCGCGGGGACGGCCTTCTTCGCCAGCCTCGTTATGGTGGTGCGCGGCGAATTGCCCGCCCAGCCCTTCGTCGAGCGCGTGCTGGTAGAAAGCGCGATGGTCCAGCCGCTTGCGGCGCTTGGCCTGCTGGCAGCGCTGCTGGCGAGCTTCTTCATCATGCTCCACGCCATCGCGGCGCGCACGCCGGTGCGTCACGCGCTGGCCGGATCTCTGTTCGGGCTGACGGTCGCCTCGGTCCTGTCGAACTATCCCAGCGCACTGATCGGTTACGGCGCGGCACCGATCCTCGGCTATGCACTGGCCCTGTCCCAATGCCGCGTAATCGAAAGGGCGCAAAACGAGGCTTGCTCCGCACCGCAAGCGCCGTAAGTTGCGCGCGGGAGGAACGCCCATGCCTTATCCGAAGCTGACCAAGAAACCCGGCGCGCTCGAAACGGCGGCGGCCATTCGCCGGGGAGAGCTTTCGCCGCTCGAGGCAGTCGAGGCCGCAATCGCGCGGATCGAGAAGGACGACGCGCATATCAACGCCGTCGTCGTGCCCGATTTCGAGCGCGCGATCGCCACAGCGCGCGGCATGGACCGCACGCAGGCGCGCGGCAACCAGCCGCTCTACGGCGTGCCGATGACGATCAAGGAAAGTTTCGACATTGCCGGGTTGCCGACCTGCTGGGGGCACAAGGCCTATGCCGAAAACATCGCCGCGCGCGATGCGCGCGTGGTCAGATTGCTCAAGGACGCGGGCGTCGTGTTCGTCGGCAAGACCAATGTTCCGCCCGACCTTGCCGACTGGCAATCGAACAATCCGGTCTATGGCCGCACCAACAACCCGCATGATCACGAACGCTCCCCCGGCGGGTCGAGCGGCGGTTCGGCGGCAGCCGTCGCGAGCGGCATGGTCCCGTGCGAGTTCGGAACCGACATCGGCGGATCGGTACGCGTGCCGGCGCATTTCTGCGGCGTCTGGGGCCACAAGTCGAGCTGGGCGCTGATCTCCAAGCACGGGCACGACCATCCCGCAGTGGGCGGCGAGGGTGCGCACGACGGCGCGCTCTCCATCGCCGGGCCGCTTGCCCGCAACGCGGCAGACCTGCGCATCCTGATGGAACTGACCGCGAGTTTGCCGATCCGCGCGCGCGGCAAGCCGATCAGCGAATGCCGCTTCCTGCTGCTACTCGATCACCCCTCCTGCCCGACCGACGAGGCGGTGCGCGGACCGATCGAGGACGCTGTGGCTGCGCTCGAGGCCGCGGGACTTGCCATCGACCGGTCGAGCGACCTCCTGCCCGATCTCGCCCACCAGCAGGCGAACTACATGCGGATGCTCAACGTCGCGATGGCGCGGGGCGGGCCCGCGCCCGGCGGCAAGCGCGCGAGCGCGACCGACTGGTTCGACATGCTCGACCTCCAGACCCGCAACGAAAACTCCTGGGCCGAGCTTTTCGAAACCTATGATTTCGTGCTCGCCCCGCCCGCGCCCGTGCTCGCCGTACCGCACAGCGACGCGCGTGTGTTCGATGGCCCGATCACGATCAACGGCAGCGCGCAGCCGGGCGCCTCCGCCCTGTGCTGGGCGGGCCTGGCGACCTATCCCAACCTGCCCTCCACCGTCCTGCCTGTGGGCGGGACGGACGATCTGCCTTGCGGGATGCAGGTCATATCGCGCAGATGGGCCGATCTGGATTGCATCGCCGCGGCGGAGGCCATCGGCCGCATCCTCCACGGCTAGGGTCGTCAAGGCAGGACTATGGGACAACAGCGCGCCATGCGGCGCTTCGCGAAGTGGCACATTTGGCTCGGGTGGCTGGTCGGCTTCCCGATCCTGATGTGGACGGTGACCGGCCTCGTCATGGTCGCGAAGCCGATCGAGGAAGTGCGCGGCAACCATCTGCGCAAGGACGTCGCCGAACAGGCATTGCCGCCCGATACCAATATTTCGGTCTCGCTGCCTTCTGGCAGCACCAAGCCGGTCCGCACGGTCACCACGCAGGTCGAGCGCGGCGAGACCGTCACCCGCATCACCTATATGGACGGCACCAGCGACCGCTTCCGCGCCGACGGCAGCAGGATGAGCCCGCTCTCGAACGTCGAAGCGCGGCTGATCGTGGCCGAATCCATCGAGGGCGGCGACCAGGTGGTGGACACGACGCTGTATGACGCCGACAGCGTGCCTTTCGATTTCCGCCGACCGATGCCGGTCTGGCAAGTCGCGCTGGCCGACGGCACGCATGTCTACGTCGGGACCGAAACCGGGCAGATAGAGGCCGTGCGCACCGAGTGGTGGCGCACCTTCGATTTCATGTGGGGCCTCCACATCATGGACCTGCAGACGCGCGAGGATACGCATCACCCGATCCTGGTGCTGTTCGCTTTCCTGTCGGTGATCGGCGCGCTGCTCGGCTGTGTGCTCATGTTCCGCCGCCGCAAGGCGAAGGTTCGCGCATGAACGCCGAAGTCCTCACCCCGGTCCTAGACTGGCTGGACCTCGCCGGCGTGGCGATCTTCGCGCTGACCGGTGCGCTGGTGGCTGCGCGCGAGAAGCAGACGCTGGTCACACTTTCGTTCTTCGCGCTCATCACCGGGGTCGGTGGGGGCACCGTTCGCGACCTGCTGATCGATGCGCCGGTGTTCTGGATCCACGATGCCTGGGTCGCGGCGATCTGCCTCGGCATGGCGCTGTTCGCCTGGTTCACGCCGACGCGCTGGTGGGAAGGCCGGTTCCTGTCGATCGCCGACGGGCTCGGCCTTGCCGCCTACGCCGTTCTGGGGACGGCCAAGGCGCTCGAATACGGGGTGCCGCCGACACCCGCATTCCTGATGGGTGTCCTCACCGGCTGCGCCGGCGGCATCATCCGCGACGTCATCGCCGGGCGCCCATCGATCCTGATGCGGCCCGAACTCTATGTCACCGCAGCCGCGCTTTCCGCCGTCATCACCGTGCTTGGCGACGTTGGAGGGCTGGTGCGCGAGTGGGTGTGGCTGGGGGCGACGGGCGCAGGGTTCGGCCTGCGCCTCGCCGCGATCAGGTGGAGCCTGTCGCTCCCGGCGTACCAGCGCGACTAGGCGCCCTCGCCCGCACCCTTGTAGCCGGTGCCGAACTCGAGGTCGGGCTGGTCGACGTCGCCCTCGACCGGACCGCCGGGATAAGCCGGCTGCGCGCCGTCCTGCCCGTCCGCACGGGCACGGGCTGCGGCGTAATAATCCTCGTCGTACTGGCGATCGTCCTGCGGGGCCTGCGCCGAATAGTCGCGGTCGTCCCCGGCCTGGCTGTCTTCATAGCCGCCTTGGTAGGCAGCGCCGCCACGACCATAGTCGATCGCCTCGATCCGCCCGTCCTGCCCGATCGAGCAGGTGAAGCCTTCGCCATTGTAGAGCGATCCCGTGACCTGCCAGCCCTGCCCGGTGCGGTTCACCGTGTCGACGCTTTCGATCCGGACGCTGCGCTCGACTTCACTCGCGCACATCTCGACAGCGCGGTCGATGCCGCGGGCGTCATAATCCTGACGGTAGTCGTCGCGACGTTCGGGATAGCGGTTGTCGGGATAGCGATAGTCGCGCTCGCGGTAACGGCGGTCTTCCGACCGTTTCGCGGAGTTCGCGATCGCTGCGATCCCGCCGATGATGAGAACCCCCGCCAGCACGTCGCCCGCACTCACTCCGCGGCGATACCGGTAGCGGCGGTGATAGTCGGAAGTGTCATCGCGCGGTTCCCAAGCAGCTGCGACATCTGCGGCAGCCGTGGTGGCCGGAAGCGGCAGGTCGGCAGCGGCGGCAGGCGTCGCGGTGAGCGAGAGTGCGGCAAGGAGCGCCGGAAAGGCGGTGAGATTACGCTTGGACGTCATGGCCCGTTACCCCGTTGGGCGCGCCCCCACCTCGGCGCGCAATGCGATACGATGGCGAAGAAATAGGCGGTCCAGGCTGCATGGAGCCTGAACCGCCCGTGGTGGTTCCTACACGTCCTGTCGCTCAGCGCAGGCCGCGGATGCCGCTGAAGTCGACTTCGGCGACGCGGCCGCGATCGATGTAGCAGGTGAAGCTGCCGCTATCGCGGTCGTTCCAGCGCTGGTAGCGGTTGTAGCGGTCGCGGTAGCCGTAGCGATCGTAGTGACCGCCGCGGTAGTTGCCGTCGACAACCATCCGGCCCTTGACCTTCCAGCCATAGCGGGTGTCGTCGACGTCGCGGATGTCGGTCACCTGGGCATAGTGATAGCCATAGCGACGGGCATCCTGACGGGCGGCATTGACGCACTTCTCGACCGCGTTGCGCGGGTTGCCGCGATGGCTCCAGCGATCGCCGCGGTAGCGGCTGTCGCGGTAATAACGGTCGTCATAGCGCCGTTCGTCATAGCGGCCATCGTAGCGATAGTCGTAGCCGCGGTTCTTGTTCGCAGCGCTGGCGACGGCGGCGATACCGCCGATGATCACTGCTCCGGCGATCACGTCGCCGACGGAAATGCCGTCGTCGTGGCGGTCGCGGGCCTGGGCAGGCGTGGCTCCGGCAAGCGCCATCGCGCCCACGGCAGCCGTTGCGATCCCACCTTTCGCAAAGCTCTTGAGGTTCTTGGTCATGTGAGGCTCTCCTCGTCTGTACCGTGGCGGGACTGCCTCGGTTGAGCCTCTTCTAGGTGATTCGCACTGAGGTGACGCTGAATTGCGGCGACAGGCAATGTTCAGGAAAATGCCTTTCTACCTGAACGTTTATTTCTCAAGCGATTCAAGCACATCGCGCGTGAAGCCAGCGATATCGAACCGTGATCCTGCCGGATCCTCACCCCTGCGGACGATCACGACGTTCAGACTCGGGACGATTATTATGAACTGCCCGCGATTGCCCATCGCGGCGAACGTGTCGCTGGGCACGCCCTCGGACTTGTTGAGCAGCCAGAACCCCGCGCCGTAGCCGAAGGGGCCATCGGGTTGCGGACCGGAGGGGCTGGAGACGTACTCCACCCAGCCCTCCGGCAGGATGCGCTCACCACGCCAGATACCGTCATTCAGGTACAGCTGGCCGACGAGGGCCAAGTCTGCCGCACTGGTCCATACCTGGCTGGAGAGGATATAATCGCCCTGCCAATCCGTCTCGGCCGTGGTGTCGTGCATGCCCAGGCGTTCGAACAACATGGCTGGAGGGTGCGCGCCCAGATAGCCATCGATGGCCTGTACGGCGGCCAGCGTGTCATTGTTCGCATAGCGATAGACTGACCCGGGCGGGTGCAGCAGCGGCCAGTCGAGCGCGCTCTCCCCGATCGTGGTTCCACCCATGTAGAGTGGGTCGGTGCGGTTGCCCGCCGTGTCCGAATACCGGCCCGAGGCCATGCGCAGGAGGTTGTCGATGGTGATGGCCCGGCGCGGGTCGCTCTCGTCGAGACCCAGCCCGGCCGATTGCATTACTTCGGCGGCGCCGCCCTGCACGGCGGCCCCCACTAAAGTGGTGGCGAGGCTCTTGGCGACAGACCATGTCCGCTGCCTGCTGTTGGCATCGAATCCGGGCGCGAAAGCCTTGCCTCTGGTTACATCGCCTTGCCGCACGAGGACCGCGGTCGTCCGTGTGTCCTCTCCATATTTGGCTGTCAGGGCGAGCCTTGCAGCCTGCGTGGTCGCCGGGCTCACAGCCTCGGTGAGAGGATAGACGGTCGGATCGCCGACCCGGTCGATGCGTGTTTCACGCAATTCCTCGCCTGTGGGAAGCGAAGCGCCGATGGGAAGCAGCGCACATCCGGTCTCGCCGCGATATTCCGCAACGCGGGGCGGCATGTCCTCGGCCCAGTCGGTCCCGACGTAGTCGATCATGCCGTCTGCACCACGTTCGATCCGATGCGGCATTTCGCGCACCATCGGGTCCAGCGCGTCATAGATGCCGGTCAGCTCGTACTGCTCGACGGACAATTCGCTTCGGCGCAGACCGGAGGGATCGGATGCCATCGCGCCACACAGGAACAGCGACTTGTAGCCCGCAGCAAGCGCCCGGTCGTATCGCGCCTGCAATTCATCCTGCGTGGTCGATTGCGCGGCGAGCGGAGCGGCGGCGAGCAGCACCGTGGCTGCAAGGGCTTGTCTGATCATACGCGCCTTGTGGCACGGCTTTCGTTGCGTGCAAAACAAAAGGGCCGGAAGGTTTCCCTCCCGGCCCTGCTTGTTGCGATGCGAGAACGCTTACGCGTCTTCGAATTCTTCCTCGTTCATCACCGGGCCGCTGTCCTGGCCCTTGGCGTCGACGTCGCGATCGACCAGCTCGATGACGGCCATCTGCGCGGCGTCGCTGGCGCGGTAGCCGGCCTTGATGATGCGGGTGTAGCCGCCGTCACGGTCCGAGTAACGCTCGGCGAGGGTTTCGAAGAGCTTCTTCAGCTGCGCGTCGTCCTGCAGGCGGCTCTGGGCGAGGCGGCGGTTCGAAAGGCCGCCGCGCTTCGCCAGCGTGATCAGCTTTTCGACATAGGGACGCAGTTCCTTCGCCTTGGGGGCGGTGGTCATGATCTGCTCGTGCTTGATCAGCGCGGCAGCCATGTTGCGGAACATCGCGTTGCGGTGGCCGGTCTTGCGCTGCAGCTTGCGGCCGGAAATCTTGTGACGCATTTCAATCTATCCTTCGTTCGTCAGGGGCCCGTGCGAGGTAGCCCAAACCTGGAGGCGTTGAGGCCGCTTCCGATGCCTGCATCGTCGAATGGCGATGTCTGAAAATGCAGCGAGGCCGGACAACAGGGTTGTCACCAGCCTCGCGGGCGCGCCCTTCCCATTTCTCCTTCACCGAGTCAAGGCAATTCGGGGCCGGAGCACGCGCCGCTCCAGCCCCTCTGATCAGGCCCTGACGCTCAGAAGGTGAAGTCGGCGGCGCTCAACATCGCGGGCGTCACGCCGACCAGCACCACCGAGCCGGTATCCCAGCTGATCAGCGTATTGCCGCTTGCGAGTTGCGTGATGTCGAGATCGGCGAACGAATTGACCGTTGCGAGGTCGAAGCCGATCCTGTCGATGCCGTCCTGGAAGTCGAGGATGCGGTCCCGGCCCGCATTGACGTCAGCAAACAGGAACACATCGCTCCCTGCTCCGCCGAGAAGCCGGTCGTTGCCCAGACCGCCCTCGAGGATGTCGCTACCATTGCCGCCATCGAGGTAATCGTTTCCGGCATCGCCCTGCAGATCGTCGCTGCCGCGGCCGCCGTAGATCCGGTCGTTGCCCTCGTCCCCCTTGAGGAGGTCGTCACCGGCCCATCCGGAGATGGAATCGTTGCCAGCCTTGCCTTCGACTATATCGTTGAAGCGCGTACCGAAGATTTCGTCGTCGCCGATCGTCCCCTGGAACCTCGCCATTCGCAATCTCCCTTGAAAGAGTTCGACTCAGGACCCCAGACAGAGAGGCATGCTCCGATTTGTCGGCAATGTCCAACCTGCGCGACCGAAACGAAAAAGGGGGCGGAGCCGCTTGGCATCCACCCCCCAATTCCAGAATGCCAATCGAAGTCGGCTTAGCCCAGCAGCTCCTGTTCGAGCTTCTTGGCCATTTCCTCGATGTTCTCGGGCGGCCAGCCCGGGATGTCCATGCCGAGGCGCAGACCCATCGAGGAAAGGACTTCCTTGATCTCGTTGAGGCTCTTGCGGCCGAAGTTCGGCGTACGGAGCATCTCGGCCTCGGTCTTCTGGACCAGGTCGCCGATGTAGATGATGTTGTCGTTCTTGAGGCAGTTCGCCGAACGGACCGACAGTTCGAGCTCGTCGACCTTCTTGAGGAGGTAACGGTTGAGCTGGTTGGTGTCGCTTTCCTGCGGCTCAGCGGCCTGGCCGATCATGGCCGAGCTGGGCTGCGGGATGCCGTCTTCGAAGTGGACGAACAGCGTCAGCTGGTCCTGGAGGATGCGCGCAGCATAGGCCACGGCGTCTTCCGGGGTGACGGTGCCATCGGTTTCGACGGTCAGCGAAAGCTTGTCGTAGTCGAGCTCCTGGCCGACGCGGGCGTTCTCGACCTTGTAGCTCACCTGGCGAACCGGCGAGTAAAGCGAGTCGACCGGGATCAGGCCGATCGGCGCATCGACCGGGCGGTTCATGACGGCCGGACGGTACCCCTTGCCGGTGTCGGCAGTGAGTTCCATGTTCAGCGTCGCGCCCTCGTCGAGGTGGCAGATCACGAGGTCCTTGTTCATCACCTCGATATCGCCCGAAACGGCGATGTCGCCGGCCTTCACTTCGGCAGGGCCGGTGGCGGAAAGCTGCAGGCGCTTCATGCCTTCGCCTTCCATCTTCAGCGCGATCTGCTTCACGTTGAGGACAATGTCGGTGACGTCTTCGCGGACACCGGCGAGCGACGAGAATTCGTGCAGCACGCCTTCGATCTTGATCGAGGTGATCGCGGCACCCTGGAGCGAGCTCAGGAGCACGCGGCGCAGGGCATTGCCGAGCGTCAGGCCGAAGCCACGCTCGAGCGGTTCGGCGACGAAGGTGGCCTTGCGGGCCTTGTCGCCGGAGTCCTTGATATCAAGGGTATTGGGTTTCTTGAGTTCCTGCCAGTTCTTGATGTTGACGGACATGAAAATCCCCTGGTTAGGATGCGGACGGGACCGGAGCTCTTTGGCAAGAGCGCCCGGTCCGTGAGGGTTGTCGGCGGCTCAGCTGCGAGCCGCCAGGCAGGTACGGATCAGACGCGACGACGCTTCGAAGGACGGACCCCGTTGTGCGGGATCGGCGTCACGTCGCGGATCGACGTGATCGTGAAACCGACTGCGGCGAGACCGCGCAGTGCGCTTTCACGGCCCGAGCCCGGGCCCTTCACTTCGACCTCGAGGGTGCGCACGCCGTGCTCGGCAGCCTTGCGGCCCGCGTCGTCGGCCGCGACCTGCGCGGCATAGGGAGTCGACTTGCGGCTGCCCTTGAAGCCCATCATGCCGGCGCTGGACCAGCTGATCGCATTGCCCTGCGCGTCGGTGATGGTGATCATGGTGTTGTTGAAGCTGGCGTTGATATGCGCGACGCCCGAAGAGATGTTCTTCTTGTCGCGGCGCCGAATACGGCCGGGTTCGCGTGCCATTGTGGTGTTTCCTTACATATTCTCAAGAAGGGAAAAGCTGCGGTCGGGGACCGAAGCTTACTTCTTCTTGCCGGCGATCGGCTTGGCCTTGCCCTTGCGGGTGCGGGCGTTGGTGTGGGTGCGCTGGCCGCGAACGGGCAGGCCGGCACGGTGACGCAGGCCGCGGAAGGACTTGAGGTCCATCAGGCGCTTGATGTTCATCGCGGTTTCGCGACGAAGGTCACCTTCGACGGTGTGATCGGCGTCGATCGTCTCGCGGATGCGCAGCACTTCCTCGTCCGAAAGATCCTGCACGCGGCGGGTGTGATCGATGCCGAGCTTGTCGGCGATCTCGACGGCCGTGGTGCGACCGATACCGTGAATATAGGTGAGCGCGATAATAACGCGCTTGTTGGTGGGGATGTTCACCCCGGCAATACGAGCCACTTACTTCTCCATGCTCCACAGGGAACTGCCGGAACGGGCCGACACCCCTATCTCATCGCTCAAATTCACCGACGCGCCCGCGGGTAGCTAACGCAAAAAGCCCGGATGGCGCGCAATAGGCTGCCGCCTGCCGGACTCACCGCAAGTGTCGAATGAAACGCGCGCTTAGGAGGATTCGCCCGTGAGGTCAACCGCCTTGCGCGCACATGCGACGTGACCGCCGATATGGGCGGTCCGCCGTGATGTTCAAGCCTGTTACACCAGCAAGTGCATGGCGTCAAAAGCCTGTCAGTCGCTTTCGTCCACTGGTGAGGCGTCCAAAGCACCCAGATGATCGCGCAGGCCGGCAAGCTGCTGGCTCATGACGGCATCGACCGCCTTTGAAATCTCGGCGATCACGTACCGCATCGCGCCGCCGACATTGTATTCCCACAAGATGCGGGTGCCGCCATCGACCTCCTTCAACGTGATCGTGAGGATTCCGGTCGCCGGTTCCCCCTGGAGCGGTCCCAGCCCGCCCCGCATGCGCAAGACCCGCAGCGGATAGGCCTGCACCACGGTCATGTGCTGGACGCTACCGTCGAGCGAGAAGCCGTCCTCGCGATCCTCGCCGGGGACGCGCTCGCAGAAGCAGCCGCCGGCCTGCGGGGTCAGCGTCATATTGGCGGCGTCGCCCGACCAGGTGTGCGAATCATTCCACCACAGGCCAGGCCGAGTCAGTGCCAGCCACGCTTCCATCGGGCTGGCCGCGACATTCGCCGTGTCGCGCGTGACGAAGCCGTTTGCGCTGGTTTCAACGACTTCTGCGGATACCGGAGCGGCCAGCAGCATAGCCGAAGCGGCAGCGATCGTACGAAACATCCCTATCTCCCTCGTTTGCACGGGTCCTAGGGCAAGCTAATCGCTCTGCAAAGTAGTGTCGGATCAGGCCGCCAGAATTGCGTCGAGCGCGTGGGTGACGTCTTCGATCGCGGCCATGCCGTCAACGCGGCTGACGATCCCCCTCGCCTCGTAGCCCGGCAGGATCGGCGCGGTTTCCTTGCGATAGATCGCCATGCGGTTCCGCACGGTTTCTTCATTGTCGTCGGGACGGCGCTTGAACTCGGTCGAGCCGCACTTGTCGCAGACACCTTCCACGGCGGGCTGCTTGAAAGTGTCGTGATAGCCCTCGCCGCATTCCGCGCAGGTGAAGCGGCCGGTGATGCGCTTGACCAGTTCGTCCTCGTTCACTTCGAGTTCGATAACGTGATCGAGCTTGCGGCCGTGCTTGGCCAGGATACCGTCGAGCATTTCCGCCTGCGCTTCGGTGCGCGGATAGCCGTCAAAGATAGCGCCGGTTTCAGGCCCCATCGCAGTCAGCTCGGCATCGATCAGCTCGCTCACGATATCGTCGGAGACGAGATCGCCGCGGTCCATGATCGCCTTGGCCTTGATGCCGACGGGCGTGCCCGCCTTCACCGCCGCGCGCAGCATGTCGCCGGTCGAAAGCTGCCGCATACCGTGATGCTCTTCGAGCCGGTGCGCCTGCGTTCCCTTGCCTGCGCCCGGAGGGCCGAGAAGAATGATGTCCATCGTCCGAGAATCCCCTGTCGCCGCGCTGCTATGCCTTAGCGCTGGCGGCCCTTCAACTTGGCCTTCTTGATGAGGTCGCCGTACTGGTGTGCCAGAAGGTGCGACTGGATCTGGCTGATCGTGTCGACGGTCACGTTGACGACGATGAGCAGGCTGGTGCCGCCGAGGAACAGCGGAACACCGGTTTGCGCAATGCCCCACTCGGGCACGACGCAGACGACCGTGAGGTAAATCGCCCCGATCACCGTAATGCGGGTCAGCACGTAATCGAGATATTCCTCGGTGCGCTTGCCCGGACGGATGCCGGGGATGAACCCGCCGTTCTTCTTCAGGTTCTCCGAGGTCTCTTCGGGATTGAAGACGATCGCGGTGTAGAAGAAGCAGAAGAAGATGATGCCGACGGCGTAGAGCGCCATGTAAAGCGGCTGGCCGTGCTGGAGATACTGCAGCACGGTCTGCAGGGTTGCCCCGAACGTGCTGTCTGTATCGACCGAATTGCCGGCGAACTGCGTGATCGTCAGCGGCAGCAGCAGCAGCGAGCTGGCGAAGATCGGCGGAATGACACCGGCGGTGTTGAGCTTCAGCGGCAGGTGCGAGCGGTCAGCCTGCATCATGCCGCGCTGGGTCGCCCGCTTTGGATACTGGATCAGAAGGCGCCTCTGGGCTCGCTCGAAGAAACAGATGCCGAGGATGAGGACGACAACCATCAGAATGAAGCCGACGATGACCGCAGTGCTGATCGAGCCTTCGGAATAGCCCGACCCCATGTTGGATACGAAGGTGGGGAACTGGGCGACGATACCGGCCATGATGATCAGCGACACGCCGTTTCCGATACCGCGACTGGTGATCTGCTCGCCCAGCCACAACAGGAACATGGTCCCACCGACGAGGCTGATGACCGCGCCGATGCGGAACATGAGGCCCGGATCGACGACGGCCTGCAGGCCGCTCTGCGCGCCGTAGCTTTCAAGGCCCGAGGCGAGGAACCAGCCCTGGATCGCGCACAGGAAGACCGTGCCGTAACGGGTATACTGGTTCAGTTTCTGGCGCCCGACCGTACCCTCTTTCTTGAGCGCGGCGAGGCTCGGGTGGAGCGCCGCTGCCAGCTGCACCACGATCGAGGCGGTGATGTAGGGCATCACGCCGAGCGCGATGAGGCTCATGCGCTCCAGGCTGCCGCCCGAGAAGGTGTTGAACAGATCGAGGATTCCGCCGCGCGTCTGGTCGTAAAGGTCGCTCAGGATCAGCGGGTTCACACCCGGGAGCGGCACGAAGCTCAGGAAGCGGAAGACGATCAGCGCACCGACGGTGAACCAGATACGGTTCTTGAGCTCGGTGGCCTTGGAGAAATTGGCGAGGCTGAGATTGCTCGCGATATTATCGGCGCGTGATGCCATTGGTCGATTTCGATCCTAGCTTGCGGCCGGCCCGTCCCGGCGCTGACCGGACAGATAGGGAGCGGGGGGCGGATTGTCGAACCCCGCCCCCCGATTTTCCCGATTACTTGGCCTTCTTGGCCTTGTTCGCTTCGGTCCGCGCAGCCTTCTTCTCGTGCTCCGGCTGGGCCTTGGCGATCACTTCGACCGAACCACCGGCCTTCTCGACCGCTTCGATCGCACCCTTCGAGGCACCGGCCACAAGGAACTTGACCTTGGCGGTCAATTCACCCTTGCCGAGCAGGCGGACGCCGTCCTTGCCGCCGCGTGCGAGGCCGGCGGCCTGCAGCGCTTCGTGGTCGATGACCTTCTTGGCATCGAGCTTCTTGGCGTCGATGAACTTCTGGACCATGCCCAGGTTCACTTCGGCGAAGTCCTTGCCGAACGGGTTGTTGAAGCCGCGCTTGGGCAGGCGCATGTGTAGCGGCATCTGGCCGCCTTCGAAGCCCTTGATGGCGACGCCCGAACGGCTCTTCTGGCCCTTCTGGCCGCGGCCGCCGGTTTTGCCTTTGCCCGAACCGATGCCACGGCCCACGCGGATGCGGGACTTACGGGCGCCGGGATTGTCGCGGATGTCGTTCAGTTTCATGATGTGCACTCGCTTTCGCTTTTGTTCGCGCTGAAAAATGGAAGCGGCCCGCTATCGCAGCAGGCCGCCCCCGTCAAACTATACCGTCGGCTGGTTAGTCGACGATCTGCACAAGATGCGGGATCTTGGCGATCGCGCCACGCACCTCGGGGGTGTCTTGGCGGGTGACCGTCTTGTGCATCTTGTTGAGCCCAAGACCGATCAGGATCTTGCGCTGGCTTTCCGGACGGCGGATCGGCGAACCGATCTGCTTGATGGTGATGGTGTCGTTCTTCGCCATCAATCTTACTCCGCAATAGCGGCGGCGTCGGCTTCAGCCTCGGCCTCCGATGCGCCACCACGGCCGAGCAGGTCGGCGACCTTCTTGCCGCGACGCTGGGCCACCGACTTCGGCGAAGTCTGGTTGGTCAGCGCGTCGAAGGTGGCGCGGATCATGTTGTAGGGGTTCGAGGTGCCGACCGACTTGGTCACCACGTCGGCGACGCCGAGGCTCTCGAACACGGCGCGCATCGGACCACCGGCGATGATGCCGGTACCCGGAGGCGCGGTGCGAACGGTGACCTTGCCGGCACCGAAGCGGCCGTTGCCGTCGTGATGGAGGGTGCGGCCCTCCTTCAGCGGGACGCGGACCATCTTCTTGCGCGCAGCGGCAGTCGCCTTGCTGATCGCTTCCGGCACTTCGCGGGCCTTGCCCTTGCCGAAACCGACGCGGCCTGCACCGTCACCGACCACGACCAGCGCAGCGAAACCGAAGCGCTTGCCGCCCTTCACCGTCTTGCTGACGCGGTTGATGTGGACGAGCTTCTCGATGATGCCATCGTCTTCTTCCTCGCGGCGGTTGCCACGACGATCGTCGCGACCACGGCCACGACCGCGGCCTTCACCGCGCTCGCCACCGCGACCACGGCCACGGCCCTGGCGCGGCTGACCTTCGTCGCCCTGCGCGGGCGACTGGTTTTCAGCTGCTTCCGACGGCGTGTCGGCGATTGCCGGCTGCTCGTTGGTCACCGCGGTTTCCGTCTGTGCGGTCACGGTTTCTTCGGTCTTGTTTTCGTCAGCCATCATCAGAACTCCAGCCCGCCTTCGCGGGCGGCGTCGGCCAGCGCCTTGACGCGGCCATGAAACAGGAAGCCGCCGCGATCGAACACAACGGTGGTGACGCCGGCCTTCTTGGCAGCAGCAGCGATGTCGCTGCCGACCTGCTTGGCGGCGTCGACATTGGCACCCGAGCCCTTCGCGCCCAGCGTCGAGGCTGCGGCAAGGGTCTTGCCGGCCGCATCGTCGATGATCTGCGCGTAGATGTGCTTGCCGGTGCGGTGCACAGACAGGCGGGGCTTGCCACCCGACACGCTCTTGAGAGCGGTACGGACGCGGCGACGGCGGCGTTCAAAGAGAGAGAGCTTTGCCATCTTACTTCTTCTTCCCTTCCTTGCGGAAGATGTATTCGCCGCGGTACTTGATGCCCTTACCCTTGTAGGGTTCGGGCTTGCGCCAGCGGCGGACCTCGGCGGCAAACTGGCCCACGGCCTGCTTGTCGATGCCGGAAATCTCCACGGTTGTCTGGTCCGGGGTCTTCACTTCGAGACCTTCGGGAACCTCGAGATCGACGTCGTGCGAATAGCCGAGCTGCAGCTTCAGGGTCTTGCCCTGCGCGTTGGCACGGTAGCCCACACCGGTAATCTCAAGGACCTTGGTGAACCCTTCGGTCACACCTTCGACCAGGTTCGAAACCAGCGTCCGCTGCATGCCCCAGTGGTTGCGGGCAGCGCGCGTGTCGTTGGCCGGCTTGACCGAAATCTCGCCGTCTTCGAGCTTGTAGTCGATCAGGTCCGAAAGACCCATGGTGAGGGTGCCCTTGGGGCCCTTCACGCTGAGCGTTTCGCCTTCGATCTTGGCCTCGACCCCGCTCGGGATCGCGACCGGCTTCTTGCCGATGCGGCTCATCAGAACACCTCCGCCAGCACTTCGCCGCCGACGTTCTGGGTGCGGGCTTCCGCGTCGGAAAGCACACCCTTCGGCGTCGAGACGATGGTGATGCCGAGGCCGTTGCGCACGATCGGGAGTTCCTTCGAACCCGAATAGACGCGGCGGCCCGGCTTGGAGACGCGAGCGACATGCTTGATCGCAGGTTCGCCCTCGAAATACTTCAGTTCGATCCGCAGCTGCGGGTGCTTGCCCGAAGTGTCGTCGCTGAAGCCACGGATGTAGCCTTCGCGCTGAAGCACTTCGAGGACGTTCGCACGCAGCTTGCTGGCGGGCGAAAGGACGCTGTCCTTCTTCGCGCGCTGGCCGTTGCGGATGCGGGTGAGCATGTCACCCAGGGGATCGGTCATAGCCATCTATCGATTCCTCACCAGCTCGACTTGGTCAGGCCCGGAATCAGGCCCTTGTTGCCGAGGTCGCGCAGTTCGATGCGGTTCAGGCCGAACTTGCGGTAGTAGCCGCGCGGGCGGCCGGTGGTCGAGCAGCGGTTGCGCACCCGGGTCGGGTTCGCGTTGCGCGGCAGTTCAGCCATCTTGAGCCGCGCCATCAGGCGTTCGGTCTCGTCGAGCGACTTGTCGTCCGCGATAGCCTTCAGCTTCGCGTACTTGTCCGCATACTGCTTCACGAGCTTCTTGCGACGCTCGTTCTTGTTGATCGAACTCAGTTTCGCCATTGGACTTAAGTTCCTCTATTAGCGGCTCACGCCGCCTCCTTCTCTTCCGACTTTTCAGCCGGGAACGGGAAACCGAACAGCTTCAGAAGCTCGCGAGCCTCTTCGTCGGTCTTCGCCGTGGTGGTGACGATGATGTCCATGCCCCGGACCTTCTCGATCTTGTCGTACGAGATTTCGGGGAAGACGATCTGTTCCTTCAGGCCCATGGCGTAGTTGCCACGACCGTCGAAGGACTTCGGATTGAGGCCACGGAAGTCGCGGATGCGGGGCATTGCGACGGTGACCAGGCGATCGAGGAATTCGAACATGCGTTCGCGGCGCAGGGTGACCTTGCAACCGATCGGCATGCCTTCACGCAGCTTGAACTGCGCGATCGACTTCTTGGCCTTGGTGATGACCGGCTTCTGGCCGGCGATCAGGGCCATTTCCTCGGCAGCCGTCTGGACCTTCTTCTTGTCCTGGCTCGCTTCGCCAACGCCCATGTTGAGCGTGATCTTTTCGAGCTTGGGGACTTCGAGGCGATTCTTGTAACCGAACTTCTCGGTCATCGCCTTGACGATCTGGTCCTCGTACTTCTGCTTCAGGCGGGGGGTATATTCAGCCATCGATGGTCTCCCCACTCTTCACGGCAACGCGCACCTTCTTGCCGTCCTTCGTTTCGAAACGGACGCGGGTGGGCTTGCCATCCTTCGGGTCTGCCAGGGCAACCTTGCTGATGTGCATCGGCGCTTCGAAACGGTCGATGCCACCCTGCGGGTTGGTCTGGGTCGGCTTGCGGTGACGGGCGGCGATGTTCACGCCTTCGACGACGATCTTGCCGTCCTTGGGCATGACCTTCGCGACGGTACCTGTCTTGCCCTTGTCCTTGCCGGACAGGACAACGACGCTGTCACCCTTCTTGATCTTAGCGGCGGCCATTACAGCACCTCCGGAGCAAGCGAGATGATCTTCATGAAGCCGCGGCCGCGCAGTTCGCGGACCACCGGGCCGAAGATACGGGTGCCGATCGGCTCTTCGTTCTTGTTGACGAGCACCGCGGCATTGCTGTCGAAGCGGATCACGCTGCCATCGGGGCGGCGGACGTCCTTCTTCGTGCGCACGATGACGGCGCGATGGACATCGCCCTTCTTCACCTTGGTGCGCGGCTGGGCTTCCTTGACGGAAACCACGATCACGTCGCCCACGGAAGCAGTCCGGCGCTTGGAGCCGCCCAGTACCTTAATGCACTGGACGCGCTTGGCGCCGCTGTTGTCCGCGACGTCGAGATTGGATTGCATCTGGATCATCGATCCGGTTCCTTCTCAATGGCTTGCCGAAACCTGTCCGGCAGTTCCTACGTCAAATCGGTTCAGTTACCTGCGGCTGCGACGTCGAGGTCGGCCTCGACGGCCTGCGTGCCGCCAGCGGTAACACGGTCGATCACCTGCCAGGTCTTGGTCTTGGAGATCGGCTTGGTTTCTTCGATGCGCACGACGTCACCGAGCGTGAACTCGTTGTTCTCGTCGTGGGCGTGGTACTTCTTCGAGCGACGGATGATCTTCCCGTAGAGGGGGTGCTTCACCTTGCGCTCGACGAGAACGGTCACGGTCTTGTCGGTCTTGTCGGAGGTGACGGTCCCGATCAGGATACGCTTGGGCATGGTCTACTCCTTAAGCCTTCGCCGCTTCCGAGCGCGAACGCTCGTTCTGCAGCGTCTTGATCTTGGCGATCGTGCGGCGAACTTCGCGGATGCGGGCCGGAGCCTCGAGCTGGTTCGTCGCCGCCTGGAAGCGGAGGTTGAACTGCTCGCGCTTCAGCGTGGTCAGCTCTTCGGCCAGCTGGTCGTCCGACTTCTGGCGCAGGTCTTCGGTCTTGGCCATCATTCGCCTCCGAGGTGCGAGGTGTCGCCCAGGCGGGCAACGACCTTGGTCTTGATCGGCAGCTTCATCGCTGCGCGCTCGAACGCTTCGGCGGCCAGCGGGCCGGCAACGCCGTCGAGCTCGAACAGGATGCGGCCCGGCTTCACGCGAGCGGCCCAGTATTCGATCGAGCCCTTGCCCTTACCCTGACGGACTTCGGCGGGCTTCTTCGACACCGGCACGTCCGGGAACACGCGGATCCACAGGCGTCCCTGACGCTTGATGTGGCGCGTGATCGCACGACGGGCGGCTTCGATCTGGCGAGCCGTGATCCGCTCGGGCTCCAGCGCCTTCAGGCCGTACGACCCGAAATTGAGCGTGGTGCCGCCCTTGGCGTTGCCATGGATCTTGCCCTTGAACGCCTTGCGGTACTTGGTTTTCTTCGGTTGCAGCATGGTTCTTTCCTAATCCTGCAATCAGCGCGCCGGACGGACGCCCGAGGTCTGGGCTTCCATCATGAGGCGGTCCTGGGCGGTCGGGTCATGCGCCATGATCTCGCCCTTGAAGATCCAGCACTTGATGCCGATGATCCCATAGGCGGTCAGCGCTTCGGCTTCCGCATAGTCGATGTTCGCGCGCAGCGTGTGCAGCGGAACGCGGCCTTCGCGGTACCATTCCACGCGGGCAATTTCTGCACCGCCGAGGCGGCCGCCGCAGGTGATCTTGATGCCTTCGGCACCGAGACGCAGGGCGGACTGCACGGCGCGCTTCATCGCGCGGCGGAAAGCGACACGGCGGACCAGCTGGTCGGCGATGCCCTGGGCGACGAGCTTGGCGTCGATTTCCGGCTTGCGGATCTCGACGATGTTCAGCTTCACTTCGCTGGCGGTCATGGTCGACAGCTTGGCGCGCAGCTTCTCGATGTCCGCGCCCTTCTTGCCGATGATCACACCGGGTCGGGCTGCATAGATCGAAATGCGGCACAGCTTGGCCGGACGCTCGATCACCACCTTCGAGATTGCTGCCTGCGGCAGGGCCTCGAGGATGTACTTGCGGATCTCGACGTCTTCGCTGAGCAGCTTGGCGTAGTCGCGCCCTTCGGCGTACCAGCGGCTGTCCCAGGTGCGGTTGATCTGCAGGCGCAGACCGATCGGGTTGCTCTTGTGGCCCATCTTACGCCTCTTCCTGCTCGCGGACGACGATGCGCAGGCGGCTGAACGGCTTCAGGATGCGCGTCGACTTGCCGCGGCCACGGGTGTGGAAGCGCTTCATCGTGATCGACTTGCCCACCGAAGCCTCGGCAACGACCAGGGCGTCGACATCGAGGTTGTGGTTGTTTTCCGCATTGGCGATCGCCGAAGCGAGTACCTTGCTGGCGTCCTTCGCCATCGCTTTCTTGCTGAAGGCGAGGATGTTCATGGCCTCTTCGGCCTTTTTGCCGCGGATCAGCCCGGCGACGAGGTTCAGCTTCTGCGCCGAGCCACGGATCGTGGTCCCGACGGCCAGCGCCTCGTTGTCGGCAACGCGACGGGGAGCTTTCTGCTTGCTCATCAGCGCTTACCCTTCTTGTCGGCGGCGTGACCCGGGAAGGTCCGGGTCGGCGCGAATTCGCCGAGCTTGTGGCCGACCATCTCTTCCGAGACGGAGACCGGGATGAACTTGTGGCCGTTGTACACGTTGAACGTGAGACCAACGAACTGCGGCAGGATGGTGCTGCGGCGCGACCAGGTCTTGATCGGCTTCGCATTGGTGGTGTCCTGCGCGTCTTCGGCCTTCTTCAGAAGGCTGAGTTCGACGAACGGACCTTTCCAGACGGAACGTGCCATGTCCGGTTACCTCTTCTTCTTGGCGTGCCGCGAACGGATGATCATCTTGTCCGTCTGCTTGTTGTTACGCGTACGGGCGCCCTTGGTCGGCTTGCCCCACGGAGTGACCGGGTGACGGCCACCGCTGGTGCGGCCTTCACCACCACCGTGCGGGTGGTCGACCGGGTTCTTGGCGACACCACGGGTGAGCGGCTTGATGCCCATCCAGCGACGACGACCGGCCTTGCCCAGGTTCTGGTTCTGGTTATCCGGGTTCGACACGGCGCCAACGGTACCCATGCAGTCGGCGCGCAGGTAACGCTGCTCGCCGCTGTTGAGGCGCACGATGACCATGCCGCGGTCACGGCCGACCAACTGGACGTAGGAGCCTGCGGCGCGGGCGATCTGGCCGCCCTTGCCCGGCTTCATTTCCACGTTGTGGCAGATCGTGCCGACCGGCATCTGGCCGAGCAGCATGGCGTTGCCAGGCTTGGTGTCGCACTTCTCCGACGCGATGACCTTGTCGCCGACAGCAAGGCGCTGCGGGGCGAGGATGTAGGCCAGTTCGCCGTCTTCGTACTTCACCAGCGCGATGAAAGCGGTGCGGTTCGGGTCGTATTCCAGACGCTCGACCGTGCCTTCGACGTCCCACTTGCGACGCTTAAAGTCGACATAGCGGTACTTCTGCTTGTGGCCGCCGGCCATGCCGCGCGAAGTGACGTGGCCCTTGTTGTTGCGGCCACCGGTCTTGCGCTTGCCTTCGACGAGCGACTTCACCGGCTTGCCCTTGTAGAGGCCCGACTTGTCGACGAGGATCAGGCCGCGACGGCCCGGGCTCGTGGGTTTGTAGTTCTTGAGTGCCATTTCTCTCTAGCCCCTCAGATACCGCTGGTGACGTCGATGGGCTTACTGTCAGCAGTAAGCGTCACGATCGCCTTCTTCATGTCGGTGCGCTTGTAGGGCTTGCCCTTCCAGCGCTTGGTCTTGCCCTTCACAACAACGGTATTCACGTTCGCAACCGTCGCACCGAAGATCGCCTCGACGGCTTCCTTGATCTGCGGCTTGGTGGCATCGCCCGCGACCTTGAAGACCACGGCGTTGTGTTCCGACGCCAGAGTTGCCTTCTCGGTGATGTGCGGTGCGAGCACGACGTCGTAGTGACGCGCTTCCACTTCCTGCTTCTTAGCCATTGAAACGGGCCTCCAGCTTCTCGACCGCGTCCTTGGTGAGGACCAGCGTGTCGTGCTTCAGGATGTCGTAGACGTTCGCGCCCATGGCCGGCAGGACGTTGACGCCCGGCAGGTTGTTGGCAGCCTTCTTGAAGCCGTCGTTGACGCTTTCGCCGTCAATCACGAGAACCTTGCCGTTCCAGCCGTTCTTGCCGAAGGTGGCGGCGAGAGCCTTGGTCTTGGCGTCCTTGAGCTCGAGGCTGTCGACGACGACGAGGCCGTCCTTCGCCTTGCTCGACAGGGCCATCTTCAGGCCGAGGGCGCGCAGCTTCTTGTTGAGCGACTGGTTGAAGTCGCGCTTGCGGGCACCGTGGGCCTTGCCGCCGCCGATGAAGATCGGAGCTGCACGGTCACCGTGACGGGCCGTACCGCCGCCCTTCTGGCGACCGAACTTCTTGCCGGTGCGGGCAACGTCCGAACGCTCGCGCGTCGGGCGGGCAGTGCCGCGGCGGTTTTCGAGCTGCCAGGTGACAACGCGGTGCAGGATGTCGGCACGCGGCTCGACCCCGAACACGTCGTCGTTGAGCTCGATTTCGCCCCCCGAACCGCTGACGGCCTTGCCGTCGATTTTCTGGACCTTCACCTTCACGGATCAGCCCTCCTTGTTGTCGTCCGCGCCGGTGTCGGCTGCGGGCGTGTCGGTGGTGGTTTCGGCGTCTACACCGGCTTCCTGTGCCTTGAGCAGGGCTTCCTGCTGCTCGGCGGAGACTTCGGTGCCGACTTCGTGCTCGGCTGCGCTTTCGACGAGGCCGGGTGCCGCTTCTTCAGTGGCGAAATCGGCTTCGTTGCGGCGCATCACGCCCGGGAACGGCAGCTCGCCATGCTTGATCTTCACGGCATCCTTGACCAGCAGCCAGCCGTTCTTCGAACCCGGGACCGAACCCTTGACGAAGAGCAGGCCACGCTCGGCGTCGGTGCGCACGATCTCGAGGTTCTGCTGGGTGCGCTGACGGTCGCCCATGTGGCCGGCCATCTTCTTGCCCTTGAACACGCGGCCCGGATCCTGGCGGTTACCCGTCGAACCGTGCGAACGGTGCGAGAGCGACACACCGTGGGTGGCGCGAAGACCGCCGAAGCCCCAGCGCTTCATGGCGCCGGCAAAGCCCTTACCCTGGGTGTGGCCGGTGATGTCGACCTTCTGGCCGGCGACGAAGTGCTCGGCCGAAATGCGGGCACCGACCGGAAGCAGCGCTTCTTCGGTGTCAACGCGGAATTCGGCGACCTTCATCTTCAGCGGAACCTCAGCCTTGGCGAAGGCTTCACGCTGCGGCTTGTTCACGTTCTTCTGCTTGGCTTCGCCCGAACCGACCTGGACCGCGAAGTAACCATCGCGATCGGCAGTGCGGTGGGCAGTAACCTGGCAATCTTCCAGTGCGAGAACGGTGACCGGCACGTGCCGACCGTCCTCCTGGAAGAGGCGGGTCATCCCGACTTTCTTTGCGATAACGCCTGTGCGCATCGTAAACTCCTAACACAGAGGCACCCCGGCCCATCCGAGGTGCTTGCCAGCCCGTTTATGATGCGTCGCCCCGTCCGGGCTGAGTGCTTCCGCGGCTTGCGCCTTGGGAGCGAGACGGGGGACGCAGACCCGGATCAGATCCGGCGGTATCCCGATGTCTTGCCGGACCTTGCGATCCGGCGGGGCAATCGAGAGCCCCTGAACTTCCGGCCGGTTTAAGGTCCTGCCGGGGACCGGATCAGCGGCTTAGGCCAGCTTGATCTCGACGTTCACGCCAGCCGCGAGGTCGAGCTTCATCAGCGCGTCGACGGTCTGGGCGTTCGGCTGCACGATATCGAGCAGGCGCTTGTAGGTGCGCACCTCGAACTGCTCGCGCGACTTCTTGTCGATGTGCGGGCCGCGGTTCACGGTGAACTTCTCGATACGCGTCGGCATGGGAATGGGGCCACGAATAAGAGCACCCGTACGACGTGCGGTTTCTGCGATTTCACCAGTTGCCTGGTCGAGAACGCGATGATCGAACGCCTTGAGGCGAATGCGGATATTCTGAGCTTCCATTTCCTACACCGATGCGAAAGAGCCACGCGGCCTGATTTTCAAACCGCAAAAAAGAAAGGCCCGCCCAAGTCGTCCCGGTTTCCCGGCTGGGCGACCTTCCATGAATTTCTGCGACGGAGACGAATCTCTGTCTGTGGGCGCGCATATACGGGCGAGCCCGGTATCTGGCAACCCCTGATTTCCACCCGATTTGCGCGGGGGAAACGGCGGCGGGACGAACCGTGCAAACCGGTCGGCCCCTGCCCGCAAAAGTCGGGGGGCCCACCCCTCGCGAGGAGGAGCGGGCCCCAAACTTTTCAAGTAGCTTCCGCTTGGAAGATTACTTGGTGATCGAGCTCACGACGCCCGAGCCGACGGTGCGACCGCCTTCGCGGATTGCGAAGCGCAGGCCTTCGTCCATGGCGATCGGCGCGATCAGCTTGACCGAGATGGTCACGTTGTCGCCCGGCATCACCATTTCCGTGCCTTCGGGAAGGATCACTTCGCCGGTGACGTCGGTGGTGCGGAAGTAGAACTGCGGACGGTAGTTCGCGAAGAACGGCGTGTGACGGCCGCCTTCGTCCTTCGACAGGACGTAGACTTCGGCGCTGAACTCGGTGTGCGGATTGACCGAACCCGGCTTCGCCAGAACCTGGCCACGCTCCACGTCTTCACGGCCGATGCCGCGGATCAGGGCGCCGATGTTGTCGCCGGCTTCACCGCGATCGAGCAGCTTGCGGAACATTTCGACACCGGTGACGGTGGTCTTCTGCGTGTCCTTGATGCCGACGATTTCGACTTCGTCGCCAACGTTCACGACGCCGGTTTCAACACGGCCGGTGACGACGGTGCCGCGGCCCGAGATCGAGAACACGTCTTCGATCGGCATCAGGAAGGGCTTGTCGACCGGACGGTCCGGGGTCGGGATGTAGCTGTCGACGGCGTCCATCAGTTCCTTGATCGAGTTTTCGCCGATTTCAGGATCACGACCTTCGAGAGCGGCGAGAGCCGAGCCCTTTACGATCGGAATGTTGTCGCCGTCGAAGTCGTACGAGCTCAGCAGTTCGCGAACTTCCAGTTCGACGAGCTCGAGGATTTCCTCGTCGTCGACCTGGTCAACCTTGTTCAGGTACACGACCAGCTGCGGCACGCCGACCTGGCGGGCGAGCAGGATGTGCTCGCGGGTCTGCGGCATCGGGCCGTCGGCAGCGTTCACGACCAGGATAGCGCCGTCCATCTGGGCGGCACCGGTGATCATGTTCTTCACGTAGTCGGCGTGACCCGGGCAGTCGACGTGTGCGTAGTGACGCGCTTCGGTTTCGTATTCGACGTGTGCGGTCGAGATGGTGATACCGCGCTCACGCTCTTCGGGCGCCTTGTCGATGTTTGCGAAATCGACGGCTGCGCCCTGGACCTTGGTGATCGCCGCGGTCAGCGTGGTCTTGCCGTGGTCGACGTGACCGATGGTGCCGACGTTGACGTGCGGCTTGTTACGCTCGAACTTTTCCTTCGCCATTTTCCAATAACCTCTAACTTGAATGTGAATTTCTGCGGGATGGAAACGGCGCCCGCGGAATCAGGCGCCGCCCCTAGACGGTGAAGCTGCCTTACGCAAGCTTCTCCTTGACTTCCTGTGCGACGTTCGCCGGCACTTCGTCGTAGTGGCTGAACTGCATCGAGTACTGCGCACGACCCTGCGTGAACGAACGCAGCTCGTTGACGTAGCCGAACATGTTCGCGAGCGGCACGTTGGCTTCGACTGCCTGGGCGTTGCCGCGGCTGTCGGTGCCCTGGATCTGGCCACGACGGCTGTTGAGGTCGCCGATCACGTCGCCGAGGTAATCCTCGGGAGTGACGACTTCCACCTTCATGATCGGCTCGAGCAGCTTGATGCCCGACCGTTCGGCCACTTCGCGCATCGCACCGCGACCGGCGATTTCGAACGCGATCGCGCTCGAGTCGACGTCGTGGTACGCACCGTCATACAGGGTGACGGTGAAGTCGATGATCGGGAAGCCGACCAGGTGACCGCTCTCGGCCTGTTCACGGAAGCCCTTTTCGATCGCGGGGATGTATTCCTTCGGAATGTTGCCCCCCTTGATCTCATCCTGGAAGACGAAGCCCTGGCCGCGTTCGCCCGGCTCGACCTTCACCTTGACGCGGCCGAACTGGCCGGAGCCGCCCGACTGCTTCTTGTGGGTGTAGTCGACGTCGACCGGCTTGCCGAGATATTCGCGGTAAGCCACCTGCGGCGCACCGACGTTGGCTTCGACCTTGAACTCGCGCTTCATGCGATCGACGAGGATGTCGAGGTGAAGCTCGCCCATGCCCTTGATGATCGTCTGGCCCGACTCGTGGTCGGTCGACACGCGGAAGCTCGGGTCCTCGGCGGCCAGGCGGTTGAGGGCGACGCCCATCTTTTCCTGGTCGGCCTTGGTCTTGGGTTCCACCGACAGTTCGATGACCGGCTCGGGGAATTCCATGCGCTCGAGAATGATCGGCTTCGCCGGATCACACAGCGTATCGCCGGTGGTCGTGTCCTTCATGCCTGCCAGTGCGACGATGTCGCCGGCGTATGCTTCTTCGATGTCCTCGCGGTTGTTCGAGTGCATCAGCAGCATACGGCCGATCTTTTCCTTCTTGTCCTTCACCGAGTTCAGGACCGAGCCCTTGGAGAGCTTGCCCGAATAGATGCGGGTGAAGGTCAGCGAGCCGACGAACGGGTCGTTCATGATCTTGAACGCCAGCGCAGCGAAGGGCGCTTCGTCCGACGACGGACGGGTCTCTTCCACGTCGCTGTCGGGCAGCACGCCCTTGATCGCCGGCACGTCGAGCGGCGACGGCATGTAGTCGACGACCGCGTCGAGCAGGGGCTGGACGCCCTTGTTCTTGAACGCCGAGCCGCACACCACAGGCACGAAGTCGCGCGCCATGGTGCCCTTGCGGATGAGCTTCTTGAGCGTCGCGATGTCGGGCTCGTTGCCTTCGAGATAGGCTTCCATGACCTCATCGTCCTGTTCGACGACGGTTTCGATCAGCTTCTCGCGATATTCCGCGACCTTGTCGGCCATGTCTGCGGGAATGTCGACGAACTCGTACTTCGCGCCGAGATCTTCGGCCTGCCACACGATGCCGCGGTTGGCGACGAGGTCGACGACACCCTTGAGGTCGCTTTCCGCGCCGATCGGCAGGGTGATGACCAGCGGCGTCGCGCCGAGGCGGTCGATGATCGACTGGACGCAGTAGTAGAAGTCGGCGCCGGTGCGGTCGAGCTTGTTGATGAAGCACATCCGCGGAACGCCGTACTTGTCGGCCTGGCGCCAGACGGTCTCGGATTGGGGTTCCACCCCGGCAACTCCATCAAACACCGCAACCGCGCCGTCGAGGACGCGCAGCGAGCGTTCGACTTCGATGGTGAAGTCGACGTGGCCGGGGGTGTCGATGATGTTGATGCGGTACTTCGGCATGTCGGCGCGCAGCGCCTCAGGCTCCGAGCGGGGGTCCATCGAGGGATCTTCGGGCGTCCAGAACGTGGTGGTCGCAGCCGAGGTGATGGTGATGCCGCGTTCCTGCTCCTGCTCCATCCAGTCCATCGTCGCGGCGCCGTCGTGGACTTCGCCGATCTTGTAGGACTTGCCGGTGTAGTAGAGGATACGCTCGGTCGTGGTGGTCTTGCCGGCATCGATGTGGGCCATGATGCCGATATTGCGGTACCGCTCCAGCGGATATTCGCGGGCCATGTGGAATTCCTCGAGTTCGGGGGTGAGCTAGCTCGGCCCCCATGTAGGGATTAATGTGACCGTTTCGAGGCCGGAGATCGCTCCCCGGCCCCAAAATCGGAACGCCTTACCAGCGGTAGTGCGAGAAGGCGCGGTTCGCGTCCGCCATGCGGTGCGTGTCTTCGCGCTTCTTGACGGCGTTGCCGCGGTTGTTGGCGGCATCCATCAGCTCGCCCGACAGGCGTGCGGCCATGGTGGTTTCCGGACGACCGCGCGCGGCGGTGATCAGCCAGCGGATCGCGAGCGCCTGGGCACGCTCGGGGCGCACTTCGACCGGCACCTGGTAGGTCGCACCGCCGACGCGGCGGCTGCGCACTTCGACCTGCGGCTTGATGTTGTCGAGCGCGGCATGGAACAGCTCGACCGGGTTCGACTTCGCCTTGGCTTCGACGGTGTCGAGCGCGGTGTAGACGATACCTTCGGCGACGGCTTTCTTACCATCGTACATGAGGTTGTTCATGAACTTCGACAGGACCTGATCACCGAACTTGGGATCAGGCAGGATTTCCCGCTTCTCGGGACGACGACGACGTGACATGTTTGCTAACTCCTTCGGAGAGCGGCAGCACCTGCGTGCTGCCTTGCGGCTCCGGCCCGCTCCCCCTCCCGGCCACCCAAAGACTACCCTGTAGGTAGCCGGGAGTGGCATCGGTCCGGAGCCGGGCTAGCGCCGCGCCAAAATTACTTCGGACGCTTGGCGCCGTACTTCGAGCGGCTCTGCTTGCGGTCCTTGACACCCTGCGTGTCGAGCACGCCGCGCAGGACGTGGTAGCGCACGCCGGGAAGGTCGCGCACACGGCCGCCGCGGATCAGCACGACGCTGTGTTCCTGCAGGTTGTGGCCTTCGCCCGGGATGTAGGAGATGACTTCGCGCTGGTTGGTCAGGCGAACCTTGGCCACCTTGCGCAGAGCCGAGTTCGGCTTCTTCGGGGTCGTCGTGTAGACGCGGGTGCAAACGCCGCGCTTCTGCGGGTTCTGCTCCATCGCAGGGACCTTGCTCTTGGCCTTCTGCGGAACGCGGCCCTTGCGGACCAGCTGGTTGATCGTCGGCATATGAGTTCTTTCTCTTCACCGTGTGATGGTGACGACTAGGGGGTTCTGGGTGATGTGTTCTGGCTGGCGACCTTGCGCTGATCCCGCTCGTCCTGAGCCTGTCGAAGGACAGCCACCGACGCGCGAACACGCGAAACCGCACGAGCCTGAAACACTCCACCCAGGGCCCTCACGGCCACCGGGTTACTTTGACGGCTGCCCCAAGCGGAGATCGCCTCCGCTGCAATAGAAAAGAGCCTTATCGCTTGAGCGACAGGCCCCCGGGACATCACCGGCAATGTTCAGCTCTATCTGACCGACGGTGGACGAATCCAACACCGGATGGGCGCGCACATAGTGGGACGGGGGGATGCGGTCAAGGCTACCAAACATTGCCCGCAATCTGTTCTGAAGACAACGCGGCAGCGTCAATTAGGTACTTAGCCAGATTATGTTCCAAATATTCATTGCTCGTGAAGCCCAAACCTAACTCTCCAATTTCCACCCCAGCAAATCGATGGACCTCGCCCTGCACATCGCAATCAATTCCTGGCCTGGGCAGCCAGAGTGGGGAGGTGAATATCTCATGGAGCTTGTGCAGAGTAATTTCCTGACCCAGCGCTTCCTTGAAAACTGCCGCAGGAACTACCGGTATATGCTGTTGATCGGTCAGGTCGCCACCGAACCCCTCTGTGATGACAAGCGCCTTACATGAATAATCACCTGCATGAAGACTCAGTCTAGCGGTAAACGACGCAATATTCTTCCGAACAAACTCTAGCTTTCGATCCGCTTGCCCGACTTTTTGAATCATACTTTTGCGGCGATCATTAACTTCTCGCGGATCACCTGGCGGGATGGACCATTTACACTCACAGAGCAAAATTTGCTTGTCGAGGTGGTCTACCAATACAACATCAATTTCTTCCTTTCGCCGACCTACCTTTAAGGTAATATTCCCAAAACTATCGAACCGGTCCGGAACTGAATCGGTGATTTTTTCAATCATGGGAAGTTCAAAAAGATGACTTTGTCGATCAAACGTCGACGACGCGATCCTAGCGTGTAAAGTCAATGAATTCCTTGGCCAGTTTGAAGATATCGTGTGTAACGGAGCTACTAGAAGCTCTTCACCAGCCAGGGGCAAAAAAGGCTGCAAGGCAAGGTCAGGTGTCTTGGCGAGTGTGCCGTAAGTCAGCATCTCGATTGCTCTTGAAGTTTGATCACTAGGAATTCCGGCTACTGCCGAAATTCTCTTGGCAAAGTCGCCTCTCTTCAAGATTAAGCAGGCTTGGTCCAATCCCCCTCCCTGCAATCCGTGCTTAAGTGCCCCATGGTAAACGCACACCATATGCATATGACAAAGCGCGCTCAGGCCCGCAAAGAACCTTCTTGAGAAATCGTAATCCCCCCACGGAAACACCCACTCCTGTGGGACAATCTGCGGATCATATAGGTGCATATCGAAGAGATCCCTTATCCTTTGCAAAACAAACGGATAAGAAATTTTCCCATTTCGCAGTTTGACGCTTTTTACGGCCGCCTTAAACGCTGCACCTTGTTCCAAGCGACTACCGTCAGGAAAAGTATATTTGTCTCCCAAAAATGATGATGCGAGTATCGGAATGGGCGTAAAGGGATCAAGATCTTGCACCACTAGCGCCTCTAAGAGCCGATACTGCATAGACCTTAAGCTAGGTCGCGTAAAAAGTTTGCACCCTCCTTTAACTCCCCAAGCATCTGCATCACGACCATAGATACCACTGAAGACACCTTGAGCCCTCATATAGAATTTTGCAATTCGCCAAATGAATTTGCCTATATACGTGTAACGACTATCCTCTTTTCTCTTAAAGTATTTCGTTTCCCAATTACCGATTGGTTTTTCTTTATCAATTTTGAGAAGCGCAATTCGTATTAGATATTTTATCTCGTCGAGACGGTGAATTACAGCCGCACGCTGCTCGATATCTGCTTCCGTGGTCCAAAGATGCGCGCTGCTTGCGAATACAATTCGCAACATGTCTTCACAGGCGGTGACAAGCATCCATCGGGAGTCGGCTAATGATCCGCCAGGAAGGCTCTCCGCCTCCAACAACGCATCAATCTGTTCTTCAATTCGAGCAACATCGTTGCCGGTGAGTTCCTGCATAGAATCGCGTTCGCGCCTAAGTCATGAAAAGGCAATGAATTAATTGAATGGCTCGTGGCCCACTTTTTGACCATGGTACGACAGTACCGTTTCCCTACTTCGCAGCTTTTTTGTTTCCATCCCTCAGGCGCGACGCGTCCGCGTCGCTTAGGTTGGCCCCTGGCCATCTCCGCTTCGCTTCGATTCCGCCCACAAGGCGCGGCGGGCGGTCGCCCTTGCGGCGTGCTGGTCGCACGCCGGATTTCGCTAGATAGAAACCATTTTCCTACTTCGTGGGATTGTGCATCTTGGGGCCGGTCATGCCAGAATCAGACCACCCCACCCCCGCCCGCACTGAGTCCTCGCCCGAGCCATCCGCAGAGGACCGTCCCACTCCCTCGCCAACCGAGGCTCCACCCGATCCGCCTCCCGCCTCAACTGAGCTGGTGTGCCGCCGGCAGACGGGTCGGCAGGCCACCTCCGCGGTCGCCTTTGTCGTCGGACCGCCCGAGGGGGACGATCCGCTGCTCGGCTTCGTGCCCTATCTCCACGTTGCGCCGCGCCGCAATTCGATCACGCCGAAGCTCCAGCGCGAGTTCGTCGCCACGCTCGCGGCGACGGGGATCGTGGCCCAGGCGGCGCGCAAGATCGGGAAGAGCATGGAGGCGCTCTACAAGCTGCGCTCGCGCCCCGGGGCGGAAGGGTTTGCGGCCGCCTGGGACGCCGCGCTCGACCGCGGGGTCCAGCGGCTGGAGGACGGGGCGCTCGCTCGCGCGATCGAGGGCGTGCCCGAGTGGAAGACCGATCCGAACGGCAATCTCGTCACCTACGGCACGAAGCACAACGAGGCGCTGGTGATGTTCTTCCTGCGCAACCGCCGCCCCGAACGCTACAGCGAGCATATCCGCCCAGGCCATCCGGTCTACGAGCGCATCCGCGCCGAAGTGCTCGCCGCGCACCGCCCCGCCCGCGCCGTGGCGGAGGCAGCGGACACGCGCGAATGCACCCTCTCGCGCCACTTCGCCGACCGGCTGGCGCAAGAGGGCGAAACGCCCTAGCCTGACCGCTCGCAAGGCGGGTCGCGGCGCGCGAAGGATCGGCGATGGGTGACGGACAGGCGGGCTGGAACGGGCTGCGCTGGCAGGGCGCGTGCGGCGACGCCTCGATCCAGACGCGGCTGGCGGACGGGCGGGCGGTTTGCATTCGCACCGTCGACCCGCGCGACGAGGGGCGCCTGCGCGAAGGGATCGCGCGGATGAGCCCGCGCTCGCGCTACCTGCGGTTCTTCTCCGGCGCGGCGAGCCCGCCCGACTGGGTGATCGAGCGGCTGCTCGACGCAGACGGGGTGCTGCACCTCGCCTGGGGGGCGATCGACCTGTCGCTGCCCGAACAGCCCGCGATGGGCGTGGTCCACGCGATGCGGCCGAGCGAGGGGGACGCGGTGGCCGAGTTCTCGGTCGGCGTGCTGGACGCGTATCACGGGCTGGGCGTCGGGCGGTTGCTGGCGGCGACGCTGCTGCTCGATGCGCGGGGCGAGGCGGTGGAGGCGTTCAGCGCGCATGTGCTGGCGGAGAACCACGCGGCGCGCGGCTTCATCCGGCGGCTGGGGGCCGAGCATGTCGGGCAGGCGGGGCCGGAGGCGGAGTATCGCCTGCCGGTCGGCCCGGCGCTGGAGCGGCTGCGCGGCGAATGCGACCCGCCGGGCCTCGCCGACGTGTTCGCCTATTTCGACGGGGCCGGATCGGAGGCGAGCAGGCCGTAGATCGCCACGTCGCGCAGGCCCGCGTGGGTGGTCTCGTGCTCGCGGAACAGCGCCTCGCGGGTGAAGCCGAGCCTCTCCAGCAGGCGGATCGAGGGGGTGTTTTCCGCGTCCACTTCGGCGATGAGCTTGCGGGCACCCTCGGCGAAGAGATGCGCGACCAGCGCGCCGGTGCATTCGCGGGCCACGCCCTCGCCTTGGGCGTGCATGCAGGTGATGTAGCCGATCTCGACCACCCCCTCCTCATGCCCCGGAACCGCGACGAACCGCCCCGCGACGCGCCCCTGCGCATCCTCGGCGATCCACGTACGCCCCGGCCAGCCGGGCTCGGCGAGCCAGGCCCACAGCTCCTCTTGCGAGGCGAATTCGGGCCGCGAGAGATAGAGGCACTGCGCCGGGTCGGACAGCGTCGGGAACAGCGCCGCCTCGTCCCCTGCGCGCAAAGGGCGCAAAGTGAAGCGGTCGGTGGTCAGTGTCGGGGTGTCACTCATGCCAAGCGCTACTACGCGAGGCGAAGCCGAGTGCAAGGGCGACCGCCCGCCCGCAGCGGGTGCAGCTTGCTGCACGTCTAGCGAGGACGAACCGACGGAGGTCGGTTCGAAAAACTAGGAAGTCAGGAAGGCAACGAGGGCCCTGACCTTCTTGGTCCGCCATTGCGGCGTCGGAGCGACCAGCCAGTAAGCGCGCGTGCCGGGTTCCGGCCCTTCGAGCACCTCGAGCTTGCCCGCCTCGATCGCCTCTTTCGCGAGCAGTTCCGGCAGGATCGCCTTGCCGAGGCCCGCCATCGCGCTGGAGAGCGCCTGGCCGGCGTTGGAGACGCTGACATGCGCCGCGACCCCGTCCTGCAGCGGGAGGCCCCAGTCGATCCACCGGTCGGGCGCGCCGGGCGCTGCCACGGTCACGCGGCGCGCGGCGGCGAGCTCGACGCCCTGAAGGTCGCCCGGCCCGTCGACCAGCCGGATCGCGAAATCGAGGTTCACCTCGGTGAAATCAGCGTTCTCGTCGGCCACGAAGGCGAACTTGATGTCGGGGTTCACCTCGGCGAATTTGGCCAGCCGCGGAGCGAGCCACTGGGCGTAAAATTCGCGCGGGACGGCGATGGTGTAGCTGTCGCTCGCCTGCCCGGCCTGCATGGCGGACACGCTTTCCTCAAACTTGAGGAAGCCTTCGCGCAGCGCGTCGAGCCCGGCGGAGCCTTCCTGCGTCAGCTCCAGCCCCTTGCTCGTGCGGCGGAACAGCACCGTGCCGAGGTGGTCCTCCAGCGCGCGGATCTGTTGGCCCACGGCGGCAGGCGTCACCGCCAGCTCGTCCGCGGCGCGGGTGAACGAGAGGTGCCGCGCGGCGGCATCGTATACGCGCAGGGCGTTCAGGGGCAGGTGCGTGCGCTTCATCGGACGGCGGACTTAGGGAATGTTGCATTGCGGCACAAGATAGTGCCGCATCCTAAGCGCTTGTCACGGACGTGCAACATGCGCCAGACAGGGGGCATGCCGAAGACGCGCCTCGCCATGAACGACGACACCACCCCTGTTTCGGCCCCAGCGGAGCCCCCGCGGTTCGACGCGCCGGAGACGCGCTACGTCAACCGCGAGCTGAGCTGGCTGAGCTTCAACCGCCGCGTGGTGGCCGAGGCGGAGAACGCCGCGTACCCGCTGCTGGAGCGGCTGCGCTTCCTCTCGATCTCGGCCAGCAATCTCGACGAGTTCACGATGATCCGCGTGGCCGGCCTCGAAGGCCAGGCGAGCCGCGGGCTGGAAACGCTGAGCATCGAAGGCCGCGACCCGCAACAGCAGCTGGAGGCGATCCGCGCCGAACTCGCCGTGCTGGTGGCCCGCCAGCAGCGCGTGCTGGACGACCTCAGACGCCTGCTCGCGCTGGAAGGCATCTGGATCGCCACGATCGAGGATCTCGACAAGAAACAGAAGGCCTGGCTGCAGGAGTATTTCGAGAACGACATCCTCCCGCTGATCACCCCGCAGGCGATCGATCCCTCGCACCCCTTCCCCTTCGTCGCCAACCTCGGCACCGGCGTGATCTTCCGGCTCAAGCGCGGCAAGCGGCAGGCGGACCTCGTCGAGATGGTGCTGATCCCCAGCGGCGCCCCGCGCTTCGTGCGTGTACCGGGCGAAAAGGCGATCTACGTTTCGATCGAGCAGCTGATCGTGCAGTTCGCCAGCCTGCTGTTCCCCGGCTTCAAGATCCTCGGCGACGGGCTGTTCCGCGTGCTGCGCGACAGCGACATCGAGGTCGAGGAAGAGGCCGAAGACCTGGTCCGCTATTTCCGCACCGCGATCCAGCGCCGCCGCCGCGGCCGCGCCGTGCTGCTCGAGCTGGACGACGAATGCGACGAGGCCGCCGAGGCGCTGCTGCGCGAGCAGCTCGAACTCGACGAGGCGATGGTCGTCAAGACCTCGGGCATGCTCGGCCTCGCCGACCTGGCGACGGTGTGCAACGAGCCACGCCCCGATCTCAAGTTCGAGGCCTTCAGCCCGCGCTATCCCGAACGCATCCTTGCGCATGACGGCGACTGCTTTTCCGCCATTCGCGAGAAGGACATCGTCATCCACCACCCCTATGAAACTTTCGAGGTGGTGGTCGATTTCCTGCGCCAGGCGGCACGCGACCCCGCCGTCATGTCGATCAAGCAGACGCTCTATCGCGCGGGCGACCAGTCGCCGGTGATCGGTGCGCTGATCGAAGCAGCGGAGAACGGCAAGGCGGTGACCGCCGTAGTCGAACTCAAGGCCCGCTTCGACGAGGAGCGCAACATCCACTGGGCGAACGAGCTGGAACGCGCGGGCGTGCAGGTGATCTACGGCTTCACCGAGTGGAAGACCCACGCCAAGGTCAGCCTGGTGGTGCGGCGCGAAGAGGATGGCTACGCCACCTACTGCCACTTCGGCACGGGCAATTACCACCCGGTCAACGCACGCATCTATACCGATTTCAGCTATTTCACCGCCGATCCGGCGCTGGGCCGCGATGCCGCCAAGCTGTTCAACTTCGTCACCGGTTATATCGAACCGGCCGAACTCGAGAAGCTCGCCATTTCGCCCATCGGGCTGCAGGACAAGCTGTACCAGCTGATCGATCGCGAGATCGCGAATGCCAAGGCGGGCAAGCCCGCAGGCATCTGGGCCAAGATGAATTCGATCACCAACAAGGGCGTGATCGACAAGCTCTACGAAGCGAGCGCGGCGGGCGTCCAGATCGTGCTGGTGGTGCGCGGCATCTGCTCGCTGCGCGCAGGCGTGCCCGGCCTGTCGGAGAATATCAGCGTGAAATCGATCATCGGCCGCTTCCTCGAACACAGCCGCTTGTGGGCCTTCGCCAACGGCACCGATTTGCCGAGTAAGAAGGCAGAGGTCTGGATCACCAGCGCCGATGCCATGAGCCGCAACCTCGAACACCGGGTCGAGGTGATGGTGCCGGTCACCAACCGCACGGTCCACGACCAGCTTCTGGGGCAGGTGATGCTCGCCAATATCCTCGACACCGAACGCAGCTGGCGGCTGGAGCCCAACGGCCAGTACGAGCGCATGCGCGTGGGCGAAGGTGGCTTCAACTGCCACGATTACTTCATGGACAACCCCTCGCTCTCGGGTCGCGGCAAGGCGCTGGCCGAGCATGAGGTGCCGCATCTGAGCCTGCGGGACCGCACCGCGTGAGCCGCAAGCGCGGCGGCCACGACCGGCTCGTCAAACCGCCCCGTGCGGTGATCGACATCGGATCGAACACCGTCCGCCTCGTGATCTACGAGGGCAGCAGGCGCGCGCCTGAAACCGTCTGGAACGAGAAGGTGGCGGCGCGGCTTGGGCGCGACATCTCGACCACCGGACGGATCCCGCAGGAAGCCGAGGACGAGGCGCTGGCCGCCCTCGCCCGCTATGCGCTGATCATCCAGGACCTGGGCATCGACGACGTGCAGGCGGTGGCGACGGCGGCCGCGCGCGATGCCAAGAACGGGCAGGAGTTTCTGGCCAAGGTGGCGGCGCTGGGGCTCGAACCGCGCCTGCTCTCGGGCGAGGAAGAGGCCTGCATTTCGGCCAATGGCGCGCTCGGTGCCTTTCCCGGCGCGCATGGCGTCGTTGCCGATCTCGGCGGCGGCAGCCTCGAGCTCGTGTCGATCCATTCGAACGAGTGCCACCAGGCCCATTCGCTGCCCTTCGGCACATTGCGCCTGCCTGCCTTCCGCGCGATGGGCGGGTTCGAGCAGCGCATCCACGACGCGCTGAGCGAGGTCGGCTGGGCGGCGACACATCCCGGCCCGCTCTACATGATCGGCGGGACATGGCGCGCGCTGGCGGCTTACGCCATGCGGGAGCTGGATTACCCGCTGACCGATCCGCATGGTTTCGTCCTGTCGGTCGAGGATGCCGACCGCATGGCCGCCGAGCTGGTGGAGGCCAAGCCCGAAAAACTCACGCAGATCAGCGGGATCTCGGAAATGCGCGCGGGCTACCTCCCCGATGCCGCCGCGCTGCTGCGCCCGCTGTTGGCGGAATTCCAGCCGGAATCGCTGGTGTTTTCCAGCTGGGGGATCCGCGAAGGGTTGCTCTATTCGCGGCTCGATGCCGCGCAGCAGGCGCGCGATCCGCTCCTCGCCGGCATCGCCGCCTTTGCCGCCGTGCGCGACAGCCACGTGACCGACGCGACGCTCGTTTCCGCCTGGACCGCCGACCTCGTCGAGCATGCGAAGCCCGGCGACGAGCGCAAGCGCATCGCCGCGGCACAGCTTGCCGCTTCGCTCCGCCGGGTGGAGCCGAACCTCAGGCTCAACCACGCGGTCGAGTGGTCGCTCGACAAGCGCTGGATCGATCTCAGCCCGCGTGGCCGCGCGATGATCTGCGCCGCTCTCGTCGGCGCGCTCGGCCGGACCGAACTGCCCGACCGCCTGCGCGTCCTCGCCAGCGACGAAGACCTGCGCGAGGGCATGACCTGGGGGCTCGGCCTGCGGCTGGCCCAGCGGCTGGGCGCGGGGACACGCGAGAGCCTGTCGCACAGCTCGCTGCGGCGCGAGGAAGAGGCGCTGGTCCTCCACCTCGACGAAAACCGCGCCGCACTGGCGGCGGGACCGGTCGACAAGGAGCTGGCCATGCTGGCGGACTGGCTGGGGCTGGAAGCGCGGGTGGAGGTGGGGACTTAGCTGGCGAGTAGCGCTGCAGAGTGGATGACCGCTAACGACCCGATTGCCGACAATTTGCATTTATGGTCAGGTAGCTAAATGAGCGGGAACCCGTCATATAATGCGCTTCAGAAAGAAGTTTGTGTGGAATGCGGTTGGTGCGGTGGGATTGTCGATGGAAAGCCATCCCACGTCGATAACTTCATTCCAGAAGCAGGTCCTGTGAGCGCAGACCAATTCGTAGATTGGCTGTTTATTGCAGAAGGAATGGACCCCTCCGAAGACTCCGATAGATGGCAGGTGCACAAGGACCATCTACGCGCACCGTTTATTCGCCACATTGGAGCCGAGATTGTAGATGCCTCGATGCTCCAATGGGATGTCGGCTAACCACCCAAAAGCGGTCGACAATCAGTTCGCCGTTGCAGGCGCCGCGAGCGGGAAGAACGGGATGCGCACCTCGATCGGCGAGCCGTCTTCGGCGTGGAAGGTGTAGAAGCCTTCCATCGAGCCATGCGGCGTTTCGAGCGGGCAGCCGCTGACGTAGTCGTGGCTCTTGCCCGGCATCAGCACCGGCTGTTCGCCGACCACGCCTTCGCCATCGACATGGCTGACCATGCCGCGCCCGTCGGTGATGCGCCAGTGGCGGGTCATCAGCTGGACGCGCTCGTGCGAGTGGTTCTCGATGCGGATGTGATAGACCCAGAACCACTTGCCCGCTTCGGGCTGCGATTGCTCGGGCAGGAAGTTCACCGCGACCCGGACGGTAATCCCGTCGGTCGTTGCGGCATGCTGGAATAGCTCCTTGATCACGCCCCTAACGTAATACGCATGCGCCATGGTGCAAGTGTTCGCACCTGCACCATGGCGAGTTATCCTCTACGGCGAGAGAGCTGCGCTTTAGTCCGCCGGGTTGTGCTGGGCGAGGAAGTCGAGCAGCGCTTCGTACCACTTCTGCTCGTTCTCGGGCTTGTCGAAGCCGTGGCCCTCGTCCTCGAACACCAGCTCGACCGGGACCACCGGCGCGTTCTTGGCGGCATTCTTGAACTTGTTGAACTGCGAGATCGGCACGTTGGAATCGAGCTTGCCATGCGCCACCAGCACCGGGCGCGACAGCGTGCCTGCCAGGCGGTAGGGAGAGACCGTGTCGAGATCGAACTCCTCCTCCCCCTCGACGCGCTGGGCCCATTTCTTGCCCGCATCGCGGCTGAAGAAGCGGCGATCGTATTTGAGCATCAGGTCCCAGTCGGTCACGCCGGCGAAGCTGGCGGCGCAGCGATAGCGCTCGGGATTGCGGATCACCGACCACAGCGCGGCATAGCCGCCGTAGGACGACCCGACCACGCATACGCGGTCCTTGCTGGCGATGCCTTCCTTCACGGCCCAGTCCATCGCGTCGTCGAGATCGTCCTGCATCGCGCGGCCGATCTGGCCGGTGCCGAGTTCGAAGAACGCCTCGCCATAGCCGCCCGAACCGCGGAAATTGGGCTGCAGCACGGCATAGCCGCGATTGGCGAGCACCTGGACCTCGCTGTTGTAGTCGAGCTTGTCGCGCACGCCGTACGGCCCGCCATGCGGCAGGATCACCAGCGGCAGGTCCTTGGCCTCGCGCCCGCGCGGCAGCGTGAGATAGGCGCGGATCTTGGTCCCGTCGCGGGCGGTGTAGGTCACGGGCCTGGGCTTCGCGAGCTGCGTCTCGTCGATCTGCGGGCGCAGTTCCATGAACAGGTCGAGGCGCTTTTCCGCCGGAGTGAAGGTATAATAGGCACCCGGATCGGCGGCCCCGCCGGCCCACACGATCATGCGGGAATCGTCCTCCGCGCGCGAGGCCACCCAGACTTCTTCTTCGCCCAGGGCGGAGCCCAGAGCCTGGTAGAGCTTGTCGTACTCAGGATCGAACCAGTGCACCCGGTCCCGGTCGTCGGTGTAATAGACGCCGAGCGGCTTGTCGTCGCGCCAGATGACACCATCCAGATCGTATTCGGGATGCTCGTACACCGTCTCGATCGGCTCTCGGGTGGAAAGGTCGTAGAGATAGAGCCCGACGCGACCGCTCTCGCCTTCGCGTAGAACGTAGCCCTGGCTGGACCCGCTCACGATCTGCGAAACGTCCCAGAACTTCTCCTCGAACTCGCCTTCCTTGATCTTCTCGATCAGGCGGAACTTGTCGTTCGCAGTGTCGCGATAATAGATCCTCAGCGCACGGTGGTGGTAACCCATGCCGAGCCGGACCACCCCTGCATCGTCGGCCACCCAGGTCCATACCCCTTCGATGGGGCGCTGAACGATATCGGTCTCGCCGCCCTTGGTAAGCTCGTAGCGAACGACCGAAGGATAGTCGTAGATCGTGCGCTGGATCGCCACCAGGGCGAACGAGCCGTCATCCGCGACGTGGACCAGGTTGTCGCCTTCGATCGTGCGATATTTTTCGCCGAGCACCTGCATGTTGCCGGTATCGAGCTCGACCAGGGTGAGGCGGCTGAACTGCATCTCGTCGCCGAAGACTTGGCCCGTGGCGGTCAGCGAGACCAGCAGCTTGTTGTTGCCGGCCCACCGAACCCACTTGATCTCGTTGCCGCCCCCGACCGAATAGCGGCGGATCAGCTTGTTGTCGGCGGGATCGATCAACGCAACGTAATGGCCGCCATCGACGACCGCCTTGGTGACGACCACTTTGCCGTTTGGCGACAGGCGCGTGTGCGAAAACGGGCTGCGCTTGGCGAAGGCGGAAAGGTCGATCGGTTGCGGCCGGATATCGGCCGATGCGCTGGCGGCATCCGCCCCGGCACCCTGGGCAACGGCAGGCGCTGCGCAAAGAAGGACAAGCGGCGCTGCGACCCGGAATACACGTAACATGACGACCCCCTGAAAGAGAAACCTTTCGTTAGGTACAATAACCGCTTGTTTTCGCCAGACAAGCGCAAGTCATGGTTAAAATCTGTTTACCGGGACGTGTTACAAACCGCTAACCCCGTCGGATTTACCTCATGGTCACCATGGGTGGAAACTCGCAGACAGGGAAATCGGGCATGATCGTGAAACTCGCGAATGTGCTGCGTCGCCTGCGCGGCGACAACAAGGGCAACGTCCTGCTGATGGCGGGTGCGGCGCTGACCGGGCTCGTCGGGGCGGCGGGCATCGGCGTCGACACCGTGCAGTGGTACCTGTGGAAGCGCCAGATGCAGCAGGCAGTCGATACCGGCTCGGTCGCGGGCGCAATCGCGATGGCCTATGGCCGCAATGCCAGCACCGCGGTCAATTCCGAAGTCAGCCGCACGGCCAACACCGCCTACACGATGGAAGCGATCAACCGCCCGCCCACCACCGGCGCCTATGCCGGAGACAGCGGCGCGATCGAGGTGATCGCCTGGACCAAGCAGTCACTGCCCTTCTCAAGCGTATTCCTCGCCACCGCGCCAACGGTGCGCACCCGCGCGGTCGCCAAGGCCGTGGCAGTCGGCACGCCCTGCGTCATCGCGGTGGCGGACGATGGCACCGGCATCGAGATTTTCGGTAGCGCAGCAGTCGGCCTCGATTGCCCGATCGCGTCCAATTCGCCCGACGGGGTGTCGATCGACGCGGGCGGTTCGAGCTATCTCGATTCCGACCTGATCATGAGCGTCGGCGGGATCGACTATGCCGCCGACAACATTCCGGCGGATGCGGCGGTCGTACCCTACGGCCTGCCGGTCGAGGATCCGCTCGCCAGCCGCGACCTCAGCTTCAACGCCGGCGGCTGCACGAAGAACAACTATCGCGTGAACCCCAGCGAATATGCCGAGCCCACGGGCGGTACCTATTGCAACGGCATGACCTTGCAGGGGACGGTCCGCTTCCACGGCGGGGTCTATTTCATCAAGGGCGGCACGCTGAAGATCAACTCGGGCGCGGACGTGGGCCTCGCCGGGACCGGCGGGGTCACCTTCGTGCTCACCGGTACCAATGCCAACAACATCGCCACCATCGCGATCAACGCCGGCGCCACCGTCAACCTCGAGGCGCGCAGTTCGGCCGAGGACGCGAAATGGGGCGGGATCCTGTTCTACCAGGACCCGGCCGGCGATGCGACGCACACGATCAACGGCGGCGCGGGCATCAACCTCGAAGGCATCATCTACATGCCGACCGGGGACATGACCTATAACGGCGATTCCAGCCAGAGCGCCCAGTGCCTGCTGATGGTGGTCGAACGGGTGCGCTTCGGCGGGACCAACAATATCGAGAACAATTGCAATGCGGACGTAGACGCCTGGGCAGGCACCGCCCGCGTCGTCAGGGTAGTGGAGTAGGATCGATGATCTTCGCTTTCTTCCAGCGCCTCATCAGGGACCAGAACGGGGTCGGCTTCGTCGAGCTGTCGATGGTTGCGCCGCTGCTGGCCCTCATGTTCCTCGGCATGATCGACCTCAGCAAGGTCGTGGCCGCGCGGGTCGACATGGAACAGGCGGCACAGCGCACCACCGACTATGCGCTCGGCAAGCGTCCGCCCAACGGTAACACCAGCTATCTCGTCAGCGAGGCCGTGAGTGCATCGGGCCAGGGCAGCGGCGATGTCACGGTGCGCCTGATCCTCGAATGCGACGGCGTGGTCCAGAGCAACTACACCGGCACCTGCGCCAGCGGCGCGGTGACCAAGCGGTTCGCCAGCGTGGCGATCAGGAAAACCGTCTCCACCGGTTTCAACTGGCGCGGCATCGCCGCGATCTTCTCTGGCGGGAGCGCCTCCTATACCCCGGTCACCGTGACCGGCGACAGCATCGTGAGGCTGCAGTGATGCGCCGCCTCGTCGCCGACAGCCGCGGCTCGATGGGGCTGGAGTTCGCTCTCGCCATCCCGATTCTCGTCGCGCTGATCATCGGCGTGCTGCAATTCGGCCTGGTACTGAACGCCAACGGATCGATGCGCCATGCCATGGGCGAAGGCCTGCGGCTGGCCAAGGTCGACCCCACCGCCAGCGACAGCGCCGTGCTGACCCGGACGCGGCAACAGCTGGTGGGCGTCGATCCCAACGGCGTGACCAGCCTCACCTTCGCGCGTGGCACCGCCAACAATGTGCGGACCGGGACGATGACGATGACCGTGCAGCTGACGCCGGTGATCCCTTTCGCGCCGATCCCGCCGATCGTGCTGACGCAGACCAAGAAGGTCTACCTGCCGGTCTGATCGAAGCGCCGTCCTACGGCTTGCCGCCGGAGAGATAGTCCTCGATCTGGCCGAGGCGTTCCTTGCCGAACCACATCTCGTCGCCGACTAAGACTGTCGGGATCCCGAAAGCCCCGCGCCCCACGGCGCTTTCGGTGTTGTCGATCAGCGCCTGCTTGACCTCGGGGTCCTGCGTCGCGGCGAGAAGACGGTCCGCCTCGAACCCGCCCTCTTCCAGCACCGCGCGCATGGCGTCCGCATCGCCGCAATCGATGTTCCGCTCCCACACGGCAGGCTGGAAGGCATCCACCAGCGCCTGCATCTCCGCCTGGTCCTGCGCGGCGACGAGGATGCGTTGCACGAGGATCGAGTTGAACGGCAGCGCCGGATGCATGCGGAACTTCGTCATCGCATGCCGGTCGAGGAAGCGCTGGAATTCGCGCGCGGCATAGGGGACCTTCCCCTTCACATCTGCATCGCGCAGCATCGGCGGCGCATTGCCGGTGAGCTTGTGCATCCCGCCGAGGAACACCGGCGTCACTACCAGTTCTGCCCCGGTCCGCTCTGCGATATCCTTGAGCGGATACCACGCGAGGTAGCCATTCGGCGCGGCCAGATCGAGAAGCAATTCGAGGGTGTGGGTCATCACGCCATGATGACCACTCCCTTTCTCAAATCAAGCGTTCAGAAAAGCTTGGTGCTGAAGCCGATCCCGGGAGTGAAAACCAGCTTCGATTTGTCCTGCAGGATTCCCGTGCCTTCGATATCAGTCACCGTCCAGGACACGCCCAGCTTCAGCGTATCGACAAGGCTGTCGTCGCCGAAAACGAGCTTGGCAAAATCGAGACCGGCATCTCCCCTGAAGACGTGTTGTTTGTCCGACCCTTGCGCGACTAGATCGTAGATGCGGTATTGATAGTCGAACGAACCGCTTGCCTTCAGCCCCTCAACGATGTTTTTCGACGCCTTGACCGTCAGGCGGGGCGTCCAACGTTCACTAAAAGGATCGCTGGATTCGACCCGTTCAAATGTAGGCGTGACTGAGAGAGCGAACGAACTCAGCTGCGCTTTCTCGAAGTTGGTCAGATTGCGTCCGCAAAGCTTTTTGTCGTAAATCGCCACATTCGCTCCTGTCGAGAACGTCGCGGTGTCCGCTTTGTTGCTGCCAATGAAATCGTCTCGACCTTGTTCGACGGCAATCTTGGCGAAAGGATTGAGTGTCCGACACCCGCGAGTCCAGGTAAATTGCCCGTCGAGGAAAAGTGCGGAGCTGGACGAATCGTCGTCATCGGCTTCGAAATCACTAGTCCACTTCACGCCGGTATTGGCCTCGAACGATACGAACGGACCGAGCTTAACCGCATACTTCAGAGCAAGGGCGCTGACTGCGACCGCATCTTCCAGTCGATCCCCTCGCGCCTCAGTCAGGTCGCCGCCGATTGTGGGCGTAATATCAAGGCGCAGAGTAAGAGACTGGCTTGGATATGTTTCATCGCCGGAACTATCTTCAAGGACTCGATCATTGATATCTTGCGCAAAAACGATCGTTGGATGCGCCAAGAAAACAAGGAAGCTTGCGAAATAGCTATAATTTACCATCGAAATACCCCTCTTAATTAAGAGGTACATTAGAGTACTTTCAGTTCATTGCAAAACCCAACCGTCTTTCTTATGGAAGAAACTAATGACCCGCCGCCGTCAACGCCCGATCGAGGTCTTCCTTCACATCCTCGACATCCTCCAGCCCGACGTTGATGCGGAGTAATCCTTCGGTCACGCCCATCTCGTCGCGCGCTTCGGGTGTCATGCCGGCATGGGTTGTGCTGGCCGGGTGACACATCAGGCTGCGCGCATCGCCGATATTGTTGGAGATATCGACCAGTTCGAGCGCGTCGAGCACGCGGAAGGCCGTGGCCCTGTCGCCGACATCGAAAGCGAAGATCGGTCCGGTGGCGACCATCTGGCTGGTGGCCAATTCGTGGCGCGGATGGCTGGCGAGGCCGGGATGAAGCATTTTTGGCACGCGGCTCTCGATCGCCTTGCCCAGTTCGACTGCGTTCTCGCTCTGCCGCAGCGCGCGCATCGAGAGCGTCTCGAGGCCCTTGAGCACCACCCAGGCGTTGAACGGCGCGATATTGGGGCCGGTGTTGCGCTGGAACGGCAGCAGCACCTCGTCGATCCATTGCTGCGAGCCGCACACCGCGCCCGCAAGCACCCTGCCCTGCCCGTCCATCAGCTTGGTCGCGCTGTAAGCGACGACGTCCGCCCCGAAATCCATCGGCTTCTGCAGCGCGCTGGTGGCAAAGGCATTGTCGACCACGGTGGTGATGCCATGCGCCTTCGCTACCCCGCAGACATGCGCGAGATCGACCACATCGAGCGTCGGGTTGGCGGGCGTTTCGAAGAAGAAGACCTTCGTGTTGGGCCGGATCGCGGCTTCCCACGCGTCGTCATCCGCACTGTCGATCACGCTGCACTCGATCCCGAAGCGTGGCAGCAGGTGATCGAGCAGCCAGCGGCACGAGCCGAACGCCGCCCGCGCGCCGACCACGTGATCGCCCGCCGAAAGCTGGCACAGCAGCGCGGTGGTCATCGCCGCCATCCCGCTCGCCTGCGCGCGGCACGCCTCGGCCCCTTCCATCAGCGCAATGCGCTCTTCCAGCATCGCCACGGTCGGGTTCTGGAGGCGCGAGTATGTCATGCCCGCGGCCTCGCCCGCGAAGCGGTCCGCCACCGTCTGCGCGTCGTCGTAGGTAAAGCCCGAGGTGAGGAACAGCGCCTCGCTCGTCTCGCCATGCTCGCTGCGCCAGGTGCCCCCGCGCACGGCCTGCGTCGCGGGGCGCCATTTGGAGGTGATCGAACGGTCCATGCCGGTGGTCTTTTTCATGCCGCGCGGGATAGCATGCGCGCAGGCTGCGGCAAGCGGCTCAGCCTTCCAGCGCGGCAAGCCCCGCTTGGCCGATGTCGCCCCGCCCGACAGCGCGGAGCATCTGCGCGCCCTCGATCGCCGTCATGACGACACGCGCGCCAGCAGTTGGGTCGGGATCGTCCTCGGGCAGGTGCGCGACCACCCAGTCGAGCAGTAGGTCCATCATTCCCCCTGCCGCCGCGAGATAGGCCTCGTTGCTGTCTGCGCAGCCCGCGACGATATCCCACCACACGCGGAAGAAAGGCGCGAACTCGGGTCGTGCGGTAATGTCGTAGACCGTTTCCGCACATGCGCGCCGGGATGCCGCGCGCTCCTGCGGGAAGGCCGTGTCGAGCGCCGCCGCAAACATCCCGCCGAGATAGTCGAGCAGCGCTTCGACCACCGCGTCCTTGTTGCCGAAATGGTAGATCAGCATCCGGTCGCTGGTGCCCGCCGCCTTGGCCAGCGGCCGCAGCGAGGCATCGGCAAGGCCATGCTCCATGACATGCGCGGCGAGCAGTGGAAGCAGCGTTTCGCGGGACAGGCGGGCGGGCGGCATACCCACTTGTAGCGAGTGCTACATGTCGCTACAAGTGTAGCATCTGCTACATTCGACTCGGAGATCCGCCATGAGTGCTTTCGAATTCCTCGCTGCAGGCGGCGTGGTCGCTGCAATCGCTGTCCTCGGTTACATCCTCTCCGGGTCTCCCAAAGTCGGGAGCGCGATCCTCGCGGCCTCGCTGAGCGCGGGCTTCGCCGCCTATTCCGCAGTGACCATCGCGCAGGAAGGCGTGCTTCAGGTGTGGACCAACCACACACAAAACATGTGGGGCGTACAGGTGTGGTGGGACCTGCTGTTCGCCGTCGGCATCGCCGCCTTCTTCATCGCCCCGCGGGCCCGCGCCGTGGGCATGAACCTGCTGCCGTGGATCCTCTTCGTCGCTGCCACCGCCAGCATCGGCCTGCTCGCCATGGTCGCCCGCCTGTTCTGGCTCGAATCGCGCACAACCGCCTGAACCCGCTTGCCCGGGCGCGCGGGCCTGCCTAAGCCCGAGCGCGATGAGCCGCGCGCCCGAGCAACCCAAGGATCCCCTCGGCTGGTGCGCCGCGCTGGCGCTGCTGTTCTGGCTCGGCACGCTCCCCTTCCTCAGGGTCGTCACCGAACCCTATTTCGACGAGGTCCATTACCTGCCAGCAGCGCGCGAGCTGCTGGTGCTGGGCGAATACATCAACCGCGAGCACCCGCTGGTCGGCAAGGAACTGATCGCACTGGGCATGGCGCTGTTCGGCGACAATCCGTGGGGCTGGCGCCTGCTGCCGACGCTGTTCGGTGCCCTCGCCCTTTTCGCAAGCATGCGGGCCATGTGGTTCGCGAGCCTCAGCCGCTTCGCCACCCTTGCCTACGGCATGCTGCTCGCGACCGGCTTCCACCTCTTCGTGCATGCGCGGATCGCCATGCTCGACATCTTCTACCTCGCCTTCCTGAGCGTGGCGGCGTGGCAGTTCGCCGCCGCCATCCGCCAGCCCGAGCAGGGTCGGTGGCGACTGGCGCTGACCGGCGTGGCTCTCGGCCTCGCCATGGGTTCGAAGTGGAACGCGCTGCTGGTGGCGACGCTGCCGGGCCTAACCTTCCTCGTCGCCCGAGCACTCGCCGGACGCCGCCGCCTGCTGCTGAGCCGCCGCGGTGCGCCCGTGCCGGGGATCACGCTGGTCGAGGCCGCGCTGTGGCTCGGCGTCGTGCCGCTGGTGGTCTATGCCGCCAGCTTCATCCCGGCCTACTGGTTTGCGGTGAACCCGATCACCGAAGGGCTGGTCTTCCACCACCGCTTCATGCTCGACCTGCAGACCCAGGTACTGAAGGGGCATCCGTACCAGTCGACATGGCAGGACTGGGTGCTGAACGCGCGCTCGATCTGGTATCTCTACGAACCGATCGACGGGGTCCAGCGCGGCATCATGCTGATCGGCAACCCGCTGACCATGCTGCTGGCAGTCCCGGGGCTCGCCTGGTGTGCGTGGCACGGCCTGTTCCGCCGCAACTGGGCGGCGCTCGGCGCGGTCGCGATCTATGCGGTCAGCCTCGGCTTCTGGATTTTCGCCGCCAAGCCGGTGCAGTTCTATTATCACTATTCGCTGCCGAGCATGGCGCTGCTCGCCGCTCTGGCCCTCGCCTGCGACGCGTTATGGCAGGGCGGGTGGCGCAAGACCGCGCTCGCACCGGTGGTCGGCAGCGTATTGCTGTTCGCGTGGTTCTATTCGATCCTCAGCGCCGAACCGCTCGCGGGGGCCGACAGCTTTGCGGTGTGGACCTGGATCGACGGCTGGCGGTGAGGAAGTTTTTTCGAATGCGGTCAGGACATCCGTCCTGACCTTGCGGCAAGTGGAGCGCGGACGCGCTTCACGGACGCAACAAACTCAATATCTGCCCCACACGAAGCGGCTCGACAGGGCGTAGTTCCACACCGAACCGATGCCGATGCCGACCAGCGCGGCGAACACGGTGTGCACGCCGCGGTCGTGCAGCGTGGTGGCCACAGCGACATTGGCGAAGGCGCCGATCGAACACGCGGCGATGAAGCTCAGCCAGCCCCAGAAGACCTTGTCGGCTTCCTTCAGGCGGCGGTCGCGATAGGTCAGGAAATTGTTCAGCCAGAAGTTGAAGGTCATCGCCCCGAAAGTCGCGACGGCCTGGCTCCAGCCGAAATTCGCACCGCCCAGCAGCATGAAGGCATAGAGGATCGCCATGTGGACGCCAACGCCGATGACGCCGACCGTGCCGAACAGCGCGAAGCGGGTCGGGATCACGCGGCCGAAGCTCTTGTCGTAGAGCCCGGCGAGGAAATCGAGCGCGATGGCGCGGTCGAGCTTGGATTCGCCTGAGCGGCGGGCGGAGAAATTCATCGGGAAATCCTTCACCTTGAGCGGTGTTTCGGAAGTTGCGAGCAGGTCGAGCAGGATCTTGAACCCGATTCCTGAAAGATTCGGTACTAGCCGGCGGGCGGTCGCCGACGGGAGGAGGAAGAACCCGCTCATCGGGTCGCTGAGTTCGACGCCGGTCAACTTGCGGGCGAGCATGTTGGCGACGCTCGACAGCTTTTCGCGGTCGGGGCGGCCCCATTCCTCCATGCTAGCGCCTTCCGCAAAGCGGCTGGCGACAGCAACTTCGGCTTCGCCCGATTTCACCGCTGCGAGCATGTCGACGAGCAGTTTGGGATCGTGCTGGTGGTCGGCGTCCATCACCGCCACGTAGGGCGCGGCGGTGGCGCAGAAGCCCTCGATCGCGGCGCTGGAAAGACCGCGGCGACCGATGCGCTGGATCACGCGGACGCGCGGATCGGACAGCGAGAGGCGGCGAGCCTCGTCACTGGTGCCGTCGGCGGAATTGTCGTCCACAATCAGGACTTCCCAGCCATCGACGCCGAGCGCGCCCTCGATCCGCTCGACCAGCGGCTCGAGATTGTCGCGCTCGTTGAGCGTCGGCAGGATGATCGCAAGATCGAGCTGGCGGGGGCCAGCGGCGGTCTGTTCGGCCACGTTGGGCTGCGTCGAAGGGCTCATATCCATTGCATGACGCGTTTATCCGCCAATCCTCAAGATATGGTTAGCAGCTTCCTAACAATGGCATCGCCAATCTCTTCGGTCGAGGCCGAACCGCCCAGATCGCCGCCGAAGACGCCATCGGCGAGGATTCCCTCCACCGCGTGTTCGACCCGCACAGCCTCCGCCTCGCGACCCAGCGAATGGCGCAGCAACATGGCGAGGCTGAGGACGGCGGCGACCGGATTGGCCTTGCCCTGCCCCGCGATATCGGGCGCGCTGCCGTGGATCGGCTCGTAGAGGCCGAAGGTGCCGTATTCGGTCTGCCGCTCGCCCAGGCTGGCGCTGGCGAGCAGGCCGATCGAACCGACGCAGGCGCTGGCAAGGTCGGACAGGATGTCCCCGAAGAGATTGCCGGTCAGAATCACGCCGAACTGGTTTGGATTGGTGACCATCTGCATCGCAGCATTGTCCACATACATGTGACGTAGTGGCGGCATTTCGCTCCAGCGTTCTTTGGCAACCTCTGTCACGACTTCGCGCCATACCCTGCTTGTTTCGAGCACATTGGCCTTGTCAACGCTGTCGATGCACGCCGAGTAGCTTTGCGACTGATCCGCGATGTCGAATGCGATATTCGCGATGCGTCGGATTTCGCTCTCGGAATAGGACATCATGTCCCAACCTTCGCGTTCGCCAGCAGCATTCTTCCGCTCGCCCTTCTCACCGAAATAAACGTCGCCCGTCAGTTCGCGAACGATCATCATGTCGAATTGCAAAGCTCTTTCGGCGCCTAGCGGCGAGAGGTGCTCCAGACCATCAAAGGTACGCGCTGGCCTAAGGTTTGCAAAAAGGTCGAGTTCCTTCCTCAAGCCCAAGATTGCTTGTTCGGGACGATGCGCACGAGGCAGGTCATCACATGAGGGATCGCCGACAGCGCCGAACAGGACCGCATCTGAAGCTTTCGCCATATCGATGGTTTCTTGCGGTAGGGGGTGTCCGTGTCGCCTGTACGCAATCGCGCCGACATCGCCTTCAAAGAGCGTGAGGTCGGGCAATGCCAATACATCCAACACACGGAGAGCCTGCGCCGTAACTTCCGGCCCGATCCCGTCGCCTGCGAAAACTGCTATCTTCATCGGTCACCCAGTCATTGCGAGCGAAGCGAAGCAATCCAGTCCCGGTCTGGCTGGATTGCCAGGTGACCGCTGGTCATCTTCGACTCCGCCTTCGGCTCCTCGCAATGACTGGCTCAGTAAACCATCCGTGCCAGCCGCTGCCTCAGGAGCTGTCTTGCGGCTAGAACGTCGGCGCGGGTGTCGGCAAGCAGGTAGCGTGCGATTAGCGGCTTCTGGCGGTCGAGAATTTCCAAGGCCTGCCCAAGGTCCGCTATCGCGGGCCGCTCGCCGCCATAGCCGAGCTCGCGCAGCAGCAGCGCTTCATAGGTCGCCAGCGCCTCGACCCATTGCCGCGCGGCGTCGGCCGAACAGATTGCGTCGAGCAGTCCGCCGAGCGCCGCATGGAGCGAGGGATAGGGGTTACGCTCGGGCAGCGCGGCGGCGGTGAGCGCCGTCACCCAGGCGATCGCAGCGGCGGGCAAGGGCTCGGAGAGCCACGGGCCGCGGCTCTGCATCAGCTCGAGCCGCGCGAACGGCAGCTGGCTATCGGATTTGGCGCGGATGTCCGCCTGCACGACATTGCCGGGGATCACGACGGGCCGCAGCTGCCGCCCGCGCCCGCCCGCGACATAGGCGGCGACGATCCCGCTTTCCCGCGTAAGCAGGCGCGCAATCACCGCCGTTTCGCCATGCGGGCGCGCGGCAACGAGAATTGCGGGTGCGGTAAGGTGCATGCGCTGCCCTGTAGCCCTATCCGTCGCCCCTGCGAAGGCAGGGGCCCAGATAAGGGTACCGGCTGGGCGGCGTCACAGGATCGTCTCGAACAGGTCGTTCCAGTCCGGATTATCGCGGCGGATCAGCTTGAGCTTCCATTGCCGCTTCCAGCGCTTCATCGCCTTCTCGCGCGCAATGGCGTCATCGATCTCGTCAAAATGCTCAGCGTAGACCAGTCGCGTCAGTCCATGGCGCCTGCAGAACTCAGATCCACGCCCCTCGCGATGAGCATAAACGCGTGCAACAATGTCGCTCGTCACACCGATGTAAAGCGTGCCGTGCGGAGCATTGGTCATGATGTAGACCCAGCCGCCCAAAATCGTTCAGCGCGCTCGACGGGAGGTCATCTGGGCCCCTGCCTTCGCAGGGGCGACGATCACTTGATCCTGGCTTCCAGCGCTGCGACGCGTTCGGCGAGCTTTTCGGCTTCTTCGCGGGCCTTGCCGGCCATCGCCTTGACCGCGTCGAATTCCTCGCGGCTCACGAAATCCATTCCGCCGAAGGTTTCCTTCGCCCGCTCGCGCGCAGCGTCGCGTGCCTCGCGGCCCATGCCGGCAAGCGTACCGGCCGCCGAATTGGCGAGTCTGACGAAATCGGCGATCAGCGGGTTCTGGCTCTGCATGGCGTGCAAATGGGGCGGCTCGCGGTTTTTGTCCAGAGTCCTTTGTTGGGTGCGCCTTCGACGTCCGTCGAAGGCTTGCGGCACCGGCCCACGCCCCCACCCGGCCACCCATAAAATACCGTGCCTTGGGTGGCCGGGTGGGGGAGTGGGCCGGTGCCGGGCGCAGCGTCTGACTAAGTCAGGCGCGAAACGACGCCATCAAAACCTGTTATCCCGCGGGAAGCCCTGCGGCGGCAGGCGTCCCGCGCCGCCGCGCGCGACCTTCCATTGCCACATCTCGGTTTCGGTCCGGGTGCGTTCACCCTTGCCGCCCATCGCCCAGCTGAGGCCATTTTCCAGCTTGAAGGTGGTCGCATCGGACAGCCCACCGTCGCGATAGTTCTGCAACTTCACGCCCTGCCCCTTGGCGAGATCGGGCAGTTCCTCGAGGTTGAACACCACCAACTTGCGGTTATCGCCGACCACCGCGACATGGTCATGGCTTTCGGGGATCGGCCGCGCGACGGCGAGCTTCGCCTTGTCCTTGAGGTTGACCACCTGCCGTCCCTTCCGGGTTTCCGCGAGGAGATCGTCGGTGGTCGCGGCAAAGCCCTTGCCGGTCGTCGCCGCCAGCAAGAGGCGCTGGCCGGGTCGGTGGACGATCACCGCCACGATTTGCGCCTCGGCATCGATGTCGAGCGTGTTGCGCACCGGCTCGCCGAAGCCCCGCGCGCCGGGAAGCTTGTCCGCGCCGAGCGTGAAGAAGCGCCCGTCGTCCGCCGCCAGCAGCAGCTTGTCGGTGGTCTGCGCATGGAGGACGAAGGCCGGCCCGTCGCCTTCCTTGAACTTCCACTCCTGGTCGAGCGGGACATGCCCGGTCGCGCCCCTGATCCAGCCCTTCTGCGACAGGATGACGGTAATCGGCGCCTTCTCGATCATCGCGTCCATGCTGAATTCGACCGCCGGTGCGGCTTCCGCAATGGTCGTGCGGCGCGCGCCCAGCGCGGTGTCCTCGCCATAGTCCTTGCGCAGGGCGTTGAGGTCGCGCTTGAGGCGCGTGCGCTGGCGGGCCGGACTGTCGAGCAGCTTGTTGAGTTCCTCTTGTTCCTTGAGCAGCTCGTCACGCTCCTGCCGCAGCTGCATTTCCTCCAGCTTGCGCAAGCTGCGCAGGCGCATGTTGAGGATCGCTTCGGCCTGCCGATCCGTGAGGCTGAACTCCGCCATCATCACGGCCTTTGGATCGTCCTCGTAACGGATGATCTCGATCACGCGGTCGAGATTGAGGAAGGCGATGATGTAGCCTTCCACCAGCTCCAGCCGCCGCGCGATCTGTTCGAGCCGGTGGCGGCTGCGGCGCTGGAGGATGTCGATCTGGCTCGCGATCCAGTTCGTCAGCAGCTCTTTCAGCCCCATCACCATCGGCGTGCGCGTCGCATCGAGCACGTTGAGGTTGAGCCCGAAGCGCGTCTCGAGATCGGTCAGCTTGTAGAGGCTTTCCTTCAGCAGCTCGGGATCGACATTGCGGCTGCGCGGGACGAGCACGAGCCGGATCTTCTCGTCGCTCTCGTCGCGCACGTCTTCGAGGATCGGCAGCTTCTTGTCGGCGATCAGCTGGGCTATCTGTTCGATCAGCTTGCCCTTCTGCACCTGGTAGGGGATTTCGCTGACAACCAGCTGCCACTGCCCGCCGCCGAGCCGTTCGATGCCGGCCTCGCGGTCTTCCGCCTTGTCCGCCTCGACCGCATGGAAGCGCCCGCGCACGCGAAAGCTGCCGCGGCCGGTTTCGTAGGCGGCGCTGATCGTTTCGGCGCTTTCAGGCACAACGCCGCCGGTCGCGAAGTCCGGACCCTTGAACAGTTCCATCAGCCGCGCATGTTCGACATGCGGGTTGTCGATCACTTCGAGCGTGGCGTCGACGATCTCGGCGACGTTGTGGCTCGGGATGTTGGTCGCCATGCCGACCGCAATCCCGCTCGCGCCATTGGCGAGCAGGTTGGGGAACAGGCCGGGGAAGATTTCCGGCTCCTGCTCCTCGCCATTGTAGGTCGGGATGAAATCGACCGTGCCTTCGTCGAGGCCTTCCATGAGGCGCAAGGCGGTCTTGGTGAGACGCGCCTCGGTGTAACGATAGGCTGCGGCATTATCGCCGTCGATATTGCCGAAGTTCCCCTGCCCTTCGACCAGCGGGTACCGCAGCGCGAAGTCCTGCGCGAGGCGGACCATCGCGTCGTAGACCGAGGCATCGCCATGCGGGTGGTACTTGCCGATGACATCGCCGACCACGCGGGCAGACTTCTTGAACGCGCTGTTGGGATCCAGCTTCAGTTGCCGCATCGCCCACAGCAGGCGGCGGTGCACCGGCTTGAGCCCGTCGCGCAGATCGGGCAGCGAACGCGCGGTGATCGTGCTCAGCGCATAGACGAGATAGCGCTCGCTTAGCGCGGAATCGAAGGGTGCATCGACGATCGCGTCGAACGGATCTGCGCCGGAATCGTCCAGTTCGGAAGTGGCCATGTGGTCCGCCCTACCAGAGGCACGGTTCGGCTGTCAGCACGGAACGGCGCGTCATCCCCATACGTTGGAAAAATAACAACACATCAAGGAGTACCCTATGACCAAGCGCATCATGATCCTCGCCACCGACGGCTTTGAACAGTCGGAGCTGATGAAGCCCAAGGCCAATCTCGAAAACGCCGGTTTCGCAACCACCGTCGTGAGTCTCGAAAAGGGCGAAATCAAGGGCTGGGACCAGAAGGACTGGGGCGACAGCGTCGCGGTCGACAAGACGGTCGACGAGATCGAAAGCTGCGAAGGCTATGACGCCCTGCTGCTGCCGGGCGGTCAGATGAACCCCGATATCCTGCGCATGAACGAGCGCGCCGTCGCCATCGTCAAGATGTTCGACCAGGCCGGCAAGCCGATCGCTGCCATCTGCCACGCCCCGTGGCTGCTCGTCGAAGCCGGTATCGTGAAGGGCAAGACCGTCACCGCATGGCCTTCGGTCCGCACCGACCTGAAGAATGCCGGCGCGAATGTGGTCGACAGGGAAGCCGCAATCGACGGCAACCTCATCACCAGCCGCAATCCCGACGACATTCCGGCCTTCAGCAAGGCGCTGATCGAAATGCTCGGCCAGACGGTGGACAAGCGCGAACTCGAAGCCGCATAACATAATCAGAACACAGGTTTGAGAGGCCCCGTCGCAGCGATGCGGCGGGGTCTCTTCGCATTCCGGCCAGCACTGCGCACTTGCTAGATGCACGTTATGTTGTAACATCTAATCCAAATGTGTTTTGATTGTGTTCATATTGTGGCGAGAATAAGGCATGCTTGAGAACGGGAGCCAAGAGGAGAGGCGTATGCGTATGGAAATAGTGATCGCGGTGTCGGCCATCGCGTTGCTAGCGGGCTGTAGCGATGCCTCGAATGAGGAGGTGGTAACCGAGCGGGTCACCACCGTGGACATGGCCGAATCCGAAGCCCCCCAGAACGAATCCGGCTTCATGGAAGCGATGGAGCAACCCTCGCCTCCGAGCGTTGCGCCGCCGCCTCCCCCGCCCGCGCCTCCGGTCCGGACCCGCTCAGAAGGTGCCGACACCCCGGAGGAGATCGACCATGCGGGCGGCACGATCTCCGTCGGCATCCCGCAGGTTGCCTACAGCTTCGCCTATGGCTTCCGCGTGCCAGCCGACACCATTCGCCCGCTGCAGGAGCGCCATGCCGACATGTGCGAGGCCAAGGGCCAGCAGGTCTGCCGGATCGTCTCGATGAACCAGGGCGAGCAGGAGGGCGACTATGCCTATGGCAGCCTCACCATCGCGGTCCGGAGCAGCGAGGCGCGCAGCTTCGGCAAGGCACTAACCGCCGCGACCGGGCAGATGGAAGGCGAACTGATCTCCTCCTCGATCGAGGGCGAGGACCTGTCGAAGCGCATCGTCGATACCGAGGCGCGCCTGCGCGCCCGCACCGTGCTGCGCGACCGGCTGATGGAGGTGTTGCGCAATCGCCAAGGCACGGTTTCCGAACTGGTCGCCGCCGAGCGCGGCGTCGCGCAAGTCAACGAAGAGATCGACCAGGCGCAAAGCTGGCTCAGCGAAATGCGCGCCCGTGTCGCCTATTCGACCATGACCGTCGAATACCAGGCCGGCGCGCCTGCGCAGGGTGGCTTCATCGACCCGATCCGCAGCGCGTGGGGCTCGCTCGCCTCCCTGCTCGGCAACATGATCGCGGTGTTCATGGTGTTGCTGACGGTGATCCTGCCGCTGGGCCTGATCGTGTGGCTGGCGGTGCGCCTGTGGCGCCGGTCGGGCTTTTCGACCGGGATCGGCAATGACGGCTGGCTGCCGAAGAGCGAGCCGGAGGCGGAAAACGCTAGCTAGAAGCGCCGCATATCGTGGCTTTCGGCAGGGATGGAGACGGTCAGGCCGTCCATCTCCGCCGTCAGCTCGATCTGGCACGAAAGGCGGCTGGTGCGGGTGACGCCCGCCGCGAGGTCGAGCATGTCTTCCTCTTCCTCGCTTGCCTCAGCCAGCCGGTCGAACCATTCTGCGGCGACCACGACGTGGCAGGTGGAGCAGGCCATCTGGCCTTCGCAGGTCCCTTCGAGCGGCATGCCGGCCGCCTGCGCCACGCGGAGCAGGTTGTCGCCAAGTTCGGCTTCGGCGATGACGGTCTCGCCCTGCGATGTCGTGAAATACACCTTCACAGGCCTTGCGCCTCCGCCGCTTCGTTGATGAGGCGCGCGGCCTCCTCGATTTCTTCCAACGTCGTGTAGCGACCGAAGCCGAGGCGGATCGAGCTCTTGGCCTGCTTGTCGCTGAGGCCGATCGCCTTAAGCACATGGCTGGGGCGGCCCGATCCGCTGGCGCAGGCCGATCCGGCGGAGAACATCACCGTACGGCAATCGCTCATCAGGCGCGCGACATCGAGGCCCTTGCGCCGGATATTGAGATTGCCGTGCCAGCGCGCCTCGGCGCTGCCGTTGAGATCCCATTGTGAAAACAGGTCCAGCGCGCGGGTCCAGAGCTGTTCGACATGCTCGCGATCCTGCTCCATCCGATCCTTCGCTTCCGCTGCCGCCGCCCCCATGCCCGCGATCAGCGCAGGCGAGAGCGTGCCCGAGCGGATGCCGAATTCCTGCCCGCCGCCCGTCTGAACTTCTGTTAGGTCCACCCCGTCGCGAACCCACAACGCGCCGACGCCCTTGGGGCCGTGGAACTTGTGCGCCGAGATCGCGATCATGTCCGCGCCGGTCACCTCCATCTTGCCGTAGGCCTGCACCGCGTCGCACAGATAGAGCGCGTTCATCGACTTCGCCTTGCGGTGCCATTGGATGGTCGGCTGCACCGTCCCGATCTCGTTGTTGACCTGCATGACGCAGACGAGCCGCGTGTCGGCGGGCAGGTCCTGCTTCGTGTTGCACTGGCCGGTCTTTGCGACATTAAGCAGGTGGCTCTTGCCCGCGCTCTGGGCGGTATCTCCGACTGCCGAATGCTCGATGCCGGAATAGGACACGGCCCCGCCCTGCCCCGAACCCCGGATCGCCAGGTTGAGCGCCTCGGTCGCGCCGCTCGTAAAGATCACCTTGCCGCCAGCCGGGAACAGCGCCGCGACCTGTTCGCGCGCCAGCTCGATCGCCGCCTTCGCCTGCCGCCCCATGCGGTGGGAGCTGTGCGGGTTGCCGAAGCCTGTGCCGCCGGGCCCGTCGAGCCAGCGCAGCATCGCATCGCGCGCCTCGGGCGCGAGCGGGGTGGTGGCCTGATAATCGAGGTAGATCATGCTCTCGCCATCTCAAGCCATACCTCGCAGAAGCGTTCCACCTCCTCGCGGGTGGTGTTCCAGCCCAGCGAGACGCGGATCGTGTTGGCGGCCACTCCCGACTCGACCTGCATCGCCTCGAGCACGCGGCTGGTCTTCATGGTGCCGCTGGAGCAGGCGCTGCCTTGCGAAACCGCGATGCCCGCCATGTCGAAACGCATGACCTGCGCGGTGGCGCTCATGTTCGGCATGGCGATGGCGCGGATGTAAGGGGTGGGGTCGGCGAGAGAGAGCGTGTTGCCCAACTGGTCGAGCGGCGCGAAGATTGCCGGGTCGAGGTAAGGATCCCTCGCCGCTTCCAGTACCGCTGCCATACCCATCGCGCCGGGCAGGTTTTCGGTCCCCCGCCGATAGCCGCGCTCGTGGCCGCCGGATGGCCTCAGCAGCACATAGTCGCGCACGAGCAAGGCCCCGATACCGATCGGCCCGCCGAACTTGTGGGCCGAGACGATGGCCATATCGCAAGATGGCAGCGCGAACTTGCCCGCGCTTTGCGCGCAGTCGGCCAGCAGCAGCCCGCCGGCCTGACCCACGATCCCGGCAACCGCCGAAAGGTCCTGCCTGTTGCCGGTTTCCGAATTGACGTGCTGGACCGCGACGAGCGGCCGTTCGCGCTGGACCGCCTCGGTCAGGATTTCCAGGTCGAGCGCGCCGTCAGTGCGCACCGGGATGCGTTCGGCATCGAGTGCGGCCTGGAAGATGCAATCATGCTCGACACTCGATACGAGCCGCGCACCGGCCTGCGCACTGTCCAGCGCCAACGCCGCCGCCTCGCTCGCGCCGGAAGTGAAGATCACCTCGCCATCCCACCCGAGCGCCGTCTTGATCCGCTCCCGCGCGTCCTCCAGCAGGCTCCGCGCCTTGCGCCCCTCGGCATGCGGCGAGCTCGGATTGGCCCATAGCCGGAAACCCTCTTCCATGTCCTCGCGCGCTTCGGGGCGCAGCGGCGTGGTGGCGGCGTGATCGAGGTAGATGCGTTCGGGAATGATACGGGCTCGAAACAATTGCGAAATCGGTTGCAGACCCTATATAGCCCGCGACCTCGCGCGCGCCACCCGTGGCCTGCGCAACCGCACATTTCGACAGGTACCTCATCCATGCCGACCGTCATCTTCCCCGGCCCCGAAGGCCGTCTCGAAGGCCGTTTCTCTCCCGCCCCGCGCCCGCGCGCGCCGGTGGCGATGATCCTGCATCCGCACCCGCAGGGCGGCGGCACGATGAACGAGCAGATGACACAGCGGCTCTACAAGACCTTCGTCAACCGCGGCTTCGCCACGCTGCGCTTCAACTTCCGCGGCGTCGGCCGCAGCCAGGGCAGCTTCGACAACGGCATCGGCGAGCTCTCCGATGCCGCCGCCGCGCTCGATTGGGTGCAGCAGATCCATCCCGAAGCGCAGGTGACGTGGGTCGCCGGCGTCAGCTTCGGCGCGCTGATCGGCATGCAGTTGCTGATGCGCCGCCCGGAAATCCGCGGCTGGATCAGCATCGGCGCGCCTGCGAGTATGTACGATTTCTCTTTCCTCGCTCCCTGCCCCGCCAGCGGCATCTTCATCCACGGCGCGCAGGACACGGTGGTGCAGCCCAATTCGGTCACCAAGCTGGTCGAGAAGCTGCGTACGCAGAAGCACATCACCGTGCACCACGAGGAAATCCCGCGCGCCAACCATTTCTTCGAGAACGAGCAGACCGAACTGATGGCCGCGGTCGACAACTATCTCGACTTCCGCCTCGACCCGGCGTGCCCGATCAAGTGACGGGCTAGGCGCTCCGGTCCCGGAGGGCTGGACGTTCAATCGACTTATTTTGCGTTCGCTCGCGTATCCGCACGAGCGAACCATCCTCCTCGCCATCATGACTTGACTCTAGCATGTTACGTTGTAACATTGCGGGACGTGGAGTCGGGTCGCTGTCTCTGCGAGCAACGGAAGAGGAGAACGCCCATGTCCTATGTCACCCAGTCCAGCAGGCCATCGCCAGCGAGCGTGGCGGCAGTGGTCGGTGTCCATGCCGCGATCGGAGCGGCGCTTGTCTTCGGCATGACCGTGACCGGCGCTCTGCCCGAGGTCATCACGAAGTTCGAGGGACGCAACATTCCCGATGCCCCGCCTCCGCCGCCGCCTCCCCCGCCCACCGATGAGGTCGTGCCGAAGGAATCCGCATCGCCGCCGATCTTCACTCCGGCCCCCAAATTCGACATCAAGCCGACACCGCCGCTGGTCGATACCACCAACCTGATCCCGCCGCCAGTCCCGGTGCCACAGCCCGGACGCGGTCCGGTGATCGACATCCCCAGACCCGAGCCGATGCCGAGCTTCGATCCCGTCGCCGCCCGGCCGAAGAACGATCCGGCCCGCTGGCTTTCCAACAGCGACTATCGCCCGAGCTGGACCCGCCGCGAGCTGACCGGATTGGCGAAGTTCCGGCTCGAGATCGCCGCCAATGGCCGCGTGACCGATTGCACCGTCACGGGCTCGACCGGACATGGCGAACTCGATGCGGCGACCTGCAGCCTCGTCACCAAGCGCGCGCGGTTCGAACCGGCACGCGGCGGTAATGGCGAACCGGTCGCCGGCAGCTACACCGGATCGGTCCTCTGGCAATTGCCGGAGTGACGCCCCCCTAGCGAGCTCCCTGCTCGAGCTTTTCGAGCGGGGCCTCGCCCCCGGCATCGGGCAACGTCCAGATGGCGACGTTGAGCAATGCGACCACCGCCAGCACCACCATCAGTGCCGCATTCTTCACATTGCCCGTCCGGCGCCACAGGAAAAACGCGCCCAGCAGCAGCAGGATGGCGGCGAGGACGGTGAGCGAGAGAACGGCATCGAGCATGGTCCGGCTCTTAGCTTTCCTTTCCCGCGCTGCAAGTCACGAAGCCGGAACGCGCCGTGGGATGATCCGTTGAGGGCGTGAAGGAGACGGACGATGAGTATTTTCGGCAAGATCAAGGACGCGATTTTCGGGTCCAAGGCCAAGGCACAGGAAGTGCCCGAAACCGCGCCCTCGGGTGCACCCAAGGCCGATCCCGGCAACGCCTGGGCCAATGCGCCCGTGGTCGAGCCCAAGGCCACCTCGGTAGTCGATGTCGAGAATAGCCTCGACTCCATGCCCGGCGCGGACCGGTTGAACTGGCGCACCTCGATCGTCGACCTGATGAAGCTGATCGGCGTCGATTCCGATTACGAGAGCCGCAAGGCGCTGGCTGGCGAGCTCGGCCGCGAGGACTATTCGGGCAGCGCAGAGGACAATATCTGGCTGCACAAGCGCACGATGAACGAACTCGCCGCCAATGGCGGCAAGGTCCCGGCCGAATTCCTCGATTGATCTGCCAGCCTGATTGACACTGCATGGCGGGCATCGCACACCGCCCGCCATGACTTCTCACAGCTTCGATATCACCCGCCGCGAAGCCCTTGCCGGGCTTGGCGCGACGACCGCGCTCACCCTCACCGGATGCACCGCCGCGCTCCCGCGCGACGTCTCGGTCGTCAAGGCCCAGCAGATCGGGGCGGAACGGCTGCTGGAGGTGGTTGCCTACAACCTCCTCGAACACGAACCCGGGCGCGCCACCAGCCTGGGCGTCGACAATGGCCGCTATGCCTATCTGCGCGGTAAGCTGGAGGACCAGACGCGCGCGGGGCAGGAAGCCTATGCGGCCACATTGCGGCGCGACCTCGCGCGGGTCCGCGCCTATCCGCGCGGCGGCCTCGACAACACCACCGTCACCAATCTCGATGTCGTAGAGAGCGCCTATGAAGTCGCGCTCGACGGCTTCGCCCTCCCCTATGGCGATACGCCGGTCGGCAACTGGCGCACTGCGCCCTACGTCGTGATCCAGAATGTCGGCGAATATCTCGCCTTCCCGCGCTTCATGCAGTCGGACTTCAAGGTGAAGGACGGCGACGATGCCGATTTCTACATCGAGCGTCTCGAGGCCTTTCCCGGCGTGCTCGAGGGCGAACTGGAACGGATCAGGGCGGCGCGCGGCATGGGCGTCGTCCCGCCGGGCTTCCTGCTCGACAAGGCGATCCGCCAGATGGAACAGACCATCGCCAGCGCCGGCAAGGGCGAGCTGTTCGCTGCCGACCTGCGGGCCAAGCTGGTCGAAAAGGGCATGCCCGAAAGCCACGCCAACCGCGCGATGACGCTCGAAACCGGGCCTGTTGCGGAAGCGCTCTCGCGCCAGTTGGCGGAGCTGCAGGCAGAGCGCGCCGTCGCCACGGACGAACCGGGCATAGCGGCGCGTCCCCATGGCGAGGAGTTCTACGCCTGGGCGCTGCGGTCCAGCACCACGACTACACTCAGTGCCGACGAGATCCACCGGCAGGGTCTCGACGAACTCGAAGCACTCCATGCCCGCATGGACCCGATCCTGCGCGATATCGGCTATACCAGTGGCTCTGTGGGCGAGCGGATGCAGCAGCTCGGCAGCGACCCGCGCTACAAGTTTGCGGAGGGCGATCCGGGCCGCAAGGAGATCATGGATTTCATCTGGGAGCGGGTGAACTGGATCAAGGGGCAGATGCCGCGCGCCTTCAACACTCTGGTCGATCCCAACTTGGACGTGAAGCGCATCCCGGTCGCCGAGGAAGCCGGCGCGCCGGGCGCCTATGGCGGCGCAGGCAGCAAGGACGGCACGATCCCCGGCGTCTTCTGGATCAACCTGCGCGATACCGACCTGCACCGCAAATACGACCTTGCCGACCTCACTTTCCACGAATCCATCCCGGGCCACATCTGGGAAGGCGAATACGGCAACAAGCTGCCGCTGATCCGCTCGATCCTCGCCTTCAACCCGTTCAGCGAAGGCTGGGCGCTCTATGGCGAGCAACTGGCCGACGAACTGGGCGCCTACGACGATTTCGCAGTCGGACGGCTCGGCTATCTCCAGAGTCTCGCCTTCCGTGCCTGCCGCATGGTGGTCGACACCGGGCTCCATGCGAAAGGCTGGAGCCGCGACCAGGCCGTCCAGTTCTTCGTCGAGCGCAACGGCAGCAAGCGCGGCGAAGTCGAGAGCGAAGTCGATCGCTATTGCAGCTGGCCCGGCCAGGCGACCGGCTACAAGCTGGGTCACAGCCGCATCGTCGACCAGCGCAAGCGGGCCGAGGCGGCACTCGGCAGCGCGTACGACTTCAAGGCCTTCAACGATGCGGTCGTCCTCGGCGGCAATGTGCCGATGGACGTTTTGGCAAAGAACGTCGGGCGCTATATTGTCGCAGCGGGCGCGTGACGGGCTTTTAATCGCCTTCTTGCCATGCAATACATGCCCCTGTTGAATTCAGGGGTCGATTTCATGCGCTTTTTACTTGCAGGCCTGGCAGCCGCTCTGGTGGCTGCACCCGCCCATGCCGATTGGCAGGTTGCGGAGTCGGATCATTTCGTCGTCTATGCGGACGACCGTCCGCAGGACGTCAAAGAGTTCGCCGAGGGTCTCGAGCGATATCATTCGGCGATGAACCTGCTCCAGGGCCGCGATGGGACCAAGCCGAGCCCGTCGGGGCGGGTGACGATCTTCGTGGTCGGGAACCAGGGCAAGATCCGCAAGCTCGCCGGCGACGATTCCGGCAACATTGCGGGGTTTTACGTCCCCCGCGCCAGTGGGTCGGTCGCCTTTGTGCCGGACATCGACATGGGCGGGCGCGAAACCGATTTCTCGGTGACCGTACTGCTCCACGAATATGCACACCACTTCCTGATCTCGAGCTCGCCTTACGCCCTGCCGCGCTGGCTGAACGAAGGGGCGGCCGAGTTCTTCGCTTCGGCCAAGTTCGAAAAGGACGGTGGAATCTCGGTCGGCCGCCCGGCCTACCATCGCGCGGCGGAACTCGCCTATGCCAAGGACGTCAGCGTCGAGGAACTGATCGATCCCGATCTTTACGAGAAGAACAAGGGCAAGCGCTTCGACGCCTTTTATGGCCGCGCCTGGGCGCTGGTTCATTACCTGTGGTTCTCGCCGGAGCGAAAGGGCCAGCTGGGCGCCTACCAGCGCGCCATCTTCGCCGGAACCGAGTCGCGCAAGGCTGCCATCGACACGTTCGGGGATCTCGACATCCTGCAACGGGAAGTCGACCGCTACATCGACCAGCGGCGCATGTCCGTTTATCGCTTCACCTCCGATCTCGTGCCGATCGGGCCAGTAACGGTCCGCGCGCTGTCCGAAGGCGAAGGCGAGATGATGCCGCTGCGGATCCGCTCGCAGCGCGGCGTCACGCGAGAGCAGGCGCTGGAACTGCTCCCCGAAGTCCGCGCGGTCGCCGCGCAGTACCCGGCCGATGCGGGTGTCCTCACCGCGCTGGCTGAAGCGGAGTACGATGCCGGTAACGATGCCGAGGCGATTGCCGCAGCCGACCGGGCGATCGCGATCGATCCGGCGCGCAAGAATGCCTACGTCCAGAAGGGCTATGCCCTGTTCCGTCAGGCGGAAGGTGCCGACGATCAGGACGCCGCCTATGCCGCCGCAATGGCACCGTTCAGCGCGCTCAACCGGCTGGAAAACGACCACCCGCTGCCGCTGATGTATTACTATCGCAGCTTCGTCGAACGCGGCGAAACTCCGAACGAGAACGCGCGCCATGCGCTCGAGCGGGCATCGCAACTGGCGCCGTTCGACAAGGGGCTGCGGATGAATGCGGCGCTCATGCAGGCCAGCGAAGGCAAGATCGCGCTTGCCCGCTACAATATCGCTCCGATCGCGTCAGACCCGCACGGCGGGCGCTTTGCCGAACGGGCCCAGCGCTACCGCGACGCCATGGGCGAGGTTGAAGAAGGCAAGCCCTGGCATCCCGGTGTCGGCGAGATGGTCGACGTCGAAATCGCCGATATCGCGAGCGGGCCGGACGGCGGCGACGAGTAACCTCGCGCCGCTATCTACCGCCGCATCATTCCCGTCACGACCTGGCCAAGCAGGCCGCCGAGCGCGCCGCCGAGGCCGCCACTGGCCGGCGAACCGCCCTGCTGCTGTTTCATCATGTAACCGACCACCGCCATGGCGAGGATCGGGAGCATCTTCTTGAGCAGGTCGGGCGACAGGCCGGTCGCGCCGGCAACTTCCTCGGCGACGCCCCGGCTCACATCCTTGCTGCCGAAAATCTGGCCGAGGATGTCGTTGCCGGGCGCAGTCGGCGTCGGCTCCTTCTTGAGCACCGCATCGAGCAATACCCCGCCGAGGCCGCCGCCCAGTGCACCCCCAGCCGTGCCGCCCAGCGATCCTGCGAGGATGTCGCCCAGCCCGCCCAGGCCGCCCGCGCCGGGTGCAGCGGTGGTCTGACGGCCCATCCCCGCCACGATTGCCGGAAGCAGTGCGCCCGCCCCCGTCCGCGCGGTCGCTTCGTCGATACCCAGTTCCTGCGCCATCGATGCGATGACGCCGCTCTGCTGCAGTGCTGTCGCGAGATTCATCGACACCGGCCTAATTCTTGCCGAACAGCTTGCCGGCCATGCCGGCGATATCGTTCAGCGGATTACCGTCGTGATCTGCATCGAGGATCTGCGCGAACTTCGCCAGCGAGCCTTCCCCGCCGACCTGTTCGCGGACCTGTTCGAGAATTCCGGAATCGATCCCGGTCTTGCCGGCAGCCAGTTCGACCGTGTCGCCATCCTTGTGGTGGGCATCGGCAAGCGCTGCAATCGCCTTTTCCGCCGTAGCTGGATCGACTCCCAGCTTCTCGGCCATATTCTTGACCGTGGGATGGTTGTGGGCCGCGCCCAGGATCGTGTCGAAAAGACTCATCGCGTTTCTCCTAAGTCTCGTCCGAGCACGACGATAGGAGGCGGTGCGCCCAAGTAAAGGCCCCCGGTCCGGTTTCCCGGCCGGGGGCTCTCCTCTCCAACCGGAAATAACCTGTCAGGCGGCCATCGGGGCCGCGTCGCGCACGCCTTGGTCGACATGCGCCGCGAAGGGCTCGAAATTCTCGACGAAGAGCTGCACGAGCTTGTGCGCGGTACGGTCGTATTCGTCCTTGTCCGCCCAGGTAGCGCGCGGGTCGAGGATAGTGGCATCGACACCGTCCACCGCGACCGGGACTTCGAAGCCGAAATTGGGGTCCTTGCGAAACTCGGCATCGTTGAGGCTGCCGTCGAGCGCGGCATTGAGCAGCGCGCGGGTGGCCTTGATCGGCATGCGGCTGCCGGTGCCGTACTTGCCGCCGGTCCAGCCGGTGTTGACCAGCCAGCACTGCACCTCGCCCTTGGCGATGCGCTCCTTCAAGAGGTTGCCGTAGACGCTCGGGTGGCGCGGCATGAAGGGGGCACCGAAGCAGGTGCTGAACGTCGCTTCGGGCTCGGTCACGCCGATCTCGGTGCCTGCGACCTTAGCCGTGTAGCCCGAGAGGAAGTAATACATCGCCTGGTCGGGGGTCAGCCGCGCGATCGGGGGCAGCACGCCGAAGGCATCGGCAGTCAGCATGATGACGTTCGACGGCGGCGGCCCCATGTTCTCCGCCGAGGTGTTCGGGATGGAGGACAGCGGATAGGCACCGCGGGTGTTCTCGGCAAGGCTGTTGTCGTCGAGGTCGATCTCGCCCGCATCGTTCATCACGACGTTTTCGAGCACGGTGCCTTCCATCTTGGTGGTGGCATAGATTTCCGGCTCGGCTTCGGGATTGAGGCGGATCATCTTGGCGTAGCAGCCACCTTCGAAATTGAAGACCGCCGTGTCCGACCAGCCATGCTCGTCATCGCCGATCAGCGTGCGGCTGGCATCGGCGGACAGTGTCGTCTTGCCGGTGCCCGACAGGCCGAAGAAGACCGCGGTCTTGCCGTCCGGGCCGACGTTGGCCGAACAGTGCATCGGCATGACGCCCTTGGCGGGCAGCAGGTAGTTGAGGATGCCGAAGACGCTCTTCTTCATCTCGCCGGCATATTTCGTGCCGCCGATCAGGATCAGCTTTTCCGACAGGTTCACCGCGATCACGGTTTCGCTGCGCGTGCCGTGGCGTTCCGGGTCGGCCTGGAAGGTCGGCAGGTCGATGATCGTGTATTCCGGCACGAAGCCTTCCAGTTCGGCCTCGGTCGGGCGGACCAGCAGCGTGCGGATGAACTGGTTGTGCCAGGCGAGTTCGTTGATGACACGCACATTGACGCGATATTCGGGCTGCGATCCCCCGAACAGGTCGGCGACGTAGAGGTCCGACTTGTCCTTCAGCGCCGCCATGAAGTCGGCCTTGAGCGCGGCGAAATGCTCGCTCGTCATCGAGGCATTATTGTCCCACCACACCGTGCTTTCGGTCTCGGCATCGCGGACGATGAACTTGTCCTTCGCGCTGCGACCGGTGTGCTTGCCGGTTTCCACCACCAGCGGGCCATCCTTGGCCCGGCGGCCCTCACCGTTTTCGAGCGCCGCTGCGGTCAGCTCTTCCGAGGTGAGGTTGGGATGGATCGTGGCAGCGGTTTCGATACCCTGCGACGACAGCGATGTTGAAAGCGGAAAAGTCACCGAAAAATCTCCAGCGCGCGCATGCGTTACTGTGATGGAATCATCCGCGCATTCGTATGCGCGGCCGTCCATTTGCGCATAGTCATCCCCTGCTGGCAGGTCAAATGCTCAAAGGGCTAGTTGTCCCATATCGTCGCATAGTCCGCGTTGTTTTGCGTGAATAATCGGATTAGGCACGGACCCATGACGACCGACGCGATCCAGGGTGCCAACCCACAGGACCCCGACCAGCGCGTGATTGCGCTGGTCGACGACGACCGCAACATCCTCACCACCGTCTCGATCGCGCTGCAGGCGGAAGGGTTCGCGACGCGGCTCTATTCGGATGGCGAGGCAGCACTGGGCGCCTTGCTCAACAACCCGCCCGACCTCGCCATTTTCGACATCAAGATGCCCAAGATGGACGGGATGGAATTGCTGCGCCGCCTGCGCGAACAATCACCGCTGCCCGTCATCTTCCTCACCAGCAAGGATGACGAGGCGGACGAGGCCGCCGGCCTCCAGATGGGTGCGGACGACTATATCGCCAAACCGTTCAGCCTGCGCCTGCTGCTCGCCCGCATCCACGCCATCCTGCGCCGCAGCGATGCCCGCCGTCCGCTAGTGATGACCGACACGGCGGACCATCCGCCGCAAGAGGAAATCGAACGCGGCCGGCTGCACATGGACCCGGCCCGCCACCACGTGACCTGGGACGGAAGCCCGGTGTCGCTGACGGTGACGGAGTTCCTGCTGCTCGAAGCGCTCGCCTCGCGGCCCGGCGTAATCAAGAGCCGCAACCAGTTGATGGACGCAGCCTATCCCGACGACGTCTTCGTCGACGATCGCACGGTCGACAGCCATATCAAGCGCATGCGGCGCAAGTTCCGCAGCGTCGATCCGGAATTCTCCGCCATCGAGACCCTCTATGGTGCGGGGTACAGCTTCAGCGATGGCTGAGGGACGGCCCGGCTTTTCGGAAATCGGCAGCGTCCTCAAGAGCGACCCGCGGCTGGACAAGCTGCGCTGGTCGCAGCGCCTGTCGCTCACCAGCCGCATCCTCTTTGTCAACGTACTTCCGCTGGTGCTGCTGGGCGGCGGCGTCCTCTATCTCGACGCCTATCGCAAGCAGCTGCTCGACGAACGCTTCAAGCTGGCGCTCGTCGAAGCTCAGATCACCGCCGAGGCGCTCGCCGGGGCGACGGTCCAGCGGCAGGAAGCGCTGCTGATCCAGATCGGCAAGGAACAGCGCTTGCGCCTGCGCGTCTACGGCCCGGACGGCAACCTAGAATCGGACAGTTTCGCCCTCGCCCCGCCGAGCTTCGACCTGCCCGCGCCTGCCGAGGTGGACCAGCGCGATTTCGCCTTGCGGATGGACCGCTGGTTCGATCGCATCGTCGGCGCGCCCGCCTTGCCCGACTATGTCGAGCCCGAGACCGACGATGCATCCGGCTGGCCCGAACTGGTGCGTGCACGCGAAGAGAGTCTGACCCAGATCGTGCTGCGCGACGCCCCCGATGGCACGCATGTCATCAACGCCGCCGCGCCGGTCGGACTCGACGGCGACACGCTGCTGCTGACGCGCAACCCGATCGACATTACCGAAAGCGTGCGCGAAGCCCGCTCGACGGTGCTGATCGTGGTCCTGCTGGCGCTGCTGGTATCGACAATGCTCTCGCTGTTCCTCGCGCAGACCATCGTGCGACCCTTGCGCGAACTGGTGCAGGCCGCCGTGCGCGTACGCCAAGGGCGCGACCGGCAGGTCGAGGTTCCGCGCCTGCCCGATCGGCGCGACGAGATCGGCATGCTCGCCCGTGCCTTTTCGGACATGACCGGTGCACTACGCCAGCGGATCGACGCGGTGGAGAGCTTCGCCGCCGACGTCGCGCACGAGATCAAGAACCCGCTCGCCTCGCTGCGCAGCGCAACGGAATCGCTTGCGAAGGTCGAGGACCCGGCCCTGCGCGCGCAATTGCTCGATATCGCGACCCACGATGTCCAGCGGATCGACCGGCTCGTCACCGAGATTTCCGACGCCAGCCGCATCGATGCCGAACTCTCGCGCGCCGAATTCGAGCCGGTCGATCTCGAGGCGCTGATCACAAACATCATCGCCAGCCGCGACGAGCGTGACGAGAACGAGGGGCGCACCATCGCGCTCGATATCGCGGGTGGACCGATGCTGGTCTCGGGTGTCCCCGTGCGGCTCGAGCGCGTCATCGACAACTTGCTCGACAATGCGGTGTCGTTCTCGCCGGCCACCGGCACGATCGCTGTCGCGCTGCGGCGCAAGGACGGCTGGATCACCCTGACGGTGTGCGACGAAGGTCCCGGTATCCCGGAAGAAAAGCGCGAGAAGGTGTTCCAGCGCTTCCATTCGGACCGCCCCGAAGGCGAGGATTTCGGCAAACATTCCGGTCTCGGCCTCGCCATCGCCCGCACCATTGCCGAGGCGCATGACGGCACGCTCGTCGCCACCTCGCGCGAAGATGGCGCGGCCGGAGCATGCCTCGTCTTCGGCCTGGCCGCCAAGCGATGAGCGCCCGCGTCCTCGCCAACACGACGGGCGTTGCGATCGGCGGACGCGCCCTGTTGATCGAAGGCGCGCCGGGCAGCGGAAAGTCTACCCTCGCGCTGGCCTTGATCGACCGCGGCGCGCTGCTCATCGGCGACGACGCGCTGACGCTGGACGTCCGCGATGGCACGCTGTTCGCCGCCCCGCCGCCCAACACCGCCGGCTTGCTCGAAATCCGCAATGTCGGGCTGGTGGAACTCGCCACCACCGCTGCCCCGGTCGCCCTCATCCTCGCGCTCGATCCCTCGGCGCCGCGCTTCCCACTGGATATCCCGACCCGCGATATGGCTGGCTGTGTCATTCCCCTGCTGCCCTTCGCACCGGGAGACGCGGCGCAGGCCCTGCGCGCCGAATACGCCCTCGCCACGCACGGCCTGCCCTTCCCAAGCGCGGCGCAAGCCGCGACAAGGCCCGACGCATGACCGACGAATCGCCATCTCGGGTGCGCCAGCGCATCCTCCTCGTCACCGGCCTTTCGGGTGCCGGCAAGTCGACCGCGCTCCAGGTGCTCGAGGACATCGGCTGGGAGGCGATCGACAATTTTCCCGTGCGACTGCTCGGCGGCCTCGTCGGCGGCGGTGCGGACAGCGGACAGCTGGCGATCGGCTTCGATTCGCGCACCCGCGGCTTCGTGCCGACCGAGATCATCGCGATGTGCAAGCAGCTGGAAGCGCGCGACGATGTCGAGCTCACCACGCTGTTCATCGACTGCTCGAGCAGCGAGATCGAACGCCGCTACAACGAGACCCGCCGCCCGCATCCGATGGCACGCGGTCGTCCGGTGCACGAAGGGATCAAGGCCGAGCGCGAACTGCTCGAACCGCTCCGCCGGTGGGCCGATATCGTCGTCGAGACCAGCAATTTCGCGACCAACCAGCTGCAGCAGGAAGTCCGCGAGCAATTCGCCAGTAGCGCCGAGCGCGAGATGACCGTCACCGTCTCCAGCTTCGGTTTCGCGCGCGGCATGCCCCCGCTGGCAGACCTGCTGTTCGACATGCGCTTCATCGACAATCCGCACTGGGTCGAAGAGCTGCGGCACAAGACCGGCCTCGACGACGCGGTCGGTACGCATATCGAGAGCGATCCGGCCTTCCGGCCGGCCTTCGAGCGGATTGCCGACCTCCTGCGCGAGGTCCTGCCGCGGTATGCGGCACAGGGCCGCAGCTACCTCAACATCGCCTTCGGCTGTACCGGAGGGAGACACCGCTCGGTCTACAGTGCGGAACGCGCCGCCGAGGTCTTGCGCGAGGCGGGGTTTTCGCCCACGGTCATCCATCGAAACCTGGGAAGTCGGCCCGCGGACCCGCTGGAACGCCGTTGATTTCCCCTCCGGATGGTGGTTGGGAGCCCGGCACGAGTCCTTTCGAGGCATTAACCGGAATACGTCGCGCATGATTGGCATGATCCTCGTCACCCACGGCAAGCTGGCCGAACACTTCATCGATGCGATGGAGCATGTGGTCGGCAAGCAGGAAGGCGTGGCCACCATCTGTATCGGCCCCAACGACGACATGGAGCAGCGCCGGCAGGACATTGCCGATTCGATCGCCGCGGTCGATACGGGCGACGGCGCGATCATCCTGACCGACCTGTTCGGCGGCACCCCGTCCAACCTCGCCATCTCGCTGCTGGATACCGGCCGGATCGAGGTGATCGCCGGGATCAACCTGCCCATGCTCATTCGCCTTGCCGGGGCGCGCAAGAGCATGAACGTGGTCGACGCGGTCCATGCCGCACAGACCGCCGGGCGCAACTACATCACCGTGGCCAGCGAATTCCTCGGCCAGGACCTCGATACCGCGCGGAAGGCCTCTTGAGCGAGCTGCGCCGCACCCTCACCGTGGTCAACCAGCGCGGCCTGCATGCACGGGCCAGCGCCAAGTTCGTCAACGCGGTGTCCGAGCTTCCCGACGGCTGCAGCGTGCGCGTGGCCAAGGGCGACAACGAGGCGGCTGGCGGCTCCATCCTCGGGCTGATGATGCTCGGCGCAGCCAAGGGCGACACGATCGACATCATCGTCTCCGGCACCGGCAGCGAGGACGCGATGGCCGGGCTCTGCGCCATGGTCGAGGACGGCTTCGGGGAACCCTGAGCGATGGCGTTCCGCCGCGAAATCACCGGTTTCTCCAATCCGACCGTCAAGGCTCTGCGTGCCTTGCGCGAGAAGAAGCACCGTAAGGCGGCGGGCAAGTTCCTCGCCGAAGGCCTGCGCCTGCTCACCGACGCACGCGAGAGCGGGCATATTCCCGAGGTGCTGGTGCTGGCCAAGGGGCGCGAACCGCATCCGCTGTTGGCCGAGCTCGAAGCCGCAGTCGACGCAGTGGGCGGCGAGGTGATCGAGACGTCGCCCGACATCCTTTCCAAGATCACGGGCAAGGACAACCCGCAGGCTGTGGCGGGCGTATTCGCCGAATTCGACACCGCGCTCGCGAGCCTCGACCGGCGCCGCGCCGATATCTGGCTCGTCGCCCAAGCCCTGCGCGATCCCGGCAATCTCGGCACCATGCTGCGTACCGGCGACGCGATCGGCGCGGGTGGGCTCATCCTGCTCGACGATTGTGCCGACCCATTCAGCGTCGAGGCGGTCCGGGCCAGCATGGGCGCAGTGTTCACCCAGAGGATCGCGCGCGCCGAATGGAGCGAGTTCGAGCCATGGCTGCGCGGCGGAGCAAGCCAGCTCGTCGCCGCGAGCCTGCGCGAGGCGCAGCCCTATCGCGGCGCGCCCTATGCCGCGCCCTGCTTCGTCATGGTCGGCAACGAGAGCCGCGGCCTGCCGGAAGCCTACGAGATGGCCTGCGACCTGCGCGTCACCATGCCCATGAAAGGCCGCGCCGACAGCCTCAACGCGGCGGTGGCGGCGGCAGTGTTGGGGTACGAGGTGCTGGCGAGCTTCGAAAATCCCAGCTGAGCAAAACGGGGGATGTCTTTCCAGCCAGGCTAGAAAAAGGTCTGCGGATCGACCCGCTCGATCCGGTCAATCAGCAGATCGCCAGCCGGTGCTTCGACTCGCCACACCAGCCCGGTTGACTGGAAGTCCAGCACGACCGGTGTCTTCAGCACCTGTTCGACGTTGCGCTTGATCAGCAAGCTTCCAAAGCCGTTGGCAGTCGGCTCGGCAACGGTGGGCCCTCCGGATTCGCGCCAGGCCATCTGCAGGATCGGTTTCCCGTGGGTATCGTCGAGGACATCCCAGGCAATGTGCACCCTGCCCGTGGCGTTACTGAGCGCGCCGTATTTCAAGGCATTGGTCGCCAGTTCGTGGATCGCGAGTCCGATGGCTTCCGCCACTTCGGCGCGCACGATCAGCGGTTCCGGCTTGTCGATGTCGATCCGCGCGCGCGCGTCTTCGCCCACATGCCGCAGCTGCGCCTCGACGATGTCTGCGATCCTGGCGCCAGACCAGTCGCCGCCGTCGAGGATTTCCTGGTTGGACGCGAGTGCCGAAATCCGCCGGTCCAGTGACTGGATGAGTTCGTCCTTCGGCAACCGGGCCGACCGGCCGAGGATCGCGCGGATCGTTGCCAGCATGTTGCGTGACCGGTGATTGACCTCGCGAATGAGGAGATTGATGTGCTCCTGCGCTTCGAGCTGCTCGGTGATGTCGGTATTCGTGCCGCACCACAGCAGGACGTTTCCGGCGCCGTCCTTCAAGGGATTGGCGCGGCTGAGGAACCAGCGAAACTCGCCGTCGGCCCGGCGGAGCGGAAAGGTATCTTCCCACGGCTCGCCGGTATCCCACGCGTGCTGGATCCGCTTGCTCACCCGATCGACATGGTCTGGATGATGCACCGCCTGCCAGCCCCAGCCTTCCATCGCCGCAAGATCGGTCCCGGTGTAATCGTACCAGCGCTGATTGTACCAGAATATCCAGCCGTCCTTGTCGGCCAGCCATGCAAGCTGCGGGATATTGTTGGCCAGGGCAGTGAACTGGTCGGTCTTTTCGCGTAGACCTTCCGCCAGTTGTTCCTGCTCGCGCAGATCGTTGGCGATCTTCGATGCGCCGACGACCTTGCCCGACGGATCGCGGACCGGCGAAACCGTGACCGCGATCGGCACCCTCTCCCCGCTCTTGGTCAGACGCTCGGTGGCGAATTTCGGTACGACCTCTCCGGCACGAATGCGAGCGAGGATGCGGTCCTCTTCTGCGTTCCGGTCTTCGGGAATGATGCGCCGGATCGATTGTCCGATAATCTCCTCGGCCGACCAGCCGAACAGCTTCTCGGCGGCGGGATTCCAGCTCTCCACGATCCCGTCCAGAGACTTCGAAATGATAGCGTCGGACGAGCTGGCGATAATCGCCGCAAAGCGGGCAGCGTCTATGTCGGGAGAGCTATCGGTCGGGATGGTCAATTACCTGAACCTGCCAAATCGAGCGAACCAAGCGGCTCGATAGAGAATGGTGGCACGAGCGACAAGCTATTCTCTCACTCCGCCGTTTCCCGCCCGCCCTCGATCTGCGCCGCGTCATCCGCATTGTAACGCGGCGTCGCCTCAACCAGCGGCACCTCCTCGATCTCGCGCTTGCCGATCTCTATGCCCTTGTCGGCGAGGCGGCGGCCGGATGTCAGCACGTTACGCTCGAAGCTGCCGACGAACTTGTTGTAATTGTTGACTGCGGTTTCGAGGCCCCCGCCCACGCGCTTCATGTGTTCGGCGGCGACGGCAAGGCGATCGTAAAGCTCCGCCCCGGCCTTGCCGATCTCCACCGCCTCGCGCGCGATCGTGTCCTGCCGCCAGACCTGCGCCACGGTGCGTGCGATGGCGACGAGGTTCGTCGGCGTCGCCAGCAGGACCTTATTGTGGAAGGCAAAATCCCACAGCTCGGGATCGTGTTCGAGCGCGGCCGCGACGAAATGTTCGCCGGGCACGAACATCACCACGTAATCGGGCGCATCGTCAAACTGGCTCTGGTAGCCCTTCGACCCCAGCGTCTGAACGTGCCCCCGCATCGATCTGGCGTGCTGGTCCATGTGGCGCGCCCGCTCGCCCTCGTCCTCCGCCTCGAAGGCGGCCTGGTAGGCATTGAGCGAGACCTTCGCGTCGATCACCAGCTTTTTCTGGCCGGGAACGTTGACGATAGCGTCGGGCCGCAGGCGCCCGCTTTCGGTATCGACCGAATGTTCGAGGATGAAATCGGTGTGTTCCGACAACCCGCACTGCTCGAGCACGTTCTGCAGCGCCCGCTCGCCCCAGCGCCCGCGCGCCTTGGGGGCATTGGTCAGCGAATTGCCGAGCCGCTGCGCCTCGCGCCGGACCTCTTCCTGCCCGCGCTGCATCTCGGTGATCTGCTGGTAGAGCCGCCCGAAGGCATCGGTGCGCTTTTCCTCCAGCGCGGCGACCTGCCGCTCATACGCCTCCAGCCGCTTGCCGACCGGATCGAGCAGCGCCTTGAGCTTTTCCTCCGAGGTCTTTTCCGAATGGCCGAAGCGTTCGCTGGCGCGCTCCAGGAACCGCTCCTGCGCCGCGCCGAGCACCTTGGCGCCGGTGTTCTCGAATTCCTTGAGCAGGTTTGCGCGGCTTTCCTCGAGCAGGCGCTTCTGCTCCTCGAACCCGGCTCTCTCAGCCTTGAGCGCGGTCAATTCGTCCCGCGCGGTATCGAGCTTGTCGGCCAGCTCGTCAGCCCGCGCCGCCCGGTCTGCCATGGTCGCGAGTTCGGGCGCCATGCGCGAAACCTTCTCGGCGAGGTCCTTCGCCTCCGCATCGCGCTCCGCATGGCGCGCCTTCCAGTCGGCCACGGGCCGCGATCCGGCGAACCAGCCCAGCGCCGCGCCGATCAGCAGCGCCAGTGCCGCAACGATGAGTACAGTCATATCCATGGCCGGAACATAGCTGGAACGGGATTCGCTGGGAAGAGGCCGGCGGAACAATCCCCAGCGCCGCGCGCTCCCTCTTGCAGAAGGAGATTTTCAGCATGTCGATCAAAGAGATGATCAAGGACCACCCCGCAGTGGGGGCCGATTACAACGACGCACTGGGCGAAGCGGTGAAGCACGCGATGTATTGCGCGGCGATCTGCAACTCCTGCGTCGATGCCTGCAGCGCGGAGGATATGGATATGTCCGAATGCATCCGCAAATGTTCGGACGCCTCGGACATCTGCCAGACGGTGAGCCGGGTCGCGGCGCGCCGGACGCATGGCAATACGGCGGTGATCAAGTCGCTGCTCGAAACCTGCATCGTCGCCTGCAAGATCTGCGCGGAAGAATGCGCAAAGCACGACAACCCGCATTGCCAGCGCTGCGCGAAGATGTGCCGCGAATGCGTAGAGGATTGCGTCGCCGCACGCGATTCGATGCTCGAAGCGGCCTGATCCCGGCTGCATAAGAAAAAGGCCCCGCCTTCCGGTGGGGCCTTTTCTACGTCGGCAGCGCGTCCGGGTCAGGCGTATTCGCGCATCTTCTTGAGCTTCTTCAGCGCCATGTTGCGCTTCAGCCGGCTGAGGTGGTCGATGAAGAGGATGCCTTCGAGGTGGTCCATCTCGTGCTGGATGCAGGTGGCCATCAGGCCTTCCATCTCTTCCTCGTGCGTTTCCCCCTCGAGGTCTTGGTAGCGCACGCGGCAGGTCGCCGGGCGGTCGACATCGGCGAAGATTTCGGGGACCGAGAGGCAGCCTTCCTGATAGGTCGCGAGCTCTTCCGCCGGATCGAGAATTTCGGGATTCACGAACACCCGCGGCTCTTTCTTCAGCGGATAATGCACATGCTCGTGCCCGCCGTGACTGCAGACCTCGCCCTCGGCCTCGGTGTCTTCGGGCTGCAAGTCGATCACCAGCACGCGCTTGGGCACGCCGACCTGGATCGCGGCGAGGCCGATGCCGGGCGCATCGTACATGGTTTCGAACATGTCCGAGACGAGCTCTTTCAGCTCGTCATCGAATTCAGTGACGGGTTCGGACACGACCTTGAGCCGGGGATCCGGCACTTCGAGGATTTCACGGATAGCCATGCGAGCTCAGATAGGCGTGAGCGCGGCGATTCTCAAGATACCGGACGTCGCGCCCTGAGAGCCTGTGCAAGTGTGCCCTCGTCCAGGTAATCGAGTTCGCCGCCGACAGGCAGGCCGTGGGCCAGCTGGGTGATGCGGACCGGATAGCCTTCCAGCCGCTCAGCGAGATAGTGCGCGGTGGTCTGTCCCTCGAGCGTCGCATTCATCGCGAGGACCACCTCGTCCACCCCGCCCGCTTCCACGCGTGCCAGCAGGGCGGCGATGTTGAGATCTTCGGGCCGCACGCCGTCGAGCGCGGAGAGCTTGCCGCCGAGGACATGATAGCGCCCGGTGAACAGCTTCGCCCGGTCGAGCGCCCACAGATCCGACACGTCCTCCACCACGCACAGGCTCTTCGCATCGCGGCGCGGATCGGCGCAGATGCCGCAGGGGTTGCGCGTGTCGACATTGCCGCAGGTTTCGCATTCGACCAGCGCCTCGCCCACCGTCGCCAGCGCCTCTAGCAGCGCGGGCAGCGCCGTTTCGCGCCGTTTGACGAGCCACAGCACCGCCCTGCGCGCACTGCGCGGGCCGAGGCCGGGCAGGCGGGCCAGCGCCTGGCTGAGGGTTTCGATCTCTTGCGATGCCATCGCGCCACAGATAGGGGCGCTGGCGAGACAGAGAAAGGCCGCAATGCGCACAATCTTCATGGGATCGCCGGAATTCGCCGTGCCGACGCTGCAGGCACTGGTCGATGCCGCGCATGAGGTGGTGTGCGTCTACACCCAGCCGCCGCGTCCGGGCGGCCGGCGCGGGAAGGGACTGACGCCGACACCGGTCCACCGGCGCGCCAGCGACCTCGGCATCGAGGTCCGCCATCCCAGATCGCTCAAGTCGGCAGAGGAGCAGCGGGCATTTGCCGCGCTCGGTGCCGACGTGGCGGTGGTCGCGGCCTATGGGCTGATCCTGCCGCAGGCGGTGCTCGATGCGCCGAAGCACGGCTGCCTCAACGTCCACGCCTCGATCCTGCCGCGCTGGCGGGGTGCGGCGCCGATCCACCGCGCGGTGATGGCGGGCGACCCGGTCACCGGGGTAACGATCATGCAGATGGAAGCCGGGCTCGATACCGGCCCGATGATCGCGTTCGCGCGCACTCCGATCGAGGACAAGACCACTGGCGAACTGACCGAGGAACTGGCCGAGATCGGTGCGCAGCTGATGGTCGGCACGCTGATCGACTTCGGCGTGCTGCACCCGATGGAGCAGGACGACGACGAGGCGACCTATGCGGCCAAGATCGACAAGGCCGAAGCGCGGATCGACTGGTCGAAGCCGGCGGTGGAAGTGGAGCGACTCGTGCGCGCGCTCGCTCCCTTTCCCGGTGCATGGTTCGAGCTTCAGGGCCAGCGGGTGAAGCTGCTGCGCGCCGAGCTCGCCGAAGGCTCGGGCAAGCCGGGCGAAATACTCGACCACGGGCTAGCGATAGCCTGCGGCGACGGCGCGATCCGCCCGGTAGAGCTGCAGCGCGCGGGCAAGCCGAAGATGGATCTCGACACCTTCCTGCGCGGGAATGCGGTGTCCAAGGGCAGCGTGCTGGGCTGATGCCGGCGTGTGTGCTTCGACAGGCTCAGGCTGAGCGGACCTCGTGCCCGATCCCACATCCGCTCAGCCTGAGCCTGTCGAAGGCCACGCACCCACGTTTGCGCCAATGACCCGCTTCGCGCTGACCCTCGAATTCGACGGCACGCCGTTCTTCGGCCTGCAGCGCCAGAAGGACGGGCCGAGCGTGCAACAAGCGGTGGAAGAAGCTGCGCAGCGCGTCACCGGCGAGGATGTGCGGCTCCACAGCGCAGGCCGGACGGACACCGGCGTCCACGCGCTCGCCATGCGCAGCCACATGGACATCGCGAAGGCCATGACGCCCTACCGCCTGATGGAGGCGCTCAACGCCCATCTGAGACCCGATCCGATCGCGGTCACCGCCTGCGAGATCGTGCCCGACGACTGGCACGCGCGCTTCTCCTGCACGGGTCGCAGCTATGTCTACCGGATCGCCAACCGCCGCGCGCCGCTGACGCTTGAGCGCGACCGCATGTGGCAGGTCGGCACGCCGCTCGATCACGATGCCATGCACCGCGCGGCGCAGGCGCTGGTCGGCCTGCACGATTTCACCACCTTCCGCTCGGTCCACTGCCAGTCGGACAGTCCGGTGAAGACGCTCGACCGGCTCGATGTGGAACGCGAGGGCGATGAGGTGCGCATCCATGCTGCCGCGCGCAGCTTCCTCCATCACCAGGTGCGCAGCATGGTCGGCTGCCTTGCGCTGGTCGGCATGGGCCGCTGGCGCGAAGAGCAGATGGCAGAGGCGCTGGAAGCGCGCGACCGGCAGGCGCTGGGCCTCAACGCGCCCTCGCATGGCCTCTATTTCGTCAGCGCGACCTATCCGGGAGACGCTTGACCGAACGTCACCCTAGCCAAGCGTCCGGCAGAGGCGTAGCGAAGCGCCACACACCAGATTCGAATAGGGAGAATGGATATGCCCACGACCGGCAAGCAGCTTTTCACCACTCTTGAAAGCGACGGTACGCTGACTGTCGAGATCGCCAGCCGCGAGTTCCCCGATCCCACCGGCAATCAGGTGCTGGTCAAGATGGAAGCCGCGCCGATCAACCCGTCGGACCTCGCGATCCTGACCGGGGCAGCCGATTTCGAGAATGCCGAATACTCGCCGGGCAAGGTCGTCGCCAAGATGCCCGAACCCTTCAACAGCGGCCAGAAGGCGCGCCACGGCCAGCGCCTGCCCGCCGGTAACGAAGGCGCGGGCACGGTTGTTGCCACGGGTGACAGCGACATGGCCAAGGCGCTGATGGGCCAGCGCGTCGCCTGCGTGCCGGGCAACGCCTATTCCGAATACGCCATCGCCGACGCGGCGATGTGCCTGCCGCTGGGCGACCACAGCGCGGAAGACGGCGCGTCGAGCTTCGTCAACCCGATGACCGCACTGGGCTTTGCCGAGAATGCCAAGATGGATGGGCAGAAGGCGATCCTCCACACGGTCGGTGCGTCGAACCTCGGCCAGATGCTGGTCAAAATTTGCCAGGAAGACGGGCTCGGCCTCGTGAATATCGTCCGCAAGCAGGACCAGGCCGACCTGCTGAAGGGCCTCGGCGCGACGCATGTCGTGAACTCGTCCGACGATGACTTCATGGCGCAGCTCAAAGCCGCGATCGACGAGACCGATGCCTTCTACGGCTTCGACCCGATCGGCGGCGGGACGATGGTCGATACCAGCTTCAAGGCGATGGAACAGGTCGCGGTGTCGAAGATGACCGAATATTCGCGCTATGGTTCGAACCAGGCGAAGCGGATGTTCATCTACGGCCGTCTCGATTTCTCGCCGACCACGCTGACCCCGTCCTATGGCTTCGGCTGGACCCTGTCGGGCTGGCTGCTGACGCCTTTCCTCGCGAATGCAGGTATGGAAACCGTCATGCGGATGCGCAAGCGCGTGCTCGACAACCTCACCACCACCTTCGCCAGCAGCTACAAGACCAAGGTCGATCTGGAAGGCATGCTGACGAAGGACGCGATCCTCGACTATCGCCAGATGAAGACCGGCGAGAAGTATCTGGTCCTGCCCAACGGGTAACCCCCGGAACAGTCATGGCGAGCGAAGCCAAGCACTCCAGGGCGGCTCGGTGCCGCTCTGGATTGCCGCGCGGCTTCGCCGCTCGCAATGACGTGATCGCTAGCGTCCGTCGAAGGCGCGCTGGAGCGCGGCTGGATCGCTCTCGCCGCTCGCCAGCAGTAGCTGCAGCAGGATACGCGCCTTTTGCGGATTGAGCGCGCGGGCGGCGACGAAGCCGTTTGCCTCATCCTCCGGCTCGCGGTCGACCAGGCCTTCCTCTGTCCGGCTCGCACGGACGACCGCGATGCCTCGCGTCGAGAGCGCAGCAAGCGCCTGCCGCACGGGTTCGGGCATATTGCCCTCGCCCACCCCTGCAACCACCACGCCGCGCGTCTGCGGGCCGATGAGCCGGCCGAGCATATCGGCCTCCAGCGCCGCGTGGACATAGAGAATGGCAACCTCCGGCAGGTCGTCGCACCATGCGAAGCGCGCGCCGTCGCCGCGCTGCCACGGCGCGCCGAACCATTCGAGCGAACTCGGCGTGACGAGCCCGATCGACTCGCGTGGAAATCCGCGAAACGCCTCTGCGCCGCGGGTGCGAACCTTGCGCACGTCGCGCGCCGCAAACATGCGGTCGCCCATCACCACCAGCGTCCCGCGGCCCGCTGCATCGGGATTGCTCGCCACCCGTACGGCATTGGCGAAATTCCTGAGGCCGTCGTAACCGACCGCATCGGCCGGCCGCATTGCCCCGACAACCACGACCGGCTTGGTCGCCGGCAGCGTCAGGTCGAGCAGGAAGGCGGTCTCCTCCAGCGTATCGGTCCCGTGCGTGACGATCACGCCGTTGCAGGCAGGATCGGCCAGCGCCTCCATGATCGCCGGGTGCAGCGCATTCCACACCCCCGGCCCCATGTCGGCCGAATCGATATTGGCGATCTGACGACCCGAAAGCTCGGCCTCCAGCCCCAGCCCGCCCACCTGTTCGAGATAGTCCTCGATCCCGATCTCGCCCGCGCGATAATCGTGCCCGATGGCGGAGCCGGCGATCCCGGCGATGGTGCCTCCGGTGGCGAGGACGGTGAGCTGTATTGTCATGCGCGCCGCCTAGCTGGCCAGCGGCGATCTCGGCAATTGATTTTGAAGATTTGGGCGTTATGTGCAGCACTCCCGCAAACGGAGCGGGCGCTTAGCTCAGTTGGTAGAGCATCTCGTTTACACCGAGAGGGTCGGCGGTTCGAGCCCGTCAGCGCCCACCACGTCCGGACCATCGGAGACTTCGATCATCCGGCAATCCTTCGACATTGCTATCGCAGGATGCGGCCCCGCAGGACTGGCCGCTGCGCTATTGCTGCATCGCGACGGCCACCGCGTCACGCTCTATGAACGCTTCGAGACCCCGCGCCCGCTGGGTTCGGGGCTGATGATCCAGCCATCGGGTATGGCGGTTCTCGATGGCCTCGAGCTGGCACACCAAGTGGCGCGGCGCGGTGCGCGGATCGATGCGCTGCTCGGGATCGAGGAGCATGGCCGCACCGCGCTTGACGCGCCCTATGCCAAGCTCGGGATCGATGGCGTTTTCGGGCTCGGGATACACCGTGCGAGCCTGTTCGGCGTGCTTTTCGAGGCGGCGCAGGCCGAGGGCCTCACTATCCTCACCGGGCACGAAGTGCTGTCGAGCGAGCTCTGCGCCGCCGGACGCTGCCTCGTCTTCGCCGATGGATCGCGTTCCCGGCCGCATGACCTCATCGTCGATGCCAGCGGCTGGGCATCTCGGATCGAGGGCGGCGAGGGACAGGGGTTGCTGCCCTTTGGCGCGCTTTGGGCCAGCGTTCCGGTAACTGGCGATGACCCGCACGCGCGCAACCTGCTTGAACAGCGCTATCGCCGCGCATCGCAGATGGTTGGCGTACTTCCCATCGGTTCGCGCGCCGACGATGCACCGCAGGAGGTCGCCTTCTTCTGGTCGCTCCCCCGCGAGGATCACACGCGCTGGTGCGACACGCCGCTCGACGCGTGGAAGGACGAGGTTCGTGCGCTATGGCCGCAGGCCGATTTCCTGCTCGAGCGGATTTCCACGCACGACGATCTCACCTTCGCCCGTTACGCTCACCGCACCGCTCGCAAGGCGCATGGCGAGCGGCTGATCCGCATCGGCGACGCATGGCATTCGGCCAGTCCGCAGCTTGGTCAGGGGGCGAATATGGCGCTGCTCGATGCCTGGGGGCTCGCGCTGGGCCTGCGCGAGGGGCGCACACTCGCCGAGGGTATTCGCAACGCCAATTTGTGGCGGCGTGATCATGTGGCGCTTTATCAGGCAGTGACCGCCGCTTTCACGCCGCTGTTCCAGTCCGACGCCGCGCTGTGGCCGTGGCTCCGCGACCGGGCGATGGCGCCGCTCTCCCGCTTGGGACCGGTCGCGCGCGTGCAGGCACAACTGATGAGCGGGCTGTTCGGCTGGCCGCTGCCGATGCTGGGGCTGGACGTGCCGGACTACTCGGCGATCGCCGCCTCGATGGCCGCGCGGGCGTCCTCGCCCGACCAGTCGTAGTCGCCTGCGACCCGCCAGACTTCCTGCCTGCTCGCGTCATAGAGCACGGTGGTGGGCATCACTCCGCCGCCCAGCGCGAAACCGAGTTCGCCCTGAACATCCATCCACGGCTCCAGCGCTTCATATCCACCCGCCGCGAAAAACGGTTCAACCTTCGCCGCGCCCTGCATGTCCTGGCTGACGGTCAGCACCTTGAGCCGCCCTTCGTAGTCGCCTGCCAGCTCGTCGAGCAGCGGCATTTCCTTGACGCAGGGGGCGCACCACGTCGCCCAGAGGTTGAGCAGCACGGGCTGCCCCTGAAGCGCTCCGAGGTTGAGCGTGCGCCCTGCCGGATCGGTCACGTTGATTGCCGGCATCAGCGCGCCGGCATTGCTACGGTCGATGTCGCCGGTTGGCGCGGGCGTAGCGGTGCTTTCTTGCGCGGCTTCCCGCTCCCCCCTATCGCAGGCGCCGAGCGACAAGCCGAGAACAAGGACGAGCGTGAGCGACAAGCGGGACAATTCGGGCTCCAATGCCATGTGGGGCGGCAGGTTCGCCGAGGGACCTAGCGCGATCATGCGCGAAATCAACGCTTCGATCCCCTTCGACAAGGCGCTGTGGCGGCAGGATATCGCGGCCAGCAAGGCACACGTCGCCATGCTCGGCGCGCAGGGCATCGTGAGCCCCGAAGACGTGGCGACGATCAGCGAAGGGCTCGACAAGGTCGCTGCGGAATATGCGCGCGAAGGCGTGCCGGAGGACTGGGACCTCGAAGACATCCACATGACCACGGAGAGCCGCCTCGCCGAACTGGTCGGCCCGGCGGCAGGGCGGCTGCACACCGCGCGCAGCCGCAACGACCAGGTGGCGACCGATTTCCGCCTCTGGGTGCGCGATGCGCTGGACCAGGCGGACGCAGGCCTCGCGGCGCTCCAGCGCGCGCTCGTCACCCGCGCCGGCGAGCATGCCGCCAGCATCATGCCCGGCTTCACCCACCTCCAGACCGCGCAGCCGGTGACGCTGGGCCATCACCTCATGGCCTATTACGAGATGATCGCGCGCGATCGGAGGCGCTTTGCAGATGCGCGGAGGCGGATGAACGAAAGCCCGCTCGGCAGCGCCGCGCTGGCGGGCACCGGCTTCCCGATCGATCGCGAGGCGACAGCGCAGGCGCTCGGCTTCGACCGGCCCACGCGCAACAGCCTAGATGCCGTGTCCGACCGCGATTTCGCGCTCGATTACCTGATGGCGGCAAGCCAGTGCGCGCTGCACCTCAGCCGACTGGCCGAAGAATTCATCATCTGGGCCAGCCAGCCTTTCGGTTTCGTCCGCCTGCCCGACGCGCTCTCGACCGGCAGCAGCATCATGCCGCAGAAGAAGAACCCCGACGCGGCGGAACTCGTGCGCGGCCATGCCGGGCGCGTGATCGGCTGCACCACCGCGCTGATGGTGACCATGAAGGGCCTGCCGCTCGCCTATTCAAAGGACATGCAGGACGACAAGCCGCCCGTGTTCGAGGCCGCAGGCCTGCTTGCGCTGAGCATCGCGGCGATGACCGGCATGGTCGCCGACAGCGATTTCAGGACGGCCCGCATGCGCGAAGCCGCCGAGCTCGGCTATGCCACCGCAACGGACCTTGCCGACTGGCTGGTGCGCGAGGCGGACATTCCCTTCCGCGAGGCGCACCACATCACCGGAGCGGCCGTGAAGCGCGCCGAGGCCGATAGCGTCGCGCTCGACCAGCTGCCGATGGATGTCCTCAAGGGCATCGATGCACGGATCGACGAGCGGGTTTACAAAGCCCTGTCGGTCGATGCCTCGGTGGCCTCGCGCAACTCCTATGGCGGGACCGCGCCCGAGCAGGTAGAAGCGCGCGTGAAGGAAGCCCGCAAGGCGCTGGGAATGGATCGCTGAATGAAGAAGCCGCTGATCATAGCCGCGACACTGCTCCTCGCCGCTTGCGGACAGAAGGCCGCGCTTGCGCCGCCGGAGGGCGCCGCGCTGCCGCCCGCCCCCTATGGTTCGGAAGTCCAGCCGAGCTCGGAAGAGCTGCTCGCGCTCGATCCGCAGGCCGCGCCCGATCGCAGCGTCGAACTGCGCACCCGCTCCGAAGAACGCGAGGACGATCCCTTCGACCTTCCTCCCGAGTGAATTTCAGCGGGGCAAGCGAAGCTTGCTCGACTCGTTTCGCGCTTTTGGGCAGAGGCGGCGGCCATGGACCATTTCCAGCTCCGTGACGGCGTCATGCATGCCGAAGACGTGCCGCTCCCGCGCATTGCCGAAGAGGTTGGCACGCCCGTCTACGTCTATTCGCGCGCCACACTGACCCGTCATGCCCGCGTCTTTCGCGAGGCCCTGTCGGGCCTCGACAATCCGCACATCGCCTTCGCGGTGAAATCGAACCCCAACCTCGCCGTGCTCAAGGTGCTGGCAAACGAGGGCTATGGCGCGGACGTCGTTTCCGGCGGCGAGCTGACGCGCGCACTCGCTGCGGGCATGAAGCCCGAGGACATCGTCTTCTCCGGTGTCGGCAAGACGCATGCCGAGCTGCTGCAGGGCCTCGAAGAGGGCATCGGCCAGTTCAATATCGAGAGCGAGGAAGAGGGCTACGAGCTCGCCGCCATCGCGCGTCGCCACGGCAAGCGCGCGGCCTGCGCGCTGCGGGTGAACCCCGATGTCGATGCGCGGACGCATGAGAAAATCTCGACCGGCAAGCGCGAGAACAAGTTCGGCGTCCCGCTCGACCGCGCGGCAGAGATCTATGCGCGGCTGGCGGATGAGGACGGGCTCGATATGCGCGGGGTGGCGGTGCATATCGGCAGCCAGCTGGCCGATCTCGAACCGCTCGAAACCGCTTTCGGCAAGGTCGGCGCGCTGATCGCGGACTTGCGCGCGCAGGGGTGCAGCGTCACCCATGCCGATCTGGGCGGGGGCCTCGGCGTGCCCTACAGGGCCGGCGAAGTGCTGCCCGCGCCAGCGGAGTACGGGGCAATGGTCGCGCGCGTCACCAAGGGCTGGGACGTAAGGCTCATGTTCGAGCCGGGCCGCGTGATCGCGGGCAATGCCGGCGTCTTGCTGACACGCGTAATCCGCTCCAAGCGCAGCGGCAACGGACCGCCCTTCGTGGTGGTCGATGCCGCAATGAACGACCTCGCCCGACCCGCCATGTATGGCGCCTGGCACGATTTCGACGCGGTGGCGCCGACCGGCGAGCGGATGACCGCGCATATCGTCGGCCCGATCTGCGAGACCGGCGACACCTTCGCGATGGACCGCGAGTGCGACGCGCTCGTCGCGGGCGACCTCGCGGTATTCCGTACCGCAGGCGCTTACGGTGCGACGATGGCGAGCAGCTATAACTCGCGCGGCTTCGTGGCCGAAGTGCTGGTCGATGGCGACCGCTATGCCGTGGTGGCCGACCGCATTGCCGCGAGCGCGATCATGGATGCCGAGCGCGTGCCGGAGTGGCTCGCCTGATGCATTCCTTGCCGCTTTTCCACCGGATCGCGGGCACGCGCGTGGTGGTTGTCGGCGAGGGAGAGATGGCCGAGGCGAAAGCGCGGCTTGTCGAGCGCGCAGGCGGTGTTCCTTGTCCCGAGACCGAGGCGCGCCATGCGAAGCTCGGTTTCGTGGCGCTGGAGGACGGGCGCGCTGCCGAGGCGGCTGCGCTGCGGCTCAAGCGCGCTGGCCTGCTGGTCAATGTCGCGGACCGGCCGGAGCTGTGCGATTTCACCCTGCCCAGCGTGCTCGACCGGGATCCAGTGCTCGTGGCGGTTAGCACGGGTGGCGCTTCGGCGGGCCTCGCAAAACACCTGCGCCTGCGGCTCGAGGCGCTCCTGCCGCAATCGCTGGGTACACTGGCGATGGCGCTGAGCGACGCGCGCGATGCGATCAAGGCCCGCTACGCGACCGGCGACGCCCGTCGCCGGGCGCTGGACGAGGCGCTGGGCGAAGGTGGCGCGCTCGATCCTTTTGCAGCGACTGACGCCGGAAGCGTGGCGGCGTGGCTCGCAGGCAACCGCGCGGTTGCGGATTCCGAAGTCTTCGAGTTCACGCTTACCAGCGATGATCCCGAAGACCTGACGCTGCGCCAGGCGCGCGCGCTCGGCAAGGCGGATACGGTGCTGCACGATGCGGAGGTGGCAGAGGCGATCCTGATCCGCGCCCGCGCCGATGCGACGCGCATCGTCCTGCCAGCCGAAGCGCCGTCCGACGGGCTCACAGTCATCCTGCGCCGCGTCTAGACTGTCGCCAGCTCGCCCACACCGACTTCCGCGAAATAGCGTGCCATCGCTTCGGCGGTGTTGTCCGCCAGGGCAATGTAAGCGCGGCGCCGGTCCTGCGGATCGGCAACGCGCACCAGCAAGCCGGCGTCCACCATCTGCGCGATCCAGCGCAGTGCGGTGGTCGCAGGCACGCCCGAAGCGATGCAGAGCGAGGTGACGCTGACCTGGAGCCGCTCGGCGCGGGCGGCCGACAGGTCGAGCAGGATGTCCCAAGCCGGATCGGCGAACAGGTCGCCGTCGAAGAACCGAGCGCGCGCCTGCCGGTGCTTGATAACCTGCCGGATCGCCGCCGCATCGGGCAACTGCGGCCGGCGTTTGCCCGATCGCTCGACCAGATGATCCTGCTCCTCCCCGCGCCACGTCGGCGACGGCGATTCGAAGCGGAACGCGCCGCCCTGCGCGCGCTGGCCCGGCGGCAGCTTCTCCAGCCGCTCCGCAATCCGCCCGACCTGTTCGGTCAGCCGCAGCAGCATCAGCCGGTCTTCCTCGCCCAGCTCGCGCAGGCGCAGGTTCGGCACGTGGGCCAGCACGCGTCCGAGCGCGATCACGCGTTCCGAACGGCACGGATCGACCAGGATTTGCGGCGCAGAGAAGGAAAAGCAGCCGAAGACGGCGTCCAGCGCCCCCATTGTGGTCGAAACCACCAGCTGCGCCCCGGCCTTCCCCGCCCGCATGTCCAGCCGCGCCAGCAAGGCCAGCGATTCCGCCGTATCCTCTGCGCAATCGATCAGCACCACGTCGCCCAGCGCCGTGATTGCACCCCGTGCATATTCTTCCAGCGAACAGTTATGCAGGATGCGAAAGCCGGCCGCCTCGGCATCGTCGCGCAGTTCCCCGCGAATATGCGCGCGATCGGCCAGCACGGTCACGCCGAGCTGGGACCCTGCGGAATCCCTGGCGGGCTCGTAAAGGAAATCCGACTGCATCGATTCGCGCTCCTTCAGGAATTAAGGAGAACGTGATAAGAACAAATACGGATCATGACAAGCAGCGGTGCACAATCGCCTGAACCGATTGAACCTTCCGCCTGCTTGCTGCGACTATCCCAGCATGACGGGCACAGGGACCCAGCGAACGCAGGCCGAGCGGCTTTATGACGAATTGCTCGTCACGCTGGTGCAGGCGGGCGACCGGCGCGCGGCAGGCCGGCTTGCAGCCCGCTGGCAGCCGCGCCTTGGACGCACCGCCCGGCGATTGCTCGGTGACGAGGACCAGGCACTCGGCACGGTGCAGGAGGCGTGGCTCTCGATCCTGCGCGGCATCGGGAGCCTGCGCGATCCATCACGTTTCGCGCCATGGGCCTTCGGCATCCTGCGGCGGCGCTGCGCCGACCATATTCGCGGGGCACAAACCGCGCGCTCGCACAGGGGCGAACTGGACCAGGAGCCGGAAGCCAAGAACGGGATGGAGGAGAGCCTCGCCATCCGGCAGGCCTTCGCCGCCCTGCCGCCCGATCAGCGGCTCGCCGCGCAACTGTTCTTCGTCGAGGGCCTCACCCTCGCCGAGATCGCCGAGGTGCAACAGGTGCCGGTGGGCACCGCAAAATCGCGCCTCTTCCATGCCCGCCGCCAGTTGAAGGCGGCCCTTTCCGGAGACGTCACATGACGACAATCGACGACCGAATCCGCGGCGCCCTCGACGAGGACGATAAGGCCTTCCTTGCCAGCCTCGACGAAGGGCGCGGCATGTTCAGTCAGATCGGCGACGTGCTTGCCGGCCCGCTCGGCGGGTGGTCCAAGCTCATCTTCGCCGTGGCCCTCGTGCTCGGCTTCGTGCTGGTCTATGCCGGTTACCGCTTCTTCACCGCGCCCGGCATCGAGCAGGCGACCTGGTGGGGGATCGTGACGCTGGGCATCCTGATGATGCAGGGCTTCATAAAGGAATGGTTCTATGCCCGCATGAACATGCTGAGCGTCCTGCGCGAGGTGAAGCGCCTGCAATTGCAGGTGGCCATGCTCGGCGGCGAGAAAGCCTAGGGCCGGATTTCGATCGGGGTCCCGTCCGGGACAAGGCTCCACAGCTCGGCCATCTCGGCATTGGTCAGGGCGATGCAGCCATCGGTCCAGTCGCCCGGCACGCGCACCCCGTCGGGAACGCCGTTGGGCTGGCCGTGGATGAAGATCAGCCCGCCCGGCGAGCGACCCCGGCTGCTGGCATAGGCCCGGTCGGCCGCATTGGGATAGTCGATGTGGAGCGAGAGGTAATAGCTCGACTGCGGATTGCCGTAGGTTATCGTGTAACGACCCTCGGGCGTGCGCTCGTCGCCCTGGAACTGCTTGTGGCCGACCGGCTGGTCGCCGAACTGCAACCCGCGATAGGTGCGGATCACATTCGCACCCTGATAGACCCAGAGCGTACGCTCGGACTTGTCGATCAGGATGAAGTCTGCAGCTTCGCCACCGCGCGCCTGCTGCGCCCGCGCTTCCGGCACCGGCGGGGTGCAGGCCAGGACCGAGATCAGGGCAAGGACGGCAAGCCAGCGCATGACGCGTACATTGCCACCGCTACACAGATCAGTCCATGAACGGATCGCGCATCAGGATCGTGTCGTCGCGCTCCGGGCTGGTGGAGACCAGCGCGACCGGCGTTTCGATCAGTTCCTGCACGCGCTGGATGTATTTCACCGCGTTTGCAGGGAGGTCGGCGAAGCTGCGCGCGCCGGCGGTGCTTTCGCTCCAGCCGTCCATCGTCTCGTAGATCGGCTCGACCGCCGCCTGGTCCGCTGCATGGCTGGGCAGGTAGTCGTAGACCTGTCCGCGCAGGCGATAGCCGGTGCAGATCTTCACCTCCTCCAGCCCGTCGAGCACGTCGATCTTGGTGAGCGCGATGCCGGTGACGCCGCTGATCGCGCAGCTCTGGCGCACGATCACCGCGTCGAACCAGCCGACGCGGCGCTGGCGGCCGGTCACGGTGCCGAATTCGTGGCCCCGCTCGCCCAGCCCCTTGCCGATCTCGTCCTCTAGCTCGGTCGGGAACGGGCCGCTGCCGACGCGGGTGGTGTAGGCCTTGACGATGCCGAGAACGTAGCCGGTCGCATTGGGGCCGAGGCCGCTGCCCGCCGCCGCCGTGCCGCTGACCGTGTTCGAGCTGGTGACGAAGGGATAGGTCCCGTGGTCGATATCAAGCAGCACGCCCTGCGCGCCTTCGAACAGGATCTTGGCGCCCGCCTTGCGGACCTTCTTGAGGCGCTTCCACACCGGCTGCGCGAACTTGAGTACGAAGGGCGCGATCTCGCGCAGCTCGGCGAGCAGCGCCTCGCGGTCCACCGGCGGCTGGTCGAAACCCGCACGCAACGCATCATGGTGCGCGCAGAGGCGGTCGAGCTGCGGTTCCAGATCGTCGAGATGGGCAAGATCGCACACGCGGATCGCGCGGCGGCCGACCTTGTCTTCGTAAGCCGGGCCGATACCGCGCCCGGTGGTGCCGATCTTGCCCGAGCCCGCAGCGGTTTCGCGCAGGCCGTCGAGATCGCGGTGGATCGGCAGGATCAGCGGACAATTGTCGGCGACGGCGAGGTTGTCTGCAGTGACGGTGACGCCCTGCCCCTCGATCTTTTCGATTTCCGATTTCAACGCCCAGGGATCGAGCACCACGCCATTGCCGATCACGCTCAGCGTGCCCGAGACAATGCCCGAAGGCAGCAGCGAAAGCTTGTAGGTCGTCCCGTCGATCACCAGCGTGTGGCCGGCATTGTGCCCGCCCTGGAAACGGACGACGGCATCGGCGCGGCTGGCGAGCCAGTCGACGATCTTGCCCTTGCCCTCATCGCCCCACTGGGCGCCGATCACGGTTACATTGGCCATCTTGAGACTGCTTTCTTGCAGGGGTGCACAAACGCCGCGGGCGTTAGGCGCAAGCGTGCCACTGGGCAAGGCGTTTGCCCGGAAACATGCGCGGCTTTCTCCATTGTATGGGGAAAGGAGACCTTATGACCGATTACCCCACCCTCACCCTCAACGACGGCCGCCAGATCCCGCAGCTCGGCTTCGGCACCTGGCAGATCGAAGAAGAAGACGCCCCGGATGCGGTCAAGACCGCGCTCGAAACCGGCTACTGGCTGGTCGACACCGCGGCGATTTACCAGAACGAACGCGGGGTCGGCAAAGGTATCGGCGAATGGGCCGACATTTTCCTCCAGACCAAGATCTGGAACGAGAGCCAGGGGTACGACCGTACGCTGAAAGCGGCGGATAAATGCCTGGAGCGGCTGGGCCGCGATCATGTCGACATGCTGCTGATCCACTGGCCCTGCCCCGACAAGGACCTGTTCGTCGACACGTGGAAGGCGCTGATAGAGCTGCGCGACCAGGGCAAGGCCAAGTCCATCGGCGTCTCCAATTTCCGCGAGGAGGACCTGCGCCGGATCGTGGACGAAACCGGGGTGACACCCGCGCTCAACCAGATCGAACTGCATCCCAGCTTCCAGCAGCGCGCGCTGCGGGCCGTGCATGACGAACTCGACATCGTGACGCAGAGCTGGTCTCCGCTGGGCCAGGGCGGCGGGATGGACAACGAGACCGTCAAGGCCATCGCCGACGAGACCGGGCAGCCCGCCAGCGCCGTGATCCTGCGCTGGCATATCCAGCATGGCCTGTGCCCGATCCCGAAATCGACCAATCCCGATCACATTCGCGCGAATTTCGCGGCGTTGTCGTTCGACCTGTCGGACGACCAGATGGGCCGCATCGATGCGCTCGACAGCGCGGATGGACGCATGGGACCCGATCCGAGCGATTTCAACTGACCGGAAGGGGTGCGAGGCCGCCGCCAGCCTGCTAAGGGCGCGCCACGATGACCGAGCACCCCATCAGCATTGCCGCGCTCTACCAGTTCACGCGTTTCGACGACCCGGCGGCGATCAAGCCGGACCTGATCGCGCTATGCGAAGCGCAGGGGGTGCGCGGCACGCTCCTGCTTGCGCGCGAGGGTATCAACGGAACCATCGCCGGAAGTCATCGCGCCATCGAAGCCGTGCTTGACCACATTCGCTCACTACCCGGCTGTGCCGATCTCGAAGTCAAGTTCTCGCACGCCGAAACCATGCCCTTCCACCGCATGAAGGTACGGCTGAAGAAGGAGATCGTGACGATGGGCCAGCCGGACCTCGACCCTGTCGAGGGGGTCGGCACCTACGTCGCGCCGGAGGATTGGAACGCGCTGATCGCCGATCCGGACACGATCGTGATCGACACCCGCAACGATTACGAGGTGCAGATCGGGACTTTCGCAGGGGCGATCGACCCGAAGACGACCAGCTTCCGCGAATTTCCCGCGTGGTTCCGCGCGCGGCGCGCCGAGTTCGAGGCGCAGGGCAAGACCCCGAAGATCGCCATGTTCTGCACCGGCGGCATCCGCTGCGAGAAATCGACGGCCTTTGCGAAGGCGGAAGGGATTGACGAGGTCTACCACCTCAAGGGCGGCATCCTCAATTACCTCGAGCATGTGCCTGAGGAAGAAAGCCTGTGGCAGGGCGAATGCTTCGTCTTCGACGAGCGGGTGAGCGTCGGGCACGGACTGCAGCCGGGCTCGCATTCGCTCTGCCGGGCGTGCCGCAGGCCGTTGTCCGCCGAGGACATGCATGCAGCGACCTACGAGGAAGGGGTCAGCTGCCCCCACTGCCATGCGGAGCGCACCGACGAACAGCGCGCCCGCTATGCCGAACGCCAGCGGCAGGAGCGCCTCGCGATGGCGCGGGGTGCGGAGCATATCGGCCGACGGGAGAACGAGCCCGAGGATGGCTGAGCCGATCCTCTACAGCTTCCGCCGCTGTCCTTATGCGATGCGGGCGCGCATGGCGCTGCAGGCGAGCGGGATCGCCTGCGAACATCGGGAGGTCGTCCTGCGCGACAAGCCCGCGGCCATGCTGGCGGCCTCGCCCAAGGGTACGGTGCCCGTGCTGGTCTTGCCGGACGGGACGGTGCTGGAAGAAAGCCTGGACATCATGCGCTGGGCGCTGGCGAGGCGTGATCCGGAAGGCTGGCTCGAACGCGAGGACCCGCAACTGCTCGCCGCAATCGACGGGCCCTTCAAGCACCATCTCGACCGCTATAAATATTCCACCCGTTACGAAGAGGCCCAGCCGGTGGAGCATCGCGTCGCCTGCCTTGCCCTCCTCGAAACGCTGGAGCAGCGCCTGGCGGTCATGCCCTATCTAGGCGGCGCGGCGCGCGGCTTCAGCGACATCGCCAGTTTCCCCTTCATACGCCAGTTCGCCAACCACGATCGCGACTGGTTCGACGCGCAGCCTCTGCCCCATGTTCAGGCATGGCTGCACGGGCTGGTAAACTCCGATCTCTTCGCTGCGATCATGCGGAAGTATCCCAGGTGGATCCCCGCCGCGGACCCCGGGAACGGATGACTCCCGCCTTCAATGCGATCCGACCGCTCTGGGCACAGATGAATGACCAGACCGAAGATTGATAAGTAATCTCACTCTGTTGCGTTTATTTATGAATTGTCGCTTTCTTACATTACGAAAAGACATTGTAGATTTACAATCGTTCAATCTCGAGTCGAATTTCGTTTTTACGGAGAGGGCGATGGCGAGCAAGGAACTTCGCGAGTTCATGGAGCATCAGACGCAGAACAATTGGTGCTGGGCAGCGTGCGGCGCTTCGGTCGGCAATTACTACTGGGGTCCATCGCGCTACACGCAATGCGGCATTGCCAATACTTGCCAGTCGAAAAGCACCTGTTGCTCTGATCCCGCAGGCTGCAACCAGTACGGTTCGCTCAGCGCCGCACTCAGCGCGGGCAATTCCTATCGCTCTTCTGCTAGCGGCACATCCCCCTATTCCTCGCTCAAGGGCGAGGTCGACAAGTGCAGGCCCGTCGGGACCCGGGTAGCCTGGACCGGCGGCGGCGCCCATTTCATGATGGTGACCGGCTACAATGATGACGGGGACAAGATAACCATACAGGATCCCTGGTATGGAACGTCGCGCATCGCCTACGCTTCCTATCCCGCCAGCTACCAGGGCGGCGGGAGCTGGACGCACACCTATCTGACGCAGCGGCAGTAAGGAGATCGACCATGGCCGTTGAATACTCCGACCGGACCAAGGACAGCGCCGAAATCGAGCGGGTCACCTCGCTGGACATGCTCGCCGAGCACGGCTGGAAAGGTGAGCTCGAACGCCTCGTTCCGCCGGGTGGCGACATGGCAGAGCTCACTCTCGGTGAGCCCTATCGCGTGCAATATCTCTCGCTGGAGAGTTTCCTGCGCGGCGCGTCCGCCTTCGAGATCGTCGCCGAGAAGTGGCGCCGGTTCCTCCTCTATCCCTGCCTGACCCTCGCGGAGATCGAGTTCGACCGCGAATTCATCCCGATCACCTTCTACCACGGCCCGGGCAAGGACGGTTTGCGCGCCGCGATGGAGATCGCCGGTGAACTGGAAGGCCATTTTCGCGGCAGCGTGGTCCTGTCACCTGCGCTCAAGCTGGCTGCACTGCACCTCACCGGGGACAAGGACCTGCTGATCCCCTTCCCGCCCAACGTCACCCCGCTGGAGAATTACCAGCCGATCGCCACCGAAAAGGCGAGCGAGATGTTGCAGGGGCTGGCGAAAGACATCCTCTCCGCTTCGGAGCGGGAAGACGAGACCGGCGGCTAGACCGGGATTGCGTCGCCGCCTTCGAGGCGGTGCGTGCAGCCCATCACCGTAGGGTCCTCGTCGCCGGCCAGCGATGCCACCGTGCGCCAGCCGATCGCGCGCAGGCGGGCCGCGGCGTCCCGGTCGTGGTCCGGCGGCAGGAACAGCGTCTTGCGCTGCTCGCTTCCCCGATCGCCGAGCGCGTCGAGCAGCGGATCCATGTAGAGCGAGAAGCCGGTTGCGGCCTCGTCGCTGCCCTTGATCGTGTAGGTGCCGCCGCGGCCCAGCGCACTGCGGGCGCCCTCGCCATAGAGGGTGAAGCCGAACCAGCTCTGGTATTCGAAGCCGTGGCGTTCGGTCGGGTCGAGCGTAATGCGCGCGCGTGTCCCGATCGAGGCGGCAATCTCGCGCAGGCCATCGATGCGGCTGGAAAGCGACCCGCCCGCATCGATGGCGGACAGCTTGGTGATAGCCTCGTCGAAAGCGCCGGTGGCATAGAGCAACGGCAAATAGGCCTCGCCGCCTGCGGCGGTGAGCCCACCCGCATCCTTGGTGTCGAGTTCGCGGCGCACGGCCTCGCGCTGCGCTGGATCGAGCGGCAGTGCGCTCTCGGCGAGCGTATCGACGAGGTCCGGGAGGGTGAAGTCGATCGAGATATTGCCGATACCCGCACCGGTCAGCGCATCGATGGCGAGGCCCACGATCTCGCTGGCGGCGGCCACGCTGTCGCTACCGATCAGCTCGGCACCCAGTTGCAGCCTCTGGCGCGAAGGGTCGAGCTGGTCCGCCTTCAGCAGCGCGACATCGCCCGCATAGCACAGGCGCAGCGGCCGAGGGGCGTTCGCCATGCCGGTCGCCGCAATGCGACCGACCTGCACGGTCATGTCGCTCCGCAGGGCGAGCGTGCGCAGGCTGTCGGGATCGGTGAAGCGCACCATGCGCCGGGTGGCGACACCCTCCATGCGCCCCGCGAGCGATTTCTCGAACTCCACCAGCGGCGGCCGCACCCGGTCGTAACCATGCGCGTCCATCGCATCGAGCACGGCGCGCATGGTTTCGGTGATCGCCCGCGCCCGCGCCGGAAGCGCATCTTCGAGCCCGACGGGCAGGAGGTCGTCTTGGTTCATAGCGCCGCGCCCCCTGCCCTATCGAGGGTCAGAATGCCAGCGGCATCACGACCTTGACGCCCTCGAGCGCGCAGGCCTGCTTGACCACGTCCTGCGGGATCGGCTGGTCGACGCTGAGCAGCAGGGTCGCTTCCCCGCCCGCTTCGCGGCGACCGAGGTTGAAGGTGCCGATGTTGATGCCGTTCTCGCCCAGCAGCGAACCGATCCGGCCGATGAAGCCGGGCGCGTCCTGGTTGACGATATAGAGCATGTGGCCCTCGAGTTCGGCCTCGATACGCACACCGAACATCTCGACGAGGCGCGGCGCTTCCGCCCCGAACAGCGTGCCCGCAACCGAACGGTCGCCCTGCTCGGTGCCCACGGTCACCCGGATCAGCGTGTTGTAGGCGCCTTCCTTCTCGTGCCGGATCGACCGGATATCGAGCCCGCGCTCCTTCGCGAGGAAGGGGGCGTTGACCATGTTCACCGTGTCCGAATACTGGCGCATCAGGCCCGCGAGCACCGCGCCTTCGATCGGCTTGCCGGACAGTTCTGCCGCCGCACCCTCGCGCTCGATGCTGATCTTGGTGAGGTTGCCATGCGCCAGCTGGCCGACCAGGCTGCCGAGCTTTTCGGCAAGGCCCATGTAGGGCTTGAGCTTGGGCGCTTCCTCGGCGCTGAGGCTCGGCATGTTGAGGGCGTTGGTAACCCCGCCATTGACGAGGTAGTCGGCCATCTGCTCGGCCACCTGCAGCGCGACATTGACCTGCGCTTCGGTGGTGCTCGCGCCGAGGTGCGGCGTGCAGATGAAATTGGGCTTGCCGAACAGCGGCGATTCCTTGGCCGGTTCGGTCTGGAACACGTCGAGCGCGGCGCCCGCAACCTGGCCGCTGTCGAGCGCGTCGGCCAGCGCCGCTTCATCGATCAATCCGCCGCGCGCGCAGTTGATGATCCGCACGCCCTTCTTGGTCTTGGCGAGGTTTTCGGCCGAGAGAATGTTGCGCGTCTCGTCGGTCAGCGGGGTGTGCAGCGTGATGAAATCGGCACGCGCGAGCAGCGTGTCGAGATCCACCTTTTCCACACCGATCTCGATGGCGCGCTCCGCGGTCAGGAAGGGGTCGAAGGCGACGACCTTCATCTTCAGGCCCAGCGCGCGCGCGGCCACGATCGAGCCGATATTGCCCGCGCCGATCAGGCCGAGCGTCTTGCCGGTCAGTTCGACGCCCATGAAATCGTTCTTGGGCCATTCGCCGGCCTGCGTGCGGGCATTGGCCTGCGGGATCTGGCGGGCGAGCGCGAACATCATCGCGATGGCGTGTTCGGCGGTGGTGATGGAGTTGCCAAACGGCGTGTTCATGACGACGACGCCCTTGCTGCTGGCATAGGGGATGTCGACATTGTCGACGCCGATACCGGCGCGGCCGATGACTTTCAGATTGGTCGCCGCGTCGAGGATGGCAGGCGTCACCTTGGTCGAGGAGCGGATGGCGAGGCCATCGTATTCGCCGATGCGGGCGGCAAGTTCTTCGGGCGTTTCGCCGGTGATGACGTCGACGTCGCAGCCGCGCTCTTCGAAAATCTTCGCGGCGTTCGGGTCCATCTTGTCGGAGATGAGGACTTTGGGTTTGCTCATGACGGAGTTGTCCTGTCGTTTTCCCGGATCAGCGCCGGGATAGAGATAAGGGATTGGCGGCGACCCGCTTGCCGGGCCGCCCGCCGGATCAGCCGGCCTTGACCTGCACGTAGGCCCATTCGATCCACGGCAGGAGACGCTCGAGGTCTTCCTGTTCCACGGTCGCGCCGCACCAAATGCGGAGAGACGGCGGGGCATCGCGATAGCCGTTGAAGTCGTAGCCGACCCCGCGGTCCTCGAGCAGCTTCACCACCTTCTTGGGCACGTTCGCCTTGTCCTCATCGGACAGGCTATCGAACCATTCGCCCTGGAAGACGAAGCACACGCCGGTGTTGGTGCGCTGTGCGGGGTTGGAGACCATGTTGCGCAGCCACGGGGTCGCCTCGATCCAGTCAAGCACCACCCTGGCATTGGCTTCCGACTTCTCGATCAGCGCCTTGCGCCCGCCGAGTGCCTGCGCCCATTCGAGCGCCTCGATGTAATCCTCGGTTGCGAGCATCGACGGGGTGTTGATGGTCTCGCCGCGGAAGATGCCCTCGTTGATCTTGCCGCCTTTCTTCAGGCGGAAGAGCTTGGGCAGCGGCCATGCCGGATCGTATTCCTCGATCCGCTGGACGGCCTTGGGCGATAGGATCAGCATGCCGTGCTGGGCTTCGCTGCCCATCACCTTCTGCCAGCTGTAGGTCGTCGCATCGAGCTTGGGCCAGTCCATCTCCATCGCGAAGACGGCGCTGGTGGCGTCGTTGATGGTCACCCCTTCACGGCCGGGCGCGAGCCAGTCCGTGTTCGGGATTTTGGCGCCGGAGGTGGTGCCGTTCCAGGTGAAGACGACATCATTGTCCTGCGGAATGCTCGCAAGATCGGGAATCTCGCCGTAATCGGCGTCGAGCGTGGTCAACTTGGGCAGCTTGAGCTGCTTGACCGCGTCCTGGATCCAGACGTTACCGAAGCTTTCCCACGCCGCGACGGTCGCCGGGCGGTCCGGGCTCAGCATCGTCCACATCGCGCATTCGAGCGCGCCGGTGTCCGAGGCGGGCATGATGCCGACCAGGTAATCCTCGGGCACGCCGAGCATCTCCTTCGACAGGTCGATAGCGTATTTCAGACGCGACTTGCCGAGGGCGCTACGATGCGAGCGTCCGAGCGATTCGGTTTTGAGATTGGTGGCAGACCAGCCCTTGTGCTTGGCGGTCGGACCGGACGAAAAGAAAGGGCGCTCAGGCTTGAGCGTCGGTTCGGCAGTCATGTATTCTCTCCTTGCAGAGAGCACGCGCGGCGTTGGGACCGCGTGGCCCGTCGGCCGCACTAATGTTGCGCCGCAGGAAGTCAATGCGAAATAGCAATGCAGAGACAGGCCGGTTGCTCTGCCGGGTCAACGCCCTCTCGCCAAATTCGGTCCCGGGCCCTATGGGCGCAGGCAATGGAAGCAAACGACCTCCGGATCGCGCTGTTCAGCGGCAACTACAACTACACCCGCGACGGGTGTAACCAGGCGCTCAACCGCCTCGCCGATTACCTCTTGCGGCAGGGAGCGGCGCTGCGCGTTTACGCGCCGGTCGTCGAGAACCCAGACTTCCCGCCGACCGGCGACCTAGTTGATGTGCCGAACACGCGCATGCCGGTGAGAAATCGCGGCGAATACCGTCTCACTCTCGGTCTCGGAAAAGAGCAGCGGCGCGATCTCGAGGCGTTCAAACCGAACCTCGTCCACGTCTCGGCTCCCGATCCGACGGGCCATGCCGCAGTCAAATGGGCGCGCGAGCGTGACATCCCGATACTCGCCAGCGTCCACACCAGGTTCGAAACCTATCCGCGCTACTACGGGCTCGGGTTCCTGGAACCTGCGGTGGAAGGGCTGCTGCGCCGCTTTTACCATCGGTGCGATGCGCTGGTGGCGCCTTCGCAGAGCCAGATCGATGAGTTGAAGGCGCAAGGCATGCACGAGGACATCTCGCTCTGGTCGCGCGGCGTGGATCGAACCATCTTCGATCCCTCGAAACGCGACATGGCTTGGCGCCACGCGAACGGCCTCGCCGAAGATGATGTCGCCATCGTTTTCCTCGGTCGACTGGTCATGGAAAAGGGCCTCGACGTGTTCGCCGACACCGTCGTCGAACTGCGCAAGCGTCAGGTCCGACACAAGGTCCTCGTCATCGGGGACGGGCCGGCGCGCGAGTGGTTTGAGAAGGCGTTGCCGGGTGGCACTTTCGTCGGCTTTCAATCCGGCGCGGACCTCGGCCGTGCGCTGGCGAGCGGGGACATCTTTTTCAATCCCTCGATCACCGAAACCTTCGGCAACGTGACGCTCGAGGCGATGGCCTGCGGCCTTCCCGTGGTCGCTGCCGGCGCGACCGGCGCCGCAAGCCTCGTCACCGAAGGCGTGACCGGCCGTCTCGTACCGCCGTCCAAGTCGAGCGCCTTTCCCAAGGGCTGCGCCGAGGCGCTTGCGCCTTATTGCACCGACGATGCCCTCCGCCTCGCCCATGGCGCAGCGGGCGAGGAAGCGGCCCGCGCCTATTCCTGGGATGCGATCAACCAGGCGGTACTCGACACCTATCTACGGCTGCACGCGCAGCGCGGACATTGATTCAGCGCAGTACGCCCTCGCGCCGCATCTTCAGCGCATACCACAGGGTGAACAGCGTGATCACCCAGATCGCCAGGTCGAGCCCGTTGTTCTGCATGTCTGCCGGCAGAGTGGTCGCGACGCGCTGGAAATAGGTCGTCCCGATCAGCCCGACGACCGAGATCGCCAGCGAATGCACCGCGAAGCGCGAGCGCAGGAGGAGCAGGACCGAACCGAAGAAAGCCCCCCACACGCCCAGCGCCCAAAACGCGGTCGCCCAGGCCGGAAAAGTATCGAAATAGGCGATCTGGTCGGGCGTCATGCCCAAAGCGTCGAGCTGGCCCAGCTCGGTCATCATGTAGCTCATGATCCCTACCGCATTCCACAGCAGGGTCACCACCCCCACGGCCCACAGGTGCCATGGCGTCTTGACGGTAGCGTCCATCGATCTCTCCCTCCCTAAAGCGACCTGTCGCGCCGCAGACTAGCTGCAGGCGCGAAAGGTGCAAGTCGGGGAGCGGATCAGAGCCGCTCGATCTTCTTGGCCAGCTCGTCCACGAGGTCGACGATCTGCTCGATCGTCTCTTCGTCGAGCTTGCCAGAACGGGCGCGATGCTTGAGCACGTTGGCCAAATTGCCGAGTGCGCGAAACATCTCGGGCGTCGCAAAGGCCTTGCCGCGCTGCGCATGCCGCTCGCCATGGCCGGAAAGCCGCTCGATCAGGGCCTCGGCCTCGGCCTTGCGATCTTCGAGTTCCTCCCGACCCTGGACGGTCGCTTCGAACGCCTTGCGCGGCTCGTCGCCGCCGGCGACCTCGCGGATTGCCCCCTCGTCCTCGAGCAGCGAGAGCGTGGGGTAGACCGTTCCCGGACTGGGGGCGTAGCTGCCGGCGGTCATCTCTTCGACCGCCTTGATCAGCTCGTACCCATGGCGCGGCTCGTCGGCGATCAGCTTCAGCAGCAGGAGCCTCAGTTCGCCTTGCGCGAACATGCGCCCCCGCTTGCGCCCGCCATAGCCGCTGCGCGCGCGGCGGTTCCAGGCATCCCCGTCGCCGCGACCGAAGGGGCCGTCACGACCGAAAGGACCATCCGGGCCAAAGGGGCCCTTCGGTCCGAAGGGTCCGTCCGGGCCGAAGAATCCCGAGAAATCGAATTCACTCCCGCGTGATCCACGCGCCGCGCCGCCGCAGCCGTTGACCTCGATCGCCAGCGGGATCGGCCAGCCGAAAGAGCGTTTCCAGCGCCGTCCGGATCGGTTCATATGATATTCCTTTCGAATCTTTCGATAGGTCTAAGATATATCGTAATAGCAATCCCGCAAGAGGGCCATGCAAAAGCTCGGCGAACACCCTATGTGAGCCGACCAATGGCCGACCTCTTTCCCGATAGCCTCCCAGCCGGAGCCGCGCCCGAGCCGCTGCGCGAAGATGCACCGCTCGCCGACCGGCTGCGCCCCGCTTCGCTCGACGAGGTGATTGGGCAGGATCACCTGACCGGCCCCGAAGGCGCGATCGGGCGGATGGTCGCGGCGGGCCGCCTCTCCAGCATGATCCTGTGGGGTCCGCCCGGCACCGGCAAGACGACCATCGCGCGCCTGCTGGCCAATAGCGTTGGCATGCGGTTCGAAAGCGTGAGCGCGGTCTTCAGCGGGGTCGCGGACCTCAAGAAGGCCTTCGCCGCCGCCGACAAGGCCGCCGAGGCAGGTCAGCGCACCCTGCTCTTCGTTGACGAGATCCACCGTTTCAACCGCGCGCAGCAGGACGGATTCCTGCCTTTCGTGGAACGCGGCACGGTAACGCTGGTGGGCGCGACTACCGAGAACCCGAGTTTCGCCCTCAACGCCGCGCTTTTGAGCCGCGCGCAGGTGCTGATCCTCCAGCGGCTCGATCACGCAGCGCTGGGCCAGCTACTCGATCGCGCGGAAGAGCTTGAAGGCCCCCTGCCCCTTACTCCCGAAGCGCGCGATGCGCTGGTGGCCAGCGCCGATGGCGATGGGCGCTTCCTGCTCAACCAGGCCGAAACGCTCTACAATGCGAAGATCGGGGAGCCGCTCGATCCGGCGGCGCTGGGCAAGTTCCTGCAGCGCCGCGTGGCGGTCTACGACAAGGATCGCGAGGGGCACTACAACCTCATCTCCGCGCTTCACAAGGCGGTGCGCGGCAGCGATGTGCAGGCGAGCCTCTATTACCTCGCGCGGATGCTCACCGCGGGCGAGGAACCGCGCTTTCTCGCGCGCCGGCTCGTCCGCATGGCGGTGGAGGATATCGGCATGGCCGACCCGCAGGCGCTGGTGCAGTGCATGGCGGCCAAGGATGCTTACGAGTTCCTCGGCAGCCCCGAAGGCGAACTCGCGCTGGTGCAGGCCTGCACCTATCTCGCCACCGCGCCGAAATCGAACGCGGTCTACAAGGCGCAGAAGGCCTCGTTCAAATCGGCGAAAGAGACCGGCAGCCTGATGCCGCCGCAGAATATTCTCAACGCGCCCACCAAGCTGATGAAGGATATCGGCTATGGGGAGGGCTACAGCTACGACCACGACGCGGAAGACGGCTTTTCAGGCGACAATTACTGGCCCGACGAGATGGAGCCGCAGACCTATTACGCGCCGGTCGAGCGCGGGTTCGAGCGGGAGGTGAAGAAGCGGCTCGACTATTGGGACAAGCTGCGGCGCGACCGTGACGCGGAAATTTAGCCATTTCCTAGCGATCGACTGGTCGGGCGCGAAGGGCCCGCGCCAGAAGGGCATCGCGCTCGCACTCGCCCATGAGGATGGCGGAGCGCCGATCCTGGTCGAGCGCGGCAACGCATGGAGCCGCGAGGACGTGCTGGCGATCCTGCTCGAGGACCTGCCGGAAAACACGCTGGTGGGCATGGATCTCGGCATCGCCCTGCCCTTCGCCGATGCCGGTGCCTTCTTTCCGGGTTGGGAGGACAGCCCGGCCGATGCCCGCTCGCTCTGGTCGCTGATCGACGATTTGTGCGAGCAAGACCCGCACCTCGAATGCGGCACCTTTCTCGCCCACCCGGAGGTTTCTCGCTACTTCCGCCACTCGCGCGACCACGTCGGCGACCGCTTCCTGTTGCCAGGCGCCCCGACCCGGGAAGGCCGATTTCGCGAAGCCGAGCATGCACAGCGCCAGCAGGGGGTGCGCCCGGTCAGCAATTTCAACCTCGTCGGCGCGGCGCAGGTCGGCAAGTCGAGCCTGACAGGCATGCGCATGCTCAGCCGGTTGGGCGACCATGTCTCGGTCTGGCCCATCGACCCCTTGCCTGAAAGCGGTCCGGTGCTGGTCGAAATCTACACCTCCATCGCCGCACGGGTGGCCGGCTCCGCCGGGGCGAAGACCAAGCTGCGGAACTACGAGGAATTGAACCGCGCCCTCAGCGCGCTGGGCTCTCCGCCGGTCAGGGGCAGTGGCCCGATCGACGATCACTCGTCCGACGCGCTCGTCAGCGCGGCCTGGCTGCGCGCGATGGCCCATAAGCCCGCCTACTGGTCGCCTGCCGGCCTATCGCCTGAAATTGCGCGAACGGAGGGCTGGACATTCGGGGCGCTGTGAACCAAATGCCCGCCTCGCAATCGCCTCGAGAGGCGAGGCGGCAGGACGGGAAAATACGCCGGTTTAGCTCAGTTGGTAGAGCAGTTGATTTGTAATCATCAGGCCAGGGGTTCGAATCCTCTAACCGGCACCATCCCTAGTCCTCGCCGTCCTGCAGCTCGCTCGCGATCATGAGGTCCATGAAGTTGCGCGCCGCCTCGCGCTCCTCTTCGGTCTTGAACGCGACGTCGAGGTCGGGCGCGGCTCCCAGCATGAACAGCAGCGACCAGAGCGCGAAACGCTTGCCGGGATCCTTCTCGAGGCCGAGGTCGACGAGGCATCGCTCCTTGCCCGCCTCCAGCGCCGCCGGGGTCATCTGCGAAGGATCGTCGGTACCGAAATACCGGCGCAGGAGGTCGTCGAGTTGCATGGCGCGGCGGTAGCCCTGTCGCACTCACTTGCCAAGCGCGCCAACTGCGCCGCAGGACAGGCCTGAAGCTTTGCGATAAAGGACGCCATTCATGACTGCCTATTTCCTCGACTCGGAGCTTCCGACCGGCCTCAAGGGCATTTTCGAACGCAGCGGCGTGTCGCTTTCGATTGCCGACTACGAGGCCGAGGACTGTCCCCTGATCGGGGTAAACCAGGCCTTCTGCGACACCAGCGGTTACGCGCCCGAAGAGGTGTTGGGGCGTAACTGTCGGTTCCTCCAGCCCAACAACGATGCCGGGCCCGTGCGCGAGCGGATGCGCCACTTCCTTGCCGACCCCGACACCACCGACGAACGCTTCATCGTGCCCAATGTGACACGCGACGGGCGCCCCTTTCTCAACCTCGTCTACCTCGCCAAGCTGGCGCAGTCGGGAACCGTCCGCCTGGTCCTCGGCGCGCAATTCGCAATCGATCCGGGCAAGACCAGGGATCCCGACCTCTACGACCGGGCGCTGGCCGAAGATCTCAGGCAGCTCAACCTGTTGACGCGGGACGATTCTTGGGCTGTTCTAGGCAGTGTGGAGGCGCTAGCGTCCAGCCAGGCGTTGCTCGCCAGGGCATTGCTGGATTGAGAGGGGGAACCAGGGTCGCCATGGCACAGGACGTGGATGGATTTCCCATCGTCGGCGTGGGCGCGTCTGCGGGCGGCCTCGAAGCCCTGCGCGAGATGTTCAGCAACTTCGACGGCGCTCCGGGCATGGCCTTCGTGGTCGTCCAGCATCTCGATCCCACCCATGAATCGCTGATGGCCCAACTGCTGGAACGCTATACCTCGATGTCGGTGAAGCAGGCCGAAGGCGGCGAAGCGCTCGAGCCCGATCACATCTACGTGATCCCGCCGGGTCATGGCCTGGCGCTCGAGCGCGGGGTTCTTTCGCTGACCGAATTCACCGATCCGCGCGGGATGCGCCGCCCGATCGACGACTTTTTCGAAAGCCTCGCCGAGGATGTGGGCGATCACGCGGCCTGCGTGATCCTCTCGGGCACCGGCGGGGACGGCAGCCGCGGCCTGCGCGCGATCAAGGAGCATGCCGGCGTCTGCGTGGTGCAGGATCCCGAAACCGCAGCTTACGACGGCATGCCCACCTCGGCGATATCGACCGGACTGGTCGACATGGTGCGCGAGCCCGGCGACATCGTCAGTACGCTGGTGTCCTATTTCGATCGCGGGGACCAGGTCAGCACGGCAATCGACCGCGAAACCGACATCACCGATCTCATCGACAGCCTATGCGAGGTCTTGCGCGACGCCGTCGGGCACGATTTCTCGCGCTACAAGCGCAGCACGCTGAACCGCCGTATCGCCCGGCGCATGCAGGTGCTTGGTATCGACGAGGGGCCGGAATACCTCGCGCGGTTGCGTGCGGACATGGGCGAGTGCGACGCGCTGTTTCGCGACCTTCTTATCAACGTCACGCGCTTCTTCCGCGACACCGAACATTTCGACAATCTGCGCGAGCAGGTGATCGACCCGCTCGTCTCGCGCGCCCGGACGGGAGAGGAAATCCGGGTCTGGGTACCCGGCTGCTCGAGCGGGGAAGAGGCCTATTCGATCGCGATGATGCTGGCCGCAGCAGCCAAGCGGTTCGGCAATGCACCCTATTTCCAGGTGTTCGCCACCGATATCGACGACCGGATGCTCGATATCGCCCGTTCCGCGACCTATCCGATCGCCGCGATGAACGACATTCCCGCCCCCTACCGCGACGAGTTCGTGGTCGGCGGGCTCGAGCGGTTCACCATCGCACCCAAGATCCGCGACATGGTGCGTTTCGGCGTGCACAATCTCGTGCGCGATCCGCCCTATTCGAAGATCGACCTCATTTCGTGCCGCAACGTCCTGATCTATTTCGACGACAGCCTGCAGAAACTGGTCATCCCGCTGTTCCACTTCGCCCTACGAGACGGTGGCTTCCTCCTGCTGGGTTCCTCCGAGACGATCGGGCGGCACGACGATCTGTTCGAGGCGATAGACCAGTCAGCGCGCATCTTCCGGCGCAAGCATGCCAAGGGGAATTATTCGCTCAAATTGTCGGCCGACATGGGGCAGTCGCTGCGCCGTCGCCGCAATGAAGAGGACCGGCTGGACCTGCCGCGCAGCGCGCCCGGCAGCGATGTCCGCGCGCTGCAAACCATTGCGGAACGCTACGCGCCGGTCTGCCTCTTGCTCGACGGCGAAGGGATGCTGCTGGAACGCTGGGGCTCCGCGAGCCGCTACCTCGAATTCCCCGACCGGCTGGAACGCAGCATCCATGTGCCCACGCTCGCACGACCGGGCCTGCGCGAAGTCATCGGACCTCTCCTCCGCAAGGTGGGAAAGAACCGCCAGCGGGCTGGGGTCAAGGACATCGAAATCCTTACCGATTTCGGCAAGTTGCGCGCACGCGTAGTCTGCGAATTGATCGACGACGCGGCGTTTCTGATCGTGATCGAGGAAACCGGCAGCCTCGAGCCGCACGAGGTGGATTTCGAGGAATTCGACGTCGAACTCGGCCAGACCGAATTCCTCGAGCAGGAATTGCGCACCACGCGCGAACGCCTGCGCTCGACGGTCGAGGAGCTCGAAACGACGAATGAGGAGCTCAAGAGCTCCAACGAAGAAATGATGTCGATGAACGAGGAGCTCCAGTCGACCAACGAGGAGCTGACGACGGTCAACGACGAGCTAAAGACCAAGGTCGACCAGCTCACCGTGGCGAACTCCGATCTCAAGAACTTTTTCGATAGCACGCAGCTGCCGGTTCTCGTGGTCGACGCGGCGCTCAACCTGCGCAGTTTCACCGAAGCCGCGACGACCCTGTTCCCGATCGACGACCACGCGGTGGGCAAACCGCTCGCCGCCCTGCCTTCCAAGGTAGATCTGCGCACGCTGACGGATATCGTGCGCCGCGCCGCGGTCGATGGCGTCATGAGCGAAACCAGCCTCCACATCGACGAGCTGGGGGCGGAATTCATCCTGCGCGTGATCCCCTATCGCCTGCTCGACGGCGCGGTGGACGGCGCCACGCTGGTCTTCACCGACGTGACCGAAGCCCTCTCGCTCGAACGCAATCTGCGCGAGGAACGCGAACGCCTGCGCCTGGCGCTCGAGGTCGCGCGGATCGGCATCTGGGAATACGAGCCGTCGACCGACCGGACCGTGCTCGACGAGACCGAGCGCGAGCTGCTCAACATTGCGGAGGACGATCCCGGCGAGACGCTCGAGCCGATCCTTGCATCCATGCCCGCAGAGGATCGCGACAGGGTCAACAAGGCTCTCCGCATGGCGCTCGAAGGTGGCAGCGATTTTCAGGAGACCTTCCGCATTCCGCTCGGCAATGGCGAGATGCGCTGGCTCCACGGCCTCGGCAAACTCATCGATTTGGGCCATTCCCGCAAATTCATCGGGGTTACCTTCGATGTATCGGCTGAACGCCAGATGCTCGCCCAGCGCGAATTGATGATCCGCGAGATGAACCACCGGGTGAAGAACCTCTTCTCGGTGATCGCGGCCATGGTCACGATCGCCTCGCGCGAGACCGACGACGTGAAAGGCTTTGCGGAAAGCCTCAGGAGCCGGATCCACGCACTCGGCCGCTCGCACGCACTTACCAACCAGATCGGTGAGCAGGAGCCGCGCTCGGTCAGCATCGAGGATCTTATCGACACGGTGCTCAGGCCCAATCTGAGCGAGCAGCGCGTCGATAAATCCGGTGATCCGCTGATGATCGAAAGCGAGAAGATCACGTCGCTCGCGCTGATCCTGCACGAATGGGCGACCAACTCGAGCAAGTATGGCGCGCTTGCGGTTCGCGATGGCAGGATATCCATCGCCTGGTCCGAGGACGGCGAGGACATCGCGCTGGTCTGGAGCGAAACCGGCCAGGCGGAACAGACCGGCGCTGCGGCTTCACCTGGCTTCGGCACGAAACTGGTCGAGACCGCCGCCCGCCAGCTTCAGGGTGCGGCGACCGGGACGCAAGTGGAAGGCGGATATCGGCGAGAGCTCCGCTTCAGCCGATAGAATCGAGGAAAACGGGTCGCTTCAGCGAAGGGAGAGAGCCGCCTCGAGCGAGCGCGCAACGTCCTTTTGCGATACCGGCTTCCCAAGCGTCGGGCATGCGGGAAACTCTTCGCGCAACTCGCCGTGAGTGAGATTGGCGCTGATGAACACGATCGGCGCGCCCTCCTCCTTCAGCCTGCGGGCGAGCGGCCAGACCGGTTCGCCCGCGACATCGATATCGAGCAGGGCGACGTCGGGCGGCCCCAGTTCCAGCGCATCCAGCGCGGACTTGAGCGTCGTCGATTCCGAATGAAGATTGTAGCCGAGGTCTTCGACCGTGTGGACGAGATCCAGCAGAACGAGCGCTTCGTCGTCCACGATCATCACTTTTTGCACGCGCGGGAATCCCCGTAGTTCAGTTTTCTTCAGCGCGTGTAACGTAGTTGGTATGCTTCGAGTTCCCGGCACTAGGGCGAATTACCCATGAGCGGGCAGTCTGGCGCGGCGGGGATGAAAGGCGGCCGGACACTCACCGGCCGCCTCCTGGCATCACACGAAGTTGAGCCCGTTGGCCGTGTGCAGCGGTTCGACCTGCTGCAGCGCCCAGGCGAACCCGTCCGCCCCGAGCTCTTGTGCCATCGCGAACGGCGCATAGGCCCGCTCGAAAGCGGGCATCCCCGTCTCGAAAACCGTGGCCGCTTCCACGGCGCCCGCCTGAGCGCCCAGCACTGTGCCGATCAGCTGCCCATCGGCATAGATCTGCGTGTCGGCCCCAGCTTGGACGAAGTCGATTGTCCGCCCCGCGCTATCGGCGATGAGGATGGTGTCCGGTCCGGAGCCGCGGCCGGTGAAGTCCGCGATCACGTCGGCGTCGGCTGCGCCGCCATCGGCGTGGAGGATGAAGGTGTCCGGACCGCGTCCGCCGATCAGCAGGTCCATGCCGCTGCCGCCATCGAGCAGGTCGGCCCCGTTCCCGCCGTCGAGCACATCGTCGCCCGCGCCGCCGAACAGGTCGTCCATGCCGTTGTTGCCGAACAGGACGTCATCGTCGCCGAAGCCGAACAGCGCATCGCGGCCGTTACCCCCGGACAGGCGATCGCGACCGTCATTGCCCAGTAGCAGGTCGTCGCCATTGCCGCCCGCGATGGTTTGAACGCCGATGTTGAAACGGGCGAGCACCGGATCGTGGTCGGACACATCGGACGCGGTGGTGACGTTGCGATGCACCACGTCGACCGCCGCCCCGTCGAGCAGCGATCCGCTCGCGAGAATATGGTCGATCATCTGTGCATTGCCCTCGAACATGGTGCTGAACCGTTCGCTGGCCTCCAGCAGATAGGCCAGGTTCCCCAGCACCACGTCGTTCCCGCCGCTGACCGCGCCGCCGGCATAGTCGAGTTCGCCGGTCAGGATCTGCAACGGCTCCTCGAAATGGAAGTCGTTGAAGTCGCCCGCCACCACTACGTTCGCATCGGGATCGGCAGCGAGCAGCTGGTCGACATAGGCGTTCACTGCCGCTGCCTGCGCGGCGCGCTGGAGAGCGCCCGCCTGGAGCGGCGGCTGGTCGGCGGTGAAGGTCGTGTCGGAACCGATCATCGAAGTGAAGTGGTTGCCGATGACGGTCACGTCCTCGCCGTTGAAATGGAAGGTCGCGACCAGCGGCGTACGGGCGAAGGCGCCGTCGTCGATAGTCGATACGGATGCCGGATCGAGCTCCACGCGGTCCTCGCGGTAGAGGAAGGCGACACGGATGTTGCCGCCCGGCTGGCCGCCGGTCTGGCCATCGAGCACGAAGGGATTGTCGACTACGGTGTAGACCACCCCGGTCTGGGCGTAGATCGAATCCGCCAGCGCCTGCAGGGTCATGCTGGCGCTGACCGTCCCGTCATTGGCGGAACCGCTGTCGTCCTGGATTTCTTCCAGCACGACGATGTCCGGCGCGTTCATTGCCACGCCGATGTCGTAGGCGATCGCATCGAAACGGCCGTCCGCCACATCCGTGTCGCCATCAGCCTCGTTGATGTCGAGATTGAGCACGTTGTAGGTCGCAATGGTCAGCTGGTTCGCCGCGCCGGTCAGGATCGAGGTTTCCGGTGCGATGGTGCTGTCCTGCGCCACGGTCACCGCCGTCGTCGGACGCAGTTCGAAATTGCCGAAGCTGTAGTCGATCACGCCGGTGACGTTATCCAGCACCGCGCCGGGGCGCACGGACGGGGTATCGAAGGTGACGCCGTTCAACGTGTAGCCGCCATCGATCTGGATGCGTTCGGGATTGAAGTCCGAACCCGCGCCGCTGTCGAAGAAGCCGAGCCCGCCGGCACCGCCGTCGATCACGACCAGCCCGTCCTCGCTGACATTGGTCGCGGTAAGCGAACCGGCGCCGTCGCTGGCGACGGTCCACAGCTCGCCGAAATTGTTGGTGCTGCCGACCGCGACGGGGTTCTGGACCGTGACCAGCATGCCTTCGAGGCTTTCCCAGAAGTCGATGCCGTCGTTCTCGGGATCGTAGATGGCGAGCTGGTCGTCGTCGATGATCTCGGTCGGCGGGGCGATGCCGTCGGGTCCGATCAGCACCGCCTGTGGCAGCGCATTGCCACTGCTTTCGACGGTCACCGTCACATTGGTCAGCTCGGTGGTCGTCAGGTTGCGATCGTCGCCGCCGGGCAGGAATTCCTCGACGAGGCCGCTGACCGTCACGGCATCGCCGGCGACCACGCTTGGGGCCGAGCCGGTGAAGACGAAGATCGCGTCCGAAGTCCGCGCATTGCCGTCGCCGTCCGCGTCCTGGAGGTAGAAGCCGTTCGGCCCGACCGCCGTCACGATGCCGGTGGTGGTCACCGAATTGCCGACATAGATCGACTGGTGGCCCTCGCCCTGGATTTGACCGATCTCGAGGTCGAGCGGATCGTCGTTGACGATCGTGCCGCTGGCTGTCGCATCGCGGATGTCGGCCCCGCCGGCAGGGTTGGAGAGTTCGACTAGGAAGAACTCGGTCGGCTCGGGCAAGGTGTCGCCGGCGATCTGCAGCGTGATCTGGGCGGTGGTCTGCCCGTCGGCGAAGACCACCGTGCCGGACAGCGCGCCGGCGAAATCGGCCGCGTCGGCCGATTGCGGCGCGTTGCCGAGAACCACGGTGTAGTCGACGCTGACGCTGCCTTCGCTGCCGCCGGTGCGGCGCACGGTGAAGGTCAGTTCGGTGACGCCGCTATCGCCTTCGTTCGCCGCGGCATCGCCAATGTAGAAGCTGCCGTTGGGATTCGGCGGCACGAAGTCCTGCCCGCCGTTGACGCCGCCGAAGCTGTCGCCCACCGGACCGACCCAAGTGAAATCCTCGTAGCTCGATCCGCTGCCGACCAGCTGGAGCGACAGGCCGATCGGGCTGCCAGGTTCGCTGACGCCTACGTCGATGCTGGTCATGCCCGCTGCCGGGCCGCTCGTCGCGAGCATCTCGCCTTCGTAGGACAGGAACTGCACGACATTGCCGCCGGCATCGACCAGCGCGAACCCGTCGGGCGCGCCGTTCTGCAGGCCGGAAGCGGCGAAGCTGAGCGTGCCGAAGCCGTCGTCCTGGTCGGCGATGATGCCCGAAAGTGCGATCGTGCCGTACACGCCGCCGCCATTGCCGTTGTAGAGGACGATGCTCCAGCCGGTCAGGTCGGTGCCCGCAGTGCCGGCAAGCTCGATCGCCTCACCAACGTCGCCGCCGGCATTGTCGTAGTGGAATTCGTTGAAGAATACATTCGTCGCCGCGGGCGGAGGGGGCGGCGGCGGAGGCGGGGGTGGAGGAGGCGGCGGCGCACCACCGATCGTCTGGCCGGTATTCACCGCGCCCGACGTGCCCGCCTGCTCGCTGGCCCAGGTAAAGTCCCCATAGGTCGAGCCGCTACCGGTCAGCTGCAGCGAGTGCCCGATCGGCGTCGTCCCGCTCTCGGCCACGCCGATGTCGGTGCTCGTCAGCCCATTGGCTGCACCATCCGTGGCGGTGAAACTACCTTCGTAGGACAGGAACATCACGACAATGCCGGCGGGATCGACCAGCGCGAAGCCGTCCGGCGCGCCGTTCTGCAAGCCGTTGCTGGGCAAGGTCACGGTGGTGAAGGTGTCGCTGCCGGACAGCGCTATGCTGTCGTACACGGCGCCGTTCGATCCGTTGTAGAGCAGGACCGTCCAGCCGCTCAGGTCGACGCCGTCGACATTGGCGATCTCGATGAACTCGCCCGTGTCGGGCCCGGCATTGTCGTAGTGTATCTCGTTGAAAAAGACGCGCGAAGTGGCAACGGCGACCATGTGTGACCCCTCATGAAAGCAAGCGAGGGCGCGAATCGACCCTCCAACTGCGGGCTATGGCTAGACACGGTCCAAGACAATCCGGTGACGCAGCTTATGCGCCTTATTGGGACATGCCTGAACGCTCGCCAATTCGCGCAAAAAGGACTAGGGGCGCGCCATGCATTTTCTCGATCAGGCAAAAATCTATCTCAAATCGGGCGCAGGCGGCCCGGGCGCCGTCAGTTTCCGGCGCGAGAAGTATATCGAATACGGCGGACCCGACGGCGGCAACGGCGGCAAGGGCGGCGACATCGTGTTCGAGGCGGTCCAGGGCCTCAATACGCTGATCGACTTCCGCTACGCCCAGCACTTCAAGGCCAAGCGCGGCAATCACGGACAGGGCAAGGACCGGACCGGCGCGGGCGCGCCCGACCTCGTGATCGAGGTGCCGGTGGGCACGCAGATTCTGTCCGAGGACAAGGAGGAAGTGCTCGCCGATTTCACCGAGGTCGGCCAGCGCGTCGTCTTCCTCGAAGGCGGCATGGGCGGACGCGGCAACGCCAGCTACAAGACCAGCACCAACCGCGCCCCACGCCAGCACCAGCCGGGCGAGCCGGGCGAGGAAATGTGGGTCTGGCTGCGCCTCAAGCTGCTGGCCGACGTCGGCATGCTGGGCCTGCCCAATGCGGGCAAGTCGACCTTCATCAACCAGGTCTCCAACGCCAAGGCCAAGGTGGGGCATTACGCCTTCACCACGCTGGTGCCCAAGCTGGGCGTCGTCAGCCACAAGGGCCGCGAGTTTGTTCTCGCCGACATCCCCGGCCTGATCGAGGGTGCGGCTGAAGGCGCAGGCATCGGGGACCGCTTCCTCGGCCATATCGAGCGGTGCCGGGTGCTGATCCACCTGATCGACATTTCCGGCGAAGACCCCGCCGCAGCCTATCGCACCGTCAATGCCGAGCTCGAGGCCTATGGCGGCGGGCTGGCGGACAAGCCCCAGCTGGTCGCACTCAACAAGCTCGACCTTGCTGATGAGGAACTGGGCGAAGGCTTTGCCGAGGAACTGCTGGCGGCAGGCGCGAAGAAGGTGTTCCGGATTTCGGGTGCGAGCGGCGCGGGCATTCCCGAGTTGCTCGACGAAATCCTCGGCTACCTGCCCGATCGTACCTCGACCGAAACCCACGCCGAAGAGGTCGAGGACGAGGGCGAGGAACCCGACTGGTCGCCGATCTGACGGCCCCTTGTCCCTCCCGTCGCCCCGGACTTGATCCGGGGTCCCGCTTTACTTTTCGACGGCCAAGCAAAAGAAGCTGGACCCCGGATCAAGTCCGGGGCGACGAAGGAAGCAATGACAATCGCTGATCTCCCCGACCTGCGCACCGCGCGCCGCCTTGTCGTCAAGGTCGGGTCGGCGCTGCTCGTCGACGCCGGAAAGGCTCGCGGCGCATGGCTCGCGACGCTGGCGAAGGATCTTGCCGACCTCCGCGCAGGCGGCGTCGAGGTCATTGTCGTATCCTCCGGTGCGATCGCACTGGGGGCTGCGAAGCTCGGCCTCGCCAAGGGCGGGCGCGGGAGCCTTGCCGACGCGCAGGCGGCGGCTTCGGTCGGGCAGGTCGAATTGGCACGGCTTTGGTCGGATGCGCTCGGACGGCATGCCATCACCGCAGCGCAGATGCTCGTCACCATCGGCGATCTCGAAGACCGGCGGCGCTACCTCAATGCTTCGGCCACGCTCGAGCGGCTGGTCGAGGCCGGCGCCATTCCCGTGGTCAACGAGAACGACAGCGTGGCTACTGAGGAAATCCGCTTCGGCGACAACGACCGCCTAGCTGCGCGCGTCGCGCAAGCCGCAGGGGCCGAGGCGGTGCTGCTGCTATCCGATGTCGATGGCCTCTACGACCGCGACCCGCGCCAGGCGGGGGCGGTGCTGATCGACCGCGTCGACGGCGTCACGCCCGAAATCATCGCCATGGCCAGCGGCGCATCCTCTTCCGGCCTTGGTTCGGGCGGGATGGTGGCCAAGCTGCAGGCCGCGCGGATTGCGGAGCGCGCGGGGATCGCACTCGTGATCGCGAACGGCACGGGCGACGCGCCGATCGCGCGCCTGCTCGACACCGGCACCGGAACGCTGTTCGTCCCGCAGGCCGATGCCAGTGCCCGCAAGGCGTGGCTGGGAGGACGGCTGGCGCCCTCCGGCGTGGTCACGGTCGACGCGGGTTGCGCGGCCGCGCTGGCCAATGGGGCAAGCCTGCTGGCCGCGGGGATGACGGAGATCGAGGGCGACTTCGCCCGCGGCGATCTCGTCGCGATCTTCGGGCCGAAGGGCGAACGGCTGGGCCAGGGGCTCGTCGAATACACCGCCAGCGAGTGCCGCGCGATCCTCGGCCTGCGCGAGGACCGGCAGGCGGAGAAGCTCGGCTATGCACCGCGCGCCGCCGTGGTACACCGCGACCATATGGTGCGCACATGACGATAGCATTGACCGGGGCGACCGGCTTTGTCGGGCAGGCAGTGCTCGATGCCGCGGCGCGCGAGGAGGCAGCCCTGCGCGCGCTGACCCGCCGCCTGCAAGCGCCGCGCGACAAGGTCGATTGGGTCGAAGGCAGCCTCGGAGATAGGGACGCGCTGACCAGCCTGTGCGCGGATGCGGACAGCGTCGTCCATGTCGCGGGCCTCACCAACGCGCCCGATCCGGCGCAGTTCGCGCAAGCCAATGTCGAGGGGACGGCGCGCGTGATCGAGGCTGCGAAAGCGAACCGGATCAAGCGCTTCGTCTTCGTATCCTCGCTCTCCGCGCGCGAGCCCGGCCTGTCCGCCTATGGGGCATCCAAGGCGCAGGCGGAAAAGCTGGTCGAGGCGAGCGGGCTCGACTGGACCATCGTTCGCCCGCCGGGTGTCTACGGCCCGCGCGATATCGACTACCTGGAGATGTTCCGCAGCGCAAAATACGGTTTCGTCCCCCTGCCGCCACGCGGGGCGAGTTCGATCATCCATGTCGACGACCTTGCGCGGCTGCTGCTCGATCTCGTCGATGCCTCGCCCGCGCTGGTCCGCCGCCGACTGTTCGAGCCCGACGATGCGCGGGACGGCGGCTGGTCGCACAAGGAACTGGCGCGCGAGATCGGCCGGGCGGTCGGGCGCCGCGTGTTTGCGCCCCACCTGCCCAAGCCGCTGATGGAAACCGGCGCTCGGATCGACCGGCTGCTGCGCGGCGACAAGGCGCGGCTCACACCCGACCGGGTCGGCTATATGGCGCATCCCAACTGGGTCGCCCGCTCGGACCGGAAAGTCCCCGCCGCCGTATGGGAGCCACATATCGCCGGCGAGGACGGCCTGCGGCAGACCGCCGAATGGTATCGCCGCGAAGGCTGGCTCTGACTTTCGATTGCCCGCGCCAGACACCGCGGTTAGGTCTCGGTCGATGACCACGCAGCCCGTGCCTCCGCAGGTCGGCGATTATGCCCCCTGGTTCCATGCCAAGGCGCTGTCGGGCGCCGACCGCTTCGCCTTCCACACCGTCGGCGGGCACAGTGTGCTGATGCTGTTCTACGGCAGCGCAAGCCAGCCCAAGGCCGCCGCGGCGCTGGAACTCGTCAGGCAGCACCGCGCCCTGTTCGACGACGATGCCGCGGCCTTCTTCGGCGTGACGGTGGACCCGCAGGATGTAGCGGAAGGCCGCATCGCGCAGGAGCTGCCCGGCATCCGCCACTTCCTCGATTACGACCGGGCCGTCAGCCGCACCTATGGCGCCGCGCGCGAGGACCATCGTTACGAACCGCATTGGGTACTGCTCGACCGGGAACTGCGTTTGCAGGGTCGCTATGCGCTGGCCGACGGCGAACGGGCGCTGGCCGATCTCGAGGCCCTGATCGCGAACGCCACCGACGGCATGGCGCCGGTGCTGACCGTGAACAACGTGTTCGACCCGGATCTCTGCAGGCAGCTGATCGCGCTCTACGAGGCCGATGGCGGCAAGCCTTCGGGCTTCATGCGCGACGTGGAGGGCAAGACCACGCATATCCTCGACGACGGTTTCAAGCGCCGCCGCGACACCGTGATCGAGGATCCGCAGCTGATCCAGGCGCTCCAGCAGCGCATTGCCCGCCGGATCGCCCCGGCGATCGAGCGGGCCTTCCACTTCAAGGCTACGCGCATCGAACGGCATATCGTCGCCTGCTACGAGGCGGGGGCAGGCCATTTTCGCCCCCACCGCGACAACACCACTTTCGGAACCGCGCACCGCCGCTTCGCAGTGACGATCAACCTCAATGCCGAGGACTACGAGGGCGGCAATCTGCGCTTCCCCGAATTCGGCCCGCGCACCTATCGAGCACCCACGGGCGGTGCAGTGGTCTTCTCCTGCTCGCTGCTGCACGAAGCGACGCCCGTGACCAACGGCAAGCGCTATGCCTATTTGCCGTTCCTCTATGACGAGGAAGCCCGCGCGATCCGCGATACCAATCTCGACAAGCTGGCCGTTCCGGAACCCGTTGCCGCGGATCAAAGCCCTTCCTGACACCGCCGATTTGCGATCCGCGCGATTGGGCCTAGTGTTCCGGCACGGTCGCGAGTCGTGAGCGGAAAACTCCGCCTGTTTGTCATGGGTCGCGATTGGAGGATTTCATGAGGAAAGTGCTTATCGCCGCCAGTATCCTGGCGCTTGCCGCCTGCTCGCAGCCGGCCGAGCAGGAGCCTGCCGCTCCCGCCGAAACCGCGACCCCGGAGGCGGCTGAGCCCCTCGCCGCGGACGGTCAGCCGACGGCCGGCATGTACAAGATTACTGCTGCAGATGGCACGGTGTTCAACGAAGACGTGAAAGCCGACGGAACCTACGTCCAGACCGACGCAGACGGTAATGTGATGGAAACCGGCACATGGACCCAGCCCTCGCCCGATCGCTACTGCACGATCGTCGACGCTGCCTATGTCACCGAAGACAATCCGGCCGACGAGAAGTGCAATACCGAAAGCATCGGTGACGATGGCGTCTGGGTTTCGACCAATGCCGAGGGCGAGACCGCCACGGTCGAGCGGGTGCCTGCCGCCGAATGACGGGTTTCGGGCACCGGCGGTCGTGCCGGTGCCCGCAATCCTACAGGAACGGTTCCTCGCCGGGCTGGTGGATGCCGCATTCGACCTTGTCCCACCCGGCCCAGCGGCCCGCGCGCGGGTCTTCGCCCTCGCCCACCTGGCGGGTGCAGGGCGAGCAGCCGATCGACGGGAAGCCGCGTTCGACCAGCGGATGCCGGGGCAGGTCGTGGGTCTCGAAATAGGCCGCGATATCCTCCGCCGACCAGTCGATCAGCGGGTTCATCTTGAGCCGCCCCTGAGCGTCCGAATTGTCTAGCTCGAAGCGCGGCAGGTTTGCGCGGGTCGAAGACTGGAACGCCTTGCGCCCGGTGAAGCTCGCGTCGAATTCGGCCAGCGCCTTGGCGAGCGGCTTGACCTTGCGCAGCTCGCAGCAACCATCGGGGTCGTAGGACCACCTGAGCCCGCTCTCGTCGCGCGCGGCGAGGTCGGCGATCTCCGGATAGAGATCGACGCGGTTGAGCCCCAGCCGCTCGGTCAGCTCGTCGCGATAGGCCAGCGTTTCGGGGAAATGCTTGCCGGTGTCGAGGAACAGCACCGGGATCGTCGGATCGATGCCCGCGAGGAGGTGCAGCAGCACGGCGCTCTCCGCCCCGAAGCTCGAAACCACCGCCGTGTCGCCCGCCAGATTGCCCTCGATCACCGCTCGCAGCCATTCGTCCGTGTCCGAACCGCGGAACATGCGGTTAAGCCGGATGGCATCGTGCTCGGTAAAGCGCGGGGCTGTGTCGAGCCGGTCGATGGCGCGGATCTCGTTCACGCGTGCCTCTTCGCCCAGATCGGCGTGCGCTCGTCGGCGGCGGCCTGGTACACCTCGGGCCAGCGTTCGAAGGCGGCCTCGACATCGTCCCTATCGAACTGCTGGTCCGGCTCGAACGCATCGAAGCCGCAGCGGCGCATATAGGCGAGATAGTCGACCAGTACGTCGCCCACAGCGCGCAGCTCGCCCTCGTAACCCGCCTCGCGCAGCACGCGGGCGGAGGAATAGCCGCGCCCGTCGCCGAAGGCGGGGAAGTTCACCTCGACCAGCGCGAGGCGTTCGAGATGCGGGATTAGGTCGCGTGCATCGTCGCCCGGTTCGATCCGCACGGCGGTCGCGTTCGACTGGTCGAGGAAGGAATCGACGGTGACCGCCGGGTGATCGACGGGCTCGTCGTCGCGATAGCGCAGGGTCTCAGCCATAAAGCGCCTCCTTGAAGGGATCCATGCCGATACGGCGGTAGGTGTCGAGGAAGCGCTCGCCGTCCTGGCGTTCGCGGGTGTACACATCGGTGACGGTTTCGACCGCATCGACGATGCCGTTCTCGTCGAAGCCGGGGCCGGTGATCTTGGCTAGGCTGACGTCCTCCGCCTCGCTGCCGCCAAGCAGGAGCTGGTAGTTCTCCACCCCCTTCCGGTCGACGCCGAGGATGCCGATGTGGCCAGCGTGGTGGTGCCCGCAGGCATTGATGCAGCCGCTGATCTTGAGCTTGAGCTGGCCGAGCGCGTCGGTCTTCCCGGTCGATGCAAAGCGTTCGGCGATCTTCTGCGCGACAGGGATGGAACGGGCATTGGCGAGGCTGCAATAATCGAGCCCGGGGCAGGCGATGATGTCCTCGATCATGTCGAGGTTCGGACTGCCCAGTCCCTCGGCTTCGAGCGTCTGCCACAGCGTATAGAGCGTGGCCTTGCGGACATGCGGCAAGACGATGTTCTGCGTGTGCATCACGCGCAGCTCGTCGAAGGAATAGGACTTGGCGAGCTCGGCCATGACATGCATCTGCCGCGCCGTCGCATCGCCGGGGATCCCGCCGACCGGCTTGAGGCTGATCACGGCGGAGACATAGCCCTCGCGCTTGTGCGGCACGGTGTTGCGATCGACCCACAGCGCGAAATCGGGATCGCTGCGATCGATGGTGTCGTTCGACGCATCCTGGAAGGCTGGGTCCTCGAAATAGGTCCTGATCCGCTCGAGTTCGGCCAGCGGCGGCTCCACGCCCTGCCCCAGCAGATGCGCGAATTCCTCCTCGACCTGGCGGGTGTATTCCTCCGCGCCCAGTTCGTGGACGAGGATCTTGATCCGCGCCTTGTACTTGTTGTCGCGCCGCCCGTAGCGGTTGTAGACGCGCAGGCACGCCTCGGCATAGGTCACCAGCTGGTCGAGCGGCACAAAGGGGTTGATGCAGGGCGCAATCATCGGCGTGCGGCCCATGCCCCCGCCGACATAGAAGGCCGCTCCCAGCTCGCCCGCCTCGTTCTTCACGATGTTGATCCCGATGTCATGCAACCGCATGGCTGCGCGATCGGTCTCGCTGGCGATCACCGCGATCTTGAACTTGCGCGGCAGGGCGTTGAATTCAGGATGGAAGCTCGACCACTGGCGCAGCAGCTCCGCATAGGGGCGCGGGTCGACCAGCTCGTCCGCCGCAGCGCCTGCGAAATGGTCCGAACTGATGTTGCGGATGCAGTTGCCGCTGGTCTGGATGGCATGCATCTCCACCTTGGCAAGATCGGCCAGCAGGTCGGGTGCTTCTTCCAGCTTGATCCAGTTGTACTGGATGTTCTGGCGCGTGGTGAAATGCCCATAGCCGCGGTCGTATGTGTCGGCGATGTCCGCCAGCGCATGCATCTGCCGGCTGTCGAGTGTGCCATAGGGGATGGCGACACGCAGCATATAGGCGTGCAGCTGGAGGTAGAGGCCGTTCTTGAGCCGCAGCGGGGTGAACTGCGCCTCGGTCAGCTTGCCTTCGAGGCGACGACGGGTCTGGTCGCGGAATTCCTCGACGCGGGTATCGACCATCGCCTGGTCGTATTGGTCGTACTTATACATGTCAGATCACCCAGTTGCCGATATCGGGTTCGGCAGGCTTGAGGGTCAGGTCGGGGCGGACGGTCGGGCCGAGCGAGCGCACGCGTTCCTTGATGTGCGAGGGCCGGGGCACGCCGTCCTTCAATTCCGCATCGACGGCATAGGGGCCGTTCACGCGGCGCGAGGCTTCTTCGCGGCGGGCGATTTCGTCTTCGTGACCGGTGACGTCGGCGGCGTCCTCCACGTGGATCGACCAGTCGGTGCCCGTCCACCAGGTGACGGCGCCGGTCTTGAGGTCGTTTCCGGTGAGCAGTCTCATCGTGCGGCCTCCTGTGCAGCGCGGGCGAGCGAGGCGTCGTCGCGCGCGGTTACCTCGCCGATCACGATCAGAGCCGGGCTGACCACCGCCTCGCGCTCAATAAGTTCGGGAAGGCCCGCGAGGAGACCACGCAGCACGCGCATCTCGGGCCGCGTGCCGTTCTCGATCACCGCCACGGGCATGTCGGGTGCGAGGCCGTCTTCCATCAGCTTTTCCGCGATCTGCGGCGCGGTCTTCACGCCCATGTAGATCACCAGCGTGCGGCCCTTGCCCGCAAGCCCCGCCCAGTCCTGGTCCTTCAGACCCTTGCACTGGCCGGCGACGAAGCTGACGATGCTCGAGGCGTCGCGATGCGTCAGCGCGATCTGCGCCGCCGCCGCCGCGCCGTTCGCGGCGCTGATGCCGGGGACGACCTCGACCGCAACGCCGGCCGCGCGGGCGACTTCCGCTTCCTCGCCGCCGCGCCCGAACACGAAGGGATCGCCGCCCTTGAGGCGCACGACATCCTCGCCCGAACGCGCGATGCGTACGAGAAGGTCGCTGATCTCCTCCTGCGGCAGCGTGTGGTGCGAGCGGCGCTTCGCCACCGAGATCAGCTCTGCATCGTCGCGCGCGATCGCGAGGATCGCAGGATCGACGAGGCCGTCATGGACGATGATGCGGGCGCGTTCGATCAGCCTTGCGGCGCGGATCGTCAGGAGCTCGGGATCACCCGGCCCCGCGCCGACGAGAAAGATGGTTCCGGTCTGTGCCATGCTGCCAAGATGCGCGGCATGGCGATCATGCGCCAATCAGAATGCGTGTCCGGCAAGGTAGGCGAGATTTTGAAATCGAACCTTCCGGCGCGGCAATCTATTCTTTTGTAACCGTGGGCCCGGGCTTGCCGCCCTGCGGAAGCGTGGCGAACATGCGCTCGAGCTGGTCGCTGCTACGGATATGGATGTCGCGCTGTGGGAAGGGAATCTCGATCCCGTTGTCCTTGAACAGCCACCACAGCTTCTTGAGCACGGCCGAACGGACGTTGCCGACGCCCTCTTCCGGGTCGTCGATCCAGCAGTGGATCGTGAAGTTGACCGAATTGTCCCCGTAGCCGTCCATCCACACGGTCGGCGGCGGTGCGGTGAGGACCCGCTCGCAGCTTCTTGCCGCTTCGAGCATGAGTTCTTCGGCGAGGTTCATGTCCGTATCGTAGCTGACCCCGACGGGCACCTGCATGCGGACGTTCTTCGAGGAATAGGACCAGTTTTCGACCTGGTTGATCATCAGGTTCTCGTTCGGGATCAGGTATTCGCGCTGGTCGCGGGTTGTGACCGAGACCGCGCGAATGCCGATCTTGCGGATCTGGCCGAAGCTCTCGTTGCCCGCCATGTCGGTCACCGCGATGACGTCGCCGGGCTTGATCGAGCGGTCCATCAGCAGGATGATGCCCGCGATGAGGTTGCCGAAAGTCTTTTGCAGCCCGAAGCCGATGGCAAGGCCGAAGGCGCCCGAGAACACCGCCAGTGCAGTCAGGTCGATCCCGAGCAGGTCGATGCCGAGGAAGAAAGCCGCCGCCCAGACGACGATGGTGACGATCTTCTCGGCCAGCAATTGCTGCGTGCCGTCGAGCTTGGTGATCCGGCGCACCCCGCGCTTGGCGAGCTTGCTCACGAACCACGCAAAGGCGAGGACGCCGAAGATCACGGTCGCCACGATGAGTACGTCGAACACCGAAAGGCGGAAGTCGCCGACACTCAGCGCCCAGGCGTCGAGCGTTTCGACGATCGAGCCGACCGTCTCGCTCTTGGAACTGACCGCTTCCTTGATCCCTTCGGCGGCCGCGACCGAGGTTTCCTCCGGCGCGTCCTCGGCCAGGCTCCAGGCCTGTTCGACCGGGGTCGCTTCGGGGGTCGGCGCGTCGGTGGGTGCGGTTTCGCCTTGCACGATTATCCTTCGTTCATCGCCGCAAAGCCGCATTCGAGGTCGGCGATGAGGTCGTCTGTGTCTTCGAGACCGATCGATAGCCGCACTGCATGGCGATCCTCAACCCCCCAGCCCGCTTTGGGCCATTGCATGCAACTGCGCACCGGCTCGACGTCGAACGGAAGCGCAAGGCTCTCGAACCCGCCCCAGCTGTAGCCGATGCCGAACAGCTCGAGCGCGTCGATCAACCGGCACCGCGCGGCATCGTCGCGGCCCTTGAGAACGAAGCTGAACAGGCCGCAGCCACCGGTGAAATCGCGGCACCACAGATCGTGGCCGGGCGAGCCGGGGAGCATCGGGCACAGCACATGCGCCACGTCCTCGCGCGCAGCCAGCCACTCGGCAATTGCCAACGCCGAGGCGGTTTCCTTCTCCAGCCGCACGCCCATCGTTCGCAGGCCGCGCAGGGCGAGCGAAGCATCGTCGGGCGAGACCACATGGCCGAGCTGCTGCGCCGCCATGCGCAGGCGGCGATACCATTGCTCGCCCGCGCTCGCGGCTCCCATCATGAGGTCCGAATGCCCGCCGACATGCTTGGTCAGCGCGGTGATGACGATGTCGCAGCCATGCTCGAGCGCAGCGAAACCCAGCGCGGTCGCCCAAGTGTTGTCCACGAGGCTGACCGCACCCCTGTCGCGCGCGATCCGCGCCAGCGCGGGTAGATCGCACACTTCCATCGTCAGACTGCCCGGCACCTCCAGCATCACCGCCTTGGTCCGCTCGCAAAATGCCGCTGCATAGGCCGCGTGGTCGAGCGGATCGAAGAAGCGGTGCTCGACGCCGAAACGCTTGAGGATCCCCATCGCGGTGTTGCGGGTCGGGTCGTAGGCATTGTCCGCGACCAGCAGGACGTCGCCTGCCTTCAGCACGGCCATGAGCGCACCGACCAGCGCTGCCAGTCCGCTGGGGTAGAGCACGGTGCCCTGCGCCCCCGGCTCCAGCTCGGTCAGCGCTTCGGACAGCGCCCATTGCGTGGGCGCCCCGCGACGGCCGTAGAAGAAGCGGCCGTCCTCGTTCGACTTCACGCCGTTCCGCAGCGCCGCGCAATCCGCGTAGAGGTGCGTGCTTGCGCGCCAGACCGGCGGGTTGACCACGCTCCCGGCGAAATCGCCCGAGCGCCCGCCCGTTACCAGCCGCGTCGCCGGCTTTATGTCCTTGTCCCTGCCCCCGGCCATGCTCAGCGCGCGGCCCCCTGTTCCTTGGGCGTCGCCGGGTCGGCACCCCATTCCATCCAGCTGCCGTCATAGAGCGCGCCGTCGTCCTTGCCCGCGAGGCTGAGGCCGAACAGCAGGACGCAGGCGGACATGCCGCTGTTGCAGCTGGCGGTAACGGGCCGCGTGAGATCGACTCCGGACGCCGCAAATTCGGCGCGCAAGGCGTCTGGGGCCTTCCAGGTGCCGTCCTCGGCGAAGAGGCGCGGGAAATGGACATTGGCTGCGCCGGGGATGTGGCCTGCCGAGCCGCTGCCATCCTCGCCCGCAAAGCGCGCCGCATCGCGCGCATCGACCACCTGTTCGCCGCGAGTGGCGCAATTGGCGAGCATATCCGCCTTCGAGCGAACCTCGCGCCGGGCCTGCGGCACCGGAAAGGCGGTGCTTTCGAACGTGACTTCCCCGCGCTCGGTCTCCCGCCCCTCGGCGCGCCATTTCGCGAAGCCCCCATTGAGGATCGCGACCTCGCCGAAGCCGAAGTGGTCGAAGATGAACCACGCACGGGCCGCGCTCTTGATCTGGCTGTCGTCGTAAAGCACCACGCGGGCACTTGGCACAATACCGATCGCACCCAGACGGGCAGCAAACTGTTCGGCCGTCGGCAATGCCTTGGGCACCACCGATCCGCTGTCGGTGAAGCTGGCGAGATCGAGAAAACGCGCGCCCGGGACATGCGCCTCGAGATAGTCCGCCTTCGCATCGCGCGGGCTGTCGGGCAGATGCATGGTCGCATCGAGCACCACGAGGTCCGCAGCGCCGAGTTCACCGGCAAGCCATTCGGTCGAAACGAGTCTCTCCATGCCGCTCGGGTTAGCGGGCGGCGTGGGCCAAGTCGAGTTAGGCGAGTTCGCGCTGCGCGATCGGCGCATAGCTGCGCGGCGGCTCGTCGAGGCGAAACGGCTGGACGCGCCCTCCGTCGGGCTGGCCCTGACCGACCACGAAGGTCTTGAGGACCGCCGTATCGCCGGCACCGTCCACCCGCACGCGCATCAGCGGGACAAGCAAGGGGTGGCGGCCCTGCATGATGACCTGCGCGGACCCGAGCGGCAGTTTGACCTCGCCCTCCACCGCCACGTTCTGGCGCGGGGCGATGCGCGCGAGGGTGTGGCGAGTCTCGAGCGGCGTCGCGGCTGTCGCCACCTGTTGCTCCATCGGCGCGCCCGAATGCGCCGACACGAGGTCGATCCCGACCGTGACATCGGCCAACGCGGCATCGGTGCGGTTGACCAGCGTCAGGCGATATTTGAGCGTCGCGAACATCGCGCTGCGCGTAAGCTTTTCGGCGGTGAGCCGGATGGTCAGGGGATCGCCTGCGGGAACGGCAGCAGCCGGTTTCGGGGACGCGGCGACCACCGGCTTCTCGATCGCCGGCGGGATGGCGGTGGCCTGGCGGCGACGCCAGACGAGGAAGCCGCCGGCGATGACCGCGAGGGCACCAAGCAGACCCGCAAGCCAGGTCCAGTCGAAATCGCCGCCATCAGGGCCAAGCGGTTCACCTGCGGGTGAAGGCGACTGCGACGGCGCGGCGGCGGTCGGCAGCGGCAGCGGATTGGCCGACCCGGCGGTTTCCGACGGCGGGAGGACCTGCGGGGTATCATCCGGAGATGCCGAAGCAGCCTCGACGCTACGAGCGGGCGTTGTCGGCTGCGGCGTCGCGCCGGCTGTCGGCCGCGCGCGCGGTGCGGTTGTGGCCGTGGCGGGCGCCATGATCGTCGCCTCCGGCGTCAGCACAGGAGCGGGGGTGGGCGTTGGTCGCGGCGTCGGCGTGGCTGTCGCGATGACGCGCGGACGGACCGGAACCACGCCACTTTCGGTATCCACCGGACCTTGCACCTGTGGCGATGCCGTCGGCGTCGGGGCCGGCGGCAGCGTGAAATCCTGCGCCGATTGCGCCAGCACGGGCTCGGGCAGGCTCAGGGCGAGGGCAAGGAGCGGGAGGCGGAAACGCAGGGTCATCGTGGTGGGTATCTTGGGAAAAGCACCGCTATGCGCGGCGCCGGGCTGAATAGGTACTGAAGCGGGCGCTTCCAACCCCCGCCTTGCGCCGGACCGCCTTTCGCGGCAGATGCGCGGCATGAGCGACACACCGACTCCCAGGTTCCTCGGCGAAAACAGCCCGCTGCCCGGCTCTCCCGAAGAGGCCGAACTCGACTATGTGCCCAATCCGCGTGCCGGCGAACTCTACCTTGTCCGGTTCGCCGCACCCGAGTTCACCTCGCTGTGCCCGGTCACCGGCCAACCCGATTTCGCGCACCTCGTGATCGACTACGCGCCCGGCGAAACCATCGTGGAATCGAAGAGCCTCAAGCTCTTCCTCGGATCGTTCCGCAACCACAACGGTTTCCACGAGGATGTCACCGTCGGCATTGGCCGGCGCCTGTTCGACGAGATGAAGCCGAAGTGGCTGCGGATCGGCGGCTACTGGTATCCGCGCGGTGGCATTCCGATCGACGTATTCTGGCAGAGCGGCGCACCGCCTGCCGATCTGTGGCTGCCCGACCAGGGCGTCGCATCTTACAGGGGCAGAGGATAACCATGGACGAGACCACCAAGGGGCAGGACACACCCGAAACCGCGACGAGCTACGAAGCGGCCACAACCGCACCGGTCTCCGAAGAGCCCCGGCGGGTCTGGCGCAAAAGCCTGCCAAAGTGGTCGCTATGGCTCTCGCTGGCCGTGCTGGCATGGTTCGCGCTCGCCGCCTTCGGCCCGAAGTTCGGGATCATCCACTGGCGAACCGGACTGTTGTTCATGATCCGCCAGGCAGGGCCCTACCTGCTCGGCATCGCCGCAGTGTTCGCGGTGATCGCGCTGGCCTTCGCCTTCCTGAAGACACCGCGGGGCCCGTGGTGGAAGGCCGCGGTCGGCGTCGCCATTCCGGCGGTGCTGTTCCTCGGCCTCGCATCGATCGGCAGCAAGGCCGAGTCCGTGCCCCCGATCCACGACGTCTCCACCGACCTGCTCAACCCGCCCGAATTCTCGCCCGCGACAATGACCACGCGCGGCGAGCTCGAGGCCAATCCGATCAACGACTACGCCACGCCGCTCGGGCAGATCGAGATGTGGGCGAACAGCGAGGACGAGGCGCTCAAGGTCAAGAACCACGCCGACATCATCTCCGAATCCTATCCCGAACTGAAGCCGATCGTCCTGGGCAACACAACCGACGAGCAGGCCTTCGACGCGATCGTCGCCGCGATGGGCGAGATCGGCCTCAAGGACGTGCGCCGCGTTTCGGGCATGAACTCGGTGGAAGGCGTGGCGGAAACCTTCGCTTTCGGCTTCAAGGACGATGTCGTGGCGCGGGTGGCGGACGGCCAGATCGATATCCGCTCGGTCAGCCGCGTCGGCGTCTCCGACCTCGGCTACAACGCTGCGCGGGTCGAGGAGCTGAGCGAAGCCATCAGGAAGCGCCTCGGACAGTAAAGCGCCGGATCCAGCGCGTATCGAGCCAGTCCTTCAGGCGCCGCAGCCAGCGGCCCTGCAGGCCCAGCCCGGCGTAGCTGAGGATTGACTCGCCGCGGCAGGTGTTGAGCAGATAGAAGTCCATGAAGCGCGGGCTGTAGCTGCGGCGCGGCGCCTTGCCTGCGAGCATACGGCGCAGGTTCTTGGCGAGCACCGGCCCCGAATAGACCGCGTGGACGCCCGCATGACCGACATGGCGATCGGTTCGCCGGGCGACATCTCCGGCGGCAAGGATCTGGGGGAAGCCGCAGACACGCTGGTGCCCGTCGACCTCGATGAAACCGTCAGCGTCTGTCGGCAGGCCGCTTTCGCGCGGCCAGTCGGGCGCGCCGCTACCCACCGCTGCCACGACGAGGTCGAGCGGTTCGAGCGACCGGCCATCCGCCACCAGCTCACCATCGGCGAACTGCGCCTCTGCCGAGAGGACTTCGATCCCCTGCGCTGCCAGTTCGTGCCTTGCGCGGTGCCTTACCGGCGCGCCATGATCGGGCAGCAGGCCATGCTCGCCGGCCACCAGGACCACCGCGCAATCAGACCAATGCTCGGAATTGCGAAATCCGAAGGCGAGCTCGACGCCGCCTGCGCCGCCGCCGACAACTGCGATACGCCGGTGCTTCGGCCCGATCTCCCGCAAGGCCTGCCAACGGCTGACGAAACCGGGCAAGGGCCGGATGTCCAGGAGTCTCGGGTCGCTGCCCAGCACCGTCCCAGCCTGCCCAGCCCCGCCCGTCGCGAGCGAACAGATGTCGAAGCCGACATCGCTGCCGTCATCCAGCCGCGCGATACGGGCCACCGGGTCCATCGCGACGAGGCTCGCCTTGTGCCACTCGATCCCGGCCTGTCGAACAAGAAGTGCCAGCGGGATCTGCAGTTCGCTGGCCCGGTATTCACCTGCGATCCAGCCCGGCACCATGCCTGAATAGTGCATCGCGTCGAGCGGCTCCACGAGCACCGTGCGCGCAGCGGGCGGCCCGTGCTTGCGCCAGTCGTCGATCACCCCGAGATGCGCATGCCCCGCACCTACGAGCAGCAGGACGGGTTCGACGCGCGACATCATGCGGCCAGCCTATCGGGCCGCTCGCTGCTTGTCGTGAAAAAAGGGGGGGCAACCTGGTGGAGCCGAGCGGGATCGAACCGCTGACCTCGTCATTGCGAACGACGCGCTCTCCCAACTGAGCTACGGCCCCGTTCCAGGTTCCTGTCCGGCACAAACCGGAGAGGCGCGCCAATTAGCGCGGCGCGCCGTCCGTGACCAGACCCATTTTGCAGCGTCGCCGCTCAGTCCTGCGGGGTATCGTTCTCGCCCGCATCGTTGGGGATCGGCTGGACCACTGGAACCGACTGGCTGGTCGTATTCACCGGCACGACGGGAATCTCCGCACCCGTGTCCGGATCGACGACCTTGGTCTCGTTGATCTGGGCATTGGTCGTCAGCGTTGCCGGATCGCTTATGCCCGGCTGCGGGATGTAGCCCCCACGGGCTTTCTGCACCGCGACATAACCCGGCTGCGACGCGCCATAACGTGCGCCATACTGCGCGTCCCACGCGGCCGAGGCGCGTTCATACTCTTCGTAGGCACGATAGAACGTCTCGAAAGGCTGCTCCATCGCCGAGAAATTGGCCGTGGCGAAAGTGGCCGGGTCGATGCTCGTATCGGCGAGATAGCGGTTCGCGACATCCAGCGCGGCGTCGCAGAAACCGCCACGGGCCGGCGGCAGGGCGAAATAGTTGTAGACCATGGTCATCTGCGTTTCGCGCGCCATGATGCCGGCGCGCTTGGTGCTGGCGTCCTTGCGATAGAGTGCCTCGATCCGGTCGTTCACCCGCTTGAGCGAGCGGCCGTGGGTCTTGATGTAATCGCTATAGCCATCGAGCACCGGCTGGTAGCGCGGATCGAGGCAATTGAGCGCGGCCACGTTCCAGGCGGAGCGGAAATGCCAAACCTTCTCGTCGTCGCTGATACCGACATTGACCGTCTGGCGGAGACCGTCGGCGCCGACACGCGGAATGGCCATGACATAGGAGGCCTGCGAGGGCGGCAGCGGACGCACCGGGACCCGCTCGACCGGCGGCGGCGGAGACGGGGGCGGCGGCGGTGGCGGCGTTGTGCAAGCGGCGATTGCGGCGAGGCCGCCGACGATCGCGGCGAGACGAATGGAATGCGATGCAACGCGGCTCATGGCTCGCGACCCTCCTCAGAAATACATTGTGCATTCATCCTGCACCATCGGTGATTGACGGGGGATGAAGCCTGTACTGCCTAGCGCCGCAAAGGGGCAAAGAAAATGCCCGGGGCGCAAGTTACGCCCCGGGCACGTCCAAATGATTCCTGTGTGCGATCAGTGGTGAGCGATCACTCGCGATTGCCCATGAACTGCAGCAGGAAAGTGAACATGTTCACGAAGTCCAGATACAAGCTCAGGGCACCCATGATCACGGCCTTGCCGGCGAATTCCGTGCCACGCAGGTACTGGTATTCCATCTTCAGGCGCTGCGTATCGTAAGCCGTGAGGCCAGCGAAGATCAGCACGCCGATGAAGCTGATGGCCAGCATCAGTGTGCTCGACTGCAGGAAGATGTTGATCACCATCGCAATCAGCAGGCCGATCACGCCCATCACCAGGAAAGTGCCGAAACCCTGCAGGTTCTTCTTGGTCGTGTAGCCGAACAGGCTCAGGCCCGCGAAGGCGCCAGCGGTTGCAAAGAAGGTCGCAGCGATCGATTCACCCGTATAACGCAGGAAAATCGTCGACATCGAGAGACCCATGACGATCGCGAAAGCCCAGAAAAGCACCTGCAACGTGCCTTTGCTCATCCGGTTGAGACCGAAGCTCATCGCAAACACGAAGGCGAGCGGCGAAAGCGCCACGATCCACATCAGCGGACCGCTGGCAAATGCAAGCGCGAGGCCGCTCCGCGCAGCCAGCAACGCCACGATGCCGGTCAGCAGCACGGCAGACGTCATATAATTGTAGATCGACAGCATGTGCTTGCGCAGCCCTGCGTCGAAAGTTTCCTGCCTCGCAACGGCATCACCCGCGCGCGGCACGGAGCCGAAGCCCTGCCTCTGCTCGGTGTCGTTCCAATTGGCCATCTCAGTTCACTCCTCTAAGCGGCAAAGTCGAGCCCCCGCTCCACATGGAGGGAATATCGGGATTTACTCCGGCAAATTCAAGCAAAACCGGGCCGAATTGCCCTAACGCAGCTTAACCGCGAATCTTCACCAGTTCAGGCCTCGCCGGCTGCATCCACCATGGCGGCACTGAGCGCATCGATGGGCGATTTGTCACCCCAGAGGACGAACTGGAATGCGGGATAGAAGCGGTCGCATTCGTCGACCGCGATCTCCACCAACGCCTGCGCCTGCGCGAGGCTGAGCATGCCGTCGTCACCCAGCATGGTCCCGTTGCGATACAGGACCACGCCGCCGTTCGACCAGATGTCGAAATGGCCGAGCCAGAGCTGCTCGTTCACTCGAGCGACGAGGTCCTGTGCGACAGCCTTCTTGCCGTCCGGTACGCGGATGTCGGGCAGGCAGATCAGCTGGAGTACCATGTCCTCGGGCCGCCAGATCCCGCGCAGCTGGTACGTCGTCCAGCTGCCCTGGATTTCGCCGCTCATCTCGCCCTGAGAGGACTCGCAAGGCCACCCGCGCGCCTCGAACAGCGCCACGAGCATGTCGAGCGGAGCGCCGTCCTCTTCCGCTTCGTAGCTTTCGCCCGCCATCCTCATCGTGCCTGTCCAGTGCGCGTCATGCAGGCTGGATGCAGACTGTGCGGGGTGCTTGGCAATCCGCCGATGCGAGGCTGCTGGGGAGAAGTGTTTTCGGCTGTGCAAACCCTGTGCACAAGCGCGCGGCGGCGGCTCAGTCGAGCGGTTCGACGGCCTCGCCCTCGGCACTGCGGAAGGTGAAGCTGTCGATCCCCAAACCCTTGAGTTCGTTCATCATTTCGCTTGCCGACTTGGCGCTCGGATAGGGGCCGGAAAGCAGGCGGTTCGCCTCGCCCCAAGGCGTGAGGAAAGGTCCCTTGCCGTCGAGCTTGCCTTCTGCCTTGCGCGCGATCCGACGCCAGTCGAAGCCAAGCGCCTTGACGTCCTTGCCGGTCGCAACTTGCACCCAGTAGCGCGCGGGAACGGGTGGCTTGGGCGGCGCCGGCGGCTCCACCTTTTCGCGCGGCACGGCGATCCGCGTAATGTCCACCGCCCCCGGCGCCGAGGGAGGCCTGCTCGAAGGCTGGAGCGTAAAGCCGGCGAAGGCTTCTTCCAGTGTCGGCGCCTGCTGCGCGGGCGCCGCAACCGGTTGCGCTGGCGGCGGCGGAGGTGCGGGCGGCAGTGCAGGTACCGCAACTTGCGTCGAAGCAGGTGCCGGTGCCGGTGCCGGTGCAGGGACTGGAGTCGGAGCAGGTGACGGAGCTGGCGTCATTGCGGGTTCCGAAGACTGCGTGGCCGACGGATCCTGCCGCGCCACCACCACAGGCTGCGCAGTCCGGGTCTCGGGCGAATTCGCAGCCGCCTGGCGCACGGGGGCCGACGCAGGCGGCATCGAGGCGGTTGCAGGAGCGTTGGTCTGCGAACGTTCCTGCGCTGTCCTGAGGGTAGCCGGCGAGAGATCGCGCGGGACGTCGGCCGTTCTGCCCGGTCGCCGGACCTGCCGCTCGGGCCGCTGCTCGCGAGGCTGCGGGGCCGGTTCGCTGCGGACAGGCGCCGGTCTCGGTCTTGCAGCAGGCGCGGGCTGCGTTCGCGCGGCAGGCGCTTGCTGGGTTCGAGGGGCAGGCCCGGCAGGGGGCGCGGCATTGGCCAGCCGTTCCTTGGAATAGGCGGCAATCTGCGGCTCGTCAGTGCCGATGCTGGCGGCACGCGGGAAGACCCCCAGCGTCCCCGCCGCCGCTTGCTGCGCCTGAGTCAGCCGGGGCATGTACTCGAGATAGGGACGAATACGATCCGCCATCTGCTTCGGCAGCATGGCATCCGAAATGCCGATTGCCTCACGCGTGTCACCGAGGATGGCCAGCCCGAAGGCGCGCGTCCTGAACGCGGCGAGGTCGCGCGCTTCGAGGAGCGGGAGGAGCGTGCTTTCGAACCCTGCCCGATCGCCGGAAATCGCGAGGCTCAGGGCCAGTCGGCGCTTGACTTCGGCCCCGCCTCCGCGCGCCAGGGCGAGCCGGTAAAGCTCCTGCGCGCTCCGGTTGTCTCCCACCAGATCGAAAGCCATAGCGCGATCTTCGGCCATGCGGTCGTTCGCGACGCCTGCGCGCTCGGCCTCGGCGAACAGGCGCAGCGCCTCGATCGGCCTGCGTGAACGCGAATAGGCCTTGCCCAGGCCCAGTTTCACGCGGCTGTTGTCCGGCGATAGCTCGTTTGCGCGACCGAAAAATCCGATCGCGGCATCGACATCCCCGACGTCGAGCGCCGCTTCGCCCGCATCGAGCAAGGCGGAAACGTCGGCTGCATTGCGGGCGAGCCGGGTCAGGGCATTACTCAGGCGCTCGGAGCCTTCGGGCGGCAGGGGCTGCACGACCTCGCGTTGCGCGAGCACCTGCGCAGGACCGGTCGCAGCGGCCAGAAGGGCCGCCGCACCAGCAATTCGCACGTAAGCTACCATGCCCGATTCCCTACCCGTCGGCGCTTGAACCCGCGCCGAACGGGCGACCCGTTACAGGCCCCGATTACTGGTTGTTCTGACGGCCGAGGAAGCGCGGGATGTTGAGTGCGCCGGCGCCATCGCCGCCATCGTCATCGCCGCCATCATCGTCCTCGTCCTCGTCGCTGGGCTTGTTGGCCCCGCGCGAGAGGTTGGCCATACGCTCGAACAGCGTGCTGCCCTGCGAATCCGCGCCGTCATCGCCGCCACCGCCGAGAACCGGCCGTTTCCTCGCCGGCTTGCTCGCCAGCGGACTGCCGCCATCGGCGTAGAGGTCATCGCCGCCATCGTCTTCCATCGCCGCCGATAGGTCGAGCGGGGACGGCTGGCCGGCGTCTTCGGCCCAATTGCCGCCGAAGTCGCCATCGTCGGCCGGCGGAGGTACTTCGCCGTCGTCGTTGCGCAGGCCGGCCAGCGGGTCGACGATGCCATCGACATCGTCATAATCTTCCTCGTCCTCGTCATCGAGGCCATAGCCGAGATCGTCGGAGAGGACCGAAGAGCCTTCCGCTTCGGTGGCGAGATCCAGTGCTTCATCGTCGTCGAAATCAGGCTCGGCCGAGAGCCCTTCGGACAGTTCGAAAGGTTCGTCTTCGGCAACGTCCTCGCTCGGCAAGTCGAGTACCGGACGGACCGGCGCGCGGCTCTCGCTCATGGAAAAGGCCTGCGGAGCTCTGGTAGCGGTCGTACCGTCACCTTCGATGCCGGTCGCGACAACCGACACGCGAATCTTGCCGTCGAGGTCGGGATTGAAGGCCGAGCCCCAGATGATGTTCGCGTCCTCGTCGACCAGTTCGCGAATGTGGTTCGCCGCCTCGTCGACTTCGAGCAGCTTCATGTCCTCGCCGCCGATGATCGAGATGATCACACCCTTGGCGCCGGCCATGCTGACACCGTCGAGCAGCGGGTTCGCGATGGCACGCTCGGCGGCCTCGAGCGCGCGATTGTCGCCCTCGCCTTCGCCCGTACCCATCATCGCCTTGCCCATCTCGCTCATCACCGAGCGGACGTCGGCGAAGTCGAGGTTGATGAGCCCCGGCATGACCATCAGGTCGGTAATCGAACGCACGCCCTGCTGCAGGACCTCGTCGGCCAGCTGGAAAGCCTCCTTGAAGGTCGTTTCCGCCTTGGCGACCAGGAACAGGTTCTGGTTGGGGATGACGATCAACGTGTCGACATGCTTCTGCAGCTCGTCGATCCCCGCTTCCGCCGCGCGCATGCGGCGCGTGCCTTCGAACAGGAACGGCTTGGTCACGACACCGACGGTCAGCACGCCCTTCTTGCGCGCTGCCTCCGCAATGACGGGAGCCGCGCCGGTGCCGGTGCCGCCACCCATGCCGGCCGCGATGAAGACCATGTTGCAGCCTTCGAGCGCATCTTCGATGTCCTCGACCGTTTCTTCGGCCGCAGCCTTGCCGACTTCGGGCCGGGCGCCGGCGCCGAGACCACCGGTGATGTCGGGCCCCAGCTGGATGCGCTTCTCCGCCGGAGAACTGCTGAGCGCCTGCGCATCGGTGTTGCTGACGATGAAATCCACGCCTTCGATGCCGGCCTGCATCATGTTAGCGATGGCGTTGCCACCCGCACCGCCGACGCCGATCACCATGATCTTGGGGCGAAGGTCGTCGCTGGATGCCGGACCGATATTGATGCTCATTGGGTATCCCCCGGAAAGTCGAAATTCTGAAAAACCACTATTGCACAGATTGCATGCAAAGCGAATCGCGCGGCGGGCCAGTGAATGGCCTTATCCACAAAGGCCTAATGCCGCGTTGTACAAGAGATTCAACCATCAGAAATACTCGCGCACCGCCTGCACGACACGGTTCACCAGCCCCATGCCGGTGTAGCGCCGCGTCGGCTGGTAGCTCGGCCCGATCGAGCGGATATCGACCGGGTCTTCCGCGGCATAAAGGCACAGGCCCGCGAGCGTGGCGAAACCGGGTGTCGCATGGGCTTCGGGCAAGCCCTGCAAGGCAGGGGGCTTGCCGATCCGGACCGGCTGGCCGAGCGCGCCCTGCATGAATTCGGCGATCCCGTGCAGTTCCGCCCCGCCCCCGGTGAGGACGACCTGCCCCCCCTGCGAGCCGCCGAAGCCCAGCGCCTTCAGCGCCTTGGCGATTTCCGAGCTGATCACACCCAGCCGGTCGGTCACGACGCCGACCAGTTCGGCGCGGGGAATGCGGTTCTGCTCGTCAGCCCCGCGCGCCAGGCGGCCGTCGGGTTCCTCGCCGGGGCCGTTCACGGGAATCATCTCGCGGTGGTCGGTCGGCGTGGCGATGGCCGAGCCGGACACGCATTTGAGCCGTTCCGCCTGACCGCGCCGGATGCCGAGCGAAGAGGCGAGTGCATCGGTAATGTCGTTCGACCCGACCGGGATCGAGCGCAAACCCAGCAGCATCCCCGCCGCATGGACCGACACATTGGTGACTTCGGCGCCGATCTCCACCAGCGCGACGCCGAGGTCGCGTTCCTCTGCGGACAGGCAGGCATAGGCGGTGGCGAGCGGGCTGGCCACGACGCCCTCGACGTCGAGATGGGCGCCCTGCACCGCCTCGATCAGGTTCCGCACCGGTGCGCCTTCGGCAAAGGCCACATGGACATCGACACCGAGCGCCTCGGCATGAAGGCCCTTGGGGTTCGCCACGCCATGCGCGCCGTCGAGCGTGTAATGCGCGGGCTGCGCGTGCAGCACCATGCGCCCGTCGGGATGCAGATGGTCGCGCGCGGCGTGGAGGAGATGCTCGATATCGTCTTCTTCGATCCGCCGCCCGCCGATGGCGATTTCCATGCTCGAGATGCGGCTCGAGAGCCCTGCGCCCGCGCAGCCGATCCACACGCTCGAGATCGAGGTGTTGGCATTCGCTTCCGCCTTTTCGACCGCCGTGCGGATGGCGTGGCTGGCGGCGCGCATGTCGGTGACGTAACCGCGCTTGATGCCGTCGCTCGCGCGGTGGCTGGAGCCCAGCACGACCATCTGGCCGCCCTCCGCCTCGCCCATGACCATGGCGGACACCCGGAAGGACCCGATATTGACCGCACCGTAGACGCGGATGATGCGCGGGGTCGGAGCCGCCATTATTCGCCTCTCCCGTTCATCGCCATTTGCGTCGGGCACGGCCCGTCCTTGCACCGCAGGTAGACCCGGTCGGGCACGCGCATGTCGATCGCGATCGGCTTGCCACCGATCAGGCGGTGCATCCCGTCGAGCTGGGCGAACTTCACCAGCGCCGATGCCCCCGCCTCGCCTTCCGGGAGGGCGAGCATCTGGCCGGTCTTGAACGTCACGTTCCAGCGCCGGTTGCCGACCCATTCGACGCCTGCGATCTGCGGCTTCAATGCGGGTGCGGCATCGAGCAGCTTGCCGAGTTCCTCGACCTGCTTCTGCGCCCCCGGCCCTTCGATCAGCAGCTTGTCCTTGGCATTGGCGGCGCTGATCGGCTCGAGCTCATGTCCTTGCCGGTCGACCAGCATCAGCCGTCCGGGCTTGCGCAGCACCGCATGCGGCTCGCGCTCCACGATATCGACCTTGAGCGTATCGGGCAGCTGGCGCGAGACGCGCGCATCGGCCACCCACGGCAGTTCCAGCAGGTCGTCGCGCACTTCGGCGAGATCGACCAGCGGCATCGGCCGGTCGCGCTGGCCGAGCACGCGTTCGTAAACCAGTTGCTCGTTCATCCGCTCGACGCCCGACACGCGCACCTTGCTGACCTCGAAACCTGCGCGCGACGCAGACTTGGCCAGTTCGGTGCGCGCAATGTCGGGCACGCCGGCATAGCTCGCCACCGTCCAGGCGATGGCGAGGCCCGTGGCAACGATCGTGTAAAGGAAGAACTTGTGCCACTGCTCTTCGGTAAACGGCAGCGCGGCCATGGTCCGGTCGAGCAGACCGCTGGTGTGCTTGCGCGCGGCCCGCGCCTTCTGGCTGCGGTTGCGCGCCGCGGCGGATCGGCGGACGGCAGGCTGCTTGCGGGTGACCCTAGCCATCGCCGCCGACCTTTGCCGCATGGTCGCGCAGCGCGGCGGCGACGATCATCTCGCACAGCTCGCCATATTCGAAGCCGGCATAGCGCGCCTGCTCGGGCACGAGGCTGAGCGGCGTCATGCCCGGCTGGGTGTTGGTTTCGAGCACGAACAGGCCGTCCTCGCCTTGTTCCTCGTCCCACCGGAAATCGGTCCGGCTGGTGCCGCGGCAGCCGAGCACCTTGTGCGCCTTTAGCGCGTATTCGAGGCACAGCCTCTCGATATTCTGCGGAATTTCGGCCGGGCAAATGTGGTCGGTCATGCCGTCGGTATATTTGGCATCGAAATCGTAGAAGCCGCTCTTGGGCTTCAGTTCGGTCACCGCCAAGGCCCGCGGACCTTCGGGGAAATCGATCACGGCGGCGGTCATCTCGCGACCCTTGATATAGGGTTCGGCCAGCAGCTCCCTGAACTCCTGCCATGGCCCCTTGGCCTCGCGGGCGATCGGGTTGCCGTAATTGCCGCCCTCGGTCACGATCGCCACGCCGACCGAACTGCCTTCGTTGACCGGTTTCAGCACGTAGGGCCGCGGCATGGGATCGCGCTCGAACAGCTCCGCGCTCTTCACGATCCGTCCGCCCGGCATCGGAATGCCGTGCGGCACCAGCGCCTGCTTGGTCAGCTGCTTGTCGATCGCGATGACCGAGGTCGCGACGCCCGAATGCGTATAGGGAACGCCCATCAGTTCGAGCATGCCCTGCACCGTGCCATCCTCGCCCGGCACACCGTGCAACGCGTTGAAGACGACATCGGGCGCGGCCTCGGCGATCCGCGCGGCGACCCGCCGGTCCATGTCGATCCGCGTCACGCGATGCCCGCGCTCTTCCAGCGCCTTGGCGACGCCCTCGCCCGACATTAGGCTGACGGGCCGCTCGTTGGCCCAGCCGCCCATCAGCACGGCAATGTGGAGGTTATTGGGGAGATCGATCATTCTTGGTCCTTACGGTCGCCCCACACGCTGGATTTCCCATTCGAGCTCGACGCCCGATTTCTCGTAAACGCGGCGCTTCACTTCCTCGCCCAGCCCCTCGATGTCCGCACTGGTCGCATCGCCGGTGTTGATGAGGAAGTTGGTGTGCTTCTCGCTCACCTGCGCGCCGCCCAAGGTCAGGCCCCTGCAGCCTGCCGCATCGACGAGTTCCCAGGCCTTCCGGCCCGGCGGGTTCTTGAAGGTGGAGCCGCCGGTCTTGGTGCGCAGCGGCTGCGAAGTCTCGCGCGCTTCGGCGATCCGGTCCATCTCGGCACCGATCTCTACGGGATCGCCGGGCGTGCCCCGGAAGCGCGCGGCGACCACGATGGCGCCGTCCGGCAGTGCCGAGTGCCGGTAGGTATATTGAAGGTCGGCAGCAGGCAGGGTGACCAAGGCCCCATCGGGCAGGATCACGTCGCAATCCACCAGCACGTCGCTGACCTCGCGGCCATAGGCGCCGCCGTTCATGCGGACGAAGCCGCCGACGGTGCCGGGGATGCCGCGCATGAACTCCAGTCCCGCCACGCCCACATCGCGGGCGGTCGAGGCAACGAGGATGCCGTGGGCCCCGGCGCCGCAGGCGACCACATTGTCGTCGCGCACTTCGATATCTGCAAACGCCTTGCCGAGCTTAACGACCACACCCGGCACGCCGCCGTCGCGCACGATGAGGTTCGAGCCGAGGCCCAGTGCCATGACCGGGAGGTTTCCTTCCAGCCGTTCGAGGAACAGCTTCAGGTCGTCTAGATCGGCGGGTTCGAACAGCCAGTCCGCCGTGCCGCCGCTCTTGAACCAGACGAGCTTCGCCAGCGGCGCATCATGCGTCAGCTTGCCGCGCAGGCCGTGGGTCGCGATCGGCGCGGCAACCCCACCCTCGACCTCGCAGTCGGGCGCCATCCCGCTGTCCCAGTTCCACACGTCGTCGGGCTGCTCGATCGTCACGCGCCGCGTGCCCTGTCGATCCGGCCGGCGAGTTCGGCGGCCCAGCGGGTGATGTCGCCTGCGCCGAGGCACACGACCAGATCGCCCGCGCCGATCTCGGCGGCGAGCGTCCGTGCCAGATCGTCCTCGTCCGCAACCGTCGCAGCAGCGCGGTGGCCGCGCGACTTGAGACCGGCGACCAGCGCTTCCGAACTCACACCCTCGATGGGATCTTCGCCCGCCGCATAGACTGGCGTCACATAGACCTGGTCGGCCTCGTTGAAGCAGCTCTGGAAGTCGTCCATCAGGTCGCGCAGGCGGGTGTAGCGGTGCGGCTGGACGACCGCGATCACGCGGCCCTCCCCGCCATCTGCCGCCACGCTTTCGCGCGCCGCGCCGAGGACGGCTTTGATTTCGACGGGGTGGTGGCCGTAATCGTCGATGATCGTCGCGGTGCCGGTGCGAGTCTTGACCTCGCCCACCTTGGTGAAGCGGCGACGGACACCGCCGAAGGCGGAAAAGCCGTTGCAGATGACCTCGTCGGGGCAGCCCATCTCGATCGCGACGGCGATCGCGGCGAGCGCGTTCTGGACGTTGTGCCGACCCGGCATCGGCAGGTGCACGCCCTCGATTCGGCGATCCTCCTCGCCGCGCTGGCGCACGATGACGTCGAAACGGTTCCCGCCCGCATCGGGGCGCACGTTCACGCCGCAGATATCCGCCTGCAGGCTGAAGCCGTAAGTGACCACCTGCCGGTCGCGCACCTTGCCGATTACCGCCTGCACTTCCGGGTGGTCGATGCACAGCACCGCCGCGCCGTAGAAGGGCACGTTGTGGATGAACTCGACGAAGGCGTCCTTCACACCGTCGAAATCGCCGTAATGGTCGAGATGTTCGGGATCGATATTGGTGACGACCGCGATGGTCCCGTCCAATCGCAGGAAGCTGCCGTCGCTTTCGTCCGCCTCGACTACCATCCAGTCGCTGTCGCCGAGGCGGGCGTTGGAGCCGTATTGCTCGATGATCCCGCCGTTGATCACGGTGGGATCGATATTGCCGGCATCGAGCAGGGCGGCGATCATGCTGGTCGTCGTGGTCTTGCCGTGCGTACCTGCGACCGCGACGGTCGACTTGAGGCGCATCAGCTCGGCCAGCATCTCCGCGCGGCGCACCACGGGGATGCGATTTTCGAGCGCATGGGCAACTTCGGGATTGGTCCGGCGGACGGCAGTCGAGGTGACGACCACGGCGGCGCCTTCGACATTCTCCTTCGCATGGCCGATCCTGACCGAGATGCCCTGGCTGCGCAGCCGCTCGACCGTGGGGCTCTCCTTCATGTCGGAGCCCTGCACGGTATAGCCGAGGTTGTTCATCACCTCGGCGATGCCCGACATGCCGATGCCGCCGATGCCGACGAAATGGATCGTGCCGATATCTGTCGGAACACCCCTCATTCGGCCATCTCCTTCGCCGCGCCCTGACCCGCAGGCGCACCTTGCGAGGCGCCGCGGGCATTGTTTCCGCCGACGCGGATCACGTCCATCATATCCGCCCCACCGAAGCTCTCGACGAGATCGGCGAGGTCCTCGACCGCCTTGGGCCTGCCGCAATTCCATGCGGCATGCGCAGCCTTGGCGAGGCCTTGCGGGTTCTCCGCGAGCGCCTTGATCTGCTTGGCGAGTTCCTTGCCCGTGAAGCGTTCCTGCCGGATCATGCGCGCGCCGCCGGTTTTCGCCATTTCGCGCGTATTGGCGGCCTGGTGGTCGTCGGTCGCGATTGGCAGCGGGATGAGGATCGCTGGGCGACCCACCGCGGTCAGTTCGGCGATCGTCGAGGCGCCCGCGCGGCCGATGAACAGATGCGCATCGGCAAGGCGGCTGGCCATGTCCTCGAAATAGGTCGCCAGTTCGGCGGGGATGTCGTGACTGCGATACCGCTGGCGCACCGCCTCGAGATCTTCGGCGCGGCATTGCTGCGTCACCTGCAGCCGCTGACGCAGCGCAGGCGGGAGCATCGCAAGCCCGTCGGGCACCACCTCCGACAGCACCCGCGCACCCTGGCTGCCGCCGGTCACGAGAACGCGCAGCAGGCCGTCTTCGGAGAAGGCCGGGAACGGCTCGTCACGCAGCGACAGCACGCCCGCGCGCACTGGATTGCCGACGAGGTGGACCTTGCCCGCATGCTTGTCCGCCAGCCGCTCGACTTCGGGATAGGCGGTTGCGATCGCCTGCACCCGGCCCGCCAGCAGGCGGTTGACGCGGCCGAGCACGGCGTTCTGTTCGTGCACCACCGTCGGGATTCCCGCCGAGGTCGAGGCGAGGATCGCGGGGAGCGAGGGATAGCCACCGAAGCCCACCACCGCGCTCGGCTCGAAGCTGTCGAACAGGCGCAGCGCCATGCGCCGCCCCTCCATGACAGCCTGCGCGCCCTTGATCCACTCGAGCGGGTTCTTGCCGAACCGCCCTGCGGGAATGACGTGCGCGGGCATGAAGTCGGGCTTGCCGGGGATATCCGCCCCGCGCGCATCGGTGATCAGCGCGACGTGGTGGCCACGCCGGTCGAGTTCGGTCGCAAGCGCGAAGGCGGGCAGCAAATGGCCGCCGGTGCCCCCGGCAGCGAGCACGTAATGGCGGCTCGAGCCGGTCATGGCTGGATCTCGCGCTTCGGACGGGGAGGGTTCGGAATCATCCCGTCCGCCTGCCCTAATCCCATCCACTCGCCAAGACCCTTGGTTCGGCTTTTCAGGAAGGGATTGCGCCGCGTGACCGCCAGCAAGAGGCCCACCGTGAGACAGACGGCGATGGTGGAGGACCCACCATAGCTCACCAGCGGCAGCGTCATGCCCTTGGAGGGGAACAGCTGTAGGTTCACCAGCATGTTGATGAAGGCCTGCCCGCCCAATAGCGAGACCAGTCCAGCTCCCGCCAGCAGCGCGAACAGATCCTCCTCGTCCACAAGCCGCATCAGCACGCGGGTTACGATCGCGAGGTAGAGGATCACGATCACCGCACAGGCCAGCAGGCCGAATTCCTCCCCGATGACGCTGAAGATGTAATCGGTATGCGCTTCTGGCAGGCTCATCTTGCGGATGCCGAGGCCATAGCCCGCACCGGTCCAGCCTCCCGCGAGCAGCGTACGGCTGGCGAGGTCGACCTGGTCGTAGGCGGTGCCGCCGCCCAGGAAGCTGTCGATGCGGTGGCGCGCGTTGTCATAGAGGAAATAGGTCGCGGTGATCCCGGCCAGCCCGCCGCCGATCAGGATGCCGAGCCGCTTGGCGTCGACGCCCGACAGCACCACCATCACGAACCAGACCCCGGCAAACAGGATCGTGCCGCCGAAATCGGGCTGCAGCATCATCAGCGCGGCGATGAGGCCGACGAGCGCAGTGCTGATGCCGAGAACCGGCAGGTTCGGATCGCGCAGGCGCCAGGAGAATATCCACGCCAGCGCGATGGCGAAGGTCGGCTTGAGGAATTCCGACGGCTGGAACTGCATGCCGAGGTTGATCCAGCGCCGCGCGCCGTTGATCTCCGGCCCGATCACCGGGACGAGGAACAGCAAGCCCAGCATCCCGCCCGCCATGAGGACCCCGGCTCGGCGCGCATTCTCGCGGCTGAGCAAGGATGCTCCGATCATCACCGACAGGCCGACGACCTGCCATGCGACGTTGCGATAGAAGAAATAGAGCGGGTCAAGCGTCTCGCTATTGGTCGACAGGCGATTGGCCGTTGCCGGGCTGGCGGCAGCGACCGCGATGGCCCCGAAGCTCATCAGCAGCAGGACGAGGAACAGCAGCACGCGGTCGATCTCGCGCCACCAGATCTTGAGTTCCGACCACCGCGACAGCTTGCCCTTGGGAATATGCGCGGGCTGGCGCTTGCCGGGGACGTAGGGCTGCATGGCGGCGCTCACTTCAGACCCTCTACCAGTTCGCGGAAGTGGTCGCCGCGCTCTTCGAAGTCGCGATACTGGTCGAAACTGGCGCAGGCGGGCGAGAGGAGGACGGTGTCGCCCGCCACCGCCCTAGCTGCCGCGTTACTGACTGCGCGGTCGAGCGTTTCGCACTGCTCCACCGGCACGCGGCCCTCCAGCAATGCGGCAAAGTCCGGCCCGGCCTTGCCGATGGTGTAGGCGGCCTTCACGTGACCTAGCTCGGCCTCGCACTCGCCCAGCCCCGGCTCCTTGGCGAGCCCGCCGAGTATCCAGTGGATGTTGTCGAACGCCGCCAGCGCGGGTGCAGAGGCGGCCGTGTTGGTGCCCTTGCTGTCGTTGACGTACGCTACGCCGGATATTTCCGCGATCCGCTCCATGCGATGCGGGAGGCCGGGGTAAGTGCGGAGCGCTTTGCCGATCAGATCACCATCGCATCCGAGCGCATTGCAAACCATGATGGCGGCCGCTGCGTTTAGCGCATTGTGCGGGCCCTGCAATGACGGCCAATCGGCCTGACTGTCGAGCAAGCCCACTCGGTCTGACGTAAACCAATGCGTATCAGCATCACCGCCACGAATCCGCTCGACATCGCGACCTTCGCCGCTGTCAAAGTTGTAAACTGCTGCGCGTCCCTCCGATTGCAGCGCGAACAGGCGAAGCTTGGACGCCTTGTAAGCTTCGAAACTATCATACCGATCGAGATGATCCGGCGTGATGTTCAGCAGCACCGCAACATCGCAATCGAGCGAGTAGGTCAGGTCGATTTGGTAGCTCGATAGTTCCAGCACATAGACCCCGCCTTCCGGCAAAGGCTCCTGTTCGAGGATCGGCAGGCCGATATTGCCGCCCATGGTGGTCGGCACGCCCGCGGTCTTGAGGATGTGGTGGACCAGCGCAGTGGTGGTCGACTTGCCGTTGGTGCCGGTGATGCCGACGACCTTGTGCGGCGGCAGCTCCGCCCTTGCCTGTGCGAACAGTTCGATATCGCCGATCACCGGCACGCCGAAGCTGTCGGCATGCGGCTTGATCGGGTGGGTGTTGAGCGGGACGCCGGGGCTGACGACCACGCCCGCAAAACCGGTGAGGTCAGCCTCGACCGGATCGGCCAGCTCGACCCGGCCCGCGAACTCGGCGCGCGCTTCCTCGCGGCTGTCCCACGCCATGACCTTGGCACCGCTGGCCAGCAGCGCCTCGACCGTCGCCCGGCCGGACCGCGCGAGGCCGAGCACCGCGTAGCGTTTGTCCTTCCAGGCGGTCGACGTGATCATCGCAGCTTGAGCGTTGCCAGCCCCATCATCGCGAGGATGATCGCCACGATCCAGAAGCGGATCACGACCTTGCTCTCCGACCAGCCGAGCTGTTCGAAATGGTGGTGGATCGGCGCCATGCGGAAGACGCGCTTGCCGGTGCGCTTGAACCAGAAGACCTGGATGATGACGCTCAAGGCCTCGAACACGAACAGCCCGCCGACGATGCCGAGCACGATCTCGTGGTGGGTCGCCACGGCGATCGCGCCGAGCGCCCCGCCCAGCGCCAGCGATCCGGTGTCACCCATAAACACGGCCGCGGGCGGCGCGTTGAACCACAGGAAGGCGAGCCCCGCCCCCATGATCGCCGCGCAGAAGATCGCCAGCTCGCCCGCCCCTGCGACATGTGGAATGCCGAGATACTCGGAATAGTCGACGCGCCCGACGAGGTAGGCGATGATGGCGAAGGTCCCCGCCGCGATGATCACCGGCATGGTGGCAAGCCCGTCGAGCCCGTCGGTCAGGTTCACCGCATTGCCCGCCCCGACGATCACGACCGCGGCGAAGAGGTAATAGAACCAGCCCAGTTCGAGCCCGAAGTCATTGACGAAAGGCACATAGACGAAGGTGTTGATCTGGCTGACGACGATGTAGCTCGCCGCGCCCGCCACCGCGAATTCGAGAAACAGGCGCACCCGCGCAGAAACGCCCTTGTGGCTGGCCTTGGTGACCTTGTCGTAGTCGTCGAGGAATCCGATGATCCCGAAACCCAGCGTCACCGCGAGGCACGCCCAGATGAAGGGGTTCCTCAGGTCCATCCAGATCATCACCGACAGCGTCAGGCTGATCAGGATCATTAGCCCGCCCATGGTCGGCGTGCCGCGCTTGGCGAGGTGCGATTGCGGCCCGTCCTCGCGGATCGGCTGGCCCTTGCCCTGGCGCACGCGCAGCATGTCGATGAAGCGCGGGCCGATCAGCAGGCCGATCACGAGCGCGGTCATCAGCGTCGCCCCGGCGCGGAAGGTCTGGTAGCGCACGAGGTTGAAAATGCCCTCGAAATTCAGCCACTCGGCGAGGAGATAAAGCACGTGCGCCTCTTGTCGCGCCTAGCGGGCGCGGGTGAAATGATCCACGAGCCGCCCGAGCCCGACCGAATTGGAGCCCTTGACCAGCACGGCATCGCCCGCGACGACGCCGAAGTTTTCGAGCAATACGATCGCCTCGTCGGCAGTCCGGCAATGCGCCCACGCGATGGGCTTGCCAAGGACGGAACTCTGGGGTTTCCCCAATTCGCGCGCGAGTGCACCCATCTCGTCGCCCACCAACACCGCATAGTCGATATCGGCAGCCAGCAGCGGCTCGGCGAGGCCGGCGTGGAACTTGGGCCCGAAGTCGCCCAGTTCCTTCATCGCGCCGAGCACGGCGATGCGCCGCGCCGAGGGCGTCTGGCCCAGTTGCGCGAGGGTGGCGCGCATGCTGGCCGGATTGGCGTTGTAGCTCTCGTCGATCAACAGCGCCTTGCCGCCCGGTGCGTCGATCCCGTGACGCGCACCGCGACCCTTGAGCCCGCCCATCTCCGCAAGCGCGAGACCAGCCGCGGCAAGGTCGCCGCCCGCCGCACGGACTGCCGCCATCACGGCAAGCGAGTTGGCGACCCAGTGTTGCCCCGGCTCGGCCACGGTGTAGCACAGGCGGCCTTCGGCGAATTCGCAGGTCACCAGGCTGCCGCCATTGGCGCTGGGGATGGCATCGAGCAGGCGCATGTCCGCATGGCGCGCGGTGCCGAAGCTGAAGACCTTGGCGCCCGCGCGCAGCGCCGCGAGCTTGAGCTGTTCGTAGTGCGGCGTATCGGTCGGGATGACCGCCGTGCCGCCCGGCTCGAGGCCGAGGAAAATTTCGGCCTTGGCGTCGGCGATGGCCTCCATCGAACCGAGGTTTTCTATATGCGCGGGCGCAATGGTCGTGATGACGGCCACATGCGGGCGGACTTGCGTCGTCAGCCCTGCAATCTCGCCGGCATTGTTCATGCCCATTTCGAAGATGCCGAAGCGGCTGCGCGCGGGCATGCGCGCCAGACTGAGCGGTACGCCGACATGGTTGTTGTAGCTGCGGATCGAGCGATGCGCCGCCCCGCGGCTGGCGCGTTCGAGCGCGGCGAAGATCGCTTCCTTGACCCCGGTCTTGCCGACCGAACCGGTGACGCCGATGATTTTCGCTTCACTGCGTGCACGGGCCGCGCGGGCGAGCGCCTTGAGCGCTTCGGTCGTGTCGTCGACGAGGATGTGCGGCCAGTCGACCGGGCGATCGACCATCGCGCCCGCCGCGCCATTGGCGAAGGCCTTGTCGAGGAACTTGTGCCCGTCCATCGCCTCGCCCTTGAGCGCGATGAAGAGGTCGCCATTGACGACGTCGCGGCTGTCCATCTCGACGCCGGCGACCTGGAAATCATGGCTGGCTATGCCGCCCACCGCGTCGGCGATATCCTTCGCCGACCACAGGGTCAGCGGCAGCCGATCGCGCGGATCGGCGGGCCATTCGACATAGGCCGGATGGCGCAGGATGGCGGCGCTCATGCGTCACCTCTGGCAATCTGTGCCGCGCATTCGCGCGCGACCTCGACATCGTCGAAGGGCAACACCCTCATGTTTTCTCCCGATCCGATGATCTGACCCGTTTCGTGTCCCTTGCCCGCGACGAGGACGATGTCGTCCGCGCCCGCTTCGGCGATGGCTGCACAGATGGCTTCGCGGCGGTCGCCCACTTCGCGGGCATCCGGCGCGCCTTCAAGCACCTGTGCGCGGATATCCGCAGCAGTCTCGCCGCGCGGATTGTCGTCAGTGACGATCACGAGATCGCTGGCCTTGGCCGCAGACTCGCCCATCGGCTTGCGCTTGCCATGGTCGCGGTCGCCGCCTGCGCCGAAGACGGTTATCAGGCGGCCCGTCACATGCGGCCGCAGCGCCGCGATGGCCGCTTCGATCGCGTCGGGGGTGTGGGCGTAATCGACATAGACGGGCGCGCCGCTGGGCGCGATGACCGCGCGTTCGAGGCGGCCGCGAACCGGCTGGAGCCGCGCAACGGCGTCCCAGACCAGGGAGGCGTCGGTCCCGCTCGCGAGCGCGAGGCCCGCAGCGCACAGCGCGTTGGAAACCTGGTAGGGGCCGATCAGCGGCAGGGTGATCTTGCGCGTGGTGCCGCAGTGTTCGACCGTGAGCACCTGGCCAAGCTGGGTGGGCTCGCGCGAAGTCAGGCGAATGTCCTCGCCCTGCTCCCCCACGGTCATGACGGCGAGGCCGCGCGACTTGGCGTGATCGACGACCCGGGCGTTCCAGCCGCTGTCGCCCGACCCCATCCAGACCACCGCGGTCGCACCATCCGACACGACGTCGTCGAACAGCCGCATCTTGGCCGCGAAATAGTCTTCCATGTCGGCGTGGTAATCGAGATGGTCGCGGCTGAAATTCGTGAAGGCCGCTGCTTCGACAGGTACGCCCTCGTTGCGATATTGCGAGAGCCCGTGGCTCGACGCTTCGTAGGCGACGTGCGTCACGCCTTCGCGTGCAAGGCCGCTCATGTTCGACAGGAAGGTCACGATATCGGGCGTGGTGAGACCGGTCGAAGCGCTTTCGTCCGGGGTGGTGACACCGAGCGTTCCGATGCTCGCAGCGCGCTCGCCCGCCATGCGCCAGATCTGGCGGGTCATCTCGACCGTGGAGGTCTTGCCGTTGGTGCCGGTGACCGCAACGATATGCTCCGGCACCGGCGTGAAGAACCGCGATGCCAGCCGCGCGAAGGCCTTCCGCGGATTGGTATCGGCGATGTGCACGGCGCCTTCGACCTTGGCCTCCGGCCGCGCGACGACGGCGATGGCGCCCGCTTCGATGGCGGCGGGAATGAAGTCCTCGCCATTGACCCGCGTGCCCTGGAAAGCGCCGAATACCGTGCCGGGCGCAACCTTGCGATTGTCGATCGCGAATCCGGTCACTTCGGCGTCGCTTCCGCCGCAAGCGAGACCAGCGGCCGCACAGAGTTTGGCGAGTTTCACTCGGCTGCCTCCGGGATGAGCGGGCGGATATCGGAGATGTCGACATCGCGCGTGTTGTCGGGGCGCACGCCGATCAGCGGGCCGATGCGCGGGACGAGGCGTCCGACGATCGGTGCCGCATTCCAGGCCGCGGTGCGCTGGTAGCTGGAGGCCAGCGTCCCGCGCGGCTCGTCGAGCATGGCAATCACGACATAGCGGGGGCGGTCCATCGGGAAGGCGGCGGCGAAGGTCGAGACGATCGCCGAGCGACGATAGCCGCCGGCACCGGGCTTTTCGGCCGATCCGGTCTTCCCGCCCACGCGGTAGCCCTTGGCGTCGGCATTGCGGCCCGTTCCGTAAAGCGTGATCGCACGCATCAGCTGGCGCATGCGGCTGGAGGTGGAAGCCTTGAACACGCGGCGGCCCTTGGGCGCGGCACCGGGGTCGAGCTTCTGCAAGGTCGCAGGGCGCCAGATGCCGCCGTTAACCATGGCGGCGTAGGCGCTGGCGAGGTGGAGCGGCGTCACCGCGATGCCATGCCCGAAGCCCACCGTCATGTTCGTAAGGCGTGCCCAATCCTTGCCCGGCCACAGGGGAAAGCCTTTCGCCGGCAGCTCGATATGCGGACGCTCGTTCATGCCCATATCGATCATATACTGGCGGAGGCGGACCGGCCCGAGATCGTCCGCGATGCGCGCCGTCACGGTATTCGACGAGTGGATGAGGGTCTCGACCACATTGAGCGTCGGACCCATCGCATGGCTATCCTTGATGCTGAACCGACCGACCTTGACCGGCGAGGCGTCGTAGCGCTTGGAAAAATCGCGCAGCACGCCCGCATCGATCGCAGCCGCGACCGAGAGCGGCTTGAAGGTCGAGCCGAGCTCGTACACCTGGTTGGTCACGCGGTTGAACATCAGGCTCTGGCCGCGCTCGTCGATCTTGTTGGGATCGAATTCGGGCAGCGAGGCCAGCGCCAGCACTTCGCCCGTGTCGACATCGAGCACGATGCCCGCCGCACCCTGGGCCTGGTTCAGCATCATGCCGCGGCGCAATTCGTCCTCCAGCGCGCCCTGGACGCGGACGTCGATCGACAGGGCTACCGGTGTGCCGCGGGTGGCGGGATCGTTGAGCTGCTTGTCGAACACCTGCTCCATGCCGACGCGGCCCTTGCCGTCTGCAGCGACATAGCCGAGCACATGCGCGCCCATCGATCCCTGGGGATAGTGGCGGTCGTTCTCCATCGGCATTTCGAGCCCGAGCTCGCCGATTTCCTGGACGCGGTTCGCTTCTTCGGGAAGCACACGGCGGCGGATGTAGCCCTGCTTGCCCGAAGCGAGCTGGGCGTAAACGCGTTTCTGGTCGAGATCGGGGAAGATCGCCTTGAGTCGCGCGGCCACGTCCGCCGGGTCGCGGACCAGCGGAGCGCCGTCCTCGCCCAGTGCCTTGGGATTGAACCACAGGGCATAGGCCGGAAAGGCCCGCGCCAGCGGCACGCCGTTACGGTCGGTGATCTCGCCCCGAGGGGGCAGGAGCGCTTCCTCGAGCGAGGTCGCGCGCGAGCCGTGGTCCGACATGCCGAGATAGCCGATCCGGCCGATCGCCATGGTCGCGACGAAGGCAAAGGCGAGCGCGATCCACAGGACGCGCCAACGGGCTGTGGTCAGCGAATGCTGGCGGACGGTGACGAGCTGGACGCGGCCCGAGGCCACCGCCATGCTGACCGCCCCGTATCCGCTCCGCCCTGCCGCAATCGCGGGACCATAGCCCGCGAACGCGTTCACCGCGCCACCTCGGAAACGGCGGTAACGGCCCCGACCGGGCGGGTCAGCCGCTGGGCGAGGTCGGTCGCTGCGAGTTCGCGGCGCGCCGGGCGGTCGGTGCGCGCGGCCGCGCTCTCATCATCTGCAAGCCATTCGGAGAACAGGCCTTCCTCTTCGGGAATTGGCCGGTTCAGGGCGACCCGAACGGGCGACGGAGCATCGAGGCCGCGCGGTGTACCCAGCGCCGCCAGTTGACGTTCGCTTTCGAGATACTGGTCGGCACGCGGCGGGCCGTACCCGAATTCGACCGCATTCCAGTTCGCCAGTTGCTGCTGGCTGGCGCGGGTCTGGAATTCGGTTTCGAGCATGAGCTTCTCCTGCTGCGCGGCGATGATACGCCGTTCGGTCAGGCGGACGTCGCTTTTGACGGCGTTGACCTTGAAGGTCAGCGCGAGCAGCAGGCCGAGACATAGCGCGAGGACGAGAGCCCAGCCGATCTGGCGGATGCGGGATCCGGTCGCGATCATGCCGCCTCCCTCGCCGGAGTGGCAGTGCGGGTTGCGTAACGCAGGACCGAGGAACGGGCACGCGGATTGCGGTCGATCTCCGCCTCCGACGGCTTGATCGCCTTGCTGACCTGAAAAAAGACCGGATCGTCCTGCGCCGCCATTGGGACGTGCCGCGAGGCGCTCGGGGTTGAGGATGCCTCGCGCAGGAAGCGCTTGACGATCCGGTCTTCAAGGCTGTGGAAGCTGACCACCGCAAGGCGCCCCCCTTCCTTCAGCAGGTGTTCGGCGGCCGACAGGCCGTGGGACAGTTCGTCGAGTTCGCCGTTCACGTGAATTCTGATGGCCTGGAAGGTCCGGGTCGCCGGATCCTTCTTGTCATGCGGCTTATGGCCGAGCGCCTTGCGCACGATGCGCGCCAGCTCGCCCGTCGTCTCCAGCGGCCGCGCCGCGACGATGGCCCGCGCGACGCGGCGCGACTGGCGCTCTTCGCCGTAGGTATAGAGAACGTCGGCGATTGCCTTTTCGTCGGCAGAGTTGAGGAAATCGGCTGCGCTTTCGCCGTCCTGGCTCATGCGCATGTCGAGCGGGCCGTCCGCCGAAAACGCAAAACCGCGATGCGCCTGATCGAGCTGCATCGAAGATACGCCGATATCCATTACCACACCATCGACTCGAGCGACGCATGCTGACGTCATGACGTCCAGCATTTCGGAGAAACGGTGCGGATGGAGAATGAGGCGCGGCGGGTTTTCCCCCGTCTCGCGCCAGGTGCGACCCGCGGCAATGGCATCGGGATCCCGGTCGAAGGCGTGCACCGTCGCGCCGCGCTCCAGCAGGGCGCGCGTGTACCCGCCCGCACCGAAGGTCGCGTCGATCACGACGTCGCCCGGCTGAGGGTCCAGCGCCTCGATCACCTCGTCGAGGAGGACGGGAATGTGCGGCGCGCCGGTCATTTGCCTTTCGCTTTCGCGTCGGCGAGGAAGCTCTCGCAGGCGGCCTTGGCGCCGGCCCAGTCATCGCCCATCTTGGCGAGTTCGTCCGGGTTCCACAGGGTAAAAAAGCGGCCGCCGCCCTGGAAATAGAGTCCGTCCTCGATCCCGCCTAGGGTGCGCAGGTGATCGGGCATGACGAAACGGCCGCTGTCGTCGAAGGGAAGTTCGACGAAGCCGAAAAGCTGGCTGGAGCGCGCGTCGCGGTCGAAATCCTTGCCCAGCCGGACCGCCAGTTCTTCTTCGCGATCGATCTGGGCTTCGAGTTCGGGTTTGCGGGAAAGGCCGAAGCCGACGAGGCAGTTCCAGGTCGGGTGCTTCATGAGGCAGAGGACGCGGCCATCGCTGCTGTCCTTCACGGCCTTGCGGAAGAGGGGCGGAAGCACAAAGCGGCCCTTGTCGCCTGCGGGCGAATAAGCCTGACCGCTATACCCTCCGAAAGACACCTGCCCCAGTTCCCGAATGCGAGTTCAACACCTCCCCCGGGCAAAGCTTTCCCCCTGCCGCCCGCAAGCACGGGCGAGCCGCACCCCTCGTGAGCGGTGCGCGCATAGACAGCCTTGTCCGATGACCTCAGGATTTATCGCGGGAACGACGGGGATGGAAGGGAAAATTGCGGGATTTCACGGGATAAACCCGTAAATAGTTGATTTGAATGATAATAATTTACCGGAGCAGGCTCGACAAGCTTACCGAAATCTTAGCGAGATGTCTGGAATTGCACGGGTTTCCGCAGTCTCACGCGAGCTTTCCCGCGTGATCCCCGACTCGTTCCCGCAATTTCCCGTAATTCAGAAGTCGAGCGCCGCGGCGACCAGCGAATCCAGTGCTGCCGTGCGGTTGGCAGGAACCTCGCCGGGCCCCTCCCAGTCGAGGATTGCAGCATCGGCCAACAGCGTGACCCGACCTTTGCCTACCTGGCACTGCGCGAGGATGCCGCTATTCGACACCATGCATTCGGCCGGCGCAGAACCCTCCACGATCGCGAAACGGCCAGCGAGGTTGACGGGGAAGTTGCCATCATAGGCTTTCTCCCATCGTTCCCCCTCGGGCTGTTCCTCGGCGAATTGCAGTTCCAGACCCCAGCGCGCCAGGATCGGCGAGAGCAGCACAACATCCTGCGGCCGCCTGCGGTCGCCGATCGGATATTCGCTATGACGCGTCAGCAGCGGGTCGGCGAAGATCAGCAGGCGCCCTCCCCCACGAAGCCATTCGTCGAGCGCGACATTCTCCGACGGTGCCAAGGCCCGGGGCTGGGCGAGCAGCAAGCGGTCGACACCAGCGAGCATCTCCGGTTCGAGCGCATCCACAGGCGCCAGCGTGAAGCGCTGTTCCAGCACCTTACGCGCCCAGTCCTTGTCGGAGTCGCCATCGAGCATGGCCGTGAGATCATCGCTCTCGCCCCAATAGATGGGGAGGGTCGAAAACCAGCCGACGCGCGGCTTGGCCGGCTCATCGCCGGCCGCCTGGCCTGCAGAACAGGCGGCCAGTGCAAGCGTGACGGCGGAGAAGAAAGCCTTAATCGGCGGGCGCGAGTGCATCGGCCTCGCCTTGCGTATCAGACGATGGCGATGCCGGGGGGCCGCTCGCGGGCTGCGCCGGCACGCCCGGGACCACGCCCGCCTCGACCAGCGGATCGCTCTGGGTCGGACCCTGCATCGGCTCCGTCGTGGGTGCGGCTTCTGGCACCGCCGTCGCATCGGTTCGCGCCGCACGATTGCTGACGACGCTGGCGAGACCGACCAGCAGGATCATCAGGATCACTCCGGTCACACCGATCTGCAGCCGCTGGACATTGCGCTCGCGTCGCGCGCTGCTGCCGGACACGTCGGGCAGCTCGCCTACAGGCGGCTTGCGGCTCATGTCGAAGAATTGCGCCATCGGCATGATGTTACAAGTCCACTACGGCGCAGGTCAATCGTCCGCCTTCAGCCAGTCGAAAACCGGCAGCCCCTTTTCCTCGAGCCAGTCGCGATTGTAGAGCGTCGAGAGATAGCGGAAGCCAGTGTCGCACAGTATGGTCGCCACGCGCGGATTTTCGCGCCCTTCGGCCACCAGTTGCTGCCCCAGCGCGATGGCCCCGGCAACATTGATGCCCGACGACAGGCCCAGGCACAGGCCCTCCTCGCGCAGCAGACGCGAAACCCAGCCGATGCCTTCCTCGTCCGAGATGCGGAACTGCGTATCGATCGGCGCGCCTTCGAGATTGCCGGTGATCCGGCCCTGCCCGATGCCTTCTGCCACCGAAGACCCTTCGGCCTTGAGTTCGCCATTGGCGAAATAATTGTAGAGCGCCGCGCCATGCGGGTCGGTCAGCGCAATGACGACCGTCTCGTCAAATTCCTTGAGGCCCATGCCGACCCCGGCGATCGTCCCGCCGGTACCCGCCGCGCAAGTGAACCCGTCGATCCGGCCATCCAGCTGCTCCCAGATTTCCTTCGCGGTGCCTTCGATGTGCGCCTTGCGATTGGCCGTGTTGTCGAACTGCCCGGCCCAGATAGCCCCGTCGATTTCCTCGGCCATCCGGCGCGAGACGTGCTGGAAATGGTTCGGGTCGGCATATTTGGTCGGCGGGACGAGCACCAGTTCCGCCCCCAGTGCGCGCAGCGTCTGCATTTTTTCGCGCGACTGGTTGTCGGGCATGACGATTATCGTGCGATAACCCAGCGCATTGGCGACCAGCGCGATGCCGATGCCCGTGTTGCCCGCCGTGCCTTCGACCACCGTGCCGCCCGGCTTCAAATCGCCGCGCGCTTCCGCATCGCGGACGATGTAGAGCGCCGCGCGATCCTTCACCGAGGCGCCCGGATTGGCGAATTCGCATTTGCCATAGATGTCGCAGCCGGCTTCCGCGCTCGGACCTTCAAGGCGGACGAGCGGCGTGTTGCCGATAAGGTCGAGCGTATGCTCGCGTACGGGAAGAGCAGTCATGCCGTGCGAATTAGGCGCGCGCACCTGAACCCGCAAACAACATCAATCTTCAGGCGCGATAGTAACCTTCAGCCCGTCGAGTTCCGCGGTGAACGGGATCTGGCACGACAGGCGCGACGTCGGCACGCGGTGGTCGGTCGATTCCAGCAGGTCGTCCTCGTCCTCGCTCAGCGCAGGCAGCTTGTCGGCGAAAGCCGGGTCGACATGCACATGGCAGGTCGCGCAGGAGCAGCAGCCACCGCACAGCGCGAGCAGTTCGTCGAAGCCGTGGTCGCGGATCGCTTCCATGACGGTCAGGCCGTCTGCGACGTCGATCTCGGAGGTCTCGCCTTCGCGGGTGGTGACGATCAGCTTGGGCATCGTGTGGTTCCTGTCTTGCATGCGCCCGTCGGCGCGCCGTATGCGGGCGGCTGCTATTCAATCCGCACGCGGAAGGCAAGAACGAGCGACATGGGCCTGACCAACGCACAATTGCGCGATCATCTCGATACGGTTGCCGGAGACGACCCCGTTGTGGCCGCGGCCCTCGAACGCTGCGGCTACCCGGAAGAACGGATTCGTCCGACCGGCTACAAGACGTTGCTACGGACCATCGTCGGCCAGCAGGTGAGCGTGGCCGCCGCGACCTCCATGTGGAACAAGCTCGAGGCGGAACTGGGCGAAGACTTCACCCCCACCTGCCTGTTGGAGCGCGATTTCGACACGCTGCGCGCCTGCGGTCTGTCGCGCCAGAAGCAGGGCTATGCGCGCTCGCTGTGCGAACTCGTCGCCAGCGGCGAGGTGCGGTTCGACGGCCTGCCGGCAGACGATGAGGAAGCCATCGCCGAGTTGACGAAGATAAAGGGCATCGGCCGCTGGTCGGCGGAAATCTACCTGCTCTTTGCCGAAGGGCGGCAGGATATCTGGCCCGCCGGCGACCTCGCAGTGCAGGAAGCGGTCGGCAGGCTGCTGGACCTGGCTGCACGACCGAGCGAGAAGGAAACACGGAGCCTCGGCGATCGCTGGAGGCCCCATCGCGGCGCCATGGCCATTTTCACCTGGCACACCTACAACAACGCGGCACTCTAGGCCGCATCGGGGGAGAGAAAGACATGACCAGCCGCAAGGCCATTTTCATCACTGGGGGTGCATCGGGCATCGGCCGCGCCGTCGCGCTCCATTTCGGCGCGCGCGACTGGTTCGTGGGGATCGGCGACGTCGACGAGCGCGGCATGGACGAAACGCTCTCCCTGATCGGCCACGGCTTTACCTACAAGCATAAGTTCGACGTGCGCGACCGCGCGGCGTGGGACGAGGCGCTCGACGGTTTCGCCACGGCTTCCGGCGGGCGGATCGACGTGCTGTTCAACAATGCGGGCATCCCGATCGGCGGGTCGCTGGTCGACAATTCGGTCGACGAGATCGAACGCTGCCTCGACATCAATCTCAAGGGCGTGCTGTTCGGCGCACAGGCGGCCTATCCCCACCTCAGGAAGACAGCGCCCGGATCCTGCCTGCTCAACACCGCGAGTGCAGCCGGGATCTACGGCACGCCCGGCGCGAGCGTTTACTCCGCCACCAAATTCGGCGTGCGGGCGATAACCGAAAGCCTCGACGGCGAGTGGGCAGAGGACGGCATCAAGGTCCGCTCGCTCATGCCGAGTTTCATCGACACGCCGCTGCTCGACCACACGCCCAATGCGCAAAGCAATGAAGGCATCCGCCAGCGTGTGACCGAGGCGGGGCTCGAGATCACGCCGGTCGAGGAAGTCGCCAAGGCAGCATGGGACGCCGTGCATGGCGAGAAGCTGCACACCACCGTCGGCAAGACGGCGAAGCAGATGGCTTTCGCCTCGCGCTGGATGCCCGGCCGGGTCCGCAAGCAAACGCGCGAGAGCACACGCCCCTTGGGCAAGTGACCTCGCTTCAGGAGTCGCATACATGTTCAGGTTCCTGGCTTCGGCCGCCGCCCTGGCGCTCGCCCTCGCCTCCCCCGCCTCGGCACAGCTATCGGGCGGGGAGCCGCTGGTCGTCGCCACCACCTACACGGTGCCGACTTCCATCCTCCAGGGTGAGAGCCGCAAGATCACGGTGCGCCTGCCGACGGGTTATGACGAGGAGCCGGAACGAAAATATCCCGTGGTCTACGTCCTCGACGGGGGGCCGGAGCAGGATTTCGAGCACATCGCCGGGATCGTGCAGAGCCGCGACATGAACTGGTCGTTCGAACCCTTCATCCTCGTCGGGATCGAGAGCGTGAACCGGCGGCATGAGCTGACGCCGCCGGTGGCCGATCCGAAGCCCTACGAGGACGCTCTCGGCGCGACGCCCGGCGGCTCGCCCGCCTATCGCCGCTTCCTGCGCGAAGAGTTGAAACCGCTTATCGAGGCGGGTTTCCGAACGGACGGGCACGACGCCATCATGGGCGAATCCCTGGCCGGGCTGTTCGTCGTCGAAACGCTGCTGGAGGAGCCGACCCTGTTCGACGACTATATCGCCATCTCTCCCAGCATGTGGTGGGAAAGGATGAAGTTCGGACGCGAGGCCGCGCAGTATTTCGCGAAACATCCGGCGGGCGAGCGGCGGCTCTATCTTACCAGCGCCAGCGAAGGAGCCTGGCACCGCGAGGGCACCGAACGGCTGATCGCGGCGCTGCGAACCGATGCACCCGATGGCCTCGACTGGGCTTTCGTCGAAGCCGGCGACACGGAAACCCACGGCACTCTCTATCACCCCATGGCGCTCGATGCATTCCGCCTGCTCTATGGAACCCCGACGCGCGAGTACAAGAACTACCCGCTGATCGGCGGTCCGGAGATCACCGAGCGCACACCCGCAGAACAGGCGCTGCTCGATACGGATTGCACGCAGAAAAACAGCATCGCGATGACGCCGGGCACGGCAGAGCGGGCCCGGGAAAGCCTCTATTATCGCTGCCTGCTGCTCGACCTCGGGCCCAGGGCGCGCGAGGGGACGCTAGGCCAGTAGCGCGTCGATCTTGCGCGCCATCTTGACATCGCGCAGGCTGAGGCCGCCCGCGTCGTGGGTGGTGAGCGTGATCTCCACCCGGTTGTAGACGTTGAACCATTCGGGATGGTGATCGCGCGTTTCTGCTATCATCGCGACGCGTGTCATGAAGGCGAAGGCTTCGGAAAAGTCCGCAAACTCGAACTTGCGTTCGATCGCCTCGCCGTCGCGCGCCAGCGACCAGTGCGGCAAGGCGCTCAGCCAGCTTGTGCGTTCGTCTTCGCTCAGCTTCTCGACGGTCATAGCTTTTTTCCCTTGCTTGTCGCGCGGGCGCCTTTTGCCTAACGCTGCGCCGCATGCAAGCCCGTCTCGCCGCGACCGACCTCGCCTGCCGCCGCGGCGACCGCCTGCTGTTCCGGGGCCTATCCTTCGAATGTGACGCTGGCGAGGCACTGCACATTGCCGGCGCGAACGGGATCGGCAAATCGAGCCTCCTCCGCATCCTCGCCGGATTGCTGCGGCCCTTGGCGGGATCGGTCCTGCACGAAGGCGGCATCGGCCTGGTGGACGAGCGACTGGCGATGGACGAGAACCTGCCGCTAGGGCGCGCACTCGCGTTCTGGGAGCATATCGACGGGTGCCGCGATCCGGGCCGAGCCTTCGAAGTGCTCGATCTCGCCAGCCTGATGGAGGTGCCGGTGCGTTACCTGTCGACCGGCCAGCGCAAGCGTGCGGCGCTGGCGCGGTTGCTCAATCGCAATTGCCCGATCTGGCTGCTCGACGAGCCGCTCAACGGGCTCGACACGCAGGCGCAAAAGGCGTTCGAGGCGTTGGTCTTGGGCCATTGCGACGGCGGGGGGATCGCCGTGGTCGCATCGCACCAAGGGTTCGCCCTGCCCTCGCCGCGCACGATCGAACTGGCGGAGTACGCGGCGTGATCGGCACGCTTCTGCGGCGCGACCTAGGCCTGTTGCTGCCCGGAGGTCGTGCCGGCGGCGGCGTGCTGCCGCTCCTGTTCTTCCTCGCCGTGGCGATGCTCTACCCCTTCGCGGTCGGGCCGGACGCGCAACTGCTCGCCCGTACCGGCGGCGGGGTGATCTGGGTTGCCGCCTTGCTCGCGGCGATCCTCCCGCTAGAGCGCCTCGTCACCGCCGATCTCGAAGCCGGTGTGTTCGACCAGCTGCACCTGCGCGGGGTGAGCGAGGAACTGGCGATGGCATCGCGCCTCATCGCGCACTGGCTGGCCTTCGCCCCGCTTCTGCTTCTGGCGACCCTGCCCGCCGCCGCCCTGCTCGGCCTCGATGAAGCGACCACCCGCACGGTCCTGCTCGGCCTGCTGGCAGGCACGCCGGGGCTTGCCGCCGTCGGCCTCGCCGTTGCGGCGCTCACCGCCTCGCTGCGCGGCGGAGCGGCGCTGGCGGGACTCATGGTCATCCCGCTCGCCGTGCCGATCCTGATTTTCGGGGCCGGCGCTCTCGCGCGCCCGGACCCGGGTGCGCTGATGCTGACCGGCGCGATCAGCCTTGGGCTGTGCGCCCTTGCGCCATTCGCCGCGGCTCTCGCGATCCGTTCCGTGCGAGAAGGATGACTATCCGGTTTTGCCTTTGACTTCCGCTCCGACCAACGAAAGATGGCGCGACGGACTTGTGCCTTTGGGGAAGCGTGCATGAACAGCGCACCGGATTTCGTGGACTATTACGCCCTGCTGCAGGTCAGCCCGACCTGCGATGCTAAGATCCTCGAGAAGGCCTATCGCTACGCGGCGCAGCAATATCACCCGGACCACACGTCCACTGCCGACGTCGACAAGTTCCAAGAGGTGATCGAAGCCTACCGCATCCTGCGCGACCCACACTCGCGCGCCGAATACGACAAGCTCTACGGCGCGATGAAGCCGGAAAGAATATCGCCGCTACCCAGCGACTGCGAGTTCCGCATCGACGAGAAATCCGCCGTCGACGATGCCGAAGCCCACGCGAAAATCCTCTACTACCTCTACAAGCGCCGGCGCGAAAACCCGCGCGAGCCCGACGTGATCGGGTTCTACATTCAGGACATGCTCGGCTGTTCGGACGAGAATTTCGATTTCCACGCCTGGTATCTGAAATCGAAGGGCTACATCCGCGGCACCGAGCATGGGACCTACGAGATCACCATAGAAGGCGTCGATCACGTCATCTCGATGAGCCGCACTGCCGAGGCGGAAAAGCTGCTGCTGGCGCAATCGGCGGAAGGTGAAGCGCCTCAGTAAGGCGGCTTGTGCAGCCCCTTCGGGCTCTCGGTGAAGATTTCCACGCCGTCCTCGGTGATGCCGATCGAATGCTCGAACTGCGCCGATAGCGACTTGTCGCGGGTCACGGCGGTCCAGCCATCGGCGAGAACCTTGGCGTGCGGGCGGCCGAGGTTGATCATCGGTTCGATGGTGAAGAACATGCCCGGCTTGAGCTCCGGGCCGGTGCCTGCGCGCGCCGCGTGGATCACCTCGGGCGCATCGTGGAACAGGCGGCCGAGGCCGTGGCCGCAGAACTCCTGCACCACACCGTAACGGTACTGGCGCGCATGCGCTTCGATCACCGCGCCGATATCGCCCAGCCGCGCGCCCGGCTTGCTCGCCGCCTCGATGCCGAGCATCAAGCATTCGTAGGTCACGTCGACCAGCTTCTTCGCCTTGAGCGGCGGATCGCCGACGAAATACATGCGGCTGGTATCGCCGTGCCAGCCGTCGAGCAGCGGGGTCACGTCGATATTGACGATGTCCCCGTCCTTCAGCGCCTTGTCCGACGGAATGCCGTGGCAGATCACATGGTTGATCGAGGTGCAGCAGCTGTGCGCATAGCCGCGATAGCCCATCGTCGCGGGCACCGCGCCCGCATCGAGGGTCATGCCGCGAACCAGATCGTCGATCTCGCCCGTGGTCACGCCGGGCTTCACGAAGGTGGTGAGTTCGTCGAGGATTTCGGCGGCAAGGCGACCCGCCTTGCGCATCCCTTCGAACCCGTCCGGCCCGTGAAGCTTGATGGTCCCGTCGCGGTAGACGGTCTGGTCGCCTTCGATCAGCTGGTATTCTGTCATGCGCGCCACATAGCGACTGCCGCGAGAAAATGCGAGGGCGTCAGCGTTTCACGGTGAAAGCGTCGGCATATTCCGGCTTCACCGCATCGATGACTGCGGCAGTGACGGGAAAATCGAGCTCGTAATCGCCTTCGGCATAGGCTCCCGCGACATAGGGTCCGAAATAGACCGCCAGCCGGTCGAAGGTCTTGCCGTTGGACGAGCCAAGCAGGATCGTCGCCTCGTCGAGCCCTGGGCAGGCATCGAACGTATCGCTGCTCTCCGGATCAATGGCCATCCCGCGTCGTTTCTCGCGCGCGGCGTTGAGCGTGGTGCAAAGCTTGGCGCCCAGTGCCCGTTCAAGCGCGGTCGCAGAGGCGAAGAGTTCGACGGCCTTGGTCGCCTTCCCTTGCTCGCGGTCCCACACGAGCGATTCGACCCCGTACATCCCGTGCGCCCCACCCGAATAGGTCGCCAAATGGCCCGACAGGCTGAGGAAACGCGGCAAGTCGGCAACCACCTTCCATTCCTCCGCCGCCCTATGCTGGCGCGGTTCCCAGTCTTGCCCCTCCGCACCATCCCAATCCTCGTCTGCCTCCGCGGCCAGACCCGACCGCATGCTCTCCGCATCCTTCTCGAGCACCGCGACGAGGCCTGGCTCCGCCGCCACTTCCGCCGGCCAGGAGTAGTCGAACATGTAGCGTTCGGTCTCTTCCTTGATCTCGCGTGCCGCTACCTTGGCCGGCTTCGCTTCGGCAACTGGTTCGGCGGTCCGCTCGACCCCGGTTTTCTCCGCATACTCCTGCGGATCGGAGCAGGCTGCACTCGACAGCGCCAGCGAAATCAGGAACAGGTGCGCACGCATCGCGGTTACCTTTGCGACAGACGATGAGAGGGGCATTGCCGAGTATGGCCGACACCACGCCGCTGATCCAGCCCGACCGGGGGCAGGATGCGATAGATATTCACCTTGTGAACCGCGATGGCTTTCCGGAATGGGTGAAGCGGCTGTCTGCCGGACAGCGCGCGGCGCTGGAAGCGCAGAAATTCGACGGCAGCGGATACCAGGTCGGGATCGTCCCCGATGGCGACGGCTGGTTCGCGGTCGGCGGCGTCGCCAATCCCGATAAGCTGTCGAGCTGGTGCATGGCCAAGCTTGCCGAAGCGCTCCCGGAAGGGACCTACCGCCGCGCGGAAGGCGACCCGGGCCCGGCATTGCATGGCTGGCAAACCGCGCAATACGGTTTCGAACGGTACAAAAAGCCCGAAAAGCCGGTCGGCCCACGCGTGCTGCTGACCAAGGAAGCGGGCCGGATCGATGCCGCGATTGCCGAGGCGCAGGCGGTGTGCATGGTGCGCGATCTGGTCAATACGCCCGCCGAAGACATGGGGCCGGAGGCGCTCGAGGCAGCTTGCGAAAATCTCGCCAAGACCCATTCCGCCAAACTCGCCATCACCAAGGGCGACACGCTCGAGCGCGACTATCCGATGGTCCACGCGGTTGGCCGGGCGGCAGCGCGGCACCATGCACCGCGGATCATGCACCTGACATGGGGCCATGAGAGCGACCCGGTGCTCGCCATCGTCGGCAAGGGGGTCTGCTTCGATTCCGGCGGCCTCGACGTGAAGAGCGCCACGGGGATGAAGCTGATGAAAAAGGACATGGGCGGCGCAGCGCACGCGATCGCGCTGGCCGGGCTCGTGATGGGCGCCGGTCTCAAGGTCCGACTGCACCTGTTCGTCCCTGCTGTCGAAAATGCGATTGCGGGCAACAGCTTCCGCCCGGGCGACGTGCTCCAGACCCGCAAGGGGCTGACGGTGGAGATCGGCAATACCGATGCCGAAGGGCGCCTGATCCTTGGCGACGCGCTGACCCGCGCGAGCGAGGAAAAGCCCGATCTGATCATCGACTTCGCCACCCTGACCGGCGCGGCGCGCGTCGCTCTCGGCCCCGACTATCCCGCGCTGATGACGCGCAGGGATGAGACTGCGCAGGCGCTGATCGATGCCGGAAAGGCGAGTGACGACGAACCCTGGCGCCTGCCGCTGCCGGACGCCTATCGCGAATGGCTCGTCTCCGACATCGCCGACCTCAACAACGCGCATGCCAACGGTTTCGCGGGCGCGAGCGTCGCCGGCCTGTTCCTAGACCGCTTCGTCGGCGAAGGCATCGACTGGGCCCATTTCGATACCTTCGCCTGGCGCCCCGTCGCCAAGCCGGGCCGGCCCAAGGGCGGCGATGCCTACGGCCTGCGGGCGAGCTGGCACATGCTCAAGGCGCGTTATGGTGGGACATGATCCCCGCCAATCTTGCGGTAACGGGCTTCCGGGGTTAAGCGCCCGCAACGTTCACAACCGGATCGACCTGACAGCGTGACTGCGCCCGCCAGCTATTCCCTCCCTGAAGGTATCGTCGGACTCAAGGGTCCGGTGACGAAACCCGCCCCCGGTACGCTGCCGCTTCGCGGCGACCTTGCACACGTGGCGCTCGCGGACCGCTATCTTGCCGCGCATTACGTCATTCCTCAGCCGCGCACGGTCGGTACGAGCGATGTGACGCTCAAGATCGCCATGCGCGACGATGCGGATGACGGCGCTACCCTGCCCGCCGGCTCGCCCGTCGAGCTACTCGACATCGCCGGCGATTGGGCATGGATCGCCTGTGGCCCCGAAGGTCCGAGCGGCTATGTGCGCCTCGGTTCGCTCGCCGTAGCCGGGTGACGCATACCGTCTTCATCGACGGTGCGGCCGGAACGACCGGTCTCGAGATCGCCGAGCGCCTCGCCGGGCGCAGCGAGTTCACGGTTTTCTCGCTTGACGACGAGAAGCGCAAGGACCCAGCCGCCCGGCGCGAAGCGCTGAACGAGGCGGATGTCGCCATACTCTGCCTGCCGGACGAGGCGGCGCGCGAGGCGATCGGACTCATCGATCCCGCCAGTCGCACGCGCATCATCGATGCTTCGAGCGCCCATCGCACGAGCGAAGGGTGGTGTTACGGTTTTCCCGAACTGGTCGGCCCCGACCGGGTTGCCGACGCCCTGAGGGTCAGCAATCCCGGCTGTTATCCCACAGGTTTCCTGGCCCTGGTCGCGCCGCTCGTGCGCGAAGGCCTGTTGCCGGCAGACTGGCCGTTCACCGTCAACGCGGTCAGCGGGTATTCCGGTGGTGGCAAGGCGCTGATCGAACGCTTCGAAGCCGACGGCGCCCCAGCCTTTCGCAGCTACGGCTACGATCTCGCCCACAAGCATCTGCCCGAGATGAAGGCTCATGCAGGTCTGGAGCACCCGGTGCTGTTCGCGCCGTCCGTCGTATCCGCCTATCGCGGCATGATCGTCGAGGTGCCGCTGCATCTGGGCGCGATGGCAACCGACCCGCATGCCGATACCCTGCGCGACGCGCTCGCTGCCTTCTATGCCGATTCGCGCGTCGTCACGGTCCGCGAGAAAGCGCCGATCGGCGAACTCCTGCTGGAGCGAAGCGCGGAGCCTTGGGACGGGCTGGAACTGTTCGTGTGCGGCAACGAAGGCGGCTGGAACGCGCGCCTCGTCGCGCGGCTCGACAACCTCGGCAAGGGTGCGAGCGGCGCAGCGGTGCAAAATCTCAACCTGCTGTGCGGACTGCCCGAAACCGCTGGCCTCCGCCCCTAGGACTGCCCGTTTTTTAGGCAGCTTGCGTTGGCCAATTAGGCAGGTCGCGATCCGCGTTACGCGGCCAGCGGCCATTTGTTTCCGAAAATGCCGCAATCGTGCCGCCTGGCTTGCCGGAATCGTCGTGGACGGCCAAGCAGGGACTTGGCACGATTCTTGGAACACCGCGCGCAGGCGCGCATTCGTTTCACGAGGGCGCATCGCAACCGGACAGGCGGGACAGGCAACACGTGAAAAAGATCGAAGCGATCATCAAACCCTTCAAGCTCGACGAAGTGAAGGAAGCGCTGCACGAAATCGGCGTATCCGGCATCACCGTGACCGAGGCCAAGGGCTTCGGGCGCCAGAAGGGCCACACCGAACTGTATCGCGGCGCCGAATATGTCGTCGACTTCCTGCCCAAGGTGAAACTCGAAGTGGTCGTCACCGACGACATCGCCGAGCGCACGGTCGAGGCCATCGCCGCCGCCGCCCAGACCGGCCGCATCGGCGACGGCAAGATTTTCGTCTCGCCGATCGAAAGCGCCCTGCGCATTCGCACCGGCGAGAAGGACAACGACGCAATCTGATTTTCCGGCACGCCGAGCCGCGTGCCGAATTCCAATCCAGTTCAAACGGAGGCAATACCAATGGCAAGTGCAAAGGACGTCCTTAAGCAGATCAAGGACGACGGTATCGAGTGGGTCGACCTGCGCTTCACCGATCCCAAGGGCAAGTGGCAGCACCTGACCATGGTCGCCAAGATTCTCGGGGAAGACGAACTCGAAGACGGCCTGATGTTCGACGGCTCGTCGATCGCGGGCTGGAAAGTCATCAACGAGAGCGACATGATCCTCAAGCCCGACCTCGAGCGTGTCTACATGGACCCGTTCAGTGCGGAACCGATGATGATCATCTTCTGCGACATCGTCGAACCCTCGACCGGTGAGTGGTACGCCCGCGACCCGCGCACGACCGCCAAGCGCGCCGAGGCCTTCCTGAAGTCGACCGGGATCGGCGACACCATCTATGTCGGCCCCGAAGCCGAATTCTTCATGTTCGACGACGTCCGCTTCGAAGACGGCTATGCCGGTTCGGGTTACGCCATCGACGACATCGAACTGCCGACCAACACCGGCAAGGAGTACGAAGCCGGCAACATGGGCCACCGCCCGCGCGCCAAGGGCGGCTATTTCCCGGTCGCCCCGGTCGACAGCGCCGTCGACATCCGCGGCGAAATGGTTTCGACCATGATCGAAATGGGCCTGCCCTGCGACAAGCACCACCACGAAGTGGCCGCCGCGCAGCACGAACTCGGCCTCACCTTCGGCACGCTGGTCGAAACCGCCGACAACATGCAGATCTACAAGTACGTCGTGCACCAGGTCGCCCATGCCTATGGCAAGACCGCGACCTTCATGCCGAAGCCCATCAAGGCCGATAACGGCAGCGGCATGCACACCCACATGTCGATCTGGGATGGCGGCAAGCCGACCTTCGCCGGCAACCAGTATGGCGGTCTGTCGGAAAACTGCCTTTACTACATCGGCGGCGTCATCAAGCACGCCAAGGCCCTGAACGCCTTCACCAACCCGACCACCAACAGCTACAAGCGCCTGGTGCCGGGCTTCGAAGCCCCCGTGCTGCTGGCCTATTCGGCGCGCAACCGGTCGGCTTCGTGCCGCATCCCCTATGGTGCGGGCGACAAGGCGAAGCGCGTGGAGTTCCGCTTCCCTGATGCGATGGCCAACCCTTACCTCGCCTATGCGGCGCTGCTGATGGCGGGCCTCGACGGGATCCAGAACAAGATCCACCCGGGCGAAGCGATGGACAAGAACCTCTACGACCTGCCGCCGGCAGAACTCGCCGAGGTGCCGACCGTGTGCGGATCCTTGCGCGAAGCGCTCGAAGCGCTGCAGGCCGACCACGACTTCCTGCTCAAGGGCGACGTGTTCACCAAGGACCAGATCGACGCCTATTGCGAGCTGAAGTGGGAAGACGTCCTGCGGGTCGAAACGACGCCGTGTCCGGCCGAATTCGATATGTACTATTCGGCTTAACCTTTTCGCGGCATAGAGCCGCCATCACCGAGCTGGGCGTCCGGAGCAATCCGGGCGCCCTTTTTCGTAGCGTGCCCGTTCGAAAGGATTTTCCTACTCGGGCAAGGGCTGCCTAATTCCTTCACCTCCAGTTCCGAAAGAGGTGCCCCGATGACGCGCAAATCCCTGTTCGACCTTGTTCGCCGCATGCTTGGTCGCGGCTTCAGCCAGGCAGAGGTCGACGCGCTCGACGATCTTCTCGACGAGGCTGGAATTTCCGCCCAGGACAGTGGTCCAGGCGGTCCATGTCTGCCTCCGCGGGAGATTGGTGAACGCGGGATCCAGCTCATCAAGCGGTTCGAGGGCTGCGCCCGGCTACGGCCCGACGGCCTGATCGAAGCCTATCCCGATCCGGGCACGGGGGCCGCGCCCTGGACGATCGGGTGGGGCGCAACCGGCCCTGATATCGGCCCTGAAACGGTCTGGACACAGGCGCAATGCGACGCGCGGCTCGCGCATGACATCGCGCGCCATGCCCGCGAGGTGATCGATGCGATCAGCGATGCGCCGACCAGCCAGGCCCAGTTCGATGCGCTGGTCAGCTTCCACTACAATACCGGAGCCATCGCTCGCGCCACCCTGACGAAGCGACACTGTGCGGGCGATCAGGCTGGGGCGGCAGACGAATTCGCCCGCTGGAACCGCGCGGGCGGCAGGGTGATGAAAGGGCTCGTCCGCCGCCGCCGCGAAGAGGCCAAGCTCTACCGCTCTAAAAGCTGAACCACCGATAAACGCCCCACATTTTACGGAACCGGACCGTTGACGGCACCGTTGGGGCGGCAAAGGAGATATAAAATGCGATACATACTGAGCGGTGCGGCTGCGATCGCGCTAGCCGCCTCGGGCGCATTGGCACAGCCCGGTAATGGAAATGGTAACGGAAACGGACCCGGCGATCGCGGCAAGCCAGCCGCTTCGGCCGGCAAGTCCGACAATGGCAAACAGCGCGGGTCGCAGGCCAACCGTGGCCCCGAGCGCAAGGCTGAACGCCAGCGCGGTCCCGAACGTCGCGTCGAACGGCAGGCTGAACGCCGCGTCGAGCAGCGAGAAGATCGCCGTGCCGAGCGCGGCAACGGTAATGGCAACGGAAATGGCAATGGCAACGGCAAGCGAAATGCCGGGCCCATCGAGCGCAATCTCGAGCAAAGGGTCGAACGCAACGTCGAGCGCCGAGTCGAACGGCGCAGCGACCGCCGTGACGGTTTCATCGATCGCGTAGTCTTCGACCGCGACCGTGACGTGCTGCTTCGTGATCGTGACAGGCGTTACATCGAAGGGTGCCCCCCCGGTCTGGCGAAGAAGAACAACGGCTGCATGCCGCCGGGTCAGGCGAAGAAGTATTACGAGCGCAGCGTGCTCGGGTACGACTACCGACCCAGCCTGTTCGGCCTGCTCGGTTACGGTAGCGGGCGCTACACCTATAACGACGGCTATCTGCTGCGTCTCGGAAATGGTGGCGGGATCAGCGGCTATATCCCGTTGCTCGGCGGCGCGCTGTCCATCGGCAACCCGTGGCCGTCCTCCTACGACTACTATCCGGTGCCCGATTACTACGTCGACTACTACGATCTTGGGCAGCGCGATCGCTACCGCTACGCCGACAACGTCATCTATCGCTACGATGCGGAGGATGCCGCCATCCTGTCGGTTGCAGCGCTGCTGACCGGCGACGATATCCGCGTCGGCCAACCCATGCCGCGCGGCTACGACGTCTACAACGTGCCCTATAGCTACCGCGATCGGTACTACGATCGCAGCGATGCCTACTATCGCTATTCCGATGGGTACATCTACCAAGTCGATCCCACCACGCAGCTGGTTGCTGCCGTGATCGATCTCGCCATCTGACGGAGTGCTGTTCATGAAAAAGACGCTGAAACACGCGGCGGCAGCCGTCGCGATGCTTGCCCTGCCCCTCGTGTCCGCCTGTTCGCAGGCCGAGGAGGGCGAGCAGCAGACTTCGGAAACCCGGGATGAAGGCACTCTCACCCTCGGATCCGCCCTTGGTGCGCAAGATGACATGGATACGTTGCGAAGCGCGCTGACGACGAGCGAGTTGTCCGGCCTGCTCGATGGCCCGGCAAGCTACACGCTGCTCGCTCCCAACGACCCTGCTTTCGAGAAGCTTGGCGAGGCCGGCAGCGAATTGCTGGCCGAGGAGCAGAAACCGCTCCTGCTTGCGCTGCTGCGCGACCATCTGCTTCCCGGGCATCTGACGCCGGAAACGATCGCCAGCGCAATCGACGCCAATGGCGGGCCGGTGACGATGACGACGCTCGGTGAAGGCGAGGTGACTTTCGCGAAGCAGGGCGACACGCTCACCGTCAGCCTCGGCGATGGCGATCAGGCCACTGTCGTCGGGACGGCTATAGCCGCAAACAACGGCGTGGTCATTCCGCTCGATACCGTGCTGCGTCCCGCAGGCGGTGACCAGGCTCAGTAATCGCGACTGATCTCGGCCACGACGCTCTCGCGTCCCACCGTCGAGACGGCCGCGAGGAGCGAAAGCCAGCTCGTCACGCGGAACTCCACCTCGGTAGCGCTATATCCGCGGCCATCGGTGATGATCTCGGCGTAGAACCGCCTACCGAAGTTCTTGCCCAAAGCAACGCCGGTCCCGCGTCCCAGCGCGGGATCGGCGCTGACGATCCGAAGCCGGTCGAGTCCGATCGCGCTACGGAGCTGGTTGATCGGATCCATCCCGCCGCCGCCGCGCAGGCTGGCGACAGCAGCGCCCAGTTGCAGGGCGTCGGTGGCGGAAAGGCTGGTCACCGAGCCCCCGAAAAGCAAGCGCGCTAGGATTTCTTCCTCGGGCAACGCCGGGTTCGAGCTAAATGCGATTTCCGGCTGGGTCGCGCTGCCACGAACCGTGACATCGACCGTCAGCCCATCGCGCTCGGTCTCGGCCAGGATGTCGATGCGGGGATCGATGGGCACATTCTCATCGAACTCGATTTCACCGCGGACGAGCTCGAAACGCGTCCCTGCAAAGGTATAGTCGCCCCGAACGACACGGGCGTTGCCGCCGATGCGCGGATTGTCGGTCGTCCCGCGCAGGATGATGTCGGCGCCCCATTCGCTGTCGAGGCCCATGCCGTCGACGTCGATCCGGCTCCGCCCGCTCGCATCGATCAGGTAACGCCATGGACGCGATGGCGCTGCCACCTGCTCGCGATTGGCCGGCCGGTTGATCTCGCGTGTGGCGATCTGTGGGAGACGCAAATCGTCCGCCGCCGTACCCAGACGCCAACTCGCCCGGTCGACCCGGACGCGGCCGGCGATCGTCCCGCCCAAGCCGTCCGAGACGATCCGCAAGGGGCCGGTGATCGTTGCGCTGAGGCCATTCGCGTCAAGCAGGCGTGCATTGGTCGCGGAAGCGCGCAGGTCGATGATCGGGCCGCGAATCTCGAGGACGCGCCCTTCGACCGGTTCGCCCAGCGTACGCAGGTCGACGACCCCGCTCCCGCTGACGCGGCCCCCATTGGGTGTCTGTCCGGCAAACCGCGTGAGCTGCAACCGGGAACCGGCGAACTTGCCGCGGACCGCCACGTCGCGGATGTCGGTCCCGGAAAGCGAGCTCTGGACGCGCAGCGCGTCGCTCGAAAGCGAGCCGCGCACCGTTGGGTCGGCAAGGGTGCCGGTCGCATCGGCAGCGACGTTGACCGGTCCGGTCAGGTCGAAGGCATCGATGGCAGCAAGGCGCCAGAGGCTCTCGGCGGCCCCGCTGTAGCGCAGTTGCGCGAACAGCCGCCCCGCCCGCAGCCGATCGAGCAGGAGGCCGGACTGCGGCAACCCATTGATGCGCGCCTGCACACGACCACGCCGAATGTCCTCGTTCCGCAAGGTGGCACGAGCCTCCAGCTGGGTCGCGCTGAGGCGGGCAAGCAGCGCGACATCGACCGGCCGCGACGTCAGCACCAGGCCGGAACGGGTGAGGTCGTCGATCTTCACGCGCGCCTCGCCCACCGGCACGCGGTCCTCGCCCATCCGGTATTCGACCGCGCCTGAAATCGTTCCGCCGAGACCGGTATCCGCTCGAAAGATATCGATCAGCGAAAGGGGCATGCCAGCGATCTTGAAGTCCAACTCGAGATCGTCGCCGCCGAACCTACCGGCAGCGATGATCCCACCGTCGCCATAGCTCAGCTGGGAGGGGGCGAGACGCCAGGCGTCGCCATCTCTGGTGAGCACTGCCCGCCGCGGCATCGAGATCGGCCTCCCGGCGAACTCGCCACGGGCTGCAAGAGCGATCCGCTCGGGCTGGAAGCGCGTATTGATGTCGAGCTCGAACCGCGCATTGCGTCGGCCGGAAACCGAAGCGTCAACTTCGCCGACACCATTTTCGACCCTGCCCTGCGCCGCAAAGCGACCGATGAAGAGCGTACCGTAGGCAAGACCGGCGCCGCGTGCCGATCCGCTGAAACTGGTCCGTCCTTCGCCGATGACACCTTCCGCGTCCACCCGGGCACGGGCGATCCGGATGGGCGTTTCGCCGCCGAAACTTGCATTGCGAGCGGTGAGATCGACGTCGATTCCCTGCATTCCTGCTCTCGGCGCCAGACCGATCGTGCCGTCGAGACCGCCACCTGCAAACGCCAGCTGGCCTTGGGCACCGCCTTCCACGAAAGTGAGGCCGCCCGTTACCTGCGTATCGGTGAACCGCAGGCTGGCAATATCGATCCGCGTGGGACCACCTGAGGGAGCGTAGAGAGCAAGCTCGCCGGCAAACGGGCCGAGCAGCGATCCGCCCTCGGTGTCGATCGCGAACCCTTCCTTCGTGGGGGCGATGGCCACGCGGACATTGTCGAGACCCGTGACGGGTGCGGCGAACACGAGTACGGCCTCGGGGCCACGCTCCGCAAGCGACGCTTCCACAGTGAAGTCGCCGTAGTCCGTGTGTCTCCCGCTGCCCGCTATCCGCGTGGTGCCCTGCCGCACGTTGCCGTCGAGGCGCATCGCCAGCTTGCTCGCATTGATGCGCACGCCATCGAACACGAGCGGTCGATCGCCCCCCACCGCGATTCCGCCGCGCACACGGATCGGGTTGCCGGCAAGATTGGCGAGCGTGTCGTTGGTGACGGGCGAAATCCGGGCATCGAGATCGGCAGCGAGTCGCCATGGCGCGCCCGAAGCCAGCGTCAGGTCGATCATCGCCGTTCCGCCGGCCAGACCGACATTGTCGAGCGCAAGCCGGTCGGCGCGCACGGGGCCGCGGATCTGGTAAGCTCCGGTGGCGAAGTCGCCGCGCAGGGCGAGATTTGCGGCTGCTCCGGGAAAGGTCAGTCTAAGGTCGTCCGCCAACAGGCGCGAACCTGCAAGGACGAGCGTCCCGCGCGCCGTGCCGTTGGCCAATCGCGGATCGACCATCGCATTGCCGCTCACGATACGACCGACATCGAGGTTGAGCGGCAGGGTCCAGCGTGTTCCGTCGTAGCGCGCCGTGCCCTGCTGGGTGAGGTTCGTCAGGACGGTACCGCTAACGTCGAGCTTTCCGACCACGAGCCGGTGAACGATTGCAAGGTCCGAAAACGGCCCATTAAGCGTCGCTTCCAGTCGCCCGTCATCTACGGTGATTCCCGGTCCAAAGAGGGTCGGGTCGCGCAAGCGGGCCTGGACGGCGAGGTTATCCGCGCGGTTCTCCGCGAGGTTGAGCGTTCCGTCCGCGTCGAGCGACACGCCGCGCCCGACCAGCTGGGTCCGGCCATCGAAGATCCGGTCCGCGATCGTCATGGTCGATCGGATGGCGACATCGTCCCCAAGCGCATCGCCGGGCAATCCTTCGAGGAAACCGGACGGGTCGATCTTGCCGAGAAGGCCGAAGCGGCCGCTGCGGTTCGTGATCTTGAGCGCGGCGATGCGACCTTCCTCGTCGCGGACGAGCAAGCCGCCGTTCCACGCCCCCCAGGTCCCATCGCCGCGGATGCGCGCCTGATGCGCGCCTTCCACACCTGCGAGCGCCACAACCGGCCCGCCAGCGGCGGCGTCGACATCGAGTGCGAGGTCGAAATTGTCACCGTCGGGCTCGGCATCGAGCAACAAGGCAACACGGTCCTGTTCACCCAGCCTGCCCTTGGCATCGAGCATCAGGCGCCTGTCGGTGACCTGCACCTCGCCCGCGAGATCGACCCTCTGGGCCACGTCGCCCGCAATGCCGGGGGCGAGCATCAGATTGTCGATCTCGAATTCGTCGATCGATATATCGAAGCCCGGCAGGATGGGTCCTTCTTCCTCGCTCGGGAGGAATTCCGGAACGCGGGCGAGCGTCGCCCGTCGAGCCGCGAAACTGTCGATTTCGAGCCGGTTCGAAAGCCATGCGCCGGGGTTCCAGTCCACCTCCGCGCGCGGGATAGTCATGAAGACACCCTTTGGGTCGGACAGGCGGACATCGTGAAGGATGGCCGCCCCGTAGAGATTGCCCTCGATCCTGCCGATCGAGATGTTCAGCCCGTTGGGGAAGGTCTGCTGCGCGATCCGGCTGGCAAGGAAACGCTCGCCCAAGGGGGTGTTGAGGACGACCAAGGCGCCGACCACGAGCAATACCAGTCCGGCAAGCAGGCCGAGCGCCCACTTGCCGACGCGACCCAGCGAAGAGCCGCGGCGCGGTGCTTGGATTTCGGCGGATGGCTCGGTCATCAGAATGCCTGTCCAAGCGAGACATAGACCGCGACGGACGCGTCGTCTGGGTCGGGATTGAGCGGGACGCCCACGTCGAGCCGGATCGGGCCGAAGCCGGTGGCATAGCGGACGCCGATGCCGGCGCCGTATTTGACGAAGCGGAAATCGGGCGTGCTCGCGATCGACACCGCACCGAGATCGAAGAAGGGCACGATAGACACTGCGCCGCCCATGAGGCCGGTGCCGATGCGCGCTTCGACCGACGCCTCCACCAAGCTGCGCCCCCCGGTCGGTTCGCCCAAGTCGTTCTCCGGCCCGATGGTCTGGTAGCCATAGCCGCGGACAGAGCCGCCGCCGCCCGCATAGAGGCGGCGCGATGGGGCGATCGCGAAGGTTGGCGCACCCTGGATGCTGGCGAAGCGAAGGCGTCCGGCCAGCACCGTCCGCTCACCGACGGACTGATAGTAGGAAGCATCGACCTGGTTGCGGAGATAGAAGTACTCGCTGCCCTCGGTCCGGGAAACTTCGGGGGCCACGAAGCCGGTCAGGCGGAATCCGCGCGACGGATCGAGCAGCGAATCGCTGGTATCGATCGTCGCCCGCCCGAAAACGGAGGCGACGAAATATGTCTGACGGGGGCGCGGGATTCCGCCCATCACGCGGTTGCGCTCGTCCGTGGCCAGGATCTCTGCGCCGAGCGCCCACGAAAAGGGCTTCTGGAACAGGAGCGTCGACAGCCGCTCGTAGGTCCCGCTGAGCGCCACGGTGTTCGCGTCGAAAGCGTCGGTATCCACGGTCGAGGCATAGGCATCGATAGTGAGCACCTTGTCGCGGCCGCCGAAATTGTTGCGGCGGAAGGTGACCCCGGCCAGCTGCTCCTGCGTACCCAGAATGCCGCGCACCTTGAGCGCGCCTTCGGGCGGGAAGAGATTGCGGTGTTCCCAGCTGGCCTGGATGCGGATGCCCTCTTCCGAACCATAGCCGATCGCGCCGGCGATCGTCCGCAGCTTGGCGCGCTGCAGCGTCACGTCCATGTCGACGACGCCGGGTTCGTCGCCCTGCGGCGGGGTCACCTCGCGCGGCGTCACCGAGACGGTCGACACCAAGCCGGTCGCCGTGACCGCGCGACGCAAATCCATGTCGAGGCTGCGCTTGTAGACATCGCCGGGATCGAAGCGTGCAATGCTCGCCAGGTGACGCCCCGAGAGGAATTCGGGGTCGCTGCTGACGACGTCTCCGAATACATATTTCCCGTTGGGCCGTACCGGCATGGTCAGGTCGCCCTCTTCGCGCTCATGATCGATCAGCAGTTCCGGCTCGTCGATCTCGGCGAAGGGATAGCCCGTTTCACCCAGCGCACGGTCGAGGTCGAACCGCTCCTGCACGATCGTGTCGCTCTGGAGGTAGTCCCCGGTGACGATCCCGAAGGCGGCGCGCAGGCTTTCGGCATCGGGAGCACTGGAGAGGTTGCCGAGATCGATCGCGCCAAAGCGATAGCGGTCACCCGGTATGATATCGAAACGAACCAGCGGGCGCTGCTGAGCGGCGTCATCACCCGCATCGCGCGCGCCGATCGTCCGGATGATGCGACCGTCATAATAACCGTAGACCCGCAAGAGATTGTCGAGCAGTTCCTCATCCGCCCGCGCCCGGGCGGCGAGCTGGGCTGCATTCTCCTCACCATTCTCGAGTTCTTCGATGGTCGAAAGCGCTTCGAACCGGCTCACGAAATCGTCGCGCTCGCTGAAAGGCGGTTCGCTCTGCGGAAAGCCGAGGACGAGTGTGTCGGACAGCTCGCGTGTTTCGGCATCGGCGAGGTCGATCCGGCGACGGTCCTCGAGCAGGCTGGCGAATTCGATGTCCGATTCCGGCTCCAGATCCTCGATCGGTGCGAATTCGACGTCCTCCGGCCAGGCGACCTGCATGTCGGGCAGCTCGGCGATCGGCGTATCCGCTTCGATCTCGGCCATGGCGCCGGGATCTAGCGGCTGCTCGCCGTCGGTCCCCTGCTCCGCCCATTCTTCCGGCGCATCGACTGCGCTATCGGGGATCAGTTCTTCCAGTTCCGCGGACGTTTCACGATCTTGTGCCGCGACCGGCACGCTGAAGAGCGCCGCGGTTGCAGCGCAAAGCAACAGGGCATGACGAAGAAGCTCAGTCGGCGAGCTTGTATTCGGCCGGGCTACCGTCCTTGGCGGGCAAGGCGTCGCCGCGCTTTGCGCGGGGAGCCGTTGCGGCGGCGATGAGGCGCCGCTGCTCGTCGTCGGCCATGCGCTCCCATCCCGCGCGACCGAGCTTTTCGAGCGGGCGGTAGCGGACCTTGTACTGCATGCGCTCGGCACCCTCGACCCAATAGCCGAGGTAGACGAACGGCAGGCCGCGTTCCGCTGCGCGGCGGATGTGGTCGAGGATGATGTAGTTACCAAGCCCGGCGCGATCCTCATGCTCAGGGTCGTAGAAGCTGTAGATCATCGACAGCCCGTCACCCTGGAAATCCGTGAGACATGCTCCAACCAGGCGACCCGGTTCGGCGCCGATCCCCGGCTCCCTATATTCAACGACATAGCTTGAGACAGGCGTGTGTTCCACCATATCTGCAAAGTCGGTGTCTTCCATCTGCGTCATCCCGCCCCCGGGATGCCGCGATGCGAGATATTTCTGCAGCAGTTCGAACTGCTCGTCGGTCGCCCAGGGGCGACATTCGGTCGAAACCAGGTCGTCATTTGCCTTGAGCGCACGGCGTTGCGCCTTCGACGGTTCGAATTCATTCGCAACCACCCGCACCGAAACGCAAGCTTGGCAGTCGAGGCACGAGGGACGGTACGCGACGGTCTGGCTGCGACGGAAGCCGATCCGTCCGAGAGCTTCGTTGAGTTCGTCCGCATTGGTGCCGCGCAGCTCGGTGAACACCTTCCGCTCGCTCTTGCCCGGCAGGTACGGACAGGGCGCAGGGCTCGTCACGAAGAACCGGGGAAAGCGAATCGGGGCCGTCACGGTTGCGGGCATCCTTTCGTCAGCGAATCCGTCTGCCGGGCCATCTTGGCACGGCGTTAACGGTTTGTTGACTCAGTTATGCAGCACACGGTTCCGGGTTAAAAGGTCCTTAACCATGAAAAGCGGGTTCGGGCCGTCGAACGCCGTGCGAATTGTGGAAAAAGACCAGCCGCGACTCAGGCGAGTTCGGCGAGCTCGACGTGATATCCCTTGGCCCTCAGCCCCTGCACCAGGCCGTCGATCTGGTCGGCATCGCGCGCCTCGCACTCGATTTCCGCCGTCAGGCCTTTGGCAGGAAGGGTCGTGAAAATCCGCTGGTGGTAGATTTCGATGATGTTGACGTTGTGCGCGTTGAATTCGCGCATCACCTTGAACAGCGCACCGGGGCGGTCCTGCAGCGTGATCTGGAGACGTGCGAGGCGGCCAGAGCGCGCGAGGTCACGCAACAGCACATTGGCGAGCAGTCGCGTGTCGATATTGCCGCCGCACAGGACGAGACCGACGGTCTTGCCGGCGAATTTCTCGGGATAAGACAGTACGGCGGCCAGGCCCGCAGCACCGGCACCCTCGACCACCGTCTTCTCAATCTGGAGCAGGAGCGAAACCGAATGCTCCAGCTTCGGCTCTTCGACCAGCAGCACTTCATCGACCAGTTCGCGAATGATCTCGCGGGTGAACTCGCCCGGAGCCTTGACCGCGATCCCTTCCGCCAGCGTATCCCCGCCGCAGGGCAGGTCTTCTCCGGTGACGGCCGAATACATGGAGGGAAACAGCTTCGCCTGCACGCCGACCATCTCGATATCGGGCTTCAGCGCCTTGGCGACCGTCGCCATCCCGCTCATCAGTCCGCCGCCGCCGATCGGCACGACCAGACAGTCGAAATCGTCCTTCTGCTCGAGCATTTCGAGCGCGACGGTGCCCTGTCCCGCAGCAACCAGCGGGTGGTCGAACGGATGGACGAAGGTGAGGCCGCGCTCGGCCTCTAGCTGGCGCGCGTGGGCGTAAGCTTCGTCGAAGGTCTCGCCGAACAGTTCGACATTGCCGCCGACGCTTTCGGTCTGCATCACCTTCACGCTCGGCGTGGTCTGCGGCATCACGATGGTGACCGGCACGCCGAGCCGACGACCGTGGTAGCTCAAACCCTGCGAATGGTTGCCGGCAGACGCCGCAATCACGCCGCGGGCCTTCTGTTCCTCGGTCAGGTGCAGCAGCGCGTTGAGCGCGCCGCGCTCCTTGTAGGCGGCGGTGAACTGCTGATTTTCGAACTTGAGCCAGATATCCGCGCCGGTGATGTCCGACAGGGTTTGCGATCGCATCATCGGCGTCCTCACCACTGCGCCTTCGATGCGCGCGGCCGCGGCCCGCACATCGTCGAGGGTCAGGAGGTCGGTCGCCTTGTCGGCGGCGCGCGCGGTGGATGCCAGTGTCATGGCCTGCCCCTACGGCGCGCATGGTCGCGGCGCAATCGCGGAAAGGGTTTGCCCGCGCCAAGCTATGCCTTATCGCACGCACAATTGATTCAACGGGACCGCACATGAAGCTCAAACTCCTTGCCGCCTTGCTCGCCACGACCGTCAGCGCTCCGGCCCTCGCCGATGTCCTGATCGACAATGTCGAAGGTTTGACAATCGACGAGAACGGCAAGGTGAAGCGCTTCACCGGGATCGTGATCGACGACGAAGGCAAGGTCGCGCAGCTGCTCGAGCATGGCGACAAGAAGCCGCAGACCGATTTTCGCGAGGATGGCCGGGGCCGCGTGATGATCCCCGGCCTGATCGATGCGCATGCGCATGTCATGGGCGTCGGCATCGGGGCGCTGACGCTGGACCTGTCGGACACGACCTCGCTCGACGAGGCGCTGGCGAAAATCCGCGCCTTTGCGCAGGAGAACCAGGGGCGGCCGTGGATACTGGGTCGCGGGTGGAACCAGGAAAAGTGGGGGCTCGGCCGTTTCCCGACCGCTGCCGAGCTCGATAGCGCGGTTTCCGACCGCCCGGTCTATCTCGACCGGGTCGACGGGCATGCCGGCTGGGCCAACACGCTGGCGCTCGAAGCTGCGGGAATCACCTCCGCCACGAAGGCCCCGGCAGGCGGGCGGATCGAGCGCCTACCCGGCTCGCAGCAACCCTCGGGCGTCTTCGTCGATGCGGCCGAGGAGCTGATGCGCAAGGCAATCCCCGCCCCCCGCCCGGTCGAAAGAGACCTCGCCTTTGCCGAGGCGCAGCGCGTCATGCACAGCTTCGGCATCACCGCCGCCGCCGACATGGGCACGACCATCGAGGACTGGCAGGCCTTCCGCCGCGCCGGCGATCGCGGCACGCTGACGCTGCGCATCATGTCCTATGCCGCCGGGCCCGACCAGATGGAGCTGATCGCAGGATCGCGCCCCTCGCCCTGGCTTTATGACGACAAACTGCGGATGAACGGGGTGAAGCTCTACCTCGACGGCGCGCTCGGCAGCCGGGGGGCATGGCTCAAGCGGCCCTATGCCGACGATCCGGGCAACACCGGCCTCCCGCTGACCGCCCCGGCGCAGCTGCGCAACATCCTCGTGCGTGCCGCGCAGGGCGAGTTCCAGCCCGCGATCCACGCCATCGGCACCGCCGCCAATGCCGAAGCCCTGAACGCGATCGGCGAGATTGCCGAGAGCTTCCCGGGCGACCGGCGCTGGCGCATCGAGCATGCCCAGATCGTCGATCCGGCGGACCTGCCCAAGTTCGGCCAGAACGGCATCATCGCCAGCATGCAACCGGTGCACCAGACAAGCGACCGGCTGATGGCCGAGGCGCGGCTGGGCGCAGACCGGCTCGACGGGGCCTATGCCTGGAACACGATCCTCGGGCTCGGCGGACGGCTGGCCTTCGGATCCGACGCGCCGGTCGAATCGCCCGATCCCTTCGCCGGCCTCGCCGCCGCCTCGACACGGATGGACGTCAATGGCGAGCCCTTCGGCGGCTGGCGCCCGCAAGACCGCGTCAACCGCGAACAGGCGTTGGCGGGCTTTACCAGCGATGCCGCCTATGCCGGGTTTGCGGAAGGGCGCTTCGGCCGCCTGCTACCGGGCGAGCGGGCCGATTTCGTGCTGGTCGATACCGATCCGCTGATGGCCACGCCAGCGCAGCTGCGCGCGACCAAGGTGCTGGAAACCTGGGTCGGCGGCCGGAAGGTCTACGACGCGGACTGAGGCTTCTCGGCTTCTTCTGCCGCGGTTTCCTGCGACCGCTTCCGCTCGGTCAGCCGCATCAGCAGCAGCGAACCTTCGAACAGCAGGAATAGCGGGATGGCAAGCAGGAGCTGCGAACCGGGATCCGGCGGGGTGACGACCGCCGCAAGGATCAGGATGCCGACGATCACGTAACGGCGCGCGCCGGCCAGCTGCGCGCGGGAGACGATGCCCGCGCGATGCAACAGCAGCAGCAGCACCGGCAGCAGGAAGCTCATCCCGAAGGCGAGGATGAACTGCATGACGAGGCCGAGATATTCGTTCGCGGTCGGCAAGGCTTCGATCTTCAGGCCCCCCGCCTCGCCCTCGAAACCGAGGAACCACGCAAAAGCGGTCGGCATGACGACGTAATAGGCGAGCGCCGCACCGGCGGTGAACAGCACCGGTGTCGCCAGCAGGAACGGCAGGAACGCCTTTTTCTCACGCGCATAAAGACCCGGCGCGATGAACGCCCAGAGCTGGTTAGCGATGATCGGGAAGCTGAGGCAGAAACCGGCGAACAGCGCCACCTTCAGTTCGACGAAGAACACTTCGTAGAGCTTGGTGAAGATCAGCTGGCCCTGGCCGTTGGGAAAAGCATCCTTGAGCGGCTGGATCAGGAAGCCGAGTATCGGATCGGCGAAATAGAGGCAGACGCCGAAGGCGATCACCAGTGCGATGATGCAGCGCACGAGGCGGGCGCGCAGCTCGAGCAGGTGATCGAGCAGCGGGGCCTGCGTCTCGTCGATATCCTTGATTACCGCCATCTCATGCGTCCTTTGGCGGCGGTGGCGGGTCGAGCGGCAAGCCGGGCTGGTCGGTCCCGGAAGGGGAATGCTCCGCGGCCTTCACCGGGGCAGCCCGCTTGATCGCAGCCTCTGCCGCCGTATCGGCGTCCGCCGGGTCGAGCGGTTCCATCTGCGGCGGAACCAGATTGTCCGGCGCCCCGCCGGCAGCGTCGTTGCCGGTCGGGTATTTCGCCATGATTTCCTTGTTACGTGCCGCCCACTTTTCTTCCATGTCCTGGATTTCGGCTTGGCGGACCATCTCGTCCACACCGGCGCGGAAGTGGCTCGACATGCGGCGGATCTTGCCGATCCAGCGACCGGCCGTGCGCATCGCCCTTGGCATGTCCTTGGGGCCGATGACGATGATCGCCACCACGACGATCACCAGCAGTTCGGCCGCGCCGATATCGAACATGGGCTGCCTCCGCCGTCAGCGGATCACTTGGTGTCGGTGGTCGACTTGACCTGGCTCTCTGACAGGCCCTCGTCGGCGGGCTTGGCTTCGTGCTGGATGCGCGCTGCCGGCTTGTCGTCGTCCTCGTTCATGCCTTGCTTGAAGCTTTTGATACCCTTGCCGAAATCGCCCATCATTTCGGAGATGCGGCCGCGTCCGAACAGGACGAGGATGACGATGGCGATGATGATGAGCTGCCAGGGACCGAGCGACATGGTGAAACCTTTTCCGTAACTGTGCAGCCTATATAGGCGCGCCGGAGCGGCGGCGCCAGTCAGCTCTCTTCGACGGCCTCATCGCTGTCGACAGCGGCGCGCTCGGCCTCGGTTTCGCCGACGAGGTCTTCGTAGGCATCCTCGACCGGGTCGAGCAGGCCAGTGGCGCGCAATTCGGCGATACCGGGCAAATCCTTGCGGCTCGTGAGGCCGAAATGGTCGAGAAATTCGGCCGTGGTGGCATAGATCGTCGGGCGGCCCGGCACTTCGCGCCGGCCGGCGATCTTCACCCAGCCCGCTTCCATCAGCACGTCGAGCGTGCCGCCGCTGGTCTGCACGCCGCGGATCGCCTCGATTTCCGCGCGGCTCACGGGTTCGAGATAGGCGATGATGGCGAGTACCTCGGTCGCCGCGCGGCTCAGGCGGCGCACCTGTTCCTTCTCGCGGCGGAGCAGGTGGGCAAGATCTGGCGCGGTCTCGAAATGCCAGCGCTTGCCGCGCTCGACTACGCGGACGCCGCGTTCGCCGTAGAATTCGGAGAGTTCTTTCAGCGCCTCGCGAACATCGCCCGGGGCGGCATCCCCGAGGAAGCTCGCCAGCGCTTCCGCCGTCATCGGTTCTTCCGTCGCGAACAGCGCAGCCTCGACGGCGCGGGCGAGTTCATCCATGCGCGGTCGCCCGGCGCAGGTGGAGCGGGCCGAATGTCTCTTCCTGCTGCAGTTCGGCCTTGCCGAGACGCGCCAGTTCGAGCGCGGCGACGAAGCTGGAAGCGAGTGCCGACTTGCGCAGGCGTGGTTCGGCGTGCGGCGGAAGGAAGCTCCGCAGCTCCATCCAGTCGAGCGTGACGCCGAGCATGTGCGATACACGGTCGAGCGCCGATTCGAGCGTCATCACGGGGCGTTCGCGGACCATGTGGATCGCGGGGGCCGTGCGCGCCTTCACGCGGCCATAGGCTTCGATCAGGGCGAACTGGTCCGAGTGCCAGAGCGTCTTGCGCGCGATTTCGAGGCCTTCGGGGGCGCCGCGCAGGAAGACGTCGCGGCCGATGCGATTGCCGCCCATCAGGCGTGCCGCCGCGTCGCGCATTGCGCCCAGACGCTGGAGGCGCAACTGCAGCTTGAGCGCCAGCTCTTCGGGGCTCGGGTCCTCCTGCTCCTCCTTGGGCAGCAGCATGGCGGATTTGAGATAGGCGAGCCATGCCGCCATCACGAGGTAGTCAGCCGCCAGCTCGAGCTTCAGCGCCTCGGCGCGTTCGATATAGCCGAGATACTGGTCGACCAGCGCGAGGATCGAAATCGAGCGCAGGTCGACCTTCTGCCGCCGCGCAAGGTCGAGCAACAGGTCGAGCGGGCCTTCCCAACCGTCGAGCTCGAGATAGAGCGCGTTCTCGTCGACCCTGGTTTCGGCCGCGATGCCGTCCCAATCGTCCTCGGCGGCCGGTTCGCTGAACAGCAGGCCGTCGCTGGTCACGCTGCCGCCCCCTGCGCCACCGCCAGCAAAGCGTCGCGGGTGGCGAGAAGCTCGTCGGTCGGCGGGCCGTCCATCGGCTCGCCCATGGCCGCGTGGACGCGTTCGAGGCGTGCGGCAGTGGTCGCCGACATTGAGGCGCAGCGTTCGACGATCCCCGCCATGTCGTCGAGCTTCGCCCAGCAGTTGAGCACGATGTCGCACCCTGCGGCGAGTGCCTTTTCCGCGCGTTCGGGGATGGTGCCAGCGAGCGCCTGCATGTCGATATCGTCGGTCAGCAGGAGCCCGTCGAAGCCGATCTGCTTGCGGATGACCCCGGCGATCACAGTTTCGGACAGCGTCGCCGGATTGGCCGCGTCCCAGGCGTCGAAGACGATATGCGCGCTCATGCCGAGCGGGTGCGAGGAGAGCGTGCGGAACGGCTCGATATCGGTCTCGAGCTCCTCCACGCTGGCCTCGACGCGGGGCAGTTCCTTGTGGCTGTCCACCGTCGCGCGCCCGTGACCCGGCATGTGCTTGAGGCAGCCGACCACGCCCGCCTTGCCGAGCCCGTCGAGCACCGCGCGACCGAGCGCCGCGACCTGCATCGGTTCGCTGCCGAGCGCGCGGTCGCCGATCACGTCGTCCGTCTCAGGGCGGCGGACGTCGAACGGGGCGTGATAGTCCACGCTGATGCCCGCCAGCGCGAGTTCGCGGCCCATCGCCTCGGCATTGAGCCGCGCGGCCTCGATCGCCGAGGCAGGCGCGATATGGTAGAGCCTGGCGAAGGCCTCGCCCGCCGGGTAGCGCGGCCATTCGGGCGACTTCATCCGCACGACGCGGCCACCCTCCTGGTCGATCGAGACGATCAGGCGATCGCGGCCATGGATGGCGCGCAAGTCATCGGTCAGGCGGCGAAGCTGTTCGCGATTGTCGCAATTGCGCGCGAACAGGATGTAGCCCGCCGGATCGGCCTCCTTGAAGAAGGCCCGTTCGTCGGCCGTGAGGTCGAGGCCGGCAATGCCGAAAATGGCGGGTGTCATAGGGCGCAGACTGGGGTTTTTCGCGGGGTGCGGCAAGCTCGCTTCCCGCGTGAAGTGTGGAAATCGGGCCGGTCCGGTCCTGCTACTTGACGAAACAGGCGAGACCGTCGGCCTTGAGCGCGTTGCACAGCCGGTTGGCGGCCGCGCGATCGCCCGCCACGGCCTGCAGGCGATAGACCTTGCCAATATCGACCCGGGCCTCGACCACGCGGTGGCGGAAGCCGCTCAGCGCCTCGGTCTGCCGCGTCAGGTTTGTCCATGCGGCTTCGGCGTCTTCGCGGCGCGGAAAAGCACCGACCTGCACCGCCACACCGCCCGCCTGCGGGGCGGTCGCCGCGGCAGGCTCGGGATCGTCGAGCACGCGCTGGCCCTCGTTCACGGTCGAGGCGATCGACGGGCCGGCGGGCGTCTGCGCCGGATCGGCCAGCCTGCCTTCGCGGGTCTGCCCCTCGCCGACGGCAAAGCTGGTATCGCCCGTGCCGGGGAAGACCTTGCCGCCTTCGTTCTCCGGCCGGGTCTTGTACGGCTCCTCGGGCGCGGCGATCAGGCTGCCGTCGGCCGGCGGTTCGTCGCTCGTCGCGCGGCCGAGAAACCAGATGCTGCCCACCACCACGCCGAGCACGACCAGCGCGAGCACGCCGAGCATCACGATACGGGAGGTGTCGAACGCCCCGCCGGCGTCCTCGTCGTCGCCGGCCTCGAGCCACGGCAGGCTCTCGTCCTCGGCAAGGTCGAGCCGGTCGCTGTCGTCCCAGGCATCGTCGCTGTCATAGGGCGTAGCCGCCATGGTCACATCTCCTCGACCGCTTCGACCCCGAGAATGGCGAGGCCGTTGCGGATCACCTGCCCGATCGAATCGGCCAGGAACAGCCGCGCCGCGGTCAATTCGGCGTCGCCTTCCTGGATGATCCGCTTCGAAGTATCGTCGTTACCCGCATTCCAGAAGCTGTGGAAGGCGGCCGCCAGATCGCCGAGGAAGAAGGCAATACGGTGCGGCTCGCGCGCCTTGGCTGCGGATTCGACAACCCGCGGGAATTGCGCCGCTTCGCGCACCAACGCGAGTTCATCCGCCCCGAGCCGGTCGAGATGTTCGCCCGACGGCTCTACGCCCGCCTTGCGCAGCGTCGAGCGGATGCGCGCATGGGCATACTGGAGATAGAACACCGGATTGTCCTTCGATGCCTCGACCACCTTGTCGAAGTCGAAATCCATCTGCGCGTCGGGCTTGCGGGTGAGCATGGTGAAGCGCACCACGTCCTTGCCGACCATCTCCACGACATCGGCGAGCGTGACGAAATTGCCCGCCCGCTTCGACATCTTGAACGGCTGGCCACCCTTCATCAGCTGGACCATCTGCACCAGCTTCACGTCGAAGGGGATCGGCTTGCCCTGCCCTTCGCTGAGCGCGGCGACGGCGGCCTTGATCCGCTTGACCGTGCCCGCGTGGTCGGCGCCCCAGATATCGATCAGCTCGTCCGCAGCCTGCGCCTTCTGCAGATGGTAGGCGAGGTCGGCGCCGAAATAGGTCCATGACCCGTCGGACTTCTTTATCGGGCGATCCTGGTCGTCGCCGAACTTCGTTGAGCGGAACAGCGGCAGCTCGACCGGCTCCCAGTCTTCCGGCGGGGCCTTGCCCTTGGGCGCTTCGAGCACCCCATCGAACACGAGGTCGCGTTCACGCAGCCAGGCTTCGGCGGCCTCAGGTTTCTTCGCCGCCTGCAATTCGGCCTCGGAGGAGAACAGGTCGTGATGGATGCCGAGCAGCGCCAGATCCTCGCGGATCATGTCCATCATCGCGGCGACGGCACGCTCGCGAAACAGCACCAGCCACTCGCTCTCGGGTGCGTCCCTGTACGCCTCGCCGAATTCCTGCGCGAGCTTTTCGCCGACCGGCTTGAGGTATTCGCCCGGGTACAGGCCGGAGGGAATCTCGCCGATGTCCTCGCCCAGCGCTTCCTTGTACCGCAGGTGCGCCGAGCGGGCGAGAACGTCCACCTGGCTGCCCGCATCGTTGACGTAATATTCGCGCACCACGCGGTGCCCGACGAATTCGAGCATGCCCGCGAGCGCATCGCCCACCACCGCGCCGCGGCAATGGCCCATGTGCATCGGACCGGTGGGATTGGCCGAGACATACTCGACATTGACCGTGCGCCCTGCGCCCATGGCCGAGCGGCCATAGTCGGCGCCCAGGGCGGCAATGGCCGCAAGTTCGCGGCGCCAGGTGTCGTCCGTCAGACGCAGGTTGATGAAGCCCGGTCCGGCGATTTCGGCGTCCACGATGTCGGGATCGCGCTTCAGGTGCTCGACGATCTGTTCCGCCAGTGCGCGCGGATTGGTCTTCGCCTGCTTCGCCAGCACCATCGCGGCGTTGGTCGCGAGGTCGCCATGCGAGGGATCGCGCGGCGGTTCTATCGTCACATTGGCGCGCGGCGTCTCGGGCGGGAGCGTCCCCTCCAGCTCGAGAGCGTTCAATACCGCATCGATCCGGGCCGCGAAGGCCGCGTGAAGTGTCTGCATGTCAGCCATAGGGCGCGCCTAGCCCATTGGGCCAGATTCGCAAGCGGTCAGCGGGTCGCGTTGTAGCGCAGCTGGTCTTCGGTGAGCTGGAAACCGACCAGCAACTCGAAGGTTGCGCGTTGCACCGCGGCCCGCACCGCCGGATCGGCCAGCGGGTCGAGCGCGGCGTCGGGATCGCCGGCCTTGCGCTTGCGGGTGATCTGTTCGCGCACGTCGGCCGGCAACGTGGCTTCGGTACGGTCTACATAGGCACCGGCAGTGGCGCTGGCCTGCGCGCGCTCCTGCCCGTCGGCGAACTGCAGGGTGACCTGGCCGACGCGCTTGGTGACGACCTGGCTGCCGCCGCGCAGCACGGTGGCGAAATACGGCAAGGTTACCGTCCGCGCACCGCGCGTGTCGGTGCGGCGCGCGAGCACGTCGAAGGTCGCCTGCGTATAGACGCGCTCGGCCCCTTCGTCGCAGGTCGAGCGGACATTGGTGATCGCCGCGGTCACGTCGAGATCCGCCAGCGTCGTCGAACCGGGGCTGCGGAAAGTGGTGATGTCGCCGGTGTAGTCGGGAATGCCCACCGCCGGGCAGACGCTGCGCACCGCCTGGATGCCGACGCCTTCATTGATGACCAGTTCACCCTCGCGGCTGCATCCGGCGAGCGCCAGTCCGAGGGCTAGCACGGAGAAAAGGCGGTTGCGGCTGATCATGCGGCTTTCATTCCCTTGTCGAAATTCGAATTCATCCGGCCCGGCCGGCGCGGAGACGCCCTAGCTTGGCCTGCACGAAAGCGCTAGAGGGCGGGACATGAATGCCCCCTTTCCATCCACCGCTGCCGGTTCCCGCAACGATCCGCGCCTTCCGCTCAAGCTCCTCATCGCGGCGCCGCGCGGCTTTTGCGCCGGGGTCGACCGGGCGATCGAGATCGTCGAGCGCGCGCTCGAGAAGTACGGCGCGCCGGTCTATGTCCGGCACGAAATCGTCCACAATCGCTATGTGGTCGACAGCCTGAAGGAAAAGGGCGCGATCTTCGTCGAGGAGCTGGACGAAGTGCCCGACGATGCGCCGGTCGTGTTCAGCGCGCATGGTGTGCCCAAGTCGGTCCCGGCCGAGGCGCAGCGCCGCGAGTTGCTCTATGTCGACGCCACCTGCCCGCTGGTCAGTAAGGTCCATCGCCAGGCCGAACGCCAGATCGAGAAAGGCCAGCACATCCTCTTCATCGGCCACGCGGGCCATCCCGAAGTGATCGGCACTATGGGCCAGGTGCCCGAGGGCCAGATTACCCTGGTCGAGACGGTCGAGGATGTCGCGAATTTGCCCTTCGGCGATGACGACGACCTGTCGTTCCTTACCCAGACCACCTTGTCGGTCGATGACACCCGCGAACTCGTCGAGGCCCTGCAGGCGCGCTATCCGCGGATCGTGGCGCCGAAGGCAGAGGATATCTGCTATGCCACCAGCAACCGGCAGGCAGCGGTCAAGCGGATCGCGCCCGCCAGCGACCTGGTGCTGGTGATCGGCGCGCCCAATTCCTCGAACTCGCTCCGTCTCGTCGAGGTGGCCGAGCGGCTCGGCACCGACGCAAGGTTGATCCAGCGCGCGGACGAGATCGATCCGAGCTGGCTCGAAGGGGTGGGGACACTGGGCCTGACCGCAGGCGCCTCTGCCCCCGAAAAGCTCGTGCGCGAAGTGGTCGACCGCCTTTCCGAATGGCGCAACGTGACCGAAGAGACGGTGATGACCGCGGAAGAAAACATGGTTTTCAAGCTGCCGCGGCAGCTGACCGAGTAGCTTGGCGGTCTACACGCATCTCGGCGCGGAGGCTCTGGCGGAGCTGATCGCGGCCTATGACGTGGGTGAACTCGTCTCGGCCAAGGGCATTGCCGAGGGCGTCTCCAATTCGAACTGGCTGGTGGAGACGACCGGCAGCGATGGCGCGGGCGCGCGCTTCATCCTGACGATGTACGAATACCGGATCGATATCGGCCAGCTGCCCTTTTATCTCGGCCTGCTCGATCACCTTTCGGCCAAGGGGTGCCCGGTCCCGCGCACGATCCACGACCGGGACGGCGCAGCCTATCGCATGGTCGGCGACAAGGCCGTCGCCCTGATCGAATTCCTCCCGGGCGTCTCTGTCGATGTCCCGACCGCCGGGCAGGCGCAGGCGGTCGGCGCGGCGCTGGCGCAGCTGCATGGTGCCGTTAGCGATTTCCCGCAGTCGGGCGCCCAGACGATGGGCATCGCCGAATGGGACCGCCTGATCGCCGAATGCGGCGCAGAACGGCTGGCGGCCATCGACCCGCAGCTGCCCCAGATCGCGTTCGGGGAACTCGCGTTCCTTTCGGGCGCGTGGCCCGGCGAATTGGCGAGGGGCGTGGTCCATTGCGACCTCTTTCCCGACAACGTCCTGATGCTCGGCGATCGGGTATCGGGCCTGATCGACTTCTATTTCGCAGCCGAGGACTTCTTCGCCTACGATCTCGCGGTGACCCACGCGGCGTGGTGCTTCAGCCCCGGTGGACGCACCTTTCGCGAAGATATCAGCGATGCGCTGCTCGCGGGATACGCTTCGGGCCGAGCACTGAGCCCGGCCGAACGGGCCGTCCTGCCCGTGCTCGCGCGCGGGGCCTGCATGCGCTTCGTGTCTTCGCGCGCCTATGACTGGGTGTTCACCCCGGCCGATGCACTGGTCGTCCGCAAGGACCCGATGGATTTCGTCCGCCGCTTGCAATTCTACCGCGCGAATGGCGAAGGGCTGTTCGCATGAAGAAGGTCGAACTGTTCACCGATGGCGCCTGCAAGGGCAACCCCGGTCCCGGCGGCTGGGGCGCGCTGCTCCGGATGGGGCGGCACGAGAAGGAAATGTCCGGTGGCGAACCCGAGACGACGAACAATCGCATGGAAATGACGGCGGCGATCCGTGGCCTTTCTGCGCTGATCGAACCCTGCGAGGTCGAGCTCTATACCGACAGCAAGTACCTGGTCGACGGGATCACCAAGTGGGTCCACGGCTGGAAGAAGAACGGCTGGGTCAACGCCAGCAAGAAGCCGGTCCGCAATGCCGAATTGTGGCACGATCTGATCGAACTGACCGCGCGCCACCAGGTATCCTGGAACTGGGTGAAGGGCCACAACGGCCACATCGAGAACGAGCGGGTGGACAGGCTGGCCAGCGACGCTGCCGATCGCATCGCCGCCGGCTCAGCCTAGGTACGGTCAGCTTTCGTCGACGGTTTCTGCGCCCGGGCCGTTCTTCTTGATCGATTCGATCGCCTTCTTGGCGCTGGCCTTGGAGCTGTAGCCCTCGGTCCAGAACATCGTTTCCGAGTTGTACATGAAGTAGGCGACGTATTCGCCCTTCTTGTTCTGCTTGATCTTGAAATGATGCGCCATCGATCGCGTCTCCCTTCTTGAAATCTCGAAACAACCCGGCACACCCTAACAAATGATGCAGGCTTGGCTAGTCGAAGCGGGCCGGTGAATAATGCTCGGCATCGAGATCGCGCGTCATGCCGTCAAGCGGAGCAGCTGTAAAAACTTGTGCGGCCAGCCGCGCCGCTGCGGGGGAAGTCTGGATGCCGAAGCCCCCCTGCCCGGCGAACCAGCCGAATCCTTCGACGCCGGTATCCCAGCCATAGACCGGTCGTCGGTCGGGCGCGAAGCTGCGCAGCCCCGCCCATTTGCGCTCGACGGCCAGCACCCGCCAATCGACGACCTGTTCGAAGCGGTCGATAGCCTCGGCGATGGCCAGTTCCTCGGGCACGGCGTCGCAGGGCGCGCTCGGCACCTCGTCATGCGGGCTGAGCCACACTCGGCCGGATTCGGGCTTGAAGTAGAAGGCCCCGCCGATGTCGAGCACGAGCGGGAGGTCGCGCGGCGCCTCCGGTTCGACCCGCAGTTGCACGACCGTGCGGCGCAGGGGCGTGATGCCGAGCGGCCTGGCGCCCGCGGCTTGCGCCAGCTGATCCGCCCACGCGCCTGCCGCATTGACGAGGGCGGTTGCGGCAACGCGGTCCCCGCGCTCGCTATCGATTTGCCAGGCATCGTCCGTGCGTTCGGCGCGGACGACGCGAAAACGGCACTGCAATTCGGCGCCGCCGCGCTTGGCCATCGCCAGATAGTGTTGATGCAGCGCCGCGACGTCGATATCCGCACAGGCCGGCTCCCAGATGGCACCCGTCCATCCCGGCTGCAGGCCCGGCAGGTGAGCTTCCAGCCCCGCTCGACCGAGACGCTCGATGGTCACACCCGTCCCGCCGAAAGTCCCGACGAAATCGTCGAGTTGCGCCGCCTGCTCGTCCCGCCCGATATAAAGGGCACCGCGACCGGTCAGGAAACCGCCGTCCCGCAGGTACGGGCCGGACGCCAGCGTCAGCGGAACGATCCCCGGCCCGCCATAGCATTCTTCCCAGAACGCCGCCGAGCGTCCGGTGGCATGGTAGCCCGGACGGTCCTCCGCCTCCAGCAGGACAACCCGAGCACCCGTCGCCGCGAGTTCCGCAGCGAGGCTGGCCCCGGCGATCCCGGCACCGACGATGGCGAAATCGAACGTGGTCACGGCTGCGGCGGGGCGACCCGGTCCAGGAATTCCGCGATTCCGGCCATCGCACGATCGCGCACCGCATCCACCTCGCGCAGGATCTCGTGATGGGCTTCCTTGCCGAAGGCGAGCAGCTCGCCATTGGGCAGGCGTTCGGACGCGCGCACCGCGGCCTCATGGCTGACAAGCTTGTCGTTCGCGGTCGAGACGATCAGTACCGGCACATCGACCGCCTCCATGGCTCCCCTGGCTTCCAGCACACGGGTCGAGGCATAGGCGCGCTCGACCCAGCCCCAGCTGCCCGGGCCCATGACCAGCTCGGGACGCTTTTCCCGCCACCACAGCTCGTCGGCATAGCGCTCGCCATCATGGCTCAGCAGGTCGCGCCGGCGCGCCGGGATTTCGCCCGGCTTCTCGCTCCATTTCCACGCCGGTCGTGCAGGCTTGCCCACCATGGTCATAACCTTTGCGACACCCTGCAGGAGTGCGAGCGGCAGCGGCGGGCCGGACATGCCCAGCATCGGCGCGCTCAGCACGACCGCGTCCGGATCGACCGCCTTTTCCACCAGCGCCCGCATGACGATATGCCCGCCCATCGAATGGCCGGAGAGCACGTGCGGGCCCGGCGTATTCGCCTTCCACTCCTGCCAGAGCTCGGCAAGGTCGCCCACCCATTGCCCGAAATCGTCGATATGGCCGGTCACGGCATCGTCACCGAAGCGGCCCGAGCCGGCCTGTCCGCGCCAGTCCGCAGCCGTGACCCGCCAGCCGGCGCGGTGCCACTCCTCGAGCGTTTCGAAATATTTCTCGTAGAAATCCCCACGCCCAGGAAAGAACAGGATCGAACCGCGCGGGGTTGCAGCGGCGGGCCAGTCGATCCGGCGCAGCACGTGTCCGTCGCCGGCCGTCCATGTGGTTTCGGTGGCGGCTGGCGGGATCGCGCGGCGATCGATCGAAGGAATGACGGGCTGGTCCAAGGCTAGCTGCGCTCCGCTATGGTTACTGTTTGGTAAGCCATGGTCTGTAGACCGCCCCCTCGAAAGGAATTGTCGGGGGCATCATGGCCGGTATCGAATTCACCTACGTATTGCTCGGCGCCTTGGCAATTGCGCTGGTCGTGGCGGCGTTCACCGACTTGAGGAGCCGCCAGATCGGCAACCGCCTCAACGCGGGCATCGCGCTGGCCGCCCCGCTGTGGTGGTGGGCCAGCGGTGTCTCGCTCTGGCCCGGCGTCGTCTGGCAGGTGGGCTTCGCTGCGCTGGTCTTCGCGATCTGCTGCGTCCTGTTCGCGATCCGCCAGATGGGCGGCGGCGACGTCAAGCTGCTCACCGCGCTCGCGCTGTGGATCCCGCCGCTGCCGTTTCTCAAGCTCGTGGTGATCATGGCCATCGTCGGCGGCGTGCTGACGGTCCTCTTCGGCGCCGCGCACATCATTCGCCGCCGCAAGGACCGGATCGCCATTCCCTACGGCGTCGCGATCGCCATCGCGGCGCTCTGGGTGCTCGGCACCGAACCGCTCGGCCAGATGCCTGCCGTTTCGGGAATGCTTTGAAAACCCGATTTTAACCAATTCGGCCTTATGCCGTGAAACCATACTTGCCCGCACAAGGATTTTAAGCGGGCCATACTAGGGGGCTAGACAGCCATGGACAGGAAGAAGCTGGTTCTGCTGGTGGGTGCACTGATCGTCGCGATCGGCACGGCACTGGTTGCTCGGAGCATGTTTGCAGGTGCATCGGCACCGCAGGCCGAAGCTGCGCAGGTCGAACCGCAGGGACCCAAGGTTCTCGTCGCGCAGCGTGCGCTGCCGGTGGGTACGATCATTACCGCAGACGCCATCAACTTCCAGTTGTGGCCGGAAGAACTGGTGCAGGACGCCTACTTCCTCGACGGCGAAGCGGACATGTCCAAGCTGATCGGCACCGTGGTGCGGCATCCGATCACGGCCGGCGAACCGGTGACCCAGGGCTCGCTCGTCGCGCCCGGCGATCGCGGCTTCCTCGCTGCCGCCCTTACACCTGGCATGCGTGCGATCACCGTTCCGGTCTCGGCCCAGTCCGGCGTCGCGGGCTTCGTCTTCCCGGGCGACCGTGTCGACATGGTGCTGACCCAGACCATCAGCGGCGAAGGCAGCAGCCTGAAGACGTCGGAAACCATCCTGCGTAACCTTCGCGTGCTGGCCACCGACCAGTCGACCGTGTCGGAAACTGCCGAGGACGGCTCGACCGTCGTGAAGCCCTTCCGCGCCGTGACGCTCGAGGTGACCCCGGTCATCGCCGAGAAGATCGCCGTCGCCCAGACCATCGGCACGCTCAGCCTCTCGCTGCGTTCGCTGGCCGACAACCAGAGCGAACTGGAACGCGCCATCGCATCTGGTGACGTGTCCATCCCGGACAATGCGACGCCCGAAGAAGAAGAGAAGCTGCTGCGCGAAGCCATGGCCCGTCCCGACGATTCGAAGGGGAGCTTCGTGACCGGTGGCGATGTGTCGCGCTTCCAGCGCCGGACGGTTCCGCCCCAGGGTGGCGGCGGTGGCGGTGACCGCGCTCAGGTTTCGCCGGCCGACATCTTCGGCGGCCGCACGGTCCAGCACAAGGGCCCGACCGTCAGCGTCACCCGCGGCAAGCAGACCGAAACCGTCGCGATCGGTCCGAACGGCAGCGCCGTTGCGCCCGCCACGCGTGAACCGTCGATTTTCGAACAGATGATGTCCGCAGCCGTGAAGGCCCAGGCCCAGGGGATGGACGACGCTTCGCGCACCGTTCCCGCGGCCGGTGCAACGGTGGTCCGGTGATCAGCTCAGTCAAGACAGGAAGCCATTCAGGGGGCAATTCCATGAAACGTCGTCTTTCCACCAAGATGCTGCTCGCCAGCCTGGCGCTCGCGCCACTGGCCAGCATCCCGGCCAACGTCGCCACCGCCCAGTCGGTTGCCCGTCCGAGTTCGGAAATCGTCCTCTCGATCGGTCGCGGTGAACTCGTCACCGTCCCGGGCGCCATGGCGAACGTCTTCGTCGCCGACGAAAAGATCGCCGACGTCCAGGTCAAGTCGACCCGCCAGCTGTATGTCTTCGGCAAGTCGGGCGGCGAGACCACGGTCTATGCCAGCAACTCCGCAGGCGACATCGTCTGGTCGGCCAACATCCGGGTCGGATCGAACATCGGCAGTATCGACCAGATGCTGACGCTGGCGATGCCGGAAGCGAAGGTAAACGTGGCCACCATGGGCACCAATACCGTGTTGCTCACTGGCACTGTCGGCTCGCCGGAGGATGCTTCGGAAGCGCAGCGCCTCGTCGAGGCCTTCGTCGGCGAAGGCACCAACGTGATCAGCCGCCTGCGCATGGCTACGCCGTTGCAGGTCAATCTGCAGGTCCGCTTCGCCGAGGTCAGCCGTACGCTGGTGCGCGACATCAGCGCCAACCTGACGACCCGCGACTCTTCGAACGGCTTCGTGATGGGCGCATTCCGCGGCAATCCCGGGAATATCGTCGGCGACGATCCGTCCAGCGCGATCGTCCCGCTCGATCCGTGCGACGTGTTCCGCATTTCCTGTACGAGCCAGCTGCGTCCGTACGACATCATCAACCAGCGCTTCGTGACGACCGAAACCCGGTTCGAACCGGCCGCGCCGACGAACAACACATTGCTCAACGCAGGTGGACGCCTGCTCGGCCTGGACCTCCTGGCGACGCTCGATCTCGGCGAACGGATCGGCCTCGTCACGACGATCTCGGAACCGAACCTGACCGCGCTTTCGGGCGAAACCGCCGAGTTTCTCGCCGGTGGCGAATTCCCGATCCCGCAGAGCCAGGGCCTCGGCACGACCTCGGTCGAGTACAAGAACTACGGCGTCAGCCTGACCTACACGCCGACCGTGCTGTCCAACGGCCGGATTTCGATCCGCGTCCGCCCGGAAGTTTCCGAACTGACGAGCCGCGGCGCCGTGACGCTCAACGGTTTCTCGGTCCCGGCCCTCACCACGCGCCGCGCCGAAACGACCGTGGAACTCGGCTCCGGCCAGAGCTTCATGATCGCCGGCCTGATGCAGAACAGCTCGCAGAACTCGCTCGAGAAGACCCCCGGTCTGGGTGACGTTCCCATCCTCGGCAACCTCTTCCGCTCGAAGAGCTACCAGAAGGGTGAGACCGAACTCGTGATCATCGTGACGCCGTATCTGGTGAAGCCGGTGAACGCGAGCGACATCGTCCTACCGACCGATGGCTTCCGGGCTCCGAACGAAATCCAGAGCATCGTTGGCTACATGGAGAACAACGGCCAGAGCGGCGAGCGTCGTCCGGTCCCGACCATGCAGGACAGCACCCAGCCGGCCACGCCCGGCATCTCGCAGGCCGCACCGGCCGGTGGCGAAGCGACCGCCAGCCGCGGCCCCGCCAATCCGCGCCGCGCAGAAGCCGACGTCGATGCCAAGCCCGGCTTCAGCTTCGAGTGAAAAGGAACATAGCGATGCGTAACGAACTTACCCGCAAGTCGGCCGCCGCCCTGGCCCTTTCGCTCTCGCTGGCGCTCGGTGCCTGCGGCGGGATGGCCGACAACCCCTCGCTCTATTCGACCAAGCAGCCGGTCGTCGAGCGGACCCACTACACGCTCGACGTGAACACCAGCGGCGACAGCCTTCCGGTTAGCGAACAGCAGCGCCTGCTCGGCTGGTTCGAGTCGATGGAACTGCGCTATGGCGACCGTGTCTCGGTCGACGATGCCACCGCCAGCGCCGGGGTACGCGACGCCGTCGCCAAGCTTGCCGGCCGCTACGGCCTGCTGCTCGCCAACGGCGCGCCGCCGACCGAAGGCTATGTCACACCGGGCCAGGCCCGCGTGGTCATCTCGCGCACCGTCGCGAGTGTGCCGGGCTGCCCCGATTGGTCGGCCAAGAGCGACATCAACTACGGAAATGCCACCTACCCCAACTACGGTTGCGCGGTGAACTCGAACATGGCGGCGATGGTCGCCAATCCCGAGGACCTCGTGAGCGGCCAGCAGGGTACCGGCGAGACCGTGATCCTCAGTTCGAACAAGGCCATCGACAGCTATCGCGACCAGGAACCGACTGGTGCCGGCGGCCTGCGCGAAGTCAGCAGCACCGAAGGAGGCAATTGAGCCATGAGCGCTTCACTCAAATCCGCCATGCCCGGCAACAGGGACGCCTTCGCGGCATTCCTGTGCGACGAGGCCGCGCTCGACGTCCTCCGGCCGGTGGTCATCGAACTCGGCTGGCAGCCCGAAAAGTGCAACAAGGGCGGCTTGCGTAACGCCATCCAGGCGCTTTCGGTCTCGGCGAGCCCGAACATCCTGATGGTCGACCTGTCGGAAAGTGGCGACCCGCTGAGCGACATCAACGCCTTGGCAGAGGTTTGCGAGCCCGGCACGGTCGTCATCGCGATCGGCCAGGTCAACGACGTGCGCCTCTATCGCGACCTCCTCGCGAGCGGCATCCACGACTATCTGCTCAAACCGCTCACCGCGAGCGTGCTGCGCGATTCGCTCAATCAGGCGCAGGCGGTCTTCGCCGCTCCGCGCCTGAGCGACGAGGAAATGGCCAAGCGCCACGTCTCGACCGCCGTCATCGGCACCCGCGGCGGCGTCGGTGCGTCGACGCTCGCCACTTCGCTCGCATGGACGTTCGCGACCGATCGCAACATGTCGACCGCGCTGCTCGATCTCGACGTGCATTTCGGGACCGGTGCGCTCGCGCTCGATCTCGAACCCGGCCGCGGCCTGACCGACGCGATCGATAATCCGAGCCGCATCGACGGCCTGTTCATCGAACGCGCCATGATCCGTGCGAACGACAATCTCGCGATCCTGTCAGCCGAGGCGCCGATCAACCAGCCGCTGATGACCGACGGTTCGGCCTTCATGCAGTTGCAGGACGAGTTCCGTCACGCGTTCGAGATGACGGTCGTCGACATGCCGCGCAACATGATGATCAACTTCCCGCACCTGCTCAACGAGGTGAACGTGGTGGTGCTCGCGACCGAAATGTCGCTGGCCTCCGCCCGGGATTCGATCCGCATCCTCTCCTGGCTGAAGACCAACGCGCCGCACGCGACGCCGCTGATCGTGGCCAACAAGGTGCAGCCGGGCGCGGCCGAGATCAGCAAGGCCGACTTCGAAGCCTCGATCGAACGCTCGATCGATGTCCAAATCCCCTTCGACCAGAAGGCGGCGGCCACTGCGGCCAAGCTGGGCAAGACCTTCGTCGACGCCAACGCCTCTTCCAAGGCGGCGGCTGCGATGAAGCAGGTCGCCTCGCGCATCATCGGCATCGGCCATGACGGCGAGGAAGATACGGCCCCGGCCGGCGGCAAGAAATCGCTGCTCGGCGGCCTCGACCTGAAGGGCCTGCTGCCGAAGAAGAAAGACGCCGCCGTCGAAGCGATGGCGGAATAAGCCCTGCGCGGACCGCGCGCGACGTCGCGCGGTCCGGTCGGGACAAGTTTGAGAGGGACGGAGTCAGCGGATGGATATCATTCAAGTCGTATTGCTTGCGATGGGCATCCTCGCCCTGCTCGCCATCGGCTATACGCTGGTCGCCGGGCCCGATGCGGGCAAGGCCAGCCAGCGGCGCCTGGAGCAGTTGCGGTACCGGCACTCGGAAAGCACCGATGCCAAGGTGGAATCGCAGCTCAAGAAGGCGATCGCCTCGCGCAAGCCGAAGCGCCACGTGGTCGCCGGGTCGGGCTCGCGCGTCGAAGCGCTCGCCGTCCGGCTCGACCGCACCGGCAAGAACTGGACGCTCACCCAGTACACCTACACCTCGATCGGTATCGGCCTCGCGGTCGCCCTCCTGCTGTTCCTGCGGAGCGGTTCGCTGCCGCTGTCCTTCGGGGTCGGCGTACTCTTCGGGGCCGGCCTGCCGCATTTTATCGTCGGTCGCCAGATCAAGAAGCGGACCGCCAAATTCAACGCCAAGTTTCCGGACGCGATCGAACTGCTCGTTCGCGGCCTGCGCTCGGGCCTTCCCGTGACCGAGACGCTGGCCGTCGTGTCGGCGGAAATCGATGGCCCCGTCGGGGTCGAGTTCAAGGGCATCGTCGAGCGCATCAAGATCGGCAAGACCATGGAGGATTCGCTCCAGGACACCGCCGACCGCTTGGGCATCCCCGAATTCAACTTCTTCTGCATCACGCTTGCGATCCAGCGCGAAACCGGCGGTAACCTCGCCGAGACGCTCTCCAACCTCGCCGACGTGCTGCGCAAGCGCGCGCAGATGAAGCTCAAGATCAAGGCGATGAGCTCGGAGTCGAAAGCTTCGGCCTACATCGTCGGCGCGCTGCCCTTCATCGTCTTCACGCTGATCTGGTGGATCAACCCCACCTACATCGGCGGCTTCTTCGAGGACGACCGGCTGATCGTCACGGGCCTTGGCGGCCTGGTGTGGATGAGCATCGGCGGCTTCATCATGGCCAAGATGGTCAATTTCGAAATCTGAGCAGGGAAGAGACAGACCCATGGATCCCTCCACCGGCCCCAAGCTTCTCGGCTTCGACGTCATTCTCGTCGGCTCGATCCTTGCCGGGATCGCCGCCCTCGCCGTGTTGTTCGCAATCTACGCCGCCATCACGATCAAGGACCCGATGTCCAAGCGCGTCAAGGCGCTCGAAGGCCGTCGCGAACAGCTCAAGAGCGGCCTCGTCACGTCGAACACTAAGAAGCGCCAGAGCCTCGTTCGCAAGACCGACACGACCGAGAAGCTGAAAGACACTCTGGGCAACATGAAGGTGTTGCAGCAGAGCCAGATCGAGGCCGTGCAGCAGAAGCTGGCGCATGCCGGTTTCCGCAACAAGGAAATGGCGGTGTTCATCATCGCCCTGCGCATGGTCCTCCCGATCGTGCTCGGCGGCTTCGCCTTCATCATGCTGTATGTCGTCCAGATCTATCCGGACTGGGAATTCAAGAAGGTCGCGGCGCTCGGCGCGGCGGTGTTCGCGGGCTACAAGGGCCCCGAGCTCTATCTGACGAACATTGCCAACAAGCGCTCCGACGCGATCCGCAAGGGCCTGCCCGACGCGCTCGACCTGCTGGTCATCTGCGCCGAAGCCGGTCTCACAGTCGACGCCGCCTTCAACCGCGTCGCCAAGGAACTGGGCCGCGCCTATCCGGAACTGGGCGACGAATTCGCCCTGACCGCGATCGAGCTGTCGTTCCTCAACGAACGCCGCCACGCCTTCAACAACCTGGCTTACCGTGTGAACCTGGAAGCGGTGAAGGGCGTGGTCACGACCATGGTGCAGACCGAGAAGTACGGTACCCCGCTCGCCTCGGCGCTGCGCGTGCTCTCGGCCGAATTCCGCAACGAGCGCATGATGCGCGCCGAAGAGAAGGCCGCGCGCCTGCCGGCGATCATGACCGTGCCGCTGATCATGTTCATCCTGCCGGTGCTGTTCATCGTCATTCTCGGCCCGGCGGCCTGTTCGATCGCCGACGCGTTCGCCGGCGGCATCGGCTAGCCGCACCCGAACCGGGGGTGGGACGCAGGGAGCCTGGCCGGCTTAGTCGGCCAAGCTTTCCGCGTCGAAGTCGCCCGCGCTTTCGCGCACCCGGTGGAGCATGTCGCGCAGCGCGGTGCGCTCCGCCTCGCTCAGCACGTCGAACAGCTCTTCTTCGATCTTGAGCGCCAGCGGCATGATGCCCGCGTGCACCGCCCTGCCCTCAGCCGTCAGCTCGAGCAGGTGCGAGCGCCCGTCCTTCGCATTGGGCGAGCGGTGCACCAGCCCCCGGTCTTCCAGCTTCTTGCAGGCGCGGTTCACCGGCACCTTGTCCATCAGCGTCATCTGCGACAGGTCGCGCTGGGTCAGCGCACCGCTGTCGCCCAGCACCGCCATGATCCGCCATTCGGTCGTCTTGAGCGCGAAGCGCCTGCGATACTGCTCGGCAATCCGGGTCGAGACCGCGTTGGACGCTATCGAGAGCTGGTAGGGCAGGAAGTCGGCGAGGCGCTGGGCAGGTTGGCGTCTGGACATGGCGCAATCCTTAAGAGCCGCGCCGGTCTTGGCAAGACCGTTGCGAGTGTAACCGTCACATCCGCAACTACTCGTAGGCGGGTTCGTCCCACCAGGGGTAGAAGTCGGGCATGTTGGCGCCCACAGTATCCGGATAGGCCGGCGGTCGTTTCTCGAGGAAGCTGGCAATACCTTCCTTGGCGTCGTTGCTGCGGCTGAGGCGGTAGATCGCGCGGCTGTCGATCCGGTGGGCGTCCATCGGGTGCCCGCCCGCCCCGATCCGCCAGAGCATCGCGCGGGTCATCGCCACCGACACGGCGGAGGTGTTGTCGGCAATCTCGCGCGCAATGGCCACCGCCGCATCCATGAGTTCGCCTTGCGGATGGACCGAGCGCACGAGGCCCCGGTCGAGCGCTTCCTGCGCGTCGAACACCCGCCCCGTCATGCACCATTCGAGCGCGGTCTGCATGCCGACGAGCTTGGGCAGGAACCAGCTCGACGCGGCTTCCGGCGTGATCCCGCGCCGCGCGAAAACGAAGCCGAAGCGCGCATTGTCGCTGGCGAGGCGCATGTCGAAGGGCAACTGCATGGTCGCGCCAACGCCCACCGCAACGCCGTTGCAAGCCCCGATCAGCGGCTTCTTGGAGTTGAACAGACGCAAGGTCAGCCGCCCGCCGCCGTCGCGCACACGCTCGTCAGACAGGTCGTCGACCGGATTGGGATCCGAGAACACATGCCCCCCGCCCTCCGGCGTCAGGTCGGCTCCGGCGCAGAAGGCGCGGTCGCCATGTCCCGTCACGATCACCGCGCGCACACTGTCGTCCGCATCGGTCACGTCGAGCGCGTCGATGAACTCGTCCATCATCACCCGCGTGAAGGCGTTCATCTTCTCCGGCCGGTGCAGGGTCACGGTGGCGATGCCGTCGGCGATATCGAGCTTGATCTGCGTGTAGGACATATGTTGGCTTTCTCTCCTCTTAGTACCCCGACATGGACCGCATGTTACACGGTCCATGCAAGGAAAAAGCGGCATACCCGATGGTCCGCCGCTCCGGCGGAGGCGTGTGCAGTGTGCAGAGCGCGGGATCGAGGGCCATGCCCGTCACCCTAGGCAGCGATTGCCGGGTAGGAAAGCAGTTCGCCCCTTGCGAAAAGGTTCCGGCCCCTCCGCGAAATACTCTTCGGAACGCAGGCCTTGCTGCACCCGTTGGATCGGCAAACCCCCAACGAAATCCCGCAAGAGGCAATCCATGGCAACCATCACCACCAACAACCCCGCAACGCGCGAAGACCTCGAGACCTACGAGCTGATGTCGCAGGACGAGGCCTTCGGCAAGATCGACGCCGCGCACGAGGCATTCCTCGAATGGCGGACCCGCAGCCATGAAGAGCGCGGCGAGGTGCTGCGCAAGATCGCCGCGACCCTGCGCGACAATTCGGACCGCATCAGCGAAATGATGACCCGCGAAATGGGCAAGCTGATGAAGGACGGCAAGACCGAGGTCGAAATCTGCGCCCGCATCTTCGAATACAGCGCCGACGAAGGGCCCAAGCAGCTCGCCGACGAGGAGCGCAAGCATTCCGGCGGCAAGAAGCGCGGGATCGTGACCTATTCGCCGATCGGCGTGATCTATTCGGTGCAGCCGTGGAACTTCCCGCTCTACCAGCCGGTGCGCGTGCTCGCGGCGAATGCGATGGCGGGCAATGCCTGCATCCTCAAGCATGCCTCGATCTGCACCGGCAGCGGCCTGCTGCTGCGCGACCTGTGCCTCGAAGCCGGCCTGCCCGAAGGGCTGTTCGACGTGGTGCTGGTCGATCACGATATTTCGGATGCGATCATCCGGCACGACAAGGTCCGTGCCGTCACCATGACCGGCAGCGACGGGGCCGGCAGCCACATCGGCAAGACCGCTGCCGAGGCGCTGAAGAAGACCGTGCTCGAGCTGGGGTCGAACGACGCCTACCTCGTGCTCGAAGACGCCGACATCGACCTCGCGGTGAAGACCTGCGTTACCGGGCGCCTCTACAACAATGGCGAGACCTGCGTCTCCGCCAAGCGCTTTGTCGTGACCGATGCGGTCTATGACGAATTCGTCGAGGCTTTTGTCGCGCGCATGAAGGCGGCGAAGATGGGCGACCCCCTCGACGAAGACACGCAGCTCGGCCCGGTCTCGAGCAAGGAGCAGTTCGATACGCTGGTCGAGCAGGTGCAGAAGAGCGTCGACGGCGGTTGCACCTTGCTGTGCGGCGGCGATCCGGAGGACGATCCCGATGGCTGGTATTTTCCCGCTACGGTGCTGGCCGACTGCAAGCCCGGCACGCCCGCCTATGACGACGAGCTGTTCGGCCCCGTCGCTTCGATCATCCGCGCCAAGGACGACGAGGACGCCATGCGGATCGCCAACGACAGCCGCTATGGCCTGGGCGGTGGAATTTTCACGAAGGACGAGGACAAAGCGATCCGCCTCGCCCGCGATCATTTCGACACCGGCATGGTCCGCATCAACTCCTTCGGTGCCGCGGACCCGAACATGCCCTTCGGCGGCGTGAAGGATTCCGGTTACGGCCGCGAACACGGCGGCTTCGGCATGAAGGAATTCGTCAACGCGAAGGCCATCTTCCTTCCCTGATCCCATCGATCCTAGCGGAGACAATCCTATGAAAATCCTCGTCGCCGGAGCCACCGGCAACACTGGCACGCGCCTCGTCAGGGAACTGTGCGAACGCGGCCACACACCCGTCGCGCTGGTGCGCGAATCCTCCGACACCGAGGCGCTTCCCGGCGGAGCCGAACAACGCCTCGGCGACCTCACCGACCTGAGCGACGACATCACCGACGGCTGCGACGTCGTGATCTTCGCCGCGGGTTCGGGCGGCGGGACCAGCGCGGAAGTGACAGACAAGGTCGACCGCGACGGCGCGATCCGGCTGATCGACATCGCCGAGAAGAGCGGCGTCCGCCGGTTCGTCATGCTGAGCTCTGTCGGCACGGAGAACCCCGATCCCGACAGCGACCTCGCCCATTACCTGCAGGCCAAGCACGATGCGGACGAGCATCTCAAGGCGAGCAACCTGGACTATGCGATCCTGCGACCCGTGTCGCTGACCGACGACGGCCCGACCGGCTCGGTCATTCTTGGCGACGAGGTCGATCCGCATGGCAAGGCGGCGCGTGGCGATGTCGCCATGCTGCTGGCCGATGCGGCCGAACAGGACGATTGGAGCGGCGCCGTCAGGCTGATGGAAACGGCTTACTGAACGGGCATAGCCCATTGAAAAGCGCCGCCCGTTCCGGTTGGAGCGGGCGGCGCTTTTCGTTCGTCTTTCGGGCTGTTTAGCGCGGCGCCATGCGGATCGCACCGTCGAGGCGGACGTCCTCGCCGTTGAAATAGCCGGTCTCGATCATGCACATGGCGAGCTTGGCGTATTCTTCCGGGTTGCCGAGACGCGCCGGGAACGGGACCGAAGCGGCCAGCGCTTCCTTCACCTGCGGCGGGGCGGCGTTCATCAGCGGTGTGTTGAAGATGCCCGGCAGGATGGTGTTCACGCGGATGCCTTCGCGCATCAAGTCGCGCGCGATGGGCAGCGTCATGCCGACCACGCCGCCCTTCGACGCCGAATAGGCGGCCTGGCCCATCTGCCCGTCCTCGGCCGCGACCGAGGCGGTGTTGACGATCGCGCCGCGATCGCCGTCCTCGCTCATCGGGTCGAGCGTCATCATGCCGGCCGCCGACTTGGCGATGCAGCGGAAGGTGCCGATCAGGTTGACCTGGATCACGAACTCGAACGCGGACAGCGGGAAGTGCTTGATCTCACCCGTCTGCTTGTCGCGGCTGGCGGTCTTGATCGCATTGCCGATACCGGCGCAGTTGACGAGGATACGCTCCTGCCCGTGCGCTGCACGTGCCTTGGCGAAGCCCGCGTCGACCTCTTCCTCGCTGGTCACATTGACCTTGCAGAACACCCCGCCGAGTTCGGCGGCGAGGGCTTCGCCCTTCTCCTCGTTCATGTCGAAGATCGCGACCTTGGCGCCCTTGGCGGCCAGCGCGCGAGCGGTCGCCGCGCCGAGGCCCGAAGCGCCGCCGGTGACGACGGCGGGAGTATTGGCTGAAACTTCCATGGATTGTCCTCTCGAATTGGGGGGTAGCTTTAGAGCGCCTCGACGATAGTGACATTAGCGACGCCGCCGCCTTCGCACATCGTCTGGAGGCCGTATTTGAGCCCGCGCGCCTTGAGCGCATGGACCAGCGTCGCCATCAGCTTGGTACCGCTGGCACCCAGCGGGTGGCCGAGCGCGATCGCGCCGCCGTTGACGTTGAGCTTTTCCGGGTCCGCGCCGGTGTGCTTGAGCCAGGCGAGCGGTACCGGGGCGAAAGCCTCGTTGACCTCGTACAGGTCGATGTCGGAAATCGACATGCCGGCACGCTGCAGCGCGCGATCGGTCGCGAAGAGCGGCTCTTCCAGCATGATGACCGGGTCGCCCGCGGTGACGGTGAGGTTGTGGATGCGCGCCAGCGGGGTGAGGCTGTATTCCTTGAGCGCCTTTTCCGACACCACCAGCACCGCGCTCGATCCGTCGCAGATCTGGCTGCTCGAGGCGGCAGTAATGCTGCCCTCGGGATTGAGCAGCTTGACCGACTGGATGCTCTCGAGCGTCGCGTCGAAGCGGATGCCTTCGTCCACCGTGTGCATCTCGGTGCCTTCGGGGGTTTCGATCTCGACCGGGACGATCTCGGCATCGAACGCGCCGGACCTGGTGGCGGCGATCGCCTTCTCGTGGCTCGACAGGGCGAAACGGTCGAGGTCGTCCTTGGTGAAGCCGTGCTTCTTGACGATCATCTCCGCGCCCATGAACTGGCTCCACTGGATGCCGGGATATTTCTCCTCGAGACCGGGCGATTTGTAGTTCCCGAGGCCTTCCTTCATGTGGAACATCGCGGTCGAGCCCATGGGGACGCGGCTCATGCTCTCCACGCCGCTGGCGATGACCACGTCCTGCGTGCCGCTCATCACCGCCTGCGCGGCGAACTGGATCGCCTGCTGGCTGGAGCCGCACTGGCGGTCGATGGTCACCGCGGGCACCCCCTCGCCCAGGTGTTTCGCGGCGAGCACGGCGTTGCGGCCAACCTGCATCGCCTGTTCGCCGCCCTGGCTCACGCAGCCCATCACGACGTCGTCGATCGCTTTCGCCTCGAGCCCGCTGCGCTCCATGACCGCGTCGAGCGACTTCGCCGCGAGATCGACCGGGTGGACCCCGGCGAGTCGTCCCCCGCGGCGCCCGCCGGCGGTGCGGACGGCTTCGACGATATAGGCTTCGGGCATGGGAGGATCCTCGTTCGGTTTCGTTTCGCCACTCGACTATGGGCGCTTTACGTTAAGGTCAAGCACCTGTCCTGCGAGCAACGATCATGTCGTGTGCATACGTAGTCACAATCGCTTCGTTTCGTAGGGTCGCGCATGTGTGGGATTAACGCAACACCCGTCCGGCCAATCCCGCAGAATCCGAGAATTACTTTGCAATGTAACTATCCCGCGAGGCAGATACGAGGCTCCGCCGATGGGCCCTTACGCCCGGATTCCGGGCAAGGGCGGTTCATCCATGGGGGTTCTTACATCCGCATCGATACTCGGTGCGGATAACGGAAGAAGGACTTAATCGAGTGAAACTCCAGACATATTTCAAAGCCAGCGCGGCCCCGGCCGTTCTCGGCCTCGCGCTGATCGCGCAGCCGGCGATGGCTCAGGTTGCGACCGAGGACCAGGAAAGCGTCGACTCGCCCGCACCTGCAGGCCAGGCGATCGTCGTCACCGGCTCGCGCATCTCCAACCCCAACCTCGAACTGGCCAGCCCGGTCAGCGTCGTCAGCAGCGACGATCTCGAGCTCGCCCAGACCAACGTTGCGGAAGAATTCCTGCGCGAACTGCCCTCGGCGGTTCCGAGCATCGGTTCGGCCGTCAACAACGGCAACGGCGGTGCCAGCTTCGTCAACCTGCGCGGCATCGGCTCCAACCGTAACCTCGTCCTGCTGGACGGTCGCCGCTTCACCCCGGCCGACACCACCGGCCGCGTCGACCTCAACAACATTCCGCTCGCCATCATCGAGCGTACGGAAGTCCTGACCGGCGGCGCCACCACCACCTACGGTGCGGACGCTATCGGCGGTGTTGTCAACTTCATCACCAAGCGCGACTTCGAAGGCGTCGAAGCCACCGTTTCGGAACAGATCACCGAACAGGGTGACGGCAACGTCTTCCGTGCCGACGTCACCATCGGTGCCAACTTCGACGATGGCCGCGGTAACGCCGTCCTGAGCATCGGCTACCAGAACCAGGACGCCGTCTACCAGGGCGACCGTGACTTCTCGGTCTTCAACATCAGCTCGTACAGCGGTGAACCCGGCGGTTCGTCGAACGCGGTTCCGGCCGTGATCATCGGCGGCGGTGCCACCGGCCAGATCCTGCCCGACGGTTCGGACATCGATCCGGGCAACATCTACGAGTTCTTCAACTTCAACCCGTACAACATCTTCCTGACGCCGTTCGAGCGCTGGAACGTGTACGCGTCGGCGAACTACGAGATCAGCGACAGCATCGAAGCCTTCACCCAGGCCGTGTTCTCGAAGCAGACCGTTTCGACGATCATCGCTCCGGGTGGTTCGTTCTTCAACACCTACAACGTTCCGCTGTCGAACCCGTTCATCCCGACCGCGATCCTCAACCGTCTCTGCGCGGGCGCGGGTCTCGATGCAGCCGGTTGTTCGGCCGCAGCCAACGCCACGGGTCCGGACGATGCCGGGTACCAGGAAGTCCGCATCGGCGTCCGTCGCCGTTCGGTCGAAGCCGGCACGCGCGACTCGAACTTCACCACCACGCTGTTCAACGTCGTTGGCGGCCTTCGCGGCAGCCTGACCGACAACATCAACTGGGAAGTTTCGGGCACCTACGGTGAAAGCGAGCAGATCCAGCGCCAGACGGGCTTCGCTCGCCTGAGCCGCCTGCAGAACTCGCTGCGTTCGTCCAGCCCCGACGCCTGCGACAGCGGCGACGCGGATTGCGTTCCGATCAACCTGTTCGGCCCGCTCGGCTCGATCACGCAGCCGATGATCGACTACGTGTTCAGCCAGCAGCAGCTGGTCATCACCGGTGCGTCGCTGACCCAGGTCCAGGGCGTTCTCGACGGTGACCTCGGCTTCGGTTTCACCGACACCCCGATCGCCTTCGCAACGGGTGTGGAATACCGCAAGTATTCGGCTTCGCAGCTGTCGGACGACGCTTCGAAGACCCCGGGTGAAGTCGTCGGCGGCGGCGGTGCCGCTCCGGACATCAACGGTTCGTACGACGTCAAGGACGTCTTCGGCGAACTCGTGATCCCGGTCGTCGAAGACTCGTTCATCCGTGAACTGACCGTCGAACTCGGTGCCCGCTATTCGGACTACTCGACTTCGGGTGGCGAGTTCACCTGGAAGGCTGGCGGTACCTTCTCGCCGGTCGACGCGCTGACCGTTCGCGGTAACTACCAGCGTTCGTCGCGTGCCCCGAACATCGGCGAACTGTTCACGCCGGTCACCACGGGCCTTTCGAACCTGGCTGCCGACCCCTGCGTCGGTGCACAGCCGGGCAACTCGGCCCTCACCGCGACCTGCATCAGCCAGATCGTTCGTGGCGGCGCCACCCAGGCGGATGCTGCAGCCCTGATCGGGAACATCCTGCAGCCGGCAGCCGGCCAGATCAACGTCACGGGCGGTGGTAACCCCGACCTCGGCGTCGAAACGGCCACCACCTGGACGGTCGGTGCGATCGTCGAGCCGTTCAACGGCCTGTCGCTGACCGTCGACTACTTCAACATCAAGATCGAAGACGCGATCACCTCGCCCGCCGTTGGTGACGTCGTCGACGGTTGCTACAGCAGCCCGAGCCCGGACAATCCGAACTGCGTACTGATCTCGCGTAACCCGTTCACGGGTGGCCTGGACGGTTCGCCGAACGAAACCCGCGGTCTGCTGCTGAACCTGTCGAACCTCGGCACGATCAAGACGGACGGTATCGACGTCAGCCTGCGCTATCGCACGGACCTGACCGACAACATCGGCTTCCGTTTCGCGACCGACGGCACCTGGACGAACAAGAACGAGTTCGAATCCAGCCCGGGCGCCGGCTTCCGTGACTGCGTTGGCTTCTACTCGGTCAACTGCGGCTCGATCCAGCCGGAGTTCGTGTTCAACACCCGTGCGACGTTCTCGTTCTGGGACCAGGTCGATGTCTCGCTGCTCTGGCGTTACCTCGACGGCGTGCAGTACGAACCGCGTCAGCTCCAGTCTGAATTCGACGCAGCCGATGCAGCCAACCGTGACGACAACGGGGATCTTCTCCCGGTTGCCGATCAGGACTGCCCGGACTTCGCCGGTGCAGACCCGGGTTTCTGTGTCGTCAATCCGGAATACCGCACGATCCCGGCCGAACACTACTTCGACCTGAGCCTGCGCTGGGCGGCGACGGACAACTTCGAGTTCGTCTTCACCATCCAGAACCTGCTCGACAACAAGCCGAAGCTGGTCGGTTCGGACCTCGGTTCGACCGCGTTCAACTCGGGTAACATCTACCCGTCGACCTACGACGCTCTGGGCCGCCGCTATGCTGCTGCCGTGAAGCTCCGCTTCTAAAGCACGTCGTATACCGAACAGGAGGGGCGGCACTTCGGTGCCGCCCCTTTTTGTTTGTCCCCCGAGCCATGTGCGACCGGCTGCCTGCCGAAGACAATCCAGACCGAAGACTGCAGCTGTTCGACCGGCGCCATGGACAAACGGCCCTGAGCTGGGTTACTTTTCTCGAACTGTTGTCGAACGTACTATTTCGAGGGGTTCATCCATGCGCGCACTTCTGTCCATCGCCGCCTTCGGCCTCGCCCTGTCGACCGCTCCGGCGCTCGCGCAGGATGCGTCCGCCGAGGAAGCGGCCAAGCCCGAGAAGATCACCGACAAGAACCACCCCGATTACGTGCGCTGCCGTACGGAATCGGTGATCGGGTCACGTGCAAAGAAGCGCAAGGTCTGCCTGACCAACCGGCAGTGGGCAGAAGTCGGTCGCGACGGCAGCGCCGTGGCCAACCGCCTGGTGGAAGATGGCCGCGCGGGCATGGTCGGCAACTGACAGGCAATCCCGGCGCGCCAAATTTGCGGGTGCTGCTCAAGAGGACTATCATCAGGCCAGCCGATTTCGGCATGCATGCGCTCATGCCCTCCCCTTGAAAGGAAGGTGGATTGATGAAACGCACCATATCCTTGTCACTGGCCGCAGCACTGCTCGTCGCCCCGGGCGCTTCGTTCGGGCAGGAGACTGCTCAGTCACCTGAGGCGGAAGCAGGCCCGTCGAAAGAAAAAGCCGACGATCCGCTGATCTGCCGCCGCCTCAGCGTGATCGGGTCCCGCGCAAAGAAGCGCAAGGTATGCTTGACGATGGGCGAATGGGAGCGCGTGGCTCGTGAAGGAAATGCCTTTGCGCGTACCGTGGTCGAGAGCGGTCGGACCGGGATGTGGGACGTTCCGCCGGAGTAGGACTTCGACCGCTTACAGGAGCTTGCCTGACGGCTCCGGTGCGGTATCCAGGCCGATGCCAGCCGCAAGGTGGCGGACCCAATCGCTGACCATTTCGATCTCCTCGCGGCTCTGTGACAATGTCTCGTCGAGGCGCTTGCGTCGGTCTTCGGGCGAGTAGGCCTTGCGATCCTTGGAGTTGCGAGTGAACGCCTCTCCCTCTGCGATAGCCTCGGCCGAGACATCGTCGAGCGGGCACCCGAAATAGTCGTAGAAGCCCCGGACAGTGTCGGACGGCTGGCGCAGCAGGCTGACGCTGTCGCAGATGGCGACGCGATCAGGGCCGTATTTCTCCCGCATGCGCGCGAAGATGCCGTGGTTCGACAGCCAGCCCAGCGCGGCCACCTGGAGATCGGTCAGCTCCAGCAGTTCCTCGGTGCTGAACCGGTGGCTCAGCACGCCGTCGCGCGCCTGTCCGACCAGTGCCTGGCGCACCCATTGCCGCCCCCACAGGCCCTTTACCGCGATGGAGGAGAGGAAATCCTCGATCGGGGCATAGAGCTGGATCGCCCGCGCATCGGGCCGCAGGCCGAGGATCGCGGGCGCGATCGAATTGACGATGTTGGACGGCTTCACCACCGTCACCTCCCCGTCGCCGAAAGGCCGCGCGAGGAGCGCCAGCGCCATGTCGAGCACGGCGGCGAGGTCTTGCGGCGCGGCTCCGCGCCGGCGCCAGCCGACGATGTCGTTGAGCACTTGCGGTTCCTTCAGGCCCATCGACAGGCCTTCGGCATCGAACATCCGTGCGACCAAGGTCGAACAACAATAGGCCGAATGGAACACGAAATGCTGCGGCGACGCCGACAGGCTCCCCTTGTCGATGGCCGCTCGCGGGATCGCGACGAAATCGTGGGTGCCCGTGAGATAGTCGTCGGTCAGGAAGGTCGCGCTGCGGTGGGCGCCGCGCGGCACATGCACGAAGCGGAAGCTGTCGCTCGCCTCGTCATAGCGATGCGGCAACCATGCAGGGTCCGTCAGGATCGCGCGCTCGTCCATCTGCCTAGACGCAACCCAGCGGTTACTTGACGCGCACGACGCCCTTGAAGCCGGTTTTGTCCGGCACGCTCAGCCGGTACCCGCCGGTGCCGCTCTCGGCGATCTTGACCGTCATGCCCGGCTTCATGCGCGTGCGCAGGCCGCCGGTTGACGTCATCTGCCAGACCTGTCCGTTGTCTAGCGCGATCGTGACCGCCCCGTTGCGGACATTCTCGTCGACCTCGGAGATGACCGCTTCGAGTTCGGTCAGCTGGGTCCCGCTCTCGTCGACCGGCAGGCCGAAGCGATCGCGGCGATATTGCGCCCGCGCGGCCTCCAGCTCCTCGTCGACACCGTAAAGCGCATCCAGCGCCGCATCGTAGCACTGGAGGCGCTTCGAATCGCTGCCGATCGCGCGACACTGCTCGAGCATCGTGTCGGTCTTCGCACTTTCCTGCGTCGCGGCTGCCGTGCTCCAAGCGGCAGCCCCAGCCAGAAGGGCAATCGCCAAACTTTTCATATCCTGATCCCGTAGCCGATGGCTGTTACCTTGCGCGCGATACCAGAACAGTCGGGTTGCTCCAACCGCATTACTACCGTCTTCCCAAAGGCTCGTCCACGCCTGGCAAAAGTGGCGTGAAATATACCCGCAATGTCGCTTTGACGCCGATTCAGGCGAAACTATCCTTCCCCAGCAATATATTGGCAGGCGAAAACTGTTGCAATTTTTGTGACCCCGATCGCCCGAATCCCCCTCCGGCGACGAATTGTGCCCTCCCTGCCTTGCGTCTGCGCCGCCCCATTGGTTGTTGGAGAACACGGGTCCGACTGGGCGGACCTGCCTAGGGGACTGACCAGAAGAAAAAGACAATATCCACCATGAGTGGAAGGGTCGCACTGTTTGCCGGGGTTGGCGCCGCCGCCCTTCTCGCCCTTCCGACACAGGCCTTTGCACAAGTCGCCGGACCGGCAGAACCGGTCATTACCGACAAAGAAGCCGAAGGTATTGACGAAGATACCGCGCTCAACGCCGACGGTTCGGCCGCGACCAATGTCATCACCGTGACCGGCTCGCGCATCCGCCTGCCCGAAGTGCAGTCGCGCAACCCGATCTTCGTGGTCGACGAAAGCCACCTCGAAGACCGCATTATCACCAATATTGCCGACGCGCTGAACGAACTGCCCGCCTATCGCGGCAGCGTGACGCCGTCGGGCGCGCAGGGCTCGTTCGGCCAGGGCGTGAACTTCGTGAACAACCTCGGCCTCGGGTCGAACCGCAACCTGACGCTGGTCAACGGCCGCCGCTTCGTTTCGTCGAACGTGCCCAGCCTGTTCAACAACGCCAGCCAGGGCGTGCAGGTCGACCTCAACGTCATTCCGACCATCCTGATCGACCGCATCGACACGATCGGCATCGGCGGCGCGCCGGTTTACGGTTCGGACGCGATTTCCGGCACGACCAACGTCATCCTGAAGACCCGCTTCGACGACATCGTCATCAGCGGCACCAGCGGCATCACCGAACGCGGCGACAACTTCCGCTGGAACGTGTCGGGTGCAGCCGGCTTCAACTTCCTAGACGATCGCGCCAACATCACCGTGGCGGTTTCGCATGACGAGGTCGAAGGCGTCCTCCAGAACGCTCGCAACTTCTTCCGCGATGCTATCGAAACGCAGGCCAACATTCCCGAACTGGGCAGCGGCGCGAGCGCGTTCCGCGTCAATCCCAACATCGGTCCGGACACCGGCGACGACGATGGCATCCCGCCCTCGGTCCGTTACCGCGGCATCACCATTCCCTTCCTCGATCGCGGCGGCGTCATCTTCGGCGGCCCGCTGAGCCTGTCGGCCTCCTTCGCCCCGAACGGCGACCTCATCCCGTTCGAATTCGGCGAAAGCTTCCCCGGCCTCGGCATTCGCGGCCTGGGCGGTGACGGCTTCCGGTTCTCCGATTTCGGCCAGATCGAGAGCGACCTGCGCCGGACGGTCGTGAACGCCTTCGCCAATGTCGACATCCTCGACAACGTCACCTTCTTCGCCGAAGGCACCTACTTCAACTCGCGCGCCGAGGAACTGGTGCAGCAGCCCAGCTTCAACACCCCGCTGTTCGGCGGTTCGAGCGGTGCTGTCATCTTCGACATCAACAACCCGTTCCTGACCGACCAGGCACGCCAGACGCTGATCGACAACGGTGTGACGGCCTTCCAGCTGTCGCGCGTGAATCTCGACCTCGCCGACACCTCGGGCTTCGGCAAGAACGAAATCCTGCGCGGCGTCGCCGGCTTCCGGGGCGAATTCGACGCTCTCGGCCGGGTGTTCAACTTCGAAGCGAGCTTCAACCGCGGCAGCGCGGACATCGTGACCGTCAGCCAGGACATCAATCGCCAGAACTTCATCAATGCGGTGAACGTTGCGGCCGATGCCAACGGCAACCCGGTCTGCTCGACCGCTCCGACCGTACTGGGCGTGCTCTTCGCCGGACCGGGCGGAACCCCGATTGCGGATCCGAACTGCGTCCCGCTCAACCTGCTCGGCGATGGGCGCGCGTCCGACGCGGCGCGGGCCTATGTCATCCAGGACGACCGGGCCGTCGCCAAGCTCGACCAGACCGTGTTCAACTTCAACATCGGCAGCACGCTGTTCGATCCGTGGGGCGCGGGTCCGGTCGGCTTCAACGTCGGCTACGAGCACCGCAAGGAAAAGGCCGCGTTCATCCCGAGCGAGTTCCAGCAGGAAGGCCTCGGCCGTTCGGTCGCCATCGGTCCGGTGAGCGGTTCGTTCAACGTGGACGAAGTCTTCGGCGAAGTGCTCTTCCCGCTGATCTCGCCCTCGAACGACTTCTTCATTCACAGTGCCGAAGTCTCGGCCCAGGGTCGCTATGTCGACAACACCGTCAATGGCGGATTCTTCGCGTGGTCGGCCGGCGGTCGTCTCGCGATTGTCGAGGATATCGAGTTCCGCGGCAACTACACCCGCTCGTTCCGTGCTCCGGCCGTGACCGAACTGTTCCAGCCGGCGAACAACGCGTTCTCGACCGTGGTGACGCCGTGCCGTCCGCAGGACATCAACAATGGTCCGAACCCCACGGCACGTCAGGGAAACTGCGCCGCCTTCATGGTCCGAACCCCACGGCACGTCAGGCAAACTGCGCCGCCTTCCCGAACGCCAATCTGGACCCGGCCATCTCGGCCACGGTTCCGATCACGTCGGGCGGCAACCTGCTGCTGGAAAACGAAAAGGCCGACAGCTACACCTTCGGTGTGATCCTGCGTCCGCGGTTCCTGCCGCGCTTCGCGCTCACGGTCGAATACATCAATATCGACATCGCCCAGCCGATCGTCAACCTCGGCGTTGCAGACATTGTCAGCGCCTGTTTCGACAATGACAACTTCAACACCGCCGATCCCGCCAACGGCAACGAATTCTGCTCGCAGATCCAGCGCGTTGCGGCGGGCACGCTCGGGCCCGATCCGCGCGATCCGAACGCGCCCAACATCGATATCGGCGGTTTCGTCGTCAACGATCCGGCTAACCCGGGTGTCGCGACCGGCTTCATCAACGGCCAGCAGATCAAGTTCGAAGGCATCCAGAGCACCCTGTCCTACACCCTGCCTGAAGGCTTCCTCGGTATTCCGGGCACCTTCAGCCTCGGTGGCGATCTGCTCTACGTGAAGCAGCGTCTCGATAACGAGACGGGCGTTGCGGCCACCCGCAGCGATGGCGAGATCGGCGATCCGGAATTCTCCGGTCAGTTCCGCGTTCGCTACAATGCGGATAGCTGGGGCGCGTCGACCTTCATCAACTACACTGGCGAGCAGCTGTTCGATCGCGACAACCGTGGCATCGAGTTCCGCGAAATCGACGAGTACGACGATTTCGTCACGGTCAATGCTTCGGTCTTCTTCGACGTAGCCGACATGTTCCGCTTCACCTTCGCGGTGACGAACCTGTTCGACCGCCAGGGCTAGGAATAGTTCGACAGCCCGGTCGGCATCAACGACGCGCTGGGACGCCGTTTCTCGGTCAGCGCACGCGCCAAGTTCTAAGCCAACGGCTTGAACCTGTGAAACAGGAAGGGCCCCGGGAAACCGGGGCCCTTTTTGATTGGCGAACGCGAATGATGCGGCAGGGGCCTAACCGACGTCCATCTGCAGCGCGCCGTCGCCCTCGTCGATCTTCACGGTCGCGCCGTCGGGCACCTCGCCGCGCAGGATCTTGTCGGCCAGCGGGTCTTGCAGATAGCGCTGCACCGCCCGCTTGAGCGGACGCGCGCCATAGACCGGATCGTAGCCCACCCGGCCCAGCCACTTCTTCGCGCCGTCCGTGAGGTCGATCGTAATCTTGCGATCCTTGAGCAGCTTCTGGACCCGGCTGACCTGGATCTCGACGATCGGCGCCATGTGCTCCTGGCCGAGGCGGTGGAACAGGATGATCTCGTCCAGCCGGTTGAGGAACTCGGGGCGGAAGTGCCCGCGCACCACGTCCATTACTTGCGGCTCGACATCCTCGACCTTCTGGTCGTCGGTCATCTGCGCGAGATACTGGCTGCCGAGGTTCGAGGTCAGGATGATCAGCGTGTTGGTGAAATCCACCACGCGGCCCTGCCCGTCGGTCAGCCGCCCGTCGTCGAGCACCTGCAGCAGCACGTTGAAGACGTCGGCATGGGCCTTCTCGACCTCGTCGAACAGCACGACCTGGTAAGGCCTGCGCCGCACGGCCTCGGTCAGCACGCCGCCTTCCTCGTAGCCGACATAGCCCGGAGGCGCGCCGATCAGCCGTGCGACCGCGTGCTTCTCCATGAATTCGCTCATGTCGATGCGGACCATCGCCGTGTCGTCGTCGAACAGGAAGCCGGCGAGCGCCTTGGTCAGCTCGGTCTTGCCGACGCCGGTGGGGCCGAGGAACAGGAAGCTGCCGAGCGGGCGGTTCGGGTCCTGTAGCCCCGCCCGTGCACGGCGCACGGCCTTGGACACGGCATCGATCGCCTGGCTCTGCCCGATCACCCGCTTGGCAAGGATGTTCTCCATGTCGAGCAGCTTCTCGCGCTCGCCCGCCATCATCTTGTCTACCGGGATGCCGGTCCAGCGGCTGACGACACCGGCGATATCGTCCTCGGTGACCTCTTCCTTGAGCAGGGCGTTGTCGGTCTGCCCGCTCGCCTCGGCGAGCTGCTTCTCGAGTTGCGGGATCTTGCCGTATTGCAACTCGCCCGCCTTCGCGAGGTCACCGGTGCGCTGCGCCTGTTCGAGTTCGAGCCGCGCATGGTCGAGCTCTTCCTTGACCCGCGCCTCGGCGTGGATCTTGTCGCGCTCGTTCTGCCAGCGGGTGGTCAGCTCGGACGACTGCTGTTCGAGTTCGGACAACTCCTTGCGTAAAACCTCGAGCCGGTCCTTCGACGCGGAATCGGTTTCCTTCTGGAGCGCCTGCTCCTCGATCCGCAGCTGGATGATGCGGCGGTCGAGGTTCTCGATTTCCTCGGGCTTGGACTCCACCTCCATGCGGATACGCGAGGCCGCCTCATCCATCAGGTCGATGGCCTTGTCGGGCAGGAAGCGGTTCTGGATGTAACGGTTGCTGAGCTGCGCCGCCGCGACGATCGCGCCATCGGTGATGCGCACGCCATGGTGCAGCTCGTACTTGTCCTTGATGCCGCGCAGGATGCTGATCGTGTCCTCGACGCTCGGCTCGTCGATATAGACGGGCTGGAAGCGCCGCTGGAGCGCGGGGTCCTTCTCGACATACTTCTGATATTCGTCGAGCGTGGTCGCGCCGATGCAGTGCAGTTCGCCGCGCGACAGGGCGGGCTTCAGCAAATTGCCCGCATCCATGCTGCCTTCGGACGCGCCCGCGCCGATCAGTGTGTGCATCTCGTCGATGAAGAGTATGATCTGCCCTTCGGCGCCCTTCACCTCGTCGAGCACCGCCTTCAGGCGTTCCTCGAACTCGCCGCGATATTTCGCACCCGCGATCAGCGCGCCCATGTCGAGCGCCATCAGCGTGCGCCCCTTGAGGCTGTCGGGCACGTCGCCATTGGCGATGCGCAGCGCGAGGCCCTCGGCGATCGCGGTCTTGCCGGTTCCGGGTTCGCCGATGAGGGCGGGATTGTTCTTGGTGCGGCGGGCGAGGATCTGCACCGTGCGGCGGATTTCCTCGTCGCGGCCGATGACGGGATCGAGCTTGCCGTCGCGCGCCGCCTGCGTCAGGTCGCGCGCATACTTCTTCATCGCGTCGTAGCTCTCTTCGGCGCTCGCGCTGTCGGCGGTGCGCCCCTTGGTCGCTTCCTGGATGGCTGCCTCGAGCGCCTTGGCATCGATGCCGGCAGCCCTGATCGCCTTGCCCGCATCATTGTCCGCCAGCGCAAGCGCCTGCAGCAGGCGTTGCACGGGCACGAAGCTGTCGCCCGCCTTCTCGGCCAATTGCTCCGCCTGGTCGAGCGCGCGTACTGCGTCGTTGTCGAGCCCGGGGGTCTGTTGCGCCCCGCCGCCGGACACGGCCGGAATCTTGCCGAGCGCGGTGTCGGTCTCGGTTATGGCGACGCCGGGATTGCCGCCCGCGCGCTGAATCAGCTGCGCGGCCATGCCCTGGTTGTCCTCGAGCAATGCCTTGAGGATGTGGAGCGGCGAAATCCGCTGGTGATTCATGCGGATGGCGACGGTCTGCGCGCTCTGCAGGAAACCCTTGGCGCGATCGGTGAACTTTTCGAGATTCATTGGAAACCCCTCATTCGAGACTTACCGCCCGGATATGGTGTGGCCATATTGCCACACAAGCCCTCCCCGCGATTTTTCGCCCGACGGCGCCCGCAGGTGTGTTACTCGGATATAGGGGTGCCGCCGCGCTTGGCGAGGGGCAAGCGGAAAATTATTCCGCCGGCTCGCCCTCGAGGCCCGGCACCATCACCGTGCGGCTGCCGCCGAAGTCTTCGCGAACGACCACCAGCCCCTGCCGTTCGAGATGTTCGACCAGGCGGCGGATACGGCCCGGCGAACTGGTGCCATAGGCGCGGGCGAGGTCCTCCTCGTCGACCTCGGTCTCGCCTGCGTGCGCCGCGCGCGCGATCACGAGGAAGGGGGCGAGCAGGTCTTCCTCCACCGCGCCTGCCAGCTGCATGATCCGCTCCGACGTCGCATCGGGCAATTCGTCGAGCCGCGCGCCGGCCATGGCGAAGCGGCGGCGGAAGGCGCGCATGTCGGGCATCGGGCCGATGATCCGCTCGCGCCGGCAGCGGGTGAGGAAGGTCTGGTATTGCGAGCTCGCCGACTGGAAAGCGACGCTTTCCTCCGCCGCCATCGCGCGTATGATCCCCTCGATCTGCGCGGCCACCGCCGAGGTATCGCGGGGCTGTGCCGGCGCATCGACCTGCCGCTCCTCGCCATGCGCGATGGTGTCCTCTATCTCCTCGACCCGCGGCGCGGGCGGCGGGGCTGGCGGCGGCGCCTTGGCCACTTCGCTGGCGAGATTCTTCGTCAGCAGCGCTTCCATGTCGGCGGGCGCCGTGTCGGGCAGCGCCATCAGCCCTTCGCTACGCACCTGTTGGCCGGTCTTCACCGGTCCGATCCGGCAGGCGATCGGCAAGCGCGTGATCGCCGGGCCCAGCGCGAGGAAGTGCCCGCGCTCCAGTTCGCGGATACGCTCCGCCTGCCGTCGTTCCATGCCGAGCAGGTCCGCCGCGCGGACCATGTCGATATCGAGGAAGGTGCGCCCCATCAGGAAGTTCGAGGCTTCCGCCGCAACGTTCTTCGCCAGCTTCGCCAGCCGCTGCGTCGCAACGATGCCCGCCAGCCCGCGCTTGCGCCCGCGACACATGAGGTTGGTCATGGCCGAGAGCGTCATGCGCCGCGTGTCCTCGGCGATCTCGCCCGCGACGGCCGGTGCGAACATCTGCGCTTCGTCGACCACCACCAGCGCGGGATACCAGTGCTCGCGCGGGGCATCGAACAGGGCGGTGAGGAATTGCGCGGCGCAGCGGATCTGCTGCTCCACTTCCAGCCCGTCGAGATCGAGCACCACGCTGGCGCGGTGTTCGCGGATGCGCCGCGCGAGCGCCTCGATCTCCGCCGGGGCATAGGCCGCGCCGTCGATCACGACATGGCCGAATTCCTCCGCAAGGCTGGGGAAATCGCCCTCCGGATCGATCACCACCTGCTGGACCATCCCGGCGCTCTCTTCGAGCAGGCGGCGGAGCAGGTGCGACTTGCCGCTGCCCGAATTGCCCTGGACGAGCAGGCGGGTCGCGAGGAGTTCCTCGATATCGAACTCGACCGGTTTTCCGGAGGCGTCGTGGCCGATGGTGATCTGCGTGCTCACGCACACAGGGCTAGCGATCCGAATCCCGTTAACGAAATAGCGCGCGGCAGGTTTTGCCCAGTCCAATGCGCCCCCTTCCCGCCTCCGCCGTTTCCCGCTAGGCCGTGGGCGAGAGAGGATTTGCCTGCATGCGGAAGTGGTTCGGGCGCATAGGTTTTGCGCTTCTGGTCGTGGTGCTCGTCAGCTTCGTCGCGCTGGCGACGTGGGAGCCGCTCTGGGCCGAACGCGACGACGCCGCACCGCCGCCGCGCAGCTATTCGGCCGAGATCGTCCGCGACGAATTCGGCGTCCCGCATATCTACGGCGAAACCGATCCCGACGTCGCATACGGCATTGCCATCGCGCAGAGCGAGGACGATTTCTTCACCTTGCAGGATGTCGTCGCCATGGCCCAAGGCCGCTACGGGGCCATCGCCGGGCCGGAGGGCGCCGAGGTCGACTTCGCCTATCACCTCGTCGACGCGCGCGGCACGGCGGAACGCAATTACCGTCGCCTGCCCGACGATACGCGGGCCTTGTTCGAAGCGTACGCACAGGGCCTCAACGACTATGCCGCCGACCATCCCGACGAGCTGAAGCTGGCGAACCTCTTCCCCGTGCGCGGCGAGGATATCGCGGCCGGTTTCGCCCTGCGCCAGCCGTTCTTCTTCGGCCTCGGCGCGATCATCGGCGACCTTGTCGAGGGCAAGCCGCACCGGCGGGAATTCGGGCCGGACATTCCCGGTTTCCCACGCGATGCCGCAGGCAATGTCGTCGCGGACACGGCGCAACCCGATCAGGCGAGTGCCGAGCGCTATCCGCTGCCGTGGGGCGAGCTGGCGGCGTTGTCCGGCTCCAATGCCTTCGCGGTCGCGCCCGAGAAGACCGGCGGGCCGACCACGCTGATTTCTAACAGCCACCAGCCCTGGCGCGGCGGCGTGTCATGGTACGAACTGGTGGTCGAAAGCGGCGAAGGCTGGCACCTGGCAGGCGCCAACCTGCCGGGCACGCCCTACCCCGTGCTCGGCCACAACGAGACGCTCGGCTGGACCTACACCGTCAATCGGCCCGACCTCGTCGATATCTACCAGCTGGAAATGGACGAGACCGGCACCCGCTACCGCCTCGACGGAGAATGGCGCGATCTGGAGGAAGAGACCGCGATCCTGCCGGTCCGCTTCGGCCCCGTCGTCCTGCCGATCCCGCGGACCTTCTATCGCAGCGCCCACGGCCCGGTCATCAAGAACGACAACGGCGCCTTCGCACTGCGCTATGCCAAGATGGACAGCGTCGGCTCGGCCGATGCCTATTACCGGCTCGGCAAAGCGCAATCGATGGACGAGTGGATGGCGGTCTACGAGAAGATGGAGAACCCCAACTTCAACGCCATCTATGCCGATGCCGAGGGCAACATCGCCTATCTCTACAATGCGGCGTTCCCCGACCGAAAGCCCGGCTACAATTGGCGCGGCATCCTGCCCGGGAACGACAGCTCGCTGATCTGGGACGACACGGTCTCGTTCGATCGGCTGCCCAGGATCGTCAACCCCTCCTCCGGCTGGCTCTACAACGCCAACAACACGCCGTTCACCGCGGCAGGCGCCGCCGACGATCTCGATCCGGCGGCTTTCGCGCCCGAACTGGGCGTCGAACTCAAGCAGACCAACCGCTCGCGCCGGGCGTGGAAGCTGCTGAGCGAAGCGGACACCCTCGATCGCGCGACCCTCGAGCGGATCAAGTACGACCGGGCGTATGAGCGTGAGGGATATGTCGCCGACCTGTGGAACGCCCTCGAAGAGCTGCAACCGACCGAGCCCGACCTCAAGACCGCGCGCCAATTGCTGCTCGACTGGGACTTCACCGCCGATGGCATCGGGCGCGGCGATGCGCTGGCGCTGCTGATGATCAAGGACTTCATGTCCGCCGAATACCAGAACAAGGACTTGCCCGACGTCGAGGAACGGCTGCGCTGGTCGGTCGACAACCTCCAGACGCATTTCGGCCGGCTCGATCCGCCGATGGGCGAGCTGCTGCGCCTGAGGCAGGGCGATGTCGACCTACCTCTCGACGGCGGGTCCGACACGCTACGCGCCTCGACCACCTGGGACGTGGCCGATGACGGCCGCCTGTCGGTCAAGCATGGCGACAGCTTCATCATGTGGATCGACTGGTTCGCCGGCAAGAAAGTCCGCTCGGAATCGATCCAGCCTTTCGGTGCCGCCGTCACGCGCCCGGATTCCCCGCATTACACCGATCAGGCTGCGCTGTTCGTCCAGCACCGCTTGAAGCCGGTGCACTTCTGGCGCGAGGACGTTCTTGCCAACGCCAAGCGCCGCTACACCGTGTCCAGCACACCCAGCCGATGACAGGAACCACCATGCGCCACCACCTGCTTACAGGCCTCGCCACCATTGCCCTCGCGGGCTGCGCCACCGTGCCCGCCGACGCCCCGCCGGCCGCCAGCGCGCCGACGCAGGAGAGCTCGCTCTCCGCGCTCGTGGACAAGGTCGACATTCCCTACGAGAGCTTCACGCTCGACAACGGCCTGACCGTGCTGGTGCATACCGATCGCAAGGCGCCGATCGTGGGCGTGACGACCTATTACCGCGTCGGCTCCAAGCACGAACCGCGCGGCCGCACAGGCTTCGCGCACCTGTTCGAACACCTGATGTTCGGCGGCAGCGAGAACGTCGAGAACTTCGATATCCCGCTCGAAGCCGCAGGCTCCACCAGCACCAACGGTTCGACCAATTTCGACCGCACGAATTACGTCGAGACCGTGCCGACCGGCGCGCTCGACCTGGCGCTGATGATGGAAAGCGACCGCATGGGCTATCTGCTCGGCGCGATCAGCCAGGAGAAGCTCGATAAGCAGCGCGGCGTCGTCCAGAACGAAAAGCGGCAGGGCGACAACCAGCCCTATGGCCTGACTTTCTATGCCCTGCTCGAAGGGCTCTTCCCTGTCGGCCACCCCTATCGCCATTCCACCATCGGCTCGATGGCCGATCTCGACGCGGCGAGCCTGACCGATGTCCGCAAGTGGTTCACCGACAATTATGCGCCCAACAATGTCGTCCTCTCGCTGACCGGCGATATCGACGCCGCGACCGCGCGCCCGATGGTCGAGAAGTGGTTCGGCGAGATCCCGAGCGGCCCGGAAGTGACGCCGGTGCAGGCCGCGCCCGTCACGCTGGCGACCGGCAAGACCCGCGAACTGATCGACCAGGTGCCGCAGACCCGCATCTATCGCGCCTGGACCGGTCCCGGCCTCAACCACGCCGACGCGGTGCCGCTGTCGATCGGGATGAACATCCTCGGCGGCCTCGCCAGCTCGCGGCTCGACAATGTGCTGGTGCGCGAAGAACAGCTTGCGACCAGCGTCAGCGCGTTCAACTGGCAGTCGGAGCAGGTCTCGGTCCTCGTCGCGCAGATGGACATCAAGCCGGGCGTCGACCGCGCCGCGGCGGAAGCGCGGCTGGACGAGGTTTTTGCAGACTATGTCGCCACTGGACCGACGGCGGCCGAGATGGACCGCGCGGCGACTAGCTGGGTGTCGAGCGAGATCGACGGGCTGGAACGCGTTGGCGGGTTCGGCGGCAAGGGTTCGACCCTCGCCGAAGGCCTGCTCTATTCGGACGACCCGGCCTATTACCGCAAGGCCCTAGAACGGGCCGCTTCGCTCGATAGCGGCGATGTAACGCAGGCGATGCAGCGCTGGCTCCAGCGCCCCGCCTACAAACTTGCCATCGTGCCGGGCGAACGCGTCGAAAGCGGCGCCGACATGGGCGGCTGGGGCGACGAGGGCACCGTCCCTGCCCCCGCCCCCGACGCCAAGGAACCGGTCGAGGTCACCCGCACCGGCCCGCCGCGCGAGCTGCCGACGCCCGAAGCGGTCGGACCGCTGACCTTCCCGACGGTCGAGCGCGCGACGTTGTCCAACGGCATTCCGGTTACGCTCGCACGGCGAACCGCCATTCCCAAGGTCGTCGTATCGATGCAGTTCGACGCCGGATATGCCGCCGACGGCACGGCGCGCGCGGGCACCCAGTCGCTGATGATGGACCTGCTCGAAGAAGGTACCACCAGCCGCAGCGCGGTGGAAATCGCGGAAGAACAGGAGCGCCTCGGCGCCTCGATCGGGACGGGCAGCTCGCTCGACACCAGTTCGGTGACGATGAACGCGCTGACCTCCAACCTCGCACCTTCGCTGGCGCTGATGGCCGATATCGTGCGCAATCCCGCCTTTGCGGAAACCGAGGTCCAGCGCGTGCGCGACCAGCGTCTGGCCGAGATCGCGCAGCAGCTGTCCTCGCCCGGCGGCCTCGCCGGTCGCACCCTGCGCCCGCTGATCTTCGGCGAGAACCACCCCTATGGCACGGTCGGCGGGCTCGGCACCGTCCCGGTCGTCCAGGCCATCGCGCCTGCGGCGCTGCGCGAGGAACACGGCAAGTGGATCCGCCCGGACAATGCCGAGATCTTCGTGGTCGGCGATATCACCATGCCGGAACTCAAGCGCCAGCTCGAAGGCGCGTTCGGCAACTGGACGGCAAGCGGCATGGCTGCTCCGGCCAAGAACTTCGCCGTGACGGTGCCCGCCCCGCAGACGCGCCTGGTGGTGATCGACCGGCCGAATTCGCCGCAATCGGTGATCTATGCGGGCCGCGTCCTGCCGCTCGAAGGCGCCACGCCTGGGCTCGAATCGCTCGATCTCGCCAACGAGGTGCTCGGCAACGGCTTCCTCAGCCGCATCAACATGATCATCCGCGAGGAAAAGGGCTGGAGCTATGGCGCGCGCAGCGGCATCGACGCCCCCACCGGCCCGCGCCTGTTCACGATCAGCACGGCGGTCCAGTCCGACCGGACGGCGGATTCGGTCCAGCTGATCCTCGATACCGCGCGCGACTTCGCGGAGGGCAAGCGCGGCGTCGACGATACCGAGTTCACCCGCGTGACCGACGGCAATATCCGCGGCCTGCCCAACCGTTTCGAGACCAATTACCAGGTGCTCGGCGCGATCGTCGAGAACGACCGCCTCGGTCGCCCGGACGATTACTACACCAGGCTGCCCGCCACCTATCGCGCGATCGACAAGGCGGCGATCGATGCGGCGGCGCGCCAGTATCTCGGGCCGGACGATCTCACCATCGTGGTTGTCGGCGACCGCAGCGAGATCGATGCGCAGCTCGAAAAGCTCGGCCTGCCGACCACCTATCTCGATGTTGACACGAGTGTCAGCAACGCGGATTAAGCCCCCACACCAACCCTCAAACTCGAGAGAGGAAATATTATGTCCGTAGCCGGTACCTATGACACCGTAGTGAAGAGCCCGATGGGCGACCAGAAGGGCACCTTCACCGTCGTCCCCGGCGACGATGGCGAAACCTTCTCCGGCTCGATGGCCGGCGGCATGGGCAGCATGAACACCGAAGACGGCAAGATCGACGGCAACACGCTGACCTGGAAGATGAACATGACCGTTCCGATGCCGATGACGCTCAACTGCACCGCCACCGTCGACGGCGACCAGCTGACCGGCACCGTCAACGCCGGCGCCTTCGGCGACATGCCGCTGACCGGCCAGCGCCAGGGCTGATCCTGCCGCGCCAGAAATCGCGAAGGGCGTCGGGAGCGATCCCGGCGCCCTTTTCATTGGCACGGAGCAGTCATGACGGAGCGGTCGAGGCGCTTGTCTTATCGCGAAGCTTCTGATTGGTTGGCTTCACAACAAAAAAAACGTGGTCGCATCGAGTCGCTTACTTCCGGAACGTGTCCGGCAAAGGGAGAAGGACATGAGGACTGCTCGTTCGAAAATCATCGCCGGTGTCGCTATCGCCGCGCTCGTCGCCACGCCCGCACTGGCGGACAAGGCCGCCCAGCTGGTCGACATCAACGGCTCCATGGGTCGTGACGCCGAGTCCGCGCTGAAGGCGCGCGGCTTTGCCCATGTGTCGACCAACAAGAACAACATGGGCTACGCCTACAGCTACTGGTGGGACGAAGGCGACGACGATTGCGTCCAGGTCGAGGTCTACAACGGCCGGGTCGAGACGATCCAGGATGCGAGCGACCAGGATTGCGGGCACCACAAGGGTGCCAATGCCGGTGCCGCGGTCGGCGTGGTCGCGGGGGCGGCAATCCTCGGCGCGTTGCTCAGCCACAAGAGCAATCATCACGAAGATAACCAGCACCTGTCGGACCAGCAGGCCGAGGCGCAATACGAGCGCGGCTATACCGACGGTTTGCACAATGCCGCCTATCACAATTACGACCGCTCGGACGCCTATTCGAGCGGGTATTCCGCCGGCGTAGATCAGCGCAACGCGAACCTCGACCACCATCACGGCCGTGGCGGTTATACGCAGACGGCACATATCAGCGACCTCAAGGACGCGCGCGCGGCGGGCGGGATGAGCGAGCTGGAGCGGCGCGGCTTCCGTCAGGTGGACAATTTCACCAGCGGCGACACCCGCTATTCGATCCAGTGGCGTCCGGAATCGCGCCAATGCGTGCAGGTCACCATCGCGGATGGTCGGTTCTACGACATTCGCGGCATCGGCCAGCATCCCAAGTGCCGCTGAGGAGGCGTTGGAATGAACAGCAGGACAATCATGGCGGGCGCTTCGGCGCTCGCCCTCGTCGCTTGTAGCGGCGCAGCCGAAGACACTTCGGAACCCGACACGACGGTGACCGAGGACGTCGCGGTCATTCCCGAGAGCCTCGCCCCGTTCGGTGACGGTTATCCCAATGCGGGCGATCCCTGCCTGCGGCTCGGCGAAAGTGCAGCGACCTCGAACTATCTCGACGACAGCGCGGTACTGGTCGGCTGCCCGACCGAGGCCGCTGCCGAAGCACTCGGCGGCACGGTGGTCGGCAATGTCGACGGCGTGCGCCTCGTCAGCGTGCCGATGGGCGATGCCAATGCCGGCATGGGCGAAAACGGGCCAGTGACCGCCGGTAGCGAAGACGCGCTGGTCGCGGGCACGGACTACAACGCCACGACCATCCTCGACTGCGGGTTCGACAACAAACCGCCGACAGGGTCCTGCAATGCCGGTATCAAGCGCAATTGGGGCAAGCAGGGCGAACACCTGATCGAAGTGTCGAAGCCGGACGGCATGAAGCGCGCCATCTTCTTCCGCGGAACCGAGCCCTATGGCGCGGACAGCGCGCAGGCAGATGGTTCGGCGGGCTGGGATTTCTCGTCTACCCGCAAGGCGGACGAGGTGACGGTCCGCTTCGGGCCGGAAACCTATGTCATCGTCGATGCCATGATCGAGGGCGGCTAGAAGGACATCGAAATGACCAGGACACTTACCGCAGCTCTTGCACTGGCCCTGGGCGCGACCGCACTGGCCGGCTGCGAGAGCATTCTCGACCAGGATCGCGGCCCCCTGTCGGGCACGTCATGGAAGCTTGCGACCATGGTGACGATGGGCAACCGCACCACGCTCGCCCCCGCGGCTTCGGACCGGCACCGGATCACCTTCAATCGCGATGGCTCGCTGCAGCTGCAGCTCGACTGCAACAACGGGCGATCCAGCTGGAGCCAGCAGGAAACCGGCCCGATGGAGGGGACGCTGACCATCGGCGACATCGCCTCGACCCGCGCGTTCTGCCCGCCGCCCAGTTTCGGCCAGGACATGGCGAACGACCTGCCCACGGCGCGATCCTATCGCATTGTCCCGGCGACCGACCGCCTGCGGATCGAAACCCGCCGGACCGAATATGTCTTTGACCGGCTCTAGGCTCCGCTTCGCCGTCCTGCCCGCAGCAGCGCTGGCCATGCTGTCAGCTTGCGCCTCGCGAGCAGAGACGTCCACCGTGGCCGGGCCTGAATGGGATTTCGTCGCATTCGAGGTAAAAAGCTGGGGTGCTCCGGTGACGTCGTGGCGCATGCTCCCGGACGGAAGCGGCAGCTGGACCGAGGCCGTGCGGACCGAAGGCGAACCGCCGACGACTCCGCCCGCGCTTGCCTGGCACGACATCGAAGCCGCGCCGGCCAATTACGCCGCGCTGGAGAGCATCCTGCGCCGCCTGCCGCATCCGGCCCCGAACTACGAGGACTGCGACAACTTCATGAACGACGCGCCCTATGGAACGCTGCGGCTGACCCGGGGCGCGACGACGACCGAGATCGCCTGGAACGACGGCTGCATGGACGAGGATTATCGCGCCTTCGTCGCGGTCCTCAAGGAAGCGGACGAACATGTCGCTTCGCTGGGCAAGGCCGCGCCGGTTTCGCGAACGGACGATCCGCCGTCCGGCTAGATCGTCAGCGCTTCCACAGCCAGTAGAGCAGCGCCGCATTGATCGCCGGCGCGAGTATGGCCAGCGCCGGCCCCGCCAGCCCTGCCTTGTCGCCCAGCCAGTTCCACGGCAGCCCTAGCGGCAGCAGGAAGACCGCCGAAAGCGGGTCCTGCTCCTGCCCGAACCAGCCGTAGGTGCCGATCGCCAGCAGGAATAGCGCCAGCGCGTAAAGCACGATGAAGATGATGAATGCCCACTTCATGCACGCGAGCCTACCACAGGCGGTGCAGTTGGCAATCAGGCGATGTGGGATCGAACCGCCTGGTAGGCCGCCGCTGCAACCGTGTTCGCGAGATTGAGCGAGCGGACCTTGTCGGAGCGCATCGGCAGGCCGACCAGCTGCTCGCGGTGCGCCTCGACGATCGCCTCCGGAATGCCCTTGGTTTCGCGCCCGAAGACCAGATAGGCGTCCTCGGGGTAATCGGGCTCGTAGAAACTGCGGGTCGCATATTCCTCGAACAGGTAGAGCTGGTCGGCGCGTGGCGCCCGCTCGGAGAGGAACGCCTCCCAGCTGGCGAACTCGACCAGCCGGATATGCGGCCAGTAGTCGAGGCCCGAACGCTTCACCCGCTTGTCGCTGATCTCGAACCCCAGTGGGTGGATCAGCACCAGCTCCATGTCGAGCGCCACACAGGTGCGCCCCACCGCGCCGGTATTGCCGGGTATCTCGGGCTGGACGAGGACGATGGCGGTCATGGGAGTATTTAAAAAGGGACTAGCCGATCCGCTCTAGAACAAAGGTCCCTGCAGCCTCGTCCAATTCCACCACACGCATCTTAAGTTCAGGTTGTGGGAAGCTACGTGCGATCGAGCGCGGTCTAGCCTTTCGGTCTTGCGCCACTACAATGATGACCTCAACCTGGCCACCCAGTTCATCTCTCGCGTGCGCGAGGTTTTCAATCAATTCTACGAAGCCGGGACGAGATTTCCATTCATCGGGCTTGTCAGTAGCCCAACTACGATAAACGCGACCGGCATTCTCAAAGCCATCTTGCCACAGCCGCACCGCTACGACCGAACCGTCCTCGCTCCGTCCGGACCAACTCCATCGATTGTTCTTCGGAATGACCCCGAAAAACTCGAAGCACTCGGTTGGCGAATAGCGACGCTGAATAGGCATCAGCCCAGCTTGTCCTTGAGGATCTGGTTGACCACTGCCGGGTTGGCCTTGCCCTGCATTGCCTTCATCGTCTGGCCGACGAAGAAGCCGAACAGCTTGTCCTTGCCGCCACGGTATTCGGCAACCTTGTCGGCGTTGTTGGCGATGATGTCGTCGATGGCAGCTTCGATCGCGCCGGTGTCGCTGACCTGCTTGAGGCCCTCGGTGTCGGCGATTTCCTCGGGATCGCGGCCGGTCTTGAGGACGAGCTCGTAAATCTCCTTGGCCTGCCCGCCCGAAATCTCGCCCTTGTCCTGCATCGCGAGGATGCTGGCCTGCGCCTCGGCGGTCGCGTTCGAGGCATCGGCCTCGTCGCCGAGCGACTTCATGACGCCGGGCGCGACCGAGAGCGCCCAGTTGGCGACCTGCGTCGCGACTGCGGACTCGCTCTTGCCGATCTTCGCCGCAGCCACGCCGAGCAGCGTTTCGAAGCGGCCGAAGGTCTCGACCTCGGCGGTCAGTTCGCGCGCATTGTAGGGCGTGAGACCCAGCTCGTTTTCATACCGCTGGCGCTTGGCATCGGGCAGTTCGGGCAGCGAGGCGCGGCATTCCTCGAGGAAGTCATCCTCCAGCTCCAGCGGCAGGAGGTCGGGATCGGGGAAGTAGCGATAGTCATGCGCGTCTTCCTTGCTGCGCATGGTCCGCGTGGTGCCGGTGCCCGGATCGAACAGGCGCGTTTCCTGGTCGACCGTCCCGCCGTTCTCGATCACGTCGACCTGGCGGTTGGCCTCGTATTCGATGACCTGCATGACGAAGCGCACCGAATTGACGTTCTTGGTCTCGGTCCGCGTGCCGAATTCCTCGCCCGGCTTGCGCACGCTGACGTTCACGTCCGCGCGCATCGAGCCTTCTTCCATGTTGCCGTCGCAGCTGCCGACATAGCGCAGGATCGAACGCAGCTTGCGCACATAGGCCCCGGCCTCGGCAGGCGAGCGCATGTCCGGCTTGGAGACGATCTCCATCAGCGCCACGCCGCTGCGGTTGAGGTCGACGTAGGACATGGTCGGATGCTGGTCGTGCATCAGCTTACCCGCGTCCTGCTCGATATGGATGCGCTCGATACCGATGACCTTGTCTTCGGCAATGCCGGCCTTCTCGTCGGCGTCGATGGTCAGGCTGCCCTCGCCCACGAGCGGGTGGTACAGCTGGCTGATCTGGTAGCCCTGCGGCAGGTCGGCGTAGAAGTAGTTCTTGCGGTCGAAGCGCGAGTACTTGTTGATCTGTGCCTCGATCGCCATGCCGGTGCGCACCGCCTGGCGAATGCACTCCTTGTTGGGCACGGGCAGCATGCCGGGCATGGCCGCATCGACGAGGCTGACCTGCGTGTTCGGCTCCGCCCCGAAAGCGGTGGCCGCGCCGGAGAACAGCTTGGATTTCGAGACGACCTGCGCATGGACCTCGAGGCCGATCACGACCTCCCACTCGCCCGTTGCGCCCTGGATGCGGTAAGTGCTCACCACCATTTCTCCGGTTTCGCGGTGAAGTTTGCGCGGCTCTGGATCGCCAGCCCTGCGTTCAGCACGCCCTGCTCGTCGAAGGGCTTGCCGACGATCTGCAGGCCGAGCGGCAGGCCGTCCGAGTTCACCGTCGCGGGCACGCTCATTGCGGGCAGGCCGGCGAGCGATGCGGGGACGGCGAAGACGTCGTTGAGGTACATCGCCAGCGGATCGTCCTGGTTCTCGCCCAGCGGGAAGCTGGCCGTCGGCGTGGTCGGCGCGAGGATCGCATCGCACTGACCGAAGGCTTGCGCGAAATCGCGGCTCACCAGCGTTCGGACCTTCTGGGCCTGGGTGTAATAGGCGTCGTAGAAGCCGGCCGAGAGCACATAGGTGCCGATCAGGATGCGGCGCTTGACCTCGTCGCCGAAACCGGCGGCGCGAGTGGCGGCATACATGTCCTGCAGGCCCGCACCGTCCGGCAGGTCGCGCAGGCCGTAACGCACGCCGTCATAGCGCGCGAGATTGCTCGAGGCTTCGGCGGGGGCGACGATGTAATAGGCGGGCAGCGCATACTTCGTGTGCGGCAGCGAGACGTCGACGATCTCCGCCCCCGCATCGCGCAGCCATTCCTTGCCCTGCTCCCACGACTTGAGGATTTCCTCGTCGGTGCCGTCCATGCGATATTCGCGCGGGATGCCGATTTTCTTGCCCTTGAGGTCGGCGGAGAGGCCCGCTTCCCATGCGGGCACGTCCATCTTCAGGCTGGTTGCGTCCTTCGGGTCGAACCCGGCCATCGCCTCCAGCATGATCGCGCAGTCTTCGACGGTGCGTGCCATCGGGCCGGCCTGGTCGAGGCTGCTGGCGAAGGCGACGACGCCCCAGCGGCTGCAGCGGCCATAGGTCGGCTTGATGCCGCAGATCCCGGTGAAGGCGGCGGGCTGGCGGATCGAACCGCCGGTGTCGGTGCCGGTCGCGGCAGGCGCGATGCGTGCGGCGACCGCGGCGGAAGAGCCGCCCGATGAGCCGCCCGGGCTCATGTCGGTGTTCGCGCCGCCCGACCTGCGCCAAGGCGAGGTGACGTTGCCGAAATAGGAGGTCTCGTTCGAAGAGCCCATCGCGAACTGGTCGAGGTTGAGCTTGCCCAGCATGCCCGCGCCCGCGTCCCACAGGTTCTGCGACACGGTGCTCTCGTATTCGGGCTTGAAGCCTTCGAGGATGTGGCTCGCGGCGGTGGTCTGGACGCCCTTGGTCGCGAACAGGTCCTTCATGCCGATGGGCACGCCGCCCATCTTGCCGAGATCCTCGCCCTTCGCGCGCTTCGCATCGGTCGCATCGGCGGCGGCGAGTGCATGATCGGGCGTGGTGACTATGAAGGCGTTGAGCGCGGCGGCTTCGGCAACCGCGGCGTTGAACGCCTCGGCCACTTCGCGCGCGGTGAACTCGCCGCCGGCAACGCCGTCACGGATGTCCTTGACGCCAAGGTTCGTAAGGTCGGTCATTATTCGATCACCTTCGGTACGCCGAAGAAGCCGTGTTCGGCCGCCGGTGCATTGGCGAGTACGTCCTCGCGGCGGCCACCGCCGGTCTTGGGATCGGCATCGACAACGTCTTCGCGCAGGCGCAGGTGGTTTTCGATCACCGCAGTCATTGGCTCGACGCCAGAGCATTCGACCTCGCCCAGCTGTTCGACCCAGTCGAGAATGCCGTTGAGCTCGGGCACCATGCGCTCGAGTTCCTCGTCACCCATCTTGATGCGCGCCAGCGAGGCGATCTTGGCCACGGTAGCCTTATCAACGGACATAGAACACTCCGACGGACATGCGTTCCGCCCTCCGATTCCTAAGCGTTTACTGGTTGCGGGCGCGCTAGCAGCGCCGCCCGGAAGCTTCAAGCGAGTGGCCGGCCTTATTGGGCCGGGGCGGGCGCGGCGCCCTCCTGCTGGCCTTGCTGTTGCTGCATCATCGCCTGCAGCGCCTGAATGCGCTGTTCCACGTCGGCGCGGCTCATGATGTCGACCACCTCGATTTCGAAGGTCAGGTCGGCATTGGGCGGGATCGGCGATCCGGGCTGCGGATTGGCGCCATAGGCCTGGTCCGAAGGAATGAAGAGCTCGTACTTGCCGCCCTTGCGCATCTGCGTGAGGCCGGTGATGAAGCCGGGGATCAGCGTGCCTTCTTCCAGCAGCATGGGCGTGCCTTCGGGCAGCATTCCGGGAGGCATCGGCAGTTCCTGCGAACGGTCGAACTCGGTCCCGTCGGCGAGCTTGCCGACATATTTCACGAACACGACTTCACCGATCTTGGGCGAATCGCCGGTCCCTTCCGTGATGGTATCGATGCTCACGCCCTTGGGCATGGCCGCCCAGGCGAGGCCTGCACCGATCAGCACGGCGACAATCACGCCGAGCCAGAGCTTGGTGAGCGAGCCCTTGGCGATGGGCTGGAGGGGAACGCGGGTAACTTCGGTCATGAAAATTCGTCCTGATACGCAAAGGGCGCGGATTTCTCCGCGCCCTCATGGCTTAGCTGGTTGTCGCAATCAACGGGTTTCGGTTGGCGGCCCGTCCGGGCGCGAAACCGGTTCCCACTTTCGCTGACGGGCCTTACTTGACGCCGTCACGCTCCATGCGCTTGCGCTCGAGCTTGCGGGCGCGGCGAACGGCGGCGGCCTTTTCGCGGGCGCGCTTCTCGCTCGGCTTTTCGTAGTGGCGACGCAGCTTCATTTCGCGATACACGCCTTCACGCTGCAGCTTCTTCTTGAGCGCGCGCAGGGCCTGGTCGACATTGTTATCGCGAACGATGATCTGCATAAACTAAAACACCTCACTGAGCGGGCCAGAGCCCGCCGCCAGCGGGGTTTGCCTTCCTTGAATATGGTTCGTCGAAAAAACGAAAAACGCGCCGAATCCGTTCCGGATCGGCTCGAACGGAGGCGCACATACGGATTCGAGAGGCAAAAGGCAAGCGCCTTGGCCGGATTTCGGATCGAGGCTCTCGCCGCTTCCCGTTTCCCGCGCAAGCCGCTAGGGGCGGGGCAATGTCCTCCTATTCTCCTATCCTTGCCAGCCTCAACGTCGCGCTGGGCGGCGCGATCGGTGCCGTTCTGCGCTACCAGCTCGGGCGTGGCATGACGCACTGGCTCGGCGTGCAGATGGTCACTATCTTCCCGTGGGCGACTCTCGCCGCGAACGCGATCGGCAGCCTCGCCATGGGGCTCCTTGCCGGCTGGCTCGCCTTCAGGGGCGCGGCGGGCGGCGAACAGCTGCGCCTGCTGCTGGGCGTTGGCCTGCTCGGCGGCTTCACGACCTTCAGCGCCTTCAGCCTCGAGATGGTGCTGATGATCGAGCGCGGGCAATACCTTTTCGCCGGGCTCTACGCGGTGCTGAGCTTCGCGCTCGGCATCAGCGGGCTGATCCTCGGCCTCACCTTGATGCGGAGCTTCGCATGAAACCCGCCGACGAAGTTCGCATGTTCACCGTCGAGCAGGACGACGACGGCGTCCGGCTCGATCGCTGGTTCAAGCGCCACCTGCCGCAAATCGGCTTCGGCACGGTCAGTAAGTGGGCGCGCACCGGCCAGATCCGCGTCGACGGCAAGCGTGCCAAGCCCGACGACCGGATCGCGGCGGGCCAGCAGATCCGCGTACCCCCGGGCGGGGATGCGCCGCACAAGAAGCCGAAAGCGAAGCGCGAGCTGACCGCCGAGGAGATCAGCCAGGCGCAGGACATGGTCGTCAAGCAGACCAAGGGCGCGATCGTGCTCAACAAGCCGCCGGGCCTCGCGACGCAGGGCGGGACCGGCACCACGCACCATGTCGACGGCCTGCTGGATGCCTTTGCGCCGGGCGAGGACGACGTCCGCCCGCGCCTCGTCCACCGGCTCGACAAGGATACTTCGGGCGTCCTGCTGATCGCGCGGACGCCGGGCAGCGCGGCCTTCTTCTCCAAGCGCTTTTCCGGCCGCAGCGCCAAGAAGATCTACTGGGCGCTGGTGGTCGGCGTGCCCGATATCAAGGAAGGCGTGATCGAGGCCCCGCTCGCCAAGCAGCCCGGCTCGGGCGGCGAGAAGATGCATGTCGATCATGAGGGCGGCCAGCCGGCGAAGACCAAGTACCGCGTGGTCGACTATGTCGGCAACAAGGCCGCATGGGTCGAACTACAGCCGCTCACCGGTCGCACGCACCAGCTGCGCGTGCACTGCGCGGCGATGGGCAATCCGATCGTCGGCGACGGCAAGTATGGCGGCAAGGACGCCTTCCTGACCGGCTCGATCAGTCGCAAGATGCACTTGCACGCCCGCCGCCTGATCATCGACAGCCCCGATGGCGGCAAGCTCGACGTGACCGCCGACCTGCCGGAGCATTTCGCGGCGAGCATGGAGCAACTCGGCTTCCAGGAGAGCGCCAGCGACGCGACGCCGATGCGCGACGACCCTCCGCCCAAGAGTCGCGAGGAAAAGAAGCAGCAGGCGCGCCAGCACGCGAAGAACTATCGCAAGTCCCAGCGCGGCCCGCGCCGCGCACGCGGAGGTTCGGGCGGAAAGCCCGCATCGAAGCCCAAGGGCAAACGCTGATGCACCCCAACCCGCTCTTCCGTAGCGAGGACCGGGCGCTGCTCGAAGGCCTGCTCGACGAGATCGGCTTCGGGATGGTGTTCCTGACCACGCCGGACGGGCCGCGCGTGGCGCACACCCCGCTGCTATCGATGGGCGACGGGCGCGTCCGCTTCCACCTCTCGCGCGGCAATGCACTGACGCCGCACCTTGCCGGCGCGCGCGCGCTGATCACGGTCAACGGGCCGCATGGCTATGTCAGCCCGCGCTGGTATGCCGAGCGCGACACGGTGCCCACTTGGGACTACGTCGCGCTGGAAATGGAGGGCACGGTCGAGCCAATGCCGGGCGCGGAGCTCGAAGCTTTCCTTCACGCGGTGATTGCGAAATTCGAAGGGAGGTTAGGCGGCGAGCAATGGCTCGCATCGGAATCGAGCGAGGCGACATGGAGCCGGCTGTTCCGCGGCATCGGCGGATTCGAGATGCAGGTCGAAAACTGGCGTCCGACGCTCAAGCTCTCGCAGAAGAAAGCGGGCGCCGAGCATGCGGCCATCGTCGCCGGTATCTCGCAGGCAGGGAACCCCGAACTCGCCCGCTGGATGCGGCAGGTGGCGGCATGAGCAGGCTCGCCATCTTCGACTGCGACGGCACGCTGGTCGACGGGCAGGCGGCGGTGTGCGAGACGATGGAGCGCGCCTTCGGCGCCATCGGCAGCCCGCCCCCGGATCGTAACGCCATCCGCCGCACGGTCGGGCTGAGCCTGCCGCTCGCCGTGCGCCAGCTGATGATGGATGCAGGCGAGGTCGACCGGCTGCGGGTGATCGAGGCCTACAAGGACATCTTCCGCGAAACGCGCCTTTCCGGCCACCTCCGCGAACCCCTGTATGACGGCATGCGCGAATTGCTCGAGACGCTCTCTGCCGATGGCTGGCTGCTCGGGGTGGCCACGGGCAAGAGCGACCGTGGCCTCCATGCCTGCCTCGAAACGCATGAGGTGAAGCACCTCTTCGCGACGTTGCACGGGGCCGACCGCTATCCCTCCAAGCCGCACCCCGCCATGCTCGAAGCTGCGCTGGCCGAAACGGGTGTCGAAGCCGGCCAGGCCGTGATGATCGGCGATACCAGCTTCGACATGGAGATGGCGCAAGCCGCCGGGGTGCGCGCCATCGGCGTCGCCTGGGGCTATCACGAACCGCGCGAGCTGCTGCACACCGGCGCAAGCGCCGTGGCCGAAACCATGGCGCAATTGGAGGAGTTGATCCGTGCCCCAGCCTGATCCCGCCGCAAATCGCTTCTGGATCATGCAAGCGATGCGCCTCAGCGGCATGGCGCTCGCCATCTTCGGCGCGCTCATCCTCGGCAAGATCGTCGACCTGCCGCAGATCGTCGGCGCGATCTTCCTCGTCCTAGGCGCGGTGGATTTCTTCATCGTCCCGATCGTGCTCGCCAAGCGCTGGAAGACACCGGACCAATGAAACGCTTCTATCAGGACGTGACGGTCGCACAGGCGGGCGATGGCTGGCAGGTCATGCTCGACGGCCGCGGCATCAAGACGCAGGGCGGCCGGCAGCAGGTCGTTCCCGGCGCCACCCTCGCCCACGCGCTGGCTGCCGAATGGGTTCAGCAGGGCGAGAAGATCGACCCGAAGAGCTTCTTGTTTCGCGATCATACCGATTTCGCAATCGACGTGATCGGCCCGGATCGCGACGCCACGATCGCCAAGCTGCTCGCCTATGCCGAAACCGATACGCTGTGCTATCGCGCCGACCCGGACGAGCCCTTCTTCGCCAGGCAGCAGGAGTGCTGGGAGCCGCTGCTCGGCCATCTGGAGGAAAAGCACGCCGTGCGCTTCCAGCGGGTCAGCGGCATCATCCACCGGCCGCAGCCGCCCGAAACACTGGCCCGGCTGAAGGCGCATCTGGAAACGCTCGACGATTTCACCCTGTCGGGCCTGACGGCGATGGCCTCGCTCGCGGCCTCGCTGGCCGTGGCGCTGCTCGCCAATGACGAGGCGATCAACGATCCGATGCTGCTATGGCGCGATGCCAACCTCGAGGAGGAATGGCAGGCCGAACAATGGGGCCGCGAGGAAGAGGCGGAAGAAAAGCGCTCCCGCAAGGCCGACGAGTTCTCGGCCGCGCAGGTCTTCGTGGCGCTGGCGACCAGCTAGCGGATCAGCCGACCCAGTCGGCGACCTGCCCGGCCACGTCGTTCGCCGCAGCGTTTAGCGCCGGGCCGACGAAGGCGGTTTCCGGCGCGGCCACCGGTTGGCGCGCTTCGAAGCGGCGGGTGACGACGGTGGAACCTTCCCCATTGCGGACCGCATCGAAGATCACCACGACTTCGGAGGTGCGCGCATCATAGCCGAAGCTGCGCAGGGTGCCCTGCAGCCGGTCGACCGCATTGACCCCCGGATCGTCGCCATCGACCACCACCCTGTTCGAGCGGGTGCGGATCGTTTCCGCGACCAGCTGCGCGAACAGGCGCGCAGGCCGGTCGACCCAGAAGGCATCCTGCAGATAGGCGAGTTCGGTATCGGTGACCTGCACCGGTACGCGAGTGACGTCGAGCGCCTTGGTCGCTTCGAACGGCACGATCGCCAGCGCGCTGCCCTGCGCGCCCTGCGAGCCCGACCCCGCTGGCGCCATGGCCGAAGGCGTGAGCGTCAGCAGGCTTTCGGGTGCTTCGCCGCCGAGGCTGAGGCACCCGCCGAGCAGCAGGGCCGGCGCGAGCGCGGCGAATTTGGTGATGCGGATCATGCGCAGGCCCCTCACGGCTTGTAATCGGGCAGCGGCTGCGAACCGAGCAGAGCGCCCGCCCCCTTCTCGTCGATTTTCTCGGTCACGTCGCGCAGCGCCTTGCTGGTCGCGCGCAGGTCACGCATGGTCGCCTCGGCTGCCGGCAAGGTACTCTCGGTCAATTGCTTGGTGGCGGGCCGCGCTTCGGCGAGTGTGGCTTCGAGTTCGTTCGCCGCGCCGCTCGCGGATTTGAGCGTCTCGCGCAGCTGCTTCGCCAGCTGTTCGCCTTCGCTGTTGAGCAGGCGGTCGGTCGATGCGGTCACCTTCTCGAACTGGTCGAGCGCTTCGGACGCTTCGCGCAGCGTCACCTGCAGTTCGCCCATCGTGCGCTCGATCTGCGGTGCGACCTGCGCGAGATCGGCGGTCATCTGGTTGGTGTTAGCGAGAATTCCGGCGATCTCGCCCTGGTTCTTGTCGTCCAGCAGCTGGGTCAGCCGTTCGGTCAGCGTTGCCAGCCGCTCCAGCAGCAGCGGCGCGTTGGACAGCAGTTCGCCCAGCCCGCCGGGCTTGGGCGGGATGATCGGCACGCCTTCGGTGCAGGCGGTGGTTTCGCAGGAAATCGGTGGCGCGCCCGTGCGTGCCCCGTCGAGCAGGATGGTCGAGACGCCGGTGAAGCTGCCCTGGATCGTGGCGGTGGTTCCGACGAGGATCGGCACCTCTTCGTCCACGGTGATCCGCACGCGGACGAACTCGGGGTCCTTGTCCCACAGGACGATCTGGCTGACCTGCCCCACGGGGACGCCCGCGAAGCTCACCGCGCTGCCTCCGGCAAGGCCCGACACGCTTTCCTTGAAGAAGATGTCGTATTCCTTCTTCTCCCCGCCACCGAGCCGCGCGAGCCAGACGATGAACAGCGCCAGCGCACCGAGGATCAGGAGTGTAACCGCCCCCACCCAAACATGATTTGCCCGCGTTTCCATGCGTTAAGCCCTATGCCCTCTTATCGTGGGAGTTGTCCAACGCTTTGACCGCGTGGGCGGCGATGGGATTGTCCATGTGGCGGCGCAGCTCGTCGAGCGCCTGTGCCGTCAGCGCTGCGCGGCCGCGCGGGCCGTTGAAATATTCCTGTATCCACGGGTGGTCGAGCTGCATCAGGTTGGGCACGGTATCGACCGCGATCACGCGCTTGTCGGCCAGAACCGCCACCCGGTCGCAGATTTCGTGCAGCGTATCGAGGTCGTGGGTGATGAGGAACACGGTGAGGCCCAGCGTTTCCTTCAGTTCCCGCGTCAGCCGGTCGAAGGCCGCCGCGCCGATCGGGTCGAGGCCCGCGGTCGGCTCGTCGAGGAACAGCAGTTCGGGATCGAGCGCCAGCGCACGGGCGAGGCCGGCGCGCTTCTTCATGCCCCCCGACAGCTCGCTCGGAAACTTGCTCGCCGCCTCTTCCGGCAGGCCCGACAGCACCGTCTTGAACCGCGCGATCTCCTCCAGCAGCTCTGGCCTGATCTCGGGATAGAACTGCTTGAGCGGTACCTGCACGTTCTCGCCCACCGTCAGCGTCGAGAACAGCGCACCGCCCTGGAACAGCACGCCCCAGCGGTTGCGCACGCCGATTTCCGCGTCGGGGTCGGCCTTGGTGATCGATCGCCCGAACACCTTGATGTCGCCTTCGGTCGGCGTCTGCAGCCCGATGATCGAGCGCATCAGCACGCTCTTGCCCGTGCCCGAGCCGCCGACCACTCCGAGGATCTCGCCGCGCCTCACCTTGAGGTCGAGATTCTCGTGGACCACCTGTTCGCCGAACTGGTTCTTCAGCCCTTCGACCACGATCGGATAGTCGCCGCGATAGCGTTCGTGGCGTCCGAGCTGGCGGCCGGTTTCGTCTTCCGCCATCAGCCCCACCCGATCTCGGTGAAGAACACCGCGAAGAAAGCGTCGATCACGATTACCGCAAAGATCGCCGAGACCACCGCCATGGTCGTGCGCAGGCCGACCTGTTCCGAATTCCCTTCGACCTGCATGCCGTGATAGCAGCCCGCGAGCGCAACGATCAGGCCGAAGACCGGTGCCTTGATCAGGCCGACCCACAGATCGTAGATCGGCACCACGTCCTGGATGCGCGCGAGGAAGGTCCAGAACGGAATGCCGAGCATCACGTCGCCGATCACCGCGCCCCCGATGATGGCGACACCCGACGCATAGAAGCCGAGCAGCGGCATCATCAGCACCGCGGCAAGGATGCGCGGGATCACCAGCGCCTCCATCGGCGCGATGCCGATCGTGCGCATGGCGTCGACTTCCTCGGTCAGTTTCATCGTGCCAAGTTGCGCCGCGAAGGCGGAACCCGACCGGCCCGCGACCATGATTGCGGTCATCAGCACGCCCAGTTCGCGCAGGGTAATCCGGCCGACGAGGTTCACTGTCAGCGTTTCCGCCCCGAACTGCGCCAGCTGCACCGCGCCCTGCTGCGCGATCACGATCCCGATCAGGAAGCTCATCAAGCCGACGATCGGCAGTGCGCTCACCCCGACCAGCTCGAGCTGGCGGACAAGCGCCAGCCAGCGGAAGCGGCGCGGATGGCGGATCAACGTGCCCGTTGCCGCGATCAGCGCCCCCAGGAAACCGATGACGCCGATCACGCCCCGGCGCGCGCCGAACACCTTTTCGCCCATCGCTGCGGGCACGCGTTCCCAGACCGGCAGACGCGGCGCGGCGATCTCTTCCTCGCCCCGTGTCCCGTCGAGCGCGCTGATCAGGCGGGTCGCCCGGTCGCTCGCGCCGACGATCTCGGCCTCGTGCTCGGTCGCAAGGCTGCACGCGATCCAGGCGCCGACCGTGTCGATCTCGCTAAGCCCGGACAGGTCGACCTTCGCGATCGGGCCTTCGAGCGCGCGCAATTCGGCGTCCACGGCGCCGACGGTCGACACGAGATAGGGGCCGGACAGCGCCAGAACGCTCGCCCCGCCATCCCCCTGTTGAAGCTCGTATTGCGCCAGGCCACTCATCGGGGCGAAGCTATGCGGGGAAATCCGGCACATAACAAGCGCCTATGCCCGACTTGCCAGAGGAACGTTGCATCGCAGCATGGGCGCTGGCAAAGGCGTACCCGATTGAGCGGCACCGGCCCTCTCCCCCTCCCGACCACCCGATAGGCTATCGGCGCATGCTATCGGGTGGTCGGGAGGGGGAGAGGGCCGGAACCGAAAGTGAGCGTGAGCGAACAGAAAAATGAGCACTGAACTCGACAAGACTTTCGACCCCGCCGAGATCGAGGCGCGCTGGTACGCGCATTGGGAAGACAACGGCCTGTTCCGTCCCGCGCGGCCGGACGCCGAGCCCTATACCATCGTCAACCCGCCGCCGAACGTCACCGGCAGCCTCCACATCGGCCACGCGCTCGACAACACGCTGCAGGACGTGATGATCCGTTACGAGCGGTTGCGCGGCAAGGACGCGCTGTGGGTGGTCGGCACCGACCACGCGGGCATCGCGACGCAGATGGTGGTCGAACGCCAGCTCGAGGCGCAGCAGGACAAGCGCACCAATTACTCGCGCGAAGACTTCGTCGCGAAGGTGTGGGAGTGGAAGGAAGAAAGCGGCGGCACGATCACTCGCCAGCTGCGCCGGCTCGGCTGTTCGATGGACTGGAGCCGCGAGCAGTTCACGATGGACCCGCATTTCACCGACGCCGTGCTCAAGGTGTTCGTCGATCTCTACAACAAGGGCCTGATCTACCGCGACAAGCGGCTGGTGAACTGGGATCCCAAGCTCAAGACCGCGATTTCCGACCTCGAGGTCGAGACGCAGGACGTCAAGGGCAGCTTCTGGCACTTCAAATACCCGCTCGCCGACGGTGTCACGACGGCAGAGGGCAAGGATTACCTCGTCGTCGCCACGACGCGGCCCGAAACCATGCTCGCCGACATGGCCGTGGCGGTGCATCCGGATGACGAGCGCTACGCCTCGGTAGTCGGCAAGGATATCCTCCAGCCGATCACCGGGCGCCGCTTCAAGGTGGTGGCCGACGAACATGCCGATCCCGCGCTCGGTTCGGGCTGCGTGAAGATCACGCCGGGCCACGACTTCAACGATTTCGAGGTGGGCAAGCGCGCCGGGTTCGCGCCGGGCGAGATGCTCAACATGCTCGATGCCGAAGCCAATGTCTGCCAGACCGCCGACGGGCTGGTGCCGGAGGAGTTCGTCGGCCTGCACCGTTTCAAGCGCGATGGCGTGGACGGCGCGCGCGAGCTGGTCGTGGCGCGGATGAAGGAACTGGGCTTCCTCATCCCGCATGTCACCAGGGACAAGGACGGCGAGCCGGTCGAACACGATGCCGAACCGCGCACCATCGCGACGCCCTTCGGCGACCGTGGCGGTGTGGTGATCGAGCCGTGGCTGACCGACCAGTGGTATGTCGACGCCGCCGAACTCTCGAAAAAGCCGATCGCGGCGGTGAAGTCCGGCGAGATCGAGATCGTCCCGAAGACGTGGGAAAAAACCTTTTTCAACTGGATGGAGAACATCCAGCCGTGGTGTGTCAGCCGCCAGTTGTGGTGGGGGCACCGGATCCCGGCGTGGTACGATGTCGACGGCAAGGCATACGTCGCAATGACCGAAGCCGAGGCGCAGGCGCAGGCAGGCGAAGGCGTCGCCTTGACCCGCGACGAGGACGTGCTCGACACGTGGTTCTCCTCCGCCCTGTGGCCCTTCGCCACGCTCGGCTGGCCGGACAACGCCGATCTGCTCGCCAAGCATTACCCGAACAATCTGCTGATCTCGGGTTTCGACATCCTGTTCTTCTGGGATGCGCGGATGATGATGGCGGGCTATTTCAACACCGGCCAGGCGCCGTGGCCCAAGCTCTACCTCCACGGCCTCGTGCGTGCGGCGGACGGGCAGAAGATGTCCAAGTCCAAGGGCAATGTCGTCGATCCGCTCGGCCTGATCGACCAGTACGGCGCCGATGCGCTACGCTTCTTCATGGCGGCGATGGAAAGCCAGGGCCGCGACATCAAGATGGATGACCGGCGCATCGAGGGCTATCGCAACTTCGCGACCAAGCTGTGGAATGCGACGCGCTTCTGCCAGGCGAACGGCATCGGCGCGAGCGAGACGCTGGCCGCGCCCGCTGCCAGCCACGCAGTCAACCGCTGGATCATCGGCGAGGTGGTCGAAACCAAGGACGCGCTCGACAAGGCGCTGGGCGAGCTGCGCTTCGATGCCGCCGCCAACACGATCTACCACTTCGTGTGGGACCGGTTCTGCGACTGGTATCTGGAACTGATCAAGGGCCAGATCGACGACGAGACCAAGGCCGTCGCCGGCTGGGTGCTCGACCAGATCCTCGTCATGCTGCACCCCTTCATGCCCTTCATCACCGAAGAGCTGTGGTCGAAGCAGGGCGAGCGCGCCCACTATCCGCTGATCACCGCCAAGTGGCCGGAACCGGGTGCGAGCGTGGATGCGGAAGCCAAGGCGGAGATCGACTGGCTGATCGCGCTCACCTCCGCCACGCGCACGGCGAAGAACGAACTCGGCATCGCGCCGGGCGCGAAGCTGGCTGCATTCGTCCCATCGCCCTCGCCGCTCGGCAAGCGCGTGGTCGAAGCCAATGGCGCGGCGATCGAGCGCCTTGCGCGCCTGACCCCGGTGACCTTCGGCGAAGCGCCTGCCGGGGCCGCGATGCAGATCGCTGCAGGCGAGGACGAGTTCGTCATCCCGCTCGAAGGCGTGATCGATATCGAGGCCGAGAAAGCGCGCCTTGCCAAGGCGCTCGAAACCTCGGCCAAGGAAGCGAAATCGCTCGAAGGGCGGCTGTCGAATGCCAATTTCGTCGAGCGCGCCAAGCCCGAAGCGGTCGAAAAGGCCCGCGCGGATCATGCGCATCATGTGGCGGAGACCGAGCGGCTCAAGGCTGCGTTGGCGCGGTTGGGGTGAGAGTCGTGCCTGTCCTTCGACAGGCTCAGGACGAGCGGGTGTGGGCTCTCGGCCATTCACAAACTTCCGCTCAGCCTGAGCTTGTCGAAGGCCACGCGCCAACCCTGTGCACCTCGATGTTTCCTACACGTGCCGAGCGTGGCATGACGGAAAGGTGCTCACCCCTCAGCCACGCAAAAGGGGGCCGAAAAACAGCCTGAGTGTCGCCTTAAGGGTATCAAGTGACTACAAATACACGGTTTTTGAAGGCGACACCGAAGTCGCCTTTGTCGCCTTCGTCCTGCACGCAGGGACTGCGATGCCGCTAGTCCTCGCCACCGACGACACCGGCGGGCCTGAGATTTTCGCCTCCGTCCAGGGCGAAGGACCCAGTGCGGGCATGCCGGTCGCCTTCATGCGGCTGTCGCGCTGCAACCTTGCCTGCGTGTGGTGCGACACGGCCTATACATGGCACTTCGAAGGCGACAATCGCCCGCATCGCGATGGTATCTCCTTCGAGCGACAGGCCAACCAGTCCACGCTTGACGAGGAAGAGGTGGCTGCACGGATCACCGCGCTCGGTCAGAAGCGCCTCGTCATCACCGGCGGCGAGCCTTTGCTTCAGGCCCCGGCACTCGCACGGCTGCTCGACCTGCTGCCTGACATTTCGGTCGAGATCGAAACCAACGGGACCACGAAGGCCCCGGCAGCGCTCGATATCCGGATCGACCAGTTCAACGTCAGCCCCAAGCTGGCGCATAGCGGCAATCCGGCCGAGCTCGCGCTGCTGCCCGAGCGGCTCGACGCCTACGCCACCGACCCGCGCGCGTGGTTCAAGTTCGTGATCGCCGAGCCCGCGGATGTGGACGAAGTGCTGGCGCTGAGAGACCGCTACCGATTCAAGCCCGGCCACGTATTCCTGATGCCCGAAGGCACCGACAGCGAAACCCTGCGGGCCCGCGAAAAGTGGCTCGCCCCGCTATGCGTCGAACATGGTTTGCGCCTGAGCGACCGGCTGCATATCCACCTGTTCGGGGATACGAGAGGAACCTAACCCTGGCTCCGCCAGCGCTGCACGGTCCGTTCGACGATATCCTCTTCGCCGCCGGTCTGGTTCCACAGCTCGACGAAGCTTGGGTCTTCCGAGGCGGGCCGCTTGGCCTCCTCGAGATTGTCGAAGCTCACGCGGATCGGGATGGCGACACCCTCGCCGCAGATGATGCACTCGCGATTGCGCAGCGCCGGGATCGCGTCGAGGAAGCCACGCGCGCCTTCGGGCATGGCCGCGCGGACGAAGTCCTGGTCGCGGTCGTTGTTGAGGCGCATCGAGATGATCGTGCCGCACTGCGACAGCACGCCTTCGGCAAGGTCCGATGGACGCTGCGTGATCAGGCCGAGGCTGATGCCGTACTTACGGCCTTCCTTGGCGATGCGGCTGAGGATCTTGCCGACCGAGTTGCCGTCGGCGTTCTTTTCGGAGGGCACGTAGCGGTGCGCCTCCTCGCAGACCAGCAGGATCGGCGAGGTGCGTTCCTCGCGGCCCCAGATGGCGAAGTCGAATACCAGCCGGCTGAGCACGGCGACCACGGTCGCGGTGATGTCCGACGGCACGCCCGAGACGTCGATGATCGAGATCGGCTTGCCGTTTGAGGGCATGCGGAAGACCTTGCCGATGAACTCGGCCATGGAATCGCCCACCAGCATGCCCGAGAACATGAACTGGTAGCGCGGATCGCCCTTGAGCTCGTCGAGCTTGTTCTTGATCCGCATATAGGGGGCCGAGGTGGTCGCCTTGTCGAGCTTGCCCATCTGGTCCTGGATCTCGTTCGAGAGGTCGGACAGCAGGTAGGGGATCGGCGAATCGACGGTGATCTTGCCCATGCTTTCGGCAAGGCGGCTCTTGCTGCGCGCCTTGAGCAGGCACTTGGCGAGGATGTCTTCGTCGACCTGCCGGTCGTTGCCCTGCGAGGTCAGCAGCACTTCGCAGTGTTCCTCGAAGTTCATGATCCAGTAGGGCATCTGCAGGTTCGACACGTCGAGAATGACGCCGGTGTTGCGGAAGGCCGCCGAATATTCGCCGTGCGGGTCGACCATGACGATGTGGCCTTCGGGCGCCGCTTCGCAGATGCGGTGCAGGATCAGCGCGGCGCTGGTCGACTTACCGGTACCGGTCGAACCGAGCAGCGCGAAGTGCTTGCCCAGCATGGCGTCGATATAGATCCCGGCGCGGATGTCCTTGGTCGGATAGACCTTGCCGATGGTGACCGCGCTGCGGCCGTCGCTGGCATAGACCTGCTTGAGGTCGGCGGTGGTCGCCGGATAGACGAGGCCGCCCGGCACCGGATAGCGGGTCACACCGCGGCGGAAGCCGTGCAGGCGACCGGTGAGCTTTTCCTCGACGCCTTCGCCGAGGAAGTCGATGTTGGCGAGGATCGAGCCGGCCTTGCGGTCCTGCCGCTGGTTGCGGACGCTGGCGAGCAGCCAGCTGCCGCCAACGCGGATCTTGATCTGGCTGCCGACCTGCCCGGCCATGGCGACCGAGGGATCGTCGTCCTCGGAGCACTCGCTGAGGCGCTGCAGGTCGATCGCGATCATCGAGCCGGCGCCGGAGATTTCCAGCACCACCCCGATCGGCTGCGCGGCGTTGGTGTTGGGCTCTTCCTTCTTCGGGGCGCGCGCTTCGATTTGCTCTGTCACCTCGGGTCGCGGCTGGGCCTGCTGCGACGGCGGGGACGGGATCGGCGGCGGGGCGCTCTCGCCGACCGGCTCGACGACCGGTTCCTCGACCGGCGGTGCGGGCTGCATGGCGACGTCGTGCTGCTGCGCCTCGGGTTGCGACTCGCTCGGCTGGGGATTGTGGACATAGCCCGAGCGCGACTGCACCGGCGCGCCGCCGATGCTCGCACCTTGCTCGCTCCGGCGGATCCGGTCGCGCAGCGAGTTGCCGCGCGGCTGCGGCGGCTCGGCCCCGGCTTCCTTCGCAGGATCGAAAGTGCGGAAGTTCGGATTGCCCATATCGGTCATCGGTCGGCTTGGCCCCCAAGGTTTGCGCACCGCGCGCATGCCTGGCTGATGTGCCCGAGAGCGGTTAAAATCCGGTCAACGTTAACGGCTGTGGGGCCTCAGATCATCGCGAAGAGGCGACCCGCGAGCCACCCCATGCCGACCGACAGCATCACGGCGAGCAGGCCGTAGACGAGCGACCAGTCCTGCGAATAGTCGGCCACCAGCTTCTCGAACCCGACCTTGGCGACTTCCACCTCGGACTGCGCCGAGGCGATGACGCGTCCCCGGCTCACCGCGAAGGTTTCTGCCGTATAGGTGCCGGTGGTGACATTGGAGGGCAGCGTGATGCGCGCCTGGTAGAGCACCTGCTCGCTGATCTGGACGCCGCCGAAGTCCTGCTTGTAGAGCTGCTGGCGGGTCTTGAGATCGACCAGACCGGCGGAAAAACGCGCCTGTTCCTCGGTGTCGATCACCCCGCTCGGGCTGAGCTGGATATAGTCGGTGCCGAATTCGTAGATCGCCGCGGTCTTCTCGTCGACGATTTCGCTGACTGGCCGCGAGGAGGCGACTGCGAAGAAGGACGGGACCGAGCGGAAATCGGTGCTGGCCGCGTTCACCCAGACGCCGACGAAGCGCTCCTTCTCGCGCAGGCGGGCGGCTTCCGACGGTCCCTTGAGCACCACGACGATGTCGTATTCGCTGCCCGCCGCGCGTCCGCCGGGATCGAGGATCGCCCCGAACAGCAGCAGTTCGGTACCGGTGAAGCCCTGCCGCACCTGCACCTCGTGCTGGCTGACCTCGGGCACGAGGATGGGGTCGCGCTGGCCCATCAGCACGAAGGCGCAAAGGAGCAGCAGCAACGCCCTCACAGCGGATACACCGTGTAGATCTCGTCCGGCTGGTAGAACAGGCCGAGGAACATGCGAAAGGCGATGACGAGCACTATCGCCGCCAGCACCAGCCGCAGGATTTCCGGCTTCGCCTTCACCGCGATCTGCGAGCCGATCTGCGCGCCGGTGACCGAGCCGAGCAACAGCAGGAACACCAGCACGATGTCGACCGCCTTGGTCGTCAGCGAATGCATCATCGTGGTCGCCATGGTCACGAACAGGATGTTGTAGAGGCTGGTGCCGACAACGACGTTGGCGCTCATTCCGAGGATGTAGAGCATGGCGGGCACGAGGATGAAGCCGCCGCCCACGCCCATGAGCATGGTCAGGATGCCGACCACGACACCCACGAGCAGCGGGGCGAGCGGCGAAATGTAGAGGCCCGAGCGATAAAAGCGCCAGCGCATCGGCAGGCTCGCCACCAGCGGGTGGTGCCGCCTGCGCGGAGCCTGCTTCGCCGCGTCCCCGCGCAAAATGCCGAGCGATTCCTTCGCCATCAACAGCCCGATCGAGCCGAGGAGGATGACGTAAAGCGCATTGATGACCACGTCGATCTGGCCGATCGCACGGAAGAAGTTGAACAGGAGCGCCCCGATGCCGGAGCCGAGCACCCCGCCCGCGACCATCACGCCGCCCATGCGATAGTCCACGCCCTTGCGCGAACTGTGCGCGATCACGCCGGTGACACTGGCCCCGGTAACCTGCGTCGATGCGGAGGCCGCAGCCACGGTCGGCGGGACGCCGTAGAAGATGAGGAGCGGCGTCGTCAGGAAGCCGCCGCCGACCCCGAACAGGCCGGAAAGAATGCCGGTCAGCCCACCCAGCGCGACGATCCAGAGTCCATTGACGGACAGGTTCGCGATGGGGAGGTAGACGTCCATGACTGCGCCCTATCGCAGGGCCGCGCCGGATAAAAGCTGAACCGTGTCAGAAGCCGGTCGAAAGCGTGATCGCCGCGCCCGAGGCCGGTTCGGCGTCGCCCGCGACGCGGAAGCGGTAGTCGGCGGAGAGGCGCGCTGGCGTCTCTCCGATGGTCAGATCGACACGCAATGTCGGTCCGACATCGAGCCGCGATGCGCCAAGCTGGATCCCGCCCCAGGCACCGGCGCCAGCGCTGAAGGAGAAGCTGTCCCGGCGTGTGACGTCGCGCGTCACGGTAACGCGCCCATCGGCAAAACCCGTGGCAAAGTCGCCACCGACATAGCCGCCTTGCCCATAGCCTTCCGCCTGCAGGCCAAGCGGCAGCGAAGCCTGGTCGATCCCGGCAGTCGCGAAGACCGCGGGGCGCACAGTCGTACCGGTCACGCTCCGTGTGGTGCGCATCTCGGCATGCACGGCGATCGGCAGGCCGCCGACAGGGCGACCCTGCAGCCCCATCGCCAGTTCGGCCTCTCCGTCCGCCACCAAGGCCTTGCTGGCACGGAAATAGGCGGACGGCTGATGGCGGGAATTGGGTGCGAGCCGGTAGGTCATCACCGCTCCGGCCTGACTTGCGCCATAGCTCGCCGGCTGCACCCCCGACCCGGCCAGTCTTCCGGCGGAACCTTGCCGCAGCAGCAACCACGCATCGACCCGCCAGGGCTTGGCCCTTGCCAGCCCGGCAGGAACGACAGCTGGGGAGAGCCGAGGGTCGAGCCAGTCGGCCACGTCACGCGGCATCGGCAGTTCCCCCATGCCCGCCATCCACAGCAGGCTGTGACCGAGCGCCCTGCGATCGCTGGCAAACGGCGTTGATCCGTTGGCACTCGGCTCGGCCATCATATGCGCCGGAGGTGCGGGCGAATTGAGATCGCCGTAAGCCGGGCTGTAGCGCTCGGCGGCGTGGGGCAATGACCGCGCGTCGGAAGGCACAGTCTTGGCAAACGCGGCAGTTCCGTCCGCTGCCGGGGCAAGCGTTTCGGGGCCGGTGAACTCAGCGACCTGGAACGGTCTCGCCACCACCTGCCACGGGCTTTCCCACAAAACGATCCGCAACAGCACCCAGCCGGCCAGCAGCAGGCCGAGGAATAGGACGGGCTGGCCGCGACGGGCTTCCTGCAGGGCCGGACCGCTCACGCAGCCAGCTCGTGCATGGGGCTCAATGCGGGGTGATCGCGATGTTCGGTCTTGTCCCAGATCACCGGCGCGCCCTTGAGCGTACCGACATAGGCCTGCAGCGCACGTCGGGCGGCCATGATCGCGATGATGTTGGAGACGAACAGGCGCGGCATCGCACGTAGCCCTTCGCGCCAGCCGAATTCGCGCGCGGTGAACAAGCCGCGCATGGCGAACCGCCAGATCAGACCGATGAAGTTGACCGCCAGCAGGACTTCGAAGACCGGCGAATACTGCGGCGGCTGCACCAGGCCCATGCTCACGAAGCCCCAGAGGCCCGCACTCATCACGACCAGCGTATAGGCCAGCGTCAGGAGGATCGCCGCCAGCGGGCCACGCCGGTCGCGCAGCTGCATCCAGATGTCCGCAGCCGAGCCGCGCCAGCCGAGCCGGTCCCACCCCTGCAGCGCGATACCGTGCATCCAGCGCGTCTTCTGGCGCACGGCGGCACCGATCCGCGAAGGGAAAAACGCGCGCGTCGCCACCAGGCGGCCATCCTGCATGCGGCAGCGCAGGAACCGCCCGCGGCCGCCCAGCTCGGCCACGCGCAGGCCGAGTTCGTAATCCTCCGTCAGCGACTGGCGCGCGAAAGGTTCCTCACCGAAACGGGCGAGCATGGGCTTCGCAATTGCGCATCCCACCCCTGCCCCCGGGATGGCCGCCCCGAACGCATCCCTGACTACCAGGCTCTTCCCGTGGGCCTCAACACACCACCCGCTACCATAATTGTCTCGAAACCGCGGAATACTGCGGGTATCGCTCAGGAATGGATGGGGAATTGCGAGAGCCGGCATCGCGGCCCGGCTACGGTCGGCACATCATGTTGAGCGCCCTTCTCCTTTGCGCGGCCTGTGCGCCGTTGCCTGAGCCCGAGCCGATCACGGCCTCCTGCACCGCCACCGACGGGGACACGATTCGCTGCGGGGACGAGCGCATTCGCCTGCTCGGCATCGATGCGCCGGAGAAGCTGGGTTCGTGTCGCAAGGGGAGGGTCTGCGCGCCCGGGGATCCGGTCGCCAGCACGCAGTCGCTGCGGGCGGCGATGGAGAAAGGTCCATTATGGATCATTCGCATCGGGCGCGATCGGTACGGCCGGACGCTGGCGCTGGTGCGCGCCGGGAAGATCGACCTGTCCTGCCACCAGCTCGCCACCGGCAACGCGATCTACAAGCCGAAGTGGGACAACCAGAAGGCGGTCGCGCGGACTTGCCCGGACGTGGTCAGAAGGTGATTTCGCAGGCGCTGATCGTCGCGCCGCGCTTGCCGCATTCCGCGCACTTCATGCAGGCCTGAACCCGTTCGAGCGGCCACTTCGTGCGCACCGCGCCGAGCTCCACCTGCATTAGCACCGCGTTCGCCAGCACCACGCGGTTGCAGCCGCGGCATTCGATGCGCAGGTTGTACCCGCGCTTTGCGCAGTCGGAAACGGTATCGAGTCGGAAGCGGCCCATGCCGCCAGATGGAACATCGGGGGAACAAAGGTCAATGGACGGAGCGCTGCTCAACCTCGCCCAGGCGGCCCAGCGGGTGGCGGATTTCGCGCGCGAGGCGGTCGAGGGAAGCTTGCCCGATCCGGCAGCGCTGCATCGCGCCATGGCCGATTACGATCGGCGCGCGGCGGGTTATCGCGGGGACATCACGCCCGGCGATTTCGTGCGGCAGGATGCCGAGCGGTTCGAGGATCCGCAGATGATCGAAGCGATGGAGCGGATCGCCCAGCTGCTCGATCGCGAATTCGCCCCGCCCAAGCGCCGCTTCGGCGAGGACTGATCAGCTGACACCTCGCAGAATTATCATGTCGATGACCACAGTCGGCTCTTGCGAGTTCGCGGTGTCGCAGCCCAACTGGATGTGACCGATCTTTCCAGGGTTGCCGCCTGAGATGCGGACCGTCTGCACGTTCCCGTTGAGTGAATAGCTCTCGATGACAAGTCCGCTCGCTTGGTCGACCTCGACCGGCTTGAGGGCGACAACCGAGTCATCGCCGATGTGCTTCGACCAGTCGAAGGTGTAGTCGAGAACCTCGACCGGGTATCTCGGCGGCCAGCTGTAAACGCTCATGGTAAAGTCCTGTCTTGTGCGACGGAAATTATCGCGCGGGATATGAAGACCCCGGAGAGACTTCGGTCTTGCGCCAATGAATCGATGTGACGCTCCGCCGGGGTCGATCGGGCGAGCGTGAAGAGGAAGGCCTGCAGCGTGTCCGCGCCCGTCTCCTGCACCGCCAGGCTGCCGAGGACGGCCACACTGGCCACCGCCGCCAGCTGGTCGCCGCCGCCTTCCTGCGCCGCGAGGCTGCCCGCCACCGCGACCGTGCCCGCGAGGCTCGCGCTGTCGCTGCCCTGCTCGACCGCCGCCAGCACCGCGCCAACCACGACCGAGGCCGTGCCAGCGAAGCTGTCGGCACCGCTTTCCTGCGCGACCAGCGTGCCGAACACGCCCGTCGCGCCCACCGTGCCGGTGGCCGAGAAGGTGTCCGCTCCGGTTTCCTGCGCGGCGAGCGAGCCTGCCACGCCGACCGCGATGCTGCCCGCGAAGCTGTCCGCCCCGCCCTCCTGCGCCACCAGCGTGCCGGTGATGCCGGGGAATGCGACAGAGCCGGTCGCGGTGAAGGTGTCGGCACCGGTCTCCTGCGTCGCCAGCGTGCCCGAGACCGTGACCGCGCCGCTCGCGGATGCCGTGTCGGCCCCGCTTTCCTGCGCGGCGAGATCGCCCGCCACGGCGACGGAGAGCGAAGCGGTGAATGCATCCGCCCCGCTCTCCTGCGCCGCCAGCGTGCCGGTGACGCCGCCCGCGCCGGCGGGCTCGAAGCTGACCACGGCGATGCCAGTGCTGGCCGTGGTCGAATAGACAGCCTGCACCGTCGCATCGGTGGCGGTCGAGGGGCTGTCGTTCGCAGCGGTTGAGCCCGTGCGCCCGCCCATGTCGAGCGCGCTGATGCCGGTGACCCCGGTCCATGTCGGCGCGGCCCCGGCGTTCGACCGGTTGAAGCTGCCGACGATCACATGGCCGCCGCTCTCGGTATCGACCGCGACCGAGATCGTGCTGTTGTTCGTCTGGTTCGCCGCCGCGCTGTCGAGCGCGGTGGCATTCATGCCGGTCAGCCTGTGCGCCTCGACCTGCACGAAGGTCGGGTTGCTGTCGAAGGTGGCGACGATGTCAGCCACCGTACCGGTCGGCACGCTTGCCCATGCCACCACGGCGCTCGAAAGCGGACCGTTGGTGGCAGGCTTGACCAGGTTGGCGGTGATCCCGCCGATCGTGACGGCGCTGCAGACCCCGCGTTCGTGCGGGATGATCGCCGCGACGATCCGATCCGCCGCGGCCGCACCGATGGCGACAGAGGCGAAAGTGCGGGTCGTGGTGCCCGTGCTCGCGACCGTGCCGAGCGCGGACGTGACGGAGCGCGCCATCGTCGGCGGGTCTTAGGCGTGCTTGATCGTCGTGGTCGAGAGCGTGACGTTCTGGCCGGACGCGATCGAGACGTTGTCGAGGCCGAGGTCCGGCTTGGCCGACACGTAATCCCAGCTCACCGTTCCATCGGTGATGCCGGTGCCCGTGCCTGTCGGGCCGCCCGAACCGGCCGAGGTGCCTCCGCTGGCGCAGACGTAGAGGTTACCGCCATTGTTGACATACTGGCCGGCGGTGTAGGCGGTGCTCGCGGCCCAAGCGGTCGATGCCTGCCCTGCCGTCAGGCCGGTCATGTGCGCATCGCCGCCGCTGGTCTTGATCTGCGCCTTTGCCGCATCGGTCCCGGCTCCGGCCCCCGCCTCGCCCGTCACCGTGCTGCTATCGAGGCCGAGTGTCCAGGTATCGCCCGACACCGAACCGCCATTCGCCACCAAGCCGAAGATCGCCAGCACGGTATCGTTGGCAGCAAGGATTTCCAGTGTGCCGTCGGCGAAGTAATCGCGCTTGGCGGTCTGCACGACTGTCTTCACAGCCACATCATAATCGACGCTCATTCGTCCGTCCTTCCTTCAATCGCACTTTCCTACAGGCCCGCCACCGTGGCAGGCCGATTCGCATGAGAACCGCAGACGACATCGCCGCCGCCATCCGCCGCACCGCCACGCGGGCCGCGGATCCCGTTCATTCCAAGAAGCTGCACCGCCTCGCCGACGAGGCAGGCGCGATCCGCTCAGTCCGGCCGAGAACCGTCCACCGCGCCTGACGGGCAAGCCGCGCGATAGCGGGCGTTGTGCTCCAGCACCGCGTCCACCGTCGGGTCGCTGTCGAAGGTGTTGCCCGGATCGTCCGCGCCTTCGGTCGGCGCCACCGCCACCGGCAGCGCGCGGTCGACCTGGCACAGGCTAGTTGCGGCGGTAACGCTCGCAGTTGCCGGCCGTGGCGTCTGTCGCGCTCCGCACGCACTCGTCATAACGAGAGTTGCCGCGATCATCGCGCACCTGGTTACCTGCTTCATTTGCCGCTCCTACCTGCTGCAGCGTGGTTTCGTGCCCCTCGACCACCGCTTCTGCCTTCCCGGCGTCCTTGGCGGTGTCGAGCGTGTCTTCGAAGGCGTTGTCCGCGATGCGGATGGCGACGAAGGCCAGACCCGCGATCACGGCGGCGATCATCAGCCACGCCTTTACCTTCAGCGGCCCCAGCGATGCGCCGAGCGCCTGTCCGATCAGTTCCTTCATTGCATGCCTCCGATGATGACGAGCGTCGCGATCGCCCCGATCAGGGCGATGATCAGCGTCAGGTTGTCGACGAACTTGTCCCACGCCCATGCGCGGACGCCGCGCCAGAAGGCGCGCGAGGGATCGCCGGGAATGCACATGGTCAGTCTCCCGGGTCGTCCACAGGCCGCGCGGGCGGGTTGTGCTTGGCCGTTGAGTGGATGCCGATCGCCTTCTCGACGGTGCGGCCCGCCGTGTATCCGAGCAGCGCGAGGGTCGCGAGGTTGTAGTAATCGCCGGGGATCGCGCGGAAGAAGCCGGCCAGCCCCTTGGTGAAGGAAACGCCCGCACCGGGATGGAACACCTCGAGCGTGCCCGAGATCACCGCACCCAGCAGCAGGCCGATGACCAGCGCCGCCACTGTGAGCGGGCGAATGCCCTCGCGCAGCCCCTCGATCACGATCCGCTCCGGTACAGCTCGGCCTCTTCGCGGCGGCGACGGACGAGGCCTTTCAGCACGCGCCCGCCCGCGCGGTTCCAGCGGGCGAATTCCTCGGCCGCCCCGACGAAGTCACCGGCCTTGTGCTTCTTCGTCAGCGTCGCCCGCGCGATCGCGCCGGTGTTGTAATGGAAGCTGACCAGCGCATCGAATTGCGCCTGGCTGGTTCCCGCGAGCGAGGAGCCGAGCGCCTTGCGCACGTCCTCGGCATGGCGGGCGATGTCTTCCTCGAGCCGCTCGTCGCAGCGGGCCTGCGTCCAGATCGTGCCCGGGCCGATGTCCGGACCGGTCGCGCCCCACCCGATCGTCCAGGGCGCGCCGCCCGTGCCGGGATCGGGGTAGGCCTCCACCATACCGTCGGGACGCAGGCGGGCACAGCCTTCGAACCGCTTGATCAGCTGCACGCCGGCCATGCCGGTGCGCATCGGTGTGAAGGGCGATTCCGGCGCGCTCGGTGCAACCGGGACGCGCGCGCTGTCGAGCACGTCGTCGAACGCCTCGACCTCTGCCGGAGTGAACCCACGCCCGAGCAGGCGCCGAACATGATCGAATATTGCCTTGCGATTCATACATACCACCACATCACGAAGGCCGCCCATGCGAGCAGGCAGAAGAAGTACGAAAAGACGAACAGCTTCGACCAATCGCGCCCTTCGCCGAGGGCCGCGAGCCAGACGAAGCCCGTCTTGGCGAGGAAGATCAGGCCCGTGCCGAACCAGTAGACCGGGCTCACCGTGGCGAAGGTCGCGCCGTCGAACAGCATCTGCTGGATCCTGCCCCCGAAGGTCAGCATGAAGCCGAGCGAATGCAGGTCCATGCACACCGCCATCACGAAGCCGGCGTTGAACAGGGATCGCTCGCCGCCCTGCTCGAACGCCTGCGCCAGCCACCCGGCGAAGATGAAAGCGCAGCCGATCAGAAGCCACCCGAACGCGAGCAGGATCATTCGCCTTTGCCTTTCGTCAAGGCGGAGATGGCGCGACCCGTCCCCGTGATTTCCAGCGCCTCGGCCTTCGTCTTCGCTGCGAGGTCTGCAAACCTGCGCACCTCGGTGTCGATGCCGTTGCGGAAGACGGGGCGGTACTTGGCCTTGAAGGCCGCGGTGAGATCGCGCAGGTTCATTCCAGCCTCGCTATGTCGGCTTCGATCCTGGCCACCGTCGCCACCAGCCCCCTGATTGCGTTCGAATTCTCCCGTGCGTCCGTCGCGCCGGATTGCGCGAGGCTGTTGAGCGTTGCGATCGTCTCGCGCAGCGTCACCATCACCTCGACCACCTTCGCGAGCTTCCCGAAGGCCCACATCAGCGCGCCCACCAGCAGCACGATCAGGAACAGCATGACGAACATCAGCGCCCGCCAGTCGTCGAGCTCGGCCATCACCCGGCCAGCCTCGTTCACGTCCAGTGCGGGTCCGCTCGTCGCAGAGGAAAGCATGAACCAGCCCGGGATAAGCAGAGCGAACTTGGCCCACGTCACACCCGCCCCCACAACCGGAGAAACAGGCGGGAGAGCCATTCACGGCGGCGCACAAAGGCGTCGGTCTTCTCGACGCTCCACCCGCGAAACGGCGGGCTATATCGCGTCATGCGACGTAGCTCCTTGTCGCGGTAGTCGGGCAGCCCCTCGCGCTCTGCGACCAGTATCTCAGCCCCGTGGCCGACCGCATCGAAATGCGCGGAGAGAATGCGCGTCCACAGGCAACCGACCAGCGCCGCCATGAAGGTCAGCGCCTCACCAATCTCGGCAATCTCGCGCAGGCCGGCAAGCCAGCAGACGGCGCCGAACAGGATCGCGCCAAGCCAGCGGTGCGACCAGTCGATGCGCTCCTGCGCGCTGCGACCGGCGGGCGATTGGCGCTGCTGCTCGGTCACCTCGTCTTCGGGCAGGCGAACCCAGAACGGATTGTTGTTCGCAACCCGCCCGCCGCGCCGCACCCACGGCCCGATGCCGAGCGCGGGCAGGACCAGCGTCACGATGACGAGGGCGGCGAGGGCGATCATACGAACAGCCCCCGCACCCAGCGACGAGTCTCGACTATCGCGCCACCAACGATACCCACGAACAGCAGGAAAAAGAGTAGCGGGAACGCCACTAGGCCAATGTTCAGAGCCTTCATGCCATCCTCGCCAGTTCGCGCGCGATGAGCGAGGCGAGGAAATCGTTCGCCTCGCCGGTCGTATCGCTGTGGGGGTGCAAGTCGTCAGGCATCCACAATTCCGTGATCGTGTCGCCCGCGTTCGGCCCCGCGCCGGTGATCACTTCCTGCGTCCATCCGGTGTAGCGCCACAGCTCGACCAGCGGCAGTGAGTGGTAGTCGGCGAGCAACGCCTGCGCCTGCGAGACCTGCGCCTTGCGGGCGTCCTCGTAGTGGCCGACGAAGACGATGCGCGCCTTCGGCTCAGCAGCGCGGATGATGTCGATCAGCGTGTTGATCGCACCGTGCCAGGTGGTGCGGTCGCGACTATCCGGATCGGCGTTGAACTCGTCGACCAGGTCGGTGCCCTCGTACCCGCCGACACCCACGAAGGCATCATTGTGCGCGTGCTCGATCAGGTAGATGTCCTTGCCGAGGCTCGGCACGATGCGGTTCTCGTAGCCGTAGGACAGCATCTCGGCTTGCGTCTGCGCGGTGAGTGTCGCGGGCGAGCCGGGAATGTTCGGCTGATAGGTCGCGTAGTTGTCGATGCGCGACTGGATCTCGGCCGTCGTGCGCATCAGGCACTTGTGCCAGTTGTTCCACGCCATCCCGAATTCGCCGAAGGGATCGCCACCCGTGATGTTGGCCTTCACGCCGATGCGGGCGCAGCTGGACGCAATCGCCTTGTTCGTGATTGCCATGCCGGTGAGCGCGGCAATCTTGAAAGGATAGGAGTTTGCGCCGCCACCGTCGCCCCACGGGATCGACGTGCCGGTAATGAGCGCCGTCTGCCCGACCAGTTGGCCGCTGATCGGATAGACTGTCGCCTTGAGGTCGCGCACATCGTCGAACAGCGCGATGCCGTCGCCATCCGCCGTCCCGAGGACTTCGAGGCGGGCCGTGTCCTTGTTCGCCAGCAGGACGGTCAACGCCACCGCGCGGGCATCGGCGGGCGCGGTGAAGGTCTGGTCGACATAAACGTCATCTACAGTCGAGGACGTGGCCGTGTAGAGCTTCGAGAGATACGTTCCGCGCGGCGTGAAGAAGACCAGCGCCGCAACCGACGTGCCTCCCCTGATCGTGCCCGAGAAGCGCATCAGGTCGCCGCCCTCGATCGGCAGGCGCGCCGTCGTGAAGGAGGCCGAGGCGGTCACCACGCCGGTGTTGCCATGCGTGTAGAAGCCGTCCTGCCACAGCGCGGACAAGTCCTGCTCGGCGTAGTGGGCGAGATCGTCCGCCGCCTCTGCCGCCCGCTCGGCCTCCTTCGCACTGTCGGCCTTGAGCGCCAGCTTCTCGACCGTCGGGGCGAGCCCGTTGGTGTTGGAGCAGGTGATCCAGAAATAGGCGGTGTTGGCGGGCGGGGTGAACTCGTGCTGTTTCAGGTAGGTGTAGCCCGAGCCGGGCGCGGCGGTATCGAAGCCGAGCAGGGCGTCGCCCGCGTCGAAGTAGACCACCACTGCACCGGCGAAAATATCCGACCCGATGGTCGAGGACACGCGCCAGACCTCACCCGCCGCAGCGGTGTATTTCCGCGCGGTGTAGTTCGCATTGGCGACGATGTTGCCGGTGGCGCGGCCGATGTAGAAGCCGACCTGCGTGTCGATCGCCGCAGGCCCCGCGACGAAGACAGAGGACGCCTGCTTGTTGCTTTCGATCTGTGCCGCGCTGGCCGCGATGGCGGCTGCCTCGGCCGTGGCGATTGCCGCCTGGCGCGCGGCCTCTTCGGCATCTGCGCCGAGACCCACGACCAGTTCGCGCTCGTCATGTCGTATCGTGATCTCAGGCACCCTCGGTCACCTTTCCGCTGATGAAGACGTTTCCGGCGAGGTAACGCCGCTCGTAGCTGCCGCTGGGCGTGCGCAGGATGTCGAACACCAGCTCCGCCAGTCCGTCGCCATCGGCGTCCGCCGGCAGGGCCGCGACCTGCGCCTTGGTCAGCGTGAAGGTGACCGGCGTGTAGGTGCCGTCCCATGCGCCCACGCTGACCGCGAAATCCGCCAGTGTCGCGCCGTCGGCATCGGGCGACAGGCGCAGCGAAGCGCTGAAGCTGTCCGCGCTCGCATCCAGCGGTATCTTCACCGTCAGCGGATAGCTGAGCGCGCGGTCGATTGGCGGCAAGGTAAGGCCACCTTGTCCGGCCGCAGCACATTGCCGCAGCCAGTCGGGGAATTGAGACGTCATGCTTGCTCCTAAGCGTAAGGGTCGCCGCCGCCGGTGCCGGGAGGCAGCGAGCCGCCGCCGCTGGTGCCGCTGCCGCCGGAAACGTCGGTGGTGATGTAGCCGCCGAAGTGGCGATCCGGGTTGATGTCCGAATTCTGCGCCGTGTCGAAGCTGGTCGTCGCCTGCCACGAAACCGCGCCGCCCGACCGGTCGCTGTCGTCGTAATAGAGCCAGTACCGTGTCTCCGAAGCGATGGCGGTTGTGCCGTCGTCCTCGGTCGTGATCGTCGCCCCCGTCACCGCCACAGTGCCATCGGCGTAAATCCGGTTGTGATTGCCGATCGTGATGTCGGCATCGGTCGCGGTCAGCGTGAACAGGCTCTGGCTGCTGGTCGCGATCAGCGTCCGCTCGTAACCGTCGGGCAGGATGTTCCCGCCCACGACGCCGTCGATATCTTCAGGCGTCGGCACCGTTCGCACCGGCGGAGCCGTGCCTGTTGCCCCCAGCGCGGCGGCGTGCTTGGCATCGTCCTCGCGCTCGAACTCGAAGGTGACCGTGCCCGCCACCGGATCGATCGAGCGGCGGCGGATGACCACCTTGGTGTCGGTGCCGTCGTGGTTCTCCGGATGCACGCCCAGCTCGGCATCCAGCGTCAGGCAGTCGCCGGGGCCATAAAGCATCATGTGCGGCTTGCAGGTCAGCCGGATAGGCCCGTCCTGCCGGCGGCGGTAGAGCTTGTACAGCGCCAGCTCGGTCACCTGGTCGACATCGGTGACGAGGTCCCACTGGTACTGGTCGATCTTCTCCTCGCCGTCCTCGGTCACCCATGCGGCGACCTGCGCGGCCGCGGCCTGCTCATAGCCCCACTGGTGCGCCTCGCTGCGGTACTTCGGCACCAGCGTGTTGTGGCGGTTCTTCCAGCCCCGGCCGAGCTTGGCGGTAACCGGCCCGTCGGCCAGGTCGTCGCGGCCGATGGTGGCGAGGCTGGTGCGCGGGGCCTCGAAATCGAAGCGCAGCACGCCGTTCGCCAGAACGGGCTCGCCGCCGCCCGCCTCGGCGATCAGCTTGAGGTTGTTCCACTTGTCGCCGGGTTCGTAGATCGTACCGTTGGCGGTCCACCCGTTCGCATCGTTGACGTTCGCCCATGCGGCGACGCTGGCGAAGTCCACTGCTTCCTCGCCCAGGTCGACGCCGAAGACCTTTATCCCGTTGACGTAGCGGCCATAGCCGTAGGTTCCGGCGTGCAGCGCCGGGTCGCGCGAATAGACCCATGTCGTCTCGTCATCGACACGGCAGGTGCCGCTGCCGCCGGGGAAGGTGCTGTCGAGCCGGGGATCGTACACCTTCACGCCGCGCCAGATCGCGCCGATTGCGGGGATCTGCCCGCCGGCAAACCGCTTGCCCTTCTTCGACCATTGCAGCGAGACACCCAGTGCTGCCATCCCGCTGAGCTTGTAGGCGCTGCCCCAGTCCGGCGTGCCCGACCAGTGCGGCTGCAGCTCGTCCGTCTCCGGCCGCGCCCCCAGCTGGAAATCGCGCCAGACGTAGTTCGCATAGTATCCGGTCGCGGCGTCCCCGCTGAAGGGGATCGTGCCGTAATCGAACTGGACCGATTCCAGCCCGTCGATCGGCCCGCAGCACGAATGCACCGTGGCGATGAAGCGGTACGGGTTCTCGACCTTGTTGACCGTGCCGCCCCAGCCCACGTCGTGGACCTGCACCCCGCCGGAATAACTTCGCCCGATCAGGTAGGGCAGCGGATTGTTCGCGCCGATCACCCGCTCGTTCACCTGCCCGACATTGCGCGGAGGCTTCTGCAAAGCCGCTGCGCCGAGGCTGGAGACCGTCGCCACCGCAGCCGCGATGGCCGCGATCGGCTGACCGCCCGGAATGAACGCCGCCACCGTGGCGACCACCCCGGCCACCTGCCCGACTGCCCGCAGCACGCCCGACATCAGAGCCGCCACGCCTTTACGGCATCGGGCATGGCGAACTTCACCACCTCGAGCTTCTCGAAGTTCGTCGCCGCGTGCCAGCACAGCAAATTGCCGAGCCCGTCCGCGATGGCGATGGCATCCATCCCCGCGCCGGCATGCTCCGGATCCACCGGCAGCGAGACCAAATCGCCCACGATGGCGAAGGCCGGGGCGGGCAGCTGCTCGAAGTAATGGTCGAGCATCGCCGAGACGCTGGCGAAGCCGCGCTTGTCCAGCGCCTTCTTCGCGCCCAGCGCACTGCGGAACTGCGGCACCGGAGGCAAATCATGCCCCAGCGCCACCGCCTGTGCCCGCGCCAGGCGGATGCAGTTGGCACCCTCCCAGCGGAACGGCTTGCCGCGAAACCGGTCGATCACCGTTTGCGTGCGTGCGGCGCGTTCGGCCAGCGTCATTGCAGCACCACGCGCGAAAGGCCCGGAAGACCGCCGCTTCCGCCGTAGCTTCCCCCGCCGGACCCGCCGCCGCGTGACGGCGTGGCCGTGCCCCAGGCGAGATAGCCGACGAGGTCGGTGCAATTGTCGAACCCGCGCTCCCCCGGCCACACGGTCTGGTGGAAGCGTGACGAGCACACATTGCCCTCGTTCGTCAGGAACAGCTTTTCAGCGCGGCCGATCAGTTCCAGCGCCAGCAGGTCTTCCCCGCCTTCCGCCTGCTGCCGCTCCGCCGTGTCGACGAGCCGGTCGATCAGCAGCCGCGCATTCGTGGCGGTCTTCATGTCTGCAGCCACCTCGACCATCCAGATCCGCAGCCGCGAATCGAACAGGTCGCTGCGCCACCAGTCCGCAAGGTCGGCAGCGGGGTTCGAGGCGAACACCACTTCGCCGCCCTCGGCCATGTCGCCGAACCCGGCCTCCGCCTCGCCGACCGAGACGATGCTGCCGAACACCGGGTGCTCGGCCTCGTACCGCTCCACGCCGTCGCCCGCGTCGAAATCGAGGAAACCCCCGTCGCACAGGTTCACGTCGCCACCCGGCGCTTCGAACTTCAGCACGAAGGCCAGCGTGATCGCGAGGTCGGTGACGGCCATCAGCGCGCCTCCTCGATCGTGAAGTCGAACCCGCGCGCGAGGCGGTCCGGTTCGTAATTCCAGCCCTGCGGCGCCGACAGCAGGCCTTCGATCTGGGGAAGGCCCAGCTCGACCGTGTCATCGTCCGCGGGCTCGACGCGCAGCGGCGGCTCGATATCGAGCGTCGCTTCGCCGCTCGCTCCCACGCGCTGCGCCGTGGCGATCTTGTGGACGTACCGCCGGCCGCCGCTCAGCAGCGAGAAGAACTGCCCCTTGCGCAGGACATAGCCGGGATTGAAACCGTCGCAGATCAGCGAGGTGCCCGACTGCGCGGCCCCGTTCACCAGCACCGTGCCGGGCGAACCCGTCGGCATGTCCGGCTGCACCAGCGTCAGCCGCACGCCTTCGCGCAGGCCCCTCGTCAGGTCCGCCGCCCATCGTTCCGCCTCGTCCGCCTCGAGCACCGGCATGGTCACGCCCAGCGCCCAGCGATTGCCGAGCCGGTTGATCCGCTGCGTGCTGCCACCGAGCGCGCTCTTCTGCATGCCGCCGAAATCGACCGGCACCCACGCAATGGCGCGCGGTGCGGGGCTGGTGGGGAGATCGATCATCTAGAACGGCACCAGGCTGCGGTCGCGGATCTTGCCGAGCTTGCCGAGCGCCGATGCGCTGCTCGCCTCGATCATCGACGGGGCGGCCGAGGCCACGACCACGCCAGCCTCGTTCCGCACCATGGCGCCGAAGCCGCCGTTGTTCGCCACCACCTCGACCTGCAGCTTGCCGCCGCCCATCGCCATGCTGTCGCGGTTGGAAAAGACCTTGGACCCGCGCGGCATGCTGACCAGCTCCGGCCCGCGCTCGCCCACCATGGCGAGCCCGCCGGGGTGAAAGTTCGTGCCGCCGGCGTAAGCCGGGACGCTGTTGGCCTTGGCCTGCAGCCCGCCGCCGAACACGCCAGCGCCCGCCAGCTGCGCGAAGGCGTTCACCGCCGCGCCGAGGATGTCGAAGAAATCGCCGCCCTTGATCGCGCCGACGAGGTCGCGGATGGCGTTGGTCGCTTTCTCCGCCATGTCCTTGAAGCTCTCGGCGATCCGCACGGTCTGGACCTTGGTCCTGTCCGCCGTCTCGCCCAGCACCTCGCTGACGGTCTTCAGCTGGCCGACCAGCGGGCCGGTGTTGAGTAGCGCGCCCGAGACCGTCTGTTCCCGTCCGCCACCACTCGCCCGGAAGCGCGCCTCCTGCGCAGTGCCACCCGAGATCAGACCGGCCTTCTCGCCCGCGTCGATCGTGGCGAGGTCTTCGCGCATGGCATTGAGCCGCGCGATCTCGGGGAACAGGCGATCGAGGATAGTGCGCACATTGCCGGCGAGGGTGCGAAACGCTTCGTCCGCCTTCTTGGTCGCCTTCTCGACCGGCTTGACCATCAGCGCGTCGAGCTTGGCCATCTCCTGCCCGATCTCGGTCACCATGTCCGGCACCCAGCTGTTGCCGACCACGCGGTCGTACAGCCAGGCAAAGCCCTGCTCGACCTTCTTCACCTTGTCGGTGACCCAGTTGAGCACCGCGCCAAGCTTGTCCATCAGCCACGTCTTCACGCTCTGGTAGAGCTGCTGGACGATGGGGCCGATCTTGTCCCAGTTCTTCCACGCCAGGTAGATGCCGGCGATCACTGCCGCCGCGCCGAGGATGATGGGATTGGCGAGCAGCAGCAGCAGCGCCTTGCTCACCAGGCCGATGGCCGGGGCGAGCATGCTGAGGAAGGTGAGGAAGCCGGACCCGACCGAGATCGCCGCGCCCACTGCCGTGACCAGCGGGCCGAGCGCCGCCAGCACCGCACCGATGCCGACGGCCCAGTTCAGGATCTCGGGATTGACCTCCGAAATCCAGTTCGCCCACTCGGCCAGCTTGGTGACGATATTGGTGATCGCTTCGAGCAGGCCCGAGCTGACGACCGCGATCGCCAGCTTCTGCCAGGCGTTCTCGAGCTTGCGGCCGGCAGCGGCATATTCCTCGAGCTGCGCCGCATCGCCTTCGGACACGACTGCGGCGCTCTGGCCGAACTCGTCGAAGGCCTTGCCGCCGTTTTCAAGCAGGGGGATCAGGTTGGTCGCATCGGAGGCGATGGCCTCCATGTAGAACCGCATCTCGTCCGAACTGACGTTCGCCTTGACGAGGCTGTCGTAATACAGCTGCAGCGCGTCCTTGCCGCCCAGTCCTTTGAAGGCCTCGGCGGTCACGCCCACCTTGGGGGCGATGTTTTCGAAGAAGTCGGCCATGCCGCCGCCGCCAGTGGCGCGGAAGTCGCCGACCTTGTCTTGCACGTCCTTGAAGATGTCGCCGAGCTTGTCGGCCTCGATGCCGACCGTCTTCGCGCCGTAGGCGAGCCGCTGGAAATCTTCGAAGCCCTCGCCCGCGACCTGCGCAGCCACCTTCATCTCGCGGCTCGATTCGACCAGGTCCTTGGTCGTCTTGGCCAGCGCCACGCCGATCCCGGCGAGCGGGGCGGTGATCGCTGCCGACATCTTGATGCCGATCGACTGGATGCGCTTGCCGGTCTTCTCGAAGCTGCGGCGGGTCTGCTCGAACTGCTTGGCAGCCAGATCCGCGCCCTTCTCGAAGGCCGCTGTTTCCAGCGAGAGATTGACCGCGAGGCGGGCGATCACGTCACCGAGTGCCATTCTGGTCTCCCTGCCTCTTGATCATGCGGTCGAACATGCGGCGCACGTCCAGCGCGCCGCTTTCGGGCGTCTTCGGCTTTGCCGGTTTCAGATAGTCATCGAGCGACTTGAGCCGCTTCTCCCGGGCGAAGCGCTCGGCGCTCCACCCGATCATTGTCGCCAGCTCGACGCTGGCCTTCATGCGCGCCCCGACGATCACCGCGAACATGCGCGGCGTCGCCCGCCAGAAGTCGTCGGGATCTAGCCCCGCTTCGCACCACTGCGCCCAGAGCTCTTCCCACGAGGGCGGGCGGCCTTGGGCGCTTTTGCGTTTCCCGGCTTGTCCTCCGGGAACGCGGCGGCGGAGGCCTGCTCCAGCGCCGCGCTAACCGCTTCGGGATCGGTCCGGATCATCTCCAGCACATCGGCGCGGGTGATCTCGGGATGGTGGCGCTGGAAGGCGGCCAGCGCGATGGCAGCGCTGGCCGACAGGAACCCTTCTCCCGCCATGGCCATGACTTTGGCCAGCGGCTTGCCTGTCGCCTCCTCGACCGTGAGCATCGCTTCCATGTCGAGGGCGAGGGTGAACTCGCGCCCGTCGCTTAGGACCAGCGCGACTTCACCCTTCAGCGGATTACGGGCCATCAGACAGGCGGCGTGTAGGCTGCGCCGGTCACGGCACCGCTAACGGCCATGGTCACCGTGGCTTCCATCTTGCCGTCGGCGGTCACCTCGCCCTTGTCGTAGCCGGTGACGACCACCAGCGTGTCGTAGGTCCAGGCCAGCACGCCGGTCTCGGGGATGTTGAACCGCACGGCGCGCGCGTCGCCGCCCGACAGTGCATCCTCGATCGCCAGGTCGGTATCGGTGCCCGGGCGGAAGTTGAGCGTCACCTCGATCTCGCCACCGTCGATCATGCCGCTGGTATACTGACGGCGGCGGTTCGGCGACTTGAGATGCGTGGTCTCCACCCGCTCCGACGTGTCGCTCGGCAGCGAGAAGCTGACCACCTCCACCAGCTCGTAGAGGTTTGCGACCGTGTCGTCGCTGCTCAGCCAGACCTCGCCGGCATAGCCGGTCGAGGCTTCGGTATCTTCAGCCATCGATGTGCTCCTGTTCGACCTATGCCAATCTGTGTTCGGTGAGCAGGTCGAGGCTCAACCGATGAACGAATCCCACGCCGCTGACGTCTTCGCCGAGGTCGCGCGGCCCCTCTGCCTTGGTGCGGCCGAAGGCGATGCCACCGACCTCGTCGGACTCGGCCACCGCGGCGATCACCGCCTCGGCCAGCGCCCGCGCCTGCCCGTAGCTCGAAGAGAAGACGTCCACCTGCACCCGCGTCTGCCGTGCGCCCTGGTAACCGCCCAGGTGCTCGGGCCGCGGATCGCTGATCGTCTGCATCCTGATGTAAGGCAGCCCCGAATCCTGCGGAACCTTCGTCCAGTGGATCCGCGCCTTCCCGCCGCTGACGAGCGCTGCAGCCAGCGTCGTGTCGCTTTCGAGACGCTTCGCCAGCGCGGTCTGCATGTCGGCCACGCTACTTTCCCTTCGCCGCCTTCTTGCGCGCCCGCGCCGCTGTCTTCGCCACTTCGTCGCGGATGACGTCGATCACCTCGTCGACCACCGCCTGCCCCTCGCTGTCCGCAGCGGGGCGCATGAACGGGTTGGCCGGCATGTTGACCGTGCCGAACTCCTGGAACGCGCCGACACCGCCCTGCTGCCGCCCGGTGGGGCCGGTCAGCATGTCGATGCCCGTCTGCCGCTCGAACTTGCGCGAACCCGGTATCCTCCGCGCCCGCGCCTTCTTCGTCGTGATGCTGTCCCGCAAGTCGCCTTCGTCGACGGGAACCTTCGCCTTGGCCGCGTCCTCGATGCGCTTCATCGACTTCCGCAATCCGCGCATCACCGCGTTTTTACCCAGCGTCGTCCTGCCGCTCAGCTGCTCCAGTTCGACCAGCGCCTCCTCGACGCCGCCGAAGCCCTGAAGCTCGACTGTCGGTTTCATAGAGCTATTTGGAGCTCGATCCGTTCGTGACCTCGACGAGCTTGGCCTGGGCGAGATTCTTCGCCTCGCGCTCGGTCACCTCGTAGGTGTCGCCCTTCTTCTTTTTCCACGTCTTCCCGTGGGCGTTGTTGTGCTCGCGGATGGCCTTCACGGTAACTTTCTTCATCACGTTCTCCTGACCGCCGTCACCTCGATCTCGCCGCGGCACGGCGTATCGACGGCAATTCCTTCGATGTCCCATGCCGCGCCAGCGTGCGCGATTCTGTCTGTCAGCCGCAGCCCCTGTGTCACGGGGTTCGACAGCATGTTGAAGGTCGCGGCCTGCTGGCCCTGCTCCATCGCTGCCTGCCGCCGCTCGCTGCCTTGTCCGTAAAAGACCGCGGCCCACTCCTGCCCGATCGTGCCCCAGCTCTCGACGTCTTCGTTGTAGGCATCCTGCGTCACGGTCGCCCGCTCCAGCTTCACCAGCTGGTCGCGCCGTCCGATGCGCATCAGATCGACACCTGCCGGAAAGACGAGCACAGCGAGGTGACACCCAGCGGAGCCTCGCCCGCCATGCCGGTGGAGACCACCGCTTCGCGGTTCATGAACAGATGCGCCAGCATCATCCGCACCGCCTGCACCAAGGCCGACGGCGGTGAGGCAAACCCCGCATCGAATGTCACCTCGACCGCACCGCCGACACCCGTCGGCCAGCTCTTCCCGATGCCGGGACGCAACAGCCCGCTGGCCGTGAACCGGTAATCGGCCACGTCCTCGGTGACCTCGGCCCCGTCGCCGTCGAGATAGGTGATCCCGGTCACATCGGTCACCGGCCTCACCGCAAGGTCGAGCTGATCCGCCGGAAAGCTTTCCGCAGACCACGTCAGTCCGGTCACCGGCCCCAGCTTCACCCCGCACCAGCGCTCGACAAACTCGATCGCCGCATCCCGCAGCGCCGAGATCAGCGCATCCTCGCTGCCGTTCGTAACCCGCAGATGCGCCTTGCAATCATCGAGCGACAGGATGGCTTCCCCATACCCATCGGGCATGGGAACATGACCAAGCTCGAACCGCATGACGCCTCAGTCTCCGTGCGGCCTCAGGCCGACTTGTTCTCGGGCTTTTTAGCCACCTTGGCCTTCGGCTTCGGTGCGGCCTTCTCGGCGGGGACCTTCTTCACGAGGCCGCGCTCGACGAGCTCCTTGCCCTCGTGGTCGTTGACCTCGAAGGTCTCGCCCTTCTCCTTGCGCCCGCCCGCGGACGAAACACGGATAGTGTCCAGTGCCTTGACTTTCATGGTCGTGCTCCTTTCCGGGGCGTCGCCGCAGCGGCGCCCGGGAAAAGAGGGGCGGCCCGAAGGCCGCCCGCTCCCATCGTCAGGTCGATTAGCTCGTCAGGTCGGTGATGACCGACGCAAAGTCGCCCTTCACGAACGCTTCGGGGCGATAGACCGCGAGCGCCAAGCGCTCTTCGGCAAGGATGGTGACCAGGTTCTTCCGGAAGTTCTGATCGTCCTCGGTCGAGATTTCGACGCGGGCATCTTCGCGGTCGAAGATCTGTGCGCCCATGCCGAAACTGCCGACCAGGTAGTTGCCTGCGGTCATCGCCTGGGTGGCGACAACCGGAAGGCCCCAAAGGCGCGGCTGTGCCGAATCCTGCGGGTTGCCGATGAGATAATTCTCGTTGGCATCCTTGGTGGTCTCGATGCCGAACCAGTCGATCGGGTTCAGCACCACGCCGTTTGCGGGGAGTTCCGCCAGCGCGGCCTGCAGCATTGCGACGCGGATGACATCGATCTTCGTCGGCGCGTCCACAATCGCGAGGTTGGCCGTCGGAGCCGAAGCCTGCGTGTAGATGCCGTTGAGGTCGGTGCCGGTGCCGCCGCCGTTCAGCAGCTGGTCTTCCTCGACCAGCTTCAGGCCGTAGCGCAGGCGACCGTCGATGTAGCTCTGCAGCGCAGGCACGTCGTCGAGGATCTGACGGGTGGCCAGCACCCAGTGCGCAATCGTGGTGACCGAAGTGGTCACGATGTCGAACTTGATCTCCGACTGCGGCTTGGCAGTGCCGCCGGTCTCGGTGTGGGTATCCGCCGAGTTTGTGAACCCGGTTTCCTTCGGATACTGGATCGAGCTGGTGCTCGTCCGGCCCTGCATCAGCAGGTCGCGGATGGTCAGGCGACGCTCGATGCCCGGCACCACCGACAGCCGGACCGGATCGATCAGGTCGCCGGCCGAGCCATCGGCATCGGTGGTCAGCGAGCTGATGATCGCCTTCACGTCCATGTCGACGCCGACGCGGCCCTTCGACCAGCCATTGTCGAGGAACGCCTTGACCTCGTCCGCTTCGACGAAGCGCTGGCCTGCGGTCTTGCGACCCTCGCCCGCGTCGTCCTTCTTGAACAGGGTCATCTTCTGCTCGAGCTCGTCCAGGCGAGCCTTCGCTTCATTGGCGGCCGTGATGGCCTCGTCGGCCTTCAGCTTCGCGCCTTCGCTAAGGCCCTCGCCCTTTTCGGCGCGGCCGATGGCGTCTTCGGCAACTGCCTTCAGCTCGTCGAAGCGGGCGTCGAACGCAGCTTTGGTTTCAGCGGCGAGCTCCGCCGCAGTCTTCTGTTCACTCATGATACTGGATCCCTATCTGGGGTGAGTTCAGGCGCGCAGCTGCGCGTCCATGGCCGACCAGAAGTCGACCGCGGGTTCACTGCCGGGCTCACCCCGGAGCAGAGGCGCGAGACCCTTGCCGGCGATTGCCGTGGCCTCGCTCTTCGAGAACCCTGCCTCCCGCAGGAAGCTCTCGAATTGCGGAAGCGAAGGCAGGCCGCCTTCGCGAATCTGTTTGACGTCCGTCACCGAGGCGTGACGGTTGGCGGGGAAATTGACGGGCGAGACTTCCCATAGATCCAGCTTCTGCAGCAGCCGGACGTTGCGTCGCTTCGGGTCGTCCTTGCTCTCGACGACCTCGTATCCGATCGACAGGCCGCGCATCTGCTTCTTCATCAGTCCGCGATGGACGCGGCGCCCAAGCTCGTCCTCGAGGTCGATTTCACCCTTCAGCCACAGGCCCTTTTCATCCTCGACCATATCGGTCCAGCTTCCGATGGGCGGGTTGTACGTCTCGTGGTGCCACAGCATCAGCGGCATTGTTCCGGCCTTCCGGTGTGCCACGATGGAATCGGCAAATGCACCGCGGACGATCACGTCGCCGTAGCTGTCCGGTTCGTCGTCGAAGGTGCTGCCATAACCCTCGATCACGCCTTGCGCGTCTGTCGCCTTGATTTCGAGGCTGAAGCTCTTGTGGTGCATGTCCTAGCCTTCCTGCCCGGTCTCGCCGATCGGGGCGTTCTGCATCTGGATGCGGGGAACATCGCCGCCCGGGACCGGGGCCATGTTCTCCAGCGCGCGGACCTCGTTGATCGTCATCGCTCCCATCTGCGTCATTTCCTTGTAGAAGGATGCGCGCCCGGCACTGTCGCCGCGCAGCAGCCCTTCCAGGTTGAACTCGATCGTGATCCCTTCGCTGCGGTCCCGCGCGGTCAGAAGCTGCTTCATCAGCGCCTGCTCGATCCGCTTCAGCCGACGGCGCAGCGTGAACTTCTGGAAGCCGAGCACGTCGACTTCCTTGCCCGTGCCCCAGTTCGAGGCCTTGTCGCCGTACCCGACCATCGCGGGCGGTACTCCGAAAATACGGCAGATCTCTTCACCGCTGAACTTGCGGCTCTCCAGCATCTGCGCGTCTTCCGGCGTGATGTTGATCGCTTCCCACTTCAGCCCGTTGTCGAGCAGCATGGGGCGACCAGCATTGATCGAGCCTGCGTACTTTTCCTGCAGCAGTGCCTCGACTTCGGCACGCTGCTCTTTGGTCAGTGCTGTGTCGGTCGACATCGTGCCAGACGGCCTCAGGCCATTACTGAACGTCGAACGCGCAGCCTGTTCTGCCGCAAGAGCGCCGCTAAAGGCGCTACCGCAAAGCGACAGGGTCGAAGCGCCGCCCAGTGCATTGCCCATCGGGCCGCGGATATGCAGCACGTCCTTCGCACCGCGAACGATGCGTCGGTTGCCCTCAGTCCACTCGTATTCGATCTGGCCGTCACCGGCGCGGCGCTTGGCCTTCACCAGGTCCGGCCGGATGGGGATTAGCGACAGCACGCTGCCGTCGCTTCGCCGGTCGATTTCCGCGAAGCCGTCGCCGCGCAGCTCGATGCCGGCGGCGATATATTCCCAGAAGTCCATCGCCGTCTGGTCGAAATTCGGGCTCTCGTGGAGCACGTAGTAAAGCGGGTGACCGCGGGCCACCTCGCGCACGCCGTTGACCGTGCGGTACACCATCAACGGCAGGCTCGCGATCGTCCCGGCGATCAGGTTCACGCACGCCCAGGTCGCCGTCAGCCCGATCGGATTCGAACGGTTCGATCCGCCCGCATCCTCGAACTGCGCCAGCGTAACCATGTTCGTGCGGAAGTTCGTTCCGTCGTGGCGGCTCGGCAGGCCAGTGACGACGATGCTCTTGCCTTCCAGCGATGCGCCGTCACGCTCCAGGCCAAGCGCGCCCTTCCACCACTTCATGCCGCGCGAAGCCCCGCGATCCAGTCTTCGGTCGAAACGCCGCCGCCGCCCGCAACCGGCCCCGCCTCGAGCAGCTGAACAGCATTGAGCGTGGCGATCAGCGGGTCGATCTTGCCCCCTGCCGCCTGCTTGCTGATGTACATGTTGCTGCCTCTCAGCTCGGCGCGCGCGTTGGACACGCACCACTGCATCATCCTCGACGGGGCATGCCGCAGCATCCCGTCGACGAGTTTGAATTCCACTGTCTTGATCGTGCCGGTCAGGCCCACGCCCTGTCGCACAGGAACGATCGAGCCGCCCCGCTTCGTCACGTCGTCATAGGTCTCGAAGCCCGCGGCGACGAGCGCATCGACCAGCGGCCCCATGCCCCAGGCATCGACGCCCACGGCACCGACGTCCGGCATCAGCCCGCTCCCGCGGATGTCCACCGTCTTGCGCGCGACCTGCTCGACGATCTCCTGACCCGTGTCGGTGAACGTCAGATCGCCGTCGGCCTCGAATCCCAGCAATACGCTGGCGATGTCCTTGCGCCTGTCGAGCACCACCCGCCGCGCCCAAGCATGGGACCAGGTCAGCCACACACCCGTGCCCCGCTCGCGTCCGCCGACGCCGAGACCGTAGAGGTCGTCCGCGCCGCCGCCGTCGAGCCCGACCACGACGACCTCGCAGCGATCGAGCAGATCGGCGAGATCGAGCGGATCTTCCTCGGCCGCATCCCAATAGTCCGCGGCCATCCACCGATCCCGCCGAAGCCTCAGACCGATTTCGACGTTCAAATGCTTGGCGAGGAAGATCTGCAGGCCCTCGCCGTCGCCCGACTGCTCCTTGCGCAGCTCGCCTTCAAGCCACTCCTTCGTGACCGACGAGCCCATGTGCGGGTTCGTGACGTAGAAGTTATCCGGCTCCAGGTACGCCTGGTCTTCCAGCATCGCCTCGGGGTACTCGTAGAGCACGCCCATCGATGTCGGATCTTCGATCTTCCCGTCGCGAACGTCGCGAAAATATTCCAGCTTCGCCTTGAATACGCCCGCTGGCGGCTCGTCTGAATGCGTCGTGATGTAGAGCACGAAGCCTTCCGGCCGGGCCGAGAGCCCGCCCGTCGCCTCGCGCAGCATCGCCGCGCTCTTCGGCTTCTTGCCGAACAGCCACAACTCCTCGACCAGCACCATGCCGGCCTTTTTGCCCGAGGCTGTGTCGCTATCCGCCGCGACCACCTTCAGCTCGGCCTTCAAGATCCGGTGCTGGATCAGGCGCTGGTGCTCCTTAACATGGAGCAGCTGCGCCAGTTCCTCGTCCGCTTCGACCATGCCCTTGGCCGGGTCGAAGCTGTTCTTCGCCACCTCGAGCGTCGGCGCGAGGATCAGCAGCTCGGCATGCGGACGCCAGTTCACGATCAGCGCCGTCAGCATGATGCCGGCGGCGATGGTCGACTTGCCGTTTTTCTTGCTGATCAGGAGCATGAACTCCCGGATCAGTCTCTGCCCGGTCGCCGGATCCTCAGCGCCGAAGATCGCCGCCACCAGGTCGAGGATATCGTCGTCGACGAGCTCGCCCAGCGTCGGGTGCCTGCCATTCGCCTTCTTCGGCAGGTCGACGACCTGCAGCGACTTGAACACCCGCAGCGCATCGTCCGCCTTCGCCGGGAAGAGCGGCGCGATCGGCACCAGGCTGTCGCCGGCGACGATCCGCTCTTCCCAGTCCTGGCAGGCAGTTGACCACTTCATGCGCGAACCCGAAGGGTCAGTGTATATTGCTCGGAGCCGGGCGCGGCTCGAAGATGCCGGTCACCCCCTCCGCCGCCATCTGCCGCTCCTGCTTCTTGCCGATCGGCAGCGCCTTCGGCTTCGGTGCTTCGCTCGACCTGCGCGCCTTGACCGAACTGTTGATCGCGACGAGCTCGCCCTTCTCGACCTGATCGAGCAGCTTCTTCATCGCGCCCACGTTGCCCTGCTGTGCCTGGTCGAACAGACTGGAGAGAACTTCCGCCTTCAGCTTGAGCCGCATCGCGTCGCGCTGCTGCACCTCTGAAAAATAGTGCTTGCGCAAAGTCGGCTGCGTGATCCCCAGCGCCGCGGCCACATCCTTCACCTCGTGACCGAGAGCGAACAACAGGCTGACTTTGTTGGCATTTCGGGCCGTCCGCTCATGCGCGGGCCGCCCCTTCTTCGCGTCGCGGTAAATCACCGGGTCGCCGAACAGATCGACCTCCCCCGAATTTCCCGCTTCAGCCAAAAAAAATCTCCGAATGAGTAGGGCGGCGGTTACTGGGTCGCCGACCCTCCAGACTTTCGCCCTCCCCCCGCCGTCTCGGCCACCCGCTTCGCCCGAGCCTCCGCCGTCTTCGCATTGTGACACGCCTGGCAGAGCAGCTCGACGTTCGCCGGATCGAGGTCCGCACCCCCATCCCGCCGCTCGACCTTGTGGTCGCCGATCAACCGATGGGTCGAGCCACACCGCTCGCACCATGCGCCGCGCTCGGCCTTGATCGCCTTCACCAGCGACCGCCACTCCGGCGAGGCATAGAACCGGTCCGCCACCTTCGGCAGCGCCCGCACCCGCGGCCCCAGCGTCGCCACCCGCGGCCCGAGCCCCTTCAGCCGCGCCATCGCAGATCGCCTCGCATCGTCATGTCGTGAGGACCAAGAGGCCCGGGTGCCGCCGCCTGGAAGCACACCGGGCCTGGTCGCATCCCCGGGAGGTACCCGCAGGGAGGGAGAGGAGCTTGGCCCGCCGGTGCTTCGGTGGGCGGGGGTAATCGCCCAGACACCAGCGCCAAGCCTATCCGCTGGATACCCCCTCGCGTGCTGCACAATGAAGCGCGATATTTGCTGCACACTCGAAACTGTACATTGACAGCGCCGCGAGCCTCGCAATTCCGCGCCCCCTGCTGCACACTTCTCGCGATTTCGACACACCACAGGCCGCCGCTTCCATGATCACCGACAGCATCACCACCTTCCGGCGACGGCTCTCCGCCTCGCTCGCCCCCGAAACCGGCGGCAAGCTGATCGAGGAGACGCCCGAGCTGGCCTCCGCGCGCAAGCAGCTGCTCTGGGTCTCCGCCGTCGTGTGGCTGCTGCTGCTGGCCCGCCCGGAGGATGGCCGCGCCGAGATCTCGCTCTTCACCAGCCTCGACCTGCCCTACCACCCGCTCCTGCTCGGCCTGCTAGGCTACCTTGGCTTTGCGGGATGGCAGTTCTACCACCAGCAATGGCGCTTTCGCCTTTCGGTCTCGAAGGTGAGCGAGGAGAACCCCGGCGCAGGCCATCTCGATCAAGCGATCTCCGATCTGGCCGAGAAGCACCCGAAGATTGTCGAGCAGATCGATCGCTACATGGGCATGCTCGATTCGGCGACGTCTATGTGCGAAACGAACGCGCGCCTTCGCCTCGTCGAAGAGCGGCTTCCCCCGATAATCGAACGCATAGAGCACTGGCAGAAGCGCTACGATCCGACGACCAACGAGCGCAGCAACCCCGCCGGATCGATCCTCGACGAATTCTATGAGAACATCGCATCACTCCCCCACGTCTTGAATGTCCCGATTCCGGACGTGTCCGACCACGAAATCAGCACCACAAGACGCGCCATGCGGAAGCAGCAGGAGGCGATCCACGAAGACATCAGGGAGTTTGGCCTCCGCACCGACGACTTCTTCACGCTCAGCAACAACCTCAAGCGCCGCGATCGCGCGCATTACATGGCCTTGGGGACGCTCGTCCCCATCGCCTTCGCCGGGTTGGCATTCCTCTTCGCGGCCAACACCCTCATCGTCGCATGGACAGGCCCCGCCATGACCGCCCCAAAGCCGTTCTGCCCCGTGTGCCCGGTCGAGCACCCCGTCACGCCGCCAACACCCGAGCCCTGCGAGACGGCCACCCGTTGAGCCCGCACACCACCGCGCCCAGCGCCATGCGATAGCGCAGCTTCAGCGCATTCGGCGTCCGCTCCCAGCGCACCCACGCCGCGATCGCCGTCCACGGCACACGGCCCTCGCCGCGAGCCAGCGCCTCGGTCGCCAGCCACACGGCCTTGCGCAGCTGCTCGTCCGCCACCAGCCCGACCCACGCCGTCACCCGGTCTCGCTCGTCCACCTCTGCGGACGACAGCGGCGTGCGCGGCTCGCGGCTCTCGACCTTGCGCACGGGCAGCTGCTTGCCGCTGTCGGTCTCGATCAGCGTTTCGGACCAGTCGCCCTTGATATCGCCCACCTCGCCCTGGGCGAGATGCCACGGCCCGTCGCCGGCGAACGGCCACTTGCCCCCACCGGGCGAGCGACGCCACAGCGCATGCACCCGCACCATCGCCTCTTCCATGTCCTCGATGGTGGAAGGGACCTTGGAACCGCCCGTGGAAGTGTTTCGAGAACCCGCCAAACCCACTCTTTTTTCAAACTTTTCAATATATTCCATTCCATTCTTCCCCTTCGAAAGAGAGAGGTTGGAAGTGAAGGAAGCGAAATTGGGGTAAAGGGCGCCGCAAACCGCAATGCACTTTCTCGTGCGGAGTTACCCGAATTTCGCTTCCACGACTTCCAAACGAAGGCAAGCACCTGAAAAGACGCAATTCTTTACTTCCATGTCCCACTTCCACGCCATCGACCCCCCGTGGAAGGCGGAAGTGTCTCGCGCGGGCGTGGCGGCCCATAAGTTCTTGCAATCACGGCTCGCATCGCATCTCATTCCCGCCATGAAAGAGCTGACCGAGACCTCGACGAACTTCGACTTGGACGATCGTTTTCTTCGCTTTGCGAACTGGGCGCTCAACGCCGCTCACAGGCTTCATTCTTCGAAGCACGAACATGAGGCAGCGGAGCAATGGGACATCTTTTTGGAGATGTTTAACCGTGCGAGGCATGAAGTCTGGCGAAGGGCCGGAGACGGCGATCATCGCAACGCACCGGTTCGTCAGGCAATCATGCAAAGCGACGAAATTCAGTACTTGCATCGCGCTCGAAACAGCAATGCCCACCGAATGGATTTCAAGGTTGAGTTCGGCAGGTTCGCCGCCATCCTCGACACGAAGGGACGCCCCGCGCGAATAATGGTCGACAAGGAATCTACCCGGTACGAAGGGGTCGAGGGCCCTATCTCTGAGGTGGTCTGGGAGAGCCGCGCCTCCATTCGTTGCCTCGATGTCCAGGACGATCAAGGACGGCTGCACGCGCCGCCGACACAGGACGGTTACTTGCTCGCTCATACGGCGATCAAGAAGCTGGTCGAATTGGCTGAAGCGGTCGCGATCTAGCTCAGTCACCCGGCACCCAATCGCCCTTCCCTGTCGGGAAGCCCTCGTCCGCGGAACTCCACCCCGGATCACCCACAGGCGGCTCCGGCGGCCCGTCCCAGCGCCCCTCGCGGATCGCCTCGGCGTCCACCCCGTTGCGCAGCGCGATGCCGATCCACCACACGCCGTTGCTGGTCTTCTGCTCGAAGCCCTTGTCCAGCATCGCCGCCTTGAAGCCCTTGTTGGTCCAGCTCGCCGCGCCCGCCTCGTCGGCCCAGGCGGTATAGGTGTCGAACAGCGCCTTCGCCTTCACCCGGCACGCGCCGGCGGGCTCGTCCGGCCCGACCACGCAGGTGGCGGACAGGAACCGCCCGAGATCGTCCGACTGGTCGCGATAGGCCGCCGTGGCCCGCGTCACCGCGTCCGGCTCGATCAGCCCCGCCGCGCGCCAGTCGCACAGGCCTTCGAGCAACCGGTTCAGTATCCCGCTCGCCTCCCCGCGCAGGGTTTCCGGCAGGCTGCGATCCACCTCGGAAGCGTCGATCGTCACCGCCCAGGGCACCAGCTGCATGCGCCGCCAGATGCCGTCGCTCGTGTCCTTCACCTGCGGCTTGTGGTTGCCGCTGATGGTCATCTTGAAATCGGGCAGGAAGGTGAAGAAGCCCTTGTTCAGGTGCCGCGCGTCCACCGGGTCGCCGCCGGTCACCATCTTGATCAGGCCTTCGTTCAGCCGCGCGTTCTTCTCCGGCTCGGACACCCGCAGGAACCGCACCCCGGGCAGGCGGGCGAGGTCGGGCGTCGCCTGGTCGCCGCGCCGCTTGATTCCGCTGTCGAGGAAGCTCTCGATCGGGATCGACCCGGCGTAATCGCCAGCCAGGTGCGCCACCGCCTCCACCCATGTGCCCTTGCCGTTGCGGCCGGAGCCATAGAAGAACGCCAGCTTCTGCTCGCCGATATCGCCCGTCAGGCTGAGGCCGCCCCACTGATGGATGAATCGCCGCATGGCGGCATCGGGCTGCACGCGGTCGATAAAGGCGTCATAGGTCGGGCAGGCGGCGGCCGGCGAATACTTCACCGGCGCCAGCTTGGTGATCAGGTCGGCGCGGTCGTGCGCGAAGCGCTTGACCTTCCAGCCATCCACCTTCCACTCGGATTTCCCCTCGGCGACCTCGTCGGACGAGCGGCGCACCTTGTTCCGCACGAGCCGCAGCGTGCCATTCAAGACGTTTATCGCCATCCGGTCCTGGTCGAGCTGCTCGGGCCGGATCGCGATATCGGGGAAGCTCTTGGCCAGCTTGGCGACCGAGGACAGCTTGCCGCTCGTCTCGCTCGCCTTGGCATGTGCGGCGATCGTGTCGCTCCACAGCTTGCGGCTCGATGTTGCCGTGCTGAAGGCGAAATCGCGCACCTCGCACAGTCCCAGCCACTCGGCGCGCTCGCCGTCGTCGTCGCCCTTAAGATAGGTGTCGAGCCCCTCGTCGCGCTTCACCGCCGCCCATTCGAGGAAGTTCTCGAGCCGCTGGCCATTGAGGTCGATCGGCGTCTCGCAGCCGAGGCTGGCGATCAGCGCCGATTCATTGCGGATCGCGCGGATCGTGTGGAACACGCTCTGCATCACCTCGGCGGGCAGCGCGTCCTTTTCCTCGGACAGCAGCCGCCAGCGCCGCCCGTCCCACATGAACCAGCCCATGACGTCGCAGAAGCGGAAATCGGCCCCGTGCCGCACCCGCCACCGCTCGGCATTGCCCAGGTCGGTCAACGGCAGCCGCGCACAGGCAAGGTCGGTCTCGGGATCCGGCACCGCACTGATCTTACGCGCCGGCTTAGTCCCCTCCCCGCCCGAGGGCGCAGGATCCTGCGGCGGCGGAGCGCCGCACGAAAGGCGATTGCGGGTGGTCATGAAAAATGTTGCCCGAAAGTATTACTTTCGGCCATGCAACTGGCATGAACAAGATTGGCGAGACCTATTGGACCGACTGGCTTTTCGGTGTGACGATGCCGACCAGTGGATGGCTCGGGATACTTGGCTCTTTCGCTGGTGTTCTGGTCGCTTTCTCTCTCGGAGTTTGGTGGGCTCGTCGCCAAGAGAGAGGCAAGGATTTGCGAGCGCTTCGGTTTCTTGACGAGAATTTGCGCAATTGCCTCGAAAGGTTCGCGCCTTTCGAGGTTGAGTTTAGACCAGTCGCTGAACAGGACGATATCGAGCGAGCATTTGGCGCCCTGCACCAAACTGCCGCATGTGTGCGGTGGGCTGTGGCCCATCCAGAGCGCTTCGAACCCGCACTCTTCTTGCGCCTTTTGATGGTGGAGCAACGCTGCGTCGGAGCCACTAGGCTCGGACCGAGCGACTTCACGATTGCGCGCGATGGTGAAATCGAGGTCGATCGTCTGGAGGCATCTACTTATCTCTGGAGAGAGATTCACGGCGTCGCGAGCGACATTCGGTACGTGCTGAGCGATTAAAGTCACGCCGCCCGCCTGACAGGCACCACCGGCCCCGTTTCCTTGACCCGCGGCAGATTGCCGATGCTCAGCAGCTTGCGCAGCCGCTCGCCCGCGCCGCGATCGCAGCGCAGCAGCACATGCTCGCCAAGGCCGCGCAGGCAGCGCAGCCCCTCGTCCCAATCGAGGATTACGATCCCGACGCCGCCCGCCCGCAGCCACGCCAGCGGCGTCGCGAACAGGCGCAGCTCGTGCGCGCGGCCGGTCTCGCAGGCCAGCCAGGCGTCGTAGCCCAGGCACCATCCCTGTCCCCAGCGCAGCGCCCACTGGTCCGGATCGTGCGTCGCCAGCGCGACGAGGTCCACCAGCACGCCCTGCTCGCGCACCCCCAACAGCAACCGCGGATCAGGCCCCTCGGGCTCGAACCGCGCGCCATCGGCAGACAGCGCCACGCGCCCCGCCCCGATATCCCCCGCGCCGCACAGCTGCCCCAGCAGCCCCGCCGGAACGCCGAGCTCGAGAACCCGCGCCAGCGCCGCCGGCGAAAGCCGCGCCGCCTCCAGCTCCGCGCGCAGCGAGCATGCGACGAACCAGTCGTCCCGATCCCCCGCCATCGCGGCCTCGAGATAGGCCAGATTCATTTGCTTTCGCCCTCAAACGCCGGGCGCTCGGCATCCGCCGAGCTTGGCTTCGCGGAACTATCCGCGGCGGCCGGTCGGCCTTGCCTCGCTTCGCGTCGGGACAATGCCATCTTGCTATCGGGATGCCGCGCGCAATAGGCGCTGCGCATCGCATCGAGCATGATGCCGAAACCGCGCTCGGACACTTCCTGATCCGACATCCCGGCAACCGAAGCCAGCGCCACTCGGCGCAACCAAGGCTTGGCATTGTAGCTCACCGGCACACCATCCCTTCGCGCGCCAGCGCTTCTGCCAGCGCCGCACTGCCTTGCCGCAAGCCGATGTCCTGCCGCTCGGTCTCGATCATCCCTTCGGCCCCGCGCGTGGAGAAGTCGTTCTTCGGCAGCACGGTGCGCATCGGCTCGGCCACACGTCGCTCGAACAAATGCCCGCTGTCCTTCCCGCGCGTGCGGATCCGCGCGGTCACCGCTTCCATGCGCGCGCGCACCTCGTCATTGACCTCGAGGCCCCCGCCAGACACGCCGAATCCTACGACCATCTGGTCGAGCAGCTCCGCGAACTTGGCATCGCGCCCACGCCGCGCCTCGGTATTGCGCACGCCATGGATCACCGTCGAATGGTCGCGCCCGCCGAACAGGCGCCCGATCATGGGATAGCTCATGTGCGGGAAGCACTGCCTGATCACCCACATCGCAGCGTGCCGGACCTGCGGCAATGGCCGCCGCCGCCCCCGCCCGACAACAGCGGCAGGCTCCACCATGAAGATCTCCGCCACCGCATCGCGCACCCGCCGCTGCGCGGTCGTCGGCGTCCAGTCCTCGAGCTTGTCCCCGGGCATCAGAGTCCCTTTCTTTCGACGACCAAGGACCGTCGTGAACCGGCAGGCGTTTGCGCTGCTCTGCCACTTTCAATCAGGCCGATGGCGTCCGCCGTGTGGTCTTGGCAGTCGTCGCCCGAGGGATAGTCGCCTGCCCGCTCGAGCTGCTTCCGGCAGGGGGCGATCCATTCAAAGGTCGTGTCGCAATCATCCCGGTCCCCCAACCACACCAGCCAGGCATAGGCAGTGGCGGTCGACCCTTCGGGGGCAAGGCAGCCCTTGTGGATCACGACGCGCTCGGTGAACTGCAGAATGTGGGAGGGCGGGTTCTTCGAGAACAGCCGCTGGAACCGCCCGACGGATTCGAGAAACGCCGACCGCACCAGCATCGCGAAGCCGAATTCGCTGCTCTTCGCAGCTGCATCGATGAACTGCTCGGCCAACCGGAACGGCGGATTCGTGATCGTGTAGTGAACCCGCTCCTGCGGCCCGAAGAGATAGTCCCGCACCGGAAAGCCCGCGCCGTAATCGTGGACGTCGGACGCCTCGACGCTGGCGAAGTACTCGCGCAGCGGCGCGACCATGTGCCCGCGATTGGCCGCGGGTTCGCGGCAGGTGAATTGCTCGAGGTCCTCGCCGCGTGCCTTCAGCCATTCGCACAAGGCGCGGGTGGCCCACGGCGGCGTAGGGAAATCGTCCAGAGAATCGTGCGGCTCGGCACGGCGCTGCATGACGGCGGTCGAACGGTTCTGCGCCATCACGCCGCACTCCTCGTCCGCAGCGAACACCAGCGGCTCTTGCAGCCTTCCGCCTCGGCCAGCGTCACGCGCATCTCGCACTGGTCGCACCAGGCCTTGCCATCGCCACCTGCTGCCACGGGCCGGTCGGTCACGAAGTTCAAGGCCCCGCGCGGGTCTGCCGCGCGCCCCTCGATCGGCCCGGGTGAAGGTGTCTGCGCCACCAGCACGCGCTCGGCATTCAGGCCCGCCACACGCACCAGTGACGGCGTGCCGGTTGTCGCTTCCCAGGCGCGGGCCAGCGCCAGCGCGCTCGCCGCGCCATATTTCAGGTTCGGATTGTCGATCTTCGCCGCCATGATGATGCTGCGCCACGACACCTGGCTGCGCTCGCCAAGCAATTGGGCCATGACGCCCAGCTCGGCCCCTTCCCCCTGCGCCGCCCGCAGGGCCACGATGCCGGGGAAGATCGTGCCGGCATACCGTAGCTTCTCGCCCTTGAACGCGCGCGCCAGCACCCGCAGCGCGTCGCGCGTGGCGGCTTCGCCATGCTTGCGCCAGGCGCTCTCGATCCCGCCGATGTTGGACACCATGCCCGGCTTCCAGCTGATGTAGTTCTGGTGCGGCGCGACCGACAATCCGGCATCCTCGAGCGCGCGCAAGATCGCGCAGGCCTCGGGATCCTCGCTCGCCACGGCGGCCTTGAACACGTCCAGCTTGCTAAGCGGGCGACGCTGCTGGTTGAGGTGGACGAAGCTCGCCGCCTCGTCTGCCGCACTCGCATATTCCACCACCACGCAGGGCAGCTGCATGATGTCGCGCCGCAGCTTCGCCGCCTCGAGCCGGTGCTGCCCGTCGATGACGAACAGCTGGCCATCGCGCCGCGAAACCACCAGCGGGAGGCACAGGTCCCAGTTCCAATGCTGGGCGATCTTGCGGATCAACGCCTGGCTGGCCTCGCCCGCGATATCGCGCTGGTAACTGGCATCGATCGCGAGCTCGGCCGGGGCCATGAACTGCAGCACCGGCATCCGCCCCAGCGGCGGATTGCACTTCAGGCGAGAGGTTGCCGCCCGCGCCATCAGGGGTTCTCCTCCGCCATCGTGCGGTGGCCGGTGAAGGGATAATCCTCGCTGCACGCGACCGCCCGCGTGGCGGCCACTTCGGCCTCGCCCTCGTGCAGCCCGCCGCCGACCTCGTCGATCAGGATGTCGAGCTGCCGCGTCAGCACCTTCGCATCGTCCGCGAACTCGGGCGACTTCGCGGCCACCAGCACGCAATTCGCCCGTCGCCGCTTCATGTAGGCGAGCAGGTCGGCCCGCTCCTCTTCGGCTGAGCGGTTCATTCGGATGCCCCTTTGGTGCTCTTCCCCTGCCCCTGTCCGGGGGCGAGGATGGTGACCACGCGCGGGGCGTTGCGCCCGTTGCCCGACACCGCGATCTTCTTCTCGGCCTTCAGCCGGTCGAACAAATACTGCGCCCGCCGCCGCCCGCGCCCGCCGCCGGGCAGGCCCAGCTCGCGCGCGGCTTTGGTCAGGCTCGGGCACACAGCACCCCGCACCGCGCAGCGCCGCAGGATCTTGAGCAGGGCCCGCATCTGGGTGCGCGTTTCGGTCAGCGAGGCATTCCGCTCCGCCATCGTGCACACTGCATCCCCGACCTTCCGCGCCAGGTAATCGAAACAATGCGCCCGCGCGCTGCGCCGCTGGCTCAGCTCCACCTTCCCCTCGCCCTGCCACTTTAGCGCCAGCGCCTTGGCCGGATGCTCGGCCAGCGCTGGCCCGGTAGCATAAACGATCGCATGCCCCGCCTCGGCCCCCGCCAGCCAGGCGCGCATCTGCGCCGGTTCGGCATAGGTCGTCAGCGGCCCGATGCTGAAGCCGGGCGCGGCGTCGGTCGTGAGCGCAGCGGCATTCATGCGCGCCACCAGCAATAATCGCCAACCCCCGGCGAACGACCAGTTCGCCGCAAGCGCGACCGCGCGCCCGAGCCTTTGCGAGGAAGCCAAGCGGGGCGGATGCCCCGCGCCCGGCGTTTGAGGGCGTCAACGAGGACTCCCATCAGTTCACCGCCCGCACGTTCGGCGCGTCCTCGAAGCTCATCCGGTTGATCGTCCGCAAATTGACCAGCTTCTCGATCGCCTGCTCGATCTCTATGTCGAGCGCCTGCGCATCGGCGTGGTCGAACTTCCCGTCGGCGGCGCGGTCGCGATAGGTGGTGGGGATGTCGCCCACCTCGGCCATCGCGTCGATCAGCGCGCCGCTGCGTGCGTCCTCGCTCTCGACGCCCTCGGGCAGGCGGATGGTGACGAAGCCCAGCTCGGCGGCATAGCGGTGCAGCAGCGCCGGGCGCTTGCCCTCGATGATCGCCGCCTGGTCGAGCCGGAAGGCACAGTCCAGCGGCGGCATGTCGGGGACGGATCGGTTGCGCCAGTTCGCGGCGGTGGAGGCGCTGCGCTCGGCCGTGGCCCCCGCCCCTTCCTTGCCGCCCGCCTGCTCGACCGCGTCGATGCACGCCAGCTTCATGCGCGAGAACCAGCCCATCACGCTGCCTCGCTGCTGATCTGGGTGTCCTTTTGCCCGCCATCGACAGTGGGCGGCAGCACATCGGCGGCGCTAACACCACACACATGGGCCAGCGCCTTCGCCTCTTCCGCCACCGTCCCGTCCGGCCAGTTCGCCGGATCGGCGAGGAAGCGCGCGAACTTCTCGAGCGTGTCAGTACTCGGCCCGCGGCGCATCGTAGGCAGGGTGTCAAAGAACTTGCCGTCGTAGCCGATGGCTTTCGACAGGCGCGAAAGCGGCACCTCCTTGCCCTCTGCGGCCGCGTGCGCGGTGCACCAGATTTGGGCGGCTTCAGCCAGTCTGGTCTTGAGATCGATCACTGGAGGCTCCGATGTTGCTCGGCGCCGATATAGGGGGAAATAGCCCCCTATCGTCAAGGGGAAATATTCCCGCTGGTGGATTTTTCTCCGCAGGGGATAATTCCCCCATGCCGAAACCCGCAGAAATCCTCATCGAAAGGATCGATGAGCGCCTGTCCGATTTGGGGAAGACCCGATACTGGCTTTCGAAGGAAGTCACCGACGGCAGCGGCACGACGGTCATTCGCGACATCGATCGCAGGAAGTCGATGCCGGCCGCAGACAGGCTCGAACGTATCGCCGAGGCACTCGACACGACGACCGACTGGTTGCTCGGCAGCAGCACCAACCCTGCACCCGTCCGCAGCGAAGTCACTGTCTCCGACAAGCGCATCGACTGGCGCGGCCCGCCGATGGCCGAACCCGGCATCCCGCTCGTCGGCACCGGCGATTGCGCCACGATCGCGCTCGAGGATGCGACCGGCCGCATGGTCGAGATCGAGCGATCGAGCTTCGACCCCGACTATCACCAGCGCATGCTCGCGCGCCCACCCGCCCTGCGCGGCGCGCGCGACCTCTACGCGATCTATTTCCACGGCGAGAGCATGGAGCCGCGCTTCGAAGCGGGGGAGATCGGCATCGTCGATCCCCAGCGCCCCGTGCGCGCCGGCGATTACGTGCTGGTCCAGCTCAATGGCGGCGACAGCGACGAGGTGGTCAGCGTGCTGGTCAAGCGCCTGGTTCGCCAGAACGCGCAGGAGATCCTGCTCGAACAGTTCAACCCGCCGGTGACCTTCGCCGTGCCGAAAAGCCGCGTGTCACGCGTCCACCGGATCCTCCAGCAGACCGACCTGCTCTTCGGTTAGACCTGCTTCGCCAGCGTGCTGCTCGCTGCAGAATAGACAAGCATCGCCCTCTCGCAATCCGGCAATGCGCGATGTTCGCTCCGAACCTGCACACCGGCCTGTTCGCAAAGCGCGCTCAGTCGATAGCTGTCCCGCCCCGGCCATGCTCTGCGTGCCAGCTTGAGAGCGCAAGTCACACGGTTCCGGAACGTCTCCTGCTCACATCTGGCACAGGCCGATTTGAGGAATGCGACGTCGAAATCTGCATTGTAAGCGACGAGCGGCAGGTCTTCGACGAACTCCCGGAAAGCTGAGAGGGCCTCACCCAGCGGCAGTCCATCTGCATTCACCATCGCCCGATTGATCCCGGTCAGCTCGGTTATCCGCGACGATATGCGGCCTTGCGGCACGACCAAGGTCGCGAAGGTCAGGTGCTCGCTTGCGTCACGCTCGACCTTGATCGCCCCGATCTCGATGATTTCGTGCTTTTCTGGATCAAGCCCCGTCGTCTCGAGATCGAATACCACGAAGCGATCGGGGAGCATGGAGATATCTGCGCCCTTCGGCGCTGGCCCCTTGCCTTTCCGCAGCCACCACCACGCAAGACCGCCAACAGCGAGAACGAGCAGCAGCTCCATCGCCTATTCGAGCCCGAACTGCGACTTCTGGATCAGCTTGCCGTTCTGGAACATGGCATTGGCATTGCCCATCGGGCCGCTCTCGCCTTCCCACTGCACCATCACTGTCCGCGTGCCGGCCATCTCGTTTTCGGAAATCACCTCGCCTGCCGACCCGACGATTCCAGTCACCTCTTCCTGCGACATGCCCGCCTGGATCGCATCGAATTCAGCCTTGCTGATACCAGGATCGTTGCCGCCTGCGCCGGCGTCGGCGCTCGAACCCGCACCATCCGGGGCGCCGCAGGATGCGAGGGCCAGTGCCGGCAAGACAACGAAGAAGCGCATGAATTCTCTCCCAAAATGACCTGATCGACAGTGCCGTTCAGCGCCGCCCACCACAAGCTGCGATATTTCCCCCTTGACTAAGGGGATATTTCCCCCTTATTTCCCGATGCCATCGCAACGGAGATACCCATGCTTCAGCAACCCGCAGACTTCCCGCACAACGGATCGCAGGCCTTCCTTGCCGGGACGGCCGATCCGGTGACGATCATCCGCCGCAATGCCGATGGCAGCGCGCTCGTCCGCCGCGACCCCAAACCCCACCAGCGCCGCAACCGCGACGCCAGCGGCAACACCACCGTCCCCTTCGCCGACCTTCACGAGACCGAGGCTGCGGCCATGGCCCCCGCGACCAAGCGCCGCCGGAAGAAGGGAGCGAAGTGATGGAGAAGCACGACAACAGCGGGCCGCGCGCCGTGAACGCTGGCAATGCAGAGCTTCACCACAGCAAGGCTGGCATCATCAGCCGCGCATTCATGCGAGCGCTCGCCGAAGCCGAGCAGCAAACCGAGGTCGATATCAACTCGGACGACATGCTGAGCATTGGCTCCTTCGATTTCGGCCCGACCTTCCAGACGACTACTGGCGAAGCTTTCATCACTTGCTTGTTCGACGAGCTCCGCACTTTGGGCGTCAAGCTCGATTTCTCGGCGGTCAGCGAATGAGCTACCTCACCCGCATCGCCCTTGCCGAGCTGCACCAGCGCAAGGCCTCGGTCGACGAAGCCGTCCGCATGCGCCGCTTCGATCGCGAGGCGGGCGAGCGCCTGCTCGCCTGCTGGCTCTCGATCGCGCTCGCCGCCGGTGCCGCGCCGCGCGAATGCTTCGCCCTGGTCGAGCACTGGCAGGAGGACAACGAGTATTCCGACAGCGCCGCCCGCGCCGTGCTGTTGTCGGACGGCCCGCGCCGCCACGAATACCTCGCCGAACTCGCCCGCGCCCGCAACCTCGCGGCAGGGAAAGCGAGAGCCAACCCGACCAACCGCGCGCTGCAAACCCGCCACGCCGACCTCGAATGCCTCGCCATCCTCCTCGGCGCCCCCAGCGAACCCGAGAGCATCGCACAAAGGCTGGCCGCGTGACCATCCTCCCCACCCTCGTCCTGCTGGCCATCGCCGCCGCAGCCACCCTCACCCTCGCCGACAGCGCCTGCCGCTGGTGGTCGGCTTTCAAAGGACTGCCAAGCATGAGCTACGACCACTACCGCCCCGACCCGAGCCTGCGCCTGCTGAAGCACGGCCCGCTCGTCCCGATGGCGGACGAGGCGATCGCAGCCGACCGCCGCAAGACCCGCCTTCTCGCCGCCACCAGCGCCGCCCTGATCGCCCTCGCCCTCACCGGCGCGCTGGTCGTCGCGAACAGCATCTGATGAGCCGCGCCGGCAAACGACACACGCGCACGTGCGGCCTGACTCCGAAGGAAGCGGAGGTGCTCGACCTCTGGGACAACGGCTTCAGCACACGGCAGATCGCCGAGCGTACCGGGCGAAAGCTCAAGGAAGTCTCGAAACTGGTCATGATGTACCACGCGGGTGGCGACGGCGGCGAAGCCAACAATTCGATCAGGAACGGTTCGCGCTGCCTGCTCGACGCGCTGCGCCGCGAAGGCTTCGCAGCCTGATGGCCACCCGCGCCGCCCCTTCCGTGCGTCCTCCCGCACCCGGCGCGGCCATCGACTTCGCGCGTGCCCTTGCGCGCGCCCACGTTGCGCGGGACATTGCCGCCACCGGCGCCGATTCGGCCGCCGGTGCCGCCACGAAAGCCGCCCATGCGCACGCTGATCTACGCCCGCTACTCTAGCCAGCTGCAGAACCCGCGCTCGATCGCCGCGCAGGCCGCCGCCTGCCGCGCGCGGGCCGAGCAGGAAGGCTGGGAAATCGTCGGCGAATATTCCGATGCCGCGATCAGCGGCGCCGCCGGGATAGACGATGCCCAGCGCCCCGGCCTCGCCGCCATGCTCGCGCGGATCGAGGCGCTGCGCGGCACCCCCGCCGCCGTCCAGCAGGTCCTGACCGAAAGCACCGACCGCATCGCCCGCCACCAGGGCGACGCCTTCGCCGTGCGCGAGCTGCTCGAGCATGCCGGCGCCCGCCTCTTCACCCTGATGGACGGCGAGGTCGACGAGATCACCGGCACCATCAAGGGCCTGCTCGACGCGCGCATGCGCAAGGATCTCGCCGCCCGCGTGCGCCGCGGCCACAAGGGCAACATCGCCGAAGGCCGCGCAGCCTCGGGGGTGGCTTACGGCTATCGCAAGGTTGCCAGGCTCGACGAGAAGGGCGAGCTCGTCCGCGGCCTGCGCGAAGTGGACGAGGAGACCGCCGCGATCGTGCGCCGGATCTTCACCGAATACGATGCCGGCAGCAGCCCGCGCGCCATCGCGAACGGCTTGAATGCCGATGGCATCCCCGCCCCGCGCGGTGCGATCTGGCGGCCCAGCACGATCATCGGCCACCGCAAATGCGCCTTCGGCGTACTCGCCAACCCGATCTACATCGGCCGCCTGCAATATGGCCGCTCGAAAAGCGTCCGCGACCCGCGCACCCGCGCGCGCAGCACCGCGCCGGGGGATGGGCCGGTGGTGGAGGGCGAGGCCCCGCACCTGCGCATCATCGAACAGGACTTGTGGGACCGCGTGCAGGCGCAGATCGAGGAGCGCGCGACCGGCCCCGCCCAGCGCCAGCGCCGGCCGAAACACCTGCTGTCGGGCTTGGGCGAATGCGGCACCTGCGGCGGCAACTGGATCGTGGTGGCGACCGGATATTTCGGCTGCAGCACCTTCGCCGGCGGCGGCAAAGGCGCCTGCACCAACAACCGGATGATCAAGGCCGAGGATTACGAGCGCCGCGTGCTGGCCGAACTGAAGGCCGAGCTGCTCGACCCCGATGTCGTTGCCGCCTACCTCGACGAATATGGCAAGGAGCACGCGCGGGTGCGCCGCGAGGCAGCCCAGAACCACGCCCTGCTCGATCGCCGCGCCGCCAAGGCCGAGGCAAAGGTCGCCCGCCTCGTCGCCGCCATCGCCGACGGCGGCGGCGAATTCGCCGAAATCAGGGAAGCGCTCGCAGCAGCAAAGGCCGAGGCCGAGACCATCGCAAGGGAACGCCGCGCGCTCGACGCCATCCCCACGATCGCACTGCATCCCGGCCTCTCCCGCCAGTACCGCGCAGCAGTCGAAAACCTCGAACGCGAACTGGCCGACGAGACGACAAAGGCGCAAGCGGCCCCCAAACTGCGCGCCCTAATCGCGAAGATCGTCCTCTCGCCCAAGCCACCCCCGGCCAAGCGCGGCGTCGTCCTGGAAGTGATCCGCCACATCGAAGAAACCCTGACCGCCCTCCAGCGCCAGGCCTAAACTCTGGTAACGCACAATGCATTTCGGCAAATTCGTCCGAATAGTGACTGCCGACCAGCCGCGAATCGGATTGCGGGAGGGCTAGCACGGGGAGCTGTACGAAATCCGCCGTGTCGAGCGCATGGTCCAGCAGCGGCAGCGCGGCGGGATCGACCATATCCTCCGCATCGTGGAGCAGGACCATGCGCGCCTCCCTGCCCGAGCGCCGCTCGTCCTCGCGAAGCGCCGCATAGAGCCGGTTCAGGCAATCGGCCTTGCTGGTCGGCCCATCGACGCCGTGGATCACGAGACGCACCCGTGCATCCCCGCGCGCTGCGGCCATGGCCGAGGCCAGCGTCTGCGGGTCGTTGCGATAGCAACCGACGTAGACCCGCAGCTTCGAAAACCGCCACACCGACAGCATGTGGTGGATCGTCGGCCCGATGACTGCCGATTCCTGCCACGCCGGGATGAAGACTGCCGCAGGACCGGCGAGCTCGCGGGCGGCAAGATCGTCGTCTCGAGCCTCGGGTGTCCGGATGCGTCGCCCCAGTCTCTGCCAGATGTAAACAAGATCGATGGCGAACTCGTCGAGCACGCCGATCGCGAAAAAGGCTGCCGTGAACAGCAAAAGCTCGCGATGCACGAGCAGAAACCACTCGCCGGCAGTGAATGCGACTGTGTGCAACCCCGTTATCCCCTTGCCGGACTTGTAACGAAACGACAGGCCCCTTGCAACGTGTCGCGGATTGCTCAAAGAGCGCTCGCAAGATGACCGAACGCCCCTCAGCCTTTCGCCTCGTTTTCGCCCCCGTTCGCGCGCTCTTCGTCAGCGACGCATCGGCCGGCGTCCTCCTCATCCTGGTAGCGGCAGCGGCGATGCTGGCGGCAAATTCGCCGTTCCACGAGGAATATGACTCGCTCTTTCATGGCGCGCTGTTCTCCGCAGAGACCTTCAAGCTCAACACGCTGCATTTGTGGATCAACGATGCCCTGATGGCGGTGTTCTTCTTCGTCGTCGGACTGGAGGTTAAGCGCGAGTGGATCGAAGGGCAGCTGTCCTCGCCGGCCCAGCGCCGCCTGCCCGTGCTGGCAGCGATTGCTGGCATGGCCTTCCCGGCGCTGATCTACGTGTTCTTCGTCAAGGCCGAAGCGTCCCCGGAACTACTGCGGGGCTGGGCCATCCCGGCGGCCACCGACATCGCCTTCGCGATGGGCGTGCTTGGGCTGCTGGGCAATCGCGTTCCCGCTTCGTTGCGGCTTTTCCTCCTGACTGTGGCCATCGTCGACGACATCGGCGCGGTGCTGGTGATCGCGGTGTTCTACACGGCGAACCTGAAGCTCGGCTATCTGGCGGCTGCCGCGGTGGTGACCGGAATCATGTATGCAATGAACCGGTTAAAGGTTGCCCAATACTGGCCGTACATCCTGCTTGCCGTCGTCCTGTGGTATTTCGTGCTCAATTCCGGCGTGCATGCCACGATCGCCGGGGTGGTTGCGGCGCTGACGATCCCGATGGTGGGTCCGGACGACGAAACCATGGTGGAACGGATGGAACATGCACTCGCCCCGTGGAGTGCCTATCTCATCGTACCGGTCTTCGGTTTCGCGAATGCGGGGGTCGATTTCTCGACCATGGGCCTCGACGGCGTCCTGGCGCCGCTCCCCCTGGCAATCGCTGCAGGCCTGTTCCTCGGCAAGCAGATCGGGATTTTCGCCGCCATCTGGGGCGCGGAAAAGAGCGGTTTCGCGCTGCGTCCGGACCAGGCCACTTGGCCAGAGGTATGGGGCGTGTCGATCCTGTGCGGGATCGGCTTCACCATGTCGCTGTTCATCGGCGAACTGGCTTTCCCCGGCTCGCGCGAGCTGATCGACGAAGCGAAGATCGGAACTCTGCTCGGCTCGCTCATTTCGGCGATAGTTGGCTTCACGATCCTGCGTATGACGACGACGCACCCGGACGATCCGTGCTCGCCCTATGTGGACAAGCAGGGCTGACCTACCAGCTGCCGGTATTCTCCATGGTGGCCCAGGGTTCCTGCGGCTCGAGATAGCCGTCCTGCAACAGCTCGATCGAGATGCCGTCGGGCGTGCGGACGAAGGCCATGTGCCCGTCGCGCGGTGGACGATTGATGACGTGGCCGGCGTCGGCGATCCGCTGGCAGGTGTCGTAGATATTCTCCACCCGATAGGCGAGATGCCCGAAATTGCGGCCGCCGCCGTAGGCTTCCGGCGCGCTCCCGTCCTCAGGTGGCCAGTTGTAGGTCAGCTCAATCTCCGCAGCGCCTTCCTGCCCGGGCGCCGCGAGGAACACGAGCGTGAAACGCCCTTTCTCGTTATCGAAGCGGCGGACTTCCTTTAAACCGATCAGCTCGAAGAAGGCGACCGTGGCATCGATGTCGCTGACGCGGATCATGGTGTGAAGATATTTCGGCACTGGAACTCCGTTCGACTGAATGAGCACTGGGCTCTAGCATGATAAACGAAGGCCCGCGCGCTGCGCAAACGCGCGAAACGCGGCGTGGCCGCGCTATCTTGTCGGATGTTCCAGATCGGCCACGGTCGGGTGAGGGAGAGGTCGGCGAGGAAAGTGTGGGCCGTAGACCGCGCTATAGCAGGTCGTTCGCCCCGGCGTCGCCCGGATCTGCCAGACGCCTCCAACATGCGGAGTTGGGGACGGGCCATCACCCGCCCCCAGCCCGGCTGGTCAATCAGAAGCTGGCGGAAAGCGTCGCCACGATCGCATCGTCGGTGAAGCCATCGATCGAGGGACCTTCGACGCCGACGTAGGCCACGCCGGCTTCGAAATTGCCATGCGACACGCTGGCGCCGATCGACCAGTCGAGACCGGTGTCGTCGGCGGTTCCGGCGAGCAGCGGCGGCGCCAGAACGCCGTCGGTGTAACCGAGGTGGCCGGTCAGCGTGACCGGCGTGCTCGGCAGGCTGAAGCCAAGATCGGTGTAGAGATAGAGGTTGTCCTCGCCGCCGAGCGAATCCTGCTTCCAGGCATAGGCTGCGCCGACCGTGGCTTCTGCCGGACCGAGGTTGAAGCCGACGGACGCGTAGGGCTCCCAATAGTCCGTATCGAGGCCGAGGTCCTCGGTCGGATAGAGATAGTAGAGAATACCGACGTCGACGCTGACGGCATCGGTCAGCTGGCCACCCCAGCCGCCGTAGAGGTCGACTTCGAGGTCACCATAGGCCGGGCCGCCCTTGATCGAAGAGGCCCACGTCCCGACGTAGAAGCCGCTGTCATGCGACACGTCGAAGCCGCCTTGCAGCGCGGGATCGCCGCCCGACAGCGATACGCCGCGGAAGCGATAGTCGGTGGTCAGGGCCACATTGGCCGAGACGGAAACGCCTTCGATGCCCTCTTCGGGCGCTTCGTCCTGCGCGAGGACGGGCGTGGCGGAAATCAGGCCCGCGGTCGCGAGCGAAACGGCCATGAGGCCGCGAAAGGACGTCAGCATTACAAACTCCTGTGCGAGTGTCGCTTCGTCCCACCTGCGAATCCGTCGGGGCCTCTTGTGACGGCTCCTCGTCCGGATACGGCAACATTAGTGCCTTGATCGGCGGGTCGACGCAAGATTGGCACAGCAAAGTTTTTGCAGATGCGTCAAAAGCTGTGGCCTTTTCGCAACTGCACAATGGCGTTTTCAGCGAAGGTTGTCGCCGGAGGCGCTAGGCCCTATCTGACGCCGCACCCGCGCCGCCCTGGCCGCACATATCGAGTCACCAGAGCCACGATGCTTCGTTCGCTTCGCCAACTGTTCAAGGAACGCCCTGCCGATCGGCGCGTCGCAAGCGTGCCCGAGGGCGAGCGCTATTATGTCATCGGCGACATCCACGGGCGGCTCGACCTGTTCGAGGCGCTGATCGAGGCGATCGAGGCGGACGATGCGGCGCTTGGTGCAGCGTCCACCACAGTGGTCCTCCTCGGCGACCTGATCGATCGCGGCCCCGCGAGTGCGGGCGTGATCGAGCGGGCCCGGGACTGGGGCGAGACCCGCAAGGTCCGCTATCTCGCCGGCAATCACGAGGAAATGTTCCTCGAAAGCTTCAACGACAAGGAAATGCTCCGCCACTTCGTCAAGCACGGCGGGCGCGAGACGATCCTCAGCTACGGTATCAAGCGCAAGCAGTATAACGAGCTGACGATCAAGGAATTGCAGGCCGAGCTCGTCAACATCGTGCCTGCCGCTCACCGCCGGTTTCTCGAAAGCTTCGAGGACATGATCGTCGCCGGCGATTACGTCTTCGTGCATGCCGGCCTCAACCCGAAGCGGTCACTGGAAGACCAGAAGCGCGGCGACCTGCTGTGGATTCGCGAACGCTTCCTCAAGCACACCGAGCCGTTTAGCCATGTGGTCGTTCACGGCCACACCATTTTCGAAGGGATCGAGCGGACCGATCACCGCATCGGCATCGATACCGGTGCGTTCCGCACCGGGCGCCTCAGTGCTCTCGTGCTCGAAGGCGACACCAGGCGCACGATCCAGGCCGTCGAAACCGACGGCAGCGTCCGCGTCGAAACGGCGACGCTCGACTGACGGGCTTCAGGCGCCGGGCCGATCCCGGCGCCTGCCCGTCCTCATTTCGCGCGCAGTTCCTTCACCAGCGCGGGCGCCGGATAAATCTTCTCCAGCGCTTCCTGCACCGCATCGGTCGATACCACAACCGTGCGGTTGAGCGTGCCGTCGTAGCCGTAGTTACCGCCCAGCGAGTGGATGTTGCCGTCGAAGGCCGCGCCGATGACCGTGCCTGAGCGATCGATTACGGGCGAGCCCGAGTTGCCGCCGATTATGTCGTTGGTGGTGACGAAGTCGAACGCTGCAGCCTTGTCGATCTTCGCTTCGTTTGCTGCGAACCCCTTGGCCACGTCGAACGGCGGCGCGCCTGTCGCGCGCTCGAACGTGCCGCCCATGGTGGTCATGATCGGCACCTGCTGGCCGCGCTCTTCCCAGCCCTTCACTTGCCCGTAACTGATGCGCAGCGTGAAGGTCGCGTCGGGATAGAGGCTTTCGCCATACGCTGCGAAACGCGCATCGGCGAGCTGGCCACCGGCGATCGCGAGCGGACCCGAATAGCTTTCGTTCACCGCATCGCGCAGGGCGCGCTGCCGGTCGGCTAGTTGCAGGGCGTACCGGATCATCGGATCGTCGGAGGCCTCGACCGCGGCTTGCCCCCCGTCCCACAGCGCCTTGCGCACAGCCGGATCGGCCAGCTTGGTGCCGGTGACCAGTCGTTCGGCCAGCCCCTCGGGGCTCTCCTTGCCCAGCAGCAGGCGGCTGTCCGGATCGTCGACACCCAGATACTCGCGCGCCTTCGACAGGCTCCAGCCCATCATCAGTTCGTCAAGCCAGGGATAGACCGGGCGTTCGTCGAGCAGGCGCTTCTCGGTCAGCGGGAGCGCGCTGTCGGTAAAGCCGGGCAGGCGCTCGCCATTGGGCTTCGCGCGTTCCTGCGCCGCAAATACCAGCGTCGAGGCATAACCGAACAGGTCGCCGGACGGGGTGAGGAAGCGAGACGGCAAGTAGAGCGCGCGATAGGCATCGACCGCTTCATCCACCGCGCTCCAAGGATCGCCGGTTTCGGCTCTGCCTGCGCTCTTCGCACGCAGATCCGTTTCGGCTGCAGCGAGCTTGGCAGTAAAGGCGGGATCGTTCAGCGCCTTTGTCCGGCCGATGTAGACCTTGAGGCCGTTCTCGATCCCGTTAAGCGTATCGAGGCCTTCGCGCTCCTTCTCCGGGCTCTCCTCCATCGCGGTGATCAGGCGTCCGCGCAGCTCGGACAGCGTCGTCAGCGTGACCGGCAGGCGAACCTCGCGTTCGAAGTCGAGTTGGCTTTGCGTATAGAGGCGGCTGGTCGAACCGGGATTTCCGACCACGAAGGTGACTTCGCCTTCCTTCGGGGCGCGGGGATTCCATTTCAGGTGGCCCGGAGTGGATACCGGCTTGCCGTCCTCGTACGCGCGCAGGAAACTGGCATCGAGCGAGTAACGCGGGAAGTTGAAGTTGTCGGGATCGCCGCCGAAGGTCGAGGCGCGGTCCTCGGGCGACCAGGCAAGGCGCACGTCCGAATATTTGCGGTAGGTGTAGAGCTTGTACTGGCCACCGCCGAACAGGGTGACCACCTGACAGCGGGTGGTAGCTGTATCGGTGCAATTGGCAGATTCGATTTCAGCGATCCTGGCGTCGCGTGCCTTGGTCAGCGCTTCACCCGCAAGCCCTGCGAAGGCGCTCTTAACGTCATCGGTCACGTCGGTTATCGCGGTGACCACCTCCGCCTGTTGCCCCGGACATTTCAGTTCGAGATCGCGGCGGTCGGCGACATAGCCCTTGTCGAGATAGTCCATCTCGGCAGTCGAATTGTCGTAGAGACAGCTGGCGACGCAGTGGTGATTGGTGAGAATCAGACCGTCGGGGGAGACGAAGCTGGCCGAACAGCCACCGGTCAGGCGCACCGCGGCGGCCTGCACCTTGTCGAGCCACGCCTGGTCGGGCGCCCAGCCATAGGCCTGTTCCATGCGTTCGGCCGGGAAATTGTCGAACGTCCACATGCCCTCGTCGGCACGGGCTGCGGTGGCGGGAAGCGCGAGCGCGAGGGCAAGCAGGGATGCGCCCAGCGGGCGGCGACGGATGGTCATGATGGCAGTCCTCTCGATGCACGAATGCGATGCCGCGCAATCGGCGGATTCGCCCATCATGTCCAGAGCTTGCGGACGAACCGGCGATGCGGGTCGAGGAGTGCCAGGGGGCCTGTAAGCCGGGTTCTGTCTCCGCAGACGGTATCCGAAATTCGGACCGTATCCGCGGCGGCAGCCATTCGTCTGGGCCATGGATCGCTCCATGGCTCAAGCAGCCAACCCGGGCGGTCGATGCGAAACACACCTGCCGTTGCCCCGAAGGACTCTGGCGCGCCGCCCCTATTCGGCCTTGCTCCGGGTGGGGTTTGCCATGCGGACCGCGTTACCGAAGCCCCGGTGCGCTCTTACCGCACCCTTTCACCCTTGCCTGATCTCCCGGAGGAGCCATCGGCGGTATGCTCTCTGTGGCACTTTCCCTCGGCTTGCGCCGGGCGGGCGTTACCCGCCACCCTCGTATCGTGGAGCCCGGACTTTCCTCGGATGCGAACATCCGCGGCTGCCCGGCCCCCTGGCCGGGGTGCAGATAGGCGCATGGAGCGGTTTCGCCAAGGATAAGCTGTGCGTCATATGCGGTCAGTCTGTCGCTCGGCACATTGTCGCAAAGGGTGGCGACGCTAATGTAATCGCCGCCTCGCCAAGGATCGGGGCGTTCAAGGGAAGGGTTCGCATCTGTGAAAATCATCCGCCTCGTCGGCGCGCTGGCGCTCGGCACGATAATCGTTCTGCCTGTGGCTGCTTCTGCCGACGATCCCAACGACCCTGCAATGAGAACGAAAGCGGCGCGGGAACGTGACGCGGCTGAAATCCGTCGCCTCAACCGCGAGCAGTTGCGGCATGTCCGCGCCCGCGATGCTCAATATGCAAAGGGTTGGGCAGCGACCCGCGCGTCATCGGCTGCCCGGCAGGATTACGAGCGGGCGATGGCAGAGTGGCGACGCGCCGTCCGCCTGTGCCGGGAAGGCCGTCACGAATACTGCGCGCGCTAGGATACTTCGCGATCAGCGATGCGCACCCCGGTCCCTGTCCAGCAGCAACTGGAACAGGATCGCGCGCACCTCGCCGTCGACTTCGCCGTCGATCTTGTGCGGGCGCCAGCGGCGCTGGAAGGCTTCGACCGCCTTATGGCCGTCTGTGATGTCGTAACCGAAGCGTTCGAGCGCGAGGTAGAAAGCGCCGTCATTGTCGAACGGGTCGCCCAGCTCGATCTTCGGAGTCGGCAGGCAAAGGCCATATTCTGCGAGGCGCTCCCACGGGAACAGTTCGCCGGGATCGATCTTGCGCTGCGGGGCGATGTCAGAATGGCCAAGGACGTTGGCGCGCGGGATATCGTGCGTTCTCATGATCCGCGCGAGCAGTGGCACCAGTGCCTCGAACTGCGCCTCGCTAAAGTCGCGGTAGCCGTGCAAATGGCCCGGGTGGTCGAGCTCGATCCCGATGCTGACCGAGTTGATGTCCTTGTGCCCGCGCCAGTAGGACACACCCGCGTGCCAGGCACGCTTTTCTTCCGGCACAAGCCGCGTGACCGTGCCGTCCTCGGCAATCAGATAATGTGCGCTGACCTTGGCGTCGGGATCGCACATCCGTTCGAGCGCGGCCTCGGGACCGAGCATTTCGGTATAGTGGAGCACGACGATCTCGATCGGCATCGTGCGCTCGTCGAAATTGGGCGACAGGCGCTCGGCATGGACGAGCTCATCCGTCATGTAATGGTCCGATCGGCCCGAGCTTGCCGAAGCGCCTCGCTCACCCGATGAGGCCCTCGCCTTGCGGCATGACCGCGCCGAGCAGCAACGCGTCGGCCGTGCGCTGGTACTGAATGCCACCGCCATTCTGCTCGGCGAGGAGGTGGAGCATGTGCGCGGCCGCTGTCCGGCTGGACAGTTCCGACCGGCCGAGAGTACCGTCGAGTGCCTTTCCGATCGTCTCGTCGAAAGCGATCTTCGGGCCCGAAGCGCGCACGACGATCTCGCTTGCCCCATCGCGCTCTTCGGCACCGATGTCGAGCGAACCGCCCCGCACCAGCGCATCGATGGCGATCTGGGCGAAATTGAGCAGCACCTTCACTGCCGGCTTGCCGAGCGAATTGTCTGCCAGCGCCCAGTTGATCTGAATGTTGGGCTTGTCCGCCACCAGCGCCTGGATGAGGGCCTTGGGCTCCTCCACATCCACACGGTCGCCGAACCCGCCGGCGGCGCCGAAGGCCAGGCGGAAGAATTTCAGCTTGGTGGTGGAAATCGCCGCGCTCTGTTCGAGCAGTTGCATGACGTTGGCGCGCATTTCAGGGTCGGTTTCGAGCGCCATGAGCTCGAGACCGTTGGAAAGTGCCCCCACGGGGCTGAGCATGTCGTGGCACAGCCGCGAGCAGAGCATGGCGGCAAGGTCGATCGATTGGCGGTCGTCCATCGGGATCCCGGTAACTGAATGTTGAGTATGCGTCTTAGCGAGGCGTCGCCACATAGGGAAGCGGATCGAATCCCGCATCCCCGAAACGCCAGAATGACACTCGACCCGCCGCGACGATCGCCCAGACCATCCCGTCGCGCGCCGCCATAGCGGCATCCGTGGCTGAGGGTTCGGACCGACCATTGGGGTGCGAGTGGTAATAGCCCACGACCTGCGGCCCTCCCTTGCGCGCCACGCGGTGGGCATCGATCAGAACCTGCGGGTCGATCTCGAACTGTGTGGCGGGTTGGGGATGGACGTTGGCGGCGGGTTCGCTGGCGGAGATCGTCCGGTCGGTGCCAAGCAGGATACCGCAACACTCTAGAGGGTGCGCACGGGTCGCTGCCGCCAGCAGGCTGTCGATCACCGCGCTTGAGACTTCAAGTGTCATAGCGCATGGCCCTAGCATGGCCGAGAGCGAAATCATCACCGGAACGCTTGCTGCGGGGGGCCGGCTCGACAAGGCGCTGGCTGAAGCATGCGGGCTATCGCGCGAGCGGGTGAAGGCGCTCATCGCCGCTGGGGCGGTCGAGGTGGACGGCAAGGTGGCGACGTCGGCCTCTGCAAAGCTCTCGGGCGGCCCGAGATATTCGCTTACGCTCCCCCCGCCCGAACCGCTTGCCGCAGAGCCGCAGGACATTCCGCTCGAAATCGTGTTCGAGGACGAACACCTGCTGGTGGTGAACAAGCCCGCGGGGATGGTCGTCCACCCAGCTGCGGGCAATCCCGACGGGACGCTGGTCAACGCCTTGCTGCATCACTGCGCAGGACAGCTCTCGGGGATCAATGGGGTAGCGCGCCCTGGCATCGTTCATCGGATCGACAAGGACACGTCGGGCCTGCTCGTAGTGGCGAAGTCCGATGCGGCGCACGAAGGGCTGGCGAAGCAGTTCGCCGATCATTCGATCACCCGCCGTTACCTCGCAGTGTGCGCTGGCCAGCCAAGCCCCCCTGCCGGCACGGTATCGGGTCGCATCGGCCGGTCGGACAAGGATCGCAAGAAGATGGCCGTGCTCCCGGACGACAGCTCTCGCGGAAAGCACGCGGTAACCCATTACGAAACCCTGCAACACCTCGATCACGCTGCGCTGATCGAATGCCGCCTTGAGACCGGGCGCACGCACCAGGTCCGCGTTCACTGTGCGTCAATCGGTCATCCGCTATTGGGGGATCCTGTCTATGGACGCACTCCCAAGGCCCTCAAGGCCCTTCTCGACGAGCTGGATTTCCGCCGCCAGGCGCTCCACGCCGCACGACTCGGATTCATCCATCCGGTCAGCGGCGAACCCTTGGATTTCCGCGCCGAATTGCCCGCCGACATGCGGGAACTCATCGACGAAACCGCTCGTTGAAATCGATGAAACGCAGTGCAAATCCGGGCAGTTTTTGCTATATGTAACCGCAGTGGCCCGAAGACCGGATGCCCATCAGGGGTCCGGGTGCAGAGGTCGACGCTAGAAAGGTCAGGGTTTAAGTGAGCAATACCAAGGCAATGAGCGTTCCGGCGCTCGGCGGTGAGCAGAGCCTCAACCGCTATCTCTCCGAAATCAAGAAATTCCCGGTGCTGACGCAGGAGCAGGAATACATGCTCGCGAAGCGCTACGAGGAGCATGAGGATCCCGAAGCTGCAGCGCAGCTTGTAACCTCGCACCTGCGGCTCGTGGCGAAGATCGCCATGGGGTACCGCGGCTATGGCCTGCCTGTTTCGGACCTCATATCCGAAGGCAATGTCGGTCTGATGCAGGGCGTCAAGAAGTTCGAAGCCGATCGCGGTTTCCGTCTCGCCACCTATGCCATGTGGTGGATCAAGGCCTCGATCCAGGAATACATCCTGCGATCATGGAGCCTCGTGAAGATGGGCACCACCGCTGCGCAGAAGAAGCTGTTCTTCAACCTGCGGCGGATGAAGAAGAACCTCGACGCTTACGAGGACACTGATCTCCATCCGGACGATGTCGCCAAGATCGCAACCGACCTCGGCGTGCCCGAGCAGGAAGTGATCAACATGAACCGTCGCATGCTGATGGGCGGCGACGGTTCACTGAACGTGCCGATGCGCAACGGCGAAGACGGCTCGGGCGAATGGCAGGATTGGCTCAAGGACGATGGGCCGCTGCAGGACGAACTCGTCGCCGACGCGCAGGAAAGCGAAGTGCGTCACGAGATGCTGGTCGAGGCGATGGACAGCCTCAACGAGCGTGAAAAGCACATCCTGACCGAGCGGCGCCTGACGGAAAATCCCCAGACGCTGGAAGAGCTGTCGCAGGTTTACGACGTCAGCCGCGAACGCATCCGCCAGATCGAAGTGCGGGCTTTCGAAAAGCTGCAGAAGGCCATGCAGCGCATTGCCGGCGAAAGGCTGTTGCCGGGCATCGCCTGACCGGCAGCAAAATCACCAGACATGCGGCGCTCCGGCTGGTCCGGGGTGCCGCTTTTGATTAGGACGCACAGATGCGCTGGCTGGTCCGCTTTCTGTTCAAGGTCATGATCGGCTTCCTGGGCCTCAGCCTGACGCTGGTGCTGCTGTTCAAATTCGTGCCGGTACCTGTGACCGCAACCATGGTGATGGACGGGAACGGCATCACCAAGGACTGGGAATCGCTCTCAAACATTGATCGCAACATGGTCCGCGCGGTGATTGCGGCAGAGGACGGCAAGTTCTGCAGCCATGACGGGTTCGACCGCGAAGCGATCGAGCAGGCGATCGAGCAGAATGCCCGAGGCGGGCGCATTCGCGGTGGTTCGACGATCAGCCAGCAAACCGCAAAGAATGTCTTCCTGTGGCAGGACGGGGGCTATTTCCGCAAGGGGCTGGAGGCTTATTTCACCGTCCTGATCGAACAGATCTGGGGCAAGCGACGGATCATGGAAGTGTACCTCAACGTCGCGGAAACGGGCATCGGTACCTATGGAGCGGAAGCCGGCGCGCAGCGGTATTTCGGCAAGTCCGCCGCCAGCCTGACGCCCACCGAAGCGGCGCGCATGGCCGTCGCCCTGCCCCTCCCCAAGGAACGGTCGGTAAAGAACCCCGGCGGCTGGCTGCGCCGCCACGGCAACAGCATCGCCGCCCGCGTAGGGGTGGTCCGCCGCGACGAACTCGACGCCTGCATTTACGAATAGCGCGGCGCTTTCAGGGACTTGCGCCCCTCCCGTTAAGTTGTATGTTATACTGTAACACAGAATGATATTCCATATCTAACTGTTTTGGAACGATTTTTCTTGTCCAGTGTAGATCGACTGCCCTAATCGACGGGCACCACACGGCAGGCTGGAGCGGACGAGCGGATCGATGGGGCACGCGCACGCACATCATCGGGCAGACGACCATGGCCACGGCCATGCCCACGCCCCGGCCGATTTCGGCCGTGCCTTCCTGATCGGGATCCTCCTCAATACCGGCTTCGTCATCGTCGAGGCGGTCTATGGCTGGATCTCGGGCTCGATGGCGCTGGTGGCCGATGCCGGGCACAATCTGTCCGATGTCCTCGCCCTGCTGCTAGCCTGGGGCGCGAGCATCGCCGCCAAGCGCCCGCCGAACGAGCGCTTCACCTACGGCTACAAGAGCTCGACTATCCTCGCCGCACTCGCCAATGCCGCGCTGCTGCTGGTCGCGATCGGCGCAATTGCCTTCGAGACCGCGCATCGCTTTGCCGAACCGATTGCGGTCGAGGGCAAGACGATGGTGATCGTCGCCGGCATCGGCATTGTGATCAACACCGCCACCGCGCTGCTCTTTCTCAAAGGGCGGCATGACGACCTCAATATCCGTGGCGCTTTCCTGCATATGGCGGCCGATGCACTCGTCAGCCTAGGCGTCGTGCTCGCCGGCATCGCGATCCTTGTGACGGGTGCCAGCTGGATCGATCCGGTAGTCAGCCTCGTGATCGTCGCCGTCATCGCCTGGGGAACCTGGGGCTTGCTCAAGGACAGCGTGGCGATGAGCCTGCTCGCCGTGCCGAAGGGCGTTTCCGAAAAGGCCGTACGCGGCTATCTGTCGGGCCTCCCCGGTGTCGCCGCGGTGCACGATCTGCATATCTGGGCGATGAGCACCACCGAAACCGCGCTGACCGCGCATCTCGTCATCCCGGAGGGCCATCCCGGCGACGGCTTCCTGCGCGAGATCGCGCACGAGCTCGACCATCACCACCGCATCGGCCACGTCACCATCCAGATCGAGCGCACGCGCGCTTGCGAAAGCGGGTGCTGATGCAGCGCGCGAGCGAGGAAGCCCGCGCCAAGCTGCGATCCGCCATGCACCGTCTTGCAGTCGGGGAACGCGCTGCTCTCGAGGAGATATACCGCGCCACATCGGCGAAACTATTCGGCATCTGCCTCCGTATCTTGGGTGACGAGAAGGAAGCAGAGGACGCATTGCAGGACGTCTACCTCACCCTGTGGCGACGCGCGGATCGCTACGACCCGGAGCGCGCCAGCCCGATCGCCTGGCTGGCGACTTTCGCGCGCAACCGCGCGGTCGACCGGCTGCGCACGGGCAAGGTGCGCCGCGGTTCGGTGTCCGTGGCTGACGCCGAGCCGCTCGCCGACACCCAGCCATTGGCCGAAGCCATGCTGATCGATGCCGAGCGCGAGGCCCGGGTCCACACCTGCCTCGACACGCTGGATGAAACCCCGCGCGATGCGATCCGGACCGCTTTCTTCGAAGGCAGGACCTATGCCGAACTGGCCGAGGCGCAGAAGGTGCCACTGGGCACGATGAAAAGCTGGATCCGCCGCGGTCTGGCCAAGCTCAAGGCCTGTATGGAGGCGGGCGAATGACCGAAGACAAACGTCCCGACCCAGTTCTGGCGGCCGAATATGCGCTCGGCCTGCTCGAGGGTGACGAGCTGCTGGCCGCGCGCGCCCGCGAAGGCAGCGATCCGGCGTTCGCGGCAGAAGTAGCGCAGTGGCAGGATCGCCTCTCGCCGCTGGCAGACGAGATCGATCCGCGCTGGCCGCGCGACGAAGTCTGGCAGCGGATCGTGGCCGCTCTGGGAACCGAGCCGGCAGTCGCCGAGGTGATCGCGCTGCGCCGCAAGGTCAGGCGCTGGCAGTGGATCGGGGGCGCCGCTGTTGCAGCTTCCGTGGCGATCGCCGTGTTCTCGGCCACATTCCTTACAATGCCCACGACTCCCGCGCCGCAAAGCCCTCCGCTCGCAGCTGTCATGCCCATCGAAGGGACTCCGCTGCGGATCGACTTCACCTATCTGCCCGACCGGGAGAGCCTCCTCGTGACTGCGGTGGGTCTCACCGCCGATGGCGTCCACGACCACGAAATATGGCTGGTGCCGCAACAAGGAGAGCTGATTTCGCTCGGGCTTGTCACCCCCGGCGTCGTCACCGCGCATAGCGTGCCGGAAGACATCGGTCGCCAGATCGCAGGGGGCTCGCAGCTTTTGCTCACCCGCGAACCGCTCGGCGGCAAGCCGCCTGCGCAGGTGGCCGGACCCGTCGTGGCAGAGGCACGGTTCACGGCGATCTGAGATTTTTTCACGATCGCGGTGCATCCATCGCTCCGGGTCGCCCGTAACTCCCACACAAGCTGGACGGGGCTTGAAGTCAAAGGAGTTACAGATGACCATTTCGAAGAAACTCAAGGCCGCTGCCCTCGCCTCGATCGCTGCGACGGGTGCTTTCGCTCTCGCCACCGCTTCGCCGGCGCTGGCCGATCATCACGGGATGAAGGCCGAAAAGGCGCAGCCCAACATCGTCGAGGCCGCGGTCGGCACCGGCGTCCACACTACCCTGGTCGCAGCCGTTCAGGCGGCCGATCTGGTCGACACCCTGTCAAGCCCCGGCCCGTTCACCGTGTTCGCGCCCACCGACGACGCCTTTGCCGCGCTGCCTGCCGGCACGGTCGACACGTTGCTGCAGCCCGCGAACAAGGACCAGTTGACCAATATCCTCACCTACCACGTGGTCGCGGGCCGCATTCCGGCGGCACAACTTACGCAGGCGATCCGCAAGGCCGGCGGCAGCTACGAATTCGAAACCGTGGCGGGCGAAACGCTGACGGCGAGCTTCTCCGGCGACAATATCGTTGTCACCGACGGCGCAGGCCGGACCAGCACCGTCACCATGGCCGATGTGAAGACCACCAACGGCGTGATCCACGTCACCGACGGCGTGTTCCTGCCGGGCTGATCAACAACTTCCCCAAGGGTGCCGCGAATGTACCCCCATTGCGACGCGGCACCATACGGCCCCGTCCGGCGCTTCACCCAAGGCCGGACGGGGTTTTTTCGTTCGGTCGCGATCAGCCGCCGAAGTCGTACGTCATCCGCAGGCCGATGGTGCGCGGCGCAAGCACGAATTCGCCGAATGTGCGCTGATAGACCGGATCGCCGTTGATATCGGCGAGCACCTGGTTGTAATCCGGGTTCCCGCGGACACCGCCGACGGCGTATTTGTTGAACACATTGTCGGCATAGAGCGTCAGGCTCCAGCTGTCGGACTTCGCCGAAACCGCCACATTGTGGATCGAGAAGCCGGGGATCTTGTAGCCATTGCCCCGGTTGCCCGCGGTGCGCAGCACGTTCGACTGAGCGGTGAAGCCGTAGCTTAAGCCGAGATCGATCGTGTCGGTAACCGGCGTTTCGTACTTTGCGAAGAACGAGCCCTTGTGCTTCGGCGAGCCCGGCAGGCGGTCGCCCGCCTTCCCGTCGAGGCGGTCCTCATTGCCACTCGGGTCCAGCGGCGCGCTGAAGCCGGGCGGGACGAAGTACGCGATCAGGTCGATTGCATCCTTCGTGAAGGTCGGGTCGGTGTAGGCATAGCTGCCGCTGAACTGCAGGCCGCGGATCGGCTCCCACGATGCGGCGAGTTCGAAGCCCTTCGATTCCGCGCCAGCCCCGTTGACGGTGATCGGCTGGCTGCCGTTGACCGTGGCCGAAGACACCTGCGGCCCATTCCACTTGATGTAGTAGAGCGCGCCGTTGAGCGTGATCGTGCGGTCGGCCAGCTGGCTCTTGAAGCCGAGTTCGTAATTGTTGGTCGTATCCGGGAAATACTGAAACTCGTTCGGCAGGGCGCAAACGATCTGTGTATTGGGCAGCGGGTTCGGGCACAGGGCGACGCCATTGGCGCTGCCGATGCGGAACCCTTCCGAATAGGTCGCATAGACCAGCACATCGTCGGTCACGTCGAAGGAGGTGTTGAGCTTGAAGAGGAAGCCGTCGTCCTGCTGGCCCACGTCCTGGAAATCGAGCACGATCGAATCGGGATCGTCCCCGTCGAACACCGTCCGGAACAGCGGGATATCGACCGCCGAACTCGCCTGGAAATCATAGTCGTAATAGCGGATGCCGCCGGTCACCGACCAGCGGTCGGTGATGTCGAAGGTCAGCTCGCCGTAGAAACCGAGTTCCTCCAGCTTCTGCTCGTCGACCGAGAAATATTCGAGGCTGTCGGGCCGCAGCTGGATGCCGCCGAATTCGTCGACCGCGAACTGGTCGAAGCCGGGGGTGAATTCCTTGCTGAAGCCGGAGAAGCGGAAGTTCTGGTAGAACCCGCCGACGATCCACTGGAACGGACCGCCGTGCTGCGACACCAGCCGCACTTCCTGCGTGAAGGCGCGGATGTCGCTGTCCTCCAGCGTGAAGGAGGTGAAGTTGGGGAAAGCTTCATAGCTGTATTCGAGCGCAATCAGCAGGTCGGTCTGGTCCCGCTGACCGGTCTCGTCCTCCGTAGCCCAGCCGGTGGCGCTGGTCAGCTGTGCGAAGCCGAGATCGGCGGTCGCTTCCACCGAGAACAGCTGGGTCTTGCGATCGTTCGGCTCGGGAACACGCATGGCCGATTCGTACTTGCCGAGCTCGACCGGGAGGGTCGTGATCGCGCGGTTCGACAGCTGCCGACCGCCGGTTTCCTGGTCCTGCAGCGTATAGGCGAGTTCGACATCGAACCAGTCGGTCGGGGCAGCGCGCAGGACCGCGCGCGCGGTCAGCGTCTGTTCGTCATTCACGTCCTTCAGGCCATTGAAATTCGACGCATCGCCAAACCCGTCGGGGTTCGAAACACCGACATTGGCGACGGCGTACGGATAATCGATGAAGCCCTTGTCATCGAGATAGTCCAGCGACCCGCGAAAGGCGAGCTTGCCCGGAACGATAGGCACGTTGAGCGTCGCCCCGGTATCGTGGCTAATCCCGTCGCCATCCTTGATCGTGTAGAGGTCGGCGCGGACGCTGCCCGAGAAACTGTCGAGATCGGCCTTGTTGGGGATGTAGCGGATGGCACCGCCCAGCGTGCCAGATCCATACAGGGTGCCCTGCGGCCCGATGAGGAATTCGACGCGCTGCACATCCTTCAGGCGCAGGTCCACCAGCAGCGGGACTTCACCGAGGTATGTCCCGACCGTGCCGCCATTGCCGCCGCCATCGTTTGAACCGAGCGGATCGGCGCTGAGGCCGCGGAAAACGACCAGCGAATTGTTGCGCGCGCCGTTGTCGACGAAGAAAACGCCCGGCACCAGGCGCGAGGCCTCGCGCAGGTTGAACGCACCCTGCTCCACAAGGTCTTCGGCAGTCACGGCGGAAATGTTGAAGGGAACGTCCTGCACCGATTCTTCGCGCCGTGTTGCGGTCACGATGATGACATTCTCATCGGTCGCCTGGCTGGCCGAGGCCGTGTCGGCGTCCTGCGCCAGCGCGGGTGCGGCATAGGCGGTGGCAATCATGCTGCTGCTCAGCAGCGCAGCGCGGGCGATGTGGCCGGTTGTTCTCGTTTTCATATCTTACTACCTCATGCTTGGGCGGTTCGCAGATCCGCCCCTATGTTGCATGGCAACACACGCCGGGATTCAGACGGGTTCGGCGTAATTTGTCAACGCCACGACAGGATGAACCGACATTTTCGATCTTCAAAGTGCACGAAAGCAACTGTTCGCCGGGAATTTCCATGCCGCTCATGTTGCAGCGCAACGTGCAATCAAGGAAGACCCGACTGCCGTGGAGGCCGTGCTGGTAATGGCGGCGATCGCGGTAGAACATGGCAATGGTCCGGGCGCTGAGCGGCTGTGTGCGGTGGCGGCGGGCACTGGCCATCGCAGTTGCTGGCTGGCGGTGCTCGAAGCGCGGGTGGCGTTGCTCAAGCAGGACCAGGACCGCGCCCGCGAAAGGGCATTGGCGGCGAGCGCGCTGGGTACGGACGATCCGCATATCGCCAACCAGCTCGGTGTGGCGCTTTCCCGGACCGGCCGGCATGCCGAAGCTGTCGGGCCCTTCCGGCAGGCGGTCGACGGGGTGCCGGACAACACCGATTACCGCTATAATCTTGCTGTGGCGCTGCAATTTGCGGGGGATCTGGCAGCGGCCGAATACGAGTTTCGCGATCTGGTCGCCCGCGATCCGCTCCACGCCAAGGGCTGGGTCGCGCTGGTGCAGCTCGCGCGGGAGCCGGAGCCGGACTGGGACGCGCGGCTGGAAACCCTGTTCGCTGCGAGCAAGGATATCGAGACACGGCTGACGATCGGTCACGCCCTTGCACGGCTGGCGGAGGGACGCGGAGAGTGGGACGCTTCGCTTGCCTGGCTGGACCGGGCCAAGGCCGCAAAGGCGCGTGAAGTGAGGCACGACAGGGTTTTCGCCGAAGCCTTGGCCGCATCTGCCATCGCTGCGGCACGGGCGGGCGACTTTGCAGCCGAGCCGCGGGGTGACGAGCGGCCTGTCTTCATCGTCGGAATGCCGCGCAGCGGGACCACACTGGTCGAACGGATTTTATCCTCGCATCCCGAAGTGCGTTCGGTCGGCGAACTCTCCGACTTCGCGATCCTCCTAAAACGCGCGCTCAGGACGCCGGGACAGCTGGTGCTCGAACCGGCGCTGCTGGATGTAGCTGCCGAGGCGAGCAGCCTGCTCGCCGTCGGCGATACCTATCTCGAGCGCGTTGGACGACTGGCAGGGGGCGCTCCCCATTTCATCGACAAGATGCCGTTCAATGCCTTTTTCGCCCCCGCCATCCTTCGCGCCCTGCCCGGGGCAAGGGTCATATGCCTGCGCCGATCGCCCTTCGACGTGCTGTTCGCCAACTACCGTCAGCTCTTCGCGACCGGGTTCAGCTATTACAGCTATGCCTACGACTTCGGCGACACCGCGCATTTCGTCGCCGGGTTCGAGCGGATGGCGGACGCTTTTGCCGCAAGCCTGCCTCCCGCCCGCTTCCTTCCGGTGCGGTACGAGGATGTCGTTGCCGACCAGCGCGGCCAGACCGAGCGGCTACTCGATTTCTGCGGGCTCGTGTGGGACGATGCCTGCATGGACTTTCATCGCAACGCCGAGCCTGTCGCGACGGCAAGCGCCGTGCAGGTCCGCTCGCCCATCTACGCCAGTTCGGTCGAGAAATGGCGTCGCTATGGCGAAGGGGCCGAAAGGGCGATCGCCGCGTTGGCCCTATACGGACTGAAGCCCTGACCACCTTGTGGTCAGGGCTTCAGAAATTTGGACAAATCGAAAAGAAGGCCGGGAGCCGCCGCCTCAGGCAGCCTCTTCTTTCTCGTCCTTCTTTCCGCCGTGAACCTGGATCGGCTCCTTGCGACCTTCGACGACGTCCTTGTCGATCACGATCTCGGTCACGCCTTCCATGTCGGGCAGGTCGAACATCGTATCGAGCAGGATGCCTTCGACGATCGATCGCAGGCCACGCGCACCGGTCTTGCGCTTGATCGCCTTCTCCGCGATTTCGCGTAGCGCCTCGTCCTGGAAAGTCAGCTCGACATCTTCGAGTTCAAACAGCTTTGCGTACTGCTTGACGATGGCGTTCTTCGGCTCCGTCAGGATGGTCACCAGCGCATCGACATCGAGGTCGTTGAGCGTCGCGATGACCGGAAGGCGGCCGACGAATTCGGGGATCAGGCCGAACTTGAGCAGGTCTTCCGGCTCGCTCTTCTCGAGCAGCTCGCCCACGCGGCGCTTGTCCGGATCGGCGACATGCGCGCCGAAGCCGATCGAGCGCTTCTGCAGGCGGTCGGCGATGATCTTGTCGAGGCCGGCGAAGGCACCGCCGCAGATGAACAGGATGTTGGTAGTGTCGACCTGCAAGAATTCCTGCTGCGGATGCTTGCGGCCACCCTGCGGCGGGACCGAGGCGGTGGTGCCTTCCATCAGCTTGAGCAGCGCCTGCTGAACGCCCTCGCCCGACACGTCGCGGGTGATCGAGGGATTTTCCGCCTTACGCGTGATCTTATCGATCTCGTCGATGTAGACGATGCCGTGCTGCGCCTTCTCGACGTTGTAGTCGGACGCCTGCAGCAGCTTGAGGATGATGTTCTCCACGTCCTCGCCGACATATCCCGCTTCGGTCAGCGTCGTCGCATCGGCCATGGTAAAGGGCACGTCGAAGGTGCGTGCCAGCGTCTGGGCGAGCAGCGTCTTGCCGGTCCCAGTCGGGCCGACCAGCAGGATGTTCGACTTGGCGAGTTCGACGTCACCCGATTTTCCGCTGTGCTTGAGCCGCTTGTAGTGGTTGTGGACCGCGACCGAGAGTACGCGCTTGGCGCGATCCTGACCGATCACATAATCGTTGAGCGTCGCGAAGATTTCCGACGGGGTCGGAACATCGCCTTCCTTCTTGCCCGCGAGACCGGCCTTGGTTTCCTCGCGGATGATGTCGTTGCAGAGTTCCACGCACTCGTCGCAGATGAACACGGTCGGGCCCGCGATGAGCTTCCTCACCTCGTGCTGCGACTTGCCGCAGAAGCTGCAGTACAGCGTGCTCTTGCTATCGGTTCCGCTCAACTTGGTCATATCCTAACGTCTTCCCCGCCCCCCATTCGGAAGATTCCCGACTGTAGGCGCGCGAGGATTTGGGTCAATATAGTAGGTACGGTCTTCCCCTTGCCACAAGCTGAAGCGGCAAGGTTGCCGGAATCCTACGGTAATAATGCAACAGTCCCGCGCGGGAACAGGTCCCGCGCCGAACGTAGGCTGCAATTTTACTCGGGTGCACCGCCCGAACCGTCGGCCTCGCCGCCCTCGTTTTCGGGGCGGGTTTCGAACACCTTGTCGACGAGCCCGAACTTCATCGCCTCGTCCGCTTCAAGGAAGGTGTCGCGATCCATCGCCTTTTCGATCTCGTCGAGGCTGCGGCCCGTGTACTTCACATAGAGGTCGTTCATCCGTTTGCGGATGCGCAGGATCTCGCGGGCCTGGATTTCGATATCCGAGGCCATGCCGCGCGCCCCGCCCGAAGGCTGGTGGACCATGATGCGCGCGTTGGGGAGCGCAATGCGCATGCCCGGCTCGCCCGCGGCGAGAAGGAAGCTGCCCATGCTGGCGGCTTGCCCCATGCACACCGTCGACACGCGCGGCTTGATGTACTGCATGGTGTCGTGAATCGCCATGCCGGCGGTCACCACGCCGCCCGGCGAATTGATGTACATGCTGATCGGCTTGGAGGGATTCTCGCTCTCCAGAAAGAGCAGCTGCGCCGTGATCAGCGAGGCCATGCCGTCTTCCACCTGCCCGGTGACGAAAACGATGCGCTCGCGCAGCAGGCGGCTGAAGATGTCGAAGCTGCGTTCGCCGCGACTGGTCTGTTCGACCACCACCGGCACGAGGGCACCCGTCACGGGATCGCGGGTGAACTGGCCTTGGGTGGAGTAGGCGTCGCCGCCGAACAGGTCGATCATGGATATTCCTCTTCTCGGATCAATCGGACGCCTATGTCGCGAGTACCCCGGCGATGTTCAAGGGGCTTAACCCTTCAAAGCAGAGGATATGTCGCTGCGAGTCAATCGATGGGCCTGAAAACGGTTGCAGCCTGCAATCCATGTCGCTCGTCGCCGCGAACCAGCCGTTCACGGATCAGGCGGACTCATTTGTCGGCTGGAAAGCAGCTGTGGTCGATGTCTGTCTGGCGCTCATGCCTACAAACGTAGACGTAGATTCCCGCACCACGAGGGGAGCCCTGATTCAATGCGTTACGCCCGCGCCGTTACCGCTGCAAATGTCCTTGCCATGCTCATGCTCGCACCAGCACCGCTGCTTGCCGCGGATGCGGATGACGATGTTCCGGTCGCCGGAGAAAGGGATTCGCCGACCCAGGGAGCGCAGGTGTTCGAACCGGTCTACTTCGAACGCTATGCGCCTCGCAACGCGCTCGACATGCTCGCCCAGGTGCCCGGCTTCGTCATCGACGGCGGCGACAACAATTCGCGCGGTCTCGGACAAGCGACGGCCAATGTGCTGGTCAACGGCCAGCGCTTTTCGAGCAAGTCCGAAAGCGTTCGCGACCAGCTCAGCCGCATTCCTTCGGGCGATGTGGTCCGCATCGAAATCGTCGACGGCACAACCCTCGACATCCCGGGCCTCAACGGGCAGGTTGCCAATATCGTCGTCAACACGACGGGTGCGTCCGGACAGTTCCGCTGGACCACCGGCTTCCGGCCCCACAACACCGAAGCGCAACTCTACGGCGGCGAGATTTCGCTGACGGGGAAGGAGGGTGCTCTCGATTACACAGTCTCCCTGAGTAACGAGAACAACCGCTTCGGGGCGGACGGTCCCGTCGAGCTGCGCGATGGCGCAGGCAATCTGATCGAGACGCAGGCCACCAAGTTTTCGGGCAAGTTCGACAACCCGCGCCTCTCGACCAACTTCACCTATACGATCTCGCCCGAAAGCGTCGCCCATCTCAACCTGCGTTATGGCGAGGATTTCTTCGCCGAGCGGATCACCGAATTCGCACAGCCGGTCACAGGTCCCGATCGCGACCGGCTGGTCCGCAACAGCGAGGACGGCCCGAACTACGAGATCGGCGGCGACATCGAATTCCCTTTCGGTCCTGGCAAGCTGAAGCTGATCGGCCTCGAACGCTTCGAACGCGACAATTTCGAGAGCGTGTTGATCGACAGCTTTTCCGACGCATCGCCCGATACCGGCTTCCGCTTCCGTCAGACCAATGGTGCGGGCGAGCGGATCGGCCGCTTCGAATATGGCTGGAACATGTTCAAGGCCGACTGGCAGTTGTCGGGCGAGGCTGCATTCAACCGGCTCGACCGTAGCTCGTCGCTCGAAGTTCTCGACGATGACGGCGATTTCGTCGGCATCCCCTTCCCTTCCGGCAATGGCGGCGTCACCGAAGACCGCTACGAGGGCATTCTCAGCTTCAGCAAGCAGCTGACGCCCAAGCTTTCCCTGCAGGCGACGGCGGGTGCCGAATACTCGAAAATCCAGCAGACCGGATCGGCAGCGAATTCCCGCGTCTTCAAGCGGCCCAAGGGCTCGCTCTCGCTCGCATGGAAACCTGCCAGCGATTTCGATATATCGGTCGAGCTGCGCCGCCGCGTGGGCCAGCTGAGCTTCGGCAATTTCCTTGCCAGCGTAAACCTCGACGACAACAACCAGAACGGCGGCAACAACGAGCTGGTGCCCGACCAGAGCTGGAACATCGAGGCCGAGGTCAACAAGAGCTTCGGCGCATGGGGCTCTGCCAAGCTGCAGGTCCGCCAGGCTTGGTTCGAGGACTTCGTCGACTTCTTCCCCTTGGCCGACGGCGGCGAGGCACGCGGCAATATCGGGGATGCGAAGCGCCTGCATGTCGAGCTTTCGGGTACGATGAAGTTCGACCCGATCGGCTGGAAAGGCGCCCAGCTCAACTTCGCCGCGGTCCAGCGATGGATGGACGTCACCGATCCGTTTACAGGCGAGAACCGTGCCTTCTCATACGACCTCTACAACAAGCTGGAGGCGGATTTCCGCCACGACATACCGGGTAGCAGCTGGGCCTATGGTGCGAGCCTGTTCACTTTCAGCCCGGTCGAATATTCGCGCCGCTACGAAGAAGGCCGGTTCTGGGAAGGACCGAGCTTCGTCGACGTCTTCATCGAGCATAAGGACATCCTCGGGATGACAGGCCGCCTGCGGGTCGGCAACGTCCTTGGCGCGCGGAACAAGGGGGGGCGCACAGTCTACGACGATTCGCGGCCCGATGGAGATGTGCTGTTCACCGAAGTTTCGGATCGCCGCATCGGGCCGATCGTGCGCTTCACGCTGAGCGGGAACTTCTGAGCCCGCTTGCATTGCCGAGATCCGGTGGCAGGGTGCGGTGCCATGAAGCACATCACCCTGCCGCTCGCCCTCCTCGCAACCGCGTCGCCGCTGGCCGCACAGGAGGCGACGCCGCCCGATGCTTCTGCCGGGATCGATGCGCTGGACGCGCTCTCGTCCGAGGAGGCGGCCAATGCCTATCTGCGCCGCATCGCCCAGCTCGACGACATGGGCCCGCAGCTGAACGCGGTGATCGCGATCAATCCCGCCGCTCCGCTCGAAGCGCGCGCGGCGCAGGCCGCAGCGCTTCCCCTGATGGGCCGCAGCGTGCTGGTGAAGGACAATATCGAGACGCGCGAACTGCCGACCACGGCCGGCAGCCTGGCACTCGCGGGCAACAACACCGGCCGCGACGCGCCCCTGATCGCCCGCATGCGCGCCGCCGGAGGCGTGGTCCTAGGCAAGACAAATCTGTCCGAATGGGCCAACATCCGCGACGACAACTCGACCAGCGGCTGGAGCGCAGTCGGGGGATTGACCCGCAACCCGCATGCAATCGACCGCAACACCTGCGGCTCGTCATCGGGCAGCGGGGCGGCGGTGGCCGCCGGGCTTGCCTGGGCCGCAATCGGGACCGAGACGGATGGATCGATCACCTGCCCGGCCAGCGTCAACGGCATCGTCGGCTTCAAGCCGACCGTCGGCATGGTCAGCCGCACGCATGTCGTGCCGATCAGCCATTCGCAGGACACGGCAGGCCCGATGGCAAACAGCGTCTTCGATGCCGCGCTCCTGCTCGGTGCGATCGCGGGGTCCGACCCTGCCGATGCTGCGACCGCGGAGGCCGACACCCATGTCACCGATTTCACCGCCGGGCTGGCCGACTATTCGCTGCAAGGCGTGCGGATCGGCGTGCTCGTCAAACAAATCGGCAATCGCAACGACGTGCGCGACGTCTTCGCGGTCGCGTTGGCCGACCTGCGACGTGCAGGAGCCGAACTGATCGAGATCGAGTACGAGCCTCAGGGAGAGATGTACGACGGCGAATTGACGGTGCTGCTCTACGAGTTGCGGACCGACATGGACGCCTATCTCGCGAGCCTGCCCGGCGAGGGCGGCCCGCGCGAATTAGCGGATCTTGTCGCCTTCAACACCGAGAATGCCGCGAGCGAGATGCGCTGGTTCGGCCAATCGTTGTTCGAGCAGGCGCTCGCCACCAGAAGTCGCGAGGACTACGAGGCGGCCCGGGCTACGTCGCTCAGGCTGGCGGGCGCCGAAGGCATCGATCGCCTCCTGACGGAAAACAACGTCAGCTTTCTCGTCGTCCCGACGCGCGGCCCGGCCTGGACGAGCGACCTCGTCAATGGCGACAATTACAACGGCAGCATCGGCGCGGGGTCGCTCGCGGCCATCGCCGGTTACCCGCATCTCACGGTTCCCATGGGAGCTGTAGAGGGCCTGCCTGTCGGGGTAAGCTTCATGGGCGGGACGTGGAGCGACCATGAGGTGCTCAAGCTTGGCGCTGCCTATGAACGGGCCCGCAGCGCAGCAATTCCGCAGCCCGACTTCGAACGCTGGGAGCCTTAGTGCGGCCGGAGCGTCTAATACGCCATGGATTTCGACCCCCGCATATTCATGTTCATCATTTTCGGGCTCGGACTGGTCCTGGCGGTCGGGTTGGAACGCCGGCTGGCTGATCACTGGCTGTCGCTGCCCCTCGTTTACGTGGCTGCCGGATGGGCAGTCTGCCAGCTTCCGCTCGGTCTGCCACACTTCAATCCTGCCAGCGACGGGTTCGATGCGATTACTCTCGAATACGTGACGGAGTTTATTGTCATCGCTTCGCTGATGGCAGCCGGCATCGCGATTGACAGGCCGGTGAGCTGGAAAAACTGGCGTCAGATCTGGCCCCTTCTCGTGATCGCAATGCCAGTGACCATCGCCGCGGTCGCTCTGCTTGGCTGGTGGGCGCTGGGCCTGGCACCGGCCAGCGCGATCCTGCTGGGCGCGGCGTTGGCGCCCACCGACCCGGTCCTTGCACGCAGTGTGCAAGTCGGGCCGCCGGGGGAAAACAAGCGTCATGACGTCCGCTTCAGTCTGACGGTCGAAGCGGGGCTCAATGATGGCCTCGCCTTCCCGTTCACCTATCTCGCCATTGCCGCTGTCGGCATGACGGCGCTTGGTGGCTGGACGGTACAGTGGTTTGCCCTTGATCTCGTCTGGCGCATCCTCGCAGGATGCGCAGTCGGTTGGGCGGTCGGCCGCGCCGGCGCATGGTACGTTTTCGAGCGTGAGGCCGATTCGCCGATCGAAGACATCGACGAAGAAAGTGAAGGGTCCGGGCGTCCGATCTACTCGACGAGCGAAGGTCTGGTCGTGCTTGGCACGCTGCTGCTCGCATACGGACTTGCCGAGGTCGTCGAGGGATACGGCTTCCTCGCGGTGTTCGTGGGTGCAGTGACGGCGCGGCAGCGGGAAAATCGCAGTCGCTACCACAAGATCAGCCACCATTTCATCGACCAGATCGAGCAGATCGTGCTTGTCGCGGTACTGTTCGGATTTGGCGCAATGCTGGCTAGCGGCGTTCTCGATGCGCTCACCCTGCCCGCCGCGCTGCTGGGCTGTGCGTTGGTTTTCGTCATTCGGCCCCTAGCCGGGCTGGCTGCCGAAAGCCTGAGTTTTCTACCGCTGCCTGGAAAGCTTGCCGTGGCGTTCCTCGGCGTGCGCGGAATGGGGTCGATCTATTACCTCGCCTATGGTCAGAACCACGCTGATTTCGCCCAGCTCGATCTCCTCTGGGCGACCGCGAGCTTCACGATTCTGCTCTCGATCGTGGTTCACGGCATCGTCGCCGGCCCGATCATCAGCGCCGTCGAAAGGCGCAAGGCCCATATCCACACGGGGCAGGAAGCCGAAATGCTCTCACACTCGCCGGGACTGGCGATCAAGCGGACTGCCAAGCCCGAATAAACGAAAGGGCGACAGGATCGCTCCTGCCGCCCTTCGCAATATCACGGAAGTAGCGTTCGCTTACTTCTTGGCCGGCGCCTTCTTGGCGGCCGGCTTTTTAGCAGCAGCCTTCTTGGCCGCGGGCTTTTCGCCATCGGCCTTCTTCTCGTCCGCTTTCTTGGCAGCAGCTTTCTTGGCCGGAGCCTTTTTCGCAGCGGGCTTCTCGTCCTTGTCCTCAGCCTTCTTGGCAGGCGCCTTCTTCTTCGGCGCGGCCTTCTTCTTGGCCGGCTTCGCTTCGGCTTCGGTTTCTTCCGCCTCGATCGCGGCTTCGAGTTCCTCGCGCGTCACTTCACGGTCGGTAATCTCAGCCTTGTCGAACAGGAAGTCGACGACCTTGTCTTCATAGAGCGGCGCACGCAGCTGGGCGGCAGCCATCGGTTCGCTGCGGACGTATTCGATGAACCGCTCGCGGTCTTCGGCGCGGTACTGCTGGGCAGCCTGCTGGATCAGCATCTGCATCTCGTTCGCATTGACCTCGACGCCGTTCTTCTGGCCGATTTCCGAGAGCAGCAGGCCGAGGCGCACGCGGCGTTCGGCGATCGAACGGTAGTCGTCCTTCTCGTCCTCGATTTCCTTCAGCATGGCTTCGGGGTCTTCTGAACGAGCGGCTTCCTGCTGGAGCTGCGCCCAGATCTGGTCGAACTCGGCATCGACCATGCCCTGCGGCACGGCAAAATCGTGACCCGCGGCGAGCTTGTCGAGCAGCTGGCGCTTCATCTGCGTGCGGGTGAGGCCGGCAGTTTCCTGCTCGAGCTGGCCGCGGATGAGTTCCTTGAGCTTGTCGATGCTCTCGAGGCCGAGGTTCTTGGCAAACTCGTCGTCGGCCTTGGTTTCGGTCGGGACCTTCACCTGCTGGACCGTGATGGCGAACTGCGCATCCTTGCCGGCGAGGTGCTCGGCCGGGTAGTCGGCGGGGAAGGTGACGGTGATCGTCTTCTCGTCGCCCGTCTTCACGCCCGTCAGCTGTTCCTCAAAGCCGGGGATGAACTGGCCGGACCCGATCACCAGCGGGGTGTTCTCGGCCTTCCCGCCTTCGAATTCGACTCCGTCGATGCTGCCGACGAAATCGATGATCAGCTGGTCGCCGTCGGCAGCCTTCTTCGTCTTGGCCGCATCCTTGTAGCTCTTGTTCTGGTCCGCGATGCGCTGGACGGCTTCGTCCACCGCCTCGTCGCTCACCGGCACGGTCAGGCGCTCGAGCATGAGGTCCTTGATTTCGGGGGCCTCGACTTCAGGCAGAACTTCGAGCTCGACCGTGAGGCTGGCATCCTTGCCTTCTTCGTAGCCTTCGCCGAATTCGACCTTCGGCTGCATTGCCGGGCGTAGCTTGTTCTCGGTCATCACCTTGTCGACCGATTCGCGGATCATGTCATTGACCGCCTGCGCATGGAGCTGTTCGCCGTGCATCTTGCGCACGAGGTTCGCAGGCACCTTGCCCGGGCGGAAACCCGGCATGCGTACCTGCGGGGCGATCTTCTTCACTTCGCTGCCGATGCGCGCATCGATGTCCTTCGCCGGGATAGTGACGGCATAGGCGCGCTTCAGGCCTTCATTGGCGGTTTCTTTGATCTGCATGGGTGAAACTCGTGACTTTCCGTAAACGATAAAGGTGCGAGGGCTGACGCCGTGGCGGCACTGGTGCGGGCGAAGGGACTCGAACCCCCACATCTTTCGATACTGGTACCTAAAACCAGCGCGTCTACCAGTTCCGCCACGCCCGCTAACCCGAACGAAGCTGCGCGAAAGGCGCTAACCCTCGCGTGTAGGCGCGTGCCTCTAGAGGGATGCGCGGCCAAGCGCAAGCGCGGCATTGGCACAGGAACAGGACCGGTCGCCGAGGCGTTTGTTACTTGCGCCAGCCGCCGAGGAGAATGCCTGATGGCAAGCCAACCCGACCCGTCGCCCGATATCGATCCGACCGCTCCCGACGAGCTGCCCCCGGCAAGCCCGCCTAACGAGAGCCCGATGGAAGAGCCGCCGGGGTTCGAGCCGCCCGCGCCCGATTTCGACGATCCGGGGCAGCATCCGCCGGAGACCCCGCCGCCCGCCGATTGATCTTGCCGCGCAGGCCAAGCCGCTTTATCGGCGCGCGCCATGAGCGACGAAACCAAGACAGACATCCCGCCCGACCACCTTTCGGTCAATCCGAAGAGCGAGCATTTCGATATGGAAGTGCTGAAGCGCGGCGTGGGCATCCGCTTCAAGGGCAAGCAGCGCACGGATATCGAGGAGTATTCGATTTCCGAAGGTTGGGTGCGCGTTCAGGCGGGCAAGACCGTCGATCGCAAGGGCAATCCCCTGACGCTCAAGCTGACCGGTCCGGTCGAAGCCTGGTACGAAGATCTGGGCGAGGACGCGCCGGTCGCCAAGGCCGGTTGATTACCGGAATTCGGCAAAGGCGCTGAGGAAGCGCTTCGAGGTCTGCTTGCGGACCGGCTCTTCGGTGCGGGCGATAACGGTGCGCGGCTGCGAGCGGCCATCGCCGTAGATGAAACCGTCTACCGGCCAGACGGTCGTCCCGACCCGGCCCAGCGGGGCATACCAGACCTGGACCTCGCTCCAGTCGTTGGCCTGCGAGACGTCGACGGCAAGCACGTCTTTCTCGATCTGTCCGCGCCGTCCGTCGATCGGAGACCAGTTCGCATGGTCCAGCAGCACGCGGCGCGAATCGAGCACCGTGCTGACCGCCGCCACATGGCCGAGGCGCATGCCCCGATGCGGGCGGAAAGCCATCACCGCTCCGGGGCGCGGTGCGTTCCCGGTGGCGTAGCGGCCCTGTGCCTGCTCCCACCAGGTGTGCGCATCGCCGTAAATCTGGATGCCGCTGACCTGCCGCGCATAGGGAACGCACTGGAGGTAGGGCTCGAGCTCGTTCGCAGAACGCGTCGGGTCGATGCTGAAGTCCTGCACCTCGTCGGCGAGCGCCGGGGTTGCGAAGGCGAACAGGGCGAGTGTGGCGATGACGCTCTTCATGGATGATCGAGCTAGCGCGTTAACCTTGCCGTGAGGCTGCGCGGCTTGGTTAACGGCGCGTTAGGCCTCTTTCCCATCACGCTTGCAAAGCGCCGCGCAAAGCGCCACTTGGCGCCCCATCATGCGCATCTCCTCTAAGAAGCCGACGGTGATCATCATCGGCCGCCCCAACGTGGGCAAGTCGACGCTGTTCAATCGGCTCGTCGGCAAGCGGCTCGCCCTCGTCGACGACCAGCCCGGCGTCACGCGCGACCGCCGCTTCGGCGATGCGGAGATCGCCGGCCTCGAATTCCAGATCGTCGACACCGCCGGTTGGGAAGACGAGGGCGCCGAAAGCCTGCCCGGCCGCATGCGCAAGCAGACCGAGGTCAGCCTTGAAGGCGCCGACGCCGCGCTGTTCGTGTTCGATTCGCGCCTCGGCCTGACCCCGCTCGACGAAGAGATCGCCCGCTGGCTGCGCAGCCAGAAGGTGCCGGTCGTGCTCGTCGCCAACAAGGCGGAGGGGCGGCAGGGCGATGCCGGCATCTTCGAAAGCTTCAGTCTCGGGTTCGGCGAACCGGCTGCGATCAGCGCCGAGCATGGCGAGGGCATTGCCGACTTGTTCGACCATCTCTGGCCGATCATCGGTGCCAAGGCGGAAGAGGCGGGCGCTGATGAGCAAGACGCGTTCGACGAGGAAGACGAGGAAGCACTCCTCAAGGGACCGCTAAAGCTTGCCATCGTCGGTCGGCCGAATGCCGGGAAGTCGACGCTTATTAACCGGATGCTGGGCGAAGACCGCCTGCTCACCGGTCCCGAGGCCGGAATCACGCGCGATTCGATCGCGATCGACTGGGAATGGACCGATCCGAAGAGCGGCGAAGCCCGCGAAATCCGGCTGATCGACACGGCCGGGATGCGCAAGAAGGCGCAAGTGATCGACAAGCTGGAAAAGCTGTCGGTCGCCGATGCCCGTCGCGCGGTCGATTTTGCCGAGGTCGTCGTGCTGCTGCTCGACGCGACGCGCGGGCTCGAGGCGCAGGACCTCAAGATCGCCAACCTCGTGCTCGAGGAAGGGCGCGCGCTGATGATCGCGATCAACAAGTGGGATGTGGCGGAAAACGCCAGTTCGCTGTTCAACGGCATTCGCGAGGCGCTCAACGAAGGGCTCGCACAGGTTCGCGGCCTGCCCTTGTTCGCGGTCAGCGCGAAAACCGGCAAGGGCATCGACCAGATGCTGACCGCCGCCTTCGAACTGCGCGAGGCGTGGAGCCGCCGCGTGCCGACCGCCGCGCTCAACCGCTGGTTCGACGACGCGCTGGAAGCCAATCCGCCACCCGCTCCCAAGGGCAAGCGGATCAAGCTGCGCTATATCACGCAGGCGAGTACGCGCCCGCCGCGCTTCGTGGTGTTCGGGACACGCCTCGACATGTTGCCGAAAAGCTATGAGCGCTATCTCGTCAACAGCATTCGCGACAAGCTGGGGTTCGAGGCTGTGCCGGTGCGCGTCGTCCTCAAGACACCGAAGAATCCCTACCAGAAGGATTGAACGCGCATGCTGCTCGAGAGTCTTGCAGCCCTGCCCGGTCTCGAGTTGATCGAACGGACCAGTTCGACTGCGCGCGTGCAGCATGTGGTCCAGCTGAGCCTGGCCCCGGCCTTCCTGCTCGCAGGCATTGGCGCCGTCATGAACGTGATGACCAACCGCCTGATCTGGGTTGCCAACAAGATCGAGCGGATCATGGCCGCGGATGAGGAGGGCCGCGCGGGCACGCTGCTCGAAGAGCTGCCGGCGCTGGAAAAGCGCCGCATTCTGGCGCAGCGCGCGGTGATGCTGAGCACGGCGGCGGCGCTTACCATCAGCATCGTGATCGTGTTGCTGTTCGTCAGCGCCTTCGTGCGCGCCCCGCTGGGGACGCTGGTCGCCTTTGCGTGGATCGTGACCATGGGGCTGCTGGTTGCCGGTCTCGGATCCTTCCTGCTCGAGACGAGAACCGCCGCCCGGCGCAATCGCGAGCGGATGCGCCGCCACCTGCCGCGCGACTGATCGCAGGTTTGGGGCCGGTCGGGGCCGGCCCGACGCTACGGAACGACCGGTTCGCGGCTGTTATCGAAGGTTCATCCCCGCACCCGCAACGTCCTCTGGCGAAAGAGGAGAAGCAGTGTGAACCGCATCAGACTGTCAATTCAGCCCGAGCATGGGCGTGACGCCGACCGGCTGGAAATCGAGGCACCGGATACGACAACGGCCTTGCTGATCGCCGACATCAATGTCCATGACGGGTTCGCCGAACTGTGGGACGGCAAACGGCTGCTCGGCCGTGTTATCAAGCACGGTGGAGCCTACGCGACTTTCTGGGAAATCGCCTAGCCGGCCTCGCCCTCGCCCGCCGGCTTGCTATTGAGCTGGACATAGTTTTCCAGCCCCATGCGCGCGATCATGTCGAACTGGGTTTCGAGGAAGTCGACGTGCTCTTCCTCGCTTTCAAGAATGCGTTCGAAAATCTCCCGGGTGGTATAGTCGCGCACCGTTTCGCAATGGGCGATCGCGTCTTTGAGCAGCGGGATCGCTTCCATTTCGACCGCGAGATCGGCCTTGAGGATTTCCTCGACGGTCTCGCCCACTTTGAGCTTGTGGATCGCCTGGAAATTCGGGAGGCCATTGAGGAACAGGATCCGCTCGGCAAGCACATCGGCATGCTTCATCTCATCGATCGATTCGTGGCGCTCGTATTCGGCCAGCCTGGTCACGCCCCAATCGGCCAGGACCCGGTAGTGCAGCCAGTATTGGTTGATCGCGGTCAGTTCGTTGGTGAGCGCCTTGTTGAGGAACTCGATGACCTTGGAATCGCCTTGCACGGCCGCTCTCCTGCTGCTGGATCGATCGGACGTTATGCGTGGACAACGTCCGGCTTGGCAAGGGATTGCGCGCAGAAAACGGCAGAATTCCGCCAGTTGCAAGCGATTGTCAGTAGCGGAAGATCAGGCTGCGGCGGGTACGAAACCGAGTTCGCGCTCTTCAAGCAGGATGCTTTCCGCTTCGTCGAGGCAGGTACCGCAAGCCGGGCGTTTGCCAAGCGCCGCATAGCACGCTTCCGCATCGCCCGAGACATGCCGCGCCGCACGGCGCAGTTCGCTCTCGCGGATGGCGTTGCAGATGCAAACGTACATGTCCGGGCTTCTCCTGCGAGTGATTCGCAAGAGCAGATGTAATGCGAGTCATTCGCAATAGCAAGGCTGGCGTGGAGTTATCGCCGCAAGGGGAACAGGCGCCAGTAGGTCAGGCAGCGCCACAGCCATTCGAGCGGTCCGAAACGGAAGCGCTCGAGCCACGGCCGCGACCAGAAAAGCATGACCCCGCAGGTCGCGAAAGCAACGCCATAAAGCTCCGTCCGGCCCAGCTTGCCGAACAGCCCGCCGGCCCAGCCGTGGAACACCAGCATCATCAGGATCGAAGTGCCGAGGTAATTGGTGAAGGCCGCGCGTCCTGCTGCCGACACCCGCTCCGCCAGCGCGCCGCGCACGCCCTGCCCCCACAGCGACAGCAGCGCTGCCAGACCCAGGATCGCGAAGAGCCGCGGCACCATCGACCAGCCCATCATCGCCGCCAGCGTGCCGTAATAGGTGAGACCGCCGTCCTTCGCCCACAGCGCGATCGGCACGGTGAGCACGGTGCCGAACAGCAGCAGACCCCACCCCCACGATCGTTGGCGCCCCGAATCGAGACCACCGTCGAACAGGCCGTAGCGATACGCCGCCATGCCGACGAGGATCAGAGGCAGCGTTTCGAACCAGAACAGCAGGAGCCAGGTCGGCAGTTCGGACGCATGTTCGGTGAGATTGTGAAGGACCCATCCGCTGTAGTCGCCAGCCGAGATCAGCCGGGTCTCGAGACGTCCGTCGGCGAGCTCGTCCTGCTTGCCGGCTTCCAGCTCGTCGGCAAGTTCGGCGAAGGCTGCGCGCCCGCCGAGTTCGCCATCGGCCACCAGCGGCAGGAAACCGACCACACCGGTGTAGAGAAAAGCCCCGCCGACATAGGACAGCAGGCCGAGGATCAGCATGTTTCGCCGCGACAGGCCCAGGAACAGCAGCGCGGCGAGGCCAGCACAGGCGTAGAGAAACAGGATGTCTCCGCGCCAGATGAAAAGGAAATGGACGATACCGAAGAGGCCCAGCCAGAACAGGCGCCGCACCTGCAGCCATACGCCCTGCCCCCGCGCCGCAGCCCGCTCGAGGAATAGCACCATCCCCGCACCGAACAGCAGCGTGAACAGCCCCCGCATCTTGCCGTCGATCAGGACGAACTGCGCCACCCACATCCAGTCTTCCGCCCTGCTATGCGGCACGGTGAAAGCGGCGGGATAGAGATAGGCGGTCGCAGGCTGGCCGAACGAGATGATATTGGCCAGCAATATGCCCATCACCGCGATGCCGCGGATGAAGTCGAGACTGCCTATCCGGCTGTCGGCAGAGGCGGCGATGGGCGCCGCCGCTGCAGGCTCACCTTCACGGGACACGGCGATTTCGTTTTGAGACATACGACCTCTTTGCGGCCCGCCGGACTAGCACGGCCGCGCGCATTGCCAAGCCGCTGCCGCTATTTCGTGACGAGGCAGTCCTGCCCGCCGCGCTTGAGCGAGGTGCAGGCGGCCCGGGCTTCTGCCTCGCTGGAATAGCCACCCGCCAGCAAGCGCGTCAGCCTGCCGGACGGTATCGTGACCTTCTCCTTGCCGGAGAGTTCGCTGCGGGCGGAAAGCTTGGCCCAAAGCCGGTCGGCATTGCCGGCTACGCCGAATGCACCGAGTTGCAACTTCCACGGCCCGCCGCTGCTTGCCGCAGGGCGAAGGCTGGTTTGGGTTCGTACCGATGATGCCGGGACTGACACGACCACGTCAGGTGCAGAGGCCTCTTGCGGCTGCGCACGAGCGACCACCACCGGCCCCGCCCCCCGCGGCACGGTGTAGTCAGCACCCGGTGCAGCAGACCGCTCCTGAGCCACTGCCCGCGATACCGCCGCAGGTGGTGGAGGAGGCGGAGCGGTGCGTGAAGTCGCGGGGGGAGCGTCCGATACGAGCGCAAGATCGGCGGCCGCGAGCTCGCGCGCTCGCGCGGCCTCGGCTTCTCCTTTGAGACGGGCGGCGAGCGCTTGCGCCGCCTGACGCTGGTCCAGCGGGATATAGTCGTCCATCTGCGCCAGCGCAGCCTTCGCCTGCGGGAGCCCGGTGCCATTGGCGAGCGTCAGCAGCGCGTAGGCGCGCTCCCAGTCCTTCTCCACCAGCTCGCCGTTGAAATGCGCGATCCCCATCAGATATTGCGCCCGCGGATCGCCGCGCGATGAGGCAGCTTCGATATAAGGCATCGCCCGCTCCCGCTGACCGTTCTGGAACAGCAGCAGGCCGTAATTGTCGGCCGCCCTCAGATGCCCCTGTGCGGCAGCCTGCGCGTAGAGCATTTCGGCCCGCACAAGGTCAGTCTTCACACCCCGGCCCAGACGATAGGCCTGCGCCAGGTTGAATTGCGCGTCGGCGTCGCCCGCCTGCGCGGGGCCGTTCCATTCGCGCACCGCCGCGGCATAGTCGCCCTCGCCCCACGCGTCGACGCCCGCCTTCACGTCGGCCTGCGCGGGGGCCGACGCACCAAGCATGCAGAGCCAGCCTGCGACCATCAGAGTGCATTTCTTGGTACCGACCACAGTCCCCGTCTCCCGTCACTGACGCGGCCGGCACGCCCGACCGCCAGCATCCTATAGTAAATCGCCGGTTAGCAAAGCCTTGCCGATGATCTGCTGAACCCCGGGCGAACCAAAACGCAGCCAAGTTAACCCTAAATTAGGGGTAGTCTGCGATTTCCTGTTTCGAACGGTCGCAAATTGCGCGGCCAACGGATGGAATACAGGCTCAAACCAGGGGGAATAGCCTTGCGTGTACTGGCACTGGCATCGCAGAAGGGCGGATCGGGTAAAACCACGCTCTCCGGACATCTCGCCGTACAGGCCCAGCGCGCCGGCGCCGGGCCCGTCGTCCTGATCGATATCGACCCGCAGGGCTCGCTTGCGGATTGGTGGAACGAGCGCGAGGACGAATATCCCGCTTTCGCCCAGACCACCGTAGCACGTCTCGCCAACGACCTCGCCATCCTGCGCCAGCAGGGGTTCAAGCTGGCCGTGCTCGACACGCCGCCGGCGATCACCATGGCGATCCAGTCGGTCATTTCGGTTGCCGAACTGATCGTCGTCCCGACCCGCCCCAGCCCGCACGATCTGCGCGCCGTGGGTGCTACGGTCGACCTGTGCGAACGCGCCGGCAAGCCGCTGGTCTTCGTGGTCAATGCTGCGACGCCGAAGGCCAAGATCACATCGGAAGCCGCCGTCGCGCTGTCGCAGCACGGCACGGTCGCCCCGATCACCCTGCACCACCGCACCGACTTCGCCGCCTCGATGATCGACGGCCGCACGGTCATGGAAGTGGACCCCGAAAGCCGCTCGGCCGCCGAGGTTACCGCGCTGTGGAAATACATCGCCGACCGTCTGGAGAAGAACTTCCGCCGCACCGTCTTCGCCGCACCGAACACGCAGAGCGCGGTTCCCGGTGCCCATCGCCCCGCTGGTGGCTTCGGCCGCCGGGTGGCACAGTAAGAGCTCTAGGGCGGAGACTGCCGGATGTCTGACGCCAATTTCGCCTCGCTCACCCCGACGCTCCTCGCGCGCAAGGGCGGCGCCAAGCCCGCCATGCGCCCGCAGTCCGGGATTCCCGGTCCGATCGACGGCAAGGAAGCCGCCGCCAACCTGGAAGACCTCGGCTGGAACGACATGGGTGACGACACACCTGCCGAAAAGGTCGTGGCGATCGCGCCGCGTGCCGCAAACGAAAGCGGCGCCCACGTGGCACCGAACCAGGTTCGCGAATCGCTGAGCAGGATCGCCGCCAAGCTCGATCAGCCGGTCGAGGACAAGAAGCCGGTCGTCCGCAAGGCGGCGTCGGCGCGCGGCAAGCGTGCAGCTTTCACGCTGCGGCTCGATCACGAACGCCACCTGATGCTGCGTCTTGCCTGCACAGTTCGCGGTCGCAGCGCCCAGCAGTTGGTGACCGACGCGCTCGACGGCCTCCTGGCGGAGATGCCGGAGATCGCGAGCCTCGCTGCCCAGGTGCAGCAAAACGAAAAGTAAGTTCGAAGACGTGGGATCGCCTTCAGGGGAATGGAAATGAGCACCGAGAGCAAAGCCAAGACCACCCGGTTCGTCCGGCTCGCCGTTACCACGGCGCTGGCAACCACGGCGCTTGCCGGCTGCACCGGCAAGGTCGCGCCCTCGCACGCCTATTCGGCATCGCAGGCTGAGACCGCGCTGAAGAAGGGCAAGGACAGCAAGGCGATCCAGCAGGCCGAAGCGGCCGTGCTGGCGGCGCCGCGCGATGCCTATACCCGTACGCTGCTCGGCAACGCCTATCTCGAGGCCGGTCGGTTCACCTCGGCTGCCACCACCTTCGGCGAAGCGATCGAGCTCGGCGATACCGCGCCGCGCACCATCATCAGCTACTCGCTCGCGCTGACTGCAATGGGCGACCGGGACGGCGCGATCCGCGTTTTGCGGGCGCATGAAGCGGCGATCGACGCGGCCGACTTCGGCCTCGCCCTCGCCCTCGCCGGCCAGCCGCAGCAGGGTGTCCACGTCCTCAGCAACGCGCTGAAGGGCGGCCAGAATACCGCGAAGGTCCGCCAGAACCTCGCCTACGCTTTCGCTCTCTCGGGCGATTGGAGCAACGCCCGCCTGCTCGCATCGCAGGACGTACCCGGCGACCAGCTTGGCGAGCGCATGAGCGAGTGGGCCAGGTTGGCCCAGGCAGACGAGCCGACCGTTCGCGTCGCGAGCCTGCTCGGTGTCGATGCGGTGGCCGATCCCGGTCAGCCCGCGATGCTCGCGCTCGTCAATCACCCGGCAAATGGCCAGCTGGCGCTCGAAGCGTCGCAGCAGGTCGATCAGGTAGCCGAGGCACCGCACAGCGACTTCGCCATGGCGAGCGAGCTTCCGCCGGTCGTCGCTGCACCGGTCGCACAGGATGCGGGTGAAGCCGCTTTCGCCGAAGCCGGTCTCGAAACCTACGGCGAGCAGCGCTTCGTCGCTGCCGAAGTGGCCCAGCCCGCCCCGGCACCGGTCGCCGCCAAGGTTGCCGCACCGCGTGTCGCAGCCCTCGCTCCGGCCGGCAAGCCCACCCTTGCCGCCCCCAGCGTCATGGCATCGGGCGACTACAACATCCAGCTCGGCTCGTTCTTCTCGATGTCCGACGCACAGGCCGCATGGAAGATCTTCCAGAGCCGCTATCCCGAACTGGCCGATGCCGAAAAGGTCATCACCAAGGCGCGGGTCAACGGCAAGATCTACTACCGTGTGGCGGCGGCAGGCTATGCCAAGGCTTCGGCGCAGTCGATGTGCCGCACCGTCAAGGCCGGCGGCCACGGCTGCATTGCCTACGCCGCTTCCAACCCCCTTCCCGGCGCCCTCAATGTTGTGGGTAACGAGGTACGGGTCGCAGCGCGGTAACATCCGCACTCCATCCAGACTTCGCCAGCCCCGTCCGGAGCGATCCGGGCGGGGCTTTTTCCTGCCCTAGAGGTCGATCGCGACGCCGCCTTTGTAGAGCGCGGTGACCCGGCCCTGCGTGGGTTGCCCATCGAAGGGCGTATTGCCGGCGGTGGCCGCCATCTTCGCGCTCTGGATGACCCAGGGCTTGTCCGGATCGATCAGGGCGATGTCCGCCTCTGTGCCCGGTTCCAGAACACCGGCCTCGACACCCAGCAGACGGGCGGGCGTCGCCGCCACGAGATCGAACGCACGCGGCAGGTCGATTACCTCGTCGCGCACCAGCGAGAGCACCATGGCGAGCAGCGTCTCGGCACCCGCCATGCCCGGTTCGGCATCGGCGAAGGGCAGGCGCTTGTCCTCGGGTCCCCGGGGGTCGTGGCCACTCGCGATGACGTCGATCGTGCCGTCGGCGATGGCCTCGCGCACGGCCTGCCGGTCGTCCTCGCAGCGCAGCGGCGGCGAAAGGCGCGCAAAGGTGCGGAAGTCGACCGTGGCGAGATCGGACAACATGAAATGCGCCGGGGTCACGCCGCAGGTTACCGCGAGCCCCCGCGCTTTTGCTTCGCGGACCAAAGCCAGTCCTGCCCGCGTCGTCACCTGCCGGAAATGCAACCGCGCCTTTGCCATTTCGGCCAGCGCGAGATCGCGTGCGATGGCGATCGCTTCGGCCTCGACCGGCGCGCTGGGCAGGCCGCGGCGCGTGGCGATCTCTCCCGCCGTTGCGACTGCCTGCCCGACCAGCGCCGCATCCTCGGCATGGGTCACGACGAGCAGGTCGAGCATCGCCGCATATTGCAGCAGCCGCAGCATCGCACCCGAATCGCCGATCCATTTCCGCCCCGTCGCCACCGCCAGCGCACCGGCGTCACGCATGAGCGCGAGCTCGGCGATTTCGCGACCGGCAAGCTCGCGCGTTGCGGCGGCGAGCGGATGCACCCAGAAATCGGGCTTGCCGCTCTTGGCGATGTAGGAAACCCGGCTCGGCAGGTCGAGCGGCGGCGACTGGTCCGGCATCAGCGCGGCGCGCGTGATCCCGCCGAAATGGAACGCCGGCTTGTCGATCGCGAACACGCCGAAATCGACGAGGCCCGGCGTCACGAGGGCGCCCTTTGCGTCGATGACCGCATCCTCGCTCCCGGCCTGCACGTTTCCGACTGCGGCGATCTTGCCGTCGGCAAGCCTGATGGAGCCTTCGCGAACGCCATCAGGCGTCACGATCCTGCCGCCGGTCATCGTCAGGGGTTGCATCTGCTTCATGCCGCGTCCCCCCATCCCTCGACCCCGCGCCCGCGGCGGGTCAGCACGTCGAGCGCCGCCATGCGGATCGCGACGCCCATCTCGACCTGTCGCGTAATGATAGAGCGGTCGATCATGTCGGCCACCTCGCTGTCGATCTCCACCCCGCGGTTCATCGGCCCGGGATGCATCACCAGCGCGTCAGGCCTGGCATTGGCAAGCCGCGTCTTTGTCAGGCCGTAAAGGTGGTGATATTCGCGCGCCGAGGGGATGAACTGGCCGCTCATGCGCTCGGTCTGCAGGCGCAGCATCATGGCGACATCCGCCCCGTCGAGAGCGGCGTCGAAATCGTGGAAGACCTCCGCCCCCATCGCTTCGATGCCGCTCGGCATGAGTGCGGGCGGCGCGCACAGCCTCACCGTCGCGCCAAGCGCCTGCAGGCAGAGCAGGTTGGAGCGCGCCACGCGGCTGTGCAGGATATCGCCGCAGATCACGATCACGAGGCCGGTGAAATCCTCCGCTGCCTCGCCCCGCGCGCGCAGCGCATGGCGCAGCGCCAGCGCGTCGAGCAGCGCCTGCGTGGGGTGTTCGTGCTGCCCGTCGCCCGCATTGAGGACAGGGCAATCGACCTTGTCCGCGATCAGCTGCGTCGCTCCGCTCGACCCGTGCCGGATCACGATCGCATCGGCGCGCATGGCGTTCAGTGTGATCGCCGTGTCGATCAGCGTCTCGCCCTTCTTCACGCTCGACTGCGCGGCATGCATGTTCACGACATCCGCGCCCAGTCGCTTGCCCGCGATCTCGAAGCTCAGCAGCGTGCGGGTCGAGTTCTCGAAGAAGGCATTGATGACGGTAAGGCCCGCCAGCAGGTCGTTGTGCTTGGTCGGCTGGCGGTTCAGCGCCACCCACTGTTCCGCCTCGTCCAGCAGGAACAGGATTTCATGCCGCTCGAGCTGACCGATGCCGATCAGGTCGCGGTGCGGGAATGCCAGCGCGCCCGCAGGATAGCGGGCCGCGTGGGCCGAGGTTTCCGTCGATGCCATTGAAGCGACGCCCTTAGTCGAGCGGATAGGCCCGCTCAAGCGCTTTCGACTGGCGAAGCGGGCACGGCTCACCTAGCTAGGGCGCAACAGGAGAATATTCGGATGCATTTCGCAGGTAGGGTCTGGCGGCTTCTGGTCGGCGTGAAGGACGCGCTGGTCCTCATCTTCATGCTGCTGTTCTTTGCGGCGCTGTTCGCGATCCTGACCGCGCGCCCCAGCCCGGCGGCCGTGCGCGACGGCGCTCTGCTGGTCGAACTCGACGGGGTGATCGTCGAGGAACGCTCCGAAGTCGATCCCATCGCGGCGCTGCTCGCTTCTAGCGCGCCGATGGCTGAATATCAGTCCCGCGACCTCGTACGCGCTCTGGATGCCGCTGCGAAGGACGACCGGATCACGGCCGTCGTGCTCGATCTGGAACGCTTTCTGGGCGCTGGCCAGGTACACCTGCAGGAAGTTGGCGAGGCGCTCGACCGGGTGCGCGCGGCCGAGAAGCCGGTCCTAGCCTATGCCACCGCCTATACCGACGATGCCATGTTGCTGGCTGCCCATGCCAGCGAGGTCTGGGTCGATCCGCTGGGCGGCGCGGTGATCGCGGGTCCGGGCGGCGAGCGGCCCTACTACGGCGCCTTGCTCGAGAAGCTGAAGGTCAATGCCCGCATCTACAAGGTCGGCGAATACAAGAGCGCGGTCGAGCCCTATTCGCGGTCCGACATGTCCGAACCGGCCCGCGAAAACTACGGAGCTCTCTATGGCGCGCTGTGGGAAGAGTATGTCGCCAATGTGAAGAAGGCACGCCCCGCAGCCGATATCGAGCGCATCACGAGCGACCCGGTCGGCTGGATACAGGCGGCCAGGGGCGACCTCGCAACCGCTGCCAAGCAGGCCGGCCTCGTCGACAAGCTCGGCACGAAGGAAGAGTTCGACCAGCGCGTGGTCGAACTGGTCGGCGAGGACGACTGGAGCGAGCAGCCCGGCGCTTTCCCATCGACCCCGCTCAATGCCTGGCTCGAAGACAATCCCGCCCCGACCAGCGGCAAGCCGATCGGCGTGATCACGATCGCCGGCGAGATCGTCGACGGCGAGGCAGGTCCCGGAACTGCCGGCGGCGACCGGATCGCCGAACTGCTCGACGAGGCGCTGACGCAGGATCTCGCCGGACTGGTGGTGCGGGTCGATTCCCCCGGCGGATCGGTCATGGCGTCCGAGCGTATCCGCACGGCGATCCTGCGCCAGAAGGCGCGCGGCATCCCGGTGGCGGTATCGATGGCGAACCTCGCGGCAAGCGGGGGCTACTGGGTTTCCACCCCTGCCGACCGCATTTTTGCGGAACCGGAAACCATCACCGGCTCGATCGGCATCTTCGCGGTTATCCCGACCTTCGAACGCGCGGCGGCAGAGTGGGGCGTTTCAAGCGACGGCGTGCGCACCAGCCCGCTCTCGGGCCAACCCGACCTCATTGGCGGCTTCACCCCCGAAGTCGACGCCATGATCCAGGCGACGGTCGAGAACGGATACGAAGATTTCCTCGAACGCGTCGGCAACTCGCGCAAGTTGTCCCGCGACCAGGTCGACCGGATCGGTCAGGGGCGGGTCTGGGACGGCGGCACTGCGCGCCAGATCGGCCTCGTGGACCAGTATGGCGGGATGGACGACGCGCTCGCCTGGGTCGCGCAGCAGGCGAAGCTCGGCGACGGCTGGCATGCGCGCTATCTGGGCGCTAGCCGGAGCAGCTACGACACGCTGCTGCGCAGCTGGCTGATCGACGATGCCGAAACCGGGGGCGGCACCGATCCGGTGGCCGTCATCGCCTTGCGCGAGCGCGCCGTGCTGGGCCAGGTCGAAAGCGATGTCGACCGGCTACTGGGCGTGAAGGGCATGCAGGCCTATTGCCTCGAATGTCCGGCTGCACGCGGCGCCGTCCGACCGAGCGGCGAGACGCGCGGCTGGCTGACCGCCTTGCTAACCGCAATCGCCCGCTAGCAGGTGCTTGCCACAACCCGATTCGCCGCGTAAAGGCGCGCCCCTGCCCTCAGCCGAGGCCGACGGGCGGGCGCGTAGCTCAGTGGTAGAGCACACCCTTCACACGGGTGGGGTCGCAAGTTCAATCCTTGCCGCGCCCACCATCTTTTCAGAGACTTAGCTGAATAGATGACCCCACTACCCCCGTCAGGGGTATTTTCGGGGTAGCGATCTAGCTCCTCACTCTGCTCCGGCTCCGACCTTAAGCCTCCTGCGCCGGTGAACGGCCGCGTCCTTCCGGCCGGTCCATGATGGATCCACGATGGCCGCCTCGCTGAGCTTCCCGATGAGGGAGGGAAGGACCTTCATCTTGTCCTCGACAGTGGACGCAGCCGCCTCCACCTGCTCGAGCTCGGCAATGCCTTTCGCACGGCGGTGCGGGACCTCCCGACCGCGCCGCGTCTTTGCGATGCCGGTCAGCACCCGTGGTTGACCGGGTGAGAAGGACTTCGCCTTGTGGGCCTTCAAACCATATCGAGCGATGATCTTTCGCGCTGCCTGTTGGCACTTTCGATTGGCGAACACGCCAGTAATGGACATGTCATCGACATAGACGGTGAACTCGCAACCCAGCTCGACAGCGAGCGCCGCGATTTCATCGAACATCGGCTTGTAAGCCCAAAACGACAGGATGGTGCTGGCATTGCCGCCGGTCGGTAGATGACCATCGTATGTGAGCAACTGCTTAGCCCGGGCCGCCACGTCCGGTGGGTACTCGAGCACGTCCTCGAAGAAGCGCTGGACGTAGTGCGAGCTCGAGGAGGGAAAGAACTTCTTGATGTCGAGCTTGATGCAGGCCTTGTCCGCAGTGTGCGCGTTCGCATTGGTGATGTAGGAGCGGCCCTTCACACCTGAGTGGAGATAGTCGGGGGTCTCGATTTGAGCGAGCAACCGCGCAAAGCGCTGGTGAATGAGCTTGAGTTGCGGCTTCGGCTCCTCGATCATTCGCGGTGCCTTCCCTTCCACCTGGGCGAGGGGGCGGACGAGATAATTTTCGTCACCCCATCGGACCAGCCGCTCGAGCGCGGTGGGCGTCACCATGAGGATGTTTGCGAGACGGCGCGGCGAGGTCAGCCGAAAGAGAGCGCTTGCCTTGAGCGGGACCCGCTTATGCGTGCTCATGCTCGTCCCGCTCGGCCGTCACAGTCGAAATCCAATCAAGCATCTTGAGGGTCTTGCCCGCCACGAATGTGCGCGTCTTTTCCGCAGGCGAAGGGTTTGCCGCCTGTTCCGCGAAGAACATGAGAGACGACAGCGGGATGGAGAACGCATCCGCGTACTTCTCCAGCACCTCCATAGTCACCTTTTTGTCGCCGCGCTCGAGCTCGGTGATGTACGACTTCGAGAGCCCGACGCGATCTGCGGTCTGCGTCTTGTTCAGGTCATGAAACACCCGAACCAGTCGCAGCGCCTCGTTCAGCATCATGCGTCCTTTCTGTAATGACGCCTAGAAGTGACGGAACATCTCGAGGACGGCGCTGACCAGTTTCACGATGGCTTCCGCCATCTTGATCAGCGACATCAGGACAAGGCGGTTCCGCAGAACCTTATCGAGGCTCCACCGCACTGCTTTCACAATGCGCCGGACCGCCTGCCGTCCGTACTTCCACAACCCGGCGTCTGGGCTCTTTTTCGGCAAATGAGCCATCATGAGTCTCCCAGACCATCGACCGGCCGAATTGCCTGTCGATCTGCACTTGGTCCGAGAGCGGATCAGGGTTGAGGTTTTGCTTCTAGGCGCACACTGCACACAAGAAATTCGAACAAACCGAATAACTGCATACCGGGACCATCTTCGTTTCTCCGACGCCGAGACGCCGGAACGAGAGCTGGCAAAGTGGTAAAGGCCTAACTGGGACCTTCACTGGCGGCGGACCGCCATGCTTCTAGTGCATCTCCATTACCCAAACGCTGAGATTGATGTAGGCTGGCAGTTCGCCAGATGCAAGCAAAAGTTCGCTGTTGGCGAACTTATCCACAACTAGACCGCATACGGGCTCGTCTCGCTCACCCGATTGCCGCACGGACCGCACAGCCGATTGTGCGAGCCCTCGCTCTCGAAGGGCTTGCGGCACCGGAGGCAAGGCCGGGTCTCAGTCGGCATGGGCTCGCCATGCACGTCCCGGCGCTTGCGCCCCATGTGTGTCAGGCCCGCGTTGCTCACGCGACCTCGAGCATCGCCAACATTGTGCCGTAGGCCCGTCGCTGGCCCGCGTTCATCGTTTCGCGAACGAGATGCTGGTTGTCGGGCGAGCGGAACACGTCCACCCAGACCTCGCGCTCCCCGGGCTGCCGGATAAGCCCGAAGTACGCGCCAAGCTCCTCGACCGTCACGCCGTAGATGTTCGAGACGCGCCGGACGAGCTCGAGCGTGGGCCATTGGTCCTTCACTGTCGCGATGGCTGCGGAGAGCGCCACGGTGTGTGCCCTCCGGGTCCTTTCATCGAACCGGGCCACATAGTGGTCCAGGACCTGTTCCTCGGTCAGCTCCATTGGTCGCTTGCCTCATAGACCGCATCGGTGCGGGCCTTGCGGAAGGCGACCTCAGCCGAGCGCTCGGCACAGGCGAGCTCGATCAGCACCGGGTCGGTGCCGGAGTGGTCGAGGAGGGCCTTGCCGGGGGTGCAACCCTTCTCGAGGGCGATCTCCCCGGCGCGCACCATCATCGCGTCTGCGTACTCGGCCGCCTTGTAGAGCGGGGCGGCCTCGCCAGCGGCGATCTCGGCTGCGTTCTTGCGGATGGCGACCGAGGCGCTCTTCAGGATCACGGCGGTTGCGCCCTTCACGGCGGGCACGTCCACGGTCGAAATCTCGTTCACCGTCATATCGCGGACGATCATCTTCTTGGGCAGGGTCATTGTGCGGGTTCCTTTTCGGCGGGGAGAGATGACAGGTCATTCTCGACCTGCCGGGCTATCAGGGTGGCGATGGTCTGGGCCTTGGCCCGGGATTGGCGGGGCTGGTTCAGGTGGCGGAGGAGGTCCGGCGCAGACAGCTCCAGCTCGCCCAAGAGCGAGCCGCGAAACTGGTGCATCAACCGGGAGGCAGAATGCGCCTCAGAGCCGTAGCGCTGCCGATGCTCAGCGAGGAATGCCCGGTCGGCATCGAAGAGCGCGGTCATCGCTTCCCCGGCGGCCGCGATAGCGGACGAGAAGCGGGTCGCTGCCTCGGCCTTCTCTGCGGCGATCTCGCGCAGCCGGTCGGTGTGTCCGCCGTCCGGCTCCGGCGCGTCAGGCCGCTTGTTCCAAATTCCCATTGTCGTCTCCTTCCAATCCGGTGGTGGGGTTGCCCAAGGACGCACGCACCGATGCGATCACGTCGCGCGCCTCCTTCGGCTCGAAGCCCGCATGCTCGAGGTCTGCCCTTCGGGCGCTCCAGAATTGTTCATCGAATGCGGGCCGCTCGGCCTCGTCCCGGGCCTTCATCAGGACCCAGCGGTCATAGGTGCTGGTGGGCTCCCGCTCGCCCCGAATCAGCCGGTCCTCATGCCACAGGACGGCCAATTCGGGGGTCGCAGGCGCAGCCTCGCCCATCTCGTACAGGACCGAGATGCGCAAGGCGCGGCGCTCGGCCGGGGTCATCAGGCGATAGCCCACGGCGAACGCAAAATCATCGAGCGCGGTGTCCCGGTCCACCGGACCGAGCTCGAGCAGCCTGCGGGCTTCATCCCGCGTCATGGTCGATCACCCGGGCCGGAGCCGGAAGCTGCGGGCGGAGGTTGCTAGCCATCTGCAACGCGACCTTCGCCACGGCATCGCCTAGCACCCCGGCATCGACACTATGCGTCACTTGCTTGTTCACGGCGATGGCGTTGGTCTCGCGGTATGCAGGTAGCATCGCCCGGGCGCGAAGCTCGAGCAGGCGGTCCGAATACTTGCGGACGGTGCCGACAACCTTCTCACGGTATTTCCCGCCATATATCGGCTCTTCGACCCCCTCCTGCGCGCGGCGGTAAATCTCGGCTTCGATGCTGGCCTCTGCCGTCAGCAGGGCCTCGTCCCATTGCCGCGCGAACTCCGGGTCCCGCTCGCGTTCATCCTTGAAGGTCTGCACCGCACCGTAACGGGCCGATGCACGCGGACTGGCGGCCCTTGCCGCACGGACGAGGATGCCGTGGCGGGATAACTCGGCCAAAAAGGCCTGCTTGCGGCGGTCGGTCAACTTCATGGCCGGAAGGTAGCTGGCGCGGCCAACGGAACGAACGGCGAAGCATTGATGCCGTAGGAAATAATGAGGCTATTTTCCTCATCGGCATTGCAGCCACCGAACGGCGTTGCTATATGGCGGGAATGCGTAGGTCCAAACTGCGCGTAGAAATTGAAGCCAGCGGATGTGTCCAAAGCACCGCGAGCACTTGCACCACTCAAGCTCAGGGTGGCGTGATGTGCCGACATATCCTGAGCAATCAAAGGAGTAGTCAATGGCCAAAGAATTTCGTCGAGGCATGGATTGCTGATGAAAGGGAAGCACCACCAACAGTAATCCGATCCTCAACTGCCGCTTCTTAAAGGCGGCAATCATCATTCCGAGACAGTAGTTACTCGTCTCGGTGCAGAAGAGCCTTGTGGTAATATTGGACCATATCTTGGCGAAACTCGGAATGATGGAAGGGTAACTACTGGTCGCATAAGCTATGGTCCGCATCCCAAGAGGGAAGCGGAATGGCGAAGTTTAAGGTGTCCATCGGCGAGCCTTTCGCAATCGATGGCGTTGAGATTGAAGATGTCGATGCGGTTGAGCGTCTTGCCGCTATCGATGAACGTCGCGGCTTGTCGCGGGATCAGGCCCGGATCACCTATGGTGTTCTCGGGGCTATGATTGTGGCTGTGTCGCTGACAGCGTTCATTGGCTGGCATGACGGGAGCTACAACGAGTTGAATGCCGTCTGGAATAATGGCGGCATCTGGGTCGGATTGGTGTTGGGCCGCTACTTCAACTTCAAGAAGGATTGAAGGCGTCAGATGCCCAAAGGGCAAACAACATCAGATAGCACATCGAAGCGCATACAGATGGATATGCCGCCGCGATCCGTCGAGCGGCTGAAACGTCTGCAGGAAGTGACGGAGGCGGCGTCTTACGCTGAGGTCATGAAAAACGCACTGCGTCTGTACGAGGCCTTGATCGAAGAGGTCGAGGCCGGGAACGAGATCATGGTGAAGCGCGGGAAAGACACCGTTCCGCTGCTGATCTTCTCGGCCTAATTGCGAGCTCTGGTATGCTGGAAATGATAGCTGATGGAGCCATTGGGGTGGGCTACGCAATCGGTCATTGGATCTACGACTTCCAAACGCTCATTACCGGCGCTGCTGCCATCGGTGCAGCGTGGTACGCCGGAGCTCCAGTCTGGCGTCAGCTAAAGGACAGCAACCTTCAAACCCGCATCATGCATCGGGAAACGCTTGCTATCCGCCAGCGTGAAACCGAAGAGCGCGCCGCCCGTGTGGCGAAGGCAATAGATGGGCCGCTCTGGAGAGCCCAAGAACTAACTAGCGACCCTGCGGGTGAACCTCTCGAAGTTGGCGAGCACGACGCCTTTGGATTGGAGCAGATGATCGTCGGCGCCCTTAACTGGTATTTAGTCACGCTCGAAGGCACCGAGGATGCGCGAATTGAAGAGGCGAAGGCTGCCTTGAAGGCGGCGCTCAAAGACCTGACCGACACACTGGGCGACGTTCACCGGCCTGCGTCCAGCGACCAGCATGGCGAGGACTACTCGTTCACGGATGAAGAATGGGCCGAGATCGAGCAGAAGGCAGCGAAGAGCAAGGCACTGGCGACTGAGAAAGTCAGTGCAGCATGGAAGGCGAATCGGTCGCTCAAAGCAGCGCAGGAACAGGTGGTCGATGAACTGCGCCAACAGATAGCAGCTCTGGACCTGAGCATCGCCAAAAGCACCTAGGCGCTACCCTCGCCGCTACCCCCTTCTCAAATGGCCGTTGCGGCCCTTGGAAACGATGGAGTGACTGCAAACGGCCCGGCCCTCGCATAGGGTCAGGTCCGGTTCCGGTGGTGGCGATCTCGCTCGCGCCCGCGCGAAGGGACAACGCACCAAACGGCGGGCGGCGGCACTTTGCCCAGAGGAGCCATCGAACAGGCAGAACCGGAGGTCGGTTAGGTCGGTCACTGGGTCGGTTGCCCGAACAGCCAATATTTCAACAGCTTTACCGACTTAACCGACCTAACCGACTTAGAGAGAAGAATAATAGCGGAGGGGCCTTAGGCATGTCTATTTGGGCAGAGACTGGCCGCCGCTCCGCGCGGTTTTCTGGTCGGTAAAGTCGGCTAGGTCGGTTAACCCCACGGGCTTCGTGGGTTTTTCATCAAGAGGGGTCGGCGGGGATAAACCGCCCCCCGGTTCAAGTCGGTCAGTATGGGTCATTTTCGTCTGGCGCGGCGCTGCCGACACCCCAGCCCGGTGTCGGCTGCCATGCACCAGGGAACTCGATTTCATCCCACTTCCGCCGGATTTCTTCGAGTGGCGGCATCACCCACCCCCTCGGCCTCCGCCGACCATCCCTCATGCAGCCCAGATTATCGAGAAGCTCGCCCACCTCGTTCAGGGTCATGTCATCGCGCCGCGTCCGCTTCTGCGCATACTCAAGGAGCTCGCTGGTCGAGACAAAGACGTGACCACCACCGCAATCCCGCACCGCCTGAAGCTGCGGCAATTCGCCTGTTTTAAGCAGGTCGAAAAATACACCTTTGAACCCCGTCAGCGATGCGGCCTTCTGCTCATTCAATGCGGCAGTCTGCGGCACTCCCCGGCGCGGATGCCAGTTGCCGAGGTCCATCGCCAACAGGTCATACAGGAAGCCTTGCAGTCCCTCGCCGTTAATCTCATCGTACAGTGCGTCCCAGAATGCGCGGTTGCGTTCCTCATTCGGGTCGCCCGGCCGCGCGGCGAGGTGCGGCGAAACGTCGAAGATGGCGAAGCGGCGCTCGTCAGCCCCGGCCGGTACAACCCATCGCTCGTTCGATGCCATCATAACGTGCAGCCGGTTCTTCGCAGTGAACTTCCCCAGACCCTTCGGCTCGATCAGCAACGTAGGCTCGGTGATCATCACCTTGATCATCTGCTCTGCCTTCTTCTCGCCCGGCGCGACGGCCTCGTCAGCGAACAGCAGGATGCAATCGTGGAGGTGGTCGTTGAACTGGCCGTGGAGGTGCTGCGGATGCGTGACGCTCATCCCGTGCTGGCCAAAAATGCGGCGCATTGCGTGACCAAGTGTGCTCTTGCCCACACCGCGCTTGCCGCGAAAGACGAGAGCGACCTCGGCCGCCCGTTCGGGGTGCTGAACCGCGAAGGCCAGCCAGCGCATGATGTATTCGGCATACTCCGCATTGCCCCCGGCTAGGCCCTCGTGAATCAGGCGATGTAATAGGGGCCACGAGTGCGGCTCCGGCGTTACCGCTAGCCCTCGCCAAAGGTTGTACTCGTGCAATTCATCGGTGTTCTCGCCCGGCGCGAACACGATGGTCTCGTACTGGCGGCGCATCGGGTGTTTCAGCCACCAATCACCGGCCGGAACCATCTTCGGATTGTTATTGCCATCGGTGCCGCATTGGACCTTGAGGTTCATGTAGCGGTTCTTGAAGTCAGCGACGGTTTGATATTCGAGGCATTCGCGGCCTTCGTCGATCTCGCTCCGGCGCGGCGATGCGATGCGGAACTTGCCACCGATGCTGCCCACAGCGAAGTGCTTGCCATTCAGCTCGCGCAGCATCGGCTCCTCGACCTCGGCCCGCGCTCGCTCGATCTGGCGCTCAACGTAGGCGCGGGTCTGTTTTTGGGCGAGGGTGTGTGCCGAGATGCCGAGGTCCGGGTCCGCAATCACGGCGGCAATCTGCTCATCGGTGCAGCCAGCCCGGACCATCTCGCAGACGACAGCGAAGGTCACTTCTGAGCGGCTCGAGTACCTCAACGGGTCATCGGGGTCGTCACCCTGCACGATCAACATTCGGGTGCGCGGAGTTACGGCTGCGGGTAACGTGTCGAGGTCAATCGGGGCTGGAATGCCTTCGAGCTGTACCTTCGCCTGTCCGCTTGTCACGGACGCCTTCCTAGCTGACGCGGCGGTGAATTCTGCTACGCGATAGCGCTTTGGCAACTCGCCCTCGAGTGGAGAAACGAGCCGGGCGAGCCGGGGCTTGCGCCCGTCACCCTCCTTCCAGTTGATCGTGCCGGGTAAGCGAAGAACGCGGTCAACATTGTGGCAGCTATCCCCGCCAAGCACCGTCTCGAGATGCTGGTTGTAGAGCTCGGCATCCTCGGCTGCCGCTTCGTTCCCTCCGATGTACAGCGGGTCTTCGAACAACCAAATGCCCTGCATCCCTCCGCCACTGTCGATTTTCAGCGAAGGTGCGGGCTTGAAGTCGCGCAACTTGGTGGCGGCCGCCTCCCGCTCACGCGCATAATGCTGGACTTTCTCCGCCTCGGTGGCGTCGTTGGGTGGCTTCCTCGGGTCAATATCGACGTGGCCGCCGATCATCCACTTGGTGTCCCGCTTCTTCGCCTTCTTCGTAAGGTCGTGCGTGGGCGTGTTGAGCATGAAATAGATGTTGTAGCGCTCGACTAGATTGTGCCGCTGGATCCACTCGCCCATGCGCTGCTCATCGCCCGGGTAGAAGGTCGCTGTCTTTGTCGGTTCGTTTCTCCCACGGATAGCGGTCAAGACCCAAGGACCCTCCGAGCGAATAAGGCGCTGCGAAAGGATTGCCTCGGCAATGCTCGGGCGGAGCTCCCCGTCCTCAACGCTTCGGCCTTCGTCCCCGGCTCCGGGGGCACTATAGTCACTCACGGAAAGTCTCCCTTTCCACCCTGTGAATCGGCCGTCGCTCTTGGTCAGAGCGGCGGCCCTTCGTTTAGGCGGCCAGCTTCTCTTCGAGCCACGCGATCACCTCGGACCGCATCCACACGACGCGATTGCTTCCGATGCGCTTTTGCTTGGGAAACTCGCCCTTCTTGACCATCGCGTAGATGGTCGATTGGGAAAGGGTGGTCAGCTCGATTACACCTCCGATGTCGAGGACAAGCTGATTGTCAGTACTCATCTTCCTATCTCCTCGCTTCGGTTCCGAACGGAAGCGAGGACCTATAGAAAGCCCGACTCAGGCTAAGTCGAGAACAGAGTTTTGAGAATTAAATTGGATGATTCATTTATCCCCGGTGTGCGAAACTGTCCCCGGTGCTAAATGGACTTCGCCCATAGCTTGCCCCACGTCTCCAGCGCGGCGCGCTTCTCGTCCAGATAGCTGTAGCGGTTGTACGTCCCGGCGACACCGGCAACGACATGGCCGAGAACCCGCTCGATATGTTCCTGGGCCACGCCAAGACGCGCCATGTGCGTCGCAACGGACCGGCGAATGTCGTGCAGCGTCCACGGCTCCATCGGCTCGATCTCGGCCTTCTTCGCCTTCTTGGCAATCTTCACGTCCAGCCGCGCCTTCGCCTTCGAGAAACCGCTGAACGGCCGCTCGCCCCCGGTCGTGCTGAAGATGAACTCCCCGCCGTTCCACTTGGGCAGGGCCTCGACCAATGCCCAAGCCGGGGCGGACAGCGGGAACACGTGAGGCCGCTTGGTCTTGTAGCTGGCCGCCGGTATCTCGACCGCGCGCTGTTCCTTCTGAATCCATCCCCGCTCAAGCCCCGCGATCTCGGAGCGCCGTTGTCCAGTGAGAATGAGCAGGCGGATCATGTCGCCAAAGGGATGGCCCGCCTCCCCGGCCGCGTCCCATATCTGCCGCAATTCCTCGACCGTGAGCACCCGTTCACGCGAAACGTAACCGAGCTCGGGCCGCTGCATCCCGGCGAGCGGGTTGGCGGCGATCAATCCCCGGTCCGCTGCCCAGTTGAACATCCGGGTCAGGTGCTTGCGCACCTCCCGGGCGATGGGTGCGCCGCTCTCCTCGATCACCTCGTCCAGCATTTCGTGCGCCTCTGCCCGAGTGATCGTCTCGATCAGGCGGCCCTGCCACTTCGGAGCGACGTGGTCAGCGAGCAATCGCTCGGCTGGACAGCGACCAACCTTGCGGGGTTTCGGCTCGTCCTCGGTCCCGGCTCCGGCCTTCTCTACATCGGCCTTGGCGAGCTCCTCCTGCGCCTTCGCCCAACGGCCGTCCTTCGTGTTGGGCTTGGCGTACAATTCAACGAAACGGTCGAGCACGACCTCGAAGGTGCGCGTCTGCCGTTGTTCGACCTCTTCGGCTTTCACGGCGGCCGGATCGATGCCATCGTCTGCCTGCTCCAGTGCCGCCCGGGCTTTCGTCCGGGCTTCGGCCAGCGACACCTTGGGGTAGGCCCCGAGGCTCAACCGCTTCATGTCCCCGCGCTTTCCGTCCGGCTGGACGACACGGTAGAGCATGGACCAGCTCTTCTTGCCGCTCTTGCCCACGCGGACGCGAAGCTCGCGCACGATGTCGTCCGCGATTTCGGAGCGGGTGCCTGCCTTAGCCGTCAGCGCCTCGAGCCGCTTCTCCGTGAGCCGCTCCCTGCCGCGCTTCTCTTTCACCGTGGGCGTATCTGCCGCCGTTGCCATGCCTCAAACTCCTTTCAGGGGTAGCGCTAGGGTAGCGCGGGACCCGGTTTGGGCAGGAACACTTCGGAACCGCCCGGAGCCGATTTAGCTGTAAAGCACCAGATTTCCTAATGTTTTTCGGAACCGCTCATAACTCGGCGGAAAGGGTATCTTGTCCTTCACACGGGTGGGGTCGCAGGTTCAATCCCTGCCGCGCCCACCATTAATACATCGCAGACACAACAAAAAAGGCCGCCCCGAAGGACGGCCTCTTTCATTGTTCGCTTGTGGCCGGTCTCAGGCGGCTTTTGCGCTCGTCGTCGCAGGAGCGGTCGAGGTCGCGGGCGGGGTCTGGTCCGCCGTCTTGTCCGCACGCTTATCGAGCATTTTCTTCGCGACATAGCCGCCGGCGCCGATGGCGATCATCGCGGGCAGGCTCATGCGCCGCAGGACCGTCGTGGCCAAGACCCCCAGTGCCGCACCGGTTGCGCCGCCCACGCCACTGGTTTGCTTGGCGATTTTATCGCCCACGAATGCTCCGATTACCTTGCCGATCATATGAAATCTCCTTTGACCCCATAACGGACGAACGCCCGCCGCGTTCCGGCGATCACCTTCGGGTCAGGCGCCTGCCGGATTCGCCGTCCGTACGATCGACCGCCACGCCGTAAGTCTCTACGTAGTCCGAAAATCGTTCGCCGACCTCGTCGTCGGTGAGTCCGAATTCTTCGAGGCTGTAGCGGTGCGGCTTGCGTTTGAGATCTGCCGAACGGTCCAGATACCGCCGCATCCCGGGAAGTGCGGGTTCGATCTCGAACTCGAGGAAACGATAAACTCGCTGCATCGTGCCGCGCCAATCGCTGTCCATGTCGTCATAGTGGATGTCGATCATCCGCTCGCGCGGGATTTTGGCGCGCGCCTCGCGCATCCGCTCGATCATGGTCGCAGTCTTATCCAGCCAGAACTGTCCGGTGCGAGCGGGGTCGACATCGTCGGAATAGATGATCGTCTGGTTCCATGCGAGCGAAGCCGCGCTGCCCACCACCCGCGTGGGATCGCGATGGGTGAAGATCAGGCGGGCATCGGGAAACACCTCCAGCAAGGCCGGCAGGTCGAGCATATGCTGCGGGGTCTTGAGGATCCACGGCTTCAGCGAACTTTCCTGCTGCGACCAGCCGATCAGGCGCAGGAGATCGGCCATGTAGCGGTAGGCCGGCACCGCGCTCTCGCCGAGGCACCACTGGGCGTAGGACGGCACGTGCCACTGCGCATCGTGCTTCATGCTCCACATGCTGGCGACGAGCAGGCCGAGTTCTTCCTCCGGCTCGTAAGGACCGGTCGGGTGGATCGACAGCGTCCGCGGATTGGCCAGCCGCGCGACCTTCATGATCCGGCCTGCAAGGGTCGGGCGGAAATCTTCCTCCTCGCCGGCGAGCACTCCCTCGAAATCGGGTCTCGGCACGGGGCTGATCGTCTCGAAACTGCGCATATGGGCGAAGCGCTTGTCGCTCGCGAGCAGGCGGTGGAGGCGCGTGGTGCCCGAGCGCATCGGGCCGACGATCACGACCGGGCGGCGGATGGGCCGCGCGAGGATTTCGGGATGCCGCTTGAACCACCTCTGCGCGTAGAGCCGGTTTTCGAGCAGGTAGGCGAATTGCTGCATGGCGGAAAAATCGCCGGCGGCATTGAGCTTCGCCTCATGTTTTACACTGTCGAGCAGGACCTCAAACGGGCGTTCGAACCAGGGATCCCCGAAGTCGTCGAGACCGGTGTTCGTGACTGCCTGCTCCAACATGTAGTCCTTGTCGAGCCGCGCTGGCGCGATCGCACCGAGCGCACGTCCCGCGCGGATGACCTTGTCCGCTATGTCGATGAAGCGCGTGCGGCGCGGTGGCTCGATTGGCTGTCCTTGCAAGTTTGATTGCCTTTCAGACTGTTGCAATTGTCCCTGAACGCGCGTCCCGAAGAGAGGTGCCCGCTCTAGCAGAGGGTTCGCGCCTCCCCGTGCACTGCCCTCTGGCCAAGCGCGCGGGGACAAGGCATAGCGCGCCGCCATGCACGATATCGCCTTTATCCGCGCCAATCCCGAAGCCTTCGACGACGCGCTGAAGCGCCGCGGGGCCGAGCCTGCCGCCGCACGGATCGTCGAGCTGGATGCCCGGAAAAGGGCCGCCACAACGCGCGTACAAGAGATTCAATCGCGCCGGAACGAGGCCTCGAAGGCGATCGGCCAGGCGATGGGCCAGGGCGACAAGGACAAGGCCGGGGCCCTGAAGGCCGAAGTCGCCGAATTGAAAACCGCGATGCCCGAATGGGAAGAGGCGGAGCGGACCGCCTCAGCCGAACTGGAGGACATGCTCGCCCGACTGCCGAACATGCCGGCGGATGATGTGCCCGATGGTGCCGATGAAGAGGACAATGTCGAAGTCCACCAGTGGGGCGAGAAGCGTGACTTCGATTTCGAGCCGAAGGAACATGCCGACATCGGCCCGGCGCTGGGGATGGAATTCGAGACCGGCGCCAAGCTGTCCGGCGCGCGCTTCACCTTCCTGCGCGGCGATATCGCCCGCCTCCATCGCGCGCTGGCGCAGTTCATGCTCGACAAGCAGACGCGCGAGAACGGCTACACCGAATGCAACCCCCCGGTGCTGGTCAACGACGAAGCGATGTACGGCACCGACAAGCTGCCCAAATTCGCCGAGGACAGCTTTCAAACCTCACGAAACATGACATTCCTCGACTTTGTCATGCAACGCTATGGCCCATCCAAACCCAATCAAAGCGCGCGATCAGTCATCATTGAGACGATCGAGGCGCATGATGAATGGGTTGCGCCACCAGAAAAACGCGAACGTCTCTGGCTGGTCCCCACCTCCGAAGTCCCGCTCACCTATTCGGTCGCGGGCGATATCCTGCCCGATCTTGCCGAGCCGATCCGCCTCACCGCGCATACGTTGTGCTTCCGCTCCGAAGCGGGATCGGCGGGCCGCGACACGCGCGGGTTCATCCGCCAGCACCAGTTCGAGAAGGTCGAATTGGTCAGCATCTGCCGCCCCGAGGACAGCGAGGCCGAGCACGAGCGCATGACCAAATGCGCCGAGGGCATCCTCGAAGCGCTGGAACTGCCCTATCGCCGCGTGCTGCTGTGCACCGGCGACATGGGCTTCGGCGCGCGCAAGACCTTCGACCTCGAGGTATGGCTGCCCGGACAGGGCGCCTATCGGGAGATCTCGTCCTGCTCCAACACCGGCGACTTCCAGGCGCGGCGCATGAAAGCGCGCTACCGCACCGAGGACGGCAAGACCGCCTTCGTCCACACGCTCAACGGATCCGGCCTCGCGGTCGGGCGTACGCTGGTGGCGGTGATGGAGAATTACCAGCAGGCCGACGGCAGCGTCACCGTCCCGCAATGCCTCGCCCCCTACATGGGCGGTGTAACCAGACTGGAGCCGCAAGCCTGATGCGCATCCTCCTCACCAATGACGACGGTATCCGCGCCCCTGGGCTGGAAGTGCTGGAGGCGATCGCGCGCCAGTTCAGCGACGATATCTGGATCTGCGCCCCGGACGAGGAACAGTCGGGCATGGGCCATGCGCTCACCCTCACCCGCCCCGTGCGCCTGCGCCAGCATGACGAGCGGCGTTTCTCGGTCACCGGCACGCCGACCGATGCGGTGACGATGGGCCTGCGCAGGGTCGTTCCTGCAGCGCCGGACCTCATCCTGTCGGGAGTAAACCGCGGCGCGAACCTGGCCGACGACATCACCTATTCGGGCACCGTTTCCGCCGCCATCGAGGGGGCGCTTGCGGGCGTGCGCTCGATCGCGCTGAGCCAGGTCTATGCCAAGGAAGGCGCCGGCAACGACGTGTCGTTCGATGCGGCGGTCGAATGGGGCGCCAAGGTACTCGCCCCGCTGCTCGAAACGCCGCTGCCGAAACGCACGCTGGTCAACGTCAATTTCCCGCCCCGTCCGGCATCCGACGTGAAGGGCATCCGGGTCGTGCGGCAGGGTTTCCACGATTATTCAAGGGGTACCGTGGTCGAAGGGCGTGACCCGCGCGGCTTCAAGTATTACTGGTTCGGCCTCGAAGCGATCGAGCACACGCTCGATCACGGGACGGATCTGGAAGCGATCGACGAGGGTTACGTGTCGGTGACACCGCTGCAACTGGACCTGACGCACCATGCCTCGCTCGGCAATCTGGCGGAGCGCTACGGCGGATGAAGCGCATCGCGCTCGCCCTTTCGGCCCTGCTGCTGGTGGCGGCGGGCGACCCTGCAACGGAGACGGAGCACACGGTCACCGAGGGCGAGACGCTGGGCGGGATCGCCAATCGTGCCGGCGTAGCCCCGGGCGTGATTGCTGCGGCCAACGGTCTCGTCGAACCCTATGCGGTCAGGGTCGGGCAGGTGCTCGTCATCCCGCGCCAGCGCACGCACACGGTGAAGGCTGGGGAAACCGGCTTTGCCATCGCGATGGATTACGGGGTGCCGTTCGAACTGGTCGCGGTGGCCAACGGGCTCGAGCCGCCCTACGCGATCCGGGTCGGCCAGAAGCTCATCATCCCGGCCTATTCGGACCGCGAGGTGCCCGTCGCGCCGGTGCGCGACACGCCCTACTTCCGCCCGCCGCATGACGGGGTGCAATTGCTCGGCTTCCAGCGCCGGCCCGACGGCACCGGGCACGAGGGCATCGACTATGCGGTGAAGCCGGGCGACATGGTGCGCGCGGCGGCCAGCGGTCGGGTGGTCTACGCGCAGACGGACAGCGGCCGGTTCGGCCCGCTCGTGGTGCTCGATCACGGCAATGGCTGGCGCACCCGCTACGGCCATCTCGCGCGCGTCACGGTCAAGCTGGGTGACATGGTCAAGGCGGGCGAGCGCGTCGGCATCGCCGGACAGGGCGGAAACGCAACCCGGCCCGAACTGCATTTCGACATCCTCAAGGACAATGTCCCCGTCGATCCGGCGGGCAAGCTGTCCGGAGGGTCCGGCAAATGAGCCGGAAGGATCGCCAGGTCGACACGATCACACCGTCGCAGGCGCCCAAGAGAGTTTATCGCGGGCCGCGCTTCCAGCCGCTGCGCCGGGCGGTGAAGATCCCGGTGTGGGGCGATCTCGGCATCAGGCTCGGGCTTGCGCTGGCCCTGGTCGGCATCGTGGTGATGATCCACTGGTGGGACCGCGAGGGTCTGGTCGACAATCTCGATGGCGAAATCAGCTTTCTCGACGTTGTCTATTTCACGATGATTTCGATCACCACCACCGGCTTCGGCGACATCGCACCGATTTCGGACCGGGCGCGGCTCGTCGAAGCGGTGATCGTGACGCCGATCCGCTTCGCCGTATTTTTCATTTTCGTCGGCACGGCGTACAATTTCATCATCAAGCGCAGCTGGGAGAAATGGCGCATGGCCCGCATCCAGGAACAGCTTTCCAACCATATCGTGGTGCTCGGCTACGGCATCTCCGGCTCCGAAGCGGTGTCCGAGCTGATCGAGCGCGGCACCGATCCGTCGAGCATCGTCGTGATCGACCCGAGCGAGGAGCGGTTGCTCGATGCCGAAGCACTGGGCTGCAACGTGATGGCGGGCGACGCGACGCGCGACACGACGCTCAAGGCAGTGCGGATTGCCGAAGCGCAGAACGTGCTCGTCTCCGCCGGGCGCGACGATACGACGATCCTCATCACGCTCACCGTGCGCGCGCTCGCGCCCCACGTGCCGATCAGCGCCGTGGTCCGCGCCGACGACAACGAATCGCTCGCGCGGCAGGCGGGGGCGAACAACGTCATCAACCCGGTGCGCTTCACCGGCCTGTTGCTCGCTGGCAGCGCCAAGGGCGAGCACATCGCCGACTACCTCGCAGATCTCGCCTCGGTCTCGGGCAGGGTCCAGCTTGTCGAGCGCAGGATTACCGAGGAAGAATGCGGCTGCGGGATTTCGGAACTGCGCAGCGGCGGCCGGGGCCTGCGCGTTTACCGCGACGGGAAGGCGCTCGGCTTCTGGGAAGACGAATGCCAGCGTTTGCAGCCGGGCGACATCGTGGTCGAGATCGTCCCGACCGTCAGCGGCACCTCGAAAGGCGACGGCCATTTGCACGACGACCTCAAGGAAGACGCCTGATCAGGCGATCCAGAAGGCTGCGCCCATCGCCAGATAGGCCGCCAGCCAATAGCCCCAATCGTAGAGCGCAGTGCGGATCGACGCCTCGCGCCGCACCGCGGTGATAAACAGCGCCGGCCCGATGAAGGTCAGCGCGAGGCCGCCCGACATCATGAAATAGAGCCAGGGTTTGGCATCGAGCGTCGCCGTGCCCACGCGCGCGAACATGTGGCCGAGCATGGTCGCGCTCGCGAACAGGAGCACGGCTGCGAAGCCGTGCAGCGCGAGGTTTCCCTGCGGCGTCGCCCGTCTGCCGTAGAAGGCGACGCCGAGCGCGGCGGCCAGAGCCCATGCGAGGGCAACCGCAAGCCAGTCTACCGGTCCCATTGCAGCTCCATCGCCTCGCCTTCCGGCGTGGCTTTCCATTTGTCACCGAGGTCAGCCAGCTGCCGCCGGATCGCCGCCAGCTGGGCGGAGTCCAGCGCGAGCGGCGGGACATGGCTGGCCGCCCAGCCTGCCCTCGCCATCGCCATAAGTCCTTCGTCGTCGTTCCCGCCGCTCCAGCTTTCGGCCTCGAAACATTCGACCAGCCGTTCCGCCTGCAGCAGTTCGACAAGTCCATCGTCGGGCACGTCCGCCCGCTTGGCGCTGGCATGGCCGCTGGCCTTGGCCCGCTCCTGGATCAGCTCAGGCTCCTCGCCTGCCGCGACGCTGCCCCAGAAGCCGCGCGTCAGGCCGAGCGTATCCTCGACGCAGAAGTGGACGAGATCGTGCGAAATTGCGCCTTTTTGCGGGATCGTGGCCCGCGCAGTGCTGCCGTCCGCGCGCTCGATCGCGAGATGCTCGGTGCGGCCGATGCGGGAGATCGCGATGCGCATTGGTTGCCGGTAGCATGCGCGGCCGATTTCAGGTAGGGCGCGCGCGAATTCACGGACATCGGTACATGAGCACCCCCACCACCTCGATCCCCGACCAGAAGAAGGTCGGCATGGTTTCCCTCGGCTGCCCCAAGGCGCTGGTCGATTCCGAACGCATCCTCACGCGGCTGCGCGCCGACGGTTACGCGATGAGCGCCGACTATGCGGGCGCCGACGTGGTGCTGGTGAACACCTGCGGTTTTCTCGATTCCGCCAAGGAAGAAAGCCTCGCCGCGATCGGGGAGGCGATTGCCGAGAATGGCCGCGTGATCGTGACCGGCTGCATGGGCGAGGAAGCCGACGCTATCCGTGCCGCGCACCCCAGCGTGCTCGCGGTCACCGGCGCGCACCAGTACGAAGCGGTGGTGGAAGCGGTGCACGAGCATGCGCCGCCTTCGCAAGGCCCCTTCATCGACCTGATCCCGCAGCCCGACGTCAAGCTGACGCCGCGCCATTACAGCTATCTGAAGATTTCGGAAGGCTGCAACCACTCCTGCGCCTTCTGCATCATCCCCGACCTGCGCGGGAAGCTCGCCAGCCGGCGGATCGACGCGGTGCTGCGCGAAGCGGAAAAGCTGGTCGCCGCGGGCACGAAGGAACTGCTGGTGATCAGCCAGGACACGTCGGCCTATGGCGTCGACACGCGCCACGAGGCGAAGCCGTGGAAGGGCCGCGAGGTCCGCGCGCACATGACCGACCTCGCGCGCGAGCTGGGCCAGCTCGATATCGGTGGCGGCACGCCTCCATGGGTGCGGCTGCATTACGTCTATCCCTATCCGCATGTCGACGCGGTCATCCCGCTGATGGCCGAGGGACTGCTGACGCCTTATCTCGACATCCCGTTCCAGCACGCGAGCCCCAAGGTGCTGCGCGCGATGAAACGGCCCGCGAATGAAGCCAAGGTGCTCGAACGGCTCAAGGGCTGGCGCGAGATCTGCCCCGAGATCGCCATCCGCTCGAGCTTCGTGGTCGGCTTCCCCGGCGAGACCGAAGAGGATTTCCGCTACCTGCTCGACTGGCTCGAAGAGGCACAACTCGACCGCGTGGGCGCGTTCCGCTTCGAACCCGTCGAAGGCGCGCAGGCCAATGCCCTGCCCGATCCCGTCCCCGAAGAGGTGAAGGAAGAACGCTACGCGCGGATCATGGAAGTGACCGAGCGGATCAGCGCCGCCAAGCTCGCCGCCAAGGTCGGCAAGACGATTGCCGTCATCATCGACGAGGTCGGCGAGGCGGACGAGGACGGCGATATCGGGGCGACCGGCCGCAGCCAGGCGGATGCGCCGGAAATCGACGGCGCGGTCTACCTGCGCCAGGTTCCGGGCGATCTCGAACCCGGCGATATCGTAACTGTCTCGATCGAGGACAGTGATGCGCACGACCTTTTCGGCGTAATCGCGTAAGATTCTTGCGCCGGAAACGCATGGACTGCGCGTTTACCATAGAGCTTAGCTGTCGCCTCGCCTCCTGAAAACGGCGGAAATGCGGGCTTTTCGAAGCCGACAGGGCGGGGCCAAAGGCGCTGCGCGGGTCATTTCGGAAAGGCTAAACGCTAAAGCGCATTTAACCATCGCATCCCAAGCATATCCAAGGCTCCGCCACCGTTCCCGACGCCGCGTCAAAGGTTTCTTAAACTTAAGGAGCCCATAAGCATGCACGATGGACACGAAACGCGCCTTCGCTACGACGCGCCAGTTCCTGCCGAAATTGTGGCAGGGGCTGGGCGGGCGCGTGGCCGAACGACTCCGTCACCTCATTTTCGCAACCCTCTTCGCCCTCGGCATGATCGCGGTGTTCCTGCTGGAACCGATCGACCAGTTCCTGTGGCTGTTCCAATCTAAGATCGCCGGCCAGAAGCCGTCAGGCGACATCGTCTATGTCGTGTCCGACGAGATCATCGACGACCCTAACCTAGCCCACCGCAGGCTCGACCTGGCGAAGGCGCTCGACGAGCTCGACCGACGCGGTGTCGGCAAGGTCTATGTCGACATCGTGTTCGACGAACCATCCGAACAGCAATTCGACCAGCCGCTTGCGCAGGCCATCGAGCGACTCGGGCCCCGCATCGCCCTCGCAGATCAGATGGTTCTCGACGCGAACGACAAGCAGCGGTTTTTGCGAACAGACCCCGCGATCAGCGGAACGGCAACCCGTGTCGTGGCCGACAGGAGGGATTCGAACTATTTCGGAATTGCCTGGATTGCCCAATACGGATTTAGGGTCGACGGCAAGCCCGTTCCATCACTCGGTGCAGCGCTGGGCGGTGTCACTGATGCCCATTCGGGCAACTTCCAGATCGACTACGGCTTCGCTGCCCGTGAAATCGCAACCTATCCATTTTCGAGGCTCAGCCAAGGCGCGATGGGGAACTCGCATCCCCTTGCCAACTCGGTCGATTTTGCGGGCAAGACGGTGGTCATCGGCTACGATCGCCAGACATCCGGTTCCAGCATCACGATCCCCAACAGCGTCAATGCACCGTCGAGCTACGTCTCTATTTACGCCGGTGAAACACTCAAGAGCGGCCGCGTCGGCTTCCTGAGCTCGCTCCAGGTGATCGCGATCATGGGATGCCTGATGGCCTGCCTGATCATTCTGGCCCCGGCCCGTCGGCGCCGCTGGATCGGTTATGCGGCGATTGTCGGCTTCCTGCCGGTCATGCTGGTCCTTGCAGCCCGCATGGGTGTCCGTGTGGAAGCATCCTATGCCATCGGCCTGTTCACGGTCTATGCACTGTTCCGCTCGCGCGCCCGCTGGAAACGCTGGGTCGCCCTCGTCAACCAGGATACGGGCTTGCCGACGCTGAAGGCGCTCGAAGCTCGCCTGATGCGGGAGCACTACACGTCGGGCCATGTGGTCGTGGCCAAGGTCCACAATTACGAACGGATCCTGAAGACCCTGCGGGCCGAGGATCGCACCACCTACCTTCTGAAGCTCATCGACCGGCTGCGCGCCGCCGATCCCAATCTCGCCGTTTTCAGCGAGGGCCATTATGTCGCCTGGCATTCGCCGATGGAGGATAGCGGTGCGCTGACCGAACATCTCGCCGGCCTGAGGGCGATCTTCGCCGCGCCGGTGTCGGTGGCCGACACCTCGATCGACGTCGGCATCACCTTCGGCATGGCCGCGCTGGAGGGAGATTCCCATCGCCGCGTGCCCGCCGCCATCGCCGCAGCGGAGGAAACGACCGAGGCGCACGACCCGATCAAGCTGGCGGAAAGCAGCGCGCAGTCGGACCTGCTGTGGGATATTTCGCTGCGCGCCCGCATCGACGAGGCGATGGATGCGGGCGAGATCTATTGCGTCTACCAGCCCAAGATCCACACCGGCACGGGCGACCTTGCAGGCGTGGAGGCGCTCGTTCGCTGGCACGATCCGGCAAAAGGGTTCATCGAGCCGATGCATTTCGTCCAGCAGTGCGAAAAGGCCGGACGCATGGAGCACCTGACCCGCTACGTGCTGCAGAGCGCCTGTTCGGCCGGTCAGCTGCTGCACTTCCGGGGTACGCAGATCACCATGTCGGTCAATATCTCGGCCACCCTGCTGGGCGACATGCGGGTGGTCGGCCTCGTCCGCAACGCCTTGCAGGCGACGCGCTTCGATCCGCGCTTCCTCGTGCTCGAGATCACCGAGACGTCGCGCATTGCCGATATGCAGACGGCTGCAACAATTCTCGAAGAATTGAGCGCTCTTGGCGTAAAGCTATCGATCGACGACTTCGGCGTCGGCGCCGCAAATTTCGAAACGTTTTTCAGCCTGCCCTTCGACGAGCTGAAAATCGACCGGCTGTTCGTGTCGAATATTACGACCGATCCCAAGGCACGGGCGATCGTTTCTAGCATCGTGGAAATGGGACACCAGGCGCGAATCACTGTGGTGGCAGAGGGCGTCGAGACCTTGCGAGAGGCTGAAATCCTTAACGAAATCGGCTGCGACGAGCTCCAGGGTTACGCTTTTTCAAGGCCGATTTCGCTATCCAAGCTTATGGAATACAAAGGGAATCACGACAAACGCCAGGCGGCAAACATGGTTTAGACTTTACAAACAAGGATGGTTAATGACATGTCACTCCTGCACCAACAGGAGGTACGCACATGTGGAACATCTGGAAGTGGTTCTTCAGCGGCGATTAATCGCTTCGTGAACCCGAATATTAAGGGCCCCCTAGCGGGGCCCTTTTCACGTCCGGGACAAATGCGCCGCAGACCTGAAACGATGCCGGGCCGTCAGCGTTGGAATTGACGATGCCTGTAACGATCGAAACCCGCTTCGCCTTCACGCTCGACCAGCCGACCGATTGCCTCCTCCAGTTCGAGGCGGCGGCGCTGCCCGAGCAGCAGATCCTGTCGGCGGATATGCAGTTGTCGGACACATTGCATTTCGCACGCGTGGCGGCGGAGGACGAGATCGGAGAACGTATCTGGATCCGTGCCACCGGCGATTTCGAGGTCGGCTACAGGGCCTCTGTCGCGCTCGATCGCCAGCTAGCCGACCTCGGCACGCTTGCCGCCCTGCCGCCGCACGAAATGCCGGGCGAGGCCGTGCATTACCTGCTCGACAGCCGCTATTGTCCGGCCGACCAGTTCCAGCCCTTCGTCGAGGCCGAATTCGGGGGAACATCGGGCGGCGCACGGGTTGCCGCGATCCGCGACTGGCTGGCCGAAAACTTCACCTATACGCCCGGCTCCTCGGGCCCGGAAACCGGCGCCGCCGACAGCTTCATTTCCCGCCACGGCGTGTGCCGCGACTATGCCCATGTGCTCGTCACCATGGCGCGGGCGAGCACGATTCCGGCCCGTTACGTGTCCTGCTACGCGCCAGGCGTGACCCCGCAGGATTTCCACGCGGTCGCCGAGGTTTTTCTTGCCGATCCGACCATAGAAGGCGGCGGCACCTGGCAGTTGGTCGATGCAACCGGCATGGCCAACCCGACCGATACGGTGAAGATCGGTGTGGGGCGCGACGCGGCCGACGTCAGCTTCCTGACAAGCTTCGGTCCGAGCAATTTTCGCTCCAGCAGTGTCAGGGTCGTGCAAGAATAGGAATGCAGCCCACTGGCACTACCCCAGCCGCGCTGGTAACCGCTTGCGACAAGAGAGGGAGAACTATGACAGCGAGGCTTGTCGCATGAGTTTCACGGCCGATCGTCTGGTCCTGTTCGGGGCCACGGGAGACCTCGCGCAGCGCATGCTCCTGCCCTCGCTGTGCGCACTCGACGCAGACGGCCTGCTGCACGCAGACCTCAAGATCGTCGGGACGGCGCGCTCCGAACTCTCGACCGAGGAATATCGGGACTTTGCCCGCGAGGCGCTGGAAAAATTCCTGCCCGACAACCGGCGTGGCGGCATGGCCGACTTTCTCAACCGCCTGCATTACGTACCGCTCGATGCGACGACGCTCGAAGGCTACGATCGGCTCGCGCAAGAAGTCGGCGCCTACGAAGGTGGCCTCGCCATTTTCCTGTCGACCGCACCCAGTCTGTTCGAAGCGACGATCGGCGGGCTGAAGCACGCCGGCCTGACCGAAGGTAACGTGCGCATCGGGCTGGAAAAGCCGCTCGGTACCGATCTCGGATCGAGCTGCGAAATCAACGATGCCGTGGCGCGGGCCTTCCCCGAAGACCGCATCTTCCGGATCGACCATTATCTCGGCAAGGAAACGGTCCAGAACCTCCTCGCCCTGCGCTTCGCCAACCTGCTGTTCGAGCCGGTCTGGAACTCCAAATACATCGACCATGTGCAGATCACCGTGGCGGAAACGGTAGGCCTCGAATCGCGCGTCGCCTATTACGACGACAGCGGGGCGCTGCGCGACATGGTGCAGAACCACATGCTGCAGCTGCTCGCGCTGGTCGCGATGGAGCCGCCCACCAGCTTCGATTCCACCGCCGTGCGCGACGAGAAGGTAAAGGTCCTGCGGGCACTCCGCAGCGTCGCGAAGGACGAGACTGTGACCGGCCAGTACCGCGCGGGTGCCATCAATGGCGCGGCGGTGCCCGGCTATGACGAGGAACTGGGCAAGGACAGCGACACCGAAACCTTCGTCGCGATCAAGGCGCATGTCGACAACTGGCGCTGGAAGGGCGTGCCCTTCTACCTGCGCACCGGCAAGCGCCTGCCCGAACGCGTGACCGAAATCGTCGTCCAGTTCCGCTGCATTCCGCATTCGATCTTCGAAGGCCGTGGCGCGACCACCCAGCCCAACCGGCTAGTGATCGGCATCCAGCCCGAAGAGAACATCCAGCTGACGATGATGGCCAAGGTACCCGGGCTCGACCGCGAGGGCCTGCGCCTGCGCCCGGTCCCGCTCGACATCGCCATGCCGGACGCATTTTCCGGCACGGTGCGGCGCATCGCCTACGAACGCCTGCTGCTCGACCTGATCGAAGGCGACCAGACGCTCTTCGTCCGCCGCGACGAGGTCGAGGCGCAATGGGAATGGATCGATGCGATCCGCGAGCTCTGGCACCAGGCCGAAATCAAGCCCCGGACCTACAGCGCCGGAACATGGGGGCCCAGCGCCGCCATCGCGCTCGCCGAACGAGACGGAGTGAGCTGGCACGATGAGTAAGCCTCTCAACGATACCATCCACCGCGTCACCGAGCGCGTGATCGCGAATTCCAGGGCCAGCCGGTCGGACTATCTCGACCTGATGGACCGCGAGGCCGACGGGCAGGTCAACCGCCACGTGCTGTCCTGCTCCAACCTCGCCCACGCCTTCGCCGGCGCGGAAGATGACCAGGAGGCGATCCGCGCCGCGCGCGGGCCGAACATCGGCGTGGTCACCGCCTATAACGACATGCTCTCTGCCCACCAGCCCTACTACCGCTATCCGGAGCGGATGAAGATCTGGGCGCGCGAAGTCGGCGCGACGGTGCAGGTTGCGGGCGGAACGCCGGCGATGTGCGACGGGGTGACGCAGGGCCAGGCGGGCATGGAGCTTTCGCTGTTCAGTCGCGACACGATTGCGCTCTCGACCATCGTCGCGCTGAGTCATGCGATGTATGATGGGATCGCGCTGCTCGGCATTTGCGACAAGATCGTGCCCGGCCTGTTGATGGGAGCGCTGCGTTTCGGCCATTTGCCGGCGATCTTCGTGCCGTCCGGACCGATGGGCACCGGCATCTCGAACAAGGAAAAGCAGCGCACGCGCCAGCTCTATGCCGAAGGCAAGGCGACGCGCGACGAGCTGCTGGCGAGCGAGATGGGCAGCTACCACTCGCCCGGCACCTGCACCTTCTACGGCACCGCCAATTCCAACCAGATGATGATGGAGATGATGGGGCTCCACGTCCCCGGCGCGGCCTTCGTCCCGCCGGGCGCCAAGCTGCGGCAGGAGCTGAGCCGCGCGGCGACCCATCGGATCGCGGGCATCGGCAAGGACAGCGGCGATTTCCGCCCGCTCGGACGGGTGGTGGACGAGAAGGCGATCGTCAATGCCGCTATCGGCCTGCTCGCAACCGGCGGCTCGACCAATCACGCGATCCACATCCCCGCGATGGCCCGCGCGGCGGGGATCATATTCGACTGGACCGACCTCGCCGAGCTCTCGCGCGCCGTACCGCTGGTGGCGCGCGTCTATCCCAATGGCTCGGGCGACGTTAACCATTTTCACGAGGCTGGCGGCATGGGCTATGTCATCGGCACGCTGCTCGACGAGGGGCTCGCACACGCCGACATCATGACCGTGTGGGACGGCGGGTTCGAAGCCTACAGCATGGAACCCGGCATGGACGGCGACGCGCTGACCTGGCGCGATCCGGGCCCGAGCGGCGATGCCGAAATGCTCCGTCCCGCCTCCGATCCGTTCCAGGCCGATGGGGGCATGCGGCTGGTCGAAGGCAATCTCGGCCGCGCCTGTTTCAAGTCCTCTGCCGTCGAGCGCGAACGCTGGACCGTCGAGGCGCCGTGCCGCGTGTTCGAAGACCAGCATTCGGTCAACGAGGCTTTCAGCCGCGGCGAGCTCGACAAGGACGTCGTGGTTGTCGTCCGCTTCCAGGGACCGCGCGCCAACGGCATGCCCGAATTGCACAAGCTCACCCCCGCGCTGGGCGTGTTGCAGGACCGCGGCTACCGCGTGGCACTGGTCACCGACGGCCGCATGTCGGGCGCCTCGGGCAAGGTCCCGGCCGCGATCCATTGCACGCCAGAGGCGCTGGGCGGCGGCCCTCTGTCGCGCCTGCGCGACGGTGACATTGTCAGGGTCTGCGCCGAGACCGGCGAGCTCAGCACGCCGACTGACCTCGATGCGCGCGAGCCCGCGCCCGAGCCCAAGCCCGACATGGGGATGGGCCGCGAGCTCTTCGCCATGTTCCGCGCAAATGCGGACGGCGCCGAACAGGGAGCGTCCTCGATGATGGCGATGGCGGGACTGTGAGCATGGACCTGGTCAGCGTCGATATCGGCGGCACCCACGCCCGTTTCTCCATCGCGACCGTCGCCGACGACGGTACGATCACGCTCGACGAGCCCGAGACGATCCACACCAAGGACCACGCGAGTTTCCAGACCGCGTGGGAAGATTTCCGCGAACGCAAGGGCGGCAGCCTGCCGCCGCGCGTGTCGATGGCGATCGCGGGCCCGGTTGGTGGCGAGGTGATCCGTTTCACCAACAACCCGTGGATCATTCGCCCCGCGCTGGTGCAGGAAAAGCTTGGTGTCGAGCAATACTGCATCGTCAACGATTTCGAGGCGGTGGCGCATGCGGTCGCGCGGGTGAGCGAGGACCAGTTCATCCACCTGACCGGCCCCGACAAGCCGCTCTCGCCCACCGGTCGCCTGAGCGTGCTCGGTCCCGGCACCGGCCTCGGCGTGGCGCATCTCTATCGCGAGCCCGACGGCACCTACCGCGTCTCCGCCACCGAGGGCGGCCATATCGACTTCGCCCCGCTCGACCAGATCGACGACGCGATCCTTGCGCGGCTGCGCAAGCGGCACACGCGCGTCTCGGTCGAACGAGTCGTCGCTGGCCCTGCGATTTCGGATATCTACCAGACGCTCGCCGCGATGGAGGGCAAGCCGGTCGCCGAAGAGGACGATGTCGCCATCTGGACCCGCGGGCAGGAAGGCAGCGACAGCCTCGCCGCCGCCGCGGTCGACCGCTTCTGCATGTCGCTCGGCAGCGTGGCGGGCGATATCGCTCTGGCACAGGGCGGCTTCGGCGGCGTCGTGATCGCCGGGGGCCTTGGTTACCGGATCCGCGAAACGCTGGTGAAGTCGGGCTTTGCAGAACGCTTCAAGGCCAAGGGCCGCTTCCAGGAACTCATGGCGAGCATTCCGGTCAAACTCATCACCCACCCGCAGCCCGGCCTGTTCGGCGCGGCAGCAGCCTTCGTTAGGGAACACGCATGAGCATTTCCGACATCATGCAGACCGCGCCGGTGATCCCGGTCATCGTAGTGGACGAGGTCGAGCATGCCGTGCCGCTCGCGCGAGCGCTCGTTGCCGGCGGGCTCCGCGTGCTCGAAGTCACGCTGCGCACCCCTGCCGCGCTCGACGCGATCCGGGCGATGAAGACCGTCAAGGGCGCGATCGTCGGCGCAGGCACTGTCACCAACCAGAAGGAGCTGGCCGCCGCGATCGACGCGGGCAGCGAGTTCATCGTTTCGCCGGGCCTCACCGAACCGCTCGGCAAGGCGGCGATCCGCGAAGGCATCCCCTTCCTGCCCGGCATCGCCAATGCGGGCGACATCATGCGCGGGCTCGACATGGGCCTGACGCATTTCAAGTTCTTCCCCGCGATGGCTGCGGGCGGGCTCCCGGCGCTGAAGGCGCTCGCCGCGCCCTTCGGCCAGTGCCGTTTCTGCCCCACGGGCGGCATCACGCTGGAGAATGCACCCGAATGGCTCGCCTTCGATCCGGTGCTCTGCGTCGGCGGCAGCTGGGTCGCCCCGCGCGGGCCGGTGGACGAAGCGGCGGTCGAGAAGCTCGCCCGCGAAGCCTTTACCCTCGCGTAAAAGCTTGTGTCCGCGCGGGACGGATCCTGCGCGGAGACTGGAAAATCCCTGCGGATCAGACCATAACCGCTGCATGGATTCGGCGTTCAAATGGATTGGCGGACTGACGCTCCTGGTGGTCGCCGTGCTGGCCGGGGTGGCGTTCAACGGCTCGCTAGAGGCTGAAAGGCCTGCCGAACAGGCGCAGTCTGCACCCGCTCCCAAGCTTGAACCCATGGGTGCGATCGCTGCCAAGGCGCTGGCCGATTACGACCGGCTCTACACCGTGCGCCGCGTTCTGCCGATCAAGGGTCCGATCAAGTATGGTGAATGGCACTGGGACGACGAGGGCGTGCCCGATGGCCCGCTGCTCATCACCGTCGACCTCCAGGCGCGGGTGATCTCTGTTTTCCGCGGCGGCTACGAAATCGGCGCGGCGGCGGTCATGCTCGGGACGGACGAGCATCCGACGCCGCTCGGCAAGTTCCCGATCCTGACCAAGGAACGCCACAACGTCTCGGAAAAATACGGCAATGCCCCGATGCCCTGGACGCTGCGCCTGACTTGGGACGGCATCGCCATCCATGGCGGGTCCGAGGTCGAGAACGGCTATGCCAGCCACGGCTGCGTCGGCATTCCCGACGAACTCGCCTCGCGCCTGTTCGCCATCGCGAAGACCGGCGACATGGTGGTGATCACCGATGGCGAGAAGCTCAGCCTCGGCGATAGCATAGTCTGAGGCGCTAGCCCGTTCGGCGGGGCGGCTCCGGCTCGAACAGCCAACGCCCCTGATCGGATTTCTCCACTTCGGCCATGATCCCGGCGATATTGATCTTGCGGCCGTCACGCAGGGCATCGACCAGCCTCGCCGCATCGGATCGGGACAAAGCGCGTCCCAGATCTTTCGCGACGCAGCGGACCACTTCGATCCACACCGGCTTGCGCTCGACACATGACGCAGCGAAGGGCGCGTAGGCGAAACCGGTTTGCGTCGCCTGCCGGTTGCGGTGCCAGTCTTCCAGCGCCATCGCCTCGACCATCGCTCTCACCTCGTCGAGAAGCCTGGCCGATCGCCCCACGGCCTCGACATCGAGCCAATCCGCCTGCGCGAGGGCCCGGCGCATGCGCACGCGGTCGAATGAGGGATCGGCATTGCTCGGATCGCTGGCGAAGCGCACGCCCGCCCCCTCGACCAGGTCTCGCAATTCCTTGCGCCGGAACCCGAGCAGCGGGCGCAGCACGGGCACCGCGCAGCCTTCCACCAGTCCGCTAGCCCGAATGCCCGCAAGGCCGGCAAGACCGCTGCCGCGATTGAGCCGCATCGCCAGGGTTTCGGCCTGGTCGTCGGCATGATGCGCGGTCAGGATCCCTTCCAGGCCTTGTTGCTGCGCCCAGCGACCAAGCGCGGCATAGCGCGCCTTTCGGGCCTGCTCCTGGAGGTTGCCCCGTTCGAGACTGACGTCGATCACCGTGCACGGGACCGCGAGTTCCGCGCAGATTCGTACGACGAGGGCACATTCTCCCACAGCTTCGGGACGCAGCCCGTGATTGACCGTCGCGACTTCGACATCCGGCAGGTCCGCGCATGCGAGAAGCAGCATGGCCATGCTGTCCGGCCCGCCCGATACGGCGAGCCCAAGCCTGCCGCCACGATGCAGGCGGTCGATTGCCTCCGTGAAGCGCCTTACGAGCTCGGGATCGAGCGTCCTATCAATTGCACTTAACCTTGCTACGCTGCGTCGCGTACTGGCCTGCAAGGCGACCAGTCGCGAGCGCCGGATAGGTTTCGGCGAATTCCGCCAGCGCGATGCATGCGCGGTTGGTGTCCTTCAGCTCGATCATCGCCTCTGCAAGATAGAGCAGGCTGTCGCCCGCACGCGCACCGGACTTGTCTTCCTGATAGTTCTTGAGGAACCACGGCGCGGCCTCACGCGCCTTGCCGTCGTCCAGATAGGCCCGGCCGAGCAGGTTGCGGCCGTACGATGCCCGCGAATGGGTGGGGTATTTTTCGACGAACATGGTCAGCTGCTGCTGCGCCTCGGGGAAAAAGCCGGCATCCCACAGGCGGAACCCGTAGGAGTATTCGTCGTCGCCCGCATCGTCGCTCTGGGGCTTGGTGATCGCCTGCACCGCAGCGAGACGCTCCGCACTCGGGCCGGTCGCCGCCGGGGTCGGCGTCGGCGTGTTGCCGGTCATGCGGTTGGTGTTGGTCGCGACCGCGCTGGAGGTCGGAGTGGGAGTGGGTGCCGGTGTCGCACTTGCTGCGGCACCAGTTCCGGTTCCCGCACCCTGGCCGCCTTCGAGCGCTTCGAGCCGCGAGGTCAGGAGGCGGATCGCGTTGCTGTTTTCCTCGATCTGCGAAGTCTGGCGTTGCAACTGCGCCTCGAGCGCATCGAGCCGCGCGAGGATATCGGTCACCGCAGTGGTCGAGGGTGTCGTCACGGTCGAATTGACGCTGGGCTGGGCGGTGATCTCCGGCTCGAAATACTTGCCGTCGCCGCCCGGGAAGACCTTGCGCTGCAACGCCCGCACTTCGGCCTCGAGCCGGCGCAGGCGTGCCTCGTCACCGCCGTCTTGCGGCAGCGCAGGGGTGGCGATGGCCAGCAGGGCGAACAATGCGGCGCCCATGCTGGTGGTGCGCAGGCTGCGTCCGAAACTCATCGGCGGGGCTCCTAAAGGAATGGCAATCGGTCGATAAACTGCCCTAGGCCCCGAAAGCTGTCGAGGCCATGAAGCGCGCTTTTCCCCTTCGGGAGACTATTGCGCGGCGGGTGTCGCAGTCGGCGCGGGGCGCGGCGTGGCGTCCGGTGCGGACCGCGCCAGCAGGGCCTCCGCCGACACCGGCACGTCGCTCACAATCTCGTCCTCCTCGGACAGCTTCGGCACCGGCTGGCCACCGACCGTGATGGCGAACGCGTAGGGCCGCCCGGTGCGGATTTGCGGCGTGTCCGCGCCGACAGGTACGGTGAACTTCTCGCCCACCGCCATGATGCCTTCGAACAGCGTCTCGTCCGCCGCGTCGTAGAAGCGGACCCAGGTCCCTTCCATTTCATTGGTAAACACCACCGGTCCGCCCGCCGGCTTCGCCGCGACCTGCTCGGTCGGTGTATCGGTGGCGGCAGCGACCGGCTGCTCGGTCTCGTCGCGCAGCGGCGCCGGGCCGAGCCCAGGGGCGAAATAGCTGCGATAGAAGGCGAAGATGCCGGCAAACAGCAGCAAGGCGGCGAGGACGGCGAACCACGCCAGCCCACGCCCGGGCACACGCGCCGGATCGCCGGGTTCGAAGCGGGCCGGGGCACCGCGTTCGTCGCCATGGCCGGCGGACAGCTCTTGGCGGACCTGGGCGAGGATATCGTCCACGTCGAGCCCCACGGTCTTGGCATAGGTCCGGCTGAAGCCGACGGCGTATGTGCGCGAAGGCAGGGCAGCGAAGTCGCCAGCCTCGATCGCTTCCAGATGGCGCAGGGGAATGCGGGTTTCGGCCGCGACCTGTTCGAGGTCGTACCCCGCAGCCTCGCGCGCCGCGCGCAGCCTCGCACCGGCGCCCCCGACAGGTGCGTGCGTTTCCTCGACCGTTTCGTTGTTGTCCATGTATTTCCCGATTGGCGACCGCGCGGGTGATCCCGCTTCGTATTGGCTCTTGCCGCTGAAAGCGAAGGCGCGCCGTCACTGTCAAGCCGTGGTTATAGCACAGCTGAGGCAAACCGACGAGGCGCGCCGGACACGCGACGAAATCAGTCGGTTTCGATGCCGCGTTCCTCTGCCCAGGCCCTGAGGCTCGTTCGCATGTCCGGCGGGGGCGAGAGGAGCCACTGGGTCATCTGCTCGCCGATTTCCTTGAGATCGACCTTGCGCACCAATTCCTTGATCGGGCCGACCGAGGCGGGGGTGATAGAGAGGCGGCGATAGCCGATGCCGAGTAGCGCCAGTGCCTCCAGCCGCTGTCCGCCCATCTCCCCGCACACGTTGATCCGCACCGGATGGCCGACCACGGCGTCGGCAATCCGCTTGAGGAACCGCAGGATCGCCGGGCTCAGCCAGTCGTAGCGCTCGGCGAGCTTGGGGTTCGCGCGGTCGGCGGCAAACAGGAACTGGGTGAGATCGTTGGTGCCGACCGAGATGAAGGACAGGCGCGGAATCAGCTGGTCGAGCACTTCGGCGAGCGCCGGCACCTCGAGCATGCAGCCGTATTCGATCACTTCGGGCACGAGCTTGCGCTGCTTGCGCAGGTAGGCAAGCTGGTTTTCGAAGACCGCCTTCGCGGCGTCGAACTCCCAAGGTTCTGACACCATCGGGAACATCACCGATAGCTGCCGCCCCGCGGCTGCTTCGAGCAGTGCGCGCGCCTGTGCCTTGAGCAGGCCTTCGCGTTCGAGCGAAAGGCGCAGCGCGCGCCAGCCCATGGCCGGGTTCTCGTCGCGCTCGGCCACCTGCGAATTCAGATAAGGCACCGCCTTGTCGCCGCCGATATCGACCGTGCGGAAGATGACTGGCTTGTCGCCTGCCGCATCGAGCACGTCGCGATAGAGGCGCAGCTGGCGGTCGCGCTGCGGCAGGGTGGCCGAAACGAGGAACTGGAACTCGGTGCGGAACAGACCCACCCCATCCGCGCCGGTGATCGGCAGCATGCTCATGTCGTCGCGCAGGCCGGCGTTCATCATCACGGTGATGCGCGTGCCGTCGCGGGTGAAGGGCTCGACATCGCGCAGTTCGGCGTAGGTCGCCTGCCGCTCGCGGTTCTTGGCGAAACGGGTTTCGAAGGCGTCGAGCAATTGCTGGCCGGGACGAAGCGTCACCGTACCCCTGTCGGCATCCAGCAGGATCTCGTCACCTTCGCTGACGCGCGAGCGGATACCGTCCGCCCGGCCGAGCACCGGTATGCCCATGGCCCGCGCTACGATCACGACATGCGCGGTGAGCGAGCCCTCTTCGAGCACCACGCCCTTCAGCTTGCGGCGATCATATTCGAGCAGTTCGGCGGGACCGAGGTTGCGCGCAATCAGTATGGCATCGCGGCGCAGCCCCTGTGTCGCGGCGGTGCCGAGCTGGCCCGAGACGATCCGCAGCAAGCGATTCGAGAGGTCCTCGAGGTCGTGCATGCGGTCCGCCAGCAGCGGATCGTCGATTTCGCGCATGCGCATGCGGGTTCGCTGCTGGACACGCTCGATCGCCGCTTCGGCGGTGAGGCCGCTGTCGATCGCCTCGTTGATCCGGCGGCTCCAGCCTTCGTCATAGGCGAACATCTTGTAGGTCTCGAGCACCTCGACATGCTCGCCGCCCTTGCCGAATTCGGGCTCCTTGCCGAGCGCGTCGATCTGCTCGCGCATCTTGTCGAAGGCGCGGTAGACGCGCTGGCGCTCGGCCTCGATATCCTCGGCCACGACCTGGTCGATCTCGATGCGCGGCTGGTGGAACACCGCCTGCCCTGCGGCGAGGCCTTTGACGAGGGTGAGTCCTTCGATCACCTCCGTTTCCGTATGCGCTTCGCCGAAACCGATCGCCTCCTGATCGTCGACCAGTTCCTTGTGCGCGATCAGCTCGGACAGGATCATGGCGGTCGTCTGCAGCGCCTCGATCTCGACGTCCTCGTAACGGCGCGGTTCGACATGCTGGACGCACAGCACGCCCACCGCGCGCTCGCGATAGACGATCGGGACCCCGGCGAAGGAGTGGAACTTTTCCTCGCCGGTTTCCGGACGGTAGAGGAAGTCCGGGTGCGCCTTCGCCTCGGCCAGGTTGAGCGTTTCGATGTTCTTGGCGATGGTGCCGGTCAGCCCCTCGCCCACCGCCATGCGGGTGACGTGGACGGCGGCCGGGTTGAGGCCTTGAGTAGCAAACAGCTCGAGCGCGCCTTCGCGCAGCAGGTAGATCGAACAGACCTCGCTGTGCAGGCTGTCGGCGATAACTTCGACCACGCGGTCGAGCTTGTGCTGGGCGTGCGTGCGCCCTGCCATGATTTCGTGCAGGCGGGTAAGTATCTGGCGGGCTGATGCTGCGGCTGACATGCCTACAGCCTATAGCAAATCCGCCGGTCGGCGAAAGCGGGACGCTGCGCCCCGCCCCCGCCTTATGGCCGGATCAGCAGCTCGCGAGCTCTTCCTTGATTCTGAGCTTCTGCTTCTTGATCTGCTGGATCATCGCTACGTCGGGCGCCGGCCGGCATTGTTCCGCATGCAGGCGGGCCTCGAGACCGGCGTGCTTGGCTTTGAGCGCATCGACATGGGATGATTGCATCGGGCTGTCTCCTTACGGGTTGTGCGACCCCAAGAAGCGACTCGTGCCATGCGGCACGGGCCGCGGTCCGATTATCAAACCACAGTATTGCCGATTTACAAACACCCTCTTTCGCAGGCATGCGGCGAAACGAGATTCGGGAAGGACGGATGTGAACGAGCAGGAGCTGCGCAAGAGGCTGGAGATGCTGAAGAGCGAGCATCGCGATCTCGATGCCGCCATCGCCGCCCTCACCGATGCGGGCGAGCGCAACGGTTTCGTCGACCAGCTCCAGATCGCACGGCTCAAGAAACGCAAGCTCCAGCTCAAGGACCGGATCGCGCTGATCGAGGACACGCTGGTGCCCGACATCATCGCCTGACCGCAGCGGTGCAACGGGCTCCCGTACCCTTGCGGGACATTATGGTAAACGCGCTGGCAACCACCGGTGCAGAGGCGTAACCTGCTTGTCATGGCTGCACGCAACATCAACCAGGAGATCATCGAGGATCTTTACACGGAAGCCCTGCTTCTGGCCGATGACGCGCGCGCGGTGTTCGACCTGAAACTGGGTGCCGATAGCGACGGCGCGCATGACAATGTCCGCATTGCCCTTTCCATCGAAGGTCTGCGCACCACGACACGGGTGATGCACGTGCTCGCCTGGCTGCTCAACCAGCGCGCCTATATGTCGGGCGAACTGAGCGAGACGCAGCTGCGCCGGCACAATTCCCTCCCCGAAGAGCGCCCGGCGGACCCCGTCAACCTCGCGGCGCTGGAGCCGGAAACCCGCGCCCTCATCCGCGAGAGCGAGGACCTTCACGCCCGCGTGGCCCGTCTGGATCGCGACTGGCGTGCCCGCGACGCAGCTTCGGCACCGCCGGTGCAGGCGTTGCAAGGCCGACTGGCCGAAGCCTTCGGCGCGCGCTGATCAGGCCGCGGCCAGGGCTTTGGCGTAGCGCGCCAGACGCGCCTTCCTGACATCATCCGTCATCGCCGGCGCGAAGGCGCGCGATGCACCGCGCATCGCCCGAGCGGCATCGGCCAGCGTCGGGTGGATGCCGGCCCCCACCGCGGCGAGGATGGCCGCGCCGAGCGCGGTGGTCTCGACGAAATCGGGTCGTTCGACTTCGAGGTCCAGAACGTCGGCCAGATCCTGCGCCATCCAGTCGTTGACGCTCATCCCGCCGTCGATCCGCAGGCGCGACCACGGCGCGCCATCCGCCGCGAAGGCGCTGGCGAGATCGTGCGTCTGGTGTGCCATGGCCTCCAGCGCCGCGCGGGCGATCTGCGCCCTGCCGCTGGCGAAACTCAGGCCCGAGATGACCCCGCGCGCATCGGGCCGCCAGTGCGGTGCGCCCAGCCCGGCGAGTGCCGGCACGATCACCACCTCGCCGCTATCCTCGATCGAGCGGGCCAGAGCCTCGGTTTCCGCCGCGCTGCCGATCAGGCCCAGCTGGTCGCGCAAATACTGGACGAGGCTCCCCGCGACAAAGCACGCCCCCTCGATCGCATAGGTTCGCACGCCCTCTTCCTGGTACAGCACCGTGCCCAGCAGGCGGTTGTCCGAATGCGGTATCTCCTGCCCCTTGTTGGTCAGGACGAAGGCGCCAGTGCCATATGTCGCCTTGGTTTCCCCGAAGGCGAGGCACCCCTGCCCGATCGTCGCCGACTGCTGGTCTCCCGCCAGCCCGCAAATCGGGATATCCGCGCCGAGGCATTCGGCGCTCGCCACCGCGATCCGGCCATGCGTGTCGACCACCTGCGGCAGCGCCGCGCGCGGGACGCCGAGCAGTTCGCACAGATCCTCGTCGAACTGCGCCCCGTCGAGCGCGAGCAGCAACGTCCGGCTCGCATTGCTTGCATCGCTCACATGCGCCCCGCCGGACAGTTTGTAGACCAGCCAGCTCTCGACCGTTCCGAACGCCAGCGTGCCCTTATCGGCCGCCGCGCGCACTTCGGCGACGTTGTCGAGCAGCCAGCGCATCTTGGTGCCGGAAAAATAGGGATCGAGCAGCAAGCCGGTGCGCCGCTGCACCTCGGGCTCATGGCCATAGCTCTTGAGCCCCGCGCAGAAATCCGCCGTGCGCCGGTCCTGCCACACGATCGCACGGGCGAGCGGCTCGCCGGTCTCGCGGTCCCACGCCACCACCGTCTCGCGCTGGTTGGTGATGCCGATTGCGGCAAGGCGCGAGGCGTCCCCGCCCGCGACTTCGCAGGCGCAGGCGAGCGTCTTCTCCCAGATTTCCCCGGCGTCGTGCTCGACCCAGCCGGGCTGCGGATAGTGTTGTGTAATCTCGGCTTGCGCGACTGCCTCCAGCGTCCCGTCGGGCGCGAAGATCATCGCGCGCGTCGAGGTGGTTCCGGCGTCGAGGACGAGGATACGGTCGGCCATGCTCTCTCCCTTGCAGATGGCAGGGCGTGACATGGGCCAGCAGGTCCCCCATATGCAACCCCATGGCAGGACCTCCTCCCAAACCCTGGCCCACCGGGCAGGCCATGCAGCTCGAACCGCTGGTGCGCCGCGTGCTCGCGCCGAACCCGTCGCCCTACACCTATACCGGCACCCAGACCTATATCGTCGGCCTCGGCCCAGAGAACGGTGGGGGCTGCGCGGTGATCGACCCCGGTCCGGACGACCCGGCGCACCTGCTCGCGCTCGATGCGGCGATCGGCGAAGAGCACGTCTGCGCGATCATGTGCACGCATACCCACCGCGACCATTCGCCCGCCGCGAAGACGCTCGCCGCGCGCACCGGCGCGCCCATCGTCGGCTGCGCCCCGCTGGTGCTCGACGACAGCGGCCCGCGCGCCGATGCCAGCTTCGACCGGACCTACGAACCCGACCGGGTGATGGAGGATGGCGAGCAGATGACCGGCCCCGGCTGGACCCTCACCGCAGTCGCCACCCCCGGTCACGTGTCGAACCACCTCTGCTTCGCCCTGGAGGAAAGCGGCGCATTGTTCACCGGCGACCACATCATGGGCTGGTCGACCAGCGTGGTGATCCCGCCCGATGGCGACATGGGCGATTACATGCTCAGCCTCGAGAAACTGTATGCGCGCGAGGATACGGTCTTCTACCCCGCCCATGGCGAAGCGGTCGACAATCCGCGCCAGCTGGTGCGCGGCATGATCGGCCACCGCCGGCAGCGCGAGAACCAGATCCTGCGTCATCTCGGCGAAGGACCGCATGCCGCGAGCGATTTCGTGCCGAAGATGTACAAGGGCCTCGACCCCAAACTGCACAAGGCGGCGGAGATGTCGGTCACCGCGCATCTGCTCGATCTGGAACGCCGCGGCATGGTCGCCCGTTCAGGCGATATATGGCGGACCATCTGACGACACGCGAAACCACTGTCGAACCTCACCTGACTCGCGAGCAGCCGCTTGCGCGGGTGCAGGCAGCGCCCTGGCTCATCGTGATCGTGCTGCTGGCGGCAGTGGCCTGGCTCGGCTGGCGCGCTTTTTTCTATCAGGAAGAAGGCGATCCCGTCGGCAGTGCCATGCTGGCGTTCGAGAAGCAGAATTCGCTGACTGTCTTCTCCTCGCGTTTCGAGGTCGTCGCCGAAAGCGTCGACCGCCGGGGGCCGGCCGGCGTGCTTGAAAGCCGGCAGGCGGCGATCATTCCGGCATCGGTTGAATACCGGCTCGACCTGTCGGGGATGGAACGCGGCGACTTCGCCTGGGATGCCGAGAGCGAAACGCTCGAAGTCGTCCTTCCGGTGCTGCGCATTTCGCGCCCCAATCTCGACGAGGCGCGGCAGAAGGTTTTCACCGAGGGGACCTGGGTCACCCGCGATGCAAGCGCCGACCTCGCGCGCAACAATTCCGAACAGGCCGAGCGCAAGGCCGCCGAATTCGCCAAGAACCCGGAAGTGCTCGCGCTCGCACGGCAGGCGGCGAAAGATGCGATCCGTCAGAACCTTGCGATCCCGCTGCAGGTCGCAGGCTATGGCGAAGCGAAGGTCGAGGTGCGCTTCGAGAATGAAAGCGCGTCGTGATTCACGGGCAGATTTGACCTTTTCATCCCGCTCGGCATAAATTCCCCACATACAGAACAGGTCGCTTGGACACCGGGGGGAGAACGAGCACCATGGCCACTGCCGCAATCGATTCCGGCGCACAGGCGCGCGGGAACACACGCTTCTTCACGATCATGGCGTTCGTCATGTCCTTCGTCATCGTGGCGGGCTTTTCGCTCAATTTGGCGATGGGGCGGTCCAGCTTCGCCGTCCCGTTGCCATACCACCTGCACGGCGCCGTGTTCATGAGCTGGATCGGCATCTACCTCGGCCAGCACCTCACCGCATCGTCGGGCAATTGGGCGCTGCACGCGAAGTTCGGCAAGATCGCCTATCTCTGGGTGCCGCTGATGGTCGCTTTCGGCACGATGATCATGATCGTCGTCGCGCGCCGGACAGGCGGACCGTTCTTCTTCCACGTCAGCGAGTTCCTGTGGAGCAACCTCATGACGCTGTGGTGCTTCGGCGGGCTCGCTTTTTGGGCGCTCCGCCGCCGACGTTACACCGGCTGGCATCGCCGCCTGATGCTGTGTGCCATGGCGATCCTGACCGGCCCGGGCCTCGGCCGACTGCTCCCGCTTCCGCTGCTCATCCCCAATGCCTGGACGATCACCATCCTCGTGACGATGATCTTCCCCGTCATCGGCATGATCGCCGACAAGCGGAGCATGGGCCGCGTGCATCCTGCCTACTGGTGGGGCCTCGGCATTTATGCCGCGGTGTTCCTCGTCTCGCTGGCGCTCGCTTACAGCCCATTCGGCATCGGCGTGACCAAGAGCGTGATCGCCGGTACGCCCGGGGCCGAGCGCCCGATGGAGGCCTTCCTGCCGCCCGGCTTCAGCATGTGAGACCCGTGCATAACCGAATGCCCGGAACGCACTCGCCATCGCAGCCGTTCTGTCTATAAGCGCCACAAACGCATCAGACGGGACGGACCATGACCGATCAGACCAAGCCGCTCACCGGTGAAGACCTGCTCAGCGAAATCAACCGGCTGCGCAAGGAAAAGAACGCGATCATCCTCGCGCATTATTACCAGACGGCCGATATACAGGACATCGCAGACTTCGTCGGCGATAGCCTCGAACTGAGCCGCAAGGCGGCGGAAACCGATGCCGACGTGATCGTATTCTGCGGCGTCAAGTTCATGGCCGATACCGCCAAGATCCTCAGCCCCGAGAAGATCGTCGTCCTGCCCGACATGGACGCCGGTTGCAGTCTCGAAGACAGCTGCCCGCCCGAGAAGTTCAAGGCTTTCCGCGAGGCGCATCCCGATCACATCGCGCTGACCTACATCAACTGTTCGACCGAGGTGAAGGCGCTCAGCGACGTGATCGTCACCAGCTCGAGTGCGGAAACGATCATCAGCCAGATCCCCGAAGACCAGAAGATCATCTTCGGGCCCGACCGGCACCTCGGCGGCTACATGAGCCGCAAGTTCGGCCGCGACATGCTGCTGTGGCCGGGCGTGTGCATCGTGCACGAAGCCTTCAGCGAAACCGAGCTGCTCAAGCTCAAGGCGCAGCACCCCGATGCCCCTGTCGCCGCGCATCCCGAATGCCCGCCGACGATCATCGACCATGCCGATTACGTCGGCTCGACCAGCGGCATACTGCAGTTCGCCAAGACCTTCGAAGGCGACACGCTGATCGTCGCGACCGAGCCGCATATCATCCACCAGATGGAAAAAGCCCTGCCCGAGAAAACCTTCATCGGCGCACCGGGCGCGGACGGCAACTGCAGCTGCAACATCTGCCCGTACATGGCCTTGAACACGATGGAGAAAATGTACGCCTGCCTGCGCGATCTCGAACCGCGCATCGAGATCGAGGAAGGCCTGCGCCTCAAGGCCAAGCAGAGCCTCGACCGCATGCTTGAAATGGCCAGCGGCACGATCGGCAAGGGCGATCTAGGCAAGGTCTGAGCTCTAGGGAGAGTAAAAGAATGGTCGCACGTCTGGCGCTTGCCGCCGCGCTCGTTTTCGCATCTCCGCCGGTTCTCGCGCAGGAGACCGATGCGGAGGATCCCTACATCTGGCTGGAGGAAATCCAGGGCGAAAAGGCGCTCGATCAGGTGCGCGAGTGGAATGCGGATACCGAGGCGGTGCTGACCGCCGCGCCCGAATATCCGGTCGCGCGGGCTTGGGCGAAGCAGATCCTCGATGACGACCGCCAGATTGCGATGCCGGATGCGATCTATGGTGATCAGGTTGCGAACTTGTGGCGCGATGCGGACAATCCGCGTGGCCTGTGGCGCATCGCTTCGCTCGCAAGTTACACGGCCGGCGCGCCCGAGTGGCGCACGCTGATCGATGTCGACCAGCTGGGCCGGGATGAGGGCAAGAGCTGGGTGTGGCACGGCGCCAATTGCCTCGCGCCGGACTACACGCGCTGCCTCGTCTCGCTCAGCCCCGGCGGCACGGATGCGGATGTCGTGCGCGAGTTCGATCTCGAAACCGGCGCATTCGTCGAGGGCGGCTTCACGCTGCCCGAAGCCAAGTCCAACGTCGCGTGGTTCGACAAGGACACGCTGTTCGTCGGCACCGACGAGGGCGACGGCACCCTGACTGATTCGGGCTATCCGCGCTTCGTCAAATTGTGGCAGCGCGGCACCGACTTCGCGTCCGCACGCACCATTGCCGAAGGCGAGCAGGCGGACGTCAGCATCCGCGGCTTTTCCTTGCTCGACGGCGACACGCGCTGGCGTTTCGTGAACCGCGGCCCCAGTTTCTGGACCAGCCTCTATTCGCTGGTGAAGGACGACGGCTCGCTCGTCCCGCTACCGCTGCCGGAGGATGCCGAATTCGAGGCGGTGCTCGACGGGCATGTGATTGCGAAACTCAACTCGCCCCTTTCGACCCGCAATCGCGAAGCGGAGGCCGGCTGGCTCGTGGCTTGGCCGCTACAGGCCGTGCTCGACGGCGAGCCAGCCGAACCCTTCGTGGTCTTCGCACCCAGCGAGACGCAGGCAGTCGAGGAAGTCGCGACCTCGGAGAACGTCCTCTGGGTCAAGGTGCTCGACGATGTATCGGGCAAGCTGATCGAAGTCCGCCCCGGCTACCCCGGCTGGTTCAACCGCGACATGCATCTGCCCGCCAACAGCACGATCCAGATCGCCAACACCAGCGGCAAGGGTGACACCGCCTTCGTCACGATCGAGAGCATGCTGACGCCGCCGACGCTCTGGGCAGTGCCAAGCGTCGGCGCTTCGCAGGCGATCGCCGCCATGCCCGCGCAATTCGACGCCGAGCGGTTCACGGTCGAGCAGCGTTTCGCCACCTCGAAGGATGGCACGAAAGTCCCCTACTACCTCGCGCGACCCAAGGGCGCGACCGGCCCGCTGCCGACGCTGATCCACGCCTATGGCGGCTTCCGCAATGCGCAGACGCCCAAGTATCTGACTGCCGAGCCCTATCGCAGCGGCCCGCTGGCGCTGTTCTGGCTGGAAAGCGGCAATGCCTACGTCCTCGCCAATATCCGCGGCGGCGGCGAATACGGCCCGCGCTGGCACGAGGATGCGCTGCGCGAGAAGCGCCAGAACAGCTTCGACGATTTCCACGCCGTGGCCGACGACCTAGTCGCCGAGCGCCTAGCCACGCCCGGCAAGATCGCCGCCTCGGGCCGCTCCAACGGCGGCGTGCTGGTGGGCGCGGTCGCCAACCAGCGCCCCGACCTGTACGGCGCGATCATCTCCGGTAGCCCGCTGATCGACATGCGGCGCTACAACAAGCTGCTCGCCGGCGCCTCATGGATGGCCGAATACGGCAATCCCGACGTGCCATCGGACTGGGCCTTCATGCGAGCATGGTCGCCCTACCAGAACATGCGTCCCAGCGCCGACTATCCGGCCGTGTTCTACTACCTCTCGACCCTCGACGACCGCGTCCATCCCGGCCACGCGCGCAAGGCCGCGGCCAAGCTCGAGGCCTTCGGCCAGACGTTTTATTATCGCGAAGCCATCGAGGGAGGCCATTCGGTCGGCGCCGACCGCGAGGAAGACGCAAGGCGCGCGGCCCTGCTGCTCGCCTTCCTCAATCGCGAGATCGGCGACGAGAAGTGAGGCACACAATCGGGGGATGAGCGTTCACCCCCTGTCCGCAACTGGCAGGGGGAACGCCGTTTGACCGCCGACATCCGCTTCTTCTGGGCACGGCTCAACGCGAACTACTGGTTTTACCCGGCGCTGTTCTCGATCGCGGCTGGCGCGCTGGCGTTCGCCATGGTCGCGCTCGACCGCGCCGGTTTCGCCGAGTTCCTCAACGACGTGGGCTGGATCGTGCCCGCCCGGCCCAAGGGCGCGGCCGACATGCTGACCGTGATGGCGGGGAGCATGATCGGCGTCGCGTCGACGGTGTTTTCCATCACCATCGCCGCTGTCGCCTATGCCAGTGGCAACTACGGTCCGCGCCTGCTGACCAATTTCATGGAAGACCGGGGCAACCAGCTGAGCCTTGCGACCTTCATCGGCAGTTTCGTCTACGCGATCATCGTGCTGCGCGCCGTGCGGGCGGAGAACGAGACGCCCGCAGATATCGGCGACGCCGCCGCGACGGCGCTGCCCGGCTTCACCCCGCAGCTTTCCCTGCTGGTCGCCTACCTGTTGATGGGGCTGTGCGTGGCGGTACTGGTCTTCTTCCTCAACCACATCCCGTCGAGCATCCGCATCAACAAGGTGCTGAAGGGCATCGGCGAACGCTTGCTGGATGCAATCTTCGAAACCTATCCTGTCGAAGACGATTTCAGCGATGCGCTGGACCAGGTCGAGGGCACGCCGCTGACCGCGCGGGGCACCGGCTATGTCCAGCTTATCGACTTCGAAGACCTCGAGACAATCGCGCGTGACAACGGCGCGACCCTTTCGCTCAAGGTGCGGACCGGCGATTTCATCCATCGCGACATGGTCCTGCTGGAGGTCGCCGGCTGCGACCCGCAGGCAATCGAGGACAAGGTCCGCCCCTGCTTCACACTCGGCGCGACACGGACGCCCGAACAGGACCCGCAATTCCTGATCGACGAGCTGGTCGAAATCGGGTTGCGCGCCCTGTCCCCCGGGATCAACGATCCGTTCACCGCGATCAACGCCCTCCACTGGCTGGGCGCGGCGACTGCCGAAGTCGGGCGAAGGGACCTGCGCAAGAACATCTGCGGCAAGGACGCGGACGATTGCCCGCTCATTCCGCTGCCGGACAATTTCGACCACTATGTGAAGCGCGGTTTCGGCGCCATCCGCAGCGCCGTCGCGACGTCGCCGCTCGCCGCGGAGGTGATGCTCGACACGCTGGCCAATGCCGCCTGTCCGATCAGGGACGAGGGGCGGCAGAGGTTGCTGAAGCAAGAAGCCGAAGATCTCGCCGCGCAGGCCCGCCTGTCGCTGGTCGGGCCCGACCTCCAGCGCTTCGAAAATCACATGTCCGAATTCAGCCGGACGTTCTGGTAGGCGCCTGCCCGAGTTTGGCCGGCGCCTTCGCCAGCACCAGCGCCGCGCCGACCAGCGCCATGCCCGCAATGTCGAGCGGGACCAGCAACTCGTCGAAGGCCAGCCAGCCGACCAAGGCCGCGACGGCAGGCTGGGTCAGCAGCGCCATGCCGATGATCAGCGGCGGGAAGTGGCGCAGCGAATAGACGAGCAGCCCTTGCCCCACGATCTGGCTCGACAGCGCGAGCGCGAACAACGGCGTCCAGCCCGCTGGCCCCGGCAGCACGGGCTCGCCCGCGAACAGCGCCATGCCAAGCAGCAGCGGCGAGGCGGCGAGGCTCACCAGCAGCAGCACGGCCCATGGTCCGAGCGCGCCGCGTGCGCGTTGTGCGGGCAAGAGGTAGAAGGCGTAGAATATTCCCGCAGCGAGGCAGAACAGGTCGCCGATGAAGGTGGCGGCGGAGATCTCCAGGCTGCGACCGAGCAGGATCGCGGCGCCCGCCAGCGCGGCGAGCACGCCCGCTCCTTCGCGGCCGGAAGGCGCGCGCCGGGCGGCGACCAGCCCCCAGACCATCAGGATCACGCTGCCCGAATTGCCGAACAGCACCGCATTCGCCAGCCGCGTGCGCTCTATCCCGATATGCCAGCTGGCGAGATCGAAGGCGAAGAAGGCCCCGGCGGCAAGGCACAGCGCGGCCAGCCGCCTGTCGAGCGGACCGACCCTGCGTCCGTGCCAGGCGAGGAAGGCGATCACGGGTATCGGCAGCAGCAGGCGCCAGAATGCCGCCGAGACCGGGCCCGCGTCCGACAGCCGTACCAGCCAGGGGCCCAGCGCCAGCGCGACGTTCCCGGCGATCAGCGCGGCAAAGTGCCATGCGCCAGCCTGAAAGCCATTCTTGTCATCGCCTGCGGTTGCGCCGTCCATCCGCGCCACCTAGCTCTTTGGCCAAGTCGCGCCAGCAAAAAGGATTTGTCCCGCATGCACGATACGCTTTTCCAGCCGCTCACCATGGGCGCCCTCGAGGCGAAGAACCGCATCTTCATGGCCCCGCTAACCCGTGGCCGTTCGACCCAGCCGGGCTCGATCCCCAACGACATGATGACGACCTATTACCGCCAGCGCGCGAGTGCCGGGCTGATCATCTCGGAAGCCACAGGCATCAGCGTCGAAGGTTCTGGCTGGCCCGCGGCGCCGGGGATCTGGAGCGAGGAGCAGGTCGCGGGCTGGAAGCCGGTGACCGATGCGGTGCACGAGGAAGGCGGGCTGATCGTCCTCCAGCTGTGGCACATGGGCCGCCTCGTGCACCCGCTCTTCCTAGGCGGCAATCCGCCGGTCTCGGCCAGCGCGACGACCGCGCCGGGCCATGCCCACACTTTCGAAGGCCGCAAGGATTACGAACAGGCGCGCGAAGCTACCCACGAGGACATCCAGCGGATCGTCGGCGATTATCGCCGCGCTGCCGAGAATGCCAAGAAGGCGGGCTTCGATGGCGTGCAGCTGCATGGCGCGAATGGCTACCTCGTCGACCAGTTCCTGCGCGACAGCACCAACTTGCGCACCGACGAATATGGCGGCAGCCCCGAAAACCGCACGCGCTTCCTGCGCGAGGTGCTGACCGCGCTGGTCGATGTGTGGGGCGCGGACCGCGTGGGCGTGCGCCTCTCGCCCAACGGCGAGACGCAGGGCTGCGACGACAGCGACCCGGCAGCGACCTTTGGCGCTGCCGCCAAGGTCTGCGAGGACCTTGGCCTGGCGTTCGTGGAACTGCGCGAGCCGGGGCCCGACGGGACTTTCGGCGCGACCGAAGTACCCAAGCAGAGCCCGCTGATTCGCCAGCTCTACTCTGGCGCTCTTGTGCTCAACAGCGACTACACTCCCGATCAGGCGGTGGCGGACCTCGATGCGGGCCGCGCAGACGCAGTGAGCTGGGGCCGCGACTTCATCTCGAATCCCGACCTGCCGGAACGCTTCCGCATCGGCGCGGCGATCGCTCCCAACGTCAACGTGCCGCACAGCTGGTACGGACAGGGGCCGGAAGGCTACATCGATTATCCCGAACTGGCCGAGGCGGCGGAGTAAGGCTTACTCTGCGGTCGGCTCTTCAGGCGCGGCGGGGGCTTCGGCTTCCGCCGCGCTTTCGCTGTCCGCTTCGGTTGCACTGTCCGGCGCTGCTGCGGCGGGGTCGGAGCCGTCCGCAGTGGTTTCGGAGGCTTGGCGCAGCGGCGGTGATTGCGATTCCAGCGTATCGAGCGGGATCATGTCGTCGCTGATCGTCCCGCCGAGCACTTCTCCGCGCGCGCCGCGATCGTCACTCTCGCCCGGCGCGTCAGCAGTCTCGCTCCCGCAAGCGGCAAGCCCCAGCACCAGCGGGGCAGCAATGAAGACGAAACGGGTCATGGCAGCGCGCAGGCCTTTCCTTGGAGCGCTTCGAGGAAATCGCCGAAGCGCGCCCGCAATGCCTCATCGAAGGCCTGTGGCGCAAGGTCGATCCCGAGTCGCTGGAGGCTGGTTACCCCGAATTCCTCGATCCCGCAGGGCACGATACCGGTGAAATGGGTGAGATCGGGCGCGAGATTGACCGAGAAACCGTGCATCGTCACCCAGCGCCGCACGCGCACGCCGATCGCGCCGATCTTCGCCTCCCGTCCGTCGATGTCGCGTGTCCAGATCCCGATCCGCCCTTCGGCGCGCCAGCATTCGACACCGATGTCGCCCAGCGTTGCAATCACCCAGCCCTCGAGCGAATGGACGAAGCAGCGCACGTCGCGGCCCCGCTCCTTGAGGTCGAGCAGGACATAGCCGATCCGCTGGCCCGGCCCGTGATAGGTGTAGCGCCCGCCGCGCCCCGCCTCGACCACTTCGAAGCGCGGGTCGAGCAGTTCGGCGCCGTCGGCACTGGTGCCTGCGGTGTAAACCGGCGGATGCTCGAGCAGCCAGATCATCTCGCTTGCCGTGCCTTCGGAAATGGCGCGGTTGCGTTCTTCCATCGCGGAGAGCGCCTCGCGATAGGCGACCTGGCCGGCCTCGGCGCGCCATTCGATGCTTTCGGGGGGCGGAATCGACATCGGCGATTGCGTGGCGCCTGCCGCACCGCTTATCAAGGGGCAAGGAGAGCCTGACGCATGAAATTCGATCTCGATACGGCTTGGCGCGATGCGAAGCGCTATGCCGGCGATAATTCCGGCTTGCTGTCGGCCATCGGCGGAATATTCGTGTTCCTGCCCTACGCGCTGCTGCTGGTCGTCCTGCCTGCGATCGCCGAGATGCCCGAGCTGCCCGACAATGCCGGCCTCGAAGTGGCGATGGAGGCGATGAACGCCTTTTACGCCAAGACCTGGTGGGCCTTCGCCATCGCCGCGGTCGTCGTGACGATCGGCCAGCTTGCCATGCTCGCCCTGCTCGGCAGCCGCACCAGCCCGACCGTGGGCGAGGCAATCGGGATCGGCGGCAAGGCGTTCCTGCCCGCCTGGCTGGCGCTCGTGCTGCAGTCGCTGGGTGTCAATTTCATCGTCCTGCTGATCGTTTCGGTCGCCAGCCTTACCGGGCTGGGGGCACTGGCCTTCGTCGCGACTGTCTTCAGTCTCGGTCTCGCGCTCTATCTCTTCACCCGTTTCTCGCTCGTCCTGCCGATCGTTGCGGTGGAAGGGGAATGGAACCCGTTCAAGGCGCTGCGCAGCTCATGGGCGCTGACCAGGGGCCAGGGCGGCCGCCTGCTGGCGTTCTACCTGCTGCTGGCGGTAGGTGCCTCCGTCGTCCTGGCGGTGGTGATGCTGGTGACCGGCCTGCTGCTCTCGCTCGGCGGCCCGACGACGGAAGAGGTGGGATCGGCCCTGGTCTCGGCTGCGGCCGTCACCGGCGTCGTGACCCTGGCGACAGCGGTCCTCGCCGCGGTGCATCGCCAGTTCCGGCGGCTCGAACGCGCGACCCCGAGCGTGCCGCCGATCCATCACGACTGATCAGGCCATCGGTTCCTTCCAGCCCCAGAACAGCTGGCAGGGGAGCACGTTCAGCGCCTCGAAACCGCTGTCGATCCGCTCGAAATGCTTCGCCATGAAGTCGCGCGCCCTGGCCGAGAACTGGTAGACCAGGAATGCGCCGCCGGGGCGAATAACGCGATAGGTCGCTGCCGCAATGGCGGGGCCAACGCCGTCGGGCAGGGTCGAGAACGGCAGGCCCGACAGCACGTAATCGGCATGGTCCGCGCCATGCGCCTTTACGATATCCTCGACATCGGCGGCCGAGCCGTGAACCGCGTGAAAACGGCTGTCGGTGAAATGCTTGCGCAGGTAGTCGATGTAGAGCGGGTTGGTGTCGATCACGATCAGCATGCCGTCGCGCCGCAAGCGGTCGAGCACCGGCTGGCAGAAGGTGCCGACGCCGGGGCCGTATTCGACGAACACGTCGCATTCGTCCCATTTCACCGGCGCGAGCATCTTCTCGATGGTGAAGCGCGAGGACGGGATGATCGATCCGACCATCTTGGGATGTTCGAGGAAACCGCGGAAGAACACCCCCCACTGGCCGAAGACCCTTGCAGCCTTGCGCTTGAACGACGGGCGATCAATTACGCCAACACTGTTTTCGGAAGACAAATCGAATACTCGCGGCGACCAGCGGAAAGGGAGGCGACGGTTTGGCAGCACGTTCTTTCCATTGCAAGCCGAAGGAGCGCGGCCTAGCGACTTGTCCATGGCCGATGTCGAGCCTTCGCAGGCGATAGCGCCCCCTCCCCCCGCCAGGCCGCGGGCCATTTCGCGCGAGCGCATGGCGCTGCTGTTCGCGGTGATGCTGACCACTGCCGCGGGCAACACCGCGATGCAATCGGTGATGCCATCGATCGGAACCGCGCTGCAGATAAACGACGTGTGGATCAGCCTCGCCTACAGCTGGTCCGCCCTGCTCTGGGTCGTCTGCGCGCCGTTCTGGGCCGAACGTTCCGACCGGCGCGGGCGCAAGGCGATGATGGCGCTGGGACTGGTCGGCTTCATCGCCAGCTTTTCCCTCTGCGGTCTGATGCTATGGTTCGGCCTGTCGGGCTATCTCACCGCGTTCTGGGCGCTGTTGCTGTTTGCCGTGGCGCGCAGCTTGTACGGCGGTTTCGGCAGCGCTGCCCCGCCTGCGGTGCAGGCCTACGTAGCAAGTCGCACCCCGCGATCAGAACGGACGCAGGCGCTGTCCCTCATCGCCTCGAGCTTCGGCCTCGGCACGGTGATCGGCCCTGCGCTAGCACCGCTGATGGTGTTGCCGGGCGTCGGGCTTACCGGACCCTTCCTGATCTTTTCCGCCATTGGCGTCTTGACGCTGATCGCCCTCCGCTGGCGGCTCCCGAACGACGAGCCGCAATTTCCCGCGCGCGGGAAGGCCTATGATGCGCCCTATTCGGGCAGCCCGACGTCCGAGATGGCCGAAGACGACGAGGAGAAGGACGAAGAGCAGGTCGAACCGCACAAGCTGCGGTGGTTCGAACCGCGGCTGCGACCCTGGGTGATTTGCGGCCTGCTGGGCGGACATGCACAGGCCATGGTGCTTGGCATTTCGGGCTTCCTCGTGCTCGACCGCCTTGGCCTGCGCGATACGCCTGCGGAGGGTACCGGGCCGGTCGGCCTCGTCCTGATGAGCGGCGCCATCGCGACCTTGCTCGCCCAATGGGGCCTGATCCCGCGCTTCAACCTGGGGCCGCGCGCGGCGAGCCTGTCCGGGATAGCCATCTCTGCTTTCGGCGTGATCTTTCTGGGCTTCGCGGACGATCTGCACTCGATCGCGCTGGCCTATGCGATCGCGTCGCTCGGCTTTGGCCTGTTCCGCCCCGGCAACACCTCGGGCACGTCGCTCGCCGTGACGCGGGCGGAGCAGGGGCAGGCCTCGGGCGTGACTGCCTCCGTTGCCGGCGCGAGCTTCATCTACGCCCCGGCGCTCGGCGTGTGGCTATACGGCCATTCGGACTGGACGGGGTTCGGGCTGATCGTGGCGCTCTGCCTGATCGTGTTCGCCTATGGCTGGGCGTCGCTGCAGAAAGACAGCCTGCTGACGCGCGACCGTCGCTAGAGGATTTCCAAGACCTTATCCTGCGGACGACACAGACGCACACCCTTCTCGGTCTCCACTAACGGCCTTTCGATCAGGATCGGGTCCGCCACCATCGCTTCGAGAACCGCATCAGCCGAAGCGGCTGGCAGGTCGCGTTCCTCCGCATCGGTACCGCGAATGCGCAAGCCTTCGTTCGGAGTGATCCCGGCATCTTTATAGAGCTGCGCGAGCTTTGCCTTGCTCGGCGGATCCTTGAGATATTCGACCACCGTCACATCGACCTTTGACAGGTTTTCCAGGATCGCGAGCGTCTTGCGCGAGGTGCCGCATTTCGGGTTGTGCCAGATCGTCGCTTTCATCTCGGGCTCTCCTTGTTTCCCGCGCGGCTTAAGCGACTGTTGCGATCAGTGAAAGCTGCTCTTGCGATTTTTTCACGGGCCGGGATGCGGTTTCCGCTTGCGAATGAGAATGGTTCGCAATAGCACGCAGCCAGCAATTGAGAATCATTCGCAAGATTAGAAAGTCCAAGTTTCATGAGGATCGTTTCCGCTCGTGCCGCCCTACTGATCGGCACCACGCTCGCCACTTTCGGCGCACCCGCGCAGGCCGAAGACGCCCAGCCCGAACGCGACTACCTGCCGAGCGACATCGTCGTAACCGGCGACCGCGACGGTTACGGCAATGACGACGGCTCGACCGCGACCAAGACGCCGACTCCGCTGATCGACGTACCACAGGCCGTGACCACCATCACCCGCGACCAGCTCGACGACCAGAACGTCACCTCGCTCAACGAAGCGCTGCGGTTTGTGCCCGGCGTCAGCATGGAAACCGGCGAAGGTCACCGCGACGAAGTCTTCATCCGCGGCCAGGAAACCACCGCCGACTTCTTCATCGACGGCTTGCGCGACGACGCGCAATACTATCGCCCGCTCTACAACATCGAGCGCGTCGAAGTGCTCAAGGGCGCCAATGCGCTGATCTTCGGCCGCGGTGCGGGCGGCGGGGCGATCAACCGCGTCAGCAAGAAGGCGATCATCGGCGACAGCCGCGTGATCGGCGCGGCCAGCGTCGACACCCACGGTGCTTTCAGTATCGCGGGCGACGTCGGCATCCCGGCAGGCGACACCGTGGCGCTGCGCCTCAATGGCACCTACGAGGAATTCGCCAACCACCGCGACGTATACGAAGGCCGCTTCATCGGTTTCAGCCCGACCGCAACCGTCGCACTGGGCGCTGCGACCGACCTCGTGCTCAGCTATACCTACGACAATGACGAGCGCGTCGTCGATCGCGGCATTCCCGCTTTCCTCGGCCTTCCTGTCGAAGGCTACGACGAGACCTTCTTCGGCGATCCGGACTACAATTTCAGCGAGGTCGAAGCGCATATCGCCCGCGCCCGGCTCGATCACGATTTCGGTGGCGGCCTGTCGGCGAATGCGACCGTGCAATACGCGCATTACGACAAGTTCTATTCGAACATCGTCCCTTCGGAAGCGCTCGACACGGACAATGACGGCGTGGCCGACACCGTCGCGCTGGGCGGCTACGAGAGCGGCACGGTGCGCGAGAACCTGATCGGCCAGGCGAACCTCGTCTGGGAAGGCAAGACCGGCAGCATCGGCCACACGCTGCTGCTCGGGGTCGAGGCTTCGCGCCAGAATACCGACGCAGACCGGTTCGGCGCGACGCTGGCGGATCCGGACGTCGATCTAGCCGACACCATCTTCATCCCGGCGTTCACGACCAGCTTCACCCGCGCCTCCACCTCGGAACTGTCGACCCTGTCGTTCTACATCCAGGACCAGGTCGACCTCGCCGACTGGCTGCAGGTCATCGTCGGTGCCCGCTATGACGAGTTCGATCTGGAAAGCTACGATATCGGCAACGATTTCGCCGCCTCGCGCAAGGACGACAAGATCAGCCCGCGCCTCGGCGTGATCGTGAAGCCGCAGCCGAACCTGTCGCTTTACGCCGCCTATTCGGAAAGCTTCCTGCCGTCCGCGGGCGACCAGTTCACCGTGCTCAGCGGCAGCTCGATCAATCTCGAGCCGGAAAGCTTCGAGACGCTCGAAGCGGGCATCAAATATGCGCCGCGTGCCGACCTGCTGCTGACCGCGGCCGTCTTCCGCCTCGATCGCAAGGACACCGCCTTTACCGATCCGGTGACGAACCTCGTGCTCCAGACCGGCGAGACCCGTGTGCAGGGCTTCGAGGCGGGCCTCGCCGGATCGCTGACCGACCAGCTGCATGTGAACCTTGGCTACACCTATCTCGATGGCGAAGTGCGTTCCGATACGAACTCGGCCGGGATCGGCACCGAGCTGCAGCAGATGCCCGAGCACCAGGTCGGCGCGTGGGGTCGATACGACTTCACCGACAATTTCGGCCTGGGCCTCGGCGTGGTCCACCAGTCGAGCCAGTTCGCCAGCTATAGCAACGAGGTGGTGCTGCCGTCATACACCCGCGTCGATGCCGCTGCCTTCTACACGGTGAACGACCGGATCAGCCTGCAGCTCAATGTCGAGAACCTGTTCGACGAGGATTACTATCCGAGCGCGCATGGCGACAACAACATCCAGCCGGGCAAGCCGCTGACGGCCAAGCTGGGTGTGCGCTTCGAACTCTAGTCGTTGGATTCGTCGGGGGCGCTGATCGCGGGGACATCCTGCGCGGCGTCCTCGGCGCTGATACCCGGCACGGGCGCGGCGCTGATCCGCTCCTGACGCCGGGCGACCCGGCCGGCCCGCTCGATCGCGCGGACGAGCCGCGGGTAGACGCCGCAGCGGCACAAATTGGGGATCGCCGCCCTGATCTCGGTTTCGCTCGGCGCGGCATTCTTTGCCAGCAGCGCGCTCGCCGCCATCACGATTCCCGGCGTGCAGAAGCCGCACTGGATCGCCTGCTCCGCCACCATGGCCTGCTGCACCGGATGCGAGCGGTCGCGGCCGAGCCCTTCGATCGTGGTGATGTAGCGCCCCTCCGCCTCGGCGATGGTGATCAGGCAGCTGCGCAGCGCCTCGCCGTCGACATGCACCATGCAGGCGCCGCAATCGCCCTCCCCGCAGCCGTATTTCGTGCCGGTGAGGTTGGCCGCATCGCGCAGCGCCCATAGCAGCGGCGTGTCCGGCTCCATGCGGAAACGCACGGGCTTGCCGTTGACGGTCATGCTGGTCATGCGGGGGCGCGCCTCATGCCCCCGTCCTATCGCATTGCGCCTGCCGTGCAAGCGAAGCGGTGCCCGCAATCCCCGCTAGGCAAGCGCCTCTCGCGCAGCTAGGCGAGGCGGCGATGAGCGAGACGGCCAAACTGACGCGCGGAAGCGTTCGCGGCCATCTCGTGACCCAGACCGCCCCGATGATCATCGGCGTCGCGGCGATCATGTCGGTCGGCCTCATCGACGCCTATTTCATCGGCCAGCTCGGATCGCAGGAACTGGCGGCAGTGAGCTTCATCTTCCCGATTACCATCGCGCTTTCCAGCCTCGGCGTGGGGGTGATGGTGGGCATCAACTCGGTGATCGCCCGCGCGCTCGGCGAAGGCGATCGCGATCGGGCGGAGCGCCGCGCCAATTTCGGCGCGGTGTTCGCGCTCGGTATCGGCATCGCGCTGGCCCTGGCGCTCTATCTCCTGCTCGATGCGCTATTCCGGCTGATGCAGGCACCCGAGGCCCTGTTGCCGCTGATCCGCGAATACATGCGGCCCTATGCGCTCGGCATGGTGCTTCTGCTCGTTCAGATGGCGCTCAACGGCATATTGCGCGGGCAGGGAGAGGCGAAGGCGACGAGCTATGTCTCGCTGACCTACTCGGTCGCGAACTGGGTGCTCGATCCGCTGCTGATCACCGGCATCGGCGGCTTCGAAGGCTTCGGTGTCGCGGGCGCCGCCTATGCCACGCTCGCGGGCTGGGCCATCGCGATCGTGATGGCGCTTTGGCTGATCGGGCGCAGCACCCTCAAAATCCATCCTGCGCTCATCCGCCAGTGTCGCTGGGGCGAATCCGCCAAGGCGATCCTCAGTGTCGCCGGGCCGGCCGCCTTCTCCAACGCGATCAACCCCATCGGCCTGTCGGTCCTCACCGCGCTGCTTGCAAGCCAGGGCGAGGCGGCGGTGGCGGGCTTCGGCGCCGCCGGGCGTCTGCAGAGCTTCGCGGTCGTGCCGCTGCTGGCGCTGTCGGGATCGATCGGTGCCATCGTCGGCCAGAACTGGGGCGCAGGCATGCCCGGTCGCTCGCGCGAGGCCATGCGCGAGGCGGCGCTGTTCTGCATCGGCTACGGCCTCGTCGTCGCCATCATGCTCTATGCCTTCGGGGATTGGTTTGCGGATTTCTTCACCGACGATCCCGCCGTGATCGAGCAATTCTCGCGCTACCTCGCCATCTCGGTCTGGGGCTATGCCGGCTTCGGCGTGCTGATCGTCGCCAACGGCGCGATGAACGCGGTCGACAAGGCGCGCTATGCGCTGGGCCAGAGCTTTGCGCGGGTGTTCCTGGTGATGCTCCCCTTCGCCTGGCTGCTGCGCGGCGCATGGGGCCCGGACGCGATCTATGCCGCCGAGCTTGCGGCCAATGTGCTGGGCGGCTTGCTGGCCGCCTGGCTCGCCTGGCGGGTGCTGCGCGCACACTCCGAAAACACGCCCGAGCCCCAAACCATTCGTTAACCATCTTCGGGCATAGCTGACCCCCGATCGTATCAGGGGCCGATGCAATGGATGATCTTCTGGCGGATTTTGTCGCCGAAACGCGTGAAATGCTGGAAGCGAGCGGGGGCGAAATCGTCGCCTGGGAAGCCGATCCTTCGGACAAGGCCCGCCTCGACACAATTTTCCGCTTCGTCCACACGGTCAAGGGAAACTGCGGTTTCTTCGATTTCCCGCGCCTCGAAAAGCTCAGCCACGCCGCCGAAGATGCCCTGTCGGAATGCCGTGCCGGGCGGCGCGAGCCCGACAGCGCGCTCGTGTCAGCCGTGCTCGCGATCATCGACCGGATCAGCGAAATGACCGATGCCATCGAAGCCGGCGAAGACTTCCCCGAAGGCGGCGACGACCAGCTGATCGCCGCGCTCCAGCCGGGCGAAGATTTCGAGGTCGCGAGCGCGGCGATGCAGGATGCCCCCCGCGAAACCGTGACCGCCAATGAGGACACGAGCGACGAAGCCGCACCCAAGGCCGCGCGTGCAAACCCGGTCCAGCGCTCGATCCGCCTGCCCGTCGACCTGCTCGACGAGGTGATGAAGGGCGTGTCCGACATGGTCCTCGCGCGCAACGACCTCGCGCGCCGCCTGCGCGAAGCGGGCGAGCAGCCGACCATCGACGGTCCGTTCGACCGTCTCTCCACCATCCTCGCCGATGTCCGCACCGCGATCACCCGCATGCGCATGCAGCGGCTCGAGCACCTGTTCAGCTCGCTCCCGCGCCTGGTGCGCGACCTGTCCACCGAACTCGGCAAGCAGGTGATGGTCGATTTCGAAGGCGGCGAGGTCGAACTCGATCGCGAGATGATCGAAATGGTTCGCGATCCGCTGACCCACATCATCCGCAATGCCATCGATCACGGGATCGAAGGCCCGGGCGAACGCCTTAAAAAAGGCAAGCGCGAGATCGGCCTGCTCCGCTTCGCAGCGCGCCAGTCGGGCAACCAGATCAGCCTAGTGATTTCCGACGACGGCCGCGGCATCGATACCGTGCGGCTGGCCGAAAAGGCGGTCGCCGCCGGCATCTATTCGCGGGCCGAGATCGACCGCATGTCGGATCGCCGCAAGCAGCACCTGATCTTCCACGCCGGCCTGTCGACCGCGGACACGGTAAGCTCGGTCTCCGGTCGCGGCGTCGGGATGGACGTGGTGCGCGCCAATATCGAACGCGTCGGAGGATCGATCGACCTCGTCAGCAAGCCGGGCGAAGGCACCAGTTTCCACCTCAAGCTGCCCCTCACCCTCAGCATCATAGCCGCGCTTACCGTGGGCTCCAGCGGCCAGCGCTATGCCATCCCGCGCAGCTATGTCGAGGAAATCGTCTTCGGTTCGAGCAGCAATGTCGAATTCGCCGAAGCGGGCGAGCGCCGCCTCGTCACCTTCCGTGGCAAGCGCGTCCCCTGCCTTGCGCTCGGCGATATCCTCGGCACCGAGGCCAATGAGGATATCGAGTGGGAGGACAAGACGCTGGTCCTGATCCGCCTCGCCAACGAGGAGGTCTTCGCGCTGGCCGTCGACCGGGTGTTCGATCACGAGGACGTCGTGGTCAAGCCGATCGCCCCTGCGGTCATGGAAACCCGGCTTTACGCCGGTACGACGCTGCTCGACGACGGAAGGCCGATGATGCTGCTCGACCTGCCGAGCATAGCCACCAGCCGCCTGCTGATGAACGAAGGCCGTAGCGCGGCTCCGGTCGTCGAGGAGGAAAGGGTCGAAGCGCGCCGCAAGACCGTTCCGATCATGCTGTTCGCCGGTCTCGACGGTCGTCGCCGCGCGGTCCGGCTCGAAATGGTCCGCCGGATCGACACCGTCTCGCGCGAGGCGATCGATATCGACGGACGCCGCATGCAGGCGGTTATCGACGGCTCGATCTTCCCGCTGGTCGGCCTCGAATACGGCGAGCTGAGCGAAGAACGCTGCCGCTTGCTCCGCCTGTCCGACGGCGAGAACGAAGTGGTCTACGCCGTGGGCGAGGTGCTCGACGCTGCCGAGATGGAAGGCGAAATCATCCCGTCGCACGACGATCCGCTGATCGAGGGTGTCACGCTGATCGATGATGCCCCGATCCCGGTCATCGACGGCCACACGCTGTTCGCCCGGCATCATGCCCCGCGCCGCACCGAACAGCCGCTCACCTGCCGCATTCCGGCCGACAGCGACTGGGCCCGGACCATCCTCGGCCCCCTCGTCGAGGCGGCCGGTTACCGCGTCGCCAGCGACGGGGACGAGGACGCGGATGTCGCCATCCTTCTCGCCGAACAGGCCGACGTGCCTGCCGGCCCGGCGCGCAGCGTCATCCGCCTGCGCCAGGAACCCGAGGGCGTCGGCGAGGATGCCGAAACCATCTACCGCTACGATCGCGACGGCTTGCTCGCCGCGCTCAAACAGGCCCGTTTCGGGAGGACCGCATGACCCAGTTGCTACTCCAGTGCCTCATCGCCGGTCGCCAGGCCGCGATCCCGGCGAGCGACGTCCAGTCGGTGATCGAGGTCGACGAGATCACGCCGATCCCGCGCACGCCCGATTTCATCCGCGGCCTTACCGCGCTGCGCAGCCAGGCGCTGACCGTGATCGACTGCTCGCTTGCGCTCGGGCTCGAAAGTGCCGGTGACCAGCCGGACCAGCGCGCGGCTGTCGTCGAGATCGAAGGCCACCTCTACGCACTGCTTGTGGATGCCGCCTATGATGTCGGTGAAGCGAGCAGCGAGCCGGTCGCGGTGCCCGGCGGTTTCGGCCCCGGCTGGCAGCGCGCCGCGCGCGGCATGGTCGAAACCGAAACCGGCCCCACCCTCCTCATCGATGTCGAAGCCCTGATTGCCGGTCCGCTCGAAGAGGCGGCTTAAGCGAATAGTTACGCATCGGGCCTTATACATCGCCCGAAACATACGAGGTCCACTACCATGAAAACCTGCCTGATCGTCGACGACTCGCGTGTCATCCGCAAGGTGTCGCGCCACATCCTCGAGACGCTCGGCTTCACTGTCGAGGAAGCCGAGAACGGCCAGGAGGGCCTTGAACGCTGCATGGAGACCATGCCCGACGTGGTCCTGCTCGACTGGAACATGCCGGTCATGACCGGCATCGAATTCATCACCCAGCTGCGCCAGCGCGAGGGCGGCGACAAGCCCAAGGTGGTGTTCTGCACCACCGAAAACGACGTCGCCCACATCCGCGAGGCGATCAGCGCCGGGGCGGACGAATACGTGATGAAGCCGTTCGATCACGAAACGCTGCAGATCAAGCTCCAGCTTGTCGGCATGGCCTGAGGAGCGCCGGCATGAGCGCAGTCCTCAAACCCCAGGCGATCGCACCTGACACCTCCGCCAAGCGCAAGGTGCGGGTGCTGATCGTCGACGATTCGCTGACCGTGCGGACCGTCTTCAGCCGCATGCTTCAGAGCGAGAACGACATCACCCTCGTCGCCACCGCCAATACGGCGGAACGCGGGCTGGAAGAGCTGCGCCAGCACGACGTCGACGTAATCATGCTCGACCTCGAAATGCCCGGCATGGGCGGGATCGAGGCGCTGCCCAAGATCCAGCAGGCTGCGCCAGGCGTGCAGGTGCTCGTCATTTCCTCGCTGACCGCCGACGGTGCCGAACATACGGTCCGCGCGCTCTCGCTGGGCGCTGCCGACACCATGCTCAAGCCGCGCCCGGGCGGTTTCAACGACGACTATCGCGCCTCGCTGCTGGGCAAGATCCGCGCGCTCGCCGGTGTCGACGCCGAACCGGCCAAACCGGCCCGTCCTGCCCCGGCCGCGTCTAGGGCGAGCAAGCAACCACAGGTCGTCGCGATCGGTGCCTCGACCGGCGGCATCCATGCGCTCAACCTGTTCCTGCGCAAGGTGCCCAAGTCCTTCGACCTACCGATCCTCATCACCCAGCACCTGCCCGACAGCTTCATTCCCGTCTTCGCAAAGCAGATGGAAATGGCGGCCGACCGCGAAGCCGTGCTGGCCGACGAGGGCGTCGAGCTGACCCGTGGCAAGATCGTCATCGCGCCCGGCCACGGCCACATGGTCGTCCGCAAGTCGGGCACACGCTACGTCACCGGCCTCGCCTATCATCCGGTCAAGAGCGGCTGCATGCCCTCGGTCGATCCGATGTTCGAAACGCTGGCCGAAGCTTATGAAGGCCGCGTGGCCGGCGTGCTGTTGTCCGGCATGGGCCGCGACGGCACCGACGGCGCGCAGGCCATCGCCGCCGCCGGCGGTTCCATCTACGCCCAGAACGCTGAAACCTGCGCCGTCTGGGGCATGCCGCGCGCGGTCACCGAAATGGGCATCGCCGCCGCCGTCCTGCCGCCGGAGGAACTCGCCGAGAAGGTACTTGCCAGCGCGGGAGCTGGCGCATGGGCGTAGACGACGCCTCTCACCGTATCATCGCCGACCTGCTTGAGCAGCGCACGGGACAGCACCTGACGGAAAATCGCCGCTGGCGGATTTCGACCGCGCTGGCAGGCCTGTTCCGCGAATTCGGCATCGACAATGTGGACCAGCTCGCCTGCCTCCTCGAACGGCCGGGCGAACACCACCTCGCCACCAAGGTGGTGGAGGCGCTGCTGAACAACGAAACCTACTTCTTTCGCGACCACGTCTATTTCATGACGTTGGCCAATCAGGTCCTACCGGACCTCGCCAGGAAGCGGCAGGCCACCAAGAAGCTCTCGATCTGGTCGGCAGGCTGCTCGACCGGGCAGGAAGCGCTGAGCCTTGCCATGCTGTTCTGCGAACAGCCCGGTCGCTGGCAGGACTGGGAGATCGACATCCTCGGCACCGATATCTCGGGCAAGGCGATCGCGACGGCCAAGACCGGCTGCTACACCCAGTTCGAAATCCAGCGCGGCATCAGTGTCGCCCAGATGCTGAACTTCTTCAGCGAAACGCCCCGCGGCTGGCAGGCCAGCGACCGGATTTGCTCGATGACCCGTTTCCAGCAGCACAGCATCCTGGATTTCCCGCCCAGTCCGGGCCGGTTCGACCTGGTCCTGTGCCGCAACGTGCTGCTCTATTTCGACCCGCAGACGCGTCGTACCGTGTTCGACCGAGTGGCCAGCGCCACCGCGTCCGACGGTTGGCTGATGCTGGGCGCGGGCGAGTCGGTCGTGGGCCAGACCGACCGCTTCGAAGCGTCCGAGTGGGGTTCCTCGATCTACAAGCCGGCCTCGGTCGTGGCACGGGTTTCCCAGATACCGCGCCGCGCATCGGCTGTCTAAAAAGCCGGGCGCCCCGAAAGCGCTTTAAGATCAGGGTAAACCGCCCCTTCACCGTTCCTTAGCGATTCGCCTCTATGCCCTCAGGCTCGAACGAGAAGACCGGTCTCATGCGGGGGTACAGGTGAAATTACGGAAGGTTGAGGCAGCAGGCGGGAACAGGGCCGTGATATTCGGCCCGATCGTCGTCCTCGCGGCCATTTTCCTTTCGACCTTCGTGCTCACCATCGCCTCTAGCCGCATGGGCTTCGCCAATCCTATGGCTGTGCTCGGAGCCGGCTCCCTCGCCTTCGCAATTGCCGTCGTGTTGCTCGCTATCAAGGGCCTGCGCCATCTGCGCCAGGTCGAGTTGCTCAGCAACAGCGACAGCCTGACCATGCTGCCAAACCGCCGCGCGCTTCACCGCGACCTCCAGCGCGAAGGAATCAACGGAGAGGAGATCGCGCTTGCCCTGCTCGATCTCGACGGCTTCAAACTGGTCAACGACCACTACGGCCATTTCGTCGGCGACGCGGCAATCCGCGAATGTTCGCGGATTTTCGTCGACATGGCGGATGGCGAAGCACGGATCTACCGTTTGGGCGGCGACGAATATGCCATCATGGTGGCGGGCCCGGTTGCCGGCACGCTGCTGGAAGGGCTCTGCCGAAGGATCGTCGAACGGCTCGCCAAGCCCGTCAAGGTCGAGGACCGGCGCCTCACGCTGGGTGCCAGCATCGGTCTCGCGCGCAGTGCGCCGGGCGAAAAGCTGCCCTCTTCGGAACTGCTCCGCCGCTCGGATGTGGCGATGTATGTCTCCAAGCGCGGCGGCAAGATGCGTTGCACCTGGTTTAACACCGCCTTCGACAAGAGCCGCGAGCAGCTCAAGGAGATGGACGACGAACTGCGCAGCGCGCTGGCCAATAACGAATTCCGGCTCAACTACCAGCCGCTCGTCGACAGCAATACCCGCCGGGTCGTTGCAGTCGAATGCCTGCTGCGCTGGGAACGGCCCGACGGCAAGCCGGTGGGACCCAATATCTTCATTCCCGTCGCCGAGGAAAGCGGGCTGATCAACGCGATCGGGCTGTGGGTCCTGCGCCAGGCCTGCTGCGATGCGCTCGACTGGGATGACATCACGCTTTCGGTCAACATTTCCGCCGCACAATTGCGGAATCCCGAATTCCCCATCCAGCTCGGCCATATCCTGGAAGAAACCGGCTTCGATCCGGAACGCCTCGAACTGGAAATCACCGAAACCTGCCTCGTGCTCGATCCCATCGTTGCCGAGCGCAGCCTCGCCCTGATCCGCGGCTTCGGCGTCAAGGTGGCGCTCGACGACTTCGGTACCGGCTATGCGTCGATCGGCTTCCTGCGCCAGTTCCGCTTCGAGAAGCTCAAGCTGGATCGCAGCCTCGTGGTACAGGCGAGCGAGGATGATGGCAGCCGCGCGATGATGTTGTCGAGCATCACCGTGGCGCGCGCCATGAAGATGGGCGTGACGGCCGAGGGCGTCGAGACGCAGGAGCAGGCCGATATGGTCCGCGCCGCGGGCTGCGACCAGATCCAGGGCTGGCTCTACTTCAAGGCCATGCCCGCCAGCGAAATCCCGGCGCATCTCGGCCATCCGGTCGATGTCGCACTGACCCGTAAGATGAAGGACTCCAAGGTCGCATGAGCGCACTTTCGGACATGGTGAACGGCGTCGTCGCCGAAAGCGAGATCGCGCCCTCGGACATCGGCTTGCCCGCACACGAAAGCGTGGACTTCGATCAATGGAAGGACGATCAGGCCACCGCTGCCCCGCGCGGGCTCAAGGGATGGATGTATGCCAAACCCTTCAGCGAGAAACTGCGGGCCATCAGCACGATCAACATCCTTGCGATTGTGGCGATCCTCGCCGCGATCCTTGGCGGAGGATCCTATGCGGTCGAATTGCGGGAGAAGCGCATGGCGCTTTCCGAGACGACGCTCGATGCAGCGCATATGCTGGCCGACGTCAGCGAGGCCCGGCTCTTCGTGCAGCATTATGCCGTGTCGGGTGACCGTAATGACCTGCTCACCGCGCAGGAATCGCTGAAATCGGCCGACCGTTCGCTGCGGGAAGTAGGCCAGGGCGTGCGCGGTTTCGCGCCTGCGGAAATCGGCACCGTCGATCAACTCGAAAGCCGACTAGCCGCCCTATCGTCGCGCGTCGCCGCCGCACAAAGTTCGCGCGGGACGCCGGCCCAGTGGCAGGCATTTTCGGACAGCGTCTATGTCGAAGGCGAGGGGATCGTCGAACAGAGCCGCCTGTTGCGCGAAGAACTGGTCGCCATCGGCGCAGAAGCCGATAGCAACGCCAAGCGCGGCATCATGGCGCTGTTCGGGATGTTCTTGACCGCCTGCGTGGTCGGAGCGGCACTCGTTTACGGCAGCTACCGCTATATCGCGCGCGACCTGTCCGGGACGCTAGGCCGGATCACCGACGTCGCCACGCGGCTCGCGGCTGGCGAAAAGGACATGCATATTCCGGGCACCTACCGCCATGACGAGATCGGCGAACTCGCCCGGTCATTCGAGGTGTTCGCGCAATCGGCCCGCGAATTCGAGCGCTTGTCGGAAGAGCGCGCAAGACTGCGGGCCGAACGCGGCAAGGAAATGCTGCTCGTGGCGGATCGCTTCGAACGGACGGTCGGCGAAGTCGTCGGCAGCGTGGCCTCCGCCTCGGCCCAGCTCCAATCCACTGCCGGAACGATGGCGGATGCAGCCCAGCTGACCGCCGGCCAGGCGGAAATCGTTGCGATGTCGATGGAACAGGCCTCTGCGGGCACCACCGCAGCCGCGGCTGCGTCGGACGAATTCGCCATGTCGATCGGAGAGATCAGCCGCCAGGCTTCGCATTCCGCCGAACTCGCACGCCGCGCGACTGAAACCGCATCGAGCGCCGACGAAACGATCTCCGGTCTTGCCAGCGCGGCCGACCAGGTCGGGCAGATCGTCGAGTTGATCCAGTCGATCGCCAAGCGCACCAACCTACTTGCCCTCAACGCCTCGATCGAAGCCGCGCGCGGCGGAGAAGCGGGTCGCGGCTTCGCGGTTGTCGCCAGCGAGGTAAAGGAACTCGCCGCCCAGACCAGCCGTGCCACCGAGGACGTTGCCGACCAGATCCGCACCATGCAGGATTCGACGGGCGCAAGCGTCGGCGCGCTCCGCTCTATCGTCGGCCAGATCCACGAGCTTGAAACCACTGCCATCTCGATCGCCAGCGCGGTCGACCAGCAGTCCGTCGCCGGGCAGGACCTTGCGCGCAGCATCGATATCGCCGCGCGCGCGAGCGGGGAGGTGTCGGGCAGTATCGACCAGGTCCGCGAAACCTCTCTGGCCGCGGGTGCTGCCGCAAACCAGGTGCTGGCCTCGAGCAATGAGCTGGGAGCACAGGCAGGCCGCCTGCAGGACCAGGTCGAGGCATTCCTCCAGGAAGTCCGCTCCGCTTAACCCTATTTCAAGCAATTACCCGTTACGGTTATCACGAACTTAACGGGGACGGGCTCGATGAATGCTCCGATGAATTTCCTGGTGCAGGACATGATCCGCGAGATCGACGAAGTGGCCGTGGTGTCCAGCTCGCAGGACGACCAGGTGTCCGGGATCGGGGCCTGGTTCATGGGCAAGACCTTGGACGAGAAAGCGGTTCTCGCTTCCATCATGTCGGTCGGCGGACTGACCGTCATAGGCGCAATGGCAGCCTGGGGGCTCTTCGTCCCGGAAAGCAGCCGCTCCGCGATGATGGTGATCATCGCCATCGCCGGTTTCAGCGTTCCTGTAAGCCTTGTCGCGCTCCAGTTCATTCGCAAGCGCGTGATCGCGCCCTACAGCCATATCAGCCGCGAAATGACCCGCCTCGCAAGGGGCGCGCGCGACATCGAATTGACGGGGACAGACCGGGTCGACGAGATCGGCGATCTTGCCCGTGCGCTCGAAATCTTCACCAAGTCCGGCATCAAGCTCGACGAACTGTTTGCCTCGCGCCAGGGAGCGACGGAGAAACGCAAGGCGGAGTTGATCCAGCTCGCCGCGACGCTCGATGCGAACGTCGGTGAGGTCGCGGCTAGCGTGGCGGCAGCTTCGAGCCAGCTCAAGACGACCGCTGCCGGCATGGCGGCGACTGCGAACCAGGCGACGAACCAGGCGCAGCAGGTCATCCATTCGATGCAGCAGGCCTCCAACGGCGCGACCGCTGCAGCGGCCGCGTCGGACGAATTCGCCATGTCGATCGGCGAGATCAGTCGCCAGGCCTCGCATTCGGCGGAACTCGCCCGCAAGGCCACCGAAACGGCGACGGGGGCCGACGACACGATTTCCGCACTGGCAACTTCGGCAGAGCAGGTCGGCGCTATCGTCGAGCTGATCCAGTCGATCGCCAAGCGCACCAACCTCCTCGCCCTCAATGCCTCCATCGAAGCCGCTCGCGGCGGCGAAGCGGGCCGCGGCTTCGCCGTCGTGGCGAGCGAGGTGAAGGAACTTGCCGCACAGACCAGCCGCGCGACAGAGGAAATCGCCGAGCAGATCCGCGAAATGCAGGATTCGACCGGCGCCAGCGTCGGTGCGCTACGCTCGATCGTGAGCCAGATCCGCGAACTCGAAACAACCGCGGTCTCGATCGCCAGTGCGGTGGACCAGCAGTCCGTCGCCGGGCAGGACCTTGCGCGCAGTATCGATCTTGCCGCCCGTTCGACCGAAGAGGTTTCCGGCAGCATCTCGCAAGTCCGCGAGACCTCGCTGTCGACCGGCGCAGCGGCGAGCCAGGTGCTGACGTCCGCCGAATCGCTCGAGACGCAGGCCGAAACCCTGCGCCAGAAGATGCAGAGCTTCTTCGCCGAAGTGCGCGCCGGCTAGGCGGTCAGGCTAACGCGACGGGCGGCGCGCCACGCGCACCGCCCGCGTTCCGCTTCATTCCCACCAATAGGGAAGGCGCTGCTCGCTGCCGGTCTCTACCTCGTTCATGGTCCGCGCATCGTAGAGCCGGCCGCCGAGCATCACGCGCTCGATCTTGTCCGAATTGCGGATATCGGCGCTCGGGTCCGCCGACAGCACCAGCAGGTCGGCCAGCTTGCCGACCTCGAGGCTGCCGATATCGCGCGCCATCCCGAGCGATTCCGCCGAAGTGAGCGTCCCCGCGCGCAATGCCTCGACCGGCGTCATGCCGCCGCGCACGAAGCTCCACAGCTCCCAATGCGAGCCGATGCCCGCCTGCTGGCCGTGTGCGCCGATGCTGATCTTCACGCCGCGCTGCGCAAGCTTCTTCGCCTCGCGCGCCGCATCGTCGTCGACGAAGGCCCAGTCGGGCGCGGTCACACGCCGCGCGGTCTCCGCGATCAGTTGGCGCGGCGGGGTGTGGACCATCAGCGGGTTGTCGAACACGTCGGTCGCCTGCCGCCAATAGGGATCGCCCGCAAGGCCGCCGTAGGTCACCACCAGCGTCGGCGTGTTGTTGGTCTGCGAACCGCCCCAGAACTGCAGCACATCCTCGTAGAAATGCTCGACCGGCACATTGTGCTCGACCGTCGAATTGCCGTCGGCGATCAGGTTCATGTCCATCCCGAACAGCGACCCGCCCTCGGCCACCACGAGCATGTTCTCCGCCCGCGCCGCCGCGACGACCTGCTGGCGCTGCTCGCGCCTGGGCTGGTTGTAGTTCTTCACCGAGACGCCGCCCTGCGCCTTGATCCGGCGGACATGGCCGAGCGCATCCTCGTACCCGTCGATCCGGGCATAGACCGAGGGGGCCTTGGCGCCGTAGATGATCTCGCCGGTCGAGAAGATGCGCGGGGCCAGCAGCGAGCCTGCCCGCTGCCGCTCCGACGCGGCGAAGATCATGCTCGCGCTGGAGGAGGGATCGTGGATCGTCGTGGTGCCGAGCGCGAGGTTCTGCACCAGCGACCAGTTCTGCTGCGGGACGAGGTCGCCCTGCCCCTGCGCGCCATGCGCATGCGCATCGACCAGACCGGGCATGATCGTCTTGCCGCTCGCGTCGATGACCGTGGCGCCGGAAGGAACGCTGACGCTCGACGCCGGGCCAACCGCGATAATGCGGTCACCTTCGACAACGATCGTGCCGTTTTCGATTGCGCCGGCGCCCCCGTCCGCCATCGTCAGGATACGCGCCCCGGTGAGCGCCACGGTCCCAGTCGGCTTGTCCGCGCGGATCGTGCGTGCGAGCGAGATGCCCGTTACCGGCGGCTCGAACTTTGGCGCGTCCTTGCCCTGCGGCGCATTGGCGAACATCGCCGCCGTGGTCGCGCGGTAGAGCGTCGGCCCCATCGACCAGGTCAGCGTGCTGCCGCCGTCGGTCCAGCCGACATAGTCGGCCCCGCCCTTGCTGGCGCGGGTCACGGGGAGCGAGCTTGCTTTCTCGCCAAGCGTCACCGCCTGCCCGCCGGGCAAGAGCGGCGTGACAAAGGCTTCGTAATTTTCGCGGAAGGCCAGCAGGTCGCCGCGCGGGCTGACGCTGTAGCCGCTCACCAGCTCACCCTCGGCATGGACCTGGCGCTTGTCGCCATCGAGGTCGGCCGACAGCAACTGCAGTTTGCCGTCCGACCGGCCGAGCATGAACACGCGGTCGTTCGAAGCACCGAATTGCGGTTCGGAGGTATCGCGTGCGATCAGGCGCGGGGTGCCACCGCTGGCCGGGACTGCATAGACGCCCTCGTTCTCGGAATACTCCGGCGAGGTAAGATAGCCGCCCGAACGCTTCTCGAACACGATCGTGCTGCCATCGGGTGAAAACTGCGGCAAGGCATAGTGGCCGCGCATCGCCGTGACCGCACGCGCGTTGCGGCCAGTGGCGTCGGCAACCATGATCTGGCCGAGACCGGCATCGGTCCAGCGCACGAAGGCCAGCCGCTTACCGTCGCGCGACCAGCTGGGCCACAGCTCCAGCGCGTCGCCGCCATCGGAGAACAGGCGGCGCGGTTCGCCGCCGGCCAGCGGCTTGCTGTAGAGCTTGCCGAGACTTTCGAACACGACGGTCCGGCCTTCGGGCGAAACGCTGGCGAAGCGCGGGATCTTCGCGGTGAAGCTGTCCTCGCCCACCGGGATGACCGGATGGGGCGCATCCGAGACGCCGCGGGTGTCGCTCACACGAAAGGGGATGACGCTCGCGCCGCTGCCATCGGCGGCGATGCGGCGGATCTTGCCGCCTGCCCAGGCGACGATGCTGCGGCTGTCGGGCGTCCAGTCCATCCGTGGATAGAAGCCGTAGACCGCCCAGGTTTCCTGCATGTCGAGATCGAGATCGCCATAGACCATGCGCTCGACGCCGGTGTCGAGCTGCTTGACCCACAGCTCGGTCCGGTCCTTGTCGCGGCGGATGAAGGCCAGCGACTTGCCGTCGGGCGAAGGGGTCGGACGCACCGCGCCGCCGAAACCGCTGGCTGCGGTGGTGACTTCGGTCGTCGCCAGGTCGTATCGCTCGATCGCGAAGGTGCCCTGCGTCGAATCCTGCGCATATTCGAAGATCGGCCCGCCGGTGACATTGCGCGTGTAATAGACGGCCTCGCCATCGGGCGAGTAGATCGGCTCGCCGAGTTCTTTCTGCAGCGCTTCGCTGGCCCGCGCGACCAGCTTCACGCCGCCGCCGCCCGAGGGGTGGTAGAGCCAGATTTCGCCCGTCCCGGCGCTGCGCTGCGTCGTGAAGTGCTTCTTGGCGACGATATACTTGCCGTCGGGCGACCAGTCGGGCTGGTTGAGCAGGCGGAAGTCTTCCTTGGTCACCTGCTTCTTGTCCGAACCGTCCGCGTTCATCACCCAGACGTTGTCGCCGCCGCCGCGGTCCGAGGTGAAGGCGATCCGGCGCCCGTCGGGCGAAAAGCGCGGCTGCACTTCCCAGGCCATCCCCTCGGCAATCCGCGTCGGCGTGCCGCCGGAAATCGGCATGGTGTAGATGTCGCCCAGGAGCGAGAAGGCGATGGTCCGCCCGTCGGGCGAGACGTCGACATCCATCCAGGTGCCTTCGTCGGTGTCGATCGCGACCTGCCGGATGGTCGCGCCGCGCGGGCTGGTTACGTCCCAGCCGTCGTCGTCGCCATTCGCCGCAGCGGGCGTCGCGGGCGCGGCCTGCACCGCCATGCCGGAGCCTTCCTTCGGCCCGCCTTCCTGCGAAGCATCGACCTCCTGCTCTTCGACCGGATTGGGGCTGGGTTCCGGGTCCTGGGCAAATGCGGCCTGGCTGGCAAAGACCAGCGCCAGGACGGAGGCGATGCTCGACTTCATGGTATTCTCCCTCAAACTCCGGACCGCTTCATAGGCGGATGCTGGCAGAGGGCAAATGCCGTTCGTCGAGCAATATCAGCCGATGCTCGCGCGTTCCACCAGCCGGACGGGCACGCGGCGTTCGGGCTTTTCGCCTTCGCCGGCGAGCGCAGTGTCGACCAGCAGCTTGCCTGCGGTCGCGAAATCCGGTTCGACGGTGGTGAGGGGCGGCGCGCTGAATTCGCCCGAGCCGAGCCCGTCGAAACCGATCACGCCGACATTGCCCGGCACTGCTATCCCGCGCGACGCCATTTCCTCCAGCGCGCCCAGGGCCATGGCGTCGCAGGCGAAGAAGAGCCCGTCGAATTTCTCGCCACTCTCGATCAACGCCGCGACAGAATTACGACCCTGCGACACGCGATCCTCACCCTCGCTCACGATCGGCTCGCGCGGGGCCAGACCCTGCGCCTCCATCGCCGCCTTGTAGCCTTCGTAGCGTTCGGAGAACTGGCGCTGCGAGGAATGAGTGTCGCCGACGAAGACGATATCCTTCGCCCCGCCCTTTACCAGTCGCTCGACCGCGATGCGGCCGCCTTCGCGATTGTCGGAGCGGACCCAGGTCGCATCGTCGAAGGGCGATCCCCAGAAGGCGATGTGGTCGGTTTCCTTCGCGCAGTCGCGGAAGTAATCCCAGGCCTCAGCATTGGTGGCCGTACCGATCACCACGACGCCATCGGCCTGCCGACGCGCGACGTAATGACCGAAAAACTCCTCGGGCTCTGCCTGGAACGAGACCAGCGCCTCGTACCCGCGATCCGCAGCTGCGGCGCACGTGCTGCCGAGCATGCTGTAATAGAAGGGATTCACGGAGGCCGCGCCCTGCCCTGCCCGTCCGATAACGACGATGGCGATGGTGCCCGTCTCGCCGCGTCGCAAGCCGGCCGCGCGCGCATTGACGTGATAGCCCAGTTCGGCGGCCGCCTGCTCGACCCGGCGACGAGTCGCCTCGGTAATCGTCTCGGAGCCCGACAGCGCGCGACTGACCGTCGACTGGCTCACCCCGGCGCGTTCGGCCACGTCGATTGAGGTGACCCGGCGCGGCCTCCCGTTCTGGCTATTCGGCATCCTCGTCCCCGTTCGGCATTTTTCCGGTCCCTAACCGGAACTTCAGATTATTGCGAGTACCCGCACGGCCTCGCTTGCGTTCGAATCCGGCAAGCGGCTAGACACTGTGCGGACAAGGGGAAACGATGTCGCAGGAAAACCGCCGCGAGGAACGATTCACGGTCCAGGTCGCCGGGCGATACCGCGGGCGGCACGGCGGCTCGCGCGATATCTGGTTCAAGGACATCTCCGAATACGGCTGCCGCTTCTTCGACAAGTTCTCGATTCTCGAGGTCGATAGCGAAATCCTCGTCAAGCTCGGCAATATCGGGCCGATCCCGGCGCTGGTGAAGTGGCGCGACGGCAGCACTGTCGGCGCGGAGTTCGACCGGCCGCTCCATCCCAGTGTCCTCGGCCATATCGCGCGCGAAATGGATCGACGCGAAGAGGACTGAGATGCGCCCGACTGCCCAGCGCCGGCTGCTGGGCGCAGTCATTTCCTACCTCATGGGGATCGCGACACGGATCGCGGTGCAGCTGGCGACGCTGCCGATCCTGTTCGCCAGCTGGCCTACCGGGCGTGTCGGCACCTGGCTGATGCTTTTCGCCCTCCCGTCCTATCTCGCCGTCGCAGGGCAAGCGTTCTCTGGAGCGGGCGGCAATGTCGCCCTAGCCGCGGCCCGCGAAGGACGGTGGGACGATGCGCGATCCGCCTTCCGGGCCAGCTGGGTGTGGACGAGCGGCCTCGTCGTGGCCGCGCTGGTCCTCCTCCAGCTGGTCGGAGCAGCGTTGCCGGAGGCCACGGCACGCCAGATCGGTTTCCTCGATGGCGCGGAACTGCGCGCGAGCATGGCCTGGCTCGGCGTCTATATCCTTGCCCTCAGCCAGGCCGCACTGATGATCGTGCCGCTGCGCGTAAGCGAGCGGTATCCGCACTTTAACACGGCGCAGAACATCGCCAGCCTGTGTGAGATCGCGGTGCTGGCGGCCTGCGTGGCCATAAGCAGTTCCTATGTCCTCCTGGCGGCATCGCTCGCGGTGTTGCGCATCGTGTCGGCTCTCATCCTTTTCGCTCTCGCCTGGCGGCTCACGCCGGAGATGTTCCGCAAAGGCACGGCACCACTCGCCCCCTCGCTGGGTGAACTCGTCCGCCCGTCGCTCGCCTTCATGATCCTGCCGGTCGTCTATGTGCTCAACCTGCAGGGCTATACCCTGCTCGTCGGCTTCGCTTTCGGAGCGCAGGTGGTGGCCGGCTTCGTCGCGATCCGCGTGGTCGTGCGGGCGATCGACCTCGTCACCAGCATGCTCTTCGCGCTCCAGTTTCACGAAGCCGGCTATATCGACGGCGACAAACAGGCGCTCCAGCGGCGCCAGCTCGCCACGATGACCAGCCTTTCAGTGCTGGCCTTGGCCGGATTCGCGGCGGCGATCCTGTGGGCGGGCGAGTGGCTGTTCACGATCTTCACCGCAGGCAAGAGCAGCTTCGACCTGCCGGTCGCGATGGCGTTGTTGTGCGCCGGGGCCCTGCGGGCGCTGGCCACGACCCCGCAATCGATCGTCGGGGCAGAGAATGCGCTCGGCCGCATCTCGCGCGACTATCTGGTCGTCTCTATGCTGGCGCTGGGGGTCGCACTGGCGCTGGCCATGGCGGGGCTGCCCCTGCTGCCGGTAGCCGCGATGCTGGTGCCGGCGGAGCTGTATGCCGCGATCATCTCTTTCCGCGCGGCCCTGAGCCATCTCGACTGGCGGGCCGAGGCCTTCGCCATTGCGCTCGTGAGCCGCCAGCGGTTCGCCGACGTTGTCCAGCTTGCGCGTTTTCTGGGGCATCGCGGGTAGCGACCGCTTGCGACTCCACGCGCTCGAAGCCATCCTGCCCGCGTGTACGATTTCCTGCTCATCGCTTCCTGCGTCCTGTTCGCGGGCGTCTGCGCGATCTACGCGCGGCACGAGGCGGCGAGCCTGTTCCACCCGGCCACGATCTACCTCGCGTTCCACGGCTTCGTCTTCGTCATCCGCCCCCTGTTCGCGCGACTTTACGATTTCGAGCTCGTCTATCGGGTGTATGATTTCCAGCCGTCGGTTGACGACAAGATTACTGTCATCCTGGGCGCGAACCTGGCAATGCTGGTCTTCACCTTCCTCGTCCTGCGGATTGCCGACCGGGCACCGCTGCCCCTGCCGGCGGGCGCCTTTGCGCAACTGCGCCGGCGACTGATGGCGCCCGCACTCGCCGTGGGTGCAGTGCTCGGCCCCCTGGCGGCCTTCGCGCAGCTGTCGATCTGGACCCGCCGCGCCGATCCCTACGCCACGATGCAACGCGATCCGGCGACCGGGATTCTCGTCAATATCGACGGTGTGGGCTGGTTTGCCGATGCGGCGATGATCCTCGGGCCGATCGCAGTGCTCGCCGTGTGGCTGGCGCGCTTCCGCTGGCCGGGCTGGCTGGTCTTTCTTGTCGCCAGCGTGCTGATGCTCGGTTCGGGCGGACGCGGAACTTTCATCTTCGCTTGCGCGGCCGTCGGCTTCCTCTTCCTCATCGAGCGGCGGCGCAACTGGTTCGACTGGCGCCTGATGCTGCTAGCCGCCACCAGTCTCATCGCTTTCAACGCGGTGGTATCGGACCGCGGCGCATCGGTGCGCGGCATGCTCGGCGGCGGGGAGACCGACGTCTACTCCGCAAAGTACGACCTCGACCCGCTCGAACATATGGACTTCGCGGGCATGGAGTACTTCGAATACATCGTCTACGCCGTGCCCCAGCGCACCGGAAGCTACGACTATTTCGCTCACAACCTCCAGATCCTGACCGAACCGATCCCGCGCGTCCTGTGGGAAGGCAAGCCGATCGGGTCGCCGGTGCAGTTCTTCAAACTGTGGGATTACGGCACGCCCATCGGCATGACGATCTCCATGCCCGGCGCAGGCTGGATGTCGCTTGGCTATCTCGGGATCGTGATCCAGGCCGCCATCTTCGCGCTACTCTATGGCTGGATCTACCAGCGGCTGATGATGCGGACCGAGAGCGCATTTGCCCGCCTGCTGTTCGCGCTCCTGGTAGCGACCTCGATCGTCGTTTTCCGTGACGGCATCATGCTGACCTTCGTGCGCCAGCTGCCGTTCTACATCGGGCCGCTGGCGATCGTCTGGGCCATAGTCTGGTTCACCACCCCGCGCCTCGCCAGCCAGCCCACGCTGCCGCATGCCCCGGGATTGCAGGCCGGATCGTCGCCGCGCGAGCGGCGCAGGGCGCTCGCCGCGCAGGTTCACAGGCCCTGAAACCCGTTAACGGTTGCAGAAGACAACCGACTGGCGCTCGTCGTCCGCTTGGGTTACGCTCGCGCCAATTGGGAGAGACAGATGACAGAGTCGGCAAGCGATTTCGATGTCCTGATCGTCGGTGCGGGCATTTCCGGTATCGGCATGGCAGCGCACATGCGCGAGAAGGCCCCCTCGCACAGCTACGCGATCGTGGAGCGGCGCGACAACCTCGGCGGGACCTGGGACCTGTTCCGCTACCCCGGCATCCGCTCGGATAGCGACATGCATACGCTGGGCTTCGATTTCGAGCCGTGGAAGCACGAGAAATCCATCGCCGATGCGCCTGCGATACTCGAGTATCTCGACCGCATCGTCGACGAACGCGACATCCGTCGACACATCCGCTTCGGCCACAAGGTGCTCGCCGCCGACTGGCGCGAAAGCGATGCGCGCTGGCACGTGACGCTGGAGACCAAGGACGGGGAGCGCAAGCTGCTCACCGCCAACTGGCTCTATCTCGGCGCGGGCTATTACGATTACGACGAACCCTATGATCCGGGCTTCGACTTCGGCGCGTTCGAAGGTCAGGTGATCCACCCCCAGTTCTGGCCCGAAGACCTCGACTACAGCGGCAAGAATGTCGTCGTCATCGGGTCGGGCGCGACCGCGGTGACGATCGTGCCGTCGATGGCGAAGAAGGCCGGCAAGGTCACCATGCTCCAGCGCACGCCGACATGGATGTTCAGCCGGCCGGCCAAGGACGGGTTCGCGAATTTCCTGCGCAAGGTCCTGCCCGAGGAAATGGCCTACCGGATCACCCGGTTCAAGAACATCAAGATGCAGGATATCAGCTTCAAGAAAGCGCGCACCAAGCCGGAAAAGGTGGGAGAATTCCTGCACAAGAAGATCACCAAAATCATGGGCGACGACTTCGACCTGAAGCCGTTCACCCCGCCCTACAATCCGTGGGACCAGCGCCTGTGCCTCGTCCCGGACGACGACCTGTTCGAGGCGATCAAGGCTGGCAAGGCCGATGTCGTCACCGGCCACATCAAGGCCTTCGAGAAGGGCGGCGTGCGGCTGACGGACGATACTTTCCTGCCCGCCGACATCGTGGTCACCGCGACCGGCCTCAAGCTCGCGGTCGCGGGCAAGATCGCGCTGTCGAAGGAAGGCGCGCCGATCGACCTGTCGCAGCACTTCTACTACAAGGGCTGCATGTTCTCGAACGTGCCGAACCTGGCGGTGGTCTTCGGCTATCTCAACGCCAGCTGGACGCTGCGCGCGGACATCAATTCGGACTTCATCTGCCGCGTGCTGCAGCACCAGAAAGCGAACGGTACCGACGTGGCCGTGCCGGTCCTGCCGGAAACCCACAACCTCCAGGAAGACGACATCTTCGACTTCTCCAGCGGTTACATCCAGCGCGGCAAGGCGATCATGCCGAAGAATGCGGTCAGCTATCCCTGGCGCCTCAATCAGGAATATGTGCTCGACCGCAAGCGCATGAAGACCGATCCGGTGGACGACGGCATCCTTGACATGCACCGCCACGGCACGAATGCGCGCGGCAAGGAAGAGCAACTCGAAGCTGCGGAGTAGCATTGTTCGCCAAGCCGCATTAGGTCGGCAGGCATGAGCACACGCATCTACACCGCTGGCCTCGTCGTGATCGGCGACGAGATCCTGTCCGGCCGCACGCATGACAAGAACATCGCCCAGGTGGCCAGCTGGCTGCAGGTGCAGGGCATCCGCCTGTCCGAGGTCCGGGTGGTGCCGGATGTGATCGAGCGCATCGTCGAAGCGGTGAACGCGCTGCGCGAGAGCTACGATTATCTTTTCACGACCGGCGGGATCGGCCCGACGCATGACGACATCACGGTCGACGCCGTGGCCGAGGCGCTGGGCGTTCCGGTGATCGTCCACCCCGAAGCGCGCGCGATCCTCGAGAAGTACTATACCAGCCGCGACCTCGAACTGACCGAGGCGCGCCTGCGCATGGCACGCGCGCCCGAGGGCGCGGAGCTGATCCCCAATCGCATGTCGGGCGCGCCGGGCATCAAGATCGGCAGCATTCACCTGATGGCGGGCGTGCCGCACATCACCGCCGGCATGCTCGATGCGCTGACCGGGACGCTCGAAGGCGGCGCGCCGCTGCTTAGCGAGACGGTGGGCTGTTGGACGCCCGAGAGCGAGGTCGCCGATATTCTCCGACAGGTCGAGAAAGCTCACGAGGGCTGCCAGATTGGCAGCTACCCCTTCTTCCGTGAAGGGAAGGTAGGTGCCAATTTCGTCGTGCGATCGACCGACCCGGAGGAGCTGAAAAGCTGCGTCGACAGCCTGTGCGACGGTCTCGCCATCGCCGGCTTCGACTTTACCCCCGGCGGAATCTGAGCAGGCCTTTTCCGCATTACTCCGCCTCGATAGGTTCGGTCCCGAGGGGATAGCGGCGCATGGAATGGCTCTTCATCTTCGGCCTCGCAGGGGTGGTGGCGTACCTGTGGAACCGCCTCGAGCGCGCCGAGCGGCGGCTGGAGAAGCTCGACGAGCTGCAGGACCGGATGCTCGACATGATGCGCGGCATGCAGCGCGTATCGGTAGAGCCGGCGGCCGAGGCGGCACCGCCTGAACCGGAGCTGCCAAGGACCCCCGTGTCGGTCCCCGCCGTAGCGCTGCGGCGCGGCGAAGACGAGACGGAGACGCTGTCCGAGCCGGTACCCGTGGAGGCTAAACCCGAGCCGGCGGCCGAGCCGCTGGCGGACCAGCCGTCTTCCGACGAGCGGCCTGCCGACCCGCTGGTCTCGCGTTTCCGCTTCGACCTGGAGGATGTCTTCGGCCGCCGCCTGCCGATCTGGCTCGGCGGTGTCACGCTCGCGGTCGCGGGTGTCTTCCTCGTGCGCTATTCGATCGAGCGCGGCCTGATCACCCCGTTGCTGCGCGTCATCATGGCGTTCCTCTTCGGCGGCGCACTGATCGGCGGGGCCGAGGTCGCCTATCGCTTCCGCGCAAAGGTGGCCGACCCCCGTGTGGCGCAGGCCCTGGCCGGGGCAGGCCTCGCGACGCTCTATGCCGGGTTTTATCTTGCCGGCACGCAATACGGGCTGATCGGCCAGACGCTCGCTTTCGTCGGACTCGCCGCAGTGACCGCAGGCGCGATTGCGCTGTCCTTCCGCTTCGGCCTTCCCAGCGCCGTCCTCGGCCTCGTCGGCGGTTTCGCCGCGCCCGCGCTGGTCGGCGGCGAAGACGCGAACCTGCCGCTGTTGGCGCTCTATCTCGGTCTGGTCACGGGCGGGCTGGTCTATGCCGGGCGCCAGCAGCAGCGTGAGTGGATGGGCATCGCGGCCCTTGTCGGCGGGCTCGGCTGGGGTGCCGTTCTCCTGCTGGCGGGCGATCCGGGTTTCACCGAAGTGCTCGCGCTCGGCCTCTATTTCGTTGTTCTCGGCGCGGTCATGCCGGCGCTGGCCGATGCGGGACGGTTCGAGACGCCGCTGCGGCTCATTGCCGCGCTGGTGGCGAGCCTGCAGCTCGCCATGCTCGTCGACCAGGGCGGCTATGCGCCGCTTGCCTGGGGGCTCTACCTGCTGCTCGGCGCGACGCTGGCGTTCTTCGGCTGGAAGCGCCCCGCAATGCGCGAGGCCAACGGCATCGCGGCGCTGGTCGGCGTCCTGCTCTACGTGCAATGGGACCTGCCCTTCCCCAGCGATTTCGGCTGGGTCGGGGCGGCTCTCGCGCTCGTCTTCGCGGGCGTTCCGCTCGCATTCCTGCGCGAGGGATCGGACCGGACCGTCGACCGCTTGCAGGCCGCGCTGGTCCCGCCCGCTCTGGCCGCCATCGTCTACGGCACCTTCGGCGACTTCGAGGCCGATGCTGCCGAATGGTCACTGGCCTTGGCCACCGCCGCGCTGGCGCTGTTCCCGGCGGCGGGCGCATGGCTCACCCGGCAGCGCGCGGATCGCCGCTGGTTCGCGGGCCTGACCGGCTCGGCGAGCGCCCTCGGCTTTGCTGCACTGCTGATGGTGACACCGGGCTGGAGCGCGCCGCTGACGGCCATGCTGGCGCTCCTCCCGGCCTTCATCCTCCTGCACCGCACGGGGGACCTGGCCATCGCGCAGCTGTGCTCGATCGGTGCCGTGGTCGCGCTCGGCGCGCTGCTGACGACCGGAGGCTTCGTCGAAGAGGCCGCCCTGCTCGGCGGCGATGCCGGTGGGACCACCGTGTGGCAGGCGGTGCTGCGCTGGATCGCCGCCGCAGCCCCCTTCGCCGCGCTGGCGATCCTCACCCGCCAGCCGGCCATGCGTCATAGCGGAGAGGCCATCGCCGCGGCGCTCGTATACGGGGCGCTTGCACAGGTCCTGCCCGCCGACGTGCTCGCCTGGAGCGCGACGCTCGGCGCTTTCGCGATCTGGCACTTCGCGGGCGAGCGGAAGGCGGCACAGGGGACGCTTACCCTCATTGCCTTGTTCTGGGCGCTGGTCCCGCTGGTGGGCTGGCTCGAGGCAGGGCTCGCTTCGCTAGCGGCAGATCCGGTCTTCGTGATCGACCTGCCCCCACCCAAATCCGTGCTGACACGCATCCTACCGCTCGTGGCCGCGCTGGCGATCCTGCCCTCGCCGCCGGCCATCCGGGCCGTCGCCGCCCTGCGCCCGGCATGGCTCGCCGCACCGGTTCTGCTGGTCGCGGCGCACATCCTGTTCAAGCAGGTGCTCGCGATCGAGACCGAGATGCGCTTCGTTTCGCTCGGGCTTGCAGAGCGGACGATTTGGGAAGCGCTGCTGCTCGGCCTCGGCTGGTTGGCGGCGAACGGCGTCGCGCGATTTGCTCCGCAACGCTGGCTAGCCGTAGCACTCGGTAGCGCCGCCCTGCTCCACTTCGCCATCTACACCGGCCTGCTCCACAATCCGCTGTGGGCGAAGCAGGCAATCGGCCCCGTGCCCGTCGCTAACCTCGCGCTCGCAGCCTACGGCATCGCCATCGCTGCCGCGCTGCTCTTGCGGCGCTGGCTGGGCGAGCGCACGCGCATCGCCTTCGACGGCGTGGTGATCGCGCTCTCGGCCATGATGGTGCTGACGCTGCTGCGGCAAGCCTTCGCCGGATCGCTCCCGGCAGGCGTTCCAATGTCCCAGACCGAGGACTTGATGCGCAGCCTTGCAGGCATACTGCTGGCGCTGTTCTACCTCTTCCTCGGCAGCCGCCTCGGCGAGCGCAGCTGGCGGGTCGGATCGCTGGTGCTGATGCTGCTCGCGGTGGCGAAGGTTTTCATCGTCGACGCAGCGGGTCTCGAGGGCCTGCTGCGGATCGCCAGCTTCATGGCGCTGGGCTTCAGCCTGATCGGGATCGGCTGGGTCTATTCGCGGCAGTTGCGCGGCGCACCCGCACCAGCGGAAACATGACAATGAGAAAGGGCCGGAGGTTTCCCCCCGGCCCTATTCAAATTGCATCGAAGTAGGAAAGCGAATTAGGCGCCTTCAACTTCCGAGAGGTCGACCTTGAGGCCCGGACCCATCGAGCTGGTCAGCGTGACCTTGCGGACATACTTGCCCTTGGCGCCCGACGGCTTCGACTTCACGATCGCATCGGTCAGCGCCTTGAAGTTCGCCTTGAGGTCCTCATCCTTGAACGACAGCTTGCCGATACCGCTGTGGATGATGCCCTGCTTCTCGACGCGGAATTCGACCTGGCCGCTCTTGGCGTCCTTCACGGCCTGTTCCACGTTCGGGGTCACGGTGCCGAGCTTCGGGTTCGGCATCAGGCCCTTGGGACCCAGGACCTTACCCAGACGGCCGACGACACCCATCATGTCCGGCGTGGCGATCACGCGGTCATAGTCGAGGTTGCCGTTCTGCATGTCTTCCATGAGGTCTTCGGCACCGACCTTGTCCGCACCGGCGGCCAGCGCCTTGTCGGCATTGTCGCCACGCGCGAAGACCGCGACCTTGACGTCCTTGCCGGTACCGCTCGGGAGCGACACCATGCCGCGGACCATCTGGTCGGCGTGACGCGGATCGACGCCGAGGTTCATCGCGACTTCGACGGTTTCGTCGAACTTCGCCTTGTGTTCGCGCAGCGTGGCGAGAGCCTCGTCCACGGTGTAGAGCTTTTCGCCGTCGAGCTTGGCGACAACCTGCTGCTTCTTGGTCTGCTTAGCCATTATCTTAGCCCTCCACCACGTCGAGGCCCATCGAACGCGCGGAGCCTTCGATGATCTTGGTTGCCTGCTCGATGTCGTTCGCGTTGAGATCCTTCATCTTGGTCTCGGCGATTTCGGCGAGCTGCGAACGCTTGATGGTTCCGGCCGAAACCTTGCCCGGCTCCTTCGAACCCGACTTCAGCTTGGCAGCCTTCTTGATCAGGAAGCTGGCCGGCGGGGTCTTGGTGATGAAGGTGAACGAACGGTCCGCATAGACGGTGATGATCGTCGGGATCGGCATGCCCTTTTCGAGGCTGTCGGTCGCAGCGTTGAACGCCTTGCAGAATTCCATGATGTTCACGCCGCGCTGGCCCAGTGCGGGGCCGATGGGCGGCGAGGGGTTGGCGGTGCCGGCGGGCACCTGCAGCTTGATATAGCCGTCGATCTTCTTGGCCATAATTGGCTTCCTTTCTCACTTTCGCTCCGCCTGTCTCCAGTCGAAGCTCATGGTAAGCGGTCAAGCGGTCCGTGTTTGCGAACCTCCCGCGCGGGTTTCCCGAAGCTGGCTTGGGAAGGCGCGCACATAGCGTTTCACGCGCCGATTGCAAGCGATTCTGCCGCTTGCTGCCTTGTAGGACGAATGTAGGAGCCCCCCCCGGCAAGACCCATGACATGGACCGCCTGTTACACGGTCCATAGCGGAAAAATCCGGGCATCGGTCGGCGCTTTGACGGCAGGGACCAAAAGGGAAGTTCTTCGGGCGCTTCATCGGGCGGCGGAATAGCAAGTCGCGGGAGAGTAGGAAAATCGCTGCGACAGGAGTGCCACAAAGGCAATAGGGACTTGCAAACACGGCAATTCTTGCTTTCAGGCCACCATTTCTTAAGACACCCAAGTCAAAACGACCCCACCGGTCGTCAAGGGGGCCCACTGCAATGATTCATATCGCCGTTCGCATCCGCGAGCTCGTTTCCAGCAATGTCGACAGCATGATCGGAAGCGCCGGCGATCCGGCCAAGATGCTCAAGCTGCTGCGGACCGAGATCGAGGAGAGCCTCATCACCCTGCATGGCGACCTGTCGAAGGCGAAGCGCCAGCACGAGCGCCTGCTCGCCCAGGCCGAAGCGACTGCGGCCCGCGCGGAGGAATGGACGGCCAAGGCCAGGACCGCGATGGACCACAAGCGCGAAGACCTTGCCCGCTCCGCCCTGCTGGCGCGCGAGGACGAGCGCGCCCAGGCCGAACGGCTGCGCGATGCGGCGCGCGACGCGTCCGAAACGGTCAAGGAACTGGCCGACGCGATCGAGCGGCTCGAAGCCAAGCGCACCGAGGCGATTGCCAAGCTCAAGGACTTGCCCAGGGAACCGCAAGGCGCCGGCGCTGCTGCCACGGGTGACAGCAAGGCCGAACGCCATCTCGACCGGATCGAGCGCATGGAGCGCCGCGTCGACCTGACCAGCGAAGCGCGGGCGGAACCCGCACCGGCCAGCGTCGATGCCGAAATCGCCGCGCTCCGCCGCGATGCCGCGCTTGCGGCCGAGCTGGCTGCGATGAAGGCGCAGGCCGGCAGCGCAAAACCCGCTACCCGCAAGGCGAAGTAACACCTCACGCCCGCCGGTCGGGCGACATGGGCCTTCTATCGAGCGGGACTTCGGTCCCGCCGCTCGCTGCCCTATGGCCTCGGAATGAGGAGAGGAACGCTATCGGCAGCGCTTGCGCTCGCCCTATGCGCGGCCACCGGCGCGAGCGCGCAGGAAGAGCCCGCCGCGGAAACCGGCACCACCCGCATGCCGGTCCTGCCGCCGGCCGATATCGACAATGATCTCGCCATCGGTGGCGAGGCGATCGAGGCCCGCAAGCTGCGCAGCCGCATGACCGTGGACGTGAAGGTCAACGGCAGGGGGCCGTACAAGTTCGTGGTGGATAGCGGCGCGGACACCTCCGCCGTCGGATCGGCCTTGGCCGGCAAGCTCGCCCTGCCCATGGCGGACCGGGCACTGCTCCACGGCGTGACCGAAAGCACCATGGTGGACCGGGTGTGGGTCGACGAATTGCAGCTCGGCGCCACCGTCACGACCGATATCGAAGTACCCATGCTCGACGAGCGCGACATGGGCGGGGACGGCATGATCGGGCTCGACGCGCTGGTCAACCAGCGGCTCATGCTCGACTTCGAGGACCGGGTCATTACCGTCGACGAGCAACTGGAACCGGCCATGAGGGAAGACGGGATCATCGTCGTCACCGGGCGGTTGCAGCGGGGGCAGCTGATCCTGACCGAAGTGGCAGCCCAGCGGCAGAAGGTCGAGGCTGTGGTCGATACCGGCTCGGAGATTACCATCGGCAACCTGGCCCTGCGCGACAAGCTGCTGCGCCGTCGCGTGCGCGGTTTCGAAACCATCACGGTCTATGGCGTGACGGGGGCGTCGGCGGAACTGGAATTCACCGTGATCAAGTCTCTGAAGATCGGGCCGATCACCTTACAGAACGTGCCGATCGCCTTTGCCGACATTCCCCCGTTCGCGGTGTTCGGGATGAGCGACACGCCGTCGCTCCTGCTCGGCACGGACCTCATGGAAAGCTTTCGCCGCGTCTCGCTCGACTTCCGCGACCGCAAGGTGCGGTTCCAGCTCCGCAAGTGCGAGCATGCAGGGATGGTCCTGCGCACCGGGACCAGCGCGACCCGCATCCGGTCGGACGACGAGCGCGCCTGCAAGCGCTAAGCGCTGGCGATCAGAACCAGAAGCGGACCCCGGCGACGAAGCTGGTCGTGGCGGTGTCCTCGCCGTCGAGCCGCGCGTAATCGGCGCTCTGGCCGACCTTCCACTCTTGGTCGACGCCGATGTAGGGGGCGAACTCGGGGACGATCTCGTAGCGCAGGCGCAAGCCCGCCTCGAGATGGTCGAGCCCGGCACCCACGCCCAGCTCCGGGATGTCCTGCGCCGACAGCGCGACTTCGACACGCGGCTGGAGGATCAGCCGCTGGGTGATACGCTGGTCCAGCTCGGCCTCGATCCGCGCGGTGACGTCGCCCTTGGTGGACACGAACGCCGCCGCATCGATCTCGAACAGGTAGGGCGCAAGTCCCTGCAAGCCGATCACGGCATGGGTGCGCTCCGGCCCGGTCAGGTCCTGCCGGACGCCGGCCTGCAGGTCCCACCAGGGGCCGATGGCATGGCTCCAGAGGCCCTGCACTTCGGCATCCTCGACGTCTTCTCCGAAAGCGCCCTCGCCTTCGGACTTGAACCAGAACTTGTCGATATCGCCGCCGTACCAGCCCTGGACGTCCCACAGGTACCCGTCCGCGCCGTCGCGCGCGCGATATTCGAGCCGGTCGCCCTGGAACCAGACCAGCGACTGGCCCCCGTGATTGTCTTTTAGCGCGGCGCGGCTCGCGCGCATCGCCTCGGCACCCCAGATCGCGTCAGCGGCGCGCGGCGGGCCTGAACCGGCCGACGCGGGCGCTGGGCGTTCCGGCGGCGGCGGAATGTCGAGCTTGAGGCCCTGAAGAACGTCGCCCGAATTCGGGGGGGTGTGCTGCGAATGGTCCATCTGTGAATGGTCCATCTGGGAATGATCGACCGGTGCCGGGTCGCCCATCTCGTGCCCGGCATGCGGATCGGCAGCCTCTTCCTGCTTTGGCCCGGCCGGCTGCGGAGCGGGAGCATGCCCCTCGTGCTGCGCCAGCGCAGGGGCTGCGGTGCAGGCCAGCAGCAGCGTCAGGGCGAACTTCATTGCGCGCCCCCCGGAAAGGCCACGCTGACCACCTGAAACATGCCGGCGTGCATGTGATAGAGCAGGTGGCAGTGGAAAGCCCAGTCGCCCGGCTCGTCGGCGGTGAGGTCGAAGGTCACCGTGCTGCCCGGCTGGACGATCACCGTGTGCTTTTGCGGCTGGTGCATGGGTTCCGCACCGTTGACCAGCTCGAAGAAGTGCCCGTGCAGGTGGATCGGATGCGCCATCATCGTGTCGTTGACGAGCTTGACCCGCACCCGCTCGTTATAGGCGAAGCGGATCGGCTGGTCGGAGACGGCGGAGAATTTCTTCCCGTCGAACGACCACATGTAGCGTTCCATGTTGCCGGTCAGGTGGATCTCCATCGAGCGGCTGGGCCGGCGCGGATCGTCGTTCGGCGCGAGCGCAGCGAGATCGCGATAGGTCAGGACCTTGTGCTCGACCGTGTCGAGGCCGAGGCCGGGGAAGCCGGTGCGGTCCATCGGCATCGCCGCCACCATGTCCACACCCGGCCCCGCCTCGACATCGGGCGGCAGGAGCGAGGTATCGCGCATCTTCATGTCGCCATGGTCCATGGCGAGTGCCGGATCGGCAGGCTTGCCGTGATCCATGCCGGCATGATCCATGGCGCCGTGGTCCATCGAGCCGTGATCCATCGCGCCATGGTCCATGCCGTCATGACCGCCGGAGCCGTGGTCCATCCCGCCGTGGCCCATATCGGTCATGGTCAGCAGGACGGGATCGCGCAGCGGCGGCACCGGCGCGCGGGCGCCGGGGCGAGAGGCCAGCGTGGCGACGCCCATGCCCGACCGGTCCATCGCTTCGGCCACGATCGTATGCGCCGCGCCGGTCGGTTCGACCACCACGTCGTAGGTCTCCGCCGTGCCGATCTGGAATTCGTCCACCTCGACCGGGCGCACGTTGAGCCCGTCCGCCGCCACCACGGTCATCTTCACGCCCGGAATGCGGATGTTGAAGAAGCTCATCGCGCTGCCGTTGATGACGCGCAGCCGCACCCGCTCGCCGGGATTGAACAGATATTCGAGACCGTCGTCCGGCCCGTGCCCGTTGATGAGGTAGGTGTAGGTCGAACCGGTCACGTCGGCGATGTCGGTCGGCATCATCCGCATGCCCGCCCACATGCGCCGTTCCTCACCGGTCAGCGGGTAATCGTCTGTGGCCGTGGTCTTCTGGCGGTTGAAATATTCCTCGCCCTTCTTGAGCTTCGCCATGATCGCATGCGGATGCATGGGGGTGAACTCGCTCAGCAGCAGCACGTAATCGCGGTCGGCCTGCACCGGATCGGCACCGGCAGGGTCGACGATGATCGGTCCGTAATGGCCCGCCTGTTCCTGCAAGCCCGAGTGGCTGTGCCACCAGTAGGTGCCCGACTGGCGCAGCGCGGGGATATCGTAGGTGAAGGTCTGCCCCGGAGCGATGCCGGGGAAGCTGACGCCCGGAACGCCGTCGAACTGGAACGGCAGCAGCAGGCCGTGCCAGTGGATCGAGGTATCCTCGGCCAGGTGGTTGGTGACGTTGAGCCTCACCGGCTCGCCTTCCTTCAGGCGGATCAGCGGGCCGGGAATGCTGCCGTTCACCGCGATCGCATGGCCGCGCCTGCCGCCGGTGGCGAAGCTGGTTTCGGCGACCATCAGGTCGATCGAGCGACCGGAGACCTCGTCGAACCCCTGCCGCACCGGCCCGTGCGGCATGGCGCGCGCCCAAGCGGGCATGGCGGCGAGCCCGCCGAGGGCGGCGCTGCCTGCGATAAAGCGTCGGCGTGTAAAACGACCCGTCATACCGCGCCCATATGTGATGGGATCGGCGGATGCCAAGGGTGCACGAAGGCACTTTCTCTGCGGTCGGGCATTTGACGGGGTAGACAAGGTACAATCGAACAGGGGCCGAATGCATGGCAGGCACGCACCAGCACCACGAAGGAAACTACAAGCGGTTCATGGCGATGGTCGGCACGTCGACCGCAATCATGTTCGCGCTGATGTATCTCAACACCTACGCGCTCGATCACGTGATGTGGAGCGAGACGCGCTTCTGGATGACCTTCGTCATGGGCGCGGTGATGGCGGTGGTGATGCTCTTATTCATGTGGGGCATGTACAAGAATAAGGCAAAGAACTGGATCATCATCGGCGTGTCGGTGGTGACCTTTGCGCTCGCACTGTTCCTCGTCCGCAGTCAGGCGACTGTGGACGACAGCGAATGGATGTCGGCCATGATCCCGCACCACTCGATCGCGGTCATGACCAGCGAGCGTGCGCATATCGAGGACAAGCGCGTGCAGGAACTGGCCAATGGCATCATCAAGGCCCAGCGCAAGGAAATCGCCGAGATGAAGTGGCTGATCGAAGATATTGCGAAGAACGGCACGGCGACGACCGAGGAAGCAGCGGCGGGCCGCCCGGTCCCGAAGTTCGAAGGGTATCTCAACCCCGACGGCGGCGCGACGCCCTGACAGGCTGGTGGCTCGCGCCTGGCTCGCTCGGCCGGTCGGGGCTAACGCCGGGCGATCCGGCGCACGACAGCTTCGTCGATCTTGAGCTTCGCGTAGAGCAGCGGGGCCGCAAGTGCGGTGAAGAGCAAGGCGAGTGGGGTGCTGTCGAGCGCATCGTCGAAGATGAAGAACAGCAGCAAGCTGAAAAAGATCAGCGCCGAGTATGGAGCGAGGCGGTCGAGCAAACCGGGCCGTGGTGACTTTCGCGGTGGACTGGTGCCTAGTTCGATACCGTGCTTCCCGAGCAATTCGTCGAGGTCGAGCAAGCGATCGGGCACGGGACGCGCGCGATTTCCAACGGTGTCGGGGTTGTCCTGGACGTTCTCGTTCAGAACGAAACCGCGCGGTCCGTTTCCCAGGCCGATGGCGTAAGGCAGGCAGCCGCAGGTCGCCTGACCGATGCCGAAGGCGATTGTCTGGTCGGGAAATTCGGGATGGGTCATCTGCGGACGCGCACGATAGTCGGCGGGACGCGTCACTTCGGCGGCGGCGAGGCGCGCGTAGAACTGCTGTTCGATTAGCGAGGCCAGCGGGACGCGAGTGGGTATCATCCCCCCCTCGGGCCCATAGCTCCTGCCCTCAGCCGTTCGCACCAAGGCCGCCGGGTCGCCTGCCAGCGCGACGGGAACGCCCGAATATGTGCCATGGACGTAAGCGGCGCACAGCAGGGCCCCATCGGTAAACATCCCGACCGTCAGGCTGGGCGCATACTCGGGGCCGGAATGGGGATTGACCTGCGAGAAGAACAGGACCGTTCCGTCCGACAGCTCGTATCGCGGCACGTGTTCCAGCAGTCCAGCGATCCCGTCCGCGCCCGCGCTCACAGCCATCTCGCGCGTCACCTCCGCCGTGGGTGACGTGCCGCGCAGCAAGCGGGCCGACGGCACCGGCCGGTCGCGCGGGGTCAGCAGGCCGGAGGGCTGCGGTCCGACAAGTCGCGAGCTTTCATGAAGGTTGAAAGCATGGATCTGCAGCCTGACCCTGTCGCTCCACCCCGTGGACAGCCACCCGCCGTCGAGGCGGACCTCGAGCTGCGAAAAATGCCGACCTTCGTGCTCGATAGCGAGCCGGACGAGCAAGGCTTCAAGCAGGAACCACGAGAGCCGCCGCCACAGCCCGTATTCCTGCAAAACGGCGCCGGCATTTTCAGGCCCGAAGCCGACCGTGAGCTCCGCGCTGACCCTGCCCGGGTCGGGATTGCGCAGCGTTTCGCGGGCGCGGGACGCCAGGTCGAGTTCGCCATCCGAATAGGTGCAGTGAAGGAAATCGCCGTCACGCCGGGCGAGCGTCAGCCTTTGCCCGGTCGCCACCAGTTCGAGATCGTCAGCAGTGCCGCGATAGGCACCGAACAGCAATGTGGCGGGACTTTCCATCCCGCCACGCTAGCATCGAATTGTGAAAAAATTACAGGCGGGTAAGGCGCGCCTTACTTGACCAGTTCGACCTGTTCGAAGTCGAGTTCGACCGGCGTCGCGCGGCCGAAGATCGAGACCGAGACCTTGACCTTCTGCTTGTCGAAATCGAGTTCCTCGACGAGGCCGTTGAAGCTGGCGAAGGGGCCGTCGAGCACCTTGACCTGGTCGCCGATCTCGTAATCGACACTGACCTGAGTCTTGGGCGCGGCCTTGGCTTCTTCCACCCCGCCGAAATAGCGCGCGGCTTCCTTGTCGGAAATCGGCTGCGGCTTGTTGTTGGTGCCGAGGAAGCCGGTCACCTTGGGGGTATTCTTGACGAGGTGGTACACATCGTCGGTCATGTTCAGCTTGGCCAGCACGTAGCCGGGCATGAACTTGCGTTCGACCTGGACCTTCTTGCCGCGCTTCACTTCGGTCACGGTCTCGGTCGGGACTTCGACCTCTTCGACGCCTTCGGACAGGCCAAGGCGCTCGGCCTCGGCGATGATCGAATCGCGGACCTTGTTCTCGAAGCCGGAATAGGCGTGGATGATGTACCAGCGTGCCATGTTTGGATTACCCTGTCGGAAAGTGGCGGTGTCAGGCGAGCGTCAGCAGCCAGCGCACAACGGTGCTGAACAGCGAATCGACGCCGAGGAAGAACAGCGAGAGGATCAGCGTGAGGATGCCCACGAAGATCGCGGTGCGCACGGTTTCCTCGCGCGTCGGCCACACGACCTTCTTGCCCTCGGCCTGGACCTGGCGGATGAATTCCGCGGGGCTGGTCTTCTTCTGATCTGCCATGCTCACGCACTCTCGCTCAAAAAATCGTCTTCGCTTCCGTCACGTCCCTTTCAGGTAGGGTTTCTCGCCACCCCGGTTCAAGGTCCGGGAGGGGCATTCGTGATTCCCAATGTCGGAAGACGGAAGCGCATCTAGGCGCTGGCACGCGAAAAGGCAAGCGGTGGACTCCCGGCAAATCCGCCCTTTTCAAGCGCGCCCACGGCCCCTAGCGTCCGGGCTTTGCCCATCCGGGTCGCATGAGGGGAATTTTCGCAATGGCACCAAGCCAGGCACCAAGTCTGGGCGAGCGGCTGATCGAGCCGGTCACCAACATATCCGATTTCATCTGGGGCGGCACCTGGAATGGCGAGAGCGTCATTCCGATCCCGCCGCTGGCGGTCATCCTGCTGGGCGTCGGCCTGTGGTTCATGGTGGGCCTGCGCTTCTATCCGATCACCAGGTTCGGCGCGGCGATCAAGGGCCTGTTCGCCGGCCGCAAGGGTGAAGGCGCAGGCGAGATTTCGCCCTTCGCAGCCCTTTCGACCGCGCTTTCGGGCCAGGTCGGCACCGGGAACCTGGCCGGCGTCGCGACCGCGATCGCGCTCGGCGGGCCGGGCGCGATCTTCTGGATGTGGATTACCGCCCTGTTCGGCATGGCGCTGGCCTTCGCCGAAGGATCGCTGGCGATCCGATACCGCGAGACCACCAGCGACGGCGTCAAGCGCGGCGGGCCGATGAGCTATATCATGATGGGCCTCGGCCCAAAATGGACCTGGCTGGCGGTGGTCTTCTGCCTCGGCACGCTGTTCTCCGCGCTCGTCACCGGGAATTCGATCCAGGCCAATGCCATGGCGGACGGCATGAACGAACTGTTCGGCTTGCCCGAATGGCTGGGCGGCCTGCTGACCGCGGTCATCGTGTTCATCGTCATCATCGGCGGGATCAAGTCGATCGGCAACGTGGCCGAGAAGGTGGTCCCGTTCATGGCGGCCGCTTATATCGTGATGGCCCTCATCGCCCTCATCCTGAACTTCGGCGACCTTGGCGAGACCTTCGCGCTGATCTTCAACGGCGCATTCAACCCGCAGAGCGCCGTGGGCGGCTTTACCGGTGCCGCCATCATCATGGCGATCCGGGCCGGCGTGGCGCGCGGCCTGTTTTCGAACGAGGCCGGGCAGGGTTCGACCCCGATCGCCCATGCGGTGGCGCAGACCGACGATCCCGAGCAGCAGGGCCGCATGGCGATGCTGGGCACCTTCATCGACACCATCGTGATCTGCACCATGACAGCGCTGGTGATCCTGACCGTGCGTGGCGATTTCACGGCTGGGGGACAGTCCGTCCCGCATGCCTGGCAATCGGACCGTGTCGGCTTCGAAATGACCAGCGGTGCCTTTGCGGCGGCCTTCCCCTTCGAGATCGCATCGATCCCGATAGGCACGCTGATCGCCTCGATCGCCCTGATCCTGTTCGTCTTTACCACGCTGTTGACGTGGAGCTATTACGGCGAGCGGGCGATTACCTTCATCTACGATCGGTTCAAGGGCTCGACCCGCGGTGGCGAGAAGAAACTCCACATGGCCTGGCGCGTGTTGTGGTGCGTGGTGATCTTCATCGGCGCGGCGCAGCCGAGCGAACTGGTCTGGCGTCTCGGCGACATCTCCAATGCCGCGATGGCACTGCCGAACCTGTTGGCGCTCGCCCTGCTGAGCGGCGTGGTGTTCAAGCTCGCCCGCGGAGACCGCACGGCAGGCAGGGATTACCACGCCGATACGGCAGAAGAACCGGACGAATACTAGGTCGTCCACCCGGGCGCGGACAGAAAGAGCCGGACCCACGCAAAACGAGAAAGGGGCCGGAGGGGAATGCCACCCTCCGGCCCCTTATCCTTTGACTGAACCCTCAGCGCCGCCCGAACAAACGGGCCAGGAACCCGGGCTCCTCCATCGGAAGTATTTTCCCATGTGCCTGATAACGCAGCGAACTGTCACTATAAGACTTGGGTTTTGTCCACCGATCGGGGCGGCTACTGTGGAAGGACATGCTCGACATGGGCCAACCTCATGAAATGCTTTGCCTCCGTCCTGATGAGTACAAACCCTATGTAATCGTTTCGGTTCCCGCCCTGGCGGTTCCGCGGGTCCAGACGAGGATGAGGATGGCGAGCGCGGCCAGCGGCATGAGATTGATGCCGAGCGGCAGCGCGGCGGCCCGCGTCGCATAGGGCGCCAACCACAGCAGCGCGAGGCCGAGCTTCTCGTAAGCCCGGAACCCCTTGGCGAATCCGCGCTCGACCAGCCACAGCGTCGGGAAGATCAGAAACGGCAGGTCGTAATTGAACTGGTAGGGCGAGGCGAGCGCGGTCGCCGCCAGCACCGCTGCCGCGACGGCCCGCGTGTCGCCGGCGAACTTGCGGTGGGCGAGCAGCGCCGCCACGAGCGCCGTCAGGGCCGAGAGCCCGCCGGCGATCAGCGCCGCGGTATCGCCGAAGATCAGCCGGGCCTGCGCAAAGAAGGTCGTCATGCGGAGGAGGAAATCGGCGTTGATCCCCTCCATCAATGCCCCGCTCGCCTGCCAGCTCGTAGTGTAGGCGAGCAGCGTTTCGCTGCCGAATGCTAGCCAGGACGCGATGACGAGGCCGATGGCGGTGGCACCGGCGGCGAAGAATGCACGCCAGTGTCCGCCGCTCGCAAACCAGAATGGCGCAAGGACGGCGAGATGCGGCTTGATGACGAAGGCGCCGATGGCCGCGCCGGACAGCGCGGGGCGGCGCGCGACCTCATGCGCTGCCAAGACCAGCAGCGCGCCGGTCAGCAGCCCGGTCTGCGCATGGCCCGCCGCTATCAGCGCGCCCGGATAGGCGAGAACGAGCGGCCACAGGCGTGGGAATGCCCGGATCGACGCCCAGGCCCACAGCGCATAGGTCACCAGCACCCAGGCGATCCACGCCACCGGAAAAGGCAAAGCGCCGAAGGGCCTGACGGCGAAGAGGAAGGGCGGCGGGTTCACATAGGCGAACCAGCCGGTGCTGCCGGTGCCGGTCTGCACGCGTTCCTGTACCGCCAGGTCGTAGGCGGCCACCGGATCGCCGGCGGCGGTCACATGGCCCGCGCCCCAGAAGGCGAGGAAATCGGTGCCCTCCGGCCCCATCGCCTTCATGTAGCTGTTGGCCAGCAGGGCCAGCGAAGCGAGCCCCACCAGCAGTGCGTAGCCCCGCACCCGCTCGCGCGTGAGCCAGTCAGCCTTGCGAAGGAAATCGAGCATGCAGCCTCCCCGGACCCCGTTCCCGCCCGTCTAGGGGCGAGTGCGAGGCGCTGCCAAGAGGGGCGGCACAGCTGTCACCCGCGAGGCGCACAATCAAGACGGGGCGGGAGCCGCAGCCACCGCCCCGTCTATGGCCTCGCTATGACCTGCCTATTTCCCGCCGGCAGCAATCCAGCGGTCGATCTTCGCCTCGAGCACCGGCAGCGGCAGGCCGCCGGTGTTGAGCACCTGCGCGTGGAAGGCCTTGATGTCGAAGCGATCGCCCAGCTTCTCCTGCGCGCGCGTGCGCAATTCCTGGATCTTGAGCGCGCCGATCTTGTAGGCGAGCGCCTGGCTGGGAATGGCGATGTAGCGATCGACCTCGTTCTCGACCTCGGTGCGGGTCATGCCAGAATTGTCGAGCATGAAGGCGATCGCCTGGTCGCGCGTCCAGCCCTTGGAATGGATGCCGGTGTCGACCACCAGCCGCATGGCGCGCAGCTGTTCGTCCTGCAGTGTGCCGTAGCGCGCCCAGGGATCGTCGAACAGGCCCATGTCGTAGCCTAGCGTCTCGGCATAGAGCGCCCAGCCTTCCACGAAGGAGGTCGTCCCGCCGAAGCGCATGAAGGCCGGCAGCTCGGTATTCTCCTGCGCGAGGCTGATCTGGAAGTGATGCCCCGGCGCACCTTCGTGGAGGTAGAGCGTCACGTTCCCGGTCGTCAGGCGGCTCGGCAGGTCGTAGGCGTTGAAATAGAAGGTGCCGGGGCGCGAACCGTCGGGCGTGCCCTGCTGGTAGGACCCGCCGGCCTGGAACCGCTCGATCGAGACGTCATAGGGTTCGATCCTGAGTTCCGACTTGGGCAGCAGCGAGAAATAGTCGCCGATCTTCGCGTCGACCAGCTTGCCGATCCGGTAGTAATCCTGCGTCAGCGCATCGCGGCTTTCCGGCTGGAACTTGGGATCGGTGCGGACATAGTCGAAGAAGTCGTTGAGCGTGCCCTCGAAGCCGACTTCGCCCTTGAGCGTTTCGAGCGAGCCCTTGATCCGCTCCACTTCGCTCAGGCCCAGCCGGTGGATGTCGTCCGCCTTGAGCGGCAACGTGGTCGTGCTCTCGATCAGCTGTTCGTAAAGCGTTGCACCGCCCTTCATCTCACTCAGCCCGATGCTATCGCGCGCGGCGGGCAGGTATTCGTCGCGCAGGAAATTCCGCAGCCGCTCGTGCACCGCGTTGAGTTCCTTCGTCTTGGCTTCGTAGGCCGCCGTCAGCCGCGTCTTGTCTGCAGCGGAGAAATCCTCGGGGAAGGCCTTGGTCGGCCCCATGAACTGCGAATCCGCGACCGGCACCGCCAGCAGCGTGTCGAGCTGTTCGATCACCCGCCCGATGGTCAGCTTGGTTTCGAGCACCCCGCTTTCCATGCCTTCGCGCGACTTGGCGATCGCGCGGTCGGTGATGGCGATGTAATCGTCGTGGCGGCTGAGGTTGTCCTCGTAATTCGCGAGGGTCTTGAATGGCGCGGCGCCGTTGCCGCTGGCGAAGTTGGGATAGAAGGTGTGGAAGCCGAAGAAGTGGTTGATCGGACGCACTTCGGTCAGCGCGCGGATTTCGTCGGTCTGGCCGCGCAGCGCATCGTCCTGCGTATATTTGAACACGTCATAGGCGAGCTGGTCGGTCTCGCTCAGCTTGCTGCGGTCGATTTGCGCAAGCAGCGCGAGGTTGAGCTGCGTGTCGAGCCGGTTCGCGTAGAAGCTCGAGTCGGTCAGGAAATCGCCGAGGCGGTCGGCATCCTTGTCGTCGCCGCGGAACAGACGGCCCAGCGGGTTCAGTTCGAGCGCGCGCTTGTCCGATTCCTCGAACAAGGCGAACAGCTTGTCGTGCTCGCTCTGCTCCTGCGCGGCGGTGGTCGCATCCTGCGCGACGGCAACGGACGGCACGGCGATCGTGGCGAAGGAAAGGGCGGTGGCGCCGGCAAGGGCGAGGCGGAGTGACGTCATGATATTCCCCTGGATTCGTGTGTTGCCCGGCTAGGACACATGGCCCCCGCCCTCAAAGCGATTCAGGACGACGGACCTGTGCGGCTCGACGAACGGCAGACTCCTCAATCCGCGACGCGGCCGCGCACCATCACCCAGTCGACCTGCTCCAGCGCGGTCACGTCCTTCGTCGGATCGCCGTCCACCGCGATGATGTCCGCCGAGTAGCCGGGCGCGAGGCGGCCGATCTCGCCCTCCATGCCGAGCACGCGCGCCGCGACCGTGGTGGCGCTGGCGAGCGCCTGCCGGTCGGTCATGCCCTGCGCGCGCATCAGCCGGAATTCGCGCGCGTTGCGACCATGGTCGAACACGCCCGCATCGGTCCCGAAGGCGATGGTGACGCCCCAGTCCAAGGCCTGCCCCATGAACACGCCCGCCTGCTGCGCCACCGCACGGACCTTGTCTTCGACCACGGGGGTGTAGATGCCCTTGCCCAGCCGCTCGCTGATCCCCTGGAACGCCATCAGCGTGGGCACGAGCACGGTGCCGTTGTCGCGCATCGCCCTGGCCGCAGCGGCGTCGATATAGGTGCCATGCTCGATCGTATCGATGCCCGCCCTGGCCGCCGCCTCGATCCCGCGCGCACCGTGCGCATGCGCCATGACCTTCAGGCCTAGCGAGTGGGCGGTGTCGGCAATGCTCTTCATTTCCGCATCGCTGAAATGCGCCTCGAGCCCGCGTCCCTGCTGGCTCAGCACCCCTCCGGTGGCAGTGATCTTGATGACGTCCGATCCGTTCTGGCTGGCGAGGCGGACCTTCTCGGCACATTCGACCGCGCCGGTGCAGGTGAAGCCACTGTCGAGGATTTCGTTCACCTCCGGCCGGAAGCCCGAGACGTCGCCATGTCCGCCGACAATTGCGAGCGGGGGGCCTGCCGCAACGATGCGCGGGCCAAGGACCATGCCCTCCTCCGTGCCGCGCCGAAGCGAGAAGGCGGTGTGCGGCGCGCTGCCCGCTTCGCGCACGGTGGTGAAGCCCGCCCGCAAAGTCAGCGCGGCGTTTTTTGCGCCGACGACCACGCCCCACTCGTCGGGCTCGGTCGCCTCCTTCCAGAAATCCCCGCCCGGATCGCCGGTGAGATGGGTGTGCAGGTCGATCAGGCCCGGCAACACGGTCTTGCCTTCGAGATGCACCATCGTCGCGCCTTCGGGCACTGCCTGCCAGCCGTCGACGATGCTGACGATGCGCCCGTCGGTCACGGTAATGGTCGCACGGCCGGTCGGCTCGCTCGCAGCATCGGCCAGCACGCGCTCGGCATGGATGACCGTGGTCTGGGCCATCGCCGGGGCGGCGGCCGCGGTCAGCAGGCTGGCGGCGAACAGGGCAAGTTTACGCATCTGGGACTCTCCTCTTGGCGCCGTGTGTGCCCGCTCGCCCCGTCGCCGGCAAGCCCCGGTTTGCCCTCGCCGCCCGCATCGCTATGAGGGCGCCACGCAAGACAACAGAGAGGACCACAGATGACCCTTCGCGCCGCGACTTTTGCCGCAACGCTCCTTGCCACCGCCTCGCTCGCCGCGCAGGCGCAGGCCCGCCCGATGACGCCGGAAGATGTCGCCAAGCTGGAAAGCGTCGGCACCATGGCCGTTTCGCCCGACGGCAGTCGGGTGGCCTACACGACCGCCAGCCTGCCCGACGTGACCGAGGGCGAGGATAACGGGTCGACCACGCTGCAGCTCAAGATGGCCTATGGCCCGGGCAACGTGCGCGAGTTCCTGCCCGACGATATCAGCGCCTCCTCGATCGCTTTCTCGCCCGATGGCCGGATGGTGAGCTTCGTATGGAAGGACGGCGAGGAAGACCGCGCGGTCTGGGGCATCCCGGTCGACGGCGGTGCCCAGCGCAAGCTGGCGGCGGTCGCCGGTGCGGACGTGCGCTCCTACGCATGGTCGGCGGACGGATCGACGATCTGGATGCTCGCCGCTGCAGAGAAGGACAAGGCGCGCGAGAAGCAATCCAAGGCGGGCTTCAACGCCATCGTCTACGAAGAAGAGGCGAAGCTCAATCGCCTGTTCGCCGCGAGCGTCGGTGCCGAAGTCGACGGCGATCCGCGCGCGGTGACCATCCCGGGCTATGTGAGCGGTTTCGCCGTGGCGCCGGACGGGCGGACCGGCATCGTGCAGAGCGCCCCGACCCCGCAGATCGACGACGAATATACCTCCAAGCGCGCGCATGTGATCGACCTCGCCTCGGGCAAGGTCCGCGCCGTGGTTGAAACGCCCGGCAAGCTGGGTGACATCGAAATCTCGCCCGATGGCACGCAGCTATCGATGATTGCCGGTGTGGACATGAACGATCCGGCCGATACCACCCTTCACCTCGTCGATGTGGCGAGCGGCACCTACCGCGCGCTCAATGCTGGCGCGCCCGAGGCGGCCGTCGACGCCGAATGGCTCGCCGACGGGCGGCTGGCGGCGGTGATCCACAAGGGGGCGGAAAGCGCGCTGCGGATCTACAATGCCGACGGCAGCGTGGCGGAAGAGCACGCGGGCGGCGACCTGCTGCTGACCGCGGTCGAAAGCGGCGGCGGCAAGATTGCCGTGCGCGCCGACAGCGCCAAACATCCGGGCGAGCTGTTCGTCTGGGCGCCTGCTGCGGGAGGCGGGACATTCCAGCGCTGGACGACGCACAACCCGTGGCTGTCCGAAATCACCTTCGGCGCCCAGCGTACCATGACCTATACCGCGCGCGACGGCCAGCAGGTCGAAGGCATCCTGATCGAACCCGTCGGCGGCGTACCCAGGGGTGGCGCTCCGCTGATCCTCGACGTGCACGGCGGACCAGAAGCGCACGAAAGCGATGGCTGGAACACGGGCTACAGCGCGCCCGGCCAGGTTGCGGCGGGCAAGGGCTATGCGGTCTTCCTCCCGAACTATCGCGGCTCGACCGCCTACGGCACGGCCTTTTCAAAGCAGCACCAGGGACGCTACACCGATCCCGAATTCACCGACCTCGTCGATGCCAAACGGGCATTGGTCGAGGCGGGCATTGCCGATGCCGACCGCGTCGGCGTGACCGGCGGGTCCTACGGCGGCTATGCTACCGCGTGGTCATCCACCGCACTGTCGGATGAATTCGCCGCCGGGGTCATGTTCGTCGGCATCTCCAACCAGATCTCGAAGTTCGGCACGACCGACATCCCCTACGAGATGTACAACGTCCACAGCCGCGCCTGGCCGTGGGACGACTGGCAGAAAATGCTGGAAGTCTCGCCGATCTACCATGTCGATAAGGCGAACACGCCGCTGCTGATCCTGCATGGCGAGGAAGACACGCGCGTCTCACCGAGCCAGAGCTACGAGCTCTACCGCGCGATCAAGGTGCGCAAGCCGGAGGTGCCGGTCCGCCTCGTGCTCTACCCGGGCGAAGGTCACGGCAACCAGAAGGCGGCCGCGCGTTACGACTACAATCTGCGGATGATGCGCTGGTTCGACACCTACCTGAAGACCGGCGATCGCGATGCGGCAATGCCCGATGCCCGGCCCACCCTCGCCCTTTCGAGCGAGGAAGAGTGACGCGAGAAGGGGCGGTCCAGCGGGGCCGCCCCTCTTTATTTCAGCGATGGCAGTTCAGAAGGTGTAGCCCACTCCGGCTGCCACCATCCACTGATCCGCGCTGCCGCGAATGCTGGTGAAGGGCGTGTCCTTCGCATCGCCCAGCAGGCGCGAATAGCCGGCGAGGCCGATCAGCGCGAGACCGCCGTTGAGCGCATTGCCGTCGAGATCGTAGCCGAACAGCAGGTTCACGCCCGCCTTGTCGAACCCGCCGTCCGCCTGGAAGGTCGGCAGGCGGTCCGCCGGATCGATATCGGGCGCGGCAGGGACGGTGTAATAATAATCGGCATAATCATCGTTCGCGTAATTGGCGCTCAGCGTCAGCGAGACGATTGCCGCGCGGCTGAGCGGCGTGAAATAGGTGACGCTGGGGCTCACGGTCATCCCGCCATGCGCACCCGCGACGTCGAACAGAAGGTCCGCATTGAAGCTGAGGCTGTCGTACTGGTGGAGCACGCCGGGAAAGCTCACACCCAAAGTCGGCCCGACCTCGATCGCGGTGTCGAGCTCGCCATATTGCTCGACCACCGGGTCCTTGATGTCGCTCGCGCGGTTGCGGCGAATGCGTGCAGCGACACCGGCGGAGATGTCGACGCCATTTTCGGCATCGGGCAGGAAATCGAGCGCGAGGCCGGCCGGCCGCGGATCGATGCCGACCGGGCCCAGACGACCCTGCACGATCGGGATGACCGAGAAGGTATAATCGTCCGACCCGTCGTAGCTGGGCGTATAGATCCCGCCGATGCCGACGCTGAGCCAGGTGTCGTCGAACACCGTATCCTCGCCAGAGGGCGGGCCGGCGGGCGCGGCGGCGTCCTGCGCGGCAAGCGGCGTGGCGATCAGGCCGGTCGCGACGATCGCGAGGGCGCGAAGAGATGTGGTCATAATGGGTTCCCCGTTTCGGCCCTATAACACACCGCAGCGCCACGCGTTCCCCCGTCCCAGATCTCATCACTTGAAAACCCGCAGTATCGGGGTAATTCAAAAAGATGGATCGGCTGAAAAGAATCAAATACCTGTGCCTTTGCGCAAGTATCGCACTGGCCGCGCCTGCTACCGCGCAGGACGGCAACCCCCACCAGGCTTTCGTCGACGCATTCGCGAGCCGCGAGCGCATGATGGTCGCTTTCACGGACAACGCCGAACAGAGCATGATCGAAGAAACCCGGCGCGATCCCGAGTTGGTCGAGATGGAGGCCGAGTGCCCCGGCGCGCTCAAGCTGATGGCCAGTGCGTCGATGCCGGTGATGACGAAGTCGCACGGGCGGGCCGTGGACACCTACCGCGCGGGTTTGCTGGCGCTCGTCAGCGAGCGGATGACCGCGGAGCAGGCGGCGCAGGCGGCGGAATTCTATGCTTCGGAGGACGGCCGCTTCATGATTGCGCTCGCCGAGGAGAGCGAGGTGGCGACCCGTTCGCTGGCCGACATTCGCGCGAACGAGGACAGTTCGATCTCGCGCGAGGCCTATGATGCGGACAAGGCCGCGCAACGCGAGGCCCTGCGCAACAGTGAACATCGCGAGCGGATTGCGGAAGTCGGTATGAAACTCGCCGCCAGCGATTGGTTCATCACCTTCCTCGGGATGCGCGAGCAGATGCACGCGCTCCAGTTCGCGCTGAACAACGACGATTTCACGCCCGATGAGGACGCCGCGCTGGAGCATGTGGTCGAGAAGGCGATGACGGGCCATTTCGAAAGCTGTTACGCCGAATAGGCGTGGTTCGCCGCCATCGCGCGAAGCTGGCGATTGCCGCAGGCGCCGTTCCTGCCTAAGCCCGTCCCCCGATGACAGGGCGCATGATCGACATCGCAATCGTGGGCGGCGGGCTGGCCGGCGGGCTGACCGCGCTGGCGGTGCATCGCGCGCATCCCGACTTGCGTCTTGCCGTATTCGAGGCGGGCGAGGATTTCGGCGGCAACCACCGCTGGAGCTGGTTCGCGACCGATCTCGACCCTGACGGCGAGGCGCTGATCGCGCAATTCCGCAAGACGGAGTGGGACAAGGGCTACGAGGTCCTGTTCCCCGGCCAGGCGCGCACGCTCGCCTCCTCCTATCGTTCACTCGGCAGCCGCGATTTCGACGCCACGCTGCGCCGGCTCCTGCCGCAGGAAGCGCTGCGGCTGCGCGCCCGTGTCTCCGAACTGGCACCCGACGGGCTGACGCTCGACGGTGGCGACCACATCCCCGCGCGCGTGGTGATCGATTGCCGCAATGTCGCGCCCTCCCCGCACCTGCGCGGCGGTTGGCAGGTCTTCATGGGCCGCCATTTGCGCACCGACGCACCGCACGGCATGGCGCGGCCGATCGTCATGGACGCCCGGGTCGCGCAGGAAGGCGCCTATCGCTTCGTCTACACCCTGCCGCTGGGCGCGCACGATCTCTTCGTCGAGGACACCTACTATGCCGACAGCCCGGTGCTCGATCGCAGCGCCTTGTCGCGGCGGATCGACGACTATTGCGAGCAGATGGGCTGGCAGGGCGAGATCGTCGGCGGGGAAACCGGCGTCCTGCCGGTCATAACCGGGGGGGACTTTGCCGCCTATCGGCGCGAGCTCGGCCCGCCGGGCGTCGTGCGGGCGGGCGCTCGGGGCGGCTTCGTCCATCCGCTTACCAGCTACACCCTGCCCTTCGCGGTCGAGAACGCGCTCGTGATCGCGCGCGAGGCGAAGCTGCCGGGCGAGCAACTCGCAGCGCTGTTCGAAAAGCGTGCGCAGGACCACTGGAAGCGGACCGATTTCTACCGCAGTCTCGGCCGGATGCTCTTCCAGGGCGCGGCGCCCGAGGAACGTTACCGTATCTTCGAGCATTTCTACCGTCTTCCCGAACCGCTGATCGAGCGCTTCTATGCCGCCCGTTCGACCCTGTCGGACAAGGCACGGGTGCTGATCGGCAAGCCGCCGATACCGATACCGGCAGCGGTGCGCGCATTGCTTGGCAAGGGCGCGCCGCTCGTCCATGAGGGCCCCCGATGAACGCCGAAACCACCACTCCCCCTACCGTCTCTGGCGAGGCCTCGATCCCCGAAACCCCGGTCACCGGAAAGACCGCCTGCGTGATCGGCAGCGGTTTCGGCGGGCTCGCGCTTGCCATCCGTCTGCAAAGCGCCGGGATCGCGACGACCATCGTCGAGGCGCGCGACAAGCCGGGGGGGCGCGCCTACTATTGGGAGAAGGACGGCTTCACCTTCGATGCCGGGCCGACCGTCATCACCGATCCCGACTGCCTGAAGGAGCTCTGGGCGCTGACCGGTCATGACATGGCCGATGACGTCGAGATCGAACCGGTCATGCCGTTCTACCGGCTCAACTGGCCCGATGGCACGAATTTCGACTATTCGAACGACGAGGAACAGCTCTTCGCGGAAATCGCGGCGCTCAACCCGGCGGATGTCGCGGGCTACCAGCGCTTCCTCGAATATTCCGAAGCCGTTTACCAGGAAGGGTACGTCAAGCTCGGCCACAAGCCGTTCCTCGACTTCAAGTCGATGCTCAAGGCCGCGCCCGCGCTGGCCAAGCAGCAGGCCTGGCGCAGCGTCTATTCGATGGTTTCGAGCTATGTCGAAAACGAAAAGCTGCGCGAGGCGCTGAGCTTCCACACGCTGCTCGTCGGCGGGAACCCGATGAAGACCAGCAGCATCTACGCCCTGATCCACAAGCTGGAGAAAGACGGCGGCGTGTGGTGGGCCAAGGGCGGCACCAACCGGCTGGTCGCCGGCATGATCCGCCATTTCGAGCGGCTGGGCGGCACCGTGCGACTTCATGATCCGGTGACGCAGGTCCACACGCTGGGCACGCAGGCGACCGAGGTCGAGACGCATTCGGGCTGGCGCCAGCGTTTCGACGCGGTGGCAAGCAATGCCGACATCATGCACAGCTACAAGGACCTGCTGGCAGGCTCGAAACGCGGCAAGGACTATGCCCGCAGCCTGTCGCGCAAGAGCTTCAGCCCGAGCCTGTTCGTGGTCCACTTCGGGATCGAGGGCACCTGGCCCGGCATCCCGCACCACATGATCCTGTTCGGCCCGCGCTACAAAGGCCTGCTGGAGGACATTTACTATCACGGCGTGCTGCCGCAGGATTTCTCGATCTACCTCCACCACCCCAGCGTCACCGACCCCTCGATGGCGCCCGAGGGCAAGAGCACCTTCTACGCTCTCGTGCCCGTCGCCCACATGGGCAAGCTGGCGGTCGACTGGGCGGAGATGGGCCCGATTCTCGAAAAGCGCATCCTCGACGAGATCGAACGCCGCCTTATCCCCGATATCCATTCGCGTATCGTGACCAAGTTCCACTACGCCCCGCGCGATTTCGCGATGGATCTGAATGCCCATATGGGTAGCGCCTTCAGCCTCGAGCCGGTGCTGACCCAGAGCGCCTTCTTCCGCGGCCACAATCGCGACGACGTGATCGACAATTTCTACCTCGTGGGCGCAGGCACGCACCCGGGCGCCGGCATCCCCGGCGTCGTCGGCAGCGCCAAGGCCACAGCGGGGCTCATGCTCGAGGATTTGCTGGCCCAATGAAGCGTCTCGCTGTCTATTGCGGATCGGCCTCGCCCGAGGATCCGCGCTATATCCAGCTGGCCTACGACGTCGGCGCGGGCCTTGCGGAACGCGGGATCGGCGTCGTCTATGGTGGTGGGCGGCTCGGCCTGATGGGCGCGACTGCGCGCGGCGCGCTGGAGGCAGGCGGCGAGGTGATCGGCGTCATCCCCGATGCGCTTGCGAATTCGGAAGTAGCCAACCACGATTGTACCGAGCTCTACACCGTTTCGGGCATGCACGAGCGCAAGCAGCGCTTCACCGACTTGTCCGACGGGTTCGTTACCATCCCAGGCGGCGTCGGCACGATGGACGAATTGTGGGAAGCGATGAGCTGGGCGCAGCTCGGCTATCACCAGAAGCCCGTCGGCCTGCTCAACGCCTTCGGTTTCTATGACGAGCTTATCGCCTTCAACCGCAAGATGGCCGAGGTCGGCTTCGTGCGCCCCGTGCACCAGGGCATCCTGATCGCCGACGACAATCTCGGCAGCCTGTTAGAGAAAATGCAAGCTTACGAGCCGCATACGCCGATCTTCCAGATGAAGGCCGACGACCTCTGAGCACCCCGCGCCCCCTGACGACCCAGAATTTGCGCGCCACCCCTGCCCGCGCGGGCGGCGGGCGCGAGCGGCACTTCCTCGTCGAAAAGGCGCGCGCGGCGATCGCCGAGGGGTCGCACAGCTTTGCCGCTGCGTCGAAGCTGTTCGACCGCGACACCCGCGAGCGCGCCTGGCTGCTCTACGCCTGGTGCCGCCGCTGCGACGACATCGCCGACAACCAGGACAAGGGCGGCCCGCTGGGCGACCAGGGCGACCTCAAGAACGCCGAGGACCGTGTTCAGGCGATCCGCGTGCTGACCAAGCGCGCGCTCGACGAGCAACCCACCGCCGATTTCGCCTTCGACGCCTTCGGTCTCGTCGCCGACGAGACTGGCATCGACTGGGACATGGCCAAGGACATGATCGGCGGCTTCGCGCTCGACGCCACGCGCTGGTCGCCGGCGACCGAAAGCGACATGATGCGCTATTGCTATCACGTCGCCGGATCGGTCGGGATCATGATGGCGGTGGTCATGGGGGTAAGCAAGGAAGACGGCGAGACGCTCGACCGCGCCTGCGACCTCGGCCTCGCCTTCCAGATCGCCAATATCGCGCGCGACATCGTGGAAGATGCCGAGGCCGGACGCTGCTACCTGCCCAAGAGCTGGCTCGACGCAATGGGGTGGGAAGCCGGCGAACACGCGCTGCCGGAAAACCGCTTCAGGCTCGCCGGCATGATGCCCCGCCTTATCGCGCTGATGGAAAAACACGAACAGGCCTCGAAACTGGGCGCGAAGAAGCTGCGCTTCCGCCAGCGCTGGGCGGTGCTGGCGGCGGCCAATATCTATGGCGCAATCGGGCGCAAGGTGCTGACCCGCGGGCAGCTCGCATGGGACCGGCGCGTACGGGTGAACGGGTTGGAGAAGAGTTGGCACGTCACGACCGCCTTCTTCGAGGCGCTGTGGAACCGCCCGACCCCGCCCGCCGAACCGATCCTGTGGAGCCGCCACGATTTCCGCCCCGTCGCGGGCTGGTAGCTTGAACGCCCGCGACGGGGCGGCTAGCGAGCGTCCATGATCTCAAAGCTCCTCATCGCCAATCGCGGCGAAATTGCCTGCCGCATCATCCGCACCGCGCGCGCGATGGGGATCGCCACCGTGGCGGTCTATTCGGATGCCGATGCCAAGGCGCTACATGTGCGCCACGCCGATGAGGCGGTGCATATCGGCCCCTCGCCCGCTGCCGAAAGCTATCTGGTCGGCGAGAAGATCATCGCCGCCGCAAAGGAAACCGGGGCCGAGGCGATCCATCCGGGCTACGGGTTCCTCTCCGAGAACGCCGGCTTCGCGCAGGCTGTGATAGACGCCGGGCTGATCTGGGTCGGTCCCAAGCCGAGCAGCATCGAGGCGATGGGCCTGAAGGACGCCGCAAAGAAGCTGATGCGTGCGGCGGGCGTGCCGGTGACGCCGGGTTACGAGGGCGAGGACCAGTCGGTCGAACGCCTCAAGGCCGAGGCCGACGCCATCGGCTATCCCGTTCTGATCAAGGCTGTCGCGGGCGGCGGCGGCAAGGGCATGCGCAAGGTCGACGCGGCGGCGGACTTCGAAGCCGCGCTCGAAAGCTGCCGGCGCGAGGCCAAGGCGAGCTTCTCCAATGACGAGGTGCTGCTCGAAAAGTGGATCACCTCGCCCCGCCATATCGAGGTGCAGGTGTTCGGCGACAGCCACGGCAATGTCGTCCACCTGTTCGAACGCGACTGCTCATTGCAGCGCCGCCACCAGAAGGTGATCGAGGAAGCTCCCGCCCCCGGCATGGACGAGGCCACCCGCGAGGAAATCTGCGCCGCCGCCGTGCGCGCGGCCAAGGCGGTCGATTACGAAGGCGCAGGCACGATCGAATTCATCGCCGACGCCAGCGACGGCCTGCGCGCCGACCGCATCTTCTTCATGGAGATGAACACGCGCCTGCAGGTCGAGCACCCGGTGACCGAAGAAATCACCGGGGTGGACCTGGTGGAGTGGCAGCTGCGCGTTGCGTCAGGCGAGCCGATCCCGCTAAAGCAGGAAGAGTTGAGCATCGAAGGCTGGGCCATCGAGGCGCGGCTCTATGCCGAAGACCCGGCGAAGGGGTTTTTGCCGAGCACGGGGCGGTTGCTTCACTTTTGCCTGAGCAACGGCCTGCCTAGTCCCCAGCAAGTACTCCTCGCGATGGCGGAAGGCGGTTTCGAGGGCAACGGACCGGGCTGGCTACCCGACGCTCCAATCCGGGTGGACACTGGCGTCGAGCAAAATGCCGATGTTTCGCCGTTCTATGATCCCATGATTGCCAAGCTAGTATCGCATGGGCACACTCGCGATGCTGCGCGGCAGAGCCTCGCCAAGACATGTGGCGAAGTCGAAGTCTGGCCGGTCAAGACCAACGCGTCATTCCTCGCTCGCTTGCTCGAAGAGGATGCTTTTATTTCCGGCGACGTCACAACGGACTTTATCGGCGAACATTTGGAAGACTTAACCGCTCCGTCGACCCTGGGCGACCGATGGGCTGAAGCAGGCTTGATGCTGCTTGTTCAGACCGCTGGATATGGCGGCAACACATGGCCGATTGGCAATGGCTTGCGCGGTTTCCGTGTAAATAGGCAAGCGGAAGAAGAAGCGACGTTGTTCGTCGATGGGGAACCCCAGAAAGCGCCGCTACCCGACATGACCTTTGCAGATTTCGCGACCGACGAGGAATTCGGCAATCGCTTTGCACGCGATGATAGCGGTATGGTAGTTTTCGATCGCGGCCAGGGTTTCCTGCTATCGCTGGCCTATAGAGCAGGGAGTGCAGCCTCCGCCGCAGACGGCGCCATCCTCGCCCCCATGCCGGGCAAGGTCATCGCGGTCGATGTGGCCGAGGGCGATGCGGTCACCGCGGGCCAGCGGTTGATGGTGCTCGAGGCGATGAAGATGGAACACGCACTGACCGCGCCGTTCGACGGGACCGTGACCGAGCTTTCCGCCAGCGAAGGCGGGCAGGTGCAGGTCGAGGCGGTGCTGTGCGTGGTCGAGCCGTCTTCCGAAGACTGATGGCTTGCCGCCTCGAAGTACACTCCGGTCGTTCCGTTACAATCAATCCGGCCGGTTAGAGAGTATCGAGTCGCAGTGAAAAGAACGCATTGAGGAGAGACTCGATGACGGCCCTGGCGACTTATCGTGACGACGTTCTTTACGGCACTTCGGACCCCGATGAAATTCGCGGCCTCGACGGCGACGACGTCATTTACGGCCGTGACGGCGACGACGTTCTCTATGGCGGCAAGGGACATGACCGCCTCTACGGCGGCAAGGGCAACGATACGCTGTTCGGCGGCGAAGGGCGCGATGCCCTGTACGGCTATAATGGCGACGACCTGATCTGGGGCGGCGACGGTCACGATCGACTCTATGGCGGCGACGGGCACGATACTCTCATTGGCGGATGGGGGAACGACGTGCTGGTCGGCGGCTTCGGGCTCGATACGCTCATCGGAGGCGCGGGTGACGACGTTCTGATCGGCGGTGCCTATGCCGATTATCTCACTGGTGGAGCCGGAGCGGACGTGTTCGTGTTCGTCGAAAAGGACGTCAGGTTCGCGGGCGACTGGGCCGATCTCGTCACCGATTTCTCGCAAGCCGAGGGCGATCTAATAGATTTGTCCGCTCTCAACCGACTGGGCGGCCATCCGGATACCCCGCTGACCTTCATCGGCAGCGCGCCCTTCTCCGGCAATGGCGGGGAGGTGCGTTTCGTCAACATTGGCGGCGAGACCGTGATCGAGATCGACGTACTCGGCTACGACAATCCGAACTACGGCGGGAACGGCGACTTCCAGTTCTTCCTGACCGGCGCGATCTCGCTCACTGCGGGCGACTTCGTCCTCTGACATCGCCACTCCCCTTCCGTCGCGATAGCGCGGTGCTATGACGGCAGGCATGAGCTGGGAAAAAGAACTCGAGGAACTGCGCCGCCGCGAGGCGCTGGCGGAGCAGATGGGCGGGCCGGACAAGGTCGGGCGCCAGCATTCGCGCGGTAAGATGGATGCCCGCGCGCGGCTCGCGGCGCTGGTCGACGAAGGCTCCTTCCGCGAGATCGGCAAGATCGCCGGGCGCGGCTCCTATGACGAGGACGGCAATCTCGAAAGCGTTCTGCCCGCCCCCTTCCTGTTCGGCAAGGCCCTGATCAATGGCCGCCCGGTGGTGGCCACTGCCGACGATTTCACCATTCGCGGCGGCGCGGCAGACGCCGGGATCAGCCGCAAGATGGTGCAGGCGGAAAAGATGGCGCATGAGCTCAAGCTGCCCATCATCCGCATGATCGACGGCACCGGCGGCGGCGGTTCGGTCAAGACGCTGGAGATGATCGGCGCGACCTATATTCCCGCGGTCCCCGGCTGGTCGGACGTGGTGAAAAACCTCGACACCGTACCGGTCGTTGCGCTCGCACTCGGCCCGACCGCGGGCCTCGGCGCGGCGCGGACGGTGGCGAGCCATTACTCGATCATGGTCAAGGGCCTCAGCCAGATCTTCGCCGCCGGGCCCGCCGTGGTCGATGGCCTTGGCGAGGCCTACAGGGGTCCCGAAGACCACCAGCAAGCGAAGGAGGATCTCGGCGGCAGCGGCATCCACACACGCAACGGCGTGGTCGACGACGAGGTCGGCAGCGAGGCCGAGGCCTTCGCCCGCGCGCGCCATTTCCTCAGCTTCATGCCCGAGCATGTCGGCCAGCTCGCCCGCCGCTCACTCTGCACCGATCCGGTCCACCGGCGCGAGGAGGCGCTGCTCAGCCTCGTCCCGCGCGACGAGAAGCAGGTCTATTCGATGCGCCGTTGCCTCGACATGGTGTTCGACCAGGGCACCGTGTTCGAGATCGGCCGCATGTGGGGCCGCACCTGCATCACCGCGCTCGCCCGGCTCGACGGCTGGCCGGTGATGGTGCTGGCGAGCGACCCGAGCTATCTCGGCGGCAGTTGGGACGCCAAGACCAGCGAGAAGGTCGAACGCTTCGTCAAGCTGGCAGATCAGTTCCGCCTGCCGATCGTCCACCTCGTCGACAACCCCGGCTTCATGATCGGGCGCAAGGCGGAGATGGCGGGCACGATCCGTTATGGCGTGCAGGCGATGAACGCGATCTACAAGGCGAGTGTGCCGCTCGCGTCCATCGTGTTGCGCCGTGCGTACGGGATCGCCGGCAGCGCGATGAGCAATGCCGAAACTTACCAGTACCGCTATTGCTGGCCATCGGGCGATTGGGGGAGCCTGCCGATCGCGGGCGGGCTGGAGGTCGCCTACAAGTCCGAACTCGAAGCCGCAGAGGACCCCGCTGCCCAACTGGCCGCCATCCGCGAACGGCTCGACAAGGTCACCTCACCCTTCCGCAGCGCGGAACGCTTCAATGTCGAGGACATCATCGACCCGCGCGACACTCGCCCGCTTCTGTGCGAATTCGCCGGGCTGGCCTGGCGCAGACTGGAGAGCGAGAACTAAGCCTCTTCGGGCTCGGGCGGGCCGAACAGCGATCCGCGTTCGCTGAACAGCACGAAGACCAGGCTGAGCACGGCGGTGGCCAGCAGCGCCGTCGCCAGCGGGCGGGCGGTCCCGTCGTAGAGATAGCCGACGTAGGCACCCAGCGCCGCGCCACTGGTCATTCGCAGGAAGCCCTGCGCGGAAGAGGCCGCGCCCGCGATGTGCTTGAACGGCTGAAGCGCGATCGAGCCGAAATTCGCACCGATGAAACCGAGCAGGCTCATGTTCGCGGCCATGAGCGGCACGAAGGTCCACAGCGTCTCGTCGGGCTGGTTGGCGTAATAGAGTTGCGCTGCCGCCACGGCGATGAAAGCGAAGAGCGCCACATGGCTGACGCGGCGGGCGCCGAAGCGCTCGACTATACGGCTGTTCGACCAGTTGGCGATTGCCATGCAGCCAGCGCAGATCGCGAAAATCAGCGGGAAGCGGTCGCCCGCGCCGAAGGCCTCGCCGATCAGCTGCTGCGAGGAATTGATGAAACCGAACAGCCCCCCGAAGACCAGCGCGCTGCCGAGCGTGTAGCCGATCGTCTCGCGCAGGGTGATCGCCGCCTTCATGTTGCGCGCGATCACGGGGATGCGGATCTCCTGCTTGTCTTCTTCATGCAGGGTCTCGGGCAGGCGGACATAGACCCACGCGGTCATCGCCACGCCGGCCACCGCCATGGCCCCGAAGATATGGCGCCAGTCGCCGAACAGGATCAGTACGCCCTGCCCGATGCTCGGCGCGACCGCAGGCACCAGCAGGAAGATGACGAAGATCAGGCTCATCAGCCGCGCCATCTTGTCGCCGCCCACACGGTCGCGGATGATCGCCGGCGGCAATGCGATGATGCCGGCGGCAAAGAACCCCTGCAACGCCCGCAGCACGATCAACATGTCGAAACTCGTCGCCAGAGCGCAGGCGATCGACAGCGTGATGTAGAAGAACAGCGCGGTGAAGAGGACCGGCCGGCGTCCGTAGCGGTCGGCAAAGGCGCCGGGCACCAGCGTGCCGATACCGGCGGCCAGAAGATAGGCCCCGACCACGAACTGGCGGTTGTTACCCTGCGCGCCGAGATCGCCCGCAAGGACGTCCAGCGCCGGGAGGATGGCATCGATCCCGAAGGCGTTGCACGCCATCAGCAGCGCCATCATCCAGATCAGCTCGCGCTCTCCGATGGGCGTACGACTGGCCGCGCTGGAAGGCGCCCGCATGGCTTCGCCGGAAGCGTAATGGTCATTTCGCACCTGCACAAAATGCCGGGTGCCGCACAAGGTTCCGCTTTGCAACCCGTTCGCCTATCTTTCATGCATGACAGACCGGGTCGAGAGCGATGACGAAGGCGAGGCGGACGGCCTGCGCAAGATCATCCATGTCGACATGGACGCCTTCTTCGCCAGCGTCGAGCAGCGCGACAATCCGGACCTGAAGGGCAAGCCCGTCGCCGTCGGCGGGTCGAGCGGGCGCGGCGTAGTGGCCGCCGCCAGTTACGAGGCACGCAAGTTCGGCGTGCGCAGCGCCATGCCCTCGGTCACCGCCAAACGGCTGTGCCCGGACCTGATCTTCGTGAAGAGCCGGTTCGATGCCTATCGCGAGGTCAGCCAGCAGATCCGCGCGATTTTCCGCCACCACACCGACCTCGTCGAACCGCTCAGCCTCGACGAGGCGTATCTCGACGTGACCGAGGACAAGCTCGGCATCGGCAGCGCAACCCGCATCGCCGAGCTGATCCGGCAGGAAATCCGCGCCAAGACGAAGCTCACCGCCAGCGCCGGGGTGAGCTACAACAAGTTCCTCGCCAAGATCGCCAGCGACCAGAACAAGCCCGACGGCCTGTGCGTGATTCGGCCGGGCGAAGGCGCGGAGTTCGTGGCGGGACTTCCCATCCGGCGGTTCCACGGCGTCGGACCGAAGGGCGCGGAGAAGATGGCGCGGCTGGGGATCGAGACCGGCGGCGACCTCGCGCAGAAGGACATCGAGTGGCTGCGCGCCCATTTCGGCAGCTTTGCAGATTACCTCTACCGCGCAGCGCGCGGCATCGACCTCAGACCCGTGCGATCGAGCCGCATCCGCAAGTCCGTCGGCGGGGAGCGCACCTTCAGCCGCGACCTTTCGTCGGGCAGCGAGCTTCGCGAGACGATGGAGGACATCATCGACATCGTGTGGGGATATATCGAGCGGGCCGAAGCCAGGGGGCGCACGGTCACGCTGAAGATGAAATACACCGATTTCCAGATTTTCAGCCGCGCGAAGACGGTCGACCGGCTGATCGCAGACAAGGCCGAATTCGCCGCTATCGGCCGCGGATTGCTGGAAGACGTATTGCCTCTCCCCATGCCGATCCGGCTGATGGGGCTGACCCTGTCGAAGCTGGAAGGCGCGAACGAGCGGGACGAGCGGCGACCCGACGCACAGCTTTCGCTGCTCTAGGTCCTTCGCGCCTGCCACAGCGCGAGCCTCGCCCTGGTGCGCGGGCCGAGCGGTTCGGGCAGCGAATGCACGGGAAAAAAGCGCGCCTCAATCACCTCGCGACCGTCGGGCCGGGGCATATCATCGACCACGCCGTCGAAAATATGCGCGCGGTGCGGAGCGCCGGAAAGCTCCTCCTCGATCACACCGAGCAGTCGCAGCCCCTCGACGGCGCAATCGGTCTCCTCGCGCAGTTCACGGCGGGCGGCGTCTTCGGGCGTTTCCTTGCGGCCGATACCGCCACCGGGGAAATACCAGCCGGCCGGGCCGTAGCTGTGCCTCACCAACAGGATCTGGCCGTCCAGGTCGCGCGCGATCACGCTGACGCCCTCCCCCGTCACGCCGCGCCACTTGCGCCAGTGATGGCGCAGGCGATGGGCGATCCTGAGCGCCGTCCGATAGAGCGGCGCGGGGATCAGGCGAAGCATGTCACCGGCTGACTGGCCGCGCCCAGCAGGCGCGCAACCGGAAGGTCGCTGTCTCCGGCAAGTGCTGCATCGAACACGGCCCGCTTGTCGGCCCCGCGCATGACGAAGACGATCCCGTCGCTGTCGAGCAGCGCGGGGATGGTCAGGCTGATGCGGTCGAACGGTGCTTCGGGCGGCAGCGGGTCGGGCGTGAGGCGCAGGATCGCGCGCGGATCGTCGACCTGCGGGTCGGTGTTCGGGAACAGCGAGGCGATATGCCCATCGGCGCCCATGCCGAGCCAGGCGAGGTCGAAATGCGGAACCGCCTCCATCACGCTCAGCGTCACCACTTCCGCCCCCGCCGGTTCGAACAGCGCCCGCAGCTTGCCGGTGTTGGAGGCCTCGTGATCCTCGGGCACGATCCGGTCGTCCCCCGGCCAGACCACAAGCCGCGACCAGTCGAGATCGGCCTCGAGCAATTTCTCCATGATCGGGAACGGCGTCGATCCGCCGGGCACGGTGATCGTCACCGGCCCCTCGCGCGCGGCCATGGCGGCGCCGAGCCGCTCTGCAAACCATGCGGCGATGTCGGCGTCGCTCGCGTTCTCGATGATCGTTACGTCAGCCATGCCGCCCTGATACACGAAGGCCGCCCGCGCCCAAGAGCGAAGGCGGCCTGACGCATAGCTATTCGCTTACTTCGAGGTCTGGTTGAGGAACCAGATCCGCTCTTCGGTCTGGTCGATCCAGTCGTCGACGATACCGCTAGTGGCGTTGTCGCCCACCTCTTCCGCGGCCTCCTTCACCTCGCCGAGGCGCTTGTGGAGCAGCATGTTGCCGTCGCGCAGTTCGGCGACCATCACGTCGGCGGTGATCGTCACGTCGTCCTGGTCCTTGATCCGGGTTTGGGACGCGATCGTGCCGATCGAAGTCAGCGTGTATTCGTCGTTCTTGCGCACGCGCTCGCCGATCGCATCGACCGTGCCGATAAGCTGCGCGGCCTGTTCGTCGAACAGCAAGTGAAGATCGCGAAAGCGCGGGCCTGCGACGTGCCAATGGAAGTTCTTGGTCTTCATGTAGAGCGCCAGCGTATCCGCGAGCGCGCCATTGAGAGCGGTCACGAGACCGGCTTTTGCGTTGTTGCCGAGTTCGGCCATGATGATTTCCCTTTTTCGAATATGTGTGCACTGCAACAACGAGAGGGACGCCCTCAGGTTTCCCGACGAAAGCCTGTCGCCGTGATCGCCTTATCCGATCAGTCCCCGCGCGGTCAGGGCGAGCCAGATCGCGAGCAGGAACAGGATCGCAGCAAGGCCGAGCCGCAACGCGCGCAGCGGCAGGCGGCTCGATAGCGCGCCGCCCAGCGCCCAGCCGACCGCGACAGCCGCCGCACCCCCCAATGCGCCCCCCGCCCCGGCCAGCATGGGTGAGGCCAAGGCCACCGCAAAGGCGGCGACGAGGAAGCGCGAGGCATCGGTCAGCTGGCGCAGGAACAGCACGAGGGCGACCGCAAACAGCGAACGGGTCGGCTCGACCGGGGTCGTCTCGCGATTGGGCCAGGCACACTCGAACACGGCCAGCAGCATCGCGATGGCGACGAACATGGTCGAGGCATCGCGCGACAGGTCCTGCGCCAGCCGCCCGCCGAACCACGCCGCGATAAACGCCGTCATGGCGGCGCTAGCCACAGCGATCAATAGCAACGGCAGCGACGGCCCGAGCCGCGCCCTCAGCCCCGCAACCAGCAACTGGTCGCGCGAGCCCGTCGCGGCAACAAAACTGGCGACCATGGCGAACAGGAAAGGCGTCACGCGAAAACCGGCTCCTCTGGCTTGCGGCTGCGGCATGCGATAGCACGGCTTGCAGACAAGCAAAGCGTGGGAGAGCATCATGGAACTTTGCGAAGGCATGGCGGCCGTCGTCACCGGCGGCGCATCGGGTCTCGGCAAGGCGAGCGCGCAGGCGTTGGCCGATCTCGGCCTGAAGGTGACAATCTTCGATATCGACGAGGAGGGCGGCAAGGCGCACGCCGCGGCCATCGGCGGCACCTTCGCACGGGTCGACATCACCGACGAGATGTCGGTGGTCGAAGGCTTCGACCGTGCCCGCGACGCGCACGGGCAGGAGCGCGTCACCGTCCACTGCGCGATGACCAGCCGCCGCGGCAAGACACTCGGCTGGGACAAGGAGACGGGCCGCTACAAGCGCCTCGCCACCGAGGACTATGCCTTCGGGGCGGAGGGCGTCCTCGTCTCCTCCTATCGCATCGCCAGCCACTCGGCGCTCGGCATGGCGAACAGCGAGCCGCTGAACGAGGACGGCGAGCGCGGCTGTATCACGCTAACCGCCAGCGTCGCTGCGCAGGACGGGCAGATTGGCCAGGTGATTTACGGCAGCTGCAAGGCGGGCGTGAACGGCCTCGTCCTGCCGATGGCGCGCGACCTGATGGACATCGGCATCCGCGTGAACTCGGTCATGCCGGGCATCTTCGCGACCCCGCTGATGCTGGGGATGAAGGACCGCAACCCGCAGATGTGGGACCAGCTCAATGCCAGCGTCCCCTTCCCCAAGCGGCTCGGCCATCCGGAGGAATTCGCCTCGCTGATCTGCGAGATCGCGCGCAACAGCTACATCAATGGCCACCAGTTCCGCCTCGACGGGGCGATCCGGATGCCGCCGAAATAGGATCACGCCAGCTTCGGCAGGCCCTCACGGATCGCGGCCACCAACTCGAGCGGGTGGTCGACGAGGATATGGTGGTGCGCGCCGGCGATTTGCGTGACGAAGCGGCAGTCCTCGACCCCGGCGACGAGCTGTTCGATGCGGCCTTCCGGAAACAGCTTGGAGTGCTCGCCATAGATGACCCCGACCGGGGTTTGCGGGCGGGCGTCGAATTCGCGGCGCTCGAACTTGGTCCAGAACTGCGGGTCGAAGCGCCAGGTCCAGCCGCCCGGATCGTCGTCGCTCTTGGGCAACTGGTGGAGTGCACCGCGGGCCATCCAGTCGATGATCTCGGGCAGGCCGGCGTCTTGTTCGGGAAGGAAGCGGAACCGCCGCAAGGCCTCGGCGAGCGAGGGATAGCGCGGGTTGCGGCTCCGCCCCTGCGCCAGTCGCGGCGGCGGCCCGCCCTCGGGCTGCGGCGGCGCCGAATCGACGAGGATGGCGCCCGCGATGGCATCGGGGTGGTACGCGCTCACAAAACGGGCCGGATAGCCGCCGAAGGAATGCGCGATCACCACCGGCGGGGCGCCCGATGCGGCGAGCCCCGCCGTCGTGATCGCCCCGAGGATTTCCGCCGCGAACAGCGGGATGTCGTAGGCCTCGCGCCAGTCCGACTTGCCCATACCCGACCACGAAATCGCCGCGCAGCGATAGTCACCGGCGAAGTGCGGTGCGAGGAAGCTCCACCAGTCGGCATGCGCCGCATTGCCATGGAGGAACAGCAGGCCGGGCTTGCCGACCTCACCCCACGTCAGCAGCTCGATGCTTGCTCCCTCGACGGTGAAGAAGCTGCGCTCGGGCGCCTGCGCGATAGCCGCCAGGAACCATGGCTCCGCCGGCGGCCTTGCACCACCGAAGCGCCCCAGCAAGGTGCCGTCGAAATCCGGGCCCGGTGATGCGATAGTGCTCAAGCTGTCCCCAAACCCGGTTGCATTCTGCTACCATTGGCGAGGGACAGGCGCTTTGCAAGCGTATCTGCGGAGAAGCTGGAGCGGGTGAAGGGAATCGAACCCTCGTCGTCAGCTTGGGAAGCTGCTGCTCTACCATTGAGCTACACCCGCGCGAGGAAGCGGGCGCTTGCCACGGTTGGCGCGCGGCGGTCAATACATTCCGGCGACGGCGCAATCGACAGGAGAGGAAAAGCCTCGCCCCGAGGCTTCCCCTTGCCCGCCAGCGCGATAGAACGGGCGCCATGGCGACCAAGCGCGAATGGGTGAACTGGGCGATCGGGCGGATCGAAGCGGACTTCACCCGCTCGGCCGATACGCATCTCATGCCCCTGCCCGTCCCCGCGCTGCCCGACATCGCGATCTACCTGAAGGACGAATCGAGCCACCCCACCGGCAGCCTCAAGCACCGCCTCGCGCGCTCGCTGTTCCTCTATGGCCTGTGCAACGGCTGGATCTGCGAAGGCACGCCGATCATCGAGGCCTCTAGCGGGTCGACCGCTGTGTCCGAGGCCTATTTCGCGCGCATGCTCGGCCTGCGCTTCATCGCCGTGGTCCCGAAATCGACCGCGCAGGCCAAGGTCGACGCCATCGCCTTCCACGGCGGCGAGTGCCACTTCGTCGACACCCCGGCCGAGATGTACGAGGCCGCGCAATCGCTCGCCGACGATCTCGGTGGCCATTACGTCGACCAGTTCACCTTTGCCGAACGCGCGACCGACTGGCGGGCGAACAACAATATCGCCGAATCGATCTTCGCCCAGATGGCGCGCGAACCGCACCCGGTGCCCAAGTGGATCGTCTGCGGCGCGGGCACGGGCGGGACCTCCGCCACCATCGGCCGCTTCGCGCGCTACAACCGCCACGACACAAGGATTTGCGTGGCCGATCCGGAAGGCTCGGTCTTCCACCGCCACTGGGCCGACCGCTCGATCAGCCGGGTCGAGCATTCCGCGGGCTGCATTGAGGGTATCGGCCGCCAACGGGTCGAGCCGAGCTTCCTGCCCGACGTGGTCGACCGGATGGAGGCGGTACCCGACGCCTGCTCCATCGCCGCAGCGCACGAGGTGAGCGAACGCCTGGGAAGGCGCTGCGGCGGGTCGACCGGCACCAATGTCTGGGCTTGCGCCAAGATCGCAGCCGACATGGCGGAGCGCGGGCTTAAGGGCTCGATCGTCTCCATCCTGTGCGACGACGGCGCGCGCTATGCCGACACGATCTTCGACGAGGGCTGGCTGGCGCAGAAGGGCTTCGACGTGACGCCGCAGCGCAAGAAGATCGCGCATTTCTTCGAAACCGGCACCTTCGCCGCCGGATAGCCTGCCGCCCCCGAGGAGAGCATTACGTGATTACCGACGACCGGATCATCCTGGGCTTGCTGGGCCTCGTCCTGGCATTCGTCTTCGCCACGCGCGACAGGCCCGGCTGGCAGAAATTCTACACCTTCGTGCCGATCATCCTCGTCTGCTACCTCGTCCCGTCGCTCATGGTCACCTTCGGCCTGATCGACGTCACCGAGAGCAATCTGTGGACCGTGGCCAAGGACTTCTTCCTGCCCGCCGCGCTGTTCCTGATGACGCTGAGCATCGACCTCAAGGGCATCCTCGGCCTCGGCAGCAAGGCGATCATCATGTTCCTGACCGCCACGCTCGGCATCGTGCTTGGCGGCCCGGTCGCACTGTTCATCGTCGCGCAGTTCGACCCTTCGATCATCGGTGCGGGAGACGACGCCGCCTGGCGCGGCCTTGCGACGCTGGCCGGCAGCTGGATAGGCGGCGGCGCCAACCAGACCGCCATGCTGGAAGTCTACGGTTACAATATCGAACGCTACTCGGCGCTCATCGCGGTCGACATCATCGTCGCCAATATCTGGATGGTGTTCCTGCTCTACGGCGCCGGCGCGAGCGACAAGGTCGACCGCTGGCTGGGCGCGGACAGCAGCGCGATCGACGCGCTGCGCGACAAGATGGCCGATTACACCAGTTCGGTGGAACGGGTGGCCAAGGCCAACGACTATGTCCTGCTGTTCGGCGTGACCCTGGCCGTCGTCGGCCTGTGCCACCTCGTCGGCAATGCGCTGGGCGGCTTCTTCGCCGATTTGCAGGGCGAGGATGCGACTCTGGCCAGCGGGTTCTTCTGGGTCGTGGTCATTGCGACCACGTTCGGCCTTGCCGCCAGCTTTACCCGCGCCCGCGAACTCGAAGGCGTCGGCGCGAGCAAGTTCGGCACGCTGTTCATCTTCCTGCTCGTTGCAGTCATCGGTACGAAGATGGACGTGACCCAGTTGGGCGAAGCGCCCGGTTTCATGGCCGTCGGTCTAATCTGGATGCTGTTTCATGCCATCCTGCTGCTGGCGGTGGCCAAGCTGATCAGGGCGCCGTTCTTTTTCGTGGCAGTCGGCAGCAAGGCGAACGTGGGCGGCGCGGCGTCGGCGCCGGTGGTGGCAGCGGCGTTCCACCCGGCGCTCGCGCCGGTGGGTGTGCTGCTCGCCGTTCTGGGCTATGCCCTGGGTACATACGGCGCGATCCTGTGCGCACAGATGATGGCAGCGGTCGGCTAGGCGCAATCGGGGCCGGTTTCATTTGATACCGGTTGATTTCGGAGCCTCCGCTTGCCAAGGCTGTTGGCAAGAAAAGAGAGGATTTTCCCATGCGTCAGGTTGACCATTTCATCGTCGGCACGAGCCCGACGCCCACCCGCAAGCACAAGATCTGGAACCCCTCGACCGGCGAAGTCCAGGCCGAGGTCGCGCTGGGCGATGCGGCGCTTCTGCAGCAGGCGGTCGATGCGGCGAAGAAGGTTCAGCCCGAATGGGCGGCGACCAACCCGCAGCGACGCGCCCGCGTGATGTTCGAATTCAAGCGGCTGGTCGAAGCGCACAAGCAGGAGCTCGCCGAACTGCTGTCGAGCGAACACGGCAAGGTCGTGGAAGACGCGCATGGCGACGTGCAGCGCGGGCTGGAGGTAATCGAGTTCGCCTGCGGCATTCCGCAGGCGCTGAAGGGTGAATATACCCAAGGCGCGGGTCCCGGCATCGACGTGTATTCGATGCGCCAGCCGCTCGGCATCGGGGCGGGCATCACGCCGTTCAACTTCCCGGCGATGATCCCGATGTGGATGTTCGGCATGGCGATCGCGGCGGGCAACGCCTTCATCCTCAAGCCCTCCGAACGCGATCCGAGCGTGCCGGTGCGCCTTGCGGAGCTTTTCCTCGAAGCGGGCGCACCCGAAGGGCTGCTGCAGGTCGTCCACGGCGACAAGGAAATGGTCGATGCGATCCTCGACCACCCCGACATTCCCGCGATCAGCTTCGTCGGTTCCTCCGACATCGCGCACTATATCTATTCGCGTGGGAGCGCGAATGCGAAGCGCGTGCAGGCCTTTGGCGGCGCGAAGAACCACGGCATCGTGATGCCCGACGCCGATCTCGACCAAGTGGTGAACGACCTTGCCGGGGCCGCCTTCGGCTCGGCGGGCGAGCGCTGCATGGCGCTGCCCGTCGTGGTGCCGGTGGGCGAGGATACGGCCGACAAGCTGCGCGAAAAGCTCATCCCTGCGATCAACGCGCTGCGCGTCGGCGTCTCGAACGACCCCGATGCGCATTACGGCCCGGTCGTCACGCCCGAACACAAGGCGCGCGTCGAAGGCTGGATCGACACCGCCGAGAAGGAAGGCGCGGAGGTCGTGATCGATGGCCGCGGGTTCAGCCTGCAGGGCCACGAGGACGGCTTCTTCGTCGGCCCGACCCTGCTCGACCGGGTCACCACCGACATGGAAAGCTACAAGGAAGAGATCTTCGGCCCGGTGCTCCAAATCGTGCGCGCGAAGGATTTCGAGGATGCGGTCCGCCTGCCGAGCGAGCACCAGTACGGCAACGGCGTCGCCATCTTCACCCGCAACGGCCACGCCGCGCGCGAGTTCGCGAGCCGCGTCAACGTCGGCATGGTCGGCATCAACGTGCCGATCCCAGTACCCGTCAGCTATCACAGCTTCGGCGGCTGGAAGCGCTCGGGCTTCGGCGACATCGACCAGTACGGTATGGAAGGCCTCAAGTTCTGGACGAAGGCCAAGAAGGTTACCCAGCGCTGGCCCGACGGCGGCGGCGACGGGTCGAACGCCTTCGTCATCCCGACGATGGGATAGGATGGAATTGCGAAGCGTTTGGGGGCGTATGAGAAACACATCGCTCCCCCGCTTCGCTCTCCTGACCCTGCCCGTGCTGCTCGCCGCCTGCGGGTCCGCCTCCGATCGCGCGAGCGAGGAGGTCGCCAGCCGGCTGCCGGACCAGGCGCCGCTCGAGGCCGACGAATTGCCCGCCCCCACTCCGGCGGGCGAAGGGCAGCCGTCCCTCGCCAGCACCATGCCGGCGGCCTTGCACGGGGCCTGGCGGCAGGACGACCTTGGCCGGCCTCCGACCGCGGAAGATTGCAACCAGACCTCATCGACCAACCGGAATTTCGGCAAGGTTCTGACCGTGCGCGAGACCGGTTACAGCAATTTCGAAACCGGCGGCCGCATTATGGAGGTGCATGCACGTACCGACGACATGATCGACGCCACCTTCGACACGACCTATGCCGATACGCCCACCAGCGAACGCCGCGACTTTGCCTTGCAAGCCGACGGCACGCTTGCGGTCAACGCCGATGATGGCGATGGTGCGATGAACGTGACCCAATACCGCCGCTGCCCGGAGTAGACCCATGCGCAATATGATAACCGCGACCGCCGTACTGTTCCTGCTTTCGGCCTGCGCCGAGCCGATCGACCGCTCGGCCACCAATGAGGAGGAAATCCTCCCCGTCGAGCCCGATGCCGGCATCGGCGATGGTGCGGAACCCCTGCCCGCTGCGGTGCTGGCGATCCCCGAGGAAATGCAGGGCCGCTGGGGCCTGGTGCCCGCAGATTGCACCTCGACCCGCGGCGACGCCAAGGGGTTGATCGAAATCACGGGCGAGGCGATCCGGTTCTACGAAGCGACCGGCACGCTCGACACGCTGGCCGAGGGCGAGCGCGATCCCGGCACCTTCCGCGCCACCTATGCCTTCACCGGCGAAGGGCAGGAATGGCGCCGCGACATGCAGCTCGCCGTCTCCGATGACGGCAGCGCGCTGACGCGGACCGAATATGGCGAGGATGCCCTGGCCGAACCGCTGGTCTATACCAAGTGTGGAATGGAGGATGCCGACGATGCGTAAGATACTGACGATTGCGGCGGCACTGCCGCTTGCCGCCTGCGCCACCACCTATGGAGCCGACGAGGTTGCCGAGGCTCCCTCGGGCGGCCTGTGCGATGCCGCCGCAGCGCAGGGCCATATCGGCCACGACGCGACCGCGGCGATGGGCGCCGCCATCCTCAAGGACAGCGGAGCCGCAACGCTGCGCTGGGGTCCGCCCAACTCGGCCTGGACGATGGATTACCGGCAGGACCGCGTGAACGTGCGCTATGACGAGGCGATGAAGATCACCGAAGTCACCTGCGGATGAGCGAGCGCCGCCGTGCCTTCACCGGCTCGCCCTACGAGGCGCAATTCGGCTTCGCGCGCGCGGTGCGCGAGGGCAACCGGATCATCGTCGCCGGCACGGGCCCGGTGGAGGACGACGCCAGTTCGACGCAAGGCGGCGCGGCCGAGCAGGCGGCACGCTGCTGCACGCTGATCCTGCGGGCGATCGAAGAACTGGGTGGCGCGGCCAGCGACGTCGTGCGCACCCGCATGTTCCTGACCGATCCGGCGGACCAGGACGCATTGGGCGAGGTGCACGCCCGCTTCTTCGGCGACGCGAGCCCCGCCGCAACAATGGTAGGCGCGGCATGGCTCTGCCGACCGGAATGGAAAGTCGAAATCGAGGCCGAGGCAATCGTTCGCGGCTGACCTCCCCACCCTCTTCCCTAGCGTCACCAGCGGCGCTAGAGCCCGCGCCATGACCGGACAATTCCAGCTTACCGAAGAGCAGCTCGCGATCCAGGAAATGGCGCAGCGCTTCACTGCCGACGCCATCACCCCGCACGCCGCCGAGTGGGACGAGAAGAGCCACTTCCCGCGCGACGTGATCAAGCAGAGCGCCGAGCTCGGCTTCGGGGCGATCTACGTCTCCGAAGAAAGCGGCGGGATCGGCCTCGGCCGGCTCGAGGCCGCGCTGATCATGGAAGCGATGGCCTATGGTTGCCCTGCGACCAGCGCCTATATCTCGATCCACAACATGGCCGCCTGGATGATCGACCAGTTCGGCGGCGCCGAGGTTAAGGCGAAATATCTGCCCGACCTCGTGACGATGGAGAAGATCGCCAGCTATGCGCTGACCGAGCCGGGCAGCGGTTCGGACGCGGCGGGCCTCAAGACCAATGCGGTGCTGGACGGCGATCATTACGTGCTCAACGGCACCAAGCAATTCATCTCGGGCGGCGGCTTCAACGACGTCTATGTCACCATGGTCCGCACCGGCGAACACAAGACCAAGGGCATCACCTGCCTCGTGATCGACAAAGACACGCCTGGCGTCTCCTTCGGCAAGCCGGAGAAGAAGCTCGGCTGGAACGCCTCGCCCACCGCGCAGGTGATCTTCGAGGATGCCCGCGTGCCGGTGGCCAATCGGGTCGGCGACGAGGGCGAAGGCTTTCGCTTTGCCATGATGGGCCTTGACGGCGGCCGCCTCAATATCGGTGCCTGCTCGCTTGGCGGGGCGCAGCGCTGCCTCGACGAGGCCATCGCCTATACCAAGGACCGCAAGCAGTTCGACACGCCCATCGCTGACTTCCAGAACACGCAGTTCATGCTCGCCGACATGGCGACCGAGCTGGAGGCCGCGCGCGCGCTGCTCTACCTCGCGGCGGCCAAGGTCACCGACAACGCGCCCGACAAGAGCCGCTTCTCCGCCATGGCCAAGCGCCTCGCGACCGACAGCGGCAGCAAGATCGTGAACGACGCGCTCCAGCTGTTCGGCGGATACGGCTACCTGCGCGAATACCCGATCGAACGCTTCTGGCGCGACCTGCGCGTGCATTCGATCCTCGAAGGCACCAACCAGGTCATGCGCATGATCGTGGGCCGGGACCTGCTGCGGCAGTGAGCGGGCTTGCCCTCACCACCTTCCTCGTCCCCGATTACGACGAGGCCATCGCCTTCTTCCGCGGCGCGCTGGATTTCGCACTGCTCGAAGACAGCGACCTTGGTGGCGGCAAGCGCTGGGTCGTGGTTGCGGGAACGAGCGGCGGCAAGCTGCTCCTCGCCCGCGCGGCGAACGAACAACAGCAGGCGGCCATCGGCAATCAGGCGGGCGGGCGCGTCGGCTGGTTTCTCGTGTCCGACGATTTCGCCGCCGACCACCAGCGCATGGTATCCTGGGGCGTCACATTCACCGAAGAACCCCGCCACGAAAGCTATGGCACGGTGGCGGTCTTCAGAGATCCCTGGGGGAACCCGTGGGACCTGATCGAACACAGGAAAGCAGCATGACCGAAGAGGTCCTCATCCACACCCACGGCCGCACCGGCCATATCTCGCTCAACCGGCCCAAGGCGCTCCACGCGCTGACGCTCGACATGTGCCACGCGATGAGCGCGGCGCTGACCGATTGGGCCGGCGACGACGCGGTCGCGGCCGTGATCCTCGACCATGCGGAAGGCCGCGGGTTCTGCGCCGGCGGCGACATCAACCTCCTCCGCAACTCGGCGCTGACCGACGGCGGCGCATCGGGCCGCGCCTTCTTCCACGACGAATACCAGCTCAACCACCAGATGATGACCTATGCCAAGCCCATCGTGGCCTTCATGGACGGCATCACCATGGGCGGCGGCGTGGGCATCGCCATGCCGTGCAGGTTCCGCGTGGCGACCGAGCACACGCGCTTCGCCATGCCCGAGACCGGCATCGGCCTGTTCCCCGACGTGGGCGGCGGCTGGCACCTTGCGCGCCTTGGCGGCAGGCTCGGCCAGTTCCTCGCGCTCACCGGGGCGCGGCTCGACGGGGCGGAATCCCTCTGGGCGGGCATCGCCACGCATTACCTGCCGTCCGAAAAGCTCGCCGAAGCCAAGGCGCGCATCGCCGAACATCCCGACCGGATTGCGGGCATCCTCTCCGAACTCTCGGTCACCCCGCCCGAAGCGCGGATCGAGGCCAATGCCGAGAAGATCGCGCGGCATTTCGCATCGGACCGCTACGAGGACATCCTCGCCAGCCTCGAAGCCGAGGACAGCGAGTGGGCGGCCAAGGAACTCGCCACCCTGCGCACCAAGAGCCCGCAGACCTGCAAGGTCGCGCTGCGGCAGCTGGCGACGAGCGCGAAGCTGGACGATTTCGCCGACAACATGGTGATGGAATACCGCATCGCATCGCGCGTCCTGACCCGCCCCGACTTCGCCGAGGGCGTGCGCGCGGTGATCGTCGACAAGACCAACGACCCCAAATGGGACCCGGCTACGCCCGAGGGCGTGAGCGATGAGTTGCTCGACGCCATCTTCGCCCCGCTTCCCGCCGATGAGGAATGGAAACCGCTGTGAACCGGCGGACGCGCAAGCCTGTCAGGCATGCGAGCCTTCTTGCGCCGCTCTGCTTGTGTCTGGCGTCTGGCGCACATGCTGATACACCGACAACCGTGAACGGGATTGAACTCGGCACCGAGGACCAGTTTACCAGTTTCGGACCGGCAACCGTCTGCATGAGGGAACTGGTATTGCGGCCCCTCGAAGGCCAGTCGGTGCAGTTGATCTATTCGGGCATCCATAGCGGCACGCTTCGCCTCACCCTCGCGGATGGCACCTATGTCGATTTCACCGATGGGGAAATTTCTCGCGACCAGCGCTCCCGCCGCTCCCGGCCGATCGTCGTGAGGGACGACATGGGAATTTATCGTATCCGCCGAAAGAGTGTGGATACGGTCTACCAGCTTGAAGGTCTCGATCGCACGGATGGCCTTTCCACGCCATCACGGGTGATGGTCAGGGGCACCGCGCTCAGCCAAGAGCGCGCGGACTTGCCATTGCTCGGGCGAGCCAGTTTCGAGAATCCCGCCGACGTGAAATGCGATCGCAGGTATGCCTATGGATGGGGCGTAATCCTGGATGGCGAACCCATTTATGTCGATAGTCCGAGCGATGGCGACAAACCGGAGAATTGAAGTGAGTTCATACGAAACCATCACCGTCGAAACCCGCGATGCGGTTACGCTGATCACGCTCAACCGCCCGCAGGCCTTGAATGCGCTGAACAGCACAGTGCTCGAGGAACTGATCGAGGCCTTCGCCGCCTATCAGGCCGACGGCAGCCAGCTGTGCGCCGTGATCACCGGATCGGGCAACAAGGCTTTCGCCGCCGGCGCCGACATCAAGGAAATGAGCGAAAAGGCCGCAGCGGACTTCTATCTCGACGATTTCTTCAGCCCCTGGACCAGCGAGATCGTCAAGAAGACCCGCAAGCCGTGGATCGCCGCGGTCAACGGCTTCGCACTGGGTGGCGGGTGCGAACTCGCCATGATGGCCGACTTCATCATCGCTTCGGAGAACGCCAAGTTCGGCCAGCCCGAGATCAAGCTGGGCGTGGCGCCCGGCATGGGCGGATCGCAGCGCCTGACCAAGGCCATCGGCAAGTCGAAGGCAATGGAAATGTGCCTGACGGGCCGCATGATGGGCGCGGAGGAAGCCGAGCGCAGCAACCTCGTCGCGCGCGTGGTGCCGCATGACAGCCTGCTCGACGAGGCGATGAAGACCGCCGCGCAGATCGCCAGCATGCCGCCGATGGCCGCCATCGCGAACAAGGAGATGGTCAACGCCGCCTTCGAGACCTCGCTGGATCAGGGCCTGATCGTCGAACGCCGCATCTTCCAGATCCTCACCGCGAGCGAGGACAAGAAGGAAGGCATGGCCGCTTTCGTCGAAAAGCGCGAAGGCAAGTGGAAGGGACGCTGAGGTGAAGGCGTTCTACCTTCTGCTGATGGTCCTGTGGGGCGCGCTGGCGTTCTACACCGGTCATGTGATCAGCAATCATGGCATGGGCCTGTTGGAGATATTCTTGGGCGACATCGCAAGCTGGACCTGGCCGGGCCAGTTCAACCTCGATTTCCTGATGATGCTGTTCCTGTCCGCCAGCTGGACGGCCTGGCGCAACGGCTTTTCGCCAGCGGGTATCGGGCTGGCTCTCCTCGCCTTCCTTGGAGGGGCAGGCTTCCTGCTGCCGTATCTGACCTGGCTCGCATGGAAACACGATGGCGATACGCGCCTTGTGCTGACGGGCGTGCTTGGGGCAGCGCAAGCGGCCTTTCCTACAGGTGCTGACAGTCGCTAGGGACGGGAGGAGCGGATCGAACGCAGCCAATATGCGGGATTTTTTCCGAAACCGGCCCGAGTGTCGCCTTGCGGCGCGAAACACGCAGCAAGGCACTGAAACATAAAGAGAAACATGAAAGCGACACCGAGTCGCCTTTGTCGCCTTGTCGCCTTATGGAACGTCGCCCTGAGCGACAGTGAGAGGATGAACATATGAAAATCGCCTTCATCGGCCTCGGCAATATGGGTGGCGGAATGGCCGCGAACCTCGTCAAGGCGGGGTATGAGGTGAATGCCTTCGACCTCAGCGAAGAGGCGCTCGCGGCGGCCAAAACGAACGGCTGCGCGACTTTCACCGATGCCGCCGAGGCGGTCGAGGGAGTCGACGGCGTGGTCACCATGCTGCCCAATGGCGCGATCGTGAAGTCGGTCTACGAAGGCAGCGTGATCGGCAAGGCCCCGGCTGGCGCGGTATTGCTCGACTGCTCGACCATCGACGTCGCCACCGCCAAGGAGGTGATCGCCAGGGCCGAGGCCGCCGGATACGACATGGTCGATGCGCCCGTCTCCGGCGGGATCGCGGCGGCCAACGGCGGCACGCTGACCTTCATGGTCGGCGGGACCGACAAAGCGTTCGCGCGGGCCAGCGAGGTGCTCGATCCGATGGGCAAGGCGGTGATCCATGCGGGCGATGCGGGCGCGGGGCAGACGGCCAAAATCTGCAACAACATGCTGCTCGCCATCACCATGATCGGCACGGCAGAGGCGATGACGATGGCGCAGAAGCTCGGCCTCGATCCGCAGAAATTCTACGAGATTTCCAGCGTGTCGAGCGGCTACAACTGGTCGCTCAATGCTTATACGCCGCTGCCCGGCGTTGGCGTACAAAGTCCTGCCGACAACGACTACCAGGGCGGTTTCGCGACTGCGCTGATGCTCAAGGACCTGCGGCTGGCGATGGAAGCGGCGGGCAGCGTCGATGCGACCACCGTGCTGGGTTCGACCGCGGCCGAGCTTTACGAGAAGTTCGCCGAGGAGAACGGCGGGCTGGACTTCAGCGCGATCATCAAGACGCTCTGATTTCCTCGACGATCCGTGCGAGCCAGGCGCGCGGGGCCTGCCGCCGGCCGATATCGGCAACGAATTCCTGCCCGCGCGCCACGCTGCGCAGGCGCTTGGCGGGAAGCCAGCGATCCGCGCGGTCGTGGTAGCTCAGCCCGCCCGGGCTCAGCCACGCGGGCCGTCGCCACAGGCTCGCCGGGCCTCCGGGCACCGTCAGCCGCAACGCGTCGCAGGCCTTGTTCGCGGTGCGGCCCGGGCCGGCGTAGATGGTGTCGTTCGTGCCGTGCATCGCCAGCGCATGCGGGTGGCCGCGCTCAACCAGCCATTGGGGCGCGCCACTTGCCAGCGGAATGATGTCCTCGACTTCGAGATAGCCGAAAATCCGGTGGTGCGGATCGCCGCCCGCTTCGCGGAACAGGCCGAAGAACAGGAACACGTCCCCCCTGCCGACACCCCGGTTCGACAAATGGGTCTGTGCCGCGCCGACCTGGCCGAACAGGCACCGCCCGTCCTCCACGAACATCGGATCGTGATGGCAGAGCGCATCGCCGCCCAGCCTGCCTCGGCTCGCCGCGGCAGCATGCTCGCCCAGCCCCAGATCGCCGTATCGGGTGCGCGAGGCGGCACCGGCCGGGATCGGCAGGCTCACCGGCCTCCCCCCGACGATCGGGGACGGGCCGCCGCCCGCCGCGCTGTCGAAGCCCTTGCGACTGAAGATAATCCGCATGCACGCCCCGCTGCCCGCGCGGGTGCATCGTGACAAGTCCCGTCATCCTGCCTACATGGCGCGCCATGGCTACCCAGACCCAAGCAAAAGTCACCGCCCTGATCATGGCCGGCAAGCGTTCCGGCCAGCTCGACCCGCTTGCCGAGCGGGCAGGGGTCGCGCAGAAAAGCGTCGTGCCGGTCCATGGCAAGCCGATGATCGAACACGTGGTCGCCGCGCTCGCCGCGTGCGACCGGATCGGCGAGATTCGCATTGTCGCTCACGAACCGGACGAAATCGCCGCCATTCCGCTGGTCGCCCAGCTCTCCGCGGAGGGACGGCTGCGCTTCGCAGAGGGCCGCCACAATCTGGTCGACAGCGTATTCGCGGGTACCGAGAACGCCGACTTTCCCGTTCTCATCACCACCTCCGACAATTGCCTGGTGACCGCAGAAGGCTATGCCGAATTCGTCGAGAAGGCCTTGGCCGAACAGGCGGGCGCGGCCGCCGCGCTGGCCCGCAAGGAGGACGTGATTGCAGCCGATCCCGAAGGCCAGAAGAAGTTCTACGAATTCACCGATGGCGGCTATTCGAACTGCAATACCTACTGGATCGGCAGCCGCGACGCGCTCGGCGCGGCGGAGATCCTGCGCAGCGGCGGCCAGTTCGTGAAATACCCCTCGCGCATCGCCAAGGCCTTCGGCCTGATGAACCTCATCCGCTTCTATTTCGGCTGGGGCGACAAGGAGCAGCTGTTCGCACAGATCTCGAAGCGGTTCGGCTACAAGCTGGTCCCCATCGTCCTGTCGAACGGCGAGTTCGCGATCGACGTCGACGAGGAGCGCTCCTTCAGGATCACCGAAAAGCTTCTCGCCAGGCGCGAGGGTGCCGCCGCCTGAGGCGGCGAACTGCGCGATGGGACGCCTTATCCGCAATATCGGTTGGCTGCTCAGCGGTCGCGGCGTCAATGCCGTGCTCAGCCTCGTCTACCTCGCGCTCGCCACCCGCACGCTGGGGCTTGACGGCTTCGGCTATTTCGCGCTGATCGTGGCACTGGGACAGACCGTCACCGGTCTCGCCAACTTCCAGACCTGGCAATTCGTGGTCCGCTGGGGCGCCGGCAAGGACGGCCCTGCCGAGGCGACGGGCTTCGCCATCGCGCTCGACATGCTTTCCATCGCACTCGGGACAGTGTTGGCAGCAGCACTGTGCTGGTCGGCCCAGTTCTGGCTTCCGCTGCCGGACGACCTGCTCTGGCTCGCCTTCGGCTACTGCATGGTCTCGCTGCTGGCGATCCGCACCACGCCGACCGGCCTGTTGCGCTTGCGCTTCGAATACGGTCGGGCCACCGCAGCCGAAGCGGTCCAGCCGATCGTCCGCGCGGCCGGCGCGGTCCTCGCCGCCGTGTTCATGCCGACGGTTACCGGCTTCATTCTCGCCTGGGCCGCCGCCGAGGTCGCCGTGGCGGCGGCGCTGTGGTTCGCCGCCGGACGAACGGAGCGGATCGACCTGTCGCAGATCAGCCTCTTGCGCCTGCCGCGCGACCATTCGGGCGCCTGGCGGTTCGTCTGGTCCACCAATCTTACGGGCAGCCTCAATGTCGGATCGAAGCAGGTGCTGATCCTGCTGGTCGGGGCGATCGGGGGCGAAGCCTTCGCTGGCGGCTTCCGTGTCGCCAGCCAGCTCGGACAGGCGCTCGTCAGCCTCGCGCAAACCGTGTCCAAGGCGATCTACCCCGAACTCGTCCACGCGCGCGACGACGCGCACGACATGGCGCGCCGCATGGCGAATATCGCGCTCGTCGGCGGGGCACTGGCGGTGCTGGTGGCGATCTTCCTCGGTCGCCCGGGCCTCGTGCTCATTGCCGGACCGGAGTTTCGCGTGGTCTATTGGGCGATGGTCATCCTCGCCATCGCCGGTGCGATCGAGCTCGTCGGCGCCAGCCTCGAATCGCTGCTGGTGAGCGCAGGGCGTGCGGGCACGGCCTTCGTGATGCGCGCGGTACCGACCGTCATCGGCCTTTCGCTGCTGCAGGTCGCGATGGACTGGAACGGCCTGAAGGGCGCGGCCTTCACCGTGCTCGGGTCTAGCGCGCTGTCGGTGATCGGCTTCTGGGTGGCGGTGATCTCGCTCAGCCAGATCACCATCACCGTGAAGCCCAAGCCCGAAAGCGAAGCCTAGGCCCCGCCGATCTCGCTTGCGACCGGCGTTCCTGCGGGCGCTTCGGGCGCCTGCCAGGCCAGCACCGGCTTCCGCGCCGCGAGCGTCTCGTCGAGGCGGCGGCGCGGGGCGTAATGCGGCGCGGTCCTGAGGCTCTCGTCGCCTGCCTTCGCCCGGCCGGCCACGCTGCGCAGCGCGGTGATGAACTGGTCGAGCGCGGCCTTGCTCTCGGTCTCGGTCGGCTCGACCAGCATCGCGCCATGCACCACCAGCGGGAAGTACATGGTCATCGGGTGGTAACCCTCGTCGATCAGCCCCTTCGCGAGATCGAGCGTCGAGAGCCCTTCCGCGAAGCCCTTGTCGCTGAACAGCGCCTCATGCATGCACGGACCGCTGTGCCCGAAGGGCGCGTCGAGCACGTCTTCGAGGCTGCGCAGGACGTAATTGGCGTTGAGCACCGCATCCTCGGCCACCTGCCGCAATCCGTCCGCGCCGTGGCTGAGGATATAGGTCAGCGCACGGCTGAACATACCCATCTGCCCGTGGAAGGCGGTCATGCGGCCGAAGTGCTCCATGCGCCCGCCGAAATACTCTTCGGAGAAGGCGTCGGCGCCCTCTTCCTCGATCAGATGCACCACGCCATCCTTCGTCCGCGCAGTATAGGGCAGCGGCGCAAAGGGGCTGAGCGCTTCGGACAAGACCACCGGGCCCGAGCCCGGGCCACCGCCGCCATGCGGGGTGGAGAAGGTCTTGTGGAGGTTGATGTGCATCGCATCGACACCAAGGTCGCCCGGGCGCACCTTGCCGACGATGGCGTTGAAGTTTGCCCCGTCGCAATAGACGAAGCCGCCCGCTGCATGGACCGCATCGGAGATCGCCTTGAGGTCGCGCTCGAACAGGCCGAGGGTCGAGGGATTGGTGATCATCACCCCCGCCACGTCCGGGCCGAGCCGGGCCTTCAGCGCATCGAGATCGACGCGGCCATCAGCATTCGCCGGAATGTCCTCGATCTCGTAGCCTGCGAAGGCGGCAGTGGCAGGGTTGGTACCATGCGCGCTCTCGGGCACGAGGATCACCTTGCGCGCATCGCCCCGGGCTTCGAGCGCGGCGCGGATGCACAGGATACCGCACAGTTCGCCATGCGCGCCCGCCTTGGGGCTCATGGCGACCGAGTGCATGCCGGTCAGCGTGATCAGCCAGAAGGCGAGTTCGTTCATCACCTCCAGCGCCCCGCGCACCGTATCGACCGGCTGCAGCGGGTGGACGTCGGCAAAGCCGGGCATCCGCGCGACCTTCTCGTTGAGGCGCGGGTTGTGCTTCATCGTGCAGCTGCCGAGCGGGAACAGGCCGAGGTCGATGGCATAGTTCTGGCGGCTGAGGCGCGTGTAGTGCCGCACCGTCTCCGGCTCGGTCAGGCCCGGCAGGCCGATCGCCTCGGTCCGCGCGAAGCTGCCGAGGCGGCTGGCGGGCGCGGGCGTCGGCGGGGCCGGCTGGTCGACGCCGGCAAGGTCGAGCCTAGCGGCGAAGTCGAAGTCGACCCCGGTCGTCTCGGTCGAGCCGATCTCGAAGATCAGCGGCTCCTCCAGCATCAGCGCGCGGTTGCCGGTGGCAGTATCGGGGCCGCTCATGGCGTTGTGCCCATCGACGGGCGTGCCGGGCTTCCAGCCGGACTGGTTCGGCGCGTTCATGCGAGAACTCCCTCGAGTGCGGAGGCCAGCGTTTCGATGTCCTCCTCGGTGGTGGTTTCGGTGACCGCGACGAGCAGCCCGTTGGCCAACCCCTCCACACCCGGGAACAGGCGGCCGAGCGAGACGCCGGCGAGCACGTTCTGCCTGGTCAGCTGGCGCACGATCGCCCGCGCGTCTCCGTCGAGCAGCACGGTGAACTCGTTGAAGAACTGGTCGTTGAGCACCGTCACGCCGGGCACTTTCGCCAGCCGCTCGGCAGCGAGGCAGGCGAGGCGGTGGTTCTCTGCCGCAAGCTGCCTGAGACCCGCCTCGCCGAGCAGCGTCATGTGCACGCTGAAGGCGAGCGCGCAGAGGCCCGAGTTGGTGCAGATGTTCGAAGTCGCCTTCTCGCGGCGGATATGCTGCTCGCGGGTCGACAGCGTCAGGACGAAGCCGCGCTTGCCTTCCGCATCCACGGTCTCGCCGCACAGGCGTCCGGGCATCATGCGGACATGCTTCTCGTCGCGCACGGCGAAAAGGCCGAGGTAGGGGCCGCCGAACTGCAGGCCGACGCCGATCGCCTGGCCTTCGCCCACGACGATATCCGCGCCGAGCTCGCCCGGCGACTTTACCGCGCCGAGCGCCACCGGCTCGGTGTTGACCGCGATCAGCAGCGCGCCCTGCGCATGCGCCGCATCGGCGATCTTCGCGAGGTCGGGCAGGCGGCCGAGAATGTCGGGATACTGCACCACCACGCAGCTGGTGTTGTCGTCGATCCGGGCGATCAGGCCATCGTCGTCGGGCATCGCAGTAAGGCTCGGCGGCGCACCGGCGATCTCGTCATCGGTGAACTTGGCCATGGTCTTCACGACCTCGGCGTAATGCGGATGAAGCGCGCCCGAGAGCACGACCTTGCGCTTCTTGCCGCGTGCGATCCGGCTCGCCATCGCCACCGCTTCCCAGCACGCGGTCGAACCGTCGTACATCGAGGCATTGGCCACCGCGCAGCCATAGAGCCGCGCGACTTGCGTCTGGAACTCGAACAGCATCTGCAGCGTGCCCTGCGCGATTTCCGGCTGGTAGGGCGTGTAGGCGGTCAGGAACTCACCGCGCTGGATGATGTGGTCGACGCTGGCCGGGACGTGATGCTTGTAGGCCCCTGCCCCGAGGAAGAACGCCGCATCGGCCGCCGCGAGGTTCTTCTTCGAGAGCCGTCGCATGTGCCTTTCGACCGCCATCTCGCTGGCATGCATCGGTAGGCCATGGATCGGGCCGGTCAGCCGCGCCTCTTCGGGCACGTCGACGAACAGCGCGTCGATATCGCTCGCACCGATCTTGGCGAGCATCGCCGAACGGTCGGCATCGGTCAGGGGTAGGTAGCGCATAATAGTCCCTTCAGGCCCCGCGGGGCGCCGCGCATCAGAGGCTGTCGCAGAAGCTCTTGTAAGCCTTGTCGTCCATCAGGCCCTCGAGCTCGCCCTTGTCGCCGATGGTCATCTTGAAGAACCAGCCGTCTTCCTCGGGCGAGGTGTTCACCAGCGCCGGATCGTCTTCGAGCGCCTCGTTGGTCTCCATGATCTCGCCGCTGATCGGGGCGTAGACGTCGCTCGCCGCCTTGACGCTTTCGACCACGGCGGCGTCCTTGCCCTTGTCGATCACGCTGCCGACTTCGGGCAGTTCGACGAAGACGATGTCACCCAGCTGGCCCTGCGCGTAATCGGTGATGCCGACGGTGGCGGTATCGCCTTCGACGTCGATCCATTCATGTTCGTCGGTGAAATAACGCGCCATCTGGTCAGCTCCCTCGATAGTAGTTGTGGGGGACGAAAGGCAGGCTCACCACCTTCGCCGGAAGTCTTTTGTTACGAACCGCGATCTCCAGTTCGGTTCCCTCGGCTGCATGCTCCGTTGCGACGTAACCCATCGCGATCGGACGGCCGAGCGTGGGCGAGAAGCCGCCGCTGGTGACGCGCCCGACCCTGCGCTCGCCGGCAAAGATTTCCGCGCCTTCGCGCGCCGGCATGCGGCCTTCGATAGCGAGTCCGACGCGGCGTTCCTTCGGGCCGGATTCGAGCACCGCGCTGACCGCCTCGAAGCCCATCCAGCCGCCGGTCTCGCGGCGCTTCTTGGTGAGCGCAAAGGCAAGGTCGGCACTGACCGGATCGACGGCGTCGGTCATGTCGTGGCCGTAGAGCGGGAGCCCCGCTTCGAGGCGCAAGCTGTCGCGCGCGCCGAGGCCCGCGGGGCGCACCTCGATTTCGGCACACAGCCGGTCACACAGCGCCTCGGCGTACTCGGCAGGGACCGAGATCTCGAACCCGTCCTCGCCGGTGTAGCCTGCGCGGGTGATCCTCAGCGGCCATTCGCCGAACTGGAATTCCATCGACTGCATGAAGACGAGCTGTTCCGGCACGCCGCGCATGACGCGGTTGAGCGCGGTCGCCGCATTAGGGCCCTGAAGCGCGACCAGCGCATGCTCGTCCATGTGGGTCAGCGTCACCTCGTCATCGAGGAACTCGCGCAAGTGGGCGATATCATCCCACTTCATCGCACCGTTGACGACGACGTAATAGGCAGGCTCGCCCCAATGGCCTTCGGTGCCGGCCTCCTCATCGCCCTCGATCCACGGCGTGGCGTTGGTGACCATTAGGTCGTCGAGGATGCCGCCCTCTTCGCTCAGCAGCAGCGAATAGCGCACTCGCCCCGGCTTCAGCGTGGAAATGGCACCCGGCAGCAGCTTCTCCAGCTCCTCCGCCGCCTTTTCGCCGGTGACCATCAGCTGGCCCATGTGGCTCACATCGAACAGGCCCGCATTGGTGCGCGTCCATTCGTGTTCGGCGACGATGCCTTCGTACTGGATCGGCATCCAGTAGCCGGCGAATTCGACCATCCGCCCGCCCTTGCCGCGATGCCAGGCATCGAGCGGCAGCGTGCCGGTTTCGGTCTCTTCGATCTCGTGGTCTTCGCTCATCAACAATCCCGACAGCATGGCCGCCCCGGACGAGGCGCTGTGAATTCCATGCCCCCTCTGTCGGGAAACCTGAGAGACTGGCCTGCGGATGGGCAGGCTTACCCCTTCGGTGGCCGCATGCAGGTGCGCGCGACGCTTTCCAGAGTGTCGATGGCCCGCACGGTCCGGTGGCCTGAGAGTTTCCGGGGCGGTTGCTCCTTCGGCGGTGCGGGGACGGCGCCCCGCACGCTCTCCCGTGCGCGCCCGCCGCAGAATCGCTCCCGCGGCCGACGGGTGCTGCACTGCGGCATTCCCCGCTAACCGTCAATTGCCAAAAGGGTTATTCCACCATCCGCATGGCGCGTCCCACGAGCTCGATCTCCTCGGGCGCGAAACCGCCTTCGTCGGGTGCATTGCGGTCGGGGACGGCGGTGACGAAATAGGCGATGCCGGACCGCTCGTCCTCTTCCATCCACAAGCCGGATCGGAGGCCGTAAGCTTCGCCGGCATGCCCGTACCATCGCGCGCCCAGTTGGAATAGAACGTCGTTGCAGCCCACCAGCCCAGGATACAGCGTGTGCACGCCAAAACCGTAGAAACAGAAGTTGGGCGCACTGCCTTCGACCGGCGGAAACCTACGCTTCAGCTGGCGGAAGCCTTGCGGGCTGAGCAATCTATTGTCCTCACCCAGTATCGCCTGCCCGATCTTAGCAAGATCGATCATGCCGATGCGCACCCCGCCCTGCGGCGAGAAGATCGAGGCATTGGTGCCGGGCACGTAATCATCGAGCGAGCAGGCGACGTCCTCGGCAACCGGGAGGGTGCAATTGAGCGGGCGGTCGGCGGCATCGTCGCGCGCGACTTCGCCGGTGCTGCGGTAGAGGACCACGGCGCGGTCGGCCTGGTCTTGCGAGCAGCCGATCCAGTTGAGGCAGGCCTTGATGCCGAGCGGGCCAAACACAGCGCGCTCGACCAGCCGGTCGTAGCGCTCGCCGCTCGCTGCTTCGAGCACGGTCGCCACCACCGGCGAGCCGAGATTGGCATATTCGAACGGCGCATCGCCGGGCGGCGCGCCGGCGTACCACGCCTCGGGATCGGAAAGCTTCGCCTGCAGGCTTTCGCCCAGCGGGATAACGTAGCCTGCATCATCGCGCAGGCCCGAGCGATGCCGGAGCAGTTGCCCGAGCGTGACAGGCACATCGGGATAGGCGGGATTGCGCAGCGACCAGCCGAGATAGGTCGAGACGTCGGTGCCCAGGTCGACCTTACCCTCATCGACCAGGCGCAGCGTCGCGAGCGCCATGACGAGCTTGGAGATGCTGGCGATCCGCACCGGGTCGTTCGCTTCGACCGCCCTGCCCGTGGCGCGGTCGGCGAGGCCCTCGACAATGACCGGCGTTATCGTCTCGCGGTCGAAGACCACGGCGACAGCCGCGCGTTGCGGCTCCGCGGTAGGCCGCAGCGTGGCGCATGACGCCATCGCCAGCGAAGCCAGTGCGAGGAGGATCGGGCGCATCGCCGAAAGATCGCCGCGCCGGGCAGACCTGTCAATCAGCGCCAGTTGAGCCACAGCAGGTAAAGGGCCGAGAGCACGATCCAGCTCCCGTCGAGGGTCTTCAGCCGCCGCGCGCCAAGCCAGAGCGCGATGGGCCGCGCGAGGAAGCCGCCCAGCGCCGCCGCGGGCCCTGCGAGCAACACGATCTCCCACTGGATCGTGCCTGCCTCGACATGCCAGAATGCTCCGGCAATCACGCTGATCGAGGAGATGAGGCAGGCGGCGCCCGTGCAGAGCAGCACCGGGTAATGGCGGATGAAGAGATAGAGCGCGACGAGCTCGCCGATCCCGACGGAGAACAGCGCGGTCAATATGCCGCCGGGCACCGCCAGCAGGAGCAGCACGGCCAGGTCGCCGCGCTCGAGCCTGGCTTTCTCGGGCCGGGCGAGATTTACCGTCCAGGTCGATGCGATCAGCGCGATGCCGAGCAGGATGGAAAACGCCTTGTAGCCCATCAGCACCGCATGCTGGTCGAAGGCCGTCAGGCGCTGGGTCGCCAGCATGGCCGGCAGGGACAGCGCCAGCACCGCGAAGGCCACGGTGAAGAAATCGCGTGGGCGCACCGCGGCATGCAAGGGCTCGGGCGGCGGCTGGTGATACAGCCGGTCGGTCCAGCGCAGCGCGCCCATCGTCATGCCGAAGCTCTGGATGCCCATCGATACGCCGACCACCTGCAGCGGCTGGAGATCCATCACGCCCCATTCGCGCAAGGCATTGAAGACCGGCACGAAGACCACCCCGCCGCCGGTCCCCGAGGTGTTGGCGATGATCGCGCCGACGACCCCGATCCCCGGCAGGAACCACAGGCGGGACAGCAGCTCCGCATCGTAAGGCACCAGCGCCCAGAGCGCGGCAAAGGCCAGCAGCAAGATGCCGCCGCCGATCCACACCAGCAGTCCTTGCGGCAGCGCGCTCAATCCAGATTGGGTCTCAGCCATCGTTCGGCGGTCGCCATATCCACGCCGCGCCGCCGCGCATAGTCCTCCAGCTGGTCACGCCCGATGCGCGCGACACCGAAATACTGCGCTTCGGGATGGCCGAAGTAGAAGCCGCTCACCGCTGCGGTAGGATACATGGCGAAGTTCTCGGTCAGGGTAAGACCAGCATTCCTCGGCGCGTCGAGCAGGTCGAACAGGATCGGCTTGAGGCTGTGATCGGGGCAGGCAGGATAGCCCGGCGCCGGGCGGATGCCGCGGTACTCTTCCCTGATCAGCGCCTCGTTGGTCAGCTGTTCCTGCGGGGCATAGCCCCACAGATCGGTGCGGACATGCTGGTGGAGCCGTTCGGCGAAGGCCTCGGCAAAGCGGTCGGCGAGCGCCTTCAGCAGGATGTCCGAATAATCGTCCTTGTCGGCAAGGAAACGCTTCGAATGCTCCTCGATGCCGTGGATGCCGACGGCAAAGCCGCCGATCCAGTCGCCCGCCGGATCGATGAAATCGGCGAGGCACATGTTCGCCCGCTCGCGGCTCTTCTTTACCTGCTGGCGCAGGAAAGGCAGGATCACCCGCTCCTCGCGGTCGGCAAGGTGGAGAGTCACGTCGTCGCCGTCGCGCGCGCAGGGCCAGAAGCCGACCACGCCCTTCGCCGTCAGCCAGTGCCCGTCGATGATCCGGTCGAGCATCGCATCCGCATCGGCCTTCAGCTGGCGCGCGGTATCGCCGACCACCTCGTCGTCGAGGATCTTGGGATAGGTGCCGTGCAGCTCCCACGCGCGGAAGAATGGCGTCCAGTCGATGTAGTCGCGCAGGTCCGCCAGCGACCAGTCGTCGAAAACATGGAGCCCCGGGCGCAGCGGCGGCGCGGCGCGGTCACTGTAGAAGGGATCGTAGTGATTGGCGCGCGCTTCCTCGAGGCTGAGCAGCACGCTCTGCGCCTTGCCTTCGCGCGCTTCGCGGACCTTGACGTATTCGGCTGCCGTCGTGTCGACGAACTCGTCGCGCTGCGTGTCCGAGAGCAACCGGCTTGCCACGCCGACCGCGCGGCTCGCATCGAGCACGTGGATCACCGGGCCTTCGTAGGCCGGGTCGATCCGCAAGGCAGTGTGGACCTTGCTCGTGGTCGCCCCGCCGATCAGCAGCGGCATGGTCATCTCCGCGCGGCTCATCTCTTCGGCAACCGTCACCATCTCGTCGAGCGAGGGGGTGATGAGGCCCGAAAGCCCGATCATGTCCGCCTTCTCGTCCTTCGCGGTCTGGAGAATCTGCGACCAGGGGACCATGACGCCCAAATCGATCACCTCGTAGCCATTGCACTGCAACACCACGCCGACGATGTTCTTGCCGATATCGTGGACGTCGCCCTTCACGGTCGCCATCACGATCTTACCCTTGGACTGGTCGGCAAGGCCGCTCGCTTCCTTTTCCGCCTCGATGAAGGGGATGAGGTGCGCGACCGCCTTCTTCATCACGCGCGCCGATTTCACCACCTGCGGCAGGAACATCTTGCCGCTGCCGAACAGGTCGCCGACGACGTTCATGCCGTCCATCAGCGGGCCTTCGATGACCTCGATCGGTCGGTCGAAATGCTGGCGCGCCTCCTCGGTATCCTCGACCACGTGCGCGTCGATGCCCTTGACCAGCGCATGCTCGAGCCGCCGTGCGACCTCCCAGCCGCGCCATTCCTCGGCCGCCTTCTCGTCGGCGGCGCTCTTGCCCTTGTAGCTTTCGGCAAGCTCGATCAGCCGCTCGGTCGCATCAGGCCGGCGCGCCAGGATCACGTCCTCGCATGCTTCGCGCAGCGCGGGATCGATCTGGTCGTAGACGTCGAGCTGGCCCGCATTGACGATGGCCATGTCGAGACCTGCGGGGATTGCGTGGAACAGGAACACCGAGTGCATCGCGCGGCGCACGGTCTCGTTGCCGCGGAAGCTGAAGGACAGGTTCGACAGGCCGCCGCTGGTCTTGGCATGCGGGCAGCGCGCCTTGATCTCGCGCACCGCCTCGATGAAGTCGAGCCCGTAGCGGTCGTGCTCCTCGATACCCGTCGCCACGGCGAAGATGTTGGGGTCGAAGATGATGTCTTCGGGCGGGAAGCCGATGCCGGTCAGCAGTTCATAAGCCCGCGCGCATATCTCGACTTTGCGCTCCCTAGTGTCGGCCTGCCCGACCTCGTCGAAGGCCATGACCACCGCCGCCGCGCCATAGTCCATGCAGGTGCGCGCATGGGCGAGAAACTCCGCCTCGCCTTCCTTCATGCTGATCGAATTGACGATCGGCTTGCCCGAGACGCATTTCAATCCCGCCTCGATCACGCTGAACTTGGAGCTGTCGATCATCACCGGCACGCGGGCGATATCGGGTTCGGCGGCGATCAGCTTGAGGAAGGTCGTCATCGCCTTTTCGGCGTCGAGCAGGCCTTCGTCCATGTTGACGTCGATCACCTGCGCGCCGTTCTCCACCTGGTCGCGCGCGACCTCCACGGCGGTCTCGTAATCGTCCGCCATGATGAGCTTCTTGAACCGGGCGGAACCGGTCACATTGGTGCGTTCGCCGATATTGACGAAGCGGGCAGTGGTCAGGTCACTCATCAGGCGGCAATCGTGAAGGGTTCGAGGCCGGCGAGGCGCATGTCGGGATCGATGCTCGGCACGGTGCGGGGCGCAATGCCCTCCACCGCTTTGGCCATCGCGGCGATGTGGGCGGGGGTCGATCCGCAGCAGCCCCCGAGTGCATTGATGCGGCCGTTGTCGGCCCAGACGCGGGTGAGCGCGGCGGTGGTTTCGGGCACCTCGTCATATTCGCCGAGATCGTTTGGCAGGCCCGCGTTCGGATAGGCCATCAGATAGGTGTCGGCGACGTCGGAGAGCAGCTGGACATGCGGGCGCAGCTGCTCCGCGCCGAAGCTGCAGTTGAGCCCGATGGTGAGCGGCTTCGCGTGGCGCACCGTATACCAGAACGCCTCGACCGTGTGGCCCGAGAGGTTGCGGCCCGACAGGTCGGTCAGCGTCAGCGAAATCATCAGCGGGATGTCGCGCCCCAGTTCCCGCTCGAGCTGCTTCACCGCCATGATCCCCGCCTTGCAGTTGAGCGTGTCGAACACCGTCTCGATCAGGATGAAGTCCGCGCCGCCTTCCAGCAGCGCGCGGGCCTGTTCGACATAGACCGCCACGATCTCATCGAAGGTGACCTCGCGAAAGCCCGGGTCCTCGACATCGGGCGAGAGCGAAAGCGTCTTGTTGGTCGGCCCCATCGCGCCCGCGACGAAACGGGGCACGCCGTCCTTGGCGGTGGCCTCGTCCACCGCCTCGCGGATGATGCGCGCGGCGGCGACGTTGATGGCGTGGACCAGCGCTTCCGCCCCGTAATCCGCCTGGCTGATGCGGTTGGCGTTGAAGGTGTTGGTGGCAAGGATATGCGCGCCGGCAGCGATGTAGCTGTCGCAGATCGCGCGGATGACCTGCGGCTGGGTCAGGTTCACGAGGTCGTTATTGCCCTTTTGGTCGGCGGCGAGGCCGGTGTCACCCGCATAGTCTTCCGGCGCGAGCTTCGCGCGCTGGATTTCGGTGCCATAGGGCCCGTCCTTGACCAGGATGCGCCGCGCGGCGGCAGCTTCGAACTCTTGACGCTTGCTCATGTCGATACCTTGGGTCGCAGGCCGAGCATGTGGCAGATCGCATAGCTCAGCTCGGCGCGGTTGAGGGTGTAGAAGTGGAACTGCCTGACGCCGCCCGCATAGAGGCGGCGGCAGAGTTCGGCAGCGATGGTGGCGGAAACCAGCTGGCGCGCTTCGGGCTTTTCGTCGAGCCCTTCGAACAGCCCTTCGATCCAGTGCGGGATGGCCGTGCCGCAAAGCGAGCTCATGCGCTGGACCGCGGCGAAGCTCATGACCGGCATGATGCCCGGCACGATTTCTCCCTCGATCCCGGCGGCGGCCGCCTTGTCTCGGAACTCGAAGAAGCACTGCGGATCGAAGAAGAACTGCGTGATCGCCCGGGTCGCACCGGCATCGAACTTGGCCTTGAGATTGGCGATATCGGCCTGTGCATCGGGCGAATCCGGGTGCACCTCGGGGTAGGCGGCGACCGAAATCTCGAAATCCGCGACCTTTTTGAGGCCCGCAATCAGTTCAACCGCATTCGCATAGCCGCCCGGGTGGGGCTTGTACTGGCCCGAACCGTCGGGCGGGTCGCCCCGCAACGCGACGATGTGGCGGATGCCCTCTTCCCAATAATGCCGTGCGACCTCGTCGACCTGTTCGCGGGTCGCCTCGACACAGGTGAGGTGCGCGGCGGCAGGGATGCCCGCCTCGTTCTGGATGCGCACGACCTGCTGGTGGGTGCGCTCGCGGGTGGAGCCGCCCGCGCCATAGGTCACGCTGGCGAAGCGCGGGCCGAGCGGCGCGAGGGTTTCGACGCTGGCCCACAGCGTCTCGTTCATTTTGTCGTTCTTGGGCGGGAAAAATTCGAAACTCACCTCGATGTCGCCCGGGAGCCCCGAGAACAGCGGGGTCTCGAGCGCGCGGTGCGCCTCGCGCATCTGGTCGATCGTCGGGCTCACGAGGCCACCTTCCTGTCTTCGCCGCGCCGCCGCGCGATCCAAATCTTCACTGCCAATTCGCCATCCTCGAGTGCCGCGGGCGGTTCGGCATCGAACCCCGCATCACCGAGCAGGCCCTCCATCTGGTTGTCGGCGAAGCCGAGCCGCGCATGGGCATGCCGGTCGCGCAATTCCTCGCGCTGGTGCGCGGCGAAATCGACGATCGCTATCCGCCCGCCGGCCCGGGTCACGCGGGCTGCCTCGCTCAACGCGGCGGCCGGGGCCTGCGCGAAATGGAGAACCTGGTGGAACAGCACCGTGTCGAAACTGGCAGGCGCGAAGGGGAGCGAGCCGAAATCGCCCTGCACCAGCTCGACCCGGTTGGCGGGCAGGTGCTGCAACTTGGCGCGGGCAACGCGCAACATCGCGAGGCTCTTGTCGAGCGCAACGATATGCTCGGCGCGCCCGGCGAACAGTTCGGCCATCCGCCCGGTGCCGGTGCCGATATCAAGCAGGCGTCCCAGTGGGGCCTCGCCCAGCGCCCCGGCCAGCGCGGTCTCGATCGCTTCGTCCGAGCTGTGCAGGCGGCGCAATTCGTCCCAGTCGTGCGCGTGCTGCGCGAAATAGGCTTGCGCCTCCGCCTCGCGGTGACTGCGAATTTCGGCGAGCTTGCGACGGTCGGCTTCGCACAATTGCGCGAAGCCCTCATCCTCCGCCTCGGCGTCCGCCAGCAGGCGCGAGACGCCGTGGCACAACAGGGGCGTCGCAGACCCCATGTCCCCGCCGCGCACGAAGGTCCAGCTGCCCTCGCGTCGCCGCTCCGCAAGGCCGGCATCGCACAGGATGCCGATATGGCGCGATACGCGGGGCTGGCTCTGCGCGAGCACCTGCGCGACCTCGCCCACCGCCAGCTCCATCGAACCGAGCAGGCGCAGGATCCTGAGCCGTGTCGGGTCGGCCAGTGCACGAAAGACGGTCTCGGTCTGCATCGCGAGCAGGATATAAAGATATTTTTATATGTGTAAATTACTCCAAAATTGCCGCTCGCCAAGCTCAGCTTGTCGCACATCGCCCAAATGCAAACCGGATGTTTACCATTCCGGCGGATCACCGACGGGCCATGCCGCGCCCGCCAACCGATCCTGCGCCCGAACGCGACCGCTTCGTCGAGGACCTGCTCGAGTACATGACGCTCGAGGAGAAGGCCGGGCAGCTCGTGCTCGTCCACGAAGGGCCCGACAGCCGCGACGGCGCCTTTGCCGACCAGTTGCGCCGCGGCCTTGTCGGCGGGATCGTCGGACCGAACAGCGCCGGCCGTTCCGACCGGTTGCAACAGATCGCCATCGAGGAAACCCGCCTCGGCATTCCGTTGTTCTTCGCGGCCGACCCCTCGCAGATACTCCCCGGCCTGATCCCGCATCCGGTCAGCGCGGCGGCAAGCTGGGACCAGGATGCCCTCGAGGCCGCAAACCATATGGTCGCTGCACAAGCGACGGCACAGGGGATCAACTGGGCGCTTTCCCCGGTCTTCACCACTGCCGGATATCTTTCGGGCAGCGGGTTCGAGCAGTCGGGCGGCGAAGACCCTTGGCTCGTCGGCGAGATGATCGCCGCACATGTCCGCGGACTGCAGTCGAGCGACGTGCCCGGTCATCGCCGAATGCTTGCCTGCCTCGACTATGCCATTGCCGGCGACGCAGTCGACCGCGGACCGCCGGACGGCCAGGGCGATGAGACGAGGCGCGCCCTGCTGAAGGCCATCGACGAAAGTCGACCGGCGAGCGTTGCGATCGACGCCGCGCCGCGCGATCGCAGGAGCCAGCAGCCGGAGCGGGCGGAGATCCTCGACCAGCTCCGCCGACCCGGCGGCTATGCCGGGATCTTGCTGGGCGAATGGAGCCGGCTGGCTGAAGCATCCGGACACCACCTCGGAGCACCGGGATACGTAGGTCTCTCGGTAGAGCGCCTCGTTGCTGCGATCCGCAACGACCAGATCGCAATGGGCGAACTCGACGAGGCCGTAAGGCGTGTCCTTGCAGCCAAGTACGACCTCGGACTTTTCCGCTCCAGCTACGACCGCGAGCCGCGTTTTGCACCCGACAAGCCGGTGCGCGATCCGGCGCTGGATCTCGCGCGCAAATCGATCGTGCTTTTGCGCAACGATCCGGCAATGCTGCCCCTGTCGGTCGACAGCGGGGATATCCTCCTCGTCGGCAGCGCAGCACAGGACCGTACGCTGGCGATGGGCGGCGCGAACGGCGAGGCTGCGAGCGTGATTGACGGGCTCGAAGCCCTCGGCATCGCCCACAAATTCGTCGCCGGACTGGCGCTGCGGCAGGGATCGGCCACAGTCAACCGCATGATCCATGCCGACCGCATGGCGATCGGCATGGCGGGGGAAGCCGCGCGCCGCTCGCAAACCGTCATCGTGGTCCTGGGAGCGGGCAGCGAGCACCCGGGTGAACCGCTGGGCGAAGCGCAGGCGACACTGCTCGAGACCCTGCGCGCGGCGAATCCGAACCTCGTGCTGGTCACGCTCGGCCCGCGTCCGATCGATCCGGATGTCGGGGGCAATCCGCTGCCTTGCGTGCTGCACGCAGGCCTTCTCGGCAAATGGTCCGGCCATGCCGTGGCCGAAGTGCTTTCGGGCGATCACGAACCGCAAGGGCGGCTTCCCTATGCGATCAGGACGAGCGCGGGCGACGAGCGCGTCCCGTTCGGCTATGGCCTGTCCTATTCCGATTTTGCCCTGACCGGCCTGTCGCTCGAACTCGGTGCCGACCGCGTCTTGGCCAGCGCCGTTCTCGCCAATGCCTCCGAGCGCAGCGGCAGCGATCTGATCCAGCTCTACCTGCGCCGGACCGACGGGCCCGCCCCTCGCGAGCATGCGGTCCTGCGAGGGTTCCAGCGTATCCAGCTCGACGGTGGACAGCGCACCCGCGTGACGTTCGAACTCGGCCTGCGGGAGCTCGGCGAATACGACGCGCAGGGGCGCTTCATGGTCGCACCGGCGACTTACGAGGTGCGGCTCGGCCTCAATGCGGCCCGGGTCCAGGCAGGCGAGATTTTCCTGCCGCAGCCGGTGGCCGATGCGATGAACGGCGGCCGCGGCGGTGTGATGCTGCCTTTCCCGGGCGCCAGGCGGGCCTGATCAGCTTTCGCGCAGGGCGAGCAGCGCAAAGCTCGCCAGCCAGTGCTCTCCCATGTAGTCGCCCGCGACGTGGGGCATGGCCGCTTCCATGTGCGCTGCGGCCCTTTGCTCCAGCAGTGGCAGGGCCGGATGATGGCCCAGCGCAGATGCAACGCCGCGAAGGCACCAGGCCCGGCTAAGATTCAGTCCGTCGAGATGGGCGATCTTGCCGTCGCTGCGGTCGGACACGGTAACGGGGCGGCAGTCGCGCTCGATCCAGCCATTGGCGAGCACCAGCGCCTCGATCCAGGGAGCGAACTGGCCATGCGGCATGACGCGGCTCATCAACAGGGCAGCCGACAGGACCGGCGAGAGGAACTCGTCCCCGCCAGGTTCCCAGCCGGCGTAGTCGGAGCGGTAGGCGAAGGCGGCGAGCGCCCATTCATCAATGGTCGCCAGCAGCACCGGGTCATGCGCTCTGGCCCATTCACGCGCCAGCGTCAGCGCGAAGGCGGTGTTGAAATGCGTGCCCACGGTGATCGGGTAAGTCAGCACTCGCAGATAGTCGCCAAGACGCGAAGCAAATGCCTCGGCCAGCGGGCGGAGCCGCGCGCTCCAGGCGTGGTGCGCGTGCCGCTCGGCTTCGAGATGAAGGGAGAGCAGCCAGCCCCAGCCATAGGGCCGCTCGAACCCGCGCGCCGTCGGCCGGTCGAGATAGGCGAGTTCGACCGCGAGCTTCTCCTCGGTGAAGGTCTCTTCCGCCAAAGCTGCGATTTCCGCCGCTTCGGGCATGTCGGGGTACAGCCGGCGCAGCGTGAGCAGCGTCCACCAGCCATGCACGCAGCTGTGCCAGTCGTAGCTGCCGAAGAACACCGGATGCGCCGCGCGTGGCGGGCGAACATCCTCGTCGCCCGTGAAGACGTGGTCGTCTTTGTAGGGATAAGGCTTCGTCACATGACCCAGCGCGATGCGGGCGAAATTGCGGGCGATGTCCTCGGTCAGTTCCACAGCAGGAAGGCCCCCATATAGATAATGGCAACGTTGCAGATCCACAGCGGGATCGCGGTGCCGATCTGCTGGCGGATGACGCCGTTCTGGTCCTTCAGCTCGAGCAGTGCGGCGGGCACGATGTTGAAGTTGGCCGCCATCGGCGTCATCAGCGTGCCGCAGAAGCCCGCCAGCATCCCGGCCGCGCCGATCACCGCCGGATTGCCGCCATAGCCCTCGACCAGCAAGGGAATGCCGATCGCCGCCGCCATCACCGGGAAGGCGGCGAAGGCATTGCCCATGATCATCGTGAACAGCGCCATGCCGAGCGCGAACACCACCACGGTGAGGAATACGCTGCCTTCGGGGATGATGCCGCTTGCGACGCTGCCGATGATGTCGCCCACGCCAGCTAGCGCGAAGACCGCGCCGAGCGCGGCGAGCATCTGCGGCAGGATCGCCGCCCAGCCGATCGAATCGAGCAGCCGCCGTCCCTCCTCGGCAGGGGCCAGCAAGGGCGGCCGCAGCCAAAGCATGGCCGCGACCAGTGCCACCAGCACGCCGATACCGAACAGGATCAGCGTTTCGCGCCGGGCCTCGAACAGGCCGGTCCCGCCCAGCGGGGTGTAGTTGTAGAGCAGCGTGCCCGCGACCGCGGTCACCGGCACGATCAACGCGGGCAGGAACAGGCGGTTGCCGAGCAATTCCGAGAAGTTGAAGCGCTCCTCAGCGCTGGTGGTCGGCGGGTCGCTGCGCTTGAGGCCACCCACGCCGGCAATCGCGACCATCGCCAGAACGATCAGCCCGTTGACGAGATCGGAAACATGGCTGCCGATGAGGAAGCTTGCCGCCAGCAGCGCCCAGAACCCTGCATTGCCCCAGCGCCGGTCGCGCAGCGAAAGCAGCGCCCAGATCGCGAAGAACGCGCCTGCGAGGACGTAGAGCCACTCATAGGTGATCATCGCGCGATCCTCCCGAGGCGGCGGTCCATCGCGAGGATGCGGCTGCCATGGATGACGAAGGCGCAGATCGCGGTCGGGATCGCCCAGACCGAGAGTTGCAGCGGAGTGAGCGGATAGCCTGCGCTTTCGAACACGCCCTGGATCAGCAGGATCGATGCGATGGCGAAGAAGATGTCCTCGCCGAAGAAAAGGCCGATATTGTCCGTTGCGGCGGACATGGCCTTGACCTTCTCCCGCTCCGCTTCGGGCAGGTCGCCATGGGTCTTCACCGCTGCGGCTTCCGCCATGGGTGCGACCAGCGGGCGCACCGCCTGCGGGTGGCCGCCGATATCCTTCATCCCGATCGCAGCAGTTATCTGGCGGAAAGCGAGATAGACGACGAGCAGCTTGCCCATCGTCGCCCCGCGCATCCCCTCGATCACCGCGCGGGCACGCTGTTGCAGCCCGTAGCGTTCGAGCAGGCCGATCACCGGCAGGATGATCCAGGTGACCGAGATATAGCGGTTGTCGTTGAACGCCTTGCCGAGCGCCTCGATCACCGCGACAAGGTCGAGCCCGGCGAGCACGCCCGTCGCCAGCGCGGCGCTCACGACCACGAGCAGCGGGTTGAAGCGCAGGGCGAAGCCCAGCACCACGATGGCGATGCCCGCCAGCGGCCAGTAGTTCATGCGTTCCCCTCCCCGTAGCCGCCACCGCCGGGCGTCAGGATGACGAATGCGTCACCTGGAGCCATCTCGGCGGAGGCGGTCGCCCCCAGTTCCTCGCGCGATCCATCCACGCGCTCGACCCAGTTGCGACCCGGCAGCGCGTCGCCTCCGCCGCAGATACCGCGGGGCGCCATTTTGCGCCGGTTGGCGAGCATGTTCGCGCGCATCGGTTCGAGGAAGGTCACCCGCCGCTCGACCCCGTCGCCGCCACGATGCGCGCCCGTGCCGCCCGAGCCGCGCCGGATTGCGAAACGGTCCAGCCGCACAGGCAGGCGGGTTTCGAGGATTTCGGGGTCGGTCAGGCGCGAATTGGTCATATGCGTCTGCACCGCGCTGGTCCCGTCATGGTCCGGCCCGGCGCCCGAACCACCGCAGATCGTCTCGTAATACTGGTGCGCCGCGTTGCCGAAGGTGAAATTGTTCATCGTCCCCTGGCTCGGCGCAAGGCGGCCGGTCGCGGCGAACAGCGCATCGGTGACGACCTGGCTGGTCTCGACATTGCCCGCGACGACCGCCGCGCCAAGTCTCGGATTGAGCATCGAGCCTTCGGGCACGACCAGTTCGACCGGGCGCAGGCAGCCATCGTTCATCGGGATGGCATCGTCGATCAGCGTGCGCAGCACGTAAAGCGCGGCGGCACGGGTGATCGAGCGCGGGGCGTTGAAATTGTTGTCCTGTTGCCCGCTCGTCCCGGTGAAATCGAACACGGCGGAGCGCGCAGCGCGGTCGATGCGGATGGCAACCTTCACCACTGCGCCATTGTCCATCGCATAAGCGAATTCGCCATCCTCCAGCCGGTCGAGCAGGCGGCGCACGCTCTCTTCCGCGTTGGCGAGCACGTGAGCCATATAGGCCGCGACGATCGCGTGCCCCTGGTCCCGCGCCGCACCCTGCAGCAGCTCCGCACCGCGCGTGCAGGCGGCGAGCTGGGCGCGCAGGTCCGAAAGGTTGCGGTCGGGATTGCGCGCCGGATGGACGGCAGAGGCGAGCACCTTTCGCACTGCGGCCTCGCGAAAAGTGCCCTCGTCGACCATGAGCAAATTGTCGATCAGCACGCCCTCGTCCCCGATCGTGCGGCTTTCGGGCGGCATCGAGCCGGGCGCGATCCCGCCGATATCGGCATGGTGCCCGCGCGCGGCGACGAAGGCATCGGGCTCGCTGCTCGCCGCGTCGTAGAACACCGGCACGATCACGGTAATGTCGGGCAGATGCGTGCCGCCGCGATAGGGATCGTTGAGGACATAGGCATCGCCGCGCCGGAAGCCGCGCCCGTCGCGCGAGGCCGCTCTCGCTTCGATCACCCGCGCAATGCTGTCGCCCATACTGCCGAGGTGCACGGGGATGTGCGGCGCATTGGCGATCAGCGCCCCGTCGGCATCGAACAGCGCACAGGAGAAATCGAGCCGCTCCTTGATGTTGACCGAGGTCGCGGTCGACTGGAGTACGACGCCCATTTCCTCGGCGATGGCCATGAAGAGGTTGTTGAAGATTTCGAGCCGGACAGGATCGACCGTCGTGCCCACCGCCCGCTCGCGCTCGAGCGCCTCGATGCGGGTGAGGACAAGGCTGCCCTCCTCTGCCAGCCGCGCCTGCCAGCCCGGTTCGATCACGGTGGTCGAGCCGGGATCGATCACGAGCGCCGGGCCGTCGACCGTGTCGCCGATCCCCATTGCCGCCCGTTCGATCGTGCGCCAGCTGCCCGAGGCTTCTCCACGTGCCGCCACCGGCTCCGCTGCTGCCTCGCCGAGACCGCCCGAAATGCCGCTTGCCTCGACGCTCAACGCCTCGACGATGATCGCCGCCTCGGCATCGGAATAGCCGAAACGCTGGCGGTGGAGCAGGCGGAAACGCGCGTCCATCTCCGCCGGATCTCCGCATTCGACCGCGAGCAGGCTATCGCTGCCTTCGAACCGCAGCCGCGCTCGGCTTTCGAGCGTGATCCTGTCTTCAGCGATACCTTGCAGGCGCAAAGCCTCTGTCGCCTCGCGTTCGAGCGCCGCCAGATCTTCGCCAAAGCTTTCGCCCAGCGGCCGCACGAGGCTGACTTCGCGGATGGTCTTCACCGGCGCGAGGCCGATCCCGTAGGCGGAGAGAATTCCGGCCAGCGGATGCACCAGCACGGTCTCCATGCCCAGCGCGTCGGCCACCTTGCACGCGTGCTGCCCGCCCGCCCCGCCGAAGCAGGCCAGCGCATAGGCCGTCACGTCATGCCCGCGCGCGACGCTGATCTTGCGGATCGCATTGGCCATGTTGTCGACCGCGATGGCGAGGAACCCCTCGGCAATGGCGTCGAGCGGTTTGCGTTCCGGCAATGCAGCCGCAACCTCTTCAAGCCGCGCGCGCGCCGCTGCGGGATCGAGCGGTTCGTCTCCTCCGGGACCGAAGACGCTCGGGAAGAAGGCCGGGTCGATCCTGCCGAGGAACAAATTGCAGTCGGTCACCGTCAGCGGCCCGCCCTTGCGGTAGCAGGCCGGCCCGGGGTCCGCCCCGGCGCTTTCCGGCCCGACACGGAAGCGCGAGCCATCGAAGCTGCAGATCGAACCGCCGCCTGCCGCAACCGTGTGGATCTGCATCATCGGCGCGGCGACGCGCACGCCCGCCACCACGCTGTCGCCGGTCAGCTCGTATGCGCCCGCATAATGCGCCACATCGGTGCTCGTCCCGCCCATGTCGAAGCCGATGAGCCTGTGGTGGCTGAGGGGCGCAGATGCCGCGACCATGCCGACCACGCCGCCTGCCGGGCCGGACAGGATGGCATCCTTGCCGCGAAACGCGCCGACTTCGGCAAGGCCGCCGTTCGACTGCATGAAGCGCAGGCTGCCGGTTTCGGGCAGGCTCGCCTGCAGCGTGTCGGTGTAACGCCGCAGCACCGGCGAGAGATAGGCATCGACCACCGTCGTATCGCCGCGCGGGATCAGCCGGATCAGCGGCGCGACCTCGTGGCTGACGCTGACCTGCGCAAAACCGATTTCGCGCGCGATGGCCGCCAGACGCTCCTCGTGCGCCCGGTATTTCCAGCCGTGCACCAGCACTATGGCGAGCGCGTCGAAACCCGCATCGCGCAGGGCGGCAAGGTCGGCACGCGCCTGCGCATCGTCGAGCGGTTTGAGGGTGTCACCCTCGACCGAGACCCGCTCGTCGATCTCGACCACTTGCGCGGGTAATTGCTCTGGCAAAACGATATGTCGTGCGAAAATCTCCGGCCGTGCCTGCGTGCCGATCCGCAGCGCATCGCCGAAGCCGCGCGTGATAGCGAGCGCCAGCCGCTCGCCCTTGCGTTCGAGCAGCGCATTTGTGGCGACCGTCGTCCCGATGCGGACCTCGGCAATAGGCCCCTCGCCGTGCTGCGCCATCAGCCGCCGGACCGCCTCGCTCGCAGCATCGGTATAGAAGCCGGGATTTTCGGACAGCAGCTTGTCGGTCACCAGCCTGCCTTCCGGCGTGGTCGCGACGACATCGGTGAAGGTCCCGCCGCGATCGATGGCGAAACGCCAGCCAGCCTGACCCGCCGCGCCCAAGCTCAATGCACCCGCAGGAATTCGCGTCCGGTCGCACGCTTGAGTTCGCCGACGCGGTCGGCGGCGAGCACCGCAACCACCGCACCGCCGAAACCGCCGCCCGTCATGCGCGCCCCGCCTTCCGCACCGATCGCCGCCTGAAGCTCCGTGACCACCGCGTCCACTGCCGGGACCGATACTTCGAACATGTCGCGCAGCGACACGTGACCGCCCCTCAGGATCTCGCCGAACTCCGCGAGGTCACCGGTGGCGAGAGCTCCCGCCGCATCGCGCGTGCGCTCGATTTCCGCGATCACGTGGAGGGCGCGGCGGCGCGTGACCTCGTCCAGGCCGGCAGCAGCCACCTGTTCGAGTGACGCGTCCCGCAGCGAGGCAACTCCCAGCGCTGCCGCAGCCGCCTCGCACTGGGCGCGGCGGATATTGTATTCGCCATCGACCAGCCCGCGCGTCACGCCGCTGTCGGTGATCAGCACCGCCCAGCCCTCGGGCACGGCGCGATGGGAATAGGTCAGGTCCCGGCAGTCGAGCAGCATGGCATGGCCCGGCTCACCCGCCGCAACCGCCATCTGGTCCATGATCCCGCAGGCGACACCGGCCCAGTTGTGCTCGGTCCGCTGTGCCGCCCTGGCCAGGTCGACCGGCGCGATCTCCACGCCGCCAGCTTGGGCAAGGGCGCGCCCGATGGCGATGCATAGCGAGGCCGAAGAAGACAGACCCGAACCCCGCGAGAGGTCGCCGGTGATCAGCATGCGCATACCGCCGGAGCCGAGCTCGCTCTCGGCGATCATCCCGCGCACGTAACTGCGCCAGCTCACCTCGCCAGGCTTGTCCGGCTCGCCACTGAAGCTGTCGTCTTCACCGAAGTCGGCGGCGACAACCTCGAAGCCGTCACCCCCGACGCGCGACCAGCCCACCGCCGTACCTTCGCGCACCGGCATCGGGAGTACGAGGCCGTCGTTGTAATCGACATGTTCGCCGATCATGTTCACGCGGCCCGGCGCAAAGTTCACAGCGTCGGGCACAGTCCCGAAGCGGTCTGCAAAGAGTTTCGCAGCCTTACTCTGCAACTCCGCGCTCACGCGATGCAATCCCTGATACGCTCTGCGGCAGCTTCGGGGCTCAGGTCGCGCTGGGTCTCGGCCAGAAGTTCGAAGCCGACCATGTGCTTGCGGATCTCCGCCGACCGCAGCAGCGGCGGGTAGAAATGCGCGTGGAGCCGCCAGTGCGCGCAGTCCGCACCCGCCCCGTGCGGCGCACCGTGCCAACCCATCGAATAGGGAAAATCGGTGTCGAACAGCGCATCATAGGCGGGCAGGAGTTCGCCGAGCAGCGCCGCCAACGCATCGCGCGCCGGATCGCCGAGCTCTTCGAGCCGCCGGACATCGTCGCGCGCGATCACCAGCGTCTCGAACGGCCAGGCGGCCCAGTGCGGCACTACCGCGAGCCAATGCGGGTTGCTGGCGACGATGCGCGAGCCGTCGGCCTCCTCCGCCGCGATCACATCTTCGAGCAGGACCGACCCGGCCTCCGCATGATGCGCGCGCTGGCAGCCATCCTCCCGCTCGACCAGCGTCGGCACGAAATCGCCCGCCCACACCTGCCCGTGCGGATGCGGCGAGGAGGCGCCCATCATCGCGCCCTTGTTCTCGAAGATCTGCACGTGGTGCCATTTTGCACCGAGGCTTGCCGACAAATCACACCACCCGTTCACGACCTCGCGGCGGGCCTTGTCGCTCATCCGCGCCAGCGTCGCCGAGTGATCGGGCGCGTAGCAGACCACCCGCGCCTCGCCGCAAGCCGGTTCCTCGCGCAGCAGCCCCTCGCGCGCCTCGCCGCCCGGTTCCAGCAGGAGCGCGGGGAAATCGTTGGGGAAGACGAAGACGCCTTCGAAATCCGGATTGTGCGTCCCCCCGACTCGCTCGTTGCCGGGGCACAGATAGCAAGATGCATCGTGATTTGGACGGTCTCCGCCCTGCGCAGCCTTGGTCTCGCCCTGCCACGGACGTTTCATCCGCTGCGGGCTGACGAGCACCCATTCGCCTGTCAGGCGATTGAGGCGGCGGTGGGGGAAATCGGCGTGGCTCATGATACGGCCCGGAGGTGATAGATCAGCGCGCTCTCCGCCGCCAGTGCCGGGACCGGCAGGCCCGCGTGCGCGAGCCAATCGCCCGAGAAGCGGTGCGGCTTTTCGCGCATGGCGGCAATGGCAGGTGCGGCGCGGGGCGTCAGGACGCCGCTCTGCCCAGCGTGGCGCAGGAACTGGACGTCCCACTCCCGGTCCTCGGCAAACGGCAGCAAGACCGGCCGCGCGCGGCGGTCCGCGCCATGGTCGCTGCGGATCAGCCAGAGCAGCAGTTCGTCATCCGTCCCCTGCGCCTGCCAGACGAGGCCATCGGCCGCCTCGCCGAGCACGGTCCTGCCGCCGATGATGACGTGACGCCACTCCTTCCAGAAGCCTAGCCAGTCAGCGAGCTTGGCACGGACGCCCTCCTCCATCGCCGCCGGATCGAGCTCGACGCCGAGGTGCCCCTGGCACGCGATGGCGGCGCGGAAATCGAGCGATTGCGTGCGGCCCGTCGCATGGCTCGGGCTTGCGCCGACATGCGCGCCCATGACTTCGGGCGGCATGAAGGCGAGGAAGCCGCGCTGCATCGGCACACGCGCGACCGCGTCTATGTTGTCGCTGGTCCAGAAGCGATGGGTGTAGCTGGCGATCCCCGCATCGATCCGCCCGCCCCCGCCGGCGCAGCTCTCGATCTCGACCTTCGGATGCGCGGTGCGCAGGCGTTCGAGCAGGGCATAGGTCCCGCGTGTCTGCGCGGCACCACCGGAGGGCGCGTGGTCCCGGTTATGGTCCCATTTGAGATAGGCGATATCGACCGTCGACAACAGCTGGTCGAGCTTGCCGAAGAGATAGTCGCGCACGTCCTCGCGGCGCATGTCGAGCACCAGCTGGTTGCGTGCGGTCGGCCGCTCGCGCCCTTCCAGCGCCAGCACCCAGTCGGGATGCGCGCGGTAGAGGTCGCTGTCGGGATTGACCATTTCGGGCTCGACCCAGAGGCCGAATTCCATGCCGAGCCTGCGGACCTTGTCGGCGAGCGGTTTCAGGCCCTGCGGATATTTGCGCGGGTCGGCTTCCCAGTCGCCGAGGCCGGCCCGGTCGTGGTCGCGCGCCCTGAACCAGCCATCGTCGAGGATGAAGCGTTCGATCCCGATCGCGGCTGCGGCCTCGGCCAATTCGCCGATGCGCGCTTCGTCATGCGAGAAATAGACCGCCTCCCAGCTGTTGAGATGGACCGGCCGCGGACGGATGCCGCCTCTTGGCCAAACGATCCGCTCGCGCAGCGCGCCATGCATCTGCGCCATGGCTCCGTTGCGACCCTTGGTCGAGATCGCCAGCAGGAGCGGTGGGGCGTGGTAACACTCGCCGGGAGCCAGCGTGACTTCACCCGGCGCGATGACCGTTTCGGCCATGGCGATCCAGAAGCCCTCGTCGTCGCGCTCGATCGCAAGCCGCGCATCGCCCGACCATGCCAGCTGCATTGCAATGGCGAGACCCGAATGCCATCCGGTGTCCTCGCTCAGGACATAGGCGCCGCAAGGCCCGCCGTGCCCGGTCAGCCCGCGACGTGTCTCGCGCACCCAGGAATGCTCGGGCATCGGCTCGCGGCATTCGACGAACTCGGCATTGTGCCGACCGCGCCAGCTAATGATCTCGCGCGACGATGCGCCAAGAGGGAACATGGCACTCGCGAGGCGATCGACAATAATCAGCCGATCGCTCCGGTTGGTCAGGCTGGCCGACACTTCCAGCCCACCTCCCGGAACCACCCGGAAGCGTGTCTCACACTCGATGTCGTTGACACTGTCGGTCGCTACCACACGCAGGCTGCCCTCGGAGCTGTCGGCATCGCAGCCGTCGAAGTGCACCCGCAGCGCCTGCCCGTCAGCACCCCGCACCGCCAGGATCGACGGCCCGAACCAGCCGAGTCCAGCAACCGGAAACGCGTCCATCGCGTGGTCGCCTTCGAGCGAGAAGGTTGCCGCGCCGCGCAGCTCCCCCAGCTTCGGCAGTGCGCCCGGATCGACCCGCACACCGAGGTGCCGCCAGACCGGCACCGCCCGCTCGCCGCGTTCGAGGACAAGGCTCCATTCCTCGCCGTGCAAGTCCAGCAGTTCGGCGTCACTCATGCGCGCGCTTCATCCCCGCCGCGGAACAGCGCGAAGCCGAGCCATTCGGCGCGCCGTCCGAGGACGAAGCGGTTGAACGCCAGCGCCGCCGCGACCGAGCTGAACAGGGTGATCACCATGAAGTCGATGTAATGCAAGCCGACTGCCGCCGCGAAGCCGTCCATGAAGGTGTAGGCGCCGTAGAGTCCGATGCCCCAGACCACCCCGGCAATCGCAGACCGCGCCGCGACATTGCGGAACAGCAGGCCGACGATGAAGGCCGACAGGATCGGCATCGATGACAGGCCATTCAACTGCTGCAGCAGGTTGATGATGCTCTCGGCATTGGTGAACACCGGGATCATGGCGATGGCGATCACGGTCGCTAGCCCGCTCATCACCGCGCCGAGCTTCCAGTGATTCTCGACCTTGCCGACGAACTGCTCGTGGAAGTCGACCGAATAGAGCGCGACGGTCGAGTTGAGCACCGCGCTGAAGGTCGTGATTACCGCCGCCGCGACCATCGCCGCAAAGGCGCCCGAAAGCCATATCGGCAGCACTTCGGCTACCAGGCGACCATAGGCGGCATCGCCGACATCGCCGAACAGCTTGTAGGCCACCACGCCGGGGATCACGACGATCGGCGGCACGACGAGGATGCGCACCGCAGCGGCCGCGAACACACCCTTCTGCGCCTCCTTCACCGTCGGCGCGGCCATCGCCTTCTGGGTGATGTTCTGGTTGGTCGACCAGTAGAAGATCTGGATGAAGGCCATGCCGGTGAAGAGCGTGTGGAAGGGGATCGGGCTGTCGCTTGCGCCTACCATGCTCAGCCGCTCTGCCGGGACGCCGGTGACGATGTCCCAATCGACCGCCGCCAGCGCGAGGAACACGATCACGAGCGCGAGGAACAGAATGCCGATACCCGAAAACGTGTCCATGACCGCCACGGCCCTGAGACCGCCCAAGATGGTATAGGCCGCCCCGATCAGCGCGAGGCCGATGGAAAAAACCATCAGCGGCACACCCTCCCCGAACAGCGACTGAAGGAACAGCCCACCCGAATAGAGCGCGGCGGGCAGGTAGATCAGCACGTTCCCCGCAAGGAAGATGCCAGAAATCAGCGTCCGGATGGACCGCCCGTCATAACGCCGCTCGAGCAGTTCGGTGACGGTCGTGCAGTTGTAGCGATAATAGAGCGGCACGAAAACAAAGGCCAAGGCCATCAGCCCGACGAAACCGGCGATCTCCCACCATGCCAGCAGCAGCATCTGGTTGCCGTTCATGCCGACGAGCTGGTCGGTCGAGAGGTTGGTCAGCGTGATCGAGCCCGCGACGAAGAACCACGAAAGCCCCTTGCCCGCGAGATAGACGTCCTGCTCCGACCCGTCGTGCGCCGTACCATCTTTTTGGGCGCTCCTGACCTTCCACCAGGTCAGCAGGCCGACCAGCGCGGTCAGCCCGACGAAGACCGCGACCTGCACCAGGCTCCCGAACTCGGCGGTATCGTACATTTGCGGCCCCTCTCCTTTTCCCGCTGGCTTCCATCGCACATTCGGCCTTAGACGCAAGCGCATGAAGCTTGGCGTCTGCTACTATCCCGAACATTGGCCTGAGGCGCGTTGGGCCGAGGATGCGCGCCTGATGCGCGAGACCGGCCTCACCCGCGTGCGCATCGGCGAATTCGCCTGGAGCCGGATTGAACCCGAGCCGGGTCGCTTCGACTGGGGCTTGCTCGATCGCGCAGTCGAGACGCTGCACACGGCCGGGCTCGAGATCATCATGGGCACGCCCACCGCGACGCCGCCCAAGTGGCTGGTCGATCGCATGCCGGACATGGTCGCGCTCGATCGCGAGGGAAGACCGCGCGGGTTCGGCTCGCGGCGGCACTATTGTTTCAGTCACGGCGGTTATCGCGAAGAGGCCGCGCGGATCACGCGTGCCGTCGCCGAACGATATGGCGATCATCCGGGCGTGGTCAGCTGGCAGACCGACAACGAATACGGCTGCCACGATACCGTGCAGAGCTTCTCACCCTCTGCGCGCGATGGCTTCCGGCTGTGGCTCGCGGACTGTTACGGCACGGTCGAGGCGCTGAACCAGGCCTGGGGCAATGTGTTCTGGTCGATGGAATACCGCAGTTTCGAAGAGGTCGAGCTGCCCAATCTCACCGTGACCGAAGCCAACCCGGCACACTGGCTGGCTTTCCGGCGGTTCTCCTCCGACCAGGTGGTGCGGTTCAACCGGGCGCAGGTCGAGATACTGCGCGAACTGTCGCCCGGCCGCGATATCACTCACAACGCGATGGGCTTCTACACCGGCTACGACCATTACGACCTCGCTGCCGACCTCGATGTGCTCGGCTGGGACAGCTACCCGCTGGGCTTCCTCGAGATGTTCCGCTTTTCCGAGGAGGACAAGCGCCGCTTCGCCCATTCGGGCCATCCCGACATCGCCGCCTTCCACCACGACCTCTATCGCGGCTGCGTGAAGGACGGGCGCTGGTCGGTGCTCGAACAGCAGCCCGGGCCGGTGAACTGGGCGCGCCACAATCCCGCCCCGCTACCGGGCATGGTACGGCTGTGGACGCTCGAAGCCTATGCCCATGGCGCGGAGATGCTGAGCTATTTCCGCTGGCGGCAATTCCCCAAGGCGCAGGAACAGATGCATGCGGGCCTGCTCCGCCCCGATGCCACGCCTGCCCCTGCCCTGGCGGAGGCGCGGCAGGCGGCAGACGATCTCGCGGCGCTTGGCGCGGCCGGTCCGCCGGTGAAGCAGGCGGCGCTCGTGTTCGATTATGCCGCAGAGTGGATGACGCAAATCCAGCCGCAGGGCGAAGGCAAGTCCGCGCTATGGGCCGCCTTCCACTGCTATTCGGCGCTGCGGCGGCTGGGGCTGAACGTCGATATCGTCCATCCCGATGCGCCGCTCGATGGCTACGCGCTGGCCGTGGTCCCCTGCCAGCCGATCGTCTCCGACACGTTAATCACGAACCTCGAAGCCTTCGAGGGCGAGGTCGTCATCGGCCCGCGCAGCGGGTCGCGCGACAGCGATTTCGGCATCCCGGCAAACCTCGCGCCGGGCAAGCTCGAGGCGCTGATCGGCGGACGCGTCGTGCTGAGCGAAAGCTGGCGACCCGGCCTCGCGATCGAAGGCGATGGCTGGAAAGGCACCGGCTGGTTCGACCACCTTGAAGGCGAGGCGCAGCCCGATATGACCGGCAGCGACGATCGCGTGGCATGCTGGAAGCACGGCCGCACCCGCTACGCCGCCTGCTGGCCCGAAGGCAGCTTCATCAAGCGCGTCATCGAACGCGCCGCCGCTGACGCGGGCCTGCCCCACACACCCCTGCCCGACGGCATCCGCCAGCGCCGCTGCGGGGACCGCTTGTTCACCTTCGACTACCTCACGGCCAGCGTTTCGACCGCCACGCCGGAGTAAACCGATCACACCGCACAGGTTTTTTGCATTGCAATAGGCGGGTGAATCCGCACATCGTGGTGTGACGATGCTGCGCCAGTACGAACTTGTGGAACGGGTCCAGGAATACGACCCCGAGGCCGACGAGGCGCTGCTCAACCGCGCCTATGTCTACACGGTGCAGAAGCACGGCACCCAGACGCGCGCATCGGGTGACCCCTATTTCAGCCACCCGGTCGAGGTCGCGGGCCTGATGACCGACCTCAAGCTCGACCAGGAAACGATCATGACCGCGCTGCTCCACGATACGGTGGAGGACACGCTGGCGACGATCGAGGATATCGAGGCGAATTTCGGTCCGGACGTCGCGCGGTTGGTCGACGGAGTGACCAAGCTCTCCAAGATCGAGCAGATGCCCGAGAACGAGCGCGCGGCGGAAAACCTGCGCAAGTTCCTCCTCGCCATGAGCGAGGATATTCGCGTCCTTCTGGTGAAGCTGGGTGACCGGCTGCACAACATGCGCACGCTGCATTTCATCAAGAACCCGGAGAAGCGCCAGCGCATCGCGCGCGAGACGATGGATATCTACGCCCCGCTCGCCGAGCGCGTGGGCATGTACGAATACATGCGCGAGATGCAGATGCTCGCCTTCGAGCAGCTCGAACCGGAAGCCTTCGCCACCATCACCCAGCGGCTCGAACAGATTCGCAGCGAGGATGGCGGGCAGGTCGATGCCATCGCGCTCGACATGAAGCATGCGCTGGCCGAAGCGGGCATCATGACCGAGGTTTCGGGCCGTGAGAAGCACCCCTATTCGATCTGGCGCAAGATGGCCGAGCGCCACGTCAGCTTCGAGCAGGTGACCGACATCATGGCCTTCCGGGTCATCACCGAGGATGTGGCCGATTGCTACCGCGCGCTGGGGGTCCTGCACACGACCTGGCAGTTCCTGCCGGGCAAGTTCAAGGATTACATCTCGACGCCGAAGACCAACGGTTATCGCAGCCTCCACACCTCGCTGATCTACGGCAAGTCGATGCGCGTCGAGGTGCAGATTCGCACCCGCGAAATGCACAAGCTCAACGAGTTCGGCTACGCTGCGCATTGGGCCTACAAGCAACATGACCGGCCCGACGGGCAGGTCGGCTGGCTGCGCGACCTGATCGAGATCGTCGATGCCAGCCACGATGCCGAGGAGCTGCTCGAACACACGCGCATGGCGATCTACCAGGATCGCATCTTCGCCTTCACTCCCAAGGGGGCCTTGTTCCAGCTCCCCAAGGGTTCGACCCCGGTCGACTTCGCCTTTGCCGTCCACACCGATCTCGGCGCCCAGACCGTCGGCGCGAAGATCAACGGGCGCCACATGCCGCTGCGCACCCAGCTCAACAACGGCGACGTGGTGGAGATCATCAAGAGCGCGCAGGCCGACCCGCAGATGAGCTGGCTGGGCTTTGTCGTCACCGGCAAGGCCCGCGCCGCCATCCGCCGCGCCGTGCGCCTGAAGGAACACGCCGAAGTGGCAGAGATCGGCAAGAAGCTGTTCGACGAGATTGCCCTGCGCGTCCCCGCCAAGATCGGCAAGAAAGCCACGCGCGAAGCTCTGAAGCGGCTCGAGCTGGATGAAGAGGAGGACCTCTACTACGCCATCGGCTCGGCCAAGATCGAGGACCGCGCAGTGATGGAAGCCCTCGTCCCCGGCTGCACGGCAGACATGGAGGAGGACCCCGACTGGACGCGCAGCAAGGCGCTCTCGATCCGCGGCCTCACCCCGGGCGTCGGCTTCCAGCTCGCCGAGTGCTGCCACCCGGTTCCGGGCGACCGCATCGTCGGCATCCGCAAGCCCAATGAGGGCGTCGAGGTCCATGCGATCGACTGCCCGCAACTGGCCAGCGGCATCGATACCGACTGGCTCGACCTGTCGTGGAACAAGCGGTCGCGCGGCGCGGTCGGGCGCATGCGTGTGACGCTCTACGACCGCCCTGGTACGCTGGCCGAAATGGCGGGCATCTTCGCCAAGAACCACGTGAATGTGAAAAGCCTCGAGCAGACCCAGCTCGACCATCCCTTCACCACCTACGAGATCGACCTCGAGGTGCAGGACCTGCCGCACCTCACCCGCATCCTCAGCGCCCTTCGAGCGAGCGATGCCGTGGCGCAGGCGGAACGCGTATGAGCCACCTCACCGGCATCGATCACGTCCAGCTCGCCATGCCGCATGGCGGCGAACCGCATGCGCGCCTGTTCTGGGGCGATATCATGGGGCTCGACGAAATCGCCAAGCCCGCCCACCTCGCGGTCAACGGCGGCTGCTGGTTCGAAGGTGACGGCATCGCGATCCACTGCGGGGTCGAGGATGGCTTCCTGCCCGCGCGCCGCGCGCATCCGGCGCTGCTGGTCAAAGACCTGCGTGCCCTGATCGCAAGGCTCGAACTGGCCGGCATCCCGTTCAAGCCGGGCAAGAAGCTGGACGGCTACGTCCGCGGGGACATCGCCGACCCGTTCGGCAACCGCATCGAGCTGATGCAGCGCGTCTAGATCACCTGCTCGGTGAAGCGGGTCAGCTCTGCACTGTGCCCGGCGACGGTCATCACCATCCAGTCGCCGTCCACCCGTATTGCTGGATCGCCGCGAGAGAAGCGGAAGTATAGTCTGTCGTAAGGTTGTTCGGCACAAGCCTGTAAGGTGCAGGACCGCATGCCTTCGTCGCTCGTCCCGCAATGATTGCAGCCGTCGTACCATTCGGACACTTCGCCCCAGTGGACGCGGACCGAATAGCCGACGCGGGATACGTCGCGCCCGTCGATCCTCTCGAAACGCCAGAGCCCGTCTTCCTCCGGTGCCGCGATCATGTGCCAGAGCGTTTCTCCGCTGGGCGATACGAGGTCGATGACAACCGCCACCGTTGCGAGAGCCAGCCCGCATGCGGTTAGGATCGCGAGACCCTTGTGATGCTGCCCTCGCCTCACAGCAATTCGAGCTCGACATGGGCCAATTCGCTCGCCGCGAGTGCTTCCGCCTTCAACACCTTCTTGCCGACCAGCAGCCACCACTCGCCGGTCTTCGACGGAAACACGGAAGTCTTCCACCGCGTCTCGCCGACTTTCGCGATAACCTTGACCGAGCCGAACCCGCGCCTGCCGCCGAACTCGAGGCGGTGAAGGCGCTCGTGCATGGTAATCGCCTCGGCCGCATCGCCGCCGACGCTCACCACATGATAGACCGCCTTCCCGCCCTCCCAGCGCCGGATTTCGGCGGTGATTTGCAATCTTTCAGTCATTGCGAGGAGCGAAGCGATGAAGCAACCCAGCTTGCCACTCTGGGTTGCCGGGCACCCTTTGGGTGCTCGCAATGATGGATGTCGCTCACCCGCCCACGCGCCGCACGGGCACTGGGATATTGCAGATGTCCGCCCCGCCCGCCGGCACGATGAAGAAGGGGTCGCGCCGGTTGGCGCGCGCATCGGCATAACGGGCGAAGGTCTCGCTCTCGGTCGAAAGGAACTCGAACGCGGGGCGTGTATCTTGGCCTACCGCTTCGCTACTTGAGGCCGGATCGGCTTCCGGCAAATCGCTGGCGACACGGACCGAGAGGATCGGCGTGCGCTTGTCCGCCTCGTAGGCCGCATAAAAGCCGAGGTCACCGTGCCCGCGCGGCAGCGAGGACAGGTGCTCCATCCCCTCGATCACCCGCCCGACCAGCGCGATATTACGGTCGAGATGGCGCGGCGCATGGCCGATCACCGTGTAAAGTTCTGCACCCGAGCCCGTATCCGGCGACATCCCGCGCCCGACCCCGACCATGCCGTAGCAATGAACGGGCCAATGTGAGTTCCCCTTAATGACCATCGGCCAACCCTTCAGAAATGCGCCCAATCCGTATGCGTCCAAGAACCTGTCGTCACGCGACGGATCGAGATCATTCCGTGTGCCAGACGACATCACCCTTGGCGCTTCGTATTCGCTCTCCTCCATTACCCTCAGACCCTCGGGCAGCGGCTTCGCTTCGCCCTCGGCTTCCGGATTGTCGTAATTGGGGTCGCCCCACTGGACGACGTAATTGTCCTGCACCCGGTTGACCGTAATGTCGTCGTACCATCCCGCGCGGGCGAGTGTGCGGATGTTTTCAACCCATCCCTGGCTGAAGGGCGCGGGCATCAGTTGGATGACGACTTCGCGGGCATTGCCCTGCGCATCGGGGGCCAGCGTCATCACCAGCAGGTCTTCCGCCGGGATCCTCACCCACTCCCCCGCCGGTGCCTCGGCAACGATCTCGTTCGGAGAAGGCGCGCCCTGCGGCTCCTCCTGCGCGGACACGGGCAGAGCGAGCGCGAGGGCTGCGGCGAGCGAAATCAGCGGTCTGGTCATGCGCGCGACGATGCCACGCCGCCGCTGAAAGGCAAGAGCACGCGAATCCGCCAACCCCATGAATCGAGAGCCCCTTCCCGCGCGTTTTCGAGGGCGGAAAGGGGCTTCGAGACGGTGTTCGCAGGGAATGCATATCCGCGCAGCACCGCCACTGGGACAATGTGTATCATCAAAATCGCAAAGAGAAATAGGCAACCGCCACTTCGGCTTGCGATTCCCACCTGCCACCGCTAGACGCGCGCGTTCCCGAACAGGGCATGCGGAGCAGTGGCCGAGTGGTCGAAGGCGCACGCCTGGAAAGTGTGTATACGGTAACCCCGTATCGAGGGTTCGAATCCCTCCTGCTCCGCCACCGACCCCCAGCACTTGTCTCTGGCTTCAGGGCCGCTCGCAACTCGCGGATAACAGGCAGGTTTTCACCGCCCAATCCGTAACGCCCGCATCATTCTTGCGGTCTCTGGGGCCGTTTCAGGGGCCGTTTGGGAGGCCCGTCTCTTGGCTTG
>NZ_JAIGNN010000003.1 GCF_019711565.1 Qipengyuania proteolytica
TATGACCGCCCCGATTTGCCGCGCGACGTGGTCGGGCTCATAGGCTCGCCAGCGGCATCAAAAAGCTTGCCCATGAGTGGAGCCTTGATCCTGCGGGCGCTGGCCTTGTTGCTATGCCGCCGAACCTGCGCATCGAGCTTGGCCTGCACCTGGTTGAACACTTCGGCGTCGACGATCACTGCATGCTCGCCTTCATAGATTTCGCCCTTGTGGGTGATCTGACCGAGATACACCCGGTTGCGCAGCAAGTGGAACAAAGCCCCGCGGCTGAATGGCAGCCCGCCCATGGGGCGTCCTTTCGCAGTCACGTGTAGCTTGGAATGGATCGCGCGTGCTTCAAGATCACGCTGCAGGGCGTGGACCGAACCAAGCTCGAGGTAGCGAGTGAAAATGTGCCGCACGCGCTCGGCCTCGTCATCGTTGAGCTTGAGTGTCCTCGATCCATCGGTCGGCGGATCATAGCCCAGCGGCGGAACGCCGCCCATCCACATGCCCCTGGCCTTGGAAGCTGCGATCTTGTCGCGGATGCGCTCGCCGGTCACCTCGCGCTCGAACTGCGCGAACGACAGGAGAACGTTGAGCATCAGCTTGCCCATCGAGCCGGTGGTATTGAACGACTGGGTTACCGAGACGAAGCTGCACTCGTGTTTTTCGAACACCTCGACGATGCGCGCGAAGTCGGCGAGGGAGCGGGTAAGACGGTCGATCTTGTAGACGACCACGATGTCGATCTTCCCCGCTTCGATGTCGGCGAGCAGCGCCTTGAGGCCGGGACGGTCGGTGTTGCCCCCTGAGAACCCGCCGTCATCGTAGCGATCGGGGAGCGCTTTCCAGCCTTCGCTGGTCTGGCTGAGGACATAGGCCTCGCAGGCCTCGCGCTGGGCGTCGAGGCTGTTGAACGACTGGTCGAGACCTTCCTCTGAAGACTTGCGGGTGTAGATCGCGCAGCGCTTGAGCTTGCTGCCCATCAAGCGTCTCGCAATCCGAAGAAGCGCGGTCCGTTCCAGCGGGTGCCCGCTATTGCGGTCGCTGCAGCGGACAGGCTTGGAAACAACTGGCTGCCCCAGCGGAAACCCTGCTCCTCGACTACCACCGTGACCTCGCGCCCCTTCCAGATGCGGGTGAGCCGCGCACCGACACCGAGGTGCTTGCCTTCAGGCTGGACTGTGCCGGACCGAGCAAGCGCCTTGCGGGTCTCGCTATCCAGACCGCCCATTGCTTGCGCCTGCACACGCCATGCGAGCAGTTGTCGCATGATCGGCTCGGAGCGGAGCGGTGGAGGGACGCCGAAGCGTTCCTTCCAGAATGCGCGCAGGCCATCGAGGTCGAGGCTCTCGATCTCGGCAACGAGGGTCTCGACAGCCTTACTCACCGCTGGGCTCCTCGATCCGGTAGCGGCGGGTGCCATCGATCTTCTCCGAGACGATGGTATGGCCGCGCTTTTTCATCGCACCTGCCATCGCGCCCCGCACCGAATGCTGCTGCCACCCGGTGGCCTTGGTCATATCGGCAATGCTTACGCCGGTCTTGCGCTTCAGGAGCTTCTCGAGCGTGTCGAGCTTGCTGGCAGGCTTGGCAGTCGTCGTTGCGTTCGCGCTGGTTGCCTTGGTTGTGCTTGTCATGTCAGTCTCCGGTTTACGCATGGGCCGGAAATGGCCGCCGCTACCGGGACAAGCCCGGCTCGCCGGGCGCGTGGACACCAATGCTCGGAATGCGGGGGCAGTCCAGTCTAAATCTCTCCGTCCCCACAATCCACAGACCGTAATCGGCGCCCACCTTCGAATCCTGCTTTGAGCATGCTATGTTCCTGTTATGAGCAATGCATCCCCCCCCGCCATCCTTCCATGCCGATCGCACACTCGAAGTCGTCTACAAGACGCCGGGCGACCTCGATCCCGACCCGCGCAATGCGCGCACCCACTCGAGGAAACAAATCGCGCAAATCGAGCAGTCTATCCGCGCGTTCGGGTTCACCAATCCGGTCCTGGCAGATCCGGATGGGAACCTGATCGCCGGCCATGGACGACTGCGTGCGGCAAAAAAGATGGGCCTAGACAAGGTCCCTGTGATCACGCTCGATGGTCTCACCGAACCGCAGAAGAAGGCGCTCCGGCTCGCTGACAACAAGATTGCGCTCAATGCAGGTTGGGACACCGAGATCCTCAAGCTCGAGCTGGCCGAACTCTCGCTTCCCGAGATCGATATAGACCTCGGCCTCACGGGGTTCAGTCCCGGCGAGATCGACGTCGTTCTGTCCGAGGTCGAAGAAACTGAACTTTCGGCTTTCAAAGAATTGAAAGACAGGGTCCGCATCAGTGTTGCAGGTGAGCCGGATCTCACTTCATCAGGCAGCCAAGGCCTCGCGCTTGTCTTCCATGAGCTCATCACGAATGCGATAAAATATGGCGCTCTTTCGAATGTCACTGGGCATGTCGAAGTGCGAATTCGCGAGGTAGGCAACTCTGCAATCATTGTCTGGACCGAGCACAACGGACCTGCAGTCGATCCCGAGCGCAACAAGGGATTTGGATCTACCCTTATAGCGAGAGCGCTTGATTCCCATGGCTCGGCGAACCTCGATTTCGCACGAGATGGCGTTGCCTGTCGGATCGAGCTTGATCTTATTTGACGCCATCATCTCAGTGGCAACAATCGGGTCGTTAGCCGCCGATCCGCTCCCAGTATCCTGCTAGCTCGGTGAAAGCAGTGGCTGATCGGTGGAACGCGGTCATTGGTTAGACCGTGTAAGGACAACAGGCCACTCTCAGAGTCTTGCTCTCGGATGCCGGGTCGCACAAGCACCAAGTGGCCTGCCGTCCCTCTGCTTTCTTACTGGGCGGAGAAGTTAACTGCCAATGGGGAAATGTAGCCGTGTCCAGTGTTTGGACCCGCGCCACGATCTCCTGCCAGGAAACGATAGATGGATGTGTCGGGGTCATACAGGCTTTCCCATGAGCCTGGCGAAATACGCTCGAAGATATCGCTGTAGTGTTGGGTCAACAATACTACCAGTTCACCGCGCCTGCTCTCAGATACGAAAAGCGCAGCACCGTGGGGTCGCATCAGTGCGCGGTAGGTATCGCAAAACCTCTTCGTGAGGCCATCAAGTTGATCATGGCAGATAGTTTTATATCGATAAATCATCGGACTAGCGACCCCTCGCTGCCTCGCGCCCGCATCGTCGCCAAGCGCTTGTTATCCAGCCGACTTACTTCGAGCCGAAATGTTGCCATGTCGTAAATATACAATTTGGGCAGCCGGCTCTGCCACATCGCAAGTTGGCTGAAAGCGGCTTCAGAGTGGGTAGGAAGCGGACGCCGTTTGCAAAAGCAAGCCCCCACAGCCCAGAAAAAATGGTGTCTTGCGGGAATGCCCCACTAATAACTGGCAGGTCATTCCTGGTTGCGAACCCAAAGAGCTCATTGTTAGCAAGGGGAGGCGCCACTGTACCAATGCCCGCTGCCGGCAATCGCACTTCGGCGTCATGGTCGACGGAATCCGGACCAACGACGAGAAACGCTGGTCCACAGCCCCCTATCTCAAGCGGCGATGCCCTGCTCGTCGAGTTCGCAAAGACTGTCGATGAGGTCGGCAATTCGCTCGACGGCTTCGCGGGCCTCGCCAGTGTAGCGCCTCGCGTCCGCTCGGACGTAGTCACCAACCGAAGGATGCGCGATGTATGCGATGGCCGCTGTGCGGTACTTTACCATCGCACTGTGCAATTCAGAGTGATTGCTACTTTCTGATGCCACGAGGTCATCTGCCAGTCTGGCCACATCTCGGGCGCATTCCGCCAAGTGTCGTAGCTTAAGTTCCATAATGGCTTCCCCAAATCAGGATGCGCTTGATGCAGTTCAAGCCAGGGGGGAGGAACCGGCACTGCTGCGATCAGAGCCGGACGTCAAATCTGACGATGTGTGCGGACCGTATGGGCTCGGCGTTTAAGGCGACCTTAACACGCTGGCGCTCACATCCAAAATCGGCGTCAAAACCGCATCAAATCAGAAGGATGGCTGAAAGAACAAGCATAAGAGCGCTCAGGCCAACCGCCCATAAAAGTAGAGACTCGCCGCCTCTGTTCCGGGGTGGCCAGTCATCATCATCATCGTTTTTTAGAGCCATAGTGGCGGCGACCGCCCTTCATTTTTTCTGCGGCGAGAAGCGCATCGCCGCCACTTTACCAATGGGCGCATCGTGCGATCGTTCCTAGCCTACCGATGCAACGCAAAGGGGCCGGTCAAGGGGCTGACACTATTCAAGCGCAAGCCAATGTCCGCTTTCGGGTTTGGTAGCTGACTGTCCGCTCTTGGCCGGCAGCTAACTCGGTGAAAGCGTCGTCAGATGGCTGGTACGCAGTCGTTACCGCCCGTGATGGCGGTCAATCTCCTGCTGCGAGAGCCGAAGGAATCTTGCCGCGTTGTTGTAGAGAATATCGCGCTTTTGCTCTTCGGTCAGGAAAGGAGCCGTCGTGATACTGTCCACGGCCACCTCGATGGCTTGCGGCCAGACCATCTGATCGCTGCCAAACATTATTCTTTTGCCGTAGCCTGCTTCGACGAGCCGGCGCAGATGCGCCCAAAACTCGGCACGGTTCACCCCGACATTATCAGCGGAGATGTCGACATAGACTTGGGGGTGCGAGTAAAGGATCGCGATCATCTCGTCGGTCAGTGGCATGCCTGCATGCATGACATAGACTCGCATTTTGGGGTGGCGGGTGAGGAGTTCCTCAAGAAGCATCGGATTGCCAAGTGAGGCGCGATACCTGGGGTATAACCAATAAGGTCCGCCTGGCGCACCGTAGCCCATGTGTATGCCAACAGGGACGTCGAGTCGCTCGGCCATCGCATAGAATGGCGCAAGGCTGGGATGATCGGGCGGAAGGCCACGATATTGCGCAGTGATCTCAGCAAACACACTTGTCTCGCCGCTCTCGAACTGTGCCTCGAGCAGTGCCACTCTACCCTCATCAGGAAGACCTGAGCCATCGAAGAAGTTTTCCGCAGGGATAAACATTTCGGGAGCGGCGGCCAGCCACTTCGCAACAATTGCGCGCTCACCTGAAATCACCCCTGAGACGATATTGAATCGCCGCATTTGCGCGAGTGTCTCTTCAAGTAGTTCTGGATCCGACTTAGGCGCTTCGACCATTTCCTTGCACGTCGCCTGCGCCATGAAGTCAAAAGGCTTGGCAGGGTCCACACCATGCATGTCGATCCCGCGCGCGCCTAAGCATCCGGGTGGTGGGTCGCCGCCAAACTCATCTAGCGACCAGGCATGCATATGCATGTCGATTATGGGTTGGGCCGGACCTTGTGCCGATAGCGCTCCAGAGCTTACCAATGCAAAAAACGAGATCAATTTGCGCATGGAGACGCCTCCACGTCGGATGGAATTTCTCTCTACCGGAACGACCACAGCCCAAGATGCTCCCCAGCGATCTATCATGGCAGGAAAATTCCCTGCGGCTGCCAGTGGCTCTCATTAGGCCAGATACCTTTGCCCATAACTTCCAGCCGTTTTGGTGAAAGGCGGATCAAGGCCAGGTCGTTGGGATAGTCGGGCCAGTTCGAACGGTACTTCTCGCTGAGACCATGGGTCGAAATGGTTTCAGGATCCGTATGCACCGAAGCCAAGCCTGTAAAGCTGGCGTAGAAACTCTCCGCATGATTGTTTGCGGTATCGTCGAACCCAAAATGGAGGGCAACCTTCGGATTTGCCATTATTTGAAGTGTCTTCCGGCTACCCCGACGAGTTGCCATCCACAGACTCCAATCATCTTTAGGGTCAGCTACACCGATTGGACGTGCGCGGGGCATCCCATCCTCATCGATGGTCACCAATACGCCGACATAATCTTCATCAATTATGGCTCGGGCTGCTGCCATGATGAGTGCTGGTTCGTCCACGCGATAAAGGTCACTTGCAGAAGCTTCGCGCGAAGCTTCATTCGCCATTGCAGGAATGGCACCTGCGAGCCCCGCTAAAGGCGCAACCGAAAGTAGGTCTCTGCGTCTTACACCCATGGGACCTCCAAGAGACATCCATCCAATGAGTGTCGGTTCTTACATCGACAGGACAAAGATAGGTACTGTAAATCCTTAGCGTGCGATGTCCGCGATCGGGTCGATTAATGACCGCCAGCTTCTGACACGCGTTAGTTCCTGCAGAATTGTCGCGAACTTGGTGGTTAAATGCTCATGTCTACTCATTGAGACTTCTGGCCGCCTTGCATCCAGTGTCGCTGCCTGTGGCGACCTCTCGGACCCAGTGTTCTGCAAATAGGCCATCATAATACATCAGAAAAGCTGGCGATGGGCCGTCAGCCCCCTGGAAGACGATGCGATCGAGTGGGTAGTCGCTGCGACCAAATATCAGTTTGTCTTGCGCCAACAGCGGCACCGCCGGCGCGTTGCCTTCAGCACGTCTGCGGAACAATTTGCCATCGCTGACGAAAATGCAGGAGACGACGGGGCCTCGAGCATAGGCGCCAGAGAGATCCTCCAGCTCGTCCTCGCTCAGCGTCAGATCATCGAGATCGCTGGGGTTGAGTAAGATCCGCGCTATTCTGGCATGAATAACGCTGGCATCCAATCCGCTGCCAGTTCCGTTGGCAACGACTGCTATGCTATAACCGCTAGCAGGGTAGTGGGCGAGAGTTGCCCATGCCCCGTGCAAGCCCCCGCCAGTGTGCCCCCATGCATCATTATTGCCCAGAATGCCGCCCCGCACACCCAAGCCGTAATCGACAACGACGCCCCCTTCCAACTGTGTGCTTTCCAGCATCCGGATCAGGCTTTCGGGCTTGATCCAGTGTCCGGCGATCAACTGAGCGGGAAGGCCGACTAGATCCGAAGCGGTCGAACATAGTCCACCAGACCCCTGCAGACCCCGAACCTCATAAGCGGGTTCGAGCACAAATCCGCTCTGGGTTGCCAAGTATCCAGTCACCTTGTTCGTTTGGGAAGTGTCGCATGCTCGCAGGGATTGAAGGCCTACAGCCGGGGCGAAAACATCCTCGATGTAGTCATCGTAGGATAGGCCGGTGACGTGTTCGATAATGACGGAGACGAGGGAATAATTGGCGTCGGAATATCGCCAAACCTCACCGGCTCGATTTTCTGATGGGCGCCGCAAAACCGATATGAGGCGATCGCGGTCAAAATAACCTTCCGACACACCGTCTTCTAGTTCTTGGCGAGTATAATCGGGCAGACCAGAAGTATGATTGAGGAGATGGAGAAGGGTGACCGAAGCATGGATCTCATTTGACCCGTACTTCCCCTGCAAGATCTCGCGAACAGGTTGATCAAGAGAGAGCTTTCCGTCTTCGAGAAGCTTCATGACCACGGCAGATGTGACCAGTTTAGAGATCGAACCGAGACGGAAAATCGAGGTCTCATCAACTGCTTCGGCGGTCTCGATTTTTCGCTGACCATATCCGCGGAAGGTGATGGAACCATCGGGGCCGCGGATGGCAATGGCAAGACCCGGCATTGCTCTCGCGGTAGACGCTTCGGCTGCGACCTCGTCGATCGCCTGAAGGGCACTCTCCGACAAGGTCTGTGCCTGCGCGCTTGTGACGTAGAACATTGCACCTAACGCGACCCCCCATTTAATCATCCAAGCCATGTAGCTTCCTCACAATTCAATCCCTGCCTCCAGGTCGATTCAATGGTTGCCCGTTTCGAGGACGCCTTATACTCCTAATTCGGTCGCGAAGTGAGTGGAATGGACACTGGAAAATGTGAATTCCCTGCCAATCGATGCACTGGCAATTGACCAGAGGGAGAAAATGAATGGCCGGCTTCACATTCGTCTCTGCGCTGCTTGCAACGGCTTTACATTCTGGGTTCCATCCGCGACCCTGCACCGACGAGCGCATCGCTGAAATTGCGAGATGTGGCACCATCGATGTTCCCGAAGATCGAAATCTTCCAGAGGGGCGAACGATTTCGCTCAACATTGTGGTCCTTCCCGCGTTGTCCGACGAGCCCCACGATCCGCCGATATTCGACATTGATGGAGGCCCCGGCCTTCCCTCGACAAAGAACGCGGAATTCTACGCGACGTTCGGATCAGCGTACCGGGCCAAGCGGGATATCGTCCTGATAGATCAACGGGGAACTGGTTCCTCGAACCCGCTGACATGTCCTGAGCTTTCTGATCCCGATAACGCCTATGTACCCTTTTTGCCGGTTGATGCTGTCGAGCGATGCCGCAGATCCCTGGAAGTCTCGGCGGATCTGACAAAGTATGGTACTGCCGAGGCCGTTGCTGACCTCGATGACGTCCGATCCGCACTGGGCTACGAGAAGCTCAACATTTTCGCTCTTTCATATGGAACGACCGTTGCCCTGCGTTACATGGCGACACATCCAGACCGTGTCCGAGCGGCCGTGTTGATGGGTGTATCTCCTGCGGATGCAACCCCGCCAAGGATGCACGCACCAGCAGGGCAGAGCGCATTGGATATGCTCATCGAGGACTGTCGAGCCGATACCGCTTGTGCCGCGTCCTTCGAACCAAATGAAGACATAGCGCTGGTTCGCGAGAACCTGCCGACCATTGATGGGGCTCCGCCTGTCGAAGTATTTTTCGAGAAGCTGCGGTCACTGATGTACACGCCGCAGGGCGCCCGAATGGTTCCACTCATTTTGGACCGAGCAGCTGCCAGGGATCTCTCGCCGTTCTATGAGGCGACAAGACCTCGTGGACCGAGCCTTTACGCAGACGGGATGTTCCTTTCGGTGATCTGTTCCGAAGGAATATCACTAATGGATTTGTCTGCGGCCAGGGCGGAAGCGGCAACTACTGTCTTCGGAGATTATCGTCTGCGACGCCAAGCCGAGGCCTGTTCAATTTGGCCGAGTCAGAAACCGAATGAGTCACATTTGTTGCCAGTACATTCAGACGTCCCAGTCTTGCTGATATCCGGAGAGCGGGATCCCGTAACCCCTCCAGTTCTAGCTGATAACGCCGCGCGCACTCTTACTGGTGCGAAACACATCGTCATTCCGCGAAGCGGTCATGTCTTTGATGGTATGTCGGGTATCGAAGAGTGCCTGGACCCATTGATCCTTGATTTCTTCGAAGCCGCGATGATTGAGCTTGTGGACGATAAATGCGTCTCGCAGATGAAGGCGCCAAGCTTCGTCACCGAGGTCACGACGGCGTCGCCTTCAGAGCAGTAACGTCCGCAATCGGGTCGTTAGCTGCCCGTCTGCTCCTTGGCATTGCTGCTCGGTGAAAGCGCCATCAACAGAGGGGAATGCGGACGTCAGCTCTGCACTCGAAATGGATGTTTCGGGTTTCGTCGAACAAACTCGTCGACATCCCTCAGCCGCTCGGGATGCGGCTCGCCATCCCACTTGGCACTGCATTTTCATTTCTGGTGATCGAGAAGGCAAAAGGAAGCGGTAGCCGGGCAACGGCCCGACCACCCCTCCTCCGGCACTCGTTGACTTATTGGGCTGGCTGGTCGCCATCGGCTTCGGCTGGCGGCACGCCTTTGCTCGCGCCCGAGGCAGAACCTTCACCCATCACCAGTGCATTGCCGCTGCCGGTGAGGTTGGTGGCGGGAACGGCGAACTGCTGACCCTGCGCTTCGACCAGTACTTGGCGCACATGGCCGGTCCGGTCGGCGACGATCTGGCGGACTTCGCCGATGGGCGCGCCGTTCGGGTCGATGACCGGCATGTCCGGGGTAACGACGAACGCACCTTCGCCCTCGGCAGCGCCGCTTCCGGCAAGCGCCAGCATGTTGCTGCCGAGCATGCCCGAGCCGGTCGCCGTCCCGCTCGCCGATCCGGCTAGCGCGCCAGCCTGACCGAGCGTTCCGGTGGCGCGATCGCGCGCGGCGCTGACGGCCGGGGTGGCGAGATTGCGGACGGTGGCCGCGGTGTCGGTCGCACGACCGGTCGCTTCACTGGCAAGCCCGCGGACGGCATCGGTGCCGACGAGCTGCGCATTGGCGCTGCCCGTGCCCGAGGCGCTGCCGCTACCCGAAGCCGAGCCGCTGGCGCTGCCGAGGGGTGTATCGAGGAGCTGGTTGGTGGTGGCCTCGAGGCCGGTATCGAGCGAGCGGGTTACCGCGACCGAGCCGCTTTCGCGATCGACCGACTGGCTGCCTTCGCTCCGCGCATCGCCGCGTAGCGAGCCGCGGGTGGCCGACCGCACCGTCGTGGTAACCCCGCGCGTCGCGCCGGTGACGGTCCCGGTGACCTGGCCGATGCCGGCGCCCGAAAGCAGCTGGGCATGCGCCTGCGGTGCGGCGAAGAGGGTGAGCGCCGAAGCGGCGAGGAGAAGCTTTTTCATTCTATGGTCCTTTCGTGTCGGCGGGCGCTGGAGGGTCATGCGCCTGCTTCGAAAGGAAAACGGATCGCCGTCGCGGCTTAATCCATCGAACGGGAAATTTTTCTACCGGCCCGTGCAGGTGCCGCAGACGAGACCGCGGCCATAGACGGGATCGGCACCCTTCTTGCCGAGATCGACCGCCTCGCCGTCGAGCGTGGTGCGCCACGTCCGTCCCGCGCCCATGGCCTGCGCCACGCGGGCCGCAACCAGCGGGGTGGCGAAGGAGGTGCCGCGCAGCCTGATGCGTTTACCCTTGGCATTGCGCCCCGTGATATCGGCACCCGGGGCTGCATAGTCGAGATGCAGCGCCCGGCCCGCCTCGATCAGCGCGCGGCGCTTGCCATCGACCGCCGTCACCGCGACGACATTCGCATAGCTCGCCGGATAGGCGGGGGGGGCCGCAGGACCGTCATTGCCGACCGCCGCGACCACGATCACACCCTTGCGCTGCGCGGCGGCGATGGCGTGGGCCAGCACCGGGTTTTCGGGTCCGACCAGGCTGATCGTCACCACCCGGCTGCCCTCGGCCACCAGCCAGCCGAGGCCGCGTGCGATGGCGAGCGCATTGCCGCCCGCCTTGTCGGTGCCATAGACATCGGCGACGCGCACCGGACCGACCCCTGCCGAGGCAAGCAGCGAGGCGATCGCGCTGCCGTGGTGGCTCGGCGTTGGGGCGCCCTTCGCGAAACCGCGCATGGCCGCAACGGGGACCGAGGGTCCAGGTGCGCCATCGATCATGCCCACCGGTACGGACGTGCCATTTGCCGGGCCGGCACTGGCCAGCGGGAGGACCACGCCCGCGGCATTGCCCGACTGGAAGTGGAGATTGTCTGCGCTGACTACTGCGCCGGGCAGCAGCGTCGCGAGCAGTTCTTCCGCCTGCGCCAGCGTGAGGTCGTCGGGCGTCTTCAACCGCGTGACCGAGAGGCCCAGGCCATCGATGGACTCGCTCCCCAAGGCGACGAAGCCGAGGCCGGATGCCTTTGCGAGATCGCCTGCCGCCGCATCCATCACCAGCAATTCGCCGCGCCTCGCAGCCTCGCCGCGGGCATCGCGCTCGATGATGTCGCGATTACGCCGGACCAGCCGCTCGATATCGCGCAACCGGTCGCGCGCGAGCCGGTCCGCCAGCCGCTGTGTCTCCGCCAGCGTCCGGTCCAGCGTGTCGGTCACGGGCTCGAGCACTTCACCGACGCGCGGAACGGACACGCCCGGCAGCGCGACCTGCGCAGCGAGCGGCGCGGCGAGCACCGCCAGCAAGGCGGGAATGAGGATAATCCGGTGCATCGGCTGTGTCCCTAACAGGAAATTCGATTAAGCATGGATGAAACGCGCGGGCCCGCTCGTTTAATCCGTGGAAGGCAAAGACGCTGAGCACATCGTTCGAGCAGGACCTGCTGGCACTCTTGCCCCGGCTGCGGCGCTTCGCGGTCGGGCTGTGCGGCAATCCCGCCGACGGTGACGATCTTTGCCAGATGAGCCTCGAGCGCGCGCTCGCCAACCGGTCCAAGTGGCAGGAGGGCACGCGGCTCGACAGTTGGATGTATCGCATCATGCGCAATCTCTGGATCGACGAGGGCCGCGCCACCACGCGGCGCCGCGAGACCTTCGTGGATCCCGATGCCGGCCTGTCGGTCGGCAGCGATGGAGCACAGGAATCGGCGGTCGAACTGTCGATGGTCGACCGCGCGATGCAGCAGCTGCCCGAAGAGCAGCGCGAAGCCGTGCTGCTCGTGATGGTCGAGGGCTATGCCTACAAGGAGGCTGCCGAGATCGTCGGCTGTCCGGTCGGCACGCTCAATTCGCGCCTCGTGCGCGGGCGCGATGCGCTGCTCGGGCTGCTGGGAGACACGCAATGACGATTACCCGCGAGGACCTCGCCGCCTTCGCCGACGGCGAACTGTCGGGCGAACGCGAGGCCGAGGTCGCTGCCGCGATCGCGGCCGATCCCGCGCTGGCGCTGGAGGTCGAGGCGCACCGCGCGCTCAAGGCGAAGCTCGCCGGTCATTTCGCGCCGATCGCCGAACAGCCGGTGCCGGAAGCCTTGGCAGCCCTGCTTCAACCGAGAGAAGCCGAGGTCGTCGATTTCGCCGCCGCGCGTGAACGGGTCGAGGCCAGGCGGCGCATTCCGCGCTGGGGCTGGGTCGCAGGTCCCGCCCTCGCAGCCTCGCTGGCGCTCGCGCTGTTCCTCCCACGTGGCGGGTCTTCGCTCGACGAGGAACTCGTGGCGTCGCTCGACAACCAGCTGGTCGCCGATCAGGCCGCCGACGCCGAAACGCGCATCCTCCTCTCCTTCCGCAACCGCAAGGACGAACTGTGCCGCGCTTACACCGTGCCGGGCCGTTCGGGCATTTCCTGCAAGACCGCCAGCGGATGGGAGCAGCGTGCCGACGTCGAATACGCGGCGAACAGTTCGACCGATTTCCGGCAGGCGAGCACCAATCAGATTTTCGAGCAGGTGCAGGAAATGGCCGAGGGACCCGCACTCGATGCCCAGGCCGAAGCCGAAGCGAAGGCTAACGGCTGGCGCCGATAGGGCGCCCACCTTCCTTCAATGACCCCGTTCCAAACGAAAAAGGACCGGAAGCCGTCAAGCTTCCGGTCCCTTCCGGGATGTCGCCCTGCCGGGTCAATCAGGAGGGATTGGCAGGGGGACGGGCATGTCAGTCCACGATGCGGACGGTGCCGTAGCGATAGCCCTTCTCGGCCATGTCCTCGATGTAATCGACGCGCTCGTGCTTGAGTTCGTGGGCATATTCTTCCCACGCATCGCGGCGGTCCTCGAGGTCGCTTGCGCGGCGCAGGTCGCTCACCAGCTCCTTTTGCGCTTCGCCAATGTCGTTGCGATAGTCGAACCAGCGGCTGTTCTCGATACCCGCGATCGGGCTGTCGATGATCTGCGCTTCCTCGGCGCGGGCCAGTTGCTCCTCGTAGAGCATCGGGGCGGCGGCGGTAGCAGCGGTGGCAAGGCCGATAGTGGCCAGCGAAACGAAGGTAAGCTTTTTCATTCCAAGTCTCCTTTTGTCGGCAGGGCCACCTCGGCGACCCGCTTGAAATGAGAACGAGGGGGCCGTGCGATCTAATCCACGCCCCACGACATTTTTCACTCGATCCACTCGCAAAGGTGTGCAGTGTGCGACGGAAAGGCGGGCAAAGCCCCTTCGGTTGGCGGCGGGCACAGTTGAAATCGGGCGGCGCTTGAAACTGGGGAGATCATTGCCGCGGGCGACCAGTCTGCTGAGCTCCAGATGGGCTTCCTAACGAGTCGCTGAATCACTTCCACGCGAGCCGTGTTCTGATGAGGTCGGGCGTTCAACTTACCGCACTACTGACGACACTAAGTCGAGACATGCATCGAATGTGTTTTCGAGTAATGACCGGGTCCCCTCTCACCTCGTCCGGTACCAGACTGTCCGCAATCTGCCCCAAAGCTGTCCCTAGAGTTGGCTTGAACCGAGCGTCTGCAAAGGGGCCGTTGGCGGACAGTCTGCTTACTGGCGGCCGACATCACGAAGCGGACTTACAACTAAGGGACCTCACAGTGTCAGAGCCAAAGTCAGAAAAAGCGAAGTGCACCTCGTTCTAGGTGTTTGATGTCGGACAAAAATTCGAGCGGCAAGTGATCCGGCAAGCCGTCACGAGCGCCCCGCGATGTCCGCAACCGCGACATTTTAGGCAGGCCTGCACGCGCTCGATCGGCCATTTCGACCGCGCCGCACCCAGCTCGATCTGCAGCAGCACCGCATTCGCCAGCATCACGCGCTGGCACCGCCTGCATTCGACCCGCAGGTTGTAGCCGCGCCGGGCGAAGTCGTGAACGGTATCGAGTCGGAAGCGCCCCATGCGCACGCGATGGAACATCCAGAGAACATCGGTCAATGGGGCGAGTCTGGAAAGAAGCTCTGTCCGGGCGGCCGCCCGCGCTTCGCCGCGCAAAGAAGAGTGCCGAATGCTCCGCTTGCGGTCTCACCCAAGCCCGGTGTAAACCGGATTTTAATCATGCGCGCGGAGAAGCGCGAGGCCTGCAAGTCTGGGAAAAACAACGCGCATCATGTCGACGTCGCCGCCTCAATCCGAAGCTGCCTGCCAGAGCCGGGAGGATGCGATCGCGGCGATCGAGCGAGCGCTGCGCTATTGCGACGAGCATGGTTATCGACGTGCCGCGATCGACCTGTCCGCCGCCCTCGATCGCCTGCAGAAGGAAGAGCCCCGCGCCTCCTGAACGAGCGCTTGGATTTTACATTTTACAAAGGTAAACGCCCTGTATGGGGCCGCACCTTATCCACGACGTGTTCGCGTCGCTGACGGACAAGCAGCACGAAGCGCTGCGCCTGGTCTGCCGGCATTACACCTCGAAGCAGATCGCGCTCGAGCTGGGCGTGTCCCCGGTCACGATCGACAAGCGGATCGAAGGGATTCGCGCGAAGCTCGAGATGATGCCCCGCGTCGATATCGCCAGGCATTACGCGGCTTGGTCGCAAGACTATGATCGGCCCATAGACGACCCGACCATAGTAGCCGAATCTGCAGTCATGACTCCAAGAGCGGCACCGCAACCGCCGGATTTCTCGCTGCCTCTTGCCGATGCCCTGTCCTTCGACGGGCGGGCGAGCTGGGACCGCGAAAGCCCGGCGGTGCGGCCGAGGTTAAGTCCCGAGGATCTCGGCCCCGCAGGCAAGCTGCTCTTCTTGCTTGCGGGTGCCATTGCCCTGCTCGCGGTCGTCGTGCTTCTCGTCACGTCCGCCAGCGTCTGGAGCGATTTCGTCGGCGTCTGAAGTCTCCTCGGTCCTTATCGAGCCAGGAGAACACACATGTCGCTTACCCTTGAAACCGCCACCGTCCGCATCGGCCGCGAGCTGCGCGAATCCGAGGACGCCATCGCCGAGGCGCTGGTCGCCTGCTCCGCCCTGCTGCACACCGCCGCGCTCGCCCAGCGCGACGTCGGGGCGGCTTCGCCGGCCCAGGCGCAACGCACCTTCTCCCGCCTGCTGAAGATGAACAGCGGCCTGGTGGACGTGCGCGGGGAAGCCATGCGTGTCCATGGCGAGCTGCTCGACCTCGCCCGCGAGACCGGGGCGACCGAGGAACCCACCTGCCCGGAAAAGAAGGTCTTCACCACCGGGCAGATCGCACCGATCGCTGCCTGAGCTTGCGCTTCGCCGGACGGAGGCCCACGGGCATGAGCCATGCTGCGTTTTACAATTCAGGTGATCCTCATCCTCGTGGTCTTCGCCGGCGCCCTGCGCGCCGGCGGGAGGCCCGAGAAGGCGATCGCGAGCATCTATCTTGCGATGATGCTGCTCAACGTGGCGCAGGCGATCCTGCTCGGTCGCTGGTCCGATGACACCTATGGCGGCGTCCAGTTGTTCCACTTCGCGCTCGACCTGGCGGCACTCGCCGGGGTCGTGTGCGTCATCCTGCTCTACCACCGCTGGTGGACGATATGGGTAGGCTCAGCCCAATTGGTCGCGGTCGGCGCGCATCTGGTGAAGTTCGCCGCGGTGCCGCTCAACCCGTTCGTCTATTCGATCATGGAGCGCTGGCCGGTCTGGGTGGCGATCGTGCTGACGGGACTGGGGACGCTGCTGCACTGGCGCCGGGAACGCCGGGGTGGAGCCATCTGACGGCGCTGCTCGCGCCGCTCCATCCCGATCCTGCCACCCTCTCGCGCCGCCTGCTGCGACGGTTCGGCAGCCTTGCCGGTCTGACGTCGGCCAGCGATGCCGAGCTGCGCCAATGCGCCCTTCCGGGAGAAGTCTGGCCCGAAGCCTTCCTCGCCATGCGCCAGCTGCTTGCCGACGGCCTGCGGGAACAGGTTCGGCGGACGGCGCTGACGAAAGACCGTTCCGCGCTGGAGCATCATCTGCGCAATTCGATCGGCCGGTTGCGCCAGGAACGCATGGTCGCCTTCTTCGCCGATGCCGACGGGCGACTGCTGAGCGAGGAGGTGCTGGGCGAGGGGCCGGAGAATGGCGTGCTGCTGAGCGCGCGCAGCCTGTTCGGTCGGGCGATGAACCTCGACGCGCGCATCGTGGTGCTCGCGCACAACCATCCGTCGGGTTCGGCCGAACCGAGCGCGGAGGACATCCGCACGACCCGCACACTGGCAAAGCTGGCAGGGCAGCTCGGCATCACGCTGCTGGATCATTTCATCGTAACCGACGCGGCCGTGACGAGCTGCGCGGACAGGGGCCATCTATGAACCATAGCGAAAGCGACGACTTGAGATCGATCGCGCAGCGCCTGCTCGCGCTTGCGGGTCCGCGAGCGGCATCCGAATGCGAGGGCCCAGCTTCGAACGCGCCCGAGCACCTTGCCATCGCGCGGCGCGAGATCGCCCGGCGAGCGGCGCGCAACCGGGTCATGCCGGTCGAACTCCTGGGCGAACCCGTGTGGGACATGCTGGTCGACCTGCTCGTCAACGAACTCGAAGGCAAGGAGATCGGGGTGACCAGCCTGTGCCAGGCGTCCGGCGCCCCGATGAGCACGGCGCTGCGGTACGTCGATCTGCTTGCGGCCGAAGGTCTGATCTCGCGCAGGCCCGATCCCGCCGACGGCCGTCGGTCGCTCGTCTCGCTGACGAGCCGGGCCTCGAAGCTGCTGCTGCAGGCGCTCGAAGCCATGGCACGGGCCGAGCGCAAGTCGGCAGACGCCTCTACCCCCTCCCCGCGAGGTGACAGCTGATGGACGGCTATCTCTTCATCGTCGAACCCGACACCAGCACGGTAATCGGCAGGTGCTGTTCGCTGGCGAAGTGCCGGGACGAGGCCGGGGTCGAGGCGCTGATGGCGCAGTGGCAGGCGAAGGTCGGCGACCGATTCGTCGTCAAGTGCAGCCTGACCAGCCCGGAATGGACGCGGGAGGTGGAGCCGGCCGCCGAGGCTGGAAACGCGCACGGCAACCGACCCGGCTTGCGGTATACGGGCGGGCGGCTCGCCCGGACATACGTAGCTTTGCGTAAGCGGCTGCCCGCGTCCGCACGCGCGACTAGGTAGTTATCCTGAATTTCGCCGGTCGCGACGGGCGGCCACGCTCGGGCCATGGCCCCTCGCCCGCCTCGCAGCCTTGCTTCAATGCTCTCCGTCGCGCTTGCGCTCGCCGGCCCGGCAGGGGTTCCGGCGCACGCACAGGACGAGCCGCGCCTCGCGCCCGTCGGCCAGCTCGTCTGCCGCGGCTCGGGCTGGACGCTGGAAACGGTCGCCACGCTCGTCGGCGACCGCTCCACGCTGGTCGGCGTCGGCCATTTCGGCACGCTGAAGAAACCGCGAGGCCCGATCCATATCCCGGCTGAAAAGTGTCACTTCACTCTGTTCGATGATGAAGGCCATCCGGCCTTCACTTCCCGGTTGCGCGTCCGCCGTATCGGGGGACCCGCTGGAGCCCGAAGCGCCTCCTTCGCTGTCGACTGGGCGATCTTCGATCTTGCAACACCTGCGCCTGAGACCGCACTGCCCGCGCGTCTGGAACTGCGCTCGAACCGCTTTCGCCAGCAGACCGTCACTCTCTACCGGCAAGTCAGGGAGGGACGCGGCAAGCGACTTGCCCGGTTGGACTGCACCGCGTGGACCGAACGGGAGACCAGCGTGCTCGCCTTCCACGACTGCCCCACCCGTCCGGGCTGGAGCGGAGCCCCGATCACCGCCCGGCAAGCCGGGGCGCTGGTGGTGCTGGGCGTGCACGCAGGTTCGAACGAGGGCCAGCCTAGCGGGCCCGTCTTCGTGGGCAAGCTGGGCCAGCGCATGGCGGGTGACTGAAACCGTTTTCCTACAGGCGCGGCGCCGTGCCATCACGATTCGCATGAGAACCGCAGACACCCTCGCCGCCGCCATCCGCCGCTCCGCCACGCGGGCCGCGGATCCCCGCCACTCCGCCACGCTACACCGTCTCGCGAATCTGGTACCTCGGAAATGCGCGGCAGAGAACGCTGGGGTATCCTGCGCTTTAATGGGCTCTGTGCCAGTCTCCGACTGACCAGATCGCAGGCAGAAAGGCGCAGGACCGTAGTGATTCTGCAAAATCAAAACATCGTTCTTAAACGATGTCTTACGGGTGATGGAGCAGGAGTGCCGCAAAGGGCTTCGTAGTATCGAACGAATTTTGGCAAATACTCCAGCTGCTATACTTTCCGCCAACCTTGCGTTTTGGTGCGCTACGAAGCACTAGGACTGCAAGCAAGATATGCCAGAATCTGCAAAGGGGCCGATTGCAGACCGTCCGGTTGCGGCTCATTTCCTCGGCAAGCGGACCATTTCTTAGCGCCCAAATGCGCGGCTTCAACTGGGAAGTGACACTCAAAATTAACCAATAGTGCCGCATATCCAATCCGCGATCAGCGGAAATGTGCGCGCATGAAATTTCGTCCGAGTAAAGTTTGGTTGCGGCGCGGTGCCACGATCGCAACCTTGGCACTCGTACCGCTCATTCTCGTCGGGGTTTTCCTTGCGATGCATGCCGAATTCCGCGCCGTTGCGCAGCTTCGGGATGTCTCGGAACGCACGGACGCCAAGCGCGACCTTTTTGCCGACATACTGATCGCCCATGCCGACGTGGAGACCGGTGTGCGAGGCTTCATCATCACGGCGGACGATCGCTACCTCGAACCCTACAACATAGCGCTACTGCGCCGGGAAAGTCTATTTTCCGCGATCGAGGATCAAGGGGAACCAGAGATTCATGCCGCGCTCGCGCGATTGCGCAAACTCAGTGACGCAAAGCTGGCGAATGCAGCGCTGAATGTGTCGGATGTGCGGGCCGGGCGAATTCGTCAGGCGCGGGAGCGAGTTGCAACCGGCAACGGCAAGGCGCTCATGGATGAGATCCGCCGCGAACTGGCCGATCTCGATGCTCATGAAGCCGCGAAGCTGGCGCAACTCACTGAGCGCAGTTCTGCCTCGCGAGCTATGCTGGAAAGGTCCGTCACGGCTATGCTGATCGGACTCGCTTTGTTGCTCGCGATGGTCACGATGATCGTGAACCGGTCGTTCCGGATGCGCAGCGAGGCCATGGATCGCGCGGAACGTCTCAGCGATCGGCAGAAGGCGCTCTTCGCCGGTACGGTAGACGGCGTTATGCTGCTCGACGGGCGGGGTCGGATACTGCGCATGAACCCCAGCGTAAGCCGCATTTTCGGATATTCCGAAGAAGAGCTCCTCGGACAACATAACATGGTTCTTTTGGAAACACCGTATTCCATGGAACAGAGCATGGCATGGCTGCAATCTGTCGGCGTCGCCGGAAAGCATGGCGCTGGACGCAGGCAGGAATTCACGGGCAAGAGGTCGGATGGGACGACCTTCGATACCGAAGTAGCCATCAGCATGATCCACGGCGAAACCGAAAAGAACTATGTGGCTGCAATCCGAGACATTTCAGACCGCAAGCGTGCAGAGAGAATGAAGACGGAGTTCGTCTCAACCGTAAGCCATGAACTCAGGACTCCGCTGACCTCGATTGGCGGTTCGCTGGGGCTGCTCGAGGGCGGCGCCGCCGGGCCGCTGGAGGAAAAGGCGAAACGACTGGTCGAGATCGCGAAGTCCAACTGCGATCGCCTCATTCGTCTCATCAACGATATTCTCGACATCGAAAAAATCGAATCCGGCAAGATGGAGTTCGACCTTCGGCGGATGCAGGTCGGCCCACTCATAGGCCGGACGGTCTCGTCGATGAACGGCTTTGCAGATCAGCATGGCGTGACGCTTACGACCGTGCTCCCGCCATGGCCGCAATGCGTCGTTGGCGATCCGGACAAGCTCGAGCAATTGCTGACCAATCTCGTGTCGAATGCCGTCAAGCACACGCCCAAGGGTGGCGAAGTGGAGATATTCTCGACGCATGATGGGGGTCACGTCCGCATCGAGGTGCGCGACAGAGGACAAGGGATTCCAACGGAATTCCGCTCAAGGATATTCGGCAAGTTCGCAATGGCCGACGCATCGGATTCGCGGCTCAAAGGTGGCACGGGTCTTGGATTGGCAATCGCTCGCGAGATCGCTCGCCGGCACGGGGGCGACGTCGGTTTCGATGACCGCCAGGGCGGCGGGACGGTGTTCCACGTCGACATCCCCTCTGTCAGCGCCGAACGTACTGACGGTCGGACCGACTTGGACCAGGATCTGCCCTCCGTCCTGCACATCGACGACGACGACGACACGCTCGCTGTGGTAGCCAGTGCCTTCGAAGGCAAGGCCCATGTCATGACCGCCCATACTTTGGCTGAGGCTCGGGAAGTGCTGAACAAATCGGACGTGGCCGCCGCAATCCTCGACATCGGACTCGCCTATGAAAACGGCCTGGATATGATTGCGGAGCTGCGAAAGCATAGAGAAGCGATGCCGATCCTCACCTTCACGGCATACGATGACATGCGGACCGCTGAAGGTGTCGACCGTGTGCTGATCAAGAGCCGCACGAGTGTGTCGGATCTCGTCGACACGACTCTTTTGCTTGTCGGGGAGCGACGGCGGGCGGCATGACAATCGAAGTACTCTACGTCGATGACGAACCCGACATACGGGAGATCGCGGAACTGGCACTTGGTCTCGATCCCGATTTCGTAGTCGCTACCGCTAGCTCGGGAGAAGAGGCGCTCGCCTACCTTGCCATGTATGTTCCCGACGTCGCCCTCCTCGACGTGATGATGCCGGGAATGGACGGTCCGACACTGCTGGAGCGAATGCGAGATGACCCTAAGCTTGAAAGCGTTCCTGTGATCTTCGTCACTGCAAGGGCACAGCGCAGCGAGTTGCAGAATTTTTCGACACTCGACGCGCGTGGCGTCATCGCCAAGCCATTCGATCCTATGACCCTATCCGGGCAAGTGCGAGCTTTGATCGCATGAATGACATCGAAGACAAGCTTGCCGCCCTGTCGGCCCGGTTCGCCGCCGCTGCAGAGCACGAGAGTCTTGTGATGGAGAGTGCCAGTTCGCAAGGAGATTGGCAGGCCGTGCGCGATCGGGCGCATGCCATGGCAGGAACGGCTCCCATGCTCGGATTCGCTGCGATCGGCGATGCTGCCTTGGCCCTCGAACTGGCGATCGAAAGTGGCGGCGATCCTGCGGCTGCTTTGAAACGCCTAGATGCCCTTTTACGCGCAGCTTCGAGCGGGTCCTAGCTGGTTGCGAAGCCCTTGCGGGTCATTGCGCCCCAACTTTGCTGCTTGCGCACGAATTGCCACCAGCCCTGTAAACGCCAGACGTTCGAGAGCTGGCGATAGCCGAAGTTTTCCAGCACCGCGACGGCGGCAAGCACCAGGAGCTCGCCGATCTTGGGAAAGCGACGCAACTGGATTTCTTCGAGAACGAGCGTGGCGACGGAAAGAAAAATCCCAAGGGTGAATGTCACCGCGAGGAAGGCGAGCAGCCACGGTAGTGCCAACAGGCCAAGAGCCCAGAGCAGCGGGACCAGCACGTAGCCAACGACCTCGATCAGCGGCCCGAGCACGTCGACCAGCAGGATCTGGGAGAAGCCGACGAAGCCGATCCTTCCATAGCGCGGATTGAACAGCATGTCCCGATGCTTGGCGAAACATTCCAAGGCGCCGCGCTGCCAACGCGCCCGCTGGCGCGACAGGACGGCGACGCTGTCCGGGCACTCGGTCCAGCAAACCGGCTCTGCGATAAATTCGATCCGGTATGGCAGCTCGCGGTCGCGCATCAGCCTGTGCAGTTTGAGCACCAGTTCCATGTCTTCGCCCACCGTGCCATGGCTATAGCCGCCTACCTCGACCACATGGCGGCGGCGGAACAGACCGAAAGCGCCCGAAATAACGGTCAGCGCCTGCATCTTGCCGAGGCCTAACCGCGCCATGAGGAAGGCGCGAAGATATTCGACGATTTGTACCAGAGCGAGGAAGTTCCCCGGCAGGCGGATGTCCGAAATGCGGCCGGAATCGACCTTGCAGCCGTTTGCGATTCGGATCGTACCGCCCGCAGCAATGGTCAGGTGAGGCTCGTCGACGAACGGCCGGACCACGCGAAGCAAGGCGTCGCTCTCGAGAATGGAGTCGGCGTCTATGGCGCAGAACAGCGAGGTCCGGCAGCAGTTGATGCCTGCGTTCAGCGCATCCGCCTTCCCGCCGTTCTCCTTGTCGACTACCAGCAGACGGGGGTAATCCGGGGAAGCGTAGAAGCCGCGTATCGGCGCGTGTTCCACACTTCGATCGACAAAGCGTTCGACTTGCGAGAGGCCGAACTCGTCGATCATGCGCTGCAATGTGCCATCTTTCGACCCGTCGTTGATGACGATCACCTCGAAGTCGGGATATTGTAGTGCGAGCAGGCTGCGCGTGCTTTCGACGATGTTGAGTTCCTCGTTGAAAGCTGGTGCAAGCACCGAGATCGATGGGGCCTGTTCTGAGTAGCGCCGCCATAGTGTGGCTGTCCGGGCCACCGGTGGCCTGGTTGCCAGGGCAGCACCGGCATAGGCGAGTTGGACGAAATAGAAGAGCGTTTGCAGCACGCCGGTCATGATGACGACGGAGGCAATCACCTGCGCAGCGCTTACCATCCAAGCCGCCGGATCGGACAGGGCGAGCCAATTCATGTTGCGCGTCCTTCGGCCAGCATCGCAAGTGCGGTCGAGCGAACCGTTTGATCTGCTGCCTCGGCTGCTTCCCGCAATGCGGCGATGCCACGCGGCCCTAATCGCAAAAGTGCTTCGCCCGCACGCAAGCGAACCCACCACGCCTCGTCGGCCAGCATCCGGCCGAGCTTGTCCGAGACCTCGGCGGCGCCGATCCTGCCTGCTGCCTCCGCGGCGGCCGCGCGGACGGTCCATTCGGGGCTGTCGAGACCAGCGGCAATGGCATCGGCGCCCGCCGGATGGCCGTTTCGGCCCAGTGCACGATAGATACGCGGCTGGAGATCAGGTTCACCGAAAGACTCGCGAGCCATATAGGCCAGGAGCGGGGCATATTCTCCGCCCCCTTGAGCCAGGGCATCCGTTGCCGCGATCTTGGCTTCGACAGGGATATTTCGCTCGAACAGCAGGGCGGCGACAGACCCGGGGTCACGATCCACCAGATCGCTCATCAGTGAAACGAGCAACAGCGAATGCTCCTCCGAGCCCATTCGTAGCTTTTCGACGAGCGTTTCAGGTGACGGCGCGTCCGGACGTTGGGCCAGGGCCAAGGCCGCTCCGAGGCGCACATCGGCATTCCGGTCGTCGAGTGCGCGGCAGGTTTCGTTGATCTGGTCGTCAAACAGGGAAAGTGTCTCGACTGACACCAGGCGTGTCTGAGCCGACCGCGAGTGCAGTCGGCGAACCAGCAGCTCGGGTACCCCCATCGCGTCGGCCCTCGAGAGCAGAGCCTCACGCTCGGTGCCTCGCGTCATCTCCGCTAGTTCGCTAGTCAACGTCGCGGCGACATCGAGCCTCGTGCCCGTCAACCGTTGCGCGGGAAAGTCGTCGCCCAGCAAAGCGGGAAGCAATTCCGCCCTGAGGTCTTCCTGCTTCCGATCCTTGCGCTCGCCAAGAACGCGCGCCAGCACCAGGACGCAAAGCGCCCCCGCGGCAATCATGCACAGCAGGAGAGATATCTCCCAGAGCATGAGAAGCGAGGTCATAACCCGACCTTTAGCCCTGCACGGAATTCGGTCCGGTCTGCGGGGCCATCGCGCCATTCCCGGGCGAGGCTTCCGGTCAGTGACAATTTGTCGCCAAGCGGGATTTCTCCGCCCCCGAAGAGCGAGAAAGTGTCCGTCACGACGCCGACATCAGTGTCCGGACCCGCAGCTGCACCAAAGAACACGCGAGTTCTGTCGCCGGGTGCGTAATCCGCACGGACCGATCCTCCAACTCGCAGGCTGTCGCCGTCGGCGGCAAGAATGTTCGTTCGTGCGGTCGCCGAGAACTCGCCTTCGGAGCCGAAATACTGGGTCACGAATGGGGCCAGATTCCAGACGTCTTGCGTCGGGAAGCTTCGCCAAGCGGCATCGAAACCTGCAATCGTCGCCGTGGGACCTCGGCGAAGCCGATAATCGAGCCCTGCGCTAAGCCCGATTTCGGGTCGAAAATCCGCTGACGGGGTGGCATTTGCCCCTGCGCGTAGCCACAGATCTTCGCCTGCGTGATGCGTAATGAGGGTGCCCAGTTCGATATCTACGAGCGAAAAGCGTTCGTACCAAGTGCCGCGCACTTCAATGGTATCGACCGCACTCAGCGGTGCGACAAGCGTGAGGCCCGCTTCATGCCAATCCTGCAAGCCTGAGGATACTCCCGAGATTGCACCGTCCGCCAACACAAAGCCGCTGCCCGCCGGACGGGCTGCGCGGCGGCGGGAGATTTGCTCGAGGGCTTCACTCGCATCGCGATAAGACGGGGCCTGCGCGAGCACTGTCTCGAATTCGCGTTGTGCTTCGTTGAGCCGGTCGAGCGCAAGATATGCGTAACCGAGCTGGACACGAGCATCGACGTCGTTTGGATTCCGGATCACCCAGTCTTGCAGCAAGGCAATTGCGCTGGCCGGGTCGCCAGCTCGTCGCGCATCGACGGCCTGTTCGTAGCCATTCGGTGACTGCGCTGTCGCCGCTGTTCCGGCTGCGATGAGCATGACGGCGGCACATCGCGTTAGGCGGCTTTTCATCACGCCGCTTTCAGCAATCGGGCCAGGCGTGCAAGCAACTCTTCCGGCATAAAGGGTTTGACCAGGTAGTCGTCGGCGCCAAGTTCGAGTGCGCTGACGATGTCCTTCTCGCTACGCCGGGCAGTCAGCATGATCACCGGAGTTTCCGCATAACGATCCGACGATCGCATTCTCCGCAGCACGTCCAGTCCATTGTGGACCGGCATCATCATGTCGAGGATCACCACATCGGGGGCGCTTGACTCGAGGCATTCCAGCGCCTCGCGCCCATCACAGGCGAGAACTGTCTCGAAGTTACGTTGACGCAGCCGATAGTCGAGCAACTCTCTGAGCAATCGTTCGTCGTCGGCGACCAGGACTCTTGCCATTTTCGGGACCCTTGGAAACTCCCGCGGGGGGTAGCAAAGTCTTGGTTAATAATTCTCTAAGCGAAGAGATTGCGCAGATGAGCAATTTCGCTTTTCTTTCCGAGCCTCAATAGTGGGAGGTTCGTCCCCGTGATCAGACGTTGGCGAGGGCAGTTGCCGATGCAAATCTGTCGGTCTGGTTTCAGGCATTCTCATCTGGCACCTAAATGACCGAGATTAGGGCGCAAAGCTGCCGTTCTTTCCGAGACAATTTGCGATGCGACTGACAGCACCGCCATTCCCCAGATACAACTAAGGTCAAATAGGCTAACTACGGCGCAGCAGTCTAGGAATTGCGCCATTTGCAAACTAGATTCGAGATCAGCTAAAATCAAACGACCCCAATCAGGCTCGAAGAACTGGGGGCACCAGCGGGGGCGCCAGAACCGCAAGTGGGAGCATCGCAGGATTCCCTCAAGTCCTGACCTCTCCCAATGGTTGCCACAATCCGTTACGTATGCAACGGGGATACACGCCCTTTCATGTTCTGAAACCTGCCACGCTGTGATGAGCATCATGCCCTCGCGTTCGCGCGCGAGCTTGCGCATCAGGCGTCTGTGCGACCTTTGGCCAGGAAACATCAGCTCGAAGCCACCGGAATGCTGCTCTAGCTCGCAAAGCATGGCGAGTGCTTGGCTAGATAATGGCACCGTATGAGGACGACGCAGCTTTGTGCGATTGCCCGGAATGGTCCAATGCGCTTCTTCCCAATTCACCTCTTCCCAGTGGGCTTGGCGCAGTTCGCCAGGACGCAAAAACATGTGCGGACTAGGCTGCATGGCCAGCTTTACAATCGGCCCGCCCATGTAGTCGTCTTTGGCTCTGAGGAATTCGCCTAGGGGCGCAGCTTCAAGCATCGCAGCATGGTGCTTTACCACCGGAGCCGCCAATGCATCGGACAGGAGATGAGCGGGATCGCTCTTGCATCTTGTGGTTGCTACGCCGTGGCGGAAAACGCGGCTGGCAAAATTACGCGTCCGGACAGCCGTCTCGCGATGCCCCCGCCGCTCGATGACCTTAAGCGCCGCCAGCACTTCGGCTGGCTCGATATCCGCAATGGGCCTTTTCCCAATCGCGCCGGACAGGTGCGCAAAGAACCATCGCGCCTCGTTGATTGTCGATTCTGCCTTGCCATTCGCTTCCAATTTGGTGGCGATAAAATCCTCGGTGACCGATTGGAATGTGTGCCTTGCGCCAACTCTCCGCTAGATTTTCGACATCTTGCGATCATGCAAGGGATCGCCACCGGCTTGGATGGTCGCGCGAGCTTCGTCTCTTGCTTTTCGAGCATCAGCCAGACTTATGGCCGGATAGCTTCCCAGCCCCAGCCGCTTTTCCTTGCCGTCCACACGGTATTGGAGAAGCCAAAGCTTTGAGCCGTTGGGACGAATCTCAAGATAGAGACAGTTCTCATCGCTTCTGCGATAGGTCTTTGTAGCAGGCGAATATGCCTTAACTTCTCATGCTTTAAGAGCCATTTGAGGGCACCTCAGCCCGCTTTCGCGGCGAGTGCCCCCAAAAACACTGAATTCTGGGGACACCAGCAGAGACGTGCACCGCCGCCGGGAGCCAAACTATCACCGAAAAACGGCTGAAATTCAAGACTTTTGGGGATATCCAGAAACGGATAGGTGGTGCCGCTTACAGGACTCGAACCTGTGACCCCATCATTACGAATGATGTGCTCTACCAACTGAGCTAAAGCGGCACATTCCCGATTGCGGGAAGTGGAGGCCCGAGCCGGAATCGAACCGGCGTGCAAGGATTTGCAGTCCTCTGCGTAACCACTCCGCCATCGGGCCTCGCCCTCCCTCTCGGGAAGGAAGCGGCGCACTAGCGATTCTGTGCAGGCTTGGCAATCGCCACGTGGCACCTTTACGTAACGTCAGTCTGGACGCGCGGCGGCAGAGCCGCAATGACGGCGGCATGAGCCTTGCCAACCTGATCGACCCGATCGCCGCAGAGGGCGGTGCGACCCGCTTCGAGAACCTCGACAACTGGCTGCAGGGCCGCACGCTCTATGGCGGGGCATCGGCGCTGATCGCCTACCTTGCCGCGGTGCGCGCCTTTCCCGACCTGCCCCCCTTGCGCGCAGGCCAGGTGGCCTTCGTCGCGCCGACCGGGCCGGAGGTCGAGCTGAAGCGCGAGATCGTGCGCCAGGGGCGCAACGTCGCGCAGGTGCGCAGCGAGATCTGGTGCGAGGGACACTGCACCCTCACCGCCTTCTGGCTGTTCGGCACCGCGCGCGAGCCCAATGCCGTCCATCCCGCCGCGCCGGTCGCCGACTGGCCCGGCCCGCCCGAGGAGGCGGAGACCGCGATGACCGGCAAGGGCCCAGCCTTCATCCAGAACAATTTCGAGATCCGCCGCGCGCAGGATTTCAGCGGGCCGGGCGAGCCGGTGGTGCGTCGCTGGGCGCGGCTCACCGACCGCGAGGGGCTCGATCCCGTCAGCGAGCTGATCCTGCTGGGCGACGTCCTGCCGCCGGGCGCCATGCGCGCGATGAAACGGCAGGGGCCGATCAGCTCGATCAACTGGTCGTTCAACCTGCTCGACACCGCGCCGACAACGCGCGACGGCTGGTGGCTGTCCGAAAACGCCAGCCAGCATGCCGATGCCGGCTATTCGAGCGAGCGGCTGCGGCTGTGGAATGCGGACGGCCGGCAGGTGCTCGACGGGATGCAGAGCGTGGCGGTGTTCGGGTAAAGCCATCCGGGCGACACCTTGGCGACAAGGGCGACACCCTGTCGCCTGCCGCTAGAAACCCTCAAGACGCTGTTATCATTCGCCAAATTCGTCCGGTTCACCGGGCGAGGCGTCATCGGGAGCCCCCCGCCCCCTCCCCGGCTCCGGAGCTGTCACAAGCGGCGGCGTCATAGCGCGCGTCCAGTTCCTGCTGCTCCTCCTCGAGCCAGTCCACAGGACCGCGCTCGACCCGATCGGCCAACGCGGCAAGCTCGTCCGAGGCAAAGGCGGTCGCGGGATCGCGGCGCGCGCGGGGCGGCCGGACGAAGCTCTTGCGCATGGCGAGCAGCGCCAGCGTCAGCCGCTCGTCATAGCGGCGCGAGGTACCGACGAGTTCGCCATTGTAGAAATGCGGGACCTCCACGCCGTTGAGCGCGCGCTCGAGCGCGGCCTCGGCCAGCACGTCGAAACGGGAGAGGAACGCCGCCTCCCACGCCTTGTCGAAGGGCGTGCCGTGCAGCCGCGCGCGCAGCTTGTAGGCGGACTGCCGCCCCATGCCCACGGCGCGCGCTGCGGCAGAAACATTGTGCGTCGCGGCCAGCTCGCGCAGGAAGGCTGCCTGCCGCGCGGGCGTCCAGCCGTCGTGGCGCGCGGGTTCGGGCGCGTCGGCGTTCTCGATGGTTGCGGGGAGCGCATCGGCAGCGTGATCGCCGTCATGCGCGAACGAGGAGGGGTGCGGATGGTTCGTCATCCGCGAGGTTAAGCCAAATTCGGCGCGAGTAGGAAAGTGGCTTCGGCCCCGACGAGCGTGACTCAGTTTTTGCGCGAGCGGTACATTGCCTCGTCGGCCACGAGCGAGATGTCGTTCCGGTACGTCGCCCAGCTCTGGAGACAATTCCAGGCAGGGCCGGTGGTACCCGGGGGCACGAGCGTGAGGACGCGGGCCCCATAATCGCTTTCCCCGAGGCGAAAGTGCGTCGGATCGGCCTGGCAGATCCGTATCGCCTGCGCCAGGGTCCGGCTTTTGCATTGCCCTTGCTGGCGCGCTTCATGCCGGTTGGCGGCTTCCTGGACGCCAAGCGCCGCAAGCGGAACTGCCAATGCGAGCGCCAGGCGGCGCACGTGGGGATCGCGTTGCAAGCGGAGCTGCGCGCCGATACCGATGACGATCAGCACCGCAACGAGGCCGCGGAGCGTATGGAAGAGCCAGTCGGGCCTTTCGCAAGGCGGCAGCCCGAACCGCGGCAGGTAATCGAGAACGAGCCGGCCCGCGACAAACAGCAGGATCGCGGCAGCGACAAGCGATGCCGACCTGATCGCCATCGAACGCAGACCATTCTGCCGGGGCATCGGACCGGTCAAAACGCGCCCTGCTCCGTCCAATAATTATAGGTCTGGATGTACTTTTCTTTGGCATCGCCCTTCTGCGGCCGGTGCAGCGGCGAGAACATCAATCCGGTCAGCTTCGCCGCCCAGATCGCATCCACCAGCCGTCCATCGAAGATCGGACATGGCGCGTAGTCGAGCAGATAGAAGGCCAGCGCATCTTCGGCACCGGGAAGCAGCGTCAGGCGATTCAGCGTCCTGATCCTCTGGCTGTAAACCTCCTGCTTCAGGGACGGATCGTAAAATCGCCCGGCCAGTTCGAAATCGGACGGGTTTCGCATATGGGTGGGAGACCGATGAACAGGCGCCTTGCCTCGCCGGCCTCGCTCACCGCGCAGCCCCGCAACATTCCCGCATCTCCGGCACGGGCACGTCTCTCACCAGGTTATCGACCGACACGCCTCGGCGTCCACGTAGGATAAGGGCCCGACCAGCTGAAATTGCCGATTTCGACCAGACCGTCGCGCACGCGTAGCGTGGCGCCTGCCCCCTCGAAGGGTGCCCCAGCAGGCTCGTCGTAATAGCCGCACCACCAGTTGACGGTGTAGCTTAGCGATCCTCGGTTGCGCATGAGCGCCCCCACGTCGCAATCCCTGATTTTCTCTAGAATCGCCTCGACACTGTCCTCGAGGTTGCTCGGCGTCTGCCTCGCCCGGAAGTCAGGGTCGTACGTGACCTGGGGATGGGAATTCGCCATGAGAAAGGCCGTATCCCTCGCAAGGACCGCAGAAAGATAGGAGCGCATCAGCGCCTCATCGACCTCGCTATCCGTCGCAGGGGCAGCGGCGGTCAGTGCCGCTGCCAAAACCGAACCCAGCATTTTTTACGCGTCCCTGAAATGCAATCTGGGTGGAACTAGCAGCTTCTTGCGGAGCCCGCCATCTGTTGTCAGCCGAGCGGCGCGCTAACCAAACCGCGGCGCGCGCTTTTCCATTTCCGCCATCACTGCCTCGACCTGGTTCGGCGTGCGGATGATCCCGTCCTGCTCGACGCTTTCGGCCATCAGGATGGCGTCCTCGCCTTCCTCGTGCATCACCTTGAACAAGCGCTTGGCGCCGCGGATCGCGTCGGGGTTCTTGGTCGCGATGGTGGTGGCGATTTCGGTCGCGCGGCCGAGCGGGTCGTCGGAGGTTTCGGTGGCCAGACCCAGCACCTGCGCCTCCGCCCCGGTGAATTCGCGGTTGGTGTAGGTCAGCTCGCGCAGCACGTCGTCGCGCACCAGGCCGCGCCACAGGGCATAGCCGCCCATGTCGGGGACCAGCCCCCATTTCATCTCCATCACCGCCATGCGCGTGGCGGGATGGACCACGCGGATGTCCGCGCCGCTCGCGATCTGCAGGCCGCCGCCGAAGCACACGCCGTGGACCGCCGCGATCACCGGCACCGGGCACTTGCGCCAGGTCATCGCCGCTTCCTGCGCGCGGTTGGCATTGCCGTGGGTGCGCTCGGCGAGCTTTGCCTGCGGGTTCGATCCGCCCGACGCCATGCTGGACAGGTCGAGCCCGGCGCAGAAGGCCCGCCCCTCGCCCGAGAGGACGACGGCGCGCAGGCCTTCCATCGTGCGCAGCGCCTCGCCCGCCTCGAGGATCGCCTCGAACTGCGCCGGGTCGAGCGCGTTCATCTTGTCGCCGCGGGTGAAGCGCACCTGCGCCACGCCATTGTCGCCCAGTTCGATCGAAACACGCTCGTTCGGCTGCATTGCTCGTCATTCCTCTCGCAGAAGCTCAGTCGGGAACACAGTTGCCGATCGCAACCGGCCTGTCCAGCGCTTCGCGCGCCCCTTGGCCGAGCTCGCGGAACTGCCCGTTGCGGTCACGCCCAAGCTGGTATCCGCCGTCGGGATGCGTGCGGACCAGCCAGGCGCAATGTGCGATCGCCAGCTTGGCGCGCAGCCGCGAGACGTGGACCTCGAGCGAATTGGTTTCGGGCACATGCTCCGTTCGCCAGACATCGGCCAGCAAGTCGCGGCGCGAAACGCGGGCGCAGGGCGTTTCGGCCAGCCGCCAGAGCAGCGCGAACTCGCGCGGGTGGAGGCCGAGCCAGGTCTCGCCATGCCGCGCATCGCGCTGGAACAGGTCGAGCGCGAGCGGCCCTGCGCGCCGCGTGCGCGGGAGGCGCGCGGCATGGTCTTCCACCCGCCCGAGCCGCGCGGCGAGCTCGACCCGGTCGATCGCCGGCCCCACCGCGTCGCCCAGCCCGGCGGCGAGCAGTTCGGCCCGCTCGGACGATAGCGGAACGCCGACCGCCACGACCGACGCCGGACAACGGATGCAGCACCAGTCCGCGATGCGCGAGCCGCTCCGCCAGTCTAGCAGGCAGGGTGCGCGGCCTTCGTCCCCCAATCCAGGGACGGCAGGCAGGAGCGACCAGCCGATCGCGCGCAGGTCCCAGCGCGGCGGCACGGAATCGCTGCGCGACAGCCAGTGGAATGAAGGCAGGCTCACGCGCGCGCATTAACCATTCCGTTGCCAAGAACGAAACGCAGAGTCGGCCTGTTTCCGGACGATCGGAAAATACCGGTCCGGCGATATCCTGTTTTAGCGTGCGTGTTCGGTAAGGAATTTCTTCACATTGCGCGCCGCCTGGCGAATCCGTTGTTCGTTTTCGACCATGGCGATACGGACGTATCCTTCGCCTTCCTCGCCGAAACCTACACCCGCCGCCACCGCAACTTCGGCATGCTGGAGCAATTGCTTGGAGAATTCGAGGCTGCCCATGTGTTCGAAGCCGGGTGGCAGTTTCGCCCAGGTGAACATGCTCGCGGGCGGCGAGGGGATCGGCCAGCCGGCACGGGTAAAGCTTTCGACCATCACATCCCTGCGATGCTGGTAGCGCAGGCGATTCTGTTCGACCACGTCCTGCGGCCCGTTGAGCGCCGCGCAGGCCGCCGCCTGGATCGGGGTGAAGGCGCCGTAATCGAGATAACTCTTCACCCGCGTCAGCGCGGCGATCAGCTGCTGGTTACCGACGCAGAAGCCGATGCGCCAGCCGGCCATGGAGAACGTCTTGGACATGGAGGTGAATTCCACCGCCACGTCCTTCGCGCCCGGCACTTCCAGGATCGAGCGGGTCGGCTTGCCGTCGTAATAGAGTTCCGAATAGGCGAGGTCCGACAGCACCCAGACCTTGTTCTCGCGCGCCCAGTCGACCAGCCGCTCGTAAAAGGCGAGGTCCACCGTCTCTGCCGTGGGGTTGCTGGGATAGTTCACCACCAGCACCGTCGGCCGCGGCACGGTATATGCCATCGCGTTCTCGAGCGCCTTCCAGTAACGCTCGTCGGGCGTCGTCGGCACGCTGCGGATGGTCGCGCCGGCGATGATGAAGCCGTAGGTGTGGATCGGATAGGCCGGGCTTGGTGCGAGGATCACGTCGCCCGGCGCGCTGATCGCGGTGGCCATGGAGGACAGGCCCTCTTTCGAGCCCATCGTCACGACCACTTCGCTGTTCGGATCGAGCTCCACCCCGAAGCGGCGCTGGTAATAGTTCGCCTGCGCGCGGCGCAGGCCGGGAATGCCCTTGGACTGGGAATAGCCATGCGCGGTCGGCTTGGCCGCGACTTCGCACAGCTTGTCGATCACATGCTGCGGGGGCGGCTGGTCGGGGTTGCCCATGCCGAGGTCGATAATGTCGCGTCCCGCCTGGCGTGCCGCGTGGCGCATCGCATTGACTTCGGCGATGACATAGGGCGGCATGCGCTTGATACGGTAAAATTCGTCGGACATTTAGGCTCCACAGGGCGTTGGACGAGTCACGCTGATTACCTATTCATACTGCATGCGCCAACGGCCTAGGTGCAAGCACGCGCGGAATATCCTAACAGGCGGGAAACCCGCGCTTGTCCGATTTGAGGAGCGACGATGACCGACACGAGCCCCGATCCCTTCACCAACATGTACGAAGCGCCGGCCAAGCTCGCCCGCGCGCTCTTCGCGCCGTTCCAGGGTTCGATCGGTGCGGGAATGCCGGACGGCGCCATGATGAAGCCCGAAGACGCGCAGCACTGGGCCGAAGTCGGGGCGAAGCTGCAGGGAATGTGGCTGGAATACCAGGCCGAACAGCTCGCCAACCCGCAGGCGCTGGCGAGCTATTTCGACCCCTCCCGCTGGACGCAGATGGCGCAGGACTGGTTCCGCCAGATGCCGCTCGCCAACCCGGCCGAACAGCAGGCGCTGGTGCAGGAAGGCATGGCGCTGTGGCAGCAGGTGCTCTCGCAATACGGCATGGGCGACATGGCAGGGACGCCGGTTGCCGATCCCGAACTGCCGTTGAAAGACCGCCGCTTCGCCGATCCGCGCTGGAAGGCCCATCCGGCCTTCGCGCTGATCCACCAGACTTACCTGTTCCTCGCCCAGCGCGTGACCGAGATGGTAGACCGCATGGAAGGGCTGAGCGAAGACAAGCGCGAGCAGCTGCGCTTTACCACCAAGGCGATTACCGAGGCGGCGAGCCCGGCCAACTTCCCGCTGCTCAACCCGGTCGTGCTGGAACGCACGCTGGAAAGCCGGGGCGACAATCTCGTCAAGGGGATGGAGCACCTGCTGGCGGACCTCAGGCGCGGGCAGCTCAGCCATACTGATGCCAGCGCCTTCACGCTGGGCGAGAATATCGCGGTGACGCCGGGCAAGGTCGTCCACGAAACGCCGATCTACCAACTGATCCAGTATGCGCCGACCACCGACAAGGTGATGGCCACGCCGCTGGTGATCTTCCCGCCGTGGATCAACCGCTTCTACATCCTCGACCTCAACGCGAAGAAGAGCTTCGTGAAATGGGCCGTGGACCAGGGCGTGACCGTGTTCATGGTCAGCTGGAAATCGGCCGATGCCAGCATGAAGAACGTGATCTGGGACGATTACGTGCGCGCGCAGATCGATGCGATCGACCACATCCGCGAACGGCTCGCCGTGCCGAGCGTGCATGCGATCGGCTATTGCGTCGCCGGCACCACGCTCGCCGCCACGCTCGCCCTGCTCCACCGCCGCGGCCAGCAGGACAAGGTCAAGAGCGCGACCTTCTTCACCGCGCAGGTCGATTTCGAGAAGGCGGGCGAACTGCTCAACTTCATCGACGAAGGCCAGCTCGGCCTGATCAAGGCGATGAGCCCCGACGGCTATCTCGACGGGCGCTACATGGCTGCAACCTTCAACCTGCTGCGCGGCACCGACCTGATCTGGAACTACGTCGTCAACAACTACCTGCTGGGCGAGGACTACCCGGCCTTCGACCTGCTGCACTGGAACGGCGACGTCACCAACCTGCCCGCTAAGTGGCACCAGCAATACCTGCGCGACCTCTATCGCGACAACCGCCTGGTCGAAGCCGATGCGCTGAGCGTGGACAACACCCCCGTCGATCTCGGCCTGGTCGAGACCCCGACCTATGTGCAGGCGGGCAAGGAAGATCACATCGCGCCGGCCGAAAGCGTCTGGAAGATCACCGAGCACTTCAAGGGGCCCATCAGGTTCGTCCTTGCAGGCTCGGGCCATATCGCCGGCGTGGTCAACCCGCCCGATGCGGGCAAGTACCAGTACTGGCTCAACGATGGCGCCCCCCGCTCGCTCAAGGAATTCCGCGACGGCGCGGTCGAACATCCGGGCAGCTGGTGGCCCGACTGGATCGACTGGCTGCGCCAACAGGACGGCGAAACCGTGGCTGCAACCGGCAAGCGCAAGCCCGGCGGCAAGGGGGATAAAGTGATCGAGAACGCCCCAGGACGCTACGTCGCCACGCGCTAACCCGCTGAAATAACGGCTCGTCGCCGTTTATTGTGCAGTGCACAAAATTTCCTTGACTTCGCAGTTGCAATGCCTATTTTGTGCAGTGCAACAAAAGCGAGGTTCCCATGGCTGACAGCCAGAGCAAGATCGATGCCGCCGCCGAGAAGGCTTTCGCCGAGGCCGCGGAAAAGAAGACCGCCGATGCCGCCAAGGCGACGGTGAACGAGAAGGCCGTCGAAAAGGCTGTCGAAGCCGACAAGCCCGCACCGGCCAAGGCCGCCAAGGTGGCAGAAGCCGTCGCGGCCAAGCCCGCCAAGGCTGCGCCCAAGAAGAAGGCCGCCGCCAAGAAGGCGCCTGCCAAGAAGGCCATCGCGAAGAAGGCCCCGGCCAAGAAGCCGGTCGCTGCGAAGACCGCTCCCAAGAAGACTGCGGCCGCCCCGAAGAAGGCGACCACCGCAAAGATTTCCCCGATTTCCAAGCTGAAGGAAAATATCATGGCCACTGCCAAGACCGCAAAGACCACCGACTACACCGCCAAGGCCAAGGAACTGGCTGCCGACGCGCAGACCCGTGCCAAGGCTGCCTATGACAAGGGCACCGAACTGACCAAGGACGCCGTCGAATTCCAGAAGGGCAATTTCGAAGCCCTCGTCGAATCGGGCAAGATCCTCGCTTCGGGCATGCAGGACATGGGCCGCGCCTATGTCGCCGAAGCCAAGGGTGCCGTCGAAACCGTCCAGGCCGACGTCAAGAAGATGGCTGCCGTGAAGTCGCCGACCGAGCTGTTCCAGCTGCAGGGCGAACTCGCCCGTCGCAACTTCGACGCCATGGTTTCGACCACCTCGAAGAACACCGAAGCCATGCTCAAGCTCGCGAACGAAGCTTTCGCTCCGATCTCGACTCGCATGAGCCTGGCTGCCGAGAAGTTCTCGAAGGCCGCCTAAGCGAGGCACACGCGTTTCAATCCGCCGGGCTCTCTCCTCTCTCCCTTGCCCGGTGATTGGACAAACGGGGCCGGATGGCATTGCGCCATCCGGCCTTATTTTTCGTCTGCGACACGTCGCGCTTGAGCGCTTTCTTAACCCGCCTGCGGCTTTAGATGCCGTTCGCGCCTTGCGAATTGCTGATGCGTTACGATAATGGCCCTGCAATGATCGATCGCCTGACTTCCCTCCCCGCCCGCGCCGCCGAAGGCGATGATGGCGCCCGCGACGGTGAAGGCCAGGTCGGCATCGCCACCAAGACGCGGACCAAGCCGAAAAAGCCGAGCCAGTACAAGGTGCTGCTGCTGAACGACGATTACACGCCGATGGAATTCGTGGTGATCGTATTGAAGCGCTTTTTCCGCATGGACATGGAAGAGGCGACGCGGGTGATGCTCCACGTCCACCAGAAGGGTGTCGGAGTGTGCGGCATCTTCCCTTACGAAGTCGCGGAGACCAAGGTGAACCAGGTGATGGACTTCGCCCGGCAGAACCAGCACCCGCTCCAGTGCACGCTGGAAAAGGCCTAGGCCGATCGCCTTTCCCGGCCATCCGGAACCCGATCCGGTCGCGGATGGGCAGGAAAGCGTCTGGGACTATCCCCGCCCGGCCATTGCCGAGCCGACCCGTCGCCATATCCTGATCCGTCATGGTGACGTGACGCTGGTCGACACCCGCGCCGCGTGGCGCACGCTCGAGACGAGCCACCCGCCCACATACTACATCCCGCAATGCGACATCGCGATGGCCTGCCTGTCGCCCAATCCGCAGCGTTCCTTGTGCGAATGGAAGGGTCAGGCCCGCTATTGGGACGTCACGATCGCCGGGCAGACCCTGGCAGGCGTCGGCTGGTCCTATCCCGATCCCACGCCCGCTTTCGCCGGCGTCGCCGATCACATCGCCTTCTATGCCGCGCCCTTCGATCACGTGACCGTCGATGGCGAGCAGGTGACGCCCCAGCCGGGACAGTTCTACGGAGGCTGGATCACCTCGCGCGAGGCGGGGCCATTCAAGGGCGTTCCGGGCAGCCGGTTCTGGTGATTTCGCCGCAGCACGCCAAGGGGCATGACCTGCGCCGAATTTCGCGCTAGGGGCCGAAGCGAGAAGAGAGACCGGCGCAAACCCTTGTTCAATTTCCTCCCCGCCATCGACCGCTATATCTTCCGGCTCGTGATCGTGCCGATGATGGGCGTGTTCTTCGTCGCCGCGTCGCTGCTGACGCTGGAGAAGATGGGCCGGTTGTTCGAATTCGTCTCGGTCGAAGGCGGGCCAGTCGGCGTCGTTTTCCAGATGCTCGCGGCGCTGGTGCCCGAATATGCCAGCCTCGCGATCCCGCTGGGCCTGCTGCTCGGCATCCTCCTCGCCTTCCGCAAGCTCGCCACGACCAGCGAACTCGATGTGTTCCGCGCCGTCGGCATGAGCTACGGACGGCTGCTGCGCGTGCCGTACATCATCACCGCGCTGCTGATGGCGGTGAACGTGGCGCTGGTGTTCTACGTCCAGCCGATCAGCCGCTATTATTACGAGCAGCTCGAATACGAACTGCGGTCGGGCGCGCTGGGCGCGTCGATCAAGGTGGGCGAATTCACCCAGCTGGCCGACCGCATGGCGCTGCGCATCGAGCAGAGCGAAGACGAAGGGCGGCAGCTGCGCGGCATCTTCGCGCGCGTGGCGAACGACAAGGGCGAGGTGCTGTCGATCTCGGCCAGCGAGGGCGCGTTCCTCGCCACGAGCGACAGCCCCGATACCATCATCCTGCGGCTGACCGACGGCACTATCGTCCAGCAGAGCGGCGACAACACCCCGCGCGTCCTCACCTTCACCCGCCACGATTTGCCGATCGACCTGCCCGCAATCGAGGCGTTCCGTGACCGCGGCGATGCCGAGCGCGAATACATCCTGCCCGAACTGCTGCGCATCGGCTGGAGCGCGGACAGCCCCGACGCCAAGCGCGACGCCAGCCAGGCGAGCTTCAATTTCCGGCTGGTGGAGGTGGTGATGATGGCGCTGCTGCCGCTGCTCGCGGTGGCGCTGGGCATCCCGCCCAAGCGATCGACCAGCGCGCTCGGCGTGTTCCTGTCGATCATCATGGTCGTCGCCTATCACAAGGTGAACCAGTACGGGGAGGACATCGCCGCGCTCGGCCGGATCGATCCGATCCTCGCCCTGTGGGGCCCCTTCGTGCTGTTCGCGGCGCTGATCGTCTGGATGTACTGGCGGGTCGCCTATGTGCCCGGCGGGCAGGCGATCGGCGCGCTGGAGGTCTGGTTCGCCAAGCTCTCGAAGCGCGTGAGCAAGCTGTTCCGCAGGCGCCGCCGCCCGCTCGGCATCGACCTGTCGGCAGCGCCGGCGGAATAGGGACGACCCATGCAGCTCGATTTCTTCCCCTCGCGCACGCTGACGCTCTATCTCGCGAAGCTGTTCGTGGTGCGCATCCTGGCGATGCTTTTCATGCTGGTCCTCGTCCTGATGATGCTCGACCTGCTGTCGAACAGCGGCAAAATCCTCGCGGTCGAGGGCAACGGACAGGGCGAGCTCCTCACCTATGCGGGCCTGCGCATCCCCCAGCTGATCCAGAGCTTCCTGCCCTATTCGGTCCTCCTTGCGACCCTCATCACGCTGGTGGCGCTGAACCAGAACAGCGAGGTGATCGCGATGAAGGCGGCCGGCCTGTCCGCACACCAGGTGCTGGCGCCGCTGCTGCTGACGGCGGGCATGGTCTCGCTGATCAGCTTCGGCTTCAACGAGCGGATCACCACCCGCGCCACCGCCACGCTCAAGGCGTGGGAAGCGGTCGAATATGGCGCGGTGCCCGAAGAGACGGACATCCGCGCCAACGTGTACCTGAGCGACGGCACGAGCGTGCTGACCGCGGCCAACCTCTCCGGCTCGGGCGAGCGGATCGTCATGCGCGACGTCACCTGGTACGCCCGCAACCCCGACGGCACGATCGTCGAGCAGGTGGACGCGGCGCGTGCGACCTACGCCAATCCCGGCTGGCGGCTGGAGGATGTGACGCGCTTCAGCGTGCAGAACGCGGTGACCGACGAACCGAACGGCATGGTGGTGGGCCAGGGCCTCACACCGGCGCAGATCGACCTCGCCTGGGTCGATCCCGAAGCGCAGCCGTTCTGGGAGCTGTCGGGCTCGATTGCCGCTTATGAAGCGGCGGGGCGCCGCACGGCGGAATTGCGCGCCAAGTGGTGGCACAAGATATCCGGCCCGCTGTCGGCCTTCCTCATGCCGCTGCTGGGTGCGGTGGCCGCCTTCGGTCTCGCCCGTTCGGGCCAGCTGTTCCTGCGCGCCGTGATCGGCATGGCGCTGGGCTTCGCCTATTTCGTGGTCGACAATGCCGCGCTGGCGATGGGCAGCTTCGGGGGCTATCCCCCGTTCCTCGCCGCCTGGGCACCCTTCCTGCTGTTCGTGCTGATCGGTGAGACCGTGCTCGTCCGGACCGAGGAATGAGCGAGTGGCACATCCGCCTCGCCCGGCCCGGGGATGCGGAAGGCTTCCATGCGGTCGAGGAGGATGCGGCGAACCTGTTGCGCGATGAGCCTTCGCTCCAGGGTGTTTCCCTCCCGCCGTCGCAAAGCGCGGATGCGTATCGCAAGCTGATCCGCAGGGGCCACTGCCTTACCGCGCATGAAGCGGAGCGGGTGGTGGGGTTTGCTGCGGCAGCGCCGGTCGGGCGCGAGCTGCACCTGCACGAACTCAGCGTCGCACGATCGCACCAGCGGTGCGGGATCGGGGCGACGCTGCTCGAAGCGCTCGCCGTCGACGCCCGCAACTGCGGCCTGCGCGCGATCACGCTCAACACCTATCTCGATATTCCCTGGAACGCGCCCTTCTATGCGCGCCATGGCTACGTCGAACTGGAGGAGCTGGACAGCCGTCCGCACCTCGCCCAGTCGCTCGAAGCGGCGGTCGCGCGCGGCCTGCCGCGCGAGCGGCGCTGCGTGATGATCCGTTTTCTCGGGTGAAACGGGAACCGTCTGCCCTCTTCCGGCATTGATGCCACAATCTTGCCACAAAGGAGATACGGCATGAAGAAGTTCGCAATCCCGACGCTGGCCGCAGCCCTGGCGCTTGCCGCCTGCGCCGAAGCCAATGCACCTGCCGCCGACGACACGGCCGCAACCGACGGCACGGACACCACCGTGATCACGCCGACCGCTACCGAAACCGTCGTTGCCGAGCCGGTTCCGGTCGACGGCGAAGACGGTTCGAGGGTGACGATCGACGGTGCAGACGTCGACGCGACGATCAGCGAAGACGGCGTACAGGCCGACGTCAACGTCGACTGATACCGACGCGTTCTCCGGACAGTGCGTCCGGCGAAAAACGAAGGCCGCTCCCGATCACCGAGGGGAGCGGCCTTTTTCGTGGTCTTTCCGCGATTGGTCTCAGCCGCGCGGCGTCATCGTGCTGCGCGCGATCCGCCCGACCAGCGTGAGCATGCCTTTGTGGTTCGCCCCGTGATAGGTCGAAGCCCCGCCCAGCTCGCGCACGAGGCGGCGATGCGCCTCCGGCAGCGAATGATACGGCATCGACGGCATCAGGTGGTGCAGCGCGTGATAACGCAGCCCGACCGGCGCCCAGATCTCGGCAGCCAGACCCGGTGGCGGTACATTGACGCTGTCGAGGAATTGGGCCGTGACGGTCATCGCCTCGCCCTCGTTCTCCCACAGATGGGCCACCAGCGTCCGCAGCTGGTTGAGCAGCGCCGTCACCGACAGGATCGCCCCGGCTGTGAGCAGCGGCGCCCAGCCGAGCCAGAACACGCTGGATACGAGCACCCAGGCCCACACCATGCCCGCGATCTCCTGCCAGCGCACCCGCTTGCCGAAATCGGGATCCGGCGCGCGGCGGCGGAAATCGGGATTGATCGAGAGCGAGGAGGCTCGCTCCCACACGAACTTGCGCACCGGCGGGATGATCACCCCGAGGGGCACGAGCAGCGCGAAGCGGATGATCAGGCCCACCGGGGCCAGCAGCGCCACCAGCACGAAGACCGGCAGGCTCCACGGCTTCATCAGCGCGAGGGGCAAGTATTCGGGATCCTCGATGGTTCCGTACTGCGTGCGCTTGTGGTGCAGCGTGTGGACACCTTCATACATGAAGGAGGGGACCAGCAGCGGGATGCCGACCAGCAGGTTCCAGCCCAGCCGGAAGCCCGGCAGCGCATTTTTGTGGATGTGCGTCAGCTCGTGGATGAACATCAGCGCGCGGTAGAAGGCGAGCGAGCCCACGAGACCGAGGGCGAGCTTCGCCAACGTGCCGTCGACGAGGACCGCGCCGGCGATAGCGGCATAGCCAAGCAGGGCCGAACCGATCATGTCGGACCAGTAGATAGCCGCACGCGCCTCGGCGATGTCCTTGGTCAGGTCGCGCGCGGCGCGCAGCATGGCCTTGTCGTCGGGCATCTGCGCATGCCAGCCGGCGCCCGCATCGCGGCGCGCGACAAAGTCGTCAGAAGGCATGGTCTGGTGGGCGGTCATGTCTCGGTTTCCTTGGGGGTCCCCTATCGCAAAAGGGGCTTGGAATACAGCGGTCGCTTGCGATCATAGTGATCGGGGTAGCGGAAGGCCGCGGGTCATTCCTTGACAAAGATCATTCAGCACACAACGGGCTAACGCAGGCTGAACGAGAGGTGCGTTGGTGTCTGCGAGCGATATAGGGATCGAGCCGGTCAGCGGCAAGCAGGGGCGCGCGCGCTTCGTGGACCTCGGCCGCGCATTCGCCGCGCGCGAGCCGCATGCAGTGCCGCAATTGCGCTCCGAGCAGCTCGAGCTGGTCAACCCGGACAAGAACCCCTTCTTCGGCCATGCCAGTCACCAGCTGTTCGTCGCCACGCGCGGCGGGCGAGATGTCGGGCGCATTTCGGCGCATATCGATCGTCTCGCGCTCGAACTGCCGCCGGAGCAGGGCATGGGTCTGGGCACAGGCATGTTCGGCTATTTCGACGCAGAGGACGAGGGGGTCGCCAGGGCCTTGCTGGCGGCGGCGGAGCAATGGCTGCGCGAGCAGGGCATGACCCATGTGCTCGGCCCGATCTCGATGTCGATCTGGGAGGAGCCCGGCCTGCTCGTGAAGGGGCAGGACCATGCGCCGATGATCATGATGGGCCATCATCCGGCGCATTATGCCGCGTGGATCGAAGCCGCGGGCTACACGCTCGCGAAGACGCTCCTCACCTACGATCTCGAGGTGACGAAGGAATTTCCGCCGCTGATCCGCCGCATCGTCCAGTCGGGGGAGCGCAACGAGCGGATCCGCATCCGCTATGTCGACAAGTCCCGCTGGGATGCCGAAGTCCAGATCGTGCTGGGCATCCTCAACGATGCCTGGTCGAAGAACTGGGGGTTCGTACCCTTCACGCCGGACGAGATCGCCTATGCCGGCAAGAAACTGAAGCCGATCATCCGCGAAAACCTCAACATGATCGCGGAACTCGACGGCCGGCCCGTCGCCTTCATGCTCACCTTCCCCGACGTGAACGGCGTGCTCAAGCGGATCGACGGCAAGCTGCTGCCGTTCGGCTGGGTGCGCATGCTGCGCTGGCTGAGAAGACCCGCGAACGTCGACATGCGCGTGCCGCTGATGGGCGTGCTCAAGGAACTCCACAATTCGCGGCTAGCCAGCCAGCTCGCCTTCATGATGATCGAGCATATCCGTCGCAACGCGGTGGCGGAATACGGCACCCGGCGCGCCGAGATCGGCTGGGTACTGGACGACAACCAGGGAATGATGGCGATTGCCGATGCGATCGGCAGCGCGGTGAACCGTGAATACGCGATCTATCGCAAACCGCTGTAATCGCGCACTGTTGCCTGCGGGCCACGGCGGGAGAATTGTCGGCACCGGCCGGAACGCTGATGGCCCAGCGGCTTTTGATCTTTAGCGACGCCATTCCGGCGTTTCCCGAACCGCACCATGTCCAAGCCCGAAGCCGAACCTGCCACACAGCCCCTTCCCCGCCGCGTCCTCGTGGTGGAGGACGATGCCGTGCTCGGCCTCTCGATCGAGCAGGCGCTGGAAGATGCCGGGGTCGAAACGGTGCAGATCAGCACCTCGACCGACCAGGCCCTGGCCGCTCTACGCAGCCTGCAGCCCGAAGCGATCGTGCTCGACGTCCACCTCGCGGACCGCGACGACGGCTGGGCGATCGCCGAACTCGTCAGGACGCTCGGCCCCGATACGCCGCGCATCGTCTTCTCGACCGGCATGCCGCAGGACATACCCGAAGAAATCGCCGAACTCGGCTGCATCCTGACCAAGCCCTACGATACCGAAACGCTGGTCGACCTGCTGCGCGAACCCAAGCGCCGCGGCATCATCTCGCGCCTACGCGGCCGTCTCCGCTAACCCCTTCCACCCCGCATTCCCGCCTTCGTTCTCGCGCAAGTGCGCCGCGCGCCGGCGAGCAATGGACAACAAGAAAAAAGGCCTCCAACGGGGTTTCCGTTGGAGGCCTTTCGGGATCGTATCACCAGCCGCTTGGACGGGAGGGGGGTCTCGGCGGTGACATAGACTAAATGGTTGTCCTGAAAAGCGGTTCCCCGCCTATGCAATTTTTTTTGCGCTTTTTCGCCTTCCCCGAAAAACCGTTTTAAATGAATGGCCTAAGCGACGTTCCCTGACCGGAAAACTGCGCCACTTCGCAGGCTGCATCCATGTCGGGCACACAGATTTCGCGCGATTTCCAGACCACCAGGCCTTCACGCTCAAGCTGCCGCATCGTGCGATTGGTGTGGACGAGGGATAGGCCGAGCATATCCGCCACCTGGCTCTGCTTGATCGACAGGTGGAGCACGTTGTCCCGCGCCGCGATTCCCGTCGCCAGCGCCCGATCAAGCAGCCAGACCGCGAGATAGGCCACCCGTTCGCGGGCGCTGCGCTGGCCGAGGGCGACGATATGCTCTTCGAGCGCAGTCTCCTCCTTCGCGGCGAGCCAGGTCATGTCGTAGCCGAGGCGCGGATGGGTTGCGATCAGCTCGACGAAATCATGGCGCTTGAACCGGCACAGCCGCGCTTCGGTGAGCGCTTCAACCGAATGGCTCGCAGGCTCGTCGAACGCGCCCTGCAATCCGGCGAGGTCCCCGGGAAACATGAAGCTGACGATCTGCCGCCGACCGTCGTCGAGCGTGCGATAGCGGATCAGCACCCCTTCGATCACCGTGTAGAGACGGTGGCTCTGCTCGCCCTGATCGATGAGCACATCGCCGCTCTCGAGCGCGGTTTCGCCATCCTTGAAGCCTTCCATATAGGCCAGCTGGCGCGGCTCGAGCGGGCGCAGGCCCGGGCAGGCGGTCAAGGGGCATTCGCGGCATGGATAGGGGGCGGACACGTCATGCACGGCTTGAATCTCCCGTCGTTGCGCCCGCTAGCTCTGCCAGCCCTTCGCCGGTCTTGTCGACCGCAATCTGCACGAGGCCCAAGATTCAGGAACCAACGAGCAAACAAGGCGTTCCATGCGCGCACACAACCTGAAGGGGTCTTATGTCGCTTGGTGATAACATTGCCCGCAATCTACCGTATCTTCGCCGCTATGCCCGCGCGCTAACCGGCTCGCAGGCGACGGGCGATGCCTTCGTCCGGGCCACGCTGGAGGCCGCATTGGCCGACGAAGCTCTGAAACAGTCGCTCGAAGGTGGCCGCGTGCCGCTGTACCGGGCATTCAACAAGGTCTGGTCCAGCGCCTATATGGACATTTCCGAACCGGTCGGCGCGGACGGTCACGAAGGCGCGGCACAGGATCGGCTCAAGTCGATCACTCCGCTCAACCGCCAGGCCCTGTTGCTGACCACGCTCGAGGATTTCTCGATCGAACAGGCCGCCGAAATCATGGAAATGCCCGCTGCGGACATTGAAAAGCTGGTCCAGGAAGCGGTCAGCGAGATCGATCGCGAGTCCTCGACCAGCGTCCTCATCATCGAGGATGAGCCGCTCATTTCGATGCAGCTCGAAGACCTTGTCACCTCGCTCGGCCATGAAGTGTGCGGGACCGCCGCCACCCGGACGCAGGCGCAGGAAGTGGTTGCCGAACAGACGCCCGGTCTCGTGCTCGCCGATATCCAGCTGGCCGACGGCTCTTCGGGCCTCGATGCGGTCGACGATATCCTCGCGATCAGCAGCGTGCCCGTGATCTTCATCACCGCCTATCCCGAGCGCCTGCTCACCGGTGACCGGCCGGAGCCGACCTACCTCGTGACCAAGCCCTTCCAGGAGCAGACGGTCCGCGCGGCGATCAGCCAGGCGCTGTTCTTCGGTTCGAGCCGCCCGCTGGGCTGAACTGCGCTACACTAAAGGAATGGAAGGGGCTCGCCGGAAACGGCGGGCCCTTTTTCTATGCGCTGCTCGCTTGGGGTACTGAACCTAGTGCCCGCGCGCTCCACCCGGTCCCTGGCGCAATACGAACTCGCTCGGCTCGCGTACCGGAACCAGCAGGGTGCAACGTACGCCCTTCTCGTCGAACACCAGCTCGACCGGATGGCGCAGCTCGTGCGCGACGATCTTCTCGATGAGCTCGGTGCCGAAACCGCGCCGCTTGGGCTTGCTGACCGCCGGGCCGCCGCTCTCGGTCCATTCGACCTTTACCAGCGTTTTGTTGACCGGGCTCCAGCGCACCGAGACCTTGCCGCCCGCAACGCTTAGCGAACCGTATTTGGCAGCGTTCGTCGCCAGCTCATGCAAGGCGAGCCCGAAACTGAGTGCATCGTTGGGCGCCAGCTCCACATCGGGACCGTCGAGCACAAGATCGTGCTGCTCGTCGTCAGCGTAGGGAGCCAGTTCGACTTCGGCCACAGAGCGGATCGGCGTCGTGCCCCAGTCGGACTGGGTGAGCAAATCATGGGTTGCCGACAGCGCCCGGATGCGCCCGTCGATGCCCTCGGCGAACTCGTCGAGATCCGTCGCGCGCCTGCGGGTCAGCGAAACGATCGACAGGACGTTCGCCAGCGTGTTCTTCACCCGGTGGTTGAGCTCGCGCGTCAGCGAATCGCGGATCGAGTTCTGCTGCGCGAACCAGGCGAGCGATCGCCCGTCCTCCAGCGCCTGCTGCGTCAGCAGCCGCGCGATCAGCATCAGCAGGCTGGCGACCGCGAGCCCGAACAGCAGCGTGATCATCGACATGGTCGACAGGGCTTCCTCGCGGCCAGATGACACTGCCAGCAGCATGTCGCGGTTGGCCAATCTCAGATGACGCTCGACGATCTTCGTGCCGTTCAACCAGCCGGGAAGTTCGGCGAGGAGGTCGCGCCGCCCATCTTCGATATCATAAAGGCGTGCCGAGACACCGTCGTAGCTGATGAGTTCGGCCGCAGACGACAGGAATTGCGCGGCATTGAACGGACTGTAGATGAATCCCTTAAGGGCGCGGCCGGGCCCCTCGCTTTCGAAGACCGGCATGTAGATGAGGAAGCCGGGTTTCCCTGCGCCCCCTTCCTGCACCAACACGATCTTCCCGCTGGCAGTCGGCAAGCCATCGCGTTCGGCCTTGTCCATCGCCGCCCGGCGTACCGGCTCGGAATACATATCGAATCCCAGAGCCCGGCGATTGCGCAGTGTATCGGGCTGGAGGTACACGATCGGGACGAGAATGCCGCGCGGACGCTCGTCGAGCGTCGGCCGGATCGTCAGGCGCGACACACGGCCCTCGGACAGCCTGTCCTCCATGGCCGGCACCTCGCCGAGGTTGATGACCGGCGCCCAGCCGATGCCCTCGGCGCCGCGATAGTCCGAGTCGAGCCGCAGCTCGCTGACGAACCGGCGGAACAAGTCCGGGGAGATCTCGTCCTGCGTGGTCAGCAAGGCCGAACCGGCGCGAAGGTAAGATGAGCTGGTGAACGCGCGGCGCTCGATCGCGGATGCCATCGCCTGCGCCCTGCGGTTGATTTCTGCTGCCTCGCGCTCGTCCTCGCCCCGCTCGATCGCGAAAACGCTCGTGATGGTGATCGCCATGACGAGGAAGAAGATCAGCACGGGGATCGCGCGCGGGTAGTCGGCCAGCCAGCGCCGGCGCTTTCCCTTGCGTTCAAGATCTTCGGCTACCAGCGCCCGGCCCCTCAAGGTCTGTTCTCCTGTGCCCCATACTATGAAGCGGAGCGGCTTTGGTTCCGCGCGTACGTGCGAGCTCGGGAACCTGCGCGGGATTGGCGCGTTGCGCATCCACACACATGTAACTCGTCGCACCGGATCGGCATCGGGACCACCGGTCCGTGCGATATTCGAGGGTAATTCTTGATCGACATGACAGCTACAAGGCCAGGCAAACCGGACAGGGACGGCGAAGCGGCGAAGAAGGAACAGGCCAAGCCCGAATGGGCTTCGGGCCTGCGCCAGCTCTACGATTCCGTCGTGGACGAACCGCTTCCGGACGCCTTCAAGGACCTTCTCTCCAAACTGGATGCGAAGGACTGATGGGAGGCGAACAGCGAACGGCCTCCGAACAGGCCGACTTCAAGCGCGAACTCACCGAGGTGGTGCCGCATCTGCGCGCCTTTGCGCGCGGCCTGTGCGGCCGCGCCGACATGGCTGACGATCTGGTGCAGGAAGCGCTGCTCAAGGCCTGGGCCGCGCAGGAGCGCTTCCAGCCGGGCACCAGCATGCGCGCCTGGACCTTCGTGATCCTGCGCAACGCCTATCTCACCGACATGCGTCGCAATCGCTTCCGCGGCGAATATGACGAGACCGTGGCGGAGCGGATCCTGACGGCACCCGCCGGGCAGGAAGAACCGATCCACCTGTCCGACATGCACCGGGCACTGCTCACGCTGCCGCCCGAACGGCGCGAGGCTCTGCTGCTGGTGGGCGCGGGCGGCTTTTCCTACGAGGAAGCGGCGACGATCTGCGATTGCGCCGTGGGAACCATTAAGAGCCGCGTGGGCCGCGCCCGCGCCGCGCTCACGGCCATGCTCGAGGATGGGTCGATTCCCAAGCGCTCGATCAACGACGATGCCGCGCACCGCGCCATCCTCGAAGAACTCGACGAAGTGGCGGCCGGCAACGGCATCGCCGCGCGGAGCTGAAGCACGAAGTCCGAGGCGCTCACCCGCTTGTCACAATTCGCCGCGCGCGGCAGATAGGTCGTAATGGACACGCCAGAGCCTCCTGCCACGCTCGACCATGTCGACGATAACCTGCCGCGTTCGCGCAGGCTGGCCTTCGCCGAGCAGGAACTGCGCCTCATTTCCTCGCTGGTGCTGCTGATCGGGCTGGGCCTGTTCTTCGCCCTGCCCTTCGTCCTGTCGATCGGCTCGGTCGTGTTCCTGCCGGTGGTCACCGCGCTGGTGCTGACCGTCATCCTCTCGCCGCTGGCCGACAAACTCAACGGCTGGGGCCTACCCAATGCACTCGCCTCGCTGGTCGCGTTGCTGGTTTTCTTCGCGATCCTGCTCCTCGCCCTCGCGTTGATCCTCCAGCCGGCGGTCGCGCTGTTCGACGACGTGCCGGCGATGGTCAATCAGGTGATGGAGCGCTTCGGCGAGGTGCAGCGCCAGTTCGCCTGGGTGGCCCAGATCAACGAGCAACTCGCCTCGTTGATGAGCCGCGGGGGTGGCCGCGAAGTCGTGCTGGCGAGCCCGAGCCTGCTGGAGGAACTGGCCTTCGCCACCCCCAGCTTCGTGCTAGAAACCGTGCTGACACTGCTGATGGCCTATTTCCTGATCGAGGCCCGCGTGCGCATGCGCCAGCACCTGCTGTTCGGGCGCACCAGTTTCGGCACCAGCATCAAGGCCGCGCGCGTACTGCGCGAAGTGCAGGAACGGGTCGCCTCCTACATCCTCACTGTGGGCTGGATCAACGCGTTGGTGGGTGTGGTCGTCGCGCTTGGCGCATGGGCGCTGGGCGTCGATGCGCCGATTATGTGGGGCGGCCTTGCCGCGCTGCTGAACTTCCTTCCGTATATCGGCCCGATCGTGATGATCACCCTGCTCGGCCTGTTCGGCATTGGCACGGCCGACACGATTTTCCTCGGGATGATTCCGGCGCTCGCCTATCTCGCGCTGCACACGATAGAGGCGAACGTGATCACCCCGTCGATCCTCGGGGCGCGCTTCACGATGAACCCGGTCATGATCCTGATCGCCCTGTCCTATTTCTCGTGGGTGTGGGGCGTATTCGGTGCGCTGCTGTCGGTCCCCATCCTGCTCATGCTGACTGCGCTGTTCGACCATGTCGGACGGCCGAACCTGGTCGGCTTCATCTTCGGCGAGCCGCTGTTCGGCACCGAAGTCCTCGCCATCGAGAACGAAGAACCGGCCGACTGAGCGACCACGAAAAAGGCCCGCCGCACCGGAGCGTGACGGGCCGTTTCATGGCTTGGCAAAGCCTCAGGCCGGATAGGCCCAGGTGCTGCCGCGGGCCAGGTTCTCGCTGGCGAAAGCCCAATTGAGCTTGCCGTTCACCGCGTCCAGATAGGCCGGGCGGGCGTTCTGGTGGTCGAGGTAGTAGGCGTGTTCCCAAAGGTCGATCACGAGTAGCGGGTTGAACTCGCCCTGGTCGGCCAGCGTGTCGCCGTCATGGGTTTCCTTGATCGTCAGCTTGCCGTCCTTCACGGCCAGCCAGACCCAGCCACTGGCGAAATGGCCTGCGCCGCGTTCGGCCAGCTTGGCTTTGAGATCGTCGACCGAACCGAAGGCGCTGTCGATCATGCTCTTGAGCTCGTCCGAGGCGCTGGTTTCCTTTTCCGCCATCGAATGCCAGTAGAACCCGTGGTTCCAGCTCTGCGCCGCATTGTTGAACAGGCCCTGGTTCGAACCGCGCGCCGCAGCGATGACCTCTTCGAGCGTCTTGTCGGCGTGGTCGGTGCCCTCGATCGCGGCATTGGTCTTGTCGATATACGCCTTGTGGTGCTTGCCGTGGTGGAACGACAGCGTCTTCGCCGAAACGGCGGGCTCAAGCGCGGTATCGGGATACGGAAGATCGATCAGGTCGAATGCCATGGGGGTCCCCTATGTCTGGCTTTGGAATCTCTAGGTTCGCTTGTTGCAACGCGTGGCGCTGCGATGGGTTGCACCTAGTCGATAATTCGCGCGCGAAAAGGGGTGGACGGGGTTTCTTTCGCGAGCCATGCCCCAGACCGGAACGCCAATCAGGCAGGAGCGACGAGAGCGACATGGGACGAAAGTTCTTCGGTACCGACGGAATTCGCGGACGCACCAACCAGGGTGTGATGACCGCGGCCACGGCCATGCGGGTCGGACAGGCAGCCGGCACCTATTTCGTGCGCGGCGGGCATCGGCACCGCGTCGTCATCGGCAAGGACACGCGCCTGTCGGGCTACATGATGGAAAGCGCGCTAGTGGCCGGCTTCACCAGCGTGGGCATGGACGTGATCATGACCGGCCCACTGCCGACGCCGGCCATCGCCCTGCTCACGCGCGAGATGCGCGCCGATCTCGGCGTCATGATCTCCGCCAGCCACAACCCGTTCGAGGACAACGGCATCAAATTGTTCGGCCCCGACGGTTTCAAGCTGTCGGACGAGGCCGAAGCATCGATCGAGCTCCTGCTCGAGCAAGAGCCGCTGCTGGTCGAGGCGTCACGCATCGGCCGCGCGCGGCGGATCGACGATGCGCGCGGCCGCTATATCCACGCGATCAAGCAATCGGTGGCGAACGACATCCGCTTCGACGGGCTGAAGATCGTGGTCGATTGCGCCAATGGCGCGGCCTATCAGGTGGCCCCTTCGGCGATCTGGGAACTCGGTGCCGAAGTCGTCGCCATGGGCGTCACGCCCAACGGCACCAATATCAACGACGGCGTGGGGTCCACCGCGCTCGACGCCATCAAGGCGCGCGTGGTGGAGGAAGGCGCGGACATCGGCATAGCGCTCGACGGCGATGCCGACCGCCTGATCGTGATCGACGAGAAGGGCCAGGCGGTCGACGGCGACCAGATCATGGCGCTCATTGCAACCCGCCTGCAGGCGCGCGGCGACCTGAAAGGCGGCGGCGTGGTGGCGACGGTCATGTCGAACCTCGGGCTCGAACGGTATCTTCAGGGCATCGGCCTGACGCTCGAGCGCGCCAAGGTGGGCGACCGCTACGTGCTCGAGCGGATGAAGGAAGGCGGCTTCAACGTCGGCGGCGAACAGTCGGGGCACATGATCCTGCTCGACCATGCCACCACCGGCGACGGTTCGGTCGCGGCGCTGCGCGTACTCGCCAGCCTCGTGCGCTCGGGCAAGCCGGCGAGCGAGCTGCTGCATGTCTTCGATCCGGTGCCGCAGCTGCTCAAGAACGTGCGCTATTCGGGCGGTGCCCCGCTCGAGAATGCGACCGTGAAGCACGTCATCGCCGACGCCGAGAAGGAACTCGAGGGCAAGGGCCGTCTCGTGATCCGCCCCTCGGGCACCGAGCCGGTGATCCGGGTCATGGCAGAGGGCGACGATGCCGCGCAGGTGGAAGCCGTGGTCGATCGGATCTGCGATGCTGTGAGGGACGCCGCCTGATGCTCGAAATGCGCCCCGATTGCGAACGTTGCGGCACGGACCTCCCCGCCGAAGCGCCCGGCGCCTTCATCTGCAGCTTCGAATGCACCTTCTGCGCCGAATGCGCCGATGCGCTCGACGACATCTGCCCCAACTGCGGCGGCGAACTGATGGACCGGCCGACGCGCGCCAAGGCGCTGCACGAGAAATACCCGCCCTCGACGACGCGAAAGCACACGGCGTGAGTGCACCGCCGCGCATCCTTTCGATCGCCGGATCCGATTCCTCGGGCGGCGCAGGCATCCAGGCCGATATCAAGACGATCACGATGCTCGGCGGTTACGCCATGACCGCGATCACCGCGGTGACTGCACAGAATACTCGCGGCGTACAGGGCGTGGAAGTGATGGACCCGGACCTGGTGCTCGACCAGGTCGCCAGCTGCCTCGACGATATCGGCGCCGATGCGGTCAAGATCGGCATGCTCGGCTCGCCCGAGATCGCGATGTTGCTGGCCGAACGGCTCGACAGCTTCGCGGGGCCGATCGTGTTCGATCCGGTCATGGTCGCGACCAGCGGTGCCGGGCTCGCCAGCGAGGCGACCATCGCCGCCTTCGGCGCGCTGATGGATATCGCGACGATCGTCACGCCCAACCTGCCCGAGCTTGCGGCGTTGACCGGTCGCGAGACGCTGGCCGAGGAAGATATCTACGATGTCGCGGGCGAACTCGCCGCGAAGCACGACACCATCATCCTTGCCAAAGGCGGGCATGGGGAAGGCGGCGAAGTCATCGACCGTATCGTTTCCGCCTCGGGCAAGATCGGCAGCTTCGGTCACGCGCGCATCGACACGCGCCACACGCACGGCACCGGCTGCACGTTGTCGGCGGCGCTGGCGACGCTGCTCGGGCATGGCCAGCCGCTCACCCATGCGGTGCGGCTTGCCCGCGCCTTTATCTATGCCGCGATCGAGAACGCGCCCGGTTTCGGCGAAGGACATGGCCCGCTCGGCCACCAGGCCGTGCGCAGCGGCAGCTAGGCCGCCCTCAGCAACCCAGCTCGTAGAATTCGCACAGGTAGTTCCAGGCGTCCTCCGCCGTTTCGCACCAGTGGAACAGCTCGAGATCCTTCTTGGAGATCGTGCCTTCCTCGGCAATCGCCTCGAAGTTTACCACGCGCGTCCAGAACTCCTTGCCGAACAGCAGGATCGGGATCGGCTTCATCTTGCCGGTCTGGATCAGCGTCAGCAGTTCGAAAAACTCGTCGAAAGTACCGAATCCGCCCGGGAACACGGCGACTGCCTTGGCCCGCAGCAGGAAGTGCATCTTGCGCAGCGCGAAATAGTGGAAGTTGAGCGCGAGGTAGGGCGTTACGTAGCGGTTGGGCGCCTGCTCGTGCGGCAGGATGATGTTGAGCCCGATGCTTTCCGCACCGGCATCGCTCGCCCCCTTGTTGGCCGCTTCCATGATCGACGGGCCGCCGCCCGAGCAGACGACGAACTGGCGCTTGCCGTTCTCGATGACCGACTTTTCGCTTGCCAGCTTGGCCAGCTTGTAGGCCTCGGTGTAATACTTGCTCTTGGCGACGAGGCTCTCGACCACCTTGCGCTCGTCATCCGGCAGGTCCTTCGCGCCTTCCAACGCGGTTTCGGCGGCTTCGGGCGGGGGAATGCGGGCAGACCCGTACATGACCAGTGTCGAGCCTACGCCGGCTTCTTCCAGCAACATCTCCGGCTTCAGCAGCTCGAGCTGGAAGCGCACCGGGCGCAATTCCTCGCGCAGCAGGAAGTCTTGGTCCTGGAACGCCAGGCGATAGGCGGGGTGGGCCGTCTGCGGGGTTTCCGTCTTGTGGCTTTTTTCGAACTCGGCCTCGGTTTCGGCCGGGTAGAACTTGCGGTCGGCAAGTTCGGCTTTACGCTTTTCTTCTTCTGTCATGGCCCGCGCGATAGGCCGCGCGTGCGCAGGCCACAAGTCATTGAAGAAGGGAAATGGCAGGGGTGACAGGATTCGAACCCGTGGCCCTCGGTTTTGGAGACCGATGCTCTACCAGCTGAGCTACACCCCTGCAGCGAGGGCGCGCTCTAGTATGGGCGCGCGCGCTTGGCAAGGCGCATATCGCATGGCTGCGCGAACTGGTATGGGCGGTTTCGATGCACGCCCCCGCCGCCAATGTGATTCCCGTCGACCTGCTGCTGCGGGCCTATCGCGCGGGTGTGTTCCCGATGGCGGACCATCGCAGCGATCCAGAAGTCTACTGGGTCGAGCCGCGCGAGCGGGCGGTGATTCCGCTCGACGGCTTCCGGGTTTCGACCAGCCTCAGGAAGACCTTGCGGCAGGACCGCTTCACCGTCACCTGCGACCGCGATTTCGCGGGCGTCATCGCCGCCTGTGCCCAGCCGCGCGAGGAACATGCGGAGAGCTGGATAAGCCACCGGATCGAAGCCAGCTACAATGCGCTCCACCACGCCGGCCATGCACACTCGATCGAATGCTGGCTGGACGGCGAACTGGCCGGCGGGCTCTATGGCGTGGCCTTCGACCGGGTGTTCTGCGGCGAAAGCATGTTCAGCCGGGCGACCGATGCCAGCAAGGTGGCGCTCGCCTGGCTGGTCGCGGCCATGCGCGATGCGGGGTACCGGCTGCTCGACTGCCAGTTCATGACCGACCACCTGGCCACGATGGGCGCGATGGCGCTACCCCAGGCGGGCTATCTCGAGCTGTTGTCGGGCGCGATGGGACAGCCGCGCTGTTCGATACCCGCCGCGATGGCGCGCTACTCGGCGGCTTCTTCCGCGGCCGCGGGAGCTTCGGCGGCAGGCGCTGGTGCAGCCGCCGCAGGAGAAGGCGCAGCGGCGGGAGCGGGTTCGCCCCGGTCTTCGCCCCGGGCAGAGCCGCCCTCTTCGCCCGGGAAGCTCATCGCGCAGTCCTTGACCCAGACGTCGTAGATCGGGTGTTCGACCACGTTCAAGCTCGGCGAATTCTTGAACAGCCAGCCCGAGAAGATCCGTCGGAACTGGTCCGCATTGCCACGCTCGCGCACCAGCACCTGCACGAAGGCGCCGGTTTCCTTGGGCATTTCCCACGGCGCGGTTTGTTCGCAGGCCTGCAGCCGCACGATCACGTCGCCGATCCGACGCTGCTCGCCGGGCTTCAGTTCGAGCTCCTGGCTCACATTGTTGCGCTTGTTGAGCAGGCCGATGGTCGCCACCCGCTCCGCCATCGGCGTGCCGACACCGGCCTCCTCGGCAGGCTGCTCCGGCATTTCGACCTGTTGCAGGTCTTCCGGAATTTCGGTTTCCACCGCGTCCGGCGTTTCCGGGACCTCGCCCTGACATCCTGCCAGGAGCGCCACACCGGACAGGAGCGCCAGCGCCCGCCGCATGGTCACGCGTCCGGCGACCAGGCTTCGTAGTCGCCCGTCGCGCGGGCACGCTTGCCGCCCCGCTCCAGCGCGCCGGCGGGGCGGTATGCAGCCGCCGTGCCGGTGGCATTGGGGGTGTAGTCGACTTCCCAGATGCGCGGCGGCGGCAGATGGCTTTCGGGTACGTCGTCGCCTGCTCCGTGGAGCCAGCCGTGCCATTCGGCGGGCACACGGCTCGAATCGTTCGCGCCTTCGTAGATCACCCAGCGACGCTCGCGCTGGCCTTCGCCGCGCTTCTTCGAGCGGTAGTACTTGTTTCCCTGCGCGTCGGTGCCGACATGCTCGCCATTGCGCGAGGACCACAGGAGGGTGCCGATCGTGGCGCCGTCCCACCAGGTGAAAATCTTGCCGAGGATGCTCATGCGGGGGCCGTTAGCGGATTCGCGCGCGCGGTGGAAGCATTCGCTTGCGGGAAAACGCCCCTCACCATTCGACCTTGTCGCCGGGCTCGATACCCAGTTCCGCCGCGAGGCCGCCGCGCAATTCGAGCACGCCCAGCACCGGCCCGACCGAATAGACCGGTTCGAGCGAATAGGGCTCCGCCATGGCTCCGATATTGCTGATCCGGCCGTCCGGCCCGACGTAGATGATATCGAGTGGCAGCGGGGTGTTCTTCATCCAGAAGCTCTGCGCTGTCGTGCCATCGTAGGGAAAGATCATCCCTTCCCCGTCGGGGAGTTCGGTGCGGAACATCAGGCCCTTGCGCTGCGCTTCTGGCGTGTCGGCAACCTCGACGCGGAACCTGTGCGTGCCACCCCGCCCGGTCACGGTCAGCGGAATGACCTTGAGGCCGGAGACCGGGTGAACGGTCGTCTCGGTCGCTTCGGCGGCGGGACTTGCCTCTGCCGCGGGTTGCGGGGAACAGGCGACCAGCAGCGCGCCCGCGCACAGGCCAAGCCCGCGCCGCATCATTCCCCGTTCTGTGATTCCGCGACCCATGTTTCGAGCTCCTCGACCGTGGCGGCTTCCAGCACCCGCCGGGCCGCGTCGAAGTCATGGCCTGCGCGCAGCATCGCGGCAAGCCGCTTTTCCCTCAGCTTGCGAGCGGCCTCGGCATCGCGTGGCAACGGTGCGCCATACGGCCCGAAGCTCCGCCGGCGTGCCAGCGCGACGGCCGCCTCGCGCCGTTCCGATTCGCCGGGCGCCAGCGTTCCGCGCAGGTCCTCGCCGATGGCGGCGGCCCGCAGCGCCTCCTCGACCCGCCTTGCGCCATAGCCGCGTGAGAGCAAACCCTGCGCCTTGGCCCGCCCGTAAACCTCGTCGTCGACGTAATTCTTTTCCACAAAGCGCGCGACCAGATCCGCGACCGGCGCTTCGTCCTCGCCGTCCCAGCCGCGCTCGCGCAATTTGCGCCGCAAATAGGCTTCCAGCTTGCCCGCGCTGGTGGCGAAACGCGCGACATAAGCGAGCGCCAGCTCCTCCAGCCGCCCCTTGTCGAGCGGCCTAGGCGTGCGCTTTCTGCGCCGGGACGTTGCGTCATCGTGAGCCATCGGCCATATTCCTGCCACAGTCCTTATCGATTGGGAAAGACTGTGCGGACGCTCACACGCAGATGGGCGTCGTTTGGGATTCATGAGGGTGGCCTGACAGCCCACCCTATCCACGGGTATCGCTACATAATTATGACCGACGCCGCATTGACGCCGACGCCGAACGATTGCGACCTCCCCCGTCGCTTTTCGGACTTCGCGACCTTCACCGAGGCGGTGGACTACGCCGCCCGCAGCGCCAAAGGCCTGAATTTCCACGACATGCGCGGGACGCTGGTGCGCGCCTACACCTACGCCCAGATGCGCGAGGATGCGCTGAAGGTCGCCCGCCAGCTGACCGCTGCCGGGATTGCGAAGAACGACCGCGTGGCCTTGATCGCAGAAACCTGCGCCGAATTCGCCGCGCTGTTCTGTGGCTGCGTCTACGCCGGCGTGTGGCCGGTCCCGCTTCCGCTGCCCACCGGATTCGGCGGCAAGGAAGGCTATATCGACCAGCTCGCCGTGCAGCTGGAGAGCAGCGATCCGAAAATGCTGATTTATCCGGGCGAGATCGGGGAGATGGGCGCCGCCGCTGCCGCACGTCAGGGCTGCGAGGGCCAGAGCTGGGAAGATTTCGCCCTGCGTCCCGATCCCGAATGCGACCTGCCCGAAGCGCAGGCGGACGATATCTGCTATCTCCAGTATTCTTCCGGCTCGACGCGTTTCCCGACCGGCGTCGCCGTCACGCATGAAGCCCTGCTGCACAATTTGCGCGGCCATTCGCTGTCGATGAAGTTCCGCGAGAACGACCGCGTGGTCAGCTGGCTGCCGTGGTATCACGACATGGGCCTCGTCGGCTGCTTCCTCTCGGTGATCGCGAACCAGGCCTCGATCGACTACATCAAGACCGAACATTTTGCCCGGCGTCCGCTCGCCTGGCTCGACCTCATCAGCCGCAACAAGGGCACGACGCTCAGCTATTCGCCGACCTTCGGCTACGACATCTGCGCGCGCCGCATTTCCAGCCAGAGCCATGTCGGCGACCGCTTCGACCTGTCACGCTGGCGCATCGCGGGCAATGGCGCGGACATGATCCGGCCCGACGTCATGCAGGGCTTCGTGAACGCCTTCGCCGAAGCCGGTTTCAAGGCGAACTCCTTCACGCCGAGCTACGGCCTCGCCGAAGCGACGCTGGCGGTCACGGTAATGCCGCCGGGCGAAGGCATCCGCGTCGAGCTGGTCGAGGAAGAGCGCCTGTCGGGCCGCCCCCGCGATCTCAGCAAGCCCGCGCGCTACCGCGCGATCGTCAACTGCGGCAAGCCGATCCCGGGCATGGAAGTCGAGATCCGCGACGAGAAGGGCATTGCCAAGGGCGATCACCAGATCGGCAAGGTGTGGTGCCGCGGCAAGAGCGTGATGCACTCCTACTTCCGCAACGAGGAAGCGACCAGCGACTGCCTCGTCGCCAAGGAAAACGGGGACGTCTGGCTCGACACGGGCGACATGGGCTACATGGCCGATGGATACCTGTTCATCGTCGGCCGGGCGAAGGACATGATCATCATCAACGGCAAGAATTTGTGGCCGCAGGACATCGAATGGGCCGTGGAACAGCTGCCCGGCTTCAACCATGGCGACATCGCCGCCTTCTCGATCGACACGCCCGACGGCGAGGAAGCGCCCGCCGTGCTGGTCCACTGCCGCGTGTCCGACCCCGAAGAGCGGATCAAGCTGCGCGACCAGATCGCGGACAAGGTGCGCGGGGTGACCGGCATGAGCTGCGTCGTGGAACTCGTACCGCCGCGCACCTTGCCCCGCACCAGCTCGGGCAAGCTCAGCCGCGCCAAGGCCAAGCGCCTCTACCTGTCGGGCGAGATCGAGCCGATCAACCTGCTCGAAGCGGCCTGATTTCGATCGCTTTTCGGCCGAAAAGGCTTGCCCAATTCCGAAAGGCGCGCAGAAATGCGAAGCTGCCTTGAAGATCGTGTCTTACGATCCTAATACAGGTGGTAGATAACCAGCGCCTGCCATTGGGAGACCCGCGCGATCATGAGCGACAGCAAGACGCAGACTGCGACCGCAACCGAATTCGACCTGACGCCGCCCGACCCGGTGCCCGCCGTGGCTCCTGAAAAGGCCGTGGGTCTCGTGCCCGTGTCGGACGAAGTGAAGAGCAAGCTCGAAACCAAGGTCGACGGCTTCGTCGCCGACCTTATCGCTTCGGACGCCAATTCGCCCGAATTCGGCAAGAAGGTCGACCAGCTGACCAATATGGGCCGCAAGGAAATCATGGCGGCGGCCGGCATGTCCAACCGTTTCCTCGACCGCCCCGTGCGCGCGATGGACAAGGACGAAGGCGTCGGCGCCAACCTAGCCGAGCTGCGCCGCGTGGTGGAGGACCTCGACCCGGGCAAGCGCGGCAAGTTGTCGGGCACGCGCAAGATCCTCGGCATCATCCCCTTCGGGAACAAGCTGACCAATTATTTCCGCAGCTACCAGAGCGCGCAGACACATATCCAGTCGATCCTAGGCAACCTCGCCAGCGGCAAGGACGAGCTGATCATGGACAATGCCGCGATCGACGTCGAACGGCAGAAGCTGTGGGAGGCGATGGGTAATCTCGAGCAGATGATTCACATCTCCAACACGCTCGACCGCAAGCTGGAGGAGAAGGCCGCCGAGCTCGACGCGACCGATCCGGCCAAGGCGAAGGCCGTGCGCGAGACCGCGCTGTTCTATGTCCGCCAGCGCACGCAGGACTTGCTGACCCAGATGGCGGTGAGCGTGCAGGGCTATCTCGCGCTCGACCTCGTGAAGAAGAACAATGTCGAGCTGGTGAAGGGCGTAGACCGAGCCAGCACCACCACCGTCGGCGCGCTGCGCACGGCGGTGACCGTGGCCGAGGCGATGACCAACCAGCGGCTGGTCCTGGGCCAGATCACCGCGCTCAACGAGACGACCGCGGGCATCATCGATTCCACCAGCACCATGCTGCGCGACCAGACCGGCAAGATCCACGAGCAGGCCGCCGCCAGCACGATCCCGCTGGAAACGCTGCAACGGGCCTTCCAGAACATCTACGACACGATGGACGAGGTGGACGCCTTCAAGCTGCGCGCGCTCGACAGCATGAAGCAGACCGTCACCCTGCTTTCGAGCGAGGTCGAGAAGTCCAAGGGATACATCGCCCGCGCCGAAGGGCAGGCGCAGGCGCAGAAGCAGGTCAGCGAAAGCAGCCTGCTGAGCATCGAAGGCTAAACCCATGGGCGACCTGACCCGCGACAGTGACCGGATCATGCGCGAGGCACGCGTGATCCGCGACGACAACCGCTTGGGCGGGCGTCACCGTCGCGAACCGTCGATCGGGGCGGGGTCGGCGAAGATCAGGTCGAAGCACCTGACGAAGAAGCTGGTGCAACTGGCAATCGGGCTGGTCGGCATCTGGGTGGCGGCGGGCATTGCCGGGGCCATCCTCAACGGGATCGGGTTCTGGGGCGTGATGATCGCGTTCCTGATGATGGCGCTGCTGTTCGGCGGGGTCCTGACGCAGAAGGTCAAGGTCCCCAAGCGCGCCGACATCAACAAGGGCAATGTCCAGCAGATGGTCGGCCGAACCGAGCTCTGGCTCGAGGCCCAGCGGCCCGCCCTGCCCCCGCCTGCGGCGAAGATCGTCAGCGACATGGGCGTGCAACTCGATGCGCTCGGGCTGCAACTCGAGGGCGTCGACCAGAACCATCCGAAGGCCCGTGAAGTCCGCAGCCTGGTGGGCGAGCAATTGCCCGGCATGATCGACAGCTACCGCAAAATCCCTCCTCATCTGCGGACCGAGAAGCGCGCGGGCGCCACGCCCGACGAGCAGTTGACCGACAGCCTCGCCAAGATCAGCGGCGAGATCGATTCGATCACCCGGCAACTGGCCGAAGGCTCGCTCGACGACCTGGCGATCAAGCATCGTTACCTAGACTACAAGTTCGGCGAAGGCGCCGAAACCAGCCCCCAACTGGAGCACAAAAGCTGATGCGCGTCCCCATTGCCCACGACCTGCCCAAGGAAGAAGTCCGGCGCCGCCTGCGCTCGCGTAGTCACGAGATCGCGAACTTCGTACCAGGTGGCATGGCCGACGTGACGACCGGCTGGCCGGACGAGGATCACATGACCCTCTCGGTCAAAGCCATGGGCCAGGGCATCGACGGGCAGGTGATCGTCGAGGAAGGCCAGGTCGTGTTCGAGGTAAACCTGCCGCCGGCGCTGTCCTTCGTCGAACCGATGATTTCGAAGGCGATCCGGTCCGAAGGCCAGAAGATGCTTACCGATCGCAGCGGCGGCTGACCCCGCAAGCCGATTTATCGATTGAAGCGAGATACTCAGGGAACCCGCGCGCGACTGCGGTGTTTCAAAAGACTGGCGTGACTTTCCTTCTCGTGTCGCAGACGGGTTAGGCTATTGCGGATAGCGCGACCAGTCGGGAAGTCGGGGGAAATTCATGGCCGCGTCGCGCTGCCTCAGGGATATGCTGAAATCTGCCACACGGGCGCAGCATGATGCGCTCGACGCGCACCTCTCGCCGCTCGCTGTCGAGGGTGATTACCGAATTTTCATGGAGATCCAGCATGCCGCGCGGGCGCCAGCGGAAAGCTGGCTGGGGGGTTTGTCGACGGAGGCAGTCCCGCCCTTGCAGTCCCCCTTGATCGCCATGGATCTGGCAGAGCTCGGCGCAGAGCCAGCTGCTGCTATGCTGCCGTTCCATCCGCAGGACCATCGCGAGGCTTTGGGCGTAATCTGGGCGCTGGCCGGCTCCTCGCTCGGCAATCGCGCCATTCTCCAACGCCGTCGCAAGCGCGGCGAAGCCGTGGCCGACCGTTTTCTGTCCGATCCTGCCATGCCGCAGTTCTGGGCCGAATTCCGCCCCCGCATCGAACGAGAGTTCGACGCCGAGACCGCCGGACACGCTATCACCGGCGCGCGCCGCATGTTCATCACCTTTCTGACAAGCTACCAACTGATGACATCGAGACTGGCGGCATGAGCACCGCCACAACAACAGTCGATCTCGGCAGCTGCGATCGCGAACCCATCCACCAACTCGGCGCGATCCAGCCGTTTGGGGCGCTGATCGCCGTCAATGCGGACTGGTTCGTCGCGCATTATTCGCAAAATTGCGCGCAGGTGCTGGGCCGGGAGGAGCCGGTCGAGCTGGGCATGCCGCTGAACCGCCTCTTGACCGATGGGGCGATCCAGCGCCTCCGCAGCCTCGCTGCGATGATCGGGCTTACCGATCAGGTAAAACGGCTGTTCGGCGTCGACCTGCTCGGCGATGGGACGGTATTCGACTGTGCCCTCCATGCCTCGGGGAATTTCCTGGTTCTCGAAATCGAGCGCCATGTCGCGGGCGATATCGACCGGCAACTGGCCGCCCTGCGCCCTGTCATGGGCAGGCTCGACAGATACGACGATGTCGGCGGCCTCGTCGAGGAAGCAGCGCGACAACTGCGGCACAGCCTCGAGATCGACCGCTTGATGGTCTACCGGTTCCACGACGACCTGTCCGGCGAAGTCATCGCCGAGGCGAAACGCCCCGATCTCGAAAGCTTCAAGGGCCTGCGCTATCCGGCGAGCGATATTCCCAGCCAGGCCCGCGCGCTTTACGTGCGTAACCGCTTCCGGATCATCAGCGATGTCGATGCCGAACCCGTACCGATAGAACCGGGCATTTCGCTCGACGGCGAGCCGCTCGATCTGAGCATGAGCACGCTGCGAGCGGTCTCGCCGATCCATATCGAGTATCTCCGCAACATGGGTGTCGGAGCCTCGTTGTCGGTCTCCATCATCATCGGCGGCAAGTTGTGGGGTTTGTTCGCCTGCCACCATTACAGCCCGAAGGTCCTGCCCTATTCGCAGCGCACCGCAATCGAACTGTTTTCGGAGCTGTTTTCGCTGGCACTCGACCGCGCGATTTCCCGCGAACAGGCCTCCGTGCGCGAGCAGGGGCGCATGGTGCATGACCGCCTGATGCGCGACATCGCGGCGGGCGTCTCCCTCTCCGAAAGCCTCCCCACGCTCGATCCCCTGATCCAGCAGGTCATCGCCCATGACGGTGCCAGCATCTTCATGGACGACGTCTACGACAACCGCGGGGCCGCCCCCAACGAGGAAGAGTTTCGCGCGATCCTTCCCTCGCTCAATGCAGCGGCGACCAGCCGGTTGCTGGCGACCCATGCCCTGGCCGAGCGCCTGCCCAAGGCCTCCCTGTTCGCCGACCGTGCGGCGGGCGCACTCGTCATTCCCATTTCGCGGACGCCGCGCGATTATTTCGTCTTGTGGCGCAAGCCGCTGACCCAGGTGGTGACCTGGGCGGGGAACCCGGAAAAGCCGCTCGAATTCGGTCCCAACGGCGCGCGGCTTACCCCGCGCAAGAGCTTCGAAGCCTGGCAGGAAACGGTCGAGGGTCGGGCTTCGCCCTGGACCGAGATCGAACGCCAGATTGCAGAAAGCCTGCGGATCACCCTGCTCGAGATCATCCTGCGCGTGACCGACGAGGCGATGCAGGAACGCGCCCGATCGCAGCAGCAACAGGAACTTCTGATCGCCGAACTCAACCACCGGGTGCGCAATATCCTCAACCTCATCCGCGGCCTGATCAACCAGTCCCGTAGCGAGGCGAAGGATATCGAGAGCTTTGCCGAAATCATCGGCGGACGGATCAGTTCGCTGGCGATGGCGCACGACAACATCACCAAGGGCAACTGGAGCGCGGCACCGCTGTCCGAACTGATCGAGAGCGAAGCGCAAGCCTATCTGGCCGGCAAGACCGACCGGGTCGAGTTACGCGGACCCGAAGCCATGATCTCCCCGGAGGCGTACACCGTGCTCGCGCTGGTGATGCACGAGATGATCACCAATTCCGCAAAATACGGCTCGCTCAGCGATTCGAGCGGCAGCCTGTCGATCGACGTCGCCCGTCAGGACAATGGCGACCTGGTGATCGACTGGTGCGAAAGCGGCGGACCGCCGGTCAAACCGCCCCAGCGGCGGGGCTTCGGCAGCACCATCATCGATCGCTCGATCCCCTATGAACTCGATGGGGAGGCTTCGGTCGAATACCGGCTCGAAGGCGTAAAGGCCCGCTTCTGCGTGCCCGCACGTTTCGTGGAGTGGAAGAGCCGGGGCACCACACCCAGCCCGACAAGCACGAAGTCCAACCTGCCCGAGGAGATTGGCGAATTGCCCCAGCACGTCCTGCTCGTCGAAGACAGCATGATCATCGCCCTCGACACAGAGGATTGCCTGCGCGATCTGGGTGTCGGAAAGATCAGCGTCGAAAGCAGCGTGGCTACTGCGCTCGATTCGATCCGCAAAGAGGCTCCGGACCTCGCCATTCTCGATTACAATCTCGGCAAGGAATCGAGCGAACGGGTCGCGCAGGAACTCGCGAGTCTCGGCGTGCCGTTCTGGCTTGCAACCGGCTATGGCGAGATGAAGGACCGGCTGGAAGAGCTGGGAGCCAGCGGCCTGCTGACGAAACCCTACGGTCGTCAGGAACTCGTCCGCGTCCTCACCGCATTCGAACCGCTCAGTTGAAGAAGCGCTGCTGGTAGTAAAACGGCGCGGCGACAGGCTCGCCCGCGGCATTCGTCGCGGGCCGGAAGCGCAGCCTTTCGACCACCAGGCGGCACACCGCCGCATCGGTGTCGGGAAAGGGGCTCGGCCGGTAGACCGAGCAATTGGTCGCCCGGCCATCGGGCAGCACCGTGACCTTGACTATCACCGATGTACCGATGCGCGCTTCCCTGCCGCCGGGCGGCACAGGAAAATCGCGCGCCGAGTTGAGCGTGCCCGAGATGATTTCGGGTTTCGTCACGGCGCCGCCTCCACGGCCCGTGCCACTATTGCCGCTGCCCGTGCCGAGACCCGAACCTGCCGCGCCGGTCCCGTCGCCGTCATCGCGCGCGCCTGACGTATCCGCCGTTCCGGTCGATGCGGCCCGTGGTGCGGGGTCGTCGCGGCGCACCGGTATCTTCGGCGTCGGAGCCGTGACCGGCTTCGCGACGGCGTCCTTCCCGGGATCGCCCTGGGCACCCTCGGGTTCGGGCGCCTGTTCCTCCGGTTCGTCGGGCGCAGTGACGGTCACGGTGAAGGCGGACACGACCGTGTCCTCTACCGAGGCGACCACCGTCGGGGCGAGACTACGTATCAGCACGTAGAAGATTCCCAAATGAATCAGCACTATCAGCAGGATAACCCACGGATTGGGCCGTTTCTTTACTGCGACGTAGCGCGTTGCTTCCTCCACCATGCGCCTGAAACGACCCAGGCACGGCCTGTGTTCCGCAGTGCCGGTCCAGGGCTTGCAGCAGCTAGGAGAGTTGGGCGTGGTCGGAATGGGACGAAGGGCGGCACAGACCTCGGGAGCGGGTGCCAGCGGCATGAGACTGGCCATCGTGTGCCTTGCCGCGGGCCTCGGCTTTTTCGTGCTCGCCCTGTTCAGCATCGAGCTGACCCGCAGCGGCGGGCGCATCGCGGCCGTCTGGCTGCCGAATGCCATTGCCGTCGGCCTGCTGCTCCGCTTCCGCGTTCAGGGTCAAGGGATCGCCCTCATCGCGATGGCGGCCGGCAATATTGCGGCAAACATCGCAGCCGGCGATGCACCGGTGCAAGCGCTCCTGCTGGCCTTGGCGAACACGACCGAAATCGCGCTCGCGGTGGCGCTTGCACGGCGATGGTGCGAAGGCGAGCCGCTGATGGAGGACACTTCGGACCTCACGAAATTCGTCGTAGCCGCCGCGATTTGCGGACCGATCGCCTCGGGTATCATCGCCGTCATCGCGCTCCATCAACCCGGTCTCGGAATGCTCGCCCTGTTCGCGCAGTGGGTTACGTCGGACGCGCTCAGCATGCTGGTCCTCGCCCCCAGTGTCATGATCGCCATCGACGCCTGGCGCGCGCGCCGCCGACCGACGCGGCGGGAGGTCACGGAATGGACCCTGCTCACGGCAGGCGGAACCGGCGCGACGCTGGCCGTCTTCACGCAGACGGCCTATCCGCTGCTGTTCCTCATTCCGCCGGTCGTCGTCGCCCATGCGTTCCGGCTCGGGAGCCTCGGGACGGCTTTTTCGACGATCAAGGTCGCAATCATCGCGCTGGTCTGTACCGAGCTGGGGCTCGGTCCGATCAATCTCGTGGCCTATTCGACGACGACGCAATTGCTCGTCCTCGAGGCCTTTCTCGCTTCCGCCCTCGTCGTCGGGCTGCCGATCTCCGCCATCCTGGCCACCCGCGAGCGCATCGCAGACAAGCTCGTCCGGCAGAAGGCGGAACTGGCCCTGCTTGCGGAAAACCTTACCGATGCCATCCTGCGCGTCGATCCGCAGGGTATCTGCACCTATGCCTCTCCCTCGACCACTGCCGTGCTCGGCATGCCGCCCGATGAGTTCATCGGGCGACCGATCGCCGATCGGCTCCATCCGGAAACCTCCGAAGCGATCGTCGAGGTGGAACGCCGCCTCAATTCCGGCGTGGCGCTCAAAGAGCGGCTGACCTATCGCCGCTATCTCGACGATGAGAGCGGCGAGGCGATTTATATCGAAGCCGACTGCGCAGTCGCCCAGAACGTCGAGACGGGCGAACACGAAGGCATCGTCGTTTCGGCCCGCGACGTAACCGCCCGCGTCATCCTCGAGCGCCGACTGAAGCAGGCGATGCACCATGCGGAGAACGCGGCCCGGGCCAAGGCGCAGTTCCTCGCCAATATGAGCCACGAAATCCGTACGCCGATGAACGGAGTGCTCGGGTTTGCCGAGCTGCTGCAGCGTATGGAGCTGGGTGGCGAAGCCGGACGCTACGCCGAGCTGATCGAGCGCTCGGGACGCTCCATGATGATGCTGCTCAACGACATTCTCGACATTTCGAAGATTGAATCGGGCCAGCTCAAGGTCACGAGCGAGCCTGTCGCCATCGGCGAACTCGCGGCGGATTGCGTCGAGCTTCACCTTGCCCAGGCGGAGCGCAAGGGAATTGCGCTCACCTGCCGGATCGAAGACGACATCCCGCCGCTCGTCGCCAGCGATCCGCTCCGGCTGCGACAGGTCCTGCTCAACCTGATCGGCAATGCCGTCAAATTCACCGAGAGCGGCGGCATCGAGGTGGTCGTCATGCGGGAAGATTCGCGTCTCGCGATCTCGGTCGAGGACACCGGCATCGGCATCGACGGGGCCCGGCTCGACCATATCTTCGATCCCTTCGTCCAAGCCGAAGGCGAGACGACGCGGCGCTTCGGCGGCACCGGGCTCGGACTCAGCATCTCGCGCCAGCTTGCCGAGCTGCTCGGCGGCACGCTCTCGGTCGACTCCATGCCCGGCGTCGGTTCGCGCTTCACCCTGCGTCTGCCGGTGCTGGAAGTGGAAGACCGGCGCAAGGCGAGCGGCAATCGGCGGCGCGCGGTAGATCGTGCGCCTCCGCGCCGCGGCCGCATCCTCCTGGCAGAGGACCACGACATCAACCGGATGCTCGTCACCGCCATGCTCGAGGACCTCGGGCAAGATGTCGCGATCGCCGAGGACGGCGTCGCCGCGATCGAGATGGCCTGCGAGGCACATTACGCCGGCGCGCCATTCGACCTCGTGCTGATGGATATCCAGATGCCGGGCTGTGATGGCTATGCGGCGACCCGCGCGATCCGCGCCGACGGGATCTCGGCCAACGCGCTGCCGATCGTGGCGCTCACCGCCAATGCCTATCCCGAGGATGTCGCCGCCGCGCGCGAAGCGGGGATGCAGGCGCATCTTGCGAAGCCGCTGGTGTTCGAGGATCTCGCCGCAGCCCTGGCGCGCTGGCTACCCATGCGCATCGTCGCATCCGACGAAAGTCCGATGCCTTCTCCCGCACCGTCCCAAGGAGCTACGCAGGTGCGGCAAGCCGAACTCGACGAGCGGTGGCAGCTGCGGCGCAGCGAAGCGATCGAGGCCGTCTCCGAAGCGATCCGCGGAGGCACACTCGACGGCACTGCGGTGGAGGAACTGGCCCGCACGGTCCACAAGCTGGCCGGCACGGCGGGGATGTTCGGCGAGGAGGAACTGGGCACCAGGGCCGCCGCGTTGGAACGGGCCCTTAAATCCGGCGTGACCCCCGAGGTCCGCCGCAAGCTCGCCGAAGAGCTGCTGCAGGCGGCCTAGTCTCCGCCCCCCCAGCAAAAAGGGCGGCCTCCCGCAGGAAGCCGCCCCCTAGTTTGCATCGGCCCGGGGTTCGCGCCCCGATGCCTTTGTCAGCTTAGTAGCCGAAGATCAGCGAGAGCGACGCCGCGCGCGGCGGGCCGATCTGCACGAACGGGGTCTGCAGCTGGTCGAGCGACCCGCCGAAACCGCCGACGTAGAGTTCGTCGAAGAGGTTGGTCACGTTCAGCTGAAGCGCAACGTCCTTGCCGAACGGGTTCTCGGCGAAGGTCCAGCGCACGTCGAGGTCCACCGTGGTGTAGCCCTTGGCAGTCGCGCCGTAGATTTCGACGTACTGGTCGGGGAACGTATCCAAATCGTCACCATCCACGTACCGGAGGATCGGCAGGTTTTCGTCGTTCACATAGCGCTTGCCGGTGTGCTTCACCTGGGCGCCGAACTCGAAGTCGCCGAACGTGAGCTGGCCGCGAGCACCCACCGACCAGGTCGGTGCGCCGCTCTCGTTCTTGCCGGCGAGCTGGAAGAAGGCGTCGTCGCCTTCGTTCTGGCAACCGTACACGCCGTCTTCAGCCTGGTCTTCCGAGCAGGTGCCGGCGAGCAGGTTTTCCTTGATCTCCGATTCGGTGATCGAGCCGAAGACGTACAGCAGGGCGTTGTTGGTCGGGCGCCACGAGATCGAGGCGTCGAGGCCGTACTTATCGACCCGGCCGAGGTTACGGAAGATCACCGTATCCTGTTCCGGATCGTAAGCGGTCGCCAGGCGGTTGTCGTACATAGTGTAGTAACCGGCCAGCTGGGCCTGGATGTTGCCCGACTGCCAGCGCAGACCGAGGTCGAAGCTGTCGGTCGTTTCCGGTGCCGGCTGCACGCCCGCGGTGTCGGCCGGGAAGTACAGCGACGCATAAAGCGGGTCGGTACCGGGGACCGAGAGGCCCTTGGCATAGTTGCCGAAGATCGACGCATCGCCGAGGGCATAGGTGAAGCCCACGTTCGGCAGCAGCTTGTCGTACTTGTAGGTACGCGACTGCGGCAGCGCGTAGTCGGGGTTGGCTGCTTCATAGGCCGTCGTATCCTGGTCGCCCAGGCAGTCGATGAAGCCGCGGCCGGCGTCCGGCGTGGTGGTGAAGCAGTTCTGGTTCAGCTCGCGCTTGAAGAACGGCGCACGCAAGCCGAGGACGGCCGTCAGCGCACCGAATTCACCGCGATATTCACCCGAGATCTGGTTCAGGATCGCATAGGACAGGCGGTCGCGCTTGTTGAGCACGAAGCCGTCCGAGGTTTCCAGCGGATCGTTGATCGGGAAGACGTCGGCCGGCTCGCCGTTCGGCAGCAGGAAGGTCGTCGAACCGGTCTGGCGGTGACGCGCACGGTCCCACGTGTAGGCGAGACGGACGCGGTGTTCCGGGCTGATCTCGTAAGCGAGCGACGCAATCACGCCGAAACGGTTGGTTTCGGTGTGGCTCGGATCGGTACCGGCGATGCTGTCGAGCAGGTCGCCGTCGCCGTTGAGGTCGCGGCCGAAGTAGTAGCCGCCGCCGATGAAGCCGGTGTAGTCCACGCCGCCGACGTTGCGGAAGCCTTCACGAAGATCTTCCACGCCACCGCCATTGGCCTTGACGTACTGGTAGCTCGGATCGACCGTCAGGACCAGGTTGTCGGCAAAGGTGAAGCGCGATGCGCCGCGGATGTTGCCGGTGTTCGACGGGTTGTAACGACGGTCGAAGGTCGCGCCGCAGTCGCCGGTCGAACCGGAGTCGCTGTAACGCTCCGAAACGCCGTTGACGCCACCGCCGCCGAACAGCGTGCCTTCGGGCAGCGTGCAGGGGAAATCGATGTCGCCGTCGGCATTCTGCACCGTGTAGAAACGGTCGGCCTTGGTCTGCGGGAACGCGTCGAGGGCGAACGAACCGAAGAAGTTGTTGCGGTTCTGGTTGTAGTGACCCGACACGGAGACGAAGTCGCCATTGTCGCCGATGTCCTGCCAGATGCGACCGTTGTACTGCTGCTTGTCGACCCGACCGTAGTTGTTGAACGGGTTGTTGTAGCGCGTGTAGCTGGCCGAGAAGAACGCCTTCGTACCGAAGCCGGTGATGTCACCGGTGTCGATCATGCCGAAGCCGCGCATGTAGAGGCGCGAACGGCCCGAATCGTCTCCGCTCGGGAAAGTGTCACCGACCGACAGGGTCGCGGTGATGCCGAAGTCGTCGCTCGGCTCACGGGTGCGGATGTTGATCGTGCCACCGACGGCCGAAGCGGTCGGGCTGTCGACGTCGGTCACGCCGAGGTTGACGTTGACCTGCTCCAGCACTTCGGGGTCGACCTGCTGGTTGGTGTAGAGCGCGTAGTTGCCCGAATCGTTCAGCGGCAGGCCGTCGAGGGTCTGCGAGATGCGATCCGAGGAGAAGCCGCGGATGGTGAAGGTACCGCCCGACGAGCCCCAGGGGTCGTTGTTCTGGAAGCTGACGCCCGGGACGAGGTTGACGATGTCGTTGACCGTCTGGCCGGGACGCTGGCGGCGGATGATTTCCTCGTCGAGGACCTGCTTCGCCTTGGGCGTGTCGGGGATTTCGACGCCGCCGACACCGGTTTCGCGGGCGCCGCTGACGATGATCACATCGTCTTCGAAATCGACCGAGCCGGTCGACTGCGCGGCGGCCGGAGCGGCAACCATTGCGCTGGCTGTGCTGACTACGGAAGCAGCCAGGAGATATTTGAACTTCATGAGAGGAGACCCCTTAACGTGTCCGAATGAATCTGTGCTTGGGAGAAGCTGCGCCCGGTTATTCCGGGTACGTTGCCGCCAAGCGGAGGTTTTGTGACAGAGTCAAGACAACCGTGGCGTCGCCGCGACGCAGTGCATCAAGACATCAGAAAACGATAACAATCTCAGTGTCTTGCATGTGTTGCAAAACGGCAACTTTTTAAAAAATAGTCCCGCTTTGCAACTTTGCCACACCAATGATGCTGCGCTGCAGCACGATCAGGCCAGATTGATCTCGCGCAGGCGCTGCAACAGGAACTCGTGGCTCGAGATGGTAGCCGGGTGATCGTCCGGATGCTCCGGATCGATGCATTGGGGCAGCGTTTCGATGACGTAATCCGGGCGGAAGTGCAGGAAGAACGGCATCGAATAGCGCGCGCGGTAAGCCGCCTCGCCCCGCGGATTGACCACACGGTGGGTCGTCGAGCGCAGCTGCCCGTTGGTCAGCCGGTCGAGCATGTCGCCGATATTGACCACCAGCGCGCCTTCCGGCGGATCGATGGCGAGCCACTCACCCTGTGCGGTCAGGAGCTCGAGACCCGCCTCTTCAGCACCCAGCAGCAAGGTGATCGTGTTGATGTCACCATGCGCAGCGGCGCGGATCGCGCCTTCGGCCTCGGCCCCCTCGAGCGGCGGGTAGCGCAGCAGGCGCATCACCGAATTGCCGTCCTCGACCGTTGCGGCGAAGAAGTCGCGCTCCAGGCCCAAGTGCAACGCGATGCCTTCGAGCACGCGGCCACCGGCTTCCTCGAAGGCAGAGTAAAGCTCGGTGAAGGTCTCGCGAAAGCCCTCGACTTCCGTCGGCCAGACATTGTCGGCCATATATTGCGCGAGGTCGTGACCCGCAGGCAGTTCGCGCCCGACGTGCCAGAATTCCTTGAGGTCGTGGACCTTGGCGTCCTTGGCCTTTTCCGTGCCGAAGGGGGTGTAGCCGCGCGCTCCACCGCCACCGGGGATATGGTAGGCACGCTTGGTTTCGTCGGGCAGCGCGAAGAAGGCTTTCGACATCGCCTCCGCGCGGTCGATGAGGTCCTGCGGGATGCCGTGGTCGCGGATAACGGCAAAGCCATATTCCTCGAAGCTGCGGCCCAGTTCGTCGGCAATGCTCTCGAGCGGCTGTGCCAGCGACACAACCGCGATTTCGGATTTCGATTCGGTCATGGACGCGCCCTTTAATACGGGAGGAAGAGGCCCGCCAGTGCGGCGCTCATCAGATTGGCTAGGCTGCCGGCGGCGAGCGCCCTCAGCCCGAGCCGCGCGATCACGGGACGCTGGTTGGGCGCAAGGCCGCCGGTCACCGCCATCTGGATTGCGATCGAGCTGAAATTGGCGAAGCCGCACAGCGCGAAGGTGATGATGGCGCGGCTACGTTCCGATAGCGCAGAGGCATCCATCGCACCGAGATCGATGAAGGCAACGAATTCGTTGAGCACGATCTTGGTGCCGAACAATCCGCCCGCCGCGCCTGCCTGCTCCCACGGAATGCCGATGAGGTACATGACCGGAGCGAAGACCCAGCCAAGCAACATCTGGAAGCTCAGCTCGCCATAGCCGAACAGCCCGCCGACCCAGCCGAGCAGGCCGTTGGCGAGCGCCACCAGCGCGACGAAGGCCAGCACCATCGCCCCCACCGCCACGGCCAGCTTGACGCCGGTCTGCGCGCCCTGCGCCGCAGCCTCGATCACATTGGCGGGCTTGTGTCCCTCCTCGAAGGTCTCGGCCACCTCGACCTCGTGCGGCTTGTCGCCTTCGGTGATCGCTGCCGGCCCGTCGCCGCTGATACGGGTTTTCGGGAGGGCCAGCTCGCCTTCCGCCTCGGGAGAAGCCTCGCCTTCGTCGGGCATGATGATCTTCGCCATCAGGATGCCACCCGGCGCCGACATGAAGGCCGCGGCGAGCAGGAACGGCAGGTAATCGTTGCCGAGCAGGCCCGCATAGGCCGCCAGGATCGTGCCCGCGACACCGGCCATGCCGACGCTCATCAGCGTGAACAGGCGCGAGGGCGCGAGCGCAGCGAGATAGGGGCGCACGACCAGCGGGCTTTCGGACTGGCCGACGAAAATATTCGCCGCCGCGCCGAGGCTCTCGACCTTGCTGATCCCGGTCACCAAGCCGATCGCCCCGCCGACCCAGCGCACCACGCGCTGCATGATGCCGAGGTGGTAGAGGATCGAAACCAGCGCGGCGAAGAAGATGATCACCGGCAACGCGCCCAGCGCGAAGGTGTTGGCCAGCGGGTTGGTCTCGTTCGGTCCGAACAGGAATTGCGTGCCCTGGTCGGCATAGGAGAGCAGCGCCGCGACGCCGTTCGCCATGCCCTGGATCACCGCCCTGCCCCCGCTGGTGCCGAGCACGAGGAACGCCATCAGCGCTTGCAAGGCAAAGGCAGCCCCGACGATCCGCAGCTTGATGCGCTTCTTGCCCACAGAAAGGAGGAAGGCGATCAGCAGGATCGCCAGAATGCCGACGATATTGATCAGTATTGGCGGCATGCGGTTCGGTCCCCCGGATTAGCGCGACCCCGTTCGTGGCGGGACAAGTTGCGGATGAAATCAGGCGCTGTCTTGCGCGTGGCGGGCGCTTAGTCAATTTTCGCGGCCCAGTCAGCACCAGCCTTTGAACAACCTGCAAGGAAACCGCATGTCGGACGCCATCGCCAATGAAACCCGCCTTGCGGCGGCCGCCATGCCGCGCGGCCTGTTCGTCTATACGCTGCTCTATGGCGGGATGACGGTGCTGGCGGGCGTGCTCGCGTACAAGCAAGTGCAGTTGTACCCGACGGACCTCGCCGTCGAAGCCGGCATCTTCGCCTTCCTGCTGCTGGTGGTCATCTCCAGCACGATCGCGCAACTTTACGGAGAGAAACTGGCGAAGCGCATCGTGTGGTGGGGTTTCGTCCCGCTGCTGATCGCGTCCCTGCTCATGCAGCTGGTGCTTAACCTTCCTGCCTCTACCGAAATGGTCGAGTTCCGGGGCGACGATCTGGCCGCATTCGAACGGGTGCATGCGACCTTGTGGCGCGTGTGGATGGCGGGCCCGGCGGCCTATCTCGTTTCGCTCCTGCTCAACGTCTGGATCTTCTCGCGCCTGAGGGGAAGTGCCGAAGGGGGCACTGTCTCGCTGATGGTACGCGGGGCGATCGCCAGCGCGCTCAGCCAGGCGATCGATTCGGTGATTTTCGTTACGCTCGCATTCTACGGGCTGTTCGACATCACCAATCTGCTGATCGGCCAGGTGCTGGCCAAGGTGGCGCTCAGCCTCGTGCTGGTACCGTTCCTGATCACCGCCGGGGTGGCGTTCGCCAAGCGGCTCGACGCCTCGGCCTAGGCACTCTCGACGTCTTCCACCACGCGCGGATCCAGCCGCTCCCCGTGCAGCACCGAGACGTCGCCGGTCGCTTCGAGAACGACCGCGCGCACCTCGTCGAAATGCAGCGCATTGGCTTCGCGCAGCTTGGCGATGAGATCACTGTGCGCGACGCGGGTCCGGGCGAGCGCCTTTTCGTCGATCACCCCGTCGCGCATCAGGAAAACGGGCTTGTTTTCCATCGCGCTTTGGGCGGCCTCCGATTTGCGCCGCAGCAAGGCAGCCGTCACCTGAAGCAGGAAGAGCGCGACAATCGCCACCATGATCTGAGCGAAGCCCGTCCATTCGCTCGCCTGGCTGGCACCCGCAAGCAGCGAGCCCAGCGCGACCGTCATGACGAAATCGAAATTCGTCATCTTGGACAGCGATCTGAGCCCTACGATCCGGATTAGCAGGACGATCCAGACGAGCGCCAGTGTCGTGAGGACCACGCCGCGGGCGGCGATATCGAGCCAGGTTTCTGCGAAGAACATGTCCCGGCAACGAACGGGCGCGACAATCCTTCCCGGGCAACCGCCCGTCAGGCTGAACAGCTCGCTCCGCCCAGCACACAGAAACGCGCGCAGTGGGGGTGGTTGAGTGCAATCTCCCGCGCAGCACCCGACAGTGTCTCGCCCAGATCGAACCCGGGATCGTAGGGGATGAGCGTGCAGGCGACGATACGCGGTCCGGGCTGCCCCTTGCGGTGGACGACCATGCGGCTGCTGGCGCACATGATATCGGCAGGCGACTTGCCGAGGATGTCCCAGCAGGCGGTCGTGATCTCGGCAATATCCTTGTCGGCGTCCATCTCGGGGAAAAGGACGAGACGCGCGGGGTTCGACGCATCGATTGCAATGCCTTCGCGCTCGAACAGCTCGGCATAGGCTGCGCGCGCCTCTGCTTCGCCTTCCCCCGGCAGAAGCCGCCCGGCGACGGCGATGGAAAAGCCGCTGGCCGACAGCCAGCGCAATCCGTCCAGCGCGGGCTCCCAGCTGCGGGCACCGCGCTCGCCTTCATGCACCGCCTTCGTGTGATGGTCGAGGCTGACGCGCAGGGTCAGCCGGTCGCCGTGCCGCTCGCGCAGGGCAAGCAGTGCCGTTTCATGGCGGCGCATCGGCTTCATCGCATTGGTCAGCACCAGCGCTTCGAACCCGCGCGCGAGGGCATCTTCCAGCATTCCGAGCATGTCCGGATTCATGAACGGCTCGCCGCCGGTGAAACCGATTTCGCGGGTACCCATCGCCTGCGCCTCGTCGAGAAAGCGCATCGCATCGGCCGCGCGCAGATAGAGCAGCGCGTCATTGGTCGGGCTGCTCTCGATGTAGCAGGTCGCACAGGCGAGATTGCACAGCGTCCCGGTGTTGAGCCACAGCGTGTCGAGCCGGGTCAGGGCAACATGCGCGCGCGGTTCGCCCTTGGCGGTGACCTGCGGGTCGGCAAACTTTTCGGTCGGCAAGGCAGCCGCTTCGACCGCGAAAGGCGACGGCCCCGCAGGCGCAGTGCGGCTCTTGCTGCGCATCGCCATCAGGCGAAGGTCCGGCGAATCTTCGCGACGAGGCCGGCATATTTTTTCGGCAGGCTACCGAAGACGGTCGGCTCCCACGCGCTGAAGGCGGCGGCCTTCGAGATTTCGCTGCGGGTCGGATAGCTGATGATCGCACTGCCGAGCGCGAAGGTGCTGCTCTTGCCACTGATCGTCTGGGTGAACGGCAGCAGCAATTCGCCCGCGTTCTTCCCGACGATGCTGACGCCGAGGACCTTCTTGCCCTTGAGCACCATCTTCATGTGACCCTTGGTGTAGCCTTCCGCAACGGCGCGCTCGTTCTCGGAGAATTCCTCCTTCACGACGGTCACGGCGTCGCCATGCTTGTCGCGTGCCTCGGCTTCGGTCAGACCGATCTGCGCGACTTCGGGCTCGGTATAGGTGACCCACGGGAGCGCGGTGAAATCGACCTTGGTCGGCAGGCCGGTGACGATCTCCAGCGCGACGTTCGACCCCTCATAGCCCGACACATGCGTCAGCCGCGGCCCCTCGCGGCAATCGCCGATAGCGTAGATGCCCTTGACCGAGGTCCGGCGGCGCGCGTCGGTGGCGAAGCCGTTGCGGCCCGTGGCGATGCCGATCTCTTCGGCGCCGAAGCCGGACACCCGCGCCTTGCGACCTACCGCGATCAGCAGGTGCGTTCCGGTGACGCATTCGCCGCCATCGGTGTAGACGTGGACCTTGTCGCCATCGGCTTCGACCTTCTCGGCCTTGCCCGTGATGAAGCGGACCTCTTCGGATTTCATGACGTCGATCACTACGTCGACCGACTCCGGATCATCCCGCCCCATCGGCCTGTCGGGCTCGATGACGGTGACTTCGCTGCCAAGGCGGCGGAACGCCTGCGCCATTTCCATGCCGATTACCCCGCCGCCGATGATGACGAGGTGGCCGGGCTGTTCGGTCAGGTCGAATAGGTTCTCGTTAGTCAGGTAGGGCACGCCGTCCAGACCGGGGATCGGCGGCACGAGGGGCTCGGACCCGGTTGCGATCACGATCCGCGGCGCGCGCAGCGTGCGTCCGCCAACCTCCACCGTCTGCCTGCCGGTGATGCGGGCATGATCGAGGAACACCTCGCAGCCCATCTCCTCGAAGGTTTCCTTGGAATCATGGTGCTCGATCCCGGCGATGGCATCGCGGATATGCTGGTGCACACCCGACCAGTCGACCTGCGGCGCGGCCAGCGTTACGCCGAACCGCTTCTCCTCGCGCGCCTCGGCTGCACGTTTGGCCGCGGTGAGCAGCGCCTTCGACGGCACGCAGCCGTTGTTGAGGCACTCGCCGCCCATCTTGTGGCCTTCGATCAGCGCCACCTCGAGGCCGAACAGCGCACAGCCTCCGGCAGCGGTCAGCCCTGCGGCCCCGCCGCCGATCACGATCACGTCATGGGTGAATTTCATCGCTTGTCCCGTAACCCAAATCGCCTAGGAAGCGAACCACTTCGCAACCCGCGCTATTGTTGAGGGGCATTCGTCATCGCGAGCATACTGGTTACGGGTGCCGCCGGTCTGGTCGGGGGCGAGGTCTGCGCGCGGCTGGTGAAGGCGGGGCACCGCGTGACGGCGCTGGTGCATCGCAATCCGGATGTGCTCGCAAATGACGGCAGGCTCGTCCCGGCAAAGGCTCTGCAAGGCGATGTGTCCAAGCCGCAATTCGGGTGGGATAACGAGCTCGCTGGCAGGGTCGCCGAGGCCCACGACCTGCTGATCCATTGCGCTGCGACGGTACGCTTCGATCTGGACGAGGCCGATTACCAGCTAGTGAATGTCGAAGGCACATCCAACGCGCTGGCGTTGGCCGAAGCGGACGGGATGGACTTTCTGCACGTCTCGACCGCCTATGTCTGTGGCCAGCGCGACGGCGCGATCCGCGAGGACGAGCCGTTGCCCGACAGCGGCTTCGCCAATGGCTATGAAGCGAGCAAGGCGGCGGGTGAGCGGAAGGTGCGGGCGAGTGGGCTGCGCTGGGCGGTAGCGCGGCCCTCGATCGTCGTCGGCGAATACGCCACCGGCGCAATCCGCCAGTTCGACACGACCTATGCCGCGTTCAAGCTGATCGCCGAAGGCCGCGTCCGGCACATGCCCGCGCGTGCGGGCGCGACGCTCGATTTCGTGCCGATCGACCATGTGGCGGCGGGAATCGTCGCGCTGGCCGAGCGGATGGACACAGCGGCAGGTGGCACGTTTCATCTGGTTTCCGGCCAGCCTTTGCCAGTCGAGCATTTCACCGGCGCCATCGGCGAATTCCCGCATTTTCACGAGCCACAACTGGTTCAACCCGAGGATTTCGATCCCGCCACCCTGCCCGCGCTCGAACGGCGGCTCTTCAACCGCATCGCTGGCCTCTATGCGAGCTATTTTCAGCGCGATCCGCATTTCGACGATAGCGCCTTTCGCGAGGTCACCGGTCTCGCCTGCCCCGATACCGGCGAAGCCTATATCCGCCGGCTGATCGAGCATTGCATCGCGGTCGGCTTCCTGCCTGCAGCCTAGCGCACGTCGGGATAGTGCTTCGCCATCCGGTCGCGCAGGCCGAAGGCCCAGAGCATGCCGACCTTGAAGTAGATCCAGTTAGCCTTGAGCGGCCCCCAGGCGGCGATCCGGCGATCCGAGGTCACCGCCCAGCGTGGCACCATGCGGATCCGGCCCAGCCGCGCGAATTTCACGCACAGGTCCGCCTCTTCCATCACCGCATCGCCGGGGGTGCAGCCGCCGACCTTGAGGAAATCGGCCTTCCGGAAGAACATCGCATGGTCGCCGAACAGCAGGCGCACGCCGCGGACGAACAGGTGCGGCCGGGTGATGAGCGGGGCGTACCAGGTCTTGATCCAGTTGTGCGCCGTGGTGAACCAGCGGGTCTTGTGCGGCCCCTTGATGAGCGGCGTGAAGCTGGCGAGCGCAACCCGCGTGTCGGCCAGCGTCGCCTCGATCACCCCGACCATGTCCTTGGGTGGCAGCGTATCGGCGTGGACGATGCACACGAGATCGCCCGTCGCCTGCGCGACTCCATGATTGACCTGCAGCGCCCGGCCCCGCTCGCTGGCGAGCACGCGCCAACCCGCCGCTTCGGCAAGCGACACGGTCGAATCCCCGCTGCCGCCGTCGACCAGCAGGATTTCGGCGGCTTGCGGTTCGAGCGCGGCCAGATGCGCGATCAGCGCGGGCAGCGCCGCTTCCTCGTCGAGGACCGGGACCACGATGCTAACGCTCATTGCAACTCGGGCCATTGCGCGAGGTCTTCGGGCGTATCGATGTCCGACAGTTCGGGCAGGACCGCCGGCCCCAGCCGGTGCGCCGCCAGCCGCTTCAGGGTTTCTTCAAAGACCGTCGAGGTGCTCCATTCCATGTCGTCGAACAGCCACGGCAGCGGCTCGCTGAATCCGATCAGGTAATACCCGCCATCGATCGCCGGTCCGATCACGACCGAGCGGTCGTCAAGTGCGCCAGCCGCGGCCTTCAACAAGGCCGCGCTCATGCTCGGGCAATCGCTGCCGATGATCAGCGCCGGCCCTTCGACCCGCGCCATGCGCGCGCCGAGATCGCCATCGCCCTGATGGACCACCGCAACGTCGGTACCGAACAGCGCGTGGAAGGCCGCGATCTCGCCGCCCGTCACGCGCAGTTCGAAATCGAGCCCGCTCGCCTTGGCTTCCTCGACCGTCCGGGCGAGCAGCCGCGCATAGAGCCGTGCTGCGCCCTCTGCACCGAGCGCGGGGATGAGCCGAGTCTTCGCCTTCCCCGGAACCGGCAGACGCGCGAAAATGCTGAGCCTCGGTGCCGTCACGCCGCTACTGGTTGCCCTCGGCGGTGCGGGCAAGCTGGTTGGCAAGGTCGCGGCCGAAGCCCCGGACCATGTCTTCGGTCAGGCCTGCGTCCATCACATCGAAGGTCAGTTCGACCGCCGGTTCGCCCGAACCGTGCAGCGCGGCACCTTCCAGGCTATAGGCGGATAGGACGCGCAGCCGGATCGGCGTCGCCGGATCGCCGCCTGCCGCTTCGAACCCTTCGCGCGCGGCAGCACAGATCGCCGCGTGCGACAGTCCGTCGAGTTCCTTGCCCTCGATCGCGCACTGCGCCTTGTCGGCCAACGCAACCTCTCCCGTCTGTGTCCCGGCACATCCCGTTGCCGCCAACAGCATCGCACCGAGTATCGCCTGTGTCATCGCCATCCTTCTCGCGTCCCAATCCGTCCAGCGCAAGACTGCTGGAGCAGGGGATTTGAACGGCGGCTGAGCAAGCTACTCGCGGAAAGCCCGGTCGCTGAAGCGGCGCAGCGGAGTGAGGATGTATTGCAGCACCGTGCGCTTGTCGCCCAGCAGGCTGACGTCGGCGATCATGCCGTTGCCGATCTCGAGGTCGCGATCCTTCAGCGCGATCACATCCGCCTCGGTCCGCACGCGGACGAGGTAGTAGATGTCGCCGGTCCGCTCATCGACGATCGAGTCGGGCGAGATGGTGACCACCTTGCCATCGAGACTGCCGTAGATCGTCTGGTCGAAGGCGGTGATCCCGACCTTCGCGTCCTGCCCGATGCGCACCGTGCCGATATCCTGCGGGCGGATGCGGACCTCGACCAGCAGGGCGTCGTCGGTCGGCGCGATCTCGACCAGCGCCTGGCCCGATCCCACCGCACTGCCGCGCGTATTCACAAGCACGCGGTTGACCGTACCCGTGACCGGCGCCCGCAAGGTGGTGCGCTCGAGCCGTTCCTGCAGAGCGGGCAGCGCGGCCGACCGCGAACCCAGTTCCGCCTGCGCCACGGCGAGCTCGCTTCCCGCCTGTGCGCGCCAGTCGCGCAGCGTCCGGTCGAGATTGGCCTGCGCCTCGATCACCTGCGCCTGCGCCCGGCCGATCGCGGCGCGTGCCCCGGCAAGCTCCGCCTCGGCGCTGGTCGCCTGGCTTTCGGCGCGGACCAGCGAGAGCCGCGGTTCGATGCCCTGTTCCACCAGCGGCCGCAGCAGGTCGGCTTCGGAGCGCGCGGCGGCGGCCCGGCTGGAAACCGAGTCGGCTTGCCGTTCGGCCTCGGTCACCTGCTGGCGCGCGCGCGCCAGCGCAGCACGCGAGCCTTCGAGCGCACTCTGGAGATTGGCCTGGCGCGAGGAATATAGCGCCTGTTCGATGGTACGCTGGCGCGCTGCCTCTTCATCCGCCGGGGCGGGGAAGCGCGGGCTGCGTCCGGCCACTTCGGCCTCGAGCCGCGCGACCTTCATCTCGAGCGCGCCCGCGGTCGCGCTGGTGCTGCCCAGCGTCGATCCGGTCTCGGTCGGGTCGAGCCGCAGCAGCGGGTCGAGCGCTTCGACCTTCTGGCCGGTGGTGACGAAGATTTCTTCGACCACGCCGCCTTCGAGGCTGGAGACGATTTGCAACTCGCTGCTCGAAATGACCCGGCCCTGCCCGTGCACCGTGCGGTCGATTTCCGCCAGCGAGGCCCAGACGAAGAAGATCACGAAGAAGCCGACGATGCCCCAGAACAGCCAGCGCGATACGCGGCGTGGCTCGAGGCCTTCGATGATGCGTTCGAGCCGGGTTTCCTCCTCCGGCACGGGCATCGGCATCGGCATGGGTTCGGGCTGCTGGTCTTCCGGCATTTCGGGGGCGTCCTGGCGCGCGCTCATTTGCCTTTGCCTCCCTGCACGGCCGTCGTCGTCACCCGGCCACTGGCGCCTTCGGCCAGCTTGGCGAGCACGGCGTCGCGCGGGCCGTCGGCGCGGATCTTGCCGTCATCGACAAGGATGATGCGGTCCACCAGTGCCAGCAGGGGCTGGCGATGGGTCACCACGACCAGCGTACGGTCGGTCAGCTCGTCCTTCAGCCGCCCGATCAGGTCGGCTTCGGTCTGCGCATCCATCGCGCTCGACGGCTCGTCCATGACCAGCACCGGCGGCCGCCCGGCGAGTGCGCGGGCGATGGCGATCGACTGGCGCTGGCCGCCCGAAAGCCCCTCGCCGCGATCGACCAGGCGCAAATCGTAGCCGCGCGGGATGCGGCTGGCGAACAGGTCCGTGCCCGACAGGCGCGAGGCGCGCAGCATTTCCTCGTCGTCGACCGTTTCGCGGCCGAGCGAGATATTCTCGCGGATGGTGCCCGAGAAAAGCGCAGGCTCCTGCAACACCGAGCCGACCGAACGGCGCAGCGAATTGGGGTCGAGCTGGGCGATGTCGATCCCGTCGAACAGCACCATGCCGTCCTGCGGCGGATAGAGGCCGAGGATCATGCGCGCGAGGGTCGACTTGCCCGACCCGACACGGCCCAGCAGCGCCACATGCTCGCCCGGACGGATCGTCAGGCTGACCCCGTCGAGCGCCTTGGTCGCCGCGCCGGGATACTGGAAGGTCACGTTGCGCAGCTCGATTTCGCCGCGCGTGCGGTCGATCACGATGGCATCGGCCCCCGGCCCCTCGGGCGGACGGTCCATCAGCGCGCGTATCTGACGATAGGCGGTGCGCGTCGCGGTCATCCGCGCGACCAGTTGCGAAATCTGCGCGAGGGGCGCGATGGCGCGCCCGGCGAGGATCGAACAGGCGATCAGCCCGCCCATCGTCAGGCGATTGTCGGCGATCGAGAACACGCCGACAATGACCACGCCGGCATAGGAAATGGTCCCGGCCGAAGTCGCGAAAGTGGTCCCGATGCTGGAGATCAGCCGCTGCCGCAGCGAGGTGTGCGCGTGGCTGTCGAGCGCCCGCTCCCACCGGTCTTCGAACAGGCGCCGCGCGCCGGCGGTCTTGACCGCCTCGATGCTGCCGATCGTCTCGACCAGCACGGACTGCTTGAGCAGGCCCTCGTCCATCGCCTTGGCGGCCAGCCGCTGCTGCGTGGGGTGGACCGCCATGCCGACCAGCACCACCAGCGGCACCATCAGCGCGGGCACCAGCACCACCCAGCCGCCGATCAGCGCGACGACGATCAGCGTGATGAAGATGAACGGCACGTCGACCACCGCGGCAAGCGTCGCCGAAGCGAAGAAATCGCGCAGCGTTTCCAGTTCGCGCATCAGGCCGGTCAGCTGCCCGGTAGAACCCTTGCGCAGTTCGAGACGCATCTCGATCAGCCGCTCGAACACCGTTTCGCCGATGTCCTTGTCGATATTCATGCCGGCATGGTCGACGAAATAGGCGCGCAGCAGCTTGAGCGCGAAATCGGCGACAACGATGATCGCAAGGCCGATCGACAGCGCCCAGAGGGAGGTATAGGCGCTGTTGGGGATGACACGGTCGTAAACGGTCATCGTGAACAGCGCGGTGACCAGGCCGAAGATGTTGATCAGCGTCGCCGCAATGGCAACCTTGGAATAGGTCCGCCAATTGGCGCGGATCGGCTCCACCAGCCAGTCCGCCAGCCGCTTCGGCGGCATGCCGACGAGCGCTTCTTCGCTCACAGCCCCTCCTCCATTTCGAATTGCTCCAGCAACCGCCCCGTGCGCGCCAGCAGGATATAGCGCGAGGCGTCGAGCTGGGTCAGGCCCTCGATATAGGCGATCGAGGCGGCAAGATAGGCACTCTGCGCGTCGGCGACATCGAATAGCGTGCCGCGGAGCGAGGAAAAGCGCCGAAAAACGACGTCGCGAGTCTGGCGGGCGGATTTGTACGACGCCTCAAGCGCGACCAGCTGGCGTTCGAGCGCCTGTACGTCGGCCCAGGTCACGGCGGCATCGCGCTCCGCCTCCTGCTGGATGCGGTCGGCGGTGGCTTCGGCTGCCGCCGCGCGGGCCCGCGCCTGCGCGTCGCGCGCGAGCGCGCCGCCGAACAGGCGATAGCGCAGGTTGAGACTGCCACGGACGTCGTAATCTTCCTCGCCCTCGAGCAGGCCGTAACGACCGGCGTCCACCCGCGCGGTCAGCTTGGGTGCCTGGCGCGCCCAGGAATTGCGCACTTCGATCCGCGCGGCTTGTGCGAGCGCCTCGGCGCCCTTGACCTCGGGCGTGTCGCTCGCCGCCATGACCGCATAGTCGCGGCTGATGCGGCCCTCCTCCAACAGCGGCGGGCGCTGCAGGAGCGGCGGGGGAGTGACCCCGGTCAGCTCGCGGAACCGTGCCTCGGACGAGGCCAGCCGGCGCTGGAACTGCGCGAGGCGGATTTCGCCATCGGCCCTGAGCGAAGCGGCGCGAGCCATGTCGGCGGGGGCGGAGATGCCCTGCGCGACACGCTTGTCGAGCGCTTCGTCGATCCCGTCCTGCGCCGCGAGGTAACCCTCGGCGAGGCGCACCAGCGACTGGTAGGCGAAGACGCTGTACCAGCTGGTCACGACATCGTTGACCAGCCCGGTCACCGCCGCATCACGCTCGTATCCGGCGGCGCGGAGCCGCGCTTGCGACGCGAGGATGACGCCGTTGACGGCGCCCCAGTCGAACACCGTGTATTCGACCCCGGCGGTCGCGTCGGTGCGTTCGCGCGGACGCGACCGTTCGAGCAGGTTGAACGGGTCGTTGCCGAAATCGCGCGCAATGGTCTTGTAGGAGGTGATGCCGAGATCGACGGTCGGGATGTTCCCGGCCTGCGCCTCGTCGACCTGCGCTTCGGCCAGGTCGACCCGCGCGTCGGCCTCGCGCCGCGAGGCGTTGGCCTGCAGCGAAGACGCCACGATGCGGCGGAACTGCTCCGGGTCGGCCGCGGTATCGGCCAGCGCCAGGATCGGGTCGCTGGAGAAATCGACCGCCAGCGGATCGACATCGGCTTCGGGCAGGTCGGTGGCTTCCCCGACGCGCGGCAGATCGCCCGCGATATCCTGCGCGCCGACAGGCACGCCGCAAGCCGCGGCGGCGCACGCCAATGATCCCAGAATCCGCTTCACGTTGAAACCCCGTCCGTCCAACAGGGCCTCTAGCAGCAAGAACTGCCCAAGACACCTGTTTGTGAAAGAAAATCGCCTTTTCGCACGCGATGACTTGCAGTCCGCTTAATAGGTCGGGCGCGGACTTGTTGTGCAGCGCTGCAATTTTACCCATAAGACCGCGCATCAACTTCCCTCGAACGACGGGAGGCCCGAATGCAGAACCACGAGCTGAGGCAACGCGCGGTCGCGGAGATGCACCTGCGCCGCTGGCCGCCGGTGCCGGTGCCCTGCCTGATCGTGCAGTGGGTGCTCGCCGGAAGCGAAGAGGTGGTGAGCAGGGCGGAGCAGGCGATCGAGGCGCGGGCCATTGCGCTCGATTCGCGCCAGAACCCCTCGCACCGCTCGGGCAGCCTCGCCGAAGGCCTGCGCTTTTCGTGGGAGCGGCACAGCGAGGGCAGCAGCCTTGCCTTTTTCCTCTCCGACGCCGGCGAGGAGACCTTCCTCGACCCGCATGCCCACCCCGATCTGGAGGCCGCGCTCGCCTGGGCACAGGACCTGCCGGGCGACATCGTCCGCGCGACGCGCATCTGGGTCGCGCGCGATGATGCCGAAGCCTTGCGGATCATGGGCCTGACCGACTGGAATCGCGACGAACTCGTCTCCAGCCAGGTCGGCGGCGGGACGCTGCGCATGTGGTCGGATTTCCGCATCCGCAACGACGGCTTCGGGCGCCTGCTGGTTGCCGCCAACGGCACCGACACGCGCGATCTCACCCGCACGCTGCAGCGCCTGCAGGAACTCGGCAATTACCGCAACCGCGCCCTGCTCGGCCTGCCGGTGGCGCGCGAATGCTGGCCCCGGCTGGACGAGGCCGAGCGGCGGCTGCGCGACCTGTCGGACCGGGTCGCGCACAGCACCGAGCGTGACGACGCCTTGCTCGATGCGCTGTCCGACCTGTCGCTCGACCTCGCCGGGATCTCCACCGCGATCGGCTTCCGCATGGATGCGACCAAGGCCTATGCGCAACTGGTCGAGGAACGGCTCGACCAGCTCGATGCCCAGCCGATCCAGGGTTTCGCCTCGCTCGACGATTTCACCCAGCGGCGCTTCCGCCCGGCAATGAACACCTGTGTCGCCACGACCGAGAGGGTGCGCGAACTGGCGATCCGTGCCGAACAATTGTCCTCGCTGCTGCGCGCCCGGATCGACACGCGGATCGAGAACCAGAATGCCGACCTGCTCCATTCGATGGATCGCAGCATCTCGATGCAGGTGCGGCTGCAGCAACTGGTAGAAGGCCTGTCGGTGGTCGCGCTGAGCTATTACCTGCTCGGTCTCGTGAAGATGTTCCTGGACGGCCTGCCCGACGGCGCGCTTCCCGCCAGTTCCAAGGCGATCGTCGGATGGCTCGTCATCCCTACGGTCGTCGCGGTCTGGCTCGCCATGTGGGCGGTGAAGAAACGGGTTCTGGCAGACAAACGAGAGCCTTAGCCGCTTTCTGCTTGTCCTGACGCCGCGACGCGTCCAGACTGGTTGACACATGGCCCGGTTCCCCTTCTCGGCGATCGTCGGACAGGACGAGATGAAGCAGGCGCTGCTGGTCGCCGCGGTCGATCCCGCCATTGGCGGAGTGATGGTGTTCGGCGACCGGGGCACTGGCAAGTCGACCGCGGCCCGCGCGCTCGCCGGCCTGCTGCCTCCGATGACGACGGTTGAGGACTGTCGCTACCACTGCAAACCGGACGAGCGCGGCAGCTGCCCCGATCCCTGCACGTCGGGCCGCAACCGCAAGGCCGCGGTCCCCTTCGTCGACCTGCCGCTGGGCGCGACCGAGGACCGTGTGCTCGGCGCGCTCGATCTCGAGCGGGCGCTGCGCGCGGGCGAGAAGGCGTTCGAGCCCGGCCTGCTGGCGAAGGCCCATCGCGGCTTCCTCTATATCGACGAGATCAATCTGCTCGAGGACCACCTCGTCGACCTGCTGCTCGACGTCGCTGCTTCGGGCGAGAACCTCGTCGAACGCGAGGGGCTGTCGGTCCGCCACCGGGCGCAATTCGTACTGATCGGGAGCGGCAACCCCGAAGAAGGCGAACTGCGGCCCCAGTTGCTCGACCGGTTCGGCCTTTCGGTCGAGGTCCGCACGCCCGAGGCAATCGACCAGCGCGTCGAGATCATGCGCCGCTGCGCCGCGCAGGAAGCCGATCCCGAAGGCTTTGCCGCTGACTGGAAAGCCGAGGACGAAAAGGTCCTCAAGCAGATCGCGCGCGGCCAGAAGAAGCTCGCCACGCTGACCGTGCCGGACGAGGCGATGGCCGACATGGCCGGGCTCTGCCGCGCGGTCGGCGCGGACGGCCTGCGCGGCGAACTCACGCTTATGCGCGCCGCGCGGGCGCTGGCGGCGCTCAAAGGCGCGAGAGCGGTTACGCGCGAGCATATGATCGCGGTCGCGCCCATGGCGCTCCGCCATCGGCTGCGCCGCGACGTCCTCGACGAGACCGGATCGACCGTCCGCATCGACCGCGCCATCGCCGAGCTGTTCGGGTGAGCGACCCGGCCGGAGCGGACCGCTTCGGCGACGCCGCGCTCGCGCTGGAGCTGTTCATGCTGGCCCCGGATGCGCTGGGCGGACTGGTCTTGCGCGGCGCGGGCCCGGCGCGCGATGCGCTGGTCGAGCGGCTCAAGGCGCGGCTGCCCGTGCGCCGCCTGCCCGCGCACATCGATGACGAGCGCCTGCTCGGCGGGGTGGATATCGCGGCCAGCCTCGCTTCGGGGCGAACCATCCGTCAGACCGGCCTGCTCGAAGAGGCGCGCGGCGGGGTGCTGCTCGTGCCGATGGCCGAGCGGCTGCTTACGGCAATCTCCGGCAGGCTGGCGCAGGCGATGGATGGCGAGCGCGGCTTCGGACTGGTCCTGCTCGACGACAGCGTGAGTGGCGAGGAAGGCCCACCACCCTCGCTGGTCGAGCGGGTGGCCTTTCATTGTGACCTGTCGAACGTGCGCGAGATCAGAGCTGCGCCCAAACGGAAACCGGTTCCGATCGCCCGGGTCGAGCCCGCCGATGGCGAGGCGCTGACCGCGCTGGCCGCAACGGCCGAACTGCTCGGCATATCCTCGGTCCGCGCGCTGCTGTTTGCGCTGGTCGCCGCGCGCGCTCATGCGGCGCTGCAAGGGCGCACCAATGTCGAGGAACAGGACCTTCAAATTGCCGCGGGACTCGTCCTCGCCCCCCGAGCGACCCGGCTGCCGCCGCAGGAGGAACCGGAGGACCAGCGAGACGAGAGCACACAAGAGAATTCCAGCGAAGGCGGGGCCGGTGACAGCGAAATGCGGCAGGCCGAAGACACGGTCCTCGAAGCCGCCCTCGCGGCCATCCCGCCCGACCTGCTGGCGCGGCTTGCCGAGGGGGCTGCACGGCGCACGGCGCGTGGGAGCGGTGGCGGCAAGAAGGCGAAATCGAAGCTGCGCGGCAAACCGCTCGGCGCGCGGCCCGGCATGCCGCGCGGCGGGGCACGGCTAGCGCTGATCGACACGCTGCGCGCGGCGGTGCCCTGGCAACCGCTCCGGCGGCGCGAGCATGGTGACGATCCGCCCGAAGGCCTGCTGATCCGCAAGTCCGACCTGCGCATCCGCCGGTTCGAGGAGCGCGCGGCGGCTGTCACGATCTTCGCGGTCGATGCCTCGGGCTCGGCTGCCATGGCGCGGCTGGCCGAAGCCAAGGGCGCGGTCGAGCTGATGCTCGCGCAGACCTATGTCACCCGCAGCGAGGTGGCGCTGGTCGCGTTTCGCGGGACCGGGGCAGAGCTGCTGCTGCCGCCGACGCGCTCGCTCACCCGCGCACGGCGGGCACTGGCCGAACTGCCCGGCGGCGGGGGCACTCCGTTGGCGACGGGGATCACCACCGCGCGCAAGCTTGCCGAGACCATCGCCACGCGCGGCACCACGCCCTTCCTCGTCTTCCTCACCGACGGCAGCGCCAATATCGCAGGCGACGGCACGCCGGGCCGGGGGCAGGCGCGCGAGGATGCCGAAGCGGCGGCTAGCGCGGTCGCGCGGATCGGGTTCGCCGCGCTGGTGGTCGACATCGCTCCCCGCCCCCGACCCGAAGCCGAGGCGCTCGCGCGGACCATGCAGGCGCGCTACCTGCCCCTACCCATGGCCGATGCCACCGCACTGCAACGCGCGGTCGAGGCGGCCCGCCCCGCACCGCAAGCCGCATGAGCGCGCTGCGCTGGGATCGCGAAGGCCGCGACTGGCCGCATCGCGAGGCGAGCCGTTTCGTCGAAGCCGCGGGTCTCCGTTGGCATGTGCAGGTCGAGGGCACAGGGCCTGTGCTGCTCCTGCTCCACGGGACCGGCGCTTCGGCGCATAGCTGGCGCGGGATGCTTGGATCGCTCGCGGAGCATTTCACCGTCGTCGCGCCCGACCTGCCCGGCCACGGCTTTACCAAGGGGCGCGTGCGCAGCGGGCCGACGCTGCCGCGCATTGCTGCAGCGGTCGAGGCCTTGCTCGAACAGCTTGCGCTCAGCCCGGCGATCATCGTGGGCCATTCGGCCGGTGCAGCGGTTGCGCTGGAGCTTGCGCGCACCAGCGGCACACCGGTGGTCGGCCTGAGCGCGGCGCTCATGCCCTTCCCCGGCCTCGCCGCGCGACTGTTCCCCGCGCTCGCCAAGGTGCTGTTCGTCAATCCCTTCGTGCCCTCGATCTTCGCCCGCATTGCGCGCAGTTCCGGCGAGGTGGCGCGGTTCATCCCGCGCGCCACCAACTCGCAGATCGATGCCGAGGGCCTGCGTTGCTATGCGACGCTGCTCGGCAATAGCGAGCATTGCGCCGGCGCACTCGCGATGATGGCGAGCTGGGATCTCGAGACGCTCAAGGAGCGCCTGCCGTCGATCGCCGCGCCGGTGCTGCTGGCGCATGGTACGCGCGACAATGCGGTGCCGATCGACTCCGCGGAAGAGGCTTGCACCCTGCTGCCCGCTTGCCGTTTCGAGCGGTTCGAAGGCCTCGGCCACCTCGCGCATGAGGAGCGGCCCGACCTTGCCACGGCGCTCATCCTGCGCGTCGCCGAGGAGCATGCTATCCTGCATGCGGAGGGAGCTTGAGCATGGACCAGTTTTCAGAGCACTTCGGCTGGGTCGAGATCGTTTTTACCGCGATCGTCGCGCTCGGTTTCGGCTTTTACCAGCTGTGGTCGGTCAACCGCGAGATCGCGAAGGACAAGGCAGCGAAAGACCAGTCCTCACGCGATGCGGGGCATGCGGTAGGGGAGCATGAACTGGACGATCGGTGAGGCGAAACGGTCGAGATCGAGGCTTTCCTGCACCGCGACCACATCCTCGCCGAAGAGCCGCGAATGCAGCGTCGAGCGCGCATAGAAGGGCGCGTCTTCCCAGGTCCGGATCACGCCCGCATGGCCGCGATCGGCGCGCGTCTTGCGCTCCATTTGCCACAGCGTATTCGGCAAGGGCGCGACCATCGGCAGTTCCGCCTGCCGCGGCGTGCCGTCGCTCGCGAAGCGCAGCGCGCTGGCGAAGGGCGACCCGTCTCGGCGAATCCCTTCATAGCTCACCACGCCACCTTTGGCGGTATGCGCGCGCGACCAGTGCCAGACGCGGAAGCCCTCTTCGAGCGACTCGCTGCCGAAGTTGGAGTCGAGATAGCCGCTCCCGCTCCAGCTCAGGCCGGGCTGGTCCATCGCCACCTCGACCCGCGCCCGCGGCGCAAGGCAATGCCAGCGGTGGCGACCTTGCGGATCGAGTGCGAAAGCGGTCGGGTTGAGCGCCTCGGGGATCACTCGCACCGTTCCGCGCACGCGCCTTTGCCAGGGGATGCCGAGCCGCTTGTCGCGCTCCTCGATGGCGATCTCTAGCGCATCGCCGGTCCAGCGTACGGAACTCGGCCCGATCGCCAAAGTGTCGGCATCGCGCTCGACCGCCGCACGTCCGCGCTCGGTCATGCACCAGCGTGCTCGCGGGCCGTAGAGCGCGACGTTGAGCGCCGAATGGTCGAGCGGATCGGGCCGCCCGCTCTTCTTGTAATAGGGCGAGAACACGCTGCCCAGGAAGGCGATTATGGTCAGCCCGTGCCTTCCGTCGTCGCTGAGCGCATCGACATACCACCAGGCATAACCGCCGGGTGGAACCGCCTCGTCGAAGCGAGGTCCTTCGCGACCTGCAGCGCGGCCAGCCGTCCGGACAAGGCGGCCATCGGCACGCCCGCCCCCGGGTGGGTGCTTCCACCCGCGCAATAGAGCCCAGGGATCCGCGTCCGCGTGCCCTGCCGGAGGAAGGACGCCGCCCAGCCGTGCGAGGCCCGTCCATAGATCGCTCCCCCGGTCGAGGGCAAAAAGCTCTCGAACTCGTTCGGCGTCAGCAGTGCATGCGGAAGCGGTTCCTCCAGCTCCAGCCCACAGCGCGCGAGCGTGCGCCTCATCGCCAGTGTGCATCGCTCTCTCTCCTCGTTGGCATAGCTGTGGGTGTCGCCATTGGCGGGCGCGTTGACGATGATCTGCAGCCGCTCGCGCGTGTCGCACTCGCCCCGGCCCGAGGCGTCGCGATCCTGCGCGCAGACATAGACGCTCGGGTCGGTCGGCGGCGCGCCGGCCGCGATGTCGGCAAATTCGCGCGGATAGTCGGGCGAGAAGAATACGCTGTGCCGGGTCAGCGGGAAGCCGCTGGTCCGCGCATGGGCGAGCCAGACCATCGCCGAGAGCGAGCGGTTGCGGGGCTTCATCGGCGGCACCGCCTGGGCAGCATCCGCACCGAAAGCACCCGAGCCGAGCGCGGCGGGATCGGCATTGGCGATGACTGCGTCGGCCGCCAGCCGCTCGCCATTGGCGAGGATCACCCCCGAAGCGCGGCCGCGCGTAACTTCGATCCGCTCGACCCTCTCGCCAAGCACGAAGCGCGCGCCCTTCTCCTCGGCGAGCTGGCGCAGGGCGTTGGCAAGGGCACTCATACCGCCGTCGATCAGCCACACGCCCTGCGCCTCGACATGCGAGATCAGCATCAGCGTGGCGGGCGTCGCGAAGGGAGAAGAGCCGCAATAGGTCGCATAGCGGGCGAACAGCTGGCGCAGGCGCGAGTCGGCGAAATGTTCGCCGAGCACTGTCCAGAGGCTTTCATAGGGGCGGATCGCGATCAGGTCGCCCATGCGCCACAGGCCGATTCGCCACATCAGCGGCAGCGGCCAGGAAACCTTGCCCGCGCGCAGCATGCTGTTCTCGAGAATGCCATAGATGCGCGCGGCCTCGCGCCTGAAGCTGCGATAACCGCGCACGGCCGCGGCTCCGGCGAAGTCGCCGATCGCTTCCTCGCTGCGGATCGGATCGGCGTGGAGGTTGAGCTGCGATTCGCCGTCCCAGGCATGCCGCGCGAGGATCGCGGCGGGCCGGACGGAAACATAATCGTCGAGCCTGCGGCCGGCCGCGCGGAAGATATCGTCGAACACGTCGCGCAGCGTAAAGACGGTCGGTCCGGCGTCGATGGCTTCCCCGTCCACGGCGATCTGCCGGGCCTTCCCGCCGACATACTCCTCTTTCTCGACCACCGTGACATCGTGCCCCGCCGCGGCAAGGCGGACGGCGCTGGCCAGCCCGCCCATTCCCGCTCCGACGATGACAACGCGTCCTGACACCCGGCATCCTCCGCCGATAGCAATTGACGTTTACATAGCATCTGTCCAATCTTTTGGACATATGGCGCGAGATACACCAGCAAGCGCCGGCCAGCGGAGAGCCGGACTGAAGCAGCGCTGGGTCGCCTGGCGCAACCGCCTGATCGGCAGCAGCACCTTCCAGCGAACGGCGGCGAGCAACCCGCTGACGCGCGCAATCGCACGCAGGCGATCGGCGCAGCTATTCGATCTTGTGGCGGGTTTCACTTATACGCAAACGCTGCTGGCGACGGTCGAAAGCGGCTTGCTGGACCACCTCGAGGAGGGCCCACGCACCGTGGGCGATGTGGCGCATGCCTGCGACCTCGGCCCGCAGGCAGCGCAGCGATTGCTGCGCGCCGCGGCGGCTCTGGACCTCGCAGAAGAGGTCGAGCCGGATTGCTGGATGCTCGGCGAACAGGGCGCCGCACTGCATGGCAATGCCGGAGCGCGCGCGATGATCCGCCACCACCGGCTCCTCTACGCCGACCTCGCCGATCCGCTCGCCCTCCTGCGCGACGATCGCTCGCATGCGACGGCGCTGTCGGCTTTCTGGAGCTATGTCGGGCGCAATGGCGACTCGCAGGACCTCGACGGGAAAGCCCGCGAATACAGCGAACTGATGGCCAGCTCCCAGGCGCTGGTCGCCGAGCAAGTTCTTGCAGCCTATGATTTCGGCCGCCACGCATCCCTGCTCGATGTCGGAGGCGGCTCGGGCGCTTTCGCCGAAGCCGTCGCCGTGCGGCACCCGGGATTGCGACTCGGCATATTCGACTTGCCCGAGGTCACGCAGGCGACGGCCAGCGGCACCGATGCCATTGCCCGTCATTCCGGGAGCTTTTTCAGCGATCCCATTCCCGGCGGCTACGATGCCGTTTCACTGGTCCGCATCCTGCACGACCACGACGACGACAGGGTGATGGTCCTGCTTCGCAATATCCGCGCCTCGCTCGCCCCCGGCGCGAGGCTGATTGTCGCCGAACCGATGGCTCAGACACCCGGGGCGGAGAAGATGGGCGATGCCTATTTCGGGCTTTACCTGTGGGCCATGCGCAGCGGCAGGCCCCGGAGCGCAGCGGAAACCGGCCAGATGCTCGCGGCGGCCGGGTTCGCCGACTGGCGCAGGATCGGCACCGACCTTCCGGTGATAACCTCCCTTATTGTCGCGACAGCCTGACAGATACAATTGTCATGCTGGATTGACACTTAGGCGCGTTCGTCTAAGTTGACGCTGCGTAAGGTGCCCTTGGTGCCTGCGCCGGGTCAACCAGACAATAAAGGGGATGGGCCTGGGGATGGATGCATTGGCGGTCATAGTAGATGCACCGAGGCGGCTCGCGCTCCGGACGCTGGAACTGACCGAGTCCGGCCCGTCAGACCTCGTCGTCGAAATCCACTGGAGCGGTATCAGCAGCGGGACGGAGAAACTCCTCTGGACCGGCGAAATGCCGCGCTTTCCGGGCATGGGCTATCCGCTCGTGCCGGGCTACGAATCGGTCGGCCGCGTGATCGATGCCGGCCCCGAAGCCGCCGACCGGATCGGCGACTGGGTCTTCGTTCCCGGCGCCAATTGCTACACCGAGGCGAAGGGCCTGTTCGGCGGCACCGCTGACAAGCTGGTGGTGCCCTCCGCCCGCGCCTTCCCGATCGCCGAGTCGCTTGGGCCGGACGGCATTCTCTTCGCTCTCGCCGCCACCGCGCATCATGCGCTGGCTGCCGGCAACCCGCCCGAACTGATCGTCGGCCACGGCGTGCTCGGCCGGCTCCTCGCACGGCTCACCATTGCCGCCGGCGCACCAGCGCCGGTCGTCTGGGACAACAAGGAATGCCGCCGGACCGGGGCACGGGGTTACAACTGCATCGCCCCAAAGGATGACGAGCGCCGCGACTATCGCACGATCTACGACGTCAGCGGCTATGCCGACGGGCTCGACACGCTGATCGGGAAGCTGGACAAGGGCGGCGAGATCGTCCTCGCGGGCTTCTACGCCAACCGCCTCAATTTCGCTTTCGCCCCGGCCTTCCAGGCGGAGGCACGCATGCGCGTGTCCGCCGAATGGGGCCCGGACGATCTCGCTTCGACCCGCGCCATGATCGATGCCGGCGCGCTCGACCTGTCGGGGCTCGTCTCCGATATCCGCCCAGCGGCGGAGGCCGAAGAGGCCTACCCCGCCGCCCTGCTCGATCCGGACTGTCTGAAGATGGTGCTCGACTGGAGAGAAGCCGCATGACCATGCTCGAAACCGATACCGCCCTGCGCGAAGAGGCCGCGATCGACCCCGATCCCGTCCACACGGGGGAGGTGAAGAAGGAAACGCAAATCATCGCGATCTACGGCAAGGGCGGCTCTGGCAAGAGCTTCGCCCTTTCCAACCTAAGCTACATGATGGCGCAGCAGGGCAAGCGTGTGCTGCTGATCGGCTGCGATCCCAAGAGCGACACCACCTCGCTGCTGTTCGGCGGCAAGAGCTGCCCGACGATCATCGAGACCAGTTCCAAGAAGAAGCTGGCAGGTGAAGAGGTGAGCATCGAGGATGTCTGCTTCCAGCGCGATGGCGTCTTCGCGATGGAACTCGGCGGACCCGAAGTCGGCCGCGGCTGCGGCGGGCGCGGCATCATCCACGGCTTCGAGCTGATGGAGAAGCTGGGCTTCCACGACTGGGGCTTCGACTACGTCCTGCTCGACTTCCTCGGCGATGTGGTCTGCGGCGGCTTCGGCCTGCCGATCGCGCGCGACATGTGCCAGAAGGTGATCGTGGTCGGCTCGAACGACCTACAGTCGCTCTATGTCGCCAACAACGTCTGCAAGGCAGTTGAATACTTCCGCAAGATGGGCGGCAATGTCGGCGTCGCCGGCATGATCATCAACAAGGACGATGGCACGGGCGAGGCACAGGGCTTCGCCAAGGCGGTCGACATCCCGGTGCTCACCGCGATCCCGGCGGACGAGGACATTCGTCGCAAGTCGGCCAACTACCAGATCATTGGCAAGCCTGGCGGCCAGTGGAGCGGGCTATTCGAGCAGCTCGCCACCAATGTCGCCGAGGCGCCGCCGCGCCAGCCACGTCCCCTCGATCAGGACGGGCTGCTCGGCCTCTTCTCTCCCGAGGACACCGGTGGCGACGTCGAACTCGTCCCGGCGACCCAGGCCGATATGCGCGGCGGCAGCTTCGAACCCAAGCCCAGCCTCGAGGTCATCTATGACGAGGTGTAGCGCATGACCGATCTCGGCACCCCTGTGCGCGAGCGCGACACGCTCGACCTCGGCTCGGCCGACGAAGGTGGCTGCGCCAGCGGCGACACGCTGCGCGAGGCCGCGCGCAAGGCGGGCAAGAGCGAAATACTCGACCGCTACGAACAGGACTACCCCAAAGGACCGCACGACCAGCCGCAGAGCATGTGTCCGGCCTTCGGGTCGCTGCGGGTGGGCCTGCGGATGCGGCGCACCGCGACCGTGCTGTCCGGCTCCGCCTGCTGCGTATATGGCCTCACCTTCACCTCGCATTTCTACGGCGCGCGGCGGACGGTGGGCTACGTCCCGTTCAATTCGGAGACGCTGGTCACCGGCAAGCTGTTCGAGGACATCAAGGAGGCGGTCGAAGGGCTCGCCGATCCGGAGAAATACGACGCGATCGTCGTCACCAATCTGTGCGTACCCACCGCCAGCGGCGTGCCGCTGCGGCTGCTCAAGAAGCAGATCAACGGGGTACGCATCATCGGGATAGACGTCCCGGGCTTCGGAATCCCGACCCATGCCGAAGCCAAGGACGTTCTGGCGGGCGCCATGCTCGCCTATGCGCGCGAGGAGGCGGAGCAAGGTCCCGTCGCCGCGCCGCAGGACCGACCGGACCGGCCAACCGTGACCCTGCTTGGCGAAATGTTCCCGGCCGACCCCGTCGGGATCGGGCAGATGCTCGCGCCGCTGGGGCTCGCAGCCGGCCCGGTCGTTCCAACGCGTGAGTGGCGCGAGCTCTATTCGGCGCTCGACTGCTCGGTCGTCGCGGCGATCCACCCCTTCTACACCGCCGCGGTCCGCGAGTTCGAGGCCGCGGGGCGCTCGATCGTCGGCTCTGCGCCCGTCGGCGCGGAAGGTACCGCAGCCTGGCTCGACGCCATCGGTGCCTCGGTCGGTGTGGCGCAGGCGAAGATCGACGCGGCGAAGGACATGTTCACCGGCGCGATCCGCGGGGCGCTCGCCGCCAATCCGGTCAAGGGACGCATCACCGTGTCGGGCTATGAAGGCTCCGAACTGCTGGTCGCGCGCCTGCTCATCGAAAGCGGCGCGGATGTGCCCTATGTCGGCACCGCTTGCCCCAAGACGCGCTGGTCTGAACCCGATCGCGAATGGCTCGAGGCGAAGGGCGTGCGCGTCAACTACCGCGCCAGCCTCGAGGACGATATCGCCGCGGTCGAGGAATTCGGCCCCGATCTCGCCATCGGCACCACCCCGGTGGTCCAGCATGCCAAGCAACGCGCGATCCCGGCGCTCTACTTCACCAATCTCATTTCCGCCCGCCCGTTGATGGGTCCGGCGGGTGCAGGCAGCCTTGCACAGGTCATCAACGGCGCGCTCGCCAACGCAGACCGCATGGCAAGGATGAGCGCCTTCTTCGACGGCGTCGGGACCGAGCATGCCGCGGGCGTGTGGGAGGAAACTCCGCAGGACCGGCCGCAGTTCAAGAAGAAATACGCCGCGCTCAACGAAGCGGCCCGCAAGGCGGCCGAGGCGGTGGGCACATGACGCTCGTCCTCGATCACGATCGGGCCGGCGGCTATTGGGGCGCGGTCTATGTCTTCACCGCGGTGAAGGGCCTGCAGGTCGTCATCGACGGGCCGGTCGGCTGCGAGAACCTGCCCGTCACCAGCGTGCTGCACTATACCGACGGACTTCCACCGCACGAACTGCCGATCGTCGTCACCGGCCTCGGCGAAGAAGAGCTCGGCAAGACCGGCACCGAGGGCGCGATGAAGCGCGCCTGGGAAACGCTCGACCCCGAACTGCCCGCCGTGGTGGTGACCGGCTCGATCGCCGAGATGATAGGCGGCGGCGTCACGCCCGAAGGCACCAACATCAAGCGCTTCCTGCCCCGCACGATCGACGAGGACCAGTGGGAAAGCGCCGACCGCGCGCTCAGCTGGCTGTGGACCGAATTCGGCCCGAAGAAGGTTCCCGAGCGCAAGGCGTTGAAGGAGGGCGAGAAGCCCAAGGTCAACATCATCGGCCCCGCCTACGGCATGTTCAACATGGCGAGCGACCTCGCTGAAATCCGCCGCCTGATCGAAGGCATCGGCGCCGAAGTCGGCATGGTCTTCCCGCTCGGCAGCCACCTGGCGGACGTGCGCCGCCTCGCCGATGCGCAAGCCAACGTCTGCCTCTATCGCGAATACGGGCGGAACCTATGCGAGCTGATGGAGCGGCCCTATTTCCAGGCCCCGGTCGGGCTCGACAGCACCACGAAATTCCTCCGCGCGCTGGGCGAGGAGCTGGGGCTCGATCCCGAACCCTTCATCACGCGCGAGAAGCACACCACGATCAAGCCGCTGTGGGACCTGTGGCGCTCGGTCACGCAGGATTTCTTCGGCACGGCGAGCTTCGGCATCGTCGCCAACGAAACCTATGCGCGCGGCATCCGCAAGTTCCTCGAAGAGGACATGGGCCTGCCCTGCAGCTTCGCCTTTTCGCGCAGCGCCGGGGTCAAGCCGGACAATGCCGCAGTGCGCGAGGCAATCCACGCCAACCCGCCGCTGATCGTGTTCGGCAGCTATAACGAGCGGATGTACATGGCCGAGTGCGCCGGTGGTCTCGGGCCGCGCGGGGTCTATATCCCGGCGAGTTTTCCCGGCGCGGCCATCCGCCGCCACACCGGCACGCCCTTCATGGGCTATTCCGGCGCGACCTACCTCGTGCAGGAAGTGTGCAACGCGCTGTTCGACGCGCTCTTCCACATCCTCCCGCTCGGCACCCAGCTCGACGAGGTCGACCCGACCCCGGCACGCGAGGAGCTCGACTGGGACGAGGAAGCCAAGGCCAAGCTCGACCAGTTGGTCGAAGCGCAGCCGGTGCTGATCCGTATTTCCGCCGCCAAGCGCCTGCGCGATGCCGCCGAACGGGCCACGCGCAAGGCCGGCGAAACCTGCGTCACCGCCGAACGGCTGGCCGACGCGCTGCTCGAAGGAGCGGGCGCATGAGCCGCCGCACCCAGATCGCCCACCGGGTCCAACCCGGCGCGGGCCACGCCATCTGCGCGGGATTCCCCCGTGCGGATACCGAAGGAGGCCAACCGCCTCTCGCACACCAAGCAGAACTGGAGACAGGGCTATGAGTGATCCCGACGATCGTCTCGGGCTGAGGACCTACCTCACGCCGGAGGAAGCGAAGGAATTCCACAAACTGTTCATGAGCAGCTTCATCGGCTTCACCGCCGTTGCAGTGGTTGCACACATCCTCGTGTGGATGTGGAAGCCTTGGCTCTGACTCGATAACCGCCTGCCGCGGCGTCCGCCGTCGCGGTTCCGGTCAAACTTGCACAAGGAGCACACACCATGTGGAGAACGTGGCTTATTTTCGATCCGCGCAGGGCCCTCGTCGCTCTGTTCGCTTTCCTCTTCGTGCTGGCGCTGGTGATCCATTTCATCCTGCTCAGCACCGACACCTTCAACTGGCTCGACGGTCCGAACTCGGCCCAGGGCCGGGCCACGGCAGTCGCGGCCGCACCTGCGGCCACCTGACCGCGAACTGTGCGAGGGGCGGCGGGTTACCCTCGCCGCCTCCCGAGGTTCGATGTGGGACATTTTGAGCCCGCCCGTCCGTGGCGGGGGAGGATAGAGCTATGGCGCTCTTGAGTTTCGAGCGAAAATATCGCGTGCGCGGAGGGACGCTGCTCGGCGGCGACCTGTTCGATTTCTGGGTCGGCCCCTTCTATGTCGGCTTCTTCGGCGTGGTCACGGCGATCTTCGCCTCCCTCGGGACGGCGCTCATCCTCTATGCCGCATCGCAGGGGCCGACGTGGAACCCCTGGCTCATCTCGATCGCACCGCCGGACCTGAGTTACGGCCTCGGCTTCGCCCCGCTGAGCGAGGGAGGATTCTGGCAGGTCATCACGGTCTGCGCGCTAATATCCTTCACCTCCTGGGCGCTGCGCGAAGTGGAAATATGCCGCAAGCTGGGCATGGGATACCACGTACCCGTTGCCTTCGGCTTCGCCATCTTCGCCTATTTCTCGCTGGTTGTGATCCGTCCCGTCCTTCTCGGCGGATGGCACTTCGGCTTCCCCTACGGGATCTTCAGCCACTTGGACTGGGTTTCCAACACCGGCTACCAGTATCTGCACTTCCACTACAATCCGGCGCACATGCTGGCAGTGTCGTTCTTCTTCACGACGACCTTCGCCCTGGCGCTGCACGGATCGCTGGTGCTCTCCGCGGTCAACCCGGCCCCGGGTCAGGACGTGAAGAGCCCGGAGTACGAGGACACCTTCTTCCGCGATCTGATCGGCTATTCGATCGGCACGCTGGGCATCCACCGGCTCGGCCTCCTGCTGGCGCTCAACGCCGGTTTCTGGAGCGCGGTCTGCATCATCATCAGCGGCCCGCTGTGGACCAAGGGCTGGCCCGAATGGTGGACCTGGTGGCTCAACCTGCCGATCTGGTCGTGAGGAGGGATTAGACGATGGCTCGCTATCAAAACATCTTCACCCAGGTGCAGCTCAAGGCCGCTCCCGAGCTGGGCATTCCCCTGCCGGAAAGCGACGAGCGCCGCATCCATGAGACCGGCTGGAATTACTGGGCGGGCAAGATCGGCCAGGCGCAGCTCGGCCCGATCTACCTCGGCTGGACCGGCGTCATCGCGCTGATCTTCGGCTTCTTCGCGATCGAGATCATCGGGCTCAACATGCTCGCCTCGGTCAATTGGGACCCGATCCAGTTCGTCCGCCAGCTCCCGTGGCTCGCGCTCGAGCCGCCGGGGCCGGAATACGGCTTCACACCTTTCGTCCCGCTCGCCGAAGGCGGCTGGTGGATCATGGCCGGCTTCTTCCTCACCACCTCGATCCTGTTGTGGTGGGTGCGCACCTATCGCCGGGCGCGCGCGTTGGGCATGGGCACGCATGTCGCCTGGGCCTTCCTCGCGGCAATCTGGCTCTACCTCGTGCTCGGCTTCATCCGGCCGTTCTTCATGGGCAGCTGGGCGGAGGCGGTTCCCTTCGGCATCTTCCCCCACCTCGACTGGACCGCGGCCTTCTCGATCCGGTACGGGAACCTGTTCTACAACCCGTTCCACGCGCTCTCGATCGCCTTCCTCTACGGCTCGACCCTGCTCTTCGCGATGCACGGGGCGACCATCCTGGCGGTAGGGCGCTACGGCGGCGAGCGCGAAATCGAGCAGATCACCGACCGGGGCACGGCGTCCGAACGCGCCGCGCTGTTCTGGCGCTGGACGATGGGTTTCAACGCCACGATGGAATCGATCCACCGCTGGGCCTGGTGGTTCGCGGTGCTGACCACGCTGACCGGCGGGATCGGCATCCTGCTGACCGGCACGGTGGTCGACAACTGGTACCTGTGGGCGCAGCAGCATTACTACGCCCCGGCCTATCCTGACACAGGGATCGTCGATCCCGCAGGCCTTGGGAGTGTGGGAGAATGAAGCGGATACTCACTGTTTCGCTGGCGGCCTCGCTGCCATTCGTCCTCGCCGCCTGCGAACTGGCGCCCAAGGAAAGCTACCAGAACGGCTATCGCGGCACCGGCATGAACACGGTGATGATCAAGGCATCGGCCGCTGCCGAGGACGTGCCGGCCCCGCCCTACGATCCGCCCGGCACGGACGGACGGCGCGCGGGCGAAGTATACGAGAACCTGCAGGTGCTCGGCGACGTGTCGGAAGAGCAATTCAACTACACCATGGCCGCGATCACCGCCTGGGTCGCGCCGGCCGAAGGGTGCAACTACTGCCACAACCCGGCGAACATGGCTTCGGACGAGATCTACACCAAGGTCGTGGCGCGGCGCATGATCGCGATGAACCGCAACCTCAACCAGAGCTGGACCGACCACGTCGGGCAGACCGGCGTCACCTGCTGGACCTGCCACCGCGGCGAGGCGGTGCCGTCCGAGAACTGGGCGCTGCCCGAAACGGGCGCGAAAAAGACCATCGTCGGCAACACGCACGGCCAGAACGATCCGGTGTCGAATTCGGCCTATTCGTCGCTGCCCAATGCGGCGGTCGCGCGCTACCTGCTCGGCGGCATGGATGCGGAGGCAGCGCGCGTGGTCTCTAAGGGCCGCTTCCCGTCGCCCGAGAACACGACCTCGACGATGGAGGCGGAAGAAACCTATGCCATGATGATGCACATCTCGCAGGCGCTGGGGGTCAACTGCACCTATTGCCACAACGCCAACTCGTTCCAGTCATGGTCGTCCAGCAACCCGCCACGCCGGACGGCCTGGTACGGGCTCGACATGGTGCGTTCGATCAACTTCGAATACATCACCCCGCTGGCGCCGGTGTTCCCCGAACATCGCAAGGGTCCGCTGGGCGATCCGCTGAAAGTCAACTGCACCACCTGTCACCGCGGCCAGAACAAGCCGCTGGGCGGCTATCCCATGGCAAAGGACTATCCGGCGCTGTGGGGCATGGTCGCGGCACCCGCCGTGGCCGAAGAACCGGCCGAGGGCGAAGAGACCACCACGACGGTCGCGCCCTGACCGGTACGGGCGCCGGGGCTCAGCTCCGGCGCCGACTTTCGCGCTTCTTCAGATCGAGCAGGTGAACCGGAAAGCTCGCCGCCAGCGGCAGGGCGATCCATTCCCATGACGCGCCCGTGAGTGCGGCGCGAGTGGCGAGCAGCATGAGCGCGGCAGGCAGGAGCGTCGTCGTGATGTCCCCGCCGCGCCAGCCGCGCCGCCACAGGACCACCGCCTCGAGCGCGAGCACCAGCAGGACGACATCGACCGCGTGCCCGCTCGAGAAGAAGGCGTCCATACGCGCCGCTCAACCGAAAGGCGCGTTGAGCTGCACGACCTGCCAGTTGAGAGCGCCGGCCACCGTCACCCAGGCGAGATAGGGGAGCAGGAGAAATCCCGCGAGCTTCGACAGGCGCCCGCAATAGATCGCCAGCACGAGGATCGATACCCACAGCAGGACCAGCTCGTAAAACGCCCAGTCGGGTCGCTGGAGGCGGAAGAACAGCAGGCTCCAGCCGATATTGAGGAAGCCGTTGAGCGCGAACAGGCCGATGACCGTGTCCGCCTGTTTCGCCTTCGGCGCAGCGCGCCAGGCGGCGACACCGGCCACGGCGCAAAGCGTGAAGATCGTCGTCCAGGCGATCGGGAAGACCGGGCGCGCCGGCGTCCAGTCAGGCTTTGCGAGGCCGTCGTACCACGGGCCGAGATCGGTGATCGTCCCCCCGATCATCGCCGTCACCAGTGCCGCGACCGCTGCGATCGCGACGGGCATCACCCAGCTGCGCGTCATTGGGCGAGCGGCCTCAGGCCCAGCAGGTGCGCGGTGTCCTTGAGGAATATCCGCAGGTGCGCCATCGGCTTCGCGCGCACCAGCCGCTTGTTCATGTAGGCCTGCCAGGTCAGCTGCTGGACATCCGGATCGGCGCACATATCGACGAACCGCTCGCGCCGCTTGTCGCTCGAATACCAGAAATACTGCATCATCCCGAGGATCCAGAACACCTTGCCGTGTTCGCGCATGAAGCGCTTGCGCGCCGTCTTCAGCGCCGCCGGATTGCCGCTGGCGATGAACCCGGCCGCCGCCTGCGCGACGATGCGTCCGCCGGTCATGGCGTAATAAATTCCCTCGCCCGAGGCCGGCGCGACCACGCCCGCCGCGTCGCCCGCCACGATTACGTCGCGGCCGTTGTCCCAGCGCTTGAGCGGCTTCAGCGGGATCGGGGCGCCCTCGCAGCGCACGGTCTCGCATTCCTCCAGCCCGAGATCGCCGCGCATGGTCTTGACCGCGCCGCGCAGCGAAAAGCCCTTGTTCGCGCTGCCCACGCCGACGCTGGCGGTTTCGCCATGCGGGAACACCCAGCCGTAGAAGTCGGGAGAAAGCTTGCCCTGGTAGAAAACATCGCAGCGGTCGCCGTCGAAACCCTGTTCGGTGCTCGCGGGCGAGCGGATGACCTCGTGATAGGCGAAGACGCAGGGGTTCTTCCCGCCGCCCGCGATCTCCTGCCGCGCCACGCCCGAACGCGCGCCGTCGGCGCCGATCACCACGCGGGCACGGACCTTGACGATTTCCCCGCCCCGCTCCTCGCGGTAGCAGACCAGCGGGCCGGTGCCGCCATCGCGCTCGATCGCCTCGAAGGTGCCCTTGCGGCGTTCGGCCCCGGCATGGGCGGCGCGCTCGCGCAGCCATTCGTCGAACTGGTCGCGGTCGACCATGCCGACGAACCCGATCTCGCCCACCGGCATGTCGACCGTGCGATCGGACGGCGCGATCATCCGCGCCGAGCGGGCGCGGGCGACGAGCAGGCTCTCGGGCACATCGAAATCCTCGAGCAGGCGCGGCGGCACAGCCCCGCCGCAGGGCTTGATGCGCCCCGCGCGGTCGAGCAGCAGGACCTTGTGCCCGGCGCCCGCAAGGTCGCAGGCCGCTGTCGCGCCCGAAGGCCCGCCGCCGATCACTATGACGTCGTAGATCGTCTCGCTCATGTTCCCCTCGCTCCCGCCATGCGCGGCGCTGCGCGCGCCGCCACCCTCAATGCCAGCCATGCGGCAACGAGGAACAATGCGCCCTCCACCGCGAAGATCAGCTGGAAGGCACTCGCATCCTGGCCCTGCGCGCGCCGCGCGACATCGACGCCGAGGGCGCCGAGCAGGCCGCCCATGCCGAAGGCAATCGCCTGCGCCGCGCCCCACACACCCATGCGCACGCCCTCACGGGTGCGCTCGCCGGAGCCGGCCAGCCCCATCATCGCGCCGATCGCGGCGACCGCGAATAGGCCGTTGAAGAAGCCCAGCGCAAAGAGATTGGGCACCAGCGGCCAGCCCGGCCCGACCCGCGCGCCGATCGCCAGTGCCGCGAGCGCGAGCGCGGAGCCGAGGCAACCGATGGCGATCCAGCTCCTGAGTTCGCCGGGCAACCGCCCCGCAAAGGCACTGCCGCCGATGCCGGACACGATCATGCCGACAAGCACGCCGCCATGTTGCATGCCGGCCAGCTGGGTCGATTGGCCGGGCGTCATCCCGAAGACCAGCCCGGCAAAGGGCTCGAGGATCAGGTCCTGCATCGAATAGGCCAGCATCGAAACGAAGATGAAGACGGTGAAACGCCGTGCTGCAGGCTCCCCGAGAATTTCTGCCAGGGCTTCGCGGAAATCCGGGACCGGTCCGCCCTTCTCGTCGGACACAACCGGCATCCCCCGCCGCTCGAGCCGGAACAGCGCCAGCGATGTGACGACCAGCGCGGCTGCCACGACACCGCTGGCGACCAGCGCGAGGCGCGTCTCGGAATAGGGCTCGAGCAAGGCTCCCGCGGTTGCAGCCGAGATCACGATTCCTGCCACCATCATTATCCAGGTGGTCGCCGCAGCCGCCGCGCGGCGTGCGGGGGCGACGCCCGAGGCCAGCAAGGCCAGCATCGAAGTGCCCGCCGCGCCGACCCCGGCCCCGATCATCGTGAAGGACACGATCGCAAGCACTAGCCCGCCGATCCGGTGACCGTCGAGCAGGATCGTCGCATTCACCGCGCCGACTGCGCCGAGCCCGAGCAGCGCCATGCCGAAGAGGATCCATGGGCTGCGCTGGCGGCCCTTGTCCGAGCCCTGCCCCCAGATCGGCCGGGTCAGCTGGACCGCATAGTGCCAGGCGACGAGCCCCGCCGGGATCGCGGCGGCGAGGCCGTATTCGACAACCATCAGCCGGTTGAGCAGCGAGGTCGCCAGCATGACGATCGCCCCGATCGAAGCCTGCACCAGCCCGAGGCGCACGATTGCGGTCCAGCCGAAGCCCGTCATCCGATGTATCCCCCCAGGCCGAACGCCGCTGCCAGCATGCCGAGCACATAGAGCGTCACCCCGCGCGCCGCATACCACGGCGCATTGCGTGCCGGGTCGAGCAGCAGCGTGCGCATCAGTGCGAGCTGCGCCACGAGTGAAATCGTCACTGCGATCGCCGAGGTGCCCAGCCCGAGCACGAGGAGGAGCGCGATCACGCCGACCTGCGCGAGCGCCATCACCGCGCAGGCCAGTCGGGCCGCGCGGGCGACGCCCAGCGTGACCGGCAGCGAGCGCAGGCCCGTCGCGGTGTCGCCCTCGACCGCCTTGAAGTCGTTCAGTGTCATGATGCCGTGGGCGCCGATACTGTAGAGCAGCAGGGTGAGCAGGATCTCGCTGCGCGGCAGGGCTCCGGCCATCACCGCGGCGCCGGTGAACCAAGTCAGTCCTTCATAGGTAAGTGCGACCACCGCGGGTCCGATCCAGCCGCTCGCCTTGAAGCGGAAGGGGGGCGCACTGTAGGCCCAGGCACAGGCCAGCCCCAGCGCGGTCGCCGCCAGCACCCAGAAACCCACGAAGGCCGCCACGAGGATCGAGAGCAGGGTTCCGGCAATCGCGATCCGCAGGCCCCAGGTCCCGCCGATCCGCTCCGAGGGAATCGGTCGTTCGGGCTGGTTGATCGCGTCGACATGACGGTCGAACCAGTCGTTGACCGCCTGGCTGGTGCCGCAGACCAAGGGGCCGGTCAGCGCGATCCCCGCGATCAGGAACGGCCAGCGACCGCCGAACGCCGCGCCCGAAGAAACCACGCCGCACATGAAGGCCCACATCGGGGGAAACCAGGTGATCGGCTTCAGAAGTTCGACGATGTCGCGCGCTGCGGGAAATGCCGCGCGGGAGGTCGAGACAGCCGATTGACCCATGGCGCGAGGCTATGCCTGACACCGGGGTGCGTCAAATCATTTTGACACCCATTTTCGGGGTAAGCGGCTACTCCGCCTCGCTCTCGAGATTGCCGAGCCCGTAGCGGTGCAATTTCGAATAGAGGCTCTGCCGGCTCAGGCCGAGGATTTCCGCCGCCGAGGCGCGGTTGTCCGAGGTATAGGTGAGCGCCGCTTCGATGCAGAGCCGCTCGATCAGATCGGTACTTTCGCGCACGATCTCCTTCAATGACATGCGCCCGACCAGTTCAGTCAATTGTTCCACCGATCTGGGCTCGTCCTGCACCACCGGGGCGAGGTTGCGCAGGCGGCGACCGATCTGACGGATCACGAAACCGGTGTGGGCAGCCGGGCCGTCGGTTTGCACCGCGGACAGCTCTACCGGTTCGCCCGGCATGGACTGGTTGGCGCCGACGACGGTGGTCACGTTGCGCGCGAAGCCGTGCTTGGCGAGCTGGCCGTCGATCAGGTCGAGGTCGATGCCCGGCCGGCCGACGAACTCGCCCAGCGAGCGCCCGCGGATCTGGTCGATGCTCGCCGCCCCGATCAGTTCGACGAAAGCGAGATTGGCAGCGAGGATCGCGCGCGAGTCGTCGGTCAGCACGAAGGCGTCGGGCATGGCCTCAAGGACGTCCAGCGCGGCGCGGTGTTCGGGCCGCGTCGGATCGCCGTCCCGCGCGAGGCGAAGCATGAGGAACTGGCCGCCCTGCTGCCGGAACCCGGTGGCGCTCACCGACACCGTCTCCCCGCCCTCCTGCAGAACCGCGGAGAACGGCGAAACCGAGCCGGACGTGAGTGCCGCACCGAGATAGGCGATCAAGGGCTCGCGCGAGGAGCGGCCGAACAGCGACAGCAGCTTGCCGCCTTCGACCTTGCCTTCCCTTGTCCCCAGCACGCGATGGGCGGCGGGATTGGCTTCCTTGATCCGGAAGCCGTCGGCCGCGACGATCAGAACCGCTTCCGACGACAGATCGAACAGCATGCGGTAGCGTGCTTCGAGCCGGCGCATGCGCAGGTAGTCGCGCTCGAGCGATTGCTGCGCCTGCAAGAGCCGCTGCTGGACCGCTGCCGTCTCGCGCAAATCGCGGCCGAAAGCGATGTGGTTGCCGCTCTCGCCCGCCGGGACGACGACATATTTGACCGGCACGTCGCCATCGGGCCCGACGTGGTTGACCTGCCGCCAGTGCTGCGTCTGGTGCTTGCGCGCGCCCGCCAGCATTTCCATGATCTTCGGCTTGCTCTCGACCGTCACCGTGTCGAGCCAGTCGCGCCCGACCCAGTCGCCGAAACCGGGAAATTCGTCGGGGTTGGCCGAGGCATCGAGGATGCGGCCGGTATCGTCGACGATAAGGGTGATATCGCCCGCCACCATGGCGAGCCGCGTCGCCGCTTCGAGGTCGAGCGCACCCAGCACATCGGCGGAATCGCCGAAGGGGGCCCTCCCCTCGATACTGTGTTTGCGCGTGAGCAAACGCTCCTCCGGCTCTTAGACTTGTCCGACGAGCGGCCTCGTATCCGCCATCATCCGCTCCGCCAGCGCCAGTGCCGAACAGGCATCGGATGCAGTTCCGTCAGCCCCCACCTGCGAGGCGAGACCGGGGTTGGCGTTGATCGCCCTGCCGCCGATAATGATCCTGATCGCAGGATTGCGCGAAACGGAACGGATTGCCGACACGAGATCGGCGATGAGGCCGCTAGGACAATCGTTCGTGACGGTCAATCCTGCGAGGTCGAAAGCTCTTTCGCCCAGAATCGCGAGGAGCTCCTGCCGCTTCGGTTCGAACAGGACCTCACTCTGCCAGCCGGCGCGGGCGAAGATTTCCTCGACCATCAGCGCCCCGAAACTATGCTGATCCCCTGGCATGGGGGCGAACAGGGCGGTCGGCACCGTCTCGACCGCACGGGTCACCGGCGGGGAGCGCAGAGCGACCACGCGCATTACTTCCTGCAGGCGCCACAGGCCCATGGTGACTTCGACGAAATCGCAGGCGTCGTCCTCCCACAATTCGCCGAGGCGACGGGCCGAAGGGGCCAGCAGGTCAACAAGGATCGTCTGAACCGGAACGCCGCGCTCGAGGAATGTCTCGACCTCGGCAAGCAATTCGTCTGCCTCTAGCCGAAGCGGGAGGACGGCGAAGCGCGCCGCCTCTTGGCAATCGATCGCACAGCCGGGTGCTCCACCGTTCGGCGCGCACATGGCCGCCCGCGGGCAATCGTCGCGATGCGCCATCAGCAGCCGGGGGATGATCTCACCCTCCACCAATCCTCCGAGCGAGACATGTGTCGAACTGTGGCGAGTTGCGTGGGCGGCGTTGAACGCCGTGTCGGTGCGGAGCGCCGATACTCCGTCAGTATAGTCCTTGGCCATCCAGCACTCCCCGTCTGGAACCGGCGCGGATCGCGTCAACCTGAGTGGACATGTTTTCGAGTCGTTTCACGCAGGTCAGGAGACCCTAGGCCTTTCAATGACCTGTGGCAAACCCCGGGCTGTCAATTTTATTGAACGTCAAGATTGATTGACACTTGCTCAAAAGCGGGCGTAGTCTGCCTTCAGTCCAGCGGAGGTAAAACGCTAGCGATGGCAGGGGATGGACAGCATCCCTCGTCCGGAGAGGAAAACCCCGGTCGTGGGACACAGGCACAGGCGCTCTACACACCGGAGGAGCGCCGACGTCGTGACGAGTCGCGCTGGACCATCGTTCAGGGCGTGCTCGCCCCGCTACAGTTCCTCGTCTTCCTGATCAGCCTGGCGCTCGTCCTGCGCTACCTTTCGACCGGCGATGGCCAAGTGGCTGCCGACCTGTCGGTAATCGTGAAGACTCTGGTCCTCTACACGATCATGGTCACCGGCTCGATCTGGGAGAAGGAGGTCTTCGGCCGCTGGCTGTTCGCCCGGCCGTTTTTCTGGGAAGACGTCTTCTCCATGCTCGTGCTGGGTCTGCACACGCTCTACCTCGTGATGCTGTTCGGCGGCTACGGCTCGGTCGAGCAACGCATGTTCGTCGCGCTGGCCGCCTATGCCTCCTATGTCGTCAACGCCGGGCAATTCCTGCTGAAGCTGCGCGCCGCACGCCTGCAGGCGGCCCAGCCGCTGGTGGCGGCATGACCCCCCTCGCCCCTGTCCCCGCCAGCGGCGCCGATCGCGCGCCGGTCCTGCGCGAGCGCGGCCAGCGCGAGGTTTTCTGCGGGCTCACCGGAATCGTCTGGCTGCATCGCAAGATGCAGGACGCCTTCTTCCTCGTCGTCGGATCGCGCACCTGCGCCCACCTGCTGCAGAGCGCCGCCGGCGTGATGATCTTCGCCGAGCCGCGCTTCGCCACGGCGATCATCGAGGAGCGCGACCTTGCCGGCATGGCCGATTGCCAGGAGGAGCTGGACCGCGTCGTCACCCGCCTGCTCGACCGCCGACCGGAGATTCGCACGCTGTTCCTCGTCGGATCCTGTCCGTCGGAAGTGATCAAGCTCGACCTCGCCAAGGCGGCGCAGCGACTCGGCGCGAAACATGCCCACCGGGTCCGCATACTCAACTATTCGGGCAGCGGCATCGAGACGACCTTCACCGAAGGCGAAGATGCGTGCCTCGCTGCACTGGTGCCCGAGATGCCGACCCTGGCTCGTGGCTCGGCCGGCGAACTCCTGATCGTCGGCACGCTCCCCGACATCGTCGAGGACCAGTTCCTGCGCCTGTTCGCCGAACTCGGTATCGCGCGGGTCGGCGTGCTTCCGGCGCGCAAAGCCGCCGATTTGCCCGCCGTCGGCCCGGACACGCGCTACCTCCTCGCCCAGCCGTTCCTGACCGAGACTGCGCGCGCGCTCGAAGATCGCGGGGCGCAGCGGCTCGAAGCACTCTTCCCCTTCGGTGCGGAAGGCACGACCGACTGGCTCCACGCCGCCGCGCTCGCCTTCGGCATTGACGAAATGCACTTCAACCGCGTCATCGCGCCCGGCCGCGAACGCGCCAAGCGGGCGATCGAACACAGCCGCGAGCGGCTCGCAGGCAAGCGGATCACCTTCCTGCCCGATTCGCAGCTCGAAGTGCCGCTCGCCCGCTTCCTCGCCACGGAGCTCGGCATGGAGCCGGTAGAGGTGGGCACGCCCTATCTCAACCGCCGCATCAACGCGCGCGAGCTGGCTATGCTGCCTGAGGGCACGCGCCTCAGCGAAGGCCAGCATGTCGACAAGCAGCTCGACCGCGTACGCGCCGACAGGCCGGACCTCACCGTCTGCGGCCTCGGGCTCGCCAATCCGCTGGAGGCAGAAGGGTTCTCGACCAAATGGGCGATCGAGCTCGTTTTCTCCCCCATCCACGGCTTCGAGCAGGCGGGCGACCTCGCCGAGCTCTTCGCCCGGCCGCTGCGGCGGCGCGACGTGCTGAGGGTATAGGGCGATGCAGCTGGCCGTCTGGACATATGAAGGCCCGCCCCACGTCGGCGCGATGCGGGTGGCGACCGCGATGGAGGGGCTGCATTACGTGCTCCATGCACCGCAGGGCGATACCTATGCCGACCTGCTGTTCACGATGATCGAACGCCGCGGCAAACGCCCGCCGGTCACCTACACCACCTTCCAGGCGCGCGATCTTGGCAAGGACACAGCGCAGCTGTTCCAGGACGCGGCGCGCGACGCGATCGAGCGGTTCCAACCGCAGGCGCTGATGGTGGGTGCCAGCTGCACCGCCGAGCTGATCCAGGACGATCCCGCAGGTCTTGCCGAAGCGATGGACCTGCCCTGCCCGGTGATCCCGCTCGAACTGCCGAGCTACCAGCGCAAGGAGAACTGGGGGGCGGCGGAAAGCTTCTACCAGCTCGTCCGCACGCTCGCCGACCAGTCGATCCGACCGCGCGGGAGTGAGCGCAAGCTCGCCAATATCCTCGGCCCCACGGCGCTCGGCTTCCGCCACCGCGACGACGTGATCGAGGTGCGCAAGATGCTCGATGCGCTGGGTGTCGAGGTCAATCTCGTCGCCCCGCTCGGCGCCACACCGGCCGACCTAACGCGGATCGGTGCGGCGGATTTCAACATCGTCCTCTACCCCGAAATCGGCGATGAGGCTGCGCGGTGGCTGGAGCGGACGTTCCGGCAACCGGCCGTCCGCACCGTGCCGATCGGCGTCGGCGCGACGCGCGACTTCATCCGCGAAACCGCCGCGCTGGCTGGGGTCGATCCTGCGCCCGCGCTGGATGACGACGGATCGCGCATGCCGTGGTGGAGCCGCTCGGTCGATTCGACCTATCTCACCGGCAAGCGCGTCTTCATCTTCGGCGATGCCACCCATGCCGTCGCCGCCGCGCGCATCGCTGCGGAAGAACTCGGCTTCGAGGTCTGCGGCCTCGGCTGCTACAACCGCGAATTCGCCCGCGACGTGCGCGATGCCGCGAAGCTTTACGGCGTCGAGCCGCTCATTACCGACGATCATCTCGCGGTCGAGGAAGCCATCGCCGCCGCCTCGCCCGAACTCGTGTTGGGCACGCAGATGGAGCGGCATATCGCCAAGCGGTTGGGCCTGCCCTGCGCGGTCATTTCTTCGCCCGTCCATGTGCAGGACTTCCCCGCCCGCCATAGCCCGCAGATGGGTTTCGAAGGCGCGAACGTCATTTTCGACAGCTGGGTGCATCCGCTCGTGATGGGGCTGGAAGAACACCTGCTGACCATGTTCCGCGAAGATTTCGAGTTCTCGGACACCGCCGGTGCCTCGCACCTCCACGCGCATGCGCCGAAACCCGTGACGCCGGTTGCCGAACCGGCCAACGAACCGGCGCCGGGCTCGCTGTGGACCGCCGAGGCGGAGAGGGAATTGAAGAAGATCCCCTTCTTCGTGCGGGGCAAGGCGCGCCGCAACACCGAGCTCTTCGCCGCCGAACAGGGCCGCGACGCGATCGACCTCGCCACTCTCTACGACGCGAAGGCGCATTATGCCCGGTAGCTTCACCCCGCCCGTGCGCGTCACCATCGTGACGCTGGATCACCACCTCAAGGGCGCGGTCGAGCGCGCGGATGCGGAGCTGGGGCCGGACAACATCCATCTCACGCTCCACGCGGCGGCGGACTGGGACCGCGATCCCGCCGCGCTCGAACGGGCGAAGGAGGACGTCGCCAAGGCGGACATCGTGCTGGCGACGATGCTGTTCCTCGACGATCATGTGCGCGCGATCCTGCCTGCGCTGGAGGAACGGCGCGAGCAGTGCGACGCGATGCTCGGCCTCATGTCGGCGGGCGAAATCGTCAAGCTGACGCGGCTGGGTAATTACCGCATGGATGCGCCAGCCAAAGGGCCGCTGGCGCTGCTCAAGCGGCTGCGCGGGTCGAAGAAGCCGGGCGCGAGTTCGGGTGCGGGGCAGATGAAGATGCTGCGCCGCCTGCCCAAGATCCTCAAGTTCATTCCCGGCACCGCGCAGGATGTGCGCGCCTATTTCCTTACGCTGCAATACTGGCTGGCCGGGTCGGACGCGAACGTCGTCGCCATGACGCGCGCGCTAGTGGACCGCTATGCCGCGGGCGAACGCCTGACGCGGCGCGGGATCACGCCTGCGGCCCCGCCGATCGAATATCCCGACGTCGGGGTCTACCACCCGCGCTCGGACCAGAAGATCTCGGAGAGCCTGCGTCTGCTGCAGCGCAAACCGGGACCCAGCGGCACGGTAGGTCTGCTGCTTCTGCGCTCCTACCTCCTGGGCAATGATGCCGGGCACTACGACGGCGTCATTGCCGCGATGGAGAAGGCGGGCCTGAAGGTTGTTCCCGCCTTCGCCAGCGGGCTCGATGCGCGGCCTGCGGTCGAGAAATTCTTCATGGAGCGCGGCAGGCCGACGGTCGATGCCATGGTCAACCTCACCGGTTTCTCGCTGGTCGGCGGGCCCGCCTATTCGGATACGGAGGCCGCGATCGAGACGCTCGCCGGGCTCGATGTGCCCTACATTGCCGCCCACGCGATCGAGTTCCAGACGCTGGAGGACTGGCGCGAGCGGCGGCAGGGGCTGCTCCCGCTCGAGACGACGATGATGGTCGCCCTGCCCGAGCTCGACGGCGCGATCTGCCCGAGCGTCTTCGGCGGCCGCAGCGACAGCGGCGAAGGCCGCGTCCGCGCGATGCATTGCGATGTGGAGCGCAGTACCTCCTTGGCCACCAAGGTTGTGAAGCTGATCGCGCTGCGCCGTTCCGAGCGTGCCGAGCGCAAGCTCGCGGTTGCAGTGTTCAACTTCCCGCCCAATTCCGGCGCGACCGGCACCGCGGCGCACCTCGCGGTCTGGGAATCGCTGCACGCCACGCTCACCCGGCTGGCGACAGAAGGCTACACGGTCACCGTCCCCGAAACCGTCGAGGCGCTGCGCAGCGCGGTGCTCGAAGGCAATGCCGATCGCTTCGGGGCCGACGCCAATGTCCATGTGCGCATAGCGGCCGACGACCATGTGCGCCGCGAGCCGCATCTCGCCGCGATCGAGGCGCAATGGGGCCCGGCGCCGGGCAAGGTGCAGAGCGACGGCGCGACCATCCATGTCTATGGCGCGCAGTTCGGCAATGTCTTCGTCGGCGTGCAGCCCGCCTTCGGTTACGAGGGCGACCCGATGCGGCTGCTGTTCGAGGGCGACTTCGCCCCGACCCATGCCTTCGTCGCCTTCTACCGCTGGATCCGCGAGGATTTCGGCGCGCAGGCGGTGTTGCATTTCGGTACGCATGGCGCGCTCGAATTCATGCCCGGCAAGCAGGCCGGCCTGACCGGCGACTGCTGGCCCGAGCGCCTGCTCGGCGACCTGCCAAACTACTATCTTTACGCCTCGAACAACCCGTCCGAAGGCATCCTCGCCAAGCGCCGCTCGGGTGCGACGCTGGTGAGCTATCTCACGCCGCCGCTGGCGCAGGCCGGGCTCTACAAGGGATTTGCCGACCTCAAGGCCAATGTCGAACGCTGGCGCGCCGCTGCCGACGCCGCCGAGCAGGCGACGCTCGCGGCGATCATCACCGAGGAATGCGAAGTTCTCGACATCGAGCGCGGCGATATCTCTGACCTCGCCGCGCGGCTCTACGAGCTCGAACGCACGCTGATCCCGCACGGGCTGCACGTCCTCGGCCAGCCGCCGGTGGGCGAGGAGCGCGCGGACCTGCTCGACGCCATGCTCGAAGTCGATCCCGAGGCCGACCGCGAGGCGCTCGATGCGGCGCTCGACGCCTGCGACGAGGTGGGCGCGCTGATCCGCGCACTCGACGGCGGCTATGTGAAGCCCGCGCCGGGCGGCGATCTTCTCGCCAATCCCGCAGTGCTGCCCACCGGGCGCAACATCCACGGCTTCGATCCCTTCCGCATCCCCAGCCGCTATGCCTGCGAGCAGGGCCGCGCGCAGGCCGAGGGGCTGATCGCCCGCCATGTCGCGGGCGGATCGCCCTTCCCCGAAAGCCTCGCGATGGTGCTGTGGGGCACGGACAACATGAAGAGCGAAGGGGTCCAGATCGCGCAGGCGATGACGCTGATCGGCGCCCGCCCGCGAGTCGACGGCTACGGCCGCCTTGCCGGGGCGGAGCTGATCCCGCTGGCGGAACTCGGCCGTCCGCGGATCGACGTCGTGATGACGCTCTCGGGCATCTTCCGCGACCTGCTCCCGCTGCAGAGCCGGATGCTGGCGGAAGCCGCGCTGCTCGCTTCGCAGGCCGACGAACCGCTGAACATGAACTTCGTCCGCAAGCACAGCCTCGCCCACCAGGCGGCGCATGGCTGCGACCTCGAAACCGCCGCGCTGCGGGTCTTCTCCAATGCGGAAGGGGCCTATGGCGCGAACGTGAACCTGCTGATCGAAGGCGGCGTCTGGGCCGATCCGGACGAACTCGCCAACGCTTTCGAAACCCACAAGGGCTTCGCCTATGGCGTCAAGGGCGAGCCGGTGCAGCAGCGCGATCTCCTGCGCAGCGCGCTCGCCGAGGTCGAGTTTACCTACCAGAACCTCGAGAGCGTCGAGGTCGGGATCACCGATCTCGACCAGTATGTCGACGGCCTCGGCGGGGTGAGCCGATCGGTCGCGCGGGCACGCGGCGGCAGGGATGCGCCGGTCTATATCCTCGATGCGACGCAGGGCGGCGCGGCCAAGGTCCGCACGCTGGCAGAGCAGATCGACCTCGAGACCCGCACCCGCACGCTCAACCCCAAGTGGTTCGAAGGCATGCTCAAGCACGGCTACGAAGGCGTGCGGCATATCGAGGGCCATGTGACGAACACGATGGGCTGGTCGGCGACGACCGGGCAGGTCGCGCCATGGGTCTACCAGCGCATCAGCGAGACCTTCGTGCTCGACGAGGACATGCGCAAGCGCCTCTCGCAGCTCAATCCGAAAAGCTCGGCGCGCGTCGCCAATCGCCTGCTCGAAGCCTGCGAACGGCGCCTGTGGGAGCCCGATGACGCAACGCTCGAAGCGTTGCGCATCGCCAATGACGAACTCGAAGACCGTCTCGAGGGCGTGATCCCGGCGGAATGAAGGAAGCCTGATGAACCTGATCGATCCCAAAGCGACATTCTCACCGCCCGACGGGGAAGGATCGGTGCAGGTCCAGCTCGACCCGCAGGACCGGATCAAGGGGGCGAAGGTCTTCGCCGTCTACGGCAAGGGCGGAATCGGGAAGTCGACCACCTCGTCGAACCTCTCGGCCGCCTTCAGCAAGCTCGGCCACCGTGTGCTCCAGATCGGCTGCGATCCGAAGCACGACAGCACTTTCACGCTCACCAAAAAGCTGATGCCGACGGTGATCGACGTGCTCGAAACGGTCGAATTCCACAGCGAGGAGCTGCGGCCCGAAGACTATATGTTCGAAGGCTATAACGGCGTGATGTGCGTCGAGGCGGGCGGCCCGCCGGCGGGCACCGGCTGCGGCGGCTATGTCGTCGGGCAGACGGTCAAGCTGCTCAAGCAGCACCATCTGCTCGAGGATACCGACGTCGTGATCTTCGACGTACTGGGCGACGTCGTGTGCGGCGGGTTTGCCGCGCCGCTCCAGCATGCCGAGCGCGCGCTGGTGGTCGCCGCCAATGATTTCGACAGCATCTTCGCGATGAACCGCATCGCCGCGGCCATCAACGCCAAGGCCAAGAATTACGACGTGCGCCTTGCCGGCGTGATCGCCAATCGCAGCCGCGAGACCGACGAGATCGACCGCTTCGCCGCGGCGACCGGGCTCAAGCGCCTCGCCCATTTCCGCGATGTCGACGCGATCCGCCGCAGCCGCCTCAAGAAATGCACACTGTTCGAAATGGACCAGAACGAGGAGGGCGTGATGGAGGCGCAGGCGGAATATCTGCGGCTGGCCAAGACCATGTGGGACGGGATCGACCCGCTCGAAGCACATCCGATGAAGGACCGCGAGATCTTCGATTTCCTGGGGTTCGAATGATGGCCACGCAGCTTGCCCCCACCCGCTACGACGCCCAGCGCGAAAAGCTCGCCGCCTATTTCGACGGGACCGCGCAGAAGGCGTGGATCGACCTGACCTCGGACGCCAAGGTCAGCGGCATCCGCGCGACCGTACGCGCGGGCCGCGAGCAGATGCGCGCGACCCTGCTCGGCTGGCTGCCCGATGACTTGCGCCGCAATCGCGTGCTCGACGCCGGGTGCGGCACGGGCGCGCTGAGTGTCGAGGCGGCGTGCCGCGGTGCACATGTGGTGGCGGTCGATGTGGCTGCGGGCCTCGTCGAGATCGCCCGCGAGCGCGCACCGGGTTTCCTCGGCCACGGGGTGATCGACTGGCACGTGGGCGACATGCTCGACGCGTCGCTGGGCGAGTTCGACCATGTGGTCGCGATGGATTCGCTGATCCATTACCGCGCGGAAGACATCGTCGGCACGCTCGAGACGCTCGGGCAGCGGTGCCACAGATCGATGGTCGTCACCTTCGCCCCGCACACGCCGCTGCTCGGCGCGATGCACAGCGTCGGCAAGCTGTTCCCGCGCGGCAATCGCTCGCCCGCCATCGTGCCGGTCAGCGAAGCCCGCCTGCGGCAGGAGCTGGCGCGCCTGCGCGGCTGGCGCATCGGCCGCACCGCCCGCATCGCGAGCGGCTTCTACACCTCGCAGGCACTGGAGCTGGTGCGCCGCTGATGAAACACGATGCTCGCCTTTCGCCGAACTGGAGCCGGGTCGCCATGACCTGGCTGCCCTTCGCCGATGCGGCGAGTGCCGATCTGCCGATCGGCCGCCTGCTGCGCCTGTCGCTGTTCCAGGTCAGCGTCGGCATGACGATGGTGCTGCTCAACGGCACGCTCAACCGGGTGATGATCGTCGAGCTGGGAACGCCCGCCTGGCTGGTGGCGCTGCTGATCGCCATCCCCCTGCTCGTCGCGCCGTTCCGCGCGGTCATCGGGCACCGGTCGGACACGCATCGGTCGGTGCTGGGCTGGCGGCGCGTGCCCTACATCTGGTTCGGCACGCTGATGCAATTCGGCGGGCTGGCGATCATGCCCTTCGCGCTGCTGCTGCTCGGGCGGGAGGGGGATTTCACCATCGGCCTGCTGGCGAGCGCGCTGGCGTTCCTGCTGGCCGGTGCCGGGCTCCATACCACGCAGACCGCCGGCCTCGCCCTCGCGACCGATCTTGCGCCCGAAGACAAGCGTCCGCGCGCGGTCGCGCTGCTCTATGTGATGCTGCTGGCGGGCATGATGCTCTCGGCGCTGGTGATCGGGACGCTGCTGATCGATTTCTCGCCCACCCTGCTGGTTCAGGTGATCCAGGGTGCGGCGGTGCTGGCGCTGGTGCTCAATGTGACCGCCCTGTGGAAGCAGGAAGCGCGCAACCAGTCGGTCATCGCCGCCGACACCCCGCGCCCGCCCTTCGCCGAAGTCTGGGACGAATTCACCGCCAACGACCGCGTGCGCCGCCTGCTCGCCGCGATCGGCTGCGGCGCGGCAGCCTTCGCCATGCAGGACGCCCTGCTCGAACCCTATGGCGGCGAAGTGCTCGGCCTCTCGGTCGGCGCGACGACCGGCCTCACCGGCGCCTGGGCCTTCGGCACGCTGCTCGGGTTCGCGCTCACCGCACGCAAGCTCGACCGCGGGGGCGATCCGCTGCGCCTGGCGGGCTACGGCGCAGTCGCCGGGATTACGGCCTTCCTGCTCGTGATCTTTGCCGCGCCGTTCGGCCTCCCCGGCCTGCTCGCGCTCGGCGCCATCGGCATCGGCTTCGGCGCCGGGCTCTTCTCGGTCGGCACGCTGGTTGCCGCCATGGCGCTCGCCAAGGACGGGACGAGCGGCATCGCGCTGGGCGCATGGGGCGCGGTGCAGGCGAGCGCGGCGGGTCTCGCAATCGCGCTCGGCGGCCTGCTGCGCGATCTCGTTTCGCGCTTCGCCCTGGCCGACGGCCTCGGCGCAAGCCTGGCGGACCGGGCCATCGGCTATGCGACCGTCTACACGATCGAAATCATCCTCTTGCTGGTCACCCTCGCGGTGATCGGCCCGCTGGTCGGACGCGATTCCCGCGCCGCGCCCGGCACAGCCCAGCCCGCGTTCGGGCTGACCGAGTTTCCCACCTGATCCGAAGGGAAGGATAGTGCCATGAACGGAAATATCGTCGGAACCATCGATGGCGCGGAGCTGGCGCTCTATGCCTTCACCCTGTTCTTCCTGATCCTGCTGTTCTACCTGCGGCGCGAGGACCGGCGCGAAGGCTATCCGCTCGAGGACGAGCTGACCGGCATGGTCGAGACCCCCGGCGGCCCGATGCACACCGCCAGCACCAAGACCTTCCGCCTGCCGCACGGCCGCGGCACGGTAACCGCGCCGACCAAGGGCCGCGAGCCGGCCGACATCGCGGCGAAGAAGTTCGACCCGGCCGGCGGTTCGCCCTACGTGCCGACCGGCAACCCGCTGGCCGACGGGATCGGCCCGGCAGCCTATGCCGAGCGCGACCGGTTGCCCGACATCGATGCGCATGGCCGTCCACGTATCGTGCCGATGTCCTCCGACGGGCACATGGCGGTAGCCGCCCGGGACACCGATCCGCGCGGCCTGCCGGTCTATGGCGCCGACGGGAAGAAGGCGGGCACGGTCAGCGACCTGTGGGTCGACCGGGCCGAGCATGTCATCCGCTACCTGGCGGTCGACACCGGGACGGGCACGGTGCTCGCGCCGATGGCGATGGCGCTGGTGCGCCGGGACCACGTGTCGATCGACGCGATCAATGCGAGCGATTTTGCCGGCGTGCCCAAGCTGGCCGCTGCGGCGGAAATCACCCGCTACGAGGAAGAGCGGGTCGTCGCCTATTTCGGCGGCGGCTATCTCTACGCCAATAGCGGGCGGCAGGAGCCGCTGCTGTGATCGAGTACGAACACGAGCCGATCCGCGGACTGCCGGGCGATCTGCCCCACGGCGAGCGGATCCTGTGGCAGGGCGCACCCGATTGGCGGGTCTTCGCCCGCAGCGCGCTGCACAGCCGCTGGATCGGCGTCTATTTCATGCTCATCGCCGCGATCGCGCTGGTCAGCGGGAGCGTCGCCGGGATGGCGGCGGCGCTGATCTCCGCCGCGCTGGTCGGCGGCCTGCTGGCGCTGTTCGCCTGGATGGTGGCGAAGACCACGGTCTACACGTTGACCAACCGCCGCGTCGTCCTGCGGATCGGCGTCGCGCTGACCAAATGCATCAATCTCCCGCTTTCGGTCATCGGATCGGCCGAATTGCGCGAGCTTGCAGGCGGCTATGGCGACATCGCGCTGGTCCCCACTGCTCACCACCGGCTCGGCTATGCCATGCTCTGGCCCCACGCGCGCCCGCTGCGCTTTTCGCGCCCGCAGCCGATGCTGCGCGCCCTGCCCGATGCGGCCAGGGTCGCCGCCCTCCTCGCCGAGGCCTGCGCGGGCGTCACCCCGGTGCTGCGCCCTGCCGAACAGCGTAGCGCCCCGGTCCGGGAGGCCGCCGCATGAGCCACGCGCACAGCCACGAGAACACCGTCCCGACCCCGGCGCTGATCGCGGCCGGGCTGCTGGTGCTGTTCGCCCTGCTGATGACCGCGACGGTGCGCATGGGCTGGCTCGAACGCGAGGCCGTCCCTTCGGTGGAGCGCACCATGGCGCAGGTCGCACCGGCGGCGCAGCGCACCCTCGCCTTCGCCGATGCGGCCGACGGCTCGGTCATCGTCACCGACGGCGCGAGCGGTCGGCAGGTCGCGGTGATCGAGGCGGGGAGCGAACAGGGCGGCTTCGTGCGCGGCGTGCTGCGCGGCATGGCCCGCGAACGCCGCATGCACGGCATCGGCGCCGAGGCACCCTTCACGCTGACGCTGTGGGACGACGGCTCGCTCTCGCTGCTCGACGAGACCACTGGCCGATCCGTCGAACTCGGCGCATTCGGGCCCGACAACCGCGTCGATTTCGAAAAACTGCTGGTCGTGGGAGTTTCGCTGTGAGCGCCCGGACCTTCGACACGCCCTGCCGGATCGCCATCGAGCAGAGCGACGAACACTTTCACGCCCATGTCGAGCTCGACGGCGACATCGCCATCTTCCCCGGAGACCGGGTCCGCGTCCACGGCGCGCCGATCCGGATCGCTTTCGGCCAGACCGCAAATTACGAGCGCATGGCGACGGTCACCCGCGCCGGGCCGCTGTTGCGGGGCTGGACCAGGCTCGCCGCCTATTTCGACCTCAAGGAGCTTTACGAGGTCAGTTTCAACCCCGGGAGGATCAAATGAACGCGCCGGCCACAATCGAGCGGGACAAGTCCACGCCCGCCCACGGCGGCAGGATCATGACCAGCGACGAGGCCATGGCCCTTGCCACGCAGGACACCATGCTGACCCCGCGGTTCTATACCACCGATTTCGACGCGCTCGACGCGATCGACGTATCGCTGGTGCGTGCCGAGTGGGACCAGCTCATCGCCGACATGGTCGGCGATCCGAACAAGACGCATTTCCGCGACAAGGGCAGTTTCTCAGGGATCATCGAGAACCTCGAACCCGCGCTGAGGGCGGAATTCACCGATTTCATGGTGAGTTCGATGACCTCGGAATTCTCCGGCTGCGTGCTCTATGCCGAAATCGCGCGGCGCACGAAGAACCCCGATGTGAAGCAGCTCTTCCGGCTGCTCGCGCGCGACGAGAGCCGCCATGCCGGCTTCATCAACGAATGCCTCAAGGATGCCGGCATCGGCGTCGACCTCGGCTTCCTGACGAAGACCAAGAAGTACACCTACTTCAAACCGAAATTCATCTGGTACGCGGTCTACCTGTCCGAGAAGATCGGCTACGCACGCTACATCACCATCTACCGCCACCTGCAGGCCAATCCGCAGAACAAGTTCCACCCGATTTTCGACTGGTTCGAGGAGTGGTGCAACGACGAGTTCCGCCACGGCGAAGCCTTCGCCATGCTGATGCGCGCCGATCCCAGGCTGCTGGAAGGCCACAACAAGCTGTGGATCCGCTTCTTCCTGCTGTCGGTCTATGCGACCATGTATGTGCGCGATCACGCCCGGCCCGTCTTCCACAAGGCGCTGGGGATCGATCCGACCGAATACGACTATCGCGTGTTCGAGGTCTGCAACCAGATCGCCCGCCAGGTCTATCCGGTCGAACTCGCCATCGACAGCCCGGCCTTCCGCGCAAGCATGGAGGGGCTGCGCCAGGCCGCGCTGCGGATCGAGGATGGCAAGGAACAGGGTGGCCTGGGTGGCATGCTGAAACGCGTGAGCGGCATGGCCGGCGCAGGCTGGAACTTCGCGAAGATGTATTTCCACCGCACCCGCAAAAATACCCTGCCCGAGACCATCAGGCTCCAGCCCGCATGGTGAGCTGGAGCGGCCATATCCTTCCGGTCGTCGCGACGATCGCCATGTGGTTCTTCGCCACGGGGCTGATCGCATGGCTCGACAATCGCGAGCGGCGCACCTTTTCGCGCAGCATCGTGCTGGCGGGCATCGGCGGCATCGCGGGACTGATCGCGGTGGCCGTGTCGTCGCAGGTCGCCAGCATCGCGGGGGTCTACTGGTCTTTTGCCGGGGCGATCCTGATCTGGGCCTGGCACGAGATCGGCTTCCTCACCGGCGCCATCGCCGGGCCCCGGCGCGAGGCGTGCCCGGCAGATGCCAGCGGGATGGAACGCTTTTCCCACGCCAGCGCGGCGATGGCCTGGCACGAGATCGCGCTCGCCTTTACCGCGCTGCTGCTGATCTCGCTCACGTGGAATTCGCCCAACCAGGTGGCGGCGATGGTCTTCCTGCTGCTCTTCGTCCTGCGCCTCAGTTCGAAGCTGGCGATCTTCGCGGGCGTGCCCAACATGAGCACCGATATCCTCCCGCCGCACCTCACCTATCTCAAGAGCTTTTTCGGCCCGCGCCGCTTCTCCGGCCTGCTTGGTGCCGGGATCGTGGGCAGCCTGCTGCTCGCCGCATGGCTCGGCTCGCTGGCTTATGGTGCGCCCGCCGGCACGCCCGAGGCCGCCGGCGCCAGCCTGCTGTTCGCACTCGCCGCGCTCGGCGCGCTCGAGCACCTGTTCCTTGCCCTGCCGTTCCGCGACGGGGCCCTGTGGCGCTGGGCCCTTCCCGCCCGCCGCCGCGATACGTTTCCATCATAAGAAGAAGGATGCCGCAGATGGATTTCGATGCCTATTTCAAGAGCGAGCTCGATGCGGTTCGCGATGAAGGACGCTATCGGGTCTTCACCGAGATCGAGCGGCATCGCGGGCGCTTCCCGCACGCCACGCGCTATGTCGGGGAGGAGACCTCGGACGTCACCGTCTGGTGTTCGAACGACTATCTCGGCATGGGCCAGCATCCCGTCGTGATCGAGGCCATGCACCGCGTGCTTGACGAATGCGGCGCAGGCGCTGGCGGCACGCGCAACATCTCCGGCACCAATCACCACCATGTCCTGCTGGAACGCGAACTCGCCGACCTCCACGGCAAGGAAGCCGCGCTGCTCTTCACCAGTGGTTATGTCTCGAACTGGGCGGGCCTCGGCACGCTGGCGGCGAAACTCCCGGGCTGCGTCGTCTTCTCCGACGCGCTCAACCACGCATCGATGATCGAGGGCATCCGCCACTCGCGCTGCGAGTACAAGATCTGGGCGCATAACGATCCCGAGGATCTCGACCGCAAGCTTGCCGCATACGGCCCCGACGTGCCCAAGCTGGTCGCCTTCGAGAGCGTCTATTCGATGGACGGCGACATCGCCCCGATCGCCGAGATCCTCGACGTCTGCGAAAAGCATGGCGCGATGAGCTATATCGACGAAGTCCACGCGGTCGGCCTCTACGGCGAGCGCGGCGCCGGCGTGGCCGAGCGCGACGGGCTGATGGACCGGATCACCGTGATCGAGGGGACGCTGGGCAAGGCGTTCGGCGTCATGGGTGGCTATATCGCGGCCTCCGCCGATCTCGTCGATTTCGTGCGGACCTTCGCGAGCGGCTTCATCTTCTCGACCGCCCTTCCGCCTGCCGTGGCGGCGGGTGCCTGCGCCAGCATCAGGCACCTGAAGGCCAGCAACCGCGAGCGGGAATTGCAGCGTGATCGGGTAGCGACCGTACGACGCAAGCTCGACATGCTCGGCATCCCGCACTTGCCCAACCCGAGCCATATCATCCCGGTCATGGTCTGCGATGCCAGGAAGTGCAAAATGATCAGCGACTGGTTGATGGACAACCACGGCATCTATGTGCAGCCGATCAACTACCCGACCGTGCCGCGGGGGACAGAGCGGCTGCGGATCACGCCCTCGCCGGTCCACACCGACGGCGATATCGACCGATTGATCGACGCGCTGAGCGACATCTGGTCGCAATGCGAGCTGGCGCGCGGGTCCATCGCAGCCTGACTTTTCTTACAGGCAAAGGAAAAGGCGCGGGCCGCGAAGCCCGCGCCTTTTTCGTGGTCTCCGGTGGGGCTACTGGCCGCCCGATTCGAGATAGGCGATCACGTCCGCACGGTCCTGCCCGGCGGGAAGGCCGGCGAAGGCCATCTTGGTGCCGGGAATGACCCTCTGCGGCTTTTCAAGATACTGGAACAGCTTTTCCTTGGTCCAGGTAATCCCGCTGTTCTTGTTCGCATCGCTGTAGGTATAGCCTTCGACCGTGCCGGCAGCGCGGCCGACAATTCCCGCCAGCGATGGGCCGACCCGATTCACACCTTCTTCGAGGACATGGCAGGTCTGACACTGCGCGAAGACTTCGCCCCCATGCGCGACGTCGGGTGTGAATTCGGCCAGCGTGGTGCCATCGAGCGTTTCGGTGTTGTCGACGGCCGGGGCTTCTGCCGCAGGCTCAGGGGCCGCCGCCGTGGTGGCCGCCGGTGCAGTTGCCGCAGTGTCTGCTGCAGGCTCGCTCTCGCCGCCACCGCATGCCGCAAGCAAGGCGATGGAGGCAGTTACTCCCAAAAACTTGACCGATTTCGTCATAGTTTACCCTTTCCCTACAGAACCTTATCCGGCCTAGTCCGTGTGAATGGGCTTGAAGCCGATGAGTTCTAACGCATCATGCACGCAATTGTGCCCGCAAGAAAGTGCGGAATTCTGCGACCTTTCGGGAGGGAGGAGAGTGGTGAGCCCTGCTGGGTTCGAACCAGCGACCTACTGATTAAAAGTCAGTTGCTCTACCGACTGAGCTAAGGGCCCTGACCAGGGAGTGCCGTGGCACGGTTGCGCACCTAGGCACGCGATCGGGGGCGGTCAAGCGGTGATGGTTGTTCGGCGCCCTGCAGCGGGTTACCAGCGGGCAGTCTTTCACGCTGGACGGGAACCGATGGACCAACCGCTCGATGCACAGGCCGCGCGCAGCCGCACCGGCGGGCCGTCGTTCTCGCTCGCCAATCGGCTGACGCGGGCCCTCTGGCAGGCGTGCTGGCTGCTTTTGGCGCGGTGGACGCCGCCGGTCCTGCACGCCTGGCGGGCGCTGCTCTTGCGGCTGTTCGGAGCGCGTCTCGGGCGCGGGTGCCGCGTCCACGCGAGCGCCCGCATCTGGCTGCCCGGCAATCTCGAGCTGGGTGACAATGTGCTGATCGGGCCCGGCGCGGTGCTGTACAATCAGGGCCGGATCACCATCGGCAGCGACAGCGTGGTGTCGCAGCGCGCGCATCTGTGCGCGAGTTCGCACGATGTCGACGATCCGCATTTCCAGCTGGTGCTGCGCCCGGTCACGCTGGGGCGCAATTGCTGGGTCGCGGCCGAAGCATTCGTCGGTCCGGGAGTCACGATGGCGGACGGGTCCGTGCTGGCCGCCCGCGGCGCGCTGTTCGCGGACGCCGAGACCGGGACGATCTATCGCGGCAATCCCGCCGTGCCGCTCAGGAAACGCGCGCAGCGAGCTGGCGAAGCGTAAGACTGCTCGCCGGGTCGCGCCAGTTCGGGGCGACCTGTGCCGCCGGCACCAGGACGAAGGGCCGCTCGCGAAAACGCGGGTGCGGGACGGTGAGGCCGGAGCCGAGCCAGAAGCCGCCGCTCCACAAGACGATGTCGAGATCGAGCTGCCGCGCGCGCCAGGGTGCGCCTTGTCGCTTGCGACCGAAGGCGTGCTCGATAGCCTGCAGCACGCCGAGCAGAGCGGGCGGATCGCGCAGCGTCTCGACCACGACCGCCGCATTGGCATAGCGCCGCCGCGAAGGGCCGACGGGGGCGCTGTCGATCACGGGCGAAGCGGCGAGGACATCAAGGCTCTCTGTGGCGAGCGCAGCCACCGCTGCCTCGACCACATGCCGGGGCCCACCTATGCCGGGCACGCGCATATTGGACCCCACAGCGATCAAATAGCGTTGCTTGCTTGCCTCGGTCATTGCCCAGCCCTAGCGTCCGCACCGCACAAGGCAAACGGGAGACGAAGGATGCGAGGCAAGCTGCTGGTACTGGCGGGAGCGCTGGCGATGGCGGGACAGGCAGCGGCCGAGGATGCCGCGCCGCGCGAACTGACCGCGCACGAGCAGCGCATGCGCGCGCTCTATGCCGATATCATCTCTTTCCGCACCGCCCGCGGCCACGGGCAGGTCGACGATCTGGTAGCCTACCTGTCCGGCAAGCTGCGCGAGGCCGGCTTCGCCGACGGCGACATCATGGTCACCGATTACGACAGTGACGGCGTCCCGACGCAGGGCCTGATCGTGCGCTATCCCGGGGACGGCAGCTCGGGCAAGAAACCCATCGTGCTGCTCGCGCACATGGACGTCGTCGATGCCCTGCCCGAAGACTGGGAGCGCGATCCGTTCACGCTGACCGAGGAGGACGGCTATTTCTACGCGCGCGGTACGCAGGACAACAAATACGGCGTCGCCAACCTCACCGGCACCTTCCTGCGCCTGAAGGAAGAGGGCTGGACGCCGACGCGCGATCTCTACCTCGTCTTCTCGGGCGACGAGGAGACCGGGATGATCTCGACCCGCGCGCAGGCGAAATGGGTCGCGGAGAATGTCGACCCGGCCTACGTCCTCAATTCGGACGCCGGGGGCATCGCGCTGGCCGACGATTTCGCGCCGCGCGCGCAGCAGGTCCAGATGGCGGAGAAGACCTTCGTCACCTACGAGCTGACTGTGACCAATCCCGGCGGCCATTCCTCCATGCCGCGCAGCGACAACGCGATCTACGAACTTGCCGACGCGCTGACGAAGATTTCGCATCATCGCTTCCCGGTGCGCGAATCCGAGCTGACCCGCACCTATTTCGGCATGCTCGGCCAGACCATCCCCGGCCCGCTGGGCGAAGCGATGCAGCGTTTTTCCGCCGACCCGAGCGATGCGGAGGCGATCGAGACGATCAGCGCGGTGCCGAGCTTCGTCGGCACGCTGAGGACCACCTGCGTCGCCACCATGCTGAAGGCCGGTCACGCCGAAAACGCCTTGCCGCAATCGGCGACCGCAACGGTCAATTGTCGCGTCTTCCCCGGCGAAGGGGTCGATTCGGTCAAGGCGACGCTCGCCGAGGTGGTGGGCAACGAGAATGTCGCCATCGTCCAGCTTAAGGAAGCGACCGAAAGCGGCATGAGCGCGTTTCCGGACGACGTCCGCGCCGCCCTGGCGAAATCGCTGGAGGCGCGCTTCGGCAAACCCATCCCGATGCTGCCGAACATGTCTTCGGGCGGGACCGACGGCATGCATTACCGGGCGCTAGGGTACGACACGGTCGCGATCGGTGCAGGGGCGAGCCGACCGCAGGACGTCTATGCGCACGGCCTCAACGAGCGGATGCGGGTCGACGCCTTCTACGACGGGCTCGACCACTGGTCGATCATCCTGAAGGAGCTGGCCGGCCGCTAGGCCAAGGAGCCGGACGCGACGGTCCCTGCGGCCACGCCCGCGTCAGATATCCTCGCAGATCCGCCCGTAGAGCTGCGGGCGGCGGTCGCGGAAAAAACCCATCCCGGCCCGGTGCGTCGCCGCCTGGTCGAGGTCGAGGGTGGCCACCAGCACGCCCTCTTCCTCGCGGCCGAACTCCACCAGCTTGTCGCCCCATTCGTTGGTGATGAAGCTGTGGCCGTAGAAATCCGCCTCGCCTTCCCTGCCGATGCGGTTCGCGGCGATCACAGGCATGCAGTTCGAAACCGAATGGCCCTGCATCGCGCGCTGCCACATGCGGCTGGTGTCGAATTCGGCGTCATAGGGTTCGGAGCCGATCGCGGTCGGGTAGAACAAGAGCTCGGCGCCCATCAGCGCCATCACGCGCGCGCATTCGGGATACCACTGGTCCCAGCACACGCCCACGCCGATGCGGGTGCCCATCACGTCCCACACCTTGAAGCCGTCGTTACCGGGGCGAAAATAGTATTTCTCCTCGTAGCCCGGTCCGTCGGGGATGTGGCTCTTGCGATAGGTGCCCATCACCTCGCCATCGGGCCCGATCATCGCGAGCGTGTTGTAATAGTGATGCCCGTCGCGCTCGAAGAAGCTGGTCGGGATGGCGACCTTCAGCTTTGCCGCCAGCTTGCGCATGGCGACGACCGAGGGATGCTCGAGCGTCGGGCGGGCAAGCGCAAACAGGGCCTCGTCCTCGACCTGGCAGAAATAGGGTCCGGAAAAGAGCTCGGGCGGCAGGACGATTTCGCCCCCGCGCGCGGCGGCCTGTTCGACCAGTTCGCCCACGGCGGCGATGTTCTCGGCCTCGTCGTCGCTGCCGAGCGGCAGCTGGAGGGCGGCGACGGTAATGTCTCTCATGCCGCAGGGCCTATTTCTCCCGCAGCGCGAAGTCCACCTGGATATAGACATTGCTCTGCGTCGTGCCGACCATCATGCCGGGGGAGGCGTTGATCGGCGGGGGCGGTGCGACCGGCGGTGGCGGCGCGGCCTGTGTGCGCACGGCGGCGCTTTCGACCATCGCGTCCATCACCTCGGCCCCGCGCAGCCAGGTCTGGCCCTGCTGTCCGCCCGCATCTCGGATGTAGAGCACGCGGCTTACCTCCATCCCCGCTGCTTCGGCATAGGCTTCCGCCCGCTTGCGCGCGGCCTTGTAGGCATCGGCATAAGCAAGGTTAGCGGTTGATTCGGGATCGGTCATCGACAGGTTCGGGCCGGACACGATATTGGCCCCGGCCGAAGTTACCGCCGTGACCGCGTCACCTGCGCGGTCGGGATTGTCCATCGTCACCTCGACCACGTTGGAGGCCTGGAACTGGCCCTTGCGGTCGCCCCAGTCGATCCGCTGGACGCTGACCGAGCGGGTCTGGATGTCCTCGTCCGCGACGCCCAGTTCCTTGAGCGCCGCGACGATCTCGGCGATCTTCTCGGCATTGGCCGCGCTCGCATCCTTGGCCGAGCGCGCCCAGGTCTCGATCCCTGCCTGGAACTGCGCGCGGTCGGGGCGGCTTTCGGCCTGCCCGCTGGCGCTGACCGAGAGCAGGGTCTCGCCATGGTCGACACCGCGCGCGTCGTCGGCGCGGTCGCCGCAGGCGGCAAGGGCGAGCGGTGCGGCCGCAAGGGCCAGGTAACGAACGCGAATCATGGGACAATCCCTCCATGTGATACTGTCACATGGAGGGATTGCAGGCTTTCGATGAACGCTGGCTTACAGGACGCTCAAGGCCGCTTGCGGAACAGCAGCGTCATGCGGTCGCTCTCGCCCAAGTCCTTGAGCTCTTCCTTCTTGGTCGCCCAGACCGGCGGCATTTCCCACACGCCGCGCTCGTGATTGGCCGGGTCCTTGGCATTGGCATTGACCTCGCTGCTGCCGACGAACTCGAAGCCGAGCGCTTCGACCAAGCCGACGACATCGTCCTGCCGCACATAGCCCTTGCTGCCGTTCGCATAGTCCGAGGTCGCGCCTTCGGGCGCACGGTGCTGGACGATGCCGAGCATGCCGCCGGGCTTGAGCAGGCCGCGCATCTTCTTGATCTCGCTGTCGGCGATGTTCCAGCGCATGAGGTTGTGCATCATCCGGATGACGAGGATACGGTCGAAGCTTTCCGCCTCGCCTTCGGGAATTGCGTCGAGCGTGAAGGCCGAGAAATGGTCCGCCGGCAGGCCGGTGAAGCCGGCGGCCTCGTCCGCGAACTTCGCCGCACCGTCGCGGATCCCCTGCTGCGCCTTTTCGTCGAAGGCGCCGCTGGTCGGGTCGAAGAACAGGCCGACGAGCTGGCCATCGCCGCCGACATAGTGGCCGAGCAGGCGCGTGTACCAGCCGCCACCGGGCGCATATTCACCCACCTTCATGTTCGGCATGACGTGGAAGAAGGCGAGCGTTTCGGCAGGGTGGCGATACTGGTCGCGGGCGCGGTCTTCGGCGCGGGTGGGATGGTTGATCGCCCCGGACAGCGCCTCGCCATGATGCTGCATGAACATGGCAGGATCGTGCTTTTCGTGAGCAGCTTGGTCCGCCATCGCGTGATGATCGGCGTGCTCTCCATGCTCGTGATGATCGGCGGCGGCCGGTGCGGCGATTGCCAGCGCGGCGGTGGCGAGAAGGTAACGCATGCAGTCTCTCCCTCGAATGAGTGGCTGGAGTAATGGAGGTGCGCGGCGATGATGACAAGACGATGGCGCGTTCCTATCTGCCACAGGCAAAGGAGACACGAATGAGCAACATGCAACAGGCGATCGTGGCAGGCGGCTGCTTCTGGTGCACCGAGGCGGTGATGAAGGACGTCATCGGCGTGCACGAGGTCGAAAGCGGCTACATCGGCGGGGACAAGCCCGATCCGACCTACAAGGAGGTGTGCAGCGGAACGACCGGCCATGCCGAGGGCGTGCGCGTCACCTTCGATGCCGACCAGATCAGCCTTGCCGACCTGCTCGACGTCTTCATGGGCACGCATGACCCGACCCAGTTGAACCGCCAGGGCAACGACGTCGGCACGCAATACCGCAGCGCCTTCTTCCCGCTCGACGATGCACAGCGCGCGGCGGCCGAGGCGGCGATCGCCCGCTGGAACGCGGAGCACGCGGGCCAGAGCGCAGTCACCACGATCGAGACCGGCGAATGGTATCCGGCCGAGGATTACCACCAGGAATACTGGGAAGGCGAAGGCCAGCGGAACCCCTATTGCCTCGCGGTGATCCCGCCCAAGCTGATGAAGCTTCGCAAGAGCTTCCAGAAATACCTCAAGGCCGACGCCTGATCGGCGGGTGCCATGCCGGGAGCGCATGACGGGGCCTTCACCAGCGAGCATGCCGTCACCGAGGACGGCAGCGTCACCTTCGCCTGCTCGCAGGACTTCGCACAGTGGCCGTGGGCGGCGCTCCACCCGCACCATCCGGGCCCGATCCAGTCGCTGAGCTATTGGGCGAGCGTCGAATGCGCGATGGCGCTGGGTACGTGGGACCCGGACAAGTGGTCGGCGCTCACCTGGACCCGCTGGGCCTGCGGCGAGCCGCAGGTCGGCAGCTATGCCAGCGGCACCTACCGCCGCACGGTGATCGAAGGGAAGGAGAGCTTCTCGATCGATTTCGCGGATGCAAAGGGCCGCCACATCTGCCGCCTCGACGGGCGCGGCGTCATCTTCCGCACGCGCGACTTCGAGACATGGCGGAGCGGCGGCAAGGACGCCGCGCCGAAGTCGGGCTCCGACAGCTTTATCTTCGCCGACGATGTGCTGCTCGACCTCGCGAAGGGCGAGCGCCCCTTCCTCGCCCCGCTATCGGGCGAGCGCACGACCGGCCTGATCGACGCCGCCAACGGCATGCCGCCCGGCCATCCATGGCTCGACGGTTCGGGCGACCACGTGAACTCGGCCCACCTGGCCGAAGCCGCGAGGCAGTTCGCGAGCCTGGTGCGGAGCGGCGAGCCGTTCAGGGTGACGGGCGCTGAGATGACCTTCCGGCACTATGTCGAACTGGGCAGCCCGTTCGAGGTCGAGCGCACCGATACCGGCGAAGGCGATGCGGTCGGCATGGTCGTACGCCAGTCGGGGCGTGACTGCACGAGCGTTACCTACAGCGTTGCGCCGCTTTAGGCCGCCTGCCACCGCGCCACGAAGAAGCCGTCGAGCCCGCCCGCTTCTGGGAGTTGGCCGGGGTGGGTTCGCAGCCAGCCTTTGGCGGTCGGCGTCAGGTCCGCGGGTAGCTCGTCGGGTCGGATCGGCATGGGGGCGAGCGCGACCTTGCTCGCCTGCGCTTCGCCTTCCTCGTGCTCGAGCGAGCAGGTGGCGTAGACCAGCGTTCCGCCGGGCTTGAGCCAGCTTTGCGCTTTCTCGAGCAAGGCGGCCTGCAACTCGGCCATCTCCTCGATCTGGCGGGGGCCGATGCGATGGAGGACGTCGGGATGGCGGCGCGCCGTCCCCGTCGCGGTACAGGGTGCATCGAGCAGGATGGCGTCGAAGCTGTGTTTCGGCTCCCACTTGAGCGCATCTGCGCGGACGATCCCGGCCTTGAGGCCCGTGCGCTTGAGGTTCTCGCGCAGCAGTTCGAGGCGGCGTTTGGAGATGTCGAGCGCGGTCACCTGCCAGCCCTGCGCCGCCAGTTGCAGGCTCTTGCCGCCGGGCGCGGCGCAGAGGTCGAGCACGTGACGCCCTTCACCTTTGCCCAGCAGGTGAGCGGCCAGCGAGGCGGCGAGGTCCTGCACCCACCATGCCCCGTCCGCAAAGCCGGGCAGCTTCTCGACATTCGCCCCGCGCGGCAGGCGGAGGTGGCCGGGCATGAGGCTGTCGGCGGAGAGCTGGAGCTTCCACGTCTCCGTTTCGGCGGGATCGCACAGCGTCAGGTCGAGCGGCGGCGGCTCGGCGAGACCGGCGGCAATCGCCGGCGCGCGCTCGCCCCAGCGCGCTGCGACATCGGCGGGGAGCGTCGGCACCTCCGGCAGGGTCGCTTCCTGCCTGGTGAGCGTCGAGAAAACGCCATGCGCCAGCCGCCGCGGCCCGCCTGCGAGCAGGTCCAGCCCGGTCGCCACGACCGCATGCGGGGGCGTGTCGAGCCTGAGCCACTGCGCGAGCATCAGGCGCAGCACCATGCGCGCCTTGGCATCGTCGGGCAGCGGTTTCTTCGTGGCGCTGTCGATCAGCGCGTCGAGATCGGTCAGCCAGCGCAGCACCTCGCTCGCGATGGCGCGGGCGAGCGCGCGGTCCTCGAACTTGCGCACGTCCTTGGTCGCACCGGCGAAGGCCACGTCGAGCGTGTCGCCCCGGCGCAGGACTGCATCGAGCAGGCGAAGCGCGGCGCGGCGCGCGTGGATACCGGTGGGCTGGGGCATTGCGTGGGCCACTACCCGCACTTGAAACCAAGCGCCAGTGGGCGCATTTCGCTCTTATGACCCCTTCGACAAGCTCAGGACAAACCAAGCGCGCAACCAAGCGGCCCGAGGGTTTCGAGAAGCCCGCCCACTGGAGCAACGATCCCCCGCCCGAGCCGGAGAAAGTGAAGGACGAGGAAGACCTCAGCCCCACCCGCTATGGCGACTGGGTCAAGGACGGCATCGCGATCGACTTCTAATCCGAAGTCATTGCGAGGAGCCGCAGGCGAGGCGGCAATCCAGAACGCGCTGGACTGGATTGCTTCGCTACGCTCGCAATGACTGTCAGAGAGCTTCCAGCCTGATCTGCAGCCCGTCCTTGGGCTTGGGGATCGGCCAGGCCTGCCATTCGGGATCGCCTCCAACCAGTTCGATCCGGTAGCGCGGCAGCAGCTGCGCCATCAGGATCTTCACCTGCATATAGGCGAAGTGCAGGCCGAGGCACATGTGCGCGCCGCCGCCGAAGGGAACCCAGGCATATTTGTGCCGCGCCTTCACCTTGTCGGGCGTGAAATGCAGCGGGTCGAAGCTCCAGGGATTGTCCCAGTGCTCTTCCTCGTGATGGACGAAGTGCGCGTTGATCCCGACATGCGTGCCGGCCGGGATGCGATAACCGCCATATTCGAATTCGCGCAGCGCGCGGCGCGGGGTCGAGGGCACGGGCGGGATCATCCGCAGCGCTTCCTTGAACGCCATCTCGGTCAATTCGAGCTTACCGAGGTCTTCGTAGGCAAGGTCGCGCGGCTTGCCGTTCGCGTCCGGCCCGCCGGTCACCGCCTCGACTTCCTGCCGCAGCTTTTCCTGCCATTCGGGATGCTTGGCGAGCAGCCAAACCAGCGAGGTCGCTGACGAGGTGATCGTGTCGTGCGCGGCCATCATCAGGAAGTTCATGTGGTCGACCACTTCGTCGACCGGCATCAGCGAACCGTCCTCATGCGTGGCGGTGGCGAACTGGCTGAACATGTCCTGCCCGCCGCCTTCGGCGCGGCGCCGATGCGTTTCCCTGGTGAAATATTCGACCAGGAATTTGCGCCCGTCGACACCGCGCTTCATCTGCGTGAAGGGCAGCGGGTGGCGCACCGGCGCGACGGCGGCCTGCACCATGTCGATGAAGGCGCGGTTGATCTTGTCGGCTTCCGGCCCCCATTCGATGCCGATGAAGCTGTCCGCTGCAAGGTCGAGCGTCAGTTCCTTGATCGACGGGTAGAAGCGCATGTCGCCGGTACCCCATGCCTCGACCTGGCGGGCGATCCCGCGGTTGAGGCTGCCCGAATAATGCCGCATCGGTTCGGGCTTGAAAGCGATCGAGAGCGCGCGGCGATCGGCGCGATGATGGTCGAAATCCATCAGCATCAGCCCGCGCGGGAACAGCTTGTCGAGGATCGGACCCCAGCCCTGTTCGGAAGAGAAGTTCTTGCCCCGGTCGAACAGCAGAAGTTCGTTCGCGTCGGCCCCGATCAGCGCGACCTGCCAGCCGCCGAAGGCCTTGGTCTTGTAGACCCGGCCATAGGTGTCGACCATGCGGCGGGTGAAGGCATGCGGGTCGGCCAGCATGCGGAAGGTGTTGCCGACCACCGGCCATCCGCCCTCGCCGGGAATGTGCGCGAGATCGGCATCGTCGATGCGGTGGTCCGACCAGTGGGTGAACTCTGCGGGCTGGTGCGGGGCGAGGGTGGCCATAGGTAGCTCCTGACAACTTACCGCAGTGTAAGTAATTCCTATTCGTTAATCCACCCCGACAGTTCGCGGCGGAGCATTTTCTCCAGCATCGCGAGCCCTGCAGCCGAGGTGTTGAGGCATGCGAGCGCGGCGAAATGCTCGCCGCCGGCCTCGAGGAATTCGTCGCGCCCTTCCATCGCCACTTCCTCGAGCGTTTCGAGGCAGTTGGCGGAGAAGCCGGGGCAGGCGACGACCAGTCGCTTGGTGCCCTTTTCAGCCTCGGCGACGAGCGTATCGTCGGTCGCCGGCTCGAGCCATTTGGCCCGCCCGAAGCGCGACTGGAAGGTGGTGACGAAGCGCAGGTTCGGCCGCGCCATCGCCGCTTCGAGCAGGCGCGCGGTCTTGCGGCACTGGCAGTGGTAGGGATCGCCGAGGTGCAGCGTGCGCTCGGGCATGCCGTGGAAGCTCAGCAGCAGCACCTCGGGCTCGAAATCGAGCTGGTCGAGCTGGCGGCTGAGGTCCGACGAGAGCGCCGCGATGTGTTCGGGATCGTCGTAATAGGGCGGCAGCGTGCGTAGCGCGGGCTGCCAGCGCATGCCTTTGAGCGTGTCGCCGACCTTGTCGACCACCGTCGCCGTCGTCGCGCCGCTGTATTGCGGGTAGAGCGGCGCGAGCAGGACGCGGTCGCAGCCCGCGTCCATCATCGCCTGCAGCCGGTCGGGCAGCGCGGGCTTGCCGTAGCGCATTGCCCAGTCGACCAGCACGCCCTCGCCCAGCCGCGCCTGCATCGCCTCGGCCTGCTGGCGGGTGATGACCGCGAGCGGCGAGCCTTCCTCGGTCCACACCTTCCGGTAGGCCGCCGCGCTCTTCTTCGGCCGCGTCGTCAGGATCAGGCCGCGCAGGATCGGCTGCCACACGAGGTCGGGGATTTCGACCACGCGCTTGTCGGACAGGAATTCGGCGAGGTAGCGCTTGACCGAGCCGACGTCGGGCGCGTCGGGCGTGCCGAGGTTGACGAGCAGCACGCCCACGCGGCCCGAGCGCACGCTCGGGTGGTCAGCGGGCAGGTTTTGCTCGCGCCAGGTCACGCGGTTCTCCTCTTAGAGCCCTTCCGACAGCAGCGGCAGGCGACGGAAGCGCATGCCGGTAGCAGAATACAGCGCATTGGCAATCGCGGGCGCCGCGACTGCCACCCCAAGCTCGCCGGGGTCGAAAGGTTCCGCCTCGCTGGCGACGAACTCGATCGTGATCTCCGGACTGTCGGCCAGTGTCGGCAGGCCCAGCGCGGCGAGGCGGTTGGGAACCGGCTTGCCCTCCTCGAAAGCGACGCTCGATCCATTGGCCAGCGAGAGGCCGAACAGCAGCCCGCCCTCGATCTGCTGGCGCGCGATGTCGAGATTGACGATCCGGCCGATATCGACCGCGGCGTGCAGGCGCGTGACGCGCACCCCGCCCTGCGCGAGCGAGGCCTGCGCGACGCAGGCGATCCGCCCGCCGCCATCCACATCGCCCGCAATGCCGTCCATCCGCACCATCGCAAGACCCTGTCCGGTCCCGCGTCGCCCGCCGTCCCAGTTCGCCATGCGCGTCGCGCGGCGCAGCACATCGGCCATCCGCGCCGACTGGCCGAGCATTTCCATCCGGTACAGGAAGGGATCGCGTCCCGCCTTCTCCGCCAGCTCGTCGACGAAGCATTCGGTGAAGAAGGCGGTGTAGGCGGGCGCATTGCCGCGCAGCCGGCCGGTCGGCAGGTCGATCGGCACGGGCAGATGCTCGACCGACACATGCTCGATCGCATAGGGCGGATAGGCGCCCTCGCAGGCCATGGCGTCGCTCTCGTCCGCGGCTCCGCGGATCGCGGCCTCGGGCGTCATATTGGCGAACAGGCGATGACCGAATTCGCGGTTCGTCGCAGGGCTCGCAATGCGGGCGCGCCAAGCGGCGACCCGGCCACCGGTGGCCGGATGAAACGCGGCTTCGAGCTCCGCCACCACCGGCGTGCGCGGCGGGACCGCCTGCAAGTCCTGCACGCGCGGCCAAGTGAGCTGGACCGGCCGGCCGATCTGCTGCGCGATCTGGGCGACCTCGATGGCATGGAGCTTTTCCAGCCGCGCATCGAAACTGCCGCCCGCGGCCGTCGGGTAGAGCACCACGTCGCGCTCCGACAGGCCGATCGCCTTCGCCGCGGCCCGGCGGGTCAGTTCGGGTGCCTGCGCGGCGATCCACAGCTCGAGCTTGCCGTCTTCCAGCCGCGCGGTCGCGGTCGCGGTTTCGATTGCCGCATGCACCGCGGGGGCGATGGAATAGCGCTGCGCATGATCGGGCCGCGCCATCAGCGCGCCCGCATCGCCCAGCGCCTGAACCGGCTGCGGTTCGACCTTGCCGAACGCCTGTTCGAGCGCCGCTTCGGCTGCCGCGCTTTCGACCGGCGGCGGCCCGCTGAACACCGGGCGCAGGCGCTTCAGTGCCTGTTCCGCGATCCACCAGCTCTCTCCCACCGCAGCGAGCCAGCGCTTCGAGCGCACCACGCCGACCAGGCCGCGCATGCCGGCGACCGCATCGGCATCGAACTGGGTCAGCTCGGCGGAGCCCCAGGGCTTGTGTCGGATCGAGGCGTAGACGAGGCCGGGCAGGCGAATATCGCCCGCGAACAGGAAGCTGCCGTCGACCTTGGCCGGCAGGTCGAGGCGCGGGAAGGCCGGCGCGAGCTCCGCTTCGCCCGCCACGGGCTGCTCGGCGGCAGGCTCGACGCGCAGCGGCGGCGGATCGGGCGGATCGAATTCGGCTGCCTCGAACACCAGCTCGCCAAAACTCGCGCGCTTGTCCCCGCTGGAAACGATCCCGTTCGCGACTTCGCACTCTTCCCAGGCCACGTCCCACCGGTCGGCGGCGGCCATCGCGAGCATCGCGCGGGCGGAGGCTGCCGCTTCGCGCAGCGGCGCTTCGAAGGCGGCGAGCGAGGTGCCGTCGGCGGTGGCGATGAAGCGGTTGTCGCGCGCGAACCTCTCCGCCAGACGGCTGTCCGGCTCGCCCGCAAAGGAGGGCAGGCGCGACCACATTCCGGCCCACTTCGCCGCCAGGGGGACATTGGCATAAAGTCCGCTCGGCGGCACGGGTTCGACCCCGACCTGCCGCCAGTCCGCCCCGAGCTCGACAGCGACGATCTGCGCAAGGATCGTGGTGACGCCCTGTCCCATTTCGAGCTGGGGGACGGCCACGGCCACCACCCCGTCGTTACCGATGGTGATCCAGCCGCCGAAAGCACGCTCGTTTGCGCCGGGCGAGAGCGGGCTCGCATAGTGCCGCGGCCAGAGCCACCAGGCAACGGCAAGCCCGCCGCCCACGGCAGCTCCGGCGACGAGCTGGCGCCGGGTGACCGGGAGGCCGCTCAGCGTGTCGCGCCAAGCCATGCGTCGAGTTTTTCGGCGATGGAATTGAAGGGTTCGGCCATAGGGCCATCACTCGCGGCAGGCGGATCGCCGCTGTCGCCGCCCTGCCGGATCGCCATATCGAGCGGGATGCGCCCGAGGAACGGCAGTTCGAGCCGGCCCGCCGCCTGCTCCACCCCGCCCTTGCCGAAGGGGTCGGACACTTCACCGCAATGCGGGCAGGCATAGCCCGCCATGTTCTCGACCAGCCCGATCACCGGTACGCCCGCCTGGTCGAACAGCTGGCCCGCGCGCGCGGCGTCGATCAGCGCGAGGTCCTGCGGGGTCGAGACGATCACCGCGCCCGCGGGCTTGAACTTCTGCAGCATGGTCAGCTGGACGTCGCCCGTGCCCGGCGGAAGGTCGACCAGCAGCAGCTCGGCATCGCCCCAATGCGCGTCGACCAGCTGGGTCAGCGCCCCGCCCGCCATCGGCCCGCGCCAGGCGATCGCGCGACCCGGTTCGACTAGGTGGCCCATCGAAAGCACCGGAACGCCGAAGCGGCTCGGCACCGGCTCGAGCTTCTCCTCGCGCGCAACCGGCTTGGCGCCCTGGTTGCCGAGGATGACCGGCTGCGAGGGGCCGTAGATATCGGCATCGACCAGCCCGACCTTGCGGCCCCGGCGCGCGAGCGCGATGGCGAGATTGGCGGTCAGCGTGGACTTGCCCACCCCGCCCTTGCCGCTGCCGATGGCAATCAGCCTGCGCGCCTTGCGCTCCGCCGTCATCGCCACGCGCACTTCGTGTACATCGTCGCGTGCGGAGAGCACGTGGCGGATCTGCGCCTCGAGCGCGGTGCGCGCTTCGTCGCCGAGCCCGCCGGCGTCGACCACGGCAATGGCCCGCCCCTTGGCAATGGTTACGGCGGTGATACGGTCCGCGATCTCGGCGGGAAACAGCGCTTTGGGGTCGGTCGAGCTCATGGACAGCGCTGCTGTATCATCAAAAAGCGCCGTTCAACCCTGTTTTTCCGGCAAACCACACCTATAAAGAATGCCATGAGAACGATGGACGGGTTCGGACAGAGGATCAGGCTGGCAATGGCCGGTAAGAAAAGCCCCTGGGGCAAAGGCTCGGGCAGTGGCTCGGAAGAGCCGACGGGAGAGAGCGACGGCGACAGCGGGGACAAGACCCGTGGCCCGCGCAACCCCTGGCTGCCGCCGGGTTCGGGCGGCGACGGGCGCCGGACGCCCAATATCGAGGACATCTTCAAGAACCGCGGCCCCGAAGGTCCGCGCCGCAGCGGCGGTGGCGGTGGCGGCCCGGGTTTCCGCTTCCCCGAGCGGCCCGGCGGCAAGAGCTGGTTCCCGGTCGCCGTGGCCGGCATCATCGCGGTTGGCGTACTCGCCACCAGCGTCCACCTGATCGGCCCGCAGCAGCAGGCCGTGGTGAAGACCCTGGGCGACTACACGCGCACGATGGATCCGGGCCTCAATTTCTCGCTGCCTTTCCCGATCGAGACGGTCGATGTCGAGGACGTGCAAGGCGTGCGCCCGGTGCGCATCCCGGGCAGCAACAATGCGGTCAAGCTGATCCTGACGGGCGACCAGAACCTCGTCGACCTCAGCTATATCGTGCGCTGGAACATCAAGGACCTCGAGGACTTCAAGTTCCGCCTCGTCGCGCCGGAGGAAACGGTGAACGAGGTGGCCGAAGCCGCGATGCGCGCCTCCGTTGCCGAGAAGAACCTCGACGAGACCTTCTCCGGCCAGGGCCGCGCCTCGATCGAACAGGACGTGCGCGAGCGCATGCAGCGCACGCTCGACGCCTATCAGGCGGGCATCCGCGTACTCGGCGTCGAAATCGAGAAGGCCGACCCGCCGAGCCAGGTGGTCGACGCCTTCCGCGACGTGCAGGTCGCCGAACAGCAGGCCGACGCGCTGCGCAACCAGGCGCAGGGCTATGCCCAGCAGGAACTCGCCCGCGCCGAGGGTGAGGCGGACGCCTTCAACAAGGTCTACGAGGAATATCGCCTCGCGCCGCAGGTCACCCGCCAACGCCTCTATTACGAAACCATGGAGCGCATCCTGAGCGAAACCGACAAGACCGTGGTCGAGACGAACGGCGTGCAGACCTATCTCCCGCTCCCCGAAATCCGCAAGCGCGCGCAGGGGGCTGAGCCCACTACCACCGTCACCGCACCGGGAGGACAGTAAGATGGGCCGTCTGTGGGAAGATCATCGCCTGACCATCATGGCCGTCGGCGCGCTCCTGGTGGGCCTGCTGATGAGCGTCTATGTCGTTCCCGAAGAGGAACAGGTCGTCATCGTCCGAACCGGTGAACCGGTCGGCACGGTCAATACGCCAGGCGGCACCAAGGGCCCGGGCCTCTATCTGCGGGCACCCTTCATCGACAAGGTGGTGCGCATCGAGCGCCGCCTGCTCGACCTCGAGATGAACGACGAGGAAGTGCTGTCGAACGACCAGCAGCGCCTGCTGGTCAACGCCTTCGCGCGTTTCCGCATTTCCGATCCGGTCCGCATGGTCGAACGCGCCGGTTCGACCGAGGGCGTGCGCAGTGCGCTCGAGCCGATCCTCAACTCGGTGCTCCGCCAGGAACTCGGCCGCCGGACCTTCCAGGCCATGCTGACCGCCGAGCGCGGGTCGGCACTGGCCAATGTCCGCGCCAATCTCGACCGTCAGGCGCGTCAGTATGGCGCCGAAGTGGTCGACGTGAAGATCATGCGCACCGACCTGCCCGACGCGCCGCTGCAATCGGCCTTCCGCCGGATGGAATCGGACCGCGAGCGTGAAGCCCGGGCGATCCGCGCACAGGGCGGCCGCGATGCCCGCATCATCCGCGCCGAAGCCGATGCCGAGGCGGCCAGCATCTATGCCGACGCTTTCGGCAAGGACGCCGAATTCTACGACTTCTACCGCGCCATGCAGAGCTACGACACCACGTTCGGCCCGGCCCGCGAGGGCGAGGCACCGAAAGGCGAGAGCAGCATCATCCTGTCACCGGACAATGAATACCTGCGGCAGTTCCGCGGGCGGCGTTGACCGTTCGTCGAGCGCAAGGCGCGCCGTTCAAACGGCGTTCAGCGCCGCGGCGCAGTCTGGCGCGGAGGAACTTGCGGTACGAAGCGCGGTAGACTGACTGCGCGGTTTCGTGCCGCCACTGGTTTGAAGAAAACGAGAAGGACGTGAAGCCTGTGCGATATGCATATTCCGTGACGAGTGCGCTCCTGGTCGGGGGCGCGGCGATTTCGCTGGCGACCGGCTATCCCGCCGGCGCGCAGGTGGCGCAGAACGACGATTCCCACATGGCCCGCGTGGTCCCGCGCGCAGGCGCGCCCGAAAGCTTCGCCGACCTGACCGCACAGCTCCAGCCGGCCGTGGTCAACATCTCGACCCGCCAGCGGATCGAGGTGCAGCAGAACGCCAACCCCTTCGCCGGCACGCCGTTCGAAGGGCTGTTCGGCCGTCGCGGCCAGCAGGGGCAGCAGCAGGAGCCGCAATATCGCGAGGGCCAGTCGCTCGGCTCGGGCTTCATCATCTCGGCCGACGGTTACGTCGTGACCAACAATCACGTCGTCAGCCCCACTGGCCGCGGCACGGTCGAGGAAATCACCGTCACCATGCCCGACGGTACCGAATACGAAGCAGACCTGGTGGGCACCGATGCGCAATCGGACCTCGCAGTTCTCAAGATCAGCCGCCGCGAGGCCTTTCCCTTCGTCACCTTCGGCGACAGCGCACAGGCGCGCCCCGGGGACTGGGTGGTCGCGATCGGCAACCCCTTCGGGCTCGGCGGGACCGTGACCAGCGGGATCGTTTCGGCGATCCAGCGCAACACCGGTTCGGGCGGCGCCTACGATCGCTACATCCAGACCGACGCCGCGATCAATCGCGGCAATTCGGGCGGTCCGCTGTTCGACATGCAGGGCAATGTCATCGGCATCAACAACGCGATCTTCTCGCCCTCGGGCGGCAGCGTGGGCATCGGTTTCGCGATCCCGGCAGAGATCGCCGCGCCGATCGTGCAGCAGTTGCGCGACGGGGTGGAAATCCAGCGCGGGTATCTCGGCGTGAACATCCAGCCGGTCACCGAGGATCTCGCCGATTCGCTCGGCATCGACCGCAATCGCGGCGAGTTCATCCAGTCGGTCCAGGCGGGCGAAGCAGCAGACAAGGCGGGCATCCAGCCGGGCGATATCGTACTGCGGGTCAACAATCGCGACGTCACGCCCGAACAGACGCTGTCCTTCCTGGTCGCGAACATCCGTCCCGGTACGACCATCCCGGTCGAACTGATCCGCGACGGCGAACGTCGCCGCGTGAACGTGACCGTCGGCAAGCGTCCGAGCGAGGAGGAACTGCGGCAGCAGCAGATGTTCGATCCCGAAGGCGACGACGGGGAAGAGCAGATGCAGCCGGGCGACAGCTCCGCGATCGAGGAAAAGCTCGGCCTGCAGGCACTGCCGATCACGCCGCAGATCGCCCGGCAGCTGGGCGTCGATACGGGCCTGCGCGGTCTTGCCATCGCCGGCGTTGATCCGAATTCGGACGCCGCGCGCAAGGGCCTCCAGCGCCGCGACATCATCCTCACCGCTAACTATCGCGCGGTGACCAGCCTCGAAGATCTCGAGGCCGTGATCCGCACCGCCGAAAGCGAGAACCGCGAGGCTGTGCTGCTCCGCGTGCAGCGCAGCGGAATCGCCCCGCGCTACATCGCGGTCCGGCTACGCTAGGCGCCAGGCCAGTCCGAATGAAAAGGGCCCCTCGCCACGCGGCGGGGGGCCCTTTCTCTTTGCGCCAAGATCGCGGTCACTGCGGGCGGATCACCCGCACCGTCGGGCTCGGCGTCGGCCGCGGCTGGCGGCGCGCGCCGGTCGCCTCATCGAGGAAGTCGTCGCCGACCGCCTGCGGCGCCCCGTCGGCACCGCGCGGTGGCTGCTGCGGCGCACGCGGTTCGCGCGTCCGGTCACCCTCGCCCGGGCCCGGAAATGCCTCGCCGAAGGGGTCGCGCTGCTCGCGCTCGGCATCGCTCAGCCCGGGTTCGATCAGATTGCCCTGCTCGTCGATGAAGTAATAGTCGTCGGGGTCGCCGAGGAGATATTCGTCGTCCGGTTCCAGCTGCCATTCGGGCAGCTTGAGGTCGGTGTCGAACTCCTCCACCGGGCGGTCCTTCACCGCATAGCGCATGTAGGCGGCAAAGGCCTTGGCCGGCGCCGTGCCGCCCTGCAGCCCGCCGACGCGGCCATTGTCGTCGCGGCCCATCCACACGCCCGTGGTGATCCCGCTGGAGAAGCCCACGAAATAGCCGTCCTTGTTCGAACTCGTCGTGCCCGTCTTGCCAGCGACCGGTCGGCCGATCTGCGCCGCGCGGCCGGTGCCGGTGTTGACCGCGGTCTGCAGCAAGTCGGTGATCCCGGCGGCGACATAGTCCGGCACCAGCTGGCTCTGCCGCTTGCGCTGGTGTTCGTAGAGCAGCTCGCCGGCGGCGGTGGTGACCTTCACGATCCCGTAGGGCTCGACTGAGGCGCCCTTAGCCGAGATCGCGGCAAAGGCGCGCGTCATGTCGAGCAGGCGGACCTCGTTGGATCCCAGGACCATCGAGGGATAAGTGTTGATCGGGGTCGACACCCCGAAGCGCCGCGCCATCGAAGCGACGGTGCCGAAGCCGACCTCGTTGCCGAGCTGCGCCGCAACGGTGTTGATCGAATAGGCGAAGGCGGTCCGCACATCGATCTCGCCGACATTGCGCCCGCTCGAATTGCGCGGGCTCCAGCCATCGATCGTCACCGGCGTATCGACGACGCGGTCATCGGGCGTGTAGCCCGCTTCCAGCGCGGCGAGATAGACGAACAGCTTCCAGCTCGATCCCGGCTGGCGCAGCGCGTCGGTCGCGCGGTTGAAGCTCGTCTCGACATAGTCGGTGCCGCCGACCAGCGCGAGCACCGCACCGTCGCGGTCGAGGCTGACGAGGGCGCCCTGCGCCCCGCCCGGCGTGTTCGACTTGATCGCCGCGGTCGCGGCCCGCTGCATCCCGACATCGATTGTGGTCCAGACCTCGATCGGCTCGAACGTCTCGGGCAGCAGCAGGTCGAGCTGCGGCAGCGCCCAGTCGGTGAAGTAGCGGACCGAATTCTGGCTCTTCTCTTCCTTGAGGTTCACTGCCGAAGGATCGACCGTGACATCGGCGGGAATCCGTCCCTGCTCCTTCATGAGTTGCAGCACCACGCTGGCGCGGGCGACGGCAGCATCGACGTCGGCGGTCGGCGAATAGCGGCTGGGCGCCTTCACCAGCCCGGCGATGATCGCCGCCTCTGCGGTCGACAGTTCGGTGGCCGGATGGCTGAAGAACTTCCGGCTGGCGGAATCGATGCCATAGGCGCCGCCGCCGAAATAGACCTTGTTGAGATAAAGCTCGAGGATCTGTTCCTTGGAGAACTTCCATTCCAGAGCCATCGCGAGGATCATCTCGCGCGCCTTGCGGTCGAGCGAGCGGTTGTTGTTGAGAAAGACGTTGCGTGCGAGCTGCTGGGTGATCGTCGAGGTCGCGGAAATGCGCTCGTCGCCCGTCACCGCCTCGTAGACCGCGCGGCCGAGACCGTAGGGGTCGATGCCGGGATGCGAATAATAGCGCCGGTCCTCGACCGAGATCATCGCATCCTTCATCACCTGCGGGATCTCGTCGGCGGTCAGCCATTTGCCGAAGCTGGGCCCCAGTTCGACGATCTCGGTACCGTCACGCGCACGCACGACGATCGTCTGCGCGGTTTGCGTGGCCTTGAGCTGGTAATAGCTGGGCATGGAGCGCGCGGCGAAGGCCACGGCTAGGCCGAGGAACAGCGCACCGAGCAGCGCGAGCGCGCCGCCCCAGACGAACGCGCGGCGGATCCACAGCTTGAAGCGGCCTTCCGGCTGGTCGGCTTCGGCGCGACGGGCCCTCTCGCTGCGCGCCGCCTTGGCGCGGCGGCTACCTCTTTTTTCCATATCCCGCGGGAAATCCCTTAGCTGCTCGCCGCCCTATATCGGCCACAATCCAGCATGGCGAGGGGTAACCCCCGCTGAACGGGGATCAATCGCCCTTCTCTTCGGGTTCGAACTCCAGCGCCGCGCTGTTGATGCAATAGCGCAGACCGCCCTGGTCCGGCGGGCCGTCGGGAAAGACATGGCCGAGGTGCCCGTCGCAATTGGAACAGGTGACTTCGGTTCGGATCATGCCGTGCGAGGTGTCGCGGTGCTCCTCGACCGCTTCGCCCTCCGCCGGCTTGGTGAAAGCGGGCCAGCCGCAGCCGCTGTTGTACTTGGCATCGCTTGCGAACAGCTTCTGGCCGCAACCGGCGCAGTAATACTCGCCGACATCGTAATGCTTGTCGTACTTGCCGGTGAAGGCACGTTCGGTCCCCGCCTGCCGCAGTACGGCATATTGTTCGGGGGTCAGCTGTTCGCGCCATTCGGCATCGCTTCGGGTGGTCTTTTCGGTCACGCGCGGGTTCCCTTTGCTCGTCGGCTTCCTATGTAGGCAATCGGCCGGGACATTCCACCGTTCCGCGCCAGCGCGAGGGGATCGCCACATTTGCTTGACGATTCGCAGACCCGCCGCTAAGTGCGCCGCTTTCCGGCGGCCCAGGGGCTGCCCTTTCGCAACGCCCAGACGAGATTATCGCCGCGCATGTCAGTGCGGCCTGACGAGGACAGATATGGCCAATACGCCGCAAGCCAAGAAGCGCATCCGCCGCAACGAACGTCGTGCCGAAGTCAACGGCGCCCGCATGAGCCGCATCCGCAACTTCATCAAGAAGGTGGAAGTGGCGATCGAAGGCGGCGACAAGGATGCCGCCAAGACCGCACTGCAGACCATGCAGCCCGAACTCGCGCGCGGCGTTGCGCGCGGCGTGGTTCACAAGAACACCGCGGCCCGCAAGATGAGCCGTCTCAGCAAGCGCGTCGCCGCTCTCTGATTCGCCGGCCCGGATCCTGCAGCGGCCGATCCGGCGGCGCTGCCGGACCGATTCCAGGACAGTTTCGCAAGGGGCTCCCGCCTTTGGCCGGGGCCCCTTGTCGTGTCTGGCGCGGCTTTGCTCTCGCAGGGGCAACCGGCATGCAGCCAAACCCCAGCGTTTCCCACGATTCGCACCCTCCTCGGGGCATAAATCATCGATTTCCAGTGACTTGAACGGCGGTCTGCGGGCTTGACCCGAGTCAACAAGTTTATTTCGGATTTATTGCAGTTATCCCCCTTGCGACTCATTCGGCCGCCTGCCTAAACATGGCTCATCGGCACGGGACGGGACAGCCTGGGCCTCACATTCGAACTGTTCAGGGGGGACCTCCGGGGGGCATCGATTCCGGAGCCGGGCGACGCTTTGCCCGCAGACCTTGCACAGTGATTATCTGGATCGGACGCCGTGGGAAGCGTCGGCTTGGGGGACTTGAATACCGATGGGCAAGAATATCGACGCTGCAAATGCAAAACAGAAAACGCGGGACGATTTCATGGAAGATAGCGAAGCTGTAAACCTGGCGGCCGACTGGTCGGACATCAGCCAGGGCCTGCGCAAGGATCTCGGGCACCAGCTTCACAGCCAGTGGATCAAGCCGATCCAGGTGGGCGGCATCAACAAGGACACCGGCACGCTCGACCTGTTCCTGCCGACCGAATTCAGCGCCAACTGGGTCAAGGACCGCTTTGCCGACCGGCTGAGCCTCGCGTGGAAGATCGCGCGCAGCGAAGTGCGCCACGTCAATATCCAGGTTCACCCTGGCCGCCGCCAGGTTGCCGACCTGCGCCTCCATTCCGACGGCCGCCGTCCGGCGAACGACGGCGATCATTCGATGATGGCGATCAGCGCCGACACGCTGGGCGATGCGGGCTTCACCTCGAGCGTCGGGCTCGACGCTTCGCTGACCTTTGCCGCCTTCATCACCGGTGAAGCCAATGTGCTGGCCTTCAACGCGGCGCAGCGCATGGCCGCGACCGAGAAGCCGCAGTTCAGCCCGCTCTACCTCAAGGCCGCGACCGGCCAGGGCAAGACGCACCTGCTTCACGCCATCGGCCACAGCTTCCTTCAGGCGCATCCGCGCAGCCGCATCTTCTACTGCAGCGCCGAACGCTTCATGGTCGAATTCGTCCAGGCGCTGAAAGCCAACCAGATGCTGGAATTCAAGGCCCGCCTGCGCAGCTTCGACCTGCTGCTGGTGGACGACATCCAATTCATCATCGGCAAGGCGAGCGCGCAGGAAGAGCTGCTCTACACGATCGATGCGCTGCTGGCCGAGGGCAAGCGGCTGGTCTTCGCCGCCGACCGCGCGCCGCAGGCGCTCGACGGGGTCGAGCCGCGCCTGCTCTCGCGCCTGAGCATGGGCCTCGTCGCCGACATTCAGGCGGCGGACATCGAGCTGCGCAAGAAAATCCTGCACTCCAAGCTCACCAAGTTCGCCCCGCTGCAGGTGCCCGAGGACGTGCTCGACTTCCTCGCCCGCACCATCACCCGCAATGTGCGCGAGCTGGTCGGCGGCCTCAACAAGCTGATCGCCTATGCCCAGCTGACGGGTCAGGAAGTCTCGCTCCAGCTCGCCGAAGAGCAGCTGACCGACATCCTTTCGGCCAACCGCCGCCGGATCACGATCGACGAGATCCAGCGCACCGTGTGCCAGTTCTACCGCATCGACCGCTCGGAAATGAGCAGCAAGCGCCGCGCGCGCGCCGTGGTCCGTCCGCGGCAGGTGGCGATGTACCTGTCCAAGGTGCTGACCCCGCGCAGCTACCCCGAAATCGGGCGCAAGTTCGGCGGGCGCGACCACTCCACGGTGATCCACGCAGTGCGCCTGATCGAAGACCTGCGCCAGCGCGATGCCGATATGGACGGCGATGTGCGCAGCCTGCTGCGGCAACTGGAAAGCTGAGAGAATAAGCCCTGGACGGCTTGGGGGAAGCTCCCGGGCCGTTCGGTTCGCATCCACACGCCACACACCGCATGTCGACAGCCTTGTTCACAGGGCTGTCGACAGGCGTTCCACAGCCTGCCAACAGGCTTTCCATGGTCGATCCACAGAGCAAGCCCCTGCCCGCCACGGTCTGGCAAGCCATGCTGCGCGGCGCACTGGGCCGCTGCCCACGCTGCGCCGAGGGGCGGCTGTTCCGCAAATGGCTCAAGCCAATCGATACCTGCGCGACGTGCGGCCTCGACATTTCCGGACAGCGCGCGGACGACCTGCCCGCCTACATCGGTATCTTCGTCACCGGTCACTTGCTCGCCCCGGTCATCATCGCGCTCGTCACCGGCTTCGCCCTGTCGGCATGGGCGCTGCTCGCGATCATCATCCCGCTCGCGGTCGTAATGCTCATCGGCCTGCTCCAGCCATCCAAGGGCGCGGTGATCGGCCTGCAATGGTGGAACGGCATGCACGGCTTTCGCAAGGAACGCAGGCCAGAGGAAACCGACGCGTGAGCCTTTCCGAAGACCGGCTCGACCGCTTCGCCCGCCATATCGTCCTGCCCGAGATCGGCGGCGCAGGGCAGGTCGCGCTGGCGGGCAAGCACCTCGTGCTGGTCGGCCTCGGCGGGATCGGCTCGCCCGCGCTGCAATATCTCGCCGCGGCGGGAATCGGCAAGCTGACGCTGGTCGACGACGACAAGGTCGAGGCCTCCAATCTCCAGCGCCAGACCCTGTTCAATACGCGCGATATCGGTCATGGCAAGGCGGTCATCGCCAAGCGCTGGGTGACCGGTTTCGACCCCGCGCTCGACGTTACGATCAGCGACCGGCGGATCACGGCCGAGAACGCGCACCAGCTGGTGATCGGCGCCGACCTCGTGCTCGACGGGACCGACAATTTCGCCACCCGCCTCGCCGTCTCGGACGCCTGTGTCGCCGAACGCGTTCCGCTGCTCTCCGCTGCCGTCGGGCGCTTCCAGGGCCAGGTCGGCGCCTTCGCCGGGCACCTGCCGGGCGAGGCCTGCTATCGTTGCTTCGTGGGCGATGCCTTCGATGCCGAGGATTGCGACACCTGCGCCGAAGACGGCATGCTCGGCGCGATGGCCGGCTGGGTCGCCACCTTCGCCGCGATGCAGGCGGTGCGCGTGCTGCTGGCAGGCGTGGGCAATATGGGCGACCCCGAGTGGGGCAAGGTGCACCTGCTCGACGGGCTCAAGCCCGCAATGCGCAGCTTCAGCATTGCGAAGGACCCTGCCTGCAGGGGCTGCGGCTAGTTTGCCGCATCCTCCCGGCGCTGAGCGTTGAGCCGGTCCAGAAGGTCGGTCTTGCGTTCCGGATCGGGTCTGCAGGTGCCGCTGCCGCCGCCCGGGTTCTCCTCGCAAATCCTCCCTAGCCGGTCGCGACCCGGCTCCGGCTCGCTCAGGAACAGGTTATAGATCGCGTAGGCGGCAAGCGCGGCGGGAATGAAGATCGCGAGCGAAATCCAGGTCGACGCGGCGCCGCGGACCGTTTGTCCGGCCCGGCGCTCCTGAAGGCCGCCGCGGGCCGTGCGCACCCCTCCCACCAGACCGCCGAACGCGAAGGCTGCGAGGATGAACGGGAGCGCCAGCGCGAGACCGAGGGCGTAGAGCCAGTCGTTTCCGGTCAGTACGCAGGTGTCGCAATAGAGGAACCTGTAGATCAGGTAGAAATAGGGGGCGCTGACCAGCGCGACGATGACGGCCATCCTGCGCGACATGGCCCGATCCTAGCGAAAGCCTACGGCAATTCCAGCCACGCGGCCCCTCCACCCCACAGGCGCGCTAGGACAATACCTGCCCGACCCACGCCGGCACCAGCTCGCTCGCGCGGCCGAGCCGCGTTTCGTGGAAGCGGTGCGAGCCCTCGCTGCGTTCGAGATTGAGTTCGAGCGTCTGCACGCCAAGGTTGCGCGCGTCGCGCACGAAGCCCGCCGCCGGATAAACCGCGCCCGAAGTGCCGATGCTGACAAACAGGTCCGCCCGCCGGATCGCGGCGTAGATGCGCTCCATCTCGTAGGGCATTTCGCCGAACCACACGACATCGGGCCGCAACGCGCTCTCCCCGCAGCAGGGGCATGGCGGGCGGTCGATCAGCGGCCCGGTCCAGGGCGTGCGGACGTCGCAGGCGGTGCACCAGGCGTTGAGGTGCGTGCCGTGCATGTGGAGCACGCGCTTGGCCCCCGCCCGTTCGTGGAGGTCGTCGACGTTCTGAGTGACGATCAGCAACTCGCCGTCCCATTCGGCATCGAGCCGCGCGAGCGCCTCATGCGCCGGATTGGGCAGCTTGGTCTGGATCGCCTCGCGCCGCATGTCGTAGAAGCGCAGCACTAGGTCGGGATCGCGCGCGAAACCTTCGGGCGTGGCGACGTCCTCCACCCGGTGCTGTTCCCACAATCCGCCTTCGCTGCGGAAGGTATCGATCCCGCTTTCGGCCGATATCCCCGCACCGGTCAGGATCACGATGTTGCGCAAGTCCGCCATGAGGGCCATGAACCACAAGCACCAAGGGAGTGGCAATGGCGCGTATCGGAATAATCGGCAGCGAAGGGGCGATGGGTCACGCCCTCGCCTCGGTGATCGAGGCCAGCGGGCATGAATTCGCCGGCGGGATCGACAAAGGCGGCGATCCGGCGCGGCTGGCGGATCATAGCGACGTGCTGGTCGATTTCTCCGCCCCCGGCGCGTTGCAGAACAACCTTCACGCCGCGATCGGTGCGGGCATCCCCATGGTCATCGGCACCACTGGGCTCGAGGCGCATCATCACGATGCGATCGACAATGCCGCACGCGCGGTGGCGATCCTGCAGACCGGCAATACTTCGCTCGGCGTCACCCTGCTCGCGCATCTCGTGCGCGAGGCGGCGGGCCGGCTCGGGCCGGACTGGGACATCGAGATCGTCGAGATGCACCATCGCCGCAAGGTCGACGCGCCGAGCGGTACGGCCCTGCTCCTCGGCGAGGCGGCTGCTGCGGGTCGCGGGATCGATCTCGCCAGCAATCGCGAAAGCGGGCGCGACGGGCACACCGGCGCGCGCAAGGAAGGCGCGATCGGCTTTGCGGCGCTGCGGGGCGGCACGGTCGCGGGCGAGCACAGCGTGATCCTCGCGGGCGAGCAGGAGCGGCTCACGCTCTCGCATAGCGCGGAAAACCGTGCCATCTTCGCGCGCGGGGCGGTGAAGGCGGCCGAATGGCTGATCGGCAAGGCCCCGGGTCGCTACCGTATGGAGGACGTGCTCGAACTTTGAAGGGGAGGCGAAGGCGGTGACGGGCGGCTTGCGATCATTCCTGCACGAGCAGCTCTTCGTCGGCGCGCATCCCGACGGGCGGCTGACGGTGCTCAACCGCCTGGTCATCGTCACCATCCTGCTGGCCGTGGCGGCCGCGGCGCTCTCGACCGAGCGCAGCATTCCGGAAGACGGCCATCGCGCGCTGGTGATTGCCGAGCTGGTCTTCGGCGTAATCTTCCTCATCGAATACTGCGCCCGGATCTACGCCGCCGCGGAAGAGCCCGGCACCGGCGGCCCCTGGGCGCGGCGCTGGCGCTTCATCCGTTCGCCGCTCGGCCTGATCGACCTGTTCGTCGTCCTCGTGGCGCTGGCCCCACTGGTGACGGCGGACGCGGCGGTGCTGCGCACCTTCCGCCTGCTGCGCGTCTTCGCCGTCGCCAAATTCGGGCGCTTTTCCTATGCGGTCAGCGAGTTGTGGGCCGCGATCGTCGATCGCGTGGACGACCTGATCATCACTGCCGCCGTCGCCTTCGTGCTGGTGCTGTTCGGCGCGACCGCGCTCTATCTGGTGGAGGGGCCGATCCAGCCCGAGGCGTTCGGCTCGATCCCGCGCGCGCTCTACTGGGCGACGATCACGCTGACCACGGTGGGCTATGGCGACGTCACGCCGATCACGCCGCTGGGCAAATTCTTCGCGGCGGGCCTCGCCATGACCGGGATCGCCTTCGTCGCCATGCCGACCGGGATCATCGTCGCGGCCTTCTCCGACGCGATGCAGCGCCGCCGCGATCACCTGATCGAGGACATGCGCAAGCACCTTCAGGACCTCGAGATCGAGGACGAGAAGATCGAAGCCAAGATCGCCGCGCTCGAACGCGGACGGGGGCCGCGCCGCTGACGCCATGACCAAGGACCAGATCTTCGAATTCTTCCGCCGGCTGGCGGAGGACAATCCTTCGCCCGAGACCGAGCTGGAATATGGCAATTGCTACCAGCTGGTGGTGGCGGTGGCGCTCTCCGCGCAGGCGACCGACGTGGGCGTAAACAAGGCTACGCGCGCGCTGTTTCGCGAGGTCGAGACACCGCAGCAGATGCTCGCGCTGGGCGAAGATGGGCTGAAGGAGCACATCAAGACCATCGGCCTGTTCAACTCCAAGGCGAAGAACGTGATCCTGCTCTCGCAGTTGCTGGTCGACGATTACGGCGGCGAGGTGCCCGACACGCGCGAGGACCTCGTGCGGCTGCCCGGCGTGGGCCGCAAGACCGCCAATGTCGTGCTCAACTGCTGGTTCGGGCAGGAAACCTTCGCGGTCGACACGCATATCCTGCGCGTTGGCAACCGCACCGGCCTCGCCAAGGGCAAGACGCCCGAACAGGTCGAAGCGAAACTCGAAAGGCGCGTGCCCCAACCCTTCCGCCTCGGCGCGCATCACTGGCTGATCCTGCACGGCCGCTATGTCTGCAAGGCGCGCACGCCCGAGTGCTGGCGATGTCCGGTGGTGGATTTGTGCAGCTACCGGAAGAAGGTTCGGGAGAAGCCAAAGGGGCGCTGATGACTAGACTGAACGCGGATAGCCTTGTCACCGAGATCGATGCCGGAGCTCAGTTTGGCGGTTCAAACGCAGTGGCCGGCTCTCTGTGCGCGCGAGCGGCACCCAAAGATGAGGTTTGGAATAAGGCTGTCGGCGCGGTGAGAGACGATCTGCTCACTGCGGGCCACCGCGAACACCTGATAAACCAATTTCGCAATACCTTCTTGGCGATGCCAAATGGCAAGCAGGGGCCATGGCGGTTGGCATGGCTCATGCTGCGGGAAGCTCAAGATATCGACTGGGAGTTGGCCGAGTATTTGATCCTATGGTCTCGGGAAATGGGACTGAGTGACGATCAAATTATCGACGCGTTCCGCGAGAACCAGTTAAGCCAAGCCTAAACATCATCCGCCGAGACCATCTCGCCCCGGTCGATCTCGCCCGTCATCACCGCCACCGTCGTCGCCACGGCCGCATCGCCGCTGACGTTGGTGGTGGTGCGCATCATGTCCATGATCCGGTCCACCCCGGCGACGAAGGCGATCGTCTCCAACGGAACGCCGACCGCGCCGAAGACCAGCGCCATCATGATGAGGCCCGCGCCCGGGATGCCCGCGGCGCCGACCGCGCCGAGCGTCGCGAGGATCGAGATGAGGAAATAGTCGCCCATCGTCAGGTCGACGCCGAAGATCTGCGCGCCGAACAGCGTCGCGAGGCCGAGATACATCGCGGTGCCATTCATGTTGATCGTCGCGCCCAGCGAAATCACGAAGCTCGCCACCGAGTTCGACACGCCGAGGTTGCGCTCGGCACAGCGCAGCGTGACCGGCAGCGTCGCGTTCGACGAAGCCGTCGAATAGCTGACCGCCATCGCGTCGATGATGCCGCGAAAGAAATCGCGCACCGGCAGCTTGGCGAGGAACTTGATCATCGCCGAATACATCACGAAAATGATCAGCAGGCAGCCGAGATAGTTGAGCGCCACCAGCTTCGACAACGCGATCAGCGCGTCCATGCCCAGCGTGCCCGCCACCCAGGCCATCAGCGCGAAGACGCCGAAGGGGGTCAGCTCCATTACGATCATGGTGACCTTCTGCATCACCACCGAACCGCTATCGAAGATCTTCTGGACCGGCTCGCCATCCTTGCCTGCCATCAGGATGCCGATGCCGATCAGCATGGAGAAGACGATCAGCGGCAGAACCGCGACGTCCGCCATCACCTGCACCGGGCTTTCGGGCACGATCGAGAGGATCATGTCGACCGCCGTGGTCGGATTGGGCTCCGGCGTCGCGCCCTTGGCGATGGCCGAGGTGTCCACGCCCGCCCCCGGCTGCGCGAAGGTGCCGAGCGCGAGGCCGAGCCACACCGCGATCTGGCCGGTGACGACGAACAGCAGCATCGCCCTGCCCCCGACCGCGCCGAGCTTGCGCAAGTCGCCGATCGCCGCGACGCCGGAGACGAGGCTGAAGAAGATCAGCGGGACGACCAGCATCTTGATCGACTTGATGAAGAAGTCGCCGATCCACTTGATCGTTTCCGCTTCCGGACCCCAGGCCCAGCCGGTGAGGACACCGAGGATGAGCGCGGTCAGCACGCGCTGCCACAGCGGAATTTCGAACCAGGTCTTCAGCATGCGGCCCTACCCCTCTTGTCGGTCATTGCGAGCGGCGAGGCCGCGCGGCAATCCAGAGCGCCGAGCGCCCCTCCCTGGATTGCTTCGCTACGCTCGCAATGACTGTTTGAAAAGATCACGCTCCAAGCGCGTCCGTCGCGATGCGCGCGTAGATGCGGGTTAGCGTCGAAAGGTCCTCGATGGCCACAGCTTCGTCGCGCTTGTGCATGGTCGCGTTGCACAGGCCGAATTCGATCACCGGGCACACGGCGCGCAGGAAACGGGCGTCGGACGTGCCGCCAGTGGTCGAAGGCTCGGGATCGATCCCCGTTTCCGCCTGCACCGCGCGGGCGATGATGTCCGAGAATTCGCCCGGCGGGGTGAGGAAGGGCTCGCCGGAGATGACCGGCAGCGCCGTGCCACCGTGCTTCTCGGCAATCGCGCCGACTTTTTCGGACAGCGAGGCGCCCGAGTGCGTGTCGTTGAAGCGGATCGAGATCCGCGCCTTGGCCTTGGCCGGGATGACGTTGTGCGCGTGGTTCGGAATGTCGATCTCGGTGATCTCGAGATTGCTCGGCTGGAACCAGTCGGTCCCTTCGTCGAGCACCAGCGCATCGAGTTCGGCAAGCATCGCGACGAGCTTGGGGATCGGATTGTCGGCGAGGTGCGGGTAGGCGACGTGGCCCTGCGTGCCCTCGACCTCGAGCCAGATATTGACCGATCCGCGCCGCCCGATCTTCATCATGTCGCCGAGGCGGTTGACGGAGGTCGGTTCGCCGACGAGGCACAAATCGGGCTGGATTCCCTCTGCGCGCATGTAATCGATCAGCGCGCGCGTGCCGTGGAGCGCGGGCCCCTCCTCGTCGCCGGTGATGATGAAGCTGATCGTCCCCGCATCGGCGGGCACATTGGCCACGGCATCGACCATGCAGGCGATCGAGCCCTTCATGTCCACCGCGCCGCGCCCGTAGAGCAGTTCGCCGCGCTCCTCGGGCTCGAACGCGCCCGAGGTCCAGCCCTCGCCCGGCGGCACCACGTCGAGGTGGCCGGCAAAGGCGAAATGCTTCGAGCCTTTAGGCCCGCGGCGGATCGCGAATAGGTTCTCGACCGCTTCCTCGGGCGTACCCGCCTCGCCCTCGCCGCGCGTGAAGCGCGTCACTTCGAAGCCGAGCGGCGCGAGCATCGCCTCCATCTCGTCGAACACCGGCCCGCGCGCGGGGGTGACGCTGGGCGCGGCCATCAGCGCCTTGGCGAGATCGAGAACGTGGGTCATGGCGCGCGCTCCTCCTGCGGCAGCGGTCCGGGCGCGAAGGCGGCGTCGAGATACTCGGCCATGCGGATGCCCGCCTGCGTCACGCGGCTGCGCGCGATGGGGATGGCGCGCTCGATATCCTCCTGCGTCAGGGCGGTTTCCTCCGGCAGGTCCGCGCCCTCGCACGGGGGGCGGTCGAAAGCATTGGGATAGACGATGTCGCGGCTCGTCTCCCAGCTCTCGCGGCCCCAGTCGGCGGGCGTGCCCCCGCCCAGCGCGGCGCGTTCCTCGGCGCTGTACCGGCGCACCAGCGGCGTGGGCGAAGAGGTGATCGCGCGCTCGGCCAGCGGGCCGTCCCAGATCCAGTGGAGGTTCAGCCCCGGCGCGATGCCGTAGGCGGTCTCGATATCGTTGCCGCCGCGATCGTCGTGGTCGCCCGAGTGGAGCGGCATGTGCACGTCGCCGATGAAGTGGACGAGGAAGGCAAGCGCCTCCAGCCGGACGCTGTCGGGCAGGCTTTCGTCGGCGAGGATGCGCTGGTTGCGTTCGATCTGGGCGAGGATGCAATTGCCGCCCGAACAGTTCGCGCGCGGATTATACGACTCGCACACCGGCGTCGTGCGATAATGCCAGGCGAAGGTATAGCCCCAGCGCCAGCCTTCGCCGCGCAGGCAATCGGGCCAGACCGCGGCGTCTTCCAGCGTGCGCAGGCGGCAATCGGGCGTCCCCAGCTGCGGTGCGGCGCGCAGCAGGCGGGTGATCTTCGCGCGCGTATCGGGGCGGACATTCTCCAGCGCGATGTCGGCGGTGACGGTGTGCGCGTAGAAGCCCCAGGCCAGCGCCTGCGCAGGCAGCATCAGCGCGAGGAGCGCGGCGACCCATCCGGCAAGCCGCCTCATGCGATGGTTTCGTACTGCTCGATCACCCATTCCTCGTCTTCCGAGGCGGCGACCCAGGCCTGCATCCACTCGTGCTCCCACAGCGCCTGCATATAGGCGGCGGCGAAGCCCGGGACGGCGATCTGGTAGCTGATGAAGCGGCTGACGACCGGCGCGAAGAATACGTCCGCTGCGCCGAAGGTGCCGAACAGGAAGGGTCCGCCACTGCCGAAGCGGCTGCGCGCTTCCGCCCACAGGGTGAGGATGCGCAGGATATCCGCGCGGCAAGCCTCCGATGGTTCGAACCCGTCGAAGCGCTTGCGCACGTTCATCGGGCATTCGCTGCGCAGTGCCTGGAAGCTCGAGTGCATTTCGGCGACCATCGAGCGGGCCATGCCGCGCGCGACCTCGTCCTTGGACCAGAAGCGGTCGCGCCCGACCTTGTCGGCGAGGTATTCGAGGATCGCGAGGCTGTCCCACACCACCGCTTCGCCGTCCCACAGCAGCGGTACCTTGCCGCTCGACGGCATGATTTCCCCGCTCTGGCGATCGGCTTCCCAGTTCTCGCCGAACAGCGGGACCACGATCTCTTCGAACGCGAGCCCGGATTGCTTGGCGGCGAGCCAGCCGCGCAGGCTCCAGCTCGAATAGTTCTTGTTGCCGATGATCAGCTTCATGCAAGGCCCCGTTTGCTTCGACTCGCCACCTAGGCGTTCATCGCGGCGCTGTCGATGCTGAACGGGGGAGGCGACAGTTCGGCGACATAGGCGACAGGGTGTCGCCCGGCCGATCCTTCACCATACTCGTTATTTTTCCGCCATTTAGAACCGGTTCGATACTGTCGTCGTTCGGGCCTGCCCCCCGCCCCCCTGGTTCCGCCGAGCCGGACCCGACGCACAGTGGCAGGTCCGAGCACTGTAGGAAAATGGTTCTCGCGGCCCGCGATCCGGCGTAGGACCCGGGCATGAGCCTGCGCCCGTTCCACCTCGCCTTTCCCGTCGACGACCTTGCCGAAGCGCGCCGCTTCTACGGCGAGACCATGGGCTGCGCGGAAGGGCGCAGCAGCGACGAGTGGATCGACTTCGACTTCTACGGCCACCAGATCGTGGCGCATCTCGCCAAGGGCCAGGCGGGCGACCGCGCGAGCAACCATGTCGACGGCCACGGCGTGCCGGTGCCGCATTTCGGCATCGTGCTCAGGATGGAGGACTGGCAGGCGCTGGCCGAACGGCTTCAGGCGGCAGGCGTGGATTTCGCGATCGCGCCGACGATCCGCTTCAAGGGCCAGCCCGGCGAACAGGCGACGATGTTCTTCCGCGACCCCAGCGGCAATGCGTTGGAGATGAAGGCTTTCGCCGACGACGCGATGCTGTTTGCGACCTAGCCCGCGCTCAACACACAGGCGCGGCGTAATCCAGCAAGCGTTCGTCCGTTATCGAAATCGGCTTCTTGGTCGTCACGACCGCGAAGAAAACTGTCTGTCCGACTGCGACTTCCACCTTTTCTGGCTTAGCCTTGCCATCGGCGATCATGACCACGGACCCTTCGGCTAGCTGCCTGCGCCATTTGTGGACGTCGGCCTCGCATTTGCACTGCGGATCGACAACCTTGATAACGCCCGACAACTTGCTGCCATAGGCATCCTTCCAGTGATATTCCCCCGGTGCCCCGAAGGCATGGCTGTAGCCGCACTCATTCGTCAGGCGAGCACTGTCGAAGAAATCCTGATCGCCGACGACCGCGAAGGGTGACGACTTCGCGCCAGGGCCGTTCCACAGGACCAGGTCGCCGACCGCTATGGTCAGTTTCCGTTCGTCGGGGACAAATCGTGCGCCGGTTCCTTTGACGATCACATTGTGCTGCACCATCTCCGGCTTGCGCCCGGATTTCTTCTGGCCCTTCTCGCCATCCTTCCCGCCGCCTTCGACCACGATCATGAATGGCCGGTCGTCGTTGAACGCAGCAGCGTGCGAGGGAAGGATGTTATAGGAATACCGCCCTGGACGCATGAAACGCTGGGCATAGCAATCCGTCCGGCCGAGGGCGCGGCTGTCGAGCATGTTGTCGTTCATTGTCATGGTCATCACCTGGTTCCTTTTGCGGTCAGGCCGAAATGTCGGCGGTGAGCACCAGCTCGTCCTCACCATCGCTGTTGGCTACGGATGCGGCGATCGCATCAATGAGTATATCGACCTGCGGATCGACAGCGCCTTGCGCCGGCAGCACCGGGAAGACACGCGGCTGGTCGTAGATCGGGATCTGCATCCCGCTGATGAAGGGGGTCAGTATCGGTCCCAGCAGGCCCGTCAGACCGGCGATGCCGATCGCCGCCAGGATGGTGTTTGCAGCGATCGCCAGAAACGGCCCGATGAACGGGATCGCCAGCAAGATCGGCGTCAGCGCCAGACCGATCGCGGCAAGCAGTGCCGCGGTGGTCAGCCCGAACTGCAGGTTCGGCACGCCCACGATGATCGCGCGGGCCTCCCAATTTCCGGAGACGAGGCTGGTCTGGAGCCGGAAGTCGGCATCGGCCTTCACGAAGTCCGAAAACGAGACCGGGACGGTGATCGTCGGCCAGTCGATGCAGATGCGCGGCGTACAGACCCGCCCGACGCAGGGAATGTTGACGCAGACCTGCGGCAGGCAGAAATCGGGCAGAATATCGCTCAGGTCGATGCCGATACTCAGGCTGAGACTCCAGTTAAGGCGTAGTTCCTCGAGCCTGATGATGTCCGGCGGGATGAGATCGACATCGCCGTTCACCAGCGAAGCGGTGACCGAATAGCTTGCCAGGAATGGCCCGAGATTGTCGGACCCGCTCGCCGATTGCGGGGGGATGAGGGCGATGACCGTGTCGAGGAGCTTGTTGGCTCCGGTCTCGTCGATTGCCGCAGTGATCTCTGCCATGGTTGGTCTCCTTGCCGAGGGGTTAGACGTTTCCGCGCATCTTGATCTGGTCGTCCTCGATCAGCGGGCCGACGACGGGGATGAGCTGGAAGGCGCCCGCGCGCAGGGCCCGCAGCGGCAGGCGAATCTCGGCCAGCGCCGCCTGAAGGACCATGAAGAGCAGGCATTCCAGGAAGGATTCGAGCCCGTCCGGCTCGATGTCGACGATCTCCACCTGGTCGACGACGAGCGCGACGGCATCTTCTCCGCCCATGGCGATTACACGCTGGAGGTGGCCAAGCAGGAACACGCGCAGCTTGAAGCAGGTCAGCTCGCTGAGCGGATGATCGCGCTCGTCACGGTCCGGGTCCCTCGGCCGGTCGTCACTCGGCTTGTGACCACGGCGGGGGTCGAAGGGGCGCGGGTCCTTCGGATCGATCTGCAACCTGCGGCAGTCGATGCACAGCTCGACTTCGATCTGCCCGCTGAACTGCCCGGGTCCCATCGAGAGTTCGGGCGGCAGCGCATTGTCCTGATCGAACAGGTCGATTTGCGGGATGCCCAGGACGATCCGCCAGTTGATGCCGCCAGGAACGCCGGGAAAGGGAATTGCGGGAATGGCCGTCGCCGAGACGGTGGTCACTGGCACGAAGCTCGGCGATCCGTAGACAAGGTAGCGCGGGCGATCGGTACAGAATGCCGTAATCAGATCGTTAAGCGCGTCCTCGTGGACACTCGCGAAAACCTCCTGGGCTTCGGTGAGACTCATGGCTTTCCTCCTTCGACGAGATGCGGACGACGGATCGAGGGATGGTGGCCGGTGCCTGCCGCTTGCCGGGCCGGGCCGCGATCACGGCGCGGAAAGGATGCCGGGTGGGCACGATGTCGGCGGCGGACTTCGCTGCGTGGGAGTAGCGCCGCCAGAATAGCCAAACAAATTGCCAAGAAGGTCATCGATACCTCCAGCCTGTGTAAATGTATTTTCACACGCCAGAGGTCATTTAAGCGGGGCGTGCGCGTCTTCTTGCCGATCTCCTATTGAGAAACGACAATAATAAGGTTCGCCAAGCGCCCGATATTTTATCGCGAAAGGGGCAGTTTTACGCCTTAGTACTGGCGACTCGCCCGATTCATCTGCGGAAATGTGTACACTGATTGGTTAACAAATCGTAAATAAAATTGGTTAACGCAATGATAACGGACCGGGTCGTTGCTTTTCAGCGGTGAGCCGTGAAGCGAGCAGAAGTGCTGCGAAGGGTGTTAGCCCTGATGGGTCGACGAGTCTCACGTGCTTGGGTCAGACCCCCGCGTCCGCCAGCACCGCCGCCCTCAGCGCGCCGATGCCCATGCCCTTTTCCGCGCTGGTGACGTGGACTTCGGGATAGGCGGCGACGTGCTTGCGCGCCTCGGCTTCGGTCGCGGCGACGACCTTTTCGAGCTCGCTCGCCTTGATCTTGTCCGCCTTGGTGAGGACGACGCGGTAGCCAACGGCCGCCTCGTCGAGCATCTTCATCATCTCGCGGTCGACATCCTTCGGGCCATGGCGGGCATCGACCAGCACCAGCGTGCGCGCCAGCACCGGGCGGCCGCGCAGATAGGTCTTCACCAGCGCCTTCCACTTTTCGACCACCTTCACCGGCGCCTTGGCAAAGCCGTAGCCCGGCATGTCGACGAGGCGGAACAGCGTCGGATCGCCGACCTCGAAGAAGTTAAGCTCCTGCGTGCGGCCCGGCGTCACCGAGGCGCGGGCGATCGCCTTGCGCCCGGTGATCGCGTTCAGCAGCGTGCTCTTGCCCACGTTCGAGCGTCCGCACAGCGCCACTTCGGGTACCGTCGGTTCGGGCAGGAACTTGAGCTGCGGGGCCGAGAGGAGGAATTCCACCCGGCCCGAAAACAGCTTGTTCGCGCGCCTTTCCAGCGTGGCGAGTTCGGCCTCGTCCATCAGCCGGCCTTGGCCGCCTCGGCCGCCTTGCGCTTCTTCTCTTCCTCGATCATCGCGCGCATCTGCGGATGCTTGGAATAGAGATACTTCTGCTGCGCCAGCGTCAGGATGTTGGAGGTGACCCAGTAGAGCAGCAGGCCTGCGGCAAACGGCGCCATCACGAACATCAGCACCCAGGGCATGATGTCGAAGATCTTCTGCTGCATCGGGTCCATCGCGCTTGGGTTGAGCTTGAAGGTCAGCCACATGGTGAAGCCGAGCAGCACGCCGAGCACGCCGAGCCCGAAGATGATCATCAGCCAGCCGGGCACCTGGATGCCGACAAGACCCAGCGCAGCGGCGAGGTTGGCCGGATCCGGCGCGGAAAGGTCATCGATCCAGGCGAACTTCTCGTGGCGCATCTCGACCGCCAGGATCAGCACCTTGTAGAGCGCGAAGAACACCGGGATCTGGAGCAGCATCGGCAGGCAGCCGGCGAGCGGATTGACCTTCTCGCGCTTGTAGAGCTCCATGATCTCCTGCTGCTGCTTGGGCTTGTCGTCCTTATACTTCTCCTGGATTTCCTTCATCTTGGGCTGGATGGCCTTCATCGCGGCCATGCTGGCGAAGCCCTTCTGCGCGATGGGGAACATCAGGCCGCGCACGATGACGGTCAGGATTATGATGGCGACGCCGAAATTGCCGACCGCGTCGAACAGCGTGCGCAGCAGCCACAGGATCGGCTTTTCGAACCAGCGGAACCAGCCCCAGTCGATCGCGAAGCCGAACTTCTCGATGCCCGCATCCTGGTAGTTGTCGAGCACCACGCTTTCCTTGGCCCCAGCATAGAGGCGTGAGCTAGTGGTGTATTTGCGGCCCGCCGGGACGGTGACGGGCTCGTAGATCACGTCGGTGCGATAGGTTTCGCCGCCCAGCGCGCGGAAGGTCGTCCCGGGGGCGCTGCCGTCCTGCGGGACGATCGCCGAAAGCCAGTAGATATCGGTGAAGCCTGCCCAGCGCGTGCGGCCTTCGGGCGTGACCACTCCGGCTTCGTCGACGTCATCGTAATTGACGTCGTAATCGGCCGTCTCGCCGAACACGCCCATCGGGCCAGAATGCGCGTTCCAGATGTCCTGGCTGGCGGTCTTGCCGGTACGGTTGATCAGGCCGAAGGGCTGCACCACCACCGGATTGCCCGAGGTGTTGCTGACCGACTGTTCGGCGGTGATCATGTAATTGTCGTCGATGCTGTAGCGCACGGCGAAGGTCAGCCCTTCGCCATTGTTCCACGTGAGCGTCACCGGCGTATCGGCGGTCAGGCGCGCGCCGTCCGCCTGCCACAGCGTCTGGGCGCTCGGCACCTTGAGGTTCGATCCGACCCAGCCGAACTGCGCGAAATACTGCGCGGGCGTGCCATTGGGCGAGAACAGGCGGACCGGGCCGCTGTCCTTCTTCGTGGTCTCGGTGTGGTCCTTGAGGACGATATCGTCGATCTGGCCGCCGCGCAGGTTGATCGATCCCGCTACGCGCGGCGCATCGATCGGCAGGCGCTCCGCCGAAGCGAGCGCTTTGGCCACGTCGACCTCTTCCTGCTCCTGCATCGCCGGATCGACCAGCCCGCCGGTGCGCGCATGCTGGGTCGCGGCCTGCTCTGCCGGCGTATCGGCCTTGTCTTCCACCAGCGCCTGGTCGGGCTGCGGGTAGAAATACTGCATCCCGTAATCCCAGCCGATGAGCAGCAGGAAGGAGAGCGTGATCGCGAGGATCAAATTGCGCTGGTTTTGCAAGGTCGGTCCCGTCGTATTCTATCGTCAGTCGGTATGTGGGGAGGTGTATTAGGTATTCAAGACAGTGCCGCTACGGCACCGGATCGTATCCATGCCCGCCCCAAGGGTGGCAGCGCAGTATACGCTTCGTCGCCAGCCATCCACCCTTGATCGCACCATATTTGCCGAGCGCCTGCACGGCATATTCGCTGCACGAAGGGGCATAGCGGCAGGTCGGCGGCAGGATCCGGCTCGGCCCCCATTGCCACAGGCGCGCGATGAAGATGAGGACATGCTTCATGCGCGGCGGCTACGGTGGCGATGCGGGCCGCGTGCGGGGTCGCCCTTGCCCGCCGCGGCGCGCGAGAGTGCGGCGGCCAGTTCCTCGCGCAGCGCCGCGAAGTCGCGCTCCACCCCGCCTTCGCGGCCGATCAGGATATGGTCGTGATCGGCGAGGCCGCTCTCCGGCAGCGCATCCCACAGCAATTCGCGGAAGCGCCGCTTCATGCGGTTGCGGACCACGGCATTGCCGATCTTCTTCGTCACCGTGATGCCGTACCGCTTGCCCTGCCCGTCATTGGGCCGCGCGAGCAGCACGAAGCCTGGCCGCGCGACACGCAGTCCCCGATTCGCGGCGAGGAAGTCGCTGCGCTTGCGGATGACGGAGAGGCTCGGGTGCATGGGCACTCCATACGCAAAACGGGCCCCCAACGGGAGCCCGCTTGCATTCGCTTGATGATCGCCGCGCATCCGCGCAGCGAATCACATCACGCGCAGAGGTTCTTGCGACCGCGGGCGCGGCGGGCGCGGAGCACCTTGCGGCCGCCCGGGGTGGCCTTGCGCGCGAAGAAGCCGTGGCGACGGGCGCGCACGAGGTTCGAGGGCTGGAAAGTCCGCTTCATCGGAAGTGTCCTTCAAAAATCTTCTGGTTCCGGTGGCGACCGAATCATGCGACCGGAACGCCACCAACAAAAAGGGCCACCCGGGCGGGGTGACCGCTTGAATGGCGCGCGCATACGCACACGCCGCGCCGCCGTCAAGAGAAAGTCATGTCGGCATAGGCGAGTTTGGGGGCGGGTTTCGCGGTCGCCTCGCGCACGGGCTGGCGCGGCGGTGCGGGGCGTTCCGCAGTCTGCTGAACCGCCCCCTGCCTCTGCCCCGGGCGCGCCCAGCGGCGCATGTCGCCCGCGGTCAGCCAGCGCGCCGAGGCGTGCGGCACCGAATTGGTAAAATCGTAGAAGGCGCGCGCCAGGCCCGCGTCCATCCCCATTTCGCGGTAATAGTCGAGATAGCGGCGATTCTCCGGCGCGTCGGCGGCATAGTCGCCCGCCTCGCGGCCGTGGATGTCCAGCCAGCTGTGCACGGCGAACTCCGCCCCGTCGGCGATGTCGCGGTCGATCCCGGCGAGGAAAAGCTCGACCGCGCCCGAGCGCACCGATCCGGTCGCCGGGACATGCGTCACCAGCCGCGCGGCGCGGATCATCCGGCCCAGCTTCATGTTGGCGATGTCGTCGCGCGTGCCGGGACATTCGACCATGTCGATCTGGCGCAAGCCCGGATAGTCGCGCAGCATGGCGGCAAAGGCGGCGGGCGAGGCGCGATCGGTCTCGCCGACCAGCGCGACGCGGCGCTCGTCGAGCACCATGAAGGGGCCGTAAGTGGCAATCCCGCGGCGATAGTTGCGCAGCGCCCGGTCGATTGCCGGAGGCGCCTGCCACGCGGGCGATGCCGCCACCGCCATCGCCTGCTGCGGGCGCACGCCGACGAAATCCGCGCCGTGGTCCATGCGCGGCAAGACCGGTCGCGCCGAGGGCTGCAGCACCCGCTGGCCTTCCCGGGGCGCAAGCACCTTGGTGCCCTCGAGCGGCTGGACGACGGGCTTCGCCACATAGATCACCGGCATCGCGACGAGGCCGAGCGACTGCGCTACGGCCGGAAGCGGCAGCGCGAGGCCGGCGAGCGTGAGCAACGAGGCGATGATGCGAAGCATGACACCCGCCTTGCGCCTCCAGCCCTTGCCGCTTTGCCAAGGCACTTGGTGAAACAGAGGTTAAGCGCGCAGGTTTTCTCACCGGATCGGAGCGGGTTTCCTCTCGACATTTCAGCTTCTTGGCCCCATCCCTGCGCGGAGACACGAGGGGTTAACACTGGTCGCACTGGTAAGGACGGTCGCCTATCTGGGGCTGGAAGCGCGCGCGGTCGAAGTGCAGTGCTCGGTCGCGCCCGGTCTCCCCAAGTTCAACATCGTCGGCCTCGCGGACAAGGCCGTGGGCGAGAGCAAGGAGCGCGTCCGCGCCGCGCTCGCCGGGATGGGCCTCGCGCTGCCGCCCAAGCGGATCACGATCAACCTCTCGCCGGCCGACCTGCCCAAGGAAGGCTCGCATTACGACTTGCCGATCGCGCTGGCGTTGCTCGCGGCGATGGGCGTGACCGATGCCGAGCAGCTGGCCGAGTGGATCGCGGTGGGCGAGCTGGCGCTCGACGCGCGCATCGTGCCATCGCCCGGCGTCCTGCTGGCGGCGCTCCACGCGAGTGAACAGGAATGCGGGCTGATCTGCCCCAGGGCACAGGGTTCGGAAGCGCGCTGGGCGAGCGAGGTGCCGGTCTGCGCCGCACCCGACCTGGCGAGCCTGCTCAACCATCTGAAGGGTACGCAGACCCTGCCGCCGCCCGAGGCGGGCGAGGTGGAGGAGCCGGGGCGCGGGCCGGACCTCAAACAGGTCAAGGGACAGGAAACCGCCAAGCGCGCGCTCGAGATCGCGGCGGCGGGCGGGCACAACCTGCTGATGATCGGGCCGCCGGGTGCCGGCAAGTCGCTGCTGGCGAGCTGCCTGCCGGGGATCCTGCCGCCGCTCTCGCCCGCCGAGGCGCTCGAGGTGAGCATGGTGCAATCGGTCGCCGGCACGCTCGAGGAAGGGCGCATCAGCCGCGCCCGCCCGTTCCGCGCCCCGCACCATTCGGCGAGCATGGCGGCGCTCACCGGCGGCGGCCTGCGCGTGAAGCCCGGCGAGGTCAGCCTCGCGCATCTCGGCGTGCTGTTTCTCGACGAGCTGCCGGAATTCCAGCGCGCGGTGCTCGATTCGCTGCGCCAGCCCTTGGAGACCGGCAAGGTCGACGTGGCGCGCGCCAATGCCCACGTCAGCTTCCCCGCCAATGTCCAGCTGGTCGCGGCGATGAACCCGTGCCGCTGCGGGCATCTCGGCGATGCCGCGCTCGCCTGCAGCCGCGCCCCGCGCTGCGCCGCCGATTACCAGAGCAAGGTCTCCGGCCCGATGCTCGACCGCATCGATCTGCATGTGGAGGTCGATCCCGTCAGCGCCGCCGATCTCGCCCTGCCCCCGCCTGCCGAAGGCAGCGAGGAGGTCGCCGCCCGCGTGATGGCTGCCCGAAACCGCCAGACCGCCCGCAAGGGCGAGACCGGCGTGCGCAGCAATGCCGAACTCGACGGCGAGGCGCTCGAAACCTTCGCGACGCCCGACGAACCGGGCCGCCAGCTCCTGCTTCAAGCCGCCACCGCCATGCGCCTCTCGGCCCGCAGCTACACCCGCATGCTCCGCGTGGCGCGCACGATCGCGGATCTCTCGGGATCGGAAACGGTCGGCCGCATCCATGTGGCCGAAGCGCTGAGTTACCGCAGGCAGGCGCCGCGGGCGTGAACCGAAGCGCCGTCAAGGCGTTGCGGCATAATGAGAACCTTGTCCGGCTGCCTTGCCACCCTCGCCCTGTTCGCCTGCGCCCCGGTCGACCGGCCCGACGGGGTGCCTGCTGCTCCCGACGCGATGGCCCCCGCTCTCGGGGTCAGCGAGGGGTCCATGGCACTTTTCGCCAAGCTCGATGAAAAGGCGGGCGCCGAGGAGAACGTCTTCTTCTCACCGGTCAGTGTCGAGCAGGCGTTCGGCCTCCTTCATGCCGGCGCTGCGGGAGAAACGCGAAGCCAGATAGAAGGCTTCTTCGGCTGGCCTGCAGGGACTGCCGCCGACGAGGCCTTGCTGGCACAGCGCCGCAACCTGCTGGCGCATGGCACACCCGCCGACATCCGGCTCGCCAATGCCCTGTGGCTCTCCCGCGAATGGCAATTCGGGACCGGCTACGTCGCCACGGCGAGGTCGTACTACGACGCACGGGTCGAGGCGCTCGACTTCAGCCCGGGGCGACCGTCGGAAGATTCGGCCAGGATCATCAATGGCTGGGCGGCGGAGAAGACCGATAATTTGATCAGCGAGATCATCACCCCGCAACAACTCGCCGATGCGACCGCCGCGGTGCTGACCAATGCGCTCTATTTCGATGCCGGCTGGAAGACCGAACTGTCCGGCGGGCCGACGCAGGATTTCCTGTTCGGCGACGGCAGCGACCGGCCATTCTATTTCATGCAGGAGCAGGACAATTTCGTCACGACCAGCGAAGACGAGTGGCGCGCCATCCGCCTGCCCTATGCCGGCGACCGCTTCGCGATGGACGTCGTGATGCCGGAGCGCCGCCGCGTGGTCGCAACGGCACCCCCGGCGGCGCTGCTGGCCAGGCTCGACGCCGAGCTGACGGCCGGCGAGCCCGGCTACACCGATCTGCAACTGCCGCGCTTCGAGGTGGACTACGATAGTTCGGTGGCCCAGCCCCTCATCGCGCTCGGCCTCGGCCTGCCGTTCGATCCCGACGCAGCCGATCTGTCGGTAATGACCGACGGCAAGCCCAACGACCTCTATGTCGGCGAGGCGTACCAGATCACCAAATTGCAGGTTTACGAACAGGGCACCCGTGCTGCGGCTGTCACTGTCCTGCGGATCGTCCCGGTCAGTGGCCTCACTATCCATCGGAAGCCGGAAAAGTTCATCGTCGACCGGCCGTTCACGGTCGTCATCCGCGATCTTCAAACAGGGGCAATCCTGTTCCTGGGGCGGATCGCCGATCCGCAGCCGTTCGAGCCCGAAACGCGCGAGGACTACTGAACCTTCCTCAATCCTCGGTCATGTCGAGGTTGAGCTTTACGGGCTGGTGTTCGCGGTCGCCTTCGAACTTGCGCAGGAAGTCCTCGATCGGGACCTGCTGGGTCTTGTCGACCATCGGGTTGGACTTCGCCATTTCCACCGCTTTCAGCTCGTCCGGCGTCATGCGGACGTGGATGTAGGGCACCCAGAAGGCGCCGATCTCGGCCTGCTGGTACCACACGTCGAGGACGTCGTAGGACGCCCACTGCCCGTTCGGCTCCTTCAGGCGGATGCCCTCGCCGATGCGCGGCACGGTGACTGCCTTGATGGTGAAGACGGTCTGGTGCGTCTCGTTCTGGATTTCGATATCGATCACTGGTGCCGGCTCGGTTATGCAGATTCGCGAATAGACAACGGCGTTACGGGCCGGATGTTGAGATCACTTTAACGATGACGTCACGCAGCCAGTTGCGCGGTGACGTCACACTGCCGGGCTGACCCAGACGCGCATGCACCCTTTTGCCTCCGAGGATTCCGTCGCGCGGCCGACGGCGCGGCTGCGGGCGGAGTGGCGCGGACTAGACCCGGAGCGGCGGCGCAAGGCCATCGGCCTTGCGCTGGCGATCGCGATCGAAGGGGTGCTGGTGCTCCTGCTGCTGTCGCTCGGCATCGTCGAGCGCGAGCCGGTGCCGATGCGCGACGCGGTGTCGACCTTCGATGTGAGCGATTCGCGGGAAGACGCCGACGAGCCGGCGGCAGAGCCCGCGCCGCAGCCGGACCCGCGCACGGCCGCGACTGCCCCGCAGATCGTGCGACCCGAGCCCCTTCCCGATACGCCGGCACCGCAGCCATCGCCGCCACCGGCCCTGTTGCGCACCGCGCCCGCTGCGTCGCCAAGTTTCGACCTGGCGCGACAACCGCAGGCGAAGACCCGGCAGAGCGCAGGCCCCGTCGGCCCGGCCTTCACGCCGCGCCCCGGCGATTCGCAGCGGATCGCGGGGAGCGGGCCCAACGGCGAGCCGCTCTATGCCGCGCGCTGGTATCGAGAGCCGACCAACGACGAGTTGCGGGGCTATCTCTCGACCGCCTCGGGTCCCGGATGGGGGCTGATCAATTGCCGGACCGCGCCGCAATTCCGGGTCGAGAACTGCGTGCTGGTCGACGAATGGCCGAAGGGTTCGAACATCGGGCGATCGGTGCTGGCGGCGGCGTGGCAGTTCAAGGTGCGCCCGCCCCAGATCGGGGGGCGCCCGCAGGTCGGTGAATGGGTGCGGATCAGGATCGATTACGAGATTCGCCAGGGTGCACCGGCCGATCCCGACTGATCATTCTCCAGCGCATCGGCATAGGGTGTGTTGCGGAGCAGGTGGCGGTTGTAGTCGGGTGCCCCGTCGTCCCACCAGACCGGACCGCGTTCGCCCAGCGCAACCTTCGCCGCGTGAACGCGCGCTCGCGCCTGTCGTTCATCCTCAGAATCTTGCGCGCGTTTCGCCGCCGCGACGGCACGGCGGGCGTTCATCAACTCATCGACGAGGCGCTGACGCTCCGCTTCGGCGAGCGCCGGATTGCTCGCGCGCCACAGCCGCCCGCGGACAATGAGGTAGCGGCCGTCGGGCGTGAGTTCAGGCGGCGTTTTTGGCGCGGCGCAGGCTTTCGATGGCGATCACGTCGCCGAGGCCCAGCTCGCTCGCGGGCTGCGCGCGCGAGCCGTCGGCACGGATGCCCAGATTGCCACGCTCGACCAGCGCGAGGTCGGCAGGGCCGAGAATCCGGCCGTCGTGGCTGAGGATCGAGGTCGGGCCGATCGGCAGGCGGTCGCGTTCGTCGACCAGCACCGGATTTTCCACCACCTCCGCGCCGTATTTCTGACCCCACTGGCGCAGCGCCACCATGGTGGGCAGCAGGTCGAAGCCCTTGTCGGTCAGGCGGTATTCGATCTTGCGGCGATCGTCCGCGCAAGGATCGCGGCGCAGGATCCCGTGTTCGACCAGCTTGGCGAGGCGGTTGGAAAGGATGTTGCGGGCGATCCCCAGCTCGCTGAGGAATTCCTCGAAGTGGTGCAGGCCGTTGAAGCTGGCGCGCAGGATCATGAACGACCAGCGTTCACCCATGACCTCGAGCGCCTGAGGCAGGCCGCATTCGGTCAGTTCGCGCAGCGGTTCGCGGATGTCACCCATAAATTCAGTCCCCTTCCTGCAACCTATCTAACCCGAAAATCAGGATTGCGAAAGTTTTTCAAAAATTGGGTTGCCAAACGAAACCTAAAGTCATAGGTAGCGATTCGCAACGGGTTGCTATTTGAAACTCAATTGCATGAAAAGCAAGCCCTGTTGAACAAATTGCAAGTCAGGAAGGACCTCCCCATGAACCTCTCTCTCCCCCGCTCGCTCAATGTCGGCGTCTTCGCAGCCGCGATCGCCTGGACCACGCTCAGCTTCGGCGCCGCGGTAACCCCCAGCCCGGCATCGGCTGCCGGTAACACCCCCTTCTACACCGCCGAACTGGCGCAGCCTGTCGAAGGCGGCACCGTGGTCGCCGGCGGCGTGGCCTGGAACTGCAAGGGCACGACCTGCGTCGCGCCGAAGGGCACCTCGCGCCCGCTGCGCGTCTGCCGCGAACTGCAGAAGGAACACGGCGAGATCGCCGGCTTCACCGCCAAGGGCGAAGCGCTGGCCGAAGACAAGCTGGCCAAGTGCAACGGCTGACCTGAACTTCCCCCACCCCTCTCCATCAGGTGGGATACCTCAAGGGCTCCGGCACGCATTCGCCGGGGCCCTTTTTCTATGGGCGGATAAGTCCGCGCGAGACGAGGTCCGCCTCCAGCGTCGGGGCATCGGCGAAATGGTGGACCTGCCAGCCGCACTCGCTCGCCGCCGCGACATTGGCGGCATTGTCGTCGATGAAGAGCATGGCTGCGGCGGGCAGGCCGAAGCGCCGCTCGGCGAGCCGGAAGATCGCGGGATCGGGCTTGGCGAGTGTCTCCTCACCGGAGACCACGATGTCGCGGAAGCGGTCGAAGATGGGGGCAGTGGGGCGGAACCCCGCCCAGAACTCAGCACCGAAATTGGTGATCGCGAACAGCGGGACGCCGGCTTCGTCGAGCCGCTCGACCAGCGACAGGCTACCCGGCACCGGGCCGGGGATGGTGTCGTTGAAGCGCGTCGCATAGGCGCGGATCTCGGGTTCGAACTCGGGATAGCGCGCGATCCGTTCGGGCACCATGTCGGCCAGCGTCCGGCCGCGATCATGCTCGAAATGCCATTCCTCGGTCACGACTTCAGTGAGCAGCGTCTCGAGCCGCACCGGGTCGTCGACGATGCGTTCGAACAGATGGGACAGCTGCCACTGGTAGAGCACCCGCCCGACATCGAACACGACGGCTTCTATCGCCATTTGCGGATCCCCAAACACCAACGGCCCGCACCCCTTTCGGGGCCGGGCCGGTCGTGCAAGACTACGCCACCCATCGGGCAGCGCGCCGAATCAGCCCTGGCGGGCCTTGAAGCGGCGGTTGGTCTTGTTGATGACGTAGGTGCGCCCGCGGCGACGGATCACGCGGCAATCCCGGTGACGGTCCTTGAGCGACTTGAGGCTGTTGCGGATCTTCATGATAGGTCTCGTCAAATAAATACGCGCCGGAGATAGGCCCCGACGCGCCGAATTCAAGCGCGCCCGTTAACGGCGGGGAGGGATTCGGTCAAGTGTCCTGACGGATTTCGGACAGGCGCCGTTCCCATTGCAGCGCGTGGGTCACGATGGTGTCGAGGTCCGCATACTTGGGCTCCCACGGCAGGGTCGCGCGAATTCGGGAGGGGTCGGAGACCAGCTTGCCCGGATCGCCCGCGCGGCGCGGCTGCATCTCGCGCACGATCGTCTGGTTGGTCACGCGGTCCACCGCGTCGAGTACTTCGAGCACAGAGAAGCCGCGCCCGTAGCCGCAATTCATGGTCAGCGAGCGGTCCGGCTGTTCGATCAGCGCCTCGAGTGCCAGCACATGCGCATTGGCGAGATCGCTGACGTGGATGTAGTCGCGCACGCCGGTGCCGTCGGGCGTGTCGAAATCGGTCCCGAACACGCCGACATGGTTGCGCTTGCCCGTCGCCGCCTCGCACGCCACCTTGATCAGGTGCGTCGCCCCCGCGGTCGACTGGCCGGTGCGCGCATCGGGATCGGCACCCGCGACATTGAAGTAGCGCAGCGCGCAGAAGTTGAAGCCATGCGCCGCGCTTGCATCGGCGAGCATCTGCTCGGTCATCAGCTTCGACCAGCCGTAGGGATTGATCGGCTGCTTTGGCGTGTCTTCGGTAAGCTGCTCGACATCGGGCATGCCATAGGTCGCTGCGGTCGAGCTGAAGATGAAGTGTTCCACCCCACACTCGACCGCGGCTTCGATCAGCGCGCGGCTCTTCACCGTGTTGTTCTCGTAATATTTGAGCGGGTTCTCAACCGATTCGGGCACGATGATCGAGCCGGCGAAATGCATGATCGCCTTGATCCCCTGCTCTTCGAAAATCTGTGCCAGCAGGACGCCGTCGGCGATGTCCCCGCGGTAAAGCGGAACGTCTTCCGGCACGGCGAAGGCAAAGCCGGTCGAGAGATTGTCGATCACCGCGACCGGCCAGCCCGCATCGCGCAGGGCAAGCACGGCGTGGCTGCCGATATAGCCGGCACCGCCGGTGACGAGGACGGGCACTTTCTGGTCGCTGCTCATGGGGCCGCGCCGTAGCATACGATTTGGTAACGGCAAGCCGTCTAGGGGCCCGCCCGAGGCGTCCCGGAGCGGATTGCGGTAGCTGTGCGTTGTGCAGGTGTCGCGCCGCGACAAGAGAGACGTGAAAGGATCGCATGATGAAACCCCTCCTCCCGCTTGCCGGCCTCGTGGCCACCATCGCCCTCGGCGGCTGCGCGACGCCGCCCGGCCCGGTCGAAGTGACCCGTTTCGTCGCGGTCGACCAGACGAGCCGTCTCGGCCAGGGGACGATCTTCATCGAGACGATGGAAGGCACCGATGGCGATAGCCTGGAGCTCGCCCCCTACAAGGCGGCCGTAGCCGCCGAGCTGACCGCGCTGGGCTATGTCGAAAGCGACCGAGCTTCGGCCGGCCAGATCGCACAGGTCGGCGTGGGCAAGTATTTCCGCGAGGCGGGCGACCGGCGCGGCCCGGTCAGCGTCGGCGTTGGTGGTGGCACGGGCGGATACCGTTCCGGCGTGGGTGTCGGCCTCGGCATCAATCTCGGCGGCGACAAGGACCGCCTCGGCACCGAACTGTCGGTGCGCATCACCGATGCGGCCAGCGGCACGAGCCTGTGGGAAGGCCGCGCCGATTTCAGTCCGCCCGAGAATTCCCCCCTTGCACGCGGTACGGCGAACGCCCAGACGGTCGCCTCCGCGCTGTTCCGGGAGTTTCCCGGCAACAATGGCGAAACGATAGAAGTGAAGGTTAGCGAGTGAGCGATATCAGGATCGATTGCGGGTTCGACAGCGGCAATATCGAGGTGCTGTCGATCGAAGGGGCGACGGCGAAACTGGCGATCCGCAAGGATCACATGAGCGAATTCGCCCAGTGGTATCACTTCCGCGTCAGTGGCGCCGAAGGGCGCGAGCTCGAATTGAACATCACCGGCCTCAACGATAGCGCCTATCCCGGCGGCTGGCCGGGCTATGACAGCTGCGTTTCCGAAGATCGCGATTACTGGGGCCGCGCCTCGTCGAGCTGGGACAAGGACGCCGATGGCGGAACGCTGACGATCCGCTACGCGCCCGCGAGCGACATTGCGTATTTCGCCTATTTCGCGCCCTATTCGATGGAGCGGCACCACGATCTCGTCGCCGAAGCGGCGGCGTCCGAAGGCGTCGAGTACCGCCATCTCGGCACCACGCTGGACGGGCAGCCGATCGACTGCCTCTCGATGGGCGAAGGCAGCACGCAGGTCTGGCTCTATGCGCGCCAGCATCCGGGCGAGACGCAGGCCGAATGGTGGATGGAAGGCGCGCTCGAAGTGCTGACCGACCCCAGCGACAGCGTGGGGCGCGAGCTGCGCCAGCGCTGCCGCATCCATGTCGTGCCGAATGCCAATCCCGACGGCTCGCGCCGCGGCCATTTGCGCACCAATGCGGTGGGCGTGAACCTCAACCGCGAATGGGAAAACCCGACTGCCGAAAAGAGCCCCGAAGTGCTCGCCATCCGCAATGCGATGGACGAGACGGGCGTCGATTTCGCGATGGACGTGCATGGCGACGAGGCGATCCCGGTCGCCTTCCTCGCCGGATACGAGGGGATCCCGAGCTGGACCGACGAGCAGGGCGAGCGATATTATCGCTACGAACGCATCCTCGACCGCCGCACTCCCGATTTCCAGACCGAGCACGGCTATACCAAGGCCGCGCCGGGCAAGGCCAATCTGGCAATGAGCACCAACCAGGTGGCCGAACGGTTCGGCGCCACGGCGATGACGCTGGAAATGCCTTACAAGGACAATCCGGCCAAGCCCGAACCCGAGCAGGGTTGGAGCCCGGAACGCTGCAAGATGCTGGCGCGCGACTGCCTCGCGAGCCTGCTCGAGTGGCTCGACGGCGAAGGTTGAGCGATACGATACGGGTCGCGGCGCAGCGACCCGTATCCTCAGCTGGCGGCGACGCCGTCGAGAATTTTCTGGGCGACTTCCTCGATCGAACCGGTGACCAGCAGCGGCTGGCCGCCGACCATGCCGACGTTGGTCTGGCCGTTCTCGGCAGTTCGCAACCAGGCGATATTGCTGGCGACCACGAGATAATTGCCGCCGCGCGATTCCAGTTTCACGAATTTCATCGAATCATCTCCTGACGCGCCGTGGTTAGCGCGTCAGGCGGTTCGCAATGGTTAACGCCGGTCCAGCAAGTATTCAGTAAGGCCCTGCCAGAGCGGCGACATGCGCAGTCTCCTCGCAATCCCCGCTCTCGCTGCTGCTGTGGTCGCCGCGCCGGCTTCGGCGACAGGCGGTTTCCTCTGCAAGACCGCCTCGAAACCGGCGATCGAAGTGGCCGTCGGTTTTGGCCATGTGCCGGGCGCACCGCTGGTCGCCAAACGGCTGCGGGTCGACGGGAAAGAGGTGCCGGTTCTCGCGCCGCAATGGTGGCTCGATGGCAAGGAGATGCGCATCGAGTTCACCGACACCGATGCCATGCAATCGCTGCTGGTCATGCGCACCACGTGGAACGAGCCGTATTACGACGGGCAGGTGACCTGGCGCGGCCAGACCCACTGGATCCGCTGCAAGGAGAACTGAGGCAGCCCTAGCCCTAGCGCACCTCGCGGCTCGCCACCCGCCCGTCGATCACCACGCCGGTGACGTGGCTGGTGTATTCGAGCGGGTCGCCGTCGAACAGCGCGACATCGCCGTCCTTGCCGACGCTGAGCGAGCCGAGCCGCTCGCCCATGCCGATGGCCTTGGCCGCGTCGATGGTAATGGCAGACAAGGCATCTTCGGGCGCGAGGCCGTTGGCCGCCGCCCAGCCCGCTTCCCACAGGATCACGCGGGTCTTGGGCACATAGCCTTCATAGCCCGATTGCAGCGCGAAGGGGATGCCCGCCTCGCGCAGCTTGGCCGCGGTGGCGAAGCTGGCGTTCTCCATGTCGCCATAGTGGCGCGCCATGGTCGGGTGGAGGATCACCGTGACGCCCGCCGCCTTCAGCTCGTCGATCAGGCGATAGCTTTCCGCGCCGCCATCGATCACCATGTCGATGCCGAATTCCTCCTTCAGCCGCAGCGCGCTCATGATGTCCTGCGCGCGGTTGGCGGTAATCATCAGCGGCACGCGGCGGGCGAGCACGTCCTTCCACACCTGCATATCGAGCTTGTCCGGCGTGCCGGGTTTCTTGGGATCGGGCGCAGCGCCGCCCTTCGCCGCGGTCAGGGCAGCACGCAGCAGCGCGATCTGCTTCGGTCGTGTACCCGGGCCCTTCTCGCTGTCGATAGCGTTCGGGCCGAGATTGGCCGCGATCATCGCGCGCGGCACGATGGCGGCGCCGTCGGCCGTCTTCGCCCAGGTCTTGGCGATCATCGTCTGGCCGGAGACGACCGTGCCGGGGCCGTGACCGGTGTGGATCGTCGTGACGCCGAGCGAGCGCAGCCAGTCGACCAGCACCTCGTCCGGATTGTAGCCGTCGATCGCGCGCAGTTGCGGCTGGAGCGCGGCGCCCGTGTCGAGCTGGTCCTGATCGTCGAACTGGTTGAGATAGCCCGCCAGGCCGACCACGGTGCGCGCATCGACAAGGCCGGGGGTGGCGACCTTGGTGGTCAGCACCTCGATGCCCTCGGGCACGCTGGTGGTGGCAGCCGGGCCGACCGCGACGATCTTGCCATCGCGGATCACGACGATCCCTTCGCTGATGGCCGGGCCATCCATGGTGTGGAGCGTCTCCGCGCGGATGGCGATATCCTGCGCCGCCAGCTGGGCCGGAGCAAGTCCCACCGCCAGCGCGGCGAGCGGTCTTGCGAAACGCGCGATCATTGGCCTGCCTCCGCTTCCGCTGCTTCCCAGTGGTGATGGGCGAGCTCCATCGGACTGCCCGCGCCGTAGCCGCCTTCGGCCATCAGCCGGCCCTCCTCCGTCGTGCGATCGAACAGCTTCTCGCCCTCGATCCAGGTCTCCATAACATGGCTGTAGACCGACAACGGATCGCCCGAGAGGACGATGAAGTCCGCATCCTTGCCTGGTTCGAGGCTGCCGACCTTATCGTCGAGCCCGAGCTGCTTCGCGCCGTTGATCGTCAGCGCGCGCAGCGCCCCGTCGCGGCTCATCCCGCCGCGCACCGCCATCCCCGCCTCGCGGAACAGGAGGCGCGAATCGATGATCCCGTCGTCCGAATGGAGCGAGGTCAGAATGCCTGCCCGCTCGAGAATCCCCGCCGTCTCCAGCCGCGATCCTTGCGCCTCCAGCTTCCCGCCGGGACTGTCGACGAGGATGTTGGAAACGGGAACGCCCGCTGCGGCAAGCTCGTCCGCCACCTTCCATGCTTCCATGCCGTGCTGGATCAGGACCTTGAAGCCGAATTCGCGCTGCAGCCGCAGCACGGTCATGATGTCGTCGGCGCGGTGGGTGTGATGGTGGACCAGCCGCTTGCCGGACAGCACCTCGCACAGCACTTCCTTGCCGAGATCGACCGTCTTGCGATCGCCCTTGCAATAGGCCTGCGCCTCGGTGAAGGCGGCGCGGACCAGGGCGGCAGACTTGGCGCGGGTGGTCGGGAAACCCGGGGTCTCGCGGATCGGGTTCGTGCCATTGGCCATCTTGAGGCCTCCCATCACCGACCCGTCGGGCCACAGCCAGGCGATGTCTTCCACAGTGTCGCCATCGCGCAGGCGCATGTAGAAGGTCTGGCCGCTCACCAGCCAGCCCGATCCGGGCATGACATTGGCGGTGGTCACGCCGCCCGCGCGCGCCTTGGCAATGCTCGAATCGCGCGGGTCGATCGCGTCCATCGCGCGCACTTCGGGCTGGATCGGGGAGGAGCGGTCCGCGCCTGCGACCGAGCCGATATGCGAATGCGTGTCGACGATGCCGGGCATGATGACCATGCCGCTCGCATCGCGCCGCTCGGCATTGGCGGGGATTGAGACATCGGTGCCGACTGCGCGGATCTTCCCGTCGGCGACGACAAGCGTCGCATTCTCGAGCGTCGGTCCGGCCATCGTGTGGATCGTCGCGCCTTCGAAGGCGATCGGGCGCTCCTGTGCCAGCACCGGCTGGGCCCAGGCAATGGCAGCGGCGCAGGCCAGCAGGCTCGCGCGGCGGACGGTTTGTCGCGGCATGGAATTCTCCCCTTGGCCTGCCACCCTAGCGCCGGATGGCGGGCCCGCAAGCCCGATCAGGCGACCAGCGGTTCGAGTAGGCGGAGCGTGCGCGCATCGGCGTCGAGCTCGACCCGGATGCCGTGCGGCAGGCTCAGCTGGTTGGTGATGTGGCCGATATTGGCGCCGGTGAAGACAGGCACGCCCAGCCCGCCGAGATGATGATCGAGGATCTGGTCGAGCGTCACGCTCGCCTGCTCCTGATCCTCGGCATCGCAGCGCGTGCACTGGCCGAAGACGACGCCCGCGACGCGATCGAGCACGCCGGCCAGCCGCAATTGCTGGAGCATCCGGTCCACGCGATAAACCGCCTCGTTCACGTCTTCGAGAAACAGGATCGCCCCGCCCATATCCGGGAGCCACGGCGTACCCATCAGCGTCGACAGGATGGTGAGGTTGCCGCCGAGCAATCGGCCCTGCGCGATCCCGCCGGCAATCGTGCGACCCGGCCTGCCGACCTCCCCCTCGGCCTCTGCCCCGCCGAGAACCGGCATCTCGCCGGTGAAGGCGAGCCGCCACAGGCTTTCCCAGCTCGCCTTCTCCCACCGGCTCGCGCCATTGGGGCCGTGGATTGTCGCGAAGCCCGCCCGCTGCGCGATGGCGAGATGCAGCGCGGTCGTGTCGCTATAGCCGATCAGCAGTTTCGGATTGGCGCGGATCGCCTGCCAGTCGAGCAGCGGCAGGATGCGCGCGCCGCCCCAACCCCCGCGCACGGCGAAGATCGCGCGCACCTCCGCATCGGCGAACATGGCAGAGACGTCGGCCGCGCGATCGACATCCGCGCCCGCAAGATAGCCGTTCCGATCGTCCACATGCCGACCGAGTTTCGGGACCAGACCCATGCCCCTGATCCAGTGCTGAGCACGGTCGAGCTCATACGGCAGCGTCACCGCGCTGGCCGGGGCGACGAGGCCCACGGTGTCGCCGATCCGCAGACGAGGCGGCTTCGCCGGGGATGCGGCGAGAGCTGGAAAGGGCGAGGCAGCGGTCGCCATGGCCGCTCCCATCACGCCGAGCGCGGCCCGGCGGTCGATCATGCGAGGCTGGCCGGGCCGAAGGCGTGGGGCAGCAGCTGCGACAGCTTCACCCGCGTCACGCTGTCCGGCCCGACGCACAGGATATCCGGATCGGTTCCGCCCAGCTGCGCGAGCTCGTTGAGGACCTGGCGGCAACGACCGCAGGGCGTGATCGGATCGGTGCCGGGTCCGGTGACGGCCACCGCCTCCAGCCCGCCCCGCACACCATCGGCCATCGCTTTCGAGACCGCCACGGTTTCCGCGCACAGCGCAAGCCCGTAGCTCGCATTCTCGATATTGGTGCCGGTCACCACGCTGCCATCGGCAAAGCGCAAAGCCGCGCCGACCGCGAAGTTCGAATAGGGCGAATAGGAATTCGCCGCCGCTTCGCGCGCTGCTGCAATCAGGTCGTCATCGGTCATCCGGTCCTCATTCATAGGGCCGCACCACGACCCAGCGCAGCGGCTGGTCGGCGGCTTCTGTCTTGTGCCAGCGGTTGGCGGTCCACATCAGCCAGGGCCGCGCGGCGTAATCGGGTTCGAACCAGCTGCTGGTGAGCCACAGCTGGCGGTCGATCCGGCGCGAGATGCCGTAGGCCTCCTCGAACGGCTCGTCGGGCGCAAGGATCACCGCCTTGCCCGCATGCGCCTCGATCTGGTTGACCAGCGTCATCAGCTCGCTCTGCACCGCCGCGTCCGAGACGCGGGATGGGCAGTCCTGCGCCGTGCCCTCCAGCAGGATTGCGGGAGGAAGCAGCCCCCGATCGCGTGGCACAATGGTGACGAAATTGGCCGATTGCCCGTCGGCCACGTCGCACAGGTCGAAGCGGTGGGCCGCGCCGACTTCCAGTCCGGCCGCTTTCGCCCGGGCGAAGTTCTGGGCGAAGGCGATGTCGCTCCCGCCGGCCCCATCGCTCGCTTCGAGATAGACGAATTTCGCGCCGAGCCCCGCCAGCGTATCGAAGGCCACCGGCCCGTCCGCCGCGCCGACCAGCGCACCCTGATCGGGCCATGCGGCTTCGTCGGGCTGCCAGTCGCGCCGCTCGTAGAAGCCATAGGCCGCGCCCATGCCGAGCACGAGCAACAGGACCAGCGCCGCCTTGGCCGCGCCCGACAGCCCGTGCCGGGCCCGTGTGCGTTTCCTGCGCGCCAAGCCCTCAGCCCTTGATGTGGAGCACGCAGATCAGCGTGAAGAGACGCCGCGCGGTGGCGAAATCGGTTTCCACCTTGCCTTCAAGCCGTTCCATCAGCAGTTCGGCGGCCCGGTTGTGGACGCCGCGCCGGGCCATGTCGATCGTCTCGATCTCCATCGGCGTCGCCTTGCGGATTGCCTGGTAATAGCTGTCGCAGATCGCGAAATATTCGCGGATCGGGCGGCGAAACCGGGCGAGACCCAGCAGCAATTCCTCGAGCAGCTGGTTGTCCGTGTCCGCGATTGTCATCAGCAACCGCCCGTCGCGCACCGCCAGCGTGAGGTGGTATGGCCCGTTCGCCCCGCGCTCGACCGCGCGGACCGGCTTGAACACGTTTTCCTCGATCAGGTCGAAGATCGCGATCCGCCGCTCCTGCTCGATATCGGCATTGCGCCAGATGATCGTCTGCTCGTCGAGCTCGATCTGCGCGATGCGATGGTCGCCACTTGAGATTGCGGAATCACTCATGTCCGGGCCCGCTTTCGCAGGTTTATGCGGGCCGGGGCAAGTGCTTGCCGAATAGTCCCCGATATCCACAAGCGGCGTGGCCCCATTGCAACTTGCCAGTGCCCTGCCCCTCCCTCCATCAGGGACCCATGGCCGATACCGATCTCCTCTTCCCCGCCGATGATTCGACTGCCGACAAGGCAGCCAAGGGCACGCAGCTCCCTTCCAACCTAGAGGCGGAGGCCGCCTTCCTGGGCGCGGTGCTGATCGACAACAAGGTGATCGAGGAACTGACCACGCCGCTGGTCCCCGACCATTTCTACGAGCCGGTCCACCAGCGAATCTACGAGCGCGTGCTCAAGCTGCTCGACCGCAATTCGGTGGCGACACCGGTCACGCTGAAGCCCTATTTCGAGAGCGACGAGGCGCTGAAACAGCTCGGCGGGGTGACCTATCTCGCCCAGCTCACCGCCGACGGGCAGGGCCTGCTGCACCCGCGCGAGCTGGCCGAGCAGATTTACGACCTCGCGCTGCTGCGCCAGCTGGTGAGCGTCGGGCGCAACCTCGTCGAAGGCGCGCTCGACACCTCGGACGAGGTCGAGCCGCTCCGCAAGATCGAGCAGGCCGAGGCGGATCTCTACCGCGTGGCGGAAGGCGCGAGCACGGGCAGCGAGGCGCAAAGCTTCCGCACTGCCGCCTTCGGCGCGCTGCAGGTCGTGCAGGCGGCGATGAATTCGGGCGGGCGCTTCTCGGGCAAGACCACCGGCCTCGACACGATCAACGACAAGACCAGCGGCCTCCACAATTCGGACCTCGTGATCCTCGCCGGCCGTCCGGCGATGGGCAAGACCTCGCTCGCGACCAACATCGCCTTCAACGCCGCCTCGCGCCTGATGCGCGACCTGCGCGACGGGATCGAGCCGTCGGATTCGCCCGGCGCGGGCGTCGCCTTCTTCAGCCTCGAAATGAGCGCCGACCAGCTCGCCACGCGTATCCTCGCCGAGCAGGCCGAGATTTCGAGCGAGAAGCTGCGGTCGGGCAAGCTAAGCCGCGAGGAATTCCAGCGTTTGAGCTTCGCCAGCCAGGAGCTGACCGACCTTCCACTCTATATCGACGACACGCCCGCGCTGACCATCGGCGCGCTGCGCACCCGCGCGCGGCGGCTGAAGCGACGGCACGATATCGGGCTGGTAGTGGTCGACTATCTCCAGCTGCTGCAGGGCTCGGGCCGCGCGAGCGACAACCGCGTCAACGAAATCTCCGAGATCAGCCGCGGGCTCAAGACGCTGGCGAAGGAGCTGCATGTGCCGGTGATCGCGCTGTCGCAGCTCTCGCGTCAGGTGGAACAGCGCGAGGACAAGCGCCCGCAGCTCGCCGATTTGCGCGAATCCGGCTCGATCGAGCAGGACGCCGACATGGTGTGGTTCATCTTCCGCGCCGAATATTATCACAACGCCACCAAGCCCGACACGCCGGACGAAACCTCTTCGGAAGAGGTGCGGATGAAATATGCCGAATGGGAAGCCCGCCACCTCGAACTGGTCAACAAGGCCACGCTGATCGTCGCCAAGCAGCGGCACGGCTCGACCGGCAACGTGCCCCTGCTTTTCCACAGCGAATTCACCAAGTTCTCCAGTCCCGACGTGCGAAACTACGAGGACTACGAATAGGTCAGATGCCGAGGTTCAGCCTGCGCGTGACCGTGTAGTCGAGCACCGAGACCAGCACCCAGCCCATCCACCAGCGCACCCGGTTGAACAGCGTCTTGCGCTGGCGGTGGAGTTCGGGGGTGATTTCCTCCGACGCCGCGATGTGGCGCGAGATGAAATCGTGCATCGCCTGCGCCAGTTCCTCGTCCTCGATCCGCAGCATGATCTCGAGATTGAGGTAGAGGCTGCGCATGTCGAAATTGGCGCTGCCGACATAGGTCGCATCGTCGAGCACGAGCATCTTGGTGTGCAGCTTGCAGGGGCTAAATTCCCAGATCTTCGCCCCGCGCTTGAGGAGGTAGGAATAGAGCGAGCGGGTCGCCCCCAGCGTCGCGCCATTGTCGCTCTTGGCGGCCATCAGCAGGCGCGTTTTCCCCTTGCGCGCGACCCGCGCAATGCGCCTGAGCAGCGTATAGGGCGGTGAGAAATAGGCCATGAAGATGTCCAGCCGCTCGCCGTCCAAGAGATCGCGCGTCACGCAGCGTGCCCAGCTCGACAGCCCGCGGGTCGGCCCGCCGACCAGCCAGCGGACCTTGCCGTCCTCGCTCTTCCATTCCCACTCCGCGACGGTCCGGCGGATCGCGCGGAAATGGGCGTCCTTGTCGTCGGTCCACGCGACGAGCTTGGCGAACCAGTCGGCCAGGCCTTCGACCGCGTCGCCTTCGAGAAGGATCGCGAGGTCGTTCCAGCCGTTCTCCTCCGGCGGGGCGAAATAGTCGTCGGCGATGTTGAACCCGCCGAACATGGCGTGCTTGCCGTCGGCGATGACCATCTTCTGGTGGTTGCGGATGAGGTAGCGGAAACCGAGCCGCGGGCTGAAACAGAAAAAGCGTCCGCCGGCGTCGACCAGCGGCTGGAGGAACAGGTCGGAAGCCGAGGCGCCGAAGCGGTCGATCACCAGCGTCACCGCGACGCCGCGCGCGGCCGCAGCGACCAGCGCATCGCGCAGCTCGGTGCTGATGCGGTCTTCCTCGAAGATGTAGAAACACACGTCGAGGGTCTCGCGGGCCCCTTCGACCAGCTCGATCAGGGCCGCCCGGCGGTCGGCGCCGCCCGGATAGAAGGTCAGCGACTGGCCCTGCGCCCGATGCGAAAACGGGGCCGGGTCGCGATAGCCCACGGGGCTCGGGCAGGGTTCCTGCGCATTCATCGATCCGCAGCTTTAGCCATCCTGCGCGCCCGCGCAAATCCTTGACTATCCGCCCCTCACCACCTATCTGCCGCGCTTTCCAAGAATCACGAATGACCGGAGTGCCCGAATGGCGCGCGTTACCGTTGAAGACTGCGTAGACAAGGTTCCCAACCGTTTCGACCTGGTGTTGCTGGCTGCCCAGCGCGCCCGCGAAATTTCGGGCGGTGCCGAACTGACCGTCGATCGCGACCGCGATAAGAACCCGGTTGTCGCCCTGCGCGAGATCGCGGAAACCACGATCAAGCCCAAGGAACTCCAGGAAGCCGCCATCACCAACCTGCAGAAGATCCTGCCGGACGACGATGACGAGATGGATGAAGTCGGCTCGCTGAGCCAGTCGGCGGAAGCGCTTCGGATCACCGCCTCTGCGCCGACCCGCTCGACCTCGATCGGCGGCGATTACGAAGGCTAAGCCCTTCCGATCACGAACGAATAGTGGAAAGGCCGCCCATAGGGCGGCCTTTTTGCATTGCAGCACGATCACCGCCCTCGCTATCCTGACGGCGCAACTGGAGGGTTCATGAGCGATTTCGGCGAGGGTTTGGGCACGGCCGTGGAAGGGGGACTGTTCGCCAGGGCGGTCGCCAAGGGCAGCACCGACCTGCCCGAAACCGCGCCGCTCGAAAAAGGACATTTCGCCGAAGGGGCCTGCCTCAATTGCGGCACCGCACTGGTCGGCGCGCATTGCCACGCCTGCGGGCAGAAGGCGCATCTCCACCGCACTATGGGCGCGTTCATGCACGATCTGATGCACGGCGCGCTGCACTTCGAAGGCAAGACCTGGAAGACGCTGCCCCTGCTGGCGTTCAAGCCCGGGCAGCTGACCCGCCGCTATGTCGACGGCGAGCGGGCGCGGTTCGTCAGCCCGATGGCGCTGTTCCTGTTCTCGATCTTCCTGATGTTCGCCGTCTTCCAGATGGTCGGGCTGACCGCGCCGACGGAGATAAGCTCGGCCGATGGCGTGCAGAGCGGGCTCAAGACCATGCTGGCCGATGCGGAGAAGGAACGGGACACGCTCTCGGCGACGCTCGCCGGGATGGAAAAGGGCACACCGGAATATGCCCAGACCGAAAGGGCGCTGAAGGAAGCGCAGGAAACCGTTGCGGGGATCGAGGAAACCGGCAAGCTGGTGGTGCGCGGCGGCGGCTCACTCAAAGACGCCGAGCTCGGCTCCACCGGCTGGAATTTCCTCGACCACGCGATCGAGAAGTGGCGCACGAACCCGGGCCTCATGGTCTACAAACTGCAGACCAACAGCTACAAGTTCAGCTGGCTGCTGATCCCGCTCTCGGTGCCGTTCATGTGGCTGCTGTTCTTCTGGAAGCGCCGCTTCAGGGCTTATGATCACGCGATCTTCGTGACCTACTCGATCGCCTTCATGTCGCTGCTGTTCATCGTGGTGTCGGTGCTGGTGAAGATCGGAGCGCCGGAATGGGCATGGGGGACGCTGATTGGGCTCGCTCCGCCGATCCATATCTACAAGCAGCTGCGCGGCGCCTATGGGCTTTCGCGTTTCAGCGCGTTCTGGCGGCTGTGCGTGCTCATGGTGTTCATCGGGATCGTGCTCAGCCTGTTCCTGCAGCTGTTGCTGGTGCTGGGCGCGTTCTGACGCCCTGAAACGGAAAGGGCGCCCCGATCGGGACGCCCTTCGTTCGCCAGATTGGTGTGAGGGTCAGGCGCCCTGCGGCGCGGTACCTCCACCGAACTTCTTGCCGGCCTTGGGCACCGCCGCACCGGCGACGGGTTTGGCCGCGATCGGGCCCTTGGGCTCGTCCGGGCGGTCGATCCGGCCATCCTTCATGAGCTGGTCGATCTCCTCGCCGGTCAGCGTCTCGTATTCGAGCAGCGCCTGCGCCAGCAGGTGGAGCTTGTCTTCCTGGCTGGTGAGAACTTCGGTGGCGCGCTTCAGGCCGCCCTCGACCAGGTCCTTGATCTCTGCGTCGATCAGCTTGTTGGTTTCCGCGCCGGCCATGGTCCGCTGGGTGGAACCCATGCCGAGATAACCGTCCTGGCTGGCTTCGTACTGCAGCGGGCCGAGCTTGTCGGACATGCCCCACTTGGTGACCATGTTACGCGCAAGGTCGGTTGCATACTGGATGTCGCCCGAGGCTCCGCTCGAGACCTTGTCGTGGCCGAAGATGATTTCCTCTGCGACACGTCCACCCATGGCGACGGCGAGGTTCGCATGCATCTTGTCGCGGTGGTACGAATAGCTATCGCGTTCCGGCAGGCGCATCACCATGCCCAGCGCGCGGCCGCGCGGGATGATCGTCGCCTTGTGGATGGGATCGGATGCCGGCTCGTTGATCGAGACGAGCGCATGGCCGGCCTCGTGATAGGCGGTCATCTTCTTCTCGTCCTCGGTCATGACCATGCTGCGGCGCTCCGCGCCCATCATGACCTTGTCCTTGGCATCCTCGAACTCCTGCATCGCGACGAGGCGCTTGTTGCGGCGCGCCGCCAGCAGCGCCGCCTCGTTGCACAGGTTGGCGAGATCGGCACCCGAGAAGCCAGGGGTGCCACGGGCAATCGTGCGCGGATTCACGTCCGGCGCCAGCGGCAGCTTCTTCATATGCACCGCGAGGATCTTCTCGCGTCCGTCGATATCGGGCACCGGCACCACGACCTGGCGGTCGAAGCGGCCCGGGCGCAGCAGCGCAGGGTCGAGCACGTCGGGGCGGTTGGTCGCCGCGATGATGATGATGCCCTCGTTCGCTTCGAAGCCGTCCATCTCGACCAGCAGCTGGTTCAGCGTCTGCTCGCGCTCGTCGTTCGAATTGCCGAGGCCGTGGCCGCGCGAACGGCCGACCGCATCGATTTCGTCGATGAACAGGATGCAGGGCGCGTTCTTCTTCGCCTGTTCGAACATGTCGCGCACGCGGCTCGCGCCGACGCCGACGAACATTTCCACGAAGTCCGAGCCCGAGATGGTGAAGAAGGGGACGCCCGCCTCACCCGCGATCGCGCGGGCGAGCAGCGTCTTGCCGGTACCGGGCGAGCCGACGAGCAGCGCACCCTTGGGGATCTGGCCGCCGAGCTTTGAGAAACGCTGCGGATCGCGCAGGAACTCGACGATTTCTTCCAGCTCTTCGCGCGCCTCGTCGATGCCGGCGACATCGGCAAAGGTCACCTTGCCCTGGCGTTCGGTCAGCAGCTTGGCCTTGGACTTGCCGAAGCCCATCGCGCCGCCCGCGCCGCCGCCCTTCTGCACCTGTCGCAGTGCGAAGACCGCGATGCCAAGGATCAGCACGAAGGGCAGGATCTGGATCAGCGCATAGAGGAGGATGTTCTGGTTGTCGGCTTCCTTGCCCGAATACTGGACGCCGTTGTCCTCCAGCAGCTGCGGGAGCGTTTCGTCCTTGGGGATTGGGACAGTCGAGAAAGCCTCGCCGTTCTTGGTCTCGCCCACGATCAGCTTTTCGGAGATCTGGACCGACTTGATCGAGCCTTCGGCCACCTTGTCGCGGAAGTCCGAATAGAGGATCGAGGTGCCGTTGCCCTGCGCCCCGCCGCCGAAGACGGAAACCACCATCAGCAGGGCGAGGAAAATACCGCCCCAGATCATCAGGCTCTTCACCCAGGGGTTGGGGCCATTGCCCTCCGGTTCGGGCGGGGTGTTCTGCTCGCTCATGCGCAGGAGTCCTTTCGTTGGCGATAATGTAGGATCGCACGGGTGAATGGCAAGTTGACTGCGCTTGCGATATTTTCGCTCTCAGGCAGCGATCCGTTCGATCAGCCAGAAGGCTCCGGTGATGCCGATGGCATAGGTGGCGAGCTTGAGTGCGGGCGCTTCGGCCTTCGGGGCAATTCTGGCAATCGCCGCGCGGATCGCGAGGACAGCGGCGATCACGAGCAATTGCCCAGCTTCGACGCCGAGGTTGAAGCTGACGAGCGCCGCGGGCACCTCGCCCTCGGGCAGGCCGATTTCGCGCAGGGCACCGGCGAAGCCGAAGCCGTGGAGCAGGCCGAAGGCGAAGGCCACGATCCACGGCAGGCGGCGGGTGAAGGTGTCCCTGCCCTTGGCCAGCTCGACCGCGAGAAACACGATGCTGAGCGCGATCAATGCCTCGACCGGGCGCTGCGGCAGCCCGGTGACGCCGAGCGTCGTCGCCACCAGGATCATGGAATGGGCTACAGTGAAGGCAGTCGCGGCTTTGATGACCGGCCAGGGCCGCGCCACGAGCAACACCAGAGCAATGACGAACAGCAGGTGGTCCCACCCGCCGAGGATATGCCCGACCCCGATCGCGAAATAGCTGCGCCATACCTGTGCCGCACCGGGCCGCACCGCGATGGTCGCGTCGGGGTGGTCGACGGTGAGGCGGTGGACCTGCACCGGTCGGCCGAGCGGGGCGACGCGCAGGATCGCATCGCCCTGCCCCGCCAGCGTGGGCCAGCCAATTGTGCTGCCCGCCACGTCGCCCTTGCACCGCACCTTCGCGCTGCCGAGCAGGGCCAGCGCGGCGCTATCGCGGCGCGGCTCGCCATCGAGGGCGCAAGCGGCTGGCAGGGACGGGATCGTCAGGCGACTATCGGCAGGCCCGGCGACCGGCTGCTTCCAGGTCAGCACCCAAAGTGATTCATCCACTTGCTCGAACTGGATCGAGACGGGACGCAATTCGTCGGCCAGGACCGGCGAGCCGACCAGCAAGGCCAGAGCGGCGAGCAGCCACCTCATTCGCGCTCGACCCGATAGGCTTCGCGCAGGACCTCGTAGGCGCGCTCCCGCCGCTCGGCGATGGTCGCATTGCGCCAGTCGGCCTCGACGAGATCGCGGATTTCGCCGAGCGGCGGCACCTTGCCGGGGGTCCGTTCGCGCAGGCGGACGAGGTGCCAGCCAAAGCCAGATGGGACCGGTCCCTGCCATCTCTCGACCGGCTGCAGCACGGCAAGTTCCTGCACGAATTGCTGGCCGAAGGTTTCGCGTACCTCGCTGGTCGGCATCCGTGCCACCGATCGCGGCAGGCTGATGGGGTTGCCGCGCGGGTTGGGGGTGGCGAGCGCCCGTCTCGCCGTGTCCTCGCCGGCAAACCACGCCTGGTCGAAGCTCAGCGCCCCGCCACCGGCGAACCGTTCGGGATGCGCCGCGAGCCATTGCTCGAGCGTCTCCTCCGACACAGTCGCGGTTTCGGCGCTGGCGGTAGCCAGCTCGTCCATCTTGGTCGCCAACCTTCGGCGGACAACCGCGTCGTCCTCGTCCAGCCCGAGCCGCAAGGCCTCGCGATAGAGCACCTCCTCGCGCACCCAGCGATCGATCAGGCCGTCCATCTCCGCATCGGTCGGCGGGCGGCCCATGATCCGCTCGAAACCGAGCGCGATTCCCGCCTGCCGCTCGCGCGTGATCGCGATCGTGCGGTCCGCCGGATCGACCGGATTGCCCCACCAGCCCAGCGCCGCGTAGATCGCCGCGCCGGCGAGCAGGAAATGGACCAGCGGCTCGCGCAGCCAGCTGCGGATCACGTCTTCCCCATGATCATCGGCGCATCGCCGACCTGCTTGCGCGCCTTGGGCCTGAGCCACACGGGCGAGCTGTAGGCACGCTCCTGCGCGACGCCGTCCGCAAGGGCCTCGGGCGACAGGGTGATGCCGAACCGCTTGGCATCGAACAGGGTCCAGCGCGGGGTCGGAATCTCCAGCACGCGCACGTAATAGAACGCCCGCTGGCCCGCACGATAATCCGGATCGGTCCAGGTAGCCCGCAGCTCCGCAGCGCCGATGCTGTTCTCGTAGCTGGCTTCGGCGCGGTCGACGGTGTCGCCGACCGGCGGGATCTTGCCGCCTACCCGGGCGCGCTTGCCGTCCATGTCCGACCAGGCGACGTCGTAAACGCGCTCCTGCGCTTCGCCGTTCGCGTCGACCCAGCCCTTGATCACCTGCACGCGGTCGAGGTTGGCCCCGTCGGGGTCCTTAAGCGCCGAGATGAGGAAGACGGGGGCCTTGCCGCCATCCTCCAGTTCACCGCCCATCGGCACACCGCGCGTGTAGCCTGCGCGCACCCAATCGCCTTCCCACTCGTTGGCCTCGAAATCGAAGCCGGCGAACAGGCGCAGCACCATCCGCGGGCCCGTGGTCGCGTAGGTTTCGCGCCGCATGAAGGCGTCGAAGATTTCCGCCCGCGTATTCCCGCGCGCCCACGCAGCCGCATAGCCGCCAGCAAGGTAATGCCAACCGAAGCGCCCCACCCGCGTGCCGAGGTTCTGCGGCGCCATCGCACGCTCCGCCTTGGGTTCGTTATTGGTGTGCTTGCCGAAGAAGTTGTCCTCGTCGCCCGTGGCGAGCGCGGTGTGGCTGTCGGTCGAGCCGATCAGGCCGAAGGCATAGGGGTTGACGCCCAGCTGCTGTTCCAGCGTCAGCCCGCGTAGCAGCGCCGAGCGGATGTAGGAGCCGGGCAGCATTCCGGGCGTGGTCTTGTGCGTGAGCGGGAGGTTGCCGAGGTCCCAGCCCGCCACGCCGAAACCGGCGAACTCGTCATTGGGCGAGAGCAGTGGATGCGTCTCGCTGTCGCCCTTGATCTGCGTCGCCTCGACCACCGGCTCGCGCGCGGCGCGGCGGCGGGCGTATTCCGCGGTCATCGGTCCGCCGTCGGGTCCGACGAGGTCGAACATCATGCCGTTCGACAGGTTCGAATTGTGCGGGATGGCGAGCACCTTGCCGCCGGTCTCGGCCTCGTAGGCGTCCATATAGTCCCACAGCTGCTCGACCTTGGTGTCGATGCCGGGGAACGGGACCACCGTGCCGGTCTTCGCGCTGCCATCTCTGAACATGACCACGCGGTGGAGGTTGTTGCCATCGGGCATCAACGACCATTCGAAACCGGCAAAAGCGGTAAACGTGCCCGGCTGGTTGTAGCGGTCGAGCAGCGCGAGGTGCTTGTCCCACAGGTCGCGCGTGGCCTTGCCCTGCCGCTCGGGATCGCGCAGCGCTTCGGGGATCTCGTCGTTCGCCGCCGCCGTGATGAGCTCGGCCACGGCGCGGGTCGACTGGTCGGGGCTCACGTGCATCATGTCGCGCCAGCGCCGCAGCGTCGGGTCGCGCACCAGCATGCGCGGCGCATCGTAGAGCCTGCGCGTCGCGCCCATGGCGTCCGAATGGTCCGAGATGACGAGGAAATCGAGCGGCCGGGCGAGCTGCGCCTTCATGCCGGTGGTCGCCGTCACCTCCTCACCCCGCGCGAACTTCAGCGCGTCTTCCGGCCCGAGGCGGACGCCGAAACCGAAGGCGTCGACCGAGATATCGGTATGGAGATGGGTGTCGCCCCAATAGGGCCGGTCGGGAAACTCGCCGAGTGCGATCGTCTCCGTTCCGTCGCCGCTTTGCGCTCCGTCGGCGGTGTCGCTGACCGCCGCATTGCAGGCCGCCAACAGGCTGCACGCCACCAGAACAGCCCAGGTCCCGCGCATTGCAATCCTCCCCAATTGCTTTTCGCGAGCCGAGTTTGCGCGTGCAGTTAGCCAGCGTCAACTGCCGAAGGGCGTGGCTCCGTCGGGCGTGAGATACACCCACAGGCCGATGGCCGTGGCGAAACCCGTGAAGATCAGCGAGCCCAGCACCAGGCCGCCATCGCGCACCAGCAGCGCCAGTCCCAGGATCGCGATGGCCAGCATCGGGATCGAACTGGCGAAAGGCAGGAACTCGAGCGGCGGGACGGTCGCGCACAGCAGCAGGATGGCCACCGCGACGAGCTTGATCGCAGGACCCTGAGTGAGGTTTTCCAGCCGCCCTTCGCTGTGTCGGTCGAGGAAATCGCCTACGCCGCGCAGCTTGCCGACCGCCTTGTGCAAATTCTTGCCGCTCACCGACCGCTGCTGAATGAACTGCGGCATCCAGACATGATCCTTGCCGAAGAGCAGTTGCGCTGCGGTGAGCGCGATGATGAGCGCCAGAAAGGTCGGGACGCCGGGAATGCCGCCGACCGGGCTCAGCTCGAGCAGCGCGGGGAGCATGATCAGCGGCCCGAAACTTCGCCCACCGAAATCGTCGAGCACGTCGCCGATGCAGACATTGTCATGCGTCGCGGCCAGCTCGTCGAGCTCGCCGAGTACGTCCTTGACCGATTCCGGTTCCTTGCCGGTTGCATCCATGGGCCGCTTCTCCTCGCCACCCAACGGCTCATAGCTCGCTTAGCTCCCGCCGCGCTTCTTCAGCAGTGCCGAGCGTTCGCAGCGGCACACTACCTCGCCGCGCTGGTTGATCGCCTCGTGCACGAAGGTGACGATCCCGGCATCGGGCCGCGACTTGCTCTCGCGCAGGCCCACGACCTCGCTCGTCGCATGCAGCGTATCGCCGATGAATACCGGCTTGGGCATCACCAGCTTGTCGTAGCCGAGGTTCGCCACCAGCGTCCCGAGCGTCGTGTCGCCGACCGACAGCCCCACCATCAGCGAGAAGGTGAAGGTCCCGTTGACGAGGATCTGCCCGAATTCGCTCGCCTTGGCCGCCTCGAGGTCGAGGTGCAGCGGCTGCGGGTTGTGAGTCATGGTCGTGAACAGCAGATTGTCCGTCTCGGTGACGGTGCGCCGGATCTCGTGCTCGATCCGGTCGCCCATCTGCCATTTGTCGAAATGCCGCCCTGCCATCAGGCGTCGAAGCCCATCACGGCCTTGACCTCGAGGAATTCGTGGAAGCCGAATTCGCCCCATTCGCGGCCATTGCCCGACTTCTTGTAGCCGCCGAAGGCCGCGTTCATGTCGTAGCCGCCGTTGATGGCAACGCGGCCCGCACGGATCCTGCGCGACAGCTGCTTCGCGGTCTCGATATCCTCGCCCATGATGTGGCTGGCGAGCCCGTATTCGGTGTCGTTGCCGATCCGCACGGCGTCGTCATAGTCCTCGTAGCCGAGGATGCAGAGCACGGGTCCGAAGATTTCTTCGCGCGCGATGGTCATGTCGTTGGTGACATCGGCGAAGACGGTCGGCTTGACGTAATGGCCGGTCTCGAGGCCTTCGGGCTTGCCCGGGCCGCCGGCGACCAGCGTCGCGCCTTCCTCGATGCCCTTGGCGATCAGGCCCTGGATCTTGTCCCACTGCGCCTTGGAAACGACCGGGCCGATGGTGGCGTTGCCCCTGGGATCGCCGGGAATGACGCTTTCGGCGGCTTCCTTCGCGGCCACCTTGGCTTCTTCCATGCGCGCATGCGGCACGAACATGCGGCTGGGCGCGGTGCAGGTCTGGCCGGAATTGCCCATCATCGCGGTGGTCCCGCGTGCGACCGAGCGGGTAAAGGCACCGTCGTCGAGGATGATGTTGGGGCTCTTGCCGCCCAGTTCCTGCGCCACGCGCTTGACCGTCGGCGCGGCGTTGGCCGCGATCGCGATGCCGGCGCGGGTCGAACCGGTAAAGGAAATCATGTCGATGTCCTCATGGCCCGACATTGCGGTGCCGACGCCCGGCCCGTCACCGTTGACGAGGTTGTAGACGCCCGCCGGCACGCCAGCCGCATGCATGATCTCGGTGAAGATCGCCGCATCGAACGGGGCAATTTCGCTAGGCTTGAGGATCATCGTGTTGCCGGTCGCGAGCGCCGGGAAGACCTTGCAGGCAATCTGGTTCAGCGGCCAGTTCCAAGGGGTGATCATCCCGACCACGCCGATGGGTTCGTAGATATGCAGCGTCGGGCCGTCCTGGCGTTCGAATTCGAACTTCTCGAGGATGCCGATGGCGGTCTGCAGGTGGCCGGCGAGCAGGCCCGTGTGCGGCCCGCTGGCGAGGCTCATGGGCGCGCCCATCTCGTCGCTCACCGCGCGGGCAAGGTCTTCCTTGCGCTTCTCGATCTCCGCCAGGATCGACCGCATCAGTTCGAGCCGCTCGGCCCGCGAAGAGAATTGCCAGCTGTCGAACGCGCGGCGCGCGGCGACCACCGCCTTGTCGACATCGGCGGCAGTGCCGAAGGAAATATGGCCGATGGTCTCTTCGGTCGCCGGGTTCTCGACTTCGACCGTATTCGGCGTGACCGGGTCGACCCACTGGCCGTCGATATAGAACTGGGTGTATTCGTACATGGCTGTCTCCTCTTGGGGACGCCCTCTAGCCGTCCTTGCGCCAGCGCTCAACGACCTCGGCACCGTCTTCGGCCGCCGCGCGGATTGTGTTCGGCGTCCGGTCGAAGCGGGGGGCGGGCGCGGTGTGCCAGCGGCCATCGTGCTCCACATAGGCGCCGCGCGCCTTCATGTGCGGATGCTCGCGCGCCTCGTCCATCGGTATAACGGGGGCGAAACAGGCGTCGGTCCCTTCGAGCAATTCGCACCATTCGGCCTGCGTCTTCGTCTTGAAGAGCGCCGCAAGGTCGCCGGTGTAGTCGTCCCAATTCGCCGGGTTCATCTGGCCGTCGCGCAGCTTTTCGGGCGCATCGGCGCGCTGGAGGAGCTCGGCATAAAACTGCGGCTCGATCGCGCCGACGCTGATTTCCTTGCCGTCGGCGCATTCGTAGCAGCGGTAGAAATGCGCCGCCCCGCCCAGCAGGCCGGTGCCGCGCTCGGTGGTGCGGATCGAGCTCGGCGGCTGGCCGAAGAAGAAGCTCATCAGGCTGGTCACGCCGTCGACGATCGCCGCATCGACCACCTGCCCCTTGCCGCTGCGCTCGCGCTCCCACAGCGCGGCGAGGATGCCCAGCGCGCAATACATCGAGCCTCCGCCGAAATCGCCGACGAGGTTCTGCGGCGGGATCGGCAAATTGCCTTTGGTGCCGATGGCATCGAGCGCGCCGGTGATGGCGATATAGTTGAGGTCGTGGCCGGCCGCCTGCGCCAGCGGCCCCTCCTGGCCCCAGCCGGTCATGCGGCCATAGACGAGGCGCGGATTCGCCTTCAGCAGCTCGTCCGGCCCCAGCCCCAGCCGCTCCATGACTCCGGGCCTGAAGCCTTCAATCAGCACATCCGCCCTGGCCAGCGCATCGAGGCAGAACTGCCTGCCCTCATTGCTCTTGAGGTCGACCGCCACGCGGTGCCGGGCGCGTTCCACGACCGGGTTCATCGGCCGGTAGCCCTGGCGCTCGATCCGCACGACTTCGGCGCCCATGTCCGCCAGCAGCATGGCGACGTGCGGCCCCGGACCGATTCCCTGGAATTCGACGACCTTCAATCCGGTCAGCGGTCCGTTGCTTGCTGTAACTGCCATGCGCATCTCTCTCCTCTCGCGTGGCCACCTGCATGCCAAGCCGCGCGATGGGTTGCAATTGCGAACGTGATTGCGCAGGACGCTTCCCACACAGCGAGAGACGGGAGAGGCACACATGAGCGAGTACCAGACCATCACGAGCGGACGCAGCGGCGATGTGCTCACGATCACGCTCAACCGGCCCGAGCGGCTCAACGCCTGCCCGCCCGAGATGGCCGACGAGATTTTCGACGCGATCCGCAATCTCGGCGATGCGCGGGCCGTGCTGCTCACCGGCGAAGGCCGCGCCTTTTGCTCGGGCGCAGACCTTTCCGCCCGCGGCGAGCGATCGGTGACCGGCGGCGAAGGCGCATTCCAGTCGCTGACGAAGCATTACAACCCGATGGTCCAGACCTTGGCGACCCTGCCGGTACCGGTCGTTTCCGCCGTGCAGGGACCGGCAGCGGGCGTCGGCTGCTCGATCGCGCTCGCGGCCGATTTCGTGCTCGCCGGCAAGAGCGGCTATTTCCTGCAGGCCTTCGTCAATATCGGCCTCGTGCCCGATGGCGGGTCGAGCTGGATGCTGCCGCGCCTGGTCGGCACGGCGCAGGCGACGCGCATGATGATGCTGGGCGAGAAGATCCACGGCGAAGAGGCCGAGCGGATCGGCCTGATTTACAAATGCGTCGAGGACGACGTGCTGATGGACGAGGCGAAAGCACTGGCGGAACGTCTCGCGAGCGGCCCGACCGTCGCGCTCGGCCTGATGAAGCAGACGCTGCGCGACGGCTTGCACTCCGACTTCGGCACCACGCTCAGGCGCGAGGCGGAGACGCAGAAGATCGCCGGCGGCACCAAGGATGCAATGGAAGGCGGCATGGCCTTCCTGCAGAAGCGGAAGGCTGCCTTTACCGGCGCCTAATCGCCATCGACCTGCGCCAGCAGCTGCTGTGCGCGGGAGAGGTGCGGGCGGTCGAGCATCCCGCCCTTCCACCCGATCGTGCCTGCGCCGGGATTGGCCGCGAACAGCGCCACGATCTCGCGCGCTTCGGCGATTTCGTCTGCGCCCGGCGTGAAGGCCGCGTTGATCACGTCGACCTGCGCCGGGTGGATCGCGAGCATACCGCGAAAGCCCGCGCGGCGCACTGTCTCGGCGCGAGACTTCAGCTTTTCGGTGTCGCGGAAATCGGCCTGGATCGTCTCGATCGCCGGGACGCCAGCGGTGGCTGCGCCGAGCAGGCAGAGGCTGCGCGCAAGCTCGTAGGTGAAGGCGAAGCTGCCGTCGGGATTGCGGTTGCTGATCGCCCCGATCGAATCGGCGAGGTCTTCCGCCCCCCAGGTCAGCGCGACCAGCCGCGGTGCACCTTTGAAGTCGCCGGCGTGGAACATGCTCTCGGCCACTTCGGTCAACAGCACGATTACCGGCGTCGAGCCGATCTCGATCCCGTTCGCCGCCTCGAGCGCGGACAGGTATTTGTCCAGCGCCTCCACATCCTGCCGCCCATAGGCCTTGGGCAGCATGATCCCGCCCGGCCTGCCCGGCATCACCGCCGCAAGGTCATGCAGCGTATAGGGCCCGTCGAGCGGATTGACCCGCACGAAAATGCGATCGCGCCTTTCGGGGTTGGCATCGAGGAAGTCGCGGATCATCCGCCGCGCCACCGGCTTGTTGTCGGTCGCGACCGCATCCTCGAGGTCGAAGATCACGACATCGGCCGTACCTTCCACTGCCTTGCCCATCTTCTTTTCGCTATCGCCGGGCGCGAACAGCCATGACCGCATCTTCATCGTGGGAGCCTCTCTCCTGAACTGCCCCCTCCAGCACACCTTTTGCGCGGCTTTTTCAACCCGTGGCGTGCATTCGATCCCAAGCTGCGCGCGGGGCTTGCGGTCGCGCATGCGATCTGCTCGCTAGGATAAACCTATGATCGCGGGGCAGATCGGCGTGGCCAGAGAAGAGCTTTTCGAGACGCTGGAGGATGGCCGCGAGGTGTCGCGCTGGACCTTGCGCAATGCGAGCGGCGCGGGCCTGACGGTTATGGATCTCGGTGCGACGATCCTGACGCTCGAGGTGCCGGACCGCGATGGGCGTCTTGCCGATGTGGTCACCGGCTTCCACCGCGCGGCCGACTACATGCGCGATACCGCCTATCACGGCGCGGTGATCGGGCGCTTCGCCAATCGCATCGCGGGCGGGCGCTTCGCGCTCGGCGGGCGCGACTACGTGCTGGCAACAAACAATCCGCCCAACACACTTCATGGCGGGCAAAGCGGATTCGACAAGCGTCTCTGGCAAGCGGAAGCCATCCAGACATCCGCCGGCGAAGGCGTGCGGTTCACGCTCGTCAGCCCGGCGGGCGACGAGGGTTTCCCGGGCGAAGTCCACGTCAGCACGACCTATGCCTGGACCGCCGACAACCACCTGATCATCGACTATGCCGCGACCAGCGACGCGCCCTCGCCATTTAACGTGACGCAGCACAGCTACTGGAACCTCGCCGGTGCCGGGTCCGGCAGCGTGATGGATCATCATCTCGCCATCGCGGCCGAAACCTATCTTCCGGTCGACGGGACCATGATCCCGACCGGCGAAATCGCCCCGGTCGCGGGCACGCCCTTCGATTTTCGCACCGCCAAACCGGTGGGCCGCGACATCGAGGCTGCCGACGAACAGCTGGCGCGGGGCGGCGGCTACGATCACACCTTTGTGCTGGGCGGCGAGGGCTTGCGCGAGGTTGCGGTGCTGGCAGACCCACAATCCGGCCGCCGTATGATCGTCTCGACCGACTTGCCCGGACTGCAGCTTTACACCGGCAATTTCCTCGACCCTGCCGCAAGCGGCAAGCAGGGCCGACCCTACCCCCCGCGCAGCGCGATCGCGCTCGAAACGCAGTTCTTCCCCGACAGTCCCAACCAGCCGCAATTCCCGCCCGCGGTCATCGCCCCGGACCGGCCGTTCGCAAGCCGCACGATCTATGCTTTCGAATCCGAGGCCGTGTGATCGGCGCCTCTCAAGATGCGCCGCTCGACTATCGGCCTGGGCTTCGCTGACCCCGAACATCGCACAAGCAATTTCTCTTTTGCCAACGGCGCGGCCCCGCGCACATTCAGGTGGCTCGGCAGTTCGATTGGTTCCGAATATCCAGTCACCCATACTGAAAGACGTGCGACCATAAACTCTGCAAGAGAAGTCGAAGATGCCGGAAATTTTCTCTCCGCCTTGCAAAATGAGTGAAGGCGCGACCTCTCTTTCGGGCCATTCCTCTCGCTATAAGAAATTCCTTATATCAAATACTGTTGACCTTTTGAACCTTTCTCTGGATCAGTAACTTCAATTGCCAAGAAATCTGTTCAAATACGGAAGTTCGCTACCATCGTGTCAATCAGTGCAGATAATCAGTTCAGTCTCGGTCCGAGTTTTGCGGAAAATCCGCGCGAGCTTTTCGCGCTGATATCGCCTTCAGCAACACGTACGGCGGGACTTTTCTTGCTGGCTGCCGTCAGCGCTGTCGCTGCACTTGCCGTGCCGCTGATCTTGCGCACGCTAGTCGATACGTATCTCGGCAAGACGGGAAACGCCCAATACGTGCCGGTGGTGATTGCGCTCGTGGGGTGCCTCGTGGCCGGGAGTGCGGCGGAAGGGCTGCGCGCCTATCTGGCCAATCGAGCGGAAATCGATGCGGCTTTGCGGCTCAAGGCGGCCTTTACTGCACAGATGCTGTGTACAGACCTGAGATTCTTTTCAGGCAACGACAGCGGGTTTCTCACTTCCATTATTCTAAACGACGTTGAAGCGACCACTAAAATTTACAGCGCCGCGATCAATTTGCTCGTCGCTGTCGTCATGCTGGTCTTTTCGATCGCAATCCTTTTCGCGCTGGACTGGAGACTGGCGCTGTTGGCCAGCCTCGTCGTGATCGTCTCGATCCTGGTCGTCACGCCACTGGCCATTATCTCCGGCAGGCTGCAGAAAACCTTGCTTGCGAACCTGGCACTAGGCGGGTCGACCCTCTTTCGTGTGTTTACCAATGTGCGGTTGGTGAAGGCCAATGTCATGGAGAGCGCCGAGGTCGACCGGATCGGCGCTGTGCTTGCCAATCTGAGAGACCAGAAGAATGCGATGTCGCGGGCGACATCCTTCATCGGCCCGGTGATTACGATCGTCTTCTCGTGCGGCGTCCTCGCCTTGACCATTGTGGGCGCAGCCCGGGTTGCTGACGGCACCCTAAGCGGCGGTACGCTGGCGGCGTTTTTCGCCTATATCCTCGGCCTGATCCCCTTGCTGTTCCAGATCGGAAGTGGTGTCCAAGCCAGCCGGATGGCCGTGGCATCATCCTCTTCCATCTGCCGAATTCACGAAGAAGCCGCTGTGGGCGAGGACGCGCTGCAGCGAGCCTCGTGTGCGCCTGTGCCCGGTCCCGGCTGCGGACCGCTCGTGATCGAACGCCTGCGGCTGTCCTACCCCGGCGAAGAGCGCCCGGCCGTGTCGGTCCCCAGCCTGCATGTTCCTGAAGGCGCATTCGTGTCGATTGTCGGCGGCAACGGAAGCGGAAAGTCTACCTTTCTTTCGGCGCTTCTGCGTCTGCACCCGGTCAGCGAGGGCGCCATAACCTGGTCGCGCACATCCATCCACGATTACGATCTGAAATCATGGCGCCGCTCGATCGCCTACGCCGCGCCGACCGCGACCCTGCTCCCCGGCACCTTGCGCGAGAATCTCGTTTACGGCTGCGAAGACTTGCCGACGGCCTCCGCCATCGAAGATGCCCTCTTTGCAGTCGGCGCGGATAGGTTCGTGGCCGCGAAAAGCGCTGGCCTGGATACGGTCATCGACGACAAGGGCGGGGGCCTGTCGAACGGGGAAGCGCAACGCATCGCGCTGGCGAGGATCATCCTGCAAAAGCGACCGCTCGTCCTGCTCGACGAAGCCACGGGGTATCTCGACGAGGCCTGCGCGGCGCAAGTGCTTGCAACGTTGCGACGCAAGCTGCCCGCTTCGACGATCCTCTACACGACCCACCGGTCTTCCGAAGCGGCCCTTGCAGACAAGGTCCACACAATGGAGCGGGCCCCCGCACCTGCACTCAATCCTGCCGAGCGGAGCGAAGCACGATGAAGTTCCTCAATCCCGCTATTGCAGCGATCGACAGGTTCTCCTCCAAACTCATGCTGGCCTATTACGATAATCTGGCCATCAAGCATCCCATCGAGCCGCGCCCGCATGGTCTGGGCCGCCCGCTGGCGGTCAACCTGACGTCCTATCCCCCGCGTTTTGCCACGCTGCACCTCACGCTCGATTCCTTGCTCAAGCAGGAGGTGCGTCCAGACGCGATCCGGCTCTGGATCGCACGGGACGATTTTGCGGACCTTCCATTGGAAGTCCTGAAATACGGCAAACGCATCGAAATCCGCCCTACGGACGACCTGCGCTCCTACAAGAAGCTGGTCCCTGCGCTTGCAGAGCACGCCGAAGAGTTCAATGTGGTGGTCGACGACGATGCCTACTACAACCGCTATTGGTTGCGGCAACTTGTCGAAGGTTACGATCCGGCAAACCCGTCGAGCGTGTGCCACATCGCGTTCCGCATTCGAAGCGGCGCAGACGGCCTCCCCCTCCCCTACATGCAATGGAAGTTCGACGTGCGCGACGAGAGGGCGCGGCTCATATCGGGCGACCTTCTTCCGATCGGATTGGGGGGTGTGCTCTATCCCCCGAACGCATTTCACGAAGATGCGACCCGGGTGGCCCTGTTTCAGGAACTGGCGCCGGATGCCGACGACCTCTGGTTCTTCGCGATGGCGCGGCTGAACGGGCTCGCCACAAAAAAGGTTGGGCCACGATTCTTGCCGATCCTTTGGCCGGGGACGCGCGAGAATTCGCTCTGGCAGAACAATCGCGGAGTTCTGAACGATCGTGCAATTGCGAAACTTGTCGACAGGTACGGCCCCGCCCTGTTCGATACGCAGGCCACTCCCCTGACGCTCCAACCGACCACGCCCGTGGCTTCGCATGACCCGGTGCTGGTCCCGTGAGCAATTTGAACATTCGCCAGCTGTCCTACGATTTCGAGGGTATCGATTTCGTATGGAACCCACAGAATCCCGCCTTTTCCTATCTGGCGAATGTCATTTCGTTCCAGACGATCGGTTTCGAGAAGTTCATCTGCAAGACGGTGCACGAGGTCTTGCCGCTGATCGAAGACCACATGCTGAGGGCTGAGGCGGAGGATTTCGCCAAGCAGGAGATGATGCACTCGAAAGGGCACATGACACATGTACGCGGGTTGATCGGACGCTACCCTGACCTTCAGGATGTCTTCAACGAGTCGGTGCGCGATTTCGAAAGCAAGTGGGCCGCCCACAGCACCGAATACCGCCTGGCCTATTCGGCAATCGTCGAGGGGACTTCGCTTCCGCTCTACAAGATCATCATCCGCCATCGCGAACGCCTGGTGTTGCCGGGAGATGCGCGGGTCGCCTCCTTGCTGCTGTGGCATTTCTGCGAGGAGATCGAGCATCGCAGTTCCGCGCTGAAGCTGTACAATGCGTTGGTCGGCAAACCCTTTTACCGTCTTCGGGTGTTTCCCGACGTCGGCCAGCACCTCGCCGCGAACATGATGCGGATTGCCGATCGGTTCTTCCGGATCGTGCCCGAGGCGGCCGGGATCGATATGCGTCAAGCGATGGCGGATGTACCCCGCCTCGACCGCGCGAGGATGACGGCGAGCCTGTTCGCCTCACAGTTGCCGTTCTACAATCCCTCGAGGGGCTCGGTGCCGGACTACTGTTCGATCTGGCAGGAAAGATACGAGGCCGGTGCCGACATGACGTCGAAAACCGTCCTCTCCTGACGGCATTCTAAGCCACTCGGAACGCGTCGCGCAGGCAAAGTTCGCGCGCAAGTTCGCGTGCGTATTCCTCGATCGGTCGAAGGTCGCGCCCCCTGTCCAGCATCGCATCCAGATCTACGATCCTTGCATTTGCCTCATCGCTGTGGCCTCCGCTTCCGTGCATGACCGAATAGAGAAAATGCAGTTTCTCCCACAGCCTCGGTCGTTCCAGCAGCGCGCTGTCGGCGAACAGGAAACTGGCATGCTGCTGGCGCGAAAGCAGGTCCGTGACTGGTGCCGCAGATTCGAAATCGATCGCCTTTAGCAGCCCATCGGGCGTTTCGATGAAATTCGCCAGTTTCGCATCGCCGACGATGAAGCCCGCCGCATGGAATTCGTCGAGCAATTCCAGTGCCCTGGAAATGTGCTCGGTCTGCAGCGAACCCTCGATCTGTCGTCCCAGAAGCGTAACGCCCTCGAGGCGCTCCATCACCAGGGCGGCAGCGCCGGCAAACTCGGCATAGTCGACAAGCGTCGGCATGTGCGGAGCCAGTCCAAGGTCTTTCACGGCGAGGTAGAACCAGTGCTCATGCGCGACGAGGTCCATGCCGTCACGCCCGTCGGGCAGAAGGTTGCCATGCCGGCGCCCGATCTTGACGATCACTTCGCGAAACACGGGCGAGGCTATGTCCAGCGCTGCATATACCCCGCCTTTGCCCGCCTGGCCGAGCACCTCGAACACGGGATAGGACAGGAGGAAGCGATTCATCGCATGGTCGGCTTCTTCGACCTCGAGCGCATCGGCGAAAGGCAATGCCGGAAGCGCCGATAGATCCTGTCGCCTGGAGCGTTCGTCGGGAATGGTTCGGTCGTGCAGCACCACCTCCAATCCTGAGAACGCCCCGTAGCGAAAGGAGAGCGGATATCCGCCGCCGATCGGATGGGCGAAGGGCGGCCTCAGGTTGGAACCGCGGAAATCCTCCAGCGCGAGCTTCAGATCCCGCACCAGCTCCTGTGCGTTCACCTCGGTATCGAGATAAACCACGATGGATTTGCCGATTTGCGAATAGCCGCACAGTCCCGCGTTCAGCCGGCGTAACACATTCATGTCTGATGCAAATTTGAACGGGGCGCCATGGACGTCCAAAACGCTACGCCCCGCTTGGAGCGCCGCTGCGAAATCCCTTGCCGAGGCGGAGATATACAGCTTCCAGCCCTGCGTCACACTCGGCATACGGCCTACGAAGGTCCACTCGGCGTCGGCCGCTGGCTCAGCTTGGGTGGACGTGTCACCCGCCATGACTGATGGTTCGTTCAACGTACGTAAGGCTCTGCCAGATTGAGTGGGGGAAGTTCGCGACCGGCGTGCACCATCGCCGGTCGCGATCATTGGAACAAGCTCAGTAAGCCGGGCTCGCGAAGATGAAGACGGTCGTGACCGTGATCGACCAAGCAGCCTTGATCCGCTCGTCCTCTCCGTCGGGCAGAGCGGTGAGAAGATCTTCGTTGTCGGTAATGAATTCGACAAGAACTTCCGCGCGTTCTTCGTCAGTCGAAAGACCTTTCAGCCGCTCGCGCAGTGCCTGGTACTGCGAGGGATCGGATTTGATTTCCTTGATGCGCTGCAGCATCCGCGCCTGGGCAACGTTCTGGTCGATCGGATCAGGCTCATTGATTTGCTTCAAGGCAACGACGTTGGACATTGTGTTTCCTTTCGTAACGCGCCGCGGAATCTGCGACATCGTTACAGTAAGGCAAGACAGAAATGAGTCAATCCAATACGCTATTAAGCCTTAGGACTTCCGTTATACCAATCTCGAACTTGAATGGATCTTTGCGACCAAGTTCCAATGCTTTTTCGTCTATGGCTTCTATGATTTTTCCTTTGCCGAGTAAAATCCCCGTGTCGCAGGAAGCCAGGCTGATCATGTCATGCAAAGCGGTTATAAGAGTTACGCCTTGGATCACGCTCTCCCTCAGCGCGCTGCGCAAATCGGTTGCCGCCACCGGGTCCAGCCAATTGAAGGGCTCGTCCAGAATGATGGTACTACTGGCGCCGACGAATGCGGCGGCGACAGCGATCCGTTGACGCATGCCCGCAGAGCAGGTGGCGATCCGGCGGGAGAGCAGTCGCTCGATTTGCAACGCATCCCAGACTGGGCCTGCGCGCGGGCGCCACCGCTCCTCCCCCGGCTCGATGAGGCGGAACAACTGCTGCGCCGTGAGGGGTCCAGGTAAATTCTCTGCCGGAACCATGAAGCCGAACGCGTCGGCGCGCGCCTTTCTGTCGCCCGCAAGATCGACCCCATGGACGAGACAGCTGCCGACTGTGCATTCCAGCCGACCGGCAAGTGCCCGGAGCAAGCTCGTCTTGCCGGACCCATTTGCTCCGATTACGCCGAACCAGCGGGCTTGCGGGACATCCAGCGACACCGATTGGACGGCCATGGTCCGGCCGCGGCGTACGCTCATGTCGCGAAGCTCGATGGCATTCATGAAGCTATGAGCCAGAGTCTTTTGCGCGCCAGGCGCGAAAGCCAGTAGGCAAGAACCGGTGCAATGATCGCAAATGCCAGCGGCTGGACAAGTGCAACGGAGACCAGCACGAAGAGGCAGGCAGCGAGCGCGAACTGCACGCGACTACCACCCAACGCCCGGGCCAGCAGGATTTCAAGCATCTTGTAGGCGGCCAGAGCCACGCCCACCGAAACGATCGAAGCTCCCACGCGCCAGTCGAACGAAGCGAGCGATGCCCCGGCAAACCCGACGGTGGCCGCAGCCAGATACCCCAGCCGTCCTGCTAAACTATCGCGCAGGGGCCGACCGACCATACCCTCGTATTCGATCACCGGATAGGAAATGGGCACGAAGAACAGGCCCCAAGCCAGTACCGAGACGACGCTGACAATCCCGGCAGTGGTCGGTGACATCACGGCTGAAACGGTTGCGATGGCGATGGCAACGGCGAGCATGGCCGCTCGCCTCACGCGGTCGGATCCACGGGCCTCGACTATCTGCGCAAGCCGGTCCTGCCCGTAGGTGTCCAGCCACGACAGTACTTGGCGCAGGCCGCGCGCGATGGCGAAGGCCACGAACAAGGCGATCCACCACGATGCCATGGACAGCACCACCGCGGGACCATCGGGCGCGAAGAAAGCGATCGAGAATGCGATGCTCGCCGCTAGCTGGAACAGGCCGACATAGGCAGCCGCAGGCCGGCGACACAACGCCGCATTTGCCACAACGGATTGGGTGCGGAAGAACTCCAGCCGTCGCAGCAGGACGACCAACAGCAATGTCGCAGGAATGCCCGGTAAGACGGAGATCGCAATCGAACGATAAGCAACCGGGAGACCAGCCAGACCATGCCTGAGGGCCGCAATGACGACAAAGAGCAGGAACACGGCGCTCAGCGCGTCAAGCGCCCTTGCGGTCAGGCTACGGATCAAGCCACGCACAACCAGCAGATCGTGCGCGACCAGGGGATTGCGCAGGAAGGGTGGGGCTGCGCCTGTTTCCTGAGCGTTCACTGGGCGGGAACCAGTTCCGGGTCCGAGAGCGTGTGCTGTTCGGCGCTCCTCGATGACAGGCGCCGTGTCGCGAGCGACTGAAGCGTGTCCGAGACATTCAGGACCGTACCGTCAGCTTCCCATCCCGCGATCTTCGCTTCCACGGCAGCGACACCGCCGAACGATGCTACAGCCTGCGGAAAGGCCTGGGCGAAAAGCTGCACAGCGCGGACGCTAGGCTTCAGTTCATCGAGAAAACCCAGCAACGCGGCCTCATGGGATGGCAGTCGCGTGACGATTTCCTGTTCGCTCGCGCGAGTATCCCGCAGGACCGCGCTGCCGTCCTCAAGGTACTCGATCTCGAACAGGGACGACCGGGCCTCGGCCGCCTTCCACTTCGCCACGGCGTCCGCGACCGCCTTTCGCGCTGCATCCAGTCCTTCGTCTCCCGGCTCGATCAAATCGTATTCGAAGCGATAGACGATCTCCGACAGCAGCTCTTCGGCTACCGGAAACACCGACCGATAGCGGTGGTGCGGCCCCTTCAGCGTTATCCCGTGCTCTCGCGGCTCCTCGTGAAACGGGCTGAACCGGTGCACCTCGAACGGCGCGATACCGCTTGGGGGGTCCAGGTGGTGCAGGTACTTCATCATCACCGCCATGTCCGCATAGTCCTGCGCGGTTTCCTGCGGGAAATTGGAGATGATATTCCAGCTAACCGTAACCCCTTGCTCGCGCGACAGGCGAAGGCACTGGATGTTGCGGGCGGCGGAAACACCCTTCTTCATCAGCTTGAGTACGTGATCGCTCAGGCTTTCGATACCTGGCTGGATCCAGTTGATTCCGGCCGCCGCCAGATCCTGCACTTCTGCCCGCTGCATGTTGGACTTGACCTCGTAGAAGATGGTCCAGTCCTTTCCCGCCTCTCGGACGGCCGGGAGGAAATCACCAAGGAACGATCGCGGCATGATGAGGTCGACTGAGAAGAAATTCGTCCGGCCGTACGTCTTCTCGTAGTGCGCAAGCTCGCCGAAGATTTGCGAGGTATCGCGTTTGCGGAACTTGATGATCTCGTTGAGGCCACAGAACGTGCATTGGGACTTTTCGCCATACCAGCACCCGCGGCTGCTTTCGAAGGGTATCCAGCTGGGCAGCCGGCCAAGGTTCGGAAGCTTTCCGACCCGAGCGAAATAGGCCGAGAAGTCGAGCGGCTCGCGGGCATGGGTGAAGACATGCATCGCGGTCGAGCTGCCGGTTCGCACTACGCCTTCGGCATCGCGCCAGCTGACACCCCCGACCGTCTCCAGCGAGGCATCGTCACGCAAGGCTTGCACGAGCAGCGGAAGGGTCGCTTCGGCTTCGCCATGAACGGCAATCTCGAATTCGGGGCAGACCCGCAGCAGCGCCTTGCCCATATCCCCGGCACAACCCGCTCCGCCGACGATGACGGTCAGGTCGGGGTAGCGACGTTTGAGGCGCCGGGCGAACGCCATGCTGGTGCCCAGCTGCTGGGCGGTCAGCGTCAGGCAGACCAGGTCGAAGCGGGACCAGTCGGTTTCCTCCACGCAATTATCGAGGAACTGGTCTACCAGCGGCGTACCGAACCGCAGGATATGCTTCTCGATCTCCGGCTCGTTGAAGGCCAGCGGCGGAATGTCTTCGGGCCGTTGCTCGCGCAGTTCGTCGAAATAGAACTGGCTGAACAGGCGCTCGCCCACGTAGGTACCGGTGTTGGCGATCTTGCCGTAGAGATCGACGCCGAAGGTATCCGCGAAGTCGGCATAGAATTCGAAGACCTCGCTTTCGACCCCACAGCTGCCCAGGATGTCCTTCAGGATGGCGAGCTGGATCGAGGGCATGTGCGCCCAGAACCAAGGCATGCCGACCAGCGCCGCCCGCATTGGGCGCGCTTCGGGGACGGGCTGGTGGACAGTCATTTTCGTCTCCGGTTCTAAGCGTCAGGCGCGCGGGAGATATGCTGGTTGACCGCCTGCAGTCCGGCAATGCAGGTGCGCAGCCGCGCCTTGCGCAGCAGCGCCGTGTTGCTGCGCGTCAGCAGCATCACCAGTTCGCGCGTATCGTCATCTTCCTGCGCGAGGGCCGACGACGGCTCGACCTCCGCCCTCGCCTCGTCGAGAGATGCCTGTGCCATCGCGTCGATGGTATCGAGCATCTCGGCGTGCCTGAGTATCTCTTCCATGGCCTGTCCCGCGATTGTCAGAGGTAGAAGCCGGCGAGGGCCAAGCGCATGTTCTCGCCGGCGAGCGGCGATACCGTGTTGATCGCGTGCAGCACCTTGGGGCGCATCACGACCAGCCGGTTGGGCTTCGGCGCGATGAAGGTGCCGATGCCGCCGGCAACATGCGAAGGCGGATAGAGACCGGTCCCCTGAGAAAATGCGAGGTCGATCGTATTCTCGCCGGGCTCGTGCAAACGCTCGTCGTTGAGGATCATGAGTTCGCCGCCCCAGTTTCCCCGCCATTCCTTGTGCAGGTAATAGGAGAAAGCGCCGCGATATTCGGCCCCTTCGCCGATGTCCTCGTGCCACGGAAGTGCCCAGCCTGCGCGGTAGAGATAGGCCGCCAGGACATATTTCAGCGACTCCTTGTCGATCCCCAGGAAATCGGTGATCACATCGCGATGGCGTTCGACGGACGCAAAGAAGAGGTCATACGACGTGCCGGTCGGATAGGCCGGACCGGGCTTGCCGGTTTCGCCATAGGACTTCGGGCCGGTCAACAGCGACATCCCCGACAGGGGGTGCCAGACCTTGTTCCATTCGAAGGAATTTTCGTAGAAGAAAGTGTCACGCATGACGTGGCGGTGCAACTCATCCCGTTCCTGCGGGACGACGACATCGTCGATAACCAGATAACCGAAGTCATCATTTGTGCGAATCGCAACGCTTTTATCTTCAATGATTTGCGTCATTATTGCGACCCCTTCATCGATTATGGTTACAGCAGCAAGCGATTCATCGGATTTTCGTACCGATTTAATAGGTACAAACAGATCGAATGTTTGCAACCCCAAAAATCTCGATTCCACAATGGATGAAATGCAGGTTTCGCCTGTTATATGAATTCGATTATTTACACCAAACCTATAGTTATATCTACAGATTACTATTAGCATTATTTTAAGGTTACTTCCTTCTTCGTACATTCCAATTTCTTCTTTAAAACCGCCGCCGGACCACAAAACTCCCGTCATCAGATGATATCTCAGCGTCTAACGATCCGATTTTGGCTCTTCGGGCAGAGCCAAATCGAACACGAGATGCAGATTTGGGAAGTCTGAATGGGGCATTGAGAGCGGTCCTGCTCACGCTGACCCATGGAATCCGGAATTTACCCTGACGCCGAGATGAGAAGCGCGCGTCGGCGCGACTTAGGTACCGCTCGCCACTACCAACCCTGCTGAAGTCGAGAAGAGTTCACGATCGCCTGCTCTCGACAAGGCATCGATGTTCAAATGATGGTGCCAGAAGAGGCACCGAACCCTGACGCTCTTGTTTATGCCGCATTGGCCATCTTCACCTTGATGCGGTGGACGGTCCC
>NZ_JAIGNN010000004.1 GCF_019711565.1 Qipengyuania proteolytica
CAAGCCAAGAGACGGGCCTCCCAAACGGCCCCTGAAACGGCCCCAGAGACCGCAAGAATGATGCGGGCGTTACGGATCGGGCGGTGAAAAACTGCCTGTTATCCGCGAGTTGCGAGCGGCCCTGAAACCAGAGACAAGTGCTGGGGGTGGGTGGCGGTGCTGTCAGTCGCATCGCAAATTGTCTTGGAAAGAACGGCAGCTTTGCGCCCTCGTTTCGGCCATTGGAGGCCAGCCTCGAATGACCTGAAAGCCGAAGGTCCGCTTCCAAGAAGCTGGAGCTGTCTATCCGACGTCTGAGTTGGGGTTGAACGCCAATCTTACCTTGCTCAGCAGGCACCCGAGCAGCACTGCCGCCAGGCGTGCGCGGGAGGATGGGAGAGCGCGGTGTGATACCGCGCTCTCCTCACCCGTTAGAAGTCCATCGCCGGCATCGGTGCGGGCGTGTCTTCCTTGGGCAGTTCGGCCACCAGCGCCTCGGTGGTGATAAGCAGCGAGGCGACCGAAGCCGCATCCTGCAGCGCGGTGCGCACGACCTTTGCCGGATCGATGACACCCGACTTCACCAGGTCTTCATATTCGCCGGTCGCGGCGTTGAAGCCGTGGTTGTAGTCGTCGCCTTCGAGCAGCTTGCCGACGATATAGGCACCGTCCTCGCCCGCGTTCTCGGCAATCTGGCGAGCCGGGGCGCGCAGCGCACGGCGCACAATGTCGATACCCGACTGCTGGTCGTCATTGGCGGCCTTAAGGCCTTCGAGCGACTTGAGCGCGCGGAGCAAGGCGATACCCCCACCCGGCAGGATGCCTTCCTCGACGGCCGCACGAGTTGCGTGCAGCGCGTCGTCGACACGATCCTTGCGCTCCTTGACCTCGACTTCGGTGGCACCGCCGACGCGGATGACGGCAACGCCGCCAGCCAGCTTGGCCACGCGTTCCTGCAGCTTTTCACGGTCGTAGTCGCTGGTCGTGGTCTCGATCTGGGCGCGGATCTGACTTACCCGGGCGTCGATGTCGGCCTTGTTACCGGCACCATCGACGATGGTGGTGTTGTCCTTGTCGATGATGACCTTCTTGGCCCGGCCGAGCATGCCGATCGTGACATTTTCCAGCTTGGTGCCGAGTTCCTCGCTGACCACATTGCCGGCGGTGAGGATGGCAATATCCTCCAGCATGGCCTTGCGGCGATCGCCGAAGCCAGGTGCCTTGACCGCCGCGACCTTGAGGCCGCCGCGCAGTTTGTTGACCACCAGGGTTGCCAGGGCTTCGCCTTCGACATCCTCCGCGATGATCAGCAACGGCTTGCCCGACTGCACCACCTGTTCGAGCAGCGGAATCAGAGCCTGCAGGTTCGACAGCTTCTTCTCATGGATGAGGATATAGGGATCCTCGAGTTCCACCTTCAGCTTTTCGGCGTTGGTCACGAAGTAGGGCGAGAGATAGCCGCGATCGAACTGCATGCCCTCGACCGTTTCGAGTTCGGTTTCGAGGCTCTTGGCTTCCTCGACCGTGATCACGCCTTCATTGCCGACCTTCTCCATCGCTTCGGCAAGGATGCGCCCGACGGTTTCGTCGCCATTGGCGGAAATGGTTGCGACCTGCGCGATTTCGCTGTTAGCCGACACCTTCTTAGCATGGCTCTCGAGGTCCTTGACCACGGTGCTGACGGCGAGGTCGATACCGCGCTTCAGGTCCATCGGGTTCATGCCGGCAGCAACCGCCTTGGCACCTTCGCGCACGATGGCCTGGGCAAGAACGGTGGCGGTGGTGGTGCCGTCACCCGCCTTGTCGTTCTGCTTGCTGGCGACTTCGCGCAGCATCTGTGCGCCCATGTTTTCGAACTTGTCCTTGAGTTCGATTTCCTTGGCGACAGTGACTCCATCCTTGGTGATACGAGGGGCACCGAAGCTCTTCTCGATCACCACGTTGCGGCCCTTGGGGCCGAGAGTTACCTTGACCGCATTTGCAAGCGTATCCACGCCGCGGAGCATGCGATCGCGCGCATCCGACGCAAACTTTACTTCTTTCGCAGCCATCTGGCCTGCTCCTTTCTCTTCTTTCGATTGAACCGAAGATCGGGTTGGTTGCTTACGCCGCCTTTTTGAGCTCGGCGGTGGTTTCGATGATGCCGAGGATGTCGCCCTCCTTCATGATGAGCAGGTCCTCGCCGTCGATCCGCACTTCGGTGCCGGACCACTTGCCGAACAGGATGCGGTCGCCCGCCTTGACGGCGAGTTCCACCAGCTTCCCGGCATCGTCACGCGCACCCGGGCCAACGGCGACGACTTCGCCTTCCATCGGCTTTTCCTTGGCGGTGTCAGGGATGATAATGCCGCCGGCCGTCTTTTCTTCGGCCTCGATACGGCGAACCAGCACGCGATCGTGCAAGGGTCGGAAATGCATGCATAACCTCCATTACAAAGCGAAATGACTTACAGCGCCTCCCCCGGATGATCGGCAGGAGGCATTTCGCGATCTAGTTTTGCTGGAAACGGCTTCAAGAGGTCCAAATCAAATTTTTTGGCACTCGCCGATTGCGACTGCCAATGGGCGCTTTCCGGAGACCTTATCAGGGTCTTGACCGTCTGAAATCGACTCACAAAATACGTCGAGCGGAGCAATCCGCAGTGAGTGACCCGCGGCAAGGCAGAAAGGAGGATTTTCCTATGTCGCAACCATTCGCACGATATTTGCATCCATTCGATGTAGCGCATCATCCCTCGCTTGAGCCCGAAGTGAAGCGAGCCATCCTGGCTTCCTGGGCGTCCGATCGGCATACCGTCGAAAACCAGCCGGCGATGCGCCAGCCCCCCGAACTCAAAAGTCCGGTTTCCGTTGATGATGTTTTCGCGGCGCTGCGCTCGCTCGAAGGCCTGGGCAGCCAGCCAACGCTGCAATGACCGATCGAGCTTTCCTAGTTCAACTGGAGGGGTACGGACTCACCACGGCAGAAATCTGCTATTTCATGCCGGATCACCCCTCGCTCGTGCAGATCTTTGCCTGGCAGGAATACGACGCAGCACCGGATTTTCCGGTGCTGTTCGATTTCCTTGCACATTGGCGACGAGAGATTGAGGCGGAGATCAGGTCAGTCCGTATCGCACACGAAAAGATGATCCGGCCAGCGAGCTGGCGTTCGGCGGATGGTGTGATCTCGTGGGACTAGCAGAGCCGTGTGATCGAGCTTGCTAACCCGGACGCGTGCCAATGGAAGCAAATTGCTGACTGGTAAAATCTGAAAACCTTCGGCCAATTGATAGGCAGCTTTTCGAGTTTCCCCCACTGAAAGCTGCCAGTCGGTTTTCGGCCCCTCAACCGACATCACTGACGGCAAGCGCGCCCTCTCCAGTGAAGTCTCAAGATTGCTATTGCGAATTAATCGCAGGAAGGTTAGGCGGCGGCAAACCTCAAGGGAGCTTTGAATGTACCGCTATCTGGTTGGCGCGCTTGCGCTGACTCCGCTTTCGCCCGCTTTTGCTCAAACCACCGATGTTCCAGGGACGGCATCGTCCGAAACGGATGGCGAGGATACCATCGTCGTAACCGCGGCCCGAACTCAGCTTCCGGCTAGCGCGCTACCACTGACCGTAGACATTATCGATCGCGAAGCGCTCGAAAGGCAGGTCCTAGTTTCTGGCTCGACGGTCGACGCAGTCTCCGCGCTGTTGCCGTCCTTCTCTCCGACCCGGGAGAAACTATCAGGGGCAGGGGAAAGTCTGCGCGGCCGTGCGCCGCTTTATGCGATCAACGGCATTCCCCAGTCGACGCCCGTTCGCGATGGTTCGCGCGACGGCTACACGATCGACCCGTTCTTCATCGATCGCGTTGAAGTCATTTACGGCTCGAACGCGCTTCAGGGTATCGGGGCCACTGGTGGTGTGGTGAACCAAGTGACAGTCGGCGCTCCCCGCGAAGACGGTGTCTCCTTCCGTACCCTCTCGCAGGTAACACTTCCCGATGGCCTCGATGGCGAAGGTATTGGTGCGAAAACAGGCGCGTTGGTCGGCTATCGTGCCGGATCGCTCGACGCCAGCTTTGGTGCCACGCTCGAGAAGCGCGGAGCGTTCTTCGATGGGTCGGGAAATCGTATTGGGGTCGATGGCACCCAAGGTGAAATCCAGGACAGCGACAGTTGGTCGGTCTTCGGTCGCCTCGGCTACGATCTCGCGAACGGCGCCCGTTTTGAAGTCGTCGCAAACCGGTTCGAACTCGAAGGCAATGCCAATTACGTTTCCGTTTCCGGCGATCGCTCAGCCAACATTCCATCGACCAGTGAACGTGGCGAAACGCCGGGCGCGCCGCCTTCGAACACTGCCGAGCTTGTTTCTGCTTCATTGACCGATCCCGACCTCGCCGGCGGCACCTTCGTGTTGCAGGGCTTCTATAGCCGCACCAGCGACGTCTTCGGTGGCGGGGTGTTCGGGACATTTCAGGATCCAGCCATCGATCCCAGCGGCACCCTCTTCGATCAATCGGCCAACCGGTCGCGCAAACTCGGCGCGAAGGTAAGCTACGAACGTGCACTTCCGGGTTTTGAAGACCTAGTGCTGATAGCCGGTTTTGATGCGCTCTTTGACCGAACGGCGCAGTCTCTCGTGCAAACCGATCGCGTTTGGGTACCTCAAAGCGATTTCCGGAGCCTGGCTCCCTTCCTCCAGGGCAATCTGGCCTTGGCTGATGGACTATTGCGTCTGGCAGGCGGTCTTCGCTACGAGAATGTCGAACTCAATGTTGGCGATTTCACGACGCTCGCCAGCTACGGATCCGTGGATGTCGAAGGTGGCTCACCATCGTTCGACGACGTGCTCTTAAACGGCGGTGTTATCATCGAGCCGATCGACGGGCTCCGGGCTTACGGAAGCTATGCCGAAGGTTTCACCATCGCTGACGTTGGCCGTATCCTGCGAGGGATCACCCAGCCGGGGGTCGACGTCGACGACTTCCTTTCTCTCGAGCCGGTGGTCTCGAACAACCGCGAGCTGGGGCTCGAATGGGATCGTGGCGCTATCAAGGCATCGGCCAGCTACTTCTGGTCGTCGAGCGATTTTGGATCGCTTCTCGTCCTGCGCAACGATGTATTCGAGGTCGAGCGCCAGCCGATCGAGATCCAAGGCTTCGAGGCAAGTCTCGCATGGCAGACCCCGATTACCGGGCTTTCGCTTAGCGGGGGCTACGCGGCGCTTGAAGGGCAGACCGATGCCGACGACGATGGCCTCATCGACGAGGACCTCGACGGCGCGAACATTTCTCCCGACCGCGTGAATTTGGCAGCCGATTACACCTCGGGACGCTTTAGCGCTCGGGCGCAGGCGCGCATGTATCTCGAGCGCGAGTTCAACGACGCTTCGACGGCTACCGATTTCGAAGGCTACACGCTGCTCGATGCATTCGTTTCGTATCGTGCGGACTTCGGAGAAGTTTCGCTGGCCGCCCAGAACCTGACCGACAAGTTCTACGTCACCTATGATAGCGATACGGTCCGTGTGACGGACAACAGCCGCTTCTTCTCCGGCCGCGGGCGCACTTTTACCTTGAGCTTGCGCAGCGAATTCTGATGAAACTTCTCTCGCTTCTGCATCGCTGGACAGGCGGCCTGGTCGGCTTGGTTCTGGCTGTGATCGGACTGTCCGGCACAGTTCTCCTATGGGAAGACAGCTGGATCCTGCTGGACGGTGCCAATGACGCACCGGCCAGCAGTCCGGCCGAACTGGCCAAGGCGATTGAAGTTGCCGTTGAGACCGCGCCCGGGCTGTCCCGCATCACGTTTGCTAGCGAAGAGATCGGATTACACCAGGCAATCTATTTGGACGGGAGCGGTGCTTACATCGCACAAGATGGGACCGTTATCGATCGCTGGTCGGGGATCTGGGAGCGGCCCGAACTGTGGTTGTTCGACCTGCATCACTATCTGCTAATGGGTGAGTTTGGAAAAACCATTACCGGTGTTTTGGGTGTCATCCTGTTGGCGTTCACCATCACAGGGGCGATCCTGTGGTGGCGTACTAGAAAGACCTTCCGGTTCCGCTTATGGCCGGCGCGCTATACGGCTAGCGCAATCGTCAGGCATCATCGCGATCTGGGAGTAGTAGGATCGCCCTTGCTGCTCATCGCAGCAGCCACGGGCACAATGATGGTGTTTCCGGCGATCTCTTCCGTGTTGCTTTCACCGATCGCTAATGCCGATGCCAAGCCTGAACTTCCGAGTGACCTCGCGTCAGTCAGCGAAAGTACCGATTGGGCAGTTGTCATAGCCAACGCTCAATCAGCCTATCCTTCGGCTGCCGCCCGTCGATTGATGATGCCCGCCGCGCCCGGCGAACCCATTGCCATTCGCTTCCGCCAGGACTTTGAGTGGACCCCCAACGGTCGAAGCTACGCATGGGTCTCGCCGGAAGGAGGATCCATCGTTGCCAAGGATGATCCGGCGATGGGTGATGCAGCTTCTACCGTTGTCGAGAAGCTCTACCCGATACATGCCGCCAAGGTTGGCGGATTCCTATGGCGGATCGCAATGACCTTTGCCGGGTTGGCTCTTGTGCTGTTGGGTCTCCTTGCGAGCTGGTCTTTCTGGAGGGGTAAATTCAGCAGTCGCTCGACGAAGTTCCTGAGCCCAGTAGAGTCGGCGAATTAAGTCGATCCGAGGCTCTACAATTCCGATGTCCGCTTTGGGCATTTCCAGAGCCAACTCCGGTCAGTCCGCAATCGGCCCCAAAGCTGTCCCTAAAGTTGGCTTGAACCGAGCGTCTGCAAAGGGGCCGTCAGCCGACAGTCTGCTATAAGCCTAACAAAGGGAAAAGCTGCCTCACGGTAAGCGAGCCGGTTGCGGCTGTTGAACGAACCGACCATTTAAACTCCATGTCGAGCGATTGCTGTTCATCAAAGGGAACCGAGCTGGAGAAGCTTGCAAGACAAGCAGACCAGCGACGTGTCCTGATCATAGTGCTCCTGATCAACGCTGTGATGTTCTTCGTTGAGTTCGCGGCCGGGGTGATTGCTGGGTCGACTGCCCTCATGGCGGATGCGACCGACATGTTGGGAGACGCCTTGGTTTATGGCGTTAGCTTGTATGCCCTCTCGCGAGGCGACCGCTGGAAAGCTGGCGCGGCTGTCTTCAAAGGTATTCTGATCCTATTGCTAGGTATCAGCATCCTGGTGAATATAGCGATCAAGCTCAGCACAGGAGTTCCCCCATCATCGACATTGATGCTCGTTTTCGGCGGAATGGCACTCGTCGCAAATGTGGTTTGTCTTTCGCTGCTTTGGAGATTCAGGCGGCAGGATGTGAACATGGCGAGCACATTCGAGTGCTCGCGCAATGACGTGATCTCGAACGTTGGCGTCCTCATCGCGGCGGGCGCAGTCGCGCTAACCTCCTCACCTTGGCCGGACATCGCGATCGGCGGGGTGATGGCAGTGATTATCTTTCGGTCGGCAATTCGAGTTCTCAGGGAAGCGATCCCGCAGTTGCGATCTGATGCAGCGGACCAGCACTAGGCTTGCGCGTACCTGCCCAAAGCCTCCATCCGCTCCGGCCTGACTGTTTGAGAGCCAGGCATGGATCGGCTGACGCCTCTTCAACTTACGAGTAGTGCACGCCCTTCCTTAAACTAGTCCGACCCATCCAGTTACGTTCGTTTTGTGCGAGGTCGTCGTACTTTAGGAAAACGGTTGGCCAGGAGCACGAAGCCCGAGACAGAAATGACGGTCCCGCCAATGCCGAACAATAGCAACCACCAGCTATTGATCCGATGCCTCTCGTTCCAATCCATGATGTGGAGCCCCCAGATGAAATCGAAGAAGCGCCACGTGTCGCTTCTCGCGGCCAATACGGCGCCATTGGAAGCGTCGATATAGAGACGCGTTGCATCCGGATCACCGAATTGAACCTGCCACGCCGGAAAAGGACCGCTGAATTCGGTGCCTACAGGCTTCGCAACAGGGGTGGCCGCCTCAACGGTAGTCTTCGGCCCTGACCAAGCGCGCAAGGCAATCGCCTCTGCAGTCTCGCGCGAGAGAGGCGAGAGGAGCCGTCCGGTGGAAGGGTCATGAAGGCTTGTGCTGCCGTCCAAACGGCGCATTTCCACCATCGGTCTAGCGTTGACCATTTTCGTCGTGACCGAGACCAGATTTCCGCCATTTGACGCCCATGCGGGCAGTGCCGCGTCAGAGATCAATGGCGCAGGCTCGCGCGAGATGACATGCTCGGAGCGTACGTGCTCGAGCTTCAGATAAGACATGAGTGTGCCGGTGGCCATCCACAACAGGGCTTGCACGCCTACGAAGACGGCCAGCCATTTGTGGACTTTGCTACCGAAGATATGCAGCCGAAGCTTACGCGACCGTTGAATTGCCATTTTAAAATCGACTGCCTGATCAGTTCGGACGCGGGGCGCGGGACGAGGAGTGATACTGAACGATTTTCCATGCCCCATCCTCATGGGTCAGGACCGACGTGGCGACCCCGTCACGCTCGATCACGCGGCCATCCTTTAGGGCGATCCGGTATCGATAGGTTTCATGGCCAAACGCTACATGTCCGACCATCCGGACATTCACCGTCGGATTGGTGAATGTGAACTCGGTGATCTCGCCCAGTTCGGGGCCGAGATGATGCTCCATGTATTGCGCAAAGGAGCCTTCAGCTTTGCCGTTCTCGAAAACCATGGAATCGTCTGCGAACAGCGCTCTCATGGCGGCCTCGTCTCGCGCGACCAACGCGTCCCGATAAGCGACGAGCGTTTCTTGCGCATCTTGCACGGGCCCGTCCTGGACATCGCCGTGTGTGTCGTGTGCCGAATGATCAGCGTGATCGGCGTGCTGAGCTAGAGCCGCAACAGGCACTGCAGCGAGTGCGGCTGCAGCCGAAGCCGCAAAATATACAAACTTCATTGTAATCCCTTCTTTAGAACCAGAATCGGACGCCGACGACGTAGTTCGTCACGCTGGGATCTTCCCCTGCGAGGCGTGCATAGTCGGCGCTCTGGCCAACTTTCCATTCCTGCTCCACCCCGATGTACGGGGCGAACTCGCGAGCGATTTCGTAACGGAGGCGCAACCCCAGCTCGACCGAATCCAGGCCCGCACCGATGCCGAGCTCGGGAATGTCCTGAGCAGAAAGACTTACCTCAGCCCGCGGTTGCAGGAGAAGGCGCTGCGTGATGCGCTGGTCAAGCTCGGCTTCTACACTGGCAGTCAGGTCGCCCTTGTTCGACAGAAAGGCGGCTGCATCGACTTCAAAAGTATAGGGCGCCAATCCCTGGACACCGATGACGGCATGGGTGCGCTCGGGACCGGTCAGATCCTGCCGAACGCCAACCTGAAGATCCCACCACGGTCCGATCGCGTGGCTCCAAAGTCCCTGTATCTCGGCGGACTCCACCTGTTCGCCGAAAGTGCCTTCGCCCTCGCTCTTGAACCAGAACTTGTCTGTATCGCCACCGTAGTAGACCTGCACGTCCCACAGATAGCCATCACTATCTTCTCGCGCGCGATATTCAGCGCGGTCGCCCTGGAACCAGAACACTTTCATGCCGCCGTTCTCAGTGCGAAGGGCATTTCGCGAGGCGCGCATCGCATCAGCTCCCCAGATCGCATCGGCGGCACGAGGCGGACCCGATCCTGCCGCAGCCGGAGGCGGCCCTTCCGGAATGGGCGTCATGTCCATCGTACCGTGCCCCATCGCTCCGTGGTCCATAGGCGTCTGCGCGGGCAACTGTGTCTTTTCATGGCCCATCGCGGAATGGTCCATGCCTTCCATCTTGGAATGATCCATGGTGGAGTGGTCCATGCCCTGCATCTGACTATGGTCCATCTGGGAATGGTCCATGCCGGTATGGCCGTCGGCGGGACCGTCCTGCGCAGGTTCAGCTGGTTGCGATTTGGGCGCACACGCCCCCTCAGGCACCGGATGGCCCATAGCGCGGTGGCGTTCGGCCTCTTTTTCGCATTCGGTCTGGACAGGTGCTTGCTCGACCGGCATCGCGTGGCCCGAATGGTCCTGTGCGTTGGCGGGTGCGGCGGCGCTCGCGAAGAGCATGGCGACGAGCAGGCGCATCAGTCTTCTCCCACCCGCTTCACATCGGGCTGGTTGCCCCGCGGCGCGACGGTCACGATCTGAAACATGCCAGAGTGCATGTGATAGAGCAGGTGGCAGTGGAAGGCCCAGTCGCCCTCCTCATCGGCGGTGAGGTCGAAGGTGGCGCTGCCACCGGGCTGCACGATAACGGTATGCTTCTGCGGCTGGCGATCGGCAGGTGCACCGTTGACCAGTTCGAAGAAATGACCGTGCAAATGGATCGGGTGCGCCATCATGGTGTCATTGACCAGCTTCACCCGGACACGTTCGTTGTAGGCGAAGCGGATCGGATCGTCGCTAACGGCACTGAACTTTTTCCCGTCGAACGACCACATGTAGCGTTCCATGTTGCCGGTCAGATGGATTTCCATCTGCCTGGACGGACGGCGCAAATCGTCATTCGGCGCTAGCGCAACCAGGTCCTTGTAGGTCAGAACCTTGTGGGGAACCTTGTCGAGGCCAATGCCCGGGTCGCCCATGCGATCGACCGGGTTCATCGATACCATATCGATACCGGGGCCGACCTTTACGTCGGGAGGCAGTTTGGACGTGTCACGCATATTCATGCCGCCCATGTCCATGCCCGCCATCGGTTCGGCAGCAGCACCTTGAGATGACATGTCGTGGCCCATGGCCGAATGGTCCATCCCGGCCATGTCGCCACCGGAATGATCCATTCCGCCCGCCCCGTGGTTCATGCCCATGTCCGCCATCGTCAGCAGCGGGGGGTCGCGTAGGGGCGGTACACTTGCCCGCGCACCGGGGCGGGATGCCAAGGTCGCTACAGCCATGCCTGAGCGGTCCATGCTTTCGGCCACGATCGTGCGTGCTTCGCCAGTCGGCTCGACAATAATATCGTAAGTCTCGGCCGTGCCGATCTGGAATTCCTCGACTTCGACCGGGCGCACGTTCTGGCCGTCGGCACCGACCACCGAGAACTTGACCCCGGGAATACGGACGTTGAAGAAGGTCATGGCGCTGCCGTTGATGATACGCAGCCGCACCCGTTCGCCGGGATTGAAGAGAAATTCCAGACCTTCTTCCGGTCCCCGCCCATTGGCGAGATAGGTGTAGGTCGAGCCCGTAACGTCCAGGATGTCGGTCGCCATCATGCGCATACGCGCCCACATCCGGCGGTCCTCGCCCGACAGCGGATAGTCGTCGGTCCAAGTATTCTGCTGGTAATTGAAGTAGCCTTCGCCCTTCTTCAGCTTGTCCATGATCGTATGGGGGTGAAGAGGCGTGAAGTCGCTCAGGAGTAGAACATAGTCGCGGTCCGCTTGCACGGGGTCCGCCCCGGCGGGTTCGACCACGATCGGGCCATAGTGCCCGGCCTGCTCCTGCAGGCCCGAGTGACTATGCCACCAGTAGGTTCCGCTCTGTCGCAGCGCGGGAATGTCATAGACGAAGGTCTCTCCAGGCTTGATGCCGGGAAAGCTGACACCCGGCACGCCGTCGTACTGGAATGGCAGAAGCAGCCCGTGCCAGTGGATCGAGCTGTCTTCGTCGAGCGTGTTCGTGACCGCGAGCCGAACCGGCTGACCTTCCTTGAGGCGAACCAGCGGGCCCGGCACGCTGCCGTTAACAGCGATCGCGTGTCCGCGACGCCCCTGAACAACGCGAGGCCCTTCGCCGATCGTCAGGGCAATATCGCGGCCCGACACTTCGTCGAAACCGGCGCGGATCGCCCCATTGTGCAGATCGGCACCGCGCGCCCAGGCAGGCAGGGCCAATGCACCTGCGGCCAGCACTCCAGCCCCTAACAGTCGTCGACGTGAAACCAGCAATTCGGACATGGGTCTTGCAACTCCTTTGGCCCCTGTCATATATACCCCCCAGGAGTATTGCAAGATACCCCCCTGGGTATTGCGCCAGAAGGAGTTCTAAACGTGTCAGCAACCGATGGTTCCCGCATCGTCAATCGTCTTCGCAGGATCGAAGGACAGGTGCGCGGCGTCGCGCAGATGATCGAAGACGATCGCTACTGTATCGACGTCCTCAATCAGGTGCAGGCAGTAAAGGCTGCGCTGGGTCGGGCCGAGAGCGAGATACTCAAGCGGCATGCTGCGTGCTGTGTGGCTGATGCGATTGCCAGCGGTGACGCTGACGAGCAGAAACAGAAGTTCGGCGAGCTGGTCGACCTGTTCGAGAAGGCAAAGCGGTGACTTCCATTTTCCGCTTTTTCGCCAGCCTGGCCCTACTCCTCTCGGCAGCAGTTACCTTCGCACACGGCGACGAAAAGCACGGCGGCGAAGAGACGCGTCCAGCGGCAAGCGAGGCCGCCCATGCTCAGCCCGGGCACGATATGGAAGCAACGGGAAGCGCCGCGATTTCGAATGAAGCCGTGGAAAGCCACGATGACGAGCAGGTTGAGAGCGAAGGTATCATCGGCGTTCTCAAGAGCCTGCATCCGGCAACGGTCCACTTTCCGATTGCTCTCTTCATGATGGCTGCGCTTACCGAGCTGTTCGTTATGTCCCACCGTACGCCCGAACGTGAAGCGGCCGTAAGGATCATGATCTTTGGCGGCGCTGCGGGAGGTGTTTTGGCCGCCCTGTTCGGGTGGATACACACCGGCCTGTGGTTCGGCGGCGATACCGTCATGCAAGTCCACCGCTGGAACGGTATGCTGATCGCTGTCCTGGGCATTGCAGCAGCCTGGATTGCTTACCGCGCTTCAGGTTCGCGGGCTGCTCTTCGCGCTTTGCTTTTTCCGATTGCCGCATTGCTCATTATTCAAGGCTTCATGGGTGGTGAGCTCGCCCACGGTCTCAATCATCTTAAGCTCTAAAGGAACCTCTCATGCGTCCCGTTACCCTCGCATTCGCTGGAAAGTTGTTTGTAGTGCCTTCCTGCCTATTGGCGCTTGCAGCATGTGGTGATCCCGCTACGCCGGTAGATGATGGAGCGCCGGCGGCTGAGACGACGATCGCCACTCCGGCTCCGACCGAGCCAGAAGTTGCGACAACTCCCGCAACGGATGAGCCGGTTGCCATTCCTGCCCAGGCTCCTTCGCCAAGTTCTGCACCCACTGCTTCAGCAAGCAAGGCCAGCCCTGCCCCTGCGGCGACACCTGCACCTACCTCGACTGCGACGGCCGCTGCGGATCCTCATGCCGGGCACGACATGTCGAAAATGTCGGAAGAGGACATGAAAGCCATGGAACACGACTGATGAACTCAAATGGAAACAAGACCCGCCGCCCCTTTCTGCCCGTGCTCGGCACTGCACTTCTCGTAGCATGCACAGGCGCTGCTCAGGCTGCGAACTTCACCATTTACCGCGATCCCAGTTGCGGATGCTGCGAAGCCTGGGCAGCGCATATGCGCCACGGTGAAAAGCGGGAGGTCGAGACGGTCGATCACCCCGACATGGCGTCGGTAAAGACTGAGCACGGCGTGCCGGATGACTTGCGTTCGTGCCATACGATGATCGCGGACGGCTATGTGATAGAAGGTCATGTGCCTTCAGCTGACGTCGAGCGCCTGCTCGCTGAAAGGCCCGAATGGGTCCAGGGTCTGGCGGTCGCAGGTATGCCGCTCGGCTCGCCAGGTATGGAAGCCGGGGGACGGACCCAGCCCTATCAGGTCATCGCTTTCGGCAATGGCCGCCGTGAGGTTTTCGCGTCCTATCCCTGATCTCGATCACACACTCCTGCCACGCAGAGGAGGCCGACTATGAGCTGTTGCGATACCCACCACACGGAGGATGCGAGAGGGGAAGGCAGCGCGATCGATCCCGTCTGCGGCATGAGTGTTACGATCGAGGGCGCCACACATGTCGCCGAGCAGGATGGTGCGACCCACTACTTCTGTTCGGCGCGGTGCAAGGACAAGTTCGTAGCCGCCCCGGAGCACTATCTTTCGGGCGCGCATCTCAATCAGGTTGAGGACGTTCCCGAAGGGACGATCTATACCTGTCCCATGCATCCCGAGATCCGCCAGGTAGGACCGGGAAGCTGCCCCATCTGCGGTATGGCGCTGGAGCCCGAGACGGTCAGCCTAGAGGATGGACCCGATCCCGAACTCGTCGACATGACGCGGCGCTTCTGGGTCAGCACGCTCTTCACCTTACCGTTGTTCGTCTACGCGATGAGCGACATGGTGCCCGGAATCAGCTTCGACCGGCTGATTGAGCCGGCAAGTGCTCAATGGGCCCAACTGTTTCTCGCTACACCGGTGGTGCTGTGGGGTGGCTGGCCTTTCTTCGTGCGGGCGTGGCAATCCATCAAGACGCTCAATCTCAACATGTTCACACTGATTGGTTTCGGTGTGGCGATTGCGTATCTGTTCAGCCTCGTCGCGACGCTCCTGCCCCATATATTCCCGCCCGCCTTCCGCGATCACTCTGGCCACGTCGGTGTCTATTACGAGGCGGCGGCGGTCATCACCACACTTGTCCTGCTCGGCCAAGTGCTTGAACTCAGGGCGCGCGGCTCGACATCGAGCGCGCTGCGTGCGCTCCTAGAACTCGCGCCGCCGACAGCGGTCAAGATATTCGGGACCGGCGACGAGCGCGAAGTGTCGCTCGACCATTTGGCGAGCGGTGACCTGCTCCGCGTCCGCCCGGGTGACAAGGTACCGGTCGATGGCGAGGTTACCGAGGGCGCGAGCACAATCGACGAATCCATGATCAGCGGCGAGCCGCTGCCGGTTTCCAAGAAGGTCGGCGACCAAGTGATCGGCGGAACGGTCAACCAGACAGGCGGCTTTCTGATGCGCGCGGGCGCAGTCGGTAAGGACACGATGCTGTCCAAGATCGTCCAGATGGTTGCCGAGGCGCAGCGCAGCCGAGCACCGATCCAGCGCCTAGCCGACCAGGTCGCGGCCTGGTTCGTGCCTGCAGTGGTCGTCATAGCGGTTATTACTTTCATTGCCTGGGCCATCTGGGGGGCTTTTCCGGCGCTGGCCTATGCACTGGTCAACGCGATTGCGGTGCTCATCATCGCCTGTCCTTGCGCGCTAGGACTAGCCACGCCGATGTCGATCATGACCGGCACCGGCAAGGGCGCCCAGCACGGCATCCTTATTCGCAACGCTGAGGCGCTCGAGACGCTGGAAAAGATCGACACGCTGGTGGTCGACAAGACCGGCACGCTAACCATGGGCAAGCCCGATCTGGTCGCGGTGACGCCTCGCGATGGTCTTGATGAAACGGATTTTCTTTCCGCCGTCGCAGCGGTCGAAGCAGGAAGCGAACATCCTCTCGCCCATGCTATCGTGGAAGGCGCCAAGGCCCGAGGAGTGACGTTCCAACCTGCGACGGATCTTTTGTCTACCACCGGTGAGGGAGTCGAGGCGCGCGTGGGATCGCGCAAGGTCGCTATCGGTAACGAGAAACTCATGCGTCGGCTGGGTATCGAGGATCCGGAATGGCTCGGCTCGGCAGAGGCGGGCCGCGCACAGGGCCAGACGGTAATGTTCGTCGCCATCGATGGCGCACCGACGGGACTTATCGCGGTCGCCGACCCGATCAAGTCGACCAGCGCTGCGGCGATCCGGGCGCTGCATCAGCGCGGAATCGACGTGGTGATGCTCACAGGGGATAGCCGCGCCACTGCCGAAGCCGTCGCGCGCCAGATCGGTATCGACGAGGTCGAAGCCAACGTCTCGCCGGAAGACAAGCATCGCAAGGTCGAGGCTCTCAAGGCTTCAGGCAAGCGCGTCGCGATGGCCGGGGACGGCATCAACGACGCGCCTGCACTGGCAGCTGCGGACGTCGGCATCGCGATGGGCACCGGTACCGATGTCGCGATCGAGAGCGCCGGTGTTACGCTGGTTCGCGGAGACCTGACCGGTGTGCTCCAAGCCATCGTCCTGTCGCGTGCCACTATGCGGAACATCCGCCAGAACCTAGTGTTTGCCTTTGGATACAACACGCTCGGTATCCCTGTAGCAGCTGGCGTCCTGTTCCCTGCCTTCGGTCTCCTCCTCAATCCGATGATCGCAGCCGCGGCGATGAGTCTTTCGTCGGTCTCGGTCATAGCCAATGCCTTGCGGCTGCGAGGGCTAAAGCTTCCGACATTGACCGAAGGTCAGAAATGATCGCGGCAACGGCAATCGGAATAGCACTCTTCCTGGTGTCACTGACCTTGCACTTGGCCACGTTGCGACTTGCGAAGAGGGTGTCGCCTCCTGGCGTGACCCCAGCCGGCTTGAGACTGACTGGAGGATCTCTGCTCGTCCTCATCAGCCACATGCTGGTTGCTGTGGTGTTTGCAGTCGGATTTGCCTGGGCCGCGTCGCTAGGGCTTGGCGGGTTTGCCAAGGAACCGGCCATGTCGGCCATGGATTACTATTACTTCGCCTTGATCACCGTGACGACAGTGGGCTTGGGCGACATTTATCCGACCGATCACCTGAGGGTGATTGCGGGCATTGCGTCGCTGACGGGTTTCATCCTGATCAGCTGCACTGCCCAGTACGTATACAAGACCATGAGCCAACAGGAGGATTGAATGGCCGACAACCAACACACGGATCACCAGCAGCACCACGGCGGTGGGGGCAATTACTGGCGCTTCATGGCGATGGTGGCGACTTCGACCGCAATCATGTTCGGCCTGATGTATCTAAATACGTACGAGCTCGATCACGTGTTCTGGAGCGAGACGCGCTTCTGGATGACCTTCGTCATGGGCGGCATGATGATGATCGTCATGCTTCTCTTCATGTGGGGCATGTACAAGGACAAGACCAAGAACTTCATCATCCTGGCCGTCGGTGCCCTGACGTTCGCGGTGGCGCTCTGGTTGGTCCGCAGCCAGGCGACCGTCAACGATGAAGAATACATGGCAGCGATGATCCCGCATCACTCGATCGCCGTTCTGACCAGTTCGAGAGCCGAGATCACCGATCCGCGTGTGCGCAAGCTCGCAGATTCAATCATCGAAGCGCAGGTCAAGGAAATCGCCGAGATGAAGATGCTTATCGAAGACATCGAGACCAATGGTGAGATGGGCGATGGCACCCCTCTCCCGGCACGGACTACCGACCTGACCCCGGAACTCTTGGAGGAGGCCGAAAAGGCGCTCGAGCGACCGGTCGAGCCTGGTATCCGTGACGAGGTCACGTTGGACGAATAATACCTTTCGAACTCGGACTGGACCGATTGGTGACAGTCATCCCGACGACCGGCAGCTTTTGGAGACCGACCGCAGGATCGTGTACGACCGATACGGGGGCGCATTGCTGTCGAGAAGCCCATTCCTAAAACAAGAAAGGTTCGCTTCTTGATTTCTCAGCCTTCTACCAGCTTCACCGGCGCGAAGGTCGATAATCCCAGTGATATGCGCAAAAACCCCGCATCGAGACGATCTGATCGAAATCGGGTTTGACCTTGCAAAAGCTGGTGCGGAGACGCTCGATGTATTTCGAGATGGATTGATCGAAAATATCACCTCCCAATACCGTTGCCAGAAGAGACCGTGTAAGTCCCCGTCCTCTCGCCTGAACGAGGGCCTCCAAGATCAAATGCTGGCTTTTCGGCAAGCGCAACTGGTGGCCCTCGAAGTGTATCTCTCCGGGCCTATCGATCGTAATATTGCCATATGGGAAGTTGTCGAACTGGCGTAAGTTACAGCCGCAATTGGGGCAAAGACAAGTCGATGTTTCGGGGGGCAGATTTTTATGGTGGATCATGCCGCAGGGCCATGCATGGAAATGTCACTTCGCATACCGATGAAGTGTTTCCGGACAACCAAACCAATTGCGAGTATCGAAACCGCGACTACCAGCCATGCAGCTTGGCTCATTGCAGCTTCCATCGTCACAACAATGCCCTCAGCAAGGCCGGTTGCGCGGTGAATAATCCATGCCGTCGCCGCTGCGATCCCGAGATAGGCCAGCGCCTGCCGAAGACCCGCGTATAGGCGATAGCGGGACAGGACGAGCAGCGATGGAATTACCGCACCGACGATCGCGAGCTGCACCAGCTCTATGCCGAGATTGAAGCCTAGAAGTGTCAGCGCGCTGCTTGCCATACCAGCCTGCGCTTCCTGTACCAGTGTTGCGAATGCCAGTCCGTGAACGAGGCCGAAAACAAGCGCAATGATTGGCTCTTTTCCGGGTAGGATCGGACGAGCCGCATGCATGGCCGAGACAAAGACCGATACGGCGATGGCAACTTCGACCGGTGCCGTCGGCAGCGACCAGTTTCCGAATGTAGCGGCGATCAAGGTGAGGCTATGGCCGATTGTGAATGCGGTGATGATCTGCGCCAGCTTGACCACGGTACCACGCGTCGATCGATTTCCTCCCCAAGCTTCGGCCTGAGCGAGAAGCGGTGCCGGAAGCAGAAGCACGAGCAGAAACAGCAGGTGGTCGTAGCCTTCCAAGATATGATGCGCGCCAAGACGTATCGCGGCAGTGAGGGGAGTCAGCGCGCTCTGTTCGGTAATGTTGACCGCCAACGGGCGCGTGCCTTTCCGCAGGGCACCGATAACGGTGCTATTGGCACCCGCCGCCTCTGCAACGTGCAGGAAAAGGGCAAAATGTCCGGGCAGCTCGTCGATCAGAACCTGCCAGTCGATTGTAAATTGGGATACCTCAGCCCCCGCAGGTGGCACCAGATACGCCACGGCATGGAGATCGGGTGGACCGTCGGTCTGGACGAATTCGACTGTCCCCATGGAAACGGTCCATGACTTTCCGCCGGGGGTCGCGACGTCGATACGGGCGGCCAGATATCGGCGTGCCAGGCGTATTGACCTGGGACTTCCATCGACTGAATTGCCAGTCCCGAACGCGTATTCGCCTTGCGGAACGATGATATCGGCAACAACCTTGTCTTCGGAGACCGTCAACCGAACTTCGGAATTGGGAGTGGAATGCGCAGCCAAAGGTGAAGCGAGTATGGCTATCAAGGCGGCTAAGAAAGGCTTCAGCCAGAAGTTCAGGCGATCAGTCATCCGTGCGACAACCAGATCAGTGGGGTTTCGGGTTCGAAGATTCTGGGGTTGAGTGCCACGGCCGCCTTGCGCGCTTTTTCTGCCTCGGCTGGCCTGCTCGACAATTCGTGAGCTTGCGCCAGCAGTGCGTACAGCGGTGCGCTTCGCCATCCTGACTTTTCAGCGAGGGTCAGCTGTTCGATTGCTTCTTCGAAAGCTCCGTTCGACAAGTATGCAGAGGCCAGAAGGATGCGGGAGCTTCCAAAGGGCCGCGCGTCGAAATTGCGTTTCGCGAGATCGAGCGCCTTGTCGGGCGAACCGAAAACGAGTTCGTGTTCTACCGCATGCCCGAAGGCAGCTTCAGGAAGCTGATCGAGCCGCTTGTCCCAGATTTCAGAGGCTCTGTCCGCCCAGAGCCGGCTTTCGCGCGCCTGGCCATCGGTGCGAAGCAGCATCGCTAGCGCATCCAGAACCTCGCCCGCGGGGGCACGGCGCGCCACGGCCTCCATATCTTTGATGGCGCCGGCCAGATCGCCTTCCAGTGCCTTTGCTTGCGCAAGATGGGCTTCGATGAACCAGAAACCAGAGAATTGCCGGTTCGCCGTCTCGAACCACGTCCTCGCGTTTCGGTAGTTGCCTCTTGCGAGTTCCACCCCGCCAATTTGCATCGCCGCGCTCGCACTTGCGAGGGGGGTGGTCATTCTCGGATCGGGGATCGCGTCCGAAAAATGGTTTATCGCGCTCTCGAACCTGCCCTGCGATTTGGCCAGAATGGCATGACGATACGCGACACCAGCATTCGAGCCATATTTCGCCGCCTGATTGTACAAAGCTCCAGCGCGTACCAAGTCTCCGCGATAAAAAGCGACATCGCCCTTAAGGCTTGCACTTTCCGCAAGGATCGCCGGATCGTTTCGGACTACAGCTCCATCCAGAGCGGCCAGCGAGCTTTCGGCGCGGCCAAGTTGATGAGACATCTGAGCGAACGCGGCATCGGTCAACGAGGGTCCGGAGTCGGTCGGCGCGAGAAGCTTGGCCCGCTCCAGCGCTTCACCCGCCAGAGAAAGCTCGTCGTAGGTAAAGCTGAGATGCGAGCGGTGGAGATACATCCGAGCCAGGCTCTCGTACCGCAGCCATTCATCCGGCCCCTTCGAAACCCGCTCGTTGCCGAGAGAGAGGTCCGAGTCCGATCGTGCCATGGCTGCAGAATAGGAAGCCGGTCCAAAGCCGGGGCTTTCCCATTCGGCAGCAGTTACGGGCGCTTCTGCCGTGTCATTGATCAACCATTCGGCGCCAGTAAGAAGGGCAACGGCGGCAATGGGCAAGATCACATAGCGAGAGTTTCTCAACGCATCACGCATGTCCAGTCTTCACCTTTTGCTCCGGTGGTGACTACAGATTATATGGCGGACGAGCGGCGCCCGCCCGCCACTGCTCGAACTACTCAGGAACCGCGCAAGGGGTCAGTCCGGCTCCGGTGAGATCGTCCGCGAGCGCATTGGTCAGCCCTGTCAGTGTTGCTGCGAGGTCGGGCACGAAATTGCCGTTGGCGTCGGTGACAGGGCCGGCGTCGTTATAGGCGTTTTTGCGATCAGAAGGGATCAATGCGGTCGAGACCGCCGGCATTCCCATCCGGTCAACCCTCACATAGCTCGATGCGGAATCACTTCTAAAGGTAAACATCGTGCCGCTATTATCCGCTACCGGCGGCGAGCCTTGCGGCCCTGCGAGGTAAGGGAACGTGTCGCTGAACGCGACATCGTTCGCTGGCGGGTTTAACGGGAGTCCCGCCAGCGTCCCGGGACCATTGACCGAAAGGTCGAGGAAAATGACTGCCAAGGTGACGTCAATCACGGGATCGGCGAGCTTGCGGCCATTCGGGAAACCGGAAGCTGCCGACAAGTCGAGCGTAAGCGTGTCGGGAACAACTGCTTGCGCAACCGTAACACCGGTTCCCGGGATCATCTGATCAAGACACGCTTGAACATTGTAAGACGTCGGCGTGGGAGTGGGAGAAGGCGTCGGAGTGGGAGAAGGCGTCGGCGAAGGCATGGCGATTGGATCGTCGTCATCGCCGCCGAAACAGGCGGCTAGCATGCCAAGGCTTGCAACCATCGAAGTCGCCATGGCGATGCGGCGAAGCGAAGGATGGTTAGTGGTGTTCATCAGAGCTGCCCTCCAAATCGCGCGGTCGCGCCCCAGACATCCACCGGCGCGCCAGTATCGATCCGGTCCTTGGGTATTTCGATAACTACGGCGGTCAGGTTCTGCCCGGCGAAGAAATCGCGTTCAGAGTCGAAGCTTAAAGTTCCCGTGTTGAGCGTGTCTCTGAACCCCTGGAGGTCGAAAAAGAATGGATCGTCAAACAGACCGGCCCAGACCTTGACACCGTCCTTCTCCAATGCCGTCTCGACCGAGCCTTCTATCGCCCCCGTGACCCCGGGAAGGCCGCTTACCCTTACGCCGAACTGGTCCATTGCACCTGTCCCGAAGCGAAACCGGATCGGGATATCGGTGGTGGTACGCGGACTGCTGTTCGACACGTTGATCGAGTAAAGTACGTCCGGGTCGTAAGTCGCCGGTTGGTCGGTTGCCTGAGGACCTGCAAAGGTCATCGCGACTATCACAGAGGTATCGGTATGCCAGGCATACACATCTGCAATGTCAGCGGCGCGGTCCGGTGTGCTGTCCACCGCGGGATCGGTCCTTGCTGGCGGATCGAGATGGTCGGCGGCGATAATTCCCACCCCGGGCGCAAAGAGGACAGCTGCAGTCGCAAGCGACAGCCCTCCCAGTGCGAAAGGTATGGCTTTTGAATGCTTCATTGCGATCTCCCCAATACAACCCAAAGGGTCTCCAGCGGGGCCGCGTGCGGACCCCTCGAATGCCTTTCGGCGAAAGCACTCTCAGAGTGTTGACGAGTGCTTGCCGGCTATCGATGCACCCATGCTCGAAAAAATTTTCGGGATGATGTGGAGGGTCGGAACGACAGATGAGCGAGTTTCGTCTGTTTTTTACTGGGAAACCCCCTAAGCATGAAGGGTGCCCCCCCCTCAGCCTCCACAACCCCAGGTTGATCAAACCAGCAGAGATCTCTCGGAGAACGAGGCGATCTCGCTAGAAATCGTTTTGGTGGCCGATCTCGACAGGGAAGCTTTCCGGCGCTTGTACTCGAGAACCGCCAACAAGCTGTTCGCAATCTGCCTCGCAGTAACGCGCGACCACGCGGCAGCCGAAGACGTATTGCAGGAATCATACCTGAAGATTTGGGACCGCGCCAAAAGCTATAATCCCGAACGTAGCAGGCCGTTGGCCTGGATGGCGGCGATCGCGCGAAATGCAGCGATCGACTGGTACAGGGTTCGTACAAGGCATAATCACGTCGGCGAAGAACACCTAAATTTGCATGAAAGTGAAGCGACGGCCGCCGATGAGCGTATCATAGCCATGGACCGCGAAGACCAGGTTTGGGCAGCGGTCAGCAATCTCGACGCTGAAAGCGAACAAGAATTGAAGTCGATTTTTCTTCTAGGCCTGAGCTACCCGGAGGCTGCACAGCGCCTTGATTTGCCTGTTGCTACTTTCAAGAGCCGAGTGCGCCGCACAGTGCTCAGAATTCGGCGGAAGCTGAGCGATGACTGATCGTCCTACCCACGACGACCTCGAAGTCATGGCAGCCGGCCTGGCTCTGGGCCTGCTCGAAGGGACGGAGCGCGCCGAAGCCTTGCGTCGCCAACTTGAGGATCCTGACTTCGCAAGCCGTGTCAATGCCTGGCAGGTACAAACCGATCGCTGGCTCGAGGATGTCGAGCCCGTCGAGGCACCGGCCAGCGCACTCTCGGCTATCGAGCACCAGTTGGAAAATCGCGATGCGAACCAAACTTTGTCGATTTCCAACGATCAAGGATCGAACAATCTCTGGCGGAGCTGGGCCTTCACCGCGACCGCAGCGTCTTTGTTTCTGGCTGTCGGGCTAGGTCTGGCTGTGACCAATCCCATGCAAAATCAGGATGCGCCAGCTCCGGCGGGGTCCGCACTGCTAACTCAGACAGCCAATGTCGCCCAAATCAAGGATGAGGCTGGGGTCCCACTTCTCAGCGCCCTGTATAACCCCAGTTTGGGCACACTGTCTCTGCGGCTCGCTGATCTTCAGCAACCCGAATACGGCCCAGAGCTTTGGATCATACCTGAGGACGGGATCCCTCGGTCCCTCGGGCTCATGGATAGCGAACGCCTCACCGTAACACTTTCTCCCGAGCTGCGATCCTTCCTGCAGGACGGGGCGACGATGGCGGTGACTATCGAGCCGCGTGAGGGCGCACCCCACGATGCTCCGACCGGTGACATACTGGGGACCGCGGTGCTGCAAGAAGTTCCCACCAACAACATCTGACCGAACATTCTGATTTCGGCAGGGGTAAGTTTATGCGGTCGGATCCACATAAGCGCCAATGACCGCTTTCGGACGTCAATCAGTGCGCGCTCTACGTCCTAAGTTAGGGCGCAAAGCGGACCTTATCCCTTCCTAGAATGTGTCACTTCCGCCGCATGATAATTCGACTGGACTGTTTCCGCATTGAGAGCATTGGTGTCCGCGCGCCCGGCCCGTTCGGGCTTGTCCCGGTAGCGGCGGCCATTCCGGCCTCCGCACAAACCGGAGACCAACATGACAACTACCGATACCGCAGCCAGCGCTACTGACGCTAACACCACGAAGCCCGTGAGCAAGCTCGACACGCTCGAGAAGCTCCTGAAGCGCAAGACCGGCGTAAGCATTGCCGATATGACCAAGGCCACCGGGTGGCAGCAGCATTCGGTGCGGGGCGCGATGGCAGGTGCGATGAAAAAGCGCGGCCATACCATCGTCTCAGAGAAGATTGATGGCACCCGCCGCTACCGGATCGAGGAGCCCAGCGGTGACTAGGGCGGTCGAGACCCTCGTCGCCGAGATCGAGGCGCTCGATCTTGAGGGCCTGCGTGCATTCTGGAAGGGACGCTACGGCGACCCTCCAACGCTGCGTTCCGAGCCGATCATGCGGCAGCTGCTCGCATGGCGTGTGCAGGCTCAGGCGATGGGCGGACTCGATGCCGAGACCCGCAAGGCGCTCGCACGCAGCGGCCCGGTCCAGCCCGAAGGCAAGCACCTCGGCGTCGGCGCGCGGCTGACGCGCATCTGGAAGGGACGCCAGGTTACGGTGGTGGTCGAAGAGAAAGGGTTCCGCTGGGACGATCAGCTGTTCCCCAGTCTGTCAGCTGCCGCAACAGCAATCGCGGGGACGCGCTGGAACGGACCGCGGTTCTTCGGACTACGAGACAGCTGATGGGCACCGCGAAGAAGCGCTGCGCGATCTACACCCGCAAGTCTTCCGAGGAAGGTCTCGACCAGTCGTTCAACAGTCTCGACGCCCAGCGCGAGGCTTGTGAAGCTTACGTACTGAGCCAGACCAGCGAAGGCTGGGAAGCGCTCCCCGATCGCTACGATGACGGCGGGTTCTCAGGGGGCAACACCGACCGTCCCGGCCTCAAGGCGCTGCTCGCCGACATCGAAGCGGGGAAGATCGACATCGTGGTCGTCTACAAGATCGACCGTCTTACCCGCTCCCTCGCCGACTTCGCGCGCATCGTCGAGGTGTTCGAAAAACACGAGTGCAGCTTCGTCTCGGTAACCCAGTCGTTCAATACCACCGGCTCGATGGGCAAGCTGATGCTCAACGTTCTCCTGTCGTTCGCGCAGTTCGAGCGCGAGGTGACCGGCGAGCGCATCCGCGACAAGATCGCAGCTTCCAAGGCCAGGGGCATGTGGATGGGCGGCGTTCCGCCGCTGGGCTATGATCCGCCGACAGACGGTTCGCGCACGCTCAAGGTCAATGCGAACGAGGCCGACCGGGTCAGGCATATCTTCACGCGCTATCTAGAGCTGGGTTCGGTCCATGCGCTCCAACGCGACCTCGAGGCGAACGGCATCCACTCCAAGTTCCACATCACCGCTAAGGGCCGCAGGATGGGTGGACTGCCGTTCAGCCGCGGGGCGCTGTTCCACCTTCTGCGCAACCGGGTTTACCTCGGCCAGATCACTCATAAGGGTCAGGTCCATGACGGTGAGCACGATGCCATTGTTGATGCCGAGCTATTCGAGCAGGTTCAGGCTAGGCTCGATGCTCAGGTACGGCGGCATCGATCTGCGGCCGAGCGCCGCACGATCAGGGCCCCGCTCATGGGCAAGCTTTTTGATGCCGCTGGCGAGCCTATGAGCCCGACCACGTCGCGCGGCAAATCGGGGCGGTCATA
>NZ_JAIGNN010000005.1 GCF_019711565.1 Qipengyuania proteolytica
CGTGGGACGATGATATTATGATCGGACAAACTGAAATTATAGGAGACCTATGAAAGTTCACTTCGATCAATCTCCCGCAGGACAGGGTAAAACCGAGCGGGCGATAAATTCAATTACAAACCGCAAGTGCAAAGTTCTCTTCGTCACCGAAAGGATCAACAGCTTCGGCGAACTTAAGGTATGGATGAACAAGCACGCTGCCATCCATGGAACTGCTCCCGTCATCGAAACCATTTCCAGCGACGATCGTGACCGCTTGGGCTCCGTGTCCCGGCAAATTGAGGCGCTTCCCGATAGGCATCGGCTGCGTGACCATGCGATCGTAATCGCCACTCACGCCGCAATGCTGCGCAGCGATTTTCGAGATTTCCGCGATTGGGAAATCATCGTGGACGAGGTGCCTGCCTTTCTCGACTTTGAAGAGAAGCGGACTCACCTCGACGCAGCCTTCTTCGAAAAGCACTACCTGTTGGAGCACTTCGAAGGTTGCTGGTCCAAAGTCATTGCCACAGCCGCAGGATTGACCCTTTCGCCGTCTGATGTCGGAGCAGATCAATCTCACGACCATTTAGCGGTATTTCATCGCCGGGTGGTTGAAGCGTCGCAGGAGGGATCACGCCGGTTCGTGCTATGCAATCTGCCCCAGTGGTCGGCGATGAAAAATCGCGAGGTCAAATGGGGTTGGGCGAGTGCGTTCTCGTTATGGGAACTCGCCCCCTTTAAGAGGATCACGCTGCTCGGCAATCGCTTCCGTTCTGACATTGGCTGCCGCATCTCCGAAGCTCTCAATCTCGACGAGATAGAATGGGAGGAACTGCCGTCTCTGAAAGGTAAGCGACAATTTCAGGCACGGCGCGTCCACATCAATTACTTCTCGGAAGACCGGACAGCCAGTCGAAACCTGTTCGAGCTAGATGCTGGGCAACTGATGCTTGGTGAGATCGGGGAGAGGCTGTCCAAAGAATTGAGCGGACGCGACCATATCTGGACCGCCAACAACAAGCACAATGCGAAAAAGAGAGGGCTGTCCACACCCGCCGAAATTCTGGGAGATGCGGGATTGGACGGACAGAAATACCTCAAGCCAAAACAGGCTGGCACCAATCTCCATCATAAGGTCAGTCATGCCGCGATCATCTACTCGGCCAAAGCTTCGTCAGCCCAAGCGTCCCTCTTGAAGGTTTTGCAAATTGAGCGCGAAGCTTGGGAGCAGAGCATCGAGCATGAAACAATCCTCCAATTCGTCACGCGCACCAGCATTAGAGATGCCGATAATTGCTCGCCTGTGCACCTCTGGGTCTTCGACCGCGCGCAAGCCCTCTATCTCAAGGACTACTTCGACGGGCTCGACTATGTGACCGCAAGCGTCGCTCTGGTGGAGGAAGGACCGGCAATTCCCGGAAAGGAAAAGCGCGGCCCCAAGCCGAAGGACCGCTCGCCCAACGAGCAAGCCGAGCATGACCGCAAAAAGAGGGCAAAAGATGCGGCTCGAAAGCGCGCAGATAGAGCTAGGAAGCGGGCGCTAAAGAAAGCCGCTTAATGCGATAAGCGGAAGAGAGTGGCGTCGGTGGGGTCTTCGAACTCGATCCTCACCGCGCCATTCGTCCAGCGTTCCAGAGGTCGCCATCGACCCTTACAATTCGCAAGGCACCATTGGCGTAGTCGGTCTGCTTTTGTCTCTCGGCATTCATTCGGACCAGTAGGTAAGGAGATAGTTTCAGCCACCACGAACGCCGGTTGAGGTTGAGGACGGACACGACGGAGAAGGTCGGCAAGTGGATGAGGGCTTTTCATCAGTTATTTATCTCGACAAAACAGAGGCGCGGCTTTGGGAACGGACCAGCCCACGCTGTTTGCTGTGAGTCCGAATAGTTAGGGGAAAATGGATGGCGGGTCTTGGCGAACTGACGAGTGCAGAAGCCGTTCGACAGGCAATGCACGAATACGACCAGATCGGTCGCGGACCGTTTCTTAAAAAATACGGCTTCCGCCCCGCGCGCGCCTACTTCGTTTCCAACGATGGGAAGCTCTACGACAGCAAGGCAATAGCGGGCGTCGCTTATGGCATTCAGCACCCTGAACGAGGACATTTGACATGGCAGGATTTTGTCGGCGGGGATGCCACCGTTCGGCCTAAACTTGAAAGCCTCGGCTTTACTGTTGTCTCCGATGGTCCTCCGCAAACCGCTTCCTTTGCCTCCGATCAGTTGGTCGTGGGAGAGATTTACCCACGCGAGGATTTGATCGAGATATTTTCGATCACCGATGCCACGATCAATACCGGTGTATTTCGCCCGAGTGGTTATCGTTCGATTTGGCTCTTCGTCACACGCGACAAGACCAACGACCGCACTCAATATCGGGATCACCTCGAAGGCGATTTGTTGCATTGGGAGGGGCAAACCAGCGGCAGAACTGATTCAAAAATCATCGATCATCAAGCGAATGGCGACGAACTTCTCGTCTTCTACAGAGAGTCGAAGCGCCAACATCCGAAAGCCGGATTCAAGCTCGAAGGTCGATTCAAATACCTTTCCCATTCGCCCGGAAAGCCAAGTCGCTTTCTTCTCCAACGAATTGATAATGTGGTCGAAGGTGTCGAAGAGTTCGAAGCCGACCCGTTTGATCCCGCAAGTGTTGAAGACGGTCGGAAGAAAGTTTTGGCGTCAGTTGCTCGGCGACAGGGACAAGGAGCCTTCCGAAGGGCTCTTATGCGAGCGTATGATGGACAGTGCGCAGTAACTGGTTGTGCAATCGAGGCCCTTTTAGAAGCCGCACATATTCACCCATATCTGGGCCCGGAGACCAATCACACTACCAACGGTTTGTTGCTCCGCGCGGACATCCATACCCTATTCGACCTCGGACTCATGGCGATTAATCACAGCAATCAGGTCGTAGTTTCGGATCGTCTACTTGGCTCCGATTACGACCACCTTTCCGGCAAGAGCCTCCAAACTCCGACAGATGCCGCGGATCACCCGAGTTCGAAGGCACTGGCATGGCATCGCACCCAACATCACTTTGGGTCCGACTGACCTTGGAGAAATGAGGAATGCCGGTCAGTTGTCTGGACGATAGCGGTCAGCGAATTCAGGCGTTCGACCTGACCGCCGACGACTGGGATGGACTCAAGGACGAAAATCGCAAGCGACGGCACTTGCGTATGCCCTGTTGCGGCTCCCCGGTCGTCCTCAAGAAGTCCCGCAGAGGCACTCAATTCTTTGCCCACATGAAGATTGGCCCATGCCTGACTGCTGATGAGGGCGAGGAGCATCGGGTTCTCAAAGCAATGGCCGTGCAGATAGCTCGGGAGTGCGGATGGGATGCCGAAGCGGAGGTCGCCGGGACATCGCCTGACGGCGAAGAGTGGCGAGCGGATGTGTTGGCCACCAAAGGTAATGCAAAAGTCGCCATTGAAATCCAGTGGTCGGGTCAGGTCGATGACGAGACCTTGCGTCGCCAAGAACGGTATCGCCGATCTGGTGTGAGGGGCCTCTGGCTGCTTCGGCAGCCGGGGTTTGCAGTGAGCAAAGACTTTCCCGCTGCCTGTATTGGAGGCAGCTTGGACGAAGGGTTTCGTGCACTCTTGCCCTATTGGTGGGGGAGCATGAACCGGACCGATCGGCGAGAAATGCGGGGTTGGAAGTCGAACTTTTCGATGTCCGACTTCATCAAAGCTGCTTTGAGAGGACGCTTGAAATGGGGGCGCATCACGGATGTGAGCGACACCGGAATCGCCAAGGTGATTACAGCCGAAGCAGACTGCGAAGAATGCGGCGTCATCACCGACATCATTGTTGGGGTCGATCTTTTGATTGCTGGCGAAACATTAGAGGTCTCGCTTCGCGACCTCACGCAGTTTGAGGGATTGATTGGGCAGCTTCGAGCACAGCTTCCCGAAAGCTTCGACCAGAGCCATCTCAAAGTCCGCTACAGCCGCACCATGAGGGAGCGTTATTTCAGCAACGGCTGCTTGGGTTGCGACAGGCTCACAGGTGACTTCTTCATGCTAGGATATCGGGATGAGGCAACTGCCCTGTGCCAGTTTCCCATTAGCCTGACTGGGGATTGGTCCCAGCTAATTCAGTCGAGCGACGATTGGCAAGATGGTGAGCCCGAGTGGTGGCTCGTGCGTGAATGATCACGCAAACGCTCAAATTTCGGACCGATCTATGTGCTGCCGTGCGCGTTTAGAAATTTTCGCCTGCAAAACGCCTATATGAGCGCAAATTCTCCCTGAAAATAAGCCAACTGTCTGTTTTGGCCCATAACACGATTATAGACCTCTCCTTCAGAATGCGCGTATTCTCCTGAAAGTAGGAGAAAACGCCCATGCACAAAGTTAACGGAAATAACCTCCGAAAGGTGAGGACTGGTCGGGGGCTAACGCTTCGACAATTGGAAGAAGCATCTGGCATCACGCAATCTACCATTCACCAAATCGAGAAAGGTAAGCGGCTTCGCCCTCATCTCTCTACGGTGAAGAAACTGGCTGACACTCTCGGCGTCGAACCGGACAGGTTGATGGGAGACGACATTGAGGAGGATAAGCCGTCTTCCGATTTCTTTTCGCGCCGATCGATATTTCGCATCAAGATGGCTGACGATGCTCGCAACGCGCTCCGTATCGTCGCAGATCGATATGACTGCGAACCGGAACACATCCTCGATCTCGCGCCATTCTTATTCCATTGGGCAGCCGAGGCCAGTCTACGCGAACGGCAATCGCGTTTGGATGCAATTAATGCCAAGCTAGCAGAACTAGAAGGAGTCGAGGCTCCGAGCCACCTCGCCGATTATTATCTGGAAGGGTGGAGAGGCGATGAGCCGCTGACAGCCGAGCAGCAGTCAATCGACAAGAACGACCTTTTCGGCCTGCTCGCTTCGAGAGACGCGCAACCCGAAGATTATGAGCCCTCCGAGCAAAATCCGTGGGTTCAATTTCTCAAGTCGCTGGCCACGCAATCAAGCGAGACAGCGGAGTTCGAGTATTGGACGCCGCGATGGAACCACTTCGCTTATCGTGTAGCGAGCGAGGATGTGTTGAACCTTGTGGGTGGGAACCAAGCGGCGGCGGAGCACATCCTCTCCGGACGAGCGCGGCTTCATGAATTGCCGCAGCGCATCCGCGATGCCGGAAGCGAGGCAATCGCCAAGTGGGCTGTCGAGGCAGGCGAACAGGCGATCGCGGAATTCGAAGAAGGCGATCTCCTTGGGTTGGGAGGGTGAAATGGCGGCACTGGCTCTCACCTCTCATGCGATTACCCGCATGGCACAACGAGGTATCCACCCCGATGATCTCGACCTTATTCTCGCAATCGGAACGGAAGTCGGAGATGGCATCCTCGTGCGGAAGAAAGATGTCGCGCTCGTTGAGAGACAGTTGAAGGCCTTTCTAAAACGCCTTCGGCGCATCGAAGGTAAGAGACTGGTAGTCGCGGAAGGCTATCTCGTCACTGCTTACCACGCCCGAGATCGTCAGCAGTCCCGTCTGCTGAAAATCAATTGAGGAAGCCGGTATGAGCAAGTCAGAAAAAATTCGTGCTCTTGCGAAACAGGGGCGCACGGTGTCCGAAATCGCAAGCGAACTCGGCATCAGCTACCAATTTGCCTACAATGTTTGCCAGAAAGCGGGCCTGCTCGCCGGGGTGGATCGGCGGATTGAACCGAGGCCCACACCAAAGAAGCCGCCTCTTTTAGTCGAACGACTGTGCTCCGGAGGATTCTCGCTTGCGGGAAATGTTACCCACTCCGTCAGGGGGATCACCATGCCTTCGCTGCCGAGAGAGCCGGGAGTTTATGCGTATGCATGGAAAGGGGTGGTCCATTATCTGGGCGTCGCATCGCGCTCTTTATCCCAACGCCTCTATGGATATTGCCGACCCGGCCCCACGCAGCGCACCAACCAGCGAATGAACACATTGTTGTTGGAAACGCTAGATGAGGGCGTTCTGATCGAGCTTTACTACGCCACCCCGCCCGACCTCATTTGGAACGGCTTTCCCATCAGCGGCTGCGTGGGCTTGGAGCACGGTCTAATTTCCTCCTTTAATTTGCCGCTTAACATCAGAGGTGCGTAACATTCCCATCCGTCACTTGGCGCTCGCCGCCTCCTAGCTTACTGATTTCAACCATGAACCCCGTCGAGATCGAAGAAGCCGTCACCCAACTCGCCTCGGAACCGTTTGATCGGGCCGAGTTCCCCTTCGCGTTCCTCACCGCCTTCGGAAACAAGAAAACGACTATCGACCGGCTGCGGAAGGACGGGAAAGGCGGCACCAACCAGTCCGATCTTGCGGGCGGTGTCCTTCAGCGCAGCAACATTCACATCGCGACATGCTCGCCCGATGAGGTTGGCCAGACGCTCACCGCGCTACGCGAGAGCCCCAAGACAGCGACGAACAAGGCAAAGTTCATCCTCGCGACCGATGGCGAGGAGTTTCAGGCCGAAGACCTGACCAGCGGCGAGACCGTCGCTTGCGACTATGCCGATTTCCCGAACCACTTCGGTTTCTTCCTGCCGCTCGCGGGCATCACCACGGTCCAGCAAATTCGCGAAAGCTCGTTCGACATTCGCGCGACCAGTCGGCTGAACCGGCTCTATGTGACGCTGCTGCAAGATAATCCGGAATGGGCGAGCCCCGAGCGCCGCACCGACATGAACCATTTCATGGCGCGGTTGATCTTCTGCTTCTTCGCCGAGGATACCGATATCTTCCACGCTGGGTATCGGTTCACCGAAACGGTCGAGCGGATGAGTTCAGGCGCTCACGAGATCACCCACGAAGTCATCGGCGAACTCTTCCGCGCCATGAACACGAAGCATGCCGATCGGACGGCGCAAGGCATCAAGACTTGGGCGGGTGGCTTCCCATATGTGAACGGCGAACTGTTCAGCGGTTCAACCGATGTGCCCGTGTTCAGCAAGATCGCCCGGTCTTACCTGATCCATATCGGCAATCTCGACTGGACGAAGATCAACCCGGATATCTTCGGCAGCATGATTCAGGCTGTTGCCGACGATGAGGAGCGGGGCGCGCTCGGCATGCACTACACCAGCGTGCCGAACATCTTGAAGGTGCTAAACCCGCTGTTCCTCGACGACCTTCGGTCCAAGTTGGAGGAGGCAGGCGACAATTCACGCAAGCTGCTCAACCTGCGCAATCGCATGGCGAAGATCAGGGTCTTCGATCCGGCCTGCGGCAGCGGCAACTTCCTCGTCATTGCCTACAAGGAAATTCGGGCCATCGAAGCGGAGATTAACAAGCGTCGTGGCGAGTCTGACCGGAAAACTGAAATTCCGCTGACCAACTTTCGCGGTATCGAACTGCGCGACTTCCCCGCCGAGATTGCCCGCCTCGCGCTCATTATCGCCGAGTATCAATGCGATGTCCTCTATCGCGGTCAGAAGGAAGCTCTAGCCGAGTTCCTACCGCTTGATTCCGAGAACTGGATCACTTGCGGCAACGCGCTTCGGCTCGACTGGTTGAGCATCTGTCCGCCAACCGGGACAGCCGTGAAGGTGCGTGGTGACGATCTTTTTGAAACTCCGCTCGACCAATCCGAGATCGACTTCGAAAATGCTGGGGGCGAGACCTACATTTGTGGAAATCCGCCGTATCTCGGAAGTCAGTGGCAGACTGACGAGCAAAAGGCCGACTTGGGCCGAGTTTGCGAGGGCCGCATAAAAAATTGGAAATCCCTCGACTATGTTGCGGGGTGGTTTCTCAAAGCCGCAGATTATGGCACCCAAACAGTTGCAACATCAGCGCTTGTGTCCACAAACTCGATTTGTCAGGGTCGCCAAGTTGATGCGCTTTGGAACGAAATCTTCAAAATGGGCAGCGAAATTTGTTTCGCGCACACAAGCTTCAAGTGGGCCAATCTCGCATCACACAATGCTGGTGTGACCGTGGTGATTGTCGGCGTTCGCCGCCGTAGTTCACAACCGAAATATCTCTTTTCGGAATCTGACGGACAAACAGTATCGAGAGACGCGGAGAATATCAGTCCGTATCTCGTGAATGGTCCGAGCGTAATAGTCCAGCCAGCCAGTCGTCCTCTTAACCGATTGCCAGAGATGAGCTTCGGAAACATGCCGAATGAAGGCGGCCATTTGCTCTTAACCCGAGACGAGGCAGAAACGCTCATTCTTGAAGCCGGAGTCCCGCGTCATTTCGTTAGGCGCTTCCTCGGCTCGCAGGAATTTATCCGTGGACTCGAGCGTCGATGCATTTGGGTGAGCGAAGGAGAAGTTGAGGACGCTTCGAAGCATCAGTCTCTTGCAAATCGTTTTGACGCAATCGCGAAATTGCGAGCAGCCTCGCCGCGCGCAACTACAAGGGAACTTTCTACTATTCCCCATCGGTTCGGCGAGGTTAGACAGGCGGGCACCGAAACCGCCGTTGTAATACCTCGAGTAAGCTCCGAAAATCGCGATTTTCTACCTGTTGGCCTAACCCCTGCTGGTGAAATTATCGGCGATAGAAATTTCGCCATCTATAATGGCCCAATCTGGGCATTGGCGTTAATTGCGTCGCGAATTCACTGGGTTTGGATTGGCACGGTTTGCGTCCGTATGAGGACCGACTTTTCCTACTCCAACACCCTTGGTTGGAACACCTTTCCAATCCCCAAGCTTACCGAGCAAAACAGGGCCGATCTCACTCGCTGTGCCGAGAACATCCTTCTCGCCCGTGAAGCCCATTTCCCGGCGACCATCGCCGATCTTTACGATCCCGAAGCGATGGATGAAAAGTATTCAGACCTCCGCCGAGCCCATGAGGAAAACGACGAAGTGCTCGAACGCATCTACATTGGTCGCCGCTTCCGCAACGACACCGAACGCCTCGAAAAGCTATTCGAACTCTACACCAAGATGACCGGCAAGAGAGCGGCTTGAGCATTTGCAATAAGTGCGGGCAGGCCATTGAATTTCGATTCTACGAGGGTGCAGTGAGGCCGTTCCATACGAATGGTGGATGCAGCGAATATACTGGTCGTGCTGGGTCACCAACGCTTCGCACCTCAAGTGACGGCGAATGTAGGAAGACGAACTGCCCTGACTGTCGGCAAGAGGTATACTTCATCCGACATAATGGCGGCAGTGTGTGGATTGACCCGCCGCTTGGACCACCGTGGGGCCTACACGGGTGCATGGACCGCCGCGTCCCGAATGAAGAACGCAGAGCTTCGATCTCGTCCAAAAAACCCTTTTTGCCCACCAACTTTGGCGACACGGATGATTTGTTTGGTGTGGTTGTGGTCTCCGAAATCCGTGAGGATCGTAGCCAGACGCTTCTTTCAATTGAAGTAGGTGAAAAAGAGAAGCTGGTAGTTTTGGTAGGCGGAGGAGCCGACTCGTTCCTCGGCAAGATGGTCAGGATCGATGGAGCGAAGGCTCAACTTTACGGTCTAGATGACAGGCGCTTATTTCTTCCAATCTTGGGCGCAGCCTGCATACCGCCAAACCTTAAAGCTTCCGGTAAGCCGCTGCCCGGAAAGATCAAGGCAAGCCGCGCAAAGCGGGCGGTGCAGACCAATGCAGAAAAACAAGCAGAGCGAACAAGGAAACTTACTGGGCGCTACCAGCAACATGGATTGGATGAGGCATGGACGGTCGGTCAGCTTATCCAGTTGCTAGGTGCTTTGAGGGGAGCAGAGAAAGACCATGTGGCTCAATCAACCGCTCTCAAAATTCTAAAACATGCGTCGGAGACCGGTGATTGTTCCGCTGCGGCTGCACTGGCTGCGGAACTCTCCGCCGATAGGAGAGCGAGATTAAAGATTTGGCTCGCCGAATTTTCGCCGATCAAATTGAGATTGGACATCCACCCTTTCACCGCCAGAGTTAACAAACATTCAGACAAATCGTTTGAGATAGCGAATGCGCAAAATGCTTTGTTTTATGGCATGCCACTTTAAGCGACCGACACCGAACAACATTTTCGCACATTGCTTATCCGAGGGGCCGACCTGTTGACTTCATCCAAACCGATCCCCGCCGTCTCCTTCCAGACTGCCCGAACTGGCGCGTCCACCAAGTCGAATGAAATGGGCATGCGCCCCATGCAGGAGCGCGCCTATGCCAAGCGCGGCGAACAATATCTGCTGATCAAATCGCCGCCTGCCTCGGGCAAGTCCCGCGCGCTGATGTTCATCGCCCTCGACAAGCTGCATAATCAGGGTCTCGAACAGGCGATCATCGTCGTCCCCGAGAAGTCCATCGGAGGATCATTCATGGACGAGTCGCTGTCCAAGTTTGGCTTCTGGTCGGACTGGGTGGTGAAGCCGCAGTGGAACTTGTGCAATGCGCCGGGACCGGACGAAGAGCGGGTCGATCCGTCGAAGATCAAGGCGGTCGGCCAGTTCCTCGCCAGCGATGACAAGGTGCTTGTCTGCACCCACGCGACCTTCCGCTTCGCCGTTGAGCAACTTGGCGTGGAGGCGTTCGATAATCGGCTGATCGCGGTGGACGAGTTTCACCATGTTTCAGCGAGCGAAGACAGTCGCCTTGGTAGCCAGCTAACGGAATTCATACGCCGCGACAAAGCGCATATCGTCGCTATGACAGGGAGTTACTTCCGGGGCGATGCAGTGCCAGTCCTCACTCCGGAGGATGAGGCCAAATTCGAGACGGTCACCTATACCTATTACGAGCAGTTGAACGGCTACGAGCACCTCAAGGCGCTCAACATCGGCTACTTCTTCTACACCGGACGCTATCTTGAAGCCATCGAGGCGGTGCTCGATCCCGACAAGAAGACCATCGTGCATATTCCCTCCGTGAACGCGCGCGAGAACCCGAAGATCGGCAAGGTCTCCGAGGTCAACCACATCATGGAGGCGCTGGGCGAATGGACTGGCGTTGATGACGCAACCGGCTTCCATATTGTCAGGCTGCCCAATGGGCGAACCTTGAGAATCGCCGATCTCGTTGATGACACTGACCTCGCGCAGCGCGGGAAGGTGTTGGCGGCTCTAAAAGACCCCTCCCACCGCAACAACCGCGACCATGTGGACATTATCATCGCGCTTGGAATGGCCAAGGAAGGCTTCGACTGGATTTGGTGCGAACACGCACTGACTGTCGGCTATCGGTCGAGCTTGACCGAGATCATCCAAATCATCGGTCGCGCAACTCGCGATGCCCCCGGCAAGGAAAGCGCTTCCTTCACCAATTTGATTGCCGAACCCGACGCCTCGGAGGCGGCAGTTGTAGGGGCTATCAATGACACCCTCAAAGCCATCGCCGCCAGCCTTCTCATGGAGCAGGTGCTCGCTCCTCGCTTCACTTTCACCCCGAAGAATACGGGCCCGCTAGAAGGCTTCGACTATGGCCCCGGTGGCTACAAGGAAGGTGAGACCAATGTCGGTGTTCGCGAAGCCACGGGTCAACTTCACTTCGAGATCAAGGGGCTGGTCGAGCCCAAGAGCGACGAAGCCCAGCGTATCTGCAAGGAAGACCTCAATGAGGTCATCACCGAGTTCGTGCAGGACAAGAACAACCTCGAACAGGGCATGTTCAATGAGGAAACAGTCCCGCAAGAACTTACCCAATTGAAGATGGGTAAGATCGTCCGCGACCGTTACCCGGAGTTGAGCGAAGAAGATCAAGAAGCCGTGCGCCAGCACGCAATCGCCGCACTCAACCTCACCCAGAAGGCGAAGGAAATTGCCAGTGGGATCGATGCTGGGAAAGGTGATAACGACAAGGTCAACACGGCGTTGATCGATGGCGTCCGCAAGTTCGCGATGGATGTGCGCGACCTCGACATCGATCTCATCGACAGCATCAATCCGTTCGAGACCGCTTATGCGGTGCTCGCCAAGTCGATGAACGAAACCGTCCTCAAACAGGTGCAGTCAGTAATCTCGGCCAAGAAGGTCAAAATCTCGCCGGAAGAGGCGCGTTCACTTGCCAACCGTGCGGTAGAGTTCAAGCGCCAGCGTGGCCGCTTGCCCGAGATCACCTCGCAAGATGCTTGGGAGAAGCGAATGGCAGAAGGGGTTGCCGCATTCGCTCGCTATCGGGCACAAGAAAAGTCTAATGGCTGAACTTACCGACGACGAACTGCTCGACGAACTTGGGATCGAGATTGAGGAGCAGAAGGCACGCACATATACGGCGCGCGAAGAGCGTATAATTGCGGGTTTTGAGGACATTGTGCGCTTCTTCGAGGAGCACGGACGCGCGCCTCAACATGGCGAAGATGGGGATATTTTCGAGCGCCTCTATGCGGTGCGTCTCGACCGGCTCCGCGCCCTCGAAGAATGCCGAGAGCTTCTTGCAGGGATGGACAAACACGGGCTGCTCGTTGGAGCGCGAGAGGACGCCGCACCAGCGGATGAAATCGACGACGAGTCACTGCTAGCCGAGCTTGGGATCGAACCCTCGGGCGAGGACGATATTCGCGTCCTTCGCCATGTCCCGACCGCCGAAGAACGGAAGGCAGCAGAGGAAGTCGCGCATCGTGAGAAGTGCGATGATTTCGCCAAGTTCAAACCGCTCTTCGAGCAAGTCCAATCTGAACTTGAAAGTGGACAGCGGGAGACGAGGCCATTTGAACTCAAGGCCGAGATTCGTCCCGGCGCTTTCTTCATCGTGGGCGGACAGACTGCTTATGTCGCCGAGATGGACGACATCTTCATCAATGATCAGGGTCGGTCAGACGCGCGCCTTCGAGTGATCTTTGACAACGGCACGCAGAGCAACATGCTCATGCGGTCCTTGCAGCGCGCGCTCAATAAGGACGAGGCCGGTCGCAGGATCACCGAACCCGAAGCTGGCCCCCTATTTTCTGGCCAAGCAGAGGACGGGGATCAAGCTAGCGGAATTATCTATGTCCTTCGCAGCAAGTCCGATCACCCGGTGGTCGCAGAGCACCGCGAACTGGTGCACAAGATCGGTGTGACCAACATGAAGGTCGAGAAGCGCATCGCTGGCGCGCACCTTCAACCGACATTCCTCATGGCCAATGTCGAGATCGTCGCCCAATATCGGCTGTTCAATATTAACCGCACCAAGCTCGAAAAGCTAATCCACCGCGTGTTTGGCGCGGCGCAACTCGATCTGGAAATCCCCGACCGGTTCGGCACAATGATCAAGCCGCGTGAGTGGTTTCTCGTGCCACTGGACGCCATCAATGAGGCAGTTGAGCGTATCCGCGATGGCTCGATCACCGATTACCGCTACGATCCGAGCCAAGCCCGCATTGTTCCAGTATGATCACCGCTTTTGGGGAAGACAAAGTGCAGCGACTGTTTTTCTTTGCGATCCTGATGCTCGGAGGGTGCAGTAACCCAACCCAAAACGCACAGGATGCGGTCGCCTATAATCTCCTCGACCCCGACAGCGCGAAATTTCGCGAAGTGCGAACGACCGATACTGGCGCTGTCTGCGGCCAAATAAACGGCAAAAACCGCATGGGCGCGTATGTCGGCTTCAAAAATTTTGTTGCGGTGAAAATCGGCGATGAGTGGTTCAGCACCATTGTCGATCTGAACAACGATGTGATGGGAGCTATTCATCAACAGCGATACCTAGAGGCATGTGATCCCGAGGGGTTGGAGCATTTCTTAAAAGGGGAAGCTGTTGCGCGCGAAGTAGAGCGGCAAGTTCAGGAGACAGCAGACGCGATAGAAGCCGAGATCAATGCGGAATACGGTTTCCCGGACGACGAGCCAGTAGACATAATGGAAACTACCGCACCCGAGCCGACCGACGAGCAAATTCGGCAGATTGAGGAGGCATCGTCGCCCGACGAGTAATCTTTGGTTTCTCACCTGCGAGAAGCGCACTCACAAAGGCTGGCAGTGGCCGCACAGCTTCGAGAAGTCACGGTCCTTGCGGCCCATGGATTTGGTGTAAGCGCGGATGTCGGCGAGGCTATCCGAAACGACCTTTTTGTAGTTCCGTGCGGTATACGCACCGTCTTCTCGAACCCGTGAGATGGACGAGCAAGTCGCACGATGTAGGACCGCGTAGTCGGGACGCTCGCCGCGCTCGATGTTTAGCACGAACCCGTCTGGATGGTTGCCGATCCAGCGGAGATAGCCAGCATCGTCGTCGGTGAACTTATGCATCGCATCTCTCCCGAAGCATCAAACTCAAAGCGCTACCATGTCGGGATGGAGCCATTCAATGTTATGGCGTGCGCATCCCGGCCAGACATGAATTTCCGCATCATCAATCAGAACCTCACAACCAAGGGTTTTGCACATTTTGCCCTTCCAGTAGAGCAACTCCATTCCCGATCGCTTGCCATTCTCGAACGCAGTGAAGATGTGTTCCGGAATTCCCTCAACTCCGCGAAAATGGAAAGGCAGAAGCTTGGAGCCTGCCCCGTCGAGGTCATACCAGAGACGATCGAATAAGCGACCAGTGCGGAATGTGATGATGTAGTGGCGCTGATCGTGTTCGTTGCGCTCGATGTAATCCCAGAACTTGGCAGACCTCGGGTTCTGATAGATTACAAAATCGAAGTCCCATCCGATGGATCTGTATTGGGTGATGTCGTCCATCACCACGAAGTCTCACGAAACGCGGATTTGTCTACAAAATTCGATCTGACCTTCGCCCAGTCAAATGTAGCCCTTAAACTTCAACCACCTTTGCAAGTTTGGATTGGTTCTCGCAAGCTCCTTCGGATCATTCTGGATCAGAGCAAACATCCGGGAAAAACTTTTCTGAAGCCCCTGATCATGCAGAGGTAGGCGAGCGTATCTCTTCTCTTCCTCATGATCGATTGCGTCGAGATTCTTGAATCTCGCTCGTTTCTTCGGCTCGAACGACCGAAGAAGCCAAATTTTCTGAAATTCCAATACATCGATCTTTAGCCAGAAATCTTGCCGTTTGACCGAGGAGTGAATTATTGAGCGCGGAAACGAGCCATCTTTGATCCATCGGCGAAGCGTTTCAACGCTGATACCGAGCGTCACCGCAACCTGACGAGCCGAAAAAAGTTGGTCGCGATTGATATCAACGATTTCCGTGCTGCCGAACAGATCAACCCTGAATTTCATGTTCCCTTTGACATATCCAAATAGCTGAAATTACGAGATTAACCTAGGTTTTCGATACCGCCTCTTCGTCTCGCCTAACCCTGTGTCGTCGGCAAAGAAAGGGACGACGCTATGGTTGGAATCAGAAAATTAGTTACGAAGAAAGAGGCTGTTGCCGAGGCATTCTATATCTCGGATATCCTCGCGAGCAATCCCGGCCACCCCGGATGGGCACTGACCAAACAGGCGTGGTGCGATGTTGAGTGGTCGGGAAAATGGAAAGTTAGCGACTACCTCATCGAAGGCGAAGATTTCGAGATTAGCGCTGGAAGATGGAAGCATCTGGATGGGCGCATCCGTGACGCTCGAAGCGAGGCAATCAACACACTCGGTTTCGCGGTTTTTTGCGCGGAGTTTTTCCCTGATCGTGCGGCCTCGAAATTGTGGCGTGAACGGCTCTCCAACGAGATGTTGGTTAGAGCGACTTTAGACAAGCCACTCCGCAAATGGTTCGTCATGCCGTCTACGCCGCGACCGTCCGAAGTTCGCCAATCGCTTCGAGAAGCCATCATCTTGGCAAAGGTGTCGGCATGAAGAAGAAATACACTCCCGAGGAGGCCACAAAGGCCAAGTCCGAGATTGATGCGATGGTGGCGAAAGGTATGTCGCGCGGGACTGCCGGAAGAATGAAAGGCCATATCACTCGCAGGACAAAGGGACACGAGACAGCCTTTGCAAAAATCGAGCGTCAACACGCAAAGGAACGAGCAGCAAGAGTGAAGGCCCTACAGGCCAGTCGCATGGCATTGCGGATCGAAGTTTTGCTCCTCAAGGCCGAGCAAGACGCTCTCATTCTTGGAGCTATCGACCAAGGGGTTACCGTGTCCAGATTGGCCGCAGTTCTTGAGGTTGATGAACGGGAAATCAGACGACGGATAAAGTTCGTTTTGGAGGCCAAACGCTGATAC
>NZ_JAIGNN010000006.1 GCF_019711565.1 Qipengyuania proteolytica
ACCCCTGTCCGTATTTAACTGTCCTCGGCCCGACTATCTCCAAGCGTCCGTCCTATTTACTCAATAAGGAAGAAATACAGCGGACACGAAACTGGCCGCGATGGGTCGGGGCGACAGGGCGCTTGCGCCCGGTTCCTGCTTTGGCAGGAAGTCGAACCGAGCCGAGCGGACCAGCGGCAAGCCCGTGAGGGCTGGCCAATGTGATCGTGGTATGGGGGTCATCATGGAATGATGGACGGCGGGCTCACCGGTCTCGCTGCGCGATCCCGTCTCACCCTTCGTAACTGGTTCGAAGCCGCGACATCGGCGATGTCTCGCCTTCTCCCAGTTGGCATTATGAGTATTCGGATTTGCCGAAGGAATGAAGTTTCGGTCCTCCTCGCTCCCCTACCCTGCTGGTGGCGATCTGGGGGCGCAGCCCCGATAGCTGGGCCGTGGACGGGCTATTCCATAATGGGGTCTGTTTTGTGCCGCGAGGATCGGCAGAAAACCGTCATTGAGGATGGTCGGTTTTGGCTGTTCTAGAACCAGATGAAATGGTGCGAGGAGTTCGCGAATGGATGACGACGATCTGCCCCGCCATCGGTTCTGGCGATTACCGGATGATCCGGATGATCAGGAAAGGATCATTGCCGCGGTTTTGAAGCTCGATCCAGAGGCAAGGGTCTATCGCAACAGCGCCTCGCTTGGTTCGATATTGCAGGCCCACACAATCCCTGCCCAAGTCGCAGCACACATGATGGGATGCACGCCGAACAAGTTCCCGTCGCCCAAATGACTTCGGCTCGCGAGCCGAGCTATCTGATAAACACCTTATATCTTCGACGGATGCAGCAGTTGGTGCGTCGCGGTGTGGACAATTACTCCGTGCGACCAGCGGCTAGCTCGCCTATATGGGCGGAGCAGTATGGCCATCTGGCCAAATCATGCTGCGGACTAGGAGGTGATTACCATAGGGCTTGAATCAGTGCTACTGCTCGCCATGGCGATGTTCGCTTTTGCAACCTTGATCCTCAAGGTGGTCGAAGTGGCTCGGAAGTGATGAGCGTGAGGTCAGGGACTGCCATCTCTGGCCTCACATCCAAAAATGAAGGGCGCTGCCACTGCCATGGCTGCGCCCTTATTCTTGAAGTGATCTACACATAGAACCTTCAATCAGTGCATGTCTGAACTAGGCTTTAGACGCTCAAAAGTCAACTTTTGGTTGAGTAAGGAGAGAACCCTTCTCACTCCAATGAGGTTCCCTTTCCAAGGGAGAGGCTTGCTAACCAGATAAGAGCGGTATCTGCCTATCCAAGCGTCCTTCGCAAGGGAACTAGCTCACCAACCTATTTAGAGAGCTTCCGAACGGATTATCCCGCCGCGTTCGTGATCAGTGACATCAGGTGATCGCCAGCCCCGTAGAGCATCTTGTGCTTGTCGCGGGTGTAGTCATCACGCGGACTGTAGAAACCGAGGATCGTGCGGTGCTTGTCGCGCGCGATCCGCTCGCTCGGTGTCGTCTCGATATAGCCGATGATCCGTTGGAAGCGGTCGCGCACGATGGTCTCGTTGGACATAATCTCTCCTGCAATGACGAGAGATCAAACTACCTCGGAAGCGAGAAAAAGCCGAACTAAAAGAACTAGTTGACGCATTCCAGAACTGTGAGAGTCTTCTGGAATGACCAAGCGCATCGCCATCTACACGAGGGTCTCGCAAGACACCCAGACAACCGAGAACCAACGCCGTGAACTCCTCGCCATGGCGGAGAAGAACGGGTGGGAGATCGTCGCCGAGTTTACCGATCACGGCATCTCTGGGGCCAAAGGTCGCGACAAGCGTCCCGGCTACGATGCGCTGATGAAAGCTGTGGCTCGGCGCGAGATCGATCTGGTCGCAAGCTGGGCGGTCGATCGTCTCGGGCGCTCACTCCAAGACCTTGTTGGCTTCCTCAACGAGATCAACGCGAAGGGCGTGGACCTCTACCTTCACCAGCAGGCGCTCGATACCTCGACGCCTTCGGGTAGGGCGATGTTCGGCATGCTCTCGGTCTTTGCCGACTTCGAGCGCGAGATGATCCGCAGCCGCATCATGGCTGGCTTGGCACGGTCGAACAAAAAGCCCGGACGCCCAGCCTTGCCCCCGATCATGATCGAGAAAATCCAGCGGACGCTCAACTCCGGACTCTCGATCAATGCCACCGCCAAGCGTCTCAAGGTCGGCGTCGGGACCGTCCACCGCATCAAGGTGAAGATGGCCAATGCGGCATAAACAAGAGCGTCAGGGTTCGGTGCCTCTTCTGG
>NZ_JAIGNN010000007.1 GCF_019711565.1 Qipengyuania proteolytica
ATCCGTAACGCCCGCATCATTCTTGCGGTCTCTGGGGCCGTTTCAGGGGCCGTTTGGGAGGCCCGTCTCTTGGCTTGCGCCATCGGTTCGGTTTGGGTGCATTTCCCTGATAAACAGGGAAGAACAGGGAATTTTGCAAAATTGAGGCCCAAAACAGGCCGATTTGAGCGATTTCGGGGCATGTTGCCGAGATAATAGGGCCACATTTCCGCGGCTTACGCGGCCGAAAACAGGGTTTCCCTATTCTTCGACGGAACAGGGAATTTAATTGCCCATAACAGGGACCTTAATCGACGCAATCAGGGTATTTGTTTGCCAGAACAGGGAATGCCGACTTCGCCAAATCCCAGCGCTTTGCGCTGCTGTGACCAGGCCAGCGGGATCGTGATCTTCTTCAAGGCTTCGAGGTTGAGATCAAGCGGCTGGCGCCCGGCGAGGATCGCGCGCTGAATGTCGGGCGCGAGGAAGGCGAGCCGGAGAATATTGCGGTCATAGGGAGAATCAGGAGCTGTATCCATGACGGGCGCCCCCCGCTCGGCGCGCAGCATCGCGTGGGCTTTCCTGAGGGCAGTAATCAGGACACGGTCAGGCTGTGGCGGGCGCGAACTCGCTGCCACTATATGCCGTCTGCTGCCGCGCTTTGCGAACCGGATGGGCAGCTGGACGCTGATCGCGTCGGCGGTGTGATCAATGATCGTCTGGTCCTCCGCCAACCTGGCTGCCGTACTCACTGCCTGTGTTGCGTCCAGCGCGACTTGCAGGCCTCGCTCGGTCAGGCAGACCGATCGCAGAATCGAGAACGGATCTTCGACTTTGGGGGTCCATCGTTTCATCGCGGCGGCGATGACGCGCTCGATCTCGGGCGCAGACAGTCGCTGAACCAGTTCGCAATCGGAGGCCCGAGCGCCCTGCTGCAGCGAGGCCGAAACGTAGTAGCGGTATGACCGCCCCGATTTGCCGCGCGACGTGGTCGGGCTCATAGGCTCGCCAGCGGCATCAAAAAGCTTGCCCATGAG